>NZ_LR733875.1:1755293-1951555 GCF_902506585.1 Sphingomonas sp. T1
CCCCCCAACCGTCATCCCCGCGAAGGCGGGGATCCATACCGGCAACCCTCACGACTCCATCACCGACGTCCGAACATCTGGATCCCCGCCTCCGCGGGGATGACGAAACCAAGTGCCCCTCCCCCAAGGCCCGTCATCCCCGCCTCCGCGGGGAGGACGGCAAGAGAGGTGCCGGATCGCCCCGCCGCCACGCGAAATCCCGCCAGGCAATTGGCACCACGCGCCCGCGTCGCTATATCGGCGCTCCCCTATCCGGACATCCTTCCATGCTCGACAGCCCCGCCGCCCAGGTTCCCACACTCAGCCTCGCCGATCAGGCGCGCGACCCCGACGGCTTTGCCGCCGCGCTCGGCAACTCGTTCGAACGCTTCGGTTTTGCGATCGTCGCCGATCACGGCATCCCGACCGACCTGATCGACCAGGCCTGGGCCGAGACCAAGGCGCTGTTCGAGCTGCCCGAGGACGAGAAGCGCGGCTATTTCGCCCCCGGCGGCGGCGGCGCGCGCGGCTATACGCCGTTCAAGACCGAGATCGCCAAGGACGCCAAGGTCGTCGACCTCAAGGAATTCTGGCATGTCGGCCGCGAGCTCCCCGCCGGCCACCGCTACGAGGCACAGATGTCGCCCAACGTCTGGCCGACCCGCCCCGAGGGTTTCAAGCCGGTCTTCCTCGACCTGTTCAAGGCGTTCGACACCGCGGGCGACAAATTGCTCTCCGCGATCGCGCGCCACCTGAAGCTCGCGCCCGACTGGTTCGACCCCGCGGTCAAGGACGGCAACAGCGTCCTGCGCCTGCTGCACTACCCGCCGATCCCCGCCGATGCCGAGGGCGTCCGCGCCGGCGCGCATGAGGACATCAACCTCATCACGCTGCTGCTCGGTGCGGAAGAGGCGGGTCTCGAACTGCTCGACCGCGCGAACGGCCGCTGGCTGTCGATCAAGCCGCCCGAGGGTGCGATGGTCGTCAATGTCGGCGACATGCTCCAGCGGCTGACCAACCACGTCCTGCCCTCGACCACGCACCGCGTCGTCAACCCGCCGCCTGAGCGCCGCGGCCATTCGCGCTACTCGATGCCGTTCTTCCTGCATCCCGCGCCGGATTTCCTGATCGAGACGCTGCCGGCGACGATCACCGCGGAAAACCCCAACCGCTACCCCACCCCGATCACCGCACACGACTATCTCTACGAACGCCTCGTCGAGATCGGCCTGATCAAGAAGTAACCGCCCCCGCGCGCTACCACCCCGGCGAAGGCCGGGGCCCAGTTGGGGAACGGTGATAACGTCGGACACCGCTCCGTTACACAGCCCTCCCACCTGGACCCCGGCCTTCGCCGGGGAGGGGCAACGGAGTGGCGCGCCGCTCCCCCGGATCAGTCCAGCGGAGCGCACGCCCCCCAGCCTCAATCGAACCCGTTCGACAGAAACCGCTCCGCCAACGCGCAGTGCACCGCGATGCCGTGCGCCATCACCCGCTCGTCGATCGTCATCTTCGTATTGTGCAGCGGCGGGTTGGTCCGCGGGTCGCTCCCCTCGGGCGCCGCGCCGATGAACGCCATCGCGCCAGGCAGCTTCTGCAGCACGTACGAGAAATCCTCCGCGCCCATCATCGGCGGCATCACCTGATACGCGCCCTCGCCGCCGATCGTCGTCGCCACCGCCTTGATCAGCTCGGTCGCCCGCGGATCGTTCACGGTGACGGGATAGCCCTGCTCGATCGTCGGCGTCCCGACCGCACCATGCGCCGCGGCGATCCCCTCGACCATCCGCACGAACGCCGCGCGCAGCTGTTCGCGCGTCCGCTCGGACAAGGTCCGCATCGTCCCCAGCATCTCGACGCTCGACGGGATGACGTTGTGCGCGCTCCCTGCGTTGAGCTTGGTGATCGACAGCACCGCCGGATCGGTCACCGCCACCTGCCGCGCGACATAGGTCTGCAGCGCGGTGACGATCTCGCACGCGATCGGCAGCGGATCGAGGCAATCGTGCGGCATCGCCGCATGCCCGCCGCGCCCGGTGATCGTCGCGCGCAGCGTGTCGGTCGACGCCATCAGCGTCCCCGACCGGCTGACGACATGCCCCATCGGCATGTTGGGCGAGATGTGCAGTGCGAACCCCGCCTCGGGCAATGGCGCGTCGAGCAGCCCGTCGGTGATCATGTGCCGCGCGCCGTGATGCCCCTCCTCGCCCGGCTGGAACATGAACACGACCGTCCCCGGCAGATCGTCCCGCCGCGCGCACAAGGCCTTGGCCGCGCCGACCAGCATCGCGGTATGCGAATCATGCCCGCACGCATGCATCGCCCCGTCGACCTTCGACGCGAACGGCAGCCCGGTCTCCTCCTGCATCGGCAGCGCATCCATGTCGCCGCGGAGCAGCACGGTCCGCCCATTGCCCCCCGCGGTACCGCCGCCCCGCCCGCCACGCAGGATCGCGACGAACCCGGAGGTGGACGTCCCCTCGCGGATCTCGAGCGGCAGCCCGGCCAGCGCCGCCTTCACCTTGTCCGAGGTGCGCGGACAGTGCAGCCCGACCTCGGGATCCGCATGGATCGCGCGCCGCAACTCGATCGCCGCATCGAGGCTCTCCTCACCGATCGCGGCCCAGTCGGTGGTGGATTCGAAATCGAGCGACATGATCGGGTACCTTTGCAAGACGTGGTGCACCGGCCCGGCCAACGCCCGGCCCGTGCCGATGCCGCCCTATACCACAGCACCCCACCCCCTCCACCACCCCGGCGAAGACCGGGGGAGGTGCAAGCGAGATCGGACCCGCCAGCCGCCACACCCCCCACCACCCCGGCGAAGGCCGGGGCCCAATTGGGGGACGGCAATGACCCCGGGAAGCGCCCCGTTACCGCGACCTCCCCAACTGGACCCCGGCCTCCGCCGGGGTGGTATGCGCGAGATCACACGCCACCGCTCCCCCTTGTGTCCCCGCGAAGGCGGGGACCCAGTCTGGGCACCCGCCTTCGCGGGTGACCATGGGGAAGGACACGCCAGCCCCCACACCCCCCACCACCCCGGCGAAGGCCGGGGCCCAGTTGGGGGACGGCAGTGATGCAGGACAGCGCTCCGTTACTCCAACCTCCCCAACCCACAAGCCCACCCCCCGACGCCCCGCCGCGCGACCGCGACCGGCTCCGGCTGCTCGTCCCGAACACCTGTTTCCCGATCTCGTTCGCCACCTGCCGCCCGATCGACGAGCTCGCCGCCCGCGTCGCGGACGACGCCATCTTCGCCCAGGGCGAATCCGCCGCCTCGCGCTCGGCCGCCCGCTCCACCCGCTCAGCCTCGCGCTCCGCCGCCCGCGCCTCGCGCGCCGCCTTCGCGTCGAGCTTCGCCTGCGCCACCGCCGCCTTCTCCGCCGCGGTCGTCGCCTTCGCCTCGGCCGCCGCCGCGCTCGCCGCCTCGGTTTTCGCCGCAAGCAGCTCCTCCGCCGACTCGCGATCGACCAAAGTGTCGTATTTCGCCCCGATCGCATCCGTCTCGATCATCACCGCGCGCTCGGCGGGCGTGATCGGCGCGACCCGCGACACCGGCGGCTTGATCAGCGTGCGCGCGACCGGCGTCGGCGACCCGTCCGCCTGCAACAGCGACACCAGCGCCTCCCCCACCTTCAGCTCGGTGATCGCGGTCGCGACATCGACCCCCGGATTCGCGCGGAACGTCTCCGCCGCCGAGCGCACCGCCGCCTGGTCGCGCGGCGTGAACGCGCGCAGCGCATGCTGCACCCGGTTGCCGAGCTGCCCCGCGATCGTCTCGGGAATGTCGATCGGGTTCTGCGTGATGAAATACACCCCCACGCCCTTCGACCGGATCAGCCGCACGACCTGCGCGATCGTGTCGAGCAGCGCCTTGGGCGCGGCATCGAACAGCAGATGCGCCTCGTCGAAGAAGAAGCACAGCACCGGCTTGTCGGGATCGCCGATCTCGGGAAGCTGCTCGAACAGCTCGCTCATCAGCCATAACAGGAAGGTCGAATAGAGCTTCGGGCTCGCCATCAGCTTGTCCGCGGCGAGGATGTTGACCAGCCCCCGCCCGCGATCGTCGACGCCGATGAAATCACGCAATTCGAGCGCGGGCTCGCCGAAGAAATGCTCCGCGCCCTGCGACCGCAACTGGAGCAGCGCCCGCTGGATCGCACCGATCGACTGTTTCGACACGTTGCCATAGGTCGTCGTCAGCTCGTCCGCCCGCCCCGCGCACTCGCTCAGCATCGCCTGCAGATCGTCGAGATCGATCAGCAGCAGCCCTTCGGTATCCGCGACATGGAAGGCGATCGTTAGCACCCCCTCCTGCACCTCGTTGAGATCGAGCAGCCGCGCGAGCAGCACCGGACCCATCTCGCTGATCGTCGTGCGGATCGGATGCCCCTGCTCGCCGAACAGGTCCCAGAACTGCACCGGCGTGTCCGCATAGGCCCAGCCGTCATCGCCGATCGCCCTGGCGCGCTCGGCAAAGATCGCATGCGTCTTCGCGGTCGGCGATCCCGCCATGGCGAGCCCCGACAGGTCGCCCTTCACGTCGGCGACGAAGCACGGCACGCCGTTCGCCGAAAATCCCTCGATGATTCCCTGCACGGTCACGGTCTTGCCCGTCCCCGTCGCGCCCGCGATCAGCCCGTGCCGGTTCGCGCGTCTGAGCTCGAGCGTCTGCCGCGTACCGTCCGCGCTCGCGCCGATGAAGATGCCGTCGCCCATGCTGCTATGTCCTCGCTGTCGATCCCGATCCTAACCCCGCGCCCCGCAAAGAAAAAGGACCGCCGCTCGGGTGAGCGACGGTCCTTCGGGACACGCGAGTGTCGGGTGGATTACTTGATCTTGACCGGCAGGAACTGCGCCGGCCCGCGCCCGCGCTTGACCTGCAACAGCACCTGCGGGCGCCCGGCGGCCTTGGCCGTCGTGACCGCGCCCTGCAGCTCGGTTGCGCTGCGCACCGGCGTGCCGTTGACCGAGATGATCACGTCGCCGCGCTTGAGCTTGCCGAACGCATCGCTCGTCTGCGCGACGGCCGCGATCACCACGCCCTGCGTGCCCGCCTCGACGCCGACCGCCTGCGCGATCGCCGGGGTCAGCGGCTGGACACCGATCCCGAGCGCCGCACCCGCAGTGGGTGCCGCGCCGGTCGCTGCATCATCGTCGTCGCCGTCATCGGTGCCGAAGCCCTGCGCGTCGCCGCCCAGCGTCGCCGCCAGCTTGTCAGCACTCGGCCGTGGCACGACGACCACGTTCGCGCTCGTCGGCTTGCCGTTGCGCAGGATGTCGAGCCGCGCGGTCTGACCCGGCTTCACGTTCGACACGAGATAGGACAGCGACTGGTCGACCGTCACGACCTGGCCGTTGACCTTGGTCACCACATCGCCCGCGCGCACGCCGGCGCGCGCCGCGGGCCCGCCCGCGGTGACGTCGTTGATCAGCTCGCCCTGGTTCTTGGCGATGCCGAGCGCGGCTGCGGTATCCTCGTCGATCGTGCCACCACGGCCCAGCGTCACGCCGATATAGCCGCGCTCGATCGTGCCACCCTTCATGAAGGTCGCGATGATCGGCTTGGCGGTCGCCGCGGGGATCGCGAAGCCGATCCCGATATTGCCGCCCGACTGGCTGAAGATCTGCGAATTCACGCCGATCACATTGCCGTTCAGGTCGAACATCGGCCCGCCCGAATTGCCCTGGTTGATCGATGCGTCGGTCTGGATGAAGCGGTCATACGCGCCGCCCTGCCCGGTGACGCGGTTGATCGCCGAGATGATCCCCGCGGTCACCGTGCCGCCCAGCCCGAACGGCTCGCCGATCGCGACGACCCAGTCGCCGACGCGCGCGCCGTTCGAATCGCCGAACTTGACGAAGGGCAGGTTCGGCGCGTCGATCTTCAGCAGCGCCAGGTCCGATTCCTGGTCCTTGCCGATGACCTTGGCGACATATTCCTTCTTGTTGCTCAGCGTCACGGTGATCGAATCGACCGTCGCGCCCTGCGCGCCCGGCGAGATCACGTGGTTGTTGGTGACGACATAGCCGTCCGCCGAGATCAGGAACCCCGAGCCGAGCGACGCACCCTCGCGCTTGACCGGCGGGCCACCCTGCGGACCGCCGCCCATGCCGCCGAACAGCTCGCCGAACGGCGTGCCCGCGAACGGGTTGGCCTGCTGCTTCTGGACGATCGTCTGCTTGGTCGAGATGTTCACGACCGCGGGCTGAAGCCGCGCGACCATGTCGGCAAAGCTCATCGGCGCGCCGGGCTTGGGCACGACCGCCTGGATCGCGCCAGGTTCGTTCTGGGCGACCTGGCCGGTCCCCGAAGCGGTGCCGGGCTGGAGCGCGAGCGTCGCGGTCGCGCCGCCGAGCAGTAGAGCGCTGGTAATGGCGTAGGCGTAACGCACTGGATATTGTCCTCTCGTTTCATCGTCCGAAACCGGGGTTTCATCGCCGATTACGGCTGAACGACGCTTGAATATGAACGGGTGTTCAGAGCAAGCTCACGGGCTTTAACGCCCGCGGCCCTCGAATTCCCGCAGATAGCTGTTGTTCGGCGAAAGAATTATCGACGTCGATCCTTCCGGTGCCGGACCGCCATCTGCCCCGAACGTGTGCCGGTAGGACTGCATGGCCCGATAGAAGTCGTAGAAGTCGGCATCCTTGCCAAAGCTCTCGGCATAGATCTTCGCCGAATCGGCATCCGCCTGCGCACGGACGATCTGCGCCTGCTTCTGGCCCTCGGCGCGGATCGTGATCGCCTCCTGCTGGCGTGCGCTCGACATGCGCTTGAGCGCGCTTTCGAGCGGCAGGCCGACAGGCAGGTTCGCCTGCTTGATCCGCACGTCGACGATCTCGACGCCATACTGGCTCGCCACGCGCTGCAACCCGGTCTGGATATTGTCCATCAGCTCGGACCGCTCGGGGCTGAGCAGCTCGACGAAGCGCCGCTTGCCCAGCTCGTTGCGCAGCGCCGAGCCCAGGATCGGGCGCAGCTGGTCGGGGATGCGTTCCTCGCTGCCGACCGCGTTGCGCATCTTGCGCGGGTCGACGACGCGGTAGCGTGCATAGGCATCGACCTCGAGCCGCAGCTGATCGGTCGACAGCACCAGCGTGTTGTCGAGCTCGATGTCCTGCACGCGCTTGTCGATCCACACGATGCGGTCGATGAACGGCACGCGCACGATCAGCCCCGCGCCGGTCTGGCCGAAGGGCTGGCCGGGCGCATAGGCGTTGACCGTCCGGATCGGCTGGCCGAACCGCAGGATCACCGCCTGCTGCGTTTCCGGCACGATCGCAAAGCTCGCCGCGGCAAGGATCACGAGCACCAGCGCGATCGCGCCCGCGATCAGCGGGTTACGCCAGGTCAGACCGTTCACTGGGCGGCTCCCGGCTGGGCGGCGGCGGCGGCCGCAGCCGGCGCGGGCGTCGCCGGCTGGGCGGCGCGCGGCGCGACCTCCGGATCGGCGAGCCGCTTGCCGTTGCGCAGCGGCAGATAGGGGACGACGCCGCCCGGAGTCTCGACGATCGTCTTGTCGCTCTTGGCCAATACCGCTTCCATGGTCTCGTAATACATCCGTCGACGCGTCACCTCGGGGGCGAGGCGATATTGTTCATAGACCTTGTCGAACGATGCGGCCTCGCCCTGCGCGCGCGCCACGACCTGCTGCGCATAGGAGCGCGACTGGTTGAGGTTGGCGATCGCTTCCTGCTGCGCCGCGGTCACCGCGTTGAAGTCCTCGACGATCTGCGCGGGCGCGGCGGCCTGCTTGATCGCGACGCCCTGGATGCGGACGCCCGACTTATAGTCGTTGAGGATCTGCTGGGTCAGCTCGGCGACGCGCTGCTCGATCACCGTGCGGCCCGTGCCGATCGCCTGCTCCAGCGTCGTCGTCGCGACCACCGCGCGCATCGCGCTCTCGGCCGCGGCGCGTACCGTGGTGTTCGGCTCGGCGAGCTGGAACACGTAATCGCGCGGATCGGCGATGTCCCAGCGCACCGAATAGGCCAGATCGATGATGTTCTGGTCGCCGGTCAGCGTCAGGTTCTCGCCGTCGCCGACGGGGAAATTGTCGGTGCGGATATTCTGCACGTCGACCACCTCGACGCTCGCGATCGGCGCGGGCGGGGTCAGGCGGATGCCCGGGTCGAGCGTGCCGGCATATTTGCCGAAATAGGTGACCACGCCGCGCTGCTGCGGCCCGATCTGGTGGAACGACGTGAACAGCAGCCACAGCACCACGATCACCGCGACCGCGATCGCCCAGAGCGCGCGCGCATTGGCGCCCGTCGGCAGGCCGCCGAACCCGCCGCCGCTGCTACCGCCGCCGCCACCGCCGCCCGAGACCCGGGCCTTTTTCAGGAATTCGTCGAGCGCGCTCGGCTTGCCGGTCGGCTTGCGACCGCCGGGGGGCAGCGCCCAGGGATTGCGGGGGCCGCCGCCCTCGCCGGCATTATCGTCACCCGAGCCGCCCCAGGGGCCCTTTGGCGTTTCGACGGCGAGAATGGGGGGACGCCGGAGCCAGCGCGTAAAGATCGTCATCCAACCTTTATAGGTGTGCCATCGCGGAAAAACAGTGCCAAGCGCCCGCCACGGGCCTATCTGGCGGCGATGATCGACATTGAAGCGGTAAAGGCGGCGATTGCCGCAGTGGCGGGCACGCGCGCCACGGTGCGACTCGAAGGAACGCGGCTCGGCGTGGTGGTCGATGCGACCGGCCTCGACCCGAAGGCGCGCGACGCGCTCGAGGCGACGGTGAAGATGGCCGCGACCGCGCCGGGCGTCGGCGAGGTGCGCGTGGTCATGACCGCCGAACGCACCACCCGCCGGCTGATCGCGGTCGCCAGCGGCAAGGGCGGGGTCGGCAAGTCGACGCTGTCCGCCAACCTCGCCATCGCGCTGTCCAGGGCCGGGCGCCGCGTCGGCCTCGTCGACGCGGACATCTATGGCCCGTCGCAGCCGCGGCTGATGGGGGTCGAGGGCACCCGCCCGACCGCCAAGGACAAGGTGCTCGACCCGGTCCCCACCCCCTACGGCGTCCCCCTCCTGTCGATGGGCCAGCTCGTCGATCCCGGCCGCGCGCTCGCCTGGCGCGGGCCGATGGCGGCGGGCGCGCTCGGCCAGCTGGTCGAGGCGGACTGGGGCGCGACCGACACGCTCGTGCTCGACCTGCCCCCCGGCACCGGCGACGTCCAGCTGACGATGGTCCAGAAATACCGCCCCGCAGGCGCGATCATTGTCTCGACCCCGCAGGATCTCGCGCTGATCGACGCGCGCCGCGCGATCGACCTGTTCGAAAAGGCCGGCATTCCGATCATCGGGCTGGTCGAGAACATGGCCGGCTATGTCTGCCCGCATTGCGGCGAAAGCTCGGATCCGTTCGGCAACGGCGGCGCCGAGGCGGCGGCGCGTGAGCTCGGCATCGCGTTCCTCGGCCGCGTGCCGCTGACGCTGTCGATCCGCACCGCCTCCGACGCGGGAACGCCCCCCGCGGCCGAGCCCGACGACGTGATCTTCGCCGCCCTCGCCGCTCAGGTCGTCGCATGGATTGGAAAAATGTGAAACGTTTTGGGGCCCGCGCCGTTGTGCTGTTACCGGTCGTGCCTGGCGCGTAGAGCTACGGCACGAGCGGACCAGGATTCCAGCCACCCGACCGGTCTATGTACAGACCCGGACGGGTGCTCTCCCGAAGAGGACGCCGCGATGCCTCTTACCGCCGATTCCGATATCAAGGCGCTGCTCGAAAACGCGCGCACGATCGCGCTGGTCGGCGCCTCCGACCGCCCCGACCGCCCCTCCTACGGCGTGATGGCGCGGATGCAGGCGCACGGCTACCGCGTCATCCCGGTCAACCCGCAGATCACTGGCGAGCACATCCACGGCGAATTCGTCTTCCGCGAACTCGCCCAGCTCGGCGACCAAATCGACATCGTCGACATCTTCCGCAATTCCGCCGCCGCGGGCGAGGCCGTCGACCAGGCGATCGCGATCGGTGCCAAGGCGGTCTGGCTGCAGCTCGGCGTGATCAACGACGACGCCGCCGCCCGCGCCGAAGCCGCCGGGCTTCAGGTCGTCATGGACCGCTGCCCGGCGATCGAGATCCCCCGGCTCGGCATCGCCAGAATAGATCGGGATCCGACCGACTGACGCTTGCGGCTCGCCTGCGCGTGCGTCACCCTCGCGACGAGCTTCGTATCGGCCCATCGCGTATCGGGGACAGGTCATGTTCGCCTTGCTTCTGGCTCTCGCTCAGGACCCGCTGCTCGCCAAGGCCAGCGAGCGACTCGCCGCCGAACCCCGCTGCGTCATCGATCCCGCCTCGACCGACATCACCGTCTGCGGCCTGCGCCAGGCGGATCGGTTCCGCGTGCCGTTCGTCGAGCACGACCCCGGCGATCCGCGCCATGAAAGCCTCGCCGCGGAACGCGTCCGGCTGCTCAACGCGCGCACCCCGGTCCAGGACATGGGCCCGTTCCAGGTCGGCGGCGGCATGGCCGGCGTGTCGGTCGGCGTCGGCGCGGCGGGCGTCACCGCCGGCGGCCTCCGCAAACCCGCACCCTGACCCCCGCGCCATCACGCCCCCGCCATCAGCCCCCCGCCATCTGGACAGTGGCAAGACGCCCCGATCGGGTCCATGCTCGGGCGATGCCCATGATCACCGCAAACCGTTGAGGCGCCGCCGATGATTCTCGTCACGCTGCTCGCGCTCACACAGGCCGGCGCCATACCTGCGGCCCAGCCTGCCGCCACATCGACCTCGTCGGCCCCGACCGAGAAGAGCTGGTCGATCCTCAATCCCCCCGACTGCCCGGTGGTGAAGGAGGGCGACAAGACGATTACCGTCTGCGCGCCCGGCACCCAATCGGGCCCGCGCCTCCCGCTCCCCGACTGGGGCCCGCCCGACCGCCCCGTCGCCTCCAACCCGAACATGACCGCGATCCGCGCGCTGTCGCTCGAGGGAACGCCCTGCGCCGCGACCCAGAGCGGCTGCCAGTCCGGCTTCGGCCCCCCGATCGTCCCCCTCATCGCCGGCGCCGTCGCGCTCGCGAAAAGCGCCTTCGCCAAGAAACCCGACAAGACCGGCCGCATCGCCATCGACCTGTCCGACCCACCGAGGTGGGGGGGGGCGACCCCGGCCGCCCTCAAAGGACCAATCCACTGGCCAGTCAGCCCCGCCAGCCCGCCGCGCCCCCCGCACAGATCCCAGGTGTCCCACGCCGCAAATCCCGCTAGGGGCGGCCGGGTGATCGAACCCGTTCCCATCGCCACCGGCCCGGCGCCCGCCGATGCCCGCGCCGAGCTTCTCGCGCTGCTGCGGCTCGCCACGCCGCTGGTCGGGGCGAACCTGATCCAGATGGCGGTGTCCGCGGTCGACGTGATCTTCGTCGCGCGGCTCGGCACGGTCGATCTTGCCGCCGCGACGCTCGGCGTGTTCGTCTTCAACCTGCTGATGTTCGCGCTGATCGGGCTGACTAGCGCGGCGGCGCCGCTGATCGCTGCCGAACTCGGCCGCCGCGCGCATGCCGTGCGCGAGGTCCGGCGCAGCGTGCGGATGGCGCTGTGGCTCGGCATCCTCGGCTCGCTGCCGGTCATCCTGGTCCTCACGCAGGGCGAAACGCTGATGCGGCTCGCCGGGCAGGACCCGGAGGTCGCGCGCCGCGCCGGCCGGTTCATGACGATCATCGCCTTTGCGCTGCTGCCCGGCGTGCTCGCGGGCGTCATGCGCACCGCAGCGGCGGCGCTCGGCCGGCCGGGCTGGGCGTTTCTCGTCACCGGGCTGTCGCTGCTCGTCGGGATCGCGGGCAACTGGCTGCTGGTGTTCGGCAATCTCGGCTTCCCCGCGCTCGGGCTGGAGGGCTCGGCGCTCGCCAGCGTCGCCAGCCTCGGCGTGATGATGATCGCGTACGGCGTGATCCTGACGACCGACCGGCGGCTGCGGCGCTTCCACCTGTTCGGCCGCTGGTGGCGGACCGAATGGTCGCGCTTCCATGAGATCGTCCGGCTCGGCACGCCGATCATGCTGACCTGGATCTTCGAAGGCGCGCTGTTCGGCGGCGCGGCGCTGCTGATGGGGCTGATCGGCGTCGCGGAGGTCGCGGCGCATGCGATCGCGCTCAACATCGCCGCGGTCGCGTTTCAGGTGCCGTTCGGCGTCGCGCAGGCGGCGACGATCCGCGTCGGCATGGCGTACGGCGCGCAGGACCGGGTCTGGATCACCCGCGCGGGCAATGTCGCGCTGGTCGTCGGGATCGGCTTCATGGCGGCCAGCGCGCTGCTGATCTGGGCGGTGCCGCGGCTGATGATCGGCGTCTATGTCGATCCCGACCTGCCGCAGAACGCGGTCGTCGTCGCGCTCGCGCTGCGGTTCCTCGGCGTCGCCGCGGTGTTCCAGCTCGTCGACGGCGCGCAGGCGGTCGCGGCGGGCGTGCTGCGCGGGCTGCAGGATACCCGGACGCCGATGCTGATCGCGCTGTTCGGCTATTGGGTGATCGGCTTCGGCACCGCGATCCTGCTCGGCTTCCGCACGCCGCTTGCCGGCGAGGGGGTGTGGTGGGGGCTGTTCGCAGGGCTCGCGGTGGTGTCGGTGCTGCTGCTGTGGCGCTGGTCGCGGCGTGATCGGCTGGGGCTCGTCCTGACCCGCGGAATGTAACGATTGACGCGATTTTCGTTTGGACGCCCGTTGACGATGCCGGGGACGCGGCACATATGACGGCTGTTGGCACTCGATATCGTCGAGTGCCAGAAATCTGTCACAAACCTAAAGGACATGGATCCCATGAACTTTCGTCCGTTGCACGACCGCGTGCTGGTGAAGCGCCTCGAAGCCGAAGAGAAGACGGCTGGCGGCATCATCATCCCCGACACCGCCAAGGAAAAGCCGCAGGAAGGCGAAGTCGTCGCCATCGGCACCGGGACCCGCGCCGAGAACGGCACGATCACCCCGCTCGACGTCAAGGCTGGCGACAAGATCCTGTTCGGCAAGTGGTCGGGCACCGAGGTCAAGGTCGACGGCGAAGATCTGCTGATCATGAAGGAATCGGACATTCTGGGCATCGTCGGCTGACGCCGACGTGGCCTGGATCGCCCTTTAGGGCTGGTCCGGACCGCGCTCAAAAATACCGTTTTCGTCTCAACATTCACAACATTCGTTTGAAAGGGTAGCTGACATGGCTTCCAAGGACGTAAAATTCGGTCGTGACGCGCGCGAGCGCATCCTCCGCGGCGTCGACATCCTCGCCGACGCGGTCAAGGTGACCCTGGGGCCCAAGGGCCGCAACGTCGTCATCGACAAGAGCTTCGGCGCACCGCGCATCACCAAGGACGGCGTCACCGTCGCCAAGGAGATCGAGCTCAAGGACAAGTTCGAGAACATGGGCGCGCAGATGCTGCGCGAAGTGGCCTCGAAGACCAACGACATCGCCGGTGACGGCACGACCACCGCGACGGTCCTGGCGCAGGCCATCGTCCGCGAGGGCATGAAGTCGGTCGCAGCGGGCATGAACCCGATGGATCTGAAGCGCGGCATCGATCTCGCCGTCGTCAAGGTCGTCGAGGACGTCAAGGCGCGTTCGAAGCCGGTTTCGGGTTCGAAGGAAGTGGCGCAGGTCGGCATCATCTCGGCCAATGGCGACCGTGAAGTCGGCGAGAAGATCGCCGAAGCCATGGAGAAGGTCGGCAAGGAAGGCGTGATCACCGTCGAGGAGGCCAAGGGTCTCGAATTCGAGCTCGACGTCGTCGAAGGCATGCAGTTCGACCGCGGCTATCTCTCGCCCTACTTCATCACCAACCCCGAGAAGATGACCGTCGAGCTTCAGGATCCCTACATCCTGATCCACGAGAAGAAGCTCTCGAACCTGCAGGCGATGCTCCCGATCCTGGAAGCCGTCGTTCAGTCGGGTCGTCCGCTCCTGATCATCGCCGAGGACATCGAGGGTGAGGCACTCGCCACGCTCGTCGTCAACAAGCTGCGCGGCGGCCTGAAGGTCGCAGCGGTCAAGGCACCCGGCTTCGGCGATCGTCGCAAGGCGATGCTCGAGGACATCGCGATCCTGACCAAGGGCGAGATGATCTCGGAAGACCTCGGCATCAAGCTCGAGACCGTCACGCTCGGCATGCTCGGCACCGCCAAGCGCGTCACGATCGACAAGGACAACACCGTCATCGTCGACGGTGCCGGCGATCACGAGACGATCAAGGGCCGTACCGAAGCGATCCGTCGCCAGATCGAGAACACCACCAGCGACTATGACAAGGAGAAGCTCCAGGAGCGTCTTGCCAAGCTCGCCGGCGGCGTTGCCGTGATCAAGGTCGGCGGTTCGTCGGAAGTCGAAGTCAAGGAGCGCAAGGACCGCGTCGACGACGCGCTGCACGCAACCCGCGCAGCCGTCGAAGAGGGCATCGTCCCCGGTGGTGGTACGGCGCTGCTGTACGCGACCAAGGTGCTCGACGGCCTGACCGGTGCGAACGAGGACCAGACGCGCGGTATCGACATCGTCCGCAAGTCGCTGACGGCTCTGGTTCGCCAGATCGCGCAGAATGCGGGTCATGACGGTGCGGTGGTTTCGGGCAAGCTGCTCGACGGCAACGACTCGAACATCGGCTTCAACGCCGCGACCGACACCTACGAGAACCTGGTGGAAGCCGGCGTGATCGATCCGACCAAGGTCGTCCGCACCGCGCTGCAGAACGCGGCATCGGTCGCAGGCCTGCTGATCACGACCGAAGCGGCCGTGAGCGAAATGGCCGAAGACAAGCCCGCCATGCCCATGGGCGGCGGCGGCGGCATGGGCGGCATGGGCGGCATGGACTTCTGATTTCGAACGGGAGGAGCGACGCTCCTCCCGACACGAAATCGGAACGGCCGGCGGGCTGGGCGGCGAAAGCCACCAGTCCCGTCCGACGAAAAGGGCCGGCTTTGCCGGTCCTCCGTTCCGACCAAGACGACCCAAAGCAAAAGGGCCGGGGAGCAATCCCCGGCCCTTTGTCCGTTCTCATTATTGGCGGTACCGCCTCAGCGGTTCTTCATCGCCGCGATCAGCTTCTTCACTTCCTGGCTGCGACCGCGCGGCATGATCAGCACGTCGTTGCCGCTCGCCACCACGATCAGGTCCTCGACCCCGACCAGCGCGACCTTGACGCCGTCGCTGCGCACCAGACAGTTCTTCGTGTCGATCGCCAGCACGCTGCCGTCGCCATCGCCGCGATGCGCATTGCCGTCCGCGTCGCGCGCGCTGATCGCATGCAACGCGTCCCAGCTGCCAACGTCGTTCCACCCCATCGCCACCGGCACCACCGCGACGCGGTCGGCCTTTTCCATCACCGCATAGTCGATCGAGTCATCGGGCGACGCGGCAAAGGCCTCGGCGTCGGGATAGACCCGCGTGCCTTCGCGACGGGCGAGCTTCATCGCATCGGTCGTCGCGACCAGAATGCCGGGATCATGCTGCGCAAGGGCAGCGAGATAGGCGTCGGCGCGGAACAGGAAGATGCCGCCGTTCCAGGCATGATCGCCCGAAGCCAGCATCGCCTCCGCCTTGTCGAGCGGCGGCTTCTCAACGAAGCGCGCGACGCGGTGGACACCCGCGGCCAGTTCTTCGCCGACCTGGATCCAGCCATAGCCGGTTTCAGGCGCGTCGGGGGCGATGCCGAACGTCACCAGCCAGCCCTGCGCGACCATCGGCAGCGCCGCGGCGATCGCGGCGTGGAAGGCGGGCAGGTCGGCGATGACGTGATCGGACGGCATGACGAGCAGCGCGTCGCCGCTGCCGGCACCGGTCTCGCCCGCGGCGATCGCCGCGAGTGCGATCGCGGGCGCGGTGTTGCGGCCCATCGGCTCGAGGATCAGCGCCTGTGCCTCGGCGCCGGCGTCTGCCAGCTGCGCTTCGACCAGATCGGCATGCGCGGCGTTGGCGACGACGATCGGCGCCGCGAAGCGTTCGCCCTGCGCGCGGCCTGCGGTCAGCTGCAACATGGTCTGGTCCGCGGTCAGCGCGAGCATCTGCTTGGGCATTTCGGGACGCGACATCGGCCACAGCCGGGTGCCGGAACCGCCGGACAGAATCACGGGTATAATCGTTCGAACTGTCATGCGACCTCCACTCGGGAGACCGTATAACGACCAATCCGGGACTTCCAATCGCAAACCACCCCGCCAGCGCGCGGTCTTCAGCCTTTGTTTGCGAATTGGTGCAAAGAGACAGCTAGGTGTCGGGTGCGTTTACAGTCACCCTGTCGGGATCCCGCCGAACGATGATCAGGCTCTTCAAACACTACGTCCCCTATGCGGTGCTGCTGCTCGGCATCGTCGACGCCGTGCTGCTGGTCGTGGCAGGGGAGATCGGCTGGGTCGTCCGCGCGCATCAGATCGGCATGGCGGTCGAGCCGATCCACACGCGCGTGCTCCAGCTCGCGACCTTCGCCGCGGCGTTGCAGATCGCGCTGGTCGCGGTCGGCGCCTATGGCGTCGCCTCGTTCCTGTCGCTGCGGTTCGCCGCCGCGCGGCTCGCGGTCGCCTTCTCGCTCGGCGTGATCTTCCAGTCGCTGATCTTCTTCCTGGTCCCCGCGCTCACCTTCTGGCGGTCGAACCTGCTATATGCGACGCTGATCGCGGCCGTCCTGCTGGTGACGGTGCGCGCGGTGCTTGGCCGGCTGCTGGGCGGCGACACGTTCAAGCGACGAATCGTCGTCCTCGGCGCGGGCCATCGTGCCGCACGCATCCTCGCTCTGTCGCAACAGCCTGGGATCAACTTCGTCGCGGCGGGCTTCGTCGCGATGGGCGAGGCGGAGGCGGTGGTCGACGGTGCGATTCCCCGCGCCGACATCCCGAACCTGGCGGCGCATATCGTCGACCTGAACGCGGGCGAAGTCGTCCTCGCGCTCGAAGAACGGCGCAACGCGCTGCCACTCAAGGATCTGCTCCGTGTCCGCACGACCGGCGTCCAGGTCATCGAGATTTCGACCTTTCTCGAACGCGAGACCGGGCGGATCGATCTCAACAGTGTGAATCCGTCCTGGCTGATCTTCTCCGACGGTTTCGCCAGTGGCCGGATGCTGTCGAGCGTGTTCAAGCGCGCGTTTGACATCGTCGCCAGCCTGATCCTGCTCGCGGTCACGCTGCCGGTCATCCTGGTCACTGCGCTTGCGATCAAGCTCGAGTCGCGTGGCCCCGCCTTTTATCGTCAGCGGCGCGTCGGCCTCTACAATCAGGGGTTCGACATTCTGAAGCTCCGCTCGATGCGGCAGGATGCCGAGATTGCGGGCAAGGCGGTCTGGGCGGCGGAGGACGATCCCCGGATCACGCGGATCGGTCGTTTCATCCGCAAGGTCCGCATCGACGAACTGCCACAGACCTGGACCGTGCTGCGCGGCGAGATGAGCTTTGTCGGTCCGCGCCCCGAACGGCCGCAATTCGTCGACGAACTCGAAACCCAGCTGCCTTATTATGCCGAGCGTCACATGGTGAAGCCGGGCATCACGGGGTGGGCGCAGATCAACTATCCTTACGGCGCATCGATCGAGGATGCGCGGCACAAGCTCGAATATGATCTGTATTACGCCAAGAATTATTCGCCCTTCCTCGACATGCTGATCCTTCTGCAGACGCTCCGGGTCGTCCTGTGGCCAACCGGCGCGCGCTGAACGTGGCATGATCGCGCTGCTGATCCTGTGGACGCACGCACTGGCCGCGCTGCTGTTCGGCGTGCTCGTGTTCAGGCAGGCGCAGCGGCCGGCCGGCGGCTGGTCGAACGCGGCCTTTGTCGGCCCGCTCGTCCTGACGACGCTCTGGGCGCTGGCCGTGTCGGGCATAGACTTTCGCGATGTCAGCACCCGGATCGCCGAGAGCGCGCGCTCCATCGCCTGGCTCGGCTTCATGTTCGCGCTCGTACGCCGGGAACGCACCGGCAATCGTGCGCTGGGTGCGGTCTATGGCACCGTCGTAGCGATCGCGGTGATCGGCGCGCTGCTCGCGGTCGTCGAATTGGTGCCGATGGATGCCGATGCGCAGGCACAGACCGAATCGGCACGGCTCGTGTTCGGGATGATGGTGGCGATCAGCGCGCTGGTGCTGGTCCATCATCTGCATCAGGCAGCACGGGCCTCGCCCGACGCGGCGTGGCACGGCGGGCGTCTGGTCGTGGTCGCGGTCACGATCATGTGGAGCGTCGATCTGCTGCTGGCTGTCAGCGCCTATGTCGCGCCGCGCTGGACGCCTGTGATCGTTGCCGTACGCGGTGTCGCGATGATCGGCATGGCGCTGCTCCTGCTCGTTGCGGTCACCCGTCGCGGCGACTGGACGTTCGCGGTGTCGCGTCGCGTCGCCACCCGGTCGCTCACCGCGATCGCGGTGATCAGCTATGTCGGGATCACCGCCGTCGCGACCAGCGTTGCCGACGCCTATGGCGGCGATCACGCGCGGCTGATCCAGACCGCGATCATCTGCGGTGCGACCGCTGCGCTGTTCGGGCTGCTGGCCACGTCGTGGCTGCGCGCATGGGCGAAGGTGAAGATCGCCAAGCACCTGTTTCGCCATCGCTATGACTATCGCGCAGAGTGGCAGCGTTTCACCGAGACGCTGGGCGCACCGGGCGACGGCGCCGCGCCGCTCGACGGACGGATCGTGAAGGCGGTGGCGGACCTGACCGACAGCCCGGGCGGTCTCTTGCTGGTCCCCGACGGTCTGGGCATGAGCAGCGCCGCCGCCTGGAACTGGGAGATGACGACGGCGCCGGCGCCGATGTCGGATCGGGCGCTGGCCGAGCGTCTTCGTCTCAGCCCGCGGATCATCGAACTTGACCCCGTACGGCGCGGCACGGCGCCGGCGGAGGAGAGCGCTAGCGTGCCGCACTGGCTCAGCGCATGCCCCGTGGCCTGGGCGATCGTCCCTTTGGTGCATGGCGGTGCACTGGTCGGCGCGATCATCCTCGCCCGTCCGCCGGTCGATCGCGCGCTGGACTGGGAGGATTTCGACCTGTTGCGGGTCGCGGGCCGGCAGGCGGCGAGCTACCTTGCCGAGGACCGCGCGCATGCCGCGCTCGCGGACGCGCAGCGGTTCGACGAGTTCAACCGCCGCTTCGCGTTCATCCTGCACGACATCAAGAATCTCGTCAGCCAGTTGACGCTGGTCGCGCGCAACGCAGAGCGTCACGCCGACAATCCGGCGTTCCGCGTCGACATGGTCGCCACACTCCAGGACTCCGCCGATCGCATGAATGCGCTGCTCGCCCGGCTTTCACAAACGCACGCGGCCCCCAGCGAGCCGTTCCAGCCGGTCGATGTCGCAGCGCTGGTCAACCGCGTCGTCGGCGCACGTCGCGCACAGCATCCGATCGCGGCACAGGCGACCGGACAGGTGCTCGCCCGGGCGCAGACGGCACGGCTCGAACAGGTGCTCGGCCATCTGATCCAGAACGCGATCGAAGCGAGCGACCGCGACGCTCCGATCGTCGTCGCGGTCACGGCAAACGGCGCGACCATCGCGATCGACGTGATCGACCAGGGGTCCGGGATGAGCCCCGCTTTCGTCCGCCATCAGCTGTTCCGGCCGTTCGCCTCGTCCAAGCCGCTGGGGTTCGGGATCGGCGCGTTCGAAGCACTGCAACTGGTCGAGGCGATGGGCGGGTCGCTCGATGTCTTCAGCCGGGAAGGTGAGGGGACGCGGTTCCGCATATCGTTGCCGGCCGCCGATGCGATGGAGGCGGCGGCATGAGCACATCGGCATCCCCTGTGGAGGCGCGCCCGGTGCTTCTGATCGTCGAGGACGATCTTGGGCTGCAGCGACAGCTGCGCTGGGCGTATGAGGGCTATGAGATCGTCGTCGCCAGCGACCGCGCCACCGCGATCGAAGCGATCCGGGCGCACGAACCCGCCGTCGTCACGCTCGACCTCGGCCTGCCACCCGATCCCGACGGCGTCGCCGAAGGCTTTGCGACGCTGCGCGAAATCCTCGCGCTGAAACCCGATACCCAGGTGATTATCGCGTCCGGGCACGGTGCACGCGAAAGCGCGCTGACCGCGATCGCGGAGGGGGCGTGGGATTTCTATGCCAAACCGATCGATATCGACGTGCTCGGGATGATCGTCGCCCGTGCGTTCCACGTCCATGGCCTCGAGGCGGAGAACCGGCGGCTTGCGGCGCGGGTGGCAGCGAGCGGGGCGGGATTTGGCGGCGTGATCGCCGCCTCGCCCGAAATGGCGCTTGTCACGCGGACGCTCGAACGGGTCGCGCCCGCCAATGTGGCGGTGATGCTGCTGGGCGCGAGCGGCACGGGCAAGGAAGTGCTCGCGCGCGGCATCCATAATGCGTCGCCGCGCGCGCGAGGCAGGTTTGTCGCGATCAACTGCGCGGCGATTCCCGAGACGTTGCTCGAAAGCGAGCTGTTCGGCCATGAAAAGGGGGCGTTCACCGGCGCGATCAAGACCACCGAGGGCAAGATCGAGCAGGCGGCGGGTGGCACGCTGTTCCTCGACGAGATCGGCGACGTGCCGCTGACGCTGCAGGTCAAACTGTTGCGGTTCCTGCAGGAACGGGTGATCGAGCGGGTCGGCGGCCGCAAGGCGATCCCGGTCGACACGCGGATCGTCTGCGCGACGCATCAGGATGTCGACGCGATGGTCGCGACGGGACGTTTTCGTGAGGATCTCTATTATCGGCTGACGGAAATCGTCGTGCGGATCCCTTCGCTGGCCGAGCGCAGCGGCGACGCGGGGCTGCTCGCGCGGCATTTTCTGGCGAAGTACGCCAGGACGATGAATGCCGGCGTGACCGGGCTCGCCCCCGATGCGCGCGCGGCGATCGATGGCTGGAGCTGGCCGGGCAATGTCCGCGAGCTCGAAAACCGGATCAAGCGCGCGGTGATCATGGCCGACGGCAAGCTGATCACCGCTGCGGATCTCGACCTTGGCGGTACCGCCGACACGGCCGATGGGCTGAACCTGCGGGCGGCGCGGGAGGTGGCAGATCGCAAGGCGATCCGTCGCGCGCTGAGCCGTGCCGGGGGCAACATCTCGAGCGCGTCCCGGCTGCTCGGGATCAGCCGGCCGACGCTGTACGATCTGCTAAAAAGCTATGATCTTCATGCGTGACCCGCGATATCCGCTGCTGCGCCGCGGACGCGCACCTCGGCGCCGGCGTGTCTTCACGCGGAGTCATGCCCGTCTGCTGGCGATCGCGCTGCTCGTGCTGGCGGTTGCGGGGACGGCGACGCTGCTGACGCTCCGGCGCGATCCCCCCGATGCGCGAGGCTTGCTCCGCGACGCGCGGATCACGTTGCAGTCGGGCAATTACAGCGCGGCCCGGTCCAATGCACAGGCGGCGATCGCGGCGGCACCGTCGAACGGGCCTGCGCATGTCGTCCTTGCGCGCGCGCTGCTCGAACTAGGCGACGGACTCGCGGCCGAGGCCGAACTGACCCGCGCGCGCGATGCCGGCATCGCGATCGCCACGCTCTACCCGTTCCAGGCGCAGGCGCGGCTGCTCCAGAACGATCCGGTCGGTGCGATCGAGGCGGCCGACCGCGCCGCACCGCGCCAGGCCGCCTATGCTCGCCGCATCCGCGCCGCCGCGCTGGTACTGCTCGGCAACGGCGCTGCAGCCCGCGCCGATCTAGGTCGCCTGGTTGCAGAGCAGCCTCGCGACGGGCGCAACTGGACCGCGCTGGGTCGCGTGGCGCTGGCTATCGGCGATGTCGGTACCGCCGCGGATGCTGCGACGCGTGCGGTCGCGCTGTTGCCGGATGAGCCCGCGGCGCTGACGTTGCAGGGCGAGATTGTCCGACGGCGCTACGGCCTGGTCGCAGCACTTCCCTGGTTCGAACGCGCGCTTGCACGCGATGCCTATTATCATCCGGCGCTGATCGAATATGCCGCCACGCTCGGCGATGCCGGGCGATATCGCGCCATGCTGGCGGCGACGCGACGCGCGCAGCGGGCTCGACCCGGCAGCCCGCAGGCTTTGTATCTCCAGGGGGTGCTCGCGGCGCGCGCGGGTCGGACCGAACTCGCGCGCGGGCTGCTTCAGAAGACCGGGGGGGCGATTGACAGCCTGCCCGGTGCGATCCTGCTCAGCGGTGCGCTCGACTATGCCGAGGGGCGGTTCGAACAGGCCGGCGCGATGTGGCGTGGCCTCGCGCGGCAACAGCCGCTCAACGTCAGCGTGCGCCGGCTGTTGGGGGCTGCGCTGCTGCGGTCGGGTGATCCGCGCGGCGCGCGGGAGGTGCTGAGGCCGATCGTCACCCGTGCGGACGCCGACAGCTACGCGCTCGTGCTTTTCGCGCGTGCGGCGGCCGCGACCGCAACGACGGACCGGGAGCGCGAGGGTGTGGCGCAGGATCTCAATCGCGCAAACCGCGGTGCCACCGGGATGGCGACGGCCTTCGCGATCGACGATCAGGTCGGCACGCTCGACGCGGCGATCCTGCAGGCCCCGGGCGATCCGGGCGCGCTGCTGGCGGCGATCCGTGGCCGGATCCAGGCGCGCGCGCCGGGTGATGCGCTTGCCCGCGCGCGCAGCCTTGCACGGGCAAGCCCCGGCGCGCCCGCCGCCCAGTCGACGCCGGGCGACACCTTCGCGGTGGCGGGGCGTTACGCGGACGCTGCACCGTTCTATGCGCGTGCCGCGGATCTCAGCTTCGACGAACCGACGATGCTGCGCCTGGTCGACGCGCTGAGCCGGGTCTCGCGCCAACGCCAGGCATCGACCGCGCTGGCCCTGTATCTTTCGCAAAATCCGCAGAGCCTGACCGGCCAGCGAATCCTTGGCCATTGGCACGTGATGGCAGGCAACTGGACCGCGGCGATCGAGACGCTCGAAGCGGTGCGCCGGCGGATCGGCAATCGTGACGCGGGGCTGCTGACAGATCTCGCGCGCGCCCATGCCGGGGCGGCGCCGCGTGACGGCGCAGATACGGCAGCGCTTCGCTATGCGCGCGCCGCCCATGCGCTTGCGCCGATGAATGCAGCGGCGACCGACGCCTATGGCATCGCGCTGGCGGGCGTCGGCAAGCTGGACGGTGCGCGGCAGGTGCTGACCAAGGCGGTAGCGCTGGCCCCCGGGGATCGCGCCATCGCCAGCCATCTCGCTCAGCTCCGTTAGACCTTGTCGCACGGCGGCGGTGCCGTCATGACCGCGCGATGACCGACCCGCTCGACAGGATCGCCGCCGCCCTCGAACGCCTCTCGCCGCCGCCGCCCCCAGTAGCGGACTGTCTGGCGTTTCCTGCCTATGTGTGGCGCAACCGGGCGCTTGTCCCGATCCGCGGTTTCGCCCCGCTGCCGCTCGATCTGCTGATCGGCATCGATCGGCAGAAGCACCTGCTGCTGGACATGGTCCGGCGGGTCGCCCGCGGTCACGCGGCGCATGACGTCCTGCTATGGGGCGCGCGCGGCACCGGTAAATCGGCGCTGGTGAAAAGCGTTGTCGCCGCAGTCCAGGCCGAACAGGGCAATGTCGCGTTGATCGAGATCGCCGACATGACCGCGCTGCCGGACCTGTTTGCGATGCTGGCACCCGTGGGCCGCGCGTTCATCGTCTTCGTCGACGATCTCGGCATCGATACTCCGTCCGAGGCGCGTGTGCTGCGATCCGTGCTCGAAGGCGGTGCAGAGCCACGTCCCGCCAATGTGCGTCTGGCCGTGACGGCGAACCGCCGGCATCTGGCGCCACGCGATATCGCCGAACAGGAAAGCGCCATCAATCCCCGCGATTCGATCGACGACCAGCTTGCGCTTGCGGATCGGTTCGGGCTGAGTCTGGGGTTTCATGCCGTCGATCAGGACGGCTATCTGGCGATCGTCGCGGGCTATGCGGCGCTACACGATCTGCCATTTCGGCCCGACGAGGCCCTGACATGGGCAACGCAGCGGGGAAGTCGTTCCGGGCGTGTTGGCTGGCAGTATATCGTTGATCTAGCGGGGCGGTCCGGGCGCGCGATCAGCAAATAACGTAAAAAGGGCCGGCGCCGAAGCGCCGACCCTCAGAACAGCTTAGTTGCTGTCCGAATCGTTGTCGTTGTCGTCCTTGACGATGGCGACAACGCCAATCGCAACGACGCCAGCTGCGATCAGGCCGGCGATCACGCCAGCGCCTGCAGCCTTGTTCTTGCCGGTCGTTGCCGAACCGACGCGTGCCTTCGAAACCGACAGGCTCGACGCAGGGTTGGCAGGCGCAGCAACGGCTGCAACCGACGTGGACATCATAGCGATAGCGAGCGCGCTACCGGTCAGGTTCTTCAGCTTCATAAGACTCTCCAAAACGTACAATGGCGGGATGCTGCAACGCAGTAACATGTGTCAAGTTCCAAATGGTTCGGAACGGTTTAGCGGCCGCTATTCGCCAACCTGCTCAGCCAGTTCCAGCCAGCGGAGTTCCGCGGCCTCTTTTTCGGCGCGCGCCGCCTCGATCGCGGCGGTCAGCCTGGCGAAGGTTGCATTGTCGCGCATGTACAGGTTCGGCGCAGCAAGCTTTGCGGCATCGCTCGCGATCTGGGCGTCGAGCGCCTCGATCCGCTTGGGGAGCAATTCATAATCGCGCTGATCCTTGTAGGTCAGTTTCGCGCGCGGCGCGGGGGCCGGCGGCGCGGTCGCGGCAACCTTCTTCGAGGCCCGCTTGCCGCTGGTCTGGGTCGCACGGCGCTTTTCCCAGTCCTCATATCCGCCGGCGACGACATCGACGGTCCCGGACCCGTCGAGCCCGAGCGTGATCGTCACGGTCCGGTCGAGAAAGTCGCGATCATGGCTGACGATCAGGACGGTGCCGTCATAATCGCCGATCACCTCCTGCAACAGGTCGAGCGTTTCGAGGTCGAGATCGTTGGTCGGCTCGTCGAGCACAAGCAGGTTCGACGGCTTGGCGAATTCGCGCGCGAGCAGCAGCCGCGATCGCTCGCCACCCGATAGCGACCCGATCTTGGCGTCGACCATGTTCGGGTCGAACAGGAACTCCTTCAGATACCCGTGGATATGCTTGCGGACGCCGAGCACGTCGATCCAGTCGCCGCCATCGGCAACGACTTCGCGCACCGTCTTCTCGGGCGCCATCAGGCTGCGCTGCTGATCGATGACGACCGCATCGAGCGTCTTGGCGAGCTTGATCGTCCCGCCATCGGGTTCGATCTCGCCGGTCAGCAGCTTCAGCAGCGTCGACTTGCCCGCGCCGTTGCGGCCGACAATGCCGATCCGGTCGCCGCGCGTGACGCGCAACGTCAGGTCGCCGATGATCGTCCGGTCGCCATACGCCTTGGTGACGTGCTTTGCGTCGATCACGACCTTGGACTTGGTGTCGTCGCTGCTGGTGACGAGGTTGGCCGAACCCTGCGGCCCGATCATCGAGGCGCGTTCGGCGCGCATCTCGTGCAGCTTGGTCAGGCGTCCCTGGTTGCGCTTGCGCCGCCCGGTGACGCCGCGAAGCAGCCAATGCTCTTCCAGCTTCAGGCGTGCGTCGAGCTTCTCGGCCTGGCGCTGTTCCTCGGCATAGACCTGTTCGGTCCACGCCTCGAATCCGCCGAAACCGATCTCCGCACGCCGGATCGCGCCGCGATCGAGCCACAGGGTCTGCTTGGTGAGACGCGTCAGGAAGGTACGGTCATGGCTGATCACGACAAACGCGCCGCGGAAGCGCTTGAGCCAGTCCTCGATCCATTCGATCGCGCCGATGTCGAGATGGTTGGTCGGCTCGTCGAGCAACAGCACGTCGGGGTCCTGCGCCAGCGCGCGGACGATCGCCGCGCGGCGCCGCTCGCCGCCCGACGCGGATGCGGCTTCACGCGACAGATCGATGCCGAGCTGGTCGGCGATCGAGTCGGCTTCGTAGCTGACCGGCGCATCGTCGCCGCCCATCACGTAATCGCGCAGGGTCGCAAAGCCGCGCAGGTCGGGCTCCTGCTCGAGGATGACGACCCGGGTGCCCGGGACGATCGTCCGGCGGCCCTCATCGCCCTCGATGCTGCCGCCGAGCAGCTTCAGCAGGGTCGTCTTGCCTGCGCCGTTGCGGCCGATCAGCGCGAGGCGATCGCGCGGACCGATATGGATGTCGAGGTTGCGAAAAAGCCATCCAGAACCCTGGACAAGGCCGAGGCCTTCGAATGCGAGAATAGGTGCTGCCATGTCCGGGTCACCTAGGGTCGCCGGGTGATGCAGGCAAGTTACACTATGCTGTCGTCCTGCTGTCGCCCTCATTCACAGGCTGTTCAATGCGCCGGGCCTATGCCACCTCCATGAAGATGCTGCTGTTCCTGACAACTCTTGCTGCTTTCCCGATGCTGACGCCGCTGGCGGCGGGCGTCGCGGTGGCGCAGGCGCCCGATCAGCGACATGGCGACCAGCGTTCCGCCTTCGAAGCGCGCAGGACCGGCCGGTCGCTTTCGCTGCGCGAGATCGAGGCGCGGGTGATGCCGATGATGCAGGGCGCGCAGTATCTCGGCTTCGACTATGATGCGGGCAGCGGCATTTACACGCTGAAGTTCCTGCGCAATGGCAATGTGATCTGGGTCGACGTCGATGGCCGGACTGGCCAGATCATCGGCCGCACCGGCCAGTAGCCCGGCCGCGAGCAATTCAAGCGAGAGGATTATCATGCGCGTTCTGATCGTCGAGGACGAGCCGAATCTCGGGGCTCAGCTCAAGAATACCCTCGAGGGCGCCGGCTATGCGATCGACCTCGCGGTCGATGGCGAGGAGGGGCATTTCCTGGGTTCGACCGAGAATTACGATGCCGTCGTGCTCGACCTCGGCCTCCCCGAGATCGACGGCCTCACCGTGCTCGACCGCTGGCGCAAGGAGGGCAAGGTCATGCCCGTCCTCGTGCTGACCGCGCGCGACAGCTGGTCCGACAAGGTCGCCGGGCTCGATGCGGGCGCCGATGACTATGTGGCAAAGCCGTTCCAGAGCGAGGAACTCATCGCGCGCCTGCGGGCCTTGATCCGGCGTGCGAGCGGTAACGCCTCCTCCGAGCTGACTGCCGGCGACATCCGCCTCGATACGCGCAGCGGCAAGGTGACGCGTGCGGGCGAGCCGGTGAAGCTGACCGCGCAGGAGTATAAGCTGCTGAGCTATCTGTTGCATCACAAGGGCAAGGTCGTCAGCCGCACCGAATTGATCGAGCATATCTACGACCAGGATTTCGATCGCGATTCGAACACGATCGAGGTGTTCGTAACGCGTATCCGCAAGAAGCTGGGTCAGGACGTGATCACGACGATCCGCGGGCTTGGCTACAGCCTCGAAGATCCCGACGCCTGACCGACATGATTGCGCCGGACGCCTGATGAACACGCCCCCGCTGGCTGCCGACCTGCCGCTTCACGTGCAGGCCCGGGCGAAGGGATCGCTGTCGGGACGCATGATCCTGATCGCCGCGGTGTGGATCACGGTGCTGCTGGGGGCGGGCGGGTTTGCGCTCGACCGTGTCTTGTCGAGCGCGGTGACGCGCAATTTCGACGACCAGCTGGAGTATGTCCTCCGCTCGCTGCTGAGTTCGTCCGAGATCGGGCCCGAGGGCGAGGTGATCTTCACGCGCGAAGCCGCCGCCGACCAGCGGTTCCTTGAGCCTGGTTCCGGCCTGTACTGGCAGGTATCGGGCCGGGGGCGCGAGGATTTCCCATCACGCTCGCTCTGGGACCGCCGGCTGGCGTTCGGGTCGTCGCATGACGATCTGAACGTGCATTTCTACGACAGCAAACAGTTTCGCGACGAATCGCTGCGGGTCGTCGAACGTGACGTCGTCCTGCCCGGATCGAAGATCCACTGGCGCTTCCAGGTCGCGCAGGCTCGCGAAGGGCTCGATGCGCAGATCACGACGCTGCGGCGCACGCTGGTCCGCAGCTTCGCGCTGCTTGGCCTCGGCCTGATCATCATGGCCGCGATGCAGACCTTCTACGGGCTCTGGCCGCTGCGCCGTGTTCGCGAGGAGATTGCGCGGATGCGCGCCGGCCAGTCCAACCGGGTGGGCAGCGCGATGCCGATCGAGGTCGCGCCGATGGTCGAGGAACTGAACGCGCTGATCGAGCATAATGAACGCCAGGCCGAGGAAGCGCGGCGGCACGCGGGCAATCTCGCGCATGCGCTGAAGACCCCGCTGACCGTGATCATGAACGCCGCGACCGCGCAATCGGACGATCTGGCCGATACCGTCATTCGTGAAGCGCGGACGATGCGGCGCCAGGTCGATCATCACCTCGCGCGTGCGCGTGCGGTCGGCCGGCGCGGCTCGGCGCATAGTCGCGCCGATGTCTGGCCTAGCCTCGAGTCGGTCGAACGTGCGGTCGCTCGTCTGTATCGGCATGTCCGCATCGACATTACCGGTGACAAGACGCTCAAGGTTCATGTCGAGCGCCAGGACCTCGACGAGATGCTCGGCAATCTGATCGAGAACGCCGCGAAATATGGCGGTGGCAGTGTCTTCGTGACGGTCGGCGCGCAGGCCGGGTTCGTCGAGTTCCTGGTCGAGGACGACGGCGTCGGGATTCCTGAGGAACAGCGCGTCCGCATCTTCGATCGCGGCGTGCGGCTCGATACGGGCAAGCCGGGAACGGGTCTGGGGCTCGCGATCGTCCGCGACGTCGCCGAAATCTACGAGGGCACGGTCGGGCTCGAGGAGAGCGAGGACCTCGGCGGACTCATGGTCCGCCTGAGGCTCCCCGCCGCGAGCTGATTAGGCCGCGATCTTCAGTTCCTGCATCACGTCGGCGGTGATCGACAGGCTCCGCTTGCGCGCTTCGTGATCGTAGATCGCACTTGTCACCATCACCTCGTCGACGCCGGTACGCTCGACGAACGCAGCGATCCCGCGCGCGACCTTGGCCGGGCTGCCGACGGCCGAGCATTGCAGGACATGGTCGAGAATCTGGTTGCCCTGCGCGCCGAGCGATTCGCGATAGCCCGCGACCGGCGGCGGCAACTGGCGCGGGTTGCCGGTGCGGAGCGCGACGAACGACTGTTGCTGCGAACTGGCGAGCAGTTCGGCCTCGGCATCGGTATCCGCGGCAAAGACATTGAAGCCCGCCATGACGTGGGGCTTTGCCAGCCGTGCCGAGGGCCGAAAATCACGTCGATAGATGGCGAGGGCCGCATCGAGTGCATCGGGCGCGAAATGCGAGGCGAAGGCATAGGGCAGGCCGAGCGCGGCGGCGAGTTGCGCACCGAAGGTGCTGGAGCCGAGAATCCACATATCGACATCCGCGCCCGCGCCCGGCGTCGCGACAATGCCTGTCTGGCCGTCATTGGCGAAATAGCTCTGCAGTTCCATCACGTCTTGCGGGAAGGCATTGGCGTCGGTCTCGAGCGTGCGGCGCATCGCGCGGGCCACCCTCTGGTCCGAGCCGGGCGCGCGGCCGAGACCCAGGTCGATCCGGCCGGGGAACAGCGCGTCGAGCGTTCCGAACTGCTCGGCGATCACCAGCGGGGCGTGGTTCGGGAGCATGATCCCGCCCGATCCGACGCGGATCGTATTGGTCGCGGCGGCGATATGCGCGATCAAGACCGCAGTGGCGGCGGAGGCGATACCGGTCATGCCGTGATGTTCGGCAACCCAGTAACGCTGGAATCCGACGCTCTCGGCATGGCGTGCGAGATCGGCCGCATTGGCGAGCGACTGTGAAACGGTGCCGCCTTGGACGACGGGGACGAGATCGAGCAGGGAATAGCGTGTCATGCATCGGATATAGGTACCGAGCGGTAGCTTATCCAGTGTCCGCCAAATTTGCTGCCGGGCGCCCCGCGCGATCCGACCGCGCCGGCTTGTCCCTGCGCGCGGCGATGCCTAGAGGTTCGCTCCGATGCTTGCCCGACTTGACCATGTCCGCAACTGGATCTTCGATCTGGACAACACGCTCTATCCGGCGAGCGCCGATCTGTTTTCGCAGGTCGACGCACGGATGACCGGCTTTATCCAGGACCTGCTCGGGCTCGAGCATGACGAGGCGCGGCGCGTGCAGAAGGGCTATTTCCACAATCACGGCACGACGCTGTCGGGGTTGATGACCGAGCATCAGGTCGATCCGCACGCGTTCCTCGCGCATGTCCATGACATCGAGATGGACGTGCTGGAGCATGACGCGCCGCTGGTCGCGGCGATCGCCAAGCTGCCCGGGCGCAAGCTGATCTTCACCAACGGTGACACGCCCTATGCGCTGAAGATCCTCGACCGTCTCGGGCTTGGCGCGAGTTTCGAGGCGATCCACGACATCCATGCGATGGACCTGATGCCCAAGCCGCATGCATCGGCCTATGCAGGCTTTTGTACCGCGTTCGACATCGACCCCACGCAATCGCTGTTCGTCGACGACATGGTCCGCAATCTGCTGCCCGCCAAGGCCATCGGCATGACGACGGTGTGGGTCGACAACGGGTCCGAACAGTCGCCGGGCGCGGAACGCGACCATATCGATTTCACCATCCCGGTGCTCGCGCCGTGGCTGGAAACCATCCTGGAGACATCATGAGCAACCTGCAGACGATCATCGACGCCGCCTGGGACGACCGGGCAAATCTCGGTTTGGAGACGAAGGGCGAAATCCGCGATGCGGTCGACAGCGCGCTGGCGATGCTCGATGCGGGTACCGCGCGGGTCGCGGAGCCCGCCAGTGACGGGTGGCAGGTCAATCAGTGGCTGAAGAAGGCCGTGCTGCTGTCGTTCCGCCTCAACGACAATGTCGTGATCGACGGTGGATCGGGCGGCGCACCCGCGTTCGACAAGGTGCCGTCGAAGTTCGCGGGCTGGGGCGAGGCCGAGTTCCGCGCAGCCGGCATCCGCGTTGTTCCCGGTGCGGTCGCGCGCCGCGGCAGCTTCATCGCCAAGGGCGCGATCCTGATGCCGAGCTTCGTCAATATCGGCGCCTATGTCGGTGAGGGCACGATGGTCGACGCCTGGGCGACGGTCGGCAGTTGTGCGCAGATCGGCAAGAACGTCCATCTGTCGGGCGGTGCCGGCATCGGCGGCGTACTCGAGCCGCTTCAGGCGGACCCTGTGATCATCGGTGACGGCGCGTTCATCGGTGCGCGTGCCGAGGTCGCCGAGGGCGTTCGCGTCGGCGAGGGGGCTGTGCTGTCGATGGGCGTGTATCTGGGCGCGTCAACGAAGATCATCGACCGCGCGACCGGCGAAGTCTTCAAGGGCGAAGTGCCGCCCTATGCGGTCGTCGTGCCGGGTTCGATCGGCGGCGGGGACGGCAAGCCCGCGCTCTACTGCGCCGTGATCGTCAAGCGCGTCGACGCGCAGACGCGGTCGAAGACGAGCATCAACGACCTGTTGCGCGACTAATCCGGCCGCGGTGATCGTCGCGCAGACACTGCTCGCGATCGTCGCCGTCTACGTATTGGCGATCCTGTGGCGGGGGCGGACGTTTCGCGTTCGCCTGCCGACACGACCGGGCCGTAGCCCCGCAAGGCGGATGACGGCCTGGGCGGTCGGGTTGGCGGTGTCGTTCAGCCTGCCCGCGCTCGTCGGCCTTGTCCTGCTCGGCCAGGATCCGCTCGCGGCGGCGCAGCCGGCGGCAATCGCGCTGGTGCCGGACGAGTGGCCGCACCTGCCGATCGCGCCACTGATCCTCGGCATGGCGCTCGGCACGCTCGCGAACGCGGCGATCACGCATGTCTTGTGGCGCCGCGGCCGCCGCGCGTTCCAGATCGGCACCTTCCCCGATGTCCTGCCGAAGACGCGCAAGGACATTCTCCCGGCCATCGCCCTCGCGATCAGTGCCGGGGTCAGCGAAGAGCTGTTCTTCCGCCTGTTCCTCCCGCTGCTGATCGCGCTGGTGTCCGGCAGCGCGCTGGCCGGGACGATTATCGCCGCCTTATGCTTTGGCGGGGTGCACCGCTATCAGGGATGGCGCGGCGTCGTCGCGACGACGCTGTCGGGCGTGGCGCTGTCCATGCTCTACGGCCTGACGAACAGCGTGTGGATGGCGATTGCGTTCCACATCGCGATCGACATCAATGCGCTGGTCGTGCGGCCAATGGCGCGCGGGGCGTGGCGCGCCTAGTTCTTCATCCGCCAGCCGGTCTTGAAGATCAACGCGATCACGATGAGGCAGGCGACGAGGAACGCCGCGGTCACCGCGAGGCTGATGCCGACCGCGACATCACCTTGCCCGAAGAAGCTCCAGCGAAACCCGCTGATCAGATAGACGACCGGGTTGGCCAGGCTGAGCGTGCGCCAGGGCTGGGGCAGCATGTCGATCGAGTAGAAGGCGCCACCCAGAAACGTCAGTGGCGTGATCAGCAGCGCGGGGACGAAGTTCAGCTGTTCGAAGCCGTTCGCCCAGACGCCGATGATGAACCCGAACAGGCTGAACGCGACGGCCGTAAGGATCAGGAAGGCGAACATCGCGAACGGATGCGCGATATGCAGCGGCACGAAACAGGCGGCGGTCGCCAGGATGATAAGGCCGATGATTACCGACTTGGTGGTCGCCGCCCCGACATAGCCGATCACCATCTCCATCGCGGACACGGGCGCGGAGAGCAGTTCGTAGATCGTGCCGGTGAATTTGGGGAAGTAGATCCCGATCGATGCATTCGCGATGCTCTGCGTCAGCAGCGACAGCATGATGAGGCCGGGGACGATGAAGCTGCCATAGCCGACGCCATCGACCTCCTGCATCCGGCTGCCGATCGCGCCGCCGAAGACGATGAAATAGAGCGACGTCGTGAGGACGGGGGTGACGAGGCTCTGCCACAGCGTGCGCAAGGCCCGCGCCATTTCGAAGCGATAGATCGCCCAGACGCCGTGCCAGTTGAGGAAGGGGGTGTTCATGCGCGCTCTCCGACGAGATCGACGAAGATGTCCTCGAGGCTCGACTTGCTGGTTTCGAGATCCTTGAAGCCGATGCCGAGTTCGGCGAGCTTGCGCAGGAGCGAGGGGATGCCGGTATGGTCCGCCTGTGCGTCGAACACATAGCGCAGGCGCTTGCCCTCGTCCTGCAGCGACACGTCCCATTCGGCAAGCTCGGGCGGGATCGCGGTCATCGGCTCCTGCAACGCCAGATCGAGTTCGCGCTTGCCGAGCTGTTTCATCAGCGATGCCTTGTCGTCGACGAGCAGCAGCTTGCCCTTGTTGATCACGCCGACGCGGTCGGCCATCTCCTCGGCCTCCTCGATATAATGCGTCGTCAGAATGATCGTCGTGCCACCCTCGCGCAGGCGGTGGACGAGCTTCCACATGTCGCGGCGCAGCGCGACGTCGACGCCCGCGGTGGGTTCGTCAAGGAACAGGATCTCGGGCTCGTGGCTCAGCGCCTTGGCGATCAGGACGCGGCGCTTCATCCCCCCCGACAGTTCCATGATCTTGGCATGGCGCTTGTCCCAGAGCGACAGGTCACGCAGGACCTGTTCGATATAGGCGCTGTGGCCCGAGCGACCGAAGAGGCGGCGGCTGAAGGTGACGGTGGCGAGCACCGTCTCGAACATGTCGACGTTCAGTTCCTGCGGGACCAGACCAATGCGGCTGCGCGCCTGCTTATAGTCGTGGATCGCGTCGAAGCCCGCGACGGTAATCGTTCCTGCGCTGGGCGTGACGATCCCGCAGATGATGCTGATCAGCGTCGTCTTCCCCGCCCCATTGGGCCCGAGCAGCGCGAAGATCTCGCCCTTGCGGATGTCCAGATCGACGGGGTGGAGTGCGGTGGTACCGCTTTTGTAGGTCTTCGTGACGCCCGCAACGGACAGGATCGGTTCGGTCATTGGGGCCCCTTTTAAGTGAGGGGAAGATGGGGGTGGTGGGGTGTGAAAGTAAGGCCTGACGCGACCCCATCGTCATCCCCGCGGAGGCGGGGATCCATAGACTCGGACGTTCGCCAATATGGGTCCCCGCCTCCGCGGGGATGACGAAATGGGGGTTTGCGAAGTCGGCTTATCCGGCGCGGGCGGCGGCGACCGCCTTTTGCAGGTCCTCGAGCGGCAGCGCGCCGGACAGGATGCGGTCGCCGACCACCCAGCTCGGCGTGCCCGTCATGCCGAGCTTGGCCGCGGTTTCCATGTTCTTGCCGATCTCTGCATCGGCGGTCTTGGTGAAGCCGGCCTGATTGATGTCGACCCCGGCCTTCGCCGCCGCCGCCGCGATCGTCGCGTCGCTGACCTGGCCGCCGGCGTAGAGCGCGTCGTGGAAGGCCGCGAACTTGCCCTGTTGGGCGGCCGCGAGGCTCGCGCGGGCAGCGACGCGGCTTTCCGCGCTGAGGATCGGCAATTCGCGGAAGACGACGCGGACCTTGGGGTCTGCCGCGATCAGCTTTGCGATCATCGGCAGGCTCGCGCGGCAATACCCGCAATTATAATCGAAATATTCGACGAGCGTGACGTCGCCCTTGGGGTTGCCCGCCCAGGCGCTGCCGAACGGCGTGACGATCGCGTCGCGGTTGGCAGCGACCGTCTTGCCCGACTCGCGGTCGCGCAGTTTCTCCATCGCTTCGGGCAGGATCTCGGGATGCGCGAGCATGTAGTCGTGGACGATCGCCTCGACCTGTGCGCGCTCGACGCCACCGCCCTGGCGATCATAGCCCCACACCGCGAATCCGCCCAGGACCGCCCCGACCGCCGCGATGGCGGGCAACATCATCTTGTTCATCTGCGCCGCTTATACTGCTTGGGATTGTCGTCCATCTCGTTCTGCGCGGCCATCGCGATATCCTGCGCGCGGATCCAGTCGGGGGTGTTGGCGGGGATGTTGGCGAGCGCATATTGCGCGCTGGCCGATGCGGTCCGCATGTCGCCGCCCATGCTCGCGCGCTCGGCGGTGGCGAGCGCCGCACGCGCGGTATCGCCGGTCAGTTCGTAGACGGTGCCGAGCTGCATCCAGGCGAACGGGTTCTGATCGTCGCGGCCGACCGCGGTGCGCAGGACCTTGGTCGCCTCGGGATAATTCGCCTTGTTCTCGGTCGCGATCAGCGCGTGGCCGAACGTCGTGGCGATCAGCGGGTTGTTCCGCGAACCTTCGGTCGCCTCGCGCAGCGGGACGAGCGACTCGACCGGCCTGCCCGCCTCGAGCAGGATCTGGCCCTTGATCTCGAGGAAATAGGGATCGTCGGGCTTCGCCTTGACCAGCGCATCCGCCTCGGCATCCGCTTTGTCGGGATAACCCGATTTATGATAGGCATAGGCCCGCGCGTAATGCGCGTAGATCGACTGGTCGCTCGGCGGATAGCTTTGCAGCGTGCGCGGCGCGGGCATGACATAGCCGGCAAGCTTGGCCTTCACGCGGCGGAAGCGTTCCTCGAGCGCGGCATCGGGCTTGTTCGCCCAGGCGGGCGACGCCTGGAGATCCGCAGTCAGCGCCGAGACACGCTCGCCCGACAGCGGATGCGACTGCATGAACGGGTCGATATTGGCGGTGCCGAAGCGATATTCCTGCTGCTGCAGCTTCTTGAAAAAGCTCAGCATGCCGCGGCCGGTGACGTTGGCCTCCCGCAGATATTTGGCGCCGCTCGCATCCGCAGTGGATTCCTGCGTGCGGCTGAACGCCAGGTAATTGCCCATTGCGGCCTGTTGCCCGGCCGCCATGATCCCCGCGCCCGCCTCGCCGCTGCCCGCGGCCATCGCCGCCAGGCCTAGCACCATCGAGAGCAGGTACATGCCCATGGCGGGTTTGGTCCCGCGATCGGAGAGCACGACATGACCGTCGGCAATGTGGCCGAGTTCGTGCGCGATCACGCCCTGAACTTCGTTCGCATTGTCCGCCGCCTGGAGCAGGCCCGAATGGACATAGACGGTCTGGCCGCCCGCGACGAACGCGTTGATCGAATCGTCGTTGATCAGCACGACCTTAACGTCGCGCGGTGACAGCCCCGCCGCGGTGATCAGCGGGCCGGACATTTCGGCGAACATCGTTTCGGTCTCCGCATCGCGGAGGATCGACTGCGCCTGTGCGGGTTGCGCCCAGAGCAGGAGGGTGGCGGTCAGGGCCGCGACGAAGCGCTTCATATCGCGCAGTATCGTCGATCATCGGCGGGGGAGCAATGGCGGGGACGACGACGTGGGCGGGTCCGACGCCCGATGGTGAACACAGGACCCGGCCCAAGCCGCGAACCGCGGGGCAACGGGTCCGAGCGCGCCGAAATGAAAACGGGCGCGACCTTTCGATCGCGCCCGTCTCATCGGCTATGCTTCGGCGTCAGCCGAAGGTGCGCTGCCACCAGCCACGGCGCGGCGCGCCATCGGGGTCGTCGTTCGTGCCCGGCGCGTCGGCATCCTGCGGCTGGACCTCGACCTGCGGCGGCGTGGTCTCGACCGGCGCGGCAAGCACCTCGCTGGTCGGGGCGGCATCGCCGGCCTCGATCACCGCGGCCTTGCGCGGCCGACCACGCGGCTTGGCGACCTTGGCAGGGGCCTCCTCGACGGCTGCGGGCTCGACCGCCGTATCGCTCGCCTTGCGACGCGCGCGCTTGGGCTTCGGCGCGGACGCCTCCAGCGTCTCGGCAGGCGTAGCGCCAACCTCGTCCATCGTCGCATCGGCAACCGCCTCGCGACGGCGCCGTGCAGGCTTGCGCGCCGGCTCTGCCGCAACCGGATCGGGAGCGGCCTGTTCCTGCGGCTCGGGCGTGACGGGCACTTCGGATACGACCGGTTCTGGTGCCATGGTCGTCTCGTTGGCCGTGTCGACCGGACGCGGCTTGCGACCCCGACGCGACTTGGGCGCCGTTTCGGCGACCGGGTCAGCGTTGATCGTCGCGGCGGCCGCACGGGCGCGCGGGCGACGACGCATCTTGGGAGCCTCGGCGACCGGCGCGGACGGCGCCTCCTCGAACACCGACTCGGCCCCGGACGTCTCGACCGGCGCAAATGCCTCCGGCTCGGGCGCCTCGGCGATCAGTGCCGCGGTGTCGACGCTGCTGACGGCAATCGACTCGCCCGTCTCGGCGCCGGTCTGCTCGCCGCCCTGCTCGTTGCGCCGACCACCGCGACGTCCGCGACGTCCGCGACGACGACGGCCTTCGCCTTCGACGCCATTGGCCTGTTCGGCCGGAGCCGTACCTTCGATCTCCTCGCCACCGCCGACTTCGACGATCTCGCCGACGCCTTCGTCGATTTCCTCGACATTGGTGTCGACGTCCTCGAACGCGCCATCCTCGCTCGTACCACCGACGGCGCCGTCCTCACCCGGGCGTGCCCGGCCCCGACGACCGCGGCGGCGACGGCGCTTCTTGCCGCCCTCGCCATCGGCATCGCGGCCCTCACGTGGCGCGGTCTGCTCACGACCACCTTCGCGGCCCCCCTCGCGACGACGCGGCTGTTCGGCCTCGGCCTCTTCGACCTCGTCCTCCTCGATCTCGTCCTCGATCTCCTCGGGAAGATCGTCCTCGTCCTCTTCGATGATCTGGACGAACTTCGGCGGATGCGCGGGCGGCGGGCCACTGGCCTCGACCGTCATGTGCGCGCCTTCCTCGTCCTGGCCGGGAATGATCTCGACGATCACGCCGTAGCGATCCTCGATCTCGGCGATGTCGGCACGCTTGCGGTTGAGGATGTAGACGGCCGCTTCCTGGCTCGCGCGCAGCGTCAGCAGCGAGCCGCGACCGCGGGCGGCCTCGTCCTCGATGAGGCGGAGCGCGGAAATGCCCGACGACGATGCGGTGCGGACGAGCCCGGTGCCCTCGCAATGCGGGCAGGCGCGGGTCGACGCTTCGAGCACGCCGGTGCGCAGCCGCTGGCGGCTCATTTCCATCAGACCGAACGACGAGATGCGGCCGATCTGGATGCGCGCACGATCGTTCTTCAGCGCCTCCTTCATCGCCTTCTCGACCTTACGGACGTTGGAATTGTTATCCATGTCGATGAAGTCGATGACGACGAGCCCGGCCATGTCGCGCAGGCGCAGCTGGCGGCCGATTTCCTGTGCGGCCTCGAGGTTGGTCGCGGTCGCGGTCTGCTCGATGCTGTGTTCGCGCGTCGAGCGGCCCGAGTTGATGTCGATCGAGACGAGCGCCTCGGTCGGGTTGATGACCAGATAGCCGCCCGACTTCAGCTGGACGACCGGATGGTACATCGCCGACAGCTGGTCCTCGACGCCCGCGCGCTGGAACAGCGGCACGGGGTCGGCGTAATGCTTGATGCGCCGGGCGTGCGTCGGCATCAGCAGGCGCATGAACTCGCGCGCCTGGCGATAGCCGTCCTCGCCCTCGACGATGACCTCCTCGATTTCCTTGTTGTAGATGTCGCGGATCGCGCGCTTGATCAGGTCGCTGTCGCCGTAGACGAGCGCGGGCGCCGACGCCTTCAGCGTCGCTTCGCGGATCCCGTCCCACAGACGGGCGAGGTAATCGAAGTCGCGCTTGATCTCGACCTTGCTGCGCTGCAGCCCCGCGGTGCGGACAATGCAGCCCATCGAGGGCGGCAGCTGCATGTCGGCCATGATCGACTTCAGGCGCTTGCGATCGCCCGCGTTGCTGATCTTCCGCGAGATGCCGCCGCCATGCGACGTGTTGGGCATCAGCACGCAGTAGCGACCCGCCAGCGACAGGTACGTGGTCAGCGCTGCGCCCTTGTTGCCGCGCTCTTCCTTGACGACCTGGACGAGCAGCACCTGACGGCGATGGATCACGTCCTGGATCTTGTAGCGGCGGCGCAGGTTCATGCGACGCTCGCGCAGATCCTCGACCGCGGCCTCGTCGCCGTTCGGCTTGCGCTTGCGACGCGGGGCCTCGCCGGTCTCTTCGCCGCCTTCGAGCTCGTCGGCGACATCGGGATCTACCCCGCCATCGTCCTCGAAGCGCTCGATATCGTCCTCGTCGTCACCCTCTTCGTCGTCCGCGTCATAGTCGGCGCGCAGGGCTGCCTCCTCGGCGGCATGCTCGGCCTCTTCGCGGAGCAGCGCGTCGCGGTCTTCCTTGGGGATCTGGTAGTAATCGGGATGGATCTCGCTGAACGCGAGGAAGCCGTGGCGATTGCCGCCGTAATCGATGAACGCCGCCTGGAGCGACGGCTCGACCCGCGTGACCTTGGCGAGGTAGATGTTGCCCTTGAGCTGCTTGCGCTCGGCGCTTTCGAAATCGAATTCCTCGATCCGGTTACCCTTGACGACGGCGATCCGGGTTTCTTCCCGGTGGCGTGCGTCGATCAGCATACGCGTTGTCATAATAGATTCTCCGCGCGCGCGCCGGGCCTGATGGCAGCCGTCGCGCGCTTGATGGTGGTGCGGTCGGACACGGACGCCCGGACTCGCGGAAGGTATGCGAAACTGCCTCTGCTCGACGCGCATGCCGCGGGAACTCACCCTGCGGCGCCCGCACGACCGCGATCCCGTCGGCGAAGGCCGATCGGTGAGCGGGGCGGGGGGAATGCGTCATTCGAGCGTCAACCTGAAATTGCCGCGCCGTCGAGGATCCGAAGGCGGGCGTTGAGACCGGCGCGTCGCTGGCAAACTCTAGCGACGCACGGGTGCACGGCAGGACTAGCACCGCATTGCAGATCCCGCAACTGGCCCGGCGCGGGGCCGTCCGAAGCCTCGAAACCCGGCATTTTCACACGTTGTATTTCCGCGCGGCGATCTGTCCGGCAGCCGCGCCGGCAGCCACGGATATGGGAAAACCAAGGCAAACAGGCTATTAACCCTGCTCCGCAAGATCCTCTTGCGGGGGCGTAGCGTAGGCGTCTCGTTTCGGTCGGGCTCGACCGATCCAGGGAGTGTAGAATGGCTTTTCGCTGGACCGGCAGCGCGGTCGCACGGCATGGACGCAGGATGGTTGCGATCATCGCCCTGCTGCTCGGCTGGCTGTCCGGCGTTCCCGCGCTGGCGGCGACCGTTCAGAGCATCGCGATCGGCCGGACGCAGATCGTGATCCGCTTCGATGCACCGGTCGGCAGCGGCGCGAGCCAGATCCTGACCGGGCAACGGCAGATCGCGGTCGATATCGCGAACGCGACGCCCGGCGGAACCGCCAGGCCGGGCGGCGTCGTGACCCGCATCACGCAGCGCCGGCACGGCGGCACCGGGCTGCGGATGCTGTTCGACTTGGCCGAGCCGGTGATCGTGGCGGATGGCGGGTTCGATTCGCAGGGACGCGAGCTGACGCTGGCCTTGCGCCGCGTCGACGATGCGGCCTTTACGCAGGCCAGTATCGCCGGCCCGCTGAATTTCTTCCCGGTCACTTTCGCCGCGCGGGCGGCGCCGCGGTACAAGGTGTCGATCCCGGTGCCGCCGCGCGCGCGCGGGATCACGCTGCCGCGGGTCGAGGGCGACGACATGCGTCCGCTGGTGGTGATCGACGCCGGACATGGCGGTGTCGATCCCGGCGCGATCGGGCCTGACGGGCTGCGCGAGAAGGACGTGACCCTCAAGGTCGCCAAGGCGATCCGTGACGCGCTGCTTGCTTCGGGCCGGGTGCGCGTCGCGCTGACGCGGAGCGACGACCGGTTCCTCGTGCTGCGCGAACGGTACGGCGTCGCACGACGGTTGAAGGGAGACCTGTTCATCTCGGTCCACTGCGACAGTACCGGATCCGAAGGCGCGAGCGGCGCGACTGCCTATACGCTGTCCGAGGTGGCGTCCGACAAGGAGGCGGCGCGGCTAGCCGCGCGCGAGAACAAGGCGGATGTGATCTCCGGGGTGAATCTGGGCGAGGCGCCTGCCGACGTGTCGTCGATCCTGATCGACCTGACGCAGCGCGAGACGATGAACGCGTCCGCCACGTTCGCGCGGTTGTTGGGACGCGAGGCCAAGCCGCTGATGCCGCTCAAACCGAATTTCCACCGCATGGCGTCGCTGATGGTGCTCAAGGCGCCCGACATGCCCTCTATCCTGTTCGAGACGGGCTATATTTCGAACCCGCAGGACGCGGCGTTTCTCGACAGCGACGAGGGACGGCAGCGGATCGCGGAGAGCGTGACGCGCGCGGTCACGGTGCATTTCGCGCGGCGGATGGTGGCGCGCTGATCCGGCCGGTTGCGCTCAAGGCAAGAGCGCGGCATCCTGACGGCTAGGACCCCGGCGGAGGCCGAGGCCCGGTTGGAGGACGTTCCGACTGGGCCTCGGCCTCCGCCGGGGCACGTGTTTCTGGTTAGGACGATCTGATGACCGACGCGACGCGGGGCGTATCCGAGACCGGGCCCGAGACGAGCATGCGCGAGCTTACCTTTCGCGGGGTCGTGCTCGGCGCGATTATCACGCTGCTGTTCACCGCGGCGAACGTCTATCTGGGTTTGAAGATTGGGCTGACCTTCGCGACGTCGATCCCCGCCGCGGTGATCTCGATGGCCGTGCTGCGGCTGTTCAAGGATTCGACGATCCTCGAGAACAACATCGTCCAGACGATCGCGTCCGCCGCGGGCACGCTCGCGGCGATTATTTTCGTGTTGCCCGGCCTCGTCATGATCGGCTGGTGGCAGGGGTTTCCGTTCCTCACCACGGCGGCGATCACGATGTTTGGCGGCGTGCTCGGCGTGCTGTTCTCGGTCCCGTTGCGCCGTGCGCTCGTCGTCGACACGGTGCTGCCCTATCCGGAAGGCCGCGCGGCCGCCGAAGTGCTCAAGGTCGGCGCGGGCAGCCGTGAGGGCGGCGAGGAGAGCGCACGCGGGCTCGGCATCATCGTCGTCAACGCGCTGGTGTCGGCCGGGTTCGCGATCCTGACTCAGACCAAATTGGTCGCTGCCGAGGCCGCGACGTGGTTCCGCGTCGGCGCAGGTGCGACCGGGATTTCCGGCGGATTGTCGTTCGCGCTGCTGGGCGCGGGGCATCTGGTCGGAATCTCGGTCGGGATGGCGATGTTTACGGGCGTGGTGATCGGCTGGTGGATCCTGCTGCCGATCCTGACCTCGGCGGGAAGCGTGACCGGCACCGCGGAGGTGATCGCGACGACCGTGTTCCGGTCGGACGTGCGGTTCTTCGGTGCGGGCGTGATCGGCGTCGCGGCGATCTGGACCTTGCTCAAGATCGCAGGACCCGTGGTCGGCGGCGTGCGATCGGCGCTGGCGGCGTCGGCAGCCAAGCGCGGCGGCGAAGTGCTGGCACTCGAGGAGCGCGACATCCCGATCGGGATCGTCGGGATCGCGTCGCTGGCGATGCTCGTCCCGATCGGGATCCTGCTGTGGACGGTCCTCCAGGGCGGGCCGCTCGAGGCGTCGGCGATCGGGCTGATCGCGGGGAGTCTTGCGTTCATCCTGGTCATCGGCCTCGTGATCGCGGCGGTGTGCGGGTACATGGCGGGGCTGATCGGCGCGTCGAACTCTCCTGTGTCGGGCATCGGCATCCTCGCCATCCTCGCCGCATCGATCCTGCTCGTGTCGTGGTTCGGTCGGGCGGTCGAGCCGGGGACGACGCAGGCGCTGGTCGCCTACGGCCTGATCGTGACGGGCGTGGTGTTCGGCATCGCGACGATCTCGAACGACAATCTCCAGGATCTGAAGACCGGGCAGCTGGTCGGTGCGACGCCATGGAAGCAGCAGGTCGCGCTGCTGATCGGCGTGGTGTTCGGGTCGATCGTCGTGCCACCGGTGCTCAACCTGCTCGGTAGCACGCTTGGCTTTGCGGGTGCGCCGGGGGCCGGGCCCAATGCGCTGGCCGCACCGCAGGCGGCGCTGATCTCGGCGCTCGCCAAGGGCGTGCTGGGGGGCAATCTCAACTGGGCAATGATCGGCTATGGCGCGATGACCGGGGTCGCGGTGATCGCGCTCGACGAACTGCTGGGCAAGGCGGGCAAACTGCGGTTGCCGCCGCTGGGCGTCGGGCTGGGCGTGTATCTTCCAATGGCGGTGACGTTGCCGGTCACGATCGGCGCGGTGGTCGGCTATGCCTATGACCGCTGGGCCGACCGCGCGCGCGATCCCGAGCTTGCCAGGCGGATGGGCGTGCTGACCGCGACGGGGATGATCGTCGGCGAGTCGCTATGGGGCGTGGGGTTTGCCGGGATCGTCTATCTCACCAACCAGGAGACGCCGCTGGCGCTGGTCGGGGAGGGGTTCGTGCCCATCGCGCTGGTCGGCGGAACCCTGCTGTTCGCGCTGCTGACCTGGGTGATGTACCGGCGGACGATGGCGGCGTCGCAGTAAAGAGTGTTTCCCCGCGAAGGCGGGGACCCAGACTGGGCTCCCGCCTTCGCGGGAGAACAGGATACACGCGTGCGCCGAGGTATTTCGCACCACCCCGGCGGAGGCCGGGGCCCAGTTGGGGAGGTCGACGTAACGGAGGGCCGTTAGTCGTTACTACCGTCCCCCAACTGGGCCCCGGCCTTCGCCGGGGTGGTGGTTGGGGTGCGGGGTAGCCTCACTTCATCGCGGCGAGCATGTCCGTGATCTTGACGAAGGCGAAGCCGATCGAGCTGTCGGCGATCCCGTAAGGCAGGAACAGCGCATCGCCGTGGCGCAGCGCGCCGCAGCTGTAGACGACGTTGGGGACATAGCCCTCGCGGTCCTGATCCTTGGCGGCGAGAATCGGCTGCTGCGTGCGGCCGATCACCTTCGACGGGTCGTCCTTGTCGAGCAGCACCGCACCGATCGAATATTTGCGCATCGCGCCGACGCCGTGCGTGAGCAGCAACCAGCCCTCGTCGAGTTCGATCGGCGGGCCGCAATTGCCGATCTGGACGAGCTCCCACGGATAGAGCGGCGTCAGGATCTTCTCGCCGTCGTCCCAGTCGGTCAGCGTGTCCGACTTCAGCAGGAACAGGTTTTCGCCGTCCTGCCGGCCGATCATCATATACTGGCCGTTCACCTTGCGCGGGAACAGCGCCATGCCCTTGTTGCGCGCGGCGGGGCCAGTCATCGGGACGAGATCGAACGCGCGGAAATCGCGTGTCCGCATCAGCTCGGATTGGATGACCGAACCGTTATAAGCGGTGTAGGTGCCGATCCATTCATAGTCGCCATTGTCGTGCTGGAAGCGGACGATGCGCAGATCCTCCAGCCCCTTCGACTGCGCCTGGGTGATCGGGAAGATCACGGTGCCGCTGAGCGTGCTGTCGCGGTGACGATAGACGGTGACGGGGCCCTGCGGCATCTCGTCCTCGCCGCTGCCGACCGCGTCGGTCGCGGTGGCGAAGGGCGGCTCGGGCGCCAGCTTCATCAGGTTCTGGTCGGTGATGATGCCTTCGCGGAACGCGACCGACGAGATGTGACCCTCGCCGACCGCGCGCATCGACATCAGGATGCGTAGGCTGCCCGGCGGCATGCCCGACTGGTCGAAATGCGGCACCGCGCTGGGGTTCATCAGCGCGGCAGCGGCATAGCTGTATTCATGACAGAAATAGGCGCCGATCAACTGGCGCTTCTCGTCACCAATATCGGCGCCGTTGAGCCCGAGCATGTCCTCGATCTGGTCGTAGCGCGTCATGAACACGCGGCGCGTCTGCCAGTGCCGCGCCTCGAAATCCTTCAGCACCACCTCGAGCTGAATCCGCGCCTCCGCGCTCGTCATCTCGAGGACTTCGCCGACCAGTCGCTCGGTACGACTGGGTGCACCGGCATTGCCGGCCCAGGCGATATGAAAGGGCCGGACGACGACCCGTGACGGGTCGGCGTGCAACCGCAGCTGGTGGGTAAACAGGTCCATCGTGCTTATGCCTCGCGTGCCGTTCCACCTTGGGACGCCGACGCTAGCGAGGCTATGCGACGACGCGCGAGGCTCCTGCCACGCTTTGGGCTGCGTTTGATACCCCCGAAATCGCACAATTGGCCAATTGCAGCGCCAAAATCGACTCTGCACCCTGGTTGCGGTTCAATCCCGTCGGCATCAATCCATCGAAACAGCCACCATCGGCGATGCTCGCGAGCGGCAGATTGAGGTCATTCCCGCCCAGGAACCAGCGATAGGCACGCTCGGCCTCGTCACGCCAGCGCAGGTCGCCGGTGGCCTCGAACGCCGCCATGCAGGCATCGACGGTGGCCTGTGCCTCCAGCGGCTGCTGGTCGAACTGCAGCGGATCCTCATAGGAGCGTCCGAAGCTTTCCGTACCCACTGCGCGGAAGCGACCCTCGGGCGAGGTCTGCTTGGCGACGATCCATTCGAGTGTCGCCAGACCGCAATCGATCAGGTCCTGGCGGCCGAGCGCCTGGCCCGCACGGATGAGCGCCTGTGGCAGGCGCGCATTGTCATAGGCGAGGACGATCTCGAACCACTGCCATTCGGGACGTCGCGTCTTCTCGAGCAGTGCCAGATGGACATCTGGGAACTTTGCCAGGATCGACAGCGAGAGCTGATGCCCGGGGCTCGCCTCGAGCATCGCCGCCGCGCCGAGCATCGCAAAGGCCTGCGCGCGCAGGCTGCCGAGCTCGAGCGCACAGGATGCGGTCGAGTCATACATCGCCGTCGCCCAGTCGCGATGCTTGGCCAACTGCGCATCGCGTGCCGTGATGCCGAGCGCCCAGACGGTGCGACCGTTGGAATCCTCAGACCCGACATCCTCGCACCAGCTCCGGTCGAAGCTCATGAAGTTGCGGAAGCGACGCTCGTCGGGGTTCCAGGCATATTGTACGAACGACGCATAGATCGTCGTCCACTTGTCACGCTGGACCTCATCCATGTCCGGCATCGCACTCATCAGCATGAGCGCACGGCAATTGTCGTCGATGCAATAGCCATGCCGGCGATCGGGGATCGAGTAGATCGAATGCTGGAGCATGCCCGTCGAATCACTCATCCGTTCGACGGCCGCGAAGTCAGGCGCAAGCGGCTTCAACGGGGGCGAAGGCTTGGCCAGACGAAAAGGGCGTGCCGCGACCACCGCGCGGATCTCTGCCATCGATGTTTCGGCAAGCTGTGGCCAGATCATCGTGCGACCGCGCGCATAGGCGCGTTCGGCCAGACGATGACGGTCGCGATCGCTCGACAGCAGCATATCGATCTCGCGCGCGAAGGCAGCAACGTCACCGAACGGGACAAGGACGCCATGTCCATCGGCGAGGATCTCGGTCGCATGGACGTACGGGGTCGAGATGACGGGCTTGCCGACGCCGATCGCGTAGCTGAGCGTCCCCGAAGTGATCTGCGCCGGGTTGGTGTAGGGCGTCACATAGATATCTGCCGCCTGCAGATAGCTCAGCAACTCGTCATGTTCGACGAACGCGTCGATGAAGGTGACATTGCCCGCCACGCCACGGGCTTCGGTCAGCGCCTTGAGACGATCACGATACGCCTCGCCCTGATGCGCGACGAGATTGGGGTGCGTCGCGCCGAGCACGACGTAAAGAAGATTGGGATGACGTTCGATGACCGCGGGCAGCGCCTCGATCACCGTTTCGATGCCCTTGTTCGGCGCGAGCAGCCCGAAGGTCAGCACGACCTTGCGGCCTTCCCAGCCGAATTGCGCCTTCAGCGTGTCGGGTTCGACGAGGTCACGATCGGGCACGCCGTGCGGGATCATCACGATCTGCCGCGGGCTGGCGCCATAAACGCGCTGGAGGATGTCGCGGCCACGCTCCGCCATCACGATGACGCGCGCGGCACGGCGCAACAGGCCCTCCATGACGCGGCGTTCGTCGGGATTGGGACGTTCGAGGATCGTGTGCAACGCAACGACGACCGGCAGCGTCGTGCGGTCGAGCAGCGCGAGCAGATAGTCCCCGGCCGGGCCACCGTAGATGCCGTATTCGTGCTGAACCCAGATTGCCTGGGCTCCGCTCGCATCGATCTTGCGTGCGGCATCCAGATAGGCGGTCAGATCGGTTTCGGGGATCGTTCCAACGACTTCCGGCGGATACTCGTACAGGCCAGGATGATCATCCATCGCATAGACGTCGACCGCGACCTCTGGAAAGCGCGCCCGCATCGCGGTAAACACATCCGTCGTATATGTCGCGATACCGCACCGCCTCGGCAAAAAATTGCCAATGAGTGCCAGCCGCGTGATCTTGGTCCCGTCCGCCGGTAACGCCATACCCTGTCCTTTGTCTGAGCGCGCATAACAGGCTAACCCGGCATCGCGCTCACCCCCAACGGCTGACAAGGTATGAAAGTTGCATTAATATTGCACTGCAACACACGCTTTGATGTTAAACTTTATCAACGTCGCCGCATGCGGCGACGGCGTCAGCCACGCCCACGATACGGGGCGACGCCCTGATCGGGCAGCCAGAGATCTGCGGGGGGTGCGGACGACTGCCAAAAGACGTCGATCGGGATCCCGCCGCGCGGATACCAATAGCCGCCGATCCGCAGCCAGACCGGCTTCATCTCGTCGAACAGCCGCTCGCCTATGCCTACCGTGCAGTCCTCGTGGAAGCCGGCATGGTTGCGAAAGCTGCCGAGAAACAGCTTGAGCGACTTGGATTCGACGATCGTCTCGCCGGGGACATAATCGATGACGAGATGCGCGAAGTCGGGCTGGCCGGTAACCGGGCAGAGCGAGGTGAATTCGGGCACCGCGAACCGCACCAGATAGGTCCGGCCGACGCGCGGGTTGGGCACGTAATCGAGCACGGCCTCTTCGGGCGAGGCGGGGAGGGCGCTGTTCTGGCCCAGATATAACGGGTTTGTAGGAGCGGTCATGGTCCGCCATGTAGGATGCGATGCGCTCCAAGAAAACCACGCTCGTGCCGATCCTCGGCGACCAGCTCTCGCTGCAGATCGCCTCGCTGAACGGGGCCGACCCGGCGGCGACGATCGTGCTGATGATGGAGGTCGCCGACGAGACGACCTATGTCCGCCACCATCGCCGCAAGATCGCCTATATCCTGTCGGCGATGCGGCATCACGCCGAGGCACTGCGCGAGGCGGGCTGGACCGTCGACTACGTCACGCTCGACGATCCGGAGTCGACCGGCAGCTTTACCGGCGAGGTCGCGCGCGCGATCGAGCGGCATGATCCGGCGCGGATCATCGTCACCGAGGCGGGCGAGTGGCGCGTTGCGGGGATGCTGGACGCGTGGGAAACGCTGTTCGGCCTGCCGGTCGAAATCCGCGCCGACGACCGCTTCCTCGCCAGCCATGCCGAGTTCGAGGCCTGGGCGGAGGGGCGCAAGCAGTTGCGGATGGAGTATTTCTACCGCGAGATGCGCCGCCGCACCGGGTTGCTGATGGACGGCGAGAAGCCCGAAGGCGGCGAGTGGAATTACGATGCGGAGAACCGCAAGCCCGCCAAGGCGGACCTGCTGATGCCGCGCCCGCTCTCCTTTGCCCCCGATGCGATCACGACCGCGGTGCTCGCGATGGTCGCGGCGCGGTTCGGCGAGCATCCCGGCAGCCTCGATGCGTTCGACTTCGCGACGACCCGCGACGATGCGCTGAAACAGCAGCGGCATTTCCTGAAGCACGCGCTGCCGCGGTTCGGGGATTATCAGGATGCGATGCTGACCGACCAGCCGTTCCTGTGGCACGCGGTGCTGTCGCCCTATATCAATTCGGGGCTGCTCGATCCGGTCGAACTGTGCCGTGCGGTCGAGGCGGAATATGCGGCGGGGCGCGTGCCGCTCAACTGCGCCGAGGGGTTCATCCGCCAGATCATCGGCTGGCGCGAATATATGCGCGGCATCTACTGGCGCGAGGGGCCGGAGTATGTCGAGCGCAACTTCCTGGATGCGAGGCGAGACTTGCCCGGCTTCTACTGGACCGGCGAGACCGACATGCACTGCCTCTCGCAGGCGATCGGGCAGACGCTCGACCATGCCTATGCGCATCATATCCAGCGGCTGATGGTGACGGGCAATTTCGCGCTGCTGATCGGCGCGGACCCGAAGCAGGTCCATGAATGGTATCTGGAGGTCTATGCCGATGCGTATGAATGGGTCGAGCTGCCCAATACGCTGGGCATGAGCCAGTTCGCCGATGGCGGCCTGCTGGGGTCGAAGCCCTATGCGGCGTCGGGGGCGTATATCAACCGGATGTCGGATTATTGCGGGCATTGCCGCTATGACGTGAAGCAGCGCGTCGGCCCCGACGCCTGCCCGTTCAACGCGCTCTACTGGGATTTCCTGGTGCGCAACGCGGACAAGCTCGATCGCAACCCGCGACTGGCGATGCCGTATCGCAACTGGGCCAAGATGAAGCCGGCGGACCGGGACGCGACATTGGCGCAGGCGGCGGGGTTTCTCGCGCGGCTCGATGGGGATGGAGCGTGAGGGCCTAGCGTTTGTCATCCTGACGAAAGTCAGGATCCAGGGTTCCGGGCGTCGAGCTTCGTGGCTCTGGGTCCTGACTTTCGTCAGGATGACGGGGGAAGGGTGGCGGTATAGGGTTGCGGACGAAGTTAGGGCTGGCGGCCGACCGGCCTCGCTTCGCGAGAGGCCTTGAAGGAACAGTGCGATGCCGCATTTCGGCGATTACCAGAACGCGATCTACAACGCCGGTCTGAGCGGCGTGATCCCGAAGCTCCCGGTCGATTACGCGACGCTCGAACAGCGCGCGAGTGCGGCGATGCCGCCGTCGGTGCTGGGCTATGTCCAGGGGGGCTGCGGCGACGAATTTACGCAGGACAACAATGCACATGCGTTCCGCCACTGGGGCATGACGCCGCGGATGATGGTCGATTGCAGCAGGCGGGACCTGTCGATCGACCTGTTCGGAATGCGGCTGCCGAGCCCGATCTTCATGGCGCCGGTCGGGGTGATCGGGATCTGCACGCAGGACGGTCACGGCGATCTCGCCGCCGCGCGTGCCTCGGCCGAGACGGGGGTGCCGTTGATGGCGTCGACGCTGTCGAACGATCCGCTCGAAAGCGTGGCGGGGGCGCTGGGCGAGACGCCGGGGTTTTTCCAGCTCTATACACCAAAGGACAAGGCGCTGGCCGAGAGCCTGGTGCGCCGCGCCGAGGCAGCGGGGTATAAGGGGATCGTCGTCACGCTCGACACCTGGGTGACGGGATGGCGGCCGCGTGACCTGAACGTCGCGAACTTCCCGCAGCTGCGCGGCGCGGTGCTGATGAACTATTTCTCCGATCCCGTCTTTCGCGCGATGCTCGCCAAGCCGCCCGAGGAGGATGGCGCAGCGGCGGTGCGGCAATGGGCGGGCGTGTTCGGCAAGGTGCTGACCTGGGACGACATGGCGTGGCTGCGCTCGCTCACTACGCTGCCGCTGATCCTGAAGGGGATCTGCCATCCCGACGACGCACGCCGCGCGATCGATGCAGGAGCGGATGCGATCTATTGTTCGAACCATGGCGGGCGCCAGGCCAATGGCGGGATCGCGGCGATCGACATGCTGCCGGACGTGGTCGCGGCGGCGGGCGACGTGCCCGTGCTGTTCGATTCAGGGATCCGGTCGGGGAGCGACGTGGTGAAGGCGATCGCGCTCGGCGCGCGTGCGGTCGGCGTCGGGCGGCCCTATGCCTATGGCCTCGCGCTCGATGGGGCGGCGGGGGCGGCGCATGTGCTGCGGTGCCTGCTGGCGGAGGCGGATCTGCTGATGGCGGTGAATGGCTGGCCGACGATCGCCGATGTGCGCGCGGCGGGCGCGGTGCGGATCTAGCGCGGCACGGCGAGGAAGGGGGCGAGCGCGTCCCAGGCGGGCTGCTTGGCGGCGCGGCCGATCGTGTGGAGCGCGCTGCTCGACGGCAGCGCGACGATCTGCGGGCCGAGCGTTCCGAGCCCCTGTCTGAGGCCGAGCTTCAACGCGGTGGCGCCGTTGAACGCGATCGCGCGGAGTTCCGGAAGGCGCGTTACCAGGTCGGCGACCGCATTGTCCTGCGCATCGAGGATCGCGGCGTCGGTGCTGCCGACGCGGTGCGCCGACCCGATCACGTCCCACAGCGCCACGCCCGCATCACGCAACGCGACCAGCCGCTCGTCATAGGCCAGCGCGACCAGATCGCGCGCCACGACGCCCGACATCAGCGCCCAGAACTGGTTCTGCGGATGCGCATAATAGCGATCTTCGGCAAGCGAACGGTCGCCGGGTAGGCTGCCCAGGACGAGCAGCCGCGCATCGTCGGCGGCCACGGGCGGGAAGGAGGATTTGCGCGTCATCGTGCCCGACGACGTGGCGATTGCGCGCGATCGTGCAAGCATTCTATGCAGACGCGCATGAAGATCCTGCTGTCCGCAAGCCTCGCCGTGCTCGCTCTTGCAAGCGCCCCCGCCACCGCCCGCCAGCTGACCATCGACGATGTCGTCAAGCTGTCGCGCGTGTCCTCGCCCGCCGTGTCGAAGGACGGCCGCTGGCTGGTGTGGGAGCAGCGCGAGACCGATCTCGCCGCCGATCGCGGGCGGTTCGACCTGTGGCGGCTCGACCTGACACGCAAGGGTGCGAAACCCGAGCCGCTGATCGCCGAAGCCGATGTGAACGAGACCGGCGCGCAATTCTCCGCCGATGGCGCAACCGTCTATTACCAGTCGGACAAGGGCGGCAGCGACGCGGTCTGGTCGATCGGCATCGCCGGCGGCACGCCGCGCAAGCTGACGAACTTCGAGGGCGGTTTCGGCGGGTTCAAGGTCGCACCGACCGGCGACAAGCTTGTGGTGTGGGCCGATCGCAAGCCCGGCGCGCCGAGTCTTGCGCCCGCCATGGTCAAGAAGGACCCGAATGCCGGGGCGGGGCGGACCTATAATCAGCTGTTCGTGCGGCACTGGGACACATGGTCGAATGGCGACCGATCGCAGCTGTTCGTGCTGCCGCTGACGGCCGCCGGCGCGCAGGGAGACGGCGTCGCGGTGACTGGCGGTCTGATCGGCGATGCTCCGTCAAAGCCGTTCGGCGGCGGCGAGGAAGTGTCGTGGAGCGCGGACGGCAAGACGCTGTATTTCGCACTGCGTGAGGCGGGGCGGATCGAAGCGACCTCGACCAATCTCGACATCTTCTCGGTCCCCGCGGACGGCTCCGCGGCACCGGTCAACCTGACCGCTGCGAATACCGGCATGGACAATCTGCCGACGGTGTCGCCCGATGGCCGCACGCTCGCCTGGTTCGCGATGGCGCGCGCGGGATTCGAGGCGGATCGCCAGGTGCTGATGACGCGCGATCTGGCCAGCGGTCAGGTGCGCGCGGTGACGCAAGGGTGGGATCGTTCGGTTGCGTCGATCGCGTGGAGCCCCGACAGCAAGCGCCTCTACGTCACCGCCGACGACACGCAGGAGACGCCGGTGTTCGCGGTCGACCCTGCCACGGGCGCGGTGACGCGACTGACGCAGGAGGGCCATGTCGGCGCGGTCGTGCCGACGCCCAGGGGCGTGGTAGTCGCGATCAGCAGCCTGACCGCGCCCGACGACTTCTATGCGCTCGCGGTGAAGGGCACGCGGATGCCGAAGCCGGAGCGGTTGACGTCGGTCAACGCGGCAAAGCTCGCGGGCATTGACATGCCGACCGTCACGCGGTTCAACTTCAAGGGCGCGAACGACGACACCGTCTGGGGTTATGCGGTGAAGCCGTATGGCACCACGGGCAAGGTCCCGGTCGCCTATATGGTGCACGGTGGCCCGCAGGGGTCGAGCAACAACAGCTGGTCCTATCGCTGGAACCCGGCGGTGTTCGCGGGTGCGGGCTACGGGCTGGTCGCGGTCGATTTCCACGGGTCGACGGGGTACGGCCAGGCCTTCACCGACGCGATCAGCAACAATTGGGGCGGCTGGCCGCTCGAGGATCTGCAAAAGGGGCTGGCGGCGGCGACCGCCAAGTTCGGCTGGCTCGATGGTGACCGCGCCTGTGCGCTCGGCGCGTCGTACGGCGGCTATATGATGAACTGGATCGAGGGGAAGTGGCCCGACCGGTTCAAGTGCATCGTCCAGCATGACGGCGTCTTCGATGCGCGCGCGATGGCGTACGAGACCGAGGAGCTGTGGTTCGACGAGTGGGAGCATGGCGGCAAGACCTATTACGAGGATCCCGCCGCGTTCGAGAAATGGAACCCGGTCAACTTCGTCGCCAACTGGAAGACGCCGATGCTGGTGATCACCGGCGAGAAAGATTTCCGCATCCCCTATACGCAGGGGCTCGCGAGCTTCACCGCGTTGCAGCGGCGGGGGATTCCGTCACGGTTGCTGGTCAACCCGAACGAGAATCACTGGGTGCTGAAGCCGAAGAACAGCCTGCAATGGTATGGCGAGGTGATCGGCTGGATGGACAAGTGGACGGCGAAATAAGGATGCGCTGATCCTCCCCGTAATCCTGACGAAAGTCAGGACCCAGAGCCACGAACGTCAGTGCCCGTTACCTTGGATCCTGACTTTCGTCAGGATGACGGGAATGGAAGGAGCCGCTAGCGCTCAGTGCGCCTTGGGCTTCTTCATCGCGTGGAGGCCGAGTGCGATCGCGCCACCGAGGATCAGGCCGACCACGCCTGACAATGCGGCGTTGACCACCCAGTTCACCACGCCCTTGGCCACCGGCACCGCGGCGGCGGCGCCCGCGGCGGCATCGTGGATGAAGTGCGGGATCGTCGTCAGCCCGAAATCCTCGATCCCGTGGACGATGATCTGCCCGCCGACCCAGACCATCGCCGCGGTGCCGACCACCGACAACACCGACATGACGACCGGCATGCCCTTGACCAGGCCGCGTCCGAACGCCTGGACCGCGGGGCTTTTCCGCTCGGTCAGGTGCAGGCCGATATCGTCCATCTTCACGATCAGCGCGACGACGCCGTAGACGAGGATCGTGATCGCGACGCCGACCAGCGCAAGCACGATCGCCTGTTCCCAGATCGGTTCGGCGGCGACGTCCGACAGCGCGATGACCATGATCTCCGCCGACAGGATGAAGTCGGTGCGGATCGCGCCCGACACCTTCTGGTCCTCGAGCGTCTTCGGATCGATCGGGGCGGTGGCTTCGGCTTCGGCATGGCCGCCGCCGAGCGCTTCGAGGATCTTTTCCGCACCCTCGAAGCAGAGATAGGTCCCGCCGATCATCAGCAACGGGGTCAGCGCCCAAGGTGCGAACGCGCTGAGTGCGAGCGCTGCGGGGAGGATGAAGAGCAGCTTGTTGCGGAACGAGCCGAGCGCGATTTTGCCGATCATCGGCAATTCGCGCTTCGGCGAGAACCCGACCATGTAGCGCGGCGTGACCGCGGCATCGTCGACCACCACGCCGATCGCCTTGCTGCCCGCCTTGCCGGTCGCAGCACCGATATCGTCGAGGCTGGCCGCGGCCAGCTTGGTGATCCCGGCAATGTCGTCGAGCAGTGCGACCAGTCCTGTGGGCATCGATGGGTCCTTCGCGTGATCGGTAAGAGGCGGCAATAGCCGGTCCGCGGTAACGTGACAGCGATGTCATGCAACGGGTTTCGACCTTGCGCAAAGTGCGTGACGCGCGGAATGGTTGCGCGGTGACGCACATCACGACGGGATCGAGCATGACAGACGACTTCATCACCAACCTGCCCAAGGCCGAACTGCATCTGCATATCGAGGGCAGCCTCGAGCCCGAGCTGATGTTCGCGCTCGCCGAGCGCAACAAGGTCGCGATCCCGTTCAAGAGCGTCGAGGACGTGCGCGCGGCCTACAGCTTCACCAACCTCCAGACCTTTCTCGACATCTATTATGCGGGCGCGGCCGTGCTGCAGACCGAGGAGGATTTCCACGATCTGGCGCTCGCCTATTTCGACCGGGTCGCCCAGGACGGCGTGGTCCATGCCGAGATCTTCTTCGATCCGCAGACGCACACGCATCGCGGCATCCCGTTCGACGTCGTCGCCAACGGCCTGTTCGCCGGGATCGATGCGGCGCGGGCGAAGCACGGGATGAGCATCGGGCTGATCATGAGCTATCTTCGGCATCTCGACGAGGACGATGCGTTCAGGACGTTCGAACAGGCCGAGCCCTGGCTCGACCAGATGATCGGCGTCGGGCTCGATTCGTCCGAGATGGGGCATCCGCCGTCGAAGTTCGCGCGCGTGTTCGAAGCATCGGCGGAGGCCGGGCTGCTGCTGTGCGCGCATGCCGGCGAGGAAGGCCCGCCCGCCTATATCCACGAGGCGCTCGACATCCTGCGCGTCGACCGGATCGATCACGGCAATCGTGCGCTCGAGGATCCGGTGCTGGTCGCGCGGCTCGCGCGCGAGGCGATGACGCTGACCGTGTGCCCGCTGTCGAACGTCGCGCTGCGCAACGTCAACCGGATCGAGGACCATCCGATCGACCGGATGCTCGATCTCGGCCTGCGCGCGACGATCCATTCGGACGACCCGGCCTATTTTGGCGGCTATATCGGCGAGAATTACCGGCAGACCGCCCGTGCGCGCAACCTGTCGCGCGGGCAGATCGTGACGCTGGCGCGCAACAGCTTCCTCGGCAGTTTCCTCGACGACGAGGCGATCGCCGGGCATCTGGCGACCCTCGAGGCCTATGTGACCGCGCATCCGTGATCCGGCGCTTTCTATCGATCTTCGAGCCGTTCATCCTGATGCTGCTCGGCACCGTCGTGCTGGCGAGCCTGGTGCCGCCGCGGGGACAGGCGGCGACGATCGTCGGCTATGTCGCCGACGTCGCAATCTTCCTGCTGTTCTTCCTGCACGGCGCGAAACTGTCGCGTGCGGCGATCTGGGACGGGCTGCGCAACTGGCCGCTCCACCTCGCCGTGCTGGGGGTGACGTTCGTCGCCTTTCCCGCGCTCGGGCTCGGGCTGACCTCGCTGCCCTTCGTCGACGACGAGCGGATGGCGACGGGCGTGCTGTTCCTGACCCTGCTGCCCTCGACGGTCCAGTCGTCGATCGCCTTTACCGCGATCGCCCGCGGCAATGTCGCGGCCGCTGTCTGCAGTGCATCCTTTTCCAACCTGCTCGGCATACTGATCACCCCCGCGCTGGTCGCGATGCTGATGCGGAGCGCAGGCAATGCCGGCGGGATGTCGATCGAGAGCGTCGAGACGATCATTGTCCAGCTGCTCGTGCCGTTCGTGGCGGGGCATGTGCTGCGGCCCTGGATCGGTGCATGGGTGGCGCGGCGCAAGGCGATGCTGACGATCGTCGATCGCGGATCAATCCTGCTCGTCGTCTATGGCGCGTTCGGGGCGGCGGTGGTCGAGGGGCTGTGGAGCCGGGTGTCGCTCGGCGACCTGCTCCTGATCGGGCTGCTCTCCTGTGCCCTGCTGGCCATCGTGCTGGCGCTGACGCTGACCATCGCGCGGCTGATGCGGCTGCCGCGCGAGGATGCGATCGTGTTGCTGTTCTGTGGGTCGAAGAAGAGCCTGGCGTCGGGGGTGCCGATGGCCGGCGTGCTGTTCCCTGCGGCGCAGGTCGGTGTGATCCTGTTGCCGCTGATGCTGTTCCACCAGATCCAGCTGATCGCCTGTGCGGTGATCGCGCGCCGCTATGCAGACCGGGCGGATGCGCCCGTGGAGGCGATGGCGCCGGTGGCGTAACTGCCTTGGCTTATTTGCTTTTCCGCGCGCGAAACGACATGGTCGCGGCTTGAGGGAAAGGCCCAGCATCTGTGACTGATACCGCGTTGGACCTTACGGCCTGCGATCGGGAGCCCATACACATTCCCGGCGCGATCCAGCCGCACGGGCTGTTGCTCGTCGCCGATGCGGAAAGCCTGCGCGTCGTTGCGGGCGCGGGCGATATCGAGACGCGGCTGACCCCCGACTGGCTTGGCACGGACCTAGCGATGCTGATCGGGCAGGACGTCGCCGCGCTGCTGGCGGAGCGGTCGGGGCGCGGGAGCATGATCGGCGCCGCGGTCGGCACGCTGGTCGCGGGTACCAGCGAGCAGTTCCACATGGTCCTGCATGCGAGCGAGGAACACGTCCTCGTCGAGCTCGAGCCCGCCACGACGGCGCCGTCGAGCGCTGCGACCGTGCTCGGCTGGCTCGATTCGATGGCGACCGCGTTCGAGCGGTCGGGTAGTCTTCAGGCGCTGTGCGAACAGGCGGCGGTTGCGTTCCGGACGCTGACCGGGTTCGACCGCGTCATGGTCTATCGCTTTCTCGACGATGAATCCGGACGCGTGATGGCGGAGGATCGTGATCCCGCGTTGCACAGCTTCCTCAACCATCATTTTCCTGCGACCGACATCCCGAAACAGGCGCGCGCGCTGTATGTCCGTAACCGGACGCGCGCGATCCCGCATGCGGTCTATACACCCGCGATCCTGCGCCCCGCCGGGTTCGAGACGCTCGACCTGAGCGACGTCGCGCTGCGCAGCGTGTCGCCGATCCATCTGCGCTACATGACCAATATGGGCGTCGCCGCGTCCGCGTCGATCTCGATCGTCAAGGACGGGCTGTTGTGGGGGATGATCGCCTGCCACAGCATGACGCCGCGGACGCTGGCGCCCGATATCCGCGCGACCGCGAGCACGCTGGCGAGCAGCCTCGCCCGACAGATCCGCGCGAAGGAGGAGGCCGAGGGATACCGCGAACGCCTGCGGCTGCGGTCGGTGGAAGATGTCGTCGTGCTCAAGATGGCCACCGAGGGCAGCGCACAGCGGACCGCGGCGGCGGTCGGCGACGACCTGCGCCGGATGCTGGCGAGCGACGGCTTCGCGCTCGTCCAGCACGGCGCGGTGCAGCGCGACGGCCAGTGTCCGGACGACAGAGACGTACTGGACCTGGTCGAGTGGATCCGCAGCCGCGGGACAGGCGACATCGTTGCGACGCATGCGCTGTCGACGCTCTACCCGCCTGCGGAACGCTATCGGTCGAAGGCGAGCGGGCTGCTTGCGATGCCGCTGATCGACGAGGGCGCGGTGCTGTTGTGGTTTCGTGCGGAGCGGATCACAGAGATTGAATGGGCGGGCAATCCGCACAAGGCGACCTCCGGGGACCCTGCCGAGCAGCTGACGCCGCGCACGTCGTTCGCGTCATGGACCGAAGAGGTGCGTGGCGAATCGCGGCGCTGGTCGCTCGAAGAGATCGAGGCGGGCTATCGGCTGCGTCGGATGTTCCACGACAGCTATGCGAGCAACCGGATGCGCGCGCTCAACCGTGAATTGCAGCGGACGCTGGCCGAAAAGGACGTGCTGATCGAGCAGAAGGACGTCCTGATGAAGGAGGTCAATCACCGTGTGCAGAACAGCCTGCAGATGGTCTCCGCCTTCCTCGCGCTACAGGCCAAGGCGGCGGGCGACGCGAACGTCACCGCGCATCTTGCCGAGGCGCAGGCACGGCTGTCCGCGGTCGCGCTGGTGCACCGGCGTCTGTACCGCGACGACCAGGTCCAGTCGGTCGACCTCGCGCGCTATCTCGAGGAACTGGCGGGCGACATGAAGGGGACGCTGGGGCAGGAATGGGGCGCGCAGATGCGGCTCGACCTCGCACCCGTGCTGATGCCGACCGACCGTGCGGTCAATGTCGGGCTGATCCTGACCGAACTCGTCATCAATGCCAGCAAATATGCTTATGGCGGACAGCCCGGGCCGATCCTGATCGCGCTCGAGCAATATCGCAACCAGATCCGGCTGATCGTCGCGGACAAGGGCGTCGGTCAGACCGGCACGCGCGTCGGGTTCGGCAGCCGGATGATGAACGCGGTGGTCGGGCGGTTGTCGGGATCAATCGCGCAGCAGGACAACATGCCCGGGCTGCGCGTGATCATGACCGCCCCGATCGAGGATTGAGGCTTAGCGCGCGGCGGCGGCGCGGCGGTACAGGTCGAAGGTCGCGCGCGCGCCGGTGATCGCCTCGTCGATCCAGACGTCCGATCCCGCAAGCGTCGCAGCGTTGTCGAGCGCGCCGAGCAGCTCGCGCCATTCGCCCGACAGATGCCGCGCGCCGAGATAGGCGGTCGGCTGCCCGTCGGGCACGGAACGCGCGAGCATGATGCCGCCGAGCCGCGACCCCTCCACGACATAGAGCGCGCCCCAGGCCGCCGCGTCGCCCGCGGGCAGCGTGAAGGGCAGGGGTGGCGGCATCGTCTCGCCCAGCGCCGCGAGGTCGGCGGCGAGGAGGGGCGTGCGGGGGCGGAAGCGCGGTAGGCCCGGGACGGCGACGAGCGCGTCCTCGGCTGCGGGAAGCGCGCGCGCGTGCGCATGGAGGAACGTGCGGTAGCTGTCGGGCGCGGCGAGGTCGAAGCCGCCATAGGCGGTGTCGACGCGGTCGTGATCGCCGCCTGTCGCGCTGCGCAGCGCGGCGACGATCGAGCGTGGCGGGTCGTTCAGCAGCATCGGCCACCGCCCTTGCCGCCGTAGCGCGCCTGCTCGCGGTCGCGGAAGAACGCCGCGGGATCCATCGCCGCATGGCCGGGGTGATGCTCGGCCATGTGCCGCAGATAGGCGGCGTAGGAGGGCTGGCCGACCATCATCAGCGCGGTCTCCCGCGCGCGTGCCAGCAGGTGGCGGATCCGCGGCGTCATTCGGCCGGGACCAGCATGGGCGGAACCTCGGTCACGGTCGGGCGATCGACCTTCAGCGCCGCGCGGCAGCTGCGGATGCCGAAGGCGAGGATCGACACGACGACGCCGAGGAACAGCGCGATCAGCGCCGCGTCGATGCGGTCGTTGAAGATGATCCGCTGCATCTCGGCCATCGTCTTGGCGGGCGCGAGGATCTCGCCGCGCGCCGCCGCGTCCGCGAACTTGGACGCATGCGCGAGGAAGCCGACCTTCGGATCGCTCGAAAACAGCTTCAGCAGCCCCGCGGTGATCGTGCACAGGCACAACCACGCGGCGGGCAGGATCGTCACCCAGGCATAACGCTGGCGCTTCATCCGGAACAGCACGACCGTGGCCAGGATCAGCGCGACCGCGGCGAGCATCTGGTTCGAGATGCCGAACAGCGGCCACAAGGTGTTCACGCCGCCGAGTGGATCGGTGACGCCCTGATAGAGGAAGAAACCCCAGGCCGTGACGCACAGCGCGGTGGCGACGATGCCCGGGCCGATCGCCGAGGCATTGCGGAACGACGGCACCGCGAGCCCGATCAGGTCCTGCAGCATGAAGCGCCCGGCGCGGGTGCCGGCATCGACCGCGGTCAGGATGAACAGCGCCTCGAACAGGATCGCGAAGTGGTACCAGAACGCCTTCATCGCCTGACCACCGATCAGGTTGCTGAAGATCTCCGCCATCGCGACCGCGAGCGTCGGCGCGCCGCCGGTGCGGCTGATAATGGTGGTCTCGCCGACGTCGCGCGCGGCCTGCGCCAGCGCCTCTGGGGTGATTGCAAAGCCCATATTGGTGACCGCGGCGGCCGCCGACGCTGCATCCGTACCGAGCACCGCGGCGGGGCTGTTCATCGCGAAATAGATGCCGGGATCGAGGATCGTTGCGCCGACCAGCGCCATGATCGCGACGAAGCTCTCCATCAGCATCGCGCCATAGCCGATGAAGGGGGCGTCGCCCTCGCTGGCGATCAGCTTGGGCGTGGTGCCGCTGGCGATCAGCGCGTGGAAGCCAGAGACTGCACCGCAGGCGATCGTGATGAAGAGGAAGGGGAACAGCCCGCCCGACCAGACCGGACCGCTGCCGTCGATGAACTTGGTGAGCGCGGGCATGCGCAGCGGCGGCGCGACGACCGCGATCCCGATCGCCAGCGCGACGATCGCGCCGATCTTGAGAAAGGTCGACAGATAGTCACGCGGCGCGAGCAGCAGCCAGACCGGCAGAACCGACGCGACCGCGCCATAGCCGACCATCAGGATGCACAGCTGGACCGGGGTCAGCGTGAAGACCGGGCCCCAGAAGGCGGACTCGGCGACCTGGCCGCCATAGACGATCGCGAGCAGCAGGCCGATGACGCCGAGGATCGAGACTTCGCCGATGCGCCCCGGACGGATCCAGCGCGTGTAGACCCCCATCGCGAAGGCGAGCGGGATCGTCGCCGCGACGGTGAACAGCCCCCAGGGGCTGCCCGCGAGCGCGCGGACGACGATGAGCGCGAGCACTGCGAGGATGATGACCATGATCGCGAAGGCACCGATCAGCGCGATCGTGCCGGCCACCGCACCCATTTCCATGCGGATCAGCTCGCCGAGCGACCGCCCGTCGCGGCGCATCGAGATGAACAGGATCATGAAGTCCTGCACCGCGCCCGCCAGCACGACGCCGGCGAGGATCCAGAGCGTGCCGGGGAGATAGCCCATCTGCGCGGCGAGCACCGGCCCGACCAGAGGTCCGGCGCCGGCGATCGCCGCGAAATGGTGGCCGAACAGGACGTTGCGGTCGGTCGCGACATAATCAAGCCCGTCCGCGCGGCGGATCGCCGGGGTTGGGCGCGTCGCATCGAGCTGCATGACGTTGCGCGCGATATAGCGGGCGTAGAAGCGATAGGCGATCAGGTTGACCGAGACCGACGCGGCGACAATCCACAGCGCGTTGACATGCTCGCCGCGCTGGAACGCCACCACCGCGAGCGCGCACGCCCCGAGCAGGCTCATCGCACCCCAGCCGATCTTTTCGCGTAACGTCATGCGGTTGCTCCCCCGTCCGGTCCTTGTACCAGCCATCGCGGATTTGCCCGAGAAGCGCTAGGGGGGAGCGCTAGGGGGAGTCGCCTCAGACCTGCGAGTGGTGGCCCTTCAGCTCGTCGCCGACGATCCGGACGACATGCAGGACGTTGGTCGAGCCCGGCGTCCGGAACGGCACGCCCGCGAGCACGATCACGCGGTCGCCCGCCTTCGCCATGCCGTGGCGCAGCGCCATGCGCTTCGACTTGGCGACCATATCCTCGAACGACTCGACGTCGCGGGTGTGAACTGCATGCGTGCCCCACAACAGGCCGAGGCGGCGCGCGGTGTCCTGGCTCGGCGTCAGCACCAGCAGCGGCACCGAGGGCCGCTCGCGCGCGATCCGACGCGCGGTCGAGCCCGAGGTGGTGAAGCAGATGATCGCGACCGCGGATACCGTCGCGGCGATGTTCTTCGCCGCCTCGGCCAGCGCGTCGGCCGTCGTCGGATCGGGCTTCATCACGGTGAAATGCATGCGGTCGCCATGCTCGGGGTCGGCCTCGACCGACACGCCGATCGCGTCCATCATCGCGACCGATTCGACCGGCCACGCGCCCGCGGCGCTTTCCGCCGAGAGCATGATCGCATCGGCACCGTCATAGACCGCGGTCGCGACGTCCGAGACCTCGGCGCGCGTCGGCGAGGGCGAGGTGATCATCGATTCGAGCATCTGAGTCGCGACCACGACCGGGCGGCCCATGCGACGCGACACCTCGACGATGCGCTTCTGCAGCGGCGGCACCGCCTGCGGGGGCATTTCGACACCGAGATCGCCGCGCGCGACCATCACGCCGTCGCAGGCCTCGACGATCTCCTCGAGCCGCTCGATCGCGGCTGGCTTCTCGATCTTTGCGAGCAGCGCGGCCTTGCCGCCGATCAGCTTGCGCGCCTCCCACAGATCCTCGGGACGCTGGACGAACGAAAGCGCGATCCAGTCCACGCCCTGGTCGACCGCGAAGTCGAGATCGCTGCGATCCTTCTCGGTCAGCGCGGCCATAGGCAGTACGACGTCGGGAACGTTCAGACCCTTGTTGTTCGACAGCGCACCGCCGACCTCGACCCTGGTCGTGATCTCGCGCGGGCTGTGCGAGACGACGCGCAGCACCAGCTTGCCGTCGTCGAGCAGCAGGCGCGCGCCCGGCTCGATCGCGGCGAAGATTTCGTCATGCGGCAGCTCGACGCGGGTCGCATCGCCCGGCGTCGTGTCGCGGTCGAGCACGAAGGTCGAGCCGGTTTCGAGCACGGTGCGGCCGCCGTCGAACTTGCCGACGCGCAGCTTGGGCCCCTGGAGATCGGCGAGGATCGTCGAGGGACGACGATATTGCTTCTCCAGCGCGCGAATCGCCTGGATCACCGCGATCTTCGACTGCTGGTCGCCGTGGCTCATGTTGATGCGGAACGCGTCGGCGCCGGTGCGGAACAGCGTCGCGATCATCTCGGGCGTGCTGCTGGCAGGGCCTAGCGTCGCGAGGATGCGGACTTTGCGCGAGCGGGGTGCGATGGCCATGGTCATGCGTTGCGTTTCCTGGGGGAGGTCTTTGCCGCCACGGGCCTTAAACCCTATCTCGGTGGGATCAACTACGGAGCATACGAATGAACCACGATAGCGACACGCTGGACACACTCGACGATGCCGTAGCGGCGCAGGCCTTTCGCCGGCTGATCCGCCACCTGCGCCACCGCGACGATGCGCAGAATATCGACCTGATGGGTCTGGCGGGGTTCTGCCGCAACTGCCTGTCCGACTGGGTCGAGGAGGCTGGTGGTCTCGACAAGGATGCGGCGCGCGAGGCGGTGTATGGCATGCCCTATTCGCAGTGGAAGGCGCAGCACCAGGGCGACGCCACGCCCGAGCAGCTCGAGCGGATGAAGGCCAGCGTCGCCAAGAATGCGGTCGTCTGACCCGGGGTCGCTTGAGCCGCGAACGGTTACCGCCTAGACGCGGCGCCGCACTTGCAGCGGCGCGATTCATCGGCGGTCCTTGGGACCCCGGTCGCCGCATGCGGGTCTGTGTTTCGAGCGAATGGGGACGAGTATCATGACGGACGAACGCCAACACGGCATGGGCGGCGGCGCGGTCGCAGCGGACGAACTGCGTCTGCTGATCGAGCGCGCCGAGCGTCTCGAAGAAGAGAAGAAGGGTATCGCGGACGACATCAAGGACGTGATGGCCGAGGCCAAGGGCCGTGGCTACGACCCCAAGGCGATCCGCAAGATCCTGTCGATCCGCAAGAAGAAGAAGGAAGAATATCAGGAGGAGGAGGCGATCCTCGAGGTGTACCTCCAGGCTCTGGGGATGATCTGACGATCGGACTCTGCGCGGTGTCTCCCTCGCGATGCGTCATCAACGCCGGGGTGGACGCCGCGTCAACGTCGACGCGGTACCAGTGAGCCATGCTCGTATCGATCGCGGCGGCGTCATTTCTGTTTCTGGTGATCAACGCGGTCACGGTCGCCGCGTTCGCGCTGGATAAGCGCCGATCGCGCGGTGGCGCATGGCGCATCCCCGAATCCCGTTTGCTCTGGTTCGCAGCGCTCGGTGGCAGCCCCGGCGCCTTCTGGGCGCGCCGTCGGTTTCGTCACAAGACCCGCAAGCAGCCGTTCGTCGGCCGGCTGCAGATGATCGCGATCGTGCAGATCGGCGTGATCGCCGGACTGGTCTTCGCTTTCGCGGTCTAGTTAAGCCGCTTCTGCCGGCAGTGTCGTCCAGCCGAGTCCCGGGATCGTGATAGAGCGCTTGCCCGCCAGGTCTGTGCGGCAGACGATCAGGTTGCGGCTTTCGATATAGCCGATGAGGCGCTTCACGCGGCCGAGCGAGCTGGTGCCATAGGTCGCGGCGATGCGCGCGTCTGAGGGGCAGGGTTCGCCCTCGCGTGCGGCGCGTGCGACCAGCAGGAAGGCGCCGAGCATGTCGTCGGGCAGCCCGCTCGCGACGTCGAGCGCGGCGGTCCACGCCTCGTCGGTCATGTCGAAGATGCCGGCGCGTGCGCAACTCAGCCGGCGGACGAAGCCCGGCAGATCGAGCGGGGGCTTGGCGAGGCCGCCCATCCGGCATCGCACCTGAAAATCCTGGAACAGCACCGAGGGCGGGCGCAGCGTCGATTCGGGATCCTCGACGATCGCGCGGAACACGTCGGCATAGACCGCCTCGACCTCGTCATCGGTCTTCTCGGGTGGTGGCGGCGCGGCGGTGCGCGGCTCGGGCGGGCGGGCGATACCGTCGAGCAGTTCTTCCGCCGGAACGCGCCGCGGGCGCGAATCGAAGAGCAGGCCGAGTTCGGGCGCGTCGACTACCGGCTCGGACAGCAGGTCCTGCAGGTCCATCGGCGCGGCGCTAGGGAGCGGGGTCAGCTTGGGGCTGCCGCTGCGCGCCGAGGTCGCGACGTCGCCGATCTTTACGGTGATGGGGCGGCGCGAGACCGCGGGGCCGAGCGCCATGAACGTGCCGCGCTGGAGGTCGCGGATCGCCTCCGCCTGACGCCGCTCCATGCCGAGCAGATCGGCGGCGCGTGCCATGTCGATGTCGAGGAAGGTGCGGCCCATCAGGAAGTTCGACGCTTCCGCCGCGACGTTCTTCGCGAGCTTCGCCAGACGCTGAGTCGCGATCACGCCGGCGAGACCACGCTTGCGGCCGCGACACATCAGGTTGGTCATCGCCGCGAGCGAGGCACGGCGTACCTCCTCCGACACTTCGCCGCCGGTGACGGGCGCGAACATCTGCGCCTCGTCGACGACCACGAGCACAGGATACCAATGCTCGCGCGGGGCATCGAACAGCGCGGAGAGGAACGACGCGGCACAGCGCATCTGCCCTTCGACCTCGAGCCCCTCAAGGCTGAGCACCGCGGACGTCCGGTGTTCGCGCAGGCGGGTGGCGATGCGCGCGATCTCGCGTTCGCTATAGTCGCCCGCCTCGATCACGACATGGCCATGCGGGCCCGCGAGCGTCACGAAATCGCCCTCGGGATCGATCACGATCTGCTGGACATGCCCCGCCGACCGTTCGAGCAGGCGGCGCAGCAGATGCGATTTTCCCGATCCCGAATTGCCCTGCACCAACAGGCGCGTGGCGAGAAGTTCCTCCAGGTCGACGCCGACGGCCGTACCATTGCCGTCGGTGCCCATATTCACGCTAACCGTCATGCCGCGCGTTTGGCAGGTGCGGGCGCATCGGGGCAAGGAGTCTTTCGCGGGTCTCGTCGCAAGCGCGATTTTGCGCGCTGGCTTAATCCGCAATCGCGGTTACGCCTTTCGCCATGGCTACATCCTCTCCGCTCGACGATCTCTCGCACCGCCTGCTCGGCAAGTCCCCCGGCGAGCTCAACGACGAGCAGCGCCGCGTGCTCGCGGGGATCGAGGCGGGGACCACGGTCAGCCGCGATGCCGCCGACCTTGCCGACGAACGCGCGACGTTCGGCGAGCGGCTCTCGGACCGGGTTGCGGCGGTCGGTGGGTCGTGGGGGTTCATCATCGCGTTCACTGCGGTGCTGCTCGGCTGGATGATCCTCAATTCGGACATCCTCACGCATTTCAACGCGGCGTTCGATCCCTATCCCTACATCTTCCTCAACCTGCTGCTGTCGACGGTCGCGGCGATCCAGGCGCCGATCATCATGATGAGCCAGAACCGGCAATCGGCGAAGGACCGGCTCGCCGCGAGCCTCGATTACGAGACCAATCTGCGCGCCGAGCTCGACATTTTGCGCGTGCATCACAAGATCGACCATCTGGTGCTCGCGCGGCTCGACGCGATTGAGGGAAAAATCGATGCTCTGGCGAAATCGGGTGCCGGAGCCTAAGAGCGGCGCATCAGCTATAGAGGCACAGATGGCAGGCCATTCCAAATATAAGAACATCATGCATCGCAAGGGTGCGCAGGACAAGAAGCGCTCGTCGGCGTTCAGCAAGCTCAGCCGGGAAATCACGGTTGCGGCCAAGATGGGCCTGCCCGATGTCGACATGAACCCGCGCCTGCGCGCGGCGGTGAACGCGGCCAAGGCGGCGTCGCTGCCCAAGGAGAACATCCAGCGCTCGATCGACAAGGCGAGCCGCGGCGATGCCGAGAATTACGAAGAGATCCGCTACGAGGGCTTCGGCCCCGGCGGCGTGTCGCTGATTATCGAGGCGCTGACCGACAACCGCAACCGCACCGCGACCAACGTGCGCGTCGCGGTCGGCAAGAATGGCGGCAACCTGGGCGCCGGCGGGTCGGTCAGCCATGCGTTCGACCGCGTCGGGCTGATTTCCTATCCGGCGAGCGCGGGCGATGCCGACACGGTGTTCGAGGCAGCGCTCGAGGCGGGCGCCGAGGACGTGACGTCGAGCGAGGACGGGCACGAGGTCTGGACCGCGCAGGGCGATCTGCACGAAGTCGCCAAGGCGCTCGAGGCGAAGCTCGGCGAGGCCGAGGGCGCGAAGCTCGCCTGGCGTCCGCAGACGATGGTCGCGGTCGACGCGGACGATGCGGCGACGTTGTTCAAGCTGATCGACGCGCTCGACGATGACGACGACGTGCAGACGGTGTGGGGCAATTACGAGATCTCGGACGAGATCATGGAGACGCTGGGTTGATTCGTTGGGGTTGAGATGAAGAAGGTGTTTTCACGCGGAGACGCGGAGGCGCGGAGAGTTGCCCTGCGCGGGTTCGTCTTCCGCGTCAGCGGCCTATCGCCGATCGGCCGGCCCGACGGCGTGAAGGTCGCGCTGACGCGCGACGGCCGCAAAATGCGCACGCCCTCCGCGTCTCCGCGTCTCCGCGTGAACTCACCTTCTTACCTATGATTATTTTAGGACTCGACCCCGGCCTCGGCACCACGGGCTGGGGCGTCATCCGTGCGGACGGTAACCGGCTGAGCCATATCGCCAATGGCCAGATCAGGACCGATCCGTCGATGGCGCTGCCGCGGCGGTTGACGGCGTTGTATTCGGCGTTGCTCGACGTCATCCGTGCGGAGCGGCCGGATGGCGCCGCGGTCGAGGAGGTGCTGGGCAACACCAATGCGCAGTCGACGTTGAAGCTGGGGCAGGCGCGCGGCGTGGTGTTGCTCGCGGCGGCGGGGGCGGGATTGCATATCGGCGAATATCACCCCTCGACCGTCAAGAAGGGCGTCGTCGGCACCGGCGGCGCGGACAAGAAACAGATTCAGGCGATGATGGCGGTGTTGCTGCCCGGCGCGAAACTCGCCGGCCCCGACGCCGCCGATGCGCTGGCGGTGGCGATCACGCATGCGCATCATGTCGCGAGCGCGGCGGCGCTGTCGCGACGCACGGGAGTAGGCGCATGATCGTCCATCTGAAGGGCCGGCTCGATTCGACCGGGATCGATCATGCGGTGATCGACGTCGGCGGGGTCGGCTATCTGGTTGGCGCGTCGGCGCGTACGCTGTCGGCCCTCGGGCCGATCGGCGAGGCCTGCACCGTCTTCACCGAACTGCTGGTCGGCGAGGATTTCCAGCGGCTCGTCGGATTTTCGAGCGCGGACGAGCGCGACTGGTTCCGGTTGCTGACCGCGGTGCAAGGCGTCGGCGCGCGGGTTGCGCTCGCGATCCTGTCCGCGCTTGAACCCGTCGACCTGTCGCGCGCGATCGCCAGCGGCGACAAGGCGATGGTCGCGCGCGCGAACGGCGTCGGGCCGAAGCTTGCACAGCGCATCGTCATGGAATTGAAGGACAAGGTCGGCGGGATCGCGCTCGGGCTCGGGCCCGCGGTGGTCAATGCGGCGCCGGGCGCGTCGGCGGATGCGGTGTCGGCGATGCTCAACCTGGGGTTCCGGCCTGCCGAGGCGAGCGTCGCGGTCGCGGCGGCGGACGAGGAACTGGGGCCTGGCGCGACGCTCGACGCTCTCGTCCGGCTGGCGCTGCGCAAGGCGTCGAAGCCCTAGCCTCAGTCGGTCTTCGGCCGTTTCGCGGACCGGCGGGGCGCGGGGCCGGGGCCGAACGCGTCGAGCGCGTCGGCATTGGTGCGGCCCCAGTCGTAGAGCAGGTTGACGGGCTCGACGAACCGCCTGCCGAGCGGCGTCAGGCGATATTCGACCGCGGGGGGCATCGTCTCGAGCACGTCGCGCAGGATCAGCCCGCTGCCCTCCATGTCGCGCAGCGTCTGCGTCAGCATCTTCTTCGAGATGCCGGGCAGGCTGCGGTGGAGGACGCCGGTACGCGCGCCGCCCTCGTGCCGCGCGTCGAGCGTGTGGAGGACCATACTCGTCCATTTGGTCGCGAACAGGTCGAGCACCCGGCGCGGTGCGCAATCCTCGCGCCAGTCGTCGGCAACAGGGGCGGGATCGTGATCGGGGGGCGTGGTTGTCATGCTGGGTCCCTGAACGTCGCTGGGTCCCGAAAGGTGCCCGGGGCCCCGAATGGTGCCGTCTAGAACGCGTCGCGGGCGATGCCTAGCTACTGCGTTCAAGCGAAACGGAGAATGACGATGGCCCGGACGGCATTGGTGGTTGGCACGAGCGGTATTGTCGGCAGCGCGACGGCGGCGCTGCTGATCGAACAGGGATGGACGGTCCATGGCCTCGCGCGGCGTCCGTCCGACCAGCCCGGCGTGCACCCGGTCGCCGCCGACCTGACCGACGCGGCAGGCACCGCCGCCGCGCTAAAGGATCTGGCGCCCGACGCGGTGTTCGTCTCGACCTGGTCGCGCCAGGCGACCGAGGCGGAAAATATCCGCGTCAACGGCGCGATGGTCCGCAATCTGCTTGATGGTTTGCGCCCGGCAAAGTCGGTGCGGCATGTCGCGCTGGTGACGGGCCTGAAGCATTATCTCGGGCCGTTCGAGGCGTATGGGAAGGGCGTGCTGCCGCAGACGCCGTTCCGCGAGGAGCAGGGCCGGCTCGAGGTCGAGAATTTCTATTATGCGCAGGAGGACGAGGTGTTCGCGGCGGCCGAGCGCGACGGCTTCAGCTGGAGCGTGCACCGTCCGCATACGGTGATCGGCAAGGCGGTCGGCAATGCGATGAACATGGGGACGACGCTGGCGGCCTATGCGACGCTCTGCCGCGAGACCGGGCGGCCGTTCCGCTTTCCGGGATCGGCGGCGCAGTGGAACGGGCTGACCGACATGACCGACGCGCGCCAGCTCGCGGCGCAGCTCGTCTGGGCGACGACGACGCCCGAGGCGGCGAACCAGGACTTCAACATCGTCAATGGCGACGTATTCCGCTGGAGCTGGATGTGGTCGCGGATCGCCGACTGGTTCGGGATCGAGGCGGCGCCGTTCGACGGCACGGTCGTGCCGCTCGAGGAGCAGATGGCGGATGACGCGGTGGTGTGGCAGCGGATCGCCGAGCGCGAGGGGCTGGTCGAGGCCGATCTCACGCGCCTCGCCTCGCCGTGGCACACCGATGCCGATCTTGGTCGGCCGATCGAGGTCGTCACCGACATGGGCAAGAGCCGGCGGATGGGCTTTACGCGCTACCAGCCGACCGACGACGCGTTCTTCGACCTGTTCGCACAGCTGCGCGCGGACCGGCTGATCCCATGAATCTGGTAGGCCGGTCGGGCGGGACGCGCGCGACGGGGTGACAGGGGCGGGCGTGAACGGGTAGGGAACGGGCTTGATGACCGATGCCGAACGCCTGCTCACGCCAGCCCGCCGCCCCGAGGACGTGGATGCGGCGCTGCGCCCCAAGAATCTCGACGAATTCGTCGGGCAGAAGGCCGCGCGCGAGAATCTGCGGATCTTCATCCAGGCGGCCAAGGCACGCGGCGATGCGCTCGACCATGTGCTGTTCTTCGGGCCGCCGGGGCTCGGCAAGACCACGCTCGCGCAGATCGTTGCGCGCGAGATGGGGGTGGGGTTCCGCGCCACCTCGGGGCCGGTGATCGCCAAGTCGGGCGACCTCGCCGCGCTGCTGACCAATCTCGAGGATGGCGACGTGCTGTTCATCGACGAGATCCACCGGTTGCAGCCCGCGGTCGAGGAGGTGCTGTATCCGGCGATGGAGGACCGCGCGCTCGATCTGATGATCGGTGAGGGACCCTCGGCACGCAGCGTGCGGATCGACCTGCCGCGCTTTACTTTGGTCGGCGCGACGACGCGGCAGGGGCTGCTGACGACGCCGCTGCGCGATCGCTTTGGCATCCCGGTGCGGCTGCAATTCTACACCGTCGACGAGCTCGAGCGGGTGGTGACGCGCGCGGCCGGGCTGCTCGGGCTCGCGATTTCGAAGGACGGGGCGATGGAGGTGGCGCGGCGCGCACGCGGCACGCCGCGCATCGCCGGGCGGCTGCTCCGCCGGGTTCGCGATTTCGCCGATGTCGCGGGCGCGGAGATCGTCGATGCGCGCACCGCCGACGCCGCGCTCAACCGGCTCGAGGTCGATGCGCTGGGGCTCGACGCGATGGACCGGCGCTATCTGATGATGATCGCCGACATCTATCGCGGCGGTCCGGTCGGGGTCGAGACGCTGGCAGCGGGCCTCAGCGAACCGCGCGACACCATCGAAGAGGTGATCGAGCCCTATCTGATTCAGCTCGGCCTCGTCGCGCGGACCGCGCGCGGGCGGTGCATGAACGCGGGCGGCTGGAAGCATCTCGGACTCAACCCGCCGGTCGGAAGCCAGGACGGGCTGTTCGACGTTTGAGGCGGGGCATGCAGCAATGACGATCGACCGGGCTTGCGCAGAAGAATGCTTTTGTTGCGTGGCACCCAAGCGCTTGATCTGGTAGCTCCTCCCCATGCCCGTTTCGGCCGCCGCCTCCGCCCGCGAGATCCTCACCAGCCTTCACGACGTGATGGCCGCGCGCACGACCGCGCAAGCCAAGCTCAATTCGGTCGTCGGCATCATCGCCGCGGCGATCGATAGCGAGGTCTGTTCGATCTACCTCCTGCGCGAAGGCGTGCTCGAGCTGTTCGCGACGCGCGGCCTTGCGCAGGAGGCGGTGCACGTCACCAAGCTGGCGCTGGGCGAGGGGCTGGTCGGCACGATCGCGCAGCAGGTCGAGGTGCTCAATCTCGACGAGGCGGCGAGCCATCCCGATTTCGCCTACAAGCCCGAGACCGGCGAGGAGCGCTATCACAGCTTTGCCGGCGTGCCGATCATCCGGCGCGAACGCGCGGTCGGCGTTCTTGCGGTGCAGCATGCCGAAACGCGTAAATATCAGGACGTCGAGATCGAGGCGCTGCAGACCGTCGCGATGGTGCTGAGCGAGCTGATCGCCAATGCCGGGCTGATCGACACCGCGGGCGGCGGGTCGGATCGCCCGCAATCGACCGCGGCGATGCGGATCCCGGGGCAGAAGCTGGTCGACGGGATGGGTGCGGGCTTTGCCGTGTTCCACCAGCCACGCATTCATATCGAGCATACCGTCGCCGAGGACACCGATGCCGAGCGGCACCGTGTCTATGCCGCGTTCGACAAGATGCGCGAAGGCATCGAGCGGATGACGCGCGAGGCCGAGTTCGGCGTCGGCGGCGAGCATGAGGAGGTCCTCGAGACCTACAAGATGTTCGCCTATGACGAGGGCTGGGCGCGGCGGATCAACGAGGCGATCGATTCCGGCCTGACCGCGGAAGCGGCGATCGAGCGCGTCCAGCAGCGCACCCGCCAGCGGATGCGGCAGATCGACGATCCCCTGCTCGCCGACCGGATGCACGATCTGGAGGATCTGGCGAACCGCCTCCTGCGGATCGTGTCGGGCCAGATGGGTACCGCCGCGCAGATGGGGCTCAGGCAGGACACGATCCTGATCGCGCGCAATCTGGGGCCGGCCGAATTGCTCGAATATGACAAGCGGCGGTTGAAGGGCGTGATCCTCGAGGAGGGATCGCTCACCGCGCACGTGACGATCGTCGCGCGGGCGATGGGCGTGCCGGTGCTCGGCCGTGTCCGCGACGTCCGGCGGCTGATCGCCGAGGGCGACCTGCTGCTGCTCGACAGCGCCGACGCCAATGTCTTCGCGCGGCCCTCCGCCGCGATGGAGGAGGCGTTCGAGGCGCGGCTTGCGCTGCGGCAGAAGCGCAGGGCGGCGTTCGCGGCGCTGCGCGACGTGCCGCCGATCACGAAGGATGGCCACCGGCTGACGCTGATGGTCAATGCCGGGTTGCGCGACGATGCGGCCGCGCTCGACATCACCGGCGCGGACGGGATCGGCCTGTTCAGGACCGAATTCCAGTTTTTGGTATCCGCGACGCTGCCGCAGCGCGAGCGCCAGCAGCGGCTGTACCGCGAGGTGCTGGAGGTGGCGGGCGATCGGCCGGTGATCTTCCGCACCGTCGATATCGGCGGCGACAAGGCGCTGCCCTATCTCAACAAGGCCGCCGCGGATGAGGAAAATCCGGCGATGGGCTGGCGCGCGCTGCGGCTGGGGCTCGAACGCGACGGGCTGATGAAGGTGCAGGCACGCGCGCTGCTGGAAGCGGCGGCGGGGCGCACGCTCAACGTGATGTTCCCGATGGTCAGCGAGCCTTGGGAGTTCGACGAGGCCAAGGCGCTGTTCGAGGCGCAGCGAAGCTGGCTCGCGGGACGCGGGCGCAAGCTGCCGACGACGATCCGCTACGGCGCGATGCTCGAGGTGCCAGCACTTGCCGAGATGCTCGACATCCTGCTGCCCAAGATCCAGTTCCTCTCGGTCGGCACCAACGACCTGACACAGTTCCTGTTTGCCGCCGACCGCGCCAATCCCAAGCTCGCCGAGCGCTATGACTGGCTGAGCCCGTCGATCCTGCGGTTCCTCGCCCGGCTCGTCGAGCCCGCGCGTGCCGCCGGTGTCGATCTCGGCGTATGTGGCGAGATGGGCGGGCGGCCGCTCGAGGCGATGGCGCTGGCGGGGATCGGGATCGACCGGCTGTCGATCACCCCGGCCGCGGTCGGGCCGATCAAGGCGATGGCGCGCTCGCTCGATCTGGCGGCGATTACCGCGAAGATGACGGCCCTGCTCGCCGATCCACCGCGCGACATGCGTGCCGTGCTGACCGACTGGGCGACGGAAAACGGCGTCGAGCTGGCCTGACGCGCGGGTTTCGCTAGGGCCTTCGCGTTGACATGGGTTATTGGCTCTGGAACATGACCCGCCTTGATGGGCGCGCGCTACAGCCCATAATCGGAGACAAGAATGGACGACGTCGCAACCGGGCAGATCCCTCCGCCCGCCTCGCCCGAACGGGCCGGCGATATCCTGCGCGCAACGCGCGAGGCACAGGGGCTGACGATCGCCGATGTCGGGGGCCGGACGCGCGTGCCGCTGCGGCATCTCGAGGCGATCGAGGCGTCTGATTACGCGACTTTGCCGTCGTCGACCTATGCGGTCGGGTTCGCCAAGGCCTATGCCCGCGCAGTCGGCGCGGACGAGGTGCGGGTGGCCAATCTCGTGCGCGCCGAGCTTGGCAAGATCGTGCGCCGCACGCCCGAATACGAACCCTATGAAATGTCCGATCCGTCGCGGGTACCGTCGCGCGGCGTGGCGGTGATCGCGCTCGGCATCGCGCTGGCCGTGCTGATCCTGGTCGGCATCTGGTACGGCACCGACCTGTTCCGTGGCGGCGCGACCACGTCCGGGTCTGCGGCGGGATCGGTGGCGACGGTTGCCGAAGTGCCCAGCCCGACGCCGGCCTCCCCCGCAGCGGCGCCCGCGGCGCCGGCGCTGGAGACCGGGCAGGTCACGCTGGCCGCGACCGACGAAGTGTGGATGCGCGTCTATGATGCCGACAACAAGACGCTGTATCTGGGGACGATGAAGGCCGGCGATCGGTTCGACGTGCCGCGTGACGCGAAGGATCCGATGATCAACGTCGGTCGCCCGGACAAGCTGACGGTTACGCTCAACGGCTCGAACGTGCCGCCGCTGGGAACCGGCGAACGCGCGATCAAGGACGTCCGCGTCGGCGCCCCGGCGATCGCCGCACGGCTCAACGGCGCGCCTGCCGCGAGCGGTGGCGATGCCGCTGCCGAGGGGGCACCGGGCAATGCATCGGGAACGCCTTAAGGCTGGCGACAGGAATGATGTTGCAGCTATATCGCTCGTCTTATCCAGTGCCCCGGGGGGTATAGCCCATGCATAAGTCCATCATCGTCGGCATTCTGCTTGCCGGTGCATCGCTGCCCGTCGCGGCATCCGCGCAGTCGAACGTCGAAGGTCGTGTCGGCAAGCTCGAGAGCGAGATGCGCGCGGTCCAGCGCAAGGTGTTTCCGGGCGGGGCAGGGCAGTTGCTGCAGCCCGAAGTGACGGGCCCGCAGACGACCGCAGGCCCCGGTCCTGGCACGCCCGCCACCAGCGCGGTCGCCGATCTGGCGCAGCGCGTGACCTCGCTCGAACAGCAGATTGCGTCGATGACCGGGCAGGTCGAGCAGACCGAGTACAAGATCCGCCAGCTGCAGGAGCAGTTCGACGCGTATCGGCGCGCGACCGACGACCGGATGAAGCTGATCGAGACGGCCCGGACGAACAGTGCGCCCGGTGCAGCCGGAACGGCCGTCGAGGGCACGGGTGGTCCGGACGAGGACGCCGGGCCGCCGGCGCGGCCATCGGGGGCCACCGCCGCCGCGCGGCCAGCAAACGCGGTCGAGAAGCCGTCGACCGGCAATCCGGCCGAGGACGAGTATCTCTACGGCTATCGGCTGTGGGCGGCCAAGAGCTATGCCGAGGCGCAGACGCAGCTGAAGAAGGTGGTTGCGACCTATCCGAAGGACCGGCGTGCGAGCTATGCGCAGAATCTGCTTGGCCGCGCCTATCTCGACCAGGGCAAGCCGAGCCTCGCGTCGATGGCGTTCTACGACAATTACAAGAAGATGCCCGATGGTGAGCGGGCGTCCGAAAGCCTCTATTATCTCGGCCAGTCGCTGACGAAGCTGAACAAGTCCGCGGATGCGTGCAAGGTGTATGACGAGCTCAACGACGTTTATGGCGCCAAGCTCTCACGCGACATGACCGCCAAGGTCGCTGCCGGACGCGCCGCCGCCAAATGCAAGTAAGCGTGCATCGCGGCGTGTGGTGGCCGGCAGGATGAGCGATCCTGTCCTCACCGAGGAGGCCCAGCGTTTTGCAGCGGAGGTCGCAAGGCTTGGCGCGGGGCTGACATCGCCCGTGCTCGCGGTGTCGGGCGGACCCGACAGCATGGCGATGCTGACGCTCGCGCAGGAATCGCTCGTGACCGGTTTCACCGTGGCCAGCGTCGATCATCGTCTGCGCCCCGAAGCCGCGGGCGAATCGGCGATGGTGGCGGCACATTGCGCGACGTTCGGAATCCGCCACGCGACGCTGGCGCCGACCGAGCCGATCACCGGGGCCAGCATCCAGGCGCAGGCGCGCACTGTCCGCTATGCGCTGCTCGCGGATCATGCGCGCGCGATCGGTGCAGGATGCGTGCTGACCGCGCATCATGCCGATGATCAGGCCGAGACGTTCCTGATGCGCGCCGCGCGCGGGTCGGGGCTGGCGGGGCTGGCGGGCGTGCGCGCCCGGACCGAGGTTGCGGGCATCCCCGTCATCCGGCCGCTGCTCGACTGGCGTCGGGCGGAGCTTCGCGCGATCGTCCGACGGGCCGAGGTGCCGTTTTTCGACGACCCGTCCAACCACGACGATCGGCATGACCGCACGCGGTTTCGTCGGCTGCTCGGCGCGAACGAATGGCTCGGCACCCCCAATCTGGCGCGCGCGGCCGCGGCACTGGCGGAGGCGGATGCCGATGTCCGTGCGGCGGTCGAATGGCTCTGGGCCGACCGCGCGAAGGTCGCGGCGGGCGAGGTCCGGCTGACCGTCGGCGACGTGCCGCGCGAGTTGTTGCGTCGCATGGTCCGGCGCGCGATCGGCGTGGTGCGCGATGCCGTCACGGACGCCGCGCGCGACGGTGCCGGGCAGGACGCGGCCGCCACGATCGAGGGCGACTGGAGCGCGGCGGTCAATATCGAGCGGCTGCTCGATGCGCTGATCGCGGGCAAGCGCGCGACTCAGGCGGGGGTGATCGCATCGCCCCGCGCGGGTGTCTGGCGCTTCCGTCCCGCGCCGCCGCGTCGCTCGGTGTAGATTCGTCCCGCGCGGACACATTGATGCTGCCAAGTCGCGGCTTGTTCCATTGCCATTAACCTGCGCGCGCTTATCTTGTAGGTTCGAAAGGTATCCGGCACCCATGAACGACAATGACAATCGAGGGGACAACCGCGGCAACAAGCCACAGGGCCCCGAAAATGGCAGCCCGTGGATGAAGAGCCTGCTCATATGGGTCGGCATTCTCGTCGCGCTGGCGCTGTTCGTGACCATGTTCGACGGCCGCACCGCGACCTCGAGCGGCAACACGATCGCCTATTCGGCGTTCCTCGACAAGGTCGACGAGGGCACCGTCAAGGACGTGAACATCTCGCGCGACATCATCTCGGGTACGTTGTCGAGCGGCGAGAAGTTCAAAGCCTATCCGATCCAGGACGCGACGCTGGTTCCCAAGCTGCGCGAAAAGGGCGTGGCGATCAGCGCAAAGCCTGAGGAAGGGCCGTCGATGCTGGCGCTGCTCCTCTATCAGTCGCTGCCGTTTTTGCTGTTTCTCGGCATCGCGTTCTTCGTCCTGAAGCAGATGCAGAAGAATTCCGGCTCTGGCGCGATGGGCTTCGGCAAGAGCCGCGCGAAGATGCTGACGCAGAAGGAAGGCAAGGTCACCTTTGCCGACGTCGCGGGCATCGACGAGGCGCGTGAGGAGCTTGAGGAGATCGTCGAGTTCCTGAAGGACCCGACCAAGTTCGCCCGTCTCGGCGGCAAGATCCCCAAGGGCGCGCTGCTGGTCGGCTCGCCCGGTACCGGCAAGACGCTGCTCGCCCGCGCGATCGCCGGCGAGGCGGGTGTGCCGTTCTTCACGATCTCGGGCTCCGATTTCGTCGAGATGTTCGTCGGCGTCGGCGCGAGCCGCGTCCGCGACATGTTCGAGCAGGCCAAGAAGTCCGCACCGTGCATCGTCTTCATCGACGAAATCGATGCGGTCGGTCGTCATCGTGGCGCCGGTCTCGGCAATGGCAATGACGAGCGCGAGCAGACGCTGAACCAGTTGTTGGTCGAGATGGACGGCTTCGAGGCCAACGAAGGCATCATCATCATCGCCGCGACCAATCGTCCCGATGTGCTTGATCCTGCGTTGCTGCGTCCGGGCCGCTTCGATCGTCAGGTCGTTGTGCCGCGCCCGGATATCGAGGGCCGGATCAAGATCCTCGAAGTGCACATGAAGAAGGTGCCGCTCGCACCCGATGTCGATGCCCGCGTCATTGCGCGCGGTACGCCGGGCTTCTCAGGTGCTGATCTTGCTAACCTCGTCAACGAGGCGGCGCTGCATGCAGCGCGCAAGGGCAAGCGTCTGGTGGCGATGGCTGAGTTCGAGGAGGCCAAGGACAAGGTCATGATGGGCGCAGAGCGTCGCTCGATGGTCATGACCGACGACGAGAAGCGGATGACCGCGTATCACGAGGCCGGCCATGCCGTCGTCGCGATGCACGAGGCCGCGTCGGATCCGATCCACAAGGCGACGATCATTCCGCGCGGTCGTGCGCTGGGCATGGTCATGCGTCTGCCCGAGCGTGACAGCTACAGCTATCACCGCGACAAGATGTACGCGAACCTCGCGGTGTCGATGGGTGGTCGCGTCGCCGAGGAGGTCATCTTCGGCTACGACAAGGTCTCGTCGGGCGCGAGCGGCGACATCCAGTACGCCACGGGTCTGGCACGCGACATGGTCACGCGCTGGGGCATGTCGGACAAGGTCGGCCCGCTCGAATATGGCGAGCCCGAGGGCGAATCGTTCCTCGGCTATTCGTCGAGCCGTCCTTCGCGCATGTCGAACCAGACGGCGCAGCTGATCGACGACGAGATCAAGCGGATCGTCGAAGGCGGTCTCGATCGTGCCAAGCAGGTGCTGAGCGATCATGTCGACCAGCTCCACACGGTTGCGGGCGCGCTTCTCGAATATGAGACGCTGACGGGTGATGAGATCAAGCAGCTGATCGCGGGCGAAGATCTCGACCGGCCGGATCCGGGTGCGAAGGCGAGCCTCGTACCAAAGGCGGGGACGTCGATCCCCAAGACTCGGAGGCCTAATGGGCCGTTCGGAACGCCGACCCCGCTAGGCGCCTGATCCGGTTCAGCGGCTAGTCAGCTAAATGCCTCCATGGGCGGTCTTTTCTTCGGAAAGGCCGCCCATGTCGTATGTGCTTCCCAAGGCCGTGATTGCCGCGATGCTGGTTGGCGGGATGGCGATGCCTGCGTCCGCGGCGATGACCGTGGGGACGTTTCTCGCGCGCGCCAATGCCCTCCGCGACCAGGGGCCGATGGCACTGATGTCGCCCGACTTCCCGGCACTGAAGGCCGAGGCGAAGGCCGCGACGACGCAGCTGAAGGCCGAGCGTGCGGCACGCGCCGCGGCCGGCAAGCCGCCGATCGCCTGCGTCCCCGAGGGGGAGTCGGTGGGAATCATGGACATGCTCGACGGCTTGTCGGATTTGCCGGCGAGTTATCAGAAGCGGCCGTTGAAGGACGGCTATGCGCGCGTGCTGGCAAACTTATACCCGTGTCGGTGAGCGGGTGAGCCGGACGCGGGGAGGGGCTCGTCGAGGCGAAGCCGAGCAACCGCTGGCGTCCAGGTCTACTCCGTCAGGCCGTGCAGCAGGATCAGCACGACGAACGCGATCAGCACGGTGAACGCGAAGGTGAGCAGCGCGACGGTGCGCCATCCCGCCGAAACCTTGCCGAGCGCATAGGCGCCGCGGAGCTGCGCGAACATGTGGACCGGCGGGACGAGCAACGCCGCCATCACGATCCACCCGCTCGCCAGCCCCGCCAGCCCGCCAAGCATCAGCGCGATCACCAGCAGCATCATGAACGCCAGCGAATAGGTAACGAAGATCGCGTGGTCGTAGAGATGGTGCTTGCGGCGCCACAGGAACAGCAGCGCCATGAACGGCACCGAAAGCGGGATCAGCCCCCAGCTATATTTATACGCGCTCGACTGGAGCTTGTAGATCATCAGGCCGGGATTGGCGTTCGCCTTGGCGATGCCGTGGTCGAGCAGTGGCCAGCCGGTCTTCTTCACGTCGGTGAAGGTAAAGTTGTCCGTGTCGCGTCTGGTCGTGCCGCTTGCGCTCGTCAGCGCGCGGATGCTGCCGCGCAGGACGAGTGCCTGCGTATCGAGATCGGTGGTCGACTGACCCGCGCGCACTGCGATCGCGCGGTCCCGCTCGATGCGGGCTAGGTCACCACGGGCCTCGTCCAGCCCGCGTGCGAGTTCGGCGCGGTCGCGCGTCGTGGGGGCGGCGATCTGCTCGGTTATCTCGCCACCGACCACACCGATCGTCGCGAACATCAGGAAGACGGTGAACAGGAACAGCGCGAGCGGCGAGACGAACCGCGCGCGCTCGCCATTGACGTAGCGCCGGGTGAGCGTGCCGGGATGCAGGACGAGCAGCGGCAGCGTGCGCCAGATCTTGCCCTCGAAATGGAACACGCCGTGCGCAATCTCATGCCCGATCGCGCCGAGCGACCGGTGGACATGCGCGGCCTGGCCACAGGCATGGCAGTGCGCGCCGATCAGCGCGGTGCCGCAATTGAGACAGAGCGCGCCCGTTGCATGCGTCCTGCCGATTGCGGTCGATTCGCCAGCACATGGTTCGAACGCGCGTCCGACCAATGCCCCCGTGGCGATGTCCGCCGCTGCCCCCATGTCTCCGTTCATAACGCAAGCGTAACGCAGCCCGGGCGTTGGCGCGAGTCGGTTTGGCGTGATAGTCGGATGGCATGACCGACCTTCCCGGCGCCGAGACGCACCCCGCAACCCTGATCGCCGACATGGGCGCGCGCGCGCGCCGCGCCGCAAGCGTTCTCGCGGCGCTGCCGACTCCGCGCAAGGCCGCAGGCCTGGTGTCTGCGGCGGCGGCGCTGCGCGACGCAGCGGCGACGATCGAGGCGGCGAACCGCGAGGATATGGCGCGCGCGACCGCCGCGGGGCTGTCGGGGGCGCTGCTCGATCGGTTGCGGCTCGATCCCGGGCGGATCGCGGCGATGGCTGACGGCGTCGCCGCGGTTGCTGCGCTGGCCAATCCGGTCGGCCAGATCATGGATTCGCGCGCACGTCCCAATGGCCTCGTCCTCAGCCGGGTCCGCGTACCGATCGGCGTGATCGGGATCATCTATGAAAGCCGGCCCAACGTGACCGCAGACGCCGCCGCGTTGTGCGTGATGGCAGGCAATGCCGCGATCCTGCGCGGCGGATCGGAAGCCGTGGCGAGCAATCGTGCGATTCACGCCGCCCTGATCGAAGGCCTCGCCGCGGGTGGGGTCCCCGCGGACGCGGTGCAGCTGGTCCCGACCACCGACCGCGCAGCGGTGGGGGCGATGCTCACGGCGGACGGCGCGATCGACCTGATCATCCCGCGCGGCGGCAAGAGCCTGGTCGCGCGTGTCCAGGCCGAGGCGCGCGTGCCGGTGCTCGCGCATCTCGACGGGATCAATCATGTCTATGTCGATGCATCCGCCGACCCCGCGATGGCGGCGGCGGTGGTGGTCGATGCGAAGATGCGCCGGACCGGCATTTGCGGCGCGATGGAGACGCTGCTGATCGACCGCAGCTATGATGGCGCGGTGTCGCTGATCCGCCATCTGGCTGATACAGGTTGTGTCGTGCGGGGCGATGCGGCTGCGATCGCGCTCGTGCCCGAAATCGCGGCGGCGGACGCGGCGGACTGGGATACCGAATATCTCGACGCGATCGCCTCGGTCGCGATCGTCGACGGGCTGGACGGTGCGGTCGCGCATATCGCGCGGCACGGGTCGCACCATACCGATGCGATCGTCGCGGCCGATGCGGACGTCGCCGAGCGGTTTCTCGCGCAGGTCGACAGCGCGATCGTGCTGTGGAACGCGTCGACCCAGTTTGCCGATGGCGGCGAATTCGGGCTGGGTGCGGAGATCGGCATCGCCACGGGGCGGCTCCACGCGCGCGGCCCGGTCGCACTGGAGGGGCTGACGACCTACAAGTGGATCGGACGCGGCACGGGGCAGGTGCGGGGTTGAGGTGTCGGGCCGATCGGCGTCGCGCGTGACGCCATGACCCGCGTCGGTATTCTCGGCGGATCGTTCAACCCGGCACACCGGGGGCACCGCGCGATCACGCTTTCGGCGATCGAGGCGCTCGCGCTCGACGAGGCGTGGTGGCTCGTCTCGCCGGGTAATCCGCTGAAAGAGGCGGCGCGCGACATGGCGCCGCTGTCCGCGCGGCTCGCCTCTGCCCGGCGGATGGCGCGGCGCGCCCCGATCCGCGCCACCGATATCGAGACCCGGCTGCACACCCGCTATACGCTCGACACGATCCGCAAGCTCAGGCGACGCCATCCGAAGATCCGCTTCATCTGGCTGATGGGTGCGGACAATCTCGCCGACTTCCACCGGTGGAAGAACTGGCGCGCGATCGCCCGCGAGGTTCCGATTGCGGTAATCGCTCGGCCGGGATATGACGGGCGCGCCCTCGCGGCCCCCGCGATGGGTTGGCTGCGGCGCTTCCAACGGCGCACAGACCATGCGAAGAGCTGGACGACGTGGAGATTGCCGGCCCTTGTGCTGTTGCGCTTCCGACCCGACCCGACCTCCGCAACCGGCCTGCGCGCCGAAAATCCCGACTGGTTCCAGCATGTTGCCGGGCCGGTAACCTGACCCAGGAGCTGACTTGGCCACTTCCCCTACTGCCCCTCGCGCGACCGACCCCGAAGAGGTTGAGGCGCTGCATCGCCTGATCCTCGCGTCGCTCGACGACGACCAGGCGGTCGAGACCATCTCGATCCCGCTCGCGGGCAAGACGAGCATCGCCGATTACATGGTGATCGCCAGCGGCCGTTCGACCCGCCAGGTCGCCTCGATGGCACAGAAGCTGGCCGAGCGTATCAAGGCCGAGTTCAAGCGTCCGGTGAAGATCGAGGGGCTGCCGACCGCGGACTGGGTCCTGATCGACGCCACCGACATCATCGTCCACCTGTTCCGCCCCGAAGTCCGCAGCTTCTACAATCTCGAGCGGATGTGGGCGTTCGGCGATGCGCCGACGCCGCCGACTGCTCCGTTCGCCGACCTGTCCGACCAAGACTGATCCGGGTGCGCGGGCGATGCTGCTGCATATCGTCGCCCGCGGCCGGATCGGGCGATCGCCCGAAGCCGAACTCGTCGATCGCTATCTGAAGCGGATCGCATGGCCGACCAAGGTGTCCGAGCTTCCCGACACGGGCGGGCGGATTCCCCCGGTCGGCGACCAGACCCGGCGGATCCTGCTCGATGAAAAGGGCGACGTGCTGTCGTCCATGGCGTTCGCGCGCGTGCTCGAGCGGTGGCGTGACGACGGCGTGCGCGAGGCCCGGTTCATGATCGGTGCGGCCGACGGCTTCGACGACGCCGCGCGCGACGAGGCCGACCTGCTGGTCTCCTTCGGCCGCGCGACCTGGCCGCATCTGCTTGCGCGGGCGATGCTCGCCGAACAGCTCTTCCGCGCGACGAGCATCCTGGCCAACCACCCGTATCACCGCGAAGGCTGACGATGCGGATCACCGCGTCATCGCGCCTGTCATCGGCAGTGCTGTTGCTGTTCGCGGCAGTCGCCCTTGGTCTTGCCGCCACCCCGCGCGCGAGTGCGGCGGCGACACCGCAGCAGCGACTGATCGAGGCGAGACGCGGCGCGCGGATCGCGGCGATACGCGCCGAACGTCTGGCCGCCGCCGCGTCGCAGGAGCGCGACGCTGCCGAGCGCGCCAGGGCCGAAGCGCGCGCGATGGCCGCAAGGATCGACGCGACCCGCGCCGACATCGCCGCCGCGCGGATCCGCCTCGCCATCCTCGAACAGCTGCTCACCGAACAGCGCGCGGCCCTGGGGGTCGTCCAGTCGCCGATCGCGCGGTTGCTGGCGGCGCTGCAATCGCTCGCGCGGCGGCCAACGATCGTCGCGGTCGCACAGCCCGGATCAGTCGACGATCTCGTCCATGTCCGTGCGGTTCTGGGCACCGCCCTACCTGCGGTCCGGCTGCGGGCCGACGCGGTGCGCACCGCGCTCCGGCGGACCCGGCGCCTGCAGACGGGCGCAGCGCAGGCGGCACGCGCGCTGCGTGACGGACGGATCCGGCTCGAGGCACAACGCGTCGCGCTCGCCAAACTCGAAGCGACGCATCGCCGTCGCAGCCAGGCACTGGGGCGCGGCGCGATCGGCGAATCCGATCGCGCGATCGCGCTGGGCGAGCGCGCGCGCGACCTGGTCGACAGCCTCGCCGAGTCGGGCAGTGCGGAGGCGACCGCGCTCGACCTGGCGGCGCTGGCGGGGCCGGTGCCGCGCCCGCTTGCCCCCGGCAGCATCCCCGCCGCCCGCGTCCGCGGTGCCTATCGCCTGCCCGTACGCGGTCGGCTCGTCACCGGCTTCGACGCGGTGTCCGATGTGGGCGTGCGATCGCGCGGCCTGACCTTCGCGGTTGCGCCGGACGCGCGCGTGGTCGCGCCGGCGGCGGGCATCGTCCGTTATGCGCGGGCGTTTCGCGGTTATGGCCGGATCGTGATCCTTGATCATGGCGATGGCTGGACGACGCTGTTGACCGGGCTTGCCGACAGCGGGGTGAAACCGGGCGTTCGCGTCGTCGCCGGATCGCGGATCGGCACCGCGCCGGGGGGCGAGGATCCGCTGATCACGGTCGAGCTTCGGCGGCGCGGGCGACCCGTCGACGCGGCTGCATTGATCGGCTAATCAACGACGAACCGGTCCGGCGTCCATTCGCCAGACCGCGAAGACCGTCGCGGCTTTGCTCCGCGCGCACTATACCGCTACGCTGTGCCTTCCCCCGGTTTCAGGACCTTAGATGCCACGTCCGATCCTTACCGCTACCGCCATCCTCGGCGCGCTAACCCTCGTGCCGCTGGCCACCTCGGCGATGGCGGCGGTCGATACCGACACGTATCGCGAGTTCGACCAGTTTCTCGACGTCTTCAACCGCGTGAAGGCGGAATATGTCGACAAGGTCGATGACAAGACGCTGATCAAGGGCGCGATCCAGGGGATGCTCGCAAGCCTCGACCCGCATTCGAGCTATGTCGATGCGCTGGATTACGAGAATCTGCGGATCATGACCGAAGGCAATTATGGCGGCCTCGGCCTGACGGTGCAGATGGAGGACGGCGCGATCAAGGTCGTGACGCCGCAGGAAGACTCGCCCGCCGCGCGCGCGGGCGTCAAGTCGGGCGATTACATCACGCATATCAACGGCAAGCTGATCTACGGCGATTCGCTCGACGAGGCGGTCGCACAGATGCGCGGCAAGCCCGGCAGCAAGATCACGCTGGGGCTCGTCCGGCCGGGTCGCGGCAAGCCGCTCGACGTGTCGATGCTGCGCGAGATCATCGTTCAGAAGCCGGTGAAATGGGAGGTGCGCGGCGATGTCGGTTATATCAACATCAACACCTTCAGCGAGAATACCGGCGCGGACACGCGCGCGGCGATAATGGCGATCGACAAGTCACTGGGGCACCGTCCGCTCGGCTATGTCGTCGACCTGCGGCAGAATGGCGGAGGTCTGCTGACCCAGGCGATCGCAGTCAGCGACGCGTTCCTCGATCACGGTGAGATCGTGTCGCAGCGCGGCCGCGAGAAGACGGATATCGAGCGCTACTACGCCAAGCCCGGCGACGACGCGCATGGCCTGCCGGTCGTCGTGCTGACCGATCCAGGGACCGCATCGGCCTCCGAGATCGTCGCCGGCGCGCTGCAGGATCATCACCGCGCGCTGATCATGGGCGAACGCACCTTCGGCAAGGGATCGGTCCAGACCGTGCTCCAGCTCGGGCCCGAGACCGCGTTGCGCCTGACGACCGCGCGCTACTTTACGCCGTCGGGCCGGTCCGTCCAAGAGGGCGGAATCGAACCCGATATCCGCGTGCCCCAGATCAGCGATCCCGATCACAAGGCGCGCCCGGTGTTCCGCGAGGCCGACCTGCGTCGTCACCTGATCAACGAGGTGAAGGCCGACAATGCGGTGCTCGAGGAAGATACCAAGGACGATCCGCGCTTCTCGGCGACGCCCGAGGCGCTGAAGAAGCAGGGGGTCGAGGACTTCCAGCTTTATTATGCGCTGAAGACGGTCGCCCGGCTCGGCGGCGCCGCGCAGGTCGCCGCCGCGACCAAGGCACCCGTCAAGTGAGCGTACGCCGCGGGCTGGGGATGACCAAGAACGAGGAGATCGCCCGGTCGATCGCGCTCGTGCTGCCGCTGCTGCTGTTGCTGGGGGCGCTAGGGTCGCAATATCTTGGCGGGCTCTATCCGTGCGAGATGTGCCACTGGCAGCGCTGGCCGCATTATTCGGCGGTGCTGCTCGCGGCGGCGACGTTCGTGGTGCCGCAGCGCTCGCTGCGCGCCTCGCTGGTGCTCGTCGCGGCGTTGCTGATCGGGATCAGCGGCGCGATCGGGCTGTTCCATGCCGGGGTCGAATATCATTGGTGGAACGGCATCACCGCCTGCACCACGACGGTGTCGATGGCGGGCACGACGCCGGCCGAACGGCTCGCCGCGATCATGAATGCGCCGATGGTGCGCTGTGATTCGGCGCAGTGGTCGCTGGCGGGGATTTCGCTCGCCGGGTTCAACGCGATCTTTTCCCTGGGCGGCGCGATCACCATCTTCGTGCTGATGAGGAAGACACGATGACCACCGCGACCCCGATCCCGACCGTCCCGCGCGGCACCGGCTGGAAGCCGGGCGATCGCAAGCACCCGAGCGAGGCGATGGTCCGCGTCGACCAGGCCGGCGAATATGGCGCGATCCGCATCTATGCGGGGCAGCTCGCGGTGCTGGGCGACCGGCATCCGTCGTCGCGCCTGATCCATCACATGGCGCAGCAGGAGGAGCGTCATCGCGCGTTCTTCGACCGGATGATCGTCGAGCGGCGCGTACGGCCGACCGTGCTGCAGCCGATCTGGAAGGTCGCGGGTTTCGCGCTTGGCGCGGTCACTGCCGCGATCAGCCCGCGTGCCGCGATGGCCTGCACTGCGGCGGTCGAGACCGAGATCGACAAGCATTATGCCGAGCAGCTCGTCGCGCTGGGCGACAGCGATCCCGAACTGAGCGCGGCGATCCTCGATTTCCAGGCCGAGGAGCTGGAGCACAAGGCGACGGCGATCGCTGCCGGGGCGGAGGAAACCCCCGGCTATCCGGTGATGAGCGCGTTGATCCGGCTGGGGTGCAAGGTCGCGATCGCGACCGCAAAGCGGATCTGACCGCGCCGCCGGCCGTTGGGACTGAAACGCGTGGCCTTGCGGCGTTCAGCCTAGGGCCACCGACGATAGCCGATCCTGTCGGCCAACAGATACGGATTATGGGAGTGGTGCGTATGAGGATGATGATGGCGGCGGCCTTGCTGGTCGCCGGTCCGGTGGCGGCGCAGACGGTGACGTCGGGTGCGGCGATCCCGGCCAAGCCCGGTGCCCCCGCAGCCAAGCCCGCCTCCGCGCCGGGTGAGGTGTCGCGCAGCGCGCCGGTCAACGGCGTGCTCACGCTGTTCGGCAACGAGCGCTGCCCGACCAATGCACAGGGCGAGGAAATCGTCATCTGCGTGCGTCGCAGCGCGCAGGAGCAATATCGCGTCCCCAAGGAGTTGCGCGAGTTCGCCGTGACGCCCGAAAATGAGAGCTGGGCGGCCAAGGCGCAGGGCACGCTCGGCACCGGTGTCGGTGCGAACAGCATCGGCAGCTGCTCGACCGTCGGCCCTGGCGGCGCAACCGGATGCTTCGGCCAGCGCGTTCGCGAAGCGCGCCGGGAAAACAAGGAGCGTGCAGCTGAGGTGCCCGTCCTCCCCTAGGCTGCCGCGACCGGTTTGCGTGCAGGGCGCGAACCCGTCGATGCTGTTGCGTCGTCAAAGACAACCGCATAGCGTCGGCTCGTCCGCGTGACTGGCGCCGAGTGGATCACCACGGGGAAGCGCGGACGGTTCCGCCGCGCGCCTGGGCAGCCCCTCTGGACGGAGCCTGTGCCATGCGCGACCCTCTTCGTATCGCCTTCCTGCTGTTTCCCAACGTCACCCAGCTCGACCTCACCGGTCCTGCCCAGATCCTGTCGCGGCTTGGCGAGGCGCAGGTCGATCTTGTCTGGAAGACGCGCGATCCGGTGCCAACCGACGCCGGGTTTTCGATCCTTCCGACCGCGATCTTTGCCGAGGTGCCGTACGCGGACATCCTTTGCGTCCTGGGAGGCTTCGGACCCAACGACGTCATCGCCGACGACGAAGCGATGGCATGGGTGGGGGCCGTCGGGGCAGGCGCGACATGGGTCACCAGTGTCTGCACCGGCTCGTTGATCCTGGGTGCCGCGGGATTGCTCGACGGGTACCGCCCGGGGTGCCACTGGGCTCAGCGTGACATGTTGCCGCTCTTCGGTGCGATCCCCGTCGACGCGCGCACCGTGGTCGATCGGAACCGAGTCACCGGCGGCGGTGTGACGGCGGGCATCGACTTTGCGCTGACGCTGATCGCGCTTATCCGCGGCGAGGCGCATGCACGCATGGTGCAATTGGCGCTCGAATATGATCCCCAGCCACCGTTTGACAGCGGCTCACCCGCACAGGCCGGGCCGGAGATCGTCGCCGCGTACCAGCGGCGTGTGCAGGCGCTGGCACCGACGCGTGACGAAGACCTGCGCGCGCTTGCCCGGCGTCGTGGTTACGGGTGACGCTTCAGCCCGCGGACGCGGTGCCAGATATAGAAGCCGACCAGCGCGATCAGGACGATGCCGATCAGCAGGTCCGCGCTGTGGAAGGCGGCCTTCACACGCGGGTCGCTGTCCCATTTGTCGCCGAGCTTCATGCCGACCCAGGCAAGCCCGAAGCACCACGGCCAGGAGCCGATGAAGGTGTAGAGGTGGAAGGGCACGAGCTTCATCCGCGCGACACCCGCCGGAAAGGCGATGAACGAGCGGATGACGGGGAGCAGACGCCCGATCAGCACCGCCATGCTGCCCCAGCGCGCAAAGAACCGGTCCGCCGTATCGAGCTCGCCCGGCCCGATCAGGACATAGCGACCCCAGCGCTCGGCCATCGGTCGACCGCCGCGCTTGCCGACCTCATAGGCGACGATCGAGCCGAGGTTGCACCCGATCGCGCCCGCGGTGGCGGCGAGATACAGGTCGAACCGGCCGGTCGACACCAGATAGCCGGCGAACGGCATGATGATCTCGGATGGAAGCGGGATACACGCGCTTTCGATCGCCATGAGGATCGCGATGCCGACATAGCCGCCGGACGAGATCACCCAGATCGTGAAGGTGGCCAGCACGGCCAGAATCTTTTCGAACATGGCGCGGGGATTTGCGCGATGCGGCGCGCGAAGGGAAGGGCCAATCGGTTCGCCTAAGCCAGCCGCGTGCCGGCCATTCGCAGATCCTCGACGAATCGCGCATATTCCTCGTCGGCCTGAACCTTGTCGGGCAGGCGCAGCAGGTAGCTGGGATGGACGGTGATCCATGCCTCGCCGCCGCCGGGAAGCTGCAGCGCGCGGCCGCGTTCCTTGCCGATCGTCATCACCTTGCCGAACAGCGAGCGGGCCGCGGTGGCGCCGAGCGCGATCGTCACCTTGGGCGCGACGAGCATCTGCTCCTGCTCGATCCACCACCGGCAGGCCTCGATCTCGCCGGCGCCGGGCTTGGCGTGGATGCGCCGCTTGCCGCGCTGCTCGAACTTGAAATGCTTGACCGCGTTGGTGACATAGGCGCGGCTGCGGTCGAGTCCCGCCTCCGCCATCGCGCGATCGAACATCTGACCGGCGGGGCCGACGAACGGCCGCCCGGCAAGATCCTCCTGGTCGCCTGGCTGTTCGCCGACGAACATCAGCGGCGCGTCGATCGGTCCCTCGCCGAACACGGTCTGGGTCGCGGGCTTGTAGAGCGGGCAGCGGGTACAGCCCGCGGCCTCGTCGCGCAGCGCCTCCCAGGCGATCATGCTGTTACCGCCGACGACGTCGCGGGCGCGCTCGATCATGCCGCTCTCGCGTGCCTGTGCGGTGGCGATCATGCCGGGGACGAGATCGGTTTCGGGCATGTTCTTCCAGTATTTGCGGGGCATCTCCTTCAACATCGCGCCGATCTTGACGCGCGCCGGGTTGAAGGTGCTGGCGTAATAGGTCTTCCAGACCTCTTCGGTCGGATCGCCCTCGGGTGCGTCGGTCTTCTTGGCGCCCGGTCCTTCGCTGAGCATCGTCCCGTCCCAGTGGATCGAGACGTCGGGGGTCAGGATCGACCAGCGCATGCTCGCGAAGCGGTTGACGAAGAAGGCGGCGTTGGCGCGGACGATGTGGTGATCGGGTTCGAACCAGGCGACGAACCGGGTTGCGCCCTCTTCCTCGACCTCGCGGAAGCGCAGGAACGCGCGCATCTTGTGGATGTCGCGGCGGACATCCTTCGCAATCCGGTCAAGCCGTCGCACGAGCGGATCGGCCCGATCCTCGATCAGCTTGGGTTCGCGGCGCAGGCGGTGAAGCAGCGTGTAGAGCAACGCGAACCGCTCCGGATCGCTGCCGAGGATGACGCTGCGGGCAAGATCGAGGAACGCGCGCGGGACCGAGACGGTCGCGGAGGCAGCCCGCGGCGCGGATGCTGCAGGAGGATCCGGTGGCACCGTCCCGAACAGGTCGGCGGGGGCGTTGCCGACCTGCCACACGACATCGTCGGGGGGCACGTCATCGGCCATCAGGCCGCGCGCTGCATCGCGCCAGCCATCGAAATCGTCCGGTTCGGCAAGGGTCACGACGCGCATCGCCGGTTCTACGCCGGGTAGCGGCGCTTGTTCCGCCGCGCTTGTATCTCGACCCCGACGGATCGCCGTCCTATTTTATGGTGATGACCCAACAGACCTCAGCCCCGGAACCCGCTCGTCCGCTGATCGGGCGCGATACACGCCTGTGCATGTCCTTGTCCGCGCGACCGGGCAATTTCGGGACCCGGTTCCATAATCGGCTCTATGCGCTGACCGGGCTCGACTATGTCTACAAGGCGTTCTCGACCCGCGACCTGGAGGGCGCGGTGCGCGGTATCCGGGCGCTCGACATCCGGGGCTGCGCGATCTCGATGCCGTTCAAGGAGGCGGTGATCGCGCTGCTCGATGGACTCGCGCCCTCGGCCGCGGCGATCGACAGCGTCAACACGATCGTGAACGACGATGGCGTGCTGACCGGGCACAACACGGATTATGCCGCGGTCGCGGCGCTGATCGCGGATATCGACCCGGCAACGCGGTTCGTGCTGCGCGGATCGGGCGGGATGGCGAAGGCGGTCGCCGCGGCATTGCGCGACACGGGCTTTCGCGACGGCGTGATCGTCGCGCGCAACGAACCCGCCGGGCGTGCGCTCGCCAATCTCTATGGCTTCGCATGGGCCGCGGATCTTCACACCGAAGAGCAGGCGGACCTGCTGATCAACGTCACGCCGATGGGGATGACGGGAGCCGATGCGGAGGCGCTCGCCTTTCCGCCGGCGATGATCGCGACGAGCGCCATTGCGTTCGAGGTCGTGCAATATCCCCCGGAAACGCCGTTCCTGCGCGCCGCAGCAGCGGCGGGGAAACGCTGCATCACCGGCACCGAGGTCGCGATCCTTCAGGCGCTCGAGCAGTTCGTGCTCTACACCGGCGTCCGCCCGAGCGACGCACAGGTCGCCGACGCCGCCGCCTTCGCGCGGTCGCACGGCTGAGCTCCGGCAGCGATTTACCCTTGTGATCGGGCAGGGGCGGCACAAGATATGCTGCACTGCACCATTCACGGGGCCGGGCGTCAAGGCGTCGGGCGCGCATGACGGGACGATCGATGGCCAGGCTTTCGGAAACACTCGCGCAACTGGCGCAGGCGCAACGCGCCGCGGCGGCGCGCTTCGCCGAGCAGCCGGAGGGCGACGACTCACGCCTGCGCCCGCTCGAATCATTCGGCGCGAATCCCGGCGCGTTGCGTGCGTTGACCTATGTGCCCGAGGCGACGTCCGACCGGCGGATGCCGCTGGTCGTCGTTCTCCATGGCTGCACGCAGACCGCCACGGGGTACGACCGGGGGGCGGGCTGGTCCGATCTTGCCGACCGGCACGGATTCGCCGTGCTCTATCCCGAGCAGCAGCGCGCGAATAACGGCAATCTCTGCTTCAACTGGTTCGACGCCGAGGACATTCGTCGCGGTGGCGGTGAGGCGCAGTCGATCCGGTCGATGATCGCGACGATGGTCCGCGACGTCGCGATCGATCCCGACCGCATCTATGTGACGGGATTGTCGGCCGGCGGTGCGATGGCTGGCGTGATGCTCGCCACCTATCCCGAGCTGTTCGCTGCCGGGGCAATCATCGCTGGGCTTCCCTATGGCACCGCGACCTCGATGTCGCAGGCGCTCGACCGGATGCGCGGGCGGGGCCTGCCCGCAGATTCCCGGCTGGCCGCGCTGGTCGACGGCGCGGCGCCGGCCGGCGGACGCGTGCCGCGCGTCTCGGTCTGGCACGGCGATGCCGATGCGACCGTGGTGCCCGCCAATGCCGATGCGATCGTTGCACAGTGGCGCGGCGTGCACGGGCTCGCCTACGCACCCGACGAGGTCGAACAGGTCGAAGGCCATGCCCATCGCCTCTGGCGCGACGCGCAGGGCCGTGCCGCGGTCGAGGAGTATCGGATCCGCGGGCTGGGTCACGGCACACCGCTGGCCACGACGGGCGCCGACGGTCTCGGCCAGCCGGGTCCGCACATGCTGGAGGCGGGGATCTCGTCGACGTTGCACAGCGCCGCGTTCTTCGGGCTGATCGAGCGCCCATCGGCGCGCGCGGCGGCGACCCGCGCGAAGCCGAAGCCCGCATCGCCCCGTCCGCACCCATGGAGCCACAGTCCGGGCCGATCGCAGGTCGGCGACATGATCAACGGTGCGCTCCGCGCTGCGGGGCTGCTGCGCTAGCCACTGGAGCGGATCCGGCAATGGTACGGGCGGGCGGCGCAGGTCGTGGCGCAAAGGATCGATCGAGATCCGCGCCAACCGCGAAGGCGGCAGCTTGCGGGGCGGCGATCCACTGTTATACCTTGGTATAACAGTCGTCGTATTCCGGGGAAAAATCCATGTCGTTGAAGCTCTTGGCTCTAGCTGGCGTCGCCACCGCCGCGCTTGTCGCGCCGGTTGGCGCGCAGGTCGCGAAGCCGGCGCCGGTCGCCACGCTCGTCACCTCGGTCGATATTCCCTATCAGCAGTTCACGCTGAAGAACGGGTTGCGCGTGATCGTGCACACCGATCGCAAGGCGCCGGTCGTCGCGGTGTCGGTCTGGTATGACGTCGGGTCGAAGCACGAGCCGCGGGGCCGTACGGGCTTTGCGCATCTGTTCGAGCATTTGATGTTCAACGGCAGCGAGAATGCGCCGGGCGATTTCTTCGCGCCGCTGAAGGAGGTCGGGGCGACCGACTTTAACGGCACGACCTCGTTCGACCGGACCAATTATTTCGAGACCGTTCCCGCCGCCGCGCTCGAGCGCGCGCTGTTCCTCGAGAGCGACCGTATGGGGCATCTGACCGGCGCGATCACGCAGGGCGTGCTCGACGAGCAGCGCGGCGTAGTCCAGAACGAGAAGCGCCAGGGCGACAACCAGCCTTACGGCCTCGTCCAGTACAAGCTGTTCGGCGGGCTGTTCCCCGCGGACACGCCCTATGGCCACACCCCGATCGGGTCGATGGCGGATCTCGACCGTGCCAGCCTTGCCGATGTGAAGGACTGGTTCCGCTCGCATTACGGGCCCAACAATGCGGTGCTGGTGCTCGCGGGCGATGTCGATGCGGCGACCGCAAAGCCGCTAGTCGAGAAATATTTCGGCGATATCAAGACGGGCCCCAAGTCGGTCCTGCCGACCGTCACCGTGCCGACGCTTGCCGCGCCGGTGAACGAGGTGATGAAGGACCGTGTCGCAGCGGTGATGATCACCAAGAACTGGGCGGTGCCGGGGATGCTCGATCCCGATGCCGCGGCGCTCGACGTCGGTGGTACGGTGCTGGGCGGGCTCGCCTCGTCGCGGCTCGACAATGCGCTGGTCCGCAAGGAGAAACTCGCGGTCAACGTGTCCGCGGGTTACAGCGACATGGCGCAGATCGGCATGTTCACGATCCGCGCGATCGTGCGGCCGGGCGTCGATCCCGCGGTCGTGTCGAAGCGGCTCGACGAGATCCTTGCCGACTTCCTGAAGACCGGACCGACCGCGGACGAGATCCAGCGCGTCCAGACGCAGGCGGTCGCGGGCCGTATCCGCGGCTATGAATCGGTCGGCGGGTTCGGCGGCAAGGCGGTCGCGCTGGCGGGCGGCGCGCTCTATGCGAACGACCCGGGCCACTACAAGAAGGAGTTGGCGGCTATCGCGGCGCAGACGCCGGCGAGCGTCAAGGCCGCCGCGACGCGCTGGCTGACGCGCCCCGCTTATACGCTGACCGTCGTCGACGGCGAGCGCGACAAATATGAGGAGGCGGCCGTGCCGCCTGCGGTCGCGGTGAAGCCCGCGGCCGAGACGCCGGTCAAGGGCACGCGCGCGGGCGGCATCCCCGCGGTCGGCAAACTGACCGGACTCGCCTTCCCTGCGGTCGAGCGCGCGCGGCTGTCGAACGGGATCGAGCTCGTCTATGCGCGTCGCGACGCGGTGCCGATCACGCAGGCGGTGCTGAGCTTCGACGCGGGCTATGCCGCCGATGTCGCGGACAAGCTCGGCACGCAGCAGCTGACGCTGAGCGTGATGGACGAGGGGACGCGGACGCTCGACGGCATCGCGCTGGCCGAGGCGCGCGAGCGGCTGGGCGCGTCGATCGGGACAGGCACTTCGCTCGACCGGACGACGCTGTCGATGAGCGTGCCGAGCGCCAATTTGACGCCCGCGGTCGCGCTGTTCGCGGATATCGCGCGCAATCCGGCCTTCGCGGACGAGGAGGTCGGCCGGGTCCGCAACCAGCAGCTGGCCGGCATTCAGCAGGAGCTAACCAGCCCGCAGGGCCTGGGCAACCGCGTGATCGGCAAGCTGATCAACGGCGATACCCCTTACGGCAAGGCACAGGGTGGCGGTGATCCGAAGGCGGTCGCCGCGCTGACGCGCGCCGACCTGATCGCGTTCCAGCAGGCGTGGCTGCGCCCCGACAAGGCGAAGATCTTCGTCGTCAGCGACCGCCCGCTCGCCGAGGTCAGGGCGGTGCTCGACCGCGGGTTTGGCGACTGGACGGCGCAGGGGCCGGCGGGGGTCAAGAGCTTCCCGACGACGCGCACGCCGCTGACGCCGAAGATCGTGCTGGTCGACCGGCCAAACAGCCCGCAATCGCTGATCCTCGCGGGCCAGCGGACCGGGTTGAAGGGCAGCGACGACATGCTGGTGTTCAACACCGCGAACGATGCGCTGGGTGGCAGCTTCCTCAGCCGGATCAACATGGACCTGCGCGAGGAGAAGCACTGGTCCTATGGCGCAGGCGGGCGGTTCCAGACGGCCGCGTTTGATGCGCCCTATGGCATCTCGGCCGGGGTGCAGGCGGACAAGACTGGTCCGTCGATCACCGCGCTGCAACAGGACGTGACGCAGTTCGTGACGACCAAGCCGATGACCCAGACCGAATTCGGGCTGGCGATCGACGGCGGGATCCGCGCGTTGCCCGGCAGCTTCGAGACGTCGGGCGCGGTGCTCGGCGCGATGCAGCAGAATGATTTGTTGAAGCGCCCCGACGATTATTACGCGACGATCACGCGACGCTACGGCGCGCTGACCTTGCCGCAGCTGAACACCGCGATCGCGGGCGTCATCGACGTGAAGAAATTCACCTGGGTGGTCGTCGGCGATGCCAAGACGGTCAAGCCGCAGCTTGACAGCCTGGGGTTGCCGGTCGAGGTCGTGAGCGCGGCTTCGGTCGCGGGGCTGCCGGTGGTTCCGGTGACGCCGCTTGCGGCCAAGGCCAAGTAATCGAAGGAGAGAATAGCATGGCAAATGTCGATGGCAGCTGGGATTGCGTCGTGAAGTCGCCGCTGGGCGATCAGAAGATGACGCTGACCGTGAACAGCGCGGACACCAGCTTTTCGGGCGCGGTGTCGGGTGCGATGGGCGGCATGGATGTGACCGGCGAGGTCGATGGCGACACGCTGAGCTGGAAGCAGGCGATGACCGTGCCGATGCCGATGACGCTCGACTGCAAGGCGACCGTCGATGGCGACACGATGACCGGTACCGTCGGTGCGGGCGCATTTGGCAGCTTCCCGCTGTCGGGAACGCGCACCGCTTGATCGCCTCTGGCATCATGACGTGACGAAGAACGGCCCGTCTTCCCGGTGGAAGGCGGGCCGTTTGCATTTCGGAGAGTGGGATGAGTTTGAAGATCCATCGCCGCGCGGTGCTTGCGGGCACGATGCTGGGCGGCGCGGCGTCGCTGGTACCGGCGCTCGCGCAGGCAGCCGACACGCCCGCGACGCCGCTGTCGCGGCTGTTCGACCAGCTCGTCCAGGCGCAGTTGCGGCGCAGTCCCGAGAGTGCGACCTCGCTCGGGCTCGATACCGGCGCCAACGCCGATCTGCGCGCGAAGCTGTCGGACCAGTCGGCGGCAGGAATCGCCGCGGCGAAGGTGCAGACCAGGGCCGAGCTGGCGCAGCTTGCAGCGATCGACCGCGCCGGGCTGTCGTCGGCGGAGCGGATCGACCTCGACTGCGTGATCTATACGCGGCGGTCGGCGGCGGCGGTGCAGGCGTTCGATTTTGGCGGCACGTCCTATGGCCCCAGCCCCTATGTCGTGTCGCAGCTGTCGGGTGCGTATCAGTCGGTGCCCGATTTCCTCGACACCAAGCACCGGATCGAGACGAAGGGTGATGCCGACGCCTATCTGCAGCGGCTTCAGGCGTTTGCCGAACAGATTGACGCGAACACCGCGCGCATGCGGCATGACGCGGGCGTCGGCGTGGTCGCCCCCGACTTCATCCTCGACCTCGCGCTCGACCAGATGACCAAGACGCGCCAGCCTGGGAGCGAGGCGCTGGTCGTGCAGAGTCTCGTCCGGCGCGCGGCGGCCAAGGGGCTGGGCGAAAGCTATGGCCGCGATGCCGCGCGGATCTATGACGCGGCGGTGCTGCCCGCGCTCGACCGGCAGATCGCGGCGACCCGCGACCTCCGCCGGACGGCCACGCATGATGCGGGCGTGTGGAAGCTGAAGGAGGGCGCCGCCTTCTATCCCGCCGCGTTGAACGCAACGACGACGACCAATCTGTCGCCCGACGAGGTGCACAGGTTCGGGCTCGACCACGCGAAGATGCTGTCGGCGCAGCTCGACACGCTGTTGCGCAAACAGGGGTACAGCAAGGGGAGCATCGGCGCGCGGATGGCCGCGCTCTACACGAATCCCGACCAGCTCTATCCGAACACCGATGCGGGCAAGCGCGAGGCGATCGCCTATTGCAACGACCGGCTCGCGGCGATCCGCGCGAAACTGCCAAGCGTGTTCGAGCGGATGCCGCCTTACGGGTTCGAGGTGCGGCGCGTGCCTGCGCAGACCGAGGCCGGTGCCGCCGCGGCGTTCGCGCAGCCACCGGCGATCGGTGGCTCGCGGCCGGGGCTGGTTTATTTCAACCTGAAGGACAGCGCCGACTGGCCCAAATTCTGCCTCGCGACGACGGTCTATCACGAGGGGCTGCCGGGGCATCAGATGGAGAGCGGGCTCGCGCTGTCGAATACCCGGCTGCCGCTGATCCGCAAGATGACGAGCTTTTCGGGTTATGGCGAGGGCTGGGCGCTCTACGCCGAACAGCTCGCGGACGAGATCGGTATGTATGATGACGATCCGCTCGGGCGGCTCGGCTATCTGAAGTTCCAGCTGTTCCGCGCGAATCGCTGCGTCGTCGATACGGGCATCCATCACCTGCGCTGGACCCGCGAACAGGCGATCCGCCATTTCATCGACGCGGAAGGCGAGGCGGAGGGCTTCGCGACGCGCGAGGTCGAGCGCTATTGCGTCAACCCGGGCCAGGCGGCGAGCTACAAGCTTGGCCATTCGGTGTTCGTCGATATCCGCGAACGCGCCAAGGCGAAGATGGGCACAGCGTTCGACCTCAAGGCCTATCATGCGGCGGTGCTCGCTTATGGGCGCGTACCGCTCGATATGCTGCGCGAGATCGGCGATGCCTGGATCGCGAAGGGCTGACTGAAGGACACGCTCAGCGGCGGGCCGCGTAACTCTACGTAATCGCCCGTTAAAGCCTGACCGTGCAAGGGGAGGGGGATGCCGAGCGCTCCCTCTCGATGACGCGTGCCGTCCGCCCCAGGCCCGATCCGGTCATCAGCGTCGTCATGCCGGTGTATAATGGCGCAGCCTTGTTGCCCGCCACGCTCGACAGCCTTGCCGCGCAGTCTTTCATCGATTTCGAGGTGATCGTCGTCGACGACTGCTCGACCGACGCGACGCGTGCCTGCGTCGCGGGCTGGTCCGATCCGCGCGTCAGGCTGGTGGCGATGCCGGTCAATGGCGGCCCCGTGCTGGCGCGCAACGCCGGGGTCGCTGCAGCGCGGGGCCGCTATATCGCCGCACTCGATGCCGATGATCTGTGTCGCCCCGACCGCTTCGCCCGCCAGGTCGCGTATCTGGAGGCGAACCCGGCGACCGTGCTGCTCGGGACGGCGGCGGACCTGCTCGTCGACGGCGTGATCAGGCCGTCCGAGCATGCCGCGATCACCACGCCGATGCTCATCGACTGGCTGACGGGAATCGAGAACCCGCTGATCTGGTCATCGGTCATGATTCGCGGCGACGCGGCGCGGCGGCTCGATCCGTTCATGCGGCCCGAGCGGGTCTATGCGGAGGATTTCGACCTGTATCAGCGGATCCGCCGGTTCGGCGCGATCGCGCGCCTCGACGAGCCGCTGATGGTGTACCGCGTACACGCGGGCGGGGTCTCGAAGCGGTTCACCGAGCGGATGGAGACCGTGGCCGCGGCGATTCTGGCCAAGCGGCATGCCGATTTGTTCGGCGAACAGGTGGACCGGATCGCGGCGCTGATCGTGGCGCATGTCCTGGCACGGCGTCCGGTGCGCGATCGTGCTGCGTTGATGGCGCTGGGTACCGCACTGGGGGCGATCCAGACCAAGTTTCTCGCACGGCATCGCTGTTCGGGGGAGGATCGCCGGCTGATCCGGTGGGAAACCGCGCGGCGCTGGCGCGGTGTCGGGCGGGCCGGCCTGCGCGCGGGGACTTTGGGGGTTGCCGACCTGCTTGCCGCACGGCCGGCGCATCTCGGGCTCGGCTATGCCGGGCTGCCCGCGCTGCTATGGTCCGGGGCGATCGGCGGCGTACGCCGCGCGATGCGCCAACCGGCGCGCGTGCCTTAGACCTTGGCGGCGAAGATCATCCGACCCTGACCCAGGCGGGCAAACACCTGGTCGAGATCCTTCTCGCCGACCGCGAAGCAGCCCTGGCTGCGGCCGAGCATGCCGTGCGACGCGATCATGTCCTTGTTCGCATACCACGCCGAATGGACGACGATCGCCCGACCGAGTGCATTGTTGTTGGTGCGATCGAGCCCGATCAGCCGCTGCGACCGACCATGTTTGCCGACATAATAATCGTCGGTCACGAAGGCGCCTTCCGACGACGCATTCGAGCCGAACGCGTTCGAGAAGCGCTCGAGATAGCCGGTATGCGCCGGGTCCGAACCGCTGCCGTGCGACACGAGCAGCGACGTGCTGCGGCCGCTGGCGAGGTCGACGAAGTGGAACCGCGGCTGCGACGACGAGGCGGTGAAATCGGCGATCGCGATCCGGTCGTGATGCGGGATCCGGCTGCCGTTGCGACCCAGCGCGGCCATCGCCTGGCGCAGCAATTCGGGGCGCACAACGCGCGACGACGAAATCGGCATCGCCGGCGAACGCGGCAATGGTGGCTGAGTCATCGGCTTCAAATCGCGTGCCGTAAGACGTTGTGTTGCAGATACCGCACTCGGAACTGCAAGTGCACCGGCCAATACAAGGCCGTTCTTTAGAATGGCACGACGATCTCGCCGTGCGCCCTGTTCATCGTACATCGAAATTCCCGAAAAACCCCAATCCCGTGACCCTCTCTATAGCGTAGAAATGATGAACATTCCTCAACCATTTCCACCGGTTGTCGTGATGTTCCTTCTGTCCGCCCCGGGAAGGAGGCGGTTCGTCGTAGGCACGTGCGCGGCGAGGTGACTCCCCCGCTGGCCAGCGGCGTCGGAGCGGGTTGCCATATCAGGCGACACGATCGGTCCTGACGCGGCACATCCGATGCGCGGTCTTCGGGCGTTTCTATGGGAATTACGGGCGCGCATCGTCGTGCGCGCACGGTTCAGCGCGGGGGCGTTTCGCCCTTAGCGCCAATTGGCAGGCCAAGCTCGACGAGTCGCGAGCGGAAGCTGGCGGCATCGGTGAAGAGCACCGATTCGATCCCGAGCGCGCGTGCGGCGGCGATATTGGCCGGATTGTCGTCGACGAACACCGTCTCGTCCGCACGCACGCCGAATCGATCAAGCGCGAGCCGATAGATGGCGGGGTCGGGCTTCACGATCTTCTCGTCGCCCGACACGACGATGTCGCGGAAGCGGTCGAACATCGCTGATTCGCGGGCGCGAAACGGCGGCCAGAATTCGTGGCTGAAATTCGTGATTGCGAACAAAGGTACGTCGGCTGCGTCGAGATCGCGGACGAGTTCGTGTATCCCCGCAATCGCCGGGCCGATACTCTCGCTGAAGCGCGGGCCCCAGACGGCGATCAGGTCGGCATGCTGCGGATGCAACGCAGATAGCTCCGCCGAGGTGTCGGCGAAGTCGCGGCCAGCATCATGCTGGAAATGCCAATCGATCGTGACGACATCGCGCAGGAACGCGTCGAGCGCCCGATCGTCATCGATCAGGCGCTCGTACAGGATCCGGGGATCCCAATCGTACAGGACACGACCGACGTCAAAAATGACGCTGGTCTTCAGGGGTTTAGCCCTGGCGTGCCTTGAAGCGACGGTTGGTCTTGTTGATGACGTAGGTACGGCCACGACGACGGATCACGCGGTTATCGCGGTGACGATCCTTGAGCGACTTCAGGGAATTGCGGATCTTCATGATCGATTCGCTTCTTTTCAAATCTAGGTGTGCGGAAAGACGGGATCGCCTAATGGCGGGGTGTGTCCAAGTCAAGCAACAGACGCACTCGTTCCGGCCGGGAACCCTCCCGGCTGGTCCAAGCGTTACTGTAGCGCAACATTCTAAGGAAGTCCCGATGGCGGTTCGTTCGATCATGGTTCTCGCGCTGGCGGGCGCATCCCTCACGGCCTGCGCGACCGGTCCGTCGCTGCCGCCGACCGAGGTGCTGCGCTATCACCTCGGCGAACCGCTCGACCGCGGCACGATCGCGGTCCAGCCGCTGACCGCGGGCGCACCGGCGAGCCTCGAGTTCAAGAGCTATGCCGCCGCCGTGCAGGGCCAGCTGATCAAGGTCGGGTACAACCCGCCCGCGCCGGGGACGAAGCCGCTGCTGGTCGCGACCGTCGCCTTCACGCGTACCACGCAGGCGGGGCCGCCCAAGCGGTCGCCGTTCAGCGTCGGCATCGGTGGCGGTGGCTTCAGCGGCGGCCGGGGCGGCGGCGGTGTGGGGCTCGGCGGCGGGGTCGGCTTCCCGATTGGCGGGGGCGGCCGCGACGCGATCCTGGTCACCGAGATGGCGGTGACGATCAAGCGGTCGCTCGACCAGTCGCCGGTCTGGGAGGGGCGGGCGCAGACCTTCGCTGACGCGAGGAAGCCCGATGCAACGAGCCAGATCCAGGCCGAAAAGCTCGCCAGCGCGCTGTTCGCGGGGTTCCCCGGCGAGTCCGGTCGCACTATCCAGGTGAAATGAACGATCACCCTATGACCGCCGCCGCCACCACCACCACGCCTCTCGCCATCAACGCCGCCTTCGATGGCGGCAATATCCGTCTCGTGCGGGTCGATGGCGTCCGGATCGACTTGGAAATCGTCAAGGACCGCGACTCCGACTATTTCCAGTGGTTCTACTTTCGCGTGGCGGGGGCGGCGGGCCGGACGCTGACCTACCGGATCCTCAATGCCGGTAGTTCGGCCTATCCGTTCGGCTGGCCCGGTTACAAGGCGCGGGCGAGCACTGATCGGCAGGCGTGGCGGATGATCGAAACCCGCTACGCCGATGGCGTGCTCAAATTCGATTTCACCGCCGATACCGACCTCGCCTGGTTCGCCTATTTCGCGCCGTACACGATGGAGATGCATGCGGCGCTGATCGCGCGGACCGCCCTGCTGCCGGGCGTCACGCACCGCGAGCTTGGCCAGTCGCTCGACGGGCAGGCGATCGATGCCTTCACCATCGGCACCGGGCCCAAGCAGGTGTGGATCTATGGCCGCCAGCATCCCGGCGAATCGATGACCGAATGGTGGATGGAAGGCGCGCTGGAGCGGCTGACCGATTCCGCCGACCCGGTGACTGCGACGCTGCTGGAAAAGGCGACGTTCCACGTCGTGCCGAACATGAACCCCGACGGCACGTACCGCGGGCATCTGCGCACCAATGCAGCGGGGGTGAACCTCAACCGCGAATGGGCGACGCCGAGCGCGGAAAAGAGCCCCGAAGTCTTGTGCGTCCGCAACGCGATGGACGTGACCGGCGTCGACATAGCGATGGACATCCACGGCGACGAGGCGATCCCGGCGAACTTCATCGCGGGCTATGAGGGCATCCCGTCCTGGACCGATGCGCATGGCGAGAAATTCTACGATTATGGCCGCCGTCTCGCGGCGCACACGCCCGACTTTCAGACCGAGAAGGGCTATCCCAAATCCGCGCCCGGCACCGCCAACCTGTCGATGTCGACCAACCAGCTTGCCGAGCGCTTCGGCGCGGTGTCGATGACGCTCGAGATGCCGTTCAAGGATCACGACGCGAATCCCGATGCCGAATATGGCTGGTCGCCGGAACGGTCGAAGCAGCTTGCGCATGCCATGCTCGAGACGCTCGCGGATGTAATCGACGCGATCTGATCCCTAACCGTCAGCCTGACTTTCGTCAGGATGACGGTTAGGGGGCGATCGCCGCATTTCCATTTCGTCCCTCGCCATTGCAGGAGCCCGCATGCCCAAACTTGTCCTGATCCGCCACGGCCAGTCCAGCTGGAACCTCGAAAACCGTTTCACCGGCTGGTGGGACGTCGACATGACCGCCAAGGGCGAGGCCGAGGCCAAGGCCGCCGGCGAGCTGATGGCGGCCAAGGGGCTCGATTTCGACCAGACCTTTGTCAGCCTGCAGACGCGCGCGATCAAGACGCTGAACATCGCGCTCGAGGCGATGGGGCGGCTCTGGCTGCCGGTCGAGAAGGACTGGCGGCTGAACGAGCGGCATTATGGCGGGCTCACCGGGCTCGACAAGGCTGAGACCGCGGCCAAGCATGGCGACGCGCAGGTCCATATCTGGCGCCGCAGCTTCGACGTGCCGCCGCCCCCGCTCGAGGATGGCAGCGAGTTCGACCTGTCCAGGGACCGTCGGTATGACGGCATCGCGATTCCGAAGGCCGAAAGCCTGAAGGACACGATCGATCGCGTGCTGCCCTATTGGGACGCGCGGATCGCGCCGGCGCTGAAGGACGGACAGCGCGTGCTGATCTCGGCACACGGCAATTCGCTGCGTGCGCTGGTCAAGCACCTGTCCAACATCCCGGACGACGAGATCACGAGCCTCGAGATCCCGACGGGTCAGCCGATCGTGTACGAGCTGGACGCCGATTTGAACGCGACCGATCGTTATTACCTGAGCGAGCGGTAAGCCTTTCTTCTCGAATGACCCAGGCCGGTGAGATGCGCCACCCCGGCGAAGGCCGGGGCCCAGTTGGACAGGTCGCGGTAACGGGGCGCCGTGCTTCGTTAACGGCATCCCCCAACTGGACCCCGGCCTCCGCCGGGGAGGTGCGGTCGAAAATGGCGGCAATCGCGTTTGCCGGTCGATCCGTACGATGCCACCAACAGCGTTGCCCTCGTCCCCCCGCGTCGCTAGGCACGGCGCTTCCTGAAGCGGGGGGCGAAATTGGCTCTAATCGGCATCATCATGGGCAGCACCTCCGACTGGGAGACGATGCGCCACACCGCCGAGACGCTCGATGCGCTCGGTGTCGCGTACGAGACCAGGGTCGTGTCCGCGCATCGTACGCCGCAGCGGCTCTACGACTATGCGACGAGCGCCGCCGATCGGGGGCTGAAGGTCGTGATCGCCGGCGCGGGCGGCGCGGCGCATCTGCCCGGCATGGCGGCCTCGATGACGCACCTGCCGGTGCTCGGCGTGCCGGTCGAATCCAAGGCGCTGAAGGGCATGGATAGCCTGCTGTCGATCGTCCAGATGCCCGGCGGCATCCCGGTCGGCACGCTGGCGATCGGCAAGCCGGGTGCGATCAACGCGGGGCTGCTCGCCGCGGCGATCCTCGCGACCGCCGACGACGCGTTGGCCGAGCGGCTGAAAGCCTGGCGCGCCGCGCAGACCGACTCCGTCGCCACCGACCCAGCCTGAAAGACGCCGACATGACGCCGCTTCCCCCCGGATCGACCATCGGCATCCTTGGCGGAGGTCAGCTCGGCCGGATGCTTGCCACCGCCGCGGCGCAGCTCGGCTATCACACGCATGTGCTCGCCCCCGACCAGGAAAGCGTCGCCGCGCAGTCCGCCTCGACGATGACGCGCGCCGATTATCACAACCGGATCGTGCTCGCCGATTTCGCCGACGCCTGCGACGTGGTGACCTATGAATTCGAGAATATCGCGGTCGAGCCGGTCGAATGGCTCGCCGACCGCGTTCCCGTGCATCCGAGCCCGCGCGCCTTGCGCGTGGCGCAGGAGCGGATCGGTGAGAAGCGCTTCGTCGAGAGCGTTGGCGGACGGCCCGCGAAATGGGCGGCGGTCGACAGTCTCGCGAGCCTGCATGAGGGGCTGGCGCGGGTCGGGACGCCCGCCGTGCTCAAGACCGCGCGGTTCGGCTATGACGGCAAGGGGCAGGTGAAGATCGACGCGCCCGAGGGTGCGCAGGACGCCTGGGACGCGATCGGCGGCCCCGCGGTGCTCGAGGCGTTCGTGCCGTTCGAGCATGAATTCTCGATCCTGATCGCGCGCGGGCTGGATGGCAGCATCGTCCGTTACGCGCCGCCGCTCAACCTCCACCGCGATGCGATCCTGCGGCACTCCACCGTGCCCGCGCCCGCCGCCGTGCTGGCGCAGGCGGACGAGGCGGCGGCGCTCGCCGAGCGGATCGCGACCGAGCTCGACTATGTCGGCGTGCTGGCCTGCGAGTTCTTCGTCGGCGCGGACGGGCCGGTGTTCAACGAAATGGCGCCGCGGGTGCATAATTCGGGGCACTGGACGATCGAGGGTGCCGAATGCTCGCAGTTCGAGAACCATATCCGCGCGATCTGCGGCCTGCCGCTCGGCGCGCCGACGCTGACCGGGCGCGAGGCGACGATGGAGAACCTGATCGGCAGCGACGTGGATCGCTGGCGGGATCTGCTCGCCGAACCGGGCGCGCATCTTCATTTGTACGGCAAGGGGACGGCGCGGCCCGGCCGCAAGATGGGTCACGTCACGCGGGTGCGGCGCTAGGCGCGGCACCCGCTGCGCGTCACTTCGCCAGGGGCTTGCCTGCGAGATCCTGAACCGCGTGCGCGAGCTCGATCCACATCGCGCCTTCGGGGATGACATATTCATTCTCACCCCAGAAGAACGGCCAGTCCTCGTGATTTTCGGGGAAATCGGGTTTCACGATCAGGACACCCGGCACCACGCCGCCGGCGATGAACGAGAAGTCGGCGCGGTTGTTGCCGTAGGCGACCTCCTTGGATCGTGTCCCGACGCCCGACACGAACGAGATGTCCGAACCGGGGTGATGCCCCAGCAGGAACTCCGCACCGCGGAACACCGGATCGGCGGGCATGATGTCGGGAAACGCCTTGTGCAGCGCATAGGCGTTTAGCGCACCGGCGATCACCGTGCCGCTTCCGGCCCAGCCGCCCGTCGTGATCGGCACGCCGAACGGGTTTGCTGCGGCCGCCTTGACCGTCGCGGCCGCATAGGCGCGGACCGCGGGGATCATGCCCTCGCGATAGCTTTGCGGCATGAGCGGGATCGCGGCGACGGCGTCGCGCAGGTTGAACGCGAAGCGCCGCTCCATCGCCGGCCACAGCGTCTGGACCGCGGTGGCGTAGCGCGGGTCGCGGGTCGTGCGCAGCAACTCGACGGCGGCGGCGAACCGCTCCGAGTCGAGCGGGCCACCGGTGGTGTTGCCATGCTGGTACAGGTCGGGGGCATGAGTCTGCTCCTCCGCCCAGATGCGCGTCGCGATTCCCAGCGCCGTCTTGGCCAATGCCGGATCGGCTTCGGCAAGCGAGCGCGATGCGGCGGCAAGCGCGGCGATCGAGCCATAATTGAGCGCCGAAGCCTTGGTCGTGAAGGCCCAGCGATCGTCGGGCGTCCCGCTGCGGCCACCGCGCTCTTCGCCAATCTTCAGCGCCGGATCGTGGATCATTCCGTCGGTCTTGGTCGATGCGTCGCCGAGATGCGTATATTGCGCGACGTCGGGCTCGACGATGCCGTGAATCGCATGGCCGACCGCATCGAACTGGGCAACGAGCTGGAGCGTGCCGTGGCGGATCTGCTGGAGCAGATCGGGCGTGCCGTCGGGGACGTGGATCTCGGTCCGGCGACGGGTCCAGTCGACCGCGGTCGTGTCGCGCGTCGGGCGCCATTGCTCCCACGTGTCGACCAGCGACCGGACGACCTGATATTGCGACTGGGTGCGGATGTCGAAATCGCCCGCGTCGAACCAGCCGCCGACCGCGAGACCGGGGATATGCTCCCCCGGCTTGTACTTCGTGTCGGTGGTCGGCCCCTGCGCGTAGAGGTCGATATGCTCGTGGTTCAGCGGCGCCTGGCGTGCATCGTCACGATGCGCGTCGCCATGCCACACGCGATAGCCCTCGTTCACGTACATGTGATCCATCGCGACGGGGAAGTAGACGTCGAGCGTCGGATGCCATGCGCCCGCATAGACGTCGTCGGCGATGCGGAACGGCGCGGTGCGCGTTGCGCCATATTCGAGCATGTAGAGCCCGGGCTGGCGGACGTCGCTGAAGTCGAGCTGCCGGTAATTGTAGCGCAGATAATCGCCCCAGCGGGTCGCCGGTGCGGTCTTGACCGCGGTCGTGCTGCCATCGGTGCCGACCCGGAGCAACCGCGCCGGTGCCGTCGTGCGATCGTTGCGATCGAGCTCGATCGTCGCGACCTTGCGTGCGCCGGGGGCATAGCCGAGCTGCGAATGCGCGATCACGGGCGCGCGCAGCCAGCCCGGGACGCTGTTCGGCTGAACCTCCCATTCGAGCACGGTCCCGATCCGCCCGGCAGGCAGGAGCGAGCGGAGCACGAACCAGCCATTCTGCGCCTGATTACGACCGTCGAACAGCTGCACCGGCGCGCTCGAGCGGATCGTCACGCGGCGGGCGGGATCCTCGGGCGCGAGGACTAAGCGGGTGCCCTGCGCAATGGCGTTCGGCTCTGCGCCAAGCCCCTCGGCGCGACCGCTCGCCGCATTGCGCTGTGGCGTCGCGGTCATCGTGTCGGCGGGGTGCAGCGGGAAGACGCCGCTGCCATCGTCGGCGATATAGCCGTGGTGGAAATAGGCGGCGGGGAGGAATTCGAGGTTGAATCCCGCCTTGCCCGCAAGCGCCGCGGGAACCGGCGCGTCGAGGATCACCGCCAGCGCGACGGCCGCGCCCTTGGTCGAGGAGCGGATCCGGTATCGCCAGTTATAGTCGGGATATTCGAGCGTGACGGTGACGGTGCCGGCCGCGCGATCGACCTGCCGGTCGACGAATCGCGCGGTCGCATCCCATTGCCCCGGCGTGACGGACAGGCGCACATCGCCATTGGTCGCGATCCGTTCGCCCTGCTGGATGATCTCGACGCCGCTGATCTTCGAATCGGCGAACAGCCCGTCATACCAGTTCGAGAAGACCAGCACGTTGACGGCCGGCGCCTCGTAATAGCCCGCCTCGCCAAGCGTCGGTGCAACCGCGTCCGGGCGTGGAGCCCGACCTGTGCGGGCAGGGGTGATACGTGGTCGTGCGGTGGCATCCTGCGGGGCTGCGGCGTCGCGTGGTAGTGCACGCGCCACGCCGGGCGTCGCGGTCGAAACCAGTGTCCCCAGCAGGCAAAACCAAGCCGTTCCCGTCATATACCCTCTCCCAAGTCCCGGTATCGCCGATTGCTGATCGGTCAATCTTACTCAGACTATAGCGCTAACTTCTGGCGGCGCTACCATGTCATTAGGACCTGGAAAGCCAGCCGATACGCGGCTGGACATGATAGCGGTATCGACTTACGTTCGCACCTTACGAGCAGGGCAGGCATCGGGCGAAGGCGCCGGTGGATCGACCCGATGCCGTGGCGGAGGGAGAGAGATGACGGGGCTCATCACCGATCGAAGTCGCGCACCGCGGGGATCGCTCGTGCACTGGGCATGCGTGCCGTTGCTGGCAGGCCTGTCGCCCAGCACGGCGGCGGAGCCTTTGGTGGCGCCAGGTCCGGACTCAATCGCCGCCGTGGCGGATCCCCAGATTGCGGCCAGACCGATACCACCCGCGCTGGCGCCCTATTTCACGGCGGTGTCGGACGCGGCGAACACGCCTGATAGCGACGGCTTTCTGCGCCGCTGGCTGTTGCTCGAACCCATCGCCAAACCCAACCGCACGAACACCGGCTTTACCGCCACCTATGTCCGGCAGGCCTTGACCGCATCCCTGCCAGGGTCGCCGGCCGCAATCACGAGGGACGGGCAGGTCGAAAAGGCCGCCGCGCCACTGCGCTGGCATGCACTTGATTCGAAAGGGTTCGACGTCAAGCTGTTCGACTTCGCCAAGGCACTGGGGGCGCCGACCTATGGCGTGATATTCTGGGCGGTGACGATCGTCGACAGCCCCCGCGAGCAGCGCAACGTCCGCCTGGCGGTCGGTTCGAACGCGGCATCAATCTGGTGGCTGAACGGCACCGAGGCGGTCGGGCTGTTCAACGACCGTCGCATGGTGATGGACGACGTGCTGTCGGATCGCCTGACGCTGCGCAAGGGACGCAACGTCATCCGCGGCGCGGTGATCAACGGCCCCGGGCTGAGCAGCTTCTGTGTCCGCTTCGTCGACGAAGCCGGCCGCCCGATCACCGATCTGACGACCCATGTTCGATAACCCCCGTCGCGATACCGCGGTTCGGCAACAGCGAGGTACCCGGATGTGGTGCGGACTGATCGCGGTGTGCCTGGGGTTTGCGGGCGCAGCGCCCGCCGCCGCGCAACTGGCGGGCGAACCCTTCATCCACGATCCCTCGACCGTCACGCTGTCGGACGGGAAATACTACACGTTCGGCACCCGCGGCGGCGGGCTGGTGTCCGACGACGGCTGGACCTGGCGTGGCGGCCCCGAGCGGCCGGGCGGCGGGGTGGCGCCCGACGTCATCAGGATCGGCGACCGCTATTACGTTGCCTATGCGGTCGGCGGCGGGGGCATGGGGGGCGGCCATGCCAGCCAGGTCAAGATGATGTGGACGCTGTCGCTCGATCCGGCATCGCCGCGCTTCAAGTTCCACGACATCGGCGTCGTCGCGTCGAGCGACGGTGTCGAGACCGCGGATGCGATAGATCCCGCGTTTCTCTACGCCGAGGGGCGGTTGTGGCTGACCTACGGCACCTATTTCGGCCCGATCCGGATGATCGAACTCGACCCGAAGACGGGACTGCGCATGGCGGGCAACGCCCCCGTCGACGTGGCGATCGACATGGAGGCCACCGCGATGCTGTATCGCGACGGCTATTATTATCTGCTGGGGACGCACGGCACGTGTTGCGACGGGCCCAATTCGACCTATCACATCCGGGCAGGCCGGGCGCGCAGCCCGCTTGGCCCCTATCTCGACCATATGGGGATCCCGCTGCTGCGGGGTGGCGGCAAGATGGTCGTCAGCGCGCGCGGTCGCCGCATCGGACCGGGGCATTTCGGACGGATCGCGCTCGCCGGCGGGGTCGAGAAGCTGTCGCTGCATTATGAAGCCGACATGGATCGCAGCGGCCGGAGTGTCCTTGCGATCGAACCCCTGCGGTGGACGGACGGCTGGCCGGTCGTGGGCGAGACGGTGGCGCCGGGCACCTATGAGATCGCCTCCGAGCGCAGCGGCTATGCCTTGAGTCTGGCGACCGATATCGTCCGCATTCCGTTCGACGTCCGCCGCAGTTTCATGGCGGCCGCGAGCGATCCAGTCGGGCCGATCCCAGATCAGACGCTGGCACAGGATGCTGCCGACTGGCCACGCGGGCGGATCCGGGTGGATCTGGCGGACTATCTGGTGCGGCCGCATCAGTTGTGGACGATCACGCCGGTGCCCGCGGCGGGGGGCTATTTCGGCGCCCCCTATTACCGGATCGCGATCGCAGGCACGTCGCGCATGCTCGCCGCCACCCCGAACGGGGAGGTCGAGACGATCACTGCCGCCACCGCAGGCGCCGAGCCCCTATGGCAGATCGATCAGCTCACCGACGGCAGTTACCGGATCAAGCCGAAGATCGTGCCCGGGGATGGGCAGGATCTCGCGCTGGTCGCGATCGGTGCGAGCACGCCGACTCTTGCGGCCTTCGATCCGGCAAGCCCGGCGGGACGGTGGACGTTCAAGCGACCCTGACACGGCCGTCGGTCGCCAAGCGCAGTTGACGGATGCGTAGAGTCGACTACTCCTACTATTAAATTCAAAAGACGGGGCCTCGCCAAGGGGCCGAAAGGGAGAGCATGAACCGGATCAGTCCTCGCCTCGCACGGTCGTGCGCCATCCGCCCTCGTCGCATGGGACGCATGACCGCAGCGTCGTTGCTCGCGCCGCTGATCCTTGCGGGCATGGCGCTGTCCGGCGCCGCCGCAGCGCAGACCCTGTCGGCGGAAACGGCCAGTGCGACATTGCAGGCCGACAAGCCCGGCCCGCAGATCCACCGCGACGTGTTCGGGCAGTTCGCCGAGCATCTCGGTCATGGCATCTATGGCGGCATCTGGGTCGGCAAGAATTCGCGGATCCCCAATGACGGCGGCTACCGGCGCGACGTGCTCGCGGCGATGAAGGCGATCAACGTGCCGATGGTGCGCTGGCCCGGTGGCTGTTTTGCGGACGAATATCACTGGCGTGACGGGATCGGCGCGACCAAGGCGCGGCCGACCAAGGTCAATACCAACTGGGGCGGCGTCAACGAGGATAACAGCTTCGGCACGCACGAATATTTCGGGCTGATGGACCGGCTGGGCGGCAGCACCTATGTCTCGGCCAATGTCGGCAGCGCACCGCCTGCCGAGACCGCGCAATGGGTCGAATACATGACCGCGCCGCAAGGCACCACGGTGCTGGCCAAGGAGCGCGAGCGCAACGGCCACGCCGCGCCGTGGAAGATCCAGTATCTCGGCATCGGCAACGAATTATGGGGCTGTGGCGGCAACATGCGTGCGGAATATGCCGCCGATCTTACCAACCGCTATGCCCAGTTCGCCAAGTCCGCCAACGGCCCGATGCTCAAGATCGCGAGCGGCCCAAGCGATTCGAATTATGAATGGACGGAGGCGATGATGCGCATCGCCGGCAAGAATATCGATGGGCTCGCGCTGCATTATTACACGCGTCCGCGCGACAAGAACTGGGCCGACAAGGGGCCAGCGCTGGGCTTTGCCGAGCGCGAATGGGCAAGCACCATGGCGCACACGCTGCAGATGGAGGAGTTCATCACCAAGCATTCGGCGATCATGGACAAATATGATCCCGCCAAGCGCGTGATGCTCGCGGTCGACGAATGGGGGACATGGTATGACCCGACGCCGGGCAGCAATCCGGGCTTTCTCGAGCAGCAGAATTCGGTGCGCGATGCGGTCGTCGCGGGGCTTAACATCAACATCTTCGCGCGCCATGCCGACCGGGTGAAGATGGCGGCGATCGCGCAGATGGTGAACGTCCTGCAGGCGATGCTGCTGACCGACGGCGCCAGGATGGTGAAGACGCCGACCTATTGGGTGTTCGACCTGTACAAGCCGTGGCAGGGCGCGACCTCGCTGCCGATCACGCTGACTTCGCCTTGGTACCACAAGGACGAGGTGGCGGTGCCCGCGGTCAGCGCGTCGGCGGTGCGTGACGCGGCGGGGCAGGTGCATGTCGCGCTGGTCAACCTCGACCCCAATCGGGCGATGCCGGTCTCGGTCGCGATGACGGGGTTGCAGGCGACCCAGGCGAGCGGCCGGATCGTCACCGGTCCGACGATGGACGCGCATAACAGCTTCGATTCGCCGGATGCGGTGACCCCGCAGCCCTTTGCCGATGCCCGGATCGCGGGTGGGACGCTCAGCGTGACCGTCCCGGCAAAGTCGGTGCTGGTGCTCGATCTGCGCTGACCGGCCGGCCGGGCATGACGTGGTCGGCGGCGATGATGGATGGGGGATGCGATGCGAAGTCGTGGTGGAACGTGGCTGCTGGGTGCGGCGCTGGGGCTGGCATCGATCGGGAGTGCGGGCGCGCAGGTGAAGACCCCGGCGCCCGCGGTCGTGGCAGGCGCGAAGGCCGTCACGCTCGAGCGCATCACCGTCCATTCCCCCGCCATCACCGGCAATCTGGAGGGGAATAGTCCCGACCGCGCGGTCATCGTCATTCTTCCGCCCGGCTACCGGACCAGCCCCGGCAAGCGCTATCCCGTGGTCTATGCGCTGCACGGCTATTCGATCGGCGTGGAGCAATGGATCGGCGAGATCCATGTGCCGCAGACGATCGAGGGGGCGTTTGCCAAGGGTGTCCGCGAGATGATCGTCGTGCTGCCCGACAGCAAGACGGTGCACAACGGATCCTTCTATTCGCGGTCGGTGACGGTGGGCGATTTCGAGCGCTTCGTCGCGCACGATCTGGTCGGCTATGTCGACACGCATTACCGGACGATCGCGGATCGGCGCAGTCGCGGCCTCGCGGGGCATTCGATGGGCGGCTATGGCACCGCACGGATCGGGATGAAGCATGCCGATATTTTCGGCGCGCTCTACATGATGAGTCCCTGCTGCCTGTCGACGCGCGCGCTCGGCACCCCCGACGCCGCGGTCGAGGCCACGATCCGCGCGCTGAAATCGCCCGCCGACGGCGCGACGCTGCCCTGGGGCGTGCGGGCGCAACTCGCGACCGCCGCCGCCTGGTCGCCCAATCCCAAGGCCCCGCCGCTCTATCTCGACCTGCCCGTCAAGGACGGCCAGCCCCAGCCCGACGTGACCGCGCGCTGGGCCGCCAACGCCCCGCTCGCCATGCTCGACCAATATGCCGGTGACCTGCGCCGCTATGCCGCGATCGGGATTGACGTGGGCGACCGCGACGGCCTGAAGGACGACGCGGTCAAATTTCACGAGGCGCTCGACCGCTACGGTATCGCCAACGGCTTCGCCCTCTATCCGGGTGATCATACCAGTGGCGTTGCGGGACGTGTGCAGGACCAGATGATGCCGTTCTTCGCGCGCGCGCTGGCGTTCGGCAAATGAAGGCGGGATCGGCGATCGCTGCGGGCCTACTCCTCGCGACCGCGGCCTCGGCGCAGGTCTGGCGGTCGGATCAGGGCGATGGCAGCTACCGCAATCCGGTGCTCTATGCGGACTATCCGGATCCCGACATCATCCGCGTCGGGCGCGACTATTATTTCGCGTCGACGACCTTTGCGAACACGCCGGGGATCACGATCCTGCACAGTCGCGACTTGGTGAACTGGACGATCACTTCGCATCTGGTGCCGCGTCTTGAGGGTCGGCCGCAATATGACCTGGTCGACGGCAACGCCTATCGCAAGGGGCTCTACGCCTCGAGCCTGCGCTATCACGCGGGCACCTATTATCTGGCCAATACGCCGGTCGGGCAGAATACGCGGATCTGGTATGCCAGGGATGTGCGCGGCCCGTGGCGCTACCACGAGCTCGATCGCCAGGCGTTCGATCCCGGCCTGTTCATCGAGCCCGATGGCCGCGCCCATCTCGCGACTGCGAGCACCGCCGACGGGACGATCACGCTGCTGACGCTCGATCGTGCGCTCGCGCACGTCACGGCATCACGCAAGATCCATTATATCAAGGGGGCCGAAGGGTCCAAGCTGCTGCGGCGTGGCGACTATTATTATCTGTTCAACGCGCTGCCGCCGCGGCTCGCACTCTCCGTATCGCGGTCGCGCAGCCTGTTCGGGCCGTGGGAAACCCGCGACCAGATCGACGACACGACCGGTGGGCACCAGGGCGCGCTGGTCGATCTGCCCGACGGGCGCTGGTTCGGGTTCGTGATGGAGGATAGCGGCGCGATCGGGCGGATGACCAATATCAGCCCGGTCTTCTGGCGCGACGACTGGCCGGTTTGGGGGACGCCCGCCGCCCCGGGCCGCGTGCCGCGTCAGGCAGCCAAGCCGATCGCGGGCCATCGCTTTGCCGAGCCCGCGACGTCGGACGACTTCGGCGGGCGGCGGCTCGGGCTGCAATGGCAGTGGAACCATAATCCCGAACCGGCACGCTGGTCGCTTGCCGCACGCCCCGGCTGGCTGCGGTTGCGCCCGACCGTGGCGGAGCGGTTCTGGACCGCACGCAACACGCTGACGCAAAAGGGGCAGGGGCCTGCAAGCCGCGGCGAGGTGAAGCTTGATATCGCTCGTCTGGCACCCGGCGATCGCTGCGGTTTCGGCACGCTGGGACAGATCAGCGCGAACCTGACCGTGACGCGCGACGCGAACCGCCGGGCACGGGTCGCGATGGAAGTGACGACGGACCGGGTCGAGGGCGCGCAGACCGAAACGCGTGCCACTACCGACCTGCCGCCGGGCGATACGCTGTGGCTGCGCACCGACATGGATTTCACGACGAGCCGGGGCCGGGTTGCCTATAGCGCGGACGGTGTTCGCTGGACGGGGCTCGGCGGTGACTTCCCGCTCGCCTTCGCATGGCAGACGGGCACGTTCCAGGGCGAGCAGTTCGCGCTGTTCTGCTACGCGCACGCCCGCAGCGAGGGCTGGGTCGACATCGACAGCTTCCGCCTTTCGCGACTGACACCGTCGGGCGGCGCGCCACGATAGGCGAAGGCCGGTCGCAGCCTATCGCAGCAGCGCCGCCTCCGCCCAGGCGACGGGCTGCGCCGCGGTCGCGATGCTGCCGCGGGCGACGAGTTCGACGATCCGTACGCCCTTGATGTCCGCGCGCAGCGGCGCGGCGGCCATGCCGAACGCCATCGCCGGCGAGGTCGCGAGCAGCCGCCCGTCCCCCCAGACCTCGAACGTGACCGTGCCTGCCTTGGGGGTGCCGGAATCGTTGACGCCGACCTTCGTTGCGAAGCGCGTGAACCCGGCATTGCGCACCTCGAGACGCGACTGGCCGAGCACGCCGAGCCCCGTGTCGAAGTCCGTCCCGGCGATCCGCAACAGCTTGCCATAGGGTGCCCGGTCCGCCTCGGCCCCGCCCCAGCCGCCATATTGCGGATGCTCGCCCGGGCCGTGCGTGCCGATCCAGGGGGTGATCGAATGGTGGATGGTCGGATCGGCCTGGGGCGATGCGACGCCGTCCACCGCCGGATTGACGCGTCCGGTCTGTTCGGAAAGATAGAGCCCGTCGGCAAGGCGCCGGGTGCCCGCGGCGCGGAACACGCGCGTTTCGTGCGGGGCCAGCGACAGGGCCATATCCTTGCGGAAGCTGCTGTCCGCCTTGCTCCACAGGTCGCGCAACCGGACTTCTGTATCGGGGCGCAGCTTGAGATGCTCGGCGGTCAGCGTCGCCTTGGCAGGCTGCGCGGTCCGGTTGACGACGGCGACGCCCTTGCTGCCGTCGGCCAGCGTCTTGACGAGGATCTGCACCTCGTCCGAGTCATAGGCGAGCACCGCCTGGTTGCCGGCCGGGTCCTGGTTCAGCGCGACGATGTCGGCATTGCCGAAGATCGCGAGCAGATCGGGCGTCAGCTTGCGCAGGTCATAGCCGATGATCAGCGGCGAGTTCAGCATTGCCCAGAGCGTGAAATGCGCCCGCGCCTCGACGAGATGGCTGCGATCGAAATCCCCCGACCCGACGAACAGCATGTCGGCGTCGTTCCACGACCCGGGATGCGCATAGAGCGCACGGTGCGTCACGGTGTCCATATTGGTCAGCATGCGCGGCCAGAGCGGCTGGATGTCGTCGCTGGTGCGCGAGGTGTTGCCGACGTCCTTCCCCCAGGCGCGCACGTCGCCCGCGCCCCACAGGCACAGCGAATAGACATAGGGCCGTCCCCCCGCCTCGGCGCGGATCGCCGCCCCGACATCTTCGTAGAGGCGGCGGATACCGGCCACGTCGGACCGGCCGAGCGACTGCATGTCGACCAGCGGTGGCAGCGCGCGATACAGGCCCGATCGCACGCGCGGCGCGTCCGCGGGCAGCCCCCGGATCCCGCAGGCATCGACCTTGATGAAATCGAAATTCCAGTCGCGGAAATAGGTCTTCATGTCCTGATCGACATGGCCGTAGAGCCCGACTTCGCGTTCGGCGACGCTGCCTTCAGGCTGGTTCTTGAAATCCGGGGTGTAGATCTGGCCGCAGCTGTTGCGGCCGATGTCCGAATAGATCCCGGCCTTCAGCCCCATCGCGTGGAGCCGGTCGGTGAGCGGGCGGAAGCTGGTGTCGGGGCCGGTCGCCGCAGACGGGAAATGGCTGGTGCGGATGATCATCCGCCCGTCAGGCTGGCGGCGCTTGAGCCACCAGCCGTCGTCGATATTGACGTAGCGATAGCCGAGCGTCGCCAGCTTCGTGTCGACCAGCGCCTGCGCGGAGGCGAGCACCTTCTCCTCGTCGACATCGCTGTTGAACGCGTTCCATGAATTCCAACCCATCGGCGGGACGGGGGCGTGGCCATCGGCATTCGCGCTCCACCGGCCGGTCGCCGCAAGCGGATCGCGCGGGGCGGCGTGGGCGGGTGAGGCGGGGGCACCGGCGAATGCGAGCGCGGTGCCGATCACCAGGACCGAGCGGGCGATCATAGTGGCAACGCCGCGGAGGCGCGCGCCGCGAACCTTGTCGTCGCGCCCGGAACGCCGGTGCCGGGCTGGCCCGACCCGAGCGTCACGCGGTACGTGCCGGCGGCGACCGATCGCGTGCCGTCGAGCGCGACCGAACTGAGGTCGCGCGGCGACAGGTCGAAGCTGAGCATGCGGGTTTCTCCGGGGTTGAGGTCGACGCGGCGAAATCCGCGCAGTGCGATCCGCGGCGTGCCGGGCCGGTCGGGGAAATCGAGATAGAGCTGCGCGACTTCGGCGCCCGCGCGCTTGCCGATATTGCGGAGCCGCGCGGTGACGCGGATGCCGGTCTCCGCCCCGCCCGGCGCGGGCTCGACCCGGATCGCATCATAGGCGAAGCGCGTGTAGCTGAGCCCCGCCCCGAACGGATAGACCGGCGTGCCGGTGAAATAGCGATAGGTGCGTCCGGCCATCGCATAGTCGCCGAACGGCGGCAGATCCGCGACGCTGCGGTAGAAGGTCAGCGGCAGGCGGCCCGACGGATTGGTCCGGCCGGTCAGGATATTGGCCGCGGCGAGACCGCCCTGTTCGCCCGGGTACCAGGCTTCGAGGATGGCGGCGGCGTGATCCTTGGCCCAGGCGAGATTGATCGGGCTGCCGTTCATCGCGACCAGCACGATCGGCTTGCCTGCGGCGCGCGCCTGTTCGAGCATCGCGATCTGGTCGGCGGGAAGGTCGAGCGTGGTCTTGTCGCCGCCGGCAAAGCCCGGGACGCTGACGCCGGTTTCCTCGGCTTCGAGGTCGGAGGTGAGGCCGACGACCGCGACGACGATGTCGGCCGCCGCGGCGGCGCGTTTCAGCGCGGCACCGGGATCGTCCGATACGCGTTTCCAGACGAGATCGCCGCCGCCGCCGTCGACCTCGATGCGGTAGCGTCGCCCGGCGGTGAGCGTGAGCGTCTTCATTCCGGGCAGATCGTTCCAGCGGGCCTTGCGACGGTCCGACACGACCACCCCGTCGACCTTCAGCACGCCGCCCGCCCCCGACAGGCCGAGGCGATAGGTGCCGGTTTCGGGGGGGATGAGGAATCCGGTCCGGATCGTCCGGTGAACGTCCGCAACCCCGGCCAGCGCGAGCTGACGGTCGCCGACATCGGGTTCGATCCGGGTCACGAAGGGGGTGTCCCGATAGCGCACCGCCGCGACGATCGCGTCGCGCGTGCCGGGGGCAAAAGCGGTCGGCAGCGGGGTGACCGGGTTGTAATAGCGCGCGAGCACGCCCGGCTTGCCGTCGGGGGTCTGCAGCGCGGTGGTCGGAACGCGGTCGCCGTCGGTCACCGATTCACCGAACGGGACCAGCGTGATTCTGTCAGTGCCCAGCGTCGTGCGCAGACCCTCGACGATCGAGACGGGGGGGCCCGACAAGGGCGATGCGTAATTGCCGCGCAACACGCGCGTGGCGTCGCCCAGCGGCCCGATGACCGCGACCTTCGTCCCGGCGCGCAGCGGCAGGACGCCGTCATTCTTCAGCAACACCATCGACCGTTCGGCGGCGGTCAGCGCGAGCCGACGATGCTCGGCGGCACCGACCGCGTCGACCGGCACCGCCGCGGGCGCGCCGGCCAGACCGGGCAGATCGCCGGTGCGGTAGCGCGCCGCGAACAGGCGGACAAGGCTGCGGTCGATATCAGCCTGGGTGACGAGGTCGCGCCGCAACGCGGTGCGATAGCGGGCGTCGAGCCCCGCCGTGTCGCTCAGCGTATCCCCGCTGCATTCATTGTCGACACCCGCGCGCAGTGCCGCGGCGACCGCAGCCGCGCCATCGGGGGCATATTTGTGGTTGTCGGCAATGTCCTTCACCGCGTCGCAATCGGACACGACATAGCCCGAAAACCTCCAGGCGCCGCGCAGATGCGTCTTGAGCAGCGGGTCGCTGGCACAGGCGGGCTGACCATCGATGCGGTTATACGCGCACATGACCGACCTCGCCTGTCCGTCGACGATCGCCGCACGGAACGCCGGCAGGAAGGTATCCTCGAGGTCGTGCGCGGAGACATAGACATTGGCCTGGTGCCGGGTGGCTTCCGGCCCGCTGTGGACGGCGAAATGCTTCGGCGTGGCGATGACCTGGGGGCGCTCGGGATCGGGGCCCTGCAGGCCGCGGGTGAAGGCGACGCCCATCGCCGCGGTCAGGACGGGATCCTCGCCATAGGTTTCCTGGCCGCGCCCCCAGCGCGGATCGCGGAAGATGTTGATGTTGGGGGACCAGCTGTCGAGCCCGGTGCCGATATGCCCGACCCGCCCGGTTTCGCGCGCCAGCGTGTGAAGCCCGCGGACCTCGGTGCTGATCGCGCCGGCCACCGCCTGGACGAGCGGCGTATCGAAGCTCGCGGCCAGACCGATCGGCTCGGGAAAATTGGTCGTCGCGATCGGGCCCAGCGCGCCGTGGAGCGATTCGGTCCACCAGTTATAGGCCGGAATGTCGAGCCGCGGGATTGCGGGCGCGACGTTGAGCAGTTGCGGCAGCTTCTCGTCCGCGCGCAGCTGCGCGACGAGCGCCGTGGCCATGACCGTGGCCTGGTCGGGCGCGGTCGGGCTGGTCTGCGCAGCGACCGGGGCCGCGACGAGCGCGATTGCAAGCGCAAGCGACGGGCCGATCGCCGCGCGCCGGGTGGGCATCATAGTCGTGCGCATCATCGTATTCCCCATGGTCGCAGGATGCCGCAGCGGTCGCATCACGATATCGGTGTTTCGAACGGGCCGACGGGCAGCCCCGCATCGTCGACCAGGTTGATCGCGGGCGCGTCCGACCAGGCATAGCGGACCCGCGTGACGGGCTGGCCGTCGCCGGGCAGCGTCACCTGCGTGCCGACGACCGTGCCGGATGCGTAGCGACAGCTTGCGGCGGCGGCACCGCACAGCTCGAACCCGATCGCCTCGCGCGCGCTTTTCGCGTGCAGCGCGCCGGTCACGCCGGAAAAGTCGAGCGCGACGCCACCACCGGCGGCACGCTGCGCACGGGCGAGGGCCGGGCCCGAGGGTGCGATCCGCTCGCCATAGACCGCCGCCCGCATGACCTGGGCAAGGCGCTGCCCCACCGCATGTTTTTCGCCCGGATGGATGTCGAGTGCATCGCCGATGTCGAGCGTGACCGCGACGCCGGCGTGGCGGTCCGTGGCGGCGACGCGACGCTGCGCATCGCGCACAGTGGCCCAGCCGCTCTCGCCTGGCGCAAAGGACGGGGATCCGTAGCCGGCGAGCTGGGCGATGGCGAAGCCGGCCTGCGGGCTGCCGAGACGCGTGCGCCAGTCGGCGATCAGCGCGGTGAGACGCTGATCATAGCCCGGAATGCCGGTGTCGGACTCGCCCTGATACCAGGCGATCCCGGCGACGCGCGTCCGACCGAGCGGCGCGATCATCGCATTGTAGAGCGTCCCGGCGCCGTTGATGTCGTCCCACGGCACCCGGGGGGCGGAACCCGCGATCCGCTGTGCCTTCGCATAGCGCCAGCCATCGCCGAGCGGCACGCTGCTCCCGTCCCCGAAGGTGATCCGCATCGTGTCCGCAGGACCGGTCATCCCGCCATAGGCATAGACGTCGTCGTCGTTGACGGTGATGACGTTGCGCCCGGCCTTCAGCGTGCCGACGGGCAGCGCATAGACGCGCGATTGTGAGGCGAGGCTGCTGCCGCCGACACCGATCCCGTTGACCCAGGTCCGGTCGGCATCGTCGATCGTCCCCAGCACGAGCGTGGCGGGACCGCGCGCCTGTTCGGCGGTGATCTCGACGCTGCGCTGATACCACAGCATGCCGTTGTAGCTGGCGAGGTCGGCGATGCCCCAGGTCTCGAAATTGGTCATCGCGGGCACCGCCTGCCAGTCGAGCGCGGCGCCGGGCTGCCACGGCTCGCGCCCGACCGCGTCGCCCGATCCGGTCCGCCACCAGGTCTCCCACAGCGTCATCGCACGCCGGTTCGCCGCCGCGGGATCGCGGGCATAGAGCGCCAGCAGATCCGCCTGGTCGCCGAGCCCCGCCTGGCGCAGCGCGGGATCGCTCATCCACGCGCTGATCCGCGACCCGCCCCAGCTCGCATGGATCGCACCGATCGGCACGGCCGCGCTCCGCCGGAGCGCCTGCGCCATGTAGAAGCAGGCCGCGGAGAAGGCGGGCTGGCTCGCCGGGCCGGCGACGGTCCAGCGCACCGCATCGTCGAGCCGCGCGACGGGCGTCGCGGCGGCGCGCTTCGGGATGGTCAGCAGGCGCAGGCTGGGGTCGACGGGTGCATGCGCGTCGGGGATCAGGTCCTGCGCCTCGCTGACCGCCAGTTCCATGTTGCTCTGTCCCGAGCAAAGATAGACATCGCCGATCAGCACATCGTGCAGCACCGCCGCACCGCTCTGCGCCGCGATCGTCAGATCATAGGGACCGCCGGCGTCGAGCGCGGGCAGCTCCGCGGCGAAGCGGCCGGCCCGGTCCGCCTTTGCCGTGACCGAACGCCCCGCCAGCGTGATCATCACCGTCTCCCCCGCCGCCGCCTCGCCGGTCAGCGCGATCGGCTGACCCCGCTGGATCACCGCGTGATCGGTCAGCACGCCGTCGAGGCGCGGGGCGGCCAGCGCGGCGGACGCGCTGCTGGCGAGAAGGACGGCGATGGCGAGACGCACGGGCAGGCGTTGCATGATTCGATGGGTCCTCTGGCAGGTCAGACGGGCTGGAGCCCGGAGCGAACGAAACGGTGGATACGATCGCGGTGGTGAGGCGGGCTGGCCACCAGACGGTGTGTCGGGGCGTCGTTTTCGATCGAGCCGGGCATCACCGCCGTGCGTGCGCGGAGGCTGACGACTATGTCGTTACCAGCCTCGTCTATTGCGGGCAGGGGTAGCATGTTGCTTTGAATGGCAATGTCTTGCGCGAAGGCGGGCAGCGCGCAGGTAAGCGCGGCAACGCTGATCACGTGCGCGACTGCAGGGCCACGGCGGGCTAGCGTCGGGTTTTGGGCCGCAACGGTGGAAGCAGCAGACGTCGTCGAGCCCATCCTTGCCTCCCCTCATGGGTCGCATTGCCTCATCGTGCGTGGGGCATGGGCGACCGAATTGCATCTCTCCGACTTCAGAAGGACATGCGCAATTTAGCAGTTGCGATAGCGCTCACACTACCTCGGATATCGGGCGTTGCAAGTATTTGTCCGAGTGAAGTCAAAACGGCTCTCAAATGCCGGAGCGCCATGCGATCTGGAGCGCAACTGATTAGACTATAGGCTCGATGGCCGCCCGGGCGAGGCTGGACCATGAACGGCATGATGCGGCGGCTGAGCGCGCGTGGACGCCTGCCGCAAAGTACGGTTCGGCGTTGCAATATCAGAAGAAAAATGGTGCCCGGAGACGGGGTCGAACCGCCGACACTGCGATTTTCAGTCGCATGCTCTACCAACTGAGCTATCCGGGCATCGTCCGATCGGGATCGGATGAAGGACCGATCGTGCGATCGGAAGGGCGCGTTTAGTCGGGCTCTTCACCGCTGTCTAGCCCCGTTTGCGATATTGCGCGGCCGGGGATGCGATAGCCTTCGCCGAGCCATTGCAGCAGGTCGCGGTCGCGGTGCCGGCTCGAGCAAAAGGGGGCGTAGTCGGGGACGGCGGGCTGGCCGCAGATCGGGCATTTCACGGCGGGCATCAGCGGCTCTCCAGATCGTGGACGACGCCCGTACGACGGGCGAGCGTCGCCAGCCAGTCGGGGTGCGCCATGAGGCGGGCATGGACCGCGGCGGGCAGCGCATGGCGCCGCGGGGCGGTCGGCGGGGTGCGCTCGAGCGTGCGCAACGCCGCGCGGGCGGCGGCGCCGACCGGATCGGCGCGCAGGATCTCGGGGATCGACGCGCGGGCGCGCGGGCGGATGATCTGCAGGAAGCCGAAGCCGTTGACCGCGGTGCGCTCGAACGGGGGCGGCAACGACGCGTCGATCGCGGCGGCGACGGCGCTGCGCTGAGCCTTGCCGGCGATGGTGGGGAAGTCGACGCCGATCGAGCCGCCAATCCCGTGGCGGCGGATCGCGCGCGCGACGGCCTGCGCCGCGGCAACCGCCAGCGGGTCTAGCGGCGGCGCGCCGTCGACATCGAACAGCGTCATCGCCGGCGTCGGGGACAGCCGCAGCGCACCGAGCGGGAAGACGATCTCGCCGCTCATCGCCTCGTCGAGCAGTTCGGACCAGCCGGCGGCCTCCAGCGCGTCGGGTTCGTGCGTGCGCGGGGCGTGGATCGGCAGGCCGGTCGCGACGAGGCGGTCGTACAGCGTCGGCGCGGCGCAGGGCGGGCGATCGGTGGCGTTCGCCTTGGCGAGCTTGGCGCGGCCGGCCTCGGGCAGTGCCTCTCGGACGATCTCGACGGTCAGGCTGGCGCCCTGCGTGATGCCGGGCGGGAGGTGGCTGACCAGCGCCTCGCCGCCGTCGAGCGCGACGCGGCCGCGCCCGCCGCCCAGCGCCTCGACGAGACGTGCGCGCGCGACATGGCCGACGCGCAGCGCCACGTCGTCGCGCTCGATCAGTGCCTCGACGATCTGGTCATTGTCGACCAGCGCGGCGCGGTCTTCGCCGATGCCGGCTTCGTAGAGCCAGACGGGGCCGGGTTCAGGCAAGCGCGAGACCAGCGGTCTTCAGCAGCGCGCGGGTTTCGAACAGCGGGAGCCCCACGACTCCCGAATGGCTGCCCGAGAGAAAGCGCACGAACGCCTCCGCGCGGCCCTGGATCGCATAGCCGCCCGCCTTGCCGAGCCCTTCGCCGCACGCGACATAATCGTCGATCTCGGCGCTCGACAGCGGCTTGAACGCGACGATCGTGTCGGCGAGGCGGGTGCGGACGGTGCCGGCGGCGTCGATCACGCAGACCGCGGACAGGCAGTGATGACGTCGCCCGGACAATTTGCCGAGCAGGTCGCGCTGGATGTCAGCCGTGTCGGCGGGCGGCAGGATGCGGCGGCCGAGGGCGATGGTGGTGTCCCCGGCGATGACGATCTCACCCGCCACGCGATCGACCGCGCACGCCTTCTCGACCGCGAGACGCAGCGCATAGGCGCGCGGCACTTCGGCCCGGTGCGGGCTTTCGTCGATATCGGGGGACGCCACGCGCGACGGCACGACGCCGAGCCGCGCCAGCAGGTCGCGGCGGCGGGGCGAGGAGGAGGCTAGGACGAGCACAATTGCCTCGATCTTGCTGCACGACCGCGGACGACCCGCGGCCAGCGCTTATTTGAAGCGGTAGGTGATGCGACCCTTGGTCAGATCATACGGGGTGAGCTCACACAGCACCTCGTCGCCGACCAGCACGCGGATGCGGTTCTTGCGCATCTTGCCGGCGGTGTGACCGAGAATCTCGTGGTCATTTTCGAGCTGTACCCGGAACATCGCGTTGGGGAGGAGTTCCACCACGCGGCCGCGCATCTCGAGCAGTTCTTCCTTGGCCAAATATAATCTCTGAATTGGGGGAATTTCGGGACGAGCGCCCTTACCGCAGGTTCGCGAAAAAGGAAAGCACGCCCGAAAGGCGCGCATGGCCCTTATGCCCATACGCGCCCGTCAGACTTGGATGTCGGTGTTCGCCGCGTCCGAAACAAGAGCGCGTCACAGCAGCCCGGGCTGTGTGCCCGTGGCTTCGCGCGCGGCGCGGCGGAAGGCGGCGCGGTCGACATTGGGGATTCGCGGCCGCTTGCCCTGGAACAGGTCGGCGAGCGTGAGGATCTGAAGCCGCGGGAACGTCTCGTCGACGCCCGCGCGATAGATGCCGACCGCAGCGGCGCGGCGCTCCATCTCGCGCGTTGGCCTGGCGTTCATGATCAGCACGCCGATCGGCGCCTTTTCGCGCGCGATCGTCGCGGCGAGCGTCTCGACCATCGCGACATCGGGATTAAGCCCACCCTTGACCGAGACGATCGCACGGTGCGTGACCATCTTCCCCGCAGTGACATCGTGATCGTTGAAATAGATGAGCCCGTCGATCCCGCCATCCGCCCCCTTCTTGCGGCCGCCAAAAGGGAGCGCATCGACCAGCGACACCGCCCACCACTGAAACTGGTATTTGTCGCGCAGCGCCAGATCGCGTGCGGAGGCGAGGTCGGTCGGCGTGCCCTCGACACTAAACATGACGGCGGGAAAGGCGTCGCGCATCCGCTTTTCGATCAGCGAGATCGCAAGATGCGTGACGTCGATCCCGATCCACTGGCGGCCGAGCTTCTGCGCCGCGTGGACCGCTGTGCCGCAACCGCAAAAGGGATCGAGGACGACATCCCCCTCGCGGGATGAGGCGGCGATGATACGCTCAAGCAGCGCGACCGGTTTCTGCGTCGGATAGCCGAAACGTTCCTTCGACGACGACGACAGGATCGGCATCGGCCAGACGTCCGACATCGCTTTGCCGCCGGCGAGGATATCGTCAATCCGGCGAAGCTTGTTTTTGGAATGCCCCTTGCCGCCCGGCATCCAGATCCACTCCACCCCGGCCTCGTCGACATGGACTGCCTGGCGGCGCGATGCGAGCAGTTCGCTGCGCGTCCACGGCGTCTTCGGCATGGCGAAACGGCTCCCAGCACTCTTGCCGTAGAACAGGATGACGTCGTGCTTGCGGTTGAAGAAATGCGGCAGGTCCATCAGCCGGAACGAATAGTCCCAAACGATCTCGTTCCGATACGCCTTGTGCCCGAATACGCCGTCGAGAAGAAGTTTCAGATAGTGGCTCGCGGTCGGGTCGCAGTGGAGATAGAGGCTGCCGGTCGGTTTCAGGACACGGTGCAGTTCGAGCAGCCGCACCGCCATCATCGCCAGATACGCCATCATGTCATTGTCGCCGAGAAACCCGCGCATCGCGTTGAGCAGGTCGAATGCCTTGGTGTTGCCGCTGCGCGCGACCTGGTCGAAGGCTTCCTCGGCGCTGTCGTTCCAGTGCCAGCTGTCCTCGAACGCCTCGATCTGCGCGTTCGAGGCGCGGCCGTCGGGTTCCTTGAACAGGATGCCGTAGGTCGCGTTCGAATTGAACGGCGGGTCGAGATAGATCAGGTCGACGCTCTCGTCGGCGATCTCCTTGCGGAGGACGGCGAGATTGTCGCCATAGAAGAGGTGGTTCTCAGGGCGGTTGCGCATCGGGGCAGGATGCGGGGGCGCAAGCCGGTCCGTCCAAGCCAGATGCATCCGGGGACCGGCGATCGGATCCGTTACGGCGGTATCGGCGGGGATGTTACGGAGGGGGCAGCGCGTGCCGCCCCCTCCGTCAGGCTGCGCCTGCCACCTCCCCCTTGCGGGGGAGGATCGTCAGGTCAGCCCGCCCCGCCGCCTGCCAGTGCGGCGAGCAGCAGCAGCGCGACGATATTGGTGATCTTGATCATCGGGTTCACCGCGGGGCCCGCGGTGTCCTTGTAGGGATCGCCGACCGTGTCGCCGGTCACCGCGGCCTTGTGCGCCTCGGATCCCTTGCCGCCGTGATTGCCGTCCTCGATATATTTCTTCGCATTGTCCCAGGCGCCGCCGCCGCTGGTCATCGAGATCGCGACGAACAACCCCGAGACGATCACGCCGAGCAGCATCGCGCCGAGCGCGGCGAAGCCCGAGGCCTGGCCGGCGACCGCGGTGATGATGAAATAGACCGCGATCGGCGACAGCACCGGCAGCAGCGAGGGCACGATCATCTCGCGGATCGCCGCCTTCGTCACGAGATCGACGGTGCGCGCATAATTGGGGCGGCTGGTGCCGAGCATGATGCCGGGATTGTCGCGGAACTGCGCGCGCACCTCCTCGACGACCGCGCCCGCCGCGCGACCGACCGCGGTCATCCCGAACGCGCCGAACAGATAGGGGAGCAGCGCACCGAGCAGCAGCCCGACGATGACGTACGGATTGCTGAGGCTGAAATCGACCGTGACCTGCGGGAAATAGGTCGCGAGGTCGGTGGTATAGGCGCCGAACAGGACGAGTGCGGCAAGCCCGGCCGAGCCGATCGCATAGCCCTTGGTCACCGCCTTGGTGGTGTTGCCGACCGCGTCGAGCGCATCGGTCTTCTGTCGGACGTCATCGGGCAGGCCCGCCATCTCGGCGATCCCGCCGGCATTGTCGGTGACCGGGCCGTACGCGTCGAGCGCGACGACCATGCCTGCCTGGGCGAGCATCGCGGTGGCGGCAAAGGCGATGCCGATGATCCCGGCGAGCTGGTAGGCGACGATCACCGCGACGACGATGACAAGGGTGGGCAGCGCGGTGGATTCGAGGCTGATCGCGAGCCCCTGGATGACGTTGGTGCCGTGGCCGGTCTCGGATGCCCTGGCGATCGACTGGACCGGGCGGTGGTTGGTGCCGGTATAATATTCGGTGATCCACACGATCAGCCCGGTGACGACCAGCCCGATCATCATCGACCAGAACAGGTCCATGCCGGTGAAGCTCTGCGTCAGTGATGGCGCGGCCTGGGTGGTCAGGTCGTCGGTGGCGGGATCGAGATAGCCTGCGCCGCCGATCACGCGGTGGAGGTCGCCGAGCACATATTGCGTGGCGAGGTAGATGGCGGGAATCGACAGGATCGTCGAGGTGAAGAAGCCCTTGTAGAGCGCGCCCATGATGCTGCCGCCGCCGAGCCGGACCATGTAGGTGCCGATGATCGAGGTGACGATGCACACGCCGCCGACGAGCAGCGGGAGCGTCATCAGCCGCATCAGCTCGGCGCCGCTCGCCTGGATCAGCAGTGCGATCGAGATCATCGTGACGCCCAGCGTGACGACGTACGTCTCGAACAGATCGGCGGCCATGCCCGCGCAGTCGCCGACATTGTCGCCGACATTATCGGCGATGACCGCGGGGTTGCGGGGGTCGTCCTCGGGGATGCCCGCCTCGACCTTGCCGACCAGATCCGCGCCGACGTCGGCCGCCTTGGTGAAGATGCCGCCGCCGAGCCGCGCGAAGATCGAGATCAGCGAGGCCCCGAACGCCAGCGCGGTCAGCGCCTCGACGATGATCCGGTCGTTGGGCGCGTGACCCGCGGGGCCGGTGAGGTACCAGAAGAAGGCGCTGATCGCGAGCAGCCCGAGCCCTGCGACGAGCATGCCGGTGACCGCGCCAGAGCGGAACGCCATGGTCAGCCCGGCCTGGAGCGAGGTGCGCGCGGCCTCTGCGGTGCGGACGTTCGCCCGGACCGAGATGTTCATGCCGACATAGCCCGCGACCCCCGACAGCACCGCGCCGATGACGAAGCCAATCGTCGAGATGACACCGAGCGTGGCGAGCAGGATGACGGCGACGATGACGCCGACGATCGCGATCGTGGTGTACTGGCGGCCGAGATAGGCCTTTGCGCCCTCCTGGATGGCGGCGGCGATGTCCTGCATCTTCGCATTGCCGGGGGATGCGGCGAGCACCTGCCGACTGGTGACGAAGCCATATAGGACGGCGATGACGCCGCAGATCATGGCCAGATAGACGGTCGTCATACGGCACTATCCCTTTTTTCAGTTCCTCCCCGGTCTCGGCTTTGCCGAGTCCCGTCCAAGGAACCTATCAGTGCAGGGGTATTGCGCAAGCGACCGTCAGGCGCGGTGCTCATAGCCTAGACTTGGCGGCAGCGGGACGGGCGTGCCGGCATCGTGAAGGACCAGCCCCGATCCCGTGAAGAAGGCGCCTATTCGGGTGGCATCGGTGGCGAAATCTTCGGGTGCGGCGAACAGCAGCTGATAGTCGTCGCCTGCGGTCGCCGCCGCGACCCGGTCGCCCGAAACCATGCGATAGGCGTCGGAGAGGGGGATGGCGGCGAGATCGATCGCGACAGCGAGGCCGCTCGCCAGCGCCATCCGCGCGGCGTCGATGAGCAGCCCGTCGGACACGTCCATCATCGCATGGACGTGGCGGGCTAGGCGGCGGCCATCGGCAAGCCGGGGCTGCGGGCGGTGGTACGCGGCGAGCAGCTCGGCCGGGCCATGCTTGCCGAGCGCGATCGCCAGTCCTGCGCCCGCATCGCCGATCGTGCCGGTGACGTAGAGCGCGTCCCCCGGCTTCGCGCCGGCGCGGGCGGGGGCGGCGGCGTCGCTGCCGAAGGCGGTGACGGTGAGGATGCGGGGTGCTCCCGGGGGGAGGGTGACCGTGTCGCCGCCGATCAGCCGCGTGTCATGGGCCGTAAGGATGTCGGCGAGGCCTTCGAGAAACGCGCGGTCCCATGCGTCGTCGCCGAGCGGGTAATTAAGCAGGATGCCCTCGGGGACCGCACCCTTGGCGGCGAGATCGGACAGGTTGGTCGCGACCAGCTTCCACGCGACGTCCTGCGGCGGGTCGGTGGGGAGGAAATGCACGCCCTCGACCAGCGTGTCGGTGGTGACGACGAGGGGCCCTGCGTCGAGCAGCGCGGTGTCGTCGTTCAGGCCGCGCGCCGCGGGGTGGAGCGGGAGGCGGCGCAGCGCGGCAATGAACTCGGCTTCGGTCATGTCCTCCGCCAATACAGCAGCGTCATCCTGACGAAAGTCAGGACCCAGAGTAACGAACGCTCCGTCCTGTTACTCTGGGTCCTGGGTCGAGCCCAGGATGACGAGAGTTTACGCCCGAACCTCTTTCGCGATGCCGTCGAGCAGGCCGTTCACGAAGCCCGATTCGCGCTTGTCGTAAAAGGCGTGCGCGACGTCGACATATTCGCTGATCACCGCGGCGACCGGCACGTCCTTGCGCGCCAGCAGTTCGTAGGTGCCGACGCGGATGATCGCCTTCATCGGCTTGTCGAGGCGGGCGAGCGTCCAGCCCTTGGCGAGCTTGCCCTCGATCAGCAGATCGATCTCGCCGCTGCGGGCATTCGCACCGGTCACGAGGTCGTCGAAGAAATCGACGTCCGCCTCGGCATATTCGACGTCTTCGATCGTCGCGCCAAGCCGGTGCTGGTGGAATTCGTTGAGCAGGACGGGCATCGCGGTACCTTCCATCTCATGCTGATAGGTCGCCTGGACGGCGGCGAGTCGCGCGGCGGCGCGTGCCTTGGTGCGGGGAGCGGTTCTGGACATAAGCGGTTGCCTGTACGCGCGGGGGGGCTGCGTGTCAGCCCTTCGCGTTTCTTACGCGTGGGGGCCAAGAAGATTGGTTCGCGCGGAGGCGCGGAGGCGCGGAGATGTCGACCCTGCCGCGCAGCGGCCCCCCAATCACCTGCTGGTGATGATCGGAGCGGCTGCGCCGCATGCAACATCTCCGCGCCTCCGCGCCTCCGCGCGAACAAAATCAGTGGTTGAGGCGAAGCCGCAGCGCCACTGACTTGGCGTGGGCGGGCAGGCCCTCCGCATTGGCGAGCGCGACCGTGGCGGGGCCGAGTTCGCGCAAGGCGGCTTCGTCGAGCGCGAGGAAGCTGGTGCGCTTCATGAAGTCGAGCACCGACAAGCCGGATGCGAATCGCGCGCGGCGGCCGGTGGGCAGGACGTGGTTCGGGCCGGCGACGTAATCGCCGATCGCCTCGGGGGTGTAGCGGCCGAGGAACACCGAGCCTGCGTGGCGGACGTGGTCGAAAAAGCCCTGCGGGTCGGGGATGGCGAGCTGGAGGTGCTCGGCGGCGAGCCGGTCGACCAGCGGGATCGCGTCCGCCAGCGTATCGACGACGATGATCGCGCCGTTCGTATCCCAGGCGACGCGCGCGACCGCTTCGGTGGCGAGCGCGCTGAGCTGGCGATCGACCGCGTCGGCGACCTTGTCGGCGAACGCCGCGTCGTCGGTGAACAGGATCGACTGGGTGGTGACGTCGTGCTCGGCCTGGCTGAGCAGGTCGGCGGCGGTCCATTCGGGGTCGTTCAGCGCATCCGCGACGACGACGATCTCGGAGGGCCCTGCGACCATGTCGATACCGACGACGCCATAGACCTGGCGCTTGGCCTCCGCGACCCAGGCGTTGCCGGGGCCGGTGATGACGTCGACCGGTGCGATCCGGCCGGCGCCATAGGCGAGCGCGGCGACGGCCTGCGCGCCACCGACGCGCCAGACCTCGTCGACACCCGCGAGATGTGCGGCGGCGAGGACGAGCGGGTTGATCTGGCCGTCCGGCGTCGGGGTGACCATGGCGAGCCTGCCGACGCCTGCGACCTTGGCGGGGATCGCGTTCATCAGCAGCGACGAGGGATAGGCCGCGCGGCCGCCGGGGACATAGATGCCCGCAGCGTCGACCGGCAGCCAGCGTGCGCCGAGCCGGACACCCGCCGAGTCGACCGAGTCGCTGTCAGTCGGGCGCTGTTTCTCGTGATAGGCGCGGATCCGCGTCGCGGCGAGTTCGAGCGCGGTGCGCAGCTCGGGCTCGAGCGCGTCGAACGCGGCCTTGCAGTCGGCGGCGTCGATCTGCCAGCCGGTCGCTTCGAGGTCGTGGCGGTCGTGCTTCTGCGTCAGGTCGCGCAGCGCGGTCCCGCCGTCGTGGCGGACGGACGCGATGATCGCGGCGACGTCCTGCGTGACGCCTGCATCCGATTCGCGGCGATCCTCGACGAGCGCGGTAAAGCGGTCGGCGAAGTCGGCGTCGGTGGTGGAAAGGCGGATCATGCGGCCTGCTCCTGCTCGACGGCACGACGGAACGCCTCGACCAGCGGCACCACCCGAGCGCGCGTCTTCATCGCGGCGCGGTTGACGACCAGACGGCTGGTGACGTCCATGATCCGCTCGACCTCGACCAGGCCGTTTTCCTTGAGCGTCCGGCCCGACGAGACGAGGTCGACGATGCGCGGCGCGAGGCCGAGCGTCGGGGCGAGCTCCATCGCGCCGTTCAGCTTCACGCATTCGGCCTGGACGCCGCGGGCAGCAAAATGTGCAGCGGTGACGTGCGGATATTTGGTCGCGACGCGGACATGGCTCCAGCCGCGCGGATCGTCCTTCGCCGCCATCTCGGTCGGCTCGGCGACCGAGAGGCGGCAATGACCGATGCCGAGATCGACCGGGGCGTAGAGTTCGGAATAGCCGAATTCCGCGATCACGTCAGAGCCGACGATGCCGAGCTGCGCCGCGCCGTGCGCGACGAAAGTCGCGACATCGAACGCGCGGACGCGGATCAGCGAGATGTCGGGGTCGTTGGTCGCGAAGCGGAGCGCGCGGCTGTCCTCGTCCGAAAACGCCGCTTCGGGATGGATGCCGGCGCGGGCGAGCAGCGGCAAAGCCTCGGCGAGGATACGTCCCTTGGGGACGGCGATGATGATCTGGGAGTCTGGCACGCGCCGGGCTTTACGATCGGGCTGGGGAGGGTGCAACCGGATCGCCCCGATCGCCACAACAATACGGCCCGGGATCGCTCCCGGGCCGTCGTGGCGCCTTAGTAGAAGAAGCCGTTATTGACCTGTGCGACGCGACCGTTGCGCGTGTCGACCAGGACGACGTCGCGGCCATAGCGGACCCAGCGCTGATAGCCGAAGCCCGGGCGCGGCAGGCGATAGGTCTGGTAGTCGTTGATCCAGTAGTTGCGGCCATAATATTGCGGCGCGAACCGGTGGCCGACGTTGATCGGGCGATAACGATAGCCGCGCGGGCCGACATAGGCCGGACGACGATAGACGTTGGCGTGGCTGCGGCGATAGTCACGCCAGTCCTCGCGGCGCTCCTGACGGTCTTCGCGCAGCTCGCGGCGGGCATCGCGGACGTCGCCGCGGTCGCCGAAACGGCGCGCCTGCTGAAGTTCGCGCTGGCTCTGACGCACTTCACGGTCGCTGCGACGGACTTCGCCATAGCTCTGCGCGCTGGCAAACGTGGGGACCAAGGTTGCGGCGGCTACGGCCGCGAGGATGATCTTACGCATAATGCTCTCCTGTCTTCGACGCCGTATCAAACGGCATGACAGGGGATTTGCTCCCCGGCCGCTGAACGGTTTCAGAATGTGCTGGTCAGGATTCAGACAGGTGGCGAGCATGCGTTCTATCAATGTCGTCATCCTGACTTTCGTCAGGATGACGAGGGGGGAGTTAAATTCCCCAGCGGCGCATCGCGGCGATCACCGCGTCGGGTTTTTCCCAGGGGACGAAATGGCCCGCATCGACCTTTTCGATCGTCAGCTCGGGGACATAGTCGGCGAGGTCGAGCTGGCTCGGCAGCAGCGCGGTGTCGCGCATGCCCCAGATCACTAGCACCGGCATCTTCATCGGCGGGAAGGGCGCGTCGAGAAAGGCGGGGCGGGGCGGGGTCTCGTCCATTGCGGGGACGACGATCGCGCTGGCGCGGTACCAGTTGAGCATCGCGGTCATCGCGCCGGGCTGTGACCATTCGTCGAGATAGGCGGCCTTGTCCTTGCCCGCGATCGCCTGAGTCACGTGATGCGCGAAGGTCGAGCCGAGGAATTTCTCGAGCCCTGTGCCGGTGAGGCCCTGGTCGATACTCGTGTCGCGGAAGCGGCGGATATACTGGCTCGCCTTGCGCTGTTCGGGGTCGTCGAAGATCGTCCGCTGGAAGACGAGCGGGTGGGGCGCGTTGACGATCACCAGCCGTTCGATCCGGTCGGGATGCTGGAGCGCGGCCATCCAGGCGACCGCGCCGCCCCAGTCATGCCCGACCAGCGTGAAGCGGTCGATCTTGAGCTGATCGGCGAGCGCGAGCAGATCGGCGACGATCTTGTCGGGGGTGTAATTGGCGACGCCCTCGGGCTTCGACGAGCGCGCATAGCCGCGCTGGTCGGGGGCGATGACATAATGGTCGCGCGTGAGATCGGGGGCGATGTGGCGCCAGGTGCGGTGCGATTCGGGGAAGCCGTGGAGGAGGATGACGGGCGGATGCGCGGGATCGCCGCTGATCGCGACGTCGAGGTCGACGCCGGTGGATAGTCGGAGGCTCTGCAGCTCGCTCATGTCTCTCTCCCGCGTGGTGCCCCGGATCTGGCCGGGGGTCGATATGGTCTGCACCGATAGGGGGAGTGTGCGGTACCGCGCAGGGCGGGACAAGGGTCGTATCCATTTTGCGATCCTCCGCCTGGCGGGGGAGGATCTATCTGCGGGTCAGGGGTAGCTGACCGTCTTGGGTATCGCCGGGATCTCGATCCGTTCCTTCTCGTCGCCCGGGACCTTCGGGAAATTGCCCGCATTCCAGTCGCGTTTCGCCTGTTCGATGCGGTCGCGGTTCGAGCTGACGAAGTTCCACCAGACGTGGCGCGGCGTTGTGAACGCGTCGCCGCCGCACAGCATCGCCCGCCCGCCGCTCGCCGATCGCAGCGTCGCCGCGATCCCGGGGCGCAGCACGTAGAGCACCTGCGGCTCGAGCGGCACGCCCTCCAGCGTCGCCTCGCCCATGGCGAGATAGACCGCGCGTTCCTCCGCCGCGGCATCAATCGGCACGCTCGCACCCGGATCGAGCGCGATGTCGGCGTAGATCGTGCCCGAATAGGTCGTGGTCGGCGCGCTCTGGCCCCACAGGCTCCCCATGATGATCCGCGAGCGCGCACCGTGCGCCTCGATCACCGGCAGCTGCGCCTTGGTGACGTGTTCGAACGCGGGATCGATCTCCTCGACCGCCTCGGGCAGCGCCAGCCAGGTCTGGATACCCGACAGGTTCGGCCCGCCGGCGCGCTCGTCACCGGGCGAGCGTTCGGAATGGACGATGCCGTGGCCTGCGGTCATCAGATTGACCGCGCCGGGCTCGATCCGCGCCTGCGTGCCGAGCGAGTCCCGGTGGTCGATCGCGCCGTCGAACAGATAGGTGACGGTCGACAGGTTGATGTGCGGATGCGGGCGCACGTCGATGCCCGTACCCACCTCGAGATGCGCGGGGCCCATCTGGTCGAAGAACAGGAACGGGCCGACCATCGTCCGCTCCTTGTTCGGCAGCGTGCGGTGGACCTTGAAGCCGCCCAGATCATGCGTCGAGGGCAGGATGGTCTGGAGGACGAAATCATCCAGCATGGCGTGTCTCCGTGGCGTCGAGGAGTTCGACGAGGTCCGCTGGATAGAGGACTTCGTCATGCCCCGCGATGTCGTTTCGGGAAAACCAGCGGTGACCGACGAGCAGCTTGCGCTCCTGATCGGTGAGCCCGCCCGCCGCGACGTCGCACGTATCCACGTCGACGCGGAAATAGCGTTCGTCGGCGGTCACCTCGACGCCCTCGAAGGTGCGGAAGTCGACGACGCGACGCGCGACCTCGGGGCCGCAGTCCATGTCGAGCCCGACCTCTTCCCAAAGCTCGCGGCGGGCGGCGGCGGCATAGCTCTCGCCCGGATCTACCGCGCCACCCGGCGTGCACCAGAGCGGCGGGCGATCATCGGGCGTGAAGCGGAACATCAGCACGCGGTCCTGCGCGTCGACGAGCAGGATGCGCGCGGCGGGGCGCGGGGTTCTCACGCGGCGTCGAGTTCGGGATAGTGGCGGAAGATGCCGTCGGTGTTGAACGCGATCCGCCGGTCGCTGTTCAGATAGGCCCTGATCGCGGGAATCTCGGCGACCTGGTCGCGGATGCGGATCAGGTTGGGATAGTCGGGTTCGAGCGTGCGCATCCGCTGCGGGAACATGTAGCGCAGCCCCTCGACGATCTGGAACAGCGAGGTGTCGGCATAGGTCCAGCGGTGGTCGATCAGCCATTCGCCCGGATTGGCCTGTGCCGCATCCTCGAAGTGACCGAGGAATTTGGGGAGCCGCTGCTCGCGGAACTGCTCGGCGGCGCGCGCGGCCTCGGGCTTCTGGTCGGCGTAATAGTCCATCATCGCGACCGGGTGGTGGACGTTGTGGACCTCCGCGACGAGATCGGCGAACGTCAGCTGGAGCTGGTTGAGCCACAGCCGATCGGCCATGTTCGACGGCGCGAGGTCGTGGCGTTCGCCCAGATACATCAGGATGTTGGCGACCTGTGCGATCACCAGACCATTGAGTTCGAGATAGGGCGGGGCGAAGGGCGTGCGGCCGGTGCGGTCGTTCAGATCGGCCATCAGCGCCTCGGCACCGCGATCGTGGGCCGCATCCGCATAGGGGATCTCGCCGCCTTCGAGCGCGAGCCGGACGAATTCGCCGCGGCCCTGAAGGCCGGGCCAGTACCAGAGCGTATAGGCCATCATGCCTCTCCAGGCGCACGCGCCTTGATCGCGAGCGCGTGGATCTGCGTGCTGAGCAGTTCGGCGAGCGCGTGGTTCACGAGGCGCTGCCGGGCGACGCGGTTAAGCCCTTGGAACGCCGGTGCTTCCACCTCGACACGAAAATGCGTCTCGCCGGTGCCGTCGTCCCCCATATGTCCGGCATGCAGCGCGCTCTCGTTGACGACGGTCAGATGGGTCGGGGCGAGCGCGGCGGTGAGGCGCGCGGTGATCTGGTCCTGTACGGAGCCGGTGGCGAGGTCTGTCATCCGACCTATATAGCCCGTTTTGGATAGACGGGGAGCCGGTGACGCAAGACGCGAGAAAAGAGCGCAAGGACCGGCCCAGCCCCCGTTTCCACGGGCGCGTGGAGGGCAGCGGGCGCGCGTGCATGTGGCCGGGCTGTGCCGAACCCGGCGAATTCCGCGCGCCGCCGCTCGAGGGGCCGAGCGATGGCGGGCCGCCGCAATTCCGCTGGTTCTGCCTCGAGCATGTCCGCGCGTTCAACGCAGGCTATAATTATTTCGACGGGATGACCGCGGACGAGATCCACCATGCGCAGCGGCCGATGGCGGGATGGGAACGCGAGACGCGGGCGTTTGCGCATGGCGGCGGCGACACGCCGCCCAAATGGGCGGACTTTGCCGACCCGATCGACGCGATCGGCGCGCGGTTCGGTGAGCGGATGGCGGCTGCGCGCAAGGATGGTCGCGTGCTGTCCGATGGCGAGCGACGATCGCTGCGCGTGCTGGGGTTGGGGACCGACACCGACCGCACCGCGCTGCGCAAACGCTATAGCGAACTGGTGCGGCGCTATCATCCCGACCGCAACGGCGGGGACCGGGCGCATGAATCGGAGCTGCAGAAGGTCATCGCCGCCTATCAGCATCTGAAGGGTGCCGCGGCGTTCGCCTGACGGGTCAGGAGGCGGGGAAGCTTGCCCCTTCCTTGGTGCCATGCGCTGTCTCGCGGTCATAGGCGACATGATAGGCGTCGAACCCGGCCAATACGGCCTGCGCGGCGGCGTCCGCGGTCCGGCAGGTCGCCCCCCGGATCGCGGCCAGGATGTCGCCGCGGTGACGATAGGTGTAGCGGACATGCCCCGCCTCGTGCCGGGCGAGCGCCGCGACGTAGCGGTCCCAATCGGCGCGCTCGGCGGCGGTCAGTTGGGCGGTCGCCGCGAGTTGCGGCATGCGCACGGTCGCCTTGTAGCGGACCGTCGCCGCGGCAAGATCGCAGCCGCCGTGTCTGGTCCGCGGCCAGGACCAGCGCAGGTCCCAGCTGCTCAGCGCATCGACCCGGCGGCCGTCATGCGCATCGGTCGGCCGGGCGGCGTCGATTGCGCGGCGGACCGCCATCGCATCGCCGCCATCGACCGGGTAATAGTCGATCGTCACGTCCGGTATTCCGGCAAACGCTAGGTTAGCGTGCGCGCTCGTCTGGCTGCTGATCCCCGCGATCGCGACCAGCGCGACGAGGGGCCGGATCGGCAGGGCGTGGTCACGCATCGGCCCAGCGACGGAGCAGATTGTGATAGACGCCGGTCAGCCGGATCGTCGCCGGGTCGGCCATCCCTTGCGCCGCGGCGACCGCCTGCACGCCCTGATCGAGATCGAACAGGATCCGGCGCGCGCCGTCGTCGCGGACCATCGACTGCAGCCAGAAGAACGAGGCGGTCCGCACGCCGCGCGTCACCGGCGTCACCCGGTGCAGGCTGGAGGCGGGATAGACGACCATGTGCCCGGCGGGCAGCTTGACCGATTGCGGGCCGAACTGATCCTCGATCACCAGCTCGCCGCCGTCATAGTCGGCGGGGTCCTCGAGAAAGAGCGTTGCCGACAGGTCGCTGCGGATCCGGAAATCGCTGCCGCGGCGGATACGGATCGCGGTGTCGACGTGCAGCCCGAAATCCTGCCCGCCGGCATAGCGGTTGAACAGCGGCGGGAAGACCTTCAGCGGCAGCGCGGCGGCGATGAACAGCGCCGACTGCCCGAGCGCGTCGAGGATCATGCCGCCGGCGTCCTTCGCCGCGGCGGACTCCTCGGGCAATTGTTCGTTGCGCTTGGCGAGCGCGCTTTGCGTGCCCGAGGTCGCGTTGCCGTCGACCCACTCGGCCGCGTCGATCAGCGCACGGACCCGCGCGACGCCGGCGGAATCGAGCACGTCTGGAACCGCGATCAGCACTGCGCGCCCTCCCGCAACGCCGCGACGCCGCGCGTGCGGAACGCCGCGATGTCGCTGGCCGCGAGAAACGCCTGCGCCTTCGTCACGAACGCGGCGTTGCCCCGAGCGCCGGCCCGTTCGAGCCAGCCGAGCGCGGCGTCGATCTCGCCCGCCGCACCGAGCATCCGCGCATGGTTGAAACAGCCGCGGAAATCGCCGCCCTCTGCCGCACTCGCATAGCAGGCCGCGGCACGCGCGAGGTCGCGGGGGCAGGCCCAGCCATCCTCGGCGAAGCTGCCGACGAAGTTGATCGCCTTCGCGCTTGCAAGCCCTGTGTTCATCGCGGCAACCTTCTCCAGCAGGGCGAGCGCGGCCGGCCTGTCCTCGGGCACGCCGTCGCCCAGCGCCAGCAGCGTCGCGTAATTGTACATCGCCCAGTCGAGCCCGCGCGCAGCCGCGACCCGGTAGCATTCGGCCGCACGCGCCTTGTCGACCGGCGTGCCCCAGCCGAGATCGTAGCAGCGCCCGACCATGTTGAGCGCCATCACGTGATGCTGCGCCGCGGCCCTGATGAACCAGGCCAGGGCGGCAGCCGGATCGGCCGCGACGCCGGCACCGTCGAGCAGCATCTGCCCGTACACCGCCTGTGCCTCCGCCACGCCGGCTTCCGCCGCCTCGCGCACGAACGCCGCGCGCTCCTCCGAACTGCCGGAAAGGCGCGCGGCGATGGCGTCGGGCGAAAGTGTGTCTAGCGCCGTCACTCTGGCCCTCAGAACCGCAGGTTGACCGTGCCGAACACCGTACGGCCCGCAGCGAGCGTGGCATAGTGGCTGGCATAGGTCTGCGAGAAATAGGTCTTGTTGGTCAGGTTCTGCGCGTTGACGCTGAGGTCGATCATGTCGGTCAGCTTGTAGCTGGCCCGGGCATCGAACCGCCAGTAACCGGGCGTGCTGCGGGTGAGGATTTTGGTCGCGGGGGTTACCGTGACGACGCCCGCCGCAGTCTGCCGCGCGCTGCGATTGTCCGCATAGCCGCCGATCTGTTCGTCCATGTACAGTGCCATGCCACCGATCTGCAGCCGGCGCGTCACATCGACATTGGTCGTCGCGGTGAAGCTGTTCTTCGCGGTCTGCGGCACCTGCTTGCCGGTGTTGACCGACACGACGCCGGTGGTCCGCGCAGGCTGAACGACGGTCGTCACCCCGTTCGCGGTGGTCGTGATCGCGGGCGCGGTCAGCGTCGTGAAGCCGCCGTCGATGATCTTCGGGTCGAGATGCGTGAAGCCGCCGAAGACGGTCCAGCCGGGCAGGATCGTCCCGCTGACGTTGAACTCGAACCCGCGGATCCGTGTCTCGCCAATGAACGATGCGGTGTTCGTGTCGTCGAGCACGCGCGCGTTGGAAATCTCCGTCTGGAACACCGCCGCGCCGAGCTGCAGCTTCTCGGCGAACAGGCTCGCCTTCGCGCCGACCTCGTACGACTTGGTCTTTTGCGGCTTCAACAGCCCGAGCACTGCGGCGGTGATCGCGTTATCCTCGCGGCCTTCGCCGAGCAGGCTGTTCGGCGGCGTTGCGGCGGTCGCGTAGCTCGCATAGAGGCTGGTTTCGGGGGTCGGCTTGAAGACGAGCCCTGCTTGCCAGTTGAAGAGGTTGTCGACGCGCGTGAGCTTCGTCTGCGTTGCGCCCGGCAGCGTGATCGTCGATTCGAACCGGTCGTAACGCGCACCCAGGTTCAGGATCAGCGCGGGGATCAGCGTGATCGAATCGAACGCGTAGACCGCCTTGGTATTGGCGTCGTTCTGCGTTTCGGTGGACAGCGCGCCCCGTGCGATCGGGGTCTGCGTCGTCGACGTGTCGCTCGCGTAGTTGACCCATGGCGCATAGGGATCCGGATCGAACAGGCTGACGCAATAGGAGCGCGCGATCGTCGCCGTGTTGCAGCGTGGCGAGATCGTCGAGCCGTTCGCCGACACGAACGTGCCGCGCCGCGTCTTTTCCCACGAAAGCTCGGTGCCGAGCGAGAAGCTGTGCTCGATGCCGCCGGTATTGAATTTGCCGTACAGGTCGGTCTGGTCGACGATGCTTTCGCTATAGCCGTAGCGCGTGTTGCCGCGCGTCCAGACATAGCCGCCATTGGTCACGTTCGCGCCCGTATTGGTCGCGGTGGTGCCATAGACATTGCCCTGGCTGTCGTCGGGGAGGGTGAAGATGAAGCTTTGCGTGCTGTGCGTGTAGCGTGCGGTGTTGCGCAGCGTGATGCCGCCGAAATCATGCTCGACGCGGATCGTCGCCTGGTTGGTGTCGGCGTCGCGGAAGTCGCGCGCGGCCAGCCCGTAGAAGTTTTTCCGGGAGACAAAGCCGGTCTGGCCCCCCGCGGTCGTCACGGTCCCGAGCGCGGGCCCTGTCGTGACGCTGCCGGTGCCGGGGTGATTGTTGATCGTGTAGAGATAGGGGATGCCGCTGTCGGGCAGTTCGCTGCTTTCCATGTGATAGAAGCTCGCGGTCAGCCGGGTCGGCGTGCCGAGCCCGATCGCGACGGAGGGCGCCACGCCCCAGCGCTTCTGCCAGATCGCATCGCGGCCCGCGACGTCCTGGTCGTGCCACATGCCCTGGATCCGGAACGCCGCGGTGTCGGAGATCTTGAGGTTCAGGTCGCCGGTGACGCGCTTATAGTCCGCCTCGCCATAGCTGCCGCTGAGCGATCCGAACGTGTCGAGCACGGGCAGGCGCGACAGGATGTTGATCGTGCCGCCCGCCGAGCCGCGGCCGCCGAGCGTCGAATCGGACCCGCGGACGATCTGGACTGACTCCACCGCGAACACCTCGCGCGTCTGCGAGGCGAGGTCGCGGACACCGTCGACGAAGATGCTGCCCTGGCTGTCGAACCCGCGGATGAAGGGGCGGTCGCCGATCGGATTGCCGCCCTCCGCGGCGCCGAAGGTGATGCCGGGCACGGTGCGCAGCGCATCCGCGAGGCTGTTCGATCCGGTCTGTTCGATCACCTCCTTGGGCAGGACGATGATCGAGCGCGGGGTATCGACCAGCGGCGCGACCTGTTTCGGGCCGGCGTCGCGTTCGCGGTGGCCGTTGACCAGGATCTCGTCGCGGTGCTGCACGTCGGCCGTATCCGTCGTGGCCTTGGGCGTCGCCGTCGTCCGGTCGGCATCGGCGGCGAGCGCCGGCGCGGTCGTGAAGGCACCGATGCAGGACAGGGCCAGAAAGGCGGGCATCGTGGCAGGACGCGGCGCGACGCCCCGCGGCGAAACAGTCGACATAGTGAAACCCCTTTTGCTCTTGGAGTATCGCTATTGAGAGTCGTTCGCACTGTCAATGCTAATGCGACTGGTTCTCAAGTCGACTCGTCGAACAGCCAGCTTCGCAAGGCACTGGCAAGGTTCGGGGGCACGTCCGCGACGATGCGCAGCGCGTCGATCTCGGCGACCAGCGCAGACAGGGGCAGGCCCAGCCGGACCGCCTCGCGTTCGAGCGCCTGCCAGAAGATCGGTTCGAGGCTGATCGACGTCTGGTGACCGGCGATCGTGATCGACCGCTTCACGGGGCCTGCAAACCCGCCGCGCGGGGGGGCGATCACGCGCGTGGTGGCCGAATGGCCGTCACTCGGTGTCGAAGAGCGATGCGAGCTGCTCGATGATCGTCCCGCCGAGCTGTTCGACGTCCATGATCGTCACCGCGCGCGCATAATAGCGCGTCACGTCGTGGCCGATGCCGATCGCGACGAGCTCGACCGGCGACCTGGTCTCGATCCAGCCGATCACCTGACGCAGATGGCGTTCGAGATAGGAGCCCGAATTCACGCTGAGCGTCGAATCATCGACCGGCGCGCCGTCGCTGATCACCATCAGGATGCGGCGTTCCTCGGGCCGCGCGACGAGCCGGGCATGCGCCCACATCAGCGCCTCGCCGTCGATATTCTCCTTCAGCAATCCCTCGCGCATCATCAGCCCGAGCGAGTTGCGCGCGCGCCGCCACGGTTCGTCCGCACGCTTGTAGACGATGTGGCGGATGTCGTTGAGACGGCCGGGCTGGGGTGGGCGACCCGCTGCGAGCCACGTCTCGCGCGACTGGCCGCCCTTCCACGCACGCGTGGTGAAGCCGAGGATCTCGGTCTTCACGCCGCAGCGCTCGAGCGTGCGCGCAAGGATGTCCGCGCTGATCGCCGCGATCGAGATCGGACGTCCGCGCATCGACCCCGAATTGTCGATCAGCAGCGTGACTACGGTGTCACGGAAATCGGTCTCGCGCTCGGCCTTGTAGCTGAGCGACAGCGTCGGGTTGACGATCACGCGCGCGAGTCGCGCCGCGTCGAGAATGCCCTCCTCCTGATCGAAATCCCACGAGCGCGACTGCTGCGCCATCAGCCGGCGTTGCAGGCGGTTGGCGAGTTTCGAGACCGCGGACTGGAGATGGACGAGCTGCTGGTCGAGATAGCCGCGCAGTCGTGCCAGTTCCTCGGCATCGCACAGCTCGGTCGCGGCGATCACCTCGTCGAACTGTGTCGTCCATGGCTTGTAATCGAACGCGGTGCCCATGTCCGCCATCGGGCGGTTGGGGCGGACGGGCTGCATGCCCTCCTCGCCGTCATCACCGGGCTCGCCGTCGATGTCGTCCATCGACTCGTCGCTCTGCTCCTGGCCGTCGCTTTCCTCGTTCTGCTGCTCGGACTGTTCGCCGCGCGCCTCGACTTCGCCCTGGCCGTCCTCGCCCTGGTCGTCGCCTTCGTCGCCCTCGTCCTGCTGCTGCTCGTCAGTGCCCTCGTCCTCGGAGCCGCCCTCTTCGCTCTCCTCGGGGACCTGGTCCGCCTGGACGAGCTCGAGCTCGGCGAGCATCTTGCGGGCGAGGCCCTGGAACGTCTTCTGGTCGTCGATCGCATAGGCCAGCGCGTCGAGATCGGTCTTCTGCTCGATCCACTCCCGCACCAGCGCGAGACCGGGGGCGGCGACCGCGGGCGATTCCTGCCCGGTCAGCCGCTCGCGCACCATCAGCCCGAGCGCGGTCGACAGCGGCACCTCGTCCCGGTTGCGCGCGCGCGTGATCGGGTCGGCGCGCAGCCGGACGTCGAGCGCCATGGCGAGATTGTCGCTGATCCCGGCATAGCCGCGCGACCCCAGCGCCTCGACGCGTGCGGTCTCGACCGCGTCGAACACCGCACGCGCGACCGCCTCGACCGGCGCGGCGCGGTTGTGCAGCGCGATGTCGTGATGCTTCAGCTGAAGCGCGAATCCATCGGCGAACCCGCGCGCTTCCGCGACCTGTTCGGGCGGCAGCGCGCGCGCGGGCATCGGCACCTTGATGTGCTTGCCCGACTGCGCCGGCGCATCCGCGGTGAAGGCGAGCTCGACCTCGGGCTCCTCCGCGATCGCGCGCGCGGTGCCGGCGAGAACCGCCTTGAACCGGTCGAGGGGCGTTTCGTTCGCCAAGGCCTCAGGCCTTGCCCATCACGCTCTCGGGCAGGTCCTTGCCGAACACGCGCTGATAATATTCCGCGACCAGCGACCGTTCTGCCTCGTCGCACTTATTGAGGAACGACAGGCGGAACGCGAAGCCGACGTCACCGAAGATCAGCGCGTTCTGCGCCCAGGTGATGACGGTACGCGGGCTCATCACGGTCGAGATGTCGCCGTTGACGAAGCCCTTGCGGGTCATGTCGGCGACGCGGACCATGTTCTCGACGACCTTCTTGCCGTCGGGCTTGTCATATTCACCCGATTTCGCGAGCACGATCTGCGCTTCGACCTTGGCGGGCAGATAGTTGAGCGTGACGACGATGTTCCAGCGGTCCATCTGGCCCTGGTTGATCTGCTGCGTGCCGTGATACAGCCCGCTGGTGTCGCCGAGGCCGACCGTGTTGGCGGTCGCGAACAGGCGGAACCAGGGGTTGGGGCGGATCACGCGGTTCTGGTCGAGCAGCGTCAGCTTGCCCTCGGTCTCGAGCACGCGCTGGATCACGAACATCACGTCGGGACGCCCAGCGTCATATTCGTCGAACACGAGCGCGGTTGGCGTCTGCAGCGCCCAGGGGAGCAGGCCTTCGCGGAACTCCGTGATCTGCTGACCGTCCTTCAGGACGATCGCGTCGCGGCCGATCAGGTCGATGCGGCTGATATGCGCATCGAGGTTGATGCGGATGCACGGCCATTTCAGGCGCGCCGCGACCTGTTCGATATGCGTCGACTTGCCGGTGCCGTGATAGCCCTGGACCATCACGCGGCGGTTGTGCGCAAAGCCCGCGAGGACCGCGAGCGTGGTGTCCGCGTCGAAGACATAGGCGGGGTCGAGATCGGGGACGCGCTCGTCCGCCTCGGAGAAGGCAGGCACCTCCATGTCGGAATCGATCCCGAACATCTCGCGCACCTTCACCATGCGGTCGGGGGCGTCGAGAATCGTCGTCTCGCGGCTGTCGGGCTGGGTATTGGGGATATCGGTCATGCTGGCCTCGTGTTCCCGGTAGCTCTAGGCCAAGCGCGGGTGAATACTCAACCGCGACGTACGCGATTGTCGGGAAGACATCATCGAACCGCCGGACGCGCGATGGGTTCCCGCCCCGCCGGGAATGTGGCGGGGCAGGGCTTCGGTTTGCGCCTATCGGCCGAGCAGCACGCGCGCCTGGCTGGCGATCTGCGCGAGCATCGCGGCGTTCGGGACGGCGGCGTGGCGTGCACGGTCGATCACCGCCTTGAACTGCGCGACGCGGGTGGCATTGCTCGCCAGCCACGTGTCGACCGCGCCCTGCGGATCCTTGGCCCCGCACCGCGCGAGGAACTCCAGCCGCAACTGCTGGAAATCGCGGGCAAGTCCGGCGATCAACAGGCGTTCCCAGGGATCCGACGGCGTGATCCGCGCCGCATTGGCCTGTGCCCAGTCGAGCCCGAGCGCCTGTCCGAGATGCGTGAAGGCGCGGGTCAGCACCGCCTCGTCGAGCGCGAGGCGCTCGCCGAGATCGGCGAGCCCGACCGCACCGTCGAGCTCGAACAGCCGGACCACCTTGATCGCGAGGTCGTGCGGGGCACCTGCCGTCTCGAGCTGCGCGGCGATGCGGTCGCTCTGTGCGCTCGCCTCCTCGAGCAGCAGCGCCTTGGTCTGGCCATCGAGATGCGTGATCCCCTTGGCGAGCCGCGCGAGTACGGCACCGGGCATCGTGCCGGGCGCGGACACGCGGAGCAGATCCGCGATCTGCGAGCGCGTGGCGACCGCCACCTCGTCGAATAGCGCGATGCGCGCGGCTTCGGGCATCGGTCGTGACTCGATGTCCGCCCAGAGCGCAGGCAGGTCGAACAGCCGTTCGGCGACGACGAACATCGCCGCGATATCGCCCATCGCCGCGCCTTCCTCCTCGGCAAGCTCGAACGGGTGGAGCACGCCGAGCCGGTTGACGATGCGGTTGGCGAGCTTGGTCGCGACGATCTGGCCGCGCAGCCGGTGGTCGTCGATCGCCTGCGCGAAATGCTCGCGCATCGCGGCCGGGAAGGCGGCGTGAAGATCGGGTTTCAGCGCAGGGTCGTCGCCGAGCCCGGCATGCTCGATCGAATCCTGCAGCGCGAGCTTTGCGGTGGCGAGCAGCACGGCGAGTTCCGGTCGCGTCAGGCCATGGCCGTCGAGCCCGCGGCGGAGCAGGTCGTCATTGGCGGCCAGCCCCTCGACCGCGCGATCGAGCCGTCCGCTGCCCTCGAAGATTTCGATGACGCGGACATAGCTCGGCATCGAGCCCGGCCCGCCGCCGCCGCCGGTCGCGCCGCCAAGGCCGCCGGGGCCTGCCAGCGCGCCCGCGCCCTCGGCGATCGACAGCGCGAGCGTCTGGAGCCGGTTGTCCTCGAGCACGAGATGCGCGACGTCGTCGGTCATGCTGGCGAGCAGCGCGTTGCGATCCTCATAGCCAAGGCGCCCCTCGATCATCTCGCGGTTGAGCGCGATCTTGATGTTAACCTCGTTGTCCGAGCAGTCGACGCCCGCCGAATTGTCGATGAAGTCGGTGTTGATCCGCCCGCCGCGCTCGGAAAACGCGATGCGCGCGGCCTGCGTGACGCCGAGATTGGCACCTTCGCCGATCGCGGTGACGCGCAGATCCTCGGCATTGACGCGCAGCCGGTCGTTGGCGGGATCGCCGACCTGGACGTTGTTCTCGGATGCCGCCTTCACATAGGTGCCGATGCCGCCGAACCAGAGCAGGTCGGCGGGCGCTTTGAGGATCGCGGAGATCAGCGCGCCGGGTTCGATCTCGTCGACCGCGATGCCGAGCACGGCCTGCGCCTGGGGCGAGAGACGGATGACCTTGGCGGTGCGCGGAAAGACGCCGCCGCCTTCGGAGATCAGCGCGGTGTCGTAATCCGCCCAGCTCGAGCGGGGGAGGGCGAACATGCGCGCGCGCTCGTCCCAGCTGGCGGCGGGATCGGGGTTCGGATCGATGAAGATGTGGCGATGGTCGAACGCCGCGACGATCTTGAGCGACTTCGACAGCAGCATGCCGTTGCCGAACACGTCACCCGACATGTCGCCGCAGCCGACGACGGTGATCGGATCGCTCTGCACGTCGATGCCGCGTTCGGCGAAGTGACGCTGGACCGAGACCCAGGCACCCTTGGCGGTGATGCCCATGGCCTTGTGATCATAGCCGACCGAGCCGCCGCTCGCGAACGCGTCGCCCAGCCAGAATTCGCGGTCGAGCGCGAGCGCGTTTGCGACGTCGCTGAACGTCGCGGTGCCCTTGTCCGCGGCGACGACGAAATAGGGATCCTCGCCGTCGAGGATCGCGACGCCCGCCGGATGGACGACCTTGCCCTCGACGATGTTGTCGGTGATCGACAGCAGCGTGCGGATGAAGATCCGGTAGCTCTCGGTCCCTTCCGCCAGCCACGCGTCGCGGTTCGACGGGGCGGGGAGCTGTTTGGGATAAAAGCCGCCCTTCGCGCCGGTCGGCACGATCACCGCGTTCTTCACGCGCTGCGCCTTCATCAGCCCGAGAATCTCGGTGCGGAAATCGTCGCGACGGTCGGACCAGCGCAGCCCGCCGCGCGCGACCGGGCCGGCGCGCAGATGGATGCCCTCGATCCGCGGGCTGTACACCCAGATCTCGCGCCATGGCACGGGCGCGGGGAGGCCGGGGATCAGGTGGCTGTCGAGCTTGAACGCAAGCGCCTCGGCCGCGGCGGGCGTGAAGGCGTTGGTGCGCAGCGTCGCGCCGACCAGGCTGTGATAGGCGCGCAGGATGCGGTCGTCGTCGATCGCGGTCACCGCGTCGAGCCCCGCCTCGATCGTCGCGTCGGCATCGGCGGGGTGTCCGGCATCGGCCGGATCATGCGCGGCGGCAAAGCGCGCGATCAGCGCGGTCGCGACCCTGGGTGCGCGGCGCAGCGCGTCGACCACCGTCGTCAAGCCGTAGGGCAGCCCCGCCTGGCGCAGATAGCGGAACCAGGCGCGGAACAGCACGACCGCCTGCGGGCTCATCCCCACTTCGACGATCAGCCGGTTGAACGCGTCGTTCTCGGCCGCGCCTTCGAGCACCGCGGCGATCGCGCGCTCGAGCGTCGCGGCATCGGCCTGCGCGACCGCATCATTCGCCTCGAGCACGAAGTCGTGCACGAAGGGATCGCTGTCCTCCTGCAGCCGGGTCGGCAATTCGCCGATCACGCGGAAGCCGAAATTCTCGAGCACCGGCACGGCATCGGACAGCGGCAGCGCGCCGCCCAGCTTGTAGATCTTGAGCTGGCGGTCTTCGCCGGGCGCGCTGGAGATCAGGCGCACCCCGCGCGAGCCCGGCCCGTCGAGCGCGGCGAGCCGCTGGATGTCCTCGGCGGCTTCGGCCGGGCTGCTGAGGTTGCGATAGTTTTGCGGGAAGGCGGCGGCCCAGCGCAGCGCGAGGCGGGCGGCGCGCGGCGACGGCAATGTCTCGACCAGCGCGGCCTCGACGTCGGACACCCAGCCGCGGACCATCCGCTGCAGCCTGAGCGCGAGCGGCGCGACGTCGGGCACGCGGCCTTCGCCGCGCAGGTCGAGCGTGTAGCGCAGCATCGCGGTCTCGCCGTCCTCGAGCGCGATCGACCAGTTCAGCACGGTGGCATTCGCGGCCTCGGCGAGCATCTCGCCGATCGCGGTGCGGCGGCCGGTCGTGACGTCGTCGCGCGGCAGCCAGACGAAGCCGAACAGATGGCGGCCGAGCGGCGATGCGACCAGCACCAGCGCGGGACGCGGCCGGTCGGCCAGGCTCATCGCGGTCAGCGCAAGTTCCTCGAGCGCGTCGGGCGCGAACGCGATCACCAGATCATGGGGCAGGGCGGTGAATGCGTGGGTCAGCGCCTTGCCCGCATGGCCGCGGGGATCGAAGCCGAACTTGGCCTTCATCGCCGCCAGCCGCGTGCGCAGGATCGGCACGTCGCGCGGCATCGTCGCCAGCGCCGCGCTGGTCCATAGACCGCTGTAGATCGACAGCCCCGCGATCGTCTCGCCCTCGATCACCGGCACGACGACCAGGTCGAGCGGGACGGCGCGGTGGACGGTCGAGATCAGGTTCGACTTCAGCAGCAGCGGGGCGAGATTGCCCGCCTCGAACCACTGGATCGCGAGCGCGCGCGAGGCCTCCGCCAGGATCGGCACGGCATGCGGATTGCGCGCGATGCCGAGCGCGGCGCCGCCGCTGCCGTCGCGGTGCCAGACCTGATGCCCGAGCAGCGTCAGGTGGCCGTCGAGGAACCAGCGCAGCAGCGCGGCGCCTTCCGCATCAGGGCCGTCGCTGTGGAGCAGCGCGATATCGGTCGCCATCGCGCCCTGCATCGCGCGCCAGTCCTTCACCGCCGCGCGGACATCGGCAAGCACCCCGGTCAGTTCCTCGATCAGCCCGCGCCGATCGCGGGCGTCCGCGCGCTCCATCTCGAGATAGATCATCGATTCGGCGGGACCGGTGTCGCCGATCGCCTGGAGCACGCCGTCGGGGCTGCGCGTCGTGTGAACGACCGGGTGGATGATGCGATCGATCGCGATGTCCTGCGCGGCGATTGCGGCGGAAATCGAATCGACCAGGAATGGCATGTCGTCGTTGACGATCGCCAGCCGCATGCGGCGGCGCGTGTCGTCGGCGCTGATCGGTTCGAGCGCGATGGCGGGCGCGCCATCGTCGCGGCGAAGCGCCGTGGCGACGACGAAAGCCGCGGCGTGCGCCGCCTCCGTCGTGCCGAAGTCCTTGAGTTCGCCCGGAAGCGCGCGTTCGGTCAACCGGGCGGCGAGCGCGTCGGTCAGCGTCGTGGAAAGATCAGCCATGACCGCGCCTATGCGCCGGGTACGATACGACCTCAAGGCTTGTGGCAGGTGCGAACACCGCTGTTGCGGTGCAGCATTCGGATGCGCGTCGGCGCGGCGCGAACACGGTTTTCGGCTACCTAATCGCGGCCATGGCCTGCGCGGTGAGGGCCGCGTCGTCGGTGATCGTGCCGATGATGTCGAGCCCGCCATCCACCCCCGCGCGGGCGACGAGCAGGACGATCGCGCCGGGCTCCGCATCGGTGCGGAGCACGACATGCGCGAGCGTGTCGGGTGCCGGGCCATCGGCCAGGCCGGTCGCCGGCATCGGGTCGGCAAATTCGGCACTCGGCCCGTCGGCCCAGATCGGCGCGCCCGGCGAGGTGGCGGGCGCGTGCCCGGTCGAGGCCAGCGACGCGCCGAGCCCCGGCATCATCGGCGCGTGGCGGGCATAGGCGGTGAGCCCGGACGCGGGCACCGGCGCGGCGCGAACCGCTGCCTCGAGCTCGGCGGCGAGCGTCGCCTGCATCCGGTCGTCGGCGAGTTCCTTCCAGTTGATCACGCCATACAGGAAATCGATGCCCTCGTCGCTCGACGAGAACGGCATGAGGATGCCGCGGTACAGCGTCGTTCGCCCGCGGCTGTTGACGAATTCAGCCTCGAACCCGATCGGCGCGCGATTCGCGATGATCTGCAGATAATGGTCGGTCAGCCGCGACAGCAGCGACCGGCTCGGCACGTCGGCGATCGACGTGATCGGCCCGACCAGTCCGCATTCCTCGCGCAGCTTGGCGCCAAGATAGGCGATTCGCGGATCGTCGATCGTCATCACCGCCGCGGCATCCCGGTCCGCAGCCGCGCCCGGATCGGTGCGGAAGTCGAGCAGCACGCTGTGCGGGCCGAAATCGGCGATCGAGCCGGGATCAAGGTCCGCGATCGTCGGATAGGGGCGTCCCCTCAGCAGCGACACCCAGTGGTTATAGGCGCGGACATGCATCCGGCGTTCGTCCCCGCCCAGATCGAACATCACGTCGTTGACGCCCGCGTCGGTCGCCCCGCCGGGAAGCCCCGTCCCGGCCTCGTCGATCTCGCCGTATTCGCCGTCCGGCTCGCGTCGCATGCCCATACCGAAAACTTCCCCGTTCACTTACGGCTGCTTGTGCACGCTGCTTGGTAAACGGCACGTAAATGCGGGTTAGCGCTTGTCACGGCAAATTTCCCCTGTTAAGCGCCGCCCCCTCGACCGGAGATATCCGTCATCGGGCCGCTTTAGCTCAGCTGGTAGAGCATCGCATTCGTAATGCGGGGGTCACAGGTTCGAGTCCTGTAAGCGGCACCATACTACAGAAGCGCGGTTGAGCAGGGCGAGTTTTAAGACTTACTCACGCTGCGCTTGACGTGTAGGATAATGTTGCTCAGATGTTCTCGCCGCAGCAATAGGCGGGGGATGGCATGGTCCAGACATCAGGCACCAGTAAGCGGACCGCATTTTCACGGTGGCTACGGACGGGCATGGTGCCATCGGCGCTAGGTCCTGACGGTCTCGAACTCAAATTCAATCCATGGCATGATCCGGCGGACGGCCGGTTTACATTTGCAGGCGCGGGGCGCCATGATGGACCGACCCAAACCGATACGACGAGCGCCAGAAACGATCGTGCGCGTTCTGGGAGCGGTCGCGCTCCAAGCCCAGGGGATAATCATACATCGCGGACCGCAAAACCGCCAAAGGCTGAAACGCCCCGCGCCCGATCGCTCACGGGCGACGACCCGAAATCGGTAGAACGCAGGTCGGCCAAGGTGCAGTCCACGCGGATCCCGGGAGCGCGGCCCGGTGGTCAGCCGAACCCCGTCGCCGAATTCGTTGATGGCGTCGGTCAGGGACTTTATGATGTTGGGGAAGGAACCGTGGCGGGAGTCCATGCTGCGCTAACACCAAATCCGGTAACGACTGTTCGCAACGCCGGCCGTGGCATCGCGGCCATGATCGACACCGCAATCGCTGCTGAGGATACCCCGGCCCATATCCAGGCCTCCCGCGCGGCAAGCGCCGTTGCCAACGCCTCGGCGCGGGACATCGGTCGCGCCGCAGGAAAGGTTGCTGGGAACGTCGCACTGGCGGTAGCGCCGGGGGCGGCGCTCTCCAAGGCTGCCGCATTGCGCCGACCCGCTATCGCGAGGCCGCGTATAACCTTTGACCCGCCGCAAATCGGCTGGGTCAAGGAGACGACCAAGTCAAAAAAGCCTTGGAAACCTTATAACGATTCGGCGCCCGGCGCGCGCGCCGGTCAGGCGCCAACGTTGATGCGGACGATGCCCAACGGTTCTAAGCGGCCGGTGAAGTTTGACGGCATTCAGGGCGATTTCATGGTCGACCGAAAATGGGCTGTCGTAAACAGGCCTCGTTCGCGGGCCCAGATTTTGCGGCAGTCGGAGGTATTAGCACAACACCGCCTGATCGGGACGTGGGAGGTCCCTACGCCTGTCGAGAAAACCAAGGCACTGAAACTGCTCAAGCAGATGAGCATCACGAACATCCACATAAAGGTTGTGAAGCCATGATCGCTATGCAGGTTGCAGAAATTATCGCGGAGTATGCCGTGTTCCTCGAACTGACCGACGACGAGGAACTTAACCCTGACACCGCCGTGAAGATGATGGAAGCCTTGGCTAGCCATCTTCAAGAGATGGACAAGGGATTTCTCCGTGAGCTCGTGAATGCGTTTCCGATCATAGTGGAAGAATATAGTGGCGAGGCGCAAGAGGTGGTGCGCAACATATCTTATGGCTACTATCTTGAAGAGGCTCTTGCAGTTAACGACCCGGTCAAGATGGCTACATTGGAAGCGTTGCGCGACGCGAGGGGCTGAACGGCCGTCGCTGTGACCCATGAAACCTTCTAAATCCCACTTCGTAGCGCCGCGGTTGCGCGCGAAGGTCGTGAGGCTGTGGCGCAATAGGTACGAGCGCCACTCGCGGCCCTTCGGTAGTCCGAGCTTCGTAAGCAAGGTGTCCCAGGCCCGGTCGACATCCTGCACCGCTCGCCCGTGATAATTGACCAGCCAGCCGCGGCCGGCGCGGTCCCCCAATTTGATATACGTGAGGTCGCGTATTCGGCCCATAGCCGGCGATCGAGCGTCGGGAGGACGGGCGGCAAAGCTCGATGCTTCTTGTTTTGCGTCCTGCCCTGCAGGTTCAGGTCGATCGTTCGTGCACCTGGCCACCACTGCGGTCGGCCGCGTTGCCATAGCGGAGTGGTGACGTTAGGAGACAACATATCATCGCATATGAGGAAGTCTCTTGGCACGCTGGACGATGCGGACTGTGACACGATTATCGGGCGGGGCTGTGCCGCTTCGGCTGCGGCACACGCTTGGCGCGATCGGCATGATGGCAGGGTCGCCCGCGGTTGCGCAGGCCGTGGAGGAGCCGGCGGAGCGCAACGAGATCGTCGTGCTGGGGACCCGGACGTCGCGGGACGCGACGCTTTCCTCCGATCGCGCGACCGAAGTGATGTCGCAATCGAGCCGGTCGCTCGAACAGGACATCCTGCGTGCGGCGGGCACCTACCGGTTGAGCGACGCGCTGGAATTGGTGAGCGGCAGCAGCCAGCAGAATAATCGCGGGGGCTTTGCCGACAATTTTGCGATCCGCGGCTTCCTGAGCACAGCGGATGGCGGCGGCGAATATTATACCGATGGCTTTATCGCCAATCGCGGCAGCGCCCCCGCGCGGGACCCCGCGACGATCGAGCGCATCGAGATCCTCAAGGGCCCTGCCGGCGCCGTCTTCGGCGATATCGATCCAGCCGGACGGGTCAATATGGTCAGCAAGACGCCGCGTTTTGCATCACAGGCGTCGGCTTCGCTGCACTACGGATCGTTCGACACGCGCCGCATCGAACTCGACGCGACGGGGCCGCTGACCGGGACGCTCGCCGCGCGGATCGTGGTCGCGACCGAAGACAGCGACGGCTACCGCGATTTCGTAACGGTGAAGCGCCGCGTCGTGTCCCCATCGCTGACCTTCCGGCCGAGCGACGCCGTACGGCTCACCTATCTCGCCCAGCATATCGTCTATGACGCGCCGTTCGACCGCGGTGTGGCGGCGGTCGATGGCGATCCGCTCGCGCTGCCGGCGTCGCGGTTCCTCGGCGAACCCTCGAACGGGTCGACGCGCGCGCGCGACACCCGCCACCAGCTGACCGGCGAAGCGCGGCTGGACGGGGCATGGTCGCTCGTCGGCGGCGTCGCCTATCGGACCGGCACGTTGCGGGGCTTTTCGGCGGATCCGTCGCGCGTCGTCGACGGGCACACGCTCTGGCGACAGCGCCGCGAACGGGGTTACGAAGTCGAGGATCTGTCCGCGCGTCTCGAAGTGCGCGGCGAAGTGCAGGCGCTCGGGCTTCATCGTCCGAGCCTGGGCATCGAGGGCTACACGCTCGACTATCTCGAATTGCTGAACCGGCGAAATCCGACCGCCGCCAATCCCTATGCGATCGACGTCTTCAACCCCGTATATGGCGAGACACAGGCCCTGCCGCTCCTGCCCAGTATCGATCAGCGCGAAACGCGGCGCGTGGTGTCGCTCTACGCGCAGGACGCCTGGGCGGTGACCGATCGGCTCGATCTCGTCGGTGGCGTCCGCCTCGACGCCTATCGGCAGCAGCTCGCGCGCAATCTCGTCAAGGCGACGACCGTGTCCAGGGGGCGCCCCGTCAACTTCCGCCTGGGTGCGCGCTATGCCGTCACCGACGCGCTCTCGGTCCACACCAACTGGGGTGAGTCGTTCCAGCTGAATTCCGGCAGTGGCGCGGGGGGTGTCGCGTTCGCGCCCGAACAGGGGCATGGCTATGAAATCGGCGCGGCGGGCCGGTGGCGCGGTATCGATGTCGGCCTGACCTGGTTCGATATCAAAAAGAGCAACGTCCTCACGACGGATCCGAACGACGCCAATTTCCTGGCGCCGGTGGGATCGCTGACGAGCCGCGGCGTCGAATTCGATGCGTCGCTGCGGCTTGCCGCGCGGTGGCAGGCGGTGGTGAACTATGCCTGGACCCGGGCGCGCACCGACGATCGGTCGTTCGCCACGCCGCTGGCGCTGAACGTCCCCGATCATTCGGCGACCGCCTTCCTCGTGCACCGCTTCGATCCCGGCACGGGCCGGGACTGGCAGATCAGCGGCGGTGTCGCCTATGTCGGCAAGCGGTCCGGCGCGACCGACGCCAGCGGGCTCATGCTGCCCGATTATGTGAAGGTGAAGGCGTCCGCCGACATTCCATTATCAAGTGCGCTGACAGTCCGCGCCGAGGTCGATAACCTGTTCGACGAGCGGTACGCGCAAAGCTCGTACAATTCGGTCTGGATCTATCCAGGCGCGCCACGCACCGTGCGCGCGTCGCTGCGGGCGGAATTCTGAATGGCGATAATGACGGACCAGACGCGCGCTGCCGCACCCGATCGCGATATCCCGCGCAGGCGACTGGAGAGCATCGACGCGGTGCGCGGGATCGTGATGATCCTGATGCTGCTCGACCATCTGCGCGAGACATGGCTTGTCCTTGTTCCCATGCCCGATCCGGTGGATGCGAACACTGTCATGCCGGCACTCGCGATCGCGCGCTTCGCCGCCAGCTTCTGCGCGCCGATCTTCGTCGCGCTGACCGGCCTCTCCGCCTATCTTTTCGGCGTCAGCCACACGCCGCGCGAAACCGCCGCCTTCCTGGCAAAGCGCGGGTTGCTGTTGATGGCGATCGACGTGCTGTACCTCTCACCGCTTTATTGGGGGGTGGTGCCGCAGCCGACCTTCTGGCTGCAGGTGATCTGGTGCCTCGGCCTGTGCATGATCTTGCTCGCCGGGCTGATACGGCTCCCCCGGCCGGCACGGATCACACTGGGACTGGTGCTGGTATGTGGCCACAATCTGCTCGATCCCGTTCGGCTGCACCAGGGGGACACGCTGTTCCCGGTCTGGGCGTTGCTGCACCAGCGTGACGTGATCGCCCTGCCGTTCGGGTTCCTTGCCAGGACGACCTATCCGATCCTTCCGTGGCTGGGGGTCATGCTGCTCGGTCACGCGATCGGGCCGTGGTTTGACCGCATGGTCGAATCCGCGAAGCGCAGGCGATATCTGACGCGCCTCGGCATCGGGATGATCGTCGGCTTCATCACGCTGCGCGCGTTCAACCTCTATGGCGACGCGCCCTGGCATGTGGTCGATAACAGCCCGCTGCGGACGGCGATCAGCTTCCTGTCGATGACGAAATATCCGCCGTCGCTCCTGTTCCTGCTGCCGACGCTGGGCGGCGGAGCGCTGCTGCTGGCGCAATGCGAGCGACTGGCGAGCTCACGGCTTGTCTCCGGTCTGGCCGTCTTCGGCGCCGCACCGATGTTCTTCTATCTGTTTCATCTCACCATGCTGCGCATCCTCTATCACACCGCGCTGGCGTGGTGGGGGCCGACCGATGGCGCGGTCTTCATGGTCGATGGCTATGCCTGGGTGCTCATCTGGTACGTCGCCCTGATCATACCTTTTGCGCTTCCGACGATGTGGTTCGCACGGTTGAAGCAGCGTCGTCGGGATATTGCGTGGCTGCGGTTTTTCTGATGGCAGGTCCGCATCGGCGCGGTGACGACGCGATCACGCGGCCCCCGACGGGCATGCCGCAGCTCAGGCGGCGTGTCTGACGGCCATCGCGACGATATGTTCGATCACCTGTTCGGGGATCGGGTTGGCGACCTCCAGCCCGAATCCCCCGAGATAGGACCACGCCACCCAGCCGGGATATTGGGCGAGCCCGGGTATGTCGAGCGAGAGAAACCGGCCGATCGTGACGCCATATTCGGACTGGATATTGAAACCCCGGGACGAGACATTCTGAACGATCGCCGCGTGTGTGTCGCCGAAGCCGGTGACGATCGTCACGGGGAGGCTGATCGCACGACGCGTGCAATTGCGTCGATCGAGCAGGTCGTGGCTGATGTCGCTGGCGAGGCGGCGGTAGGTCTTCATACGCCACATCTAGGCCATCAACCCTAATGCCGCGTTAAGCACGCGTCGCGTCAAAAGGCGGCGAACCCGTAATCCGCGTCCTCGTCGATACCAACCGGGGCGGGGGGGCTGGTGGTCGCCGATCGAGACGAGCGCAGGCGAATGTCCCCCTGTAGGTCCGGTTGTTCGGTCATCTGCCGAATTGCCCCGGCGCCACGCTGCGCGCCTTCGATGCGGAATTTCGCCGCCTGGTCCGACAGCGCTGCGACTTCGGCGGTCAGGTTGCGCGCCGCCGCGGAGGTCTGTTCGACCATCGCCGCATTCTGCTGCGTTGCCTGGTCCATCGCACCGACCGCCATGCTGACCTCGGTAATCGCGCTCGACTGCGCACGATTGTCGTCCGCGATCCCGGCGAGCAGCGTGTGCACGCCGCGCACATCCGTCGAGATCGCCGACAGCGCACCATCGACCCGCTGCACGCGTTCCACCGCGGTGCCGATATCGGCCTGCGTCGCGGTCAGCTGGTCGCGCGCGCGTCCGGCCTCCTCCTCGGCACGCATCGCCAGGGCGGAGACGAGGTCGGCGACCACCGCAAACCCGCGACCCGCCTCGCCCGCACGCCCTGCCTCGACCGCGGCGTTCATCGCCAGGACGCGCGTCTGGAACGCGATCTTGTCGAGCCCTTCGATCACGCTGTCGATCCCGGTCGCGCTTTCGCTGACCCGGGTCATCGCCTGGACCGCCTCGTCCGCGATCCTGCGCCCGTCCGCCACGGTGGTGATCGCGCCGTCCGCCCGCTCGACGGTCTGGCCCGCGGCGACAGCGGTAGCCCTGAGGCGCTGATCCATCTGCGCGATCGCGGCGGCGGTCTGCTCGAGGCTGGCCGCGTTGCTTTCGGTGCGCCGGGCGAGATCCTCGCTGGCCTGCGCGATCTCCTGTGATCCGGTCCGGATCATCATCGCCCCTTGCGCGACCGATCCGATCAGCCCGCGCAGGCTGGCGAGCGCGCTGTTGAAATTGCTCTTGAGCCCGGTGAACGGCGCATGCAGATCCGCGACCACCTCGGCAGTCAGATCGCCCTGCGCCAGCGCGGTGAGGCCGGTGCCAAGGCTGTCCACGATCAGCGCGGCCTGTGCCTGTTTCGCTGCCTCGGCCGCCTGGAGTTGGTTGCGGAACGCCAGCATCGCCTTCGCCATGTCGCCCAGCTCATCGCCACGATCCGCGCCCGTCACCTCGGCCGCAAGATTGCCATCGCCGAGCGCGCGCATCGTGCCGGCAAGGACCACGATCGGCTGGACGACCCGGCGCTGCGCGACCACCACGAAGGCGAGCGTCCCGGCAACGCCGACCGTCAGCGTGATGGCGAGCAGGATCATCGCGATCGTGCCGAGCTGCTCCGCTTTCTCGGCGGACCGTGTCGAATTCGTCTCGATCGCATCCGACGCCGCGCCCATCGACACTTCGAGCACGCGGAACTGATCGAAGAACCGGGGCAGCATCGCACGCGCGGCGACCGGATCGCGGCCGACGCGATCGATGACCTGCGTCGCGATGCGGACATAGGCCTCCATCGGCGCCGCCAGCCTGGACGTTACCGCGGCGACTTCGGCATCGCCGGTGTACGCCGAATCCGCTGCGATCCCCTCGCGCAGGGCGATGAGATGCTCGCGGAAATCCTTCTGGATATCATCCGGCTTGATCGCGCTGCCGGGCTCCGCTGCCTGGAATGTCGCGAGCACGTCGCTGCGGATCGCGTCGTGCATCATGTCCGCGCCCTGGTGATTGGAAAGCAGCGTCGTCGCATCGGTCAGACGGTGCAGCGCGGCGCTCTGCATCCACGCCGCGCCGATGCCGGTCGCACCGCAGAGCAGCATCAGTCCGAACAGGACCACGCCCGCCATCCGGATCATACGGGTCAGCGACATCGCATCACGCGACCGGGACTTCGTCATCATCATGTTTTGCTGGCCTGTTCCGTACTGGGACACGTTTCGATTTCTATAATAGGCGGGAATGCAGTGCTCGGAGGTGGCGCGTGGATATTATGACGGTGCCTCGACTGGTCGGACCCGCCCTATTACTCTCCGCGGCCTGGACGTTACCTGCCTGGGGGCAGTCCGGCCCGCCAGAAGTCGTGCAAGACCCCCCGCCACGTGCCGTCGCGATCACGGGACGCTATGTCGTCGATCTCATGGGCAACGTCGCTGGCGGCGACGCGCGGGGCGCGCGGGTGCTCGACAATCTCGAGATCACGGCCGATGGCGACCTCGACCGGCTGGCCGGCTGGCGCGGCGCGCGCGCGCATCTCCATGTGCTGAGCAATCAGGGGGGATCGATCAATGCGCTGGCGGGGACGGTGCAGGGCGTCGACAATATCGAGGTCGCTGACGGCCGCGTGAAGCTGTACGAGGCGTGGGTCGAACAGGATCTTGCGGGTGGGCGCGCCGCGCTGCTGGTCGGGCTGTCCGATCTGAACGTCGACTTCTACCAGAATGACTCCGCGGGCATGCTGGTCGCGCCGGCGTTCGGCATCGGCTCGGAGCTGGCGGCGACGGGGCCCAACGGGCCTTCGATCTTCCCCTCGACCGCGCTGACGATGCGACTGAAGACGTCGATCGGCACATCTGGCTATTTCCACGCTGCCGTCGTGAATGCGCGGGCAGGGGTGTTGGGCGATACGACGGGGATCGACCTCGGAATGCACGATGGCGCGCTTCTGATCGCGGAGGCCGGGACACGCGCCAACGGCAAGCTGGCGTTCGGTGCGTGGCGCTACACACGGCAGCAGGACGACATGCGGGCGTGCGACGGCAACGGAAATCCGGTCAAACGGACGGCGATCGGTGCCTATGTACTGGTCGATCAGCGGCTGGTCGGTGACGACGGCCGGGGCATCGATCTGTTCCTGCGCGCGGGCATATCGGACGGGAAGACGACGCCGTTTCGCGGCGGCTTTCAGACCGGGCTGCTCGCACGCGGCCTCGTTCCCGGACGGCCCGACGGGCAATTCTCGATCGGCGTCGCGCAGGGCCTTTTGTCGCAGGCTCTTCGTCAGACGGTGCGCGATGCGGGCGATCGCGCCGACGCCGCCGAGACGGGGATCGAGATCACCTATCAGGATCGCGCGGCGCCCTTCCTCGCGGTGCAGCCCGACGTGCAATATGTTCGCCGCGCCTATGCCGGCGCAGGCCGCCGGTCGGCGTTCGTGGTCGGCCTGCGGCTGATCGCCGAGTTTTCACGTCGCTGACGGTCATCCTCATCGCGGCTCCTGCGGGTCCCCGGGGACTGGCGTTGCCGTGAGCAACGGCCAGCCGCGTCCGATCCGCGCAGCCGGCTCAGGCGGCCTGTGAGTGAAGCGCGTGCATGCGGGAGACGAAGGGAAGCGTTTCGACGAACGGCACGGGGCGGCTGAAATAATAGCCCTGCGCGCTGTCGCACTTCTCAGCGACCAGGATATTCAGCTGATCGAGCGTCTCGACCCCCTCGGCGGTCGACAGGATCCCGAGGCTCCCGCAGAGCCCCGTCACCGCACGCACGATCGCCAGGCTGTCGCTGTTGGTGCCGAGATCGCGGACGAACGACTGATCGATCTTGACCCGGTCGAACGGGAAATTGCGGATATGGCTCAGCGACGAATAGCCCGTGCCGAAATCGTCGAGCGAGATGAGCACGCCCAGTTGCTTGATGTCACGCAACTGCCTGAGGACGCTTGCCGTGTCGTCGAGCATCGCGCTTTCGGTGATCTCCAGTTCCAGGCGGCGCGGATCAAGGCCGCTGACACGCAGCGCGTGTGCGACGACCGCCGGCAGCGTCCCCGACTTGAACTGCAGCGCGGAGAGATTGACCGCGATCTTGACGCTGTCCGGCCAGCATGCCGCATCCCGACAGGCGCGCGTCAGGACGAATTCGCCGACCGCGCCGATCAGCCCGATCTCCTCGCACACGCTGATGAATTCGTTCGGGGGGATGATGCCGCGCTCGGGGTGATACCAGCGTGCGAGCGCCTCGAAGCCGACCACCGCATGCGTGCCGATCGCAACCTGCGGCTGATAGTGAACCTCGAACTCTTCCGATTTCAGTGCACGGCGCAGTTCGATCTCGAGCTCGCGCCGGCGGGTTGCGAAGACGTGCATGTCGGGCGTGTAGAAACAATAATTGCCGCGCCCGCCCGCCTTGGCGCTGTAGAGCGCGAGATCGGCATTGCGGAGCATCACGTTGGGGTCGAGCGCGTCGACCTCGACCATGGTGACGCCGATGCTCGCGCCGATCTGGATATGGTGACCGCCAATCTCAAAGGGTTGCGTCAGTGCCTCGATGATGCGGCGGCACAGTTGCTCGATCGCATGGTCCGACGTGACATGCTGGACGAGGACCGAAAATTCGTCGCCGCCCAGCCGGGTCACGACGTCATGATGACGGACCAGCGTGACGAGACGCGATGCCACCGCGACGAGCAGCGCGTCGCCGACCGGATGGCCGAGCGTGTCGTTGACGAGCTTGAACCGGTCCAGGTCGAGACACAGCATCGCGCAGCGATCGCCGCTTCGGGCATTGCGCATCATCTCGTCGAGCCGTTCGCGCAGCATGGTTCGGTTGGGAAGATCAGTCAGGGCATCGTGCCGCGCCAGATGCGCGAGGCGCGCGGACGCGTTGCGCGCTTCGGTGACGTCGGCAACGGTGTCGAGAAAACCGCCATCGACCAGCCGGGTGCGCTCGATCGTGATGGTCCGTCCATCCGGCCAGCGCTGTTCGATCCTTGCGCCATAGGCGGAGGCCGCGCCGTCATATTCCTCGACCAGTCGGCGATGCTCGTCGGCCGTGCTGACCGACAGGCAGGGACTGTTGGTCAGCAGCTGGTCGAGCGTCAGGCCGGGAACGGCATGGTCGAGCCCGTATATGTCGAGGAACCGCTGATTGGTCAGCACCAGCCGCCGGGACGCATCGAACAGCGCGAGCCCCTGGTTCATGTTGTCGAGCGCGGCCTTGAACCGCAGGTTCTGAAGTGCGCTTTCCGCCAACGCGACCTCCAGTTCCTGCGCCATCAGGCGGTTCGCGCGATCCGATCGCCGCCGATCGACATCGGTTTCGGCATAGGTCGCCGACACCAGCGCGAGCAGGCGATCGGTGTCGATCCCGCCGTCGGGCCGTCGCGCGCGTTCCGCCTGGCGTGCCGCGATCCGGTGGAGCACCGGCGGCTCGATAGTGATCGGGGGCGGGGGCTTCACGCACATTCCCCGATCAGCGTGATCGTCATCGTCTGATTGTGGAGGCACGGCACCGCGGTCTGATTTTGCGGCGCGATCTCGCCATAGGAATAGAAGCCCGCCAGCGCGATGTCCGGGCCGAGCGCGGTGGCGACCGCGGCGATTTCCTCTTCGGTGCGCTGGCCCATCAGCAGCCTCCGCCCGACACAGCTGATCGCGAGGCACGCTGAGGGTAAAGTCCCCCACGCGGCCGTCTGGTCGAGCGCGTGGTGCGCCGCGGTCGAGGCGCCGTTGATCAGTTCGTCGAACATCCCGCGCATCAGCCGCGCCTTCCACCCCTGCGGCATGTCGCCAGCAAAGGTCAGCGTGCCGGAGTCACGGTCGATGGCGAGCAATGTGCGGACGACGCGAACATCGGGGTGGGCGGGATCCCAGATCTCGAGCGGATAGAGCAGCCCCGATGCGGGCAGATCCACCGCCTCCTCACCGAGATAGCGCTCGTACAGTGCGAGCGCCGGCTCGCCGTCGAGTCCGCGCAGTGTCGATCCCGCCGCATCGTTGATCGTGCGTACGGGGCCGAAAGGCTGCCAGCCTCCCGCGCTGCCATGCGCGAACCGGACATGGTCGCCGTAGAAGCCGATGGCGGCGACGACGTCTGCGTGGTGTTCGCCGCGTGCCAGGATCCGCGTGTCCGCAAACCGCGCGCCATCGCCTGCCAGCCCGCCGCTCAGCGCGACGTGATCGCCAATCACCGTGCGCAGACCGGCGACGAGGGCGCTGCCATTGACGTTCAGGCCGTTCGACAGGACGAATATCCCCGACAGCCCGTCGCCCGCGAGCTCCTTGCCAAGCGCGGCACCGGCTGAAAACGACAGGTCTGACGACGGCAGCGGCTGGACCGCGAGCCGCAGCTCGGTCCGGTCGAATCCCATGCCGAGGATGACGACCCCGTCGTCGTCGAGCCGATCACCTTCGACCATTGTCCCCGAACTGCAGCCGACGATCATCGCGGTGTCGTAGCGGTGCGCGAGACGGTCGATGAGCGTGCGATCGGCAAGGCGGTCGGTCGGGCCGAACACGATCACCAGATCGGGGGCCGCTGGGAACATCGCCGATTCGCTGTTCGCGTTGATTTGCTTCGACCACATGAGCGCCGTCCCGGAAATGGCAGTGAACGCCGCTTGTGCCGGTGGACTGGTTTCCGGCCTGTTGCAGGGGACCTAAGGGAAACCCCTTAGTCAGCATGCCGATTCCTCCAGCCCGGAGCTGACCGATCGCACATGAACAACCGAAGCCCATTGAGAACGAAACAGGAACAAGATAGAAGTGCCGTCATCGAGTCGGCAGGAGGATCAGGTGATGGACAGGGACGATGACGGGGTTGAAACGACGCGCGAGACATTCGGCAGGTGGCTGCTGAAACAGCGCGATCGCGGCGACTGGATCGATCCGGTCGCGGATGCGGCACGCGCCGATCGTCAGTTTCCGAAGGACGGCGACCCGGAAGCCGTCCGCAAGCGCCTGCGCGAGATGTCGGCGGATGGCGATGCGTTCGCGGCGATCGACGATGCCGAACTGGACTGGATGGTGCAGTAATGGGCGCGCGACTTCGCCTGGCGCTGGTGCCGGCAGATCCGCGCCAGGCGCTGCGCCAGCTGGCCGACGAGCGCGGAGAGAGCCTTTCCGCTTTGTCACGCATGATCGACCGGTCGCCCGGCTATCTGGCGCGCTTCATCAGCGAGGGGCGTCCGGCGGCCTTGACCTGCGACAATCACCAGCGGCTCTGCACGTATCTCGGCGCGGGGGAGTTCGGGCTCGGGATTCGCGACATCTGGGTCCCGCGCACATGACGCGGCGCTGCATCGGGCGCCGTGCGTGACCAATGTCCGATCCTGCAAAACCGCCCACGCGTGCGCGGCTGATCTACACCGCGCTATGCGTGCTCGACCAGACAATCGACGATTGCTGTCCGCACCCGGTGAAGCCAAATCCAGGGCTGCGGCTGGCGCTGGCCTTGCTGCATTTCTGGGGTGAGGGCGACCGGTCGCCGTTCGACCAGTTCTGGCGCGTCGTCACCGCGGCACCCAATGCGATCACGCGGACGCCGGACACGCGGGCGACCTATGCCCGGACCTATCTCAGCGCGATCTGCCGGCAGGTCGGAATGCCGCTCAGCGTCGATATGCTGATCGGCCTGCGCAAGGCGCGCGGCCTGCCGACCTATGAACAGCCGCCCGCCGCTTGCCTGTGCCCGGTGATGGCAGAAGCGCCACAAGACGACGGCGGCGACCCGATAACGGCCGTTGGACGCTCGCCCGATCGCGATGCTGCCGTTGGAAAAGGAGGGCAGGGCGCGTGACGGGGCGCTGTTTGTCTCGATCCGGGATTCGCGGACGACATGAGGCTTGTCCGCCGCGGCCATATTTGAGACGCTCGTCGCAGAGCTTACTGCTCCAAGACGGTAAGAGCTCGGCATCCCGCCCGCGACATCGACGGTGTCACACGGAGCGGGCGGGATGCTTCACACATTATCAACGAGTTGATCCTAATCAAGCACTCGAGGCTCTCGCCTCCAGTGACGAGTACCCTCAGCGCCCCGCCATGATCTTTCACACGGACATGCGGGGCGCTTTTCTCGTCTTTGGCCAAGGCACGGGATCCATGCCGTAGCGGACAGCTGGGCGGGTCTGGCAAACGCGTCATGGCTCCGGCGAGCATATACTCCCAGAGCAGCGGTTCCCGACCCGCGCTATCGATCCTGGCCGGCGAGTAATGCGCCGAGTTGTTCCAGCTGCTCCGGCAAGCCTGCCGCCGAGCCCTGCAGTGCCTCGTCGAGCGCTTCCCGGGACGGATAGAATTCGCGAAACGTCAGCAGCGTCTGTGCATCGCGGTCCTCGAAGGTCACCGTCGTGATCGCGCCCTCTTCGCCTTCGTCATTGGTCCAGACGATGCGGTCGTTCGGTACCACCTCGATATAGCGGCCGTAGAAGGTCATGATATCGGAGCCGCCGGCGCTGAATCCCAGCCGGTATGTCCCGCCGGTGCGGACGTCCAAGTCGCAAGAGACCAGCGAAATGCCCGCGGCGGACTTCGGTACCCACCATCGCTGGAAGAGATCGGCCTGGCTCCACGCCTCATAGACGGTGCTGCGCGGTGCATCGAATATCCGCGTTACGACGAGTTCGCGATCGCCGCAGCGCTCGACCGCATCGCTACCCTGGCTGTTCATCGTTTTCCTCCTGCTTCAGGTCACCGATCACATTCTCCAATGCGGCAAAGCGGGCCTCGCAAAGCTGCCGGTGCGCCTCGATCCACATCGCCCCCGCGGCGAGGCCGCGCACGCCATCGCCAATTTGGCGCAGGTTTATCACCGGACATCTCGGTCCCCAGCGTGAAAAATGCGCCAGCTATATGCGCGCTATATGCCATTCCCCGGAATCGATCTCGAATTGCTACGATCGATGCGCCTAATCGCACATCCCTGAAGGCATCGTCGTGTGACGAGCGCCGTTCAAGGGGTGCATCAATGAAGTTCCGTCATGCGGCCATGGTCGTCGCGATCCTCGCTCTTCCCGTCACCGCGCAGGCGCAATCGACACCCGGCGACAAGGCCGAGGCCGCTGCAGACACCGCTCTCCCGGCAACGCTGACGGTCAGCGGTTCGGCGGCGATCGCCTCCGACTATCGGTTTCGCGGCGTGTCCCAGTCCGACCGGGAAATGGCCGTCCAGGGCGGCATCACGGTGTCGCACGCAAGCGGTCTCTATGCCGGCGTCTGGGGATCGAACCTTGCCGGCTGGGGGACGTTCGGCGGCGCCAATATGGAGCTCGATCTGATCGGGGGCTACAAGGCGAAGCTTGCCGATAACGCGACGCTCGACGCCGGGCTGACCTGGTACATGTATCCGGGTGGCGCGGATAATACCGACTTTGCCGAGCCCTATGCCAAGCTGACCGGCACCGCCGGCCCCGCGACGCTGACCGCGGGCGTCGCCTATGCGCCCAAACAGCAGGCGATCGGCAAATGGTATGCGACCGGCGCGGACGCGGTAGCGGGCGTCTATACGAGTCCGGGCGACAAGGACGACAATCTGTACCTGTGGGGCGACGGCGCGCTCGCGCTGGCGGGCACGCCGATCACCGCCAAGGCGCATGTCGGGCACAGCTGGGGTCAGGACGGGCTAGGCCCCAACGCGACCGCGGTCGCGCCGACCGGCGAATATTGGGACTGGTCGCTCGGCGCGGATGCGACCTGGCACAACCTCACCTTCAACGTGTCGTACATCGACACCGACATTTCGGGCGCCGAGGCGATCTATCTGCGCCCCAGTTTCAGCAAGGGACAGGACGGCAGCGGCAATATCGCCGGCGGCACCATCGTCGCGTCGCTCACCGCGGCCTTTTGAGGAGAGACGGTAATGGACGACCTGCTCTGGATCCTCGTCATGGTCGGGCTGGTGGCGGCGACGCTCGCTTATGCCCGGCTCTGCGACAACGCATGAGGACGCACGCATGACGCTCGACCTCTGGCTCGCGGCGCTGACCGCGCTTGGCCTTCTCATCTACCTGGTGGCGGTCCTGATCCGCCCCGAACGCTTCTGAAGGAGGCGGACACCATGACATTCCAGGGCTGGATCCTGATCCTCGGCTTCGTCGCCATCCTGCTCGCGCTGACCAAACCGGTCGGCGCGTGGCTTTTTGCCCTTTACGAGGGGCGGCGCACACCGCTCCACATCGTGCTCGGTCCGGTCGAACGCGGCTTCTACACGCTCGCCGGCATCGACCCGAATGCCGAGCAGGGTTGGCGGCGCTATGCGCTGCACATGCTATTCTTCAACGTTGCGTTGATGGCGTTCACCTATGCCGTGCTGCGCCTGCAGGGCGTGCTGCCGGGCAATCCGCAGGGGCTGGCGGGGCTGTCGCCGAATCTCGCGTTCAACACCGCGATCAGCTTCACCACCAACACCAACTGGCAGAGCTATGGCGGGGAATCGACGATGTCGAACCTCAGCCAGATGCTCGGGCTGACAATCCACAACTTCCTGTCCGCGGCCACCGGCATCGCGCTTGCCTTCGCGCTGTTCCGCGGCTTCGCGCGGCGGGAGTCCAGGGCGATCGGCAATTTCTGGGCGGATATGACGCGCGTCACGCTCTACGTCCTGCTGCCGATCTCGATCGTCTACGCGCTGTTCCTAATCGCCAGCGGCGTGCCGCAGACGATGGCGGGCGTCGTCGACGTGCAGACGCTGGAGGGCGCGAAACAGTCGCTGCTGCTCGGCCCGGTCGCGAGCCAGGAGGCGATCAAGATGCTCGGCACCAATGGTGGCGGCTTCTTCAACGCGAACTCGGCGCATCCGTTCGAGAACCCGACCGCGCTGACCAACCTTGTCCAGATGCTGTCGATCTTCCTGATCGGTTTCGGGCTGACCTGGACGTTCGGCAAGGCGGTCGGCAACACGCGGCAGGGCTGGGCGATCCTGTCGGCGATGGTGATTCTGTTCCTCGCCGGCGTCACCGTCACCTATTGGCAGGAAGCCGCGGGCAACCCGGTGCTCCAGCATCTCGGCGTCGCGGGCGGCAATATGGAGGGCAAGGAGGTCCGCTTCGGGATCGCCGCGTCGGCCTTGTTCTCGGTGGTCACGACCGCGGCGTCGTGCGGCGCGGTCAACAGCATGCACGACAGCTTCACCGCGCTCGGCGGGATGATCCCGCTGTTCAACATGCAGTTGGGCGAGGTCGTGATCGGCGGCGTCGGCGCAGGGATTTACGGCTTCCTGCTGTTCGCGATCCTCGCGGTGTTCGTCGCGGGGCTGATGGTCGGGCGTACGCCCGAATATGTCGGCAAGAAGATCGAAAGCCGCGAAGTGAAGCTCGCGGTGCTGGCGATCGCGGTGCTGCCGTTGATGATCCTAGGTCTGACCGCGCTGTCGTCGGTGCTGCAACAGGGGTTGGCGGGGCCGCTCAACAAGGGGCCGCATGGCTTCTCGGAGATCCTCTACGCCTTCACCAGCGCGGTCGCCAACAACGGCTCCGCCTTTGCGGGCCTGACCGCCAACACGCCCTATTACAACGGGCTGCTGGGCGTCGCGATGTGGGTGGGCCGGTTCTTCATCATCGTGCCGATGCTCGCGATCGCGGGGAGTCTCGCGGCGAAGAAGTACACGCCGGAAAGCGCAGGCTCGTTCCCGACCACGGGCGGGCTGTGGGTGGGGCTGCTGGTCGGCATCATCCTCATCCTGGGTGGTCTCACCTTCCTGCCGGGCCTCGCGCTCGGTCCCATCGCCGATCATCTCGCGATGATCAGCGGCACATTGTCCTGATCGGGGGCCACCATGGCAAAGACCCAGACAAAAAGCCTGTTCACGGCCGACCTCGTCGTCCCCGCGATCAAGGCCTCGTTCCTCAAGCTCAACCCCAGGGAGCTGGTCCGCAATCCGGTGATGTTCGTCACCGCCGTGGTCGCGGCGTTGATGACCGTCCTGCTCGTGGTCGGGCAAGATAGCCTGTCGATTGGCTTCAAGCTCCAGCTCGTCATCTGGCTGTGGCTGACCGTGTTGTTCGGCACGTTTGCCGAAGCGCTCGCCGAGGGGCGCGGCAAAGCGCAGGCGGCGTCGTTGCGCGCGACCAAGGCGGAACTGACCGCAAAGCGGCTGAAAGGCGACGGGCGCGAGTTCGACGCGGTGCCCGCCAGCCAGCTCAAGGTCGGCGACATCGTGCTGGTCGAGACCAACGACCTGATCCCGTCGGACGGCGATGTCGTTTCGGGCGTGGCCTCGGTCAACGAGGCGGCGATCACCGGCGAGAGCGCGCCGGTGATCCGCGAGGCGGGCGGCGATCGCTCGGCGGTGACCGCGGGGACGCGCGTCATCTCGGACGAGATCCGCGTCAAGGTGACGGTCGAGCCCGGCAAGGGCTTTCTCGACCGGATGATCGCGCTGGTCGAGGGTGCCGAGCGCCAGAAGACGCCGAACGAGATCGCGCTGACGCTGCTGCTCGTCGGGCTGACGATCATCTTCCTGATCGCGGTCGGCACCGTCCCGGGCTTCGCGTCCTATGCCGGCGGGTCGATCCCGGTGGCGATGCTGGCGGCGTTGCTGATCACGCTGATCCCGACGACGATCGCGGCGTTGCTGTCGGCGATCGGGATCGCGGGCATGGACCGGCTGGTGCGCTTCAACGTGCTCGCCAAGTCGGGACGCGCGGTCGAGGCGGCAGGCGACATCGACGTCCTGTTGCTCGACAAGACCGGCACGATCACGATCGGCGACAGGCAGGCGAGCGAGTTCCGCGCGGTCTCCGGCACCAGCGCCCAGCAATTGGCCGAAGCCGCGTTGATCGCCAGTCTTGCCGACGAGACGCCGGAAGGCCGCTCGATCGTGCTGCTCGCGCGCCAGACGTTCAACGTCGCGACTACCACGCTCCCTACCGGGGCCGAGATCATCCCGTTCACCGCGCAGACCCGCATTTCGGGGGTGAAGATGGCCGACACCTTGATCCAGAAGGGCGCGGTGGATTCGATCCTGCGCGCCAATGCCGGATCGGGCGAAACCGCCGCGGCGACCGAACTGCGCCGGATCACCGACGAGATCGCCCGCGCGGGCGGGACACCGCTGGCGGTGGCGCAGGACGGGCGCCTGCTCGGCGCGATCTTCCTCAAGGACGTGGTCAAGGCCGGCATCCGCGAACGGTTCGGCGAGCTGCGCGCGATGGGCATTCGCACGGTGATGATCACCGGCGACAATCCGCTCACCGCCGCGGCGATCGCCGCAGAGGCCGGGGTGGACGATTTCCTCGCCCAGGCGACGCCCGAGGACAAGCTGGAGCTGATCCGCAAGGAACAGACCGGCGGCAGGCTGGTCGCGATGTGCGGCGACGGCACCAACGACGCGCCCGCGCTCGCGCAGGCCGATGTCGGGGTCGCGATGAACACCGGGACACAAGCGGCGCGCGAAGCGGGCAACATGGTCGATCTCGACAGCGATCCGACCAAGCTGATCGAGGTCGTCGGCCTCGGCAAGCAGTTGCTGATGACGCGCGGTGCGCTGACGACCTTCTCGGTCGCCAACGACGTCGCAAAGTATTTCGCGATCATCCCGGCGATGTTCGTCGTGCTCTATCCGGGGCTCGGCGTGCTGAACGTGATGCGGTTGGGGAGCCCCGAAAGCGCGATCCTGTCGGCGATCATCTTCAACGCGGTCATCATCCCCTGCCTCGTCCCGCTGGCGCTGCGCGGCGTCGCCTACAAGCCGATGGCAGCCGGGCCGCTGCTTGCACGCAACCTCGCGGTGTACGGTCTGGGTGGCCTCGTTGCACCGTTCATCGGCATCAAGCTCATCGACCTTGTGGTCGGTGGCCTCGGTCTCGCATAAGGAAAGACAGACATGGGTAAGGATTTCACTTCCGCGCTGCGGCCGGCGATCGTCATGACGATCCTGTTCGCGGTCCTTCTCGGGCTGGTCTACCCGCTCGCCATGACCGGTATCGGCCAGGCGATCTTCCCGAGCCAGGCGAACGGCAGCCTGATGCGCGATGCGCGCGGGACCGTCATTGGCTCGACCGTGGTGGGGCAGGCGTTCACGATCGATCGCTACTTCCAGACGCGGCCATCGGCGGCAGGCAAGGGCTATGACGGTCTGGCGTCGTCGGGGTCGAATCTCGGCCCGGCGAGCCAGGCGCTGGTCGATCGCGTGAAGCCCGACGTCGCAAAACGCCGTGCCGAAGGTGTGGCCGGTCCGGTACCCGCCGATCTGGTCACCGCGAGTGGCTCGGGGCTCGATCCCGATCTGTCGCCCGCCGCCGCTCTGGCGCAGGCGCCGCGCATCGCGCGCGTTCGCGGCGTGCCGGTCGAGCGGGTTCGCGCTTTGGTCACGGATGCAACGGATGCGTCCATCCTCGGGGAGCCGCACGTCAACGTGCTGGCGCTCAACCGCGCGCTCGACGCTCTGTCGGCCTCGGGCGCGCCCGCGCGCTGATGCCGGTATCGGGCGACGGCAGACCTGATCCCGACGCCCTCCTGCGCGCCGCCGCGCAGGAGGGCAGGGGGCGTTTCAAGGTGTTCCTCGGCGCCGCGCCTGGAGTCGGCAAGACGTTCGAGATGTTGTCCGAGGGCGCGGCGCGCCGCCGCGACGGCGTCGACGTCGTCGTCGGCGTGGTGGAAACGCATGGCCGGGCGGAAACCCAGGCGCTGACCCGCGGGCACGAGATCATTCCGAGGCGGGCGGTCGCCTATGAAGGTCGCACGCTCCAGGAGATGGATCTGGATGCGATCCTCGCGCGCGCGCCGCGCCTCGTCCTCGTCGACGAGCTCGCACACACCAATGCGCCGGGCAGTCGCCATCCCAAACGCTATCAGGACGTCGAGGAACTGCTGGTCGCCGGAATCGACGTCTATTCGACCGTCAACATCCAGCACGTCGAGAGCCTGAACGACATCGTCGCCAGCTTCACCCGCGTCCGGGTGCGCGAGACGGTGCCCGACAGCGTGCTGGAAATGGCCGAGATCGAGGTCGTCGACATCCCGCCCGACGAGCTGATCGAGCGACTGCGCGCCGGCAAGGTGTATCTGCCGCACGAGGCGACGCGGGCGCTGTCGCACTTCTTCTCCAAATCCAACCTTTCCGCTTTGCGCGAACTCGCGCTGCGGCGCGCAGCACAGGCGGTCGACGCGCGGATGCTCGACGACGTTCGCGCACTGGGTCTCGGCGGCACCTGGGCGGGCAGCGACCGGATCGTCGTCGCGATCAACGAATTGCCCGGTGCCGACACGCTCGTGCGCGCCGCCAAGCGCGTCGCCGACGGGCTTCGGGGCCCCTGGACCGCGCTCTTCATCGAAACCCCGCGCGTCGCGAATTTCTCCGATGCCGAGCATCAGCGCGTTGCCGCGGCGATGACGCTGGCGACGCAGCTCGGTGCAGCCGTCGCGACGGTGCCCGCGACCGATGTGGTGGCGGGTATTCAGGGCTTTCTCGCCGATGCCCGTGCGACGCAGCTGGTTATGGGAAAGTCGCACCGGTCGCGGTGGTTCGAGTTTCTGCACGGTTCGGTCGTCGACCGGGTGATCCGCGATACCCCGGGCGTCACCGTCCATGTGCTGCCCGTGGCTGCAGACCCGCGCGGCCGGGACCGTGGTCGCCGCCGGCCGGCGCGGTGGGGTACGCCCGCCGGCTATGTGGTCACGACCGCACTCGTCGCGAGCGTCACCGGCGTTGCCAGCGGCCTGTTCCACATCCTCGATCTCGGCAACGTCGCGCTGTTGTACCTGTTGCCGGTGATGGCCGCCGCCAGCCTCTATGGCCTGCGGACCGGTCTTTACGCGGGGATCGCCTCCAGCCTTGCCTACAATTTCTTCTTCCTGCCGCCGGTCGGTACGCTGAGCATCAGCAATCCCGAAAATCTGGTCTCTGTCGTCGTCCTGCTCGCCATCGCGGTTGCGACGAGCCAACTGACCTCGCGCGTCCGGGCGCAGGCGGATCTGGCCGCGGCGAGTGCGCGGACCAACGCGACGCTTGCCGGTTTCCTGCGCCAGATCACGAGCGTCAACGACATCGACGTCGCGGCGCAGATGATCTGCGACGACGTCCGCGGACTGCTCGACGTACAGGTCGTCCTGCTGGTGCCCGGGATCGGCAAGAACCTGGAGATCCTCGCGGCCAGCGATGCCGGCTATCATCTCGGCACGATGGATACCGCCGCGGCGACCTGGGTACTCGACACGGGGATGGCGGCGGGGAAGGGCTCGGGCACGCTCGCGGCATCGGAGTGGCTGTTTCAGCCGCTGAAGGCCGGGGGCCATGTGCTCGGCGTGCTCGGCGTGGCGAAGGACAGCGCAGCCGACCCGGTCCGCGCCGACCAGCTGCCGCTGCTCAGCAGCCTGCTCGACCAGTCCGCGCTGGTGCTCGAGCGGTTGCGGCTCGAGGTCGAGATGCGCGATGTCGAGACCGTGCGGACGCGCGACCGCCTGCGCGCCGCGCTGCTGTCGTCGGTGAGCCATGACCTGCGTACGCCGCTGACCGCGGTCATTGCCGCGGCGGACCAGCTTGAGCACGGCGCGACGCCCGACCTGATCGCGACGATCAAGGCCGAGGCGGCGCGGCTCAACCGCTTCGTCGCCAATCTGCTCGACATGGCGCGCGTCGAGGCGGGCGCATTGAAGCTCAACGTGGAACCGACCGATCTCAGCGATGCGGTGACGGGCGCGGCGCACGATGCGCGGCGCGCGCTGGAGGGCCATGCGGTCCGGCTCGACGTCCCGCCCGACCTGCCTTTGGTCTACACCGACCCGCAGCTGCTCCACCATTGCCTGCTCAACCTGCTCGACAATGCCGGGCGCTACGGCGATCCCGGAACCGAGATCGTGATCGAGGGGCGGCACCGGTTCGGTGAGCTTCGCCTGGCCGTCATGGATCACGGACCCGGCCTGCCGCCGGGCAAGGAAACCGAAGTGTTCGAGACGTTCCGCCGCCTCGAAGGGTCCGATCGCGCGGTGGGTGGAACGGGGCTCGGCCTCGCGATCGTCAAGGCATTCGCCGAGGCGATGGACATGACGGTCGAGGCCGGGAACCGCGACGATGGCAGCGGAGCCGCCTTCGCACTGATCTTCCCCCGCGCGCTCATCGTCCGCGACCTCAAACCCGAAAGCATCGCCTGAATGCCTGCAAAGATCCTCGTGGTGGACGACGAAGCCGCCATCCGCCGCCTGCTCCGCAATACGCTGACGCGCGCGGGCTATGCCGTGGTCGAGGCGGAGGACGGGCGGCAGGCGCTGCAGCAGGCAGCGGTCGAGCATCCGAGCGCAATCCTGCTCGACCTTGGCCTGCCCGACCGCGATGGGCTAAGCCTGATCCCGCTGCTGCGGACGCATGGCGATGCGGTGATCCTGGTCGTGTCGGCACGCGATGCGGTCGACGAGAAGGTCACAGCCCTCGACCTGGGGGCTGATGATTTCATCACCAAGCCGTTCGACAGCGAGGAACTGCTCGCCCGCCTGCGGGTGGCGCTGCGTCATCATGGACTGTCCGAAACCACGCCTAAGATCGTGCGCACCGGTGACGTCAGCATCGATCTCGATCGCCGGGTCGTGTTCCGGGGCGCGGAGGAACTGCATCTCACCCGCAAGGAACACGACGTGCTTGCGGTGCTTGCCCGGCACATCGGCCGCGTCGTGACGCATCAGCGCGTGCTCGCCGCGGCCTGGGGCGGCGAGGAGGATCCGCGCGTCGAATATCTCCGCATCGTCATCCGCAACCTGCGGCAGAAGCTGGAGCATCCGGGACCAGTCGGCAGCGTGATCGCCAACGAACTGGGCGTCGGCTACCGCTTGCGTGCCGATGCGTAGCAAGGTCCTTGAGAATGTAGCCAATGCATAGCGTCGGTTACCACCGCGGCTTCGCTACTCGGTAGTTACCGGTGTCCTCGTCAGGCGGCCGTGCTGACGGGCGTTTCCGAAATGAGCGACAGATACAGGTTCGCGAGTTCGTAATGGCGGGCGCAGGCGCTTGGATCTTCGGTGGCGGCGGCCATTGCAATTTCCTGCTCGGCTCGCCGTTCGAAATAGCACCGATCTGCGTCCGTCATTATCAACCCCTCGCGCAGCATCGCCCGCGTGTGTTCCGCCGCCGGCGATTGCCAGCCACGCCGCGTCCTAGGCGCGCGACCGGATCGCGACAAGAGCTATTGTTCGCTATATGTTCTTTGGCTAAGGACCCTCAATCGGTGGCGAAGTCCGTGCGTGTCGGTCGGACTCCGGAGGGCTCGTGCAGTACAGTTTTGGGTGCGCGTCCGTTGACGAATGGATACATGCCAAATCGGGCTGAACTATAGCCGTTTGGGATGTTCATGAAAAGTAAATAGAAATTGTTCTCAGATGCATCCATGGCTTATGATTTCTCCATGACCGATCTATCCTATCCAGTCGGTGATGATACCCAGCGTGTGGTGCTGCAACTCCAGAACGCGATACTCAAGAGGATTGCACGCGGCGAGAGTCTGGACGTCACCTGCCGGTCGTTATGCGAGCAGGTCGAGCAGCTGGTGCCCGGCGTGATCTGTTCGGTCCTGACGGTCGACCGCGCGGGCAGGATGCATCCGCTGGCCGGCCCCAGTCTTCCGGAGTCGTACTCGCAGGCGATCGATGGCGCCGCGATCGGGCCGCTGGCGGGGTCGTGCGGCACCGCCGCGTATCTTGGCACCGACGTCAGCGTCGCGGATATCGCAACCGATCCGCGCTGGGCCGATTTCAAGCATCTGGTGGCGCCGCTCGGTCTGCGCGGCTGCTGGTCGAGTCCGATATCGAATCCGGACGGCGTCACCGTGGCGACCTTTGCCTTTTACTACCGCGAAGCGCGGGGGCCGACGGCGTTCGAACGCGTGCTCGTCGAGCATTGCCTGCATCTCTGCCTGATCGCCATCGACCGCCATAATCGCGTCGTCGAACATGAGCGGCGCGCCTTTACCGACACACTGACCGAGCTGCCCAACCGGGCCGCCTTCAATGCGGCATTGGCCGATATCCGGGAACGGGCGGTCGAGCGCTGGGCGCTGTTCGTGCTCGATCTCGACAATCTGAAGGTGATCAACGACACGTTCGGGCATCCGGCCGGCGATGCTGTCCTGCGGATCGTCGGTCAGCGCATCGCGGCGGCGGGGGAGCCCGGGCGGACCTTTCGGGTCGGCGGCGACGAATTCGCGCTGATCCTGGAGTCGGCGGACGATCTGGCCGAACCCGATGCGATCGCGCAGCGGATCCTCGATGCGCTGGGCCGACCCGCCGATTGCGGCGGACAGATCGTCGTGCCGCGCGCGACCATCGGCGGCGCGGTCTATATTGCGGGTGATCCCGTGACCGACCCTGTGCGCCAGAACGCCGATTTCGCGCTGTACCATGCAAAGGACACCGCGCGCGGCAGCTTCGTGATGTATTCGGCCGCGCTGGGTTCGAGCATGACGCGGCGTCTGCATGCGATCCGCGATGTCAGCGCAGCACTCTGCGACGAACGGATCGAGGCCTATTACCAGCCGATCTTCCGGCTCGACACGCGCGAGATCGTCGGCCTGGAAGCGCTGTGCCGGATGCGCATCGGCGACCGGATCATTTCCGCCGCCGCGTTCCACGAAGCCACCAGCGATGCGCGGGTTTCGACCGCGCTGACCGAACGGATGATGGGGCTTGTCGCCGCCGACATCCGGACCTGGCTCGATCTGGGTCTCGCGGTCCAGCATGTCGGGATCAACGTCTCGTCGGAGGATTTGAGCGGCGGGGCGATTGCGCGCGTGCTGGCATCGGCGTTCGAACGCCATGAGGTCTCGCTAGAGCATGTCATCCTGGAGGTCACCGAGACCGTGTATATGGGCCGAGGCGACCAGGCGATCCAGGAGGCGATCCGCGCACTGCGCGACCATGGCATCCGGGTGGCGCTCGACGATTTCGGGACCGGTTTCGCGTCGCTCACGCATCTTCTGACGGTGCCCGTCGACGTGATCAAGATCGACAAGACGTTCGTCGATCATCTCGAACCCGACAGTGTCAGCGCGACGATCGTCGAAGGGTTGATCCGCGTCGCCAAGAAGATGGGCATCCGGATCGTCGCGGAGGGAATCGAGTCGGATCAGCAGATCGCGCAGCTTCGCGCGATCGGCTGCGTACTTGGCCAAGGTTTCGTGTTTTCTCCGGCGGTCGACCGGGATGCGACGACCACCCTCCTGGCGATGCACGGGCAGCGCGAGGCGCGGCGCGTCGGCAGCGGCGGGATGGCACGGGCCTCGTGAGGATGCGGCCGGTCTAGTGCCGGTGTACCCCGCGAGCCGGGGTGGCGCGGCACCCATGGCTCGGCCTTACTGGTAGCGGAGCGTCTTTTCGAACCCTTCATTCGCCTTGGCCATCTTGGCAATCTTGCGCAGCTGGCTGCGGACATGGCGCTGGAACCGGATATCGTCATAGATGCCGGTTGCGGTATAGTCTTCCTGGGCGATCAAGTCCTTGAGCCGTTTTGCAAAACCGGCCTGATCCGCGGTGCAGTCCGGTGCCTGAAGCGCCCGGCAGGCCCATTCCTCGGCAGCCGCCTTGTCATAATCGTCCTGCGCCTCGTAGCCGCGCCGGTCCGCCATTGCTTGGTCAAGCTTCGCCGCGGCAAGCCGTCGCTCGAGCCAGGTTTTGACCAGAGTCCCGTCCCACGCCGCGCTTTTGGTATTCGCCGGATCATTCATCGTTCGCTCCAATGCATTCCGGCATATGCGCAAATCGGGGACGTTCAAGCGCGTTTGCGGGCGCCGCTCTACGTATCGGGGTGACGCCCGGGTCGGTGCAGGATCGAGCGGCGCGCAGCGATGGAGCGCATTGACGGTGTCATCCGTTGACAAGGCCGATCAGACAATCGCTCCAACCGACAGGATCCCTTATGCTTCGTTCCCTTCTGATAGGCCTGGTGGCCGGACAGCGTGCGATGACGCCGCTTGCTGCACTGGCCGGCGCCGCCCAGCGCGGCACGCTCCCTGAGAACACCGCTGGAGCGCGTCTGATGGCGATGCCGCTGACCACCGCCGGGGGCGTGGCGATGGCCGCGGCCGAGATGGCCGGCGACAAGATGAAGACCGCGCCCGATCGTACGGTGTTCCTTGGTCTGCTCGCGCGCACGATCACGGGCGGCTTTGCCGGCGCGGCGCTCGCCCCGCCAAAGCGTCAGCTGACGGGCGCAGCGCTCGGGATCGGTGCGGCGATCCTGTCATCCTATGGTGGCCTCGCCGCCCGCAAATGGGCGATGGAACGCTGGGGGCAGACGAGCACCGGGTTCGTCGAGGACGCGATTCTGATGTCCGCAGCGACCGCGATCGTTCACGCCAGGCCGGCGCACGCCTGACGCCGGATCGCCGTCAGCGGCGGACGCCGCGCCTTCGCTGACGGCACGATCTCCGACTAGATCTGGCTGTCTTCAGACTTCGCTTCGTTACAATAGATCAGCTTTCGATCTATCGCCTCCGGCACCTCCTTCTCGCGCACAAACAACAGTGATAAGCGCGGGATATTACGGGGGGATCTATGATTCGAGCAATCATTCTGGCTGCGGCATTTGTGGCGACGGTTCCAGCAGGGGCTTCGGCGAAGGATGATCCGAACACGCTGACGCACGGCATGGTGCAGATGAACCTGAAGGTCGGCACCACGACGCAGGCACAGATCATCGAGGCGTTTGGCGGGCCCAACATTACCACTATCGATGGTTCCGGACAGGAAATGTGGGTCTATGACCGCCATGCCACGGTGTCTTACGACAAGACATCGGGGTTTTCGATCGGCCTGTTCGGCGGCGGTGGTGGCGGCGGCGCCGCGGGGCTGGGCGGTCTGGGGTTCAGCAACAAGAAGTCGCGGTCGAGCCAGTCGTCGCGCGCCATGACACTCGTGATCAAGTTCGACGCGAACAAGGTGGTCAGCGATTTTCAAAGCCGCAGCAGTTCGTTTTAAGGGGGAATATCAATGAAGAAGCTTATCGTAGCGCTCGCCATGGCGGGTGCGTGCCTCGACGCGTCTGTCGTCCTTGCAAAAAAGCCGGTCGTCATGTCGTCGCTCGAACTCCAGCAACTGCAGGGTCGGGACATTGAGGCGAGCAAGGATCAGGTGTTCGGCGCCGTCATGTCAGTGCTGCAGGATTCGGGCTATCGTATCCAGGCCGCCGACAAGGACACCGGGCTGATCACCGGTATCGCCTCGACCAAGGGCAAGATGTCGTACAGCTTGTGGACCGGTTTCGGTAAATCGAAGAAGACGCCGATCGTCTCGGCCTTTATCGAGCAGACCAGCCCGTCGACCACGCATGTGCGGCTGAGCTTCGTCATGGGGAAAGTCAAATCGACCGTCTATGGCTCGGGGGCGCAGGACGAAGAGCCGATCTACGACGTGTCGGTCTATCAGACGGCGTTCGAGCAGATCAACCAGACCGTGTTCATCCGCCAGACGATGAAATCCCCGGCCGCGACGGTGGCGTCGCCGGGTGCGCCGATCGCAGCGACGCCTGTCGCCACCACGGTCGCGCCCGCCGCGCCGTCCGCCCCCAAGTGACGATCGATCAGGCGGGCGGTACGCCGCCCGCCTCATCATGGTTGTGGGTGATTGCCGCTTGGCGTCGGCGCCCGGCCCGATGCCGCGCCGGGCGGTTCGACACTTATAGCAGGGTGCGGCCCGTCGGTGCGGCGGTGCGGGTCGGAAAGACGGGGCCGCGGACCGTCATCCGGCTGGCCGGATAGGGGCGCTGCAGTGCGACGACGTCGTCGTAGCGGCCGGTGAGCCAGAGCGCGTGACTGTCCGGATGCAGGATGGTGATCATCGCCTTGGGGTGGATCGGCGCGACCAGGTCGTTCGCGTCGCAGGTGACCATCGCGAAATAGCGCTGCTCGCCGATCTGGCGCCAGAATCCGGCGATCGCAAACACGTCCTGGTCGATGACGTCGAACCACATCTCGCCCTTGATGGGCTTTTTCCCGTCGCCGCGATCAACGGGGTCGGGCGTCCATTCGCAAAATTCGGTGAGCGGGATCAGGCACCGGTTTTCGGGGTTCGCCGCGAGGGCTTTCCACTGCGGCAGCGCGAGGTTGCGGACATTGGTCATCGGCCATGGCGCCTGCCCGGCGGTCACGTCCCACTGCATCACATCGAGCCCGCGGGCCCCGTCCTGTTCGCGGATCACATAGGCGCGGCTTTTGGGGTAGAGCTCGGTCGGATTGAACCGGTTATCCATCGGCCTTGGCGTCAGCCAGCCCGCGCCAAAGACTTGGGTCAGGGTTTCGGGCTCGCCCTCGAACCGCGCACGATTACACATGGGGTGCCGATGCGACGGGACCGGCCGTCGCGCAAGCCCGCGGAAAGGAGCACCGCCCGGTCATGGCCGGCGCTCCGCCGTCTCCGGCGCCGGCTTCGGCTTCACGTAGCGGTCCAGCCAGTCCGTCATCTGCCACAGCGTCTCTTCGGTGGACTCCAGCGCGCGATAGCCGTGCGGTTCGTTGGGCAGGACGACGTAGCGCACGGTCGCACCATTGCCCTTGAGCGCAGCGTACATGCGTTCGGACTGGATCGGGAAGGTGCCGCTATTGTCGTCCGCGCCGCCGTGGATCAGCAGGATCGGCGCCTTGATCCGGTCGGCATAAGTGAACGGGCTCATTTCGGTATAGGTCGGCGTCGCCTGCCAATAGGTCCGCTGTTCGGCCTGGAACCCGAACGGGGTCAGCGTGCGGTTATACGCGCCCGATCGGGCGATGCCTGCGCGGAAGAGATCGGTATGCGCGAGCAGATTGGCGGTCATGAACGCGCCATAGCTGTGCCCGCCGACCGCCATGCGGGTCCGGTCGGCGACCCCAAGCTTAACGACGGCATCGACCGCCGCCTGCGCATCTTGCTGGAGTTGCTTGACGTAGGTGTCGTTCGCCTCCGTGCCGCCTTCGCCGATGATCGGCATCGCCGGATTGTCGAGGATCGCATAGCCCTGGGTCAGCAGGAACAGATGGCTGATGCCGCGTGGGCGCACGAAGCGATTGCCCTGATCGACGGTCTGCCCGGCGACCTTCGCATCGGTGAATTCGGCGGGGTATGCCCAGAGCAAGGTCGGCAGCGGCCCGTCGCGCTTCGCATCATAGCCCGCGGGCAGGTAGAGCGACCCCGACAGTGCAAGCCCGTCGGCGCGGGGATAGGTGATCGTGCGCTGCGTCACGCCCGCGAACACGGGGGCAGGATCGGCGAACGCGGTGACCGGCTTGGCGCTGCCGCCCCTGACGCTGCGCACGACGTAATTGGGGGCGAGCTTCGCGCTTTCGCGGCGCGTGAGGATGCGCTGCCCGGTATCGTCGAGCATCGCGACGACGGTTTCGTAATAGGGCGGCTTGGCGGACCATAGCCGCGTCTGTTCGCCGCCTGTAAGCGTCAGCGTCGCAAGGAAGGGGAAGGCGCCCGCCTTGGTCGCACCGTCGCCGGTGACGTAGACGGCCTTATGGTCCGGGGTGAAGCGCATCACCGGTTTGCCCGCAACGTTCGATTCGACGACCGGCCGACCCGGGTCGCCATATTGGTCCTGATAATTGCGGGTCAGCAGCGTGCGCGGCTGGCCCGGTCGCGCCGGTGCGACCGCGAGCCGGTGTTCGGTCCGCGACCGCCATTCGCGATCGACGACCAGCGCGAAGCCGTCATCGCCCCAGAAGGTCGTCGCATAGCGCGCCGGGGTCATCGCGAGATCGACCGGCGCCGCTTCGAACGGTGCCGCCTGCATCTTGACCACGTCGTGGAAGGCGACCTTCGCACGCGGATTGCCGCCGTCGAGCGCCTCGGCCCAGACGAGCGTGGCGGGGGCGTCGGATCGCCACATCGCCTCGCGCGGTCCCTTGACGGCGGCGTCGAAGTCGACCGGAAGATCGTCGGCGAGCGGGCGATCGACCAGCGTCCGTACCGGCTGGCCATCGATCGTCGCGACGGCGATCTCGGTCGGGAAATAGCGCGCGGGCAGCAGATAGGAATAGGGGCGCTTGAGCCGTTCGGTCAGCAGATACCGACCGTCGGGCGAGACGCTGAACTCGGTGATGAGCCCGGGTGCCCCGATCGGCCGGGCGGTACCCGACAGAGCGATCCGGACGAGCTGGCCCGTGAAATAATGATCGAACAGGGCCTCGTCGTGCGCATCGCCGAGCAGGTCTTCATAGGTGCGTGCCGCTGACGATCGGCCCGCGCTTTCCTGGACGACGGGCCCCGTCGGCGTGTCGCCGGCGACGGGGGCGGGGCCGCGGTTCGCGGGGACGGTGTAGGCGATCAGCGACGTGCTGTCGGGCATCCAGGTGAACGGCGTGCCGAACGTCCCGTTCAGGCCCCTGGCCACCATGCGCGCACTGCCGTCACGCTCGGCGATCCACAGCGAGAGACCGTCGGGCTGCTGCGCGTAGAATGCGAGGCGGCTGCCGTCGGGCGACCAGTCGGGTGCGGCAAAGCGTAGTCCGGCCGGCAGCGCGACATTAATGGTCTTGCCGCTCGCCAGATCCTTGAACTGCAGCGCGTTCAGCCACTGCACGCGGACCTCGGCCTGGCCGTTGGTCGCGGGATCGATGCGATAGCCACCGAGCCGCAGGATCGGTTTGGACAGATTGGCGATCGACGGAAGATTCTCGCGACCGAGGATCGCGAGCGTCCGGTGGTCGGGGCTGACAGAGACGCCTGGGGTCGGGGGTGTCTCCAGCGCCCGTGCGATCGCATCGGGCGCGCGGTGATAGGGCGTGCCCGGCGTCTGCGCGCTGGCGCCGGAGACGACCGCGCTGGTCGTGACGAGGAGGAGAGCGATCAAACAGGCACTGGCGCGCATTCATAACTCCTTGTTCTGATATGTCAGGGGTGTGGCATGTCGGGCGTGCCGGCACCAGCGGGCCCGGCCTGCGTGGCAGCTGGCACCTTAGAATTCGCGGATGATGCGCAGGCCGACGCGCGGTCGGAATGGACCCGACACGGCCCGTTCGGCGCCCGCACCGATCTGCGCCGAGACCTTCCGCCCGATCGCGCGGTGCAGCTGTGGCATCAGGAGCCAATGGCCGCTCGCCCCCGTCTGCCGGTTTACCTCGAACCCGAGCACGGTGCCGTTATCGACATCCCAGAATGTCGAGTGATTGACGATCAGCCCGGTGCCCTTCGTGCTCCTGAGCGTCACGTCGCCCGCGCCGATCATCGTCATCGTGCTCAACCGTTCGCCGAAGCGGTTGCCGAGCAGATAGACCAGGCTGCTCGACCAGCCCCCGTCGCTGCGATTGTGAAGCCCGAGATACTGGACGCCGTGGATGCTGCGTCCGCCGCGAAACGTGCCGAACGTCCCCTGCAGCCCCATTTTGAGATCGGTCGGCCGGCCATTGGTGAACGGCAGCTCAAGCTCGACCGCAAAGCCGTCGGCGACCGCATATTCGACCTCGGGAGCCCATTCGACATGGCGCGACGGTCCGCTGAGATTGACCTGGGCGAGCGTGTTGGTCTCGAGCTCGCCGCGCCGTGCACCGAGTGGCCGGACCATGTCAAAGATCATCGGTTCGGGGATGGCGGGGATCGCCGCGGACGTCGCCCCCGCGATCGCGGTCGCGCCCGGCACCGGCTGGGCGTCTGCCGATCGCGTTTGCGCGGCCGCACCGGTGCTGGCGGCTAGGAGGGCGGGGGCGCAGAACGCTGCGAGGGAGAACGGGGCGCAGGGCCGCGCGCGGATGATCATGGTGACGGGTTCCGATGGCTGGAGCATGAGGACATGCGCTCATCGCCGCGCCGACTTACGCCGACCTTACGCGGGCCCGCAGGTCGACTTCATGAAGCGCGAACAGCACCGTCCCGATGGCCAGCGGGATCAGGAAATAGACCATCCGATAGGCTAGCAAGGCGGCGAACAGCGTCGCGCGGTCGATCTCGGGAAGGCTTGCCAGCATCACCGCTTCGAACACGCCCACGCCGCCCGGCGCGTGGGTGATGAGTCCCGTCGTGATCGCCACCAAATAGCCGAGCAACAGGCCGGGAAGCAGGGCAAGCGACGCGCCGGGCAGCAGGATGATCAAGACCAGCGCCGCGAGGACGAGATCGATGCTCGCCAGCATCATCTGGATCAGCGCCTGCCGCGTGCGAGGCACGGGGATCGAGCGGCCGAATGCGACGATCATCCGACCGCCACGCCGGTGGAGCAGGATCAGCACTACGCCCAGCAGGGCAAGGCTCGCCGTGCCGATCGCGGCGTGGACCGGGTAGGACATCGCAATGCCGGCAATCGCCAGCTTGTCGGGACTGGCGACAAGCCCGATCCCCAGCAGTAGGAGCACCCCGGACCAGAAGGTCAGGCCGGTCAGCACCATGACATGACCGACTTCGCCGATCGTCAGCCCTGCGGGCCGGTAGATCCGCAACCGTGCGGTTCCGCCGGTCAGCAGCGCGAACCCGAAATTGTGACTGAAAACATAGCTGGTGAACGAGGCGAGCGCCGCCCGGGGATAGGCGACGCGTCGCCCGATGACCCGCAGCGCGATCACGTCATAGCCGGTCAGCACGCCGTAGCTGGTTGCGGTGATCCCGGCCGCGAGCAGCAGCCGGACCCAGCCGATCCGCGTCAGCGCGTCGCGGATGTCGGTCCAGTCGACCCCGTCGAGCAGGCTTGCGAGCGCCGACAGGGCGATCGCGACGACGGCGAGCATCGCGGCAGCAGCGGCTGCCGTTCGCACCGACGACGATGACAGGAGACGTCGCCAGCCTGACGGCGTCCGGGCGCTGCACTGTTCTGTCATGACGCTCAGCCCGCGGCCAACCGGTTCCGCCAGAGTGCCGGCGCGGCACCCGGATCGGCGGTTGCCGACACCGTGTCCGTGCCCAATAGCGCACGATAGGCGTCGAGGACCATCGCCGACGCCGTGTCCCAGTCATAGGCCGCGCTTGCCGCACGTGCGGCCCGGCCCATCGACGCGCGCAGATCCGAGAACAGCGCAAGACCGCGAACCGCGGCAACCGCCGCATCGAGATCGTTCGCGGCGAAGAACATGCCCGTTTCCTTGCGCAGCAGGTTGCGTCCGCTGGGGATGTCGACGCACACGCTCGGCAATCCCGATGCCATCGCTTCCAACGTCACGTTGCCAAAGGCTTCGGTAATGCTCGGATTGACGAAAATATCCGCGCTGGCGACTGCGCGGGCCAGTCTGTCGCCCGACAGGCTGCCGAGGAGGATCGCGTCCGGCAGGCGCCGCGTTAGCCAGTCCCGTTCGGGCCCGTCGCCGACGATCACGGCCCGGATCGTGGCGGATGATCCGCACAGATCTCCGCTACCCTTGCGAACCGCGTCGACGATGTCGGCGAACAGCGCCGGTCCCTTCTCGCGGACCAGCCGGCCGAAGAAGAGCAGGACGATGTCGGTGTCGGCGATGCCCATGTGCCGGCGCCAGGCCAGGTCGCGGTGGCGCGGAGAGAAGGCGTCGCGATCGACCCCGCGACCCCAGAGACGTGTCCGCTCGCCAAGCCCCTTGGCGGAAAACTCGGCGGCGATGGGAGGGGTGGGCACGAGGATCGCGTCGCTGCCGGTGTAGAACCGGTCGAGATGCCGTTCCATCGTTGGCCGGATCAATCCCGCACCATAGAATTGCGCATAGGTCTCGAACCGCGTGTGCAGGCTGGCGACGACCGGGACGCCCATCGTCCGCGCCAGCCGCTGCGCGGCAACGCCGGTCCAGTCGGGGGCGGACAGGTGGACGATGTCGGGGCGGAAACATTCGACATCGCGCCGGACCGCCGCCGGCAATCCGAGCCCCAGCCGATACTCGCCGCGACCCGGAATGCGAACCGACGGGACCGACACCAATGTGCCCGTGGGGTCAAAGGCGGGGCGGGGCGATGTCGGTGAATAGACCCGGACGTCGACGCCGTCGCGCTCAAGATACCCGACGAGGCGGTTGAGCGCCTGGTTGGCGCCGTCGCGCAGATAGTTGTAGTTGCCCGAGAACAGGGCGACCCGGCGCGGCTGGTCGGGCGCCGCACGGACGCGGGACACCGCGGCGCGGGTCGCTGCAAGCCGTTCGAACGGGCCAAGGATATCGGACATGGAGACACTCTGATTTTTGCTGACGGCGCATCGCGCGACATCGATCGGGATCGAGGATCGGTCGGCCTATCCCGTCCGGCTTACGCCAGCCTTACAGGCGGCCATCGGCGCGGCCGGTGCGCTCCGGGCAGCCCGACCGGGGAGCGTCGATGCGGATCCTGATCGTCGAGGATCATGCCGATCTGGTCACGATGCTGATCCGGCTGCTCGGCGAGGCGGGCTATGCCGCGGACGCGACCGCGACGGCCGCCGATGCACGGCTGATCCTGTCCTATACGCGCTATGCCGCGGTCATCCTCGATCTCGGGCTGCCGGACGGCGATGGCCTGTCGGTCGTGCACGAATTGCGTGACCGCGATGATCCCACGCCGGTCATCGCACTGACCGCGCGGGCCAGCGTCGCACACCGCGTGACCGGGCTCGAGGCGGGGGCCGACGACTATCTCGCCAAGCCGTTCGCGCCCGAGGAACTGCTCGCGCGCATCCAGGCGCTGCTCCGGCGCAGCGGCACGATCGTCGACCGGACGATCGAGTGCGGCAATGTCCGGTTCGATCCGGCAACGCGCGAGGTCACCGTTGCCGGCCGGCCGACCGTTTTGTCGGCGCGCGAACTGGAGGTGCTCGCCGGGCTGATCCGCCGCACGAGCCGGGTGGTGACCAAGCCGCATCTCGAACAATTGCTGTTCGGGCTCGCCGACGATCTCGGGTCGAATGCGGTCGAGGTCTATGTCCACCGGTTGCGGCGTCGCCTGGCGGAGTCGCAGGCGACCGCGGATATCGTCACGGTCCGAGGGGTCGGCTACATGCTGCTGGAGCGTGACGCGTGACGCGGCCGCCACGATCATTGATGGCGCAGATCCTGCGCTGGCACGCGATCGCGGTGCTGATCACCGCCGTCGCGGTGGCCGGCGGGGTCTATCTGTTTCTCGACACGACGGCGGCGCGGATCCAGCATCAGACGGTCCACGTCCATACCCAGGCCCTGCGCCAGGCGCTGTCGCAGGACGCGACAGGCCGGTTGCACCTGACCCAGGACGGGACCAGCGCCGCGGTGTTCGCGCCGGGGGCGGGCTTTGCATTCCGCATCGTCGATCCGCGTGGTACGGTCCTGTTCCGGTCGGATTCGCCGATCATGGTGCCGCTGGCGGCCATCCCGCTGAGCGACGAGGAGCGCTTCTTCCGCCGGCAGTCGCGGCATGCCTTCTATGCCGGCGCCAGCAGCCCGGCGCGCGTCGGGAGCGCACGCGTCTGGATCGTCGTCCTGCAGAATCTGACCCACCCGGACTATATCCTCGACGACCTGCTCGCACAGTTCCTGCTCTACGGCCTGGCGATCGTGACGCCGGTCCTCCTGGTTCTGCTGGCGATCGACGTGCTGATCATCCGGCGTGCGGTCGCGCCGGTACGGCAAGCCTCCGCATCGCTGCGGACGGACGATGCGCTGCCGCTCGATTTGCGGCTGCATGACGACCGGCTTCCGGCCGAGGTGCGGCCACTCGCGCGCGCGGTGAACGCGTTGCTGGAGCGCCTGACGTCGAGCTACCGCATGCAGCGCGACTTCATCGCCGATGCGGCGCACGAACTGCGCACACCGATCGCGGTGGCCAGGCTTCGTGTCGAGGAGGTCGAGGATGCTACGTTGCGAGCGACGCTGCGCAGCGATCTCGACACGCTCGGCCGCATCGTCGAGCAGGTGCTGGAGATCGCCGAGCTCGAAACCGTCGCGCTGGATACCGCGGCATCGGTCGATCTCGTCGCGATCGCGACCGACGGCGTGGCCTCGATCGCACCGCTGGCGATCCGCCAGGGCAAGTCGATCGCGCTGTCGACCGAGGCGGACAGCGTGATGGTCGCGGGCCATGCGGCCTGGATCGCCAAGGCGCTGGGCTGCCTGATCGAGAATGCGGTCAAGCATAGCGGTCCTGGCTGTCGGATCGACGTGACGATCGGGACAGACGGCACGCTGGCGGTCTGCGACGACGGCCCCGGCATCCCCGAGGCGGATCAGCCGTCGATCTTTCGCCGTTTCTGGAAACGCGATCGTGCCGCATCCGCCAGCAGCGGGCTGGGGCTGGCGATCGTCGCGCAGGTCGCGGAGGCGCACGCGACGCGGGTGGTGCTCGCGTCGCGGCCGGGGCGGACCCGGTTCGCGATTACCTTCCGCACCGCATTGATCCGCCGCTGATCGCGAGCCCATCTTCGCCACTGACGCGCTCTTATCGGGCATTGCACCATGATCCACATAGCGGGCACGCGGTTGCAGAGGAGTTTGGTATGACGAGTATTGCGCAGGACCGTGGCCCCTCGGAGCCGGATGCGTCGATGCCAGGCCCGCCGGGCGGACACCATCTCGGTCGGGGGCTGACGTTCGTGATGGCCGCGGCGGCCGGCGTTGCCGTCGCCAACATCTATTACAACCAGCCCATGCTGGGGATCATCGAGCGCGACCTGCCCGGGGCCGCGACCAGCCTGGTGCCGACCGCGACCCAGCTTGGCTATGCCGCGGGACTGTTCCTGCTGGTACCGCTCGGCGACCTGGTCGAACGCCGGCGTCTGATCGTCGTGCAGTTCCTGGGGCTGGCCGCGGCCCTGATCCTCGCCGCGATCGCCCCGAGCGCGGCGATGCTGATCGCCGCGTCGCTGCTCGTCGGGATATTGTCGACCGTCGCGCAACAGGTCGTGCCGTTCGCCGCGCATCTCGCAAGCCCGGAACGACGCGGTGCAACGGTCGGGACGGTCATGGCGGGGCTGTTGTGCGGCATCCTGCTCAGCCGGACGCTGGCGGGTTTCGTCGCGACGCATGCCGGATGGCGGGCGATGTTCTGGCTGGGCGTGCCGATGGCGCTCGGCGCGGGGGTGGTGATGGCGATGCGGCTGCCGCGCAGCGTCCCGACCGCGGATCTCGGTTATGCAGGGCTGTTGCGGTCGCTCGGCGGTCTTTGGCGGGAGTTCGGCGCGCTGCGCAAGGCGGCCATCACGCAGGCGCTGCTGTTCGGCGCGTTCAGCGTGTTCTGGACGATGCTCGCACTCCATCTGCAGAGTCCGCGCTTCGGTCTGGGGGCGGATATCGCGGGTCTGTTCGGGGTGGTCGGCGCGGTCGGCGTGCTCGCCGCGCCGGTCGCCGGGCGTATCGCCGACCGCCGCGGTCCCAGGCTGGTGATCCTGCTCGGGGCCGTGCTGACGCTGGCAAGCTGGGCGGTCTTTGCGCTGTGGAGTTCGATTGCCGGGCTAGTGGTCGGCGTGATCCTGCTCGATTTCGGTGTGCAGAGCGCGCTCGTCTCCAATCAGCATGTCGTTTACGCGCTGCGGCCCGAGGCCCGCGCCCGGCTCAACACGATCTTCATGGGGGCGATGTTCCTCGGCGGCGCGGCGGGATCGGCCGGCGCGACCTGGGCATGGCACATGGACGGCTGGGTCGCGTTCACCGGCCTGGGCGCGGCCTTGTCCGCGGCGGCGGTGCTGCTTCAGATCGTCGCGGCCAGACGCCGGCGCTGATCCGTCGAGGCGCCGCCGATTTCAGCCACTTGCGCCGATCGCCCCTGCGGGCAACAACCATGCTTGGTCCTGGGAGTTCGCCAATGCATCGTCGCACCTTCATCGCATCGCTGCCCGCGGCGGCGCTGCTTCCGACACTCGCTTCTGCGCAGCGCGGTACAGCCAGCAACGACCCCGCCCCCGGCCCGGGTCAGGGGGCAGCACCCGCAACGGATACCAATCCCACCTTCTGGGCGCCTGGCGAGGAGCGCTTCCTGCGCCCCGACGTCCATGCCGGCGACCGGCCGATCGGCGCGAGCTTCGCGTCGCGCACCGCGGTCTATGGCCTCAACGGCGCGGCGGGGACCGCGCACCCGCTCGCGACGCAGGCGGGGATAGATATCCTGCGGTCGGGTGGGTCGGCGGTCGATGCGGCGATCGCGATCAACGCGTGTCTCGGCTTCCTCGAGCCGACGTCGAGCGGGATTGGCGGGGATGCCTATGCGATGATCTGGGATCCGAAGAGCAAGGCGGTCGTCGGGCTCGCCGGGTCGGGCGCATCGCCGCGCGGCCTGAGCCTGGAAACGGTGCGGTCGCGTGCCAAGAACGGCGCCTTGCCGCCGCTCGGCGCGCTCAGCGTGTCGGTGCCGGGGACGGTCGACGCGTGGTGGACGATGCACCAGCGCTACGGGAAGCTGCCCTGGGCGGCGCTGTTCCAGCCCGCGATCGCGCTCGCCGAGGCGGGCGCGCCGGTGCCCGACATCATTGCCTATTACATCCGCCGCAGCCTCACCGCGTTCCGCCGTCCGGGGAACGGGCTGGAGGAGTCCGCCAACGCGCTGCGCACCTATGGGCTGGCGGACGGCAAGGGGCCGGCGGCGGGGGGCGTGTTCCGCAATCCCGACCTCGCACGCACCTATCGCGCGATCGCGAGCGGCGGGCGCGATGCGTTCTATGAGGGCGACATCGCGCAGAAGATCGAGCGCTACTTCAAGCGGATCGGCGGGTGGCTGTCGGCGGCGGATCTTGCTGCGCATCATTCGGAATGGATCGCGCCCAGCACGACCGACTATCGCGGCACCACCGTCCACGCGCTCGGCGCGAACACGCAGGGGTTGGCGACGCTCCAGATGCTCAACATCCTCGAGCGGTTCGACCTGAAGGGGGCGGGGTTCCAGTCCGCGCTGTCGATCCACTTGCAGGCCGAGGCCAAGCGCCTCGCCTATGAGGATCGTGCACGCTATTATGCCGATCCGCACTTCGCCAAGGTGCCCGTCGAGTGGCTGATCTCGAAGGATTATGCCGCACAGCGCGCCAAACTGATCCGCCCCGACCGATTGCTGACCCCGGTCTATCCAGGGCAGGCGCCAAGCCACGGCGACACCACCTATTTCAGCTGCGCGGACAAGGACGGCATGATGGTGTCGATGATCCAGTCCAATTTCCGCGGGATGGGATCGGGCCTCGTCGCCGATGGCCTCGGCTTCATGTTCCAGGATCGCGGGCAGCTGTTCAGTCTCAAGGACGGTCACCCCAACATCTATGCGCCGGGCAAGCGGCCGTTCCAGACGATCATCCCGGGCTTCGCGACGCGCAAGGGCACGCCGTGGATGAGCTTCGGGGTGATGGGCGGCGACATGCAGCCGCAGGGGCAGACGCAGATCATCGTCAACCGCGTCGACTATGGGCTCGAAATCCAGTCGGCGGGGGATTCGCCGCGCTGGCATCACGAGGGATCGTCGCAATCGATGGGCGAGGATACGCTCGGGCTCGGGCCGACGGGGCTGCTCCGGCTCGAGACCGGCGTGCCGGTCGCGACGCGGAAGAGGCTGGCCGACATGGGCTGGAAAATCGGAGAGCCGGATGGCGGCTTCGGGCGCTATGAATGCGTCGAGCACCGGATGGACGGCGACACCCGGGTCTATGCCGCGGCGAGCGAAATGCGCGCCGATGGCTGCGCACTGGCCTATTGAGCAGGGCGGGGCTGGCCTAGCGGTCCAGCCCCAGTGCGACACGGTCGGCCGTCGCGGCGGCGAGTTCGGCGCGCGCGGAGGCGATGCGCGCCTGTGCGTCGATCAGGCGGACGCGCGCATCGGTCGCGGTCTCCTCGCGCTGGTTGACGAGAAAGAAGTCGCCCGATCCCAGCTCGAAGCGGCGGCGTTCGGCAACCGCGAGCCGGTCGGCAAGACTGCGTTCCTCCTCCGCGATACCGGCGAGCCGTTCGGTCGCGCCGACCGCGATGACGATTCCTTCGACCTCGATAGCGATCTGGTCGCGCAGGAAGCGGCTGCGCTGTGCCAGTGCGTCGATCTCGGCGCGGGCTTCGGCCACGCGTCCCTTGGCGGCGCGATTCTGAAGCGGGACGCTGAAGCGGAAGCCGACCGCCGCTTCGAGCGGCGTGCGGTTCGGTCCGCCCAGGCCGACCGGGCCGACATCCTTGCCGACTTCGCCGCGCAGGTCGAGCCGGGGCGACAGATCGTTTTCCGCCAGCATCAGCCGCGCGGTCGACTGATCGATCCGGGTCAGGATCGCCCGGTAATCCGGCCGCGTGACCGCTGCCGCGCTCGATCCGGTCGGCGCGACGCCGGCAAGCGCGCTCGTGTCCGCGGGCAGCCGGTCGGGTGATACGAGCAGCGGTGCTCCCGCATCGTCGCGCAGATAAAGCGAAAGAGAGTTGGCGGCGGTGGCGATATCCTGTTCGGCGCGCACGACGAGCGCGCGCCGGCGGACGAGGTTCTGGTCGTTTTCGGTCAACAGGATCTCGGGTCGTGCACCCAGCGTCACCAGCCGCCCGATCGCGCCGCGCCGCCGCTCCGCAAGGTCGAGCAGGTCGCGATAGGCACGCAGGCGCAACCCCGCGGCGACCCAGGCCTGATAGGCGTCGACCGCGCGGCGCTGAACGCCGATCGCGACCATCTGCGCTTCGAACCGTGCGACGTCGATGTCCGCGCCGGCGACGCTGCGCCGTGTCCGGCGTTCGTCGACCACGCGGTCGCGCAGCAGGGCGAACAGCGCGCCGACCTTCGCCTCGCCCAGCCGGTTGGTATAGGCCTGATCCTCATAGACAGGAAAACTGCCCCGCGATGCGCGGTAGCCGCCATAGACATAGCCGCCATTGGTCGTCAGCGGCCGCGTCACGCGGCTCTCGACCACGGTGCCGTCATAATAGCCCGCGACGCGCGACTTGCCGTCAACGTCGAACACCGTGTCGAACGCGCCGTCCGCCGACAACGATCGCCCTTCCGCCTGGCGGACGCGCGCGAGTGCCTCGACGATCTGCGGGGCGGACCGCGCGGAGGCACGCAGCACCTCGTCGAGTGTCAGTGGGGCGGCTTGTGCGATCGCTGCCACCGGGGACAGCAGCATCAGCAGCGCGACGAGGAAGCGGGTCACTTCTTGCCGCCCTCCTCGTCGGACGCCTTCGCATCCACGGCCTTGGCCTCGCCTTTGGCTGCCGCGGCCGGGCGCCGGCCGAATTCGAGCGGAAAGTCGTTGAGCTGGCGCCAGAGTTCATAGCCGACCAGCACCGTCTCGCCCTGGACCCAGCCGCGCACCTTGCCGCCGGGGCGGACGAATTCGCGCGCGGGCCAGGCGGGTTTGCCGGGCTGGGGCTCGACCAGGATGCGGAACAGCCCGTCGGGCGCGGCATTGGGATCGATCGTGCGGACGCGGCCGTCGAACATGCCCTGTGCAACCGATGGCCAGCCGCTGAACTGGATCGCGGGCCAGCCCTCGAATTCGAGGCGGACTGGTCGGCCGGGACGCAGCACCGGCACGTCGCGACCGTCGACGAACAGTTCGACCGCGCGCTCGACGCGCTCGGGCGCGATCACCGCGAGCACGGTGCCGGGCGACACCATCGATCCGCCGGTCGTGGCGTTGAGCTGCTGGACGCGACCGTCGCGGGGTGCGCGAACCATCTGCGCGGACTGGCGGTTGAGCTGGATGTCGATCCGGTTGAGCTTGGCGCGCGCCTCGGCCAGCTTGGCGCCGGCATCGGCGACCTTGATCTGGGTCTGCTCATAGTCGCGCCGCGCGGCCAGCCCCTCGGCGAACAGTTGCGCGGTACGCGACACGTCGATGCCGGCGACCGCGCGGCTCTGCTGGACCGCGGCGATCTCCGCCTCGACCTGCGCCCGCTCGGCCCGCAGACGCGACAGCAGGTCGGGGTCGAGATCGACGACGCGGGCGATCGGATCGCCGCGTTCGACATGCTGCCCGTCATGCACGTACCAGCGTTCGACGCGGCCCGGCACGAACGCCGTCACCTGCTGCTGCCGATCGTCGGGGTCGAGCGCGACGACCTGGCCGGTGCCGTTGGCGGTCTGCACCCAGGGAACCAGCGCCATGATCGCGACCGCGACCACGATGCCGATCAACAGCAGCCACGCGACCGTCACCGCGCTGCGCGGGGCGCGCATCTTCGCCAGTGTCGGGAAATGCGCGACGCGATCGGGACTATACGGCATCGTTCGACTCCGTATGCGCGTCGGCGATCAGTGCGGCATGGGTGGCGAAGCGTCGCTGGCGATGCGGTTCGAGCCGGAACCAGCCATCGAGGACGATGTCTTCGGGCCGGCCGGTACACAGCAAGGTGGTCGTCCCGGCCGCCTTCAACCGGCGCAGCACGTCCGCCAGCCGCTCCGCGGGGATCAGGTCGCACAGCTGCGAGAGCATCAGCACGCGTGGTCGCACGAGCAGCGCGCTGGCGAGCTTGAGTGCGACGACCTCGCCGATCGCCAGCGGATAACCCGATGCGGCAAGCGGGGTGTCGAGCCCGTGCGGGAATTGCGCAACCCGCTCGCGCAGGCCCACGGCGTCGAGGACTTCGAGCATCCCGCCCGGGTCCGATCCCGCCGCTGCGGCAAGCGACAGATATTCGCGGATCGTGACCTCGACGATCGTCGGCCGGTCAAGCACCATCACCGCTGAGCGCAACAGATACATGTCGAACGTCGCCATGTCGGCGCCACCGACCGTGACCAGCCCGCGCTCGGGCACGATGTGGCGCTTGAGCACCATCGCCAGCAGCCGTTCCGCCCCGCCGTCAGCCAGCGTGACGAGCTGTTCGCCCGCCGCCAGCGAGAAGTCGAAGCGCGCACCCTCGACTTCGACTGCTTCGAGCCGGACGGCACCATCGCCGGGCGCCTGTCCCGCGGTGGCGGCCGCCTGTTCCTGGGGAATCGCGAATAGCAGCGACAATTCCTCCGCGCTCGCGATCAGGTCGTAGAGCGTGTCGAGATACCAGCCGAGTTGCGACACGCCGTAGAACACGCCGCTCAGGATCAGCTCGGCCGCGACCAGCTGTCCGATCGATAGTTCGCCGCGCAGGATCAGATTACCGCCGAGCGCGAGCAGCGCCGCGCTGGCAAAAGCATAGAGCAGCAGGAAGGCCACGGTCTGCGCGAAGCTGTAGCGGAAATAGCGTTCGTGGCGGTCGACATAGGTGGCAGTGACGGCTTCGGACCGATCCATCGCGAAATCGAGATGGCGGCTCGATTTGTAGAAACCGTTCGATCCGCCCAGGCTTTCCAGCCAGCGGGCGGCCTCATGCTTGGCGTGACTGAGCGCGACCGCGGAGCGGATCGATCCGCGCGACCAGATCGTCCAGATCGCGAGCACCAGCAGGATCAGCAGCGCGTTGAACGCGAGGAAGAAGGGGTGGTAGAAACTCGTCACGACGAGCCCGACCGCGGACTGGAGGATGATCGTGAACGCCCCGATCACCAGGCTCGGCACCGCCTTCTGCACCACGACGAGATCGAAATAGCGGTTGAACAGGTCGCCGCGATTCTGATCGGCGAAGAAGGGGTTCTGCGCGTGGACGGCGCGTTCGGTGATTTCGGCGACGACGCGCGCGAAGAACCGCCGTTCGAACAGCGCCATGACCCAGAAGCGCATTGCGCTGAGCCCGGCGACGAACAGCAGCAACACGAGCAACAGCCCGGCCAGCGTCCATAACGGTGCTGGCAGCGCGGTGTTGGCGACGCTGTTGATCAGCAGCTGCACCGAGATCGGCGTGGCGAGCGACAACAGGCTGATCGCGACGCCGTACACCATTGCGAGGCGGAGATAGGGCGTATCGGGTCCGACGATCTCGCCCAGCCAGCCGCGCGCTTCACGCCATCCGATTCGTTTGCCTGCCACCTGCGTCATCCAACTGCTCGAGTCCGCAATCAGAATTGCCGCACAGTGTTATTGATACAACTACGGGGCGGCTATATCATCGATAGGATAAACCTATGGGCCAACCGCGCGCAACAGGTCGGCGATCAGGTGATAGGCGGGAGCACGGCCTGCGCCGATGCGCCACAGCAGTCCGATCTCGCGATATTGTCGGCCATGGCTGAACGGCCGCACGATGACGTCGCCACCGTCACGCACTTCCTGGCGGACATAAAGCTCGGGCAGCAATGCCAGCCCCATGCCCATCCCGGCCATCTGCCGGATCGCGTCGAGACTGGTGCCCTCGTAATCGTTGAGCACGACCGCGCCGACTTCGCCGGCGATCGCGGCGACCTGTTGCGCGAGGCGATAGTCCGCGACGAGCGTCAGCAGGTTCTGGCCGCGCAGATCGGCCATCTCGATTCCAGCCTTGGGGCTCAGCGGATGGTCCGCCGCCATCGCCAGATACAGCGCCTCACGGAACAGACGCTCGGTGTGGAACCCGCGCCCCGCGACCGGCAGCTGAGCGAGGATCAGGTCGTGGTCACCCGCCGCGAGTCCCGCGGTCAGCGCGGAGGGCAGGCCTTCGCGGACATGGATGCGCAGCGTCGGATGGTCACGGTGCAGACGCGCGACGAAGGTCGGCAGCAGATAGGCGCCTAGCGTCGGCGATACGCCCAGCCGGATCGTCCCGACCAGCGCGTCCGCCGAAGCGACGCGCACCTCCTCCAGGTCCGCAAGGTCGAACAGGATCCGACGCGCGCGCTCGAGAAGCTCGCGGCCGAGCGGCGTCGGGATCGCAGGCCCGCCGCGTTCGAACAGTGGCGCACCGAGAATCGTCTCGAGCGCGCGGATCTGTTGCGAGAGCGACGGCTGTGACACGCCCATCCGTTCGGCGGCGCGCGTGAAGCTGCCGTTTTCGGCAAGCGCGACGAAATAGCTGAGCTGGCGGATGGTGGTCCTGGGGCGATGCATGCGTCATCCTATCGCGCCCGGGCCGGCCGTGCGCACCTGTTATTGCGTCCTCGCCCGGTGCTGCGATCAGGTCAGCCAGCCCCCGGTAAACCCCGCGCGCTGCAACCCGCGGCGGATATGCGGATTGCGGCGCATGGTCGTCCAGACGAGGCCGGTGCGCCAATTCTCCATCATGACCACGATCGCGCCCTGGTCGATGCCCAGATAATCGTCGTCCACCCACCCCGCAGCGGGATCGACGCTGCCATGCTTGAGCGGCACCGACGTGGCCGTCAGCGTCGGGTTGAACGAATCGAGAAAGCCGTATTTGCCGTAGATGCGGGCGCCGTAGCGGGCGTGCATCGTCTCGATCGCACGGCTCGACAATTCGGGTTCGAACGCGATCGATGCCGCTGCCGCGGTCGGGGCCAGCGTCCCGTCGTCCCGGTCGCCGACGCCGCGGGCTGCATAGCTGAAGAATTCGCGGCGGCGGCCACCGATGTCGATGGCGAAATCGCCGGGGCCGTCGCATGCGGTCAGCCCCCAGACGTCGGGGCCATAGCCTACCCAGCCTTCGGGGTTGGCGATCGCATAGGCGCGCTGGGCGCGGACCGCGCGGCGGCTGTTCTCGAAATAATCGATTCCCTTCGCCGTCATGTAGCGGTCGCGAATACCGCGGAAGTCGATCCAGCAATGGCTGTACTGATGGATGAACAGTGCGGGAAACTGGACGTGCGGCTCGCCGCCCCAGCGGTCGCCCCACTGCGCGTCGAACCGGCTCGTCCACGCATCCCAGCTCTCTGCCGGCAGCGCGTGCGTCGGCGAGCCGAGCGCGAGGATATAGAGCAGCAGGCCTTCGTTGTAGATGTTCCAGTCATGCGGGATGAAGCCGCTTTCGGGATGCCAGCCCATCGCCATGAACGGTGCACGCGGGGTGATCCAGGTCCAGTCGATCGCAGCATAGAGCTGGTCCGCCAGCGCACGGATCCGGACGTCGCCCGGATGCTCGGTATCGAACCAGCTCTGTGCGACCAGCACGCCGCCGATCAGCAGCGCAGTGTCGATCGTCGACAGTTCGGCGCGTGCGAAGCGGTGACCCTTGGTCCGGCCGAGGAAATGGTAGAACAGGCCCTTGAAGCCGCTATCGTCGCTACGGCTGTCGCCCTGCGGGGCGGCCGCGAAGAATTCGAGCGTGGCCAGGGTCCGCGCGCGCGCCTGGTCGCGCGTGATCCAGCCATTCTCGACTCCGATCGGATAGGCGGTCAGCGCGAAGCCGACCGCGGCGATCGACGCGAAGGACGGTGTCGGCCAACGATCGGGTGCAAGACCCGTGACGGGATCGGTCGTGTCCCAGAAATAGCGGAAGCTGCGGTGATGGAGGTCCGCGAGCAACGCGCTCGGCATCGGCGTGGCGATGGTCCCGGGGCGGGGTAGGGG
>NZ_LR733875.1:1951655-2435476 GCF_902506585.1 Sphingomonas sp. T1
TCCGACCACCCGCCGGCCGAAGCCCGGCGCGGGCCCGCGCTGCCCGAACCCCGCGCCTGCATTGGGCACGCTGAACACCGTGCGCCGGAAATTCTTTTCGAGCCGGTCAGTGACATAGGTCCAGAGCGCTTCGATCTCCGCCGCGGACTTGCCCTTGGGATCGACCTCCATGACCGTGCGGCCGTCGATCATCGAGGCGGCGAAATCGGTGCGCTGGTGGATCGTCATCGGCGCGACGGTGCCGTGCTGAGAGAGCGCGACGATCGCCTCGGCCGTGATCCGCGCCTTGGGGGTCGCTGCATTGACGACGAAGATCAGCGGCTTGCCCGCGCGATCGCACAGATCGACGGTCGCGCCGACCGCGCGCAGGTCATGCGGGCTCGGCCGGGTCGGCACGACGATCAGCTCGGCGATCTGAATCACCGTCTGGATCGCGACCGTGATCGACGGCGGCGTGTCGATCACCGCCAGCTTGAACCCCTGCTGGCGAAGAATTTCGAGATCGGCGGCGAGCCGCGCGACCGTGGTCTGCGCCAGCGCCGGCGCCTCCGCCTCGCGCTCGTTCCACCAGTCGGTCAGCGACGCTTGCGGATCGATATCGATCAGCACGACCGGCCCCTGCCCAGCGCGCTCCGCCTGGACCGCGAGATGCCCGGACAGAGTCGTCTTTCCCGACCCGCCTTTCTGCGATGCCATCGCCAGAACGCGCATAAGCCCCCTTACGTCTCGTCAACCAAGGCCCGCGATGCCATGCCAGCGGATAAGAAGCGGTTAACGCGTGGTTCCCAAGCCGTTACGACAACGTGCCGCGCCCCCACACCCGACCGGCGCACGGCTTAACCCGATCTTTGCCTTCGCCGGGCTATCGCGACATGACGATCATCATTTGGCTTTAACGAGGTACTCGATGCGCAACCTGATTCTGGGCGCGGCGGCGACGGTGGCAGCGCTGGGCGCGGTGCCGGCCGCGGCGGACGTGAAGGCCGGCGTCGATGCCTGGAGCCGCGGCGACTATGCGTCCGCGATCGACCAGTGGCGTCCGCTCGCGATCGCGGGTGACGCCGATGCGCAGTTCAATCTCGCCCAGGCCTATAAGCTCGGCCGCGGCGTCACGCTCGACCCCGCGCTCGCTGAAAGCTGGTTCCGCAAGGCGGCGCTGCAGGGTCATGTCCAGGCGCAGGACAATTACGGCCTCGCGCTGTTCCAGGCCAACAAGAAGGCGGACGCGCTGCCCTGGCTCGAAAAGTCGGTGGCGCGCGGCGAACCGCGGACGCAGCTCGTGCTCGGGACGATGTTGTTCAACGGCGACGCGGTCCCCCGCGATTATCCGCGCGCCTATGCGCTGATGTCGCGCGCGAGCACGTCGGGATTGCAGTCGGCCTCGCAGACGCTCGCGCAGATGGACCAGTATATCTCCCCCGAAGACCGCCAGCGCGGCACGGCGCTCGCCGAACGCTATGCCGCGCAGGAAAAGATCGCGCGGTCGGGCCTGTCGCCCGCGTCGCCGCCGCCGATCTCGGCTACCGGCCCTGCTAGGCCCGCTCCCCGGCCGGTGACGCCGGTCGCGCGCACCACGGTTCCCGCCTCAACCGTGTCCCCCGCGCCGGTGCCACAGCGCGCTGTGCCGGAGCGTGCTCCCGCCCCTGCCCCACACGCCGCGGCCAAGCCGGCGCCGAAACCCGTGCCGAAGCCGACGGCGAAGCCTCTGGCCGGGTCGGGGAAATGGCGGATCCAGCTTGGCGCGTTTCGTGATCGCGGCAATGCCGAGACGCTGTGGGGCAAGGTCAAGGGCAGGCTGGGCGGCGCGCAGCCCAGCTATGTCGCGGCGGGGCCGGTGACGCGGCTGCAAGCGGGCGGGTTCGCCAGCCGGGCGGACGCGACGCGCGCCTGCGCCGCGTCAGGCCAGCCCTGCGTCATCGTCGCCCCCTGACGCATCCCGACACGCCCGGCGTTCAGCCGCGCCGGTTCGGGATCCAGCTCGTGTCGCGTTCCGGACTTTGCGGCAAGGCGGCGAGGACCGCCAGCGCGTCGCGGTCGTCGATCGTGATGACCCCGCGCCGCCACGTCGCGATCCCCGAGGTCCGCAGCTGGCGTAGCGTCCGGTTGACATAGACCGGGGTCAGCCCGGTCATGTCGCCGATATCCTCCTGCGTCAGCGGCACCGGCACGACATTCTCGATCGTCGGATCGTTGCGCCGCAGCCGGGTGCGCAGTTCGAGGATCAGCGCGGCGATCCGGCTCGCCGCGCTGGTCCGCCCGATCGACGCGAGCCGCTCCATCAGCAAGACGCGCTCCTGCTGCGAGACGAGAAACAGCAATGCCGCGAGCCGCGGGTTGCTGCTGAACACCTGCCCGATCGCCGCGGTCTCGATCACGCCGAGCTTCGCCGCCGAGACCGCTTCGATCGTGTCGCACGCGGTCGGGGCGGCAAGGCTCGGCATCCCGACCAGATCGCCGGGCAGATGAACCTTGACGATCTGCCGCGCGCTCTCGCCGACGATGATGCTACACGCGACCCAGCCGCTCAGCAGCATATAGACCTGCGGGTCGGGCGAGCCCTGCATCCGCAAAGTATCACCACGCTTCAACCCGATCGTCGGCCCGGCGAGCCGCCGGAAGGTATCAATGTCGTCGTCATCCGCACAGGTGAACGCCTTGAAGCGCTCATAATCCCAGCCAGCATCCATTCGTCTCAGCCAATCAATCGCAAGTCTTTGGCATCGACCCCTAATTTTTGGATACAGCTTAGCAAGCCGGGATATGGCGCAGTGGCTTAACCTGGATTACCAAAGAGGGACTCGGTGGCTGGAAACGCGCTTGACGGCGCTCATTCGGTCACCCAGGCGGCGCGCGACAGGCCCTGGGCGTAGAGCAGAGCGGTCAGATCGCCGTGATCAATACGCGCCGCCGCCGCCGCCGCGACGATCGGCTTGGCATGATAGGCGACGCCCAGCCCCGCTGCCTCGATCATCGCGAGGTCGTTCGCGCCGTCACCGACCGCGAGCGACTGTTCGACCGCGATCCCGTGCTCGGCGAGCGCAGCGTGCAGCGTCGCCAGCTTGGTGTGCGACCCGACGATCGGCCGCGCGACCCGCCCCGTCAGCGTACCGTCCGCAATCTCCAGCACGTTCGCGATCGCGACGTCGAACCCGATCGTCCGCGCCACCGGCTCGGCAAAGCGCGTGAAGCCGCCCGACACGAGCACGGCCTTCGCACCGCGCGCGCGCATCGTCCGCACCAGCGCCTGCGCACCCGGCATGATCGTGACGCGCTCAGCAAGGCAGCGTTCGATGTCGCTCTCCGCCAGCCCCTCGAGCAGCGCGACGCGCGCATCGAGCGCCGCCTCGAAATCGAGTTCACCGCGCATCGCGCGTTCGGTGATCTCGGCGATCTGCGGCTTGATCCCGGCATAGTCGGCGAGCTCGTCGATGCACTCGACGGTGATCATCGTCGAATCCATGTCCGCGATCAGCAGCGCCTTGGTCCGGGTCAGGCTCGACTGCACGACCACATCGGTCTTGCCGAACGCCCCCTCGAGCGCGGTCCGCGCCGCGTCGGGCGCCATGCCGAAGATCAGGTCGGCGGCGTCACCTTCGTCGATCCAGCCGCTCGCACCCGGCGCGCAGCCCGCATCGCGGAGCCGGTCCATCGCGGTCGAAATATCGCCTGCGGTCAGCGTGCCCGAGGCTATAAGCGTTGCCGTGAACATCAATAATCTCCCGAAGGTCGCGCTCATCGCAGGGCCGACCGCGAGCGGCAAGTCCGCGCTCGCGCTTGCCATCGCCGCGCGCCACGACGGCGTCGTCATCAATGCCGATTCCGCGCAGGTCTATGCCGATCTGCGCATCCTCACCGCGCGTCCTTCGGCCGAAGAGGAAGCGAGCGTCCCGCACCGCCTGTTCGGCCATGTCGACGCCGCTGACGCGACCTATTCCGCCGCGCGCTGGGCCGCCGAAGCGACGCGCGCAATCGACGAGGTGGTGGCGGAGCGCAGACTGCCGATCCTGGTCGGCGGCACCGGGCTCTATATCCGCACGCTGCTCGACGGCATTGCCCCCGTCCCCGCGATCGACCCCGACCTTCGCGAGCAGGTCCGCGCGCTCCCCGTCGCCGATGCGCATGCCGCGCTCGCGCTGCTCGACCCGCCCGCCGCCGCGCGGCTCAACGCCGCCGACACCACGCGCGTCGCGCGCGCGCTCGAGGTGGTCCGCGGGACCGGCCGCACGCTCGCCGACTGGCAGACCGAACGGGTGGGCGGGATCGGCGACCGGCTGGACGTTCGCGCGCTGATCCTGATCCCCGACCGCGACTGGCTGAACGCGCGCATCGACCAGCGCTTCGCCGAGATGGCCGAGACCAGCCAAGCGGAAGTCACCGCACTCCTCGCCCGCACCGACATCCCGCCGGACGCACCGATCCGCCGCGCGATCGGCGTTCCCGAGATCGCCGGACTCGTTCGCGGAGGGGTGTCGAAAACCGACGCGATCGCGGCCGGATCGCTCGCTACGCGGCGCTATGCCAAGCGGCAATATACCTGGCTTCGCCACCAGCCGCCGGCCGCCTGGACGCGCACTAACGCGCTCGATTTTTCAACGCGCTTGCAGCAATTTGAAACTATATTGCTAAAATGATGTTTGACACGCATCTTTTATATCGGTAGCCGCCCCCTCCACGAGGCGCTAAAGGCGGCGCATTCGAAAGGATTTTGACGTGATGACCGAGAAGAGTGGAGCCGATATCCTGATCGAGGCGCTGTGCGATCTCGGCGTGGAGGTCGTGTTCGGCTATCCGGGCGGTGCCGTGCTGCCGATCTACGACGCGCTGTTTCGCAGCGGCCGGATCAAGCACATCCTGGTGCGCCATGAACAGGCCGCGACGCATGCGGCGGAGGGTTATGCCCGCTCGACCGTCAAGCCCGGCGTGGTGCTCGTCACCTCGGGGCCCGGCGCGACCAATGCAGTCACCGGGATCACCGATGCGCTGATGGATTCGATTCCCATGGTCGTGATCACCGGACAGGTGCCGACCGCGCTGATCGGCACCGACGCGTTCCAGGAGGCCGATACCGTCGGCATCACGCGTCACTGTTCGAAGCACAATTATCTCGTGAAGGACCCGGCCAAGCTCGGCGGGGTGATCCACGAGGCGTTCCACATCGCCACCTCGGGTCGTCCGGGGCCGGTGGTCGTCGACATTCCCAAGGACGTGCAGGTCGCGACCGCGCGCTACACTAAGCCCGGCCCGATCCAGCACAAGACCTATCGCCCGCAGGTGAAGGCCGACCAGTCGCAGATCGAGCAGCTGGTGGACATGCTTGCTGCGGCCGAACGCCCGATCCTGTACACCGGCGGCGGCATCATCAATTCGGGCCCGGCCGCGAGCCAACTGCTGTGCGAGCTCGTCCGCATCACCGGCGCACCGGTGACGTCGACGCTGATGGGCCTCGGCGCCTATCCCGCGAGCGGCGAGCAATGGCTCGGCATGCTCGGGATGCATGGCACCTACGAGGCCAACATGGCGATGAACCAGGCCGACCTCGTCGTCGCGCTCGGCAGCCGGTTCGACGACCGCGTGACCGGACGGCTCGACGCGTTCAGCCCGAATTCGCGGAAAGTGCACATCGACATCGATCGCTCGTCGGTGAACAAGACGGTGCGCGTCGATCTCGGGATCATCGCGGACGTCGGCCATGCGCTCGAGGACATGGTGCGGATCTGGAAGAGCCGTCAGCATCCCAAGCCCGACACCACCGACTGGCAGCGGCGGATCGCCGGCTGGCGTGCGGTCAAGTGCCTCGACTTCCCCGAGAACGACCCGAACGAGATCATGCCGCAGCGCGCGATCCGGGCGCTGTTCGACGCGACCAAGGCACGCAACCCGATCATTACGACCGAGGTCGGCCAGCACCAGATGTGGGCCGCGCAGCATTTCGGCTTCGAAAAGCCGAACAAGTGGCTGACCAGCGGCGGTCTCGGCACGATGGGCTATGGCCTGCCCGCCGCGATCGGCGCGCAGCTCGGCAACCCGAACGCGCTGGTGATCGACATCGCCGGCGAGGCATCGATCCAGATGAACATCCAGGAGCTGGCGACCGCCACGCAATACCGGTTGCCTGTGAAGATCTTCATCCTCAACAACCAGTATATGGGCATGGTCCGCCAGTGGCAGGAGCTCACGTATGAGAGCCGCTATGCCGAGAGCTATTCGGATTCGCTGCCCGATTTCGTCCGGTTGGGCGAAGCTTATGGCTGGAAGGGCATCCTGATCGAGACGCGTGACCAGCTTGACAGCGGGATCGCCGAGATGCTGGCCTATGACGGCCCGGTGATCGTCGATTGCCGCGTGTCGCAGCTGACCAACTGCTTCCCGATGATCCCGAGCGGTGCTGCGCATACCGACATGATCCTTCAGGCGAACGAAGTGTCGGGCACGATGGACGACGAAGCGAAGGCACTGGTTTGATGCATATTTCCCAGGAAAAGGCTGAGCGGCATACGCTCGCCGTCATCGTCGACAACGAGCCGGGCATCCTCGCCCGGATCGCCGGTCTGTTCACCGCGCGCGGCTATAATATCGAGAGCCTGACCGTGTCGGAGATCACCGCCGACAAGGCGGTCAGCCGGATCACGATCGTCACCAGCGCATCGCCCGCGACGATGGAGCAGATCCTCGCACAGCTCGACCGGCTCGTCCCCGTCCACAAGGTCACTGACCTGACCGCGCAGGGCGCGCATGTCGAGCGCGAGTTGGCACTGGTCAAGGTGCGCGGCACCGGCGACCACCGGATCGAGGCGCTCCGCCTCGCCGACGTCTACCGCGCGCGCGTGGTCGATGCGACGACGTCGAGCTTCGTGTTCGAGGTGACCGGCGGCATCGACAAGATCGACAAGTTCGTCGAACTCATGGGCGAAGTCGGTCTGATCGAAGTCGCCCGCACCGGCATCGTCGCGATTGCCCGCGGCAAAGAGCCGGCCTGAATTTACCTGTCATCCTGACGAACGTCAGGACCCAGAGCCACGAACGGCGCCGCCTGGAACCCTGGGTTCCGGCGTCTGCCGGAATGACGAAAGAAGGAAGAATATAATGCGTGTCTATTACGATCGCGACGCCGACCTGAACCTGATCACCGACAAGAAGATCGCGATCGTCGGTTACGGCTCGCAGGGCCATGCGCATGCGCAGAACCTGCGCGATTCGGGCGTCAAGGACGTCGCGATCGCGCTGCGCGAGGGCTCGCCGACCGCCAAGAAGGCGATCGAGGCCGGCTTCGCGGTCAAGTCGAACGCCGAGGCGGCCGCCTGGGCCGACATCGTCATGATCCTCGCGCCCGACGAGCATCAGGCGGCGATCTACGCGACCGACCTGCACGACAATCTGAAGCAGGGTGCGACGATCGCGTTCGCGCACGGCCTGAACGTCCATTTCGGCCTGATCGAGCCACGCGCCGATCTTGACGTCATCATGATCGCACCCAAGGGCCCCGGCCACACCGTGCGCAGCGAATATGTCCGCGGCGGCGGCGTCCCCTGCCTGATCGCGATCGACCAGGACAAGTCGGGCAACGCGCACGACATCGCGCTCGCCTATGCATCGGGCGTCGGCGGCGGTCGCTCGGGGATCATCGAGACCAATTTCCGCGAGGAATGCGAGACCGATCTGTTCGGCGAGCAGGCCGTGCTCTGCGGCGGCATCACGCACTTGATCCAGGCCGGGTTCGAGACGCTGACCGAAGCCGGCTACGCGCCCGAAATGGCCTATTTCGAGTGCCTGCACGAGACCAAGCTGATCGTCGACCTGCTCTATGAGGGCGGGATCGCCAACATGCGCTATTCGATCTCGAACACCGCCGAATATGGCGACATCACCACGGGTCCGCGGATCATCACCGACGAGACGAAGAAGGAAATGAAGCGCGTGCTGGCCGACATCCAGTCGGGCAGGTTCGTGAAGAACTTCATTCTCGACAACCGTGCGGGGCAGCCCGAGCTGAAGGCGGCGCGCAAGCAGGCGCTGGCGCATCCGATCGAGAAGATCGGCAGCGAGCTGCGCGGCATGATGCCGTGGATCGGGAAGAATGCGCTGGTGGATCGCGAGCGCAACTAAGCGCGAGCGCGGCCGGCACGACGGAGCCCGCCCATAGGGCGCGGCTTCGCCGTGGCCGACGGGCGGGCGTGGGGATTGCGCGTCGCTCGCCCCAACACCCCCTACCCCACTCCGGCGAAGGCCGGGGCTTAGTTGGAAAGGCCGGAGTAACGAAGCGCCGTCTTCCGTTATCACCGTCCCCCAACTGGGCCCCGGCCTTCGCCGGGGTGGTGGCGTTTTGGGGTGAGTGCTCTTCTCCCCCGCCACTCCCTTTCCTACCCTACTCCCGTTCCCCGCTACTCTCGTTCCTGAAACCCACTTCCCCCTCCCCCAGTCCCCGTTCCCCCGCGAAGGCGGGGGTCCAGGGTCTCGGGCAGTATCCGTGGTTTAGCTGGGCCCCCGCGTCCGCGGGGGAACAACAGCGAGCGTGCCTTCCCCAAGCTCCCCACCGACCCAAATCCGAAACACAGCGTTGGCATAACGTCATTTGACGCGCTCCCTTCGCTCGGCCAGCATCGCGCGTTCAACAGGAGACCCCGCATGCGCCTAGCCCTAGCCACCATCCTCGCCCTCACCGCCGCTCCCGTATTGGCGCAGACCGCCGCCGTCCCCGGCGCCCCCGTCAAGGCGCGCGTCGCCGCCGGTACCTATGCGGTCGATGCAAACCACACGCAGGTGACGTGGCAGCTCAACCATATGGGCTTCTCGATGCTCGAGGGGCAGCTCGGCGCATCGGGTGGCAGCATCACGATCGATCCGGCCAAGCCCAACGCGACCAAGGTTGAGGTCAATTTCGCGATCGACCAGCTGTCGGTCACGTCCGCGCCGTTCGCGGGCCATCTGAAGTCGAAGGACTTTTTCGACGCCGCGACCTATCCGACCGCCAAGTTCGTCTCGACCAAGGTCGTCGCGACCGGCGACAAGGCGACGATCACGGGTGATCTCACGCTCAAGGGCGTCACCAAGCCGGTCGTGCTGCAGGCGACGTTCGTCGGCGCGGGCGCGAACCCAATGAACAAGAAGCTGAACTTCGGCTTCCGCGCGACGACATCGATCAAGCGCAGCGATTTCAACATCGGCGCCTATGCCCCCGTCGTGTCGGACAAGGTCGACCTGACGATCAACGCGGCGTTTGCTGCGCAATAATACGTACGCCGACCTATCGCGCTGGACATTTACCGTGTCCGCGCGATAGGGAAGACGCAATGTCTCACGGTCGCCTTCTGCTGCTTCGACTTACGCGCCCTTAGGCGCGCCGATCGTTTGCGTGGTGGCCAGCCCCCGCGCCTCGCGCCTAAGGGCTGACCCGAACGCTCCCGATCACGAGAGACACGAGCCATGCTGCGCGACCCATCGACCAAATACCGACCCTTCCCGCAAATCGACCTGCCCGACCGCCAATGGCCGTCGAAGACGATCGTCACGCCGCCGCGCTGGCTGTCGACCGATCTTCGCGACGGCAACCAGGCGCTGATCGACCCGATGGATGCCGAGAAGAAGACTCGCTTCTTCGACCTGCTCTGCAAGGTCGGGCTGAAGGAAATCGAGGTCGGTTTCCCGAGCGCGGGCGCGACCGAGTTCGATTTCATCTCTGGTCTCGTGAAGACCGGCCGGATCCCCGACGACGTGTCGATCCAGGTGCTAACGCAGTCGCGCCGCGACCTGATCGAGACGAGCTTTGCCAGCCTCGTCGGCGCGAAGACCGCGATCGTCCACCTCTACAATGCCGTATCGCCCGCATGGCGCAAGATCGTGTTCGGGATGGACCGCGCGCAGGTGAAGCAGATCGCGATCGACGGCGCCAAGGTGCTGCGCGACGAGGCCGCCAAGCAACCGAACGTCCGCTGGCAGTTCGAATATTCCCCTGAGACCTTCTCGACCGCCGAGCTCGAGTTCAGCCTCGAGGTCTGCGAGGCGGTGATGGACGTCCTGATGCCGACGCCCGAAAACCCGATCATCTTCAACCTGCCCGCCACCGTCGAGTGCGCGACGCCCAACATCTATGCCGACCAGATAGAATGGTTCGGCCGCCACATCCGCAATCGTGACTCGGTCGCGATCAGCCTGCACACGCACAACGACCGCGGTACCGGCGTCGCCGCCGCCGAGCTCGGCATGATGGCGGGCGCGGACCGGGTCGAGGGCTGCCTGCTCGGCAATGGCGAGCGCACCGGCAATTGCGATCTCGTAACCGTCGCGCTCAACATGTACACGCAAGGCGTCGACCCGAAGCTCGACCTGTCGGACATCGATGGCGTCGTGAACACGGTCAACTACTGCACCAACATCCCCGTCCATCCGCGCACGCCCTACGCGGGCGACCTCGTTTTCACGGCATTTTCTGGCAGCCACCAGGACGCGATCAAGAAGGGGTTCGCCGCGCAGGAAGCGAAGAACGACACATTGTGGGAGGTCCCCTATCTCCCGATCGACCCCGCCGATCTGGGCCGCAGCTACGAGGCGGTGATCCGCGTCAATTCGCAGTCGGGCAAGGGCGGCGTCGCCTGGGTGATCGAGCAGGACAAGGGGCTGAAGCTGCCCAAGCGTCTCCAGGCCGATTTCAGCCGTCATGTGCAGGCCTATGCCGACGAGACGAGCCGCGAGCTGAATGCGGCGGATATCTGGCAGCTGTTCGAACGGACCTATTTGCCGCACGCCGACGACCGCGTGGAGCTGCGCGACTATGAGGAAAGCGGCACCGCAGGGCAGCGCGTCTTCATCGGTCGCGTCGCGATCGATGGCGAGGAACGGTCGATCTCGGGGCGCGGCAACGGGCTGATCTCGGGCGTGATCGCGGCGATCGCGGAGTCGACCGGCCCGACGCTCGACGTGGTCGATTATAACGAGCATGCGATCGGCCATGGTGCCGATGCGCAGGCGGCTGCCTATGTCGAATGCCGGACCGCGGCGGGCAAGACGGTGTTCGGCGTCGGCATGGACACCGACATCGCCACCGCCTCGGTCCGCGCCGTCCTCAGCGCCGCCAACCGCGCCTGACACCCGGAAGGGCGGCCACCGGCAGGGCCGGTGGCCGTTCTTTCAGGGGAGCTTCGCCAGCAGCGCCTGTGCCGCCTTTTCCGACGATGCGGGGTTCTGCCCGGTGATCAGCAGGCCGTCCTCGACGACATGCACGCCCCAGTCGGCGGTCTTCGAATAATTTCCGCCCTGCTGCGCGAGCATGTCCTCGACAAGAAACGGCACGATATCGCTGAGCCCGACCGCCGCCTCTTCGCTGTTGGTGAAGCCGGTGACCGTCTTCCCCTTCACCAGCGGCGAGCCATCAGCCGCCTTCACGTCGCGCAGCACGCCGGGCGCGTGACAGACCAGCGCGACGGGCTTGCCCGCGCCGATGGTCGTCTCGATCAGCGCGATCGACGCCGTGTCGTTGGCGAGATCCCAGAGCGGGCCGTGTCCGCCGGGATAGAACACCGCGTCGAAATCGGCGATCTTCATCTCGGACAGTTTCCGCGTGTCGGCGAGCGCGGCGCTGGCCTCCGCGTCCCCCTCGAACCGGCGCGTCGCATCGGTCTGCGCGTCGGGCTTCGCGCTGCTCGGATCGAGCGGCGGCTGGCCACCGGCCGGCGAGGCGAGCGTGATGGACGCCCCGGCATCCTTGAACACATAATAGGGTGCGGCAAGCTCTTCGAGCCAGAAGCCGGTCTTGCGGCCGGTATCGCCGAGATCGGCATGCGAGGTGAGGACGACAAGAATGTTCACCATAAGTCTCCGAATGAGGGGGTTATGGGCAGGGAACGAGCCGGCTGCAGGATCGGCGCCGCTCATGGGCAACAAATGCGCCCGGTCGTGGGACTATTGCCTCCACTAGATCGCACGCTCCCGCACGATCCGGCACCCGATCGCGGCATCGGGGTAGATGTCGGTCTTCATCGTCTCGACCTCGACCCGCCTCACCCGCGCGTCACCCAGGCACAGCGCCGCAATCGCCTCGCACAGCGTCTCCTGCAACGCGAACGGACGCTCCGCCGCCATCGCCAGGATCCCGGCGCGGACGAAGTCGTAATCGAGCACCTCGCCGATCGCATCCTCGCCGAGCGGCCCCGGATACACGACCGTCATCTCGACCGAGACGACGACGCGTTGCGGCGCCACCTCGTGCGGATAAATGCCCAGCCGCATCATCACCTCGAGCCCGTCGAGGATCGTCGTGAACTCAGCCATTGCGCTCCCCATGATGCCGGTCGAACATCACGTCGCCGTCGCGCGCCAGAAACCGCTGCCCGCAATCGACGAACAGGTTCTGCCCGGTCACGCCCTTCGCACCCAGCAACCACGCGACTGCATCGGCGACCGCCCCCGCCCCGACCGGGCGCTGGAGCAGGTTGTCGCTCGCCACTGCCTCGAATTCCGCGGCAGTCTGGTCGCCGCTCCGCAGGGTCAGCCCTGGCGAGACCGCGTTGACGCTGATCCGGGGGCCCAACGCCTGCGCCAGCATCACCGTCGCCCCCTCCAGCGCGATCTTGCCGCAGCTATAGGAGAAGAAGTCGGGGTTGAGGTTGGCGACCTTCTGGTCGAGCAGATTGACGATCGCGCCGTCACGGACATCCTCCTGCGACGCCAGCGCCGAGGCGAGCAGCACCGGCGCGCCGCAGTTGATCGCGGTCAGCTCGGCGAACAGTACCGGGTCGACCGCGGGCGGCCGATCGAACGCGAACTTCGATGCGCAGTTGACCAGCCCGTTGATCGGACCGCCGATCGCGCCCCGCGCCGCCGCGAACAGATCGCCGACCCCGTGCAGATCGCTCAGATCGCCCTCGACCGCCGCCGCGCGGCCGCCGATAGCGACGATTTCGTCGACCAGCGCATCGGCTTCCTCGGGCGAATGCCCCTGATGCACGACCACCGCATGCCCGTCCGCCGCCAGCCGCCGGACGATCGCGGCGCCCAAGCGCTTCGCCCCGCCGGTGACCAGGACGGTTCGGATCATGCGCGCGCGCCCATCAGCGAGAGCACCTCCTTGCGGCTGCGCTCATCCTCGCGGAACACGCCCATCATCCGGCTGGTGACCATCGTCACCCCCGGCGTCCGCACGCCGCGCGCGGCCATGCAGGCATGCGTCGCCTCGATCACGACCGCGACACCCTGCGGCTTCAGCTGCTCCCAGATGCAGTCGGCCACTTCCGCGGTCAGCCGCTCCTGCACCTGCAACCGGCGGGCAAAGCCGTGCAGCACGCGCGCCAGCTTCGAGATACCGACGACATGGTTGCGCGGCAGATAGGCGATGTGCGCCTTGCCGATGATCGGCGCCATGTGATGCTCGCAGTGCGACTGGAACGGGATATCCTTCAACAGGACGATCTCGTCATAGCCGCCGACCTCCTCGAACACGCGTTCGAGATGCCGCGCCGGATCATCGCCATAGCCCGCGCAATATTCCTTCCACGCGCGCGCGACCCGACGCGGGGTATCGACCAGCCCCTCGCGCGTCGGATCGTCACCCGTCCAGCGGATCAGCGTCCGGATCGCCGCCTCGACCTCCTGCGGAACGATCAGCTTGCCATCCGGGCCGACGGCCGGCTCGGCATTGGCAAAAGGCGTTTCGGCGATCATCACAGCGCTCCATCATTCCGCCGCAGGACGGCGTGCAAGGTCCTCGGTACGAAAGCCCGACCGAGGTATCATAATATCGACAATATCGCAGCGGGCTCCCGCCCGCCGCGCGCCATGCGGCCGTGGGCGACCCGAACACAAGGGCCGCATCATATCGCTTGCGCTACGGCGTGTCAGGCGCGCCGCAGCCGTTCTGCATGCCAGGCGACATGATCCGGCATGAAGGTCGATATGAAATTATAGCTATGGTCGTACCCCGGCTGCATCCGCAACGTCAGGTCGATCCCCGCCGCCGTGCACGCCTCCGCCAACAGCGCCGGCTTCAGCTGTTCGTCGAGGAAGCCGTCGGCCTCCCCCTGATCGACCAGGATGTCGGCCACCCGCGCGCCATCGGCGATCAGCGCACAGGCGTCGTACGCACGCCAGTCGGCACGGTCCGGCCCCAGATAGCCCGTCAGCGCCTTCTCACCCCAGGGGCAGTGCAGCGGCGCAACGATCGGCGCGAAGGCCGACACGCTGCGGAACCGGTCGGGATTACGCAGCGCGATCGTCAGCGCGCCGTGCCCGCCCATCGAATGCCCGGTGATCCCCTGCCGCGTCATGTCCGCCACCGGAAACTCCGCCGCGATCAGCGCGGGGAGTTCGTCCTCGACATAGCGCTTCATGTTGAAGTTCGCGGCCCAGGGCTGCTCGGTCGCATCGACGTAGAAGCCCGCGCCCTGGCCGAAATCATAGGCGTCGTCGTCGGGAACCCCCTCTCCGCGCGGACTCGTGTCGGGCGCGATCAGGATCACGCCGTGTTCGGCACAGGCGCGGCGATACTCGCCCTTGTCCATGACATTGGCATGCGTGCAGGTCAGCCCCGACAGGAACCACAGAACCGGCAAGCGCGCATCCGGCGCGTGCGGCGGGACATAGACCGCGAAGGTCATGTCGGTGCCGGTCGCGGTCGACGCGTGGCGATAGACGCCCTGCGTGCCGCCGAACGCCATGCTGGTCGATAACGTCTCCATCATGCGACCCGGTGAGCGGCGCAGAGCTTGTTGCCCGACGGGTCGCGCAGATACGCCAGATACAGGGTGCGCCCCGCGGTGCCGTGCCGCACGCCGGGCGGATCCTCGCAGGCGGTGCCGCCATGCGCGAGCCCCGCGGCATGCCAGGCGTCCGCCGCCTCGGGCGAGGTCGCGACGAACCCCATCGTGCTGCCATTGCCGTGGGTGGCCGGCTGCCCGTCGATCGGCGGCGTGACGAGGAAGCGGCCGCCGGCGTGCGCGTACACGATCCGGCCCCATTCATCGATCACGCCTCCGGGCACGCCGAGTGCGCCCAGCGCGGCGTCGTAGAACGCCTTCGACGCCGCGATATCATTGGCACCCAACATGATGTGGCTGAACATGATTTCCCCCCTCAGTAGATCACGACGGAGCGGATGCTCTCGCCGGCGTGCATCAGGTCGAACCCCTTGTTGATCTCGTCGAGCGTCAGGCGGTGCGTGATCATCGGGTCGATCTCGATCTTGCCGTCCATATACCAGTCGACGATCTTGGGCGTGTCCGTACGTCCACGCGCGCCACCGAACGCGGTCCCGCGCCAGTTGCGCCCGGTGACGAGCTGGAACGGCCGCGTGCTGATCTCCTTGCCCGCCTCGGCCACGCCGATCACGATCGAGGTACCCCAGCCGCGATGACAGGCCTCGAGCGCCTGGCGCATGACGGTCGTGTTGCCGGTCGCGTCGAATGTGTAATCCGCGCCGCCGTCGGTCAAAGCGACGATATGCTGGACGATGTCGCCCACATCTTTCGGGTTGGCGAAATGCGTCATGCCGAAGCGGCGACCCCATTCCTCGCGGTCGGGATTGATGTCGACGCCGACGATCATCCCTGCACCCGCCAGTCGCGCACCCTGGATCACGTTCAGCCCGATCCCGCCGAGCCCGAACACCACGACCGTATCGCCGGGCTGCACCTTCGCGGTGTGGACGACTGCGCCGACGCCCGTCGTCACGCCGCAACCGACATAGCAGGAGGTGTCGAACGGCGCGTCGGGGCGGATCTTGGCCAGTGCGATCTCGGGCAGCACGGTGAAGTTCGAAAAGGTCGAGCAGCCCATGTAATGGAAGATCGGCTGGCCCTTGTAGCTGAACCGCGTCGTGCCGTCGGGCATCAGCCCTTTCCCTTGCGTCGCGCGGATCGCGGTGCACAGATTGGTCTTCTGGCTCAGGCACGACTTACACTGGCGGCATTCGGGCGTGTAGAGCGGGATGACGTGATCGCCGACCGCGACGCTGGTCACGCCCGCGCCGATCTCGCGGACGATGCCCGCCCCTTCATGCCCCAGCACGCTCGGGAAAAGGCCTTCCGAATCAAGTCCGTCGAGCGTGTACGCATCGGTATGACAGATGCCCGTGGCCATGATTTCGACCAGAACTTCGCCGGATTTGGGTCCCTCGAGGTCGAGCTCGACGATCTCGAGCGGTTTTTTCGCCTCGAAGGCTACGGCGGCGCGGGTCTTCATGCATGGGTCTCCTTGGTGGCGCATCAGATGAACCGCAGCCCCTGGGTCTGCAACCGCGGATCATGCAACAAAACCCGCACCTCTGCGCTTGATCGTTGAATATCAAGGAGATGGTGTGATGAAGGATCCGAAAAAGGGCGACGAGGTCACCTGGAAATCCCCCGGCGGCACCGCGCACGGCACGGTCGAAAAGAAGCAGACCAGCGACACGACGATCAAGGGTCACACCGTCCGCGCGTCCAAGGACGAGCCGCAATTCATCGTAAAGAGTGACAATGGCGGCAAGGCAGCGCACAAGGCGGGCGCGCTCAACAAGGCGTGACCACGCGTGCAGTGCCTAACGCACGCATGCGAACAGGAAGGAATGCTTATGGCTACAGCTCCCAAGACCGGCGGCATCCACGCCCCCGTCCAGCCCTCTCCCGAGCTCGGCGAGATCGTCGGTAACGACAAGCTCCCGCGCAGCGAAGTGATCAGCAAGGTCTGGGTCTATATCAAGGCCCACAATCTGCAGAACCCTGAGAACAAGCGCGAGATCCTCGCCGACGAGAAGCTGAAGAAGGTCTTCGGCCGTGACAAGTGCACCATGTTCGAGATGAACAAGTACATCTCGCAGCACGTCAAGGCCTAAGCCTGACCGGGACGCCAGGCGACGTTGCCACCTCCGCGGAGGGGTCAACGTCGCCTGATTGCTCCCCAACGCTGCGACCGGGCCGCGCCAGACGGCACCCCCCTGTCGCCAGCCAAGCTACATCCCTGACGCGTGTCGCGATGCCCGCAGGCGGCGGATCGCTTGATAATGTCGGTGGTGGTGGTGACCCCGAGTGGATTTGAACCACTGGCCCCCAGATTAGGAATCTGGTGCTCTATCCGGCTGAGCTACGGGGCCACGCACGCGACGTCCATACTAGCCCCATTCCCGTCGGTCCAGACTGCGCGCGTCCGTCGACGCAAGCGATTATGACGGCCAGACCCTGATCTGCGCGGCTGAAAGGCGGGCGAAAGCCGAACCGCGGACCTGCGCCCTGCCAAAACGGGCTAGGCCGCCGAAAAGGCGCATCATCCAAACCACCTATGCAACTGTTAACAAACGCATTACAGTTTTGTGACAGGGTAATTGGGGGCCGTGATGAAAACGATGATCGCCACGGCTGCAAGACCCATGCTGATCGGCCTGGGGGTCATTCTAGCGATCGACCTTGTCATACTCGGGATGTTCCTGCGCTGGGCCTATGTCGAGCACGCGAATGTGACGGAGAGCATGCTCTATGGTCAGCTGCTCTACTCGTCCGTCGACGGATCGTTGATGGAGATCTGGGGATATCTCAAGGAACTGACGATCATCGGCCTCGCGCTCTATGCGTTTCTCCACGCGAAGGAGCTTTTCTACGCGGCCTACGCGTTCCTGTTTCTGGTGGTACTCGCCGACGACACGCTGCGGCTTCACGAGCATATCGGCGCGGTACTGTCCCAGTACGCCGTGATCGGACCTCATGGCGAAATCCTCGCACAGGCAATCTTGTCCGGCATTCCCCTGGCGCTGACCCTGTTGGGCATGGTCAGGCTTGCTCGCGATCGCATCGCCCCCGCACTCATGCTGCTCTTCGGCTTCTGCGTCACCGCGTTCTTCGCCGTGGTCGTCGACAAGCTTCATGAGATGATGATCGGCCCCGGGCATTTTCAAACGATCAGCACGCTCGTCGAAGATGGCGGCGAACTGATAAGTCTGACGCTCATTCTTGCCATATGGGGGATTTTCGGCCGCATAATCGTCCCGCACGTGACGGGTGACATGATGCCGCACGATGCGCTTGAGGTTGCTTAGCGACGACCGAACCGCTCCACGTCGCTGACGCCGGGACACCGCCGCCTGTCGCCAATCGCGCGATTTTTCGTGACGCAGCGTGGATTTGACCTGTCCCGTCTTGACCTTGGTTAGCTGCCTGCGGTGTCTTGCAATTCGAGCGGACGTCCGCTTAAGGCCCGTAAAGTACGCATTTGGCGGCTCAATCCAGGACTTCGAAGATGCCAAATAGCGTTTCGCCGACGAGCGCAGTTCCGATGAATACGCCTGAGATCTGCGTCGTGATCCCGGCTTATCGTGCGGCGCAGTTCATCGGCAAGGCGATCGACTCTGCCCTGTCCCAGACCGACGTCGCGCTCGAAGTGATCGTCGTCGACGATCATTGTCCTGATGACACGCACGCAGCCGTGACGGCGCGCTATGGTCATGTCGCAAACCTCTCCGTGGTCCGGCTCGACCGGAACGGCGGCCCATCGGCAGCGCGCAATGCGGGATTTGCGGCGGCTCGCGCGCCGTGGATCGCCGTGCTCGATGCTGATGACGCGTTCGAACCCGGCCGGTTGCGGCACCTCCTCGACGTGGCCGGTGCGTTTGCCGCCGATATGGTTGCGGACAATGTGCGATTTCTGGACGAGGCCCAGGCGGCGTTGAGCCCACCGCAAATCCAGGCGATCCGGTCCGCCACCGAGATTGACCGTTATGCCTTCGTTGCGGCGGCCCGGCCGTTCAACCAGGACATGGACTATGGCTTGCTCAAACCGATGTTCCGCCGTCAGTTTCTCGAAGACCACGCTATTCGCTATGATCCGGCCATCCGCCATGGTGAAGACTTCAAGATGTATTTCGATGCCATGCTGTGCGGGGCAAAGTTCGTCATTACCCCGCAACCCGGCTATGTCTGGACGCTGCGCACATCGGGCAAAAGCCAGACGACCGTCGATTATACGGCGCAGATCGCGATGAGCGAATCGCTGGCGAAACGCTCCGACGTCGTCGATGACGGTCGGCTGGTCTCGCTATTGCACGATCGCCAACAGGCGCTTGGCCGGCTCGAGACCTTGAACGGATTCCGCCACGCGGTGCAGTCAGGCAAGCGCGTCCAGGCCATCCGGCTGTTCCTTGGACATCCCTTCATCGTGCGGCAATATGCCGGGCGCGCGATCAGGAAGGTCGCACGACTGATCCGCTAGCGCCGCCGCGCATCGCGTGCGCGCACGACCCCCGCCTTATACTTCGCAACGACAGTGATAGAGTGAGCCCGAGACGATGCGTATGCGCAAGTCAATTGGATGGATGGCCGGTTCTCAGGCAATATATTTCATACTCCAGCTGGTCAGCTCGGTCGTATTGGCGCGCATCCTCACCCCGTACGAGGTCGGCATTTTCGCTGTCGCCTTTGCGGCCAGCGGACTGATCTCCATCATTCAGTCGCTCGGATTGAACAATTATCTCATCCGCGAGAAGAATCTCACGGCAGAATTGTCGTCGACCGTCTTCAGCATCAATCTCGGCGTCGCAATCGTCCTGGCCTTCATCATTGCCGGGTTCGGCCTGGTGAGCGGTGCGGTCTTCAACGAGCCTGCGGTCCGGCCCGTGTTGTTCTGTCTGGCGATAATCCCGATCATCACGGCCGCCGGCTTCATGCCCCTGACGTTGCTCGAGCGTGACGGCGATTTCAAAGCCGTGTCGATCATCAAGATGCTGGCGACGGCGTCGGGCACGATCGCCACCGTAGCCTTCGCGGTCGCGGGCCAGAGCTATATGAGCTTTGCCTATGGCCAGATCATCGCCGCCTTGATCAGCACCGCGATGGCGATCGGCCTTGCGCCGCATCATGCCAGGGTCAAGGTCGGGTTCGACAACTGGCGCGACGTGCATCGGTTCAGCATCAACGTGCTCGCCACGCTGGGCATTTCCCGCGTCTTTTCGCGGTTGCAGGATATGGCGCTTGGCCGCTTGCTGGGATTGGCCGCGCTTGGCCTATATTCCAGGTCCGGCAACATTTTCAGCATGCTGTGGGACAGCGTGTTCCTGGTGATCTGCCGCATCATGTTCGTCGATTTTGCCGCGGGGATCCGCGCCGGCTTGCCGATCGGGCCGCGCTATCAGAACGCGCTGGCCCTGTTCACCGCGCTGATGTGGCCGACTTTCCTGGGGCTTGGCGTGCTGTCGGGGCCGTTCGTGCTGCTCATCTATGGCGCGAAATGGGTATCGATCGCGATGTGCCTGTCGATCCTGTGCGTCGTCGGCGTGTTCAATACCGCCATCGCGATGGCGTGGGATCTGTTCATCATCGCCGACGAAACCGGCCGTCAGGCACGCTTCGAGTTCGTGCGCAGCATCGTCGGCTTCGTCGTATTTTCGGCAGCCTGCTTCATCAGCATCGAGGCTGCAGCGCTGGCGAAGGTCATCGATGCGATTTTTGCCTGCGTGCTCTACATGCCGCATATCCGCCGGATCACGGACAGCCAGTACCGGGACATGTTCGCCATCTATCTGCGCAGCGGGATCGCAACCAGCGCCGCGATCGCGCCGGCGATCATCGTCATGGCCTGGCATGGCTGGGCCGCGACGACGCCGCTGGTCCCGATCGTCCTGGCCGTCGGCATCGGCATCGCCCTGTGGGGCATCGCGCTGCGGCTGCTGAAGCATCCGTTGTTCTTCGAGATCAAGTCCGCGCTGAAACCAGTGCTCGCGCGCGTTACGCGGTAAAGCCGGGCGACCCCATCTTTAGTTGATTGTATCGGGTGGCGTTACCGGCAGCGGCAGCGGTAGCACGGCGACGCCGTCCTTGACCAGCGCCCTGGCCTCGGCGAGGCTGGCCTGGCCGTGGATCGGCGCGGGGGCCTCGTCGCCGAGATGCATCGCGCGTGCGCGATCCGCAAAGGCGCCGCCGACCCACCGCGATGACGCGAGCAGTTCGGCCTGTTTCGATGCCAGCATCGTCATCATCGCCTTCATCCGCGCAGGCGTCGGGGCGTCGGCCACGCGGTTGCCCTTGCCCGAGACGGCCGGCGCCATCACCGCCTTCGCCACCTCTGCATCGCCGCAGAGCGGGCATTCGACCTGTCGGGCTGCGCGCTGCGCCTCATAGGCCGCGCTCGAGCCGAACCACGCCTCGAACACATGCCCGGTGCCGCATTTCAGGTCGAAGACGATCACCGGATCACAGCCACGGAAGGGATCGGCCGCCGATGATCGAGCGCCGGGATTCGCGCGCGGACATCCGTCACGCTGTCCGGGCTGATCTCTGCAAAGCCGAGCCCTGCCGCCTCGCCCATGTCGAGCACGACCGTGCCCCAAGGATCGATCACCAGCGAATGGCCATAGGTCGCGCGACCATCGGCGTGGACGCCGGTCTGCGCCGCGGCGACGACGTAGGAGGCCGATTCGATCGCCCGGGCGCGGAGCAGGACATGCCAATGCGCTGCCCCCGTCGGCCTGGTAAACGCCGCCGGGACCGAAAGCACCGTCGCGCCGGCATCGCTCAACGCGCGGTACAGGTCCGGAAAGCGCAGGTCATAACAGATCGATGCGCCCAGCATGCCGACCGGCGTCTGCGTGACGATCGCCGCATTCCCCGCGGCATAGGCCGCGGATTCACGCCAGCTTTCTCCCGTCGGCAGATCGACATCGAAGAGATGCAGCTTGTCGTAGCGCGCGCGGATACTGCCCGCCGGATCGATCACGAACCCGCGATTGGCAAATCGCCCGTCTGCCCGGCGGACGGCGAGCGAGCCGACATGCACCCAGATCCCCGCCTCGGCCGCAGCGGCGCAGACACGCGCGAGCACCGGGTCGTCCGCTTCGGCCACGATCGACGCCGCGGCCCGTGCGCGATCGCGGTCGATCAGACCCGACATTTCCGGGGTGAACAGCATCACCGCGCCCTGCCCTGCCGCCGACCGGATCGCAGCGACCAGCGTGGCGGCATTGACCGCGGGATCGATCCCGCTGGTCATCTGCAGAAGCGCGATGCGGGGCATCAGGCCAGGAGCGGGTCGAGCCCACCCCGGGCATCGAGCGCGGCAAGGTCGTCCGACCCGCCGATATGCTTCCCGTCGATGAACACCTGCGGCATGGTCATGCGACCACCCGAGCGCTCGACCATCTCCTTCTTCTTCGGCCCGCCCATCGTCACGTCGAACGTTTCGGGTTCGACGCCCTTGGCGGCAAGGAGCTTCATCGCCCGCGTGCAATAGGGGCAGAATTGTTTGATGTAGATTTCAACTTTAGCCATTATTTTCAGGTGTGGTCTGACCGCGCGCTTGTCAATAATTGGTGTCGTCCAGAACACGCGCCCAGCACAGGATCGTCACCGATTCCGCCCCCGCCGCGAGCAGCGCGCCCGTGCACGCCGCGCTCGTCGCCCCGCTCGCATAGATGTCGTCGATCAGCACGACCGCCCTGCCGCGCAGCCGGTCGCGCCCGCCCGCCGCGACGGCGAAGGCGCCCGCCACCGCCTTGCCGCGCTGACGCCTGCCGAGCCCGCGCAGCACGGTCGTCTGCCGCGTCCGGACGAGGACATTCAGGTCGGCGGGCACGGCCGACAGGCTCGCGAGCGTCGTTGCGATGAGCGCCGCCTGGTTGAACCCGCGCGACCAGAGCCGCCAGCGGTGCAGCGGCACGGGCACGATCAGCGCTGCCTGCTCGGGCATGAGCCGGTGCATGGCGCGCGCCATCGTCGCGGCGAACGCGGTTCGGCCGCCATATTTCAGCCGCAGCGCCAGGCCGCGTGCCACCGGTCCATAGGCGACCGCGGCGCGGACGCCCGCGTGACGCGGCGGCTGGGTGAGGCACGCGGCGCACAATGCGCCCTCGCCGCGATCATGCGCAAAGGGCAGGTTGCACGCGGCACACCAGGGCGGACCGAGAAAGTGCAGGCCGTTCCAGCAGCTTGCGCAGAATCGATGGTCCGCCGCCACCGGACTGCCGCAGCCGGGGCAGCGCGGCGGCAGCGCCAGCCGGATCACCGCGCCAATCGGATCGAGCAACCGCATCCGCCCTTGTCGTCAAAGCATGCAGACGGCACAAGCGCGGCGTGCAGATCCCAGACCCCAGCCAAGGCAGCGCCCCGGAAATCTTCGACCGGGTCGCCCGCCGCCAGCGCCGCGACCGCGCGCGTGCCGCCTATGCCGACGCGGATTTCGTGCGCGCGACGATGCTCGACGGGATCGCCGAGCGGCTCGATGCGGTGACGCGGGACTTTGCCGACATTCTCGATCTCGGATGTTTCGACGGCGCGTTCGTCGCGCCCCCGGGAGCACGGGTCGTACGCTGCGATGCGGGCCATGGCTTTGCCGCGCACGCGGGCGGCGTTCAGGCCGACGAGGACCGGCTGCCCTTTGCCGACGCATCGTTCGACCTCGTCGTCAGCGCGGGCGTGCTCGACCAGGTCAACGATCTGCCTGGCGCGCTGTCGCTGATCCGCCGCGTGCTGCGGCCGGATGGACTGTTCCTCGGCGCGTTCGTCGGGGCGGGGAGCCTGCCGTCGCTCCGCCAGGCGTTGCGGGTGGCGGAGGCGGAGCGACCCGCCGCGCGGCTGCATCCGCAGATCGACGTCCGTTCGGCGGGCGATCTGCTGATGCGCGCGGGCTTCGCGCTGCCGGTGGCGGACATCGAGACTCTGAACGTCGGCTACCGCGATGTCGGGCGACTGCTCGGCGATCTTCGCGGGATGGCGGCGACGAACGTACTCGCGGGGCGCAGCGCGCTCGGTCGTCAGGCGCTGGCGGGGCTCGCACAGGCCTTTGCCGATCTCGCCGACGCGGACGGGCGGACCGCTGAGCGGTTCGAGATCATCTTCCTCACCGGCTGGTCGCCCGCCCCGTCACAGCCCAAGCCGGCGCGACGCGGCAGCGGTACCGCCTCGCTCAGCGATGCGCTGCGGACCCGGCCACGCGACCCGGCCTGAGCCTAACGGGCGGGGTCGGCCGCTCGGCGACCCAGACCGAACGGGATGCGCAGCGTGACCACCGCCCCGGATCCGGTTGCCCCCGGCAGCGTGCTCTGGACCGCATGGACCTTGCCCGTCCCGCCGCCCGGCAGCCGGAACGTCATCGGCGCGTCGGGCGCGTTGACCGGCGGCGTGGGGAGCCGTGCAAGACGCTGGTCGGTCGGCCGGCCACAGACGACGATCTCGCCACCGGGCGGCGTCACGGGACAGGGGGTCGCCGCCCGAGCGACCGGGGGGCGAAGTTCGCGCGGCAGCGGGGGGCCGGCGACGGCCTGCAGTCCGATCAGCACCGCGATCATCTAGAACCTCCGCGCCACCCCCGCATATAGCCGCGCGTCGGGGGTATCATGGGTCAAGCCCGCCGCCCCGAAAATGTCAAACTGAAGATCGTGGCCCACCATCCAGGCAAGCGAGAGCGCGGCCAGTGCCTGGGTGCTGCGGCCGGCCGGGTCATCGTCGCGCAGCGCCTGCAGCTCGGCGTTCAGCGTCACCGCCTTGTCGAGCGTGAAGGCGAGGCCGACCGCGCTGCTATAGGCCAGGTGCCGGCCATGCCCGTCATCGTCGACCGCGGCATCGACTTCGGGTGTCAGGTCGAGCGACACCGTGTCGGACATTTCGAATGTCACCGGCAGCAGCAACCCGCTGCCCCAGTCGCCATCACCGACCGGCGAACGGCCGACGGGAAGCGTCACGAACGGCAGGACGGCGATCGACAGGCCCTTGCCGTCGGGATGGCTCAGGCTGGCCTTCATGCTCAGTGACACGTCGCCGATACGGTCCGCGACGTCGATCCCCGTTGCGTCGCGCGTCCGGTCATGGCCGAACGGCGTCCATCCCACCCGTGCCTCGACCGTGTCGCTGACCCCGACCCGGACCAGCGTATCGGCGATCAGGACATTGTCCTCGCGCGAGCCCGCCCCGTCGTCGCGCGTCCAGTCGGCGAGCGCGGTTTCGACCGAGACGCGGCCTTTTTCCATGGTGCAGGCGGGCGTGTCGATCCCCGGGCGTTCAGGGCAATAGTCCCGCTCCTGCGCGCGAACCTGGGTCGAACAGGCCAGCAGCAGCGTCGCCAGCACACCCGTGGCAAGCCGTGTCGCAGGCCGCCCCGCCAATGCGTTCATCGCAGGCGGACCCAGGTCGGGGCATGATCGCTCGCCTTTTCGCGACCGCGATAGGCCTTGTCGACACCGGCATCGATCATCCGGTCGGCCGCCTGCGGGCTGAGCAGCAGATGATCGATGCGGAAGCCCGCGTCGCGCTGCCACGCGCCCGCCTGATAATCCCAGAAGGTCCACACGCCCCCCTTGGGGAACTGCGTCCGAAGGGCATCGGTCCAGCCCTGCCCGAGCAACGCGCGATAGGCGCTGCGGCTTTCGGGCTGCATCAGCGCATCGTCCTGCATCCGCGACACCGAAAACGTGTCGTCGTCATTCGCGATCACGTTGTAATCGCCCGCGAGGATGGCGGGTACCTCCTCGGCCAGCAGCACGCGCGCGCGCGCCGCGAGCCGCGTCATCCAGCGGAGCTTATAGTCGAATTTCGGACCGGGCTGCGGATTGCCATTGGGCAGATACAGCGCGGCGATCACCAGCCCGTCGACCTCGGCCTCGATATAGCGGCTGTGCTCGTCCTCGGGCTCGCCTTCGAGGCCGCGTTGCCGGACCCTGGGGGTCTGGCCCTTGGCTAGGATCGCCACGCCGTTCCAGGCCTTTTGCCCATGCCAGACAACACCGTACCCCGCCGCCTCGATCTCCGCGGCCGGAAAGGTTTCGTCGCTGGTCTTGAGTTCCTGCAAACAGACGATTTCGGGCTGCTCTTCGGCAAGATATTCGAGCAGCCGCGGGAGACGGGCCTTGATCCCGTTGATGTTGTACGTGACGATCTTCACCGGGCGTCAGACCGAAAAGCTCGAGCCGCAACCGCAGCCCGAGGCTGCATTGGGATTTTCCACGCGGAACGCCGCGCCGGCGAGCGACTCGACATAGTCGACCGCGCAACCGCGGACCAGGTCGATGCTGACGCTGTCGACGACCAGCCGGACGCCGTCGCGTTCGGCAACCACGTCATCCGCCTCGGCCGCATCGGCGAACCCGAACTTGTACTGGAAACCAGAACAGCCACCGCCATCGACCGAAAGGCGCAGGATCGCCGGCTTGCCCTGTCGGGCAGCAATGGCGGCGACGCGCGCCGCAGCGGAGGGGGTCAGGATGATGTCGGGAGCCAGGGTTGCCATGGTCCCGAGATAGGCGGTCCCGCTATCCGCGGCAACCTCACCCTGCCGCGGAGGATCGCGGACAGGGCTTGATAGAAAACCGTGCGATTCAGTCCTGCGCTGCCGGACCGTCGGTCGAGACCGGGATCGCACCGACCGAGCGATCCTGCGCGGCGAGCAGGTAGTCGGCGGTGGTGAGGAACGGGATCGGGTTCACGGCATGACCGTCGATCCGGACTTCATAATGAAGATGCGGGCCGGTCGAGCGGCCCGTCGAGCCCATCAGCGCGATCAGCTGGCCGCGCGTTACGCGGGCATTGTCGCCGACGAGGATCTTCGAGAGATGGCCGTACCGGGTCGCGATGCCCTTGCCATGATTGAGCTCGACAAGATTGCCATAGCCGCCCTGACGACCGGCATGCGAGACGATGCCGTCCGCCGTGGCGTAGATCGGCGTGCCGACCGGACCCGGAATGTCGACGCCGGCATGCATCGCGGCAGTCCCGCGGAACGGATCCGACCGGATGCCGAAATTGCTGGTGAAGGATAGCAGATGAACCGGCTGGACCGAAGGGATCGCGATCACCCCCTGCTGCAGCGTGTCGAGCTTCTTCCAGGTCTGGAACAGCGTGCGGAACTGGGCGTCGGCGCGGACATCGGCCAGCGCCTCGGGGCTGTCGGCGGCGACCAGCGGTCCGCCCATGGCGGCCTGCTTGCTCGCTTGAGTGCGCTTGGCGGCAGCAGCGACGCGTTCGGGACGCAGGCCGAGCTTGCGCACGGTGTCCGTGGTGTCGGCATAGCGCTGATCGAGAACCGACTGCGCCGCGTCGGCGAGAACGCGCTGGCGGCCCTCGACCTTGACCAGCGGCTTGACGACATCGGCCGCCAGCGCGTCGGGCGCGGGGTCGATCGCCAGCGTCGCCAGCGCCATCGCCTTGGTGTCGCCCTTGCCGGTCAGGGCGGCGGTGATCAGCTGCTGGCGCTGTTCGACGCGCGCGGCATGCGCTGCGGCGGTCTGGCGTATGGTCGCGACGCGCGCCTGCATCTGACCGATGCGGCGCTCCATCTGCGCGACCTGGAGTTCGGAATCGGGTGCGGCAACGACGCCGGTCGCGGCTGCGGCGCCATAGGCTGCCTGCGCGGCACCATAGCCGGAAAAACCGAGCGTCACGGCGCTGAGTGCCGCCATCGCCGCCTGCTTCCGGCTGCCCAGGCGAACCCGGCGGACCGAGTGGCCGTCGTGAACCGTCAGGTCCCGCGCGGCGAAAAGCGTCTTGATACGAAAGGCTGCGCGGTTGGCTAAGGCTGCAGCGGAAACGGTGATATCGACCATTGGTCCCCGACAAAAAACAGGAGCCGGATCGCAAACGGGCCCGGCGCCAAGACTCTGTCCTGAACCGCAGCCCCTCCGCGTCCCAGACAAGTCAGGATGTGTGCCGATTTGACCCACTTCGGCAAGAGCTTCGTCGCCAAGTTGGGGTGGACCGGGACGCGCGTGCGTTGAGCCGTTGAAACCAAATGGTACCGGTAAAAAGGAATCACCCCGCCAGGGGACGCCGCGCCCTGCCCCGTGGAACGGTCTTTATTGCGGGGTCAGCGCCTTGGCGGCAGCAAGAACGGCCTCGGCATGGCCGGGGACCCGGACCTTGCGCCACGATGTCGCCAGTCGGCCGTCCGCGTCGAACAGGAAGGTCGCGCGCTCGATCCCCATATATTTGCGGCCGTACATCGCCTTCTCGACCCAGACCCCGAAGCCCTCGCAGACCGCGCCATCGACGTCGGTCGCCAGCGAAACCGTCAGACCGTGCTTGGCGCTGAACTTGGCATGCGCGGCGGGCGTGTCCTTCGACACGCCGAGCACGCCGACCCCGATCTCAGCGAAGGCCGACTCGAGCGCGGAAAAGTCCTGCGCCTCGCGCGTGCAGCCGGCGGTATCATCCTTGGGATAGAAATAGACGACCAGCGGGCGCGCCAGCGTCGTCAGCGCAACGGCCGTGCCATCGGGCATCGTCACCGCGACGTCCGGGATCATCGCACCGTCATCCATCCTGCTCTCCTGTCAGTTCGTGCCAGAACGCGGTCACCTGTTGCCGGACCTCGGCAAGGCCCGCAAGAACCGCAGGCCAGTCGTGCAGCCCGAGCGCCCGCGCGATCAACGCCTGGGTCGGCGGGCCGGGCGGCGCCGCGTCGGGCGCGACGAGCCGCAGCGTCACGAGCAACCGGGTTAGTATATCATGCGCGGCGAGCATCGTCGCGGGCATCCGCCCTTCGGTGACGAGCTGCGCGATCGCACGCCCCAGATTGGCATCGAAGCCGCTGCGCTCAACAAGTTGTACCACATGCGTCGCAAATTCCAGATCGACCAGACCACCCGGTAGAAGCTTCGCGTCGAGCGGCCCCTTGGCAGGCTTGTGCGCGGCCATGTCGGCGCGCATCCGCGTAGCATCGCCGACCACGTCGCGCTCGGTCCGCGCACCGGTCAGGACATCGGCGATCACCGCGGACAGCGCCGCTCTGGCGGGCGCGGATCCGAAGACCGGCCGCGCCCTGGTCAGCGCCATATGCTCCCACGTCCAGGCCTCCTCATGCTGATAGCGTGCGAAGCTGTCGAGCGTCACGACCAGCGGCCCCTGCGCACCCGATGGCCGCAGCCGCGTATCGATCTGATAGAGTGGCCCGGCCGCGGTCGCGACCGACAAGGCCGCGGTCACCCGCTGCGCGAGCCGGTTGTAATAGAGCGTCGCGCCAAGCGGCTTGGCGCCATCCGACTCGGCGGTGAAATCGCCGGTGAAAAGGTAGACGAGGTCGAGATCGGACGCATGCGTCAGCATCGCGCCGCCCATCCGGCCGAGCGCGAGGATCACGAGCTCGCTGCCCGGTACCTGGCCATGGACCTCGGCAAAGCCGCGAATCGTCGCCTCCGCCAGCACCGCGATCGCCGCCTCCGCCACGCGCGCATAGCCCGCCGCAACGTCGAGCGGATCCGACGTCCCGGCGACGATCTGCGCACCCAGCGCAAAGCGCAGTTCGCCGACCACACGCCGGACGTGATCGAGCCGCCCCTGATAATCGAGCCCCGCCTCGCCCGCGCGCATCCGGTCGATCAGCGCGTCGACCGCCGCGACCGGGGCGAGCGCGGTCGCATCGATCAACCCGTCGAGCAGCGCGGGGCGCCGCGCCAGTTCCTCCGCCAGCGTCGGCGCGTGGCTGAGGATCGCCGCGAGGAGCGTGGCGAGCGCCGGTCGTGCTTCGAGCAGTCGGAATACGTTGATCGCGCTCGGCAGGCGCTCGAGCATCGAATCAAGTCTCAGCATCGCGGCCTGCGGCTCGGGCGCGGCGGCCAGCGCCGGGACCAGCGTCGGCAGGACCGCCTCGAGCGCCGCCTGCGCGGCACTGCTACGCAGTGCGGGATAGGCCCCTGCCCGCCACGCGGCGATCCGCTGGCGCGCGGGTTCGGGTTCGGCAAATCCCGCCTCTGCCAGCTCGGCGTCGAGCCGCGTCGGATCATGCGAAAGCCCGGATGCCGCGCCATCGTCGAGCGCGTCGTAGATCCGCCCGGTCGCCGCGACATGCGGGGCGAGCAGCGCCAGCAATGCCGCGCTGCCGTCGAGCCCGTGCAGCCACGCCACTCGCTCGAGCGCATCGCCGGTCGGCAAGGCATGCGTCTGCCGGTCGTCGATCATCTGCACCCGGTGCTCGATCGTCCGCAGCAGCGTGTAGCTGTCGATCAGCGCGCGCGCCTCATCTCCGCCGATCCACCCCGCCTCCGCCAGCCGCGCAAGTGCGACGCGGGTGGCCGGCGCGCGCAGCGCTGGATCGCGACCACCATGGATCAACTGATGGATCTGCGCAAAGAATTCGGCTTCGCGGATCCCGCCGCGGCCGCGCTTCAGGTCGTAACCCGGCCCGAAGGCCTGACCCTGCGCATGATGATCGCGGATCCGTCGCGAGATGCCGCGAATCTCGCCGATCGCGCCGAAATCGAGCGCGCGCCGCCAGACGAACGGGCGGACCGTGTCGAGGAACTGCCTGCCGAGCGCTATGTCGCCCGCCGCGGCGCGCGCGCGGATGAAGGCGGCACGCTCCCAGGGAAGCGCCTGCGCCTCGTAATAGCTGATCGCCGCATCGATCGGCAGCGCGATCGGCGTGATCTCGGGAGACGGCCGCAGGCGGAGGTCGACGCGCAGCACATAACCGTCGCCGTCACGTGCTTGGAGCAGTTCGACGACGCGCTTGCCGATCCGCACCGCGGCGGCTTCGGGTTCCTCGCGTGGCCGCAGCGGCAGCGTTGCCGGATCGTAGATCAGGATCGGATCGATATCCGACGAGTAATTGAGTTCGCCACTCCCCTGTTTACCTAGCGCGATCGCGGCGAACCCGCGCGCTTCGGCGCCGGGCGTGCGTTCTTCGATCGCGGTGCGGATCGCCGTGTCGAGCGCGTGGTCGGCAAACCCGGTAAGCTGCTGCGTCACAGCGGTGAGATCGAACACCCCCGCGAGGTCACCGATCGCGACCCTCAGCGCGAGCGCACGCCGTTCGAGGCGGAGGCGTCGTGCGACCGGCATGTCGAGATCGAGCGGCACGGGGTCCGGATCCAGTCGCCCCTCCTCCAGCGCGGCGGCAAGGACAGGCTCGCGGTCGAGGAGCATGGCGAGGAAGGGGGACCAGCGTCGCGCGCGCTGCGTCGCGGCGATGATGTCCGACGCCCGATGCGCGTTACCCAAGCCACACCCCACAATTCTTTTATAAAGTCAAGCCAGGGCAGCAACAAAAGCTCTTGAGGCTCGTTGACCCTGCATGACCCATCTGCACCCGACTATTCGCCGTGACCAGACCGATCATCTGGTCGTTCGCGCGCCTCGCAAGACGGATGCGATCGGCCAGTCGCTGCGCGGTGCGTTCGATCGCGACTCCGGAATGCCCGACGAGTTCATGTCTTTGCTGCGTGAACTCGACGTCATGTCGCCGCGACCGCACTGATCCAAACGCTAGCCGCGGCGGGCGTCTATTTCACCGCCCGCGGCTCAGTTCCTCGACATCGCCCATGATCGAGTCGAGTGCCGTCTTCGTCGTGTCGGTTTCATGATCGCGACGCGACGGCAGCGATCCATCCGTTAGAATGGTTTCGAGCGCAACACGGCCACGCGCAACCCGGCTCTTAATCGTGCCGACCGCCACGTTGCAGATTTCCGCCGCCTCTTCGTACGCGAACCCGCCCGCGCCGACGAGGATCAACGCCTCGCGCTGCGGTTGCGGCAGATGCATCAATGCACGCTGCATATCGCCCAGCTCGACATGCCGGTCCTGGCTCGCGGGTGCCGCAAGGATGCGATCCGCCACCAGATCGTCCCACTCACCCTTGAAGCGGGCGCGGCGCATCTGTGACAGATAGAGGTTGCGCAGGATGATGAACGTCCAAGCACGCATGTTGGTACCAGCTTGGAAGCGCAGTCGTGCGGCCCACGCCTTCAGCAGGGTCTCCTGCACCAGGTCGTCCGCAAGGTCGCGGCTGCCCGACAGCGACCGCCCGAACGCACGCAGGTGCGGAATCACCTGGGCAAGCTGGACCTTGAACTCGGCATCGGAAAGCGAGACGTGCTCAACGGGCGCGACCTGAGGCTCGGCGCCGTCGACTTCGTCGTCACGCTGGGCGGGCTGTACCATGAAATTCCGATCGTTCCCGAATGACGACCGCCGCCCAGAGGACGGCGATCTTGAGCATACGAACCGGCATCAGCCGCTCCGCCACGCCACGCATATGCTATCGAATGACGAGAAATGCAAAAATGGCGATAACCAGGACCAGTGATATCACAAGGATATAGCGGGTCATATGCGGTGTTGCGCCGGCGCGGGCGTCTTCGCCGGCGACGTGGATCTGCTCTTTTGGGTCAACCATGAGACTGAAACCCCCGAAAGCCGTTTTGGGTCCGTAACTATCAAAAACTTGATGCCGGCGTTGCTGACGATATCGTCGACGGCAACCCCGGCCCAAGTCTAGCGGCGCATCAGGCGCCGGGAACGGTCGTCTGATCGAAGAACAGTGCCTGGCTGATTGCCGCCTTCACTGTCGAGCGCTGGAACGGCTTGGTGATCAGGAAGGTGGGCTCGGGACGTTCACCGGTCAGGAGACGTTCGGGGAACGCGGTGATGAAGATCACGGGAACCTCGAATTCGGCCAGGATGTCCTTGACCGCGTCGATACCCGAACTGTCGTCTGCCAGCTGAATATCGGCGAGCACGAGACCCGGACGCTCTTCCATCGCAAGGGCCACGGCCTCGTCGCGGGTCACCGCGACACCGGTCACGTCATGACCCAGGTCGCGCACGATCGTCTCGATATCCATCGCGATGATCGGCTCGTCCTCGATGATCAGGACGCGCGCGCGGGTCTGACCTTCGATTTCCGCCAGTGCTGCGGCGACGAGCTCTTCGACCTCGTTCGCATCGACGTCGATCAGATAGGCCGCGTCCTCGGGCGTGAAACCCTCCATCGCGGTCAGCAGCAGCGCCTGACGCGACAGCGGAGTCATCCGCGACATACGTGCGCGGGCAACTGCGGCGTGGCCGTCGGTATCGCCGACACCCTCGTCGCCCATCTCGTCATAATTCGCCGACGACCAGATCGCCTGGAACATCCGATAAAGACCGAGACGCGGATCGACGTCCTTCGGGAATTCATCCGGCGCCGCGACGATCGCCTCGAGCGTCGCGCGAACATATTTGTCGCCATGACTCTGGCTGCCGGTCAGGGCCCGGCCGTAGCGCCGCAGAAAGGGAAGATGCGGTGCGAGTTGCTGTCCAAGCGACATGGGTATTGGTAACTCCCTGATCGTTACGCCGGCCCGGTGAGGACGACGATACTAGAATATGACGCGACCGACCGATTGCCAGACCCTCGGAACCTTTTGGCCCGACGCCCACGACAATATCGATTTTTCGCTCGAACAGGGAACTAACGAGAGGCTATTTGGTTTCACGGACAATCACCGCGAGTGTATGACGCAGGTCTAGCTGTGTCATGTGCCGCCCGCGGCTTATGGTAAACATCATCTTACGTGCGTCGTGCAGGGGGAAATTTTGAGTTTGGGCCACGACACGCAGAACGAAACTCCCGCCGGCACTCCCGCTGGCAAGGGCACCGGCAAGCCGCGCGACACGGCCCGCGATCGGCAGATGGGAACGGCATTGCGGTCGGTCTATCAGCAGACCGTCGAGGAAGCCGTTCCCGACGAGTTTCTGGCGCTGCTCGGCAAGCTGGACTGAGGGCGGGCCGCATGGCCTCGCCAACCGGTTCCGTGAGCAAATCCGGCACCCCGTCACCTGCCGTCCCGGGCTCCACAGAGACCCCGACCGACACCAGCTCCGTTGACGCCGATGCGACAGCGGCTCGTCCACCGTCGCAGATCGCCACCGCGATCGGGCGTCTCCCCACCGGGGCCAAGCTTTTCCTGATCCTCAGCGCAGCGCTTCTGCCGCTCGCGCTGATCGCGATCTTCGCGACCCTGCAAACGACGCGTGTCGCCGATGCGGAAGCCCGTGCACGGTTGCGGGTCGCTGCGGCAGAAAGCGCACGATCGATCGCCATCGAACTGATCGGTGACATGACCGCGTTGCGCGTCGCGGTGAACGCGCTGGGCTTCGACCCGGCCGATGCGCCGAGCTGCGCCCGCGCACAGGGCGTGTTCGCGCAGCAGGCCTCCTCGGGTACGCGATTTGTCATCACCGACCGCGCCGGCCGCGTGTTGTGCGGGCGCGCGCTGCCCGAAGCCGTCGCGCTGGATTCGACCAGCAATCCCGTTGCCGCCGCGATCGTCCCGAACCGCGGCCTGGTCCTCGCGATCACCGGCCCCGGCGGCGAGACGTCGGCACGCGCCTATTTCCCACAACCCTTCCTCGAACGGATCGGCCGGCCGTCCAACCAGACCCTGGAATTCAACAGTGCGCTGATGCTCGGACAGGACGCGCTGCTCCTCGAATCGATCGACGACGAGGCACCGCTCGACCGGCTGGAGACGATGCGTACGGACCTTGGCGTCGCGGGCCTTGCGCTGCGCACCAGCATCCGCAGCGCACCGATTACCTCGTCGCTGATCATCGCGCTGCTGCTGCCGCTGCTGATGTGGGCGGCGGCAGCGGGGATCGGGTGGTTCGTCGTCGACCGCCTGCTGATCCGTCCCTTGCGGCAATTGCGCGCCGCGGTCGCTGCGTTCACGCCGGGCGAGGTCATTGATACCGGCACCGTCCGCACCATACCCGCGCAGGAGATCCGCGAGCTCGGCGATACGTTCCAGGTCATCAGCCGGACCGTGGCGGCGCACGAAGCGGGCCTGGCGGCCGGGCTCGTGCGACAGACCAAGCTGACGCGCGAAGTGCATCACCGGGTGAAGAACAACCTCCAGGTGATCTCCAGCCTGATCAACTTCCACGCCCGCAGTGCACGCAGCGCCGACGCGACCGAGGCCTATTCGTCGATCCAGCGCCGGGTCGATGCGCTGGCGGTCGTGCACCGCAATCACTTCGCCGAGCTCGAGGAAAATCGCGGGCTCAACATGCGCACGATGCTGGGCGAGCTGTCCGCCAACATCCGCGCCACTGCCCCCGATCGCTCGCATGGCCTTGGCATCACACTCGACGTCGCTCCGTTCCTCGTCAATCAAGACGTTGCCGTGGCGGTCGCGTTCCTTGCGACCGAAACGATCGAGCTGGCGATGACCTGCGATCCTTCGGCACAGATTCGCGTATCGATCCAGCCGGGCGCCACGCCCGACCGCGCAGTGCTCCGCGTCGTCTCGCGGGCGCTGATCGAGAGCGACGCGCTGCGCGAGGCAGCAACGCGCTATGGCCGTGTAATGGAAGGCCTTTCGCGCCAGTTGCGCTCGGCGCTCCATCATGACCCGCTGGTCGGCGCCTATGAGATCGCCTTTGCCGTCATCGGTCGCGATTAGGCACGACGAAACACCTCGTCGAAAAAAACTTGAAAACGGCAGGAACCACCTTTCCCGAGCGCCGTTCTATAGTTCGGATAGCGACTTTATGCCCCCCCGCTCTCGCTATCCAAGTGACAGGCCCGGAAGCATCACCCTCCCCCCCCGGTGACGCTTCCGGGCCTTTATCATTCCAAATCAGATGCGTGCCTGGTTGCACCAACGGAACGAAACCCGCGCCCGTACATTTCTCCCCTCGGTGGCATTCAAGCCCTTCTAGGAGGAAGTATTATGCGTAAGTTGGTTGGATTGGCCGTTGTGGCCAGCGCGCTCATCGTGTCGGCATGCAACACCGTCGAAGGCGCCGGCAAGGACGTGAGCTCGGCCGGCCGCACCGTGGCGAAGACCGCGAGCGACGCCAAGTAAGCCTTTGCGCTTGAGATACGAAAACGGGGCCCGGTGCAGCTGCACCGGGCCCCGTTTTTACATCTGGCGCCGATCGCTCAGTGCGTTTCGGCGATATCGGTAGAGTCCGACGTCTCATCCTGCGCCTTGGCCTTAGCCCGGCTGCGCTCGGTGAACCAGATGCCGATCAGCGCGAATTCGTAAAGGATCGTCAGCGGGATCGCGAGCAGCAGCTGCGACCCGATATCCGGGGGCGTCAGGACCGCAGCAATCGCAAACGCCGCAACGATGGCGTAGCGCCGCGCGCCGACGAGCTGCTTGCGCGTGACGATCCCGGCGCGCTCGAGCAGCATCAGCAGCACGGGCAGCAGGAAGGCGATCCCGAAGCCGAACAGGAACTGCATCGTAAACGACAGGTAGTTGCCGATCGCCGGCAGCGCCTCGCGCTTCACGCCGCCGACCACGCCGTCGAACCCCAGCAGGAAGTGGAGCGCCATCGGGATCGCGACATAATAGGCCATGGCCGCGCCTGTGAGGAACAGGACGGGGGTCGCGAGGATGAACGGCAGGAGCGCGTTCTTCTCCTTCTTGTACAGACCGGGGGCAACGAACTGCCAGAGCTGGTTCGCTATGACCGGGAAGGACAGCATCATCGCCGCGAAGAACGCGACCTTCACCTGGACGAAGAACGCCTCGAACACCTCGGTGTAGATCACCGTGTCCTGCCCCGCCGCGAGCAGCGGGTGGACGAGAAAGCCGAAGATATCCTCGGCGAAATACATCGCCACGGCGAACGTCACGACCAGCGCGGCGATGCAATAGAGCAGCCGCCGCCGCAACTCGATAAGATGGTCGAGCAAGGGGGCCCGGCTCTCGTCGATCTCACTCATGACGCTATGCTCTCGGCAGTCTGGAAGTCGGTCACGACGACGCTACGTCGGACTTGCCCGTCCGCGCGTCGGACGGCGTGGCAGCCGGCACGGCGTGTTCGTGCCGATCCTGCCCGGGTGTCGCGTCGACGCTGTCCCGGTGATCCGGCGTCGGCGCTTCGATATCAAGCCCGGCCGGCGCCGGCTTATCACCCGAGAACCCGGACGCCGGGAGCACGACGGGCTTCTCGACCATCACGGGTTCGGACGACGGCAGATCGTGATGGATGTCGGGTTCGGGCGAATGGACGATCTGCGCGGTGTCGGTCGGCGGGTGCTCACGCATGATCCGCTCATTCTCCGACGCCCAGCGCTTTTCCATTTCCTCGAGCTCCGCCTCGCGGACCATCGAGTCGAAGCCCGACCGGAATTGGCGCGCGACGCCGCGCGCCTTGCCGACCCAATAGCCAACAACACGCATCGCCTTGGGGAGGTCCTTCGGACCGATCACGACGAGCGCGACGAATGCCACGAGCAGGAATTCGGACGGAGCGATATCGAACATTCAGGCGCGCCTATCTGGACCCGTCGAGTCTGGGAACGTCAAGCGCGGCTCAGCGGTCTTCACGGACGCGATTGCCGTCGCGATCGAAGGCCGGATCGGCGGTCTTCTGGGCTTCGATACGCGCGGATGGCTTGGCCGGCGTCTCGTCGTCGGGCTCGGCCATGCCCTTCTTGAAGTTCTTAACGCCCTTGGCAACGTCGCCCATCAGGCTGGAAAACCGACCGCCGCCTAGAAGGAGGATCGCGACGACCGCAAGAACGAGCAGATGGATCGGGCTGAATCCGCCCATGACAATTCTCCTGAAAACCTGCCTCTATCTAGGCGTCATCGTCACGCTTTGCCACAGTGCTTTCATGGCTGCCGCGATCTGTACGGTCCTCGACGTCGACATCGACCGGATCGAGCAGCCCCGCAGCGCGGAGATCGTCGATGCCCGGCAGGTCGCGCCGGGTCTTCAGCCCGAAATGCACAAGGAAAGCGGCGGTCGTGGCATAGAGCAAGGGTCGCCCCGGAACCTCGCGCCGCCCCGCGGGCCGGACCCAGTCCGCCTCCATCAGCACGTCGAGCACGCCCTTGGAGATCTGGACGCCGCGGATCGCCTCAATCTCGGCGCGGGTGACGGGCTCGTGATAGGCGATGATCGCCAGCGTCTCGATCCCCGCCCGGCTCAGCCGCCGCGGCTCTTCGGATTCGCGGCGCAACACATGAGCGAGGTCGGGCGCGGTCTGGAACTGCCAGCGATCCCCGCGCCGGACGATATTGAAGCCGCGCGCCGTATAGTCCTCGACCAGCACCTCGATCGCGGCGCGGACGTCGCGCGCCGTCGCGATCGCCCCGACATGCGCGCGGATCGCATCAAGTGTCAGCGGCGCGTCGGCGGCGAACAGCACCGCCTCGACTGCGCGGACGAGCGCATCGGGCCGCGTCATGCCTGCGTGGCGCGCAGATAGAGCGGGGCAAAGGGCGCCGCCTGCCGCAGCTCGACGCGCCCCTGCCGCGCCAGTTCGAGAGCCGCGACGAAGCTCGATGCGAGAGCCGAGCGACGAAACCGCTCCGCGCCGGGCGCGACCGCGGATGCAGGCAGGAACGTCTCGATCCTGCCCCAGTCGAGCCGCTCGCCGACCATCATCGACACGCGCTCGAGCGCCGCCTCCAGCGTCATGACCGCGCGGTCCACCACCACGTGCATCACCGGCCGGGTGCGCCCCGATACCCGCCCGTATGCAGCGATCAGGTCGAAGATTTCCGCCGTCCAGACCGCCTTGCGGATCGTCCGCAGCCCCTCGGGTGCGCCGCGTACGAAGACGTCGCGCCCCGTCCTGTCGCACGCCATCAACCGCGCCCCCGCTTCGCGCATCGCATCGAGCCGCTCGAGCCGGTGCTGGAGACGCCGTGCTAGGTCATCCGGATCGGGCTCGACCGACGGGTCTCGGGGCAACAGCAATGCCGACTTCAGATAGGCCAGCCACGCCGCCATCACGAGATAATCCGCGGCGAGTTCGAGTTTGAGCGTGTGCGCATCATCGACATAGGCGAGATATTGCTCGACCAGCGACAGGATCGAGATCGTCCGCAGATCGACCCGCTGCGCCCGCGCGAGCGACAGCAGCAGGTCGAGCGGTCCCTCCCATCCATCCAGATCCAGCGTCAGCTGTGCATCGTCCATCCGCGCTGCGTACAGCATCCGCGCATCCGTCGCAGCCCGCTCGTGCCGTCGCGCGAGGCGATCAGTCTCCGGCCGGGTCGTGCATGGCCCGGTCCAGCAGCGCATCCCGGGTCGCGATCAGATCGTCGAACCGTCCCTGTGCAGGGCCCACCGACGCCATCGCGCGATCGAGACGGGCGCGCGCCACCGCGGAGATCGGGCCCAACCGGCCGGCAATCTCGACCATCTCGTCCATGCGCGCCCAGCAGTCGAGGACCAGGTCACATCCTGCCGCGATCGCGCCCGCCGCCTTGTCGCCCGCGGTACCCGACAGCGCCTTCATGTCGATGTCGTCGGTCATCAGCAGCCCGTCGAAGCCGATGCGGTCGCGGATGATCCGGTCGATCACGATTGGCGACAACGTCGCCGGGCGATCCGCGTCCCACGCGTCGAAGACGATATGCGACGTCATGCCCATCGGCGCCTGGTTGAGGGTGCGGAAGGGCTCGATATCGACCTCGAGCTCGGCATCGGTGGCGGTGACGGTGGGCAGGTGATGGTGCGTGTCGACGCGTGCGCGGCCATGGCCGGGCATGTGCTTGACGACCCCGACGACACCGCCCGCGGCCAGCCCCTCCAGCGTGGCACGCCCGAGCGCTGCGACGCGCATCGGATCGGACCCGAACGCACGCGAGGCAACCGCCTCGGTCGTGTCGGGTTGCGCGACGTCGAGCAGCGGCAGGCAGTCGACCGTGATCCCGACCTCGCTCAGCATCACCCCGAGCGCCTGGGCGTTCGCCCGGGCTGCCTGGATCGCGGTCATCGGCGCGCGGTCATAGGCCGCGTCGAATACCGGTCCCGCGGGAAAACTCGGCCATTCGGGCGGCCCCATCCGGGCGACGCGTCCGCCCTCCTGATCGATCAGGATCGCCAGGTCGTCGCGCCCCGCCATCGCGCGCAGCGAATCCGTCAGCGCGCGCAGCTGGGCACGGTCAACGACGTTGCGTTTGAACAGGATATATCCGGCCGGTACGCACTCGGCAAAGAATGCGCGTTCCTGCGAGGTGAGCACGGGGCCGGACAGGCCGAAGATGACGGGCTTCATGCGCCTCGCCTAGCGAACCGCCCCTGCGTCGTCACGTTCAACCTGTCGCAGCGCGACGATCAGCTGGCGACGAAGCAGGTTTCGCCGGCGACACGCAACCGTCCGCAGATATCGGCGGCCTGGTTCGCGCTGCCCGCATCGACGCGCAACCGGTACAGCGTGTTGCCACCGCGTGCGACCGGCTCGACGAACTTGTTCAGCGGCGCGAGATAGCTGAAGCGCTTGGCGAAGTTGGTCCACGCCGAATTGGCCACCGCAGCACTCGGAAAGGCACCGAGCTGAACGAGCGATCCACTCGCGACGGGGCCCGCCGCTGCCGGCCGCGCCTGAAGCGGCGGGGCCGCGACCAGCCGGCCGCCCGATGCAGGCACCTGCGCCACCGCGTTGCGGCCGGCAGGATCGTCCGCCCCCGTCGACGTCGCCACCGCACGGCGTCCGGCGACCGGCGCCTCGGGCACCCCCGTCAGGTCGATCGCACCATTGCCGGCACCCTTGCCCGCGCTGGTCGCGATCGCGCTGTCGCCTTCGCCATTGACCTTGAGGCCGCCGACCGCGTCGGGCTTGACCTTGTACGGCGTCGCCGGCGCGGCGATCAACTGGCCGTCGCCCGACGGCACGCGGTTCTGCAGCGTGTAGACCCCGAAGATGATCGCCGCGAGCAGACCCAGCCCCAGCACGACCAGCGCGACGACACGCGCGATCGGCGGGCCGTCACGATCGTCCGACTCGATCGTCTCCAGCCAGGGCAGTCGATCTTCCTCGCGCAGGTTCATCTCGTCGGCCATCAGTTCAACTCCGAAACCGCCTCGACGCCCATGATGGCAAGGCCGTTGCGGATGATCTGCCCGATTGCGTCCGCCAAGAAAAGCCGTGCCGCCGTGGCGCCGGGATCCTCGACCACCAGGAAGCGCCGCTCGGGCCGATCGTTGCCGACATTCCACAGCGCATGGAACGCTGCGGCCAAGTCGTAGAGATAGAACGCGATCCGGTGCGGCTCGCGCGCCGTGGCGGCGGTTTCGACGATTCGCGGGAACTGGCTGGCGAGCTTCATCAGCGCAAGCTCGTCCGTATCAAGCCGGGACAGGTCCGCCTCGATCGCGGCGATTCCCGCCTCGTCCGCGCGCCGGTGCAGCGACGCGATCCGCGCATGCGCATATTGGACGTAGAAGACCGGATTGTCCTTCGACGCCTCGACCACCTTGGCGAAGTCGAAATCCATCTGCGCGTCCGACCGCCGCGTCAGCATCGTGAAGCGCACGACATCCTTGCCGACCTCGTTCACGACATCGGCGAGCGTGACGAAATTGCCCGACCGCTTCGACATCTTCACCGGCTCGCCATTGCGCAGCAGCCGGACCATCTGGACCAGCTTCACGTCGAACCGAGTCTTGCCGCCGGTCAGCGCGGCCACGCCCGCGACGATCCGCTTGACCGTGCCACCATGATCCGCACCCCAGATGTCGATCAGCTGGTCGGCGGTCTGGCTCTTCTGGAAATGATAGGCGAGGTCGGCACCGAAATAGGTCCACGACCCATTCGACTTCTTGATCGGCCGATCCTGGTCGTCGCCGAACTGCGTCGAGCGGAACAGCGGCAGCTCGACCGGCTCCCAGTCGTCCGCCATCTCGCCCTTGGGCGCCTCGAGCACGCCGTCATAGACCAGATCGCGCGACCGCAGCTCGGCCTCCGCCGCCTCGGGCTTGCCGAGCGCCTGCAGCTCCGCCTCCGAGGAGAATACCTCATGCTCGATCCCGAGCAGCGCGAGATCGGCGCGGATCATCACCATCATCGCCGCGACCGCGCGCGTCCGGAACGTCGCCAGCCACTCGCTTTCGGGCGCATCCACGAACCGATCGCCATATTCGCTCGCCAGCGCCTGCCCGATCGGCACCAGGTAATCGCCGGGATACAGGCCCTCGGGGATCGTCACCGTCTCGCCCAGCGCCTCGCGGTACCGCAGGTGAACCGAGCGCGCGAGCACATCGACCTGGCCGCCGGCATCGTTGACATAATATTCGCGGATCACCCGGTGCCCGGCAAATTCGAGCAGGCTGGCCAGCGCGTCGCCGACCACTGCGCCCCGGCAATGCCCCATGTGCATCGGTCCGGTCGGGTTCGCCGACACATATTCGATGTTGACGGTGATCCCGTCGCCCAGCGTCGAGCGCCCGTAATCGGCCCCCGCGACCGGCACCGCGGCCAGCTCGCCGCGCCAGGCATCGTCGGTCAGCTTCATGTTGATGAAGCCCGGTCCCGCCACGCTCGCGCTGTCGACGGACTCGATCTTGCCGAGTTCGACGACCAGCGCATCCGCCAGCACGCGCGGGTTCGTTTTGGCGGGCTTGGCCAGCACCATCGCCGCGTTGGTCGCGAGATCGCCGTGGCTTGCATCGCGCGGCGGCTCGACCGTCACGTTCTTGCGGTCGAGCCCGGCCGGCAACAATCCCGCCTCGGTCAGCGTGTCGAGCGCCGCATCGATATGCGCGGCGAAGCGGGTATAGAGCGTCATGACAATTCCGGTATCGTAAGGAAGCGGGGGCTCTAGCCCAAAGCAGGGCCGGGCTCAATTCATCCCGCACCGGCCCGGTCAGGTGCGGACCAACCCCTCGATCGCCAGGGTCCGGGCGCTGGCCGGGAACAGCGTCGCCATCGCGCGGCCGGGCTCGACGCCGAAATGCGCGGCGACCGCACCGCCGATGAACGCGTCGAGCGCCATGGTCGGTCTGAGGTCGCGCCCGTCGTAAAGCGCCCCTGCCCCCAGCCCCGGCCAGTCGGCGATCACGCGCCCGCCCGCGACCCCGCCGCCCAGCACCATCGCCGACGCGCCCGTCCCGTGATCGGTGCCGCCGGTCCCGTTGACCGCGACGGTCCGCCCGAACTCGGTCGCGACAAGGACCATCGTCTCCGCCCAGAGCGGCCCGAGCCCCGTCTGCAACGCGCCGATCATCGCATCGAGGCCCTTCAGCTGTGCGGCGAGCCGTCCGCGCTGGCCGGCATGCGTGTCCCAGCCGCCGGTCTCGATCATCGCGATGCGGGCGCCGTTCGCCGGCGCGATCAGGCGCGCGGCGAGCGTACCCGTCGCCGCCGCATTCTGGCCGTTCGCCGCGGCGAGGTCGCTGGTCAGCGTCCGTGTCGCCATCGCCTCGCTCCACAGGCCATGAAGCTGCGCGTCGCCCTGATACAGCATCGCGACACGCTGGAGCAGGTCGTCGGACGCATCGGGCAGGTTGGACGGCGCATAGGAGGCGACCTCCCGCCGGCCGCGCAGCGCCATAGGCACGGTCGCGGCGACCGCGATGCCGCGCGCCGAATCGGCGGGCAGCAGGTCGAGCAAGCGATTGAGCCACCCGTCCTTGACCTGATAGGCGGTGGCGCCGCCCGTCTCGAGGACATTCTGCCCATCGAAGTGCGATCGATCGCGATAGGGGGACGCGATCGCATGCGCGAACACCGCCTCCTTGCGCGCATAGAGGCCCGCGGTCGTCGCGAGCGCGGGATGCAATGCGAACAACCCGTCGAGCCTGGCGCCCGACGCGAAGTCGGCGGCGAGATCGCCGCGGACGCCCGCGAAGGCCGGGTCGCCGACCGCACCGATCGTCCCCAGCCCGTCGGCCGCGCCACGCTGGATGATGAAAACGAACCGCTTGGCGGTGGCGGCGCGGGCAAAGGCCATGCGCGGTGCAAAGGAGCCGGCGAGGCCGCCGAGCATGGCGGAGGTGATGACGTGACGACGGTCGAGCATGGCTTATCTCCGCATCGATTCGGGTGCGACGAGCAGCAGCGCGAGCGCCTGCCCGGGGCTTTCGGCGCGCGCCAGCGCCGCGGTCGTGGCGGCGCTCACCGATCCGGGGAACAGCGTCGCCGCCAGTCTGCGGGCATCGATCGCCCCGCCCGCGCGCGAGGCGAACCGCTCCGCCGCCTCGACCCGGCGCATCACCGCATCGGGCCCCGCCCAGCTCGCGGCGATATCGTCATAGCCGGCCGGCTGTCCGGGCTTCCACACCGGCTGGCCAAGCTGCGTCAGCAGGCCGGCGATCGCGCCCGGCTGGACATTGGTCATGCCCAGCGCGCGCATCGCCGCGATCGACCATTCCCAGGGCGTCTTGAATTTCACCGGCGTCTCGATCCAGGCCTCGGGCGACGCGATCAGCGCGCGGTACACGCTCGGCAGGTCGCCGCCCGTCTCGAGGAAGACGGCCCGCAAGCGCGCGACCATCGCCGGCGGCGGCACGTCACCGGCGAAGTGCCGGGCGAGCTTGGTCGCGACATGCGTCGCGGTCGCCGGGTTCACCGCGAGGTCGCGCAAGACAGCCCCCGCCTGATCCTCGCCATCCTCGGCATAATGTTTCCCCAGCACGGTCCGCACACCGGGTTCGTGGACCGCCGCCGCGAACCGGAACCGCCCCGCCGGGCCCTGATCCCGCCCGCCGCCACGTCCCAGGCCCGCCACCGTCCACCCCGTCATCGCACGCGCAAGCTCGGTGACGTCGTCCTGACCATAGCCGGTGCGCACGCCCAGTGTGTGCAGCTCGAGGATCTCACGCGCGAGGTTCTCGTTCAGCCCGACCTTGCGCCCGCCCCGCGCCGCGACCCGCATGCCGAGCGCGCTGTTCGGGCCGACCGACACCGCCTGGTCGAGATAGAGCAGCATCGCCGGGTGCCGTTCGACCGCCGCCAGCATGTCGCCGAACCGGCCCAGCACGTGCGGCCGGATCGCCTCGAACTCGAGCGTCCCCGCCAGCCCGACCACCGTCACCCGGTCGGCCGACACCGCAAAGTGATTCGCCCAGAAATGCACGAGCCGCTCGACGAACGGAGTCTGCGTGGTGAGCGCAGCGATCGCGCGCGCGGCAACCGCAGCGCCGTAATCGTCCCGTGCCTGCTTCCCCATCGCCTGTCGTGCGGCCCGCACCGCGTCGCTGCGCACCGGCGGTGTCGCCGGCGCGGTGCGCATGGCATCCGGCGGTGGTGCGGCCGCGCGAGCCGCACGTTGCGCTTGCTGATAGCTCGCGAGATCGGTTGCAACGCGCGCGCTGTCGGGGGCGGCGGCAATCGCCGGCGGGCGGATCGCAAACGCCGGCATCTGCGCCGATAGCCAGTCCCTGCCGTTACCGACCGCGTCGTCGGGTCGGGCACCAATTCCGAACCGGTTCAATGCGATGCTCGCCTGGGTCATCCGTCATCTCCTGCGGTCTGGCCCTAGGCCGGGAGTGTCGCAGGATTATGCCAATCGCGGCGCCAAGGGTTGCCGTGCACGCCGTGCAAGTGCGACGGACTCCTTTGCAATTGCTGCTTATGCTGCACCGCAATATCTTCAGGGCATCAAAGCTGGGTGACCACCCGATTGCGCCCGGTACGATCTTTCACTGCGGAGCACATATCATGCGCAAGACCGTATACGTCCTCGCCGCCGCGGCGGCCGCCCTCACCTCGACGATCGGCATGGCCAAGGAAGCCAAGCAGTCCTTCGAGTATGAAGGCAGCACCTATGTCTACACCAGCAGCGTCGAGAACGGCCGCCAGATCATCAACGGCCGCCGATTCCCGTCGGGCCAGGCGTTTCACCTGATCGTGCGCGGCGACCGCGTGTCGGGTACGGCGGGCGGCGTGCCGGTCGCCTTCGCGACGACCGAAGCATCGGGCGCGGCCGGCGGTATCGCCGCCGTCGCACGCTAAGACACTGGCGGCTCAGCCGATTTCGCGTGGACATTGATCCCGCGAAATCGGCCGGGCTTCAGAACCCCTCGGGCAGATCGATCGGCCCGACCAGCTCGCGGTAGCGCGAGATGGCATAGCGATCGGTCATGCCGGCGATGAAGTCGGCGATGTGCCGGCTGCGATCCGGATCCGCCTCGGGCAGGCGGTCGCGCCATTCCTCGGGGATCGTGCCGGGATCGTTGCGATAGATCGCGAACAGTCCGGTCACGATCCCATGTGCGGCATCCGCCGCGGCGATCTGGCGAGGATGATGATACAGGTTCGCGTACATGAACCGCTTCAGATCGCGCTCTTCCTCACGCATCGCATCGGAAAACCCGACAAGGCATTCGCCCGCGTCGCGCACGTCCTCGACGCTGGTGACACCGCTCGCCGCGATCCGGCGACGCGTTTCGGCGATCAGGTCGTTGGCCATCGTGCCGATCTGCGAACGGACGAGTTCCCCCATCAGCCGCTTCGGCTCGACATCGGGGAAGCGCGCACAGGTATCGTCCCAGCCGCGCGCGATCAGCGGGACCGCCATCAACTGATCGAGCGTCAGCAAACCTGCGCGCAGACCGTCGTCAATGTCATGATTGTCATAGGCGATGTCGTCGGCGATCGCCGCGACCTGCGCCTCGAGCGACGAAAAACTCGTCAGCGCGAGATCGAACGCCGAGTCCGCCACGCGCAGCGCCCAGCCGGGATGGCGGACCGGACCATTATGCTTGGCCAGCCCTTCGAGCGTTTCCCAGGTCAGGTTCAGCCCGTTCCATCGTGGATAGGGGCGCTCGATCTCGGTGAGCGTCCGCAGCGTGTGGCCATTATGGTCGAACCCGCCCTGCCCGGTCAGCGCGATCTTCAGCGCATCCTCGCCGGCATGTCCGAAGGGCGGATGGCCGATGTCATGCGCCAGGCACAGCGCCTCGGTCAGATCCTCATTCAATGCGAGCGTGCGGGCGACTGCACGGCCGATCTGCGCGACTTCGAGACTATGGGTCAGCCTGACGCGGAAATGATCGCCGTCGGGCGCCATGAAGACCTGTGTTTTGTGGCGCAGCCGGCGGAAGCTGATCGAGTGGATGATCCGGTCACGGTCACGCTGGAATGCGTCGCGCGGGCCGCGGACGGTCCCGTTCTGTTCCTCGTGAAGCCGGCCTCTGCTCCGCGCCGGGTCCGAAGCCCAGGGCGCACGCGCGCTCACTTGGCGGGCAACTTCGTGACGACCTGACCGGCATCGCTGGTGAAGGAGAAGGTCGAGACGCCCTCCTTGGCGAGCGCATTGACGAAGGTCCGCGCCTCCGCGGCGGTCTTGAACGGCCCTGCCAGCACGCGGTTCGTCGCGCCCCAGGGCGCCGTCCAGCCGCCACGCGTTCCGACGACGGTCGGCGCCTTCGCCTTCACACCCTTCCACGCCTTGGGCAGGTCACCCTCGGTCGCGCCGGTCGACACCTGGACCCAGATGCGTTCGGGGTTGGCGCGCGCGATCCGCTTTTCTTCTGCCGCTGCCTTGTCAGCGATCGCCTTCTTCTCGGCGGCGGCCTTCTTCTCGGCGGCGAGCTTCTTGTCGGCAATCGCCTTGCGGTCGGCGATCTTCTTGTCCGCCGCCAGCTTCGCGCGTGCCGCCTTCGCATCCGCGAGCCGGGTCGCAGCCAGCGCCGCCTCCTGGGCGGCGGTATCGCGCTCCGCCTTGGCCTTGGCGTCTGCAAGCGCACGTGCGCCGGCGTCGTCGCCCGCGCCGGCCCCGGAGGCCGTTGCCGGCACCACGGGTGCAGCCCGAGCTATCGGCGCGACACCGAGTTCGGATGCCGGGATCGACAGCCCGGCAATGATTCGTGCAAGGATCGAATCCTCGCTGACGGGGATGGTCCGCCCGGTCGGAGCAGGCGTGGCGGCGACCGCGACCTGCGTCGGGGTCGACGCGATGCCGGGCACAGCGGCGGGTGTCGTGGTCGGAACGGTCGTAGCGACGACACCCGATGCCGCTGGCGTGGTCGGGACAGCCGTCGATACCGGGGCCGTCGTGGTTCGCGGCATCACCGGCGGCGTCGTTCCGGCGGTCGTGGCCGGAGCGGTCGGCAACGCTGCCATCTGCGCGACGATCGCAGAGGGCAGCGCACCGGACGTATCGGGCGCGCGGGTCGGCGCAGACGCCGCCACGCCTGCTTGCGACGCACGGTTCGCGTCCACCGCCGCGACCGACGTCGTCCGGGACGGCAGGGGCTGGACGAAGGTCGATGTCGGCGCGGACGGCGCGAGAGTCGTGGCGGCCGCAGGACCGGTCGGCCGCTGGACCGGCTGCGCCGATGCCAGCACCACCGGTGGTTTCGGCAGCGGCTGGACCATGACCATCGGTGCGGACGCCTGCACGGTTGCCGCCGGGCGGACGGGCGAAGGCGTTGGGGCCGGAGTCGGCGCAGGGGTCGGCGTCGGCGTCACAGCGGCGACTTCGACGCGACCCGGCCGTGCGGGCTTGTCGCGGCGGGTAGCCGATCGATCGGCGGCCGCCTTGGCACGGCCCGTCGGCTGGGGTGCGGGCTGCGGCTCGGCCGCCGCGAGCATTACCGGCGCGGTCGGATCGGCACCCAGTTGCGGCAGGACCGGCGTCATCCGCGCATCGGCGATCCGCTGCGGAGTCGCATGCACTTCGCCGAAATGCACCGCAAAGGCGCGGTCTGCGGGCGCAAGCAATGGCAGACGCTGAAAAAAGGGCTGCAGACCGCGCGCCGCAGCCCCGGGCATCATCGTCGTGACGATCGTCTCTGCGCCGCGCACGTCATTGTTCATCGCCAGGATGAACGCACGCGCACGCCACGCCCCGCGGTCCTTCTTGAGGACCAGCGGGTCGAGCTGCTGCAGTGCCAGATCACGCTTGCCGGATATGCCGAGCGACAGGGCGTAACGCCGGACGGTTTCGTCATCGGGGGCATCGCGCAACGCGACACGATAGTCGCGCTGCGCCCGGTCCTGTTCGCCGATCAGGTCATAGGCCAGCCCGCGATCCGCGGCATAATAGCGCGGCTGGAGCCCGAACGCCTCGGCCTGCGCGAAATAGCGCAGCGCCTCGCCCGGTCGCTCGGAGCGGACCAGGATCGAGGCCATGCCGGCCTTCACCCGGCCGTTGCGCGGATCGACCTTCTCGGCTCGCGCGAACAGTGCCGCGGCACCGCTCAGATCACCGAGCCCGATCGACAGATCCCCCGCGCGTACCAGCGCATCGACGTTGCGGGGGTTTGACGCGAGCTGCCGCATCGTGTCGCCGAGGCGATCCGCGTCGGTCGTTCCGGGCAGGGGCTGGACGACTTCCTGCGCTCGCGCGCCGCTCGGTGCGGTGACCAGGACCAGCGCGAGCGCGGCGGTCAGGAGATGATGGGTCGGGAAGATCATGGGTGCCCGTAGCTAGACCCGAGCGCGCGGGAACGGGCAACATGTAGCAGCGCGCTACGCGCCAGGACGGGGCGCGCCGGCGACGAACCGGCGCGCCCCTTTGTGCAGGCCGTTACTGGTTGTTCTGGCGGTGCAGGAAGCGCGGAATGTCGAGCGGATCGGTCGGGGCCGCCTCGCCGTCTTCCTTGGCCGCACCGCGCGCCGCATTCGACATGCGCTCGAACAGCGTCCCGCCGAGCTTGACGCGCGGCGTCGCCGGTGTGGCGGCTTCGGGCGCAGCTTCCGCACCCGGAGCGAGCCAGCGACGGCGTGCACCACCCTCGTCCGCAGCCGGCATCGGCGCCGGGGCCGCGGGCGTGGGAGCGGCATAACGATCGTCCGCGTAGGAGCGCGGCGGAGCCTGATAGGCAGGCGCCTGGGGCGTACGCGCGGTCGGCTGCGGCGCAGGCTGAGCCTGGACCGGCGGCTGCACCGGGGCGGGTGCAGGCGCAGCCTGGGTCGGCGCGGGGGCATAGGACTGCGGTGCGGCCGGTGCGGCGGGGACCATCTTGTCCTGGCCCAGGACGAGTTCCTCGTCGGTGGCGCCGGACTGTACCGCGTCCGCGCTCGACAGGTCGAGCGGCTCGTCGCCCGTGCCAGTCGTGCCGGTCGGTGCCGCGGGCTCGCTCGGACGGAACGACGTCGATTCGTCGTTCTTGCGGCCCATACCGAAGCTGAACGAGCGCGTCGGCTCGGGCGCGACGGCGGGCTTGGCGTCCGCATCGATCCCGGTCGCGACGACCGAGACGCGGATCTTGCCCTCAAGCTCCTGGTTGAACGCCGAACCCCAGATGATGTTGGCATCGGGATCGACCAGGTCGCGGATGTGATTCGCGGCTTCATCGACTTCGAGCAGGCGCATGTCGTCGCCGCCGGTGATCGAGATGATCACGCCCTTGGCACCCTGCATGCTGACGCCGTCGAGCAGCGGGTTCGAGATCGCCTTCTGCGCAGCCTCGAGCGCTCGGTTGTCGCCGCTCGCCTCGCCGGTGCCCATCATCGCCTTGCCCATTTCCTGCATCACCGAACGGACGTCTGCAAAGTCGAGGTTGATGAGGCCTGGCATGACCATCAGGTCGGTGATGCTGCGGACGCCCTGCTGCAGCACCTCGTCCGCCATCGAGAACGCTTCCTTGAAGGTCGTGTTCGCGTTGGCGATCAGGAACAGATTCTGGTTCGGAATGACGATCAGCGTATCGACGTACTTCTGCAGTTCCTCGATGCCGCCATCCGCCGACTTGGCGCGGCGATTGCCCTCGAACGCGAACGGCTTGGTGACCACGCCGACGGTCAGGATGCCCATGTCGCGCGCCGCCTTGGCGATGACCGGGGCGGCACCCGTGCCGGTGCCGCCGCCCATGCCGGCGGTGATGAAGCACATGTGCGCGCCTTCGAGCATCTTGGCGAGCTGGTCGATCGTCTCCTCGGCGGCCGCGCGGCCGATCTCGGGACGGCTGCCGGCACCGAGGCCCTGCGTGATCTTGGTGCCCAGCTGGATCCGCTGCGGCGCGGTCGACTGCTTGAGCGCCTGCGCGTCGGTATTGGCGACGAGGAAGTCGACGCCCTGGACGTCGGCCCTCATCATGTTCGCGATCGCGTTACCGCCCGCGCCACCGACCCCGATCACCGCGATGCGGGGGGCCAGCTCGTCCACTTCGGGACTCAGAAATTCGATGCTCATCGCCTGCTTCTCCGCCCATCCCGGTGATACGCTACGGCCGGGCCCCTGATTAACCTGTGTGCACCAACGCTACCGGCTGTTCCAGCCGAAATAGCGTCAGCCGTTTCGAAACTCTCAATAATTCGCGCGTGCCGCCTGAATCAACTTGCGGACCATGCCGATTCCCTTCGGCCGGTGAACGATCGTCCGCTGCGGTGCAATACCGCGCAGGTCGATCGGATCGGTCGCCGCATAGAAAGCCAACCCCGCTAGCGTTGCAAATGCCGGTCCGCCATGCGCCTCGGGCAGAGCGGTCAATCCGCGCGGTCGGCCGATCCGGACCGACCGCCCGAGCGCCTGTTGCGCATAATCGGCAATGCCCTTCAGCTCCGCGCCGCCGCCTGTCAGCACGACCTGGCGCCCCACCGGCCCCTCGAACTTGAGCGTGCTCAGCGCATTGCGCACCTCGCCCATCTGATGTTCGAGCCGCTGGCGGATGACGCTGATCAGCTGCGCCTTGGTGATCTGCGCGCCCTCGCCCGCGCCGTCCTCGGCCGAGATCGGCATGACCGGTATCATGTCGTGATTGTCGCGCGGGGAGGCATTGGCGGATCCGTGGAAGCACTTCATCCGCTCGGCATTCTGCCGCCGCGTGCCGAACGCGCTGGCGATGTCGTCGGTGATGTCCTGCGCGCCGATCGGGATCGAGGTCAGCCCGACGAGCATGCCGCCCGCGAACAGCGACACGTTGGTGATCCCCGCCCCCATCTCGACCAATGCGACACCCAGCTCGCGCTCCTCGTCGCTGAGGCACGCAAGCCCCGTCGCGACCGGCGAGGCGATGATCGACTTCACTTCGAGATGCGCCGAACGCACGCACAGATCGAGATTGCGCACCGGCGAACCGTCTGCGGCCACGACATGGATATGCACGCCAAGCCGGTCGGCATGCAGCCCGAGCGGCGTCTTTACGCCCGTCAGCCCGTCGAGCGTGTAGAGCGCAGGCTGCGCGTGCAGCACCATCCGGCCCTGCGGATCGATCGAGTTACGCCCTGCGGCGAGCAGCGCGTCGATATCCTGCTGCTCGACGCGGTGGCCGCCCAGTTCGAACTCGACCTCGGCGACGTCGGACACCAGTCCGCCGGCCGAGAAGCCGACCCAGACATTCTCGATGTTGATCCCGGCGATCCGTTCGGCCTGCTCGACCGCTTCGCGTACCGCCGCCTCGGTCGTCGCCATGTCGGCGATATAGCCGCGCTTGACGCCGCGGCTCTCGCGCTGGCCGGTGCCCAGCACGATCAGCTCGCCGCCGTCCCCCTTTTGCGCGATCATCGCCGAAACCTTCGACGACCCGATATCGAGCGCCGTGATCAGCCCTTCCGGTGCCACCTTCGCCATGTCATCCCTCCCCGCCCGTTACGTTCGCGTCCGCCGTCTGCGACGGTATAGTCGTCTGTGGCTCGCTGGATACCGGCGCGGGCACGTCGACGCTGTGCGCCAGGCTCGCACCCGGCTTGCGCGCGACCAGCTTGGTCGGGTCGCGCATGTCGAAGCGGATCCAGCCACGGCCGAGCAGCGGCCGTGCGCCATCGAGCTCGGCAAATTTCACCAGCGCACGCGGCGCCCCGTCCTCGGGCAATGCCAGCGTCTCGCCGCTCTCGAAGGTCAGGTCCCAGCGCCGGTTGCCGACCCAGGTCGCCGCCTTCACCCGCGGCTTGAGCGCGGGGGCGGCGGCGAGCAGCGCCTGGTAGGACGCTTCCTGCCGGTCCGCGCCGGGTCCGATCACCAGCGGCAGGTTCGGGATCGCGTCGGGCTGCACCGGTTCGAGCAGCACGCCCGACGCGTCGATCAGAGTCAGATTGCCATTGTCCTGCCACACCGCCGCGGGCGTGCGCTCGACGATGTCGACCAGCAAAGTATCGGGCAGCCGCCGCGAGACGTGTGCGTCCGCGATCCAGCCATAGCGCAGCAATTTCTGGCGCACCGCCTCGAGATCGACGAGCGGCATCGCGCGGCTCTGCTGATCGAGCGCGACCGCATAGACCGACATACGGTCCATCCGCTTCAGCCCGGTGACCTCGATCTGGTCGACCTTGAACCCTGCGCGCCCGGCGCCTTCGGCCATCGCGCCGCCGATCATGCCGGGGATGCCGATCCAGGTCGCCGCCGCGATCACGACCGCGCCGCCCGCGCCGAGGATCGACCAGGTCGCGATCTTCTTCAGCGTGTCCTCGCTGACCGGGAGCATCCCGACCAGCCGATCGAGCACCGACACCTTCTTGACCGCGACCTTGCGCCGCGGGGCGGGCCGCTTGGGTGGCGGGCCGCGCTTGATCGTCCGGCTCATGGCGCCCCGCCCGGCGCGAGCGGATGATCCGACAGCGCCTCGTCGACGATCGCCTGGACGAGCTCGGCATAGCTCATGCCGATATGCCGCGCCTGTTCGGGAACGAGGCTGAGCGGGGTCATGCCCGGCTGCGTGTTGACCTCGAGCAGGAACAGCCCGTCGACCCCGCGCTCGTCGTCCCAGCGGAAATCCGAGCGCGAAGCGCCGTTGCAGCCGAGCAGCCGGTGCGCCTCGAGCGCAAGGCTCTTGCAGGCGTCGGCGATCTCGTCGGGAATGTCCGCCGGGCAGACATGCTCGGTCATCCCGTCGGTATATTTCGCGTCGTAATCATACCAGCCGCTTTTGGGCTTGAGTTCGGTGACGCCGAGCGCGCGACCGCCCAGCACCGCGGTCGTCAGCTCGCGCCCGCGGATATACGGCTCGGCGAGCAACTCGTCGAAGTCGATCCATGGCCCGACCGCGTCGCGCGCGATCGGATTGCCGTAATTGCCGCTGTCGGTGACGATCGCCACGCCGACCGACGACCCCTCGTTGACGGGCTTGAGCACATAGGGGCGTGCCATCGGATCCCCCTCGAACAGGTCGACCGACCGGACGATCCGTCCGCCCGGCATCGGCACACCCGCCGGGACGAGCAGCAGCTTGGTCAGCACCTTGTCGATCGCGATCACCGAGGTCGCAAGCCCCGAATGCGTATAGCGCAACCCCATCAGGTCGAGCAGCCCCTGCACCGAGCCATCCTCGCCGGGCGTCCCGTGCAGCGCGTTGAACACGAGATCGGGCCTGGCTTCCGCGAGCCGGGCGGCGACGTCGCGCCCCATGTCGATCCGCGTGACGCGGTGACCGAGCGATTCGAGCGCATCGGCGCAGCCATTGCCCGACAGCAGCGAGACCTCACGCTCCGCCGACCAGCCGCCCATCAGCACGGCGATGTGAAGAGCGCCGCTCATTTCGCCACCCCGACCCGCTGGATTTCCCATTCCAACGTCACTCCAGAATGCGCCTTCACCTTGGTCCGTACCTCTTCGCCCAGCGCCTCGATCTCCGCGCTCGACGCGGACCCGAGGTTCAGCAGGAAATTGCAATGCTTCTCGCTGACCTGCGCGTCGCCGCGCGTCAGCCCTCGGCACCCGGCCGCGTCGATCAGCGCCCAGGCCTTGTGCCCCTCGGGATTCTTGAACGTCGATCCGCCGGTGCGCGACCGCAACGGCTGCGACGCCTCGCGCTCCGCGGCGATCCGGTCCATCTCAGCCCCGATGACAGCCGGTTCGCCGGGCGTGCCCGAAAACACCGCCTCGACCACGACCGCGCCCGCGGGCAGGTCCGAATGCCGGTACACATAACCGAACCGCGCCGCGGGCCATGTCTCGACCGCGCCGTCGCGCGTGACGACGGTCGCCTCGATCAGGATATCGCTGACGTCGCGCCCATAGGCACCCGCGTTCATCCGCACCGCGCCGCCCACCGTCCCCGGGATCCCGCGCAGAAACTCAAGCCCGGCGATCCCCGCATCGCGTGCCGCGCTGGCGACGGTAATCCCCATAGCCCCCGCCCCTGCGCGAACGCGACCGTCCTCAACCGACACCTTCGCCATTGCCTTGGGCAGCCGCACCACGACCCCCGGCACACCCCCGTCGCGGACGATCAGGTTGGAACCGACGCCCACCGGCAGGACCGGCGTCGACGGATCGAGGGTCTTCAACAACCCGGCCAGATCCTCGACATCTGCCGGCCGCACAAGCCATTCGGCAGGCCCGCCGGTACGAAACCAGATGAAGTCCGCAAGTGACCCACCGGCCTCGACGCTCCCCCTGATGGTCTCCCGCGAAGGCGGGAACCCAGTCTGGGTCGCCGCATTCGCGGGGACGCAAGGTGTCGCAGCGTTCACGCCGGCACCTTCGAACGCTCGACCGCGATCGCATCGGCCAGCCCGGCCGCCCATTTCGTGATGTCGCCCGCGCCGAGGCAGACGACCATGTCATCCGCCTCGATCGTCGCCGCCAGCTCGGCCGCCAGTGCATTCGCATCCGCGACCACGCCCGCAAACCGGTGGCCGCGCCGCTTCAATCCCTCGACCAAAGCCGCCGCATCGACACCCTCGACCGGCGCCTCACCCGCCGCATAGACCGGCGTCACCAGCACCCGGTCCGCGTCGTTGAACGCGGTCTGGAAATCCTCCATCAGATTGCCGAGCCGTGAATAGCGATGCGGCTGCACCACCGCGATCACGCGCCCCTTCGCCCCCTCGCGCGCGGCGGCCAGCACCGCGCGGATCTCGACCGGATGATGCCCGTAATCGTCGATGATCGCGACACCGCCACCCTCGACCGGAACCTCGCCCACCTTGGTGAAGCGCCGCTTCACGCCGCCGAACTTGGCAAAGCCCTGCTGGATCGTCGCATCCTCGATCCCCAGCTCCAGCGCGACGCCGATCGCGGCCAGCGCGTTCTGGACGTTGTGCCGGCCTGGCATCGGCATCTCAATGCCGTGGATCGTCCGCGTCGCGCCGTCGCGCGTCCGCACCACGCAATCGAAGCGGTTGCCGCCCGGGATCGGCGTCACCTCGACGCCGCGGACATCCGCCTGCGCCGAGAAGCCGTAGGTCACGATCCGCCGATCGCGCACGCGCGGCAGGATCCCCTGCACCTCGGGATGATCGAGGCACAACAAGGCCGCGCCATAGAAGGGCACGTTCTCGACGAACTCGACGAACGCATCCTTCACCGCGTCGAACGATCCGTAATGATCGAGATGCTCGGGATCGATGTTGGTGACGACCGCGATCGTCCCGTCGAGCCGCAGGAAGCTGCCGTCGCTCTCGTCCGCCTCGACCACCATCCAGTCGCTCGCACCCAGTCGCGCGTTCGATCCGTAGCTGTTGATGATGCCGCCATTGATCACGGTCGGGTCGACCCCGCCCGCATCGAGCAGCGCGGCGACCATCGACGTCGTCGTCGTCTTGCCGTGGGTGCCGGCAACCGCGACGGTCGACTTCAGCCGCATCAGTTCGGCCAGCATCTCTGCGCGCCGCACCACGGGCACGCGCGCATTGAGCGCCGCCTCGACCTCGGGGTTCGACCGAACGATTGCGGTCGAGACGACCACGACTGCCGCGTCACCGATATTCTCCGCGGCATGGCCGATCGCGACCGGAATGCCCTTGTCGCGCAGGCCCTGCACGACATAGCCCTCGGCCACGTCGGACCCCTGCACGCGGTAACCGAGATTCTTCATCACCTCGGCGATGCCCGACATGCCGATCCCGCCGATGCCGACGAAATGGATCGTGCCGATATCGGTCGCTACACCCTTCATGCAAATTGTACCTTTGGCTTGGATGGGCGCCCGACCGGCAGTCGCGATACCGGCGCATCGAGGCTTTCGACCAGATCGGCCAGATCGCTCGCGGCATTGGGGCGGCCGCAACTGCGCGCGCGTCCTGCGGCATTCTGCAACGCGGCGGGGTCAAGCCCGAGCTTCTGCATCTGCTTGGCGAGTTCGACCGCAGTGAAGTCGCCCTGCCGGATCGTCCGTGCGCCGCCGGCACGGGTGATCTCGCGGGCGTTGACCGTCTGGTGATCGTCGGTCGCGCCCGGCAGCGGCACCAGGATCGCCGGCCGCCCCGCCGCGGTCAGCTCCGCGATCGTCGAGGCGCCCGCGCGCGCGATCACCAGATGCGCCCAGGCGAGCTGTTCGGGCATGTCGGGCAGATAGGTGGCGAGTTCGGCCGGGATGTGATGCTCGGCATATTGCGCGCGCACGGCGTCAATATCCTCGATCCGCGCCTGATGCGTGACCTGCAGACGCCGCCGGAACGTCACCGGCAGCATCGCGAGCCCATCCGGAACGACCTGAGACAGGATGCTCGCGCCCTGGCTACCGCCGGTCACCAGCACACGGAAGATGCCATCCTCCTCGAGCAGCGGATAGGGTCTGGCGCGCAATGCGAGCACCGCCTCGCGCACCGGATTGCCGACGAGATGCGTCTTGGCGAGGAGCCCGGACGCGAGCCGTTCGGTCGGTTCGGACGAGGTCGCGATCGCGTCGACGCGGCGTGCCACGAGCCGGTTCACCCGCCCCAGCACCGCATTCTGCTCGTGCACCGCAGTCGGGATCCGATTCGCGAACGCCGCCAGCAGCGCGGGCAGCGCGGGATAGCCGCCAAAGCCGATCACCGCCGCCGGCTTGAACGTGCGATAGAGTTCGCGTGCCATCATCCGCCCGCGCCACATCGATCGCGTCGCCTTGGCCCAGCCCAGCGGTCCGCCGGTGAAGCGCCCGGCGGGAAGGACATGCGTCTGAATTCCCTCGAACAATCCGGGGAAGCGCACGCCGCGCTCGTCGCTCACCAGTGCGACGCGGTGGCCGCGCCTCGTCAGCTCAGCGGCCAGCGCCGCCGCGGGCACCATGTGTCCGCCGGTCCCGCCTGCCGCGAGCACGAAATGCCGGGGACGTTGATTCACAGTCATTCACCACTCCAGCGGACGACATAGGGGCTCCGCGTGAGAAACGGATTGCGCCGGGTAAACGCCAGCAGCAACCCCATGCCGACCGACAAGGCGATCATCGACGACCCGCCATAGCTGATGAACGGCAGCGTCATGCCTTTGGACGGTGCGAGCCCGGTGTTCACCGCCATGCTGACCAGCGCCTGAGCGCCGAACTGCGTCGCCAGCCCGGCCGAGGCCAGAAGCTTGAATTCATCCTGTTCGTCCAGCAGCTTGACGAACACGCGCACGACGATCGCAAGGAAGATCACCGCGATCACCGAACAGGCGATCAGCCCGAACTCCTCGCCGATCACCGAGAAGATGTAATCGGTATGCGCCTCGGGCAGTCCGAACTTGGCGATGCCGCCGCCGGGCCCCGTGCCGGTCCAGCCGCCCGCGGTCAGCGTGTTGTGCGCGGCATTGGTCTGGAAATGATCCGACGCGCCCTCGCCCTCGATACCCGGGAACAGGAACGCGTCGATCCGCGACCGCGCCGTGCCGTAGAACATATAGGCGGCCACCAGCCCGACCGGCACACAGCCGACCAGGCCCGCCATCACGCGCATCGGCGTTCCCGCGATCATCAGCAACGCCATCCACACGGTGCAGTAGATGATCGTCTGGCCGAAATCGGGCTGCAGCATCAGCATCACCGCGATCGTGCCGGTCAGCCCACCGGTGATCAGCACGGTCGGCAGTTCGGGATCCTTCGCGCGCAGCGACAGGAGCCAGGCGACGGTGACGATGAAGACCGGCTTCAGGAACTCGGACGGCTGGAACTGCGCGAAGCCATAGCCGATCCAGCGGCGCGCACCGTTGACCTCGGATCCGACGAACGGAGTCACCGCCAGGATCAGCAGCAGCACCGCCGCTGCGGTCAGCGCCATGCGCCGCGCCATCGCGACGGGCATCATCGACACCCCGAACAGCACCGGCATCGACACGCCGACCCACATCAGCTGGCGCCAGAAATAATAGAGCGGCGTCAGCTTGTGGTGCTCGCCCGAATAGCGCACCGCGGTCGCCGGCGACGCCGCGGCCACCGCGATCAGCCCGATCGCGATCAGGAACAGCGTCAGCAACAGCAGCATCCGGTCGATATCCCAGAACCACGTGCCGAGCGGCGACTGATCGCCACGCCCGCCGCGCCGCTTCATCTTCGCGACGATCCCGGTCTTTTGCCCTGCGCTCATCATCGGTGTCCGCATATCGCTCATGCCAGCGACTCGACCGCCGCGCGGAAGGCCGCGCCGCGCGCTTCGTAATCGGCGAACTGGTCGAAGCTCGCACAGGCTGGCGACAACAGGATCGTGTCGCCGGGCCGGGCATTGGCCGCCGCGCTGCGGACGGCCGCGTCGAGCGTGCCGACATGGTCGACCGGCATTGACCCGGCCAGGATCTCGGCGAACCGCGGCCCGGCCTCGCCGATCGTATAGGCGTGCACGACATGGCCGAAGCCGGGTTTGCACGCGTCGAGGTCATCCCCCTTGGCGCGCCCGCCGACGATCCAGTGGACCCGCTCGAACGCCGCCAGCGCGGGCGCCGCGCTCTCTGGATTGGTCGCCTTGCTGTCGTCGACATAGGCGACGCCGTCATAGGAGGCGATCTGCTGCATGCGGTGCGGCAGGCCGGTAAAGCTGACCAGCCCGCGATCGATATCGACCTCGCTCACCCCCAGCGCGCGCGCGACCCCCACGGCGGCACGCGCGTTCGACGCATTGTGCGGCCCCTGCAGCGACGGCCAGCCGGCCTGGTCGCCGATGTCGATACGGTCGATGAACTCGACCGGAAGGTCAGCGGGCGCATCACCCAGAAGACAATGTTCGGCCTCTGCGCCGTGATCGACGATCGCGAGATGCGGCACCGTTTGCATCGCGAACAGCCGCGCCTTCGACGCCGCGTACCCGGCAAATCCGTCATAGCGATCGAGATGGTCGGGGGTGATGTTGAGCAGCACCGCGACGTCGCAGTCGAGCGTCTGTGTCAGGTCGATCTGATAGCTCGACAGCTCGAGCACATAGACGCCGCCCTCGGGCAGTGGATCCTGCCCCAGAATCGGCAGCCCGATATTGCCGCCCATCAGCGTCGGCACGCCCGCGGTCCGCAGGATATGATGCACGAGCGCGGTGGTGGTCGACTTGCCGTTCGTGCCCGTGATCCCGACGACCTTGTGCGGCGGCAGGTCGCCCCGCGCCTGTGCGAACAGTTCGATGTCGCCGATGACGGGAACGCCCGCCGCACGCGCGGCCGCGGCGAGCGGATGCGTGTTGAGCGGCACCCCCGGCGAAACGACGAGCGCGTCGAACGCCGCTAGGTCGTCCAACGGATCAAACCGGAGATCGACGTCATCGAGGGTGACCGACAGGTCTTGAACGCTCTCGGCGAGCGCCGCGCGCTTCGTTTCGTCGTCGTCCCACGCGACCACGCCCGCGCCGCCAGTGACCAGCGCCTGGACGGTCGCCGCACCCGATCGCGCCAGCCCCAGCACCGCAAAGCGTTTTCCGCGCCAGGCCTCAGCGACGATCACCGCAGCTTCAACGTCGACAGGCCGACCAGCGCCAGGACCAGTGCGATGATCCAGAAGCGGATCACGACGGTCGGCTCGCTCCAGCCGAGCTGTTCGAAATGATGGTGGATCGGCGCCATCCGGAACACCCGCTTGCCGGTCCGCTTGTAGAAGAACACCTGGATGATCACGCTCATCGCCTCGGCGACGAACAGCCCGCCGATGATCCCGAGCACGATCTCGTGATGCGCGACAACGGCGATCGTGCCGAGCGCGCCACCGAGCGCAAGGCTGCCGGTGTCACCCATGAACACCGCGGCGGGCGGCGCATTGAACCACAGGAACGCCAGACCGCCGCCGACGACCGCACCGCAGAAAATGGCGAGCTCGCCAGCGCCGGGCACGTGCGGGATGCCGAGATAGTCGGCGAACTTCACATTGCCCGCGAGATAGACGATCACCATGAACGCGACGCTCGCGATGATCACCGGCATCGTCGCCAGCCCGTCGAGCCCGTCGGTCAGGTTCACGGCATTGCCGAACGACACGATCGTGAAGGCGGCGAAGACGGGGAAGAACCAGCCCAAATCGATATACATGCGCGACGTGAACGGCAGGTAGAGATGCGGCCCGTTCTGCGACATGATGATCGTCGCGGCGATCCCGGCGATCGCGAATTCGAGCAACAGCCGAGTGCGACCCGAAATGCCCGCGGTGCTCGCCTTCCGCACCTTGTCATAGTCATCCATGAACCCGATCGTGCCGAAGCCCAGCGTCACGAACAGGCACGACCAGACATAGGGGTTGCTCAGGTCCATCCAGAACAGGATTGCCAGCGTCATACTGGTCAGGATCATCAGCCCACCCATCGTCGGCGTGCCGCGCTTGGCGAGATGCGTCTGCGGGCCGTCGGCGCGGATCGGCTGGCCCTTGCCCTGACGCACGCGCAGCCAGCCGATGAAGCGCGGCCCGATGATCAGGCCGATGATCAGCGCAGTCGCGACCGCCCCGCCCGTCCGCGTCGACTGATAGCGGAGCAGGTTCAATATTCCCGGGAAACCCAGATGTGCGGCGATCCAGTACAGCATTTACGTCTTCTCGCCCCCGAGACTCGTCACGACCCGCGCGAGCCCTACACCGTTCGATCCCTTGATGAGAACCGCATCGCCCGGCGCCAGGATCGTCCGTAACGACGTCAGCGCGGCCGCAGCGTCGCCCACATGGACGGTTTCGACTTTACCCTCAAGCGCTTGCGCGAGCGGCGCCATCGCTTCACCGACCAGCAGCGCCATTTCGACGTTTGCCGCGACAATCGGCTCGGCAAGCCCGGCATGATAGTCGGCCGACGCCGCGCCCAGCTCGCGCATCTCGCCGAGCAGCGCGACATGCCGCCCCGGCTCCTTGGCCAGCACGGCCAGCGTCGCACGCATCGACGCGGGGTTCGCATTGTAGCTTTCGTCGATCACGAGCGCCTGCCCGTCCGCCAGCGTCGTCATGAACCGCGCACCGCGTCCCTGCAGCCCGCCGAGTTCGGCGAGCGCCAGTCCCGCCAGCCCGAGATCCGCGCCCGCCGCCTCGACGCACGCGATCACCGCCAGCGCGTTCGAAACCCAGTGCATCCCCGGCTGCGCCATCGTGAAGCTCAGCTCGCGGCCGTCCTGCTGGACCGTGACGAACGTCGCGCCGGTCGCCAGCCGGACCGTTTCGATCGCGCGGACATCGGCACCCTTCGCGATGCCGAAGGTCACGATCCGCGACGCATGCGGCGTCGCCGCTGCGGTCAGCCGGTCGCGATGCGGGCTGTCGAAGGGGACGATCGCGACGCCGTCCGGCTCGAGCCCGGCGAAGATCTCGCCCTTGGCGTCGGCGATCGCGCTTTCGTCGCGGAAGAACTCGGTATGCGCCGGCGCGATCGCGGTGACGACCGCGATATGCGGGCGGACGATCTGCGTTAGCTCGGCCAGCTCACCCGCATGGTTCATCCCCATCTCGAACACGCCGAAACGCGCGTCGCGCGGCATCCGCGCGAGGCTCAGCGGGACGCCGGTATGGTTGTTGTAGCTCTTGACCGAACGATGCACCGCCCCCGGCGCGCCGCGATCGAGCGCCGCGAACAGTGCCTCCTTCGCGCTCGTCTTGCCGACCGATCCGGTGACGCCGATGATCGTCGCGCCGCTGCGCGCCCGGCTTGCGCGCCCGAGCATCTGCAAGGCCGTGAAGCTGTCGGCGACCAGCACATGCGGATGCGCGCAGGGTTCGGAGACGATCGCCCCCGCGGCGCCCTGCGCGAACGCCTGGTCGAGATACAGATGGCCGTCGCTCGCCTCACCCTTCATCGCGACGAACAGGTCGCCCGGACCAACCTCGCGCGAATCGAACGCGACGCCCGTCACGGCAAATTCGGCCGAGGCGACCCCGCCGGTCGCCGCAGCGATCTCGGCGGACGTCCACAGGGGCACCGCAGTGCTCATGCCGCACACTCGCGCGCGACGCCGACATCGTCGAACGGCAACACCATGTCGCCGACGATCTGGCCCTGTTCGTGGCCCTTGCCCGCGATCAGCACGATGTCGTCGCTGCCCGCCTCGTCGATCGCCGCCTGGATCGCCCCGCGCCGGTCGCCGATCTCGATCGCGCCGGGCGCGCCCTTCAGCACGTCGCGGCGGATCGCGGCGGGATCCTCGGTGCGCGGATTGTCGTCGGTCACGATCACGCGGTCGGCGTAATGCATCGCGACCTGCCCCATCGTCTCGCGCTTGCCGGTATCGCGGTCGCCGCCCGCGCCGAACACGACAATCAGCCGGCCGCCCGCATGCGGCTTGAGCGCGGCGATCGCCGCCTCCAGCGCGTCGGGGGTATGCGCATAATCGACATAGACCGGCGCACCCGAGCGCGCGATCACCGCACGCTCAAGCCGCCCGCGCACGGGCTGCAACCGCGCCAGATTGGCGATCGTCGTCGCGATATCGCCCCCGGTCGCGATCACCAGCCCCGCCGACACGAGCGCATTGGCGGCCTGATATCCGCCGATCAGCGGCAGCGTCACGCGGTAAGTCTGGCCCCCCGCCTCGATCGTCAGCCCCTGCCCCAGCAATGTCGGATCGCGATCGACCAGTCGCAGCGTATCGCCGCGCGTGCCGACGGTCACGAGCCGATTGCCCCGCTCCCGCGCGAGGTCGATGACGCGCGCCGCCTGCGGATCGTCGGCCCACACCACCGCCGCCCCATCCGGGCGCAGTACTTCCGAAAACAGCCGGATCTTGGCGGTGAAATAGGCCGCCATGTCGCCGTGATAATCGAGATGGTCGCGGCTGAGATTGGTGAAGGCGGCCGCCGATACGGGCAGTCCCTCGGTGCGATACTGGGTCAGCCCGTGGCTCGATGCCTCGAAGGCGAGATGCGTCACGCCTTCGCGCTCGAGCCCGGCGACGTTCGACAGGAAGGTGACGACGTCTGGCGTCGTGAGGCCGGTGGTGACGCGTTCGTCGGCGGTCGTGACGCCCAGCGTCCCGATCGACGCGGCATGATGGCCGGCCATCCGCCACAATTGGCGGGTCATCTCGACGCAACTGGTCTTGCCGTTGGTGCCCGTGATCGCGACCGTCGTCGCGGGAAAGGGTGCGAAGAACGCCGCCGCGAGCTGCGCGAACCGTTCGCGCGGGGTTTCGTCGGCGATGTACGCCGCACCCTCGACCGCGAGGCCCGGCCGCGCGACGATGCCGATCGCCCCGGCGCGGATCGCGTCGGCGATATAGTCCTCGCCATTGACGCGGGCGCCCTCGAACGCCCCGAAGATCGTCCCCGGTGCGACCTTGCGATGGTCGATCGCGAAGCCCGTGACGTTGCCGTCATACGCATCGCGCGGTGCAGATCCGTGCACTGATGCCCCGCCATCGCTGACGGGGCCCTTACCGATCAGCGTTGCCAGTTTCATGCACCGATCCTCATGTATCGCCCCTCATTCCGCACCGGACGTCGGCTTTGCGCCAAAGGCCGGCGTGCCCGGCGCATGCCACAACAGCGGCAACAAGTCGCTTTCGTCAATGTCGCGGTTCGCGTCCGGAATGACGCCGAGCATCGATCCGGTCCGGCTGATCACGCGCGATACCACCGGCGCCGCGGTCCAGGCCGCGGTGGTGAAGCCGTAAGATTCCTTGTTACCCTTTGCGGAATCGAGCGTCACCACGACGACGTAACGCGGCGCGTCCATCGGGAAGGCAGCGGCAAAGGTCGAGACGTTGGTGTGCTTGTTATAGCCACCCGCCTGCGCGATTTCGGCCGTACCGGTCTTGCCGCCGACGCGGTAGCCGGGCGCCTCGCCCTTGCGGCCCGTGCCATATTGCACGACCAGCCGGAGCAGCTGCCGCATCCGCGCACTCGTCGTCGTGCTGATCACGCGTCGCCCGGCGGGAATATGCGCCGGATCGATCTTCAGCAGCGTCGTCGGGCGCCAGATCCCGCCATTGACCAGTGTCGCATAGGCGTTGGCGAGGTGCAGCGGCGTGACTGCGATTCCGTGCCCATAGGCCGACGTCATCAATGTGGTGCGGGCCCAGAAGGTCGGCCAGATCGGCCGGCCCTTCTCGCGCAGTTCGATATCGGGCTTGGTGTCGAAGCCGAGCTTGCGGAACATGTTCTGCATCCCGGCGGCACCGATCTGATCGGCGATCCGCGCGGTCGCAATGTTCGACGAATAGATCAGCGTCTCGGGGATGTTCAGCCAGCGCTTTTCTTCATCGCCCGGATCGTCGTGGATTGTGTAGCCGCCAACGCGCAGCGGGACGGTCGCGTCGAAGCGCCGCGCCATCGAGGTGACGGTGCCCGAATCGATCGCCGCCGCCATCGCGATCGGCTTGAACACCGACCCCAGCTCGTACACGCTCTGCGTACCCATGTTGCGCAGTTGCTCGGTGCCCGCCATGCCGACCCGGTTGGGGTTGAAGACCGGCATCGACGTCATCGCGATCACTTCGCCGGTGTCGACGTCGAGAACGATTCCCGCCGCGCTCTTGGCCTGGAACGACGCGACCGCACGCGCGAGCTCGCTTTCCATCGCCGCCTGGACGCGCGTGTCGATCGATAGCGCGACCGGCGCGCCGTTCAGCGCGGGGTTGGTCAGCCGCTCGTCGAGGACGCGCTCCATACCCGACATGCCGTGGCCGTCGGTCGACAGGAACCCCAGCGCATGCGCCGCCATGGTTGATTGCGGATACAGACGCTGCGTCTCGCGCGCGAACACGATCGCGGGTTCGCCGATCGCGTTGACCTGCTCGACCAGAGCGGGCGACGCGCGGCGTTGCAGGTAGCTGAAATTCACATCCTTGGTCAGCAGACCGTAAAAAAAGGCCTGATTGCCGCGATCTGGCATCAGCGCTGCCAGCCGCGCGGCGATCTCGGTCGGATCGCCGATCATCTTCTTAGGATGCACCGCGATCGTCCACGCGTCGATCGTCCTGGCCAGCGGTGCCCCGTTACGGTCGACGATATCGCCGCGCGCCGCGATCGCCGCGGCGCGGGCGCCGGGATCGCTCAGCGACGACTGGATCGCGAGCACGCCGAGCCGGCCGATCACGACCAGCACCGCAGCCCCGAACAGGAACATCAACATCATCAGGCGCGTGTGCGCGGTCGCCACCAGCGCGTGGCGCTGCGTTGCGGTACGCCGCTCGGAAACCGGCCGGGCGACGAGAGTGGTCAACGCAGACGCCCTGCCTCGGCCCGGGCGCCGCTCAGGATCGAACCCAGCGTGTTGTCGGACAGCAGCTTGCGGTCGAGCATCGCGACCGCCTGCGGACGGACCTTGGCGACCGCGGCGAGGCGCTCGGGGGCGGCCGCGCGGACGATCGCAGTGTCGGTGGCACGGGCGGTCTGGACGGCGGCGCGGACGGTGACGGGCTTGAGCGGCGCTGTGGCTGCGACCGCCTGCACGGCGACGTCGACCGCCTGCGGTGCCGCGGCGGCGGCAGCAACCGGCAGCGACGGCACGAGCAGCTGCGCGGTCTGGACGGTGGCGCCCGCAGGCCCGCCGATCTGATTCACGTCGAGGCTGGCGAGTGCCGACTCGCTTGCGACGAACTGCCCGGCGGTCGGCGCGGACAGCGCCAGCGTATCGCCGTTCCAGCGCTCGAGCTGCGCGAGGTTCGCGCGCGTGTCGAACTCGGTCTCGAGCGCGCGGATATCGCGCTCGGCCGACCGGATCTGGCCGTTGACGGTCTCAAGCTTCTTGCGCTCGGCGGCCACCTGCAGCGAAACGAGGTAAAAGCCGAGTACGACGGCAACGCAGCCACCGAACCAGCCCACACCCTTCAACCGATACGCCGCCGTCATGTCGTCACCTCTTCCGTCCAAGGTTGCGCGGAGGTCCGCCGCGCCGTTCGTAAAGTCGCAGAGCGTGCGCGCGGATTGCGCGCCAGCTCGTCCTCGCCGGCGCGCACGGGGCGGCCGACATCCGTAAAACTCGGTTCCACCACGGTTTTTGCCTGTGGAAGATGACGGGAACCTGAAGGCGCACTGCCCGACCGCGTGCGCAGGAACCGCTTCACCATGCGATCCTCCAGGCTGTGGAAGGTCACGATGGCGAGCCGTCCGCCGGGCTTGAGGGCGCGCTCCGCCGCCAGCAGGCCATCGGCGAGCTCGCCGAGTTCGCGGTTGATATGGATCCGGATCGCCTGGAACGCGCGCGTCGCGGGGTCCTTCTTGTCGTGCGCCTTATACCCCAGCGCGCGACGGACGACATGCGCGAGCTCGCCGGTACGCGTCATCGGTCGTGCGGCCACAATCGCCCGCGCGACGCGACGCGACTTGGGCTCGTCGCCGAAATGATAGAGGACGTCTGCGATCTCGTCCTCGTCGGCCTCGTTGACGAAATCGGCGGCGGTCATGCCGGCCTGCGCCATTCGCATGTCGAGCGGTCCGTCCGACTGGAACGAAAAGCCGCGCTCGGCCTGGTCGAGCTGCATCGACGAGACGCCGATGTCGAGCGTGATGCCGTCGACGGGCAACGCGTCGCGTGCCTCGAGTTCGGCGACCATCGCGGAAAAGTCGGCGGCAACCAGCGTCAGCCGCTCCTCGCCATCGGCCCAGTCCTGACCCGCCGCGATCGCGTCGGGGTCACGGTCGAAGGCGATGACGCAGGCGCCACGCGACAGCAGCGCCCGCGTATAGCCGCCCGCGCCGAACGTCCCGTCGACGATCGTCTCGCCGGGCGCGGGGGCCAGCGCGGCGATCACCTCGTCGAGCAGGACCGGAATGTGCGGGGCGGCGGGGATCGTCTCGCTCACAGCGAAATCCCCTTTTCGGCCATGTAGAAGCGCGCCATTTCCTTGACGACGGGGGGCATGTCGTCGGTCGCGACCAGCGCCGCGGGATCCCAGATCTCGATATAGTCTAGGACACCGTAGAAGAATGCGTGCCCCTTGATCCCGGCATAGAAGCGCGGGAAGGCAGGCATGATGAAGCGCCCCGAGCCATCGAACGGCACGGCCTCGCCCGACGCCGCGCGACGTTTGATGTTATAGTCATATTCGCCGTCTTCGCGGGTATTCTCGGCCTCGCGGCGGTCGAGCTTTTCGGCAAGCAGCGCGACATAACCCGGATCATAGGCGACCAGGCAGCGGTTCTTCTGGTGTGCGCCGATGATGATGGTTCCGCCGTCCTTGCCGTTCGCCTTGGGGGCATTTGCCGACAAGATCGTCCGAAGGGCGGAAGGGATGGCTACCCGGCCCTTGTCGTCGACAAGGCCGATGCCATCTCCTTGATATCGCCCTCGATCCGACACGCCAATATCCCGCGAATGGCGCGCACGTCTTCCCGCCTCGAACCGCAGCCTTCGCCGCGGCCCGGCCGCGCAATCGCGAACGGTGAACGTGCCCCTGTGTTAATCTCCGTCTATCACAGCGGAACGGGGACGCAACGGGATATTTGGGGATTTCCGGGAATCAAGCGCTGTATTGCCCTTGATCCGGGACCATGTGCCCTGCCGGGACGGCCCGGCGCGCACATTGATCCACAGCAAGATCGAGTCGACCCTGGCATGCGGACGCGCTGCGTGTCAGCGTGGTCCCGTGATTTCCCCGGCGCGGCAGCGACGGAAAGCTCGGATCAGTTCGGAGTAGCGGGTGCCTGTGCGTTGACGCTGGGTGCGAGGCCCATTTCCGCGAGTGGCTCGTCAGAGCCATCGGCGGCGGCGGTCGTATTCGACACGGCCATGTTCGCGACGACATCGGCCTGTGCCGAGCCGGCTGCGACCACGGGTCGTTCGCGCGTCGCCGACCCGATGATCGCGCTGGCGAGACCGATGAAGATCACCACTGCGGCAAGCCCGATCATGCCGACCTTGATCCGCTGCATGGTTTGCGAAGGTGCGCGTTGCGTCTGCATCTTGTCGCGCGCATCTACCCGATCATCGCGCACTTGTCGAATTTCACCATCCCGCGGCGCGCCGCCGCCCTCGCTCACACCAGGCCCTTGGCCGCGCGCCATTCGGGATTGTACAGCGTCGAGAGGTAGCGGAACCCCGTATCGCACAGGATCGTCGCGATCCGCTTGCCCGGTCCGAGCTGCCGCGCCAGCGCGACCGCGCCCGCGACGTTGATCCCCGACGACAGGCCGAGGCACAGCCCCTCCTCGTCGAGCAGCTGCCGGGTCCAGGCATAGCCTTCCGCGTCCGAGATCCGGAACTGCGTGTCGATCGGCGCGCCATCGAGATTGGCGGTGATCCGCCCCTGCCCGATGCCTTCCGCGACCGACGACCCTTCCGACTTCAGCTCGCCATGCGCGTAATAGTTATACAGCGCAGCGCCGTGCGGATCGGTCAGCGCGATGCAGATCGCCTCGTCCTTGGCCTTCAGACCCAGGCCGACGCCGGCGATCGTCCCGCCCGTCCCCGCCGCGCAGGTGAAGCCGTCGATCCGCTCGTCCATCTGCCGCCACAGCTCTTCGGCGGTGCCGATGATGTGCGCGTGGCGATTGGCGGTGTTGTCGAACTGGTTCGCCCAGATCGCGCCCGGCGTCTCTTCGGCGATACGTCGCGACGTGTGCACGAAATGACACGGGTTGGAAAAGGCGGCGGCGGGCACGAGCACGAGTTCGGCACCCAGCGCGCGCAGCGTGTCCATCTTCTCGCGACTCTGCGTCTCGGGCATCACGATAATCGTCTTGTAGCCCTTGGCATTGGCGACCAGCGCCAGGCCGATCCCGGTATTGCCCGCGGTCCCCTCGACGATCGTCCCGCCCGGCTGGAGCAGGCCGCGCGCCTCGGCGTCCTCGACGATGAACAGCGCGGCGCGATCCTTGATCGACGCGCCCGGATTGGTGAATTCGCACTTGCCGAAGATATCGCACCCCGTCGCGTCGCTCGGCCCCTTCAGTCGCACCAGCGGCGTATTCCCGATCAGGGCAAGCGTATCGGGGGCGGTCAGCGTATCGGATCTCATCTGCATCGCCTGTAGATGGCGCCACTCCCGGTCCGCCACAAGCGCGCTAAAACTATCCACCGGACAAGCCGGCGCACCACGCCCCGTCAGGCCGCCCCTTTCACGCCGCGTCGCTCCTCACCGTTTCGATGCGGGCCTGAACGCAATCCAGCGCGTCGGACAATTTGGCGCCGAGCAGCAATTCGCCCCCCTCGTCGGCCAGGCAGAGCGCCTGGGTGATGAGCGTCGATATCGCCGACAGGCGCTCGGCGGCAGGAATTTGGCCCGGCATGCAACGTCCTCTTACAACGGTTCCGTGAAATATAGTGGCAGATGCGTGACATCGGACGACCCCGGTGCCTTTATTCCCGCGTCGCCACTGCCCGAATGTGGTGGCGCAACACTGCCGGGCGCCATCGCCAATGCGACGAACCGGCGCATCCCGGGGATGACCCGTCCCGCCGCGGGCGCATCGCGGCCGCTACGGCTTGACGCGATTTGCTGCATGCGCGAAGCCCCGACGATATGAAGAAGACGCTCCCCCTCACCGCCGTGGCTGCGCTGCTCGCGCTGGCTGCCTGCAACTCCAAACCGGCTGCACCCGAGGTGGTCGACAGCAATCCCGATCCGATGGCGAACCAGCTCGCCAATGCGGCGCCGGTCGAGCTGCCGCCGTCGATCAAGTCGGAGCAGACGATGCGCTGCAAGGACAACAGCCTGGCCTATGTGACCTTCTTCCAGGGGGGCAAGCAGGCCGTGGTTCGTCTCAAGGAAGGCGGTCCGGCCACGACGCTCAAGGCGCCTGCCGAGGGCGAGCCGCTGGTCGCCGACGGCGGCTGGTCGATGACGGGCACCGAGAAGTCGATCGAACTGACCCAACCGGGCAAGTCCGGCCAGACCTGCCACACCTGATCCTTCAGCCGGCCACGGCCGGATGATCCTGCGCCCCGGACGACCGCCAGCTTCTTCCGGGGCGTAGTTTTGCCGCGATGCCTTGCCATCGGCGGCGCGCACCGGCACGCTGGCCGGCATGGCAACCATCGCGATCTACAGCCTGAAGGGCGGCGTCGGTAAGACGACGCTGGCGGTCAATCTCGCCTGGTGTTCGGCAACCCGGTCGGCACGCCGCACGATTCTCTGGGACCTCGACCCGCAGGCCGCGAGCAGTTTCCTGCTGCACGGTACCGCAGGGCGGGATCAGGCCCAGGCGATGTTCTCCCGCGATATCAGCGTCGCCAAGCGCGCCCAGCCGACGCCGGTCGCGAAGCTCGACTTGATCACCGCCGACGCCTCGCTTCGCGGTCTCGACCAGCTGTTTCACACGCTCGACAAGAAAAAGAGGCTCGGCAAGCTGATCGGCGCGCTGACCGATTATGATCGCGTCCTGCTCGACTGCCCGCCGGGACTTACCGAAACCGCCGATCAGGTGATGCGCGCCGCCGATCTGATCGTCGTCCCCGTCATCCCCTCGCCGCTGTCGCAACGCGCCTATGAAGAGGTGATCCGCCATCTCGGCGGCAAAGTGCCGGTGCTGCCCGTCCATGCGATGGTCGATCGCCGACGGCGCCTGCATGCCGACGCGCTGGCCGCCAACCCCGACTGGCCGGTCATTCCGATGAGCAGCGTGATCGAGGCGATGACCGTACAACGCGCGGCGGTCGGGGCCTTCGCACCGCGCTCGACCGCGGCGGCGGCGTTCGATCAGCTGTGGCGGACGATCGAACACCGGCTGGCGGCGGGGTCGGCAGCGGGCTAAGGCGCGACCGATGGACATTCTCGATCCGCGCCTCGTGCTTGGCGGCTATGCGGCCGGCGTCTTCCCGATGGCCGACAGCCGCGACGCGATCGACGTCTACTGGGTCGAGCCGCGCCAGCGCGCGGTTCTGCCGCTCGACGGGTTCCGGCTCTCACGCTCGCTGCGCAAGACCATCGTCGCAGACCGCTTCCGCGTCACCGTCGACACTGCGTTCGGCCAGATCCTCGCGCTCTGCGCCGAAAGCGTCGAGGGCCGGCCCGAGACGTGGATCAATGCGGGGATCGAGCGGGTCTTCCACACGCTGCATCTGATGGGCTTTGCGCATTCTGTCGAATGCTGGGACGGCGACCAGCTCGTCGGCGGGCTATACGGGCTGGCGCTCGGGCGGGCCTTTTTCGGCGAAAGCATGGTCAGCCGCGCGACCGACGCATCGAAGGTCGCGCTGGCGCATCTCGTCGCGCGGCTGAAGGCCGGCGGCTTCGACCTACTCGATTGCCAGTTCCAGACCTCGCATCTCGAATCGCTCGGCGCGATCGAGATCGAGCGTGCCGATTATATCGCGTTGCTCGCAGCGGCGCTCGATGGGGTGGTCGGCTCGACCGGCTCGTCCGGTGCGGCTGCATCATTGGCCGCCACCGGGGATTTCTTCGCACTCGACCGCGCCGCCGCAGGCGCGCCCGACGATGCCGTATCCGGCCCGGTCGCGGGGAAGGTCATCGCGCAGCTCTTGGTCCAGACGTCGTAGATCGGATGCTGCACCGCGTTCAGCGCGGGGCGCTCCTTGTACAGCCAGCCCGAAAAGGTCCGCCGCCATTTCTTGTCGACGCCGCGGACGATCACCTGGACAAAGGCCCCCGTCAGCTGTTCGGGCTCCCAGGGGGCGGTCTGTTCGCAGGCGCGCATGCGGAGGACGACGTCGCCCATCCGGGTCGCCTGTCCTGGCTTCAACGTGACGTCGCGCGTCACCCCGTTACGCTTGTTGAGCAGGCCGATCACCGCGACGCGCTCCGCCATCGGCGTCCCGCCATTGGCGAGCGCCGCGCCGCCCGTGTCGATCGTCTCGACCGACCCGTCACCCGCCTGATCGCCGCCCGGCAGATCCTGCTGGACCACGACGGTCGTATCGGCCTTGTGGTTCGTCCAGGCGCGATAGCCGAACCAGCCACCGACCGCGAGAACCACGACCAGGATCGCCGCAGCGATCCGGCGCTGCATCACTCAGGCACCCACGCTTCGTAATCGCCGGTCGCCGCGGCGCGCTGGCCACCCTTTTCCATCGCGCCCGTCGGGCGATAGGCGAGTGCGGTACCCGTCAGATTCGGCAGGGCGGGCTTCTGCCAGGGGCGGACCGGCGGCAGGGCACGATCGGGCACGTCGGCGACCTGATGGTGCAGCCAACTGAACCAGGCGGGCGGTACCCGGCTGGCGTCGGTCGCACCCTGATAGATCACCCAGCGACGCGGATTGCCCGCGGTGTCCTTGCCGCCTTCATAATAGACGTTGCCGAGCGCGTCCTCGCCCATCCGCGTCTTGCCGCGAAGCCCGAATTTGGTGCCGAGCGTGGCGCCGTTCCACCAGGTGAAGGTCGATGCGAGAAATCCCATAGCCGCCGCTTAGCGGGTGCACGCCGCGCCATCAACCTCGAACGCAGTGTCGGCGCCATGGCACAACGGCGCTGTGTCGTGGATATGGCGGTTCAGCCCGGCGCGCCCGGCCATTCGACGCGGTCGCCCTCGGCGATGCCGAGTTCCCCGGCACGCCCGCCCATGATCTCGAGCACCGCGCCGACCGGTTCGCCCGACGGGATCGGCGTTTCGGAGAAGGGGATCGTGTTCTCGGCGATCCGCGCGATCGTCCGGTCGGCGCGGATATAGATGATGTCGAGCGGGCTCGGCGTGTTCTTCATCCAGAAACTCGCCTCGCGCGGCCCGCTGCCGTCGGTCGGATAGGGCCAGAACAGCATGCCCCGATTCGGCTTGAGATCGGTCCGGTACATCAGCCCGCGGGCCTGCTCCGCCTCGGTCTTGGCGCTCTCGACGGTGAACACATGCGCGCCGTTCGCGCTGTGGATCGTCACGGCCAGCGTCGCGGCGGCCTGACCCGGTGCAGCACCGGTGCCCGTGCCGGTCGCGGTGTCCGCGACGGTGACGCCAGAGGCAGCGGTGTCGCCCGCCCGGGCATCGCCGTTCGAACACGCGCACAGGCCGAGCGCCAGAAGCGCGGCGAAGACGGTTTTACTCATTACATTTATCCCCGGTTGCGGCGGGCCGGTTACCACGCCGGCGCGGATCGCTCCACCGTGACGGCCAGCGGCCCCTTGCGACCGGTCACGATTCGGGCCTGTAACGGCTGATCCGGCTCGACCACGTCGATCCCCGCCCGCCGCAGCGTTTCCATATGGATGAACACGTCACTGTCGTCGCTCGCCCGTACCAGAAAGCCATAGCCCTTGAGCCGGTTGAACCACTTGACGACGACGGGTTCGAACGGGCCTGCGGCATCGATCAGCGCGACCGGATCGATCCGGTCGACCGGCGCCGCCGTGCCCGGTCGTGCCGCCGTTTCCTCGACCGCGCCGCTCAGATCGATCGACAGGACTTCGCGCGCCTGGAACCCACGCCCGCGCTGCACCGCGACCACGTCGACCCGCGCGCCCTCTGGCAGGCTGCGCCGGCCATGCGGCTGGAGCACCGAGAAATGGATCAGGATATCGCCGATCGCCGTATCGTCAGCGACCGCGAAGCCGAAACCGCGCGTCACATCGAACCATTTGATCACCCCGCCGAGCACGGACGGCTCCGCGATAGCCTGTGCAGTCGCTTGTACAGCGGGCTGATCGACGCCTTGATCGATGTCCGGCACTGCGCGCGGTCCGGCAGCCGACACCGCGTCCGGTACCGTGGCCGGCCTGTCCCCGTCATATTGCGCTTCACTACGCATCGTTACGCACCCCTGCACCTTGCTAGCACGCTTCGTCGCAGCCGCAACAACCTGCAATGCGTCCTCAGTCAAAATCTGTCGTATCGATCGTCTCAGACGGGGACGCGGCAAGAATTTTGCGTGCCAGATCGAAACCGTGGCCGGCGCGCACCATCGCGCTGAGCTGCTTTTGCCGCAGCGCACGATTCTCGGCCCCACCCCCGTCGCTATTCTCCGACCGGGCAAACGGGCCTAGCCGCTTGCGCTTCGCATAGGCCAGCGCCGCATCGACGTCGCGCGCCGCGATTTCAGGCGCGAGCGCATCGGCATCGGCCTCGTCAATCCCCGCCTCGCGAAACGCCCCCGCGACGCGCCGCGCACCCAGGCCGCGGCGCTGCATCGCCGCCGCCCGCGCCTCGGCGAAGCCGCGATCGTCGATATAGCCGAGATCCGCGAGCCTCTGCGCCAGCCCTTCGGGATCGGCGGGCGGCACAGCCGGGCCGGTTTCGGGCGCCTCGACCCAGCCGCGCTCGCGTACCTTGCGCCGCAGATAGTCGCTCAGGCGGCCGCGCGTGGTCGCGAATCGCTCGACATAGCGCAGCGCCAACCCCTCCAGTCCCGCGGCATCCAGCGGTTTTGGCGGGCGTTTCTCCTGTCTTTCTCGGCGGCGATCCTGGGTCACGCCATCATTGTGCCACACTGGGATAGGATTTTGAACGCCACGACCGTGCATGGCTGGCCTTTGCACGGTCTCAAGCGGCGAATGTCCTCGGACAGGCCGCGACGTGGAAGACAGGACGCACATGACGATCGACACCTTTCAGACGACGGCGACGAACGGGCTGGTAAAGCCTGCGGTCGCACCGTCGGCCGATCCGATGCCGGCGCAGCGCACGGCGACCCCCACCGCGGACACGCTGCCGCGCCGCTTTGCCGACTTCGCGACACTGGGCGAGGCGCTCGACTATGCGGCGACGGGGCAGCGCGGCCTCAACTTCCATGACGCGCGCGGTACGCTCAGCCAGCCCTATCCCTATGCGACGCTGCGCCGTGACGCGCTGGCGATGGCCGACCGCCTGATCGCCGCCGGCGTCGCCCCTGCCGACCGCATCGCGCTGGTCGCCGAGACCGGCCCAGAATTCGCCGCGCTGTTCTTCGGTGTCGTTTATGCGGGCGCCTGGCCGGTGCCGCTGCCCCTGCCCACGTCGTTCGGCGGCCGCGATTCCTATATCGAACAGCTTCGCGTGCAGCTTTCGAGCTGCGATCCCAAGATGCTGATCTTCCCGCCCGAACTCGCGCAGATGGCGAGCGAGGCGGCGCGTCTGGCGGGCACGCACGGGATCGACTGGTCCGAATTCGCAAACCGCGAAGCCCCCGCCGCCACGCTGCCCGAGGCACGTCCCGACGACATCGCCTATCTGCAATATTCGAGCGGCTCGACGCGGTTCCCGCACGGCGTCGTCATCACGCACGAGGCGTTGCTCAACAATCTTGCTGCGCACAGCCACGGCATGGAAGTCTGCGACACCGATCGCTGCGTCTCCTGGCTGCCCTGGTATCATGACATGGGCCTGGTCGGCTGCTTCCTGTCGCCGATCGCCAACCAGGTCTCGACCGATTACCTCAAGACCGAGGATTTCGCGCGCCGTCCGCTCGCCTGGCTCGATCTCATCAGCCGCAACACCGGCACCACGCTCAGCTATTCGCCGACCTTCGGCTATGACATCTGCGCGCGCCGCATGTCGTCGCAGACCAAGGCGAGCGACCGGTTCGACCTGTCGCGGTGGCGCGTCGCGGGCAATGGCGCCGACATGATCCGTCCCGACGTGATGCAGTCGTTCGTCGACGCCTTTGCCGATGCCGGGTTCCAGGCCTCCGCCTTCCTGCCCAGCTACGGCCTTGCCGAGGCGACGCTGGCGGTATCGCTGATGCCGCCGGGCGAGGGGATCCGTGTCGAGCTGGTCGAGGAAACCCAGTTGTCGGGCGGCGCGCGCGGCGAGGACCGCCCGCAGCGCTACCGGGCGATCGTCAATTGCGGCAAACCGGTGCGCGACATGACGATCGAGATCCGCGAAGAGGACGGCACCCCCCTCCCCGAGCGCGCAATCGGCAAGGTGTGGTGCAAGGGCAAGTCGGTGATGGTCGGCTATTTCCGCGACGATGCCGCCACCGCGGCGTGCATGTCCGACGGCTGGCTCGATACCGGCGACATGGGCTATATGTCCGACGGCTATATCTACATCGTCGGCCGGGCGAAGGACATGATCATCGTCAACGGCAAGAACCACTGGCCGCAGGACATTGAATGGGCGGTCGAGCAGCTGCCCGGGTTCAAGGCGGGCGACATCGCCGCATTCGCGATCACGACCCCGGGGGGCGAGGAAACCCCCGCCGTCCTCGTCCAGTGCCGCAGCTCCGACGAGGGTGAACGCCTGCGCCTGCGCGACGAGATCCGCGAACGCGTCCGCTCGGTGACGGGCATGAACTGCGTGATCGAACTGATCCCTCCCCGCACGTTGCCGCGCACCTCGTCGGGCAAGCTCAGCCGCGCCAAGGCGCGCAACCTGTACCTGAGCGGCGACATCAAGCCCTATGACATCGCCGCCTGACGTTGCCTGCCCCGCCGCATCGTCCCGCCAGTGCGGCGGGACGGTCGCGGCCCCTGCCCCCGACCCGGTTATTTTTCACAACGCGGGGGATGGGAACGTTGCGATAACCAACGTGCATTAAGCCCGGCGGTGTGAACAGCCAGTCGCCTTCCGGATCCGATACGCCCCCGCCAACCATGCCGGCGCGTACACGAATGTCGACGCATCACATGCCCATCGACATGCGCGCGCTTCTCGCGCTGTCGGAAGGGTGCGATCCCAGGGAATGGGGCCGGCTTCGCGCGGCGCAGCTCGACGCCGGCCGGCAACTCGCCTGGTTCGCCCTCGCCGCCAACCTGCTCGCGACAGCCGTCTGTGCCGCATTGCTCTATCCCCGGATGCCGTTCTGGCAGGTCGCGTCATGGTCGACGCTCCTGATCGCGGGGACCGTGTGGGTGACCATCCGCCGCCGCCTCGCTCCCTCGCGCGCTGCCGGGCATGGCGGCAGGACGGATATCCGGGCAACCTTGTGGGAGGGGGGCAGCCTCGCTCTGGCCTGGTCGGTCATCCCGGTTTTCTTCTGCCCGCAGGTCCCGGTCGCAACGAGCATCGGGCTCGGCCTCACGCTGATGATCGTGATGACGGGGGCAGCCTTCGCGATGGCGCCGCTGCCGCTCGCCACGCTCATGTTCATCGGCACACTCGGGTTCGTATCGTGCGTCCAGCTCATGCTGATGCACGCGAGTGGAATCGCCGGGGGGGTGCTCGCCTTCACCCTGTTGCTGATGACCGCCTGCCTCAGCCGGACGCGCGCGCTGGTCACGATCCACAATGCGCAGGCGGTGCTCGACGAACGCGACGAAACGATCAGCGTGCTCCTGCTCGAATTCGAGGAGAGCGCTGCCGAATGGCTGTGGGAGACCGACGCGACACGACGCGTGATCCGGCCCAGCGCCCGTTTCGCGCGGGCGTGCGGTCGCGCGCCGGCGGATATCGACGGCATGCCGATCCTCCAGCTGCTCGCCGGACCATCCTGGGACAGCGGCACGTTCGCGGCAGGCCTGCGCGCGCTTGCCGAAAAGCTGCGCAACCGGGACAGCTTCGTCAACCTGAGACTGCCGATCCGCTTCACCGAACAGGAGCGCTGGTGGCAGCTGGCCGCCGCGCCGCGATACGACGACCGCGGAATATTCTGCGGCTTTCGCGGCGTCGGCGCCGATGTCACGGACCAGCGCGCGTCCGCGGACAAGATCAACCGCATGGCGCGCTTCGACACGTTGACCGGGCTGCCCAACCGCCGGCTGATCACCGAGACGCTGTCCGACGCGATGATCGCGGCGGAGGCCTGTGGCGGACGCTGCGCGTTCATGATGCTCGATCTCGACCGGTTCAAGGCGGTCAACGACACGCTCGGCCACCCGGTCGGCGACCGGCTGCTGTGCCAGGTCGCGGAACGGCTCGGCCACATGATGAGCGCGAACGAATCCTGCGGGCGGCTCGGCGGCGACGAGTTCGCGCTCGTCGTCCGCGACGCCAGCGATACCGGCGCGGTCGAGGAGCTTGCCGGGCGCATCATCACCGCACTGTCGCGGCCCTATGACGTCGATCACTATACGCTGCATATCGGCGCCAGCATCGGCCTCGCCTTCGGGCCGCGCGACGGGCGCACGTCGGAGATGCTGATCCGATCCGCCGATCTGGCGCTCTATCGCGCCAAGGATGCCGGTCGCGGCGTGTTTCGAGTCTACGAGCCAGCGCTTTACGTCCAGGCGGAGGAGCGGCGGGTGCTCGAGATCGCGCTGCGCGGCGCCCTCGATCGGGGTGAGATGTCCCTCGCCTATCAGCCGATCATCGACACGCAGGGCGGCATGCTGCGCGGCTTCGAGGCGCTGCTGCGCTGGGAAAGCCCGGAGTTCGGCACGGTCCCGCCGTCGCGCTTCATCCCGCTCGCCGAAGACGCACGGATCATCGCGCAGATCGGCGCCTGGGTTCTGCGCACCGCCTGCGTCGAGGCCGCGAGCTGGCCGGAGGGTCTGCGCATCGCCGTCAACGTGTCGCCGGTCCAGCTGCAGAATGACGGTTTCGTCACGACCGTCGCGACCGTGCTTGCCGACAGCGGACTGTCCGCCGACCGGCTCGAGCTCGAGGTTACCGAGGGCGTCTTCCTGCGCGAGGATCGTGGCGCGACGACGACCCTCGCGCGTATCCTCGACCTTGGCGTACGCCTGAGCCTCGACGATTTCGGCATTGGCCACTCGTCGCTGGGCTATCTCAGCCGCACCCGCTTCTCCTCGATCAAGATCGACGGCAGCTTCGTCCGTGCCGCAGCGCGCGGCGGCCGCGAGGCACTGGCGATCATCCGCGCGGTGGTCGCGCTGGCGCAAAGCCTCGACATCGCGACCATCGCCGAAGGGGTGGAGACGCAGGACGAGCGTCAGCTTGTAGCGGCACTCGGCTGCACACACGCGCAAGGCGATCTGTTCGGCCGCGCCCTCCCCGTCACCGAAACCCGCACGCTGGCAGAGCGCGACTGGACCGACTCAGCCGCGGCCTGACGTCGCGATGGCGCGCCAGCCGAGCATCCCGGCATAGCTTTGCTGCGGCGGCGGCAGGATCAGCCGGGCCAGGCCACCCCCGACAACGACGATCATCGCGCACAGGCTGATCTGCATGGACCTGCGCCGGTCCTCCACCCGATCAGCGCCAGAACGCTTTCCGGTCGAGCAGCGCCGAGTGCGCCGCGGCAGCACGGTCGAGCCGCTTGGCGTGTTTGCGATCGTCGACCAGCGCCGCTTCATTGTCCTCCATCCCCAGCCGGGCGAGGATCGCCGGCACCGTTGCCGCGTCGTTCAGCGTCCCGAGCCGGTCCTGCAGCGTCTCGAGCGTCGAGACGAACTTTGCCTGCCGTTTTTGCTGCACCGCGTCAGCGAACAGGTCCGCGAAGAATTCCGTCGCATAGCGCAGCGTCTTGGCGTCCTTGCGGATCGCATGGCGTTCGTCGTCCGTCAGCAGCGCGAGCGATGGCGCGTCGATCTTGAGCGCCTTGCGTCGCTTGCGGAGCGCCGCCGCTGCAAACGCGCGGGCGGGCGCCTCGCGCACCGCCCGCGTCGCGTCCCCCGTCGACCAGTCGCCGACCGCGAGCCACTGCGTCAGATCGAGCATCACCGCCCGCACGCGCGACGACTCCAGCGCCACATCGACCTCGTCATAGGCCAGACCGCGCGCCGCCTCGATCCGGTCAAAGACGTCCCCCGCGCCCAGCTTCGCCGCCGCCGTGTCTGCCAGCACGTCGAGATCGCGCGCCTGCCCCAGCGTCTGCGCCAGCCAGCGCAGCTCGGACCGGAAATGCGCCGTCTGCTCGCGTCCCAGCACGCGCTTGAAGAGCCCGAGCGCGGCGCGCGTCCGCCGCAAAGCGACACGCGCCTGGTGCAACGCCTCCGGCGCGCGCGTCTCGAGCAGGATCGTCTCGTTCAGCCGATAGTGCCGCAGGCAGGCGCCAATAACCGTCCGGAGCGCTTTGATCGTCGTCGCGTCGCCATCGAGCGACACCGGCTCGGCCTTGAACGCGCGACGCACTGGCCCGGTCAGGCCGTAGCCGCGCTCGGATTTGGTCACGACGCCGAGCCGCAGCGGCACCATCTCCGCGATCCGGCGGGCCAGCGTGAACAGTGCGGTCGGATCGCCGCGCTTGAGTTCAATCTCGAGTTCGCAGACCGGCGACTGCCGCTCGCCAACCCGGACCAACCCGCGGTCCAGCACGAGTTCGATCTCCGCCCCGTTCTCGCTGATCTCCCAGCTGCGTCGTTCGACCGACACGGTGAAGGCCGGCGCGAGACGTTCGGTCGTCCCGTCCAGCAGCGCGAAGATCGGCGTGGTGTCGTCGAGACGCGGACGATCGTCCGTGACCGGCCGTTCCCATTCGGGGCGTGAAAACAGCCCGGCGCCCTTTGCCGGGTCGATCTTGATCGTCTGGATCCGCGTATCGCCCGCGCGCCGGATCCGCAGCGACGCGCCGTGCCCCCGCAGCGTCTGCTCGGGCGTATCGAAATAGATCGCCTCGAGCATCGTGGTACGGGTCGCGTCATCCGACGCCAGTTCGCGCGCGATCCGGTCCGCGGCGTCCGCCGTCAGGACGAGCTTCAATTCAACTTCCTGCATCACCCGCGTATCCGATCTGCGTCACACCTCGACATAACGCATAGCGGCGATCGAAGGGCCAACCGGATGTGTCCGCTGCGGTTAGCTCGTCAGCTCATCGCGACGGCTGCGGCCGTCATGGACGGTACGGATGATGCTGCTGACGCTGACCGGGGGCGTCGGAATGTGCAGCGCCTGGGTCGGCGTGCCGATCACCGCCGCGCGGGCACGCAGGCTGGATTTCAGGAACAGCGTCTCCGATGCGAGGAAACGGCGCGGCGTCGTGCCGAGGAACGTCGTCGCGTCGCGCAGGAAATGCGACGCGTCGAAATAGCTGCTGTCGATCGCTGAATAATCGACATGGCCATCGGGCCGGATCAGCCGGATGAACGACCGCAGGAAGCGCGCGCGCCGCAGCAGCATCTTGGGCAGCATGCCGAAATGGCGGGTGGCAAGCCGCCTGAGCGCGTGCGTCTCGATCCCCAGCCGGTCGGCGACATCCTGCATCTCGATCACCCCGTCGGTCACCGTCAGCGCGGCGAATGCACGGATCAGTTCCTCCTGCGGGTGCCGGCGCTGAAACAGCGGTTCCAGCACGTCGTCCAGGAACGGCTTGATCATCGCATCGTCGGACAGCGCGTCGAGCCCCGTCGTCAGCCGGCGCGACACTTCCGGACCGAGCAGCGTCTCGAGCGGCACGATGCGGTTGCGGAAGTCGCCCGCCAGCCGCGACGTCATCCGGGACCAGCCGATCGCGCTGATTCCGATCCCGACCGCGACGCCGCCATGTGTGACGGTGCGAAACGCGCGGCTGGTCGGGCCGTAGAGACTGGCGCGCTCGAGCGGCCCGAACCGGTGATTGCCGATCGCCACGGTGATCGGCCCCGCATCCGCCAGAATAGAAATCATAACTGGTGCAGGTAGATACCAGTTGACGAGCGGGTTGCGATCACTGGCCGAATAGATCGCATATCCGGTCAGGCATTCGGCAAGGCTTGCCTGGGGCAAGTCATACCGCATCCGCATTCCCGGTGGCATCGCAAATTTTTCCGGCGATACACCCGGAGAGTGTGTTCCACCAAAAACTTGATCTACGTTCATACCATCCACTCGTTTCTGTACGGAAGTATCCGCGCGCTTGCGGCCTATGGCTATACTGCTTTGCAGCGAAACGCTAGTTGTCCTATCATTTCTCCTAGTATTGATTGGCTTCAATACTTTGCCCGTTCTTCGCCGGGCCTCGACATTGAAGACCGGCCCCCGCCGCCGCCGTCCCGATGATGGACGTCGCGCTCGCGCCGCCTCGCGCGGCACAGTAGGGATGCGGGATTGATGGGGTTGACACTGGTATCGGCATCGCTTCTCGGTGCCGCCGAACCCATCAGGAAAGAACAGCGATGACAGTGATCGTAACCGGCGCCGCCGGCTTCATCGGCATGCATGTCGCGGACGCGTTGCTGGCACGTGGCGAAACGGTGTTCGGCATCGACGAATGCAACGCCTATTACGACCCCGCGCTCAAGGCGGCGCGGCTCGCCTATCTGCGTGACCGGCACGGCGCGGCCTTCACCTTCGCCAAGCTCGATTTCGCGGATACGCCCGCGCTCGACGCGGCGGTGGCAGGCCTCGACATCGACCGGATCGTCCATCTCGGTGCGCAGGCCGGCGTCCGCTACTCGATCGAGAATCCGATGGCCTATGCCCGGGCCAATCTGGTCGGGCATCTCAACATCCTCGAACTCGCGCGCGCGCGGCAAGTCCGGCACCTGGTCTACGCCTCGTCCTCGTCGGTCTATGGCGGCAATGACAGCGTACCCTTCCGCGTCGAGGATCGCACCGACCGCCCGCTGTCGCTCTATGCCGCGACGAAGAAGTCGAACGAACTGATGAGCGAAAGCTACGCGCATCTCTATCGCCTGCCGCAGACCGGGCTGCGCTTCTTCACCGTCTACGGCCCCTGGGGTCGTCCCGACATGATGATGTGGATCTTCACCAAGGCGATCCTCGCCGGCGAGCCCATTCCGGTGTTCAACGCAGGCCGGATGGAGCGCGACTTCACCTATATCGACGACATCGTCGCCGGCATCGTCGCCGCGCTCGATGCGCCGCCCGCGGATGACGGCCAGGCGAAGCCCGGCGGCAGCATGGGGCCGCACCGCGTCTACAATATCGGCAACAGCCGCGCCGAACAGCTCGGCGAGGTGATCGACGTGCTCGAACAGGCGATCGGTCGCAAGGCGATCCGCCAGGACCTGCCGATGCAGGCGGGCGATGTCGTGCGCACCTGCGCCGATGTCAGCGCGATCGGCAACGATCTCGGCTTCGCCCCCACCACCGGCATCATCGAGGGCGTGCCACGCTTCATCCGATGGTATCGCGACTATCACGGCGTCTAGGCGTTAGGATTGCCGAGACCGAACCCCGAGCCCACCCTTTCGATGCACGGAGCAGCCCGATGACCGACGCCCCGACCTATACCCCCCCGGCAATCTGGACTTGGAACCGCGACAATGGCGGCCGGTTCGCCGCGATCAACCGGCCGGTTGCCGGATCGACGCATGACAAGGATCTGCCGGTCGGGCGGCACCCGCTGCAGCTCTATTCGCTCGGCACGCCGAACGGGGTGAAGGTCACGATCATGCTCGAGGAGCTGCTCGCGCTCGGCCATGCCGGCGCCGAATATGACGCCTGGCTGATCCGGATCAACGAAGGCGACCAGTTCGGCAGCGGCTTTGTCGAGATCAATCCCAATTCGAAGATCCCGGCGCTCATGGATCGCAGCGGCACGTCGCCCCTGCCGATCTTCGAATCCGGCGCGATCCTGATGCATCTCGCAGAGAAGTTCGGCGCGTTCTTGCCGACCGAACCCGCGGCGCGCGCGACCTGCCTGTCCTGGCTGTTCTGGCAGGTCGGCAGCGGCCCGTTCGTCGGCGGCGGCTTCGGCCATTTCTACGCCTATGCGCCGGTCAAGATCGAGTACGCGATCGACCGGTTCGCGATGGAGGCCAAGCGCCAGCTCGACGTACTCGACCGCCGTCTCGCCGACAGCGCGTATCTGGCCGGTGCCGCCTATACGATCGCCGACATGGCCGCCTGGCCCTGGTACGGGGCGCTGGTCCAGGGGCAGCTCTACGACGCCGGCGAGTTTCTCCAGGTCCAGGACTATCCGAACGTGAAGCGCTGGGCGGATGCGATCGGCGCACGCCCCGCGGTCCAGCGTGGCCGCATGGTCAACCGCGTCATGGGCGATCCCGCGAGCCAGCTCCACGAACGCCATGACGCCACGGATTTTGCGACCCGTACACAGGACAAGTTAAGCCCGCCATCCTGAATGGCGGTATAAATGCTGTGGTGCAGCATTACTGAAAACATTGCGCGCGATTAGTGTATTTGGAGAAGTTTGCCCTAGTATTCCATTTAGTTGCAACTTTATCTCCCAGCTCCCGTTCCTTGAATCGTTGTGCACACAGGATCGCCCGCCAGAGGCGATCGAGGCCGACCGTGTGCCGACGTGCCTGGTTCAGGGAGATGAAGCCAATGACCCAATCAACGCATTTGATCGATGCCCTCGATGCCCGTGTCGAACGGCGCAACGACCGGCGCGAGTTCTTCAAAAACGCACTTGGTGCCGCTGCGATCACGGCAGCCGGCGCAACCGCTTTATCCCTTTCGAGCGCCGCCGCAGCTCAGTCGGTGACCGACGCCGACGTCCTGAACTTCGCGCTCAACCTCGAATATCTCGAGGCGCAATTCTATTCCTATGCAGCGTATGGCACAGGGCTCGACAACGCTCTGCTGACCGGCAGCGGTACGCAGGGTGCCGTTCGTGGCGGCCGCAAGGTCGCGTTCACCGATCCCATCGTCGAGCAATATGCACGCGAGATCGCACAGGACGAGATCGCGCATGTCAGGTTCCTGCGCACTGCGCTCGGCAGCTCGACCGTGTCGCAGCCGGTGATCGACGTCAGCGTCTCGCCGACCAGCGCCTTCTCGGTCGCCGCACAGGCCGCCGGGCTCGTGCCTGCCGGCACCGCGTTCGATCCCTATGCCTCTGACGAGGCGTTCCTGCTCGGCGCGTTCATATTCGAGGACGTCGGCGTCACCGCCTACAAGGGTGCCGCCCCCTTGCTCACGAACAAGACGTTTCTCGATGCCGCGGCCGGCCTGCTCGCGGTCGAGGCCTATCATGCCGCGATCGTCCGCACGACGCTGTACGGCAAGGGTATCGACGTGCCGTCGCTGCGGACCTCGGCCGATGCCATTTCGCGCGCGCGCGACAGCCTCGACGGCGGTGGCGCCAACACGACGATCTTCGGCGCGAACGATATCGATCAGGGGATCTCGTCCTACAGCGCGACGCCGATCAACCTGTCCGCCACCCAGGCGGCGGTGACCGTGTCGAACATCGTGCCGCTGGACGCCGACGGTGTCGCCTATAGCCGCTCGGTGAGCCAGGTGCTCAACATCGTGTACCTGAACAGTGGCGCAGTGGCCGCGGGCGGGTTCTTCCCGGCAGGCATGAACGGCAACATCAAGACGAGCACCGCAGCAGCCTGAACCGCTTCAGCTCTGCCGTAAGCTTTCTTTGCTATTCAGGGGATTAACCCAATGACCGACCTCAATACCAAGCTCGAAATATTCGACGCCATCGCTGCCCGGCGCAACGAACGCCGCGGTTTCCTGCGCTTTGCCGGTGGCAGCGCGCTTGCCGTCGGCGGTGCCTCGCTGCTCGCGGCATGCGGTAACGACGATGCCGATCTGGCGCCGTCGCCGACGCCCACGCCGACACCCGCAACGGGATCCGCCATCACCGATGCCGACGTGCTGAACTTCGCGCTCAACCTCGAATATCTCGAGGCGCAGTTCTACGCATTCGCGACGTTCGGCGTTGGCCTCAACGCCAGCCTGCTGACCGGTACCGGGACTCAGGGCGCCGTCACGGGTGGCCGACAGGTGCCGTTCCAGGACGTGATCGTCCGTGAATATGCGCGCGAAATCGCCATCGACGAAGTCGCGCACGTCGCCTTCCTGCGCAGGGCACTCGGCACTGCCGCCGTCGCACAGCCTGCATTGGACATCTCTGCCGGCACCGCGGCTGCGCCGGGCGCCTTCACCTTGGCCGCACGTGCGGCACGTGTCGTTCCGGATACGGGCGTGTTCGATCCGTATGCCGACGACAACAGCTTCCTGCTCGGCGCGTTCATCTTCGAGGATGTCGGCGTCTCGGCGTACAAGGGTGGTGCAACGCTGATCGGCAACAAAACCTATCTCGAGGCGGCCGCCGGCATCCTCGCGGCAGAGGCGTATCACGCCGGCCTGATCCGCACGATCCTGTATCGCAAGGGACTGCAGACGCCGTCGCTGCGTACCGCCGCAAACCAGATCAGCGACGCGCGCGACAGCCTGGACGGCACCGTCACCAACGCCACGACGGGCATCATCGGCGACATCGATCAGGGCATCACCGGCATGGATCCAACCGTGTCGAACATCGTCCCGACCGACGCCAACGGCCTGGCGTTCAGCCGGTCGGTCGCACAGGTGCACAACATCGCCTATCTGACCAACACCGCAAAGATCGGCGGGGGCTTCTTCCCCAACGGCACCAACAACCGCACCGATGCACTGCGCACCAGCGGCGCCAACGCGTGATCGTCGTCACGAACTGAAACAGGACAACCTGGGCCGCGGCGTACATTGGGCGCGTCGCGGCCCCTCGTTTGGGGAACGACCATGAAGCATTACATAAAACTGACCGCGCTCGCCGGCGTCGCCGTTGCGGGCCTTTTTGCCGTTCCGGCCGCCGCGCAGGAAACCACCGAAGATCGTCCGTTCTCGGGCGTCTATATCGGCGCGGCCGGTGGGTATGACGTGCAGGGCAACGACGTCGGCTCGTCGATCCTGTTCGACCGCAACGGCGACGGCGCTTTCAACGACAGCGTCAACACCATCACCGGCGCCAACGCCTTCTCGCCGGGCTTCTGCAACGGCTCGGCGCGTACCGGTGCTGCGGCTTCCGGCTGCCGTAACGACGACGATGGTTGGGCCTATTATGGTCGTGCAGGCCTCGACGTTCAGCGCGGCAACATCGTCGTCGGTGTCGTCGGCGAATTCGGCACGAGCGACATCACCGACAGCACCTCGGGCTTCTCGACGACGCCTGCGAGCTACACGATGGCGCGCAAACTGAAGTGGGAAGCGTCGGCCCGCGGCCGCCTGGGCTATGCGGCCAACACCACGCTGTTCTACGGCACGTTCGGTGCAGGCTATGCCAAGATCGACAATCTGTTCTTCACGACGAACACGGCGAACGCGTTTTCGGCGACTGGCTCGAAGAACCAGTGGGGCATTCTCGGCGGCGGCGGCATCGAGCAGAAGCTGACCAAGAACATCTCGATCGGCATGGAATACATGTTCCACCAGTATCAGGATGACGATGCGCGCGTTCGCGTGACGGCGGGCACGGCGCTGGCCGGCAGCCCGGTTCTCCTGGCGAACAACCCGTTCCTGATCGCGCCAAACACCAGTGGCACCGATTTCCGCCGCAGCGACGACAAGTTCCGCTGGCACAGCCTGCGCGCCACGGCGGCGTTCCGGTTCTGAGCCCATGCGCTGCCAGCATCGCATGATGCTGGCAGCGTAGCGCTTCCGGAGAGCCTAGAGCCCCTCGCCGCCTACCCATTGCGCGTTCGACAAGCGCCGTGCCAGATCCCAGCTCTGCTGCCGGATATCCGGGACCGCGACGACCTCCCACAATCCGCCGCGGGTCATCGGCCCGATACAGTGCAACCGCTGCTCGACCTGCCCGTCACGCCCGATCGCCTGCGACTGCGCATCGACGTCGACCCCCAGGCGAAGCGGATCGGGCCGGATCGCCCCGTCGGCGATCAGATGCCGGATCAGCGGCTCGTTTGATCGCATCAGGTCGCCCTGCGGCCCGGTACAGTTCACGATCCGCGCCGCCCGCGTGACGACCGCCTGGTCCGTGCCGCGGGGTCGCCAATTTAGATCCACAGCATCACCGGCTGCCGCGGCCGACACGATCTTCCCCGCCGTGAACCGCAGCCGCCCGGTCGAGACCAGCGCATCGACCCGGTCCGCGACCTGCGGCGCCAGCCGATGCCGGTGGACGTCCCAATAGGGTCGCGCGTGCCGCAGGAACCGTGCGCGCTGCGATGTCGGGGCGGCAGCCCAGAGCATCTGGGTCACGGGGCGAAGCTCGTCGACCGCCGCGCGCCAGCCATCCGCCTTGGCCCGGTCGCGGACGTGCCGGATGATCGCCGACAAATCCCCCTGCGGCTTGTCGAGGACCCGCGCGGGCGGGGCGCCATCGACATGCCGTCGCGGTGACAGGCCGCGCCGCGACACTGCCAGGATCTGCCCCGAAAATCCGCCGGCATCGAGCAGCAGCGCGGCGTCGATCGCGGTCAACCCGGTCCCGACCAGCACGACCGTGTCGTCCGGCCCGAGCCCCTCGCCAATGTCCGACGCCCAGGGATCCGCGCTATAGCGTCCAGGCGGAAGATCGTCGGGGTTGAGCCCCGGCGGCGTGTGCGGCGGCAGGTTGCCGAGCGCGAGCACCGCACTGTCCGCGGCGATCGCGCTGCCGTCCGCCATCGTCACCGCAAGCCTGTCGGTCCCGGCGAAGTCGATCGCGCAGACCTCCCCTTGCGCAAGCACCAGCCGCCCCGCCGATTGCGCGATCGTCGCGTCGAGCATCTCACGCAGATACAGGCCGTAGGTCGTGCGCGGCACGAACGTCTTGCGATCGCCGTCGCCGCGCGCTTCGAGCCAGCGGACGAAATGGTCGGGATCGTCGGGGAGCGCGCTCATGTTGCCCGCGCGCACGTTGAGCAGGTGGCTCGGATGCGCTGCACTATAGGCGACGCCGCGTGCGAGCTGGCGCTGGCGCCGCTCGACCAAAGTCGCGCGCGGCCCGCCGTGCCGCATCAGGTTGATCGCCAGCAACGTGCCCGAAAATCCGCCCCCGACGATGACGACATGATCGTCCGGTCCCGCGATACGTGTCATCCTGCCCCCATTTGCTGCGAAATCATCGTGCCCGCTCGATAGGCGCAAAGCTGCCCCGCGCACAGCCGGCACGCGCAACACACGGGGAACATAGAAGGATTGCACAAACGACAGCGCTGTTGCACTTTCTCGTCCATGGCCTGCCGGTCCCGGTCTGGCCCTCCCCCGGAGATCGCCCTGTGAAATCGAAGTTCGCCGTTCTTGTCTCGCTGATCGCCATCGCCGCCGCTGCGCCCGCCACGGCGCAGGACCTTCACGCCTGTATCGACGAGGCGTGCACGCTCGAATCGATCCTGCCGCAGGACGCGGCATCGGGCACGCCCGCAGCCGATGCGGCCGCCGCGACGCGCTATGGCCGCTGGGGCTTCGACCTTGCCGGCATGGACAAGAGCGTGAAGCCCGGCAACGACTGGTTCGACTATGTGAACGGCAGCTGGGTCAAGACAACGCAGATCCCGGCGGACCGCTCGTCCTACGGCGCCTTCGCGGTGCTGCGCGACCTGTCCGAGGCACGCATGCGCACGCTGGTCGAGGGCTATAAGCCCGGCGACGCCGCCAACCCCGATCGCGCCAAGGTCGCGACGCTCTACCAGGGCTTCATGGACGAAGCCGCGATCGAGCGCGCTGACGCTGCACCGCTGTTGCAGCGACTCGCCCCGGTCAAGGCCGCGACGACGAAGGACGATGTCGCGGTGCTGATGGGCAAGTCGATGGGCGGGTTCGGCGCCAGCTTCTTCGGCCCCGGCGTCAATGACGATGCCAAGCAGCCCGACGTCTATGCGCTATATCTGCGCCAGTCGGGCCTCGGGCTCGGCGACCGCGACCTCTATCTCGATCCGAAATTCGCGCCGCAGGTCGTGCGCTACCAGGCCTATGTCGCGCAGATGCTCGGCATGGCGAACTGGCCGAACGCGCAGGCCGCCGCGGCAAAGATCGTCGCGCTGGAGACGCGGATCGCGCAGGCGCACTGGACCCGCGCGCAGAGCCGCGACCGCGACAAGACCTACAACCCGATGACGCTCGCGCAGTTGCAGGCGCAGGCGCCCGGCTTCCCCTGGGCCAAATTCTGGACCGCCGCGGGCATCGACAAGGCCAATCGCGCGATCGTCGCGCAGAACACCGCCTTTCCGAAGATCGCCGAGGTCTTCGCCACCACCGACCTCGACACGCTGAAGGCCTGGCAGGCGTTCCGTACCGCCGACGACATCGCACCGATGCTGTCGAAGCGGTTCGTCGACGCGAATTTCGACTTCCGCTCGAAATTCCTCAATGGCCAGCCGCAGCAGCGCGATCGCTGGAAGCGCGGGATCGGCGTCACCGAACGCGCGCTGGGCGAGGCGATCGGCCGCGATTACGTCGCGCTCTATTTCCCGCCGGCATCGAAGACCAAGATGGACGAGCTCGTCGGAAACCTGCGGATCGCGCTGCGCGGGCGGATCGACGGCCTTCCCTGGATGGGCGCCGCGACCAAGCAGGAAGCACAGGCCAAGCTCGCCAATTTCAGCGTGAAGGTCGGCTATCCCGACAAATGGCGTGACTATAGCGCGCTGCAGATCACCCCAGGCGACCTGATCGGCAATGTCGAACGCGCCGGGCGGTTCGAATGGGACTATCGCCGCAACCGCATGGGCGGTCCCGTCGACAAGGCCGAATGGGGCATGACCCCGCAGACCGTGAACGCCTATTACAACTCGGTGAAGAACGAGATCGTCTTCCCCGCCGCGATCCTCCAGCCGCCGTTCTTCGATCCGGATGCCGATCCGGCGGTCAATTATGGCGGCATCGGCGGTGTGATCGGGCACGAGATCAGCCACGGCTTTGACGACCAGGGTCGCAAGTCCGATGGCAAGGGCGTGCTGCGCGACTGGTGGACCGCGCAGGATGCCGCCAAGTTCGAGGCGCAGGCGGTCAAGCTCGGCGCGCAGTACGAGGCCTATACGTTCGAGGGCCTGCCCGGCGTGAAGATCAACGGCCGCGCCTCGATGGGCGAGAATATCGGCGATCTCGGCGGCGTGCTGATCTCGCTCGATGCCTATCACACGTCGCTCGGCGGCAAGCCTGCACCCGTGCTCGACGGCTATAGCGGCGACCAGCGCTTCTTCCTCGGCTGGGGTCAGGTCTGGCGAACGCTGTTCCGCACCGAGGCGCTGCGCCAGCAGCTCGTCAGCGATCCGCACTCGCCGGGGCAGATCCGTGCGATCAACCCGCTGCGCAACGTCGACGCCTGGTACAAGGCGTTCGACGTGAAGCCCGGGGATGCGCAATATCTCGCGCCCGCGGACCGCGTCCGGATCTGGTAAGGCCGCAAGCCCGCCGCCGGACACAAAAAAACCGGCGGCGGGCCAAGGTCGGGGCGGCGCGGCTCCGTCCTGTCAACGAGGGTGGCGGTGTTCCTGCTCGTCCGTCGTCATCCTCGCCCCCCGACCCTCGAACGGCCGGGACGCGGTCAGCGTATCGCCCGGTTCAGGAATGCCACGCTGTCCGCCAGCACCGGCGCCTTGCCGCGGAACGGCTTGGACAGCGCCATCGCCACATCCTCATGGCTGAGCCCCGGATAGTCGACATGCCGCACCGGTGCACCGAGCGCGGTCAGCTTCGCCGTCAGGTTGTCGGCATTGTGCGCCTTCACCTGCGTGTCGTCGCCCGCCGACACCAGCAGCATCGGCGGCGCATCGCGTCGCACGAAGTGGATCGGCTGGGTCATCACCGGATCCGCCGCCCCTTGCATCGCGTCGATCGCGCGCCTGGCGGTGAACGGGTAGAAGTCATAGGGCCCGCACAAGCCGACCGCGGCCTTGATGATCCGCGGGTCGACACCTTCCGCACGCAACCAGCGCGGGTCGAGCGTCAGCATCGCGACCGTATACGCCCCTGCGGAGTGACCGGCGACGGCGATCCGGTTCGGGTCGCCGCCCGCCGCCTCGATGTGATCGCGCGTCCACTTCACCGCCTCGGCGCCGTCCTGCAGGAAGGCGGGGAAGCGGACGTCGGGCACCTTGCGGTAATCGGGCATGACGACGACATAGCCCGCCTTTGCATAGGCGCGCGCGGCAAACGCATAGGCGCCGCGCGACCCGTGCGCCCAGCCGCCGCCATACCAGAAGATCAGCACCGGCAGCCCCGTCTTCGCGCCGCCCGATGGCCGCCATACGTCGAGTTTCTGACCATGCGTGCCGAACGGAACGCCCTCCCGCACCCGCGCGGTGCCGCGCCCCCCGCCCATTACCCCATCGAGCACGCTGAGCGTGCCGGGCCCCGCAGTGAACGCCGTGCCCGCAATCAGGATCACGACCAGCGCGATGACAATGGCAACGCGGCGCATCAGCGGCGGAAATCTGCGGTAATCGATCCGCTGGCCGCCAGCTCGGCCTCATGCCCGGCCTCGCGCCACGTCTCGGCGAGCGCGGCGTCTTCCCATTCACGCATCGCCGGATGCGCGAGGATCCGCTCGACCCACGCAAGGCCCTGCGGACCGACGTCGATCCCGTAGGTGCGGACGCGAAACGCGACAGGCGCAAAGAAGGCGTCGACGGCGGTGAAGTCGGCGCCTGCGAGCCAGGGCCCGCCGAACCGGTCGAGACCTTCCGTCCAGAGTTCGGTGACGCGCGCGACGTTGCGGTCGAGCGCGTCACTGCCGCGGACCGGATCGACGCGGACGCCGACGTTCATCGTCCGCTCGTTGCGCAACGCCGCGAACCCGCCATGCATCTCTGCCGCCGCGCAGACCGCCCAGGCGCGCGCATAGCCATCGGACGGCCAGACGCCGTCGTGCCGCTCGGCAAGGTAGAGCGCGATCCCCAGCGAATCCCATATCGTCCGCTCGCCATCGATCAGCACCGGCACCTGCCCGGTCGGCGAGAACATCCGGAACGCATCGTAATTTTCGGGCGCGAGAAAGGGTTCGATCCGATCCTCGAACGCGATCCCCATCGCCCGCATCAACACCCACGGACGGAGCGACCAGCTGGAATAATTCGGGTTCGCGGTGACGAGCGTATAGCCCATCAGGTGGTGTAGCGCGCGGTGGTCTTGGCCGCGACCTCGTCCGCGGTCACGCCGGGGGCGAGTTCGACCAGCCTGAACGGTGACTCATGGTCTACGCGCTGAAACACCGCCAAGTCGGTGACGATCATGTCCACCACGTTCTTGCCGGTCAGCGGCAGCGAGCAGGACGGGATGAACTTTGGCGTCCCGTCCTTGGCGGTGTGATCCATGACGACGATGATCTGCTTGACGCCCGCGACTAGATCCATCGCGCCGCCCATGCCCTTGATCATCTTGCCCGGAATCATCCAGTTGGCGATGTCGCCGTCTTCGCTGACCTCCATCGCGCCGAGCACGGTCAGGTCGATATGCCCGCCGCGGATCATCGCGAAGCTGTCGGACGAGCTGAAATAGACCGACGAGGGCAGTTCGCTGATCGTCTGCTTGCCCGCGTTGATCAGGTCGGCATCCTCTTCGCCCGCATAGGGGAACGGCCCGATCCCGAGCATGCCGTTCTCCGACTGGAGCGTGACGGTCATGCCGTCGGGAATGTTGTTCGCGACGAGCGTCGGGATGCCGATGCCGAGATTGACGTAATAGCCGTCCTTCAGTTCCTGTGCGGCCCGCGCCGCCATCTGGTTGCGATCCCACGGCATCAGTTGAGCGTTCCTTCCTGGATGGTGGTGATGGTCGTGACCTGGTCGCGCAGTTCGGCGCTGACGCCGTCGACGATCGCCTGCAACGCGGCATCCTCGGCGATGCCCCAGGTGCCCGCATAGGCGCGGGCGGCGTGACGGATCGTGTCGGCGAGGAGGTAGCCGAATACGGTCGGATCCTCGAGGATGCCCGCGTCGATCAGCACGTTGCTGCCTGCATTGTTGGTGATCCAGATCCGCGCGACCTCGACCGATTCGTCCGTCAACGCGGCGCCGGGATCGAGTTTGATCGCGTTGGGGTGGTCGGTCATCAGCGGATTCCCTGTGTCGGCGCCCAGTGGATCGCGGGCGGAAAGACCTCGTCACGGCTGCCTTTCAGCGCGGTGCCGTAGACGGGGTTCGGCAGCACGAACCACCCTGCCCCCCATTTCGCCATGATCGCGGGCGACTGCACCACCGCACGCCGCGCGGCGGGGGTCTGGCCTGCGTTGAACAGGTCGCTGAAATCGCCGAGCTGGTCGCCGCCCATCGCGACGACGCAATATCGGGCGGCGATCGTCGCGCGGCGGCCGTCCTTCTTTGATCCCATCGCGTCGTCGCCGGCGAGGAACAGGGTCTCGCCATGGCGGGCGGGGCCAAGCCCCGCGGCTTCGATCGCCGCCTGGGTCTGTGCTGCGTTGGCGGCGGCGCGGTTGGAGTTGAAGACCACCGTTACGCCCATCGCGCGCAACTGCGTCAGTGCGGCGAGCGCGCCGGGAACGGGCGCGACCTGCTTGATGCCAGTGCGCTCCCACTCCTGCCAGCGCGGTTCGGACCAGGGCCGCCCCGTCGACGCATCATATTCGAAACCGAGGTTGAGCAGCACGGTCTCGTCGACGTCGAACACCGCGGCCTTGGGCTTGCTGCCGCACCCGGTCCAGCTGGGCGCGGCGAGCGTCGCGCCGGGCGCGAGGACGACCGATGTCGGCGTACGCTGCGCACGGACATAGCCGACGAGCGCGTTCCATGCCTGGATGCTGGCGGCGGCGGCCTCGCCCGAGGCGTAGAGATACTGCATGCCCGCCGGGACGCCGTCGACGGTCACCGGTGCGGAGACGATCGCGGTCGGCGAGGTCACGCTGACGCACCCTTGCAGAACCAGTGCCCCTGCGAGCGCAGCGGTCCAGGAAAAATGGCTGCGTTTGCGGCACATTATCGGGCTTGGTTTCACGCGGAGACCCGCTCGCGGACGGTGCGGAATTCGATCTTCTTGTCGTAGGGCGCACCGACGATCATCCGCTTCACATAGATCCCCGGCAGGTGGATAGTATCGGGATCGAGGCTGCCAACGGGAACGATCTCCTCGACCTCGGCGACGCAGATCTTGCCCGCGGTGGCCATCGGCTGGTTGAAGTTGCGCGCGGTCTTGCGGAAGATCAGGTTGCCGCTCTCGTCCGCCTTCCAGCCCTTGATGATGCTCAGGTCCGCACGGATGCCCCGTTCGAGGATATAATCCTGCCCGTCGAAGCTCTTCACCTCCTTGCCCTCCGCCACCAGGGTGCCGACGCCGGTCTTGGTGTAGAAGCCGGGGATGCCCGCGCCGCCCGCGCGGCAGCGCTCGGCAAGCGTCCCCTGCGGGCAGAATTCGACCTCGAGCTCGCCGCTCAGATATTGCCGCTCGAATTCCTTGTTCTCGCCGACATAGGACGAGATCATCTTCTTCACCTGGCGCGAACGGAGCAGCTTGCCGAGACCCTGCCCGTCGATCCCGGCATTGTTGCTCGCGATCGTCAGGTCCTTGACGCCCGACGCCTCGATCGCGTCGATCAGCCGCTCGGGGATGCCGCACAGCCCGAACCCGCCCGCGCAGATCGTCATCCCGTTGAACAGCACGCCCTCGAGTGCCGCCGCCGCGTCGGTGTAGCGCTTGTTCGCCATGCATCCTCCTATCGTCTTTACCGCGGCATAATGCGCCGGGCAGTGGACGGCAATGTCGGGCGGGCGTTCTCGACTTGGTGACGATTGCCGGGCTACGGTGCCGACAGGAGATTGTCATGACCCAGCGTACCGGCGGCCAAATTCTCGTCGACCAACTCGTCGCACAAGGCTGCGACCGTATTTTTACCGTACCCGGCGAAAGCTTCCTCGCGGTGCTCGACGCGCTGCACGACACGCCCGCAATCGAGACGGTGGTATGCCGGCAGGAAGGCGGCGTGGCGTTCATGGCGTGCGCGGACGGCACGCTGACGCACCGTCCCGGCATCGCCTTCGTCACGCGCGGGCCCGGTGCGACCAACGCGTCGATCGGCGTGCATGTCGCAATGCAGGACTCCCAGCCGATGATCCTGTTCGTGGGCGATATCGACCGCGGCACGCGTGACCGCGAGGCGTTCCAGGAGATTGATTTTCAGGCGATGTTCGCGCCCATCGCCAAATGGGCGGCGCGGATCGACGATGCCCGGCGGATTCCGGAATATGTCGCGCGCGCCTATGCGACCGCGATGTCGGGACGCCCCGGGCCGGTGGTGCTCGCACTCCCCGAAGACATGCTGCTCGACCTGGTCGAGGCGGTCGACCGGCCGCGGGTCGAGCGCGTCGCGCAGGCGTGCGACGTGGACATGATGGACCTGCTCGCGGATCTGCTGACGACCGCCGAACGGCCGGTGGCGATCGTCGGCGGCGCGGGCTGGGATGCGGCTGCGTCGGGGGCGTTCTCGACCTGGGCGGATCGCAACGGCATTCCCGTCGCCGCGGCGTTCCGGCGGCAGGATGCGATCCCGAACGCCTGCCCGGTCTGGGCGGGCAATCTCGGCTATGGCCCCAATCCGAAGCTGGTCGAGCGGGTGAAGGCAGCCGACCTGCTGCTCGTCGTCGGCCCCCGGCTCGGCGAGGCGACGACCGATGGCTATGCGCTGGTGACGCCCGATCATCCGGGGCAGCGCATCGTCCATGTCCACCCCAATCCCAATGAGTTGAACCGCACCTATCACGCCGACGTCGCGGTGTGCGCGGGGATGGCCGAATTCGCAGAGGCGCTGCTCGCGGTCGACCTACCGCCGCGGACCGCGGGTCAGGAGGCGCATGCCGAATGGCGCGCCTGGTCGACGCCGGCGCCGCGCGATCTGGTCATGGACCTGGGGCCGTGCGTCGCGGCGATGCGCGAGCGGCTGCCCGCGGATGCGATCCTCTGCAACGGCGCGGGGAATTATTCGGGCTGGTGGCATCGCTACTGGGCCTATGCCGGGCCGGGCACGCAGCTTGCGCCTACCGCCGGAGCGATGGGTTACGGCGTGCCCGCCGCGGTCGCCGCGTCCCTGAGGCATCCCGAGCGGACCGTGGTCGCGCTGGCGGGTGACGGCTGCTTCTTGATGAACGGGCAGGAGCTGGCGACCGCGGTCGCGCAGCGGGCGGACATGCTGGTGCTGGTCGTCGACAATGGCGGCTACGGCACGATCCGGATGCATCAGGAACGCGAATATCCGGGGCGGGTGTCGGGAACCGCGCTGCGCAATCCCGACTTCGCCGCGCTGGGCCGGGCCTATGGGTGCTGGGCGGAAACGGTCACCAAGACCGAGGATTTCGCCGCGGCGCTCGACCGGGCGATGGGGAGGTCCGGCGTGCGACTGCTGCACCTGGTCACGGATATCGAGGCGATCACCGCCGGGACAACGCTGGCGGCGGTGCGCGGGGCGGCGTGATTTTGGTTGGGGATGACGCCACTACCACGCCCAAAGCCCCACCCCGGCGAAGGCCGGGGCCCAGTTGGGGGACGGCAATAACGGGGGACAGTCCTCCGTTACGTCGGCCTTCCCACCTGGGCCCCGGCCTTCGCCGGGGTGGTGGTTATCGGGGCCGACCCTTCTCATAGTTCCCCCGCGAAGGCGGGGGCCCAGAGTAGCGGGCGCTACCGGAACTTAGCTGGGCCCCGCGTCCGCGGGGGAACGACACGGAGCAAAAGCCCCTCAGCCCGCCAGCTTCGCTCGCACCGCAGCCACAGCATCCGCCGCCTTGTCCGCATCAGGCCCGCCGCCCTGCGCCATGTCCGGACGGCCACCACCACCCTGCCCGCCGAGCGCGGCGACCGCGATCTTCAGCAGGTCGACCGCATTGTGGCTCGCGACCAGATCCGCGGTCACGCCGACCGCGACCGAGGCGCGGCCGTCGTTGATCGCGACGAGCATCGCGATCCCCGACCCCAGCCGCTGTTTGGCCTCGTCGACCGCGCCGCGCAGGCCCTTCGCCTCGAAGTCGTTCAGCATCTGCCCGATAAAGGCCACGCCGCCGACCTGCTCGGGTCCCGCCGCCTCACCGGAACCGCCGCCGCCAAGCGCCAGCGCCTTCTTCGCATCCGCCAGCTCACGCTCGAGACGCCGGCGATCCTCGATCAGCGCTGCGACGCGCGCAGGCACCTCGTCGGGGGTCGACTTCAGCGCCGCCGCCGCCTCGCGCAGGCGATCGTCACGCCCGGTCAGATAGGCGCGCGCCGCCTCGCCGGTCAGCGCCTCGACACGACGCACGCCGCTCGACACCGCGCCTTCGCCAACGACCTTGAACAGGCCGATATCGCCGAGCGCTGTCACATGCGTGCCGCCGCACAGTTCGATCGAATAGGTGCCCTCGTCGGTCGACCCCATCGAAACGACGCGGACCTCGTCGCCATATTTCTCGCCGAACAGCGCCATTGCGCCCATCGCGATCGCGTCGTCGGGGGTCATCAGCAGCGTCGTCACCGCGCCGTTGCCGCGGACCTGCGCGTTCACATCGGCCTCGACCTGCGCGATGTCGGCGGGCGTCATCGCGACCGGCTGCGAGAAGTCGAAGCGAAGGCGATCGGGCGCGACTAGGCTCCCCTTCTGCGCGACATGCTTGCCGAGGCGCTCCCGCAGCGCTTCATGCAGCAGATGCGTTGCGGAGTGGTTGGCACGGATCTGCGCACGACGCGCGACGTCGATCTGCAGCTTGACCGTATCGCCGACCTTGATGCCGCCCGACTCGACCATCGCATGGTGGACGAACACGCGGCCTAGCTGCTTCGACGTCTCGGTGACGGTCGCGCGCAGCCCGGTGTCGGTCGAGATGTGCCCGGCATCGCCGACCTGCCCGCCGCTCTCGCCGTAGAAGGGCGTCTGGTTGACGACGATCGACACCGTATCACCCGTCGTCGCATGGTCGACGCGCGCGCCGTCCTTGACCAAAGCGACGACCTCACCTTCGCCGGTGTCCGAGGCATAGCCGAGGAATTCGGTGCCGCCGCTCTGCTCGACGATGTCGAACCAGATATCGTCAGAAGCCTTGGCGCCCGAACCCTTCCAAGCAGCCCGCGCGGCGCGCTTCTGCTCGGCCATCGCGGTGTCGAAGCCTTCGCGGTCGACCGCGAGCCCGCGTTCGCGAAGCGCGTCCTCGGTCAGGTCGTAGGGGAAGCCATAGGTGTCGTAGAGCTTGAACGCGACGTCACCCGCAAGCGTCCCCTCGGTCATGTCCGCGGTCGCCTCGTCGAGCAGCTTCAGCCCCTTGTCGAGCGTCTGGCGGAACCGCGTCTCCTCCTGCTGAAGCGTCGCCTCGATCAGCGGCTGCGCACGGAACAGCTCGGGATAGGCCGCGCCCATCTCGGTGACGAGCGACGGCACCAGCCGGTGCATCAACGGCTCCTTCGCGCCGAGGATATGCGCGTGGCGCATCGCACGGCGCATGATCCGGCGCAGGACATAGCCGCGACCCTCGTTCGCCGGCAGCACGCCGTCCGCGACCAGGAAGCCTGCGGTGCGCAGGTGATCGGCGATCACGCGGTGGCTCGCGGTGTTCGCGCCGTCGGTCGCGGTATGCGTCAGCGCGCCGGAGGCTGCGATCAGCGCCTTGAACGTGTCGGTATCGTAATTGTCGGTGACGCCCTGCATGACCGCGGCGATCCGCTCGAGCCCCATGCCGGTGTCGATCGAGGGCTTGGGCAGATTGCCGACGATCTCGGCATTTTCCTGCTCATATTGCATGAACACGAGGTTCCAGATCTCGACGAAGCGATCGCCATCCTCGTCGGGGCTGCCGGGAGGGCCACCGGGGATGTGATCGCCGTGGTCGTAGAAGATCTCCGAGCATGGCCCGCACGGCCCGTTGTCGCCCATCGACCAGAAATTGTCCTTGGTCGGGATGCGGATGATGCGGTGCTCAGGGAGGCCCGCGATCTTCTTCCAGAGATCAAACGCCTCGTCGTCGGTGTGATAGACGGTCGCGGTCAGCTTGTCCGGCGACAGGCCCCAGTCCTTGGTCAGCAGCGTCCACGCATGCGTGATCGCCTGTTCCTTGAAATAATCGCCGAACGAGAAATTGCCGAGCATTTCGAAGAAGGTGTGATGCCGCGCGGTGTAGCCGACATTGTCGAGATCATTGTGCTTGCCGCCCGCGCGGACGCACTTCTGGCTGGACGTCGCGGTCGTATAGGGGCGCGATTCGAGGCCGGTGAAGACGTTCTTGAACGGCACCATCCCCGCATTGACGAACATCAGCGTCGGGTCGTTCTGCGGCACGAGCGGCGCAGAGGGCACGATCTGGTGTCCCTGCGAACCAAAATAGTCGAGGAAGCCGCGGCGGATGTCGTTCGTCGATGTCATGCCGCCGACTTAGGCGAGCAACCGGGTTCGCTCAAGTGACCGCGTTACGCGGATTGTGGCAGGGCCGCCGCCAGCCAGTCATCGGCGTGAAGCCCGTAGATCAGGCTGTCGCGCAGCCCCATATGCGTCTCCCATTCGCCCCGCAGCAGCCGTTCGCGCCGGAACCCCAGCCGTTCGAGCAACAGGATCGACGCGCGGTTCTCGCTGTCGGCATCGGCGAACACGCGGTGCTGCCCCTCGGCAAACAGCTGATCGAGCACCGCCGATACCGCCTCGCTAGCCAGGCCGCGGCCCCAGTGCGCGCGCGCGAGGATGAAGCCGATCTCGGTCACCCCCTGCCCGCGCATCCGCCCGCCCGACACCCAGCCGATCGCCCGGTCGTCGCCGTGCCGGGTGATCGCCCAGGCGCGCCAGTTCACGTCGGCGGCATCCTCGATCAGATAGAGCCGCGTCGCCTCGATCGACGTCAGAGGACCATCCGCGGAATAGGTCATCAGGTCCGCGTCGGCGAGCGTCGGGTGCAACGCGACCGCGTCCGCCTGAACGAGCCGACGCAACCGGAGCCGCGGCGTCACCAGCACCGGATGGGGCAGCGCGCGACGCCTCAAGCGATCAACGCATCGACGAGCGCGCGCACTTTCTTCTGACGCCACTGCGGCAGCGGCGCGACGAGCCAATAGCCGCCACGCGACGGCTGCGCGTCGCCGATGATCCGGACCAGCCCCGCATCGAGCCCGCGCCGCGCCAGCAGTTCGGGCACGGTTGCCCGCCCGAGCCCCGCCGCCGCCGCATCGATCGCAAGCCCTGCATCACCGACGCGGACGAGTGCCGTGGCATCCCCCGCCGCCGGGTCGAGCGCGGGCGCGCCGGGCCAGGCGATGATCGCCTCGGACGCGCTGCCGGTCGCGGCGATCGTGACGAGCCCTTCGGATTCGAGCGCCTCGCCCTCATTCTCGCCAGGACCATCGCCCCAGCGGATCGCGAGGTCGAGATTGGCCTCGGTAAAGTCGACCGTCTCGTCCGCGGTGATCAGGACGAAGCGCAGGTCGGGATCCGCCGCAGCAATCTCGGCGAGCCGCGGCATCAGCCATTTCTCGGTCAGGTCGCGCGGCGCGGCGATCGTCAGCGACTTGGACGTCTGCCCCGCCTGCATCGCGCGGACCGCTTCCTCGAACTGGAGGAAGCCGTTGCGCAAGGGCCCGAGCCCCGCTTCGGCCTCGGGCGTCAGTTCGAGCCCGCGCGTGGTACGCCGGAACAGCACGACGCCCAGCGTGTCCTCGAGCGCGCGGATCTGCTGCCCGACCGCGGCGGGGGTGACTGCGAGCTCGTCGGCGGCACGCGTGAACGACAGGTGGCGCGCCGCCGCATCGAGCACGCGCAGCCCGTTCAGCGGAAGGTGCGTACGCTTCACGAAATCACCGCCGGGGCGCTGAGCGAGAAATGCGGGATCGCCACCTCGAACACCGCACCGGTATCGTCGACCATCCGATAGGATCCGCGCATCGCCCCCGTCGGCGTCGCGAGCGGGCAGCCCGAGACATAGTCGAAGCTCGCACCCTGCTCGATCAGCGGCTGTTCGCCGACGACACCCTCGCCCTCGACGGTGTGGCGCGCGCCATGCCCGTCGGTGATGATCCAGTGTCGCGTCAGCAGCTGGACCCCGCCGGGCCCGTCATTTTCCAGCCGGATATGATAGGCCCAGAACCAGCGCCCGCGCTGCGGCTCGGACTGTTCGGGCAGATAGCTGACCGAGACGCGCACCGTCACCCCGCGCGTCGTCGCCGCACTGGGGAACAGCGCCTTCACAGCCCGACCTTGCCCAATGCCCGGTCGAGATCGTCGATCACGTCGCGCACGTCCTCGAGGCCGACATTGAGCCGCAACAGCCCCTCGGTCACGCCCATCTCAGCCTGCTTGTCGGGCGAGACGCTCGCGTGCGTGGTCGACGCCGGATGCGTCATCAGCGACCGCGAATCGCCGATATTGTTCGAGATATCGACCAGCTCCAGCGCGTCGAGCAGGCCATGCGCCTGTTCGCGCCCTTCGACCTCGAACGCGAAGATCGGGCCACACGCGTCCATCTGACGCATCGCGAGCTCGTGCTGCGGATGGCTGGCGAGGCCCGGATGCAGGATGTGCGGCACGCGCGCTTCCAGAAATGCGCCGACCTTCTGCGCATTTTCCGACTGGCGGCGGATACGCAGATCGAGCGTCTCGAGCCCCTTGAGCACGACCCACGCGTTGAACGGCGACAGCGTCGGCCCGGTGTTGCGCGTGAAGGGCAGCAGCGTGTTGGTGATGAAATCCTCTGTCCCGCACACCGCACCCGCGAGCACGCGACCCTGCCCGTCCATCATCTTGGTCGCGCTGTACGCGATGACGTCGGCACCGAACTCCATCGGCCGCTGCAACGCCGGCGTCGCGAACGCATTGTCGACGACGGTCGTGATGCCGCGCTCGCGCGCGATGTCGCACACCGCCTTCAGGTCGACAATGTCCATCGTCGGGTTGGCGGGCGTCTCGAAGAAGAACACCTTGGTCTCGGGCCGGACCGCGTCGAGGAACGCCTGCGGGTCGCGCGCGTCGACGATCGTCGTGGCGATCCCGAACTTGGGCAGCAGCGTATCGGTCAGCCAGCGGCACGATCCGAACGCCGCGCGGCCGCCGACCAGGTGATCGCCGCTCTGCAACTGACACAGCAGCGCCGCGGTCATCGCCGCCATGCCCGTCGCCATCGACCGGCACGCCTCAGCCCCCTCGAGCAGCGCGATCCGCTCCTCGAGCATCTGCACCGTCGGGTTCTGGAGCCGGGAATAGGTCATCCCGTCCTGCTCGCCGGCGAAGCGCGCCGCGGCGTCGCCGGCCTTGTCGTAGCAATAGCCCGAGGTGAGGAAGAGGGCTTCCGACGTTTCGCCATATTCGCTGCGGGCGGTGCCGCCGCGGATGGCCTGCGTCTGCGGACGCCAGTTCTGGGTGATCGAACGATCTTGGCCGGTCTTGCGCTTCATGGCGACGCTTTGCCGGGGGCGGGCGGTGATGACAACCCCTGCGGAGGGTCGCGCGCGCTAGTAGCGACCCCAGGTAAACCTGGATGACAACGCATAATTCCAAACCGCGCCGACCAGCACGCCGATCATCGCCGACACCGCCCAGGCGTCGTTGCGCACGTCGTGCATAAACGCCGCGATCCCGACATTGGCGATCGCGCCAACCGAACAGATCAGCGCGAACGATACCCAGCCATCGGCGAGCTGCCGCCACCCCTTCAGCCGCCGGTCGCGATAGGTCAGCGCGTTGTTGAGAAAGAAGTTCATCGTCAGCGCGGCCAGCGTCGCGCCGATCTGCCCGAGCAGGAACGACGTCCCGATCCCGAGGAACAGCGCGCTGAGCACCGCCATGTGCACGCCGATGCCGAGCACGCCGATCGCCGAGAACATCGCGAACCGCACCGGCACGAACCGCCCGAACATCCGGTCGTACAGCGCGATCAGATATTCCAGCGCGACGACGTGATCGAGCTTGCTCTCCCCCTCGGTCCGGCAGCGGAAGGTATAGGGCAGCTCGGCGAACCGCAGCGGCTCGGGCGACGCGGTCAGCAGGTCGAGCAGGATCTTGAACCCGATCGCCGACAGTCTGGGCGCAAGCGCGCGCGCGACGTCGGTACGGATCGCGAAGAAGCCGCTCATCGGATCGCTCAGATCCGCCTTGAGCACGCGCCGCGACAGCCGCGTGGCGAGCGCGGACTTGGCGACGCGGTCGCGATCCCAGTCGCCGGTCCCGCCGCCGCTGACGAAGCGCGAACCGATCACGACGTCGTGATCGCCCGCCTGAAGGAGGTCGAGCATTTTCGGCAACAGCGTCTCGTCATGCTGCAGATCGCCGTCGATCACCGCGACGACGGGCGCGGCGGTCGCGCACAGCCCCTCGATACAGGCCGAGGACAGCCCCCGCCTGCCGATCCGCTGGATCACGCGGACGCGCATGTCGCTGCGCCCGAGCACGCGCGCCGCCTCCGCCGTGCCGTCAGGGCTGTCGTCGTCGACGAAGATCGCCTCCCAGCGCCGTCCCGCCAGTGCCTGGTCGAGCTTGGCGATCAACGCGGCGACGTTCGCCTTTTCGTTGAACGTCGGGATGACGACCGCGATCTCGAGCGTGTCCGGCCCCGCGCCCCGCTCCGCGTCCAGCTCGACCGGACTCACCCGAGCGATGCGATCACCGCGTCGCCCATCGCGCGCGTCGTCAGCGTGCCGCCGAGGTCAGGCGTCCGCGCGCCGCCCAGGATCGCCGCAGCCACCGCCGCCTCGATCCGGTCGGCCGCGTCGGCCTTGTCGAGCGAATGCCGGAGCATCATCGCTGCGGACAGGATCGCGGCACAGGGGTTCGCCTTGCCCTGCCCGGCAATGTCGGGCGCGCTGCCGTGGATCGGTTCGTACAGACCGTGACCCTGGCCATCGAGCGCGGCGGAGGGCAGCATGCCGATCGATCCCGCACACATCGACGCCTGGTCGGACAGGATGTCGCCGAACAGATTGCCGGTGACGACGACGTCGAACTGGCCGGGATCGCGCACGAGCTGCATCGCAGCGTTGTCGACATACATGTGGCTGAGCGCGACGTCAGGATAGTCCGCCGAGACCTCGATCACGACGTCGCGCCACAACTGCGACGTCTCCAAGACATTGGCCTTGTCGACCGATAGCAGCTTGCTCTTGCGGGTACGCGCGGTCTCGAACCCGACACGCGCGATCCGGGCGATCTCCGCCTCGTCGTAACGCATCTCGTCATGGCCTTCGCGCAGGCCCTCGGCCGTCGTCCGGATGCCCTTGGCGCCGAAATACACGTCGCCGGTCAGCTCGCGGACGATCACCATATCGATCGTGCGTGCGATCTCCGGCCGCAGCGACGACGCATCCTCCAGCCCCGCGAACAGCTTGGCCGGACGCAAATTAGCGAACAGCCCCAGCTCCTTGCGCAAGCCCAGGATCGCCTGTTCTGGTCGCAAATGCCGTTCGAGCCGATCGCAATCGGGGTCGCCGACCGCACCGAACAGCACGGCGTCCGCGCGCCGCGCGAGCGCCAGCGTCTCGGGCGGCAGCGGATGCCCCGCCGCCTTGTACGCCGCACCACCGACCAGCGCCTCGTCAAAGCTCAGATCGAGGTCGAGCCGGTCGAGCACGCGGCGCGCCTCGGCGGTCACTTCGGGTCCGATGCCGTCGCCGGCCAGTATCGCGATCAAGGGCATGTGCGTTCCTCCGCCGCCGCCCTTGCCGGGCAAGCCGCGCTCACGCAACCGCCCTTTTGAGCCGATCGACGAGGCGAGCCCGCGCTGCGAGCGGTTCGGCACGGCGTTCGACCAGAACATCGCGAGTCAGGAAATGCTCGGTCAGCCGCAGTCCGTCGAAGATGTCCGGCCACCCCGCCTCGCCCCCGGCAGTAAGAAAAGCGGGCAGCGGCAACAGCTTGGCTTCATAGCCCTGCGCCGCACCGCGCGACACCGCCGCCCCGCTCCGCGGACTGACGAATGCGAGGTCGTCGACCGCGCCGCTCGCTACGCACTGGTCGAGATCGAGACCGAAACCGAGCTCCGCGAGCAGCAGCAGTTCGTACCGTACCAGCGCCGCGGCCCAGCCGCGCGCCGACGGCGCCGCCTCGATCGCGCCGAGGAAGCCGTCGAGCGCGTCGTGGATATGCGGATAGGGCTGCGCCTCCGGCAGCGCGACCGCGGCGAGCGCCGTCGCCCATTCGAGCGCGCCTGCCGCGAGTGGCTCGCCGTGCAGCGTCGCGCGGCTGTGGATCAGCTCGGCGGTCAGCGCGGCGAGCTGGTCGCCGGTCCGCGCGCGCCATTCGCCCTGGATCACGTTCGCCGCCAGCAAAACCGGCCGCATCGCGCGCGACCGCCCGCCGCGCACATAGCCCGGCTGCACGCCGTCCTCACGCGTCAACGCCCGCACGATCGCGCCATGCTCGCCATGCTGGCGAACGGCGACGACGATGGCGGACGCGCGAAGGTGCATCGCCCGTTCTTACGCGTGCGTCGTGACGAACGGGAGCCTCGAAAACTCCGCTTGTTCCAGATCCGCCGGTCAGGCGCGCCTAGCGCCGGATCCCGCGCATCACGCGCGCGAGTCGCGGATGCGACAGCGTACGCTTTGCCCAGCCCGCAGCATCATCGAACGCCCCCAGCGCGGCCACCGTCGCGCGGTTTGCCAGCGTCGGCCGCAACAGCAGCAGATCGACGCACGCCGTCCCCGCAGTGGCGAACTGGCGCTTGTGCTGTCCCTCCCCCTCGGTGAAGTCGAACCAGACGAAGCGGTCGTCGAACAGCTGCCGCATCGCCTCGACCTGCAACACCGCACCTGGCGACAGCGCGTTATCGGCGGGGTCATGCCCGACATGGTCATAGCGCAGCGTCCCGCCCTGCGCGGTACAGCAGAGATAGGCGATCGGCCGGCCCTCGACGAACAGCAGCCAGGCCCGCACCCGGTCCGCCGCGGCGAGCGCCTCGAAACCCTGCAGCGGCGCCTCGCCATCGGGCAGCCCCGATCCCAGCAGCCGCTCCTGATAGGTCGTCGCCGACACCGTCCGCGCCAGCGGGTGAAACACCGCGATCTCAGCAGGGGTCCGATAGGCGCGGATGTCGGGCGTGCCGCCCGACAACGCTGCCAGCCGCTTCGTCTTGCGCTTCAGCCCCGACCGCGCGCTGCCCGACAGCGTCGCAAGCCATGCCGCCTCGCCGATCCGCAGGTCGGCGTGATACCGGACATAACGCTGGCGGACGACGGTCAGCAGGCCATGCGTGTTCAGCGCGTCCACCCGGTCCGCGGGCAACGAGGTGATTAGATAACCATCGGCCTGAGTCGGCAGCGCGGGCAGAATCGGCACGTCGCCCGCCAGCACATCGTCGAGCGACAGCGCGACGCGAACCAGCCGGCGCGGGATCGTCGCCAGCGTGCGGGCGCCGAGCTGGAACTTCAGGCGGACACTGACCGCGGTCATCAGGCGCGTTCTTCGACCCAGTTCGACCAGAGCTGCTCGGCCTGGCGCAGGCCCCGCCGGATCGGATCGCGCGCCAGCGGCCGGTCGTGCCGGCCGAGGACCAGCGGCGGGCGATCACGGAAATGCCGGGTCGGCAAATCCGTGCGCAGCTCCGCCAGCGTCGCGCACAGCGCCTCGAACCGGCGGACATGGACGGCGTTCGCGCGCGTGCCCTGCCGATTCGCGAGCTCGAAACCATGGCTGACGATCGTCGCGGCGACATGCCCCCGGGCCGCGGCGTGCTCGAGCGCATCGCGGCTCTCGTTCGCGGACAGGGCGCAGAGCTGCAGCGTCCGCAACTGACCCGGCCGATCCTCGATGACGGTCACCGGGATCTCGATCAGGCCCTGCACGGCGACTGGCGCGATCTGACGCGGCGACAGCGAGATCCTGCTCGCATCGCACGCCGCCGCACCGTTATGGCTGCTGTCATACGCGAAACCGAGCGCAGCGAGCGCGGCTAGCGTATCGTCGTTCGCGGCATAGCTGCCCGCGCGAAACGCGATCGGGTCGGGCGCACCCGCGTCGATCAGCAGTTCGGTAGCTTGCAGGATCAGCGCGTATTGTTCGGCCAGCGGATAGTCGGACAGGTCGAACTTCGCGTGATTCGCGCCGCGGTCCCGCGCGATCGCGGCGGTCCAGGCGGGATGGAGATGCAGCTGAACCTCCTGCCCCGCGTCGAGGATCGTCGCGACCATCCGCCGGACCGGCTCGATCCCGAAGGTCAGCGCGGGCATCGGGTCGACGAAGAAACACGCCTTCAGCCCGTACCGCGCGAGCTTGTCGAGCTGATAGCTGATCCCGACCCCCGCGGGCTCGACCGACCGGTGGTAGATTGTATCGCTACAAAGCCCCTCGCGGTGGTGCCGCCAGGCAAATTCGGTGTCGATCGTCAGGAAAACTGCCGTGGTCACGTCACTGGCCTAGTGTCCCGTGGTGAAGATAAGGTTTCCGCCTACGAGACAGGCGTGACCCGACCTCCGCAATCTATCGGCCACAGCTGACGATTGATCAACATTATTAAACTGAATTACCTTGAATGGTAAAAGTCATACACCTGCTGTGCGACCGCTGCGGACACGCCCGGCGCCTGCTGCAGATCCTGCAGGCTGGCATTTCGGACCGCGCGACCGGTGCCGAAATGCATCAGCAGCGCCTTCTTGCGCGCGGGGCCGATGCCGGGGACCTCGTCGAGTGGGCTCGCGCCGATCGCCTTGCTGCGCTTGTCGCGGTGGACGCCGATCGCGAAGCGGTGGACCTCGTCACGTAAGCGCTGGAGGTAGAACAGCACCGGCGCGTTGACGGGCAGCTGGAATTCGCGGCCGTCGAGCATGTGGAATACCTCGCGCCCGTCACGGCCATGCTGCGGCCCCTTCGCGATCCCGACGAGGCACACGTCCTCGACGCCTAGCTCCTCGAGCGCGGCCTTCACCGTATTGAGCTGCCCCTTGCCGCCGTCGATCAGCACCAGGTCAGGCCATTCGCCCGAGTCGCGATCGGGATCCTCGGCCTGCGCACGCGCGAACCGCCGGGTGAAGACCTCACGCATCATCCCGAAATCGTCGCCCGGGATGGTCTCCTTGTTCTTGATGTTGAACTTGCGATACTGGCCCTTGCGGAAGCCTTCGGGGCCGGCGACCACCATCGCGCCGGTCGCGGCAGTGCCCTGGATATGGCTGTTGTCGTAGATCTCGATGCGCTGCGGCGGCTCGGCCAGGTCGAACAGGTCGGCGACCTCGCGCAGCAGCTTGGCCTGCGTCGTCGACTCGGCCTGACGTCGCTCGATCGCCTCGATCGCGTTGCGCTTGGCCTGATCCATCAGCCGGCGGCGATCGCCGCGCTGCGGCACCTGCACCGCAACCTTGTAACCCGCGCGCTCGCCCAGCGCCTCGACCAGCAGCGCGCCCTCGGGAAGCTCGCGATCGAGCAGGATCTGCCGTGCGGGCGGCACGTCCTCGTAGAACTGGCCGAGAAAACTGGTCAGCACCTCGTCCTCGGGCACGTCGTTGGTGTGCTGCGGGAAGAAGCTGCGATGACCCCAATTCTGCCCTCCGCGAATGAAGAACGCCTGGATGCCGATCAGCCCATCCTTGCACGCCATCGCGAAGATGTCCGCGTCGCCCACCCCTTCCGCGTTGATCGCCTGCGTGCCCTGGATAAACGTCAGCGCCTTCAGCCGGTCGCGAAGCAGCGCGGCGAGTTCGAAGTCCATGTTTTCGGCCGCCGCCTGCATCTGCGCACCGAGCTTGGCTTGCACGCCGGTCGACTTGCCCGCGAGGAAGCTCTTCGCGTCCTCGACCAGCTCCTTGTACGACGCCTCGTCGATCCGGCCGACGCACGGCGCGGAGCAGCGCTTGATCTGGTAGAGCAGGCACGGCCGGTCGCGGGTTTTGAAGAAGCTGTCGGTGCAGCTGCGCAGCAGGAACAGCTTTTGGAGCGCGTTGAGCGTGTTGTTGACCGATCCGGCGCTTGCGAACGGGCCGTAGTAATTGCCCTTCGCACGCCGGGCGCCGCGGTGCTTCTGGACGCGCGGGAACTCATGGTCGTCGCGCAGCAGAATGAACGGGAAGCTCTTATCGTCGCGCAGCAGCACGTTGTAGGCGGGGCGATAGCGCTTGATGAGCTGCGATTCGAGCAGCAGCGCCTCGGCCTCGTTGTTGGTCGTGACGATCGTCATCGACCGGGTCTGCGACACCATCCGCTGCAGCCGCTTGGTGAGCCGTTCGACCTGGACATAGTTGGCGACACGGTTCCTGAGCGCCCGCGCCTTGCCGACATAGAGCACGTCGCCGCGCGCATCCTGCATCCGGTAGACGCCGGGGCGGATCGGCAGCGTGTCGAGCACGTTACGGATCGCCGCGACGCCCGCCGCAAGATCGGGCGCCTCGCCGCCGCCGCGGACGGCGAAGGTGGATTTGTCTTCGTTGAAACGGTCGGGGGAATTGGGGGAGGACATCGCTGGGAATCTAGGGAGTCGGAGGGGGTTATGCCAGCCGAGGACTTGATGGTCACGCGAAGGCGCGACGGCGCGAAGAGAAGGATGGTTCACGCGGAGACGCGGAGGCGCGGAGAGAAGATTGGGGGAGAGCGGCGCCCGTTCTCAAATCGCCGAAGGCTTAAACTCACCCGGCACTGGCCAAGACGCCAGCCCGGCATGCAGCACCTCCGCGTCTCCGCGCCTCCGCGTCTCCGCGTGAACCATCCTTCTCTTCGCGCCATAGCGCCTTCGCGTGAACGAACCTTCTGAACGCCCTGCGGGCAAAGGCAGAAGCTCAGGCCTGTGCGAACACCTTCGTGCCGACGATACCGACTACGGTCAGTGCCATGAAACAGGCCTGGACCCCGCTGACCTTATCGCCGAACAGGATCACGCCACCGATGATCACGCCGATCGCCCCAGCGCCGGTCCAGATTGCATAGGCAGTGCCAGCAGGCAGGCCGCGCATCGCGAGCGCGAGCAGGCCCATGTTGACGAAGCTCAGCACGATCGGAACCGAAGACGCCTGCCACGTGGCAACGGTCGCTGCCCATTTGAGGCTGAGCGCCCAGGTGATTTCGGTGATCACGGCAACGCCGAGGATGAGCCAGGACATCAGGGTATCTCCAACGGGCTCAGATTGGAGACGCAGCCGCCGGAAACCCGGGAAGAGACGGCCGCCTGTGAAAAACGAAAAAGGCGCCAAGCGAACGACCGTTCCCCCGTCGAAGCGGTGGTCCAGGGTTGCGGGCGCTGTGTCGTGAGAACCTGCCCCCCGCTTTCGCGGGGGAACAGACGATTAGTTCAGGCGGCTAAGCCCCGAGATCGACCGATCGACCATCGCGCGGTCGGCGGCGGCATCGTGATGCTCGGCGATCAGGATACCGGCTGCCTTGGCAGCGGCGTAGGCGGCCCGCGCACGGACCTCGGCGATCGCGGCGCGCTCGGCGGCGGCGATCTTGTCCTCCGCCATCTTGGCGCGACGCGTCATCAGATCCTCGGCACCCGCCTTGGCCTTGGCGATGATCGCCGCGGCTTCGGTATGCGCATGCGCCTTCATCGCCTCGGCTTCGAGATGCGCGGTCTCGGCCTTGGCCTCATACTCCGCGCGGATCGCCTCGGCTTCGGCACGCAGCGCCTTGGCCTCGTCGAGCTGCGTGCGGATCCCGGCGATCTTGGCGTCGAGCGACCGCCCGATCATGCCGGGGACCTTCTTCCACACCATCAGCGCCAGGACGATGATCATCGCGATCGCGACCCAGCCGGTCGAGTTGACGCCGAGCGCGGTCGGGTCGACGACATGCTCGACGGTACCGGGCGCGACGGTGTGACCCTGCAACCCCTGATTGTCGATCGAGCCTTCGGGCGCCATGCCCTCGGCCGAGATCACCTTGGCCGGTGCGTCCGGGTTGGCGGCGGGGGTATTAGCCATGAGCCATCGTCCTGCGTACCGCATCGCTCGCCGAGTCCAGGCTCACCTGAAGTCCGGCGACCTTGTCGGCCAGTTGCTGTGCCGCTTCGGCTGCGACATTCTGAAGATTGGCGAGGGCCTGCGCCTTCGCATTCGCCACGGCGAGATCGTGATGACCGAGACGCTCGGCGATGTCGGCATCGGCCGCGTGGACCTGCTGCTCGAACGCCATTGCCGCCCGCTTGGCTGCGGCCGCGGTCTCGGCCTGTGCCGCGACGCGCGCCGCATCCATTTCGGCCTGCCAGGTCGCCTGGACCGTATCGGCCTGCGCCCGTGCAGCGACTGCCGCTGCCAGATCGCCCGCGATTCGGCCTTCACGCGCGTCCACGGTCGACACGATCTTAGGCACCATCCCCTTGCCGATCCCGAAATACAGGATCCCGAAGGTGAGGAGCAGCCAGAAAATCTGTGAAGCGTAGGTGGCGGCTATCTGGGCAATCTGGGGCATGGCAGTCCTTCGTGATACGGCCGGACGGGATATCGCCCGGCCAGATCAGCGCATGTTAGGCGACGAACACCAAGATGATCATCGTGACGAATGCGAGCAGACCGAGAAGCTCGGCAGCTGCGAAGCCGATGAACAGACGGCCCTGCTGGCTGTCTGCAGCGCCCGGGTTGCGCAGCGCGCCAGCGAGGAACTGTGCGAAGACGTTACCCACGCCGAGTGCGGCGAGGCCCATGCCGATCGCTGCGAGGCCGGCACCGATCATCTTTGCTGCGTTGACGTCCATGTTAAAACTCCCTTGGAAAATCAGTAGTGGTTCGAAAGAAAACTTAGTGAAGGTTGACCGCGTCGTTCAGATAGACCGACGTCAGCAGCGCGAACACATAGGCCTGGATCGCGGCGACCAGCAGCTCGAGCAGCGTGATGCCGATCATCAGCAGCATGCTCGGCGCGGTCACCAGACCGATGTAGACGCCGCCCAGGTTGATGCCGTTGATCACGAACGCCGCGAGCACCTTCAGCAGGATATGCCCCGCGGTCATCGCCACGAACAGTCGCAGACCCAGCGAGAACGGACGCACCAGGAACGACATCAGCTCGACGACGAAGATCAGCGGGATCATCAGCGCGGGCGTGCCGCTCGGCACGAACAGCGAGAAGAAGTGGAAGCCGTGCTTGCCGAAGCCGACGATCAGGACGATCGCAAAGCTGATCAGCGCCAGCACGCCGGTGACGGTCATGTGGCTGGTCACGGTGAACGGGTGAACGCCCGGCACGATACCGAACGGCATCAGGCCGATGATGTTCGCGAACAGGATGAACATGAACAGCGAGAAGACGTAGGGGATGAAGCGCTTGCCGCCGGGCCCGACATTCTGCTCGAGCATGCCCGAGATGAAGCCCGTAAAGCCCTCGACCGCGGCTTGCCAGCGACCGGGGACGAGCTCGCGCTTCATTCCGCCGATCATGAAGGCCCAAAGTGCGACCAGCGTCACCACCATCCACATCGCGGAATTGGTGAAAGACAGGTCGTAACCACCTACGATCCAGTGCGAGCCGAACGCCGGCTCGATCAGGAACTGGTGCATCGGATCGATCTTGCCGCCCTGTTCTGCCGCCACGTGGAATCCCTGCCGTCTTGAAACGACAAACGCCCGGCTACTCCGGGCGTTCGCCTGAAATTCGAATGATTTGCCTGAACGCGACCGCTATTCCGAGGAACAGCAACACGATCAGACCCCAAGGCCCAGTGCCGACCCAATGGTCAATCAACCATCCGATCAGCGCACTGCCGACGAGACTCCCGATCAGGGCGGAGATGACCCGATTGCCCTGCGAGTAACCCCGCTCGGCATCCGGCCCTCCCTGCCCCTTTTTCAGCGTCTCCCGAGCCTTGACCTCCCTCAATCGCTCATCGAGCGCGGAAAGTCGCGGATCTTCAACACCGTAGGGGTCCTGTCCGGGTTCGATCTCCGCCACGACATGCTCTCCACCTGATACGACACCGGGGAGATATACGCAGCGACGAGCGATCCCGCCAAGGCGCGGTCCGTTTAGAAAAGGGGGGGGGCCAAGTCAACCGGTGTGACAGTATCGTCATCAATGTGGTGACTGCGGGGCGCGTTACGCCGTCTATCATCCGTCATCCTGACGAAAGCCAGGATCCAGAGCCGCAGGCGGACCATGTGTGGTTCTGGATCCTGGGTCGAGCCCAGGATGACGGAGGGCATCAGGACAGCATGCTCAGACGCAGCGCGAATCACGCTCCGGTGCGGCGGCGGTGCGCGTCTTCCAGACACCACCCGGCGTCTTGTACTTCTCACCCGGATTGGTCCCCGCGATCAGGTTGCAACCGCTGGTGAACGCCAGCTGCTCGACCGTCGCGCCGCTCGCCTGCGCTTTTGCGGTATAGGCCGACTTGCGCTGGATGTTGATGCTGTTGACCAGCGCGCGCAAATCGCCGCTCGCCGCGCCGACCAGCCCGAGATAGCCGTCGGGCTGCTCGCCGACCTCGCCGCCCGCGCGCGCTGCGGCATAGGCGGGGTCACGCTGCGCCGACGCGGCGACCGACAGGCCGCCAAGCACAGCCACCGCCGCGATCATCGTCAAAGCCTTGATCTTCATCTCAGAATATCCCCGGATTCTGCTGGATCAGCGATTTCGCCTCGCCATCGAGACGATAGACCACTTCCTGCGTCACATTGATGTTGAGGTTGATCTCGATCGGCTTGTCCGGCGCCGACACGTTGATGCAGCCCGGCAGGGCGGCGGCGGTCGTGACCAGAAAGACGATCGTCCTCATCCTGTGCAAGATCGGTCTTTGCTCCAGCTTGTTCAATCCTGTTTCGGTCATGGCACGATCCTGCTTTCGGCGGGCTGAATGGATGGGGCTGCGGGGACGGCAGGCCCGGGGGATGGCGGCGCGGACTGCTGCTGGATCAGCGCGGGCAGGTTGCGTTCGATCAGCCGCTTCGGATCATAGAAGCTCTGCGCCGAATCGAGCAGTCCGCGAAACGGCGCCTTGATCCGGATGTTGAACACGAAGGGCAGCTTCTGCAGCCGGCGGACGATGAAGTTCGACTTCGCCCCCTCGCCCTGGCTGATTCCGGCGAAGCGCACATCGGTCACCATCTCGCCCGCGAGCGGCCCGTTCATGCCGACGCGGAGCGACTGGTAGCGCAGCGACTTGAGCGCCTGGAAGGCGATGTTCGCCCAGATGCCAAGATCCTTCTGGCTGAGATCGCCGACATAGGCGAGCGTCCCGCCGCCCGGCCGGACGCGCAGGTCGCCGCCCTCGATCCGACCGCCCGTCTCGTCGAAGATCATCGGCAGCACGCCGTCGAAGATCCCCGTCGCGTCGAGATTCTTGAAATCGAACTGCTGCAGGAACTGGTCCGCGGCCATGTTGGCGATGTGGAACGTCATCCGCCGCTCGCTCTGCGCGGAGAAATCGAGCAGCGTCGGGTCGAGCGTCAGCGATCCGCCCGCAAACGGCCACGCCCCGCCCTCGACCTGGACGCGCGCACCCGGCAGGGTCTGATAGCGGATCGTCCCGTCGCTGACCGGGATGCCGGGGTTGAGCGTCCGGATCGTCGCGACCTGCCCCGGTGCGCTTTGCAGATTGAGCAGGTCGGTGAAGCGGATCTCGGTCGCGATCCCGGTCACCGGGCCGAACGCGGCGGCAAGGTCGGTGCCCGCGGTCCGAAACACCCCCGTGCTCGTCACGCCGTCGGGGGTCCACGCGATGTGCCCGTCGCCGCTGACCGATCCATTGACGTCGGCGATCACGCCGAACGTCAATGGCGTCAGCGCCTCGGGTTGCAGCGCGTCCTTGGCGAACACGATCCCCGGCACCAGCAGGTCAGCGCGGCCGATGCCCGTGCTCAGTGCGTGGACAAGCGTGACGTCGGCGACCTTGGTGCTGCTGACCGGTTCGAACAGCGTTCCGGCCGCAGTGATCGTGCCGCCGACCAGCGACAGCGTCACGCCGCGCGCCGCGACCGGCTTGAACCGCGCGGTGGCGGCGGCGTCGCTGACACCCATCGTGCCTTCGAGCGCCAGCGCACCGCCGATCAGCGTCCAGTCGCCCGCCGCCTCGTTCAACAGCAGCGGCACAGTGCCGATCTGCCCTGCCCCGCCGGTGAACGCGCCGGCGATTCCCTGCGCTGTCATCCGCCCGGTGATCGTCGCGAAGTCGAGCCGCGTGACCCGCTCGGGCGCGCCGATCCGGGTCTGCACGCCGTCGATCGCAAAGCCCCGGTCGGCCAGCCGCAGCGTCGCTCCGCTCGCGTTCAGCGTAAGCGGCGTCCGCCCCAGCCGCCCCGACAGCGCGGCCGCGGCGATCCGCGCACCGCCGCGCAGACGTCCGCGATCGGTCTGCACCAGCGCTCCGTCGATCGGGCATAGCGACAGCCGCGCAGGGTCGAGCACCAGCCCCGACACCGCCAACCGCTGCACCGCTAGCGGCGTGCAGCCAGTGTTGACGACGAGCCGCGTGTTACCGTCCCAGCGGGCATCGATCGGCATCGACAGGCCTTCGACCCGGTCCTTGCCGCCGCTGCCGATCGGACCGTCGAGTGTCACCCGCGTCGTGATCGCGGTCGCCCCGCCGGGCGTCGCGCTGAACCGCACCGGGGTCAACACCAGCCGCGCGCCGTCCACGACATAAGGCGCGACCGTCGCGACGCCGCGGACGGGCGCACCCGGCCGGGCCTGGGCTAGCGCGATGCGCGCCTGCGGCAACCCGCCACCCTGCGTCGCAAGAGTCGTATCGAGCGTGACGCCTCCGCCAGAGGCACCGCGTCCGGGCCATGCGAACCGGAGCCCCTCCCCGCCATCAAGCGAGATCCTCGCGCCGCTCGCCGATGCGAGCGCGAGGCGTGACAGCACGGCCTCGCCGCGCCCGCCGCGCTGCCGCACCGCGATCACCGCATCGGCGGCAAAGCCCTTTGCGGCCCGCGTCACGGCCTGCACCGCGGCGTCCATGAGGGGCGCGACCGGCGACCCGGCTGCCGATCCCTGCAACGCCTCCACCCCGGCAAGCCGACGTGGGGCGATCGCGGCACCCGCCGCGCGAACGCGGCCCTCGAACGCGATCGTCTCGCCGAGCCGGTAGGATCCCGCGATCGCCACACGGCGTGCGCGGCCCTCGGCCGTCCGCACGGTATCCGCTGCGATATCCGCCTTGCCCGAGGTTCCCGCAGCAGTGCCCGCGAAGTCGACGTCGTCCTTTGCCGCGGCGAACGTCGCACCCGGCAGGACGGCCGGGCCTGTCGCCAGCGCGGCCCCCCCCTGCCAGCGATCGAGCGCCGCACCGAGCGTCAGGTCGAGCGTGGCGACGACGCTGTCCGCGCGCGAATCGCCGCACGCCAGCCGCCCGAGCCGCACCGGGCCCTTCAGGATCGGTTTCGCCGCATCGATCCGCACGCGGACCGTCGCGGCAAGGCGATCGCCCGTACAGCCGCCGACGCTCAGCCGGTCGCTGACCGCAGCAAGCGAGCCCCTGAAACCGTCATCGAGCTTCCCCGTCCCGGTGAGTTTCAACCCGACCAGCCCGTAAGGCGTCTCCAGCCGCATCCGCGCATCGTTGACGGTCGCGTCGAGCGCGGGCAGCGCGAACGGCTTGCCCGAGGGGGCGGGCAGAAGGCGGTCGATCGCCCCCAGCGACAACCGTCCACCGACCAGCCGCCCGCGCAGCCGCACCCGCCCCGCGCGCACCGCCTCCAGATACGGTCCCGACAGCCCGATCCCGGTCCGCGTCTCGACCCAGTCTGCGACCAGATCGGGATCGGCCGGATCGCCGAGCACGACATTGGTCAGCCTTTGCCCGCCAAGCGCCAGATCGGCGATCTCGTAGCGCGCAGGCACCTCGGCACGCGCGAGTTCGCGATCGATGAAGCCCGTAGCGATCTGCTTCCGGAGTACCCAGACTCCGATGAGCAGGGCGAGCAGGAGGAGCGCTACGACCAGCACGATTCGCTGAATCCGCGCGAGCCCGCCGCGACGGCGAGCCGGCGCGTGACGGCGAGGGTCGGGCCCTGTCTCGCTCGTCTCCGTCAACCGCTTACTCCGTCACGCTTTCCCGGCCTGCATAGGCGGTAGCGGGGGCGTCATGCAATTGCGGCTGGATGTGCTAGCATCCGGCCATGGCGGGGGCAGACGATATAGTCGACGAGCGCAAGGGGCACCGGGCGCGGCTGCGCAAGCGGCTGTTCGAGGGTGGCGGAGAGGCGCTGCTCGATCACGAGCTGATCGAATATCTCCTCGCCGTCGCAATTCCCCGTGCCGACACCAAGGCGCTCGCCAAGGCGCTGATGCGCGAATTCGGCGGGATCGGCGGCGTGCTGACCGCCGATCCGGCGGCGCTGGCGCGTGTCGATGGCATGGGCGAGATTTCGACCGCCGCGGTCAAGATCGCCCACGCCGCCGCGCTTCGCCTGTTGCAGGCGCGCGTCGGCGAGCGGCCGGTGCTCGCCAACTGGCAGGCGCTGCTCGACTATCTGCGCGCGGACATGGCGCACCACGTCATCGAGCGGTTCCGCGTCCTGCATCTCAACACGCGTAACATGCTGATCCGCGACGAGGTGATGAGCGAGGGCTCGATCGACCAGGCCGCGGTCTATGTCCGCGAGGTGATCCGCCGCGCGATCGATCTCGGCTCGGCCTCGATCATCCTCGTCCACAATCATCCCAGCGGCGACCCCTCCCCCAGTCGCGCGGACATCGAGATCACCCGCACGATCGCGGAGGCGTGCAAGCGGCTGGGAGTCGCCGTGCACGATCACATCGTCATCGGCACCGCCGGGCATGTGAGCCTCCGCGCGCAGGGACTGATCTGACGGACGCATGACACGAAAAGGCCGCCGGGGTCAGCCGGCGGCCTTGAGGTCGCGAGGATCCGCCCGCGCGTGGTTCAGCCGGCCTGGGTCAGGAACCTGGTCAGCTCGGTCTTGGTCAGCATCTTGTTCTTGTCGGCATCCGCCTGCGCGAACGCACTATCGACCCATTTGCGCGTCTCGGGCGCGGCCGCGACCGTCGTCGGGTCCGACTGCGTCTTCAGCGCGACCATCCAGGCGCCGAATTCGGACGTACTCAGCAGATTGTCGCCATTCTTGTCATATCCCGGAAATTCCGCATCGACGACCTGCGCCACCTGCGCCCCCGTCACCGGCTGCTGCGCAGTCGCTCCCGCAGGATTGCCCTGCATCGTCGAAGATGACGGCGACTGCGGCGAAGATTCCGTCTGCGCCATGGGCTGCGCCGGTGAGTTGGGCGTGCCGCCGGTCATGGTCTGCGCGGATGTCGGCGTCGCAAGCGCAATCGCACCGATAAGTAGAGTGAATTTCAGCATGTCTTCTCTCCTGCTGCGACCTAGGTGGCGACTTCTCAGTCGCGAAGGTCGTTCGTTCGGATAGTAGGCGCAACCAATGCATGACTGCCTTTGATGGTTCCGCCGGCATTGCCCGATACCCCCGGGGTTGGGTTTGAACCTTGCCGTCCGGCCTGCTACCGCGCGACCGATCGCCGCCGTGGGTCCCGCCGGGGCGCGCGTCGCGCCTCCTCTCCCCAGCCACAGGAAATCCCGATGGTCCCCCGCTATTCCCGCCCCGACATGGTCGCGATCTGGACGCCCGAAGCGCGCTTCAAGATCTGGTTCGAAATCGAGGCGCACGCCACCGACGCGCTCGCCGAACTCGGCGTCGTGCCGAAAGAGGCCGCGGCCGCGATCTGGGAAAAGGGCGCGTTCGAAGTCGACCGGATCGACGAGATTGAGCGCGAGACCAAGCATGACGTCATCGCTTTCCTGACCAACGTCGCCGAGCATGTCGGCCCCGAGGCGCGCTTCATGCACCAGGGCATGACCTCGTCCGACGTCCTCGACACCTGCCTCGCGGTGCAGCTGGCCAAGGCGAGCGACATCCTGATCGCCGACCTCGACGCGCTGTTGGTCGTGCTCGAACGCCGCGCGCGCGAGCACAAGATGACGCCGACGATCGGCCGCAGCCACGGCATCCACGCCGAGCCCGTCACCTTCGGCCTGAAGATGGCGCAGGCGCATGCCGAGTTCGCGCGCAACCGTGCACGACTGGTGGCAGCGCGCGCCGACGTCGCGACCTGCGCGATCTCTGGCGCGGTGGGCACGTTCGCCAACATCGACCCGTTCGTCGAGGACTATGTCGCGGGCAAGCTCGGCCTGTCGGTCGAGCCCGTCTCGACCCAGGTCATCCCGCGCGATCGCCATGCGATGTTCTTCGCGACACTCGGCGTGATCGCCAGCTCGATCGAGCGGCTCGCGACCGAGATCCGCCATCTCCAGCGCACCGAAGTGCTCGAGGCGGAGGAATATTTTTCGCCTGGCCAGAAGGGCTCGTCGGCGATGCCGCACAAGCGCAACCCGGTCCTGACCGAGAACCTGACCGGCCTCGCGCGCATGGTCCGCGGCTATGTCACCCCCGCGCTCGAGAATGTCGCGCTGTGGCATGAGCGCGACATCTCGCACTCGTCGGTCGAGCGGTACATCGGGCCCGACGCGACGATCACGCTCGACTTCGCGCTCGCGCGACTGACCGGGGTGATGGACAAACTCGTCGTCTATCCGGCACGAATGGAGAAGAACCTCAACAAGATGGGCGGGCTCGTCCATTCGCAGCGCGTCCTCCTCGCGCTGACGCAGGCCGGGGTGAGCCGCGAGGACGCCTATCGCCTCGTCCAGCGCAACGCGATGAAGGTGTGGGATTCGGACGGCGCACTTTCGCTGCTCGACCTGCTCAAGGCCGATCCGGAAGTGACGCTGAGCGATGCCGAGCTCGAGGACAAGTTCGACCTCGGCTATCACCTGAAGCACGTCGACACGATCTTCGCCCGGGTGTTCGGCGCGGCCTAACGGCACGGCATTAGGCCCCCACCTGTCATCCTGACGAAAGTCAGGACCCAGGGCCACGCACGGTAGCGACTGGTACTCTGGGTCCTGACGTTCGTCAGGATGACGGTGGATGAATGAGGGGATGCTGCGGACCACCTCCAAAGTGCACGCAACGCAATTACGATTTCATGTTACAAAATTGCGACAACTCGCAACTATCGCCATATCACCGATGCCGGATATTACTCCGGCATCGGAGACCTACCCATGCGCATGTTCGAAACCGTGACCAGCTCGATGCTGGCGATCGCGGCTCAAGCGCTGGTGGTCGGGGTGGTCATTTCCACCCTCTGATCCATCGGCCCGCCCGCCCCTCCAAGGAGGGGCGCGGCTAGGGTCGCAGGCTCCACCCTTCAGGCTGCTAGCGCTACACCCCGTCGATGATCGTCATCGTTGGCGCCACTAAGTGCGTCGGGTTTGCGCACGCGTATCGCACGGCGGTTTGCACCCACCGGCCGCCCACGTCGTAGAACCGCCGCCAGCCGCGCCGGCAAACCCCGGATCCGCAGGCTCGACGTAGCGCCGATCACACCGATCGCCACGTCCAGATACGCCGACACTTCGAACGATGTCAGCCAGATCGCGATGTCGGGCGCGCCCATCATGGCGACCCGGACCCTGTCGCCGTCATCGGCGAACATCATGACGCACGCTGCCGCAATCAGCACCAGACCGACCGCGACGTCGCCGCGCGTCAGCCGCTCCAGCCGCCTGACCGGCGCCTCGACCAGAAGCACGCGGAGGAACCGCGACAGGGGGATCGTGGGCGCGGCTATCATCAGCAACCAGCAAGCGAGAAACGTCAGACCGATTGCCGCCACACTATCCCCCTGTCACTCGCGCCAAGCAGCGCGGCCTATTCCGCCGCGAAGACGCCCTTCAGTTTCGCAAAGAACCCCTGGCTGTCGGGGCATTCGTCGCCGGTCTCGGTCTCGCGGAACATCTCGAGCAGTTCCTTCTGCCGGTTCGACAGACGGGTCGGGGTCTCAACGTCGATCTGCACGACCAGATCGCCATGACCACGCCCCTGCAACACCGGCATGCCCGCACCGCGCTGACGAAGCTGCTTGCCCGACTGGATGCCCGCCGGGATCTTTACCTCATGCGTGCGCCCGTCGAGGCCGGGGATCGAAAGCGATCCACCGAGCGCCGCGACCGTGAAGATGATCGGTGCGCGCGCGAACAGCGTCGTCCCCTCGCGCTCGAACAGATTATGCTTGGTGACGTGGAGGAAGATATAGAGATCGCCCGCCGGTGCACCGCGCGCGCCGGCCTCGCCCTCGCCCGTCATCCGGATCCGCGTGCCTTCATCGACACCGGGCGGCACGTTGATGCTGAGCGTCTTGGTCTTCTCGACCCGGCCCTCGCCGCGGCAATCGGGGCATGGATCGGCGATCACCTGACCCGCGCCGTTGCAGACCGGGCAGGCGCGCTCGACCACGAAGAAGCCCTGCTGTGCACGGACCTTGCCGTGACCGCCGCAATGCTGGCAGGTCTTGGCCCGCGTACCGGCCTTCGCGCCCGACCCGTCGCACGTGTCGCACACGGCCGAGACGTCGACGGTGATCTCGGTCGCCTTGCCGTGAAACGCCTCTTCCAAGCTGACTTCCATGTCGTACCGCAAATCCGCGCCGCGACGTGCCGACGATCGGCCACCACCGCCGCGCTGCGCGCCGCCCATGAATTCGCCGAAAACGCTCTCGAAAATGTCGCTGAAGCCGCCGAAATCCTGCGCGCCGCCGCCATGACCGCCGCCGCCGCCATTCTGGAACGCGGCATGGCCGAAGCGATCATAGGCCGCACGCTTCTGGGGATCCTTGAGGCAGTCATAGGCCTCGCTGACCGCCTTGAACTGGGCCTCGGAATCCTTGCAACCGGCATTCTTGTCCGGGTGATATTTCATCGCGAGCTTGCGGTAGGACGACTTGATCGTCCCCGCATCCGCGGTCCGCTCGATCTCGAGCAGTTCGTAATAGTCTGTCTGGGTACTCATAGCGGCCCTCTTAGCCCTCTCCCCTCCGGGGAGAGGGTTGGGTGAGGGCTCGTTCCGGGCGACAGTGCGCGGAACTGCCCCTCACCCCGGCCCTCTCCCCGACCGGGCACCCATGAAAATATTACTTTCATGGGACCCTGGGGAGAGGGAGTTTCAGTTACGCCTTCGGGTTCTCGTCGACTTCCGAGAATTCGGCGTCGACGACGTCGTCGTCCTTCTTCGCCGCATCACCGTCAGCCGAAGGCGAAGCGTCCGCCTGAGCCTGCTTCTCGTAGATCGCCTGGCCGAGCTTCATCGCGACCTGGGCGAGCGCGGTGCTCTTCTCGGTCATCGCGTCCGCATCGCCGCCCTCGACCGCGGCCTTGGTCGCGTCGATCGCGGCCTGGATCTCGGTCTTGAGCGCGTCGTCGACCTTGTCGCCGTTATCGGCAAGCTGACGCTCGGTCGTGTGGATCAGGCTCTCGGCGTTGTTCTTCGCCTCGGCGCCGGCACGACGCTTCTTGTCTTCCTCGGCAAAGGTCTCGGCATCGCGGACCATCTGGTCGATGTCGCTGTCCGAAAGGCCACCCGATGCCTGGATGCGGATCTGCTGCTCCTTGCCGGTGCCCTTGTCCTTGGCCGAGACGCTGACGAGACCGTTGGCGTCGATGTCGAACGTGACCTCGATCTGCGGCACGCCGCGCGGTGCCGGCGGGATGCCGACGAGATCGAAATTGCCGAGCATCTTGTTGTCGGCCGCCATCTCGCGCTCGCCCTGGAACACGCGGATCGTCACCGCGCCCTGGTTGTCGTCCGCGGTCGAATAGGTCTGCGACTTCTTGGTCGGGATCGTCGTGTTGCGATCGATCATCCGGGTGAACACGCCACCCAGCGTCTCGATGCCCAGCGACAGCGGCGTCACGTCGAGCAGCAGCACGTCCTTGACGTCGCCCTGCAGCACGCCGGCCTGGATCGCGGCGCCCATCGCGACGACCTCGTCCGGGTTGACGCCGGTGTGCGGCTCCTTGCCGAAGAATTGCTTCACGACTTCACGGACGCGCGGCATGCGCGTCATGCCGCCGACCAGCACGACCTCGGAGATGTCGTCGGCCTTCAGACCGGCGTCAGCGAGTGCCTTCTTGCAGGGGTCGAGCGTCCGCTTGACCAGATCCTCGACCATCCGCTCCAGATCGGCGCGGGTGATCGACTTCACCAGATGCTTCGGCCCGTTCTGGTCCGCGGTGATGAAGGGCAGGTTGACCTCGGTCGACTGTGCCGAGCTGAGCTCGATCTTCGCCTTCTCGGCCGCTTCCTTCAGACGCTGCAGCGCCAGCTTGTCCTTGGCGAGGTCGATGCCCTCCGCCTTCTTGAACTCGTCGGCGAGGAATTGGACGATCTTGTTGTCGAAATCCTCACCGCCGAGGAAGGTGTCGCCGTTGGTCGCCTTAACCTCGAACACACCGTCGCCGATCTCGAGGATCGAGATGTCGAACGTGCCGCCGCCGAGATCGTAGACCGCGATCGTCTTGCCGTCCTGCTTGTCGAGGCCGTAGGCCAGCGCCGCTGCGGTCGGCTCGTTGATGATGCGCAGCACTTCGAGGCCGGCGATCTGGCCGGCGTCCTTGGTCGCCTGGCGCTGTGCGTCGTTGAAGTATGCGGGAACGGTGATGACCGCCTGCGTGACCGTCTCGCCGAGATACGACTCCGCGGTTTCCTTCATCTTCTGCAGCGTGAACGCCGAGATCTGCGAGGGCGAGTAATCCTTGCCGCCGGCCGAGACCCATGCGTCGCCGTTCGGCCCGCGCGAGATCTTGTACGGGACCAGCTCGGTGTCCTTCTTGGTGATCGGATCGTCGAAACGACGGCCGATCAGGCGCTTCACCGCAAAGATGGTGTTGTCGCCGTTGGTCACTGCCTGGCGCTTGGCCGGCTGGCCGACCAGTCGCTCGCCGTCCTTGGCGAATGCGACGATCGACGGCGTGGTGCGCGCGCCTTCGGAATTCTCGATGACCTTGGGCTTGCCGCCTTCCATGACGGAAACGCAGCTGTTGGTCGTGCCGAGATCGATACCGATTACTTTAGCCATGAGTTTAAATAGCCCCTCACACATCGTAAAAAAGTCTCGGGCTCCACCCCGTTACGGCAGTGGAACCTTTCGATTGATGGGCGCGATATAGGTTGGCTCGCGCTTGCCGCAAGATTGTACGGCCCGTAGAGATCGCAAGAGGGGTATGAAGTGGCGATGATGACGATGCGTGGTATTTTTGCCGTGACGGCCCTGATCGGGGTGGCGGCCTGTGCACAGCCGCGACAGCTGTCCGTCGAGAAGGCGTGGGTCCGGCTCGCGGCGGTCAAGGGCGGACCGGCGGCAGGCTATTTCACGATCCATGGCGGGCCGACCGATGCGACGCTGATCAACGTCACCACCGACGTCGCGATCCGGAGTGAGATGCACGAGAGCATGTCGGCCGGCGGCGTGTCGTCTATGAAACCGATCGCGCGCGTCGAGATCCCGGCCAAGACCGATGTCGTGTTCGCGCCGGGCGGGCGTCACGTGATGCTGTTCGACGTAAATCCCGGCATCAAGCCCGGTGAGCGCACCATCACCTTCACCCTCACCTTCGCCGACGGCACCAGAATCCTGCAGAACGCAGCCGTGGTCGGCGCTGGCGACACCGGAACCAAGTGAGCGTTCGCGATCGGTCGACGCGAGCGCTGACCCCGGCCGAGACCAGGCTTGCCGCGTCGGTCTTCGGCGATGCGATCGACTATGCGCCGGTGCGGCTGGCACGCCGCAAATGGGCCTTCTTCCAGCCGCGCGACACGGTGATGGCGCCGCGCGGGTGCATCCATTTCCACCCCAAGGGCGATCTGTGGTGCGACGATTTCGCGCATGCCCATCTGACGTTGCAAGGACTGTTCATCCACGAGATGACGCATATCTGGCAGCACCAGCGCGGTATCTTCCTCCCGCTCGTACGGCATCCCTGGTGCCGCTACGACTATGCGCTGCGCCCCGGCGTCGCGCTGCACCGCTACGGTATCGAGCAGCAGGGCGAGATCGTCCGCCACGCCTTCCTGCTGCGTGCCGGCGCGACGGTCGCAGGCGCCCCGCCGCTCGCGCAGTACGAGACGCTGCTGCCGTTCAAGCCGCGGGTGTCGGCCTAGTCCGCCACTCCCCAAACCGTCACCCCAGCGAACGCTGGGATGACGTGGGCTAGGACAATATCAGAGCCAGCTACGCCCATCCGATCCCGCACAGCCATAAGGCGGCAACTGCCCGAAGAACCGTTCCTGCATCTTGTGACAGCCCCAGGCGCGCAGCGGCGCGGGCGCATAGCCGTTCAGCGCGATGCCGACCTCGTCATACGGGGTCTCGCCGCGCGCGACATACATGTACCAGCGCCCGCCGAACATGACCGCCGCCGCGACCAGCACGACACACACGACCTGAAGAATCTTCTGCATTTCCGCCCTTTTCGTGATGAAGGGCGCCCCGTTGCAGATAACATGGATTAATATCAACCACCGGAAGGCGGGCCCCGCCGGTGGCGATTCCCATCCTACAATGCGTCGAAATCGATAGCTTGTGTTCTATCAAGCGCTTGCGGCGCTTCGGGCATCGGATATTTCAGTCCGGTCGCACAATTAAAAAGTACGACGTGGTCGTCTTCGTCGACCAGACCGGTGTTCAGCGCCTGTCGATAGGCCGCGAGCGTCGCGCCGCCCTCGGGACACAGCAACAGCCCGTCCTGCTTCGCGGCGGCCTCGACCGCCTTCAAGATCGCCGGATCGCCGACCGCCAGCGCCCGGCCACCGCTCTCGCGGACCGCGCGCAGGATTAGGAAGTCGCCGACCGCCTTAGGCACGCGAATGCCCGCTGCGACGGTGCTCGCATCCTCCCAGCGCTCGGCATGCTCCTCGCCCGCCTCGAACGCGCGGACGATCGGCGCGCAGCCGCTGGCCTGCACCGCAAACATCTTGGGTCGTTCGGAGCCGATCCAGCCGAGCTGTTCGAGCTCGTCGAACGCCTTCCACATGCCGATCAGGCCGGTGCCGCCGCCGGTCGGGTAGAAGATCGCATCGGGCAGTTTCCAGCCAAACTGCGCGGCCAGTTCCAGCCCCATCGTCTTCTTGCCCTCGATTCGATAGGGCTCCTTCAGCGTCGAGAAGTCGAACCAGCGCCCCTCGGCGGCGCCCTTGCCGACGATCGCACCGCAATCGTCGATCAGCCCGTTGACGCGCCAGACGCGTGCGCCCTGCATCGCAATCTCGCGGACGTTGATCTCGGGCGTGTCGTCGGGACAGAGCACGATCGTCTCGATCCCGCAACGCGTGGCGTAGGCCGCCAGCGCCGCGCCCGCATTGCCGTTGGTCGGCATCGCGATTCTGGTGACGCCGAGCTCCTTCGCCATCGCCACCGCCATGACCAACCCGCGGGCCTTGAAGCTGCCGGTCGGGAGCCGCCCTTCGTCCTTCACGAGGACGTTGGGGCCACCGGACTTCGGGATCGGTACCAGCGGCGTCTCGATCTCGCCGAGGCTGACGATATTGGACGTCTGCCGCACGGGCAGCAGTTCGCGCCACCGCCACAGATCGGTGGGACGCGCCTCGATCGTGTCGCGCGAAATCGCCGAGCGCACCGCGTCGAGATCGTAGCGGACGAGCAACGGCCTGCCCGCACGCGAAAGGCCATGAAGCTGGTCCGCCTCATAGCGTTCGCCGGTGATCGAACATTCGAGATGCGTGACGAACGTCTCGCGATCGGTGGTCAGATTCTCGTTCATGGCGTCATCCCGGCGAGGCAGAAAGTTGAGCGCCGCCTCCTGCCGTTCCCCCGCAAAGGCGGTAGCCCTGGGTTACAGGCGACAGCGTTTGAAACCCTGGGCTCCCGCCTTCGCGGGAGAACACCAGGCCGACAGGCTCACCCCGCCTTGGCGACGCCCACCATCGCAGGCCGCAGCAGGCGATCCTTGATCATGTAGCCCGCCTGCATTTCCTGGACGATCGTGCCGGCCGGCTGATCGCTCGGGATCTCCAGCATTGCCTGATGCTTGTTCGGGTCGAGCATCTGGCCCTCGGCAGCGATCTTGGTGATGCCGTGGCGCTGGAACACGCTCTCCAGCTCGCGACCGGTGGCCTCGAGCCCGGTGACGAGGCCCTTCATCTTGTCGTCCGCACGCAGGTCCGCCGGGATCGCCGACAGGCCGCGGGCGAGGTTGTCGGCAACCGACAGCACGTCGCGCGCGAACGCGGTGGCGGCATAGGCGCGCGCGTCCTGCGCTTCCTTCTCGGCGCGGCGGCGGACATTCTGCACCTCGGCCTGCGCATAGAGGACATTCTGCTTGGCCTCGGCAAGCTGGTTCTCCAGCTCGGCGACGCGATCGTTCGAGGCCACTTCGGGTGCGGCTTCGGCGGTCTCTTCGCGCAGGTCGGCAGGCGTGTTCTGATCGATATCGGACATTGTTTTCCCTATAAGTTGGGCCGGCTCAACCCATCAACCGGGCGAGCGTTGCAGCCGTGAAATCCACCATGGGCACGACGCGCGCATAGTTCAACCGCGTGGGGCCGATCACGCCCACCACGCCGACCACCCGCCCGTCCAATCCGCGGAACGGTCGCGCGATCACCGACGAGCCGGACAGGGCGAATAATTTGGTCTCCGCACCGATGAAGATCCGCGTCGAATCGCCCGCCCGCGCGCTGTCGAGCAGCGATGCGACCTCCTGCTTTCCCTCGAGGTCGTCGAGCAGGTCGCGGACCCGGTCGAGATCGGCGGCGGCGGCGGCATCGATCAGCCGCCCCTGCCCGCGGACGATCAGCACCGGGCGGCGATCCGCATCCTCGCTCCACACCGCGATCCCGCCCTCGACCAGCATCCGCGCCGCACCGTCGAGCGCCGCCTGTCCGTCCGCCAGCTCGCGCTCGATCCGCAGCCGCGCCTCGGCCAGCGTCAGCCCGCCGAGCGTCGCCGACATGTAATTGCCCGCCTCGACCAGGGTCGACGGCGACATGCCCTTGGGCAGCGCGATCACGCGGTTCTCGACCGAGCCATCCTCGCTGACCAGCACCGCGAGCGCCTGATCGGGCGACAGCGCGACGAACGCGATCTGGCGCAGCGTCATCTCGCGCTTCGGCACCATCACCAGCCCCGCGCACGCCGACAGCCCCGACAGCGCAAGCGTGGTGGCGGCGAGCGCCTCCTCGACCGGGCCACCGACGCCGGCGCGCGCCTCGATCGTCTGGCGCTCCTCGAACGACGGCTCCATCGCCTGCATCATCCCGTCGACGAACAGCCGCAAGCCGCGATCGGTCGGCATCCGCCCCGCGCTCGTATGTGGGCTGGCGAGCAGTCCCAGCCCCTCCAGCTCCCCCATCACCCCGCGAATCGAGGCGGGCGACAGGCTGAGCCCGGCCAGCTGCGCGATCGTCTTCGACCCCACCGGCGTGCCGCTAGCGAGATAGCTGTCGACGACCGCACGAAAAATATCGCGCGCGCGGTCGGTCAGTTCGGTGACGGGGGGCGTGGCCATGCGGCTGATCTAGGCTGGCGAGCCGGAATGCGAAAGGCTAGGCAGCGCTTATTGCCCACCACCCGTTCGTCCTGAGTAGGGACTGAGCGAAGTCGAAGGCCCGTATCGAAGGATGTGCCTCAAGCGGGCCGATCCTTCGATACGCCGCTTCGACGAGCTCAGCAGCTACTCAGGACGAACGGAAGAAGTTTAGGAATACATCATGCGCCCATCCGGCCGTGCCCCAGACCAGATGCGCAGCATCACGATCGAACCCCGCTTCACCAAGCACGCCGAAGGCTCCGTCCTGATCGGTTTCGGCGACACGAAGGTGCTCGTCACCGCCAGCATCGAGGAGAAGGTCCCGCCGTTCCTGCGCGGCAAGGGCGAAGGCTGGGTGACCGCCGAATATGGCATGCTCCCGCGCTCGACCAACACACGCAACAACCGTGAAGCGGCCAAGGGCAAGCAGTCGGGCCGCACGCAGGAAATCCAGCGGCTGATCGGCCGTTCGCTCCGCGCCGTCACCGACCTGAAGCTGCTCGGCGAGCGCCAGATCGTGCTCGACTGCGACGTGCTTCAGGCGGACGGCGGCACGCGCACCGCTTCCATCTCGGGCGCCTGGGTCGCGCTGCGGCTCGCGATCGACGGGCTGCTGGACAGTGGCAAACTGACCGCCGATCCGCTGACGCAGAAGGTCGCCGCGATCAGCTGCGGCATCTATCAGGGCAATCCGGTGCTTGACCTCGACTATATCGAGGATTCGGGTGCGGACGCGGATGCGAATTTCGTCCTGCTCGAAAACGGCAACATCGCCGAGGCGCAGGCGACGGCCGAGGGCGCGACCTATGACGAGGAGGCGCTGCTCCGCCTGTTGCGGCTCGCCCGGATCGGCTGCGCGGACATCTTCGCGGCACAGGCCAAGGCGGTCGCCAAGTGAGCGGCGAAGGCAGCACCCCCCAGGCGATCCGCAAGCTCCAGCCCGGCAAGCTCGTCATCGCGAGCCACAACAAGGGCAAGGTCCGCGAGATCGCCGACCTGCTCGCAGGTCGCGGGTTCGACGTCGTGTCGGCGGCGGATCTCGACCTGCCCGAGCCGGTCGAAACGGGGACGACCTTCTTCGCCAATGCCGAGCTGAAGGCACGCTCCGCCGCCGACCTGTCGGGCTATCCCGCGCTCGCCGACGATAGCGGGCTGTGCGTCGATGCGCTGGGTGGCGATCCGGGCGTGTACACCGCCGACTGGGCGGAGACGCCGAACGGTCGCGACTGGTCGATGGCGATGCAGAAGGTCGAGGACGCGCTCGCCGCCAAGGGTCCCGACGCGACCCGCGGCGCGCATTTCGTCAGCGTGCTCGCGCTCGCCTGGCCCGACGGCCATGTCGAATGGTTCGAAGGCCGCGCCGAGGGCACGCTGGTCTGGCCGCCACGCGGCAAGGTCGGTTTCGGCTATGACCCGATGTTTGTGCCGCTGGGCCATGACCAGACCTATGCCGAGCTGCCGCACGAGACGAAGAACGCGATCAGCCACCGCAATGTCGCGTTCGAGCTGCTGAAGGCCGCCGTGTTCTGAAACGCCGCCGGACCGCCACCCCCGGGTGACGGTCCGGCGATCTCGGGTGCCTAGTAAGTCCGCTCGCCCACCACATTGCCCGGCGGCGAATAGCGGCACACCAGATAATCGTCGCGTTCGTTGCTCGCCATCGCGCATCCCACCGCGGTCGAACTGCGCCAGACGATCTGCGTGTAGTGCGCGACATCCTCATATTTGCCGGTCCGGCTGAACGCGGGCGTCACACCGTTGACGAAATCCTTCCGTTCGGCGACCCAGTGGCCGATCATCTCGGGATAGGCATAGGCATAGCGCGTGCCGGTCCACAGATTCTCGCCCTCGCGGCCGGGCCCCTGAACCTGATGCGCGTGCGCAAATTTGCGCGTGTTGGCCATTTCCTCGGCATAGGCGCGCGCGGTGGTCGCCAGCGTATCGCTCCATACCAGCGGCGGAACACCCACCGCCGCCCGCGCGGCATTATGCCCGTCCATCATCGCCTCCTTGAGAAGCGCGGGCCCGCGGGGCGCCGGCGCCTGCGTCTCGCGCCGCTCCACGACGCGTTCCGGCCCCTGCGCGCAGCCTGCGGCAAGCAACGCCGCCGCAACTGCCAGACCCAACCGAACCGTCATTGCGCTTCCTTCTGTCGCTCCGTGCGACCATATGCGCGAGATAATGCCCCCGATCGAAACGCCAAGCCCCGCCCCGCCGCCTTCGGGGGACCTCGCGCTCTACGTCCATTGGCCGTTCTGTGTGTCGAAATGCCCCTATTGCGACTTTAACAGCCATGTCCGCGAGGGCGTCGACCAGGCGGCGTGGCGCGCGGCGCTGCTCACCGACCTCGCGCACGAAGCGTCGGTGCTGCCGGGACGCAAGCTTCAGTCGATCTTCTTCGGCGGCGGCACGCCCTCGCTGATGCCGCCCGCAACGGTCGCCGCGATCCTCGACGCCGCCGAACGCGCCTGGGGCTTTGCCGAGGGAATCGAGATCACGCTCGAGGCCAATCCCTCCTCGGTTGAGGCCGCGCGCTTCGCCGACCTGGCCAGTGCGGGCGTCAACCGCGTGTCGCTGGGATTGCAGTCGCTCGACGATCAGGCGCTGAAATTCCTCGGCCGCGCGCATGACGTGAACGAGGGACAGGCCGCGCTGGCGACCGCGCAGAGTGTCTTTCCGCGGGTGAGCTTCGACCTGATCTATGCGCTTCCCGGCCAGCGCCTCGCCGACTGGCGCGCCGAACTCGCGCGCGCGCTGAGTTTCGGGACCGAGCATCTGTCGCTCTACCAGCTCACCATCGAGCCCGGCACGCGGTTCGCGACCGAAGCGCTGGCGGGCCGCATCGTCATTCCCGACGGCGACAGCGCAGCCGACCTGTTCGAGGCGACGCGCGCCGACACCAAAGCCGCCGGGCTCCCCGCCTATGAAACCTCGAACCACGCGCGACCGGGGTCGGAGAGCCGCCACAATCTCGCCTATTGGCGCTATCAGGATTATGCCGGGATCGGCCCCGGCGCGCATGGCCGCCGCGGTGGCCTGGCGACCGTGCGTCGCAAGAAGCCCGAAAACTGGCTCGCGGCGATCGAGCGCAACGGTCACGGCATGGAGGTCGAGGAGCCCCTCACCCCCTCGACGCGCGCGACCGAGGCGCTGCTGATGGGGCTGCGCCTGGCCGAGGGAGTCGATCTCGACCGGATCACGCAGCTCAACGCCGGCGTGGTGCCGGTGGATCTCGCCGCCGTCGCACGGCTCGAGGATCTCGGCCTCGTCGCCCGCTCACCGGGCCGGCTGCGCGTCACCGAAGCGGGGGCGCTGCTGCTCGACGCGATCCTGCCCGAGATCGTGACGGCGTAACCCTGCCGGCCTCCCCGCGCAGGCGGGAAGGCCGGTAAGGCGCTGGCTTATTTCCCGAAGCCGGTCGGCGCCGGCGACACTACGCTCGTCGTGCCGCCGCGGATTTCCTTCACCTCCAGCGCGCGCTCGGCGACATTGTCGCGGCCGAAGCGAAACGCACCGTCGATGCCCGAAAAGCCGTCGCCATCGCGCAGCCGCGACACGGGGAACGCGGTCCCCGGCTTCCAGTCGCGCGCGATCCGCACCGTCAGCAGCACCGAATCATAGCCGAGGCTCGACAGGCGGTACGGTCCGCTGCCGAAGCGTGCGCGGTATTTGGCGGCATATTGCCGGTACAGCGTATCCGACACGCTTGCGTACCAGGCGCCGTTCAACGCCGGCTTGGCGGCGACGCTCGATTCGGAATTCCACAGCTCGGTGCCGAGGATCCGGGTCGATGCGCCCGCGCCGCGCTTCACCAGCGCCGCCGCCGACGCCGCGGTCGAACCGCTGTCGGCGATCAGCACGGCGTCATAGGGTGCCTTTGCGGCGAGCCGCGTGACCGCGCCCGACACACCACCGGCGGTCCGGCCATAGGTCTGCAGCGACACGACCTGGCCGCCCGCCCCCTCGACCGCGCGGAGGAATGCGGTCGAGGCGCGCTCCCCGTAGAGTCCGTTCGGGACCAGCCCGGCAAAGTTCGACACGCCGCGCTCGCGCGCGAAATCGACGACGCGCGAAATCGACTGGGTCGGCACATAGCCCATCAGATAGGCGCCGTTGCCGGCCACCCCGAGATCGTTCGAGAAGCTCAGCACCGGCACGCCCGCCGCGCGCGCGATCGGCGCGACCGTCCGCACGTCCTCGGACAGCAGCGGCCCGAGGATCAGCTGCGCGCCTTCAGCGATCGCGCGCTGGGCCGCGGCCGCGGCACCCGTCGCGGTATCGTAATTGGTGATCCGCACGCGCTGGTTCTGCGTGTCGAGCAGCGCCATCATCGTCGCATTGGCGATCGACGTGCCGACCCCCGCATTGCTTCCCGACAGCGGCACGAGCAGCGCCACGCGGTTGCGCTCGGCATCGCGCGGGATGCCGGTCTCGACCCCGATCGTCGGCGTGTCGGCAGGACGGGTGGTTGGGCGCTGCTGCGACGGCTCGACGGGACCGCGCGGGACGATCGTCTGGCACGCGCCCAGCAGGCAGGCCATCGTGAGTGCCGCCGAGCGCCCAAACGCGCGCATCCGGTGCCGGGCCGATTGCCCTATCGTCGCTGCGTCTGCCATGACAATCCCCATGAACCCTGAAACTCCACTGAACCCCGGCCTTTACATCGTCGCGACGCCGATCGGCAATCTCGGTGATCTGTCGCCGCGTGCCGCCGATATCCTCGCGCGGGCCGACGTCGTCGCGGTCGAGGACAGCCGTGTCACCGCCGGTCTGCTCCGCCATGTCGGGACCAAGACGCCGATGGTCCCCTATCATGATCACAGCGCCGAAGGCGTCCGCCCCGCGCTGATCGCGCGGATGGCGACCGAGGCGGTGGCGCTGGTGTCCGACGCAGGCACGCCGCTGATTTCCGATCCCGGGTTCAAGCTGGTGCGCGACGCGCGCGCGGCGGGGCATCTCGTGGTGACGATCCCCGGCCCCTGCGCCGCGGTCGCCGCGCTCACGCTGGCGGGACTGCCGACCGATCGCTTCCTGTTCGTCGGCTTCCTGCCGTCCAAGGCGCATGCCCGGTCGGAGGCGATCGCCGAGATCGCGACGATCCGCGCGACGCTGGTGCTCTACGAATCGGGTCCGCGTCTCGGTGCCAGCCTTGCCGCGCTCGCCGAAGGGCTCGGCGACCGTGAAGCGGCGGTCACGCGCGAGATCACCAAGCGGTTCGAGGAGGCGGTGACTGGTACGCTGACGACCCTCGCCACCCGCTACGCCGACGCGCCGCCGCGTGGCGAGATCGTCATCGTCATCGCGCCCCCCGGCGACGCCCCCCCGGCCAGCGCGGAGGATGCAGACGTGGCGCTCGCCGACGCGCTGACCCGCCTCTCCACCGGCCAGGCCGCGAGCGAGGTTGCGAAGGCACTCGGGCTCGACCGCAAGACGCTCTACGCCCGCGCGCTCAAATTGAAGGCGAAGGGGTGACCCTCCCCGCCCCGCGCCCCTCCCGCAGACGGACGGCGAGCACCGCCGATCGACAAGTCGCGGAAGCTGCGGGGCGGCGCGGGGAACGGCTGGCCGGCTGGTGGCTGCGACTGAAGGGCTGGAGCATCCTCGACCGTCGCGTGCGGACGCCTGCGGGCGAGGTCGACATCGTCGCGCGCAAGGGGACGCTGGTCGCGTTCGTCGAGGTGAAGACGCGCGCGACGGCCGCCGAACTCGACTTCGCGATCGACGAGCGGCGGCTCGCGCGGGTCGCCGCGGCGGCAGAGTTTTTGATGCCGCGCTATGCCGGGCCCGGCGACGACATCCGCGTCGACGTCATCCTGCTCGCGCCCGGCACGCGCCCCCGCCATATCGAGAATGCATGGATCGGCTGAGCGGGTTGGGTGACTTGCGGCCCGCGCGCACCTACATGCGCTCGACCGCATAGAAGGAAGACGCATGAGCCTCACCGTCGCCGTCCAGATGGACCCGCTCGACAGCATCAATATCGCGGGCGATTCGACCTTCGCGCTGATGCTCTCCGCACAGGACCGCGGGCACCGCCTGTTCCATTACGCGGCGGAGGATCTCAACTACCGCGACGGCCGGGTCTGGGCGAAGGCGCACCCCGTCACCGTGCAGCGCGTGACCGGCGACCACTTTAGTGTCGGTGAGCCGGTGAACCTCGATCTCGGCGACGAAGCCGACGTCGTGCTCATGCGGCAGGACCCGCCCTTCGATCTCGGCTACATCACCGCGACGCATCTGCTCGAGCGGATCGCCGGCAAGACGCTGGTCGTCAACGACCCGGCACAGGTCCGCAACGCACCCGAAAAGGTGTTCGTGCTCGACTATCCGCAGTTCATGCCGCCGACGCTCGTCACGCGCAGCCTCGACGAGGCACGCGCCTTCCTGGCCGAGCACGGTGCGATCGTGATCAAGCCGCTCCACGGCAATGGCGGCAAGGCGATATTCAAGGTCGAATCGGATGGCGCCAACCTGTCCGCGCTGATCGAGGTGTTCAACATGACGTGGCGCGAGCCACATATGGTCCAGGCGTTCCTTCCCGACGTGGCCAAGGGCGACAAGCGCATCGTGCTGGTCGACGGCGAAGTCGCCGGCGCGATCAACCGCCTGCCGGGTGAGGGCGAGATCCGCTCCAACCTCGCGGTCGGCGGGTCGGCGGAAAAGACCGAGCTGACCCCGACCGAGCGCGAGATCTGCGCGGTCCTCGGGCCTGAACTCAAGAAGCGCGGGCTGCTGTTCGTCGGCATCGACGTTATCGGCGGCAAGTGGCTGACCGAGATCAACGTCACCTCGCCCACCGGCATCGTCGCGATCGAACGGTTCGACGGCACCGACGTCTCCGCGATGATCTGGGACGCGATCGAGGCAAAGGTCGCGGCGCGGTAAGGAAAACCACCATCCCGGTTCACGCCGGGATGGTGCGACCGCGCTGTCGAGGGAACACATGCGGCCTCCCGGAAGTATCGGTTAGCCATGACCGAATTCATCATCAACCTGATCGCCTGGGGCGGCTATTTCGGCATCTTCCTGCTGATGGCGCTCGAGAATATCGTCCCGCCCGTACCGTCCGAGGTGATCATGGGGCTAGGCGGCATTGCGGTTGCGCGCGGCCATATGGCGGTCGTGCCGCTGATCGTTGCGGGCACGGTCGGATCGGTCGCGGGCAATTACTTCTGGTATTATATCGGCCGGAACATCGGCTACGAGCGCTTCCGTCCGTTCGTCGAGCGGCATGGCCGCTGGCTGACAATCGAATGGTCGGATATCGAGAAGGTCCACCGCTTCTTCGTGAAGCGCGGCGGCTGGGTGATCTTCGTCTTCCGCTTCATGCCGACCTTCCGGACGATCATCTCGCTCCCGGCCGGGATGACGTACATGCCGTTGTGGAAGTTCGTGATCTGGACCGCTGCGGGCAGCGCGATCTGGAACACCGTGCTCGCCTATGCCGGCATCCTGCTCGGCTCGCGGTTCCAGCAGCTCGACCGCTATGTCGGCCCTGTCTCGGTCGCGACGTTCGTCATCATCGCGCTGGCCTATGGCTGGCGCGTGCTGACATGGAAGCCGAAAGGCTGACCTTGCGCTACGCCCGCGGATGCGCGTTGCGGTACACGTCCATCAGATGCGCGGCGTCGACCTGCGTATAGATCTGCGTCGAGCTGAGGCTCGCATGGCCGAGCAGCTCCTGCAACGCGCGCAGGTCCGCCCCGCGTCCCAGCAGATGCGTCGCGAAACTGTGGCGCAGTGCGTGCGGCGTCGTCCGCTCGCCCAGCCCCAGCCGCCCGCGGGCCCCGCGGACCGCGCGGCGCACGATCGCGGGGGCGAGCGGGCCACCCTTCGCGCCCCGGAACAGCGGCTCCCCCGGCACCAGCGCCCAGGGGCACGTTGCGACATAGGCCTCGATCGCGGTCCGGACCTGCGGCAACAGCGGCACGATCCGCGTCTTGGCGCGCTTGCCGGTTACCGACAGCGTCTCGCCGAGCGGCAGGATCGCCGGCGTCAGCAGCAGCGCCTCGCCGATTCGCAGCCCCGCGCCGTACAGCAGCATCAGCACCGCCCAGTCGCGCGCGCCGATCCACGGCTCGGCAGCGTCGTCGGCGACCTCCCCGGCCAGCGCCACCGCTTCGGCCGGCGAGATCGGGCGCGGCACGCCGCGCTGGACCCGCGGCCCCTTCAGCCGCGGCGGTTCGGCATCCGCATTCGCCCATGCGAGGAAACCGCGCACCGCGGACAGCTCGCGCGCCGCCGATGCATTCCCCAGCCCCTGCCCGCGCCGATAGGCCAGATAGGCGCGAAGATCCGCCGTGCTCGTCCGGCCCAGCGCCGCGCGATCGACCGCCCCCGCCCAGTGCCCTACCAGGAACGCCGTCAACCGCTCGGCAACCGCGCGATAGGCGCGGACCGTGTGCACCGACCGCATCCGGTCCCGCGCCAGATGCGTCGCCCAGAGCATCGACGGGGGAAGCGTGTCGGGTGAGGTCATTCCGGCATGCTAGAGCGTTTGAACGACAAAGAAAATTAACTAACGCAGGCCTATTCGAAGACATGTCGCTCCCCGAGTCCGCCCTTCGCGAAATGCCCGGATCACCATCGCGTTTTGCCTCGGCCGACGAGGAACGCCGGGTGGCGACGCTCAACGCGCTCGCGCTGCTCGATACCGAACCGGAACGCGAATTCGACGCGCTCGTCGCGCTGGCAGCCGAAATGCTCGACTGCCCCAGCGCGATGATGACGCTGATCGATCGCGACCGGTTGTGGATCAAGGCCGCCAATGACGGCGAACGCGGCGAGATCGCGCGCGACGTGACCATGTGCAACGTCACCATTCAGGGCTCGGCGCCGCTGGTCGTGGAGGACCTGTCGGGTGATTCGCGATTCGCTGCCAACCCCCTGGTTGCCGCATCCGACGGGGTGCGATTCTATGCCGGTGCCCCGATCCACGCGATCGCCGACGACGGACGACGTCACCCGATCGGCGCGCTGTGCGTGCTCGACACCCATCCGCGCAGCCTGAACGCAGCAGGGCGGAAAGCGCTTGTGCATCTCGCCACGCTTGCCGAGGCTGCGATCGCCGCGCGGACCGCGGCAATGCAGGCGCTGGCGATCGCGGTGACCGCGGATCGCCAGTCGTCCGTTCTCGCTCGCCAGGATCGCATCTTCCGCCAGGCGGAACGGATGGCGGCGATCGGATCGTGGCGGGTGCTGTGGCCCGACGGTCTGCTCGAATGGTCCGACGGCGTCTTCCGGATCCACGAGCTGCCGCTTGGCGCGCAACCCGACCCGTCGAAGGCGATCGATCACTATCCCCCCCATGCCCGCGAACAGATCGCCCAGGCGCTCACCGACGTCATCCGGACCGGTGTGCCGATCGATCTCGAACTCGATTTCACCACTGCACTGGGCAATCCACGACGCGTGCGCGTGCAGGGCGAGCTCGAACATGCGGCCCAGCGGAACGTGGACGGTCCCGTCGCGATCGTCGGCATCTTCCAGGACGTGACCGAGCGTCACGCGCTCGAACTCACGCTGCGACGCACGGCCGAAACCGATGCGCTCACCGGTCTCGCCAACCGGGCCGCCTTCGACCGGGCGCTCGACGCGGCCATCACGCGCGCGCGTGCAGCGGCAACGCCGTTGCTGCTCGCGCTGGTCGATCTCGACGGGTTCAAGGCGATCAACGACACGCTCGGCCACAACGCGGGCGACGACGTGCTGCGCGGCGTCGGCCAGATCCTGCAGGCGCCATGGCTTCGCGGCAGCCTAGCCGCGCGGCTTGGCGGTGACGAATTCGCGGTGATCGTCGACGACCCCGCGCTGGTCGGTGCACCCGAGGAGATCGTCAGCCGCCTGCAGGAGGCGTTGCAGGTGCCGGTCTCGGTCGACGGCCTGGCGATGATCAGCGCGGGCACCGTCGGCATCGCCGCGCTCGAAACCGATTGCCAGACGGTCCGTGATTTCGTCCACCGCGTCGACATCGTCCTCTACCGCGCCAAGCGCGAACGGATCGGCGAACGGCGCCGCGCCGCCTGATCGGGTTCACCCCGATGGGCGCCGCGACGACGATCACACGCCGCTAAAAGGTTTCCGTCGAGTCGATCTGCCCCCATATGCGTCGGCCATGTCGTCGCGCGCCCGTGTTCTGATCCTCAACGCCGCCCTTGGGCCGCTCGACTATCGCGTGCCCGCGGGCATGGACGTCGCGCCCGGCTCGATCGTCGTCGCGCCGCTCGGCCCGCGCCAGCTGCTCGGCGTGGTGTGGGAAGCGGAGCGGATGCCGTCCGATGCGGAGGTCGGCGACAACCGCCTGCGCAATCTGCTCGCGGTCGCGGACGTGCCGCCGCTCGGTGCGCCGCTGCGCCGGCTGATCGAATGGACCGCCGATTATTATCTGGCGCCCCCCGCCTCGGTGCTGCGGATGTCGCTCGCCTCGACTTCCGCGCTTGAGGGCGCGCGCACCGCGACCGAATATCGCGCGACCGGCACGATCCCCCCGCGCCTGACGCCGCAACGCGAACAGGCGCTCGAACGGATCGGCGATCGCCAGGGCCTGATCCGCGAACTGGCGCAGCTCGCCGAGGTAAGCGACGCGGTCATTCGCGGTCTCGTCAAGGTTGGCGGGATCGAGGCGGTCGAGGTGGATATCGACAGCCCCTACCCTGTCCCCGACCCGCTGCATCACGTCCCCGTGCTGTCGCCCGATCAGCGCGCAGCGGCGGACTCGCTCGTCAAAGGCGTCGCCGACCACATCTTCACGCCGACATTGCTCGACGGCGTGACCGGATCGGGCAAGACCGAGGTCTATTTCGAGGCGGTCGCGCAGGCGATCCGCGACGGCCGCCAGACGCTGGTGCTGCTGCCCGAGATCGCATTGACCGAGCCCTTCCTCAAGCGCTTCCACGACCGGTTCGGCTGCGAGCCGATCGCGTGGCATTCGGGACTGCGGTCGACCCAGCGAAGGCGCGCATGGCGTGCGATCGCGAGCGGCGAGGCGCTGGTGACGGTCGGCGCACGATCCGCGCTGTTCCTGCCCTATCGCGATCTTGGCCTGATCGTCGTCGACGAGGCGCACGAGACCAGCTTCAAGCAGGAGGAAGGCGTGCATTATCACGCGCGCGACGTCGCGGTGATGCGCGGCAAGTTCGAGGGATGCCCGGTCATCCTCGCCTCCGCCACGCCCGCGATCGAGACCCGCCAGCAGGTCGCGACCGGCCGTTATGCCGAGCTGAAGCTGCCCGGCCGGTTCGGCGTGGCGGAAATGCCGACGATCGAGCCGATCGACCTGATCAAGGAGCCGCCCGAGCGCGGTCGCTGGCTCGCCCCGCGGCTGGTCCAGGCGATGCAGGCGACACTGGAGAAGCGCGAACAGGCGCTGCTGTTCCTCAACCGCCGGGGCTATGCACCGCTGACGCTGTGCCGCACCTGCGGGCACCGGTTCCAGTGTCCGAACTGCACCGCGTGGATGGTCGAGCACCGGCTGACGCGGCGGCTCGCCTGCCATCATTGCGGCCATGCCGAGCCGACCCCACGCGTCTGTCCCGAATGCCAGGGCGAGGATACGCTCGTCGCCTGCGGTCCCGGCGTCGAGCGGATCGCGGACGAGGTCGCCGCGCTGTTTCCCGAGGCGAAGACCGCGGTCGTCACCTCCGACACCATCTGGTCGCCCGCCAAGGCAGCGGAATTCGTCGACCGGATGGAGGCGGGCGATATCGACATCGTCGTCGGCACGCAGCTGGTGACCAAGGGCTATCACTTCCCCAATCTGACGCTGGTCGGCGTGGTCGATGCGGATCTGGGGCTCGACGGCGGCGACCTGCGCGCGGCCGAGCGCACCTTCCAGCAGATTCGCCAAGTGTCGGGGCGTGCCGGGCGCGGCGAGAAGCCCGGCCATGTCTTCATCCAGACGCACAGCCCCGCCGCGCAGGTGATGCAGGCGCTGATCACCGGCGACGCGGACGCCTTTTATGCGGCCGAGACCGAGGCGCGCAAGGATGCGGGCGCGCCGCCCTTTGGCCGTTATGCCGCGATCGTCGTGTCGTCGGAGGATCAGCGCTGCGCGCACGACACCGCCAATCTGGTCGGGCGAAGCGCGCCGCAGGTCGAGGGGATGCATGTCTATGGCCCCGCGCCCGCACCGCTCGCGATGCTGCGCGGCCGGCACCGCTACCGCCTGCTCGTCCACGCGAAGCGCGCGCTCGACGTGCAGGACGTCATCCGTGCATGGCTCGGCACGCTCGACTGGCCGTCCAAGGTACGCGTCACCGTCGACGTCGATCCCTATAATTTTCTCTGATACGAAAGCAACCGACGCTTAACCGCTAGCACGCTATCCAATGTGGATGTCGGCGCAGCGTGTCACCCCGATCCAATGGCTGCGCGCGCTGGCGGCGACGATGGTCGTTGCCGCGCATGCAGCGAACCTGATCGATGCGGGTCCGGTCCGGATTACCGGCGCGTTCATCCCGTCGGTACCCAATCTCGCCGTGGTCGGCATCAGCGGCGTCGATCTCTTCTTCGTCATCAGCGGCTTCGTCATGGCGCAGTCGCTCGCGACCGCACCACACGATCCCTGGGGCTTTCTCGTCCAGCGCTGGCGCCGTATCGTCCCGCTCTTCGCGCTCGCCAGCATCGCCTATATCCTCGTCGCGACCGAGCCGCAGCCGGTCGAGGCGATGCTGATGTCGATCACCGTCCTCCCGCTGCTCGATGGCGCCGACTATCATCAGCCTTCGCTCTATGTCGGCTGGACGCTGGGCTTCGAATTTGCCTTCTACGCGCTCGTCGCACTCGCGATGACCGCCCGCCACCACAGGACCCGGTGGCTGCTGGTCTCGACGCTGGCCGTTGCGCTGCTCGGCTGTATCGTCCAGCCCGGCTGGGCGCCAGCGCGGCTCCTCTTCAATCCGATGCAGCTGGAATTCGCGTTTGGCCTGCTCGTCTGGATCGCCTGGCGACGGGGCATTGCTGCACCCGTCGCGGCCATCGCCATGGTCTCGGGGATCGCGCTACTCGCCATCGGTATCGCCGTCGGGCTTGGCCCCACGGTCTCGGGCGATGTCCAGGCGGCGGTCGCCGGCACCTCCGGTCTCGCACGCAGCTGGACCTGGGGGCTGCCCTGGGCGCTCGTCCTGCTCGGGGTGATCGACACGCAGGGTGGCGGCCGGTTCGACCGGGCCGTCGCGCGGATCGGCGACGCCTCCTATTCGACCTATCTCGTCCACCCTTGCCTGATCGCGCTGCTGTGGCGCATCGGCGGGTTGTTGCCGGAATGCCCGGCGCTGGTCTTCGTCGCGCTAGTCGTGACACTGTCGACGGTCGCGGGGCTCATCGTCCACCGCTGGATCGAACGGCCGCTGCTGCAGGTCTTAGCCCGGCCGCTCAAGGCGGCAGCGCCCGTCGCTACCGACGCGGCGCTCGCCTGAGGCGGTTTACTCGCCCGCCTGCTCGGCGAGGATGGTCAGGCCCTTGGCGTTGACCTCGGCGAAACCACCGCGGATCGCGATCGTCTCGGGCGTGCTGTTCTGCGTCCGATGCACCTGCACGCTTCCGTCACGGACGGTCGACATGAACGGCGCATGGCCTTCCAGCACGCCGAAATCGCCTTCGGTGCCGGGGACGACGACCATATAGACCTCCTCCGACCGGACGAGCTTTTCTGGCGTGACGAGTTCGAAATGCAGCATCTTGTTTGCCTTCTCCCTCTTCCCGTCGGGGAGAGGGTCGGGGTGAGGGGCAGTACCGGGCGAGAGCGCTCGTGGCGGCCCCTCACCCCAACCCTCTCCCCCGAGGGGAGAGGGAGCAGCAGAAGCTTACGCCTCCGCAGCCATCTTCTCGGCCTTGGCGACCGCTTCGTCGATGCCGCCGACCATGTAGAAGGCGCTCTCGGGCAGGTGATCATACTCACCCTCGACCACTGCCTTGAACGAACGGACAGTGTCCTCGAGCTGGACGAACTTGCCGCTGATGCCGGTGAAGACCTCGGCGACGTGGAACGGCTGGCTCAGGAACTTCTGGATCTTGCGCGCACGCTGCACGGTGAGCTTATCCTCCTCGGACAGCTCGTCCATGCCGAGAATCGCGATGATGTCCTGCAGCGACTTGTACTTCTGCAGCGTCGACTGAACCGCACGGGCGGTGTCGTAATGCTCTTGGCCGACGACGCGTGGCTCTAGCAGACGCGAGGTCGAGTCGAGCGGATCGACTGCCGGGTAGATGCCCAGCTCCGAGATCGCACGGTTGAGGTTGGTCGTCGCATCGAGATGCGCGAACGACGTTGCCGGTGCCGGATCGGTAAGATCGTCCGCGGGAACGTACACGGCCTGCACCGAGGTGATCGACCCCTTGTTGGTCGAGGTGATGCGCTCCTGCAGCGCGCCCATGTCGGTCGACAGCGTCGGCTGATAGCCCACCGCCGACGGAATGCGGCCGAGCAGTGCCGAAACCTCTGCGCCCGCCTGCGTGAAGCGGAAGATGTTGTCGACGAAGAACAGCACGTCCTGGCCTTCGACGTCGCGGAAATATTCGGCGATCGTCAGACCCGACAGAGCCACACGAGCACGTGCGCCCGGCGGCTCGTTCATCTGGCCGAATACGAGTGCGACCTTCGAGCCTTCCGACTGCGGATTGCCGTCGGCGTCCTTGGCGATGACGCCCGCGTCGAGGAACTCGTGGTACAGATCGTTACCCTCACGGGTACGCTCGCCGACGCCCGCGAACACCGAGGTGCCGCCGTGGCCCTTGGCGATGTTGTTGATCAGTTCCTGGATCAGCACGGTCTTGCCGACGCCGGCGCCGCCGAACAGGCCGATCTTGCCGCCCTTTGCGTACGGTGCGAGCAGATCGATGACCTTGATGCCCGTGACCAGGATCGCGCTCTCGGTCGACTGGTCGACGAACAGCGGTGCCGATGCGTGGATCGGGGCGGTCTGCTCTGCGCCGACGGGGCCACGCTCATCGATCGGCTCGCCGATGACGTTGAGGATGCGACCGAGCGTCTTCGGACCGACGGGCACGCGGATCTGCGAGCCGGTATCGGTGACGGTCTGGCCGCGGGTCAGACCCTCGGTCGCGTCCATCGCGATCGTGCGGACGGTGTTCTCGCCGAGATGCTGCGCGACTTCCAGGACGAGCCGGTTGCCGTTGTTATCGGTTTCGAGCGCCGACAGAATCGCGGGCAGGTTGTCGGGGAAATGCACGTCGACGACCGCGCCGATCACCTGCGAGATGCGACCCGTGTTGTTCGTTGCCGCCACTGGGGCGATGGTCTCTGGGGCGGTTGCCATTATCTGCTTCCTTGGGCTTACTTGAGCGCTTCGGCGCCCGAGATGATTTCGACCAGCTCGGTCGTGATCGCGGCTTGGCGTGTACGGTTATACTGGATTGAGAGGCGCGTGATCATGTCGCCCGCGTTGCGCGTGGCGTTGTCCATCGCGTTCATGCGGCTGCCCTGCTCCGACGCCGCGTTTTCGAGCAGCGCGCGGAAGATCTGGATCGCGACGTTGCGCGGCAGCAGATCGGCGAGGATCGCTTCCTCGTCGGGCTCATACTCGACCACGGCTTCCGCCGGTGCGTTGGGTTTTGCCTCTGCGCCGGGGATGGTCGAGAGCGGCACGGGGACGATCTGAATGCCGGTCGGCACCTGGACCAGCGCCGACACGAACTTGGCGTAGAACAGATGCGCGACGTCGAACTGACCCTCGCCGAAGCGCTTGATCAGGTCTTCGGAGATCGCCTGCGCGTCGCTGAACGCGAGCTTCTTGATTCCGCCCATCTCGTGATCGGCGAGAATGTCGTTCGGGAAGAAGCGCTTGATCACGCGCCCCTTCTTGCCGGCGACATAGAACTTCACGGTCTTGCCGGCCGCGATCAGCTCCTCGGCCTTGCGGCGTGCCGCGCGGACGATGTTGGTGTTGAACGCACCGGCCAGACCACGCTCCGACGTCGCGATGACGATCAGATGGACCTGGTCCTTGCCGGTCCCGGCCAGCAGGGGCGATGCGCCCGGCGCGATGCCGACGCGCCCGGCAAGGCTCGCCATCACCGCTTCGAGCCGCTCGGCATAGGGCCGGCCGGCGACCGCCGCGTCCTGCGCACGGCGCAGTTTCGCAGCGGCGACCATCTTCATCGCCTTGGTGATCTTCTGCGTCGACTTCACCGAGCCGATACGGATCTTGAGTGCCTTGAGGCTCGCCATCTACGTCCCTTTGTTCCCCCGCGACGGCGGAGGCCCAGCCTGCCCCCGCATCAGCGGGGGCATGTTCTACTTATGCAAACGTCTTGGCGAACGCCTCGAGCGCTGCCTTCAGCTTGTCCTTCGCCTCGTTACCCAGATCGCGGGTATCGCGGATCAGCTTGAGCACGTCGGCATGGTTCGCGCGCATGTCGGCGAGCAGTGCCTGCTCGTAGCGGGTCACGTCGGCGACGGGCACCTTGTCGAGGAAACCGCTGGTGCCGGCGAAGATCGACACGGTCTGCTCCTCGAACGGCAGCGGCGAGAACTGCGCCTGCTTGAGCAGCTCGGTCAGACGCGCACCGCGGTTGAGCAGCTTCTGCGTCGACGCATCGAGATCCGACCCGAACTGCGCGAACGCCGCCATCTCGCGGTACTGCGCGAGCTCGAGCTTGATCGAGCCCGACACCTTCTTCATCGCCTTGGTCTGTGCGGCCGAGCCGACGCGGCTGACCGAGAGACCGACGTTGATCGCCGGGCGCACGCCCGAGAAGAACAGGTCGGTTTCGAGGAAGATCTGGCCGTCGGTGATCGAGATCACGTTGGTCGGGATGTACGCCGAAACGTCGCCCGCCTGCGTCTCGATGATCGGCAGCGCGGTCAGCGAACCGCCGCCGTTCGCGTCCGACATCTTGGCCGCACGCTCGAGCAGACGGCTGTGAAGATAGAACACGTCGCCGGGATAGGCTTCACGGCCCGGAGGACGACGCAGAAGCAGCGACATCTGGCGGTAGGCGACCGCCTGCTTCGACAGATCGTCGTAGCAGATCAGCGCGTGCATGCCGCGATCGCGGAAATACTCGCCCATCGCGACGCCGGTATAGGGCGCGAGATACTGGAGCGGTGCGGGGTCCGACGCGGTGGCTGCAACGACGATGGAATACTCCATCGCGCCATTCTCTTCGAGCGTCTTGACGAGCTGCGCGACCGTCGAGCGCTTCTGGCCGATGGCGACATAGACGCAATACAGCTTCTTCGACTCGTCGTCGCCCGCGTTCGCGGTCTTCTGGTTGATGAACGCGTCGATCGCGACGGCCGACTTGCCGGTCTGGCGATCGCCGATGATCAACTCGCGCTGGCCACGGCCGACGGGAACGAGTGCATCGATCGCCTTGAGACCGGTCTGGACCGGCTCGCTGACCGACTGGCGCGGGATGATGCCCGGCGCCTTGACCTCGACGCGGCTGCGCTCGGTCGTGTGGATCGGGCCCTTGCCGTCGATCGGGTTGCCGAGACCGTCGACCACGCGGCCGAGCAGCTCCTTGCCGATCGGCACGTCGACGATCGTGCCGGTGCGCTTGACGATGTCGCCTTCCTTGATCTCCGAGTCAGACCCGAAGATCACGACGCCGACATTGTCGGCCTCGAGGTTGAGCGCCATGCCCTGCACGCCGTTCGAGAATTCGACCATCTCGCCGGCCTGGACGTTGTCGAGGCCGAAGATGCGCGCGATGCCGTCGCCGACGCTCAGCACCTGGCCGGTCTCGCTGACCTGGGCCTCGGTGCCGAAATTGGCGATCTGATCCTTGATGATCTTCGAGATTTCTGCGGCGCGGATATCCATGGTCAGCCTTTCATCGCCTGCGCGAGCGTGTTCAAACGGGTGCGGATCGACGAATCGATCATCTGGCTGCCGACGCGGACGACAAGTCCGCCCAGCAGCGATGGGTCGACGTTGAGGTCGACGGAAACTTCACGGCCGACCCGCTGGCGGAGCTGATGCTTCAGCTCGATCACCTGCTCTTCGGACAGCGGATGCGCAGAGGTCACTTCGGCTGCGATCTCGCCGCGATGCTGCGCAGCAAGCGTGCGGTACGCCTTGATGATCTTGGCCAGCGCGCCGAGCCGGTGGTTCTCGGCCAGCACGCCCAGGAAATTCTTCGTGGTCGCATCGACGCCGAGCTCGTCGGCGACGGCGGAGATCGCCTTCACCGCCGCGCCGCGCGATACCATCGGGCTCGTCGTGAGGTCGCGGAGCGTGTCGGACTGCGCAAGCGCATCGCGCACGGTCGACAGGCTCTGCTCGACCGCGTCGATCGTCTTGGCGTCACGCGCCAGTTCGAACAGGGCGAGCGCATAACGCCCACCTAAGCTCGCCTGGATAGCGCCGCCGCCGTTACCGGGAAGTGTCTCCACGGACCTGTCAATCCTCGTCTGAAACCGAATGTCGCCGTCCCACAAGGGAAGAGGGCGCGAAAGCACCTCTACCGGGACGCGGCGCGGGTAGCATCGGGTTCCAGCATTGGCAAGCCGGGCGGGCGGAGGAGACGACTGGTTTGTGACTGTTTTGTCATCGGTAGATGGTTGGAAGGCCCACCTCACCCTCTTCGTCATCCCCGCGCGGGCGGGGATCCATATCCGGACCCAGCGCATTCATCGCAGGGCCTGGCACTATGTGTTCCCGCCTCCGCGGGAATGACGATAATGGTCGGAACAGGATCACATGACAAGGAATCGGAATGACCGGCACGATGGAAACGATGACCATGTCCGACGGCGCGACGATCGCGGTCTATCATGCGCAGCCGACGGGAGACCGTCGCGGCGGTCTCGTCCTCGTGCAGGAGATCTTCGGCGTCACCGACCATATCCGCGATCTGTGCGACGAATATGCGGCCGATGGCTATGAAGTGCTGGCACCCGCCCTGTTCGACCGGGAGCATCCAGGCTTCGAGGCGGACTATTCGGGTGACGGCCTTGCCCGCGGGATCGAACTTGCGCGGCAGCTCCATCCCTTCGAACTGTCGCTGACCGACGTCCAGACCTGCATCGACTCGCTCGCCCCCGCCGGACCCGTGTTCGTCGTCGGCTATTGCTATGGGGGATCGGTCGCGTGGTTCGCGGCCACCCGCCTCACCGGCGTGGCCGCCGCGAGCGGCTATTATGGCAGCATGATCCCGGCGGCGGCGGACGAAGAGCCCAAGGTTCCCGTCATCCTCCATTTCGGCCGCCACGATCACGGCATCCCGATGGAGGGCGTCGAGCAGGTGATCGCCAAGGACTGGCCGAACGCGACGGTCCATGTCTACGAGGCGGGCCACGGCTTCAACTCGGATCGCCGCAAGGATTATCACGAGCCGAGCGCCGATCTGGCAAAGGCGCGCACGCTTGCGCTGTTCCACGCGAACGGCGGCTGACAAGCGCGGGCGTCTGCTCCCCGGTTTGACCGCAAGCCGCGGGATGCAGCGCCCCGACCGACGCGCTACACCTTGGCAATGACGCACACCGCCCCAGATCCGGACACCGCCTGGACCGCCTTTGCCAACCGGGAACGGGCGTGGGACGGTCGGTTCATCGTCGCGGTGAAGACCACCGGCATCTATTGCAAGCCGAGCTGTCCGGCCCGTCATCCCAGACGCGAGAATGTCGTCTTCCTTGATGACCCGGCCAGCGCCCGGGCGGCCGGGTTCCGGGCCTGCCTTCGCTGTACCCCGGACTCCGTGGGCCGCGACCGGATCGCGGTCGCCGCCGCCGTCGCGCTGCTCGAAGCCACGGACGACCGCCTCTCGCTCGACCAGCTCGCGGCGCAGGCGGGCTATACGCCGCATCATTTCCACCGGCTGTTCAAGCGCGCGACCGGGGTCACGCCGGCCGCCTATGCCCGCGGCCTGCGCAGCGCACGCGCCGCCGACGCGCTGACCCGGGAGGCGCACGTCGCCGCCGCGATCTACGATGCGGGCTATGCCGCGCCGAGTCGCTTCTACGCCGGCGCCGCGTCGCGCATGGGGATGCCGCCGAGCGTCTGGGCGCGCGGCGGCGACGGGGTCCGCATCCGCTGGACGATCGTCGCGACCAGCCTCGGGCCGCTACTGATCGCCGCGACCGATACGGGACTGTGCCGCGTGGCGTTCGACGAGGACGCGGCCGCCCTCGTCGCACGCTTTCCCAGGGCGATCGTCACGCCCGGCGATACGGCACTCGCCGATCTCGCGGCGCGCGTCGTCGCCAGCGTCGAATCACCCGAGCGCCAGCACGACCTTCCGCTCGACGTCCGCGGCACCGCGTTCCAGGAGGCGGTCTGGCAGGCACTCGCCTGCATCCCCGCGGGCGAGACGCGCACCTATACGCAACTCGCCGCTGCCGCCGGCACCCCGGCCGCGGTCCGCGCAGTCGGCAGCGCGTGCGGCGCCAATCCGATCGCCATCCTCATCCCCTGCCACCGCGCGCTTCGCACCGACGGGACACTCGGCGGCTACGCCTATGGGCTCGACCGCAAACGTGCGCTGCTGGCGAAAGAGGCGCCGCGCGAACCCGCCCTGTCGCCCGCACATTCAGGCGATCCCCGACCGTCGACATCGTGACGAGGGTCGGGGTCCGCGCCCTCGCCGCTAATTCGCCGGTGTCGGCCCAGACGGCGTCGCCGCCACCGTCTCCCCCCGTGCCTTTGCAAGCGCGAGCATCGCCGCGGGCCCCGTCACGCCGGTATCGAGGATCGCGATCAGCCGCGCCGCCGGGTTGTCCGCCGACTGGTGCGGATCATAGGCGAGCGGGCGCAGCGCGCGTCTGGCGGCATCGGTCTGACCATCCATGATCGCCTGCGCCGCGACCTTGAAGCGCAGCGCCGGGTCCTGCGGCACCAGCTCGAGCGCGCGACCGATCCCCAGGATCGCGGCCGCGCTGGGAGCCTCGCCCGCCGCGGCGAAGCTGTCATAATAGAGCGACAGCGCCTCGGCATCGTCGGGCGCCTGGCGATTGGCCGTGACGATCCAGCGCCGCGCCGCACCCCATGCTGAAGCGTCGCGCGGCGTCGACGCAGCGGCGCGCCGCATCATCACCTGCGCCTTGTACAGCATCGCCTGGCGCGACGTCGGATCGGCGGCGAGCGCGCGGTCGGCAGCAGCCAGTGCCGCATCGTCCTGCCCCGCATCATACGCCATCTCCGCCAGCCAGCCCTGCGCCAGCGCATCATCGGGAAAGGCCGCCGCGATCCGGGCGGCGCGCGCGAAGATCGGTGCGGCGGTGGCACGATTGACGCCGCGCTCCGACTGCATCCGCAGCTCGACCATCGCCGCGGCGCCCGGCGACAACGGCGTCACGACCACCGGCGCGACGGGCAGCTTATCATACGCGATTCGCAGCCCCGGGATGCGCGACTGGCGCAGATACGCATCGAGCGCCTTGTCGAGCGCGCGCAGGTCGCCGAACGCCGCGGTGGCCGCGGTTACGCTCGGCGTTCCCGCGTTCAGCGCGGTCAGATACTGCTGGAGCTGCCGGCCGCGCGCCGCGTCGAACATCAGGTAGTGCGTCAGCAGCCATCCGCGCCCGTACATCACCCCGCGCTGCTCGTCGGTCAGCTTCTGCCCGGTCGCGAACAGGGTCGCCGCGGACACCGGCTTGGCCGCGAGCAGGCTGTACGCCCGGTGCTGCGCCGCGCCGCCGAGCTGGACATACTCCTTCTCGAACGCGGCGGTCGAGACGAACTCGGCATAGCCCTCGGAAAACCACGCCGGATAGGCGGCGGCGTAATTGCCCAGCAGGAAGTGATGCGCATATTCGTGGAACAGGACGATCTGCGGAATTCCGCCGCCGCGCGTCGAACGGCTGCCGTCCCCGCCCTCGTCGATCCGCGGGGTGAAGGCGACCGACCCGCTTGCGCGCGGCAGGTAGAATCCAGCGATGCCGCGATCGCCCGACAATCGGCGGATCGCAGCGACGTCGTTCGCGACATAGACGGTGACGCGGTTCGCGCCCTTCGCGCCGGTGCCCTCCGGCGTGCGGTGGAGATGCCGGATCGCCCCGTCGAACTGCTCGAGCCGGGTCGCCATCGTCGTGAGCGCGGCGGGCGGCATGTCGGCATAGATCTCGAAATGATCGGAGGTCGCGCGCGCCCATCTCGCCGCTGCCGGCGTCCAGGCACCGACCAGTCCCGCCATGATGGTGACGCTCCACGCCACCCCATGCCTAACTCTGTGCATTACCCGCATCGCCATCCCCCTCAACACCGCCATCCTGCCATGCGGATCGACGCGTGCCGAGGGGGTAAACGAGACTCGATCAGTCTGCCGACGTGCAGGAATAGACGAGCTTCTCATTGGGCAGCGGCGGCAACGTGGCCCGGACTGCAGACTGCTGGCCGACCAGCCGCGTGATCGCCGCCGGATCGGTCGTGCACTGCCCCGGCGTGTCGCCACGCGCCGCCCGCGACGCGGTCATCCCCGCCGCCGACATCAGATAGCGCGTATTGGCGTAGGTCCGCGTCGCCGGGTCGAACGATAGTAGCGACACCGTCTGATCTGCCTCGGGCACCAGCACGCGCTCCCACCGGCCATTGCCCGCGACATATTGGGTCTTGCCGTTGACGCAGCCACCCGCGCCCCAGCTGAGCGGCACGTCTTCGCTCGACGAGATCGTGATCCGGCTCCGTTCGGGGATCAGCCGGCACATTAGCCGGCCGAGCGCCTTGTCCTCGACCACCGGCCCCGATCGCGCGACCGACGCCGCGGGAAGGTCGACCGCGCCCGACGGCCTGGCCACGAACACGACGACCGCCGCGACCACCGCGACGCCACCGCCCGCGACCGTCCAGATCGCCGCACGCCGCCGGCCGCGCGATTCGAGCAGCCCCGCCGCACCGATCCCGAGCGCGCCTGCGACCAGCAGCAGCCCCGCGATCGCCATGACGTTCTCGCGCCGGCGCTCCGCCTCGATACGCGCCTGTTCCAGCGCGCGTTCGCGCGATAGCGCCGCCTGCGTCGCCACATCACGCTGCGCCGCCGCCGCATCGGCCGCCGCGCGCACGTCTGCGTCGCTGTCCTGCCGCAGCCGCTCCTCGATCGAGGTGCACGGCGTTCCGACCGCGCTATAGGGCTGCTTCGCCTCGCGCAGGAACGCGGCGAGTTCGGTATCCGCAATCGCGAAACCGAACGTCGAATCGCCTTCTTCGCCGCGGGTGATCGCGGAATTGACGCCGATCACCCGCCCGCACCGGTCGAGCAGCGGTCCGCCCGAATTGCCGCGCGCGATATTGGCGGTGTGCAACAGCACCTCGACATCGCTCAGACTGCGCCGGCCCGAGAACACGCCCTCCGACCGCACCGGGCTGGTCGGCCGGATATAGTCCGCGGCCGAGCGCGCGGTGGCGAGGTCGACATTGCCGGGAAAGCCCAGCGACACCACCGCCCCGCCCTCATCGATCGGTCCCGTATACAGCGCGGTCTGCGGCAGGCGCGCGCCGGTGAACTCGATCAGCGCCAGATCGCGCTGCACGTCATAGGCAATCACCTTGCCCTGATAGGATTTGTCCCCCTCAGTCGGCACAACGCCGACGACGACATTGTCGGGATAGCGTTCCGCCAGCTCGACAACATGCGCGTTGGTGACGATCCGGTTGGGCGCGACCGCGAAGCCGCTGCCATGACCGAAGCCGACGACCTGATCGTCGACCACCGCGATCGTCACGACACGCACGACCCCTCGCCCGGTCGCGCTGATGTCGTCGGCGCTGGCGGGGGCGGCGATGCCGATGAGCGCGGCGAGCGGAAGGACGAGCAGGGTTAGCAGGCGGATCAGCATGCGCCCCCCTTATCCGCCCGCGCGCCGCGGCAGAACCCGTTTCCGGACGCCGCGCGGTCGCCGACCGATTGGTTAGCGAATTGGCAAGGCTTCGCCGGTAACCCCGGCATTAACGATCGAGGGACTGGTGCATGAGCGCGTTCGGACGACGCAGTGGGATGAGTGGCGGAACGGCAGCGCGGCCCGCGTTCGGAGTCGCGCGACCGATGCAGGGCGGTGGCCCAGCCCCGCGACCCGATCCCGAGGGCGGCGCGCAATTCCCTGCGCTCGACACCCTCCTGCCGATGCCCGGCGAGACCGAGGGCGGCGTGCCGATCGGTCAGGTCGACGCGATGCAGCGACTCGCCGATCGTCAGGCCGCGTCGGGCGATGCGGGCGCGAGCAAGGTCGAGGGCTTCGAACAGTCGATCCACAAGATCAAGGAACAGGTGCTCCCCCGCCTGCTCGAACGCGTCGATCCCGAGGCTGCGGCGACGCTTGGCAAGGACGAGCTGGCAGAGGAATTCCGCCCGATCATCGGCGAGGTGCTCGCCGAGCTGAAGCTGACGCTCAACCGCCGCGAACAGTTCGCTCTCGAAAAGGTATTGGTCGACGAGCTGCTCGGGCTCGGGCCGCTCGAGGAATTACTGGCGGATCCGAACATCACCGACATCATGGTGAACGGCCCCGAACAGACCTATGTCGAGCGCAAGGGCAAGCTCGAACTCGCCCCCATCCAGTTCCGCGACGAGGAGCATCTGTTCCAGATCGCGCAGCGGATCGTGAACTCGGTCGGCCGCCGCGTCGACCAGACCACACCGCTCGCCGACGCCCGCCTCAAGGACGGCAGCCGCGTCAACGTGATCGTGCCGCCGCTGAGCTTGCGCGGCACCGCGATCTCGATTCGTAAGTTTTCGGCCAAGCCGATCACGCTCGACATGATGGCCGGGTTCGGCAGCATGAGCCCCAAGATGGCGACCGCGCTCAAGATCGCCGGTGCCTCACGGTTCAACGTCGTCATCTCGGGCGGTACCGGTTCGGGCAAGACGACGATGCTCAACGCGCTGTCGAAGATGATCGACCCGGGCGAGCGCGTGCTGACGATCGAGGACGCGGCGGAGCTACGCCTGCAACAGCCGCACTGGCTGCCGCTCGAGACGCGCCCCGCCAATCTCGAGGGCCAGGGTGAGATAAGCATCCGCGATCTCGTCAAGAACGCACTGCGTATGCGTCCCGACCGGATCATCCTGGGCGAGATCCGTGGCTCCGAGTGTTTCGACATGCTCGCGGCCATGAACACCGGTCACGACGGCTCGATGTGCACGCTCCACGCCAACTCCCCGCGCGAGGCGCTCGCGCGTATGGAGAACATGGTGATGATGTCGGACATCAAGGTGCCCAAGGAGGCGATCTCGCGTCAGATCGCCGATTCGGTCGAGCTGATCATCCAGGTAAAGCGCCTGCGCGACGGCTCGCGCCGCGTGACCAACATCACCGAGGTGATCGGCATGGAGGGCCCCGTGATCGTCACGCAGGAGCTGTTCAAGTTCGAATATCTCGACGAGAGCGCGGACGGCAAGATCCTCGGCGAATACCGCTCGATGGGCCTGCGCCCCTACACGCTCGACAAGGCGAAGCAGTTCGGCTTCGATCAGGCCTATCTCGAAGCCTGTCTCTGATCCCTGCTGACCGCATAAAGGACAGGTGGTTGAGACCGTGCTAGAAATGCCAGTCTGTGTGTGCCCAGTTCCGGACGTTCAGGTCGTCTGCGCGACTACCCAAGGATTGTCGTTTATTGATTTTAATCTGATGATCTTGTTCGAGTTGTTTTACCTGTCCTCCGAACGGTGATTGTAAAGCGAGCGGCGGACCGTCCGGCCCAAGAGCGCGCCAGCGTTATCAGCGTCGATATGCACCACCAACCTCCATCCAGCTTAGCTTTTCTCGTTCGTCACCGAATGGTGTTGTTGTGCGCACTGTTGATCGTGCTGGGCTTGGCCGAACGGCTTGCATTTTTGCCGGTGCGCACGTCGGACATGGGGATCTATCAAACGCCATGGTTGCAGGCTGCCGAACGGGCAGGCGGAAGCTATCTGCGACACAAGTTCACTAACTACACGCCATTCTACGAACATTGCATGGCGCTCATGGCGCTGTTTCCCGGAACCGCGGTCCTGCGGATCAAGATCTCTGGGGTATTGTTTGACGGGGTGCTGGCATTTACCGTCACGCGTCTCGTGCCGCGAGGCAGACGACTGCTCGCCGCGGCAGTTACGCTGGCGCTGCCGACCATCGCGATGAATTCGGCCCTGCTCGCCCAGTCCGATGCGATCTATGGGGCCATGGTCGCTGCTTGCATCGCCGCTGCTCTGCGAAAGAAGCCGGTATGGGCAATGCTTGCCTTCTCGGCTGCCATTGCGGTCAAGCTGCAAGCGCTTTTGGTCGCGCCGTTGCTTGTGCTGCTGTGGCTGGACCGTCGCCAACCTTTATGTTCGTTTGCGCTTGTCCCGCTCACGTACGTGCTGTTCGCGCTGCCCATGGCCATGGCGGGCCGTTCAGCGATCGAGATCTTTGGCGTCTACAGCCAGCAATACGACTTTTTTGCAATCCTGTCCGTCAATGCGCCGAATGTCTGGCAGGTTGGGCAGAGCATGATGAGTTACGAACGCGGCCTGATGCTGGGCCTGCCCTGCGCGGTGATGCTGACGGGTACTGCCATCCTGCTGCTATGGCGCGCAGGCACGCTGCATGCGCGCAACGGGCTTCTGTTGGCTGCGGCGATCCTGCTGATCATTGTCCCCTACGTCACACCTAAAATGCATGATCGATACTTCTATCTGGTCGATCCGGTTATGGTAGCGCTGGCTTGCCGTGACCGTCGTTTCCTTGCACCCATGCTCCTCGCCCAAACAGCGTCTCTCCTGTCCTATGTGCCATTCATTGCCGACAGCTACATCGCGTTTGACCCGGTATGGGGCCGCGCCGGGGAGGTCGCGCAGGTAACCGGGCTCAATTACGGGATACTGCCCCTGTTCGGCGCCGTTGCGATGGGGGCTGCGCTGATCCTGTTGATTGGTGAGGCGTACCGGGGTGCCAAATGGGACACCGGCATTCTACGACGCTGGCCTTGGGGGGGGCGGTTTTCAGGCCTATCGCTTCGCGGACGACGGGCGGCACTCGCCGTCGGCTAGGCGGTAGGCGTCTGACGGACAACGCCGCCGTCGTCAGGAGCTACGCGACAAGCGTCGGACAATTGCAATGGAAGCGTAAGACAGCGGCAGGAAGGGCAGACAGCCCGCTCTTACGTGCGAGCGGCGCACGAGTCTGGATGAACGGCGCCGACAATCTGCGGCTTCACCAGACGCCGCCCGGCCGGTTTCCTCTCTAGCCTACCTGCCCCCGAGGGGGGTGCAGCTTGTAAGGCCCCGCCAACGCGCTAGGGACGGTTGCACATGCGTATGCTTACCCTCGCCATCGTCCCGCTGTTGGCGGTTCTGAGCGTTTCGGCGCGGCAGCCGGCATCGCAGGCCGTGCCCGAGGCCAATCCGTCCGGTTCCACCCCCGGCACATCCCCCGGCCACGCCACTTCCCCCGCCGACCGCGACCAGGGCGTCGCCCGGCTCGCCACCGATACCGAAACACGCTGGGTGCCGTTCGACCTGACGCCGGGCAACCAGATCCGGTTCGCGATGCAGATCGACGGGCGCAGCATCACCGCGATCCTCGATACGGGGGTCAGTTATACGTTGCTCGCCGACACCTCCCCCGCGGTGGTCCGGCGCGCGCTGAAGCCCGGCGGGCGGGCGAGCGCGATCGGCGGATCGGTCGCGCTGCGCTGGATGCCGACGCGGTCGATCGTGCTGGGCGGTCTGACGCGCAGCGGCGGCGGCGTCAGTGTTGCCGCCCTCCCCGCGCTCGCGACCGGCAGCGCGACGGCGGTCGACCTGCTGGTCGGGCGCGACCTGCTCGCCGCGCACGCGCTCGACATCGATTATGCCGCGCGCCGCTTCCGGCTGATCCCGACCGGGCGGCTGCCCTTTGCGGGCGAGACCGCGCCGCTGACGATCTCGTCCGATCGACGCGTCTATGAAAGCGCGATCCGGATCGGCACGCACGCGCTGGCGCCGATCGTCGTCGATACCGGCGACGGATCGGCGATCACCGTGACCGCGGCGGGCTGGCGCCGTGCCGCGCCGCCGGGGCTGCCGACCACCACCGCGATCGCCTATGGGCTCGGCGGCTCGGTCGTCAGCGGCCTCGCGATCGCCCCCGAGATCCGCGTCGGTACGCTCGTCGCGCGCGACACCGAGGTGCGGATCGAACCCGAGGCGGGCTTTTCGCAGTCGATCGGCGCCGCCGGGCGGCTCGGCTCGGGGTTTCTCCAGCATTATCGCGTGCTGCTCGACCCGAGCGCGGCGCGGATGGTCCTGCGCCGCGGAGACGTCGCCGATCCCCGCCCCATCCGGTCGACCAGCGGCCTGCTGATGGGCGTCGAGAGCAACCGGCTGAAGGTCCTGCACGTGATGCGCGGCGGCCCGGCCGAGGCGAGCGGGTGGCAGGTCGGCGACCTGATCTGTTCGATCGACGGCCAGCCCATTCCCCGCGACTATCCAGCCAGCCCGCTGGCGAACTGGACTATCCGCCCGCCCGGCAGCGTCGTCCGGCTCGGGCTGTGCGACGGTACGACGCGCACACTGACGCTCAGGACTTTCTACTGATGACATCGGCCACGACTGCATCGTCCGGATCCCGCTGGACGCCCGCGCTGATCCTGCTGATGATCGCGCTGGCGATCCGCGCCTGGGATTTCGGCAATCCGGTGATTGCCGTCGACGAGCAATATTATCTGCTGGTCGGCGACCGGATGCTGCACGGCGCGATCCCCTTTGTCGACATCTGGGATCGCAAGCCGATCGGGCTGTTCCTGCTGTTCGCGGCGATACGGCTGCTCCCCGGCGACGGGATCCTCGCCTATCAGCTCGTCGCGACCGGCTGCGCCTGGCTGACTGCGGTCCTCGTTCATCACGGCGCGATGCGGGTCGGCGCGACGCGGCGCGGTGCGCTGGCGGCGGGAGCGACCTATCTGGCCGGGCTATCGCTGCTCAGCGGCGGCGGCGGGCAGGCGCCGGTCTTCTACAATCTGCCGATCGCGATCGCCGCGCTGCTGACCTTCCGCCTGCCCGCGCTCGCGGCGGCGAACGAACGCCGCGCGATCGTGCGTGGCGGCGCGCTGGCCTGCCTGCTCGCAGGGATCGCGATCCAGATGAAATACACGCCCGCCTTCGAGGGCGCGTTCTTCGGGCTGGCGCATCTCTGGTTCCACCGCCGCACCGGCGCGTCGGTCTCAGCGACGCTGGGCGCGGCGCTGCTGTGGATCGCCGTCGGGCTCGCGCCGTCGCTCGCCGCGCTCGGCTGGTACACCGCGCACGACCTGTTCGCGACCTTCTGGTTCTCCAACGTCACCTCGATCTTCCTGCGCCCCGGCTATCCGCTCGCGCAGGTGGTGATGCGACTGCTCGGCATCCTCGTCCAGCTGCTCCCGCTGATCGCCGCCGCGGCGATCACCTGGCATCGCCGCGCGGATCTCGGGATCGACCGTGCGGTCGCGCGGCTCGCCTTTGGCTGGCTGATCGCGGCGTCGCTAGGCTTTCTCGCGATCGGAACCTTCTTCGATCATTACGGCCTGCCGCTGGTTGCCCCGCTGGCGATCGCCGCCGCGCCCGCGCTGTCACGCCATGCCAAGCTGCTCGCGATCGCGCTGATCGTCCCCTTCACGATCCTCGCAGTCGAACGCATCGTGCGGCGCGACGACGCCCCCGGCGCCTATGCGCTGGCCCGCATCGTCCAGGCGAACAGCGGCGACGAATGCCCCTATGTGTTCCGCGGCGACACGGTCACCTATCTGCTCGCGCGGACCTGTGTGCCGACGCCCTACGCCTTTCCCAACCTGCTCAGCCTGTCGACCGAACAGGGCGCGACCGGGATCGACGAGGCGGCAGAGGTTCGCCGCATCCTCGCCAACCGTCCGCCGGTGATCGTCACCTCGACGCGCCGCCTGTCAATCTGGAACGTCGGCAGCCTGCGCGCGCTGAAGGCGACGCTCGCAAGCGACTATCGCCTCGTCTTCACCACGCGCCGGCTGAAGGATCGCAGCGCCATCTATCTGCGCAACGACCGCGTGTTCGTCGCCCCCGATCAGCGGGCCCCGTCGAGTCCGGTGCCCACCGCCGCCGACGGCAGGTAACGCGGCGCGGTCCGCGCCTTGGCCCGCTGTTCATAGGCATAGCCCGCGTTCAGCACCGTGCCGTCGCCGTAGCGCGTCGCGATGAACGACAGCCCGACCGGCAGTCCGCGGACCAGCCCCATCGGCACGGTCAGGTTAGGATAGCCGGCGACCGCGGGCAGTTCGCTCGCGCTCGGTCCGCCATATTGGTCGCCGTACACCGGCTCGCTGAGCCAGGCGGGACCATAGGTCGGCTCGACGAGCACCGTTGCCCGCGCGGTCTTCAGCATCGCGTCGATCCCCTCCGCGCCTGCCAGCCGCAGTGATTTCGCACGGGCCGCCTTATAGGCCGGGTCGTCGAGCCCGCGGGTCTTGGCCGCCGCCTCGAACGTCTCCTGCGCGAAGAACGGCATCTCCGCTGCTGCATTGGCGCGGTTGAACGCGATCACCTGGTCGAGCGTCCGGGTCCGCACCGCCGCGGGGGTGGTCGCGAGATAGGTGTCGAGATCGGCCTTCAGCTCGGTCTGCAACACCAGCAGCTCCGCCTCGCCGATCCCGTCGAGCTTGGGCTGCTTAACCTCGACGAGCACCGCGCCCGCGGCCTTGAGCACCCCCAACGCGACCTCGTACCGCGCCGCGACGTCCGCGGTCATCTCGGGCCGGACGACCCCGATCCGCAACCCCGAGAGTGCGCTGGTCGACAGGGCGGCGGCATAGTCGCGCTTGTACGCGCCTGCCCCCGCGGTCGCGGCATCCGCCGGATCCGCTGCGATCATCGCCGAGAACATGGTCGCCACGTCGCGCACGCTGCGCGCCATCGGCCCGGGCGTGTCCTGGCTATGGCTGATCGGCACGACATGCGTGCGACTGACCAGCCCGATCGTCGGCTTCAGCCCGACCAGCCCGTTGATCGATGACGAGCACACGACCGAGCCATCGGTTTCGGTGCCGATCGCGGCTGCTGCAAAGCTCGCCGCGATCGCCGCGCCCGACCCGCTCGACGATCCGCACGCGGTCCGGTCGAGCGCATAGGGGTTCCGCACCAGCCCGCCGACCGCGCTCCACCCACTCATCGACCGGGTCGAGCGGATGTTCGCCCATTCGCTGAGATTGGTCTTGCCGAGGATCACCGCTCCCGCCGCGCGCAGCTCCGCGACCACCGGCGCGTCGCGACGCGTCATATTGTCCTTGAGCGCCAGGCTGCCCGCGGTGGTCGGCATCGCGTCGGCGGTCTCGACATTGTCCTTGATCAGCACCGGCACGCCGTGCAGCGGCCCGCGCACCCGCCCCGCCCGACGCTCGGCGTCGAGCGCCTTGGCCTGGGCCAGCGCGTCGGGATTGAGCGCGATCACGCTGCGCAGCGTCGGCCCCTTGCGGTCCATCGCCGCGATCCGCGCGAGATACGCCCGGACCAGATCGACACTGCTCGCCGTCCCCGCCGTCATGCTCGCCTGGAGCTGTTCGATCGAGCGTTCCTCGACCGCGACGGTCCTGGCCACCGCCGCCATTGGCATGGCGGCGGTGGCAAGCAGGATTCCGGTGATAATCTGGCGCATTTTCAGTCCCCTTTAGCATGACGCTATCGGGGATCGGACGGCGCGCCAAGCGCCCTGGCGGGTCAGCCGACGAAGGCGCGCTCGATCACGAACGTACCGGGCTTGGAATTCGCGCCCTCTTCAAAGCCCTGCGCCTCGAGCATCACCGCGAACTCCTTGATCATCTCGGTCGATCCGCACAGCATCGCGCGGTCGGTCTCGGGGTTCAGCTTCTGGTCGCCGCGCACCGGATGGCCGAACAGCGACGCGTCCTCGATCAGCGCACCGATCCGCCGCGTGGTGCGGAACGGCTCGCGCGTCACGGTCGGGATGTAGTGGAACTGCGTGGCTGCCTCCTCAGCGATCAGCGGATCCTCGGCGAGCAAGGCGACCATCTCGTCGTGATAGGCAAGGTCGCTGACGCGGCGCACGCTGTGCACGACGATCACCTGTTCATAGGCCGAATAGACGTCGGGATCGCGCATCAGGCTGAGGAACGGCGCGAGGCCTGTGCCGGTCGAGAACATGAACAGCCGCTTGCCCGGGAGCAGCGCGTCGAGCACCAAAGTGCCGGTCGGCTTCTTGCCCAGATACACCTCGTCGCCCGGCTGGATCAGCTGGAGCTTCGAGGTCAGCGGGCCGTCCTCGACCTTGATCGACAGGAATTCGAGCTCTTCCGAATAATGCGGGCTCGCGATCGAATAGGCGCGCATGATCGGCTTGCCGCCGTCCTGGGGGAGGCCGATCATCACGAATTCGCCCGAGCGGAAGCGGAAGGTCGACGGGCGCTCGATCGCGAAACTGAACAGATGCTCGTTCCAGTGGCGCACCCACAGAACCTTGGCGTTGAGGAACGCGGGCGTTTCCGGGATGAGCACGGGCGCGCGGGTTTCGAGGGTTTCGGCGGTCATGCGTCTATTCCTTGGCCGCGCGGAGTCGCGCCGGCGGGTCGATGGCTTGCGAAACGGTCGCATTATGGATGCGCGTGCGGTGGGTCAACATTAGCAAAGCTTGGGGCTGCACAATGCAGCGGTATCGGTTTCGCCGCCCCTCCCGTCATCCTGACGAAAGTCAGGACCCAGGGCCGCAAAGGACTGCCCCCGGGATACTGGGTCCTGACTTTCGTCAGGATGACGGATCAGGGCCGACCAGCACGTTGCCGACTCGACGGGTGTTCCCCATATTCCCCCTCGATGGCCATCCAGATCCGCACCAGCCTCGCCGAACCCGAAACCGGCGACACCTTCGTCCCGCACCGCCCGACCGCGCGCCCCGCAAAGGTCGAGGGCGGCAAGCGGTTCAAGCTCGTGAGCGAATATGAGCCGGCAGGCGACCAGCCGACCGCGATCGCCGAACTCGTCTCGGCGATCGGCGAGGGCGAGAAGGACCAGGTGCTGCTCGGCGTCACCGGCTCGGGCAAGACCTTCACGATGGCGAGCGTGATCGAACGCGTGCAGCGGCCTGCGCTAATCCTCGCGCCCAACAAGATCCTCGCAGCACAGCTCTACGGCGAAATGAAGTCGTTCTTTCCCGACAACGCGGTCGAATATTTCGTCAGCTATTATGATTATTACCAGCCTGAAGCTTATGTCGCGCGGTCGGACACCTATATCGAGAAGGAATCCTCGACCAACGAGTCGATCGATCGGATGCGGCATTCGGCAACGCGCGCGCTGCTCGAACGTGACGACGTGATCATCGTCGCGTCGGTGTCGTGCCTGTACGGCATCGGCTCCGTCGAGACCTATTCGGCGATGATCTTCGATCTGAAAAAGGGCACGACGGTCGACCAGCGTGAAATCGTGCGCAAGCTCGTCGCGCTGCAGTACAAGCGCAACGACGCGGCGTTCCAGCGCGGCAATTTCCGCGTGAAGGGCGACACGCTCGAAATCTTCCCGTCGCATTACGAGGACAGCGCGTGGCGCATCTCGTTCTTCGGCGACGATATCGAGGAGATCACCGAGTTCGACCTGCTGACCGGCAAGAAGGTTGCGTCGCTCAACTCGGTGCGCGTCTATGCGAACTCGCATTACGTGACGCCCGGCCCGACGCTCAAACAGGCAGGCGAGGCGATCAAGCACGAGCTGGCCGAGCGGCTGAAGGAGCTGGTGCTCGAGGGCAAGCTGCTCGAGGCGCAGCGGCTGGAGCAGCGGACGAACTTCGATCTCGAGATGATCGCGGCGACCGGCAGCTGCGCGGGAATCGAGAATTACTCGCGCTTCCTCACCGGTCGGATGCCGGGTGAGCCGCCGCCCACGCTGTTCGAATATCTGCCCGACAACGCGCTGCTGTTCGTCGATGAGAGCCATGTCACGATCGGCCAGATCAACGGCATGTCGCGCGGCGATCACCGCCGCAAGCTGACACTTGCCGAATATGGCTTCCGCCTTCCCTCGGCGATCGACAACCGGCCGCTACGGTTCAACGAATGGGACGCGATGCGCCCGCCGACGACCTATGTCTCGGCGACGCCGGGCAGCTGGGAGATGGAGCAGACCGGTGGCGTGTTCGCCGAACAGGTCATCCGCCCAACCGGGCTGATCGATCCGCCTGTCGAGATCAAGCCGGTCGAGGAGCAGGTGCAGGACCTGATCGTCGAGGTCGGGAAGACCACCGCGCTCGGATACCGTACGCTCGTCACGACGCTGACCAAGCGGATGGCGGAGGATCTGACCGAGTATATGCACGAGGCGGGGATCAAGGTCCGCTACATGCACAGCGACGTCGAGACGCTGGAGCGTATCGAGCTGATCCGCGACCTGAGGCTTGGCGTGTACGACGTGCTGATCGGCATCAACCTGTTGCGCGAGGGGTTGGACATTCCCGAATGCGGGCTGGTCGCGATCCTCGATGCGGACAAGGAGGGCTTCCTTCGGTCCGAAACATCGCTGATCCAGACGATCGGTCGTGCGGCGCGTAACGTCGACGGCCGCGTGATCCTGTACGCCGATCGCGTCACCGGTTCGATGGAGCGCGCGATGAACGAGACCGCGCGCCGTCGCGAGAAGCAGGTCGCGTACAACACCGAACACGGCATCACGCCAACGACGATCCGCCGCAACATCGGCGACATCATCGCGCATGTCGCCAGCCAGGATCAGGTTACCGTCCCGATCGACGAGGACCGCCCGCACATGGTCGGCCACAACCTGCGTGCCTATATCGAGGATCTGGAAAAGCAGATGCGCAAGGCCGCGTCGGATCTGGAATTCGAGACCGCGGGGCGGCTGCGCGACGAGATCCGGCAGTTGGAGCACGAGGAACTGGGTCTGCCGGTCGACCAGCAGAAGGCGCCGGTCATGGGCCGCTCGAACGAGGGCAAGCCAGGCACGCGCAAGACGCGCTACGGGAAGAGCCAGAAGATGCGGATGGGTGGCTCGCGCTCGCGTTGAAGCGCCTATCTCCGTTTTCGTCACCCTGACGAAAGTCAGGGCCCAGAGCCGCGGATGCTGCGGTCAGTAACTCTGGGTCCTGACTTTCGTCAGGATGACGGACGTATCGGCCCGCGCTCGCGTTACCCGACGACCAGATCCTCACGGCTCGACCCGTAATAGCTCGCCACCCGGTCGGCATAGGCCTGGTCGAAGACCGGCGCATTGTTCGACCAGCTCGGCCCGCCCTCAAGCACGCGCTTGTCGATCGTCACCACATACAGGTCACGCACCGCGTCGAACTGAAGCAGCGCGAACGGCAGCGGGTAGAAGCTCTTGCCCATGCCCAGGAACCCGCCGAGGCTCAGCACGGCATGCGTCGCGCGCCCGGTACCCTTGTGCACCATGAAGGCATAGACCGTCCCGACCGCGTCGCCATCGCGGCTCTCGACCTTCATCGTCCCCGAAATATTGGCCTGCACGAGCAGCTGGGTTGGGGTCTGGGCAACGGTATCGGACATGGATCGTCTCCTGATTTACAGTGTTCCGTCGCTGAACCGGTAGCAGCGTGCGCCGGTTCCCACGCGATCGCCGTCCTCGCGCCTTGAGCGGCCGCCGGGCGTGCCGCATAGCAGGTCATGCGCGCCCACACCCCTATCGCCGCTGGCTGGCCCATCGCCGCCGGCCTCGCCACGCTGACGCTGATCGCCGGTTGCGTCGCGCCGCCGCGCGCCGAACCGCCGCCGCCGCCACCGCGCGTCGAGGCGCCCGCCCCCGCCCCACGCCCCGCCCCGCTCGCGGCGGATTGGCGCGACTGGCCCTATACGCCGGGAAGCTGGACCTATCGCCGCGATCCGCGCGGATCGGTGGCGAGCTTCGGAACGCAGGCGGCGCTGCCCGCGCTCACCCTGCAGTGCGATACCGGCACGCGGCAAATCCATCTGTCGCGTACTGCGGCGGCGGCCACGCCAATGACGATCCGCACGTCGAGCGTCACGCGCGCCCTGTCGGTTCAGCCCGGCAATACGCCCGGCACCGTGACGGCGACGCTGCCGGCCAGCGATCCGCTGCTCGAGGCGATGGGGTTCAGCCGCGGTCGGTTCGTGATCGACCAGCAGGGCCAGCCTGCCCTCGTCATCCCCTCATGGGCGGAGATCGAGCGCGTGACCGAGGATTGTCGCGGGTAAGGGCCGGCATTCGCGCAGCCTGTCGGACAGCCTTTGAGGATTGCGCGAAATCTTCTGCAAAACAAGACTTGTATCAACAGGGCGCCCGGCACACATTGCGGTTGCGGTCAGGCTTGGCCGCGTTTTTTCAACAAGCGAAAGGAGGTGATCCGATGTCTCATGGTTCAGCAGTGAGTTCGGTTCGGTTCGTTCGGGGGACGCGCTACTGATATCCGACGGCATGTGCGGGAGGTATCGCCCTCCAATCAACGCGCATGGCACAGGATGAGGTGGTACGCATGGTCCTCCGGGCTGGAGCTCTCCGGCCGCTGACCATGTCAGGAGGTTGTCGGGTCGTCGTGAGACGCCCTGGCAACCTCTTTTCATTTCTGGGTGGTTTTGTTTGGAGGATGCGGACGTGATCCCGCATCTTTAAGAGAACGGTCCTCCCCCAACTCACACAGTCATCCTGACGAAAGTCAGGATCCAGAGCCACGCAGGTTTCCCCAAATTACCCTGGATCCTGACTTTCGTCAGGATGACGGGACGGGCGACGGCTAGCCGCCCTAGCCCGCGCGCCGCTTAGAGAAACGCCTTGGCCCGGTTGAGCACGAGGCTGCACATCTTCGTCTTCACCTGTCCGCCGAGATTGTCGAGCGACAGCCCCTGACCATTCGGCGCCTGAAGCTCCCCCGCCTGTCCCGCTGCAAAGCCGGGCGACGTCCGCACGCCCTGCCGCCCGGTCAACCGCTGCAGGATCGACTGCGCGCCCGCTGCCTGGCCCGTCGCAGGAGCCTGCGTCCGGGACTGGGGCGCCGTTTGCCGCCCGGTTAACGCGCCAAGTGCCCCGCCCTGACCGAGCAGGTTGTTCTTAAGGCAATAGCCTAGCAGACCTGCCGCATTGCCCGCACCGATCGAACCGATGCTCGACGCGCCACCGCCGAGCAGGCCGCCCAATCCGCCACCCAGCCCGCCAAGACTGTCACCCAAGCTACCGAGGCCCCCGCTGGACGTACGGGGCGCGGGCACAGGTGCCCCGCTCTGGGCAACGGCGCTCGTCGTCATCAATGTTGCGACCGCGATCGCGACGACGGGGTTGGCGGGCTTGAACATACGAAACTCCTCTGGTTCGCAAGCTCAACGGAAGGGCCGCCCTCCCCGTTCCACGTCATCAGGACGTGCGGTCACGCCGGCGCGAGCAACCGCTCCCGTGCGATCTTCTCGCGCCAGACGAGTGGCGCCAGCTGGTGGACGTTCTCGCCCGCCGAATCGACCGCGACGGTCACCGGGAAATCGGCGACTTCGAATTCGTAGATCGCTTCCATACCCAGATCCTCGAAGCCAACGACCTTCGATCCCTTGATCGCGCGCGCGACGAGATAGGCCGCACCGCCGACCGCCATCAGATAGGCCGACTTGGCCTCGGCGATCGCCTTGGTCGCATCGCCGCCGCGCTCGGCCTTGCCGACCATCGCGAGCAGGCCCTGGTCGAGCATCATGCGCGTGAACTTGTCCATCCGCGTCGCGGTAGTGGGGCCCGCGGGCCCGACCACCTCGTCGCCGACCGGATCGACCGGTCCGACATAGTAGATCACGCGGCCACGGAAATCGACGGGCAGCTCCTCGCCCCTGGCCAGCATATCCGCGATCCGCTTGTGCGCGGCGTCGCGCCCGGTCAGCATCTTGCCGTTCAACAGCAGGCGGTCGCCATGCTTCCACGTCTGCACGACCTCGGGCGTCAGCGTGTCGAGATCGACACGGATCGCGGCCTTGTCGGGCGTCCAGTTGACGTCGGGCCACTCCTCGAGCTTTGGCGCTTCAAGATAGACCGGGCCCGAGCCGTCGAGCACGAAATGCGCGTGGCGCGTGGCGGCGCAGTTCGGAATCATCGCGACGGGCTTCGACGCGGCATGCGTCGGCCAGTCGAAGATCTTGACGTCGAGGATGGTGGAAAGCCCGCCCAGCCCCTGCGCGCCGATACCCAGCGCGTTGACCTTGTCGTAGATCTCGATCCGCAGCGCCTCGATGTCGTTCTTCGGACCGCGTTCCTTCAGCTGCGCCATGTCAATCGCGCCCATCAGCGACTGCTTGGCGAGGATCATCGACTTTTCCGCGGTGCCGCCGATGCCGATGCCGAGCATCCCCGGCGGGCACCAGCCCGCGCCCATCTGCGGGATCATCTCGAGCACCCAGTCGACGATCGAGTCGCTCGGGTTCATCATCTTGAACTTCGACTTGTTCTCGCTGCCGCCGCCCTTGGCCGCGACGTCGATCGAGACGGTGTTGCCGGGCACCATCTCGACATGCATCACGCTCGGCGTGTTGTCCTTGGTGTTGCGACGCGTGAAGGCGGGATCGGCGAGTATCGAGGCGCGCAGCTTGTTCTCGGGGTTGAGATAGGCTTTGCGGACGCCTTCATCGACGACCTCCTGCAGGCTGCGGGTCGAATCGAGACGGCAATCCTGGCCCCATTTGACGAAGATCGTGACGATGCCAGTATCCTGACAGATCGGGCGATGGCCCTCGGCGCACATCCGGCTGTTGGTCAGGATCTGCGCGATCGCATCCTTGGCGGCGGGGCTCTGCTCGGCCTCGTACGCGACACCCAGCGCGCGGATGTAATCCATCGGATGGTAGTAGCTGATGAACTGGAGCGCGTCGGCGACGCTTTCGATCAGGTCGGCTTCGGTGATGACGGTCATGCAGCGCCTTTACGGATACGGGTTTGCAGGCGTCTTAGCGGCGATCGGGTGATTTATGAAGATGGGGTCGGCCGGGCGATCGCCGCGCAACCCGCCACGACGTCCGCGCTTGCACGAGGTCCGACGTGTGAGGTTCTCCAAACAAAAGGGGCTGGAGTGGACACATCACCACTCCAGCCGCTCAGGCTGTGATTACGGGCGGCAGCCTTACATCGGCGGCGTCAGGCCATCCTTGCCGACCGCGACGGACCTCGCCCCCGACGCGCCGGCCAAGGTGATCGCGAACAGCTTCTGGCCCTTTGCGAGGATCGAACGCTCAGCCGGCTCGAACCGCACGATCGGCGTGCCGACGGGCACGACGACCTGTGCCTTGCCGCCCTTGTACGAGATGCTGAGCTTGGTTTCGCCGGGCTTGCCCGCGCCGCCGGTGACCGTGCCGTTGGTCATCCCGCTCTGCTGGTCGACCGTGCCGTTGGTCATCGCGCTCTGCCCATCGACGGTGCCATTGGTCATTGCACTCTGCCCATCGGCCGCGCCGCCGCCGGCAGCCGCGACCACGCCGGGAACGTCCCAGGGATAATGGCCCTCGCCGGTCCCGCGCATCGCCTCGGGGAAGATGACGAGCTCGACCGCGCGCAGTGCGTCGTCGGGACCAGTCGTCGCGGTGCCGATGAAGTCGCCGTCCTTAAGCGTCGACAGATCAGACTTCACCACCCAGGCAACCTTGGTCTTTGCATCGAGCGGCACGCTGACCGACTTGCCGTCATAGGTCTGGACGGTCACCGCGTCGGGGCCGACCGCGGTGATCACGCCGCGGACGCGGGTGACGTCGGACGCTGCGCTTGCCGCCGCGCTGGTATTGACGGTGGCAGTGTTGGCGCCGGTCGATGTCGTGTCGCCACAGCCGCCAAGGATCGCGATCACGCCGCTCAACAGCATCAATTTTTTGGTCACCATCGCATTGGATCCTTCGAATATCATAGCGCGCGGTGCCATGACGGCATCGGCGAACGGTGTGCGGCCGGCCACAAAGACATGGTCGGTTTGGTTCAACGCCGTAAACGAGCAACCGGGCGCATCCCGCCGACCCGATGCTCGGAGACGCGAGATATCAGCGCGACTGCGGCTATCCTGGCGACAGCGCCATACGTAGAGAGTGACGATGCAGGATCTACGAAACATCGTCATTCTGACGGGCGCGGGCATCTCCGCCGAAAGCGGCATCGCGACGTTCCGCGGGCCGGGCGGCCTATGGGAAGATCACCGGGTCGAGGATGTCTGCACCCCCGAGGCACTCGCCGCGGATCCGGAGCTGGTGCACCGCTTCTACGATCTCCGTCGGGCGGCGCTGGCGATGGTCGAGCCCAATGCCGCGCACCGTGCGCTGGCGCGGCTGGACGAAGCATGGGACGGCGGATTGCTGATCGTCACGCAGAATGTCGACGACCTGCATGAGCGGGCGGGCGCGACGCGGATGCTGCATATGCATGGCGAACTGCTGTCCGCGCTATGTGCCGTCTGCGGCGCGCGCGAACCCTGGGCCGGCAGCTTGCCGGAGGGGGCGATATGCGGCGCCTGCGGGTCGGCGGCGCTGCGGCCCGACATAGTGTTCTTCGGCGAGATGCCGTACCATATGGAGCGGATCGAGGCGGCGCTGGCGCAGGCCGATCTGTTCGTGTCGATCGGGACTTCGGGGGCGGTGTATCCGGCGGCCGGCTTCGTGCAGACTGCGGCCTATCACGGCGCCGCTACCTTGGAGCTGAACCTCGACCCTTCGATGGGGAGCGTGTTTTTTGAGGAGACGCGGATCGGCGCGGCCGGAATGCTGGTGCCAGCCTGGGTCGATGAGGTTCTGGGGCGATAGTCACGGGGCGACGCGCGCGCCCTTGAGCGACCGGACGTAGAACCAGATGCCCGCGCCGATCATCGGCACGCTCAGCGTCTGCCCCATCGTCAGCCCCCACCACAGATGGTCGAGCCCGGCATCGGGCTGGCGGACGAATTCGAGCAGGAAGCGCGCGGTGCCGTACAGGATCAGCCCCGCCCCGAGCAGATGGCCGGGTCGAAGCCGCGCGTCGGTGCGCCAGAACAGATAGGCCAGCACGATCATGCTGAGACCGCCCTCGAGTGCGGCTTCGTAGAGCTGGCTCGGGTGTCTGGGAATGCCGTCATGCGTGCCCGGAAAGATCACCGCCCAGGGAAGCGAGCTTGGCCGACCCCACAACTCCCCGTTCACGAAATTGGCGATCCGCACCAGCATGAGGCCGAACGGGGTTGCACACGCCACGTAATCGCACACCCGGAGCAGCGACAAACGGTGGCGCCGCGTGAACAGGACCAGGCTGACGATCACCCCCAGGAACCCGCCATGCAGCGACATACCGCCCTGCCAAAGCTTCAGCACGTCGAGCGGCGCACGCCAGATCTCGGGCCGGTAGAACACGCAATAGCCGAGCCGGCCACCGATGATGATGCCCAGCGTCAGGTAGAAGACGAGATCGTCGACATGCCCCGCCGTCATCGGTGCACCGGACCGACGGAGCATCCTCCGCAGATACCACCAGCCCAGCGCGATCATCGCGATATAGCTGAGCGCGTACCATCGGATCTGGAACAGGCCGAAATCGAGCGCCACCGGGGACAGATGCAACTGGTCGTAGCGGATCGCGGACGTCGCATCGATCAGGGTTAGCATCGCGTGGTCCTCGTCCGGATTCTCGGGCGAGGTCTACGGTAGCATCAATAGATTTCAGGAGGTCGCGGGTTTGGTACAATAGGCGTGGGCGTGACGCATTGCCGAGCCGAACTCTGTCATCCGCTCGAACGCTACCACCCCGGCGAAGGCCGGGGCCCAGTTGGGAAGGCCTGAGTAACAGCGCGCTGTCCGTCGTGACGACCGTCCCCCAACTGGGCCCCGGCCTTCGCCGGGGTGGAGTGTGGTGGTCGTGGTCGCGGGTCAGTCGACCCAGTCTAGCCCGATATCGCGGTACACTTCGCGGTCCTCGTCCCAGCCCGGCTTCACCTTGACGTGCAGGTACAGATGCACCGGCTTGCCCGTGATCGAGGCGAGTTCGATGCGCGAGCGGGCGCCGATTTCCTTGATCCGCACGCCGCCCTTGCCGAGCACGATCGCGCGCTGCGTCGGGCGTTCGACGAGGATCTGCTGGTGGATCTCCAACGACCCGTCCTGGCGCTCGATATACTGCTCGGTCTCGATCGTGCTCGCATAGGGGAGCTCGGCGTGGAGCTGGAGATAGAGCTGTTCGCGCGTGACCTCGGACGCGAGCGCGCGCTCGGTCGAGTCGGAGACCTGGTCTTCGGGATAATGCCACGGACCTTCGGGCATCGCCTTGGCGAGCTGCGTCTTGAAGTGCGCAAGGCCGTCGCCGGTGCCCGCGCTGATGAAGAACGTCTCGGCGAAGGGAAGCAGCGCGTTCAGCTTTTCCGCGTGGATCAGGAGCTTGGTCTTGTCGGCGAGATCGACCTTGTTGAGGATCAGCCAGATCGGCTCAGGTCGACCGACCAGCGACTCGACGATCGCCGTGACCTTGCCGCCGATCCCGCCCTTGGCGTCGACCACCAGCGCGATGATGTCCGACCCTTCCGCGCCACCCCAGGCGGCGGCGACCATCGCGCGGTCGAACCGGCGCTTGGGCTCGAAGATGCCGGGCGTGTCGACGAGCAGGATCTGCGTGTCGCCTTCGATCGCGACGCCCATCAGTTTGGCGCGCGTAGTCTGCGCCTTGGGGCTGACGATCGCGACCTTCTGGCCGACGAGCGCGTTGACGAGCGTCGACTTGCCCGCGTTCGGGGCGCCGACGATGGCGACTAGGCCGCAATGCTTCGGGTCGGGCTTGGTATTCGTTTCAGTCACATATGCTCTTTTCGAACTGGTGTTGCGGGCACCTGTACAGCGAAAACGGCTGTTCGTCATCGCGTCGCGAGAAAGCAGGTTGGTTCACGCGGAGGCGCGGAGGCGCGGAGATGGTGTGGATGGGGCTCGCGCCGTCTGCGATTATGCGCCGTCGATCAACTCGGAGTCGTTCGGGGCAGGACCGGAGTTCCATTCGCTGCCCCCCTCCGCGTCTCCGCGTCTCCGCGCGAACAAAAGCCTTTTTAGCTCAGCTTCTCCAGCAACGCCTTGGCCGCCGCGGTTTCGGCCTCCTGCTTGCTCGAGCCGGTCGCCGTCGCCTCGGCGAGTTTGCCGATCGAGACCAGCATCGTGAATTTGGGCGCGTGGCCGGGGCCGGTACGCTCGACGATCGTATATTCGGGCGGCTTGCGGTTATGCGCGGCGGCCCATTCCTGCAGCGCGGACTTGGGGTGCTGCGGCGCCTTGGCACCGGCCTGGACGCGGTCACCCCATGCGCCGCGGACGAACGCACGTGCGGCGTCGAGCCCGGCCTCCTGGTACCAGGCGCCGATCAGCGCCTCCATCACGTCGCCCAACACATTGTCGCTGTCGCTGGCGCCATCGTCACGTGCCTGCTTGCCGAGCTTCAGATGCGCGCGCACCCCCAGTTCACGCGCCACCTCGGCACAGACCGGGCCCGTGACGAGCGCGTTCAGCCGTTTCGACAGCGACCCTTCGGGATCGGTCGCGAACAGTTCGTACAACCATTCCGCGACGATCAGCCCCAGGACGCGGTCGCCGAGAAATTCCAGCCGCTCGTAATTCGCCTTCGCCTGGCTGCCATGCGTCAGCGCGCGCTCATAGGGTGCCAGATCGCGCGGCCGGCGACCGAACACGCCCGCCAGCCAGTCGCCGAGGTCGCTCAAAAGCCTTCCCCGATCCGCTCCCAGCGCGCGGCGCTGACCCAGGTCCAGGGTTTCAGCCATTCGGCATTGCCGTCGGTCGAGAAGAAGCTGACGACCGCCTTGCCCTCGACATTCTCGAGCGGGACATAGCCCATCCCGCTTGGTGCGGGGAACCGGCTGTCCCCGCTGTCGTCGCGGTTGTCGCCCATCACGAAGATATGGCCGGCGGGTACCGTATAGACACCCGTGTCGTCACGATCGGGCAGCTGCGCCTGGTCGAGCACGGAATAGCTGCGGCCGCCGGGCAGCGTCTCGCGGTAGCGCGGATAGCGACAGATCTGGACGCCGTCGGCGACGTCGACGAACGGCGCGCCGCATTTCTCCGCATCGAAATTGGCGGTCAGCGGGATCGTGAAGTCGGCGATCCGCGCCTTGGGAATCGCGGTGCCGTTCAGGTACAGCGTCCCCTGCCGCATCTGGACGGTCTCGCCGGGCAGGCCGATCACGCGCTTGATGACGTCGTGATCGAGCACTTCGGGCGCGCGGAAGACGACGACGTCGCCGCGCGTCGGCGTGCTGCCGAAGATCCGCCCCGGGATCAACGGCACGCCACCCGGCAGCGACCAGCGCGAATAGCCATAGCTCCACTTCGACACGAACAGATAATCACCGATCAGCAGCCGGGGCAGCATCGATTCGGACGGAATGCTGAACGGCGCGAAGATGAAGCTGCGCAGGATCAATACGACCACCGCCAGCTTCAGCAGGAAGCGGAACGTCTCTGCGGTTTCGGATCGGGCCGGTTTGGTCTTCGCGTCTTTTGCCATGGCCGCGGGTTTGCTCAACCGGCGCGCGCCGTCAAGCATATGCAGCATCCGCCATGTCCGGAGACCATCCGGACACCCCCGGAGACCCAATCGCCTCTCGGGACGTTATGGTGTTCTTGCTCGCGCCGCCGTATCGGTGCGCACGAATTCCAAATCGGAGACTTTGCATGACCGCCGACTGGTCCAAACTCGAAGCCCTGCCCGCCGCCAAACTCACCGACCTGTTCGCCGCCGACTCTGAGCGGTTGTCCAAGCTGAGCCTCGACGTCGCAGGCATCCACTTCGACTGGTCGAAGACGCACCTGACCGCGGACATGATCAGCGCGTTCGAGGAGATGGCCAAGGCGCAGGACCTGTCGGGCAAGCGCCAGGCGATGTTCGCGGGCGAGATCGTCAACGTCACCGAAGGTCGCGCGGTCGAGCACACCGCCGAGCGCGGTGAGGGCAAGCCCGAGAGCGTCGCGATCGCACAGGCCAGCCATTCGCGGATGCGCACGCTGATCGACGCGATCGAGGCGGATGCGCTCGGCCCCGTGCGGCATATCCTGCATGTCGGCATCGGCGGGTCCGCGCTGGGGCCGCAATTGCTGGTCGACTCGCTCGGGCGTGACGACAAGCGCTATGACGTCGGGATCGTCGCCAATGTCGACGGCGTCGCGCTGGAGGACGTGTTCGAGCGCTTCGATCCGGCCGCGACGTTGCTGGTGGTCGCGTCGAAGACCTTCACCACGACCGAAACGCTGATGAACGCCGAAGCGGTGCTTCAGTGGATGAACGAGCATAATGTCGAGGATCCGTACGGCCGTGTGATCGCGCTGACCGCCGCGCCCGAAAAGGCGATGGAATGGGGCGTCGACGAGACGCGGATCCTGCCGTTCGCCGAGAGCGTCGGCGGGCGCTACTCGCTCTGGTCGACGATCGGTTTTCCGGCCGCGATCGCGCTCGGCTGGGACCTGTTCGAGGAGCTGCTCGAGGGGGCGGCCGAGATGGACCGCCATTTCCGCCTCGCCGCGCTGCACGAGAATGCGCCGGCGCTCGCCGCGTTCGCCGACCTCTATTACACGCAGATCCGCCATGCCGAGACGCGCGCGACCTTCGCCTATGACGAGCGGTTGCGGCTGCTGCCAAGCTATCTTCAGCAGCTGGAGATGGAGTCGAACGGCAAGTCGGTGACGGCCGACGGCCAGCCGCTCGGGCGGCCGTCGGCGGCGATCACCTGGGGTGGTGTCGGCACCGAGGCGCAGCATGCGGTGTTCCAGTTGCTCCACCAGGGCACGCACCTGGTGCCGGTCGAGTTCGTCGCGTCGATCGAGCCGGGCGATACGCTGCCCGAGGAGCATCACAAGGCGCTGTTGCTCAACGCGTTCGCACAGGGTGCCGCGTTGATGGCGGGCAAGCAGGTCGAGGATCCGGCGCGCAGCTATTCGGGTGATCGGCCGTCGTCGACGCTGCTGCTCGACGATCTCGACGCGCGCACGCTCGGGGCGCTGATCGCGTTCTACGAGCACCGCGTGTTCGTGAACGGCGTGCTGCTGGGGATCAACTCGTTCGACCAGTTCGGGGTCGAGCTGGGCAAGGAGATGGCGAAGGCGGCGGAGAAGGGCGGGCAGACGTTCGATCCTTCGACCGACGATCTGATAAAGCGCGCCTTCGGGTGATTTTTGGGGTGGGCGTGCGCTGAGTGCGCCCCACCCCACTCCGCCACCCCGGCCTTCGCCGGGTTGGTATTGGGGGGACCGTGCGCGTACCTCGAGCGTTACCGCGCTATGCCCATCCTCCTCGCCGTAGCGCTCGCCGCCTCTCCCACCCTCGCGCAGATGCGATGGGAGCGCCGCGTGTTGATCGTTGCGGCCCCCTCCCCGCAGGACCCGGAACTCGCCGAGCAGCGCCGCATCCTCGACAATTGGGCCACAAAAGGCGACGAGCGCGACCTCACCGTCGTCGAAATCGTCGGCGATCAGGTCCGCGGTGCCGGGGACAGCGCCCCCGCGCTGCGCCGCAAGTTCCGCCTTCCCGCCACCTTCACCGCGATCCTCATCGGCAAGGATGGCGGCGAGAAACTGCGCAGCGCACACCCCTTCCCCGCCGTCGTGCTGGAGCGGACGATCGACGCGATGCCGATGCGGAGGGCGGGTCGGCGATAGAGCCAGCCGATCACCCTGATCGCCGCATCGGTCTTGTCCGCGCATCCCCCCTGCCCCAGATGGCATCCAAAGCCGCAGCGCGACGTACAAGGATAGCCCGTGACCGATACCCAATTCGACTATGACCTCTTCGTCATCGGCGCCGGCTCGGGCGGCACGCGTGCATCGCGCGTTGCCGCCGCGCATGGCGCGCGCGTCGCGGTTGCCGAGGAATATCGCGTCGGCGGCACCTGCGTCATCCGCGGCTGCGTGCCCAAGAAGCTGCTGATCTACGGCGCGCATTTCGCCGAGGATCTGAAGGACGCCAAGCGCTTCGGCTGGCAGGTGCCCGACGACTGCGCGTTCAGCTGGCCGACGCTGCGCGACAACGTCATGGAGGAGGTCGACCGGATCAACGGCGCCTACACCCAGACGCTCGAGAACAACCATGTCGACATCATCCACCAGCGCGCGGTCGTCTCTGCCCCCAACGAAGTCACGCTCGCCGACGGCAGCAAGAAGACCGCGGCGAAGATCCTGATCGCGGTCGGCGCGCACCCGCTGGTGCCGGACTGCCCCGGTGCCGAGCACGGCATCACCTCGAACGAGGTGTTCCATCTCGACGATGTGCCGAAGCGCGTGCTGATCGCTGGCGCAGGCTATATCGCCAACGAATTCGCCGGCATCTTCCATCAGTTCGGCGCGCACGTCACGCTGATCAACCGCACCGACGTGATCCTGCGCGGCTATGACGAATCGATCCGCGACCGGCTGCTCCAGATCTCGATGAGCAAGGGCATCGACTTCCGCTTCAACGCGGCGTTCCAGGGAATCGACAAGGGCGAGGACGGTTGCCTGACCGTGCACACCAGCGGGCACGAGCCGATCGTCGTCGATCTCGTCCTGTTCGCGACCGGCCGCCTGCCGAACACCAAGGGCCTCGGCCTCGAGACGGCCGGGGTCGAACTCGACGCGGCGGGCGCGGTGGTCGTCGACGAGGACAACCGGGCGAGCTGCGACAGCATCTTCGCGGTCGGTGACGTCACCAACCGCATCCAGCTGACCCCGGTCGCGATCCGCGAGGGACAGGCGTTCGCCGACACGTTCTTCGGCAACAAGCCGACCCGCGTCGACTACGCCAACGTCCCCGCCGCGGTGTTCAGCCATCCGCCGATGGCCGGCGTCGGCATGACCGAATCGCAGGCCAAGCAGGCGCTGGGCTCGGTGAAGGTCTACACCTCGGACTTCCGGCCGATGAAGAACGTGCTGGCAGGGCGTAACGAGCGCTCGCTCTACAAGATGATCTGTGACGGCGAGACCGACCGCGTCGTCGGCATCCACATGATCGGCCCCGACTGCCCCGAGATCCTCCAGTCCGCCGCGGTGGCGGTGAAGGCGGGGCTCAGCAAGGCCGATTTCGATGCGACTGTCGCGCTGCACCCGACGATGGCGGAAGAGCTCGTGCTGATGAAGTAGCGCCTAGTCGACGAACACCGCCGCGCGCTTTTCGAGATTGGCGCGGACCTGTTCGATCTGATTGGGCTTGCGCATCACCTGCCCCTGCGCGTCGCTTTCGGCGCGCAGGATCGCCGCCGAGTCCGCATCGGCGGCGAGCGTGTAGAGCGCCTTCGACCCCCGGATTGCCTGCGGATTCTTCGCGGCGATCACACGGGCCATCGTCATCGCGGCGGCACGGGGATCCTCGTCCAGCCGCGTGACGAAGCCGTGATGCAGCGCCTCCGCCCCGTCGAACTCCCGCGCGGTGTAGGTCAATTCGCGCAGCACGTCGTCGCGCGCCAGCGTCCGCCACAGCGCGATCCCCGCCATGTCGGGTACCAGCCCCCAATGCGTCTCGCGGATCGCGAACCGCGCGTGCGGGTGGGCGATGCGGATATCCGCGCCCGACATGATCTGGAACCCGCCGCCGAACGCGACGCCGTGGACCGCGGCGATCACCGGCATCGGCAACGTCCGCCAGCCCCAGGCGACCTGCTGCACCAGATTCGCATCGCCATACGTCCGGTCGTCGAGCGACAGCCCCGACCCGCCGCCCGCCATCGACGCCATGTCGAGCCCCGCGCAGAACGCTCGGCCCTCGCCCGACAGCACGACGACGCGCACCTCGGCTATCCCCGCCAGCCGGTCGATCGCGGCGGCGATCCCCTCGAACATCGCCGGATCGATCGCGTTCATCTTGTCCGCGCGATTGAGGCGGACATCGGCGATCCCGTCCGCGACGGCGATGGTGACCCGGTCGTTCATGGCGATCCTCTCTCATGATCTCGTTGCGCCCGATGCTAGCCCCGCCCCGCATGTGCGGCAATGTTGCGTGGCGGTCGCTGGCGTGTAGAGGTCGGGGCATGGATGGCTTCGACGCAGAGCGGTTTACACGACATGGGTTCGGCGGGCACGGCGCCGCGCTCGGGATGCGCTATCACGCGCATGGTGCGGACTGGGCGGAGCTCGCGCTGCCCTATGACGAAAAGCTGATCGGCGATCCGGCCAGCGGCGTGATTGCGTCGGGGCCGATCATCACGATGATGGACATGGCCGCCAGCATCGCCATCTGGATCCGCCGCTCGGCGTTCGTGCCGCATGCGACGCTCGACCTGCGCGTCGATTATCTGCGCCCGGCGATGCCCGGCAAGACGGTGATCGGACGCGGCGAATGCTACCGCATCACCCGGTCGATCGCGTTCGTCCGCGGCCAGGCGCATGACGGCGATCCCGCCGATCCGCTTGCCCATGTCGCGGGCACGTTCATGGTGCTCGGGTCATGGTGAGCACGCTGCCACCCTATGCCGCAACGCTGGGCGTCGAGATCGAACGCGACGCGGAGGGTCGGCCGGTGCTGCTGATGCCGTTCGGCGACGACGTGATCGGCCGCCCCGGGTTCCTCCACGGCGGCGCGATATCGGGGCTGCTCGAGGTCGCGGCGATCGCGGCGCTCTACCATGCGATCGAGACCGAGGGCCCCGAGGACGCCAGCGTGCGGATCAAGCCGGTGACCGTCACCGTCGATTTCATGCGGGGCGGCCGCGACAAGCCGACGCGCGCGGCGGGCGTGGTCACCCGGCTCGGCACGCGCGTTGCCAATGTCGAGGCGACCGCGTGGCAGGACGACCGCGACAAGCCGATCGCGGCCGCGCGGATGAATTACCTGATCGTCCGCGACTGACCCCGCCCCCCGCCCGCGGGCGGGAGGCGATACAGTCTTACCGCGCCGTCAGCTTGATCAGCCGCCCCTGCGATTCGCCACCGTCCTCCAGCACCCAGATGGCGCCGTCGGGCCCCTGTTCCACTTCGCGGATACGCGCGCCCATGTCCCACTGGTCGCCCTTGGCGGCATTGGTGCCGTTCAGGTCGACGCGGACGAGCGATTTCGACGACAGCCCGCCGATGAACGCATCACCCTTCCACTGCGGGAACATGCTGCCCGAATAGATCATCAGCCCGCCGGGTGAGATCACCGGGTTCCACGAGACCTTGGGCGCCGCATAGCCGTCGCCGGGCGTGTGGTCGGGAATGTCGCGCCCGTCATAATGGCTGCCGTTCGACGCGTTGGGCCAGCCGTAATTCTGGCCGGGCGTGATCAGATTGACCTCGTCGCCGCCCTTCGGCCCCATCTCCTGCTCCCAGAGATTGCCCTGCGCGTCGAATGCGATGCCAAGCAGGTTGCGATGGCCATAGCTCCAAATCTCGGGTGCGAAGCCCCTGGCCGCGAGCGGATTGCCGGGCGCGGGCTTGCCGTCGAGCGTCAGGCGCAACACCTTGCCGAGCGTGACCTTGGGATCCTGCGCCGGGGTAAATTTCTGGCGGTCGCCATTGGTGAAGAACAGATCTTTGCCGTCTGGCGAAAACGCGATGCGGCCCGAATAATGGCCATTGCCCTCGACGAACGGCCGCGCACTGAAGATCACCTCGATCTCGCCGAGCCGCTCGCCCCCACCACCGTTAGGCCGCAACCGACCTCGCGCGAGGACTACCCCCTTGCCGCCCGCACCCGCCGAGGAATAGCTGAAATACACGCGCTTGCTCGTCGCGAAGTCGGGCGCGAGGACGACGTCCATCAACCCGCCCTGCCCTGCCGAATCGACCGTGATCGTCGCGACCGTCTGACGCTGCTTCCCATCGGCCGAAACGAGGAGCATTTCACCGGCCTTCTCCGTCACCAGCATCCGCCCGTCGGGCAGCACCGTCATCGCCCAGGGTGACTCGAAATCGGCGACGACCGTTTCGCTGAACGGCTTTTCCCCCGGCGCGGGCTGTGCGGAACAGGCAGCGGCGGCGAGCAAAGTGGCGGATATCAGGCCGGTGGCGGCCAATGTGCGACGGATCATGATCTTCTCCCGGAAATCCCTGCGCCAACGCGGCGTGACGAACGAAGGTTGCTCCCGCTTGCGAAGCGTTGCCATCGCGGGTATGGAGATCCTACTTTCTCTACATCGCCAGATGAAGAGGCTGCGGGGTTCGCTCCGCGGCGCTGATCACCTGTGCTTTGGCCCTGTTTGGAATTGCGATGGCGAATATCGCCCTGTTGACCGAATTGATCGAACCCGAAGCCAAGGCGCTCGGCCTCAGCCTCGTGCGCGTGCGCATGCAGGGCGGCAAGTCCGATCCGACGCTGCAGGTGATGGCCGAGCGGCCCGACACCCGCCAGCTCGTGATCGAGGATTGCGCCGAGCTGTCGCGCCGCATCTCGGACAAGTTCGATGCGCTCGAAGCCGAAGGCAAGGACCCGGTCGGCGAGGACGCCTATCGTCTCGAGGTGTCGAGCCCCGGTATCGACCGCCCGCTGACCCGGCTCCAGGACTTTGCCGATTGGGAAGGCCAGGAGGCGCGCATCCGCCTCGTCGAGCCGTTCGAGGATCGCAAGCAGATCTCGGGCAATCTGATGGGCGTCGAGGGCACCAAGATCACCGTCGACGTGAACAAGCACAAGATCATGACGATCGACTTCAGCCAGGTCGCCGACGCCAAGCTCGTCATGACCGACCGACTCATCGCCGCGACCGCGCCGCTTTCGACCGAAGGCGCGGACGAGGTTTTCTATCAAGATACGTCCGATGAGCCTGATGCTCGCGGCGTCGAGACCGAAGAAGGACAGCATTGATGGCCACGGCAGTCACCGCAAACCGCGCGGAACTGATCGCGATCGCGAATTCGGTCGCGTCGGAGAAGATGATCGACAAGGCGATCGTGATCGAGGCGATGGAGGACGCGATCCAGCGCGCGGCTCGCTCGCGCTACGGCGCCGAGAACGACATCCGCGCCAAGCTCGACCCGAACACCGGCGATCTGCGCCTGTGGCGCGTCGTCGAAGTGGTCGAGGCGGTCGACGACTATTTCAAGCAGGTCGACGTCAAGGGCGCGCAGAAGCTCCAGAAGGACGCCGCACTCGGTGACTTCATCGTCGATCCGCTGCCCCCGATCGAGTTCGGCCGCATCGCCGCCCAGGCCGCCAAGCAGGTCATCTTCCAGAAGGTCCGCGACGCCGAGCGCGAGCGCCAGTTCGAAGAGTATAAGGACCGCGCGGGCGAGATCATCACCGGCGTCGTCAAGCGCGTCGAGTTCGGCCATGTCGTCGTCGACCTGGGCCGCGCGGAAGGCGTCATCCGCCGCGACGCGCAGATCCCGCGCGAAGTGGTGCGCGTCAACGACCGCATCCGCTCGCTGATCCTGAACGTCCGCCGCGAGAACCGCGGTCCGCAGATCTTCCTCAGCCGCGCGCACCCGGACTTCATGAAGAAGCTGTTCGCGCAGGAAGTCCCCGAAATCTACGACGGCATCATCGAGATCAAGGCCGCAGCCCGCGATCCCGGTTCGCGCGCCAAGATCGGCGTCATCAGCCATGATTCGTCGATCGATCCGGTCGGCGCGTGCGTCGGCATGAAGGGGTCGCGAGTTCAGGCCGTCGTGCAGGAAATGCAGGGCGAGAAGATCGACATCATCCCCTGGTCGCCCGACATCGCGACTTTCGTCGTCAACGCACTGCAGCCGGCCTCGGTCAGCCGCGTCGTGATCGACGAAGAGGAAGAGCGCATCGAGGTCGTCGTTCCCGATGACCAGCTTTCGCTGGCGATCGGCCGTCGCGGCCAGAACGTCCGCCTTGCGTCGCAGCTGACCGGCAAGGCGATCGACATCCTTACCGAGGCCGATGCCTCCGAGAAGCGCCAGAAGGACTTTGTCGAGCGTTCGGCAATGTTCGAGAAGGAGCTCGACGTCGACGAGACGCTCGCGCAGCTGCTGGTCGCCGAAGGGTTCACCAGCCTTGAGGAGGTCGCCTATGTCGAGGTCGAGGAGATCGCCGGCATCGAGGGCTTCGACGAGGATCTGGCGGGCGAGTTGCAGAACCGCGCTACCGAGGCGCTCGAGCGTCGCGATGCGGCCAGCCGCGAAGAGCGTACCGCGCTCGGCGTGGAGGACGCGCTGATCGACATGCCGTATCTGAACGAGGCGATGCTCGTCACGCTCGGCAAGGCGGGCATCAAGACGCTGGACGATCTCGCGGATCTTGCGACCGACGAGCTCGTCGAGAAGAAGCGCGCAGAACCGCGCCGCCGTAACGACGATGCGCCCAAGCGCCCCGAGCCCAAGGGCGGCATCCTCGCCGAATATGGTCTCAGCGACGAACAGGGCAACGAGATCATCATGGCCGCGCGCGCGCACTGGTTCGAGGACGAGGCCCCCGAGGCGGACGCGGACGAGACTACGGTGGAAGCGGCTTCGGCTGAGGACATTGCAGCCGAGGACACTGCAGCGGACACTGCGGCGGATGACGTCGTGGCGGATGACGCTGCGGACACGACCGACGCGAAGAGCGAGGACGACAAGGCCTGATGCCGTTCGTCAGCATCCGCATTTCGGGGTCCGCCACCAAGGACCAGAAGGCCGGCATCGTCGCCGACGTCACCCAGTCGCTTGTCGAGCGGCTGGGCAAGAACCCGGCTGCGGTGCAGATCGTGATCGAAGAGGTTTCGACCGAGAATTACGGCGCGGGCGGCCAGCTGCTGGTCGACCGCGACGCCCCCAAGACGACTCCGGCGCAGGAGGACGCACATGCGGAACCCTCCCGATGAGGCGCTAGGCGCTACCGACGACCTTCCTTCCTCCCATCCCGCAAGCGGGAGAGGACCGAAGGGTGGGCGCTCGGCCTCGGCTAAGAACAAGGGTGCAGGTGGGCGCGAGCCGAACCCATCCCGCATGCGCGAGGGGGATAAAGACGCCCCCATTCGCAAGTGCATCCTGTCGGGCGAGCGCGATGTTCGGCCACATCTGGTGCGACTCGCGCTGGCCCCCGATGGCCAGATTCATCCCGACGTGCGTGCCAAGGCTCCTGGCCGTGGCGCGTGGATCGGGGTGACGCGAATCGAACTCGAAGCGGCGATCAAGAAGGGCAAGCTCAAGGGCGCGCTCGCTCGGGCGTTCAAGACTGGCGAGTTTACCATCGCACCCGAGCTTCCCGCGCAGATCGAAGCCGCGCTTGAGCGCAACGCACTCGACCGGCTCGGGCTCGAATCGCGCTCGGGCACCGTCCTGATCGGCTCGGACCGGATCGAGCAGAATGCGCGCCAGGGCAAGCTGAAGGCGCTGTATCATGCGTCCGACGCGGCCGAGGACGGCAACCGTAAGCTCGACCAGGCGTGGCGTATCGGCAACGATGTCGAAGGCTCGGGCCTGCGGGGGTTGGCACTGCCTGCGTCACGTACCATATTGGCATTGGCGCTGGGGCGGGAGAATGTGGTACACATTGGCCTGACTGACCGCGCTGCAGCAAAGCGGGTGAGCGAAGCGCTCGACCGTTGGCTGCATTTTATCGGCCCCGAACCTTCTCCCGTGTCTTGCGAAACGGCCTCGCAGGGCGCATCGGCGTCTCAACAAAACGGGACGTCACCCATAACAGGGGCGTCCGGATCGACCGGACACAGCCCGGCCGTGGACATGACTGAGGAATTTGAGTGAGCGACACGGACAACGAGAAGCCGAAACTTGGCATGCGCGCACCTTTGGGTGTTAAGCGCACGGTCGAGACCGGCCAGGTGAAGCAGAGCTTCAGCCACGGCCGATCGAATACGGTGATCGTGGAAACCAAGCGTGCGCGCGTCCTGCGCCGTCCGGGCGAGCCCGACGGTCCGGTCGCCGATGCGCCGGTTGCCGCGCCCGCGCCGGTTGCGGCCCCCGCACCGGCTCCGCAGGCGCGTGCGCCACAGCCCGCCCCCGCACCGGTACGCCAGCAGGCACCGAGCAACCTGTCGCCGCAGGAGCGGCAGGCCAAGCTTCTCCGCGAGGCGGAAGAGCAGCGGATGAACACGCTCGAAGAGGGGCGTCGTCGCCAGGAAGCCGAGCGCGCCAAGGCCGCCGAGGACGAGCGCAACCGCATCGCCGAACGCGCGCGTGCCGAGGCGGAAGCCAAGGCTGCACCTGCGCCGAAGCCCGTCGAGGCGCCTGCGCCCGCACCTGCACCGGCACCCGTCGTCGAAGCAGCGCCGGTCGTAGCGCCGACGCCCGCTGCCGCGCCGGTTGAAGCCCCCGTTGCGGCGGCCCCTGCCCCCGCTGCGGCCCCGGCACCCGCGCCGACCCCGGCGCTAGCACCGGTGGCGGCACCAGCACCGGCCCCCAAGCCGGCGCCCGCGCCCGTCGCACCGCCGGCCCCGCCGCCGATTCTCGAATTGTCGCGCGATCCGTCGATGCCGGCACCCCGCCGGTTCTCGCCAGTCGCCCGTCCCGAGCGTCCTCCGCCGCCGCCGAAGCCCGTTCCGGCACCTGCGCCTGCAGCGCCGGCGACGACCGCCAATGCCGGCACGACCGCAGCGCGCCCTGGTGCAACCGGTGCCAACGCGCCGGCTGGCGGCGTTCGTCGCGACGCACCCCCGGCACGGCCGCAGCAGCGTGACCGCAAGGGCGACGATCGTCGCACCTCGGGCAAGCTGACCGTCAACCGCGCACTCGGTGATGGCGATGGCGCCCGCGCCCGTTCGCTCGCCGCGCTCAAGCGTGCGCGTGAGAAGGAGCGTCGTGGCACCGGTGGTCCACGCGAGCCGCAGGCCAAGCAGGTCCGCGACGTGGTCGTCCCCGAGGCGATCACCGTGCAGGAACTCGCCATCCGTATGGCCGAGAAGGGTGCCGACCTCGTCAAGGCGCTGTTCAAGATGGGCATGCCCGTTACGATGACGCAGACGATCGACCAGGATACGGCCGAACTGCTCGTCACCGAATTCGGTCACAACCTGACGCGCGTCAGCGATGTCGACCAGGATCTGGCGAACGACACGATCGACGATGCCGAGGAGACTCTGCGTCCGCGTGCCCCGGTCGTCACGATCATGGGTCACGTCGATCACGGCAAGACGTCGCTGCTCGATGCCCTGCGCGGCACCGACGTGGTGCGCGGCGAAGCGGGTGGCATCACCCAGCATATCGGCGCGTATCAGGTCACGCTGAAGGACAAGTCGAAGATCACCTTCCTCGACACGCCGGGCCATGAGGCGTTCACGCAGATGCGTGCGCGCGGTGCGGATGTCACCGACATCGTCATCCTGGTGGTGGCGGCAGACGACGGCCTGATGCCGCAGACGGTGGAGGCGATCGCCCACACCAAGGCGGCAGGCGTGCCGATGATCGTCGCGATCAACAAGATCGACAAGGAGGGCGCCAATGCCCAGAAGGTGCGCGAGCGCCTGCTGAGCGAGGAGATCGTGGTCGAGGACATGGGCGGCGACGTCCAGGACGTCGAAGTCTCCGCGACCAAGAAGATCGGTCTCGACACGTTGATCGAGAAGATCCAGCTCCAGGCCGAACTGCTCGAATTGCGCGCCAATCCGGATCGCGCGGCCGAGGGTACGGTGATCGAGGCCAAGCTCGACAAGGGTCGTGGCCCGGTCGCGACGATCCTCGTCAATCGTGGTACGCTGAAGGTTGGCGACATCTTCGTGGTCGGCGGCGAGAGCGGCAAGGTTCGTGCGCTGGTCGACGACAAGGGCAAGCAGATCAAGGAAGCGGGTCCGGCGATGCCGGTCGAGGTCCTCGGTCTGTCGGGCGTGCCGTCAGCAGGCGATCCGTTCCAGGTTGTCGAGAACGAGGCACGGGCCCGCGAAGTCGCGGAATATCGTCGCAGCGTGAAGACCGACAAGCGCACCGCATCGGTTCCGGCCAGCCTCGAGAGCATGTTCTCGGCGCTCAAGGAAAAGCAGGCGATCGAATATCCGCTGGTCGTGAAGGCGGATACGCAGGGTACCGTCGAGGCGATCGTCGGGGCGATCAACAAGATCTCCACCGACCTGATCAAGGCGCGCGTGCTGAGCTCGGGCGTCGGTGGTATCACCGAGTCGGACGTCACGTTGGCGGCGGCATCGGGTGCACCGATTATCGGCTTCAACGTTCGTCCGAATGCCAAGGCCCGCGAGATCGCGGAGCGCCAGAAGGTCGCGTTCAAATATTATGACGTGATCTACGACCTGATTGACGAGATCCGGGCGGGCATGGCAGGCGAGCTCGGGCCGGAAGCGTTCGAGACGGTCGTCGGTCGTGCCGATATCCGCGAGGTCTTCTCGGCGGGCAAGCATGGCAAGGCGGCGGGTCTGCTCGTTACCGAGGGCAATATCCGCAAGGCGCTCAAGGCACGTATCACGCGCAACGACGTCATCATCTACCAGGGCGAAATCGCATCGCTGCGTCGCTTCAAGGATGATGTCGCCGAAGTCCGCGCCGGGCTTGAGTGTGGCGTGACGTTCACATCGAACTTCGTCGACATCAAGGCCGGCGACGTCCTCGAGACGTTCGAAGTCGAGATGCGCGACCGCACGCTGTAATACTGAAGCCCTCTCCCCCTCGGGGAGAGGGTTGGGTGAGGGGCAGTACCGGGCGGTAACGCCTGCGGCCGCCCCTCACCCCCACCCTCTCCCCGGAGGGGCGAGGGAGTTAGAAGAATGAAGACCGATACCCCAGAGATCAAAACCGTCCGCGCGCTGCGCGTGGGCGAACAGGCGCGTCACGCGCTCAGCGACATCCTCGCGCGCGGCGACGTGCATGATCCGGTGCTCGAAAAGCACCTCGTCACGATCACCGAGGTGCGCATGTCCCCCGACCTGCGTCACGCCACCGTCTTCGTGAAGCCGCTGCTCGGCAAGGACGAGGAAAAGGTGCTGAAGGCGCTGCGGACGAACACCGCCTATCTCCAGCGCGAAGTCGCGACCCGCGTGCAGACGCGCTATGCCGCCAAGCTGAAATTCGTCGCCGACGAAAGCTTCGACGAGGGCACGCACATCGACACACTGTTGCGCGATCCGCATATCGCGCGCGACCTGTCCGAGGATTGACGCCGCCGCGCGACGCGTCTTTGGGTTGAGCCGATGGCCAAGCTGTATTTCTATTATGCGTCGATGAACGCGGGCAAGTCGACCAACCTGCTCCAGGCGGACTTCAACTACCGCGAGCGCGGGATGCGAACGATGCTGTTCACCGCCGCAATCGACGACCGCTTTGCGGCGGGCACGATCACGTCGCGGATCGGGCTTGAGGCACCGGCGATCGCTTTCGATGCGGATACCGATATCGGCGCGTGCATCGCCCGGCAGCACGCCGAGGATGCGATCTCCTGCGTGCTGGTGGACGAGGCACAGTTCCTGACCGCGCCTCAGGTCGACCAGCTGGCGGAGATCTGCGACGTGGTCGGCATCCCGGTGCTCGCCTACGGCTTGCGCACCGATTTCCAGGGCGCGCTGTTCCCCGGCTCCGCGCGGCTGCTCGCGCTGGCGGACTCGCTGGTCGAGATCAAGTCGGTGTGCATGTGTGGGCGCAAGGCGACGATGAACCTGCGCGTCGACGCGAACGGCCGCGCGATCGCCGAGGGGCAGCAGACCGAGATCGGCGGCAACGATCGCTATATTGCGTTGTGCCGACGGCATTTCACCGAGGCTTTGGGGTAGCTCCCTGCCCTTCGCCCCTTCCCGTCATCCTGACGAAAGTCAGGACCCAGGGTACCAAACACCGTCTCTCGTGGCTCTGGGTCCTGACTTTCGTCAGGATGACGGAGTGGGTGGGGCTCGCCCTGCCCCGATATTCAAGGATCCTACGACATGCATGGCTGGATCATTCTCGACAAGCCGCTGGGGCTGGGCTCGACGCAGGGCGTATCCGCCGTGAAGCGGGCGCTGCGCAATGGCGGCTATGGCAAGTTCAAGGTCGGCCACGGCGGCACGCTCGATCCGCTCGCGACCGGCGTGCTGCCGATCGCGGTCGGCGAGGCGACCAAGCTCGCCGGCCGGATGCTCGACAGCGACAAGATCTATGATTTCTCCATCATGTTCGGGGTCCAGACCGACACGCTCGACGCTGAGGGCGTGAGCATCGCCACCTCCGACGTGCGCCCGACGATGGCGGCGGTCGAGGCGGTGCTGGCGCAGTTCACCGGCCCGATCGCACAGGTGCCCCCCGCCTATTCTGCGCTCAAGGTCGACGGCGAGCGCGCCTACGACCTCGCCCGCGCCGGGCAGGACGTGGTGCTGGCCAGCCGGAATGTGACGATCCACACGCTCACCCCCCACCCCACCCGTCTTTTGGATGACGAGGTCGGGGAGGAACTGGAGGCGGTCACCCTCACCGCGCATGTCTCCAAGGGCACCTATATCCGCTCCCTCGCGCGCGACATCGCGCTGGCGCTCGGAACCGTCGGCCACGTCACCATGCTGCGGCGCGTCAAGGCCGGTCCGTTCGACCTCTTATCGGCGATATCGCTGGACAAACTGGACGAACTCGCTAAGGCCTCCGCGCTTGAAGATGTACTACTGCCCTTGAGGGTGGCGCTGGACGACATCCCGGCTCTCTCCCTCACCCCCGACCAGGCAGGGGCGCTCCGACAGGGGCGTATCTTGGCCGGGATCGCCGCAGACCATGGCCAATACTTCGCCGAGCTGGACGCTGTCCCGGTCGCGCTGGTCGAGGTCGAGGACGGAGACGTCCGGGTCGTTCGCGGTTTCAATCTGTGATGTCGAAGGACTGAGAATTCATGACGATTACCGCTGAACGCAAGACCGAGCTGGTCAAGATCCACGCACGCCAGGACGGCGACACGGGTTCGCCCGAAGTCCAGGTCGCGATCCTGACCGAGCGGATCAAGAACCTGACCGAGCACTTCAAGGGCCACAAGAAGGACAACCACTCGCGTCGTGGTCTCCTGATGATGGTCAACAAGCGCCGGTCGCTGCTGGACTACCTCCGTCACAAGGACGGCCAGCGCTATCTGGATCTGATCGCGAAGCTCGGTCTCCGCAAGTAAAACGAACGGCTCCCTTCGGGGGGCCGTTTTTGTATATACGACTTTGATTCCGCGCCATCGCGCGCGGAGGCAAACGCCAGGACGCAATTCGGTGGACTGGCAAGGAGCGACAACTCGCTCCACACCGCCGCGAGCCGGCTTAGCTCGCACATAGGCCCCGGTCGGCATCTGGCCGCCGGAGTGAAGGAAACGAAATGTTCGATACCAAAACCGTAAGCGCCCAGTGGGGCGGCAAGACGCTGACGCTCGAGACCGGCCGCGTGGCCCGTCAGGCAAACGGCGCCGTGCTCGCCACCCTCGGCGAGACCGTCGTTCTGTGCGCCGTCACGGCTGCACGGACCGTCAAGGAAGGGCAGGATTTCTTCCCGCTCACCGTCCATTACCAGGAGAAGTTCTCCGCAAGCGGCCGCATCCCCGGTGGCTTCTTCAAGCGTGAGCGCGGCGCGACCGAAAAGGAGACGCTGACCAGCCGTCTTATCGATCGCCCGATCCGTCCCCTCTTCCCAGAGGGTTTCTACAACGAGATCAACGTGATCTGCCAGGTTCTGTCGTATGACGGCGAGAACGAGCCGGACATCCTCGCGATGGTCGCGGCGTCGGCTGCGCTGACGATCTCGGGCGTGCCGTTCATGGGCCCGATCGGCGCAGCGCGCGTCGGCTATGTCGATGGCGCGTACATCCTCAACCCCACGCTCGACGAAGCCAAGGCGGGTGACCTCGACCTCGTCGTCGCCGCCACCGGCCAGGCCGTGATGATGGTCGAGTCGGAAGCCAAGGAGCTCTCGGAAGAGATCATGCTCGGCGCGGTCCAGTTCGCGCACAAGGCATGCCGCGAAGCCGCCAACCTGATCATCGATCTGGCCGAGCAGGCTGCCAAGGATCCTTGGGAAATGGCCGAGCAGGCCGACCTGTCGACCGCCAAGGACAAGCTGAAGAAGCTGATCGGCAAGGACATTGCGGCCGCCTACAAGGTGACCGACAAGTCCAAGCGTTCGGACCTGCTGAACGCCGCACGCGCCAAGGGCAAGACCGCCTTTGCCGATGCGACCCCGCAGGACCAGATGGCGGCCGGCAAGCTGATGAAGAAGCTGGAGGCGGAGATCGTCCGCGGCGCCATCCTCAAGGACGGCACCCGCATCGACGGCCGCACCACCACGCAGATCCGTCCGATCGAAGCGATGGTCCACTTCCTTCCGCGGACGCACGGCTCGGCGCTGTTCACGCGCGGCGAGACGCAGTCGATCTGCACCACCACGCTCGGCACGCGCGACGCAGAGCAGATGATCGACGGCCTCAACGGTCTGTCGTACGAAAACTTCATGCTCCACTACAACTTCCCGCCCTACTCGGTCGGTGAAGTCGGTCGCTTCGGTGCGCCGGGTCGTCGCGAAGTCGGCCACGGCAAGCTCGCCTGGCGCGCGCTGCACCCGGTGCTGCCGTCGAAGGAAGAGTTCCCGTACACGATCCGCGTTCTGTCGGACATCACGGAGAGCAACGGCTCGTCGTCGATGGCGACGGTCTGCGGCGGCTCGCTGTCGATGATGGATGCGGGCGTTCCGCTCAAGCGTCCGGTGTCGGGCATCGCGATGGGCCTGATCCTCGAGGGCAAGAACTTCGCGGTTCTGTCGGACATCCTGGGCGACGAGGATCACCTCGGCGACATGGACTTCAAGGTTGCTGGCACGTCCGAGGGCATCACCACGATGCAGATGGACATCAAGATCGCCGGCATCACCGAAGAGATCATGGGCAAGGCGCTGGCACAGGCCAAGGAAGGCCGTGCGCACATCCTGGGCGAAATGGCCAAGGCGCTCGACCACACGCGTGAGGAGCTGTCGGCACACGCACCGCGTATTGAGACCTTCACGATCGAGAAGTCGAAGATTCGTGAAGTCATCGGCACCGGCGGCAAGGTGATCCGCGAGATCGTCGCGCAGACCGGCGCCAAGGTCGACATCGACGACGAGGGCGTGATCAAGGTGTCGTCGTCCGACCCAGCGCAGATCGAAGCCGCGATCAAGTGGATCAAGGGCCTCGTCGAGGAAGCCGAAGTCGGCAAGGTCTATGACGGCAAGGTCGTCAACCTCGTGGACTTCGGTGCGTTCGTGAACTTCATGGGTGGCAAGGACGGTCTCGTCCACGTGTCCGAAATCAAGAACGAGCGCGTCGAGAAGGTCTCGGATGCGCTGAGCGAAGGCCAGGAAGTCAAGGTCAAGGTCCTCGAGATCGATCCGCGCGGCAAGGTTCGCCTGTCGATGCGCGTCGTCGACCAGACGACCGGCGAAGAGCTGGAGGACACGCGTCCTGCCCGTGAGCCGCGCGAAGGCGGTGATCGTGGTCCGCGCGGTCCGCGTCGCGATGGCGATGGTGGTCGTGACGCCGGTAACGGCGGTGGCGGTCGTGGCCCGCGCGGCGAAGGCGGCGGCGGTGATCGTGGTCCCCGTGGCCCGCGTCGTGATGGTGATGGCGGTCGTGATGGCGGCAACGGCGGGGGCCGTGGCCCGCGTCGCGACGGCGGTGGCCAGGGCGGCGAGCGCGCTCCCCGCGCCGAGCGTTCGGACGGCGACAAGGCCCCCGAGTTCGCCCCGGCGTTCCTGACGGGTGATCGCGACTAAGCGATCTTGCCGACTAGCAACTAGCGAAGGGGGATCCGGGCAACCGGGTCCCCTTTTTCGTGGCGATCACGATTGCGGGAGCCGACGGCGCGATGCCGCGGGATCCGCGTCCTGCAATTTGTACGAGAATGACGGCCGGACACGCTGCTACCGGCTTGCGGGGTCCAGCCTGCATGCGCATTCTCGGCCAAGGCAGCAAAGATGCGGGGGCATCATGGCAACCTTGGCGACCAGCGTGTCGGCGATCACCGCCGAGCGGCGTTTCTATCTCATGCTGGCTGCGATCATCGCGGTCACCGTCTTCGCGGGGTTCGGGCTGGACCTGCAGCGGACAGACTGGAACATCGTCGGGCTTCCCGCCCAGGTCCATCTGCACGCTGCCGTCTTCTTCGGCTGGATCATCCTCTACGTTGCGCAGAACTGGCTGGTCGACCGGGGGTCGATCGCGACGCACCGGCGACTGGGCGTCGCAACCGCATGTCTGGTCCCGGTCATGGTCGTGGTGGGCGTCGCGACGACGGTCATGGCCGTCCGGCTCAACCGCGTCCCGCCCTTCTTCACGCCGGGCCTTTTCCTCGCGCTCGACCTTCAGATCATCGGCTTTGCGATCCTGGCGGGCTGGGCGATCCAGCTGAGACACCGGTCCGACTGGCACAAGCGCCTGATGCTGTCCGCGACGATCCTGATCATGTCGCCGGCGCTGGGGCGCATCTTGCCGATGCCGCTCATGGGTCCGTCCGGGACCTGGGCGATATTCATCGCGACCATGGCCTATCTGGGCGCTGCGATGCTGTTCGATGCGCAACTGCGCGGGCGGGTGCACCTGGCCTATTGGTGGGGCGCGGGAATGCTGACCCTCGTCCAGCTGCTGATCGGGATCGTCGGGTTCAGCCCGCGGCTCGACAAGCTGGTCGCGCAACTTGCCGCCTGACGGCGGGCGCGCGCTTGAGTATGATTTGAGTGGGGAGCTTCTGTTGCTCGGTGCCCCCCGTACCGCCGGTTTCCACTTCTGTTGCCCGGTGTGGCCCGAACCGCGCTTTCGTCCGTATAACTTAGGTCGTTAGACCGTCAGTTATGCGGCAATTGCGAGTGCTTCGTTATCGTTGGCACTTGTGTATGGGCCGTTGCGGTGGTCCCATTCCGAGCGAAACATAGCGTCGTTGAACACACGTCGATCCTAGTTCGACCCCGTCATCGTCCCCCTCTTGCGAAGAGGGCGGTGGTGGAGTCGCCGGGTACTGCCCCCGGGTCCGCTGTGTCTATGACACGCCACGGTTTATCGCCATAGTCACCAGGAGAGAATTCCCCCGATGACGCTTGTGATATAGAGCGACGGTCGGCCGATTAAAAGCCCGTGATTTTGCCCTTTGCGGCCTTTCGCTCGCCACAAACCGCGTGCATAGAAATCTGTATTATGTTGACGCAGCGCTCTCGCTACGCGCTTCGCGCGATGATCTTCCTTGGCGGCGCCCCGGTCGGGGGTCCACCGATCCCGATGACCCGCATCGCGGCGGAGGCCAATGTCCCGCGCAAGTTTCTCGAGCTGATCCTTGCGGACCTGCGCGAGTCCGGCCTGCTGCACAGCCATCGCGGCAAGATGGGCGGCTATCGCCTGTCGCGCCCCAGCCACCTGATCTCGCTCGGCGAAATCATCCGGATCATCGAGGGCCCGCTCGCGCTGGTGCCTTGCGTAAGCCGGACCGCCTATCGGCCCTGCCTGGACTGCAAGAGCGAGGCAGACTGCGCGATCCGCTTTGCGATGATGCGCGTCCGCGACGAGACTGCGCGGATCCTCGACGGCACGAGCCTGGCGGATGCCAACGCCGAGGATCTGGCCGCAGCCTGATCTCCCCCTCCCCGCGCGGGGAGAGGGACAGGTCGATCAGCCGCGTGCCTTGAGTTCGTCGCGGATCTCCCGCAGCAGCGCGATCTCGACCGGCTCGGGCGCCGGCGCGACAGGAGTCGCTTCTTCCTCACGCTTGAGCCGCGCGGTTTCACGCTCGATCAGCGCCGCCGCGCGGTTCACGACGCGCAGGATCATGAAGATGATGAAGGCGACGATCACGAAGTTGACGAGTTGCGTCGCGAACGCGCCATAGCCGAGCAACGGCACCCCCGCCTTCTTCAGCGCCGCATAGTCGCTGAGCGAACCGGCATAGTTTGCAGGGACAGGCCCCATCCGCCAGAAATAGCTCGAAAAGTCGAGCCCGCCGAAAATCTTGCCGATCACCGGCATCAGCACGTCGTCGGTCAGCGAGGTGACGATCTTGCTGAACGCCGCCCCGATGATCACCGCAATAGCCAGATCAAGCACGTTGCCGCGCATGATGAACGCCTTGAATTCCTTGAGCATTCTCGCCCCCTTTTCCAGTCCACCGCACGCTAGCCATCGATTTCGGTTTCGCCAAGCCGGTCCGCTGTCCTATGGGGGTGATACAGACCAGCAGGAGAGCCCCGATGTCGTCCTATGCCCAGATTCTTCGCGGATCCGCCGTCGTTGCGCTCGCGGCGACGCTTGGCGGCTGCGGGATCAACAGCATCCCGACCGCCGAGGAAAATGTGAAGGCGCGCTGGGCTGATGTCCAGAACGACTATCAGCGTCGCGCCGACCTGATCCCCAACCTCGTCGCGACGGTCAAGGCGGCCGGCGCGCAGGAAAAGAGCATTCTGGTCGAGGTGACCCAGGCGCGCGCCGCCGCGAGCACGGTGCAGGTCTCGGGCGACGACCTGACCGACCCTGCGAAGATCGAGCAGTTTTCGCGCGTGCAAGGTGCCGTCGGGCTGTCGCTGCAGCGACTGCAGGAGGCTTATCCCGAGCTCAAGAGCCAGGCCAATTACACCACGCTGATGAGCCAGCTCGAAGGCACCGAGAACCGCATCACGATCGCACGGCGCGACTATAACGGCGCGGTCCAGGCTTATAACACCAAGATCCGCACCTTCCCCGACGCGGTCGGCGCGAAGATCTTCTATGGCGCAAAGCCGATGGTGCCGTTTGCCGCGACCACGCCGGGGGCCGAGACGGCGCCGACGGTGAACTTCGGCAACGCGAGCTGATCGCGGGGCCGGCGGCATGATCCGCGTCCTCTCGGCGCTCCTCTTCGCGGTGCTGCTCGGCAGCGGCACCGCAGGCGCCCAGACCTTCCCGAAATTCACCGGCTTCGTCGTGGATTCGGCAAACGTGATCCCGCCCGAGCAGGAAGCGGCGCTCACCAAACGACTCGACGATCTGCAAAAGGCGACGGGCAACCAGCTGGTCGTCGCGACCGTCGCCGATCTGCAGGGCTATCCGATCGAGGATTATGGCTATCGCCTGCTGCGGAACTGGGGGGTCGGGCTGAAGGACGCCAATAACGGTGCGATCCTGCTCGTCGCGCCGAACGATCGCAAGGTGCGGATCGAGGTCGGCTATGGGCTGGAACCGGTCCTGACCGACGCGTTTTCGAGCGTCGTAATCAACCAGCAGATCCTGCCGCGCTTCAAGGCCGGGGACATGACCGGCGGGATCGTCGCGGGCACGAATGCGGTCGCGGACCAGCTCGCTTTGCCCGACGCCGAGGCCCGCGCGAAGGTCGGCGCAGCGGCGGCCGAATATGACAAGACGCATCGCCGCGCGCCGTCCGGCAACGGTGGCGGCGTGCCGATCGGGCTGATCATCTTCGGGATCGTGGCCGCCGCGATCGTCATTCCGATGATCTCGCGGCGTGCCGGTGGCACCCGCTATTCAAGCGGTGGCGGCGGCAACGGGACACTGCCGATCGTGCTGTGGAGCATCGCCAACGAGATGTCACGGCGCGGCGGCGGCGGTGGTAGCAGCTGGGGCGGCGGCGGTGGCGGCGACAGCGGCGGCGGTGGCTGGATGGGCGGCGGTTTTGGCGGCGGCGGCGGCGGTTCTGCCGGCGGCGGCGGCGCATCGGGGAGTTGGTGACATGCGGTTGAGCGAAGCCGATCACGGCCGCGTCACCGCCGCGGTGACGCAGGCCGAAACCACGACGACGGGCGAGATCGTCACGATCGTCGCGCGCCAGTCGGACGCCTATCACGACGTCTCGCTGCAATGGTCCGTGCTCGCCATGCTGCTGAGCCTTGCGGTGCTCGCGCTGCACCCCGTGGCGGCTGACCAGATCTATGCGCGGCTTGTCGATCCCTGGGCGCAGTCGGCGCCACAGGGCGCGTTGTTCGCGATCGCGCTCGTCCTGATGACGCTGGTGTTCCTGGGCATGCGCCTGCTGCTTACTATCCCCGCGTTGCGACTCGCGCTGACACCGGGCGCGACGAAATCGCGCCGGGTGCGCCGGCGTGCGGTAACGCTGTTCCGAGCGGGCGCGGAAAAGCGCACGCGGGGCGCGACGGGCGTGTTGCTGTACCTGTCGCTTGCCGAGCACCGCGCGGAGATCGTCGCGGACTCGGGCATCCATTCGCGCGTGCCGAACGAGATCTGGGGTGCGGCGATGGCCGCCGTGCTCACCGCGGTGCGCGACGACCGGCCGGTAGACGGCATGGCCGACGCCGTTGCGCAGATCGGCACGGTACTCGCCGAGCATTTTCCGCGAACCGGTGCGGCGATCAATGAACTTCCCGACAGGCTGATCGAATTATGAGCACGACCGTATGGGCGGGCAAGTTCCTGACCGTGCAGACCGAAGGTACGTGGGAATATGCGGAACGCCGCGGGCAGATCGCGGCAGCCGTGATCGTCGCGATCGACGCGGGCGACGTCATCCTGGTCGAACAGTTTCGCGTACCGCTGGGCCGCGCCTGCCTCGAACTGCCTGCCGGGCTGGTGGGTGACGAGACCGCAGGCGAGAGCGTCGCGGTCGCCGCCGGGCGCGAGCTCGAGGAGGAAACCGGCTACCGCGCGGCCGCGATCGAGGATCTGGGGCTCTTCTATTCGTCGCCAGGCATGACGTCCGAATGCTTCACGCTGGTCCGTGCGACCGGGCTGACCAAAGTCGGCGACGGCGGCGGCGATGGTGACGAGAACATCACCGTGCACCGCGTACCGCTCACCGACATTCCCGCCTTTATCGCGGCGAAGCGCGAGGCGGGCGTTGCGATCGACGCGAAGATGCTGCTGATCCTCGCGGGATCGATCCTCTAGCGACGCGCGCGCTGAGCCGTTTTCAGCCCCGTCGCCGGAACGGCGTCGGGTAGTCGCTTACTTGAAGTTGTCCGCGTAGCTCTGCAGCTTCAGCGTCTTCTGCGGCGCCGGCACGACCGTGTAGCCGAACCCCTCACGCTCGCAATGCGCGATCGCGGCCTCGGCGGTCGGGAAGAACAGGCGGAGCTGGTCGCGCGTGTCGCCGCTGCCGGCCCAGCCGGTCAGCGGGTCGGGGCGCTTGGGCTCCGAGGGTTCGAATTCGAGCTGCCAGCTGTCGGTCCGGTGCTTGCCGGACTGCATGGCGTTCTTGGGGCGCTGGAAGATACGGGCGGTTGGCATGGCATCCCCTTATCGCGAAGTTGCGCCCCTTGCATCCGCCTTTTTCGTGCGCAGCGTCGCCGATGCAGCGGCGGGATCGTCGGGCCAGGGATGCTTGGGGTAGCGACCGCGCATTTCCTTGGCGACCGCGACCCAGCTTCCCGCCCAGAAACCGGGCAGATCGCGCGTCGTCTGGATCGGGCGCCCGGCCGGCGACGTGAGGCTCAGCACCAGCGGAACGCGCGCTTCGCCGATGGTCGGGTGCACGCCCAGCCCGAACAGCGCCTGGACGCGCAGCTCGACACGGGGGCCTCCCTCGGCGGCATAGTCGATCGCGTGCGTACTGCCCGCCGGACTCGTGAAATCGGGCGGCGCGAGGCGGTTGATCGTCTGCATCGCATCCCAGCCGAGCAGGTTGCGCAACGCCTCGACGAGTGCCCCCGGGGCGATCGCATCGAGTCGGCGCTTTCCGACGAGCAGCGGCGTGAGCCATTCGTCCAGGCGGTCGAGCAACGCCGCATCGTCGAGCGGCACGCCTGCATAGGCGGCGCGGTCGCGCAACGCCTGCCCGCCGTCGCTCCACGGCAGCAGCGAAAGACCGTGCTCGCGAACCGCCTCCAACAGCGCGGCGAGGATCGCGTCGGGATCCGCGCCGCTGTCCGGACCACTCGACAGCCGGATCGCGCCGAGCCGCCGGTCGCGCAGCGCTTGGATGCCGCCGGTCGCCGGGTCGAAGCTGACCGTGCGGCGCGATTCGATCCGATCGGCGAACAGCGCCTCGACCGTCGGCTGGTCGATCACCGCCGCGGACAGGATCCGTGCGCCTGCCGCAGACCCCTGCGTATCGGCGACCGCAAGCCACTCCGCACGCGCCAGCGGCGACGTCGGATCGAGCCGGAACCCGCGTCCGCCGACCGATGCCCAGGTTTCGCCGGACGGATCACGCCGCCGGGCGACGCGGTCGGGATAGCCAAGCGCGATGCACGTGGCGACGCCCCCGTCTGCCGGCGAGAGAGACCCGCGCGACGGTGCGAGGCGGGCCCACCGCTCGGCCATCCCGCGCGCGGCCTGCGCCTTCGCGCCGCGTTCGGTCTTCCAGCGGCGCAAGCGGGATTCGACATCGACATCCTGGCCGCCGATGCCACGCTCGCCGAGCAGCACCGCGACCTGCGCGGCGACCTCGGCCAGCCCCCGCTCCCCGGCGCGCAACAGCATATGGGCGAGGCGTGGCGGCATCGGCAGCTTTGCGATCGCGCGGCCATGCGCCGTCGGGCGACCGTCTGCGTCGATCGCTCCGAGCGTCGCCAGCCGGCGTAGCGCCTCGTCGATCGCCGCAGCGGGCGGCGCATCGATCCAGCGCAGGTCGCGGGGGTCGGCGACACCCCACAAGGCACAGGCGAGTACGAGCGCGGACAGATCAGCCTCGAGTATTTCGGGCGGATCATAGCGCGGCAGCCCCGCGGTCGCGGCCTCTTCCCACAACCGGTAGGCGGTGCCTGGGCCCAGACGCGCGGCCCGGCCGGCCCGCTGCGTGACCGCGGCCTGGCTCGCGCGTTCGGTGACGAGGCGGGTCATGCCCGCCGCGCGATCGTAACGCGGACGCCGCGCGAGACCGGAATCGACGACGATCCGGATCCCGTCGAGCGTCAGGCTGGTCTCGGCGATGCTGGTCGCCAGCACGACCTTGCGACGGCCATCGGGTTCGGGAAGGATCGCCGCGCGCTGCGCCGCCGGATCGAGACTGCCATGGAGTTCGTGCACGACGATGTCGTCGGGCAGGTTCGCAAGCCGGTCCGCGGTCCGTTCGATTTCCGCGACGCCGGGCAGGAAGGCGAGCACGCCCCCCTGCTCCTCGACGAGTGCCCGGCGGATCGCCGCCGCTATGCCATCCTCGATCCGCGCCTCTGCCGCGCGACCGATATGCCGCAGCGTCAGCGGATAGCTGCGCCCCTCGCTCTCGATCACCGGCGCGTCGTCCATCACCGCGGCGAACCGCGCGCCGTCGAGCGTCGCCGACATCGCGACCAGTCGCAGGTCGGGGCGGAAGCCCGCCTGCACGTCGAGGGCGAGCGCGAGCCCGAAATCGCCGTCGAGGCTGCGTTCGTGCACCTCGTCGAACAGCACCGCGGACACCCCCGCCAGTTCCGGGTCGGACTGGATCCGCGCGACGAAGATGCCCTCGGTGACGACCGTGACGCGCGTCGCCGCGGATCGCTTGCTGTCCATCCGCGTCGCATAGCCATAGGTCCGGCCGACCGGCTCGCCCGCCGTCGCCGCCATGCGCTCCGCCGCGGCGCGCGCCGCCAGTCGGCGGGGTGAGAGCAGCAGGATCTCGCCGGTGCACCAGGCTTGCTCGAGCAGCGCAGGCGCGACCGCGGTCGTCTTGCCCGCGCCCGGCGGCGCGACGAGCACGGCGGAGGACCGCGTACGCAGCGCGGTAAGCAGTTCGGGCAGGACGGCAAGGATCGGTAGCGGCGGCGGGGTCATCGCCGCCTGCTGCCACAGATCGATCGTGGCGCAACCGCTTTTCAGAGGTCCGCGCACCACCGCGACCGTCGTGCCCACCCCCCACTCCGCCGAACGCGGCTGGCAAGGACGCGCGAACCTGCTAGACGCGGGGCACGAATATGGCGTCCGATCCTTCCCCAAACTCTTCGACGGCGACCCGCCGGACCACCGACAGGCTGCGCGGCAGTGTCGCGCGCGTCTGGGCGAGCCGCTGGACCAAGGCGGCGCTCGCGTTGTTCGGCCTCGGGCTGATCGCGCTGTTCGGCTTCTGGCTGATCGTCGTCCGCGACCTTCCTTCGGTCGATACGCTGCGCACCTACGAACCGCCCTTGCCGACCAATGTGCGCGGGATCGATGGGGCCCCGATCCACAGCTATGCGCGCGAACGTCGCGTCGAGCTCAGCTTCGCCGAATATCCGCCAATGCTGATCAATGCGTTCCTGGCGGCGGAGGACAAGTCGTTCTTCGAGCATCACGGCGTCGACTTTCCGGGACTTGCCGGCGCGGTCTTTGACTATGTCTCGAAGATCGGCAGCGGCCGACGCGCCCGCGGCGGATCGACGATCACGCAGCAGGTCGCCAAGAACCTTCTGATCGGCAACGAATACTCGCCGACGCGCAAGCTGCGCGAAGCGGTGCTGGCGTATAAGATCGAGGATACGCTGACCAAGCCGCAGATCCTCGAACTCTATCTGAATCAGATCGCGCTTGGCCGGAACGCGTTCGGCGTCGAAGCCGCCAGCCACGCCTATTTCGACAAGGACCTCGACCAGCTCGATCTCGCCCAGATCGCCTATCTCGCGATCCTGCCCAAGGGTCCGTCGAATTACGATCCGGTGCGCTATCACGACCGCGCAATGACGCGGCGTAACTATGTGCTCGACCGGATGCTCGAGAACGGGTTCATCACCCGCGCGCAATTCGACGCGGCGAACGCCGAACCGCTGGGCGTCGTGCTGCGACGCACGCCGCGGTTTGAAAGCGTCGGCGGCTATTTCGTCGAGGAAGTCCGCCGCCAGCTAATGGCCAAGTTCGGCGAAAGCGCGAAGGACGGACCTTACAGCGTCTACTCGGGCGGCCTCTGGGTGCGGACCTCGTTCGACACGCGGTTGCAGGATCTGGCGCAGCAGGCCTTGCGTGATGGCCTGGTCCGCTTCGACAGCGGGCGCGGCTGGAACGGGCCGATCCGCCATGTCGAGATCGAGGACGACAACTGGCTCCAGCCGCTGCTCAACAGCAACATCGCGCTCGATTACCGCAACTGGGTCGCGGCGATCGTGACCGGCAAGGACGGCAATAGCTGGAACCTCGGCTTCCGCACCGGCAAGACCGGCACGCTGCCGCGCTATGCCGCGCAGATGGCGGTGCGCGGCAAGGGCGGCAATGCGTTCGGGGCGATCAAGACGGGTGACATCATCGCGGTCGCGCCCGAAGGCGGCGAGTTCGCGCTCCGGGCGATCCCCAAGGTTTCGGGTGCATTCGTCGTCGAGGAGCCTGCCAGCGGCCGCGTGCTTGCGATGCAGGGCGGCTTCGACGACCGGCTCCAGGCGTTCAACCGCGCCACCCAGGCGATGCGCCAGCCTGGATCGACGATCAAGCCGATCGTCTATTCCGCCGCGCTCGACAACGGCATGACGCCCGCCTCGATCATCGTCGACGGGCCGTTCTGTGTCTATCAGGGCGCACGACTGGGGCAGAAATGCTTCCGCAACTTCGGCAATTCGCGCGGCGCCGGGCCGCACACGATGCGCTGGGGCATCGAACAGTCGCGCAACCTGATGACGGTCCGCGCCGCCGCGCAGACCGGCATGCCCAAGGTCGTTGCCACCATCAAGAAGATGGGCGTCGGCGATTACGCGCCTTATCTCTCCTTCGCGCTGGGCGCCGGCGAAACCACCGTGGGGCGGATGGTCAACGCCTATTCGATCCTCGCGAACAACGGCAAAGGCGGGCCGCCGTCGCTGATCGACTTCGTCCAGGATCGGCACGGCAAGGTGATCTGGCCCGAGAACTGGCGCGCCTGCGACCGGTGCAACGCCCCCGACTGGGACGGCAAGTCGATGCCGCGTCCGGTCGCGCGCCAGCGCCAGGTGCTCGACGCGATGACCGCCTATCAGATGGTCCACATCACCGAAGGCGTGGTGCAGCGCGGCACCGCGGTGACGCTGCGCGATCTCGATCGGCCGATGTTCGGCAAGACGGGCACGAACAATGGCCCGACCGACGTCTGGTTCATCGGCGGAACCCCGCAATATGTCGGCGGGCTGTATATCGGCTTCGATACGCCGCGGAACCTTGGCAGCGCAGCGCAGGGCGGCACGCTGGCGGCGCCGATCTTCAAACAGTTCGCGGTCAAGGCCTATGCCGATCTGCCCAAGCTGCCATTCCGCGCACCCGCGGGCATCCGGATGGTCCGGATCGACCGGGGGAGCGGCCGTCCGGTCTATGGGACATGGCCGAACACCGATGATCCCAAGCCGGGCGTCATCTGGGAAGCGTTCAAGCCCGAAAGCGAACCGCGGCGTGCCGCGCGCCGTGCGGGCCCCGCTCCCACCACCACCACCGCGCCGACCGCCGCCCCCAAGGCAGAGGCTGCGCGCGACAGCGATTTCTTGCAAAGACAGGGCGGAATCTACTAGCCGTCCCCATATTCCGGGTCCGGCTGTTCATGCCGGTCCCAACACTGGAGAATACCCATGCGCGCCGAAGCGCAGGCTCACGTTGACACCATCAAGGACGCGCTGGCGCTGTTGCGCCGTTTTCTCGACTGGGACCGCGCACTGCGTCGTCTCGACGAGCTGAACGCGCGCGTCGAGGATCAGGCGCTCTGGTCGGACCCCAAGGCTGCGCAGGAGGTGATGCGCGAGCGTCGTCGTCTCGACGAGGCGATCGGCGCGACGCGTGCGATCGAGAGCGAGCTCAACGACACATCCGAGCTGATCGAAATGGCCGAGGCCGAGGGCGACACCGCGATGGAAGCGGACGGCGTCGCCGCACTCGCCGAACTTGCCGCCCGCGCGGACAAGGACAAGATCAAGGCGCTGCTCGCGGGCGAGGCTGATGCCAACGACACCTATATCGAGGTCAATGCCGGCGCCGGCGGGACCGAAAGCCAGGACTGGGCCGGCATGCTCAGCCGGATGTATTCGCGCTGGGGCGAACGCCACGGGCTGAAGGTCGAACTGGTCGACCAGCATTCGGGCGAGCAGGCGGGGATCAAGTCCGCGACGCTGCTGCTGAAGGGCGAGAACGCCTATGGCTATGCCAAGACTGAGAGCGGCGTTCACCGGCTGGTGCGGATCAGCCCGTATGATTCCGCGGCGCGTCGTCACACGTCGTTCGCCAGCGTCTGGGTCTATCCGGTCGTCGATGACAATATCGAGGTCGAGTATAACGAGAGCGACCTGCGTATCGATACGTATCGCGCATCGGGCGCAGGCGGCCAGCACATCAACACGACCGACTCGGCCGTGCGCATCACGCACGTCCCGACAGGCATCGTCGTCCAGTGCCAGAACCAGCGATCGCAGCACAAGAACAAGGCCGAGGCCTATAACCAGCTTCGCGCGCGGCTCTATGAACGCGAGCTCGCGATCCGCGAGCAGGCGGCCAATGCCGAGAATGCGTCGAAGACCGATATCGGCTGGGGCCACCAGATCCGGTCCTATGTGCTGCAGCCGTACCAGATGGTGAAGGACCTGCGGACCGGCGTGGTCTCGACCAGTCCGTCGGACGTGCTCGACGGCGATCTCGAGGCGTTCATGGCCGCCGCGCTGTCGCAGCGTGTGACCGGCGAAGCGGTCGAGGTGGAGGACGTCGATTGAAGATGACGCGCGTCCTGGCCCTGCTGCTGTCTCCGTTCTGGCTGCTGGCGGCATGCGATGGCAGCAAACCGCTGATCCAGCATGAACCCAAGGATGCGGACTCCTTCCCCGCCGCCGACCGGCCGGTCGCGTCGATCGTCTCCGCGCGCTGGTCGAACGAGGAGGCGCGCGACCGGCTGAACGAAGCGGGCGAGGTCATGACCAAGGCGGATATCCGCAAGGGCATGACCGTCGCCGATATCGGCGCAGGCGAGGGCTATTACACGATCCGCGCCGCCGCGCGGGTCGGCAAGGACGGTCGCGTTCTCGCAGAGGACATCGTCGCGAGCGTGCGCGACCAGCTGGCGGAGCGCGTCGCGCGCGAAGATCTCGCCAATGTCAGCGTGCGGCTCGGTGAAGCCAATGATCCGAAGCTGCCCCCGGCGAGTTTCGACCGCGTGCTGATGGTGCACATGTACCATGAGATCGAGCAGCCCTATGAATTCCTGTGGCGGCTTCGCCCTTCCCTGAAACCCGACGGACTCGTCGTCGTCGTCGATGCCGATCGCGAGACGCGCAACCACGGCACGCCGCCCGCACTGCTCAAATGCGAGTTCGCGGCGGTCGGCTATACGCAGGTCGACAGGGACGAGATGCCGTCGGCGGGCGGCTATATGGCCATGTTCCGTGCGACCGGCCCGCGCCCCGCGCCCGAGGCGATCCGCGCCTGCCGGACGAAATAGCGCCACCGGGTGGAGCAGGTGTTGCTCCGGACCGTCAGACCACCCCCATCGCGCGCAGGCTCGCCACCCGGTCGCCAGCGATCACCACGTGATCGAGCAGCACGACCTCCACGGTCCGCAACCCGGCCGCCAGCGCACGGGTAAACGCCACGTCGCGGGTACTCGGGGTCACGTCCCCGCTCGGATGATTGTGCGCGATCACCACCCCCTGCGCCGCGAACGCCAGCGCATCGGCAGCGATACTGCGTACCGCGATCCGCACCTGATCGCGCCCGCCCGCCACATGCCGCATGCCCAAAAGCCTCCGATTCGGATCAAGATAGGCGACCGCCACCGCTTCGGTCGCTGCATGCCCGAGCCTTGCGAACAGCGCGCACGCCGCTGCAAGGTCGGCAATGATCGGAGCGGAGGCGGGCGAGGCGGGCACCACCTCGACTGTCGCATCGCCGCCCCTGTCGCATCCACAACTGCATCCGCTTGAGCGATCCGTCCCGCACCGCTAGGCCGTCGCGATGCGCCAATATCTAGACCTCATGGACCGCGTGCTCTCGACCGGAGTCGAGACGATGGACCGCACCGGCACGGGCACGCTCAGCGTCTTCGGCGCGCAGATGCGCTTCGATCTGGCGCAGGGCTTTCCCGTGCTGACGACAAAGAAGCTTCACCTGCGCTCGATCATCGTCGAACTCCTGTGGTTCTTGCGCGGCGACACCAATGTTCGCTGGCTGCAGGACCGCAAGGTCGCGATCTGGGACGAATGGGCGGACGAGAGCGGCGATCTCGGCCCCGTCTATGGCAAGCAATGGCGCGACTGGGTGGCCGGCGACGGTCGCCATATCGACCAGATCGCCGAGCTGGTCGATCAGATCAAGACCAACCCTGCCTCGCGCCGCCAGATCGTCTGCGCGTGGAACCCGGGCGATCTGCACGCCATGGCGCTGGCCCCCTGCCACTGCCTGTTCCAGACGCATGTCGCCAACGGCAAGCTCTCGCTCCAGCTCTACCAGCGCTCGGGCGACATCTTCCTTGGGGTCCCGTTCAACATCGCCAGCTACGCACTGCTGACGCGCATGCTCGCGCAGCAATGCGGACTCGAGGTCGGTGAGTTCATCTGGACCGGCGGCGACTGCCACCTCTATTCGAACCATCTCGAGCAGGCACGACTGCAACTCGGCCGCACCCCCGGCCCGCTCCCGCGGCTCGAGATCGTGCGCACGCCCGACTCGATCGATGCGTATGAGTATGAGGATTTCGTACTCCACGATTACGTCGCGCAGCCGCACATCAAGGCACCCGTCGCGGTCTAGACCCGCCGCCCGAACAGAGAGCGAATCGCAATAGGAACCCGTGACGGCGCGCGCGGTTGACCGTCCGAACCCATTCGGAAGGCCATCATGGACATCACCCAGCTCATCCTCGACGAACATGCCCAGCAGCGCGCGCTGTTCGCCCAGATCGACAGCATCGACGCCAAGGACACCGAGGCGCTTTCGGCACTGTGGACCCGCCTCAAGAACCTGCTCGACGCGCATGCCGAGGCGGAGGAGCGCTTCTTCTACCCGCGGCTGATGAAGATCGGCACCGGCGGCAACGACGCCGACTCGGCCGCCGAGGAGACCGAGGATGCGATCGAGGATCACAACGACATCCGCGAAACCGGCGAAGCGGTCGACAAGCACCCGGTCGGCTCGGACGCGTGGTTCGAGGCGGTCGGCGAATGCAACAAGGCGAACAGCGATCACCTCGCCGAGGAAGAGCGCCAGGGCCTGACCGACTTCCGCAAGCATGCGACGCTGGAAGAGCGGCACGAGCTGGGCGTCCGGTTCGCGGCGTTCGAGGCGAACCACCTGAACGGCGTGAAGGTAGTCGAGAAGGATCCCGAGGCGTACGTCAAGGAACACGCCCCGAACTGATCCACCCGCTTCTTACCACCCCGGCGCAGGCCGGGGACCAGGTAGAAAGTTGGTGGTAACGGAGCGCCGTCCTTCACCACCGACGTCCCCCAACTGGGCCCCGGCCTTCGCCGGGGCGGTGATACAAGCATAGCCCCCCGCCCCCATATCCGCCATGATGCGCCGCATGATCACCTTCTACCTCGCCCGCGCCAGCAACGGCGTCATCGGCCGCGACGGCCAGCTCCCCTGGCGCCTCCCTGCCGATCTCAAGCGCTTCAAGGCGCTGACGATGGGCAAGCCGATGGTGATGGGCCGGAAGACGTTCGAGAGCTTTCCGAGCCCCCTCCCCGGCCGCCGCCACATCGTCCTCACCCGCGGTCACTGGCACGCCGACGGCGCGGAAGTGGCGCATTCGATCGACGAGGCGCTCGCGATGGCCGGGGACGACGTCGCGGTCATCGGCGGCGCGCAGATCTATGCGCAGCTGCTCCCCCATGCGGACCGGATCGAGCTCACCGAAGTCCATGACGAACCCGAAGGCGACGCCATCGTCCCCGCGTTTGACGGCTGGCACGAGATCGCCCGCGAAGATCACCCGGGCGAAAAACAGCGTCCACCCTACAGCTTCGTCACCCTCACTCGCCGGTAAAGACTGTTCCCCGGCGACGGCGGGAGCTCGGACTGGACTCCCGCCTTCGCGGGACAACAAGGAGGCGCGGGAGACAACGACACGGAAGGACTATCGTCATCCGCGGCGTCTGGGTACTGACCCGTGCATGCAACGGCTCGACGGTGGCGCATCCATCCCTTCGCATCTGGCGAACGGGATCGTGGCGCTGGGTAATTTCGACGGATTCCATCTCGGTCACCAGGCGGTGGTCGCGCGCGCGATCGCGTGGGCCAAGGCGGAGGGTCGCCCCGCGCTGGTGGCGACGTTCGATCCGCATCCGGTCCGCCATTTCCGCCCCGATACGCCCCCCTTCCGCCTCACCACGCTCGACCAGCGCGAACGGCTGTTCGCAGACGCTGGCGCCGATGCGATGGTGGTGTTCCATTTCGACGGCGATCTCGCTGCGCTGACCGCCGAGCAGTTCGTCGCCGACCGGCTCGAACGCAATCTGCGGATCGGCGGCGTGGTGACGGGCGAGGACTTCACCTTCGGCCACGCCAAGAGCGGCACGGTCCACACGCTCGCCGCGCGCGGCCCGGTCCACGGCTTCCGGGCGGAAACCGTCGGCGCGGTTGCGCTGGATGGCGAGACGGTGTCCTCGACCCGGATCCGCGAGGCGCTGCGTGCCGGCGACATCGCGACCGCAACTCGGCTGCTGACGCGTCCGTTCGCGATCGAGGGCGTGGTGCAGCATGGCGACAAGCTCGGCCGCACGATCGGCTATCCGACCGCCAATCTCGACATGGGTAACTATCTGCGCCCCGCCTACGGGATTTACGCGGTGACCGGCCGGCTGGAGGACGGCCGCGTGCTGAAGGGCGCGGCGAACCTCGGCATCCGCCCGAGCTTCGATCCGCCGAAGGAACTGCTCGAGCCGCATTTCTTCGATTTCGCCGAGAACCTGTACGGGCAGACGATCGAGGTCGCGCTGATCGACTATCTGCGCCCCGAGGCGAAGTTCGACAGCCTCGACGCGCTGATCGCGCAGATGGACATCGACTGCGACCGCGCGCGCACCATTCTCGGCTAACCGCGGCGGCGCCGGTGCGTGCGGGAGGGGGGATGGCAACGGGCCCCCGGCTCGGCTACAGCCCGCCCCACCTATGACCGACGCACCCGCCCCCGCCGCGCGCGATTATCGCGACACCGTCTTCCTGCCGAAGACCGACTTCCCGATGAAGGCCGGTCTCGCCGCCAAGGAGCCGGCGATTCTAGAGCGCTGGGCGAAGCTCGGCATCTACGACCGGCTGCGCGAACAGCGGCTCGGGCGCGAGCGGTTCATCCTGCACGACGGCCCCCCGTACGCGAACGGCGACATTCACATGGGCCATGCGATGAACAAGGTCCTGAAGGATATCATCGTCCGCTCGCAATCGCTGATGGGCAAGGACGCGCCCTATGTCCCCGGCTGGGACTGCCACGGCCTGCCGATCGAGTGGAAGGTTGAGGAAGCGTATCGCGCGAAGAAGCTGAACAAGGACGACGTCCCCGTCGACCAGTTCCGCGCCGAATGCCGCGCCTATGCCGAAAAATGGGTCGACGTGCAGAAGGGCGAGTTCGAGCGGCTCGGCGTGATGGGCGACTGGGCCGATCCGTACCTGACGATGAAATACGATGCCGAGGCGACGATCGTCGGCGAACTGCTCAAATTCGCCGAAAGCGGCCAGCTCTACCGCGGTGCGAAACCCGTGATGTGGTCGCCGGTCGAGAAGACCGCGCTCGCCGAGGCCGAGGTGGAGTATGAGGACATCGTCTCGACGCAGATCGACGTTGCCTTCGAGATCGTCGACGCGCCGCTGCCTGGCATGATTGGCGCTTATGCAGTCATCTGGACGACGACCCCGTGGACGATCCCTGTTAATCAAGCCCTCGCTTATGGTCCTGAGATTCAATACGTGCTGCTCTACGAAGAGAAGCACGATCGGAAGTATTTAGTCGCACAGAAGCTCGTAAATGAGTTTCTCCACCGCCTTAGCAAGACCCGCGCTGGCGACGATAAGCCGGAAGTCATCAGCAGTGCTTTTGCATTCGGTAGGGATCTGGAGGGCACTGTAGTACGCCACCCGATGCACGCACTCGGCGGCTTCTTTGCAAAGCCCCGCCCGTTCCTCCCCGGCGACTTCGTCACGACCGACGCGGGCACCGGGCTCGTCCACATGGCGCCGGATCACGGCGAGGACGATTTCGAGCTCTGCAAGCAATACGGCATCGATCCGGTCTTCGCGGTCGACGGCGCAGGCATGTATCGCGCAGACTGGGCCTGGCTGGGCGGGCAAGGGTCCGTCATCAACAAGAAGTTCGTGGCCGCCGACGGCCCGATCTGCACCGACCTGCGCGCGACCGGCGCGCTGCTCGCGGCGAGCGACGACTTCAAGCACAGCTACCCGCATTCGTGGCGTTCCAAGGCCAAGGTGATCTTCCGCGCTACGCCGCAATGGTTCATCCCGATGGATGCGGCGACGTCGGTCGGGATCCAGGGTGCTTCGACTTCGCTCAGCACGAACGGGGTTGGGGATTCGGCCGCACCCCCGTTCGCCCTGAGCGAAGTCGAAGGGGCTGGGTCGAGTAACCGCGCAACCCTCCGCGAAATCGCGCTCGACGCGATCGCCGCGACCACCTGGATCCCTGCGCGCTCGGAAAACCGGATCACGTCGATGGTGCAGGGTCGCCCCGACTGGGTCATCTCGCGCCAGCGCGCTTGGGGCGTCCCCATCGCGTTGTTCGTCAACCGCGCCACCGGCCAGTATCTGAACGACCCCGCGGTCAACGCGCGCATCGTCGAAGCCTTCCGCCAGAACGGCGCGGATGCGTGGTACGCCGACGGCCACCAGGCGCTGCTCGGCCCCGACTATGCGCTCGCCGACTATGAGATCGTGAAGGACATCCTCGACGTCTGGTTCGATTCGGGCTGCACACACGTCTTCACGGTCGAAGCGCGCTACGGCGAAGGCACCCGCGCCAACCTGTACCTCGAAGGGTCGGACCAGCATCGCGGCTGGTTCCAGTCGAGCTTGCTCGAAAGCTGCGGCACGCGCGGTCGCGCACCCTATGACGCGGTCCTCACCCACGGCTTCGCGCTCGACGGCCAGGGCCGCAAGATGTCGAAGAGCCTCGGTAACGTCGTCGATCCGCTCAAGATCATCGGCGAGAGCGGCGCGGACATCCTGCGCATGTGGGTCGCCTCGACTGACTATTTCGACGACGTGAAGATCGGCAAGGAGGTGCTCGCCACCGCGTCGGATTCCTACCGCAAGCTGCGCAACACGTTCCGCTACATGCTCGGTGCGCTCGAAGGCTTCGACGAGTCGGAACGCGTCGCGGTGTCCGACATGCCCGAGCTCGAGCGCTATGTGCTCCACCGTCTCGGCATGATCGACACCGAACTGCGCCAGGCGGCCGAAGGCTATGAGTTCAACCGCTACACGCGGCTGCTGACCGACTTCGCGAACGAGGACCTGTCGGCGTTCTTCTTCGATATCCGCAAGGACTCGCTCTATTGCGACGCGCCCGGCGACGTGAAGCGCCGCGCGTACCGCACCGTCCTCGACGTGCTGTTCCACGCGCTGGTCCGCTACGCCGCGCCGGTGCTGTGCTTCACCGCGGAGGAAGTCTGGCAGTCGCGCTTCCCGAGCGACGACAGTTCGGTCCACTATCTCGAATGGCCGTCGCTGCCGTCGCTCGACGCGGACGACGTGGTCGGCGCCAAGTGGCAGGAGATCCGCGCGCTGCGCGTCGCCGTCACCGAGGCGATCGAGCCGTTGCGCCGCGAGAAGACCGTGCGGTCCAGCCTCGAGGCCGAGATCACCGTCCCATCGATGCTGCTCGACGCCGACGCTCTGGCCGAGGCGTTCATCGTCGCCAAGGTCACGCCGGGCGATGCGGTCACCGTGACGCGCACCGACTTCCACAAATGCGGCCGCTGCTGGCGCCACCTCCCCGAGGTGACCACCGACGGCGAGCTTTGCGACCGGTGCGAAGAGGTGGTGGCGCATGCGTAATCTGCCAAAGGCCGGCTTCGGGGCGGCGATCGCGCTGTTCCTCGCCGACCAGCTCAGCAAATGGGCGGTGACGCGTCCGCTCGGGATCGATTCGCTCGGCGATGCGCAGACGATCACGTCGTTCTTCGACCTGCGCTTCGTGCCCAATATCGGCATCTCGCTCGGGTTGCTGCCCGCCGATGGCCATCTGACGCGCTGGGCGCTGGTGCTGCTGACGGGGGCGATCTCGGTCGGGGTCGCAATCTGGATGACGCGCGAAAAGAACCGGGCAGATCAGATCGCGCTGGGCTTCGTGCTCGGCGGTGCGGTCGGCAATATCCTCGACCGGATCCGGCTCGGTTATGTCGTCGATTTTGCCGACCTGCATATCGGCGAGTGGCGCCCGTTTTTGGTCTTCAATGTCGCGGATGCAGCGATTACTGTCGGCGTGCTCGTCCTGCTTGTCCGGGCGCTGCTCGTGCGCGAGAAGCCCCCTGTGGAGAATTCCCATGCGTAAGTTTGTGCCCCTGGCTGCCGGTCTGGCGAGCGTCGCGTTGCTGTCCGGCTGTGGCGCCGGCAAGAGCCTCGATCGTGCGCGACCCGACGAGTTCGCCGTCGCCCGCCAGGCTCCGCTGGTGATCCCCCCCGATTTCGCGCTGGTCCCGCCGCAGCCGGGTGCTGCACGGCCGCAGGATACCGCCGCGAACGCACAGACGCTCGACGCGCTGTTCGGCGGCACCGCCGCGCGCAGCCCTGCCGAAGCCGGCGTGCTGAGCGAAGCTGGCCCCAGCGCCGCCGATCCCGGCATCCGGTCGAGCGCAGGCGATCCCGGCACGACCGTGATCGACAAGGGCTCGACCACGCGCGACATCGTCGCCGCCCCCGAAGGCGACGGCCAGGATGCGCGCGCAACCGCCAACTGAGCGGTTGCTGCAAGACGTGAAAAAGGGCGGCTCCCGCAGGGGGGCCGCCCTTTTTCGTGTTCGGTCGATGGCCACCCCGCCCGCCCCTGCTCCGTAGGATACCCCAGCTTCCGCTGGGGTGACGAGAGGGAGGCAGGAAGCGACCGTGCAAAATGCCGCAACCGCGCGCTCCCGCCATCCCAGCCGAACGCCAGGACGACGACAGCACCCGCGCTACGTCAGAACGCGGCGGTCAGCGACGCCAGCACCTTCCCGTTGGCGATCGAACCGACGCCGTCCTGCCCACGGCTGAAGCTCGGCTGGAGATACGCCGACTCCGCCTTGCTGATGTCGGTATCGACATAGGCGACGCCCAAGGTCAGCGGCGTGCCTGGAATCACGTAATCGGCACCCACCAGCCAGTCGAAATATTCCCCCGTCGGCGACACGCTGGTGGCGAATGGCCCGAGCCCCTTGTTGCCATTCGAATAGCCGACATGCGCCTTTACGGTCAGGCCGGTATCGGGAATGCCGCTGCTGACATCGCCCCACAGGTAGAGGTTCGAATCCTTGGCGTTGACGCGGTCATAGACCCCGTTGGCGGCCGAGGTGCCGTTCGAATACCAGGGGCCCAGTGCCTGCTGCTTGGGCGCATAGGCGACGCCCGCGGTCAGCGCGACCGGGCCGGCGGTGCCCGAGAGCTTGGCATAGGGCTCGATGAAGTCGGTATTGTCGAAGCCCGACGGGTACATGTACCACGTCGCGCCGACGTCGAGCGTGCCGCCACCGACGGGAAGCTTGTACCCGGCAATCAGGTCGAGCTCCATGTTGGCGCCGCCGAACGTGCCCCAGCCGGCGAGGTTCGATCCCCAGGTGCCGATATAGACGCCGCTCTTGTGCGCGATCGTGATGCCGCCCTGGACCGCGAGATTTTCGTCCGACTGCGACACGCCGCGAAAGCGATAGTCGCTGACAAGTCCGACCGATCCGCTGACCGTGACGTCCTTGGGTGGCGCCGTATCCTGCGCGAACGCAGGGGGTGCGGCAGCCAGCGCGAGGCCGCCGAAGAGGATAGTGGAGAAGCGCATCGTTTCCCTTTCGAAACTGGAAATTCGATGTCCCCGCCTGCACCCGCGGACGCCGCATCTATCGAGGCATGGCCTCCGAGCGCGGTCTTTCCTGCGGTGACAAATGAATGACAGTCGTTGATGCAGTGCACAAGCGATTATTGCGCCAGGCGCGGTGTTGACGCCATGGATGTTGCGCACCGGCCACACCGTCTCGGTCGCAACGCTCGGGCGCGCGCCGGCCTATCGACGCAGGATCGGCGTGCGACGCGGCGCTTCCCAGCCCTCGCGCGCCAATTCGGGCATGTCCGCGTCGCTTTCGGGATAACCGAGGCAGAGATAGCCGACAAACCGCCATCCCTCCGGCACGCCCGCGATGTGCGCGATCCGCACGGGGTCGAGGATCGAGACCCAGCCGAGCCCGATCCCCTGCGCGCGCGCCGCCAGCCACAATGTGTGGATCGCGATCACGGCGGAATAGGCGACGCTTTCCGGCATGGTCTGACGCCCCAGACCATGACCCTGGCTAGGATCGGGTTCGACGAACACCGCGATGTGGACGGGCGCCTGCTCCAGCCCGGCGAGCTTCAACCGGGCGTAGAGTGCGGCACGCGCCTCGTCTTGCCCGGCCAGCGCGGCGGCGTTGCAGGCGGTAAAGTCCGCGCGGATCGCGTCGCGTCGCGCGGGGTCATCGATCGTGACGAACCGCCAAGGCTGGCTGAGCCCGACCGACGGCGCGGCGTCGGCGATCGCGAGCATCGCGTCGACTGCGCCCGCGGGCAGCGCGTCGCGCCGGAACCGGCGGACATCGCGGCGCCAGCGGAACAGCAGGTCGAGCCTGGCCTGAAACGCCGTATCGAAGACCGGGCCTTCAGCGTCGGGCGGTTCTGTCTGCATGACCGCCACGCTGTACCCGCTCACGTCCGGCGAGCAAGGTCGCTAGCCGCGCACCGCCTGAAAGGCAGCAAGCCCCGCGTCGAGATCGGCGATCAGGTCCGCCGGATCCTCGAGCCCGATCTGAAGGCGGATCATCGGCCCGGCGACCTCGCGGCGGGTGACACTGCGATAGCGGTGCGGATCGACCGGTAGCGCCAGGCTTTCGAACCCGCCCCAGCTATAGCCGATCCCGAACAGCTCGAGCGTGTCGATCAGCGCGGCCCGCGACGCCTCGTCACCGCGGTCCAGCACGAACGAGAACAGCCCGCTCGATCCTTTGAAATCGCGCACGAACAGGTCGTGCCCCGGGCAGCCAGGCAGGGCCGGATGCAGCACCTGCGCCACCTCCGGACGCGCCTCCAACCACTGCGCGATCGCCAGCGCGCTCGACTGGTGCTGGGCCAGCCGGACCGCCATCGTGCGCAGCCCGCGACTGCCGAGCCAGCAGTCGTCGGGACTGGCGATCTGCCCCAGCTGAAAGCTCGTCTCGCGCAGCGCCTTGAAATGGCCGGGCCCTGCCGTCACCGATCCGAGCATCGCGTCCGAATGGCCGACGACATATTTGGTGCACGCCAGGATCGTCAGATCGACGCCGTGGCCGATCGCCGGAAAGAACAGCGGCGTTGCCCAGGTATTGTCGAGCAGGGTCGTCACGCCGCGCGCGCGCGCGGCCGCGACGATGGCGGGGATATCCTGCACCTCGAAGCTGAGCGAGCCGGGACTTTCCATGAAGATCGCGCGGGTCTTCTCGCCGATCAGGTCGGCGATCCCCGCACCGATCAGCGGGTCGTAGAAGCGGGTCGTGATGCCGAACCGCTTGAGCAGGCCGTTCGCCATCCCGCGCGTCGGGTCATAGGCGCTGTCGACCAGCAGCAGTTCGTCGCCCGGCGACAGCACCGAGAGCAAGGCCGCGGCGATCGCCGCAACGCCCGATCCATAAAGGAACGTGCCCTCCGCCCCGGGTTCGAGCGTGGTCAGCGCATCCGCAAGGCTCCACTGCGTCGGCGTGCCCTTGCGACCGTAGAACAGCCGGTGATGCGTATCGCGGGTCGCGCTGTCGCGGAGATGGCCGACGGAGTCATACAGGATCGTCGACGCCCGCCAGACCGGCGGACTGACGATCGCCCCTTCCCCGACACCACGAGTCCATTCCGCGCGACGCCCGGCGAGCACCACCTTGGTGGCGTCGCCAACCGGCCTTGTCGTTTCGGTCATTGCGTTCCTGTCGCCTTCGCGCCCATTGCCTTCGGAGTCGACGGATCACCGCCCCATTCCGACCAGCTGCCGTCGTACAGCGCGGCTTCGTTGCCAAGCAGATGTGCGCCGAACGCCAGCACCGCCGCGGTGATTCCCGATCCACAGGTCGTCACGATCGGCCTGGCGAGATCAATGCCCGCGCCTTCGAATGCCGATCGCAGCGCGTCGCCGGTCTTCCACGTGCCGTCCGCGTTGAACAGCGTGGCATAGGGCAGTGATTTGGATCCGGGGATATGCCCCGATGCGGTGCCAGGTCGCGGGTCCGCCTCGGCACCGGTGAACCGGGCGGCGGAGCGTGCATCGACGACCTGCTCGGCGCCGCTCGACAGGTTCGCGGTCATCTGGTCCTTCGTGCGAACAGCCTTGTCGTCGGCCCAGATGGTGAAGTGGCGATGCCGCACCGCCTGTTTGCCCGACTCCGTCTCACGCCCTTCGGCCTGCCATTTGGCCAGACCGCCGTCGAGGATCGCGACATTGTGCGCACCAAAGGTCCGCAGCATCCACCAGGCGCGCGCCGCCGTGCGCCAAGGCGAGCTGTCGTACAGCACGATGCGGCTGCCGTCGCCGAGCCCGAGCGACTGCATCCGGCTGGCGAACTTGGCAGGCGACGGCAGCATGTTGGGCAGGTCGCTGTCGGTGTCGCGAAGCTCGGCGAGGTTCATGAATACAGCGCCGGGAATATGCGCCGCCGCATAGTCCGCCGCGGCGTCGCGACCTTCGGCATAGGTTGCGTCGACGACCCTGAGATCGCCAGCGCCCGGGACGCTGGTCTCGAGCGCGTTCGCCAACCATTCGGTGCTCACCAGCGTGTCCATGCCCTGCCCTCCTGACGGTTGGCGCGGATAGTAACCGGCGCAGAGTCGAACGTCGAGGCCGCGGCTCGGCCGCCGTTCCGCCAGCTAGGTCTTGAACGCCAGCCCGATCGTCACCGCCAGCCCGATCAGCGAGAACATCTGAACGGTCGGCCAGTCGACCCAGCCAACCGCGTCGGGATCGCGCCGCCGATGGCGACGGCGGGCGCCCAGACCCGATGCGATCGCCAGCGCCGCGAAGCCGCCGCTCGCCGTCCACAGCAACGGTGCCATGTCAGCTCCCGAGCTTTTCCACCTTGTCCTGAAGACTGGCGAGTTCGGTGCGAAGCGCAGCGATCTCCTCGTCCTTCGTCGCCACCGGCCTGGCGGCTGCTGGTGCGGGGGATGCTGCACCCGCAGCATTGCCGGGGGCAAAGGCCTGCGCGGCGACGTCGAACATCGCCAGATTACGCTTGGCAATGTCGGCGAAGGGCGAATGGGCAAACGCCCCCTCGACCGCGGTCTTGAACTGTTCCTGATTGCGGCGGAAGCTGTCCATCGATGCCTCGAGATAGCCGGGCACCATCTTCTGCATCGAATCGCCATACATCGAGATCAGCTGGCGCAGGAAATTGACCGGCAGCATTGTCTCGCCGCGGCTTTCCTCCTCCATGATGATCTGGGTGAGGACGTTGTGCGTGATATCCTCTTCGGTCTTCGCATCGACGACCTTGAAGTCACGGCCCTCGCGAGTCATCGTCGCGAGATGATCGAGCGTGATGTAGGATGATGTTTCGGTATTATAAAGCCGCCTGTTGGCGTACTTCTTGATGATGACAAGCCCGTCGACCGTGCTTTGCTTCTTCATATGCAGCCCCTCCACGTGACCGGGGCAAACGCTACGCGCTTTGACATTGCGCCGCAACATGGTCCACGGCCGTTGCCGCTGTTCCTCGCCATGTTGCGCAACGAAACCGCAGCATCGCCCGACCGCCGCGCGCGGGCGCTGGCCGGGCTTGACCGCTATCAGGCCGCGCCCCGGGACCTGCCCCTGCCACCCCGCCCCATCCGCGCGTCGGCCGGCCGGGCGATCCTGCGCGACTATGGCGGTGGCACTACGGGCAAGCCGGCGGTCATCGTCATACCCTCGCTGATCAACCCGGCGACGATCCTAGACCTTTCCGCGGACACGTCGCTGATGCGGTGGCTGGCCACGCGGGGATACCATGCCTACCTGCTCGATTGGGGATCGCCGGGACCCGAGGACAGGGACCTCGACCTCGACGCGCATGTCGCGCGCATCCTCCTGCCCCTGCTGCACGGATTTGCCGAACCGCCGATCCTGGTGGGCTATTGTCTGGGCGGCACCCTCGCCATCGCCGCTGCCGCCTTGACGCGGGTGGCGGGGCTGGCGACGATCGCCGCACCCTGGCATTTCGCCGGCTATGGCGAGACCGCGCGTGCCGAGATGGCGCAACTGTGGCGCGCCGCCGCGCCGTTTGCGCGCCAAACGGGGCTGTTGCCGATGGAAGTGCTGCAAAGTGGATTCTGGCAGCTCGCGCCCGCGCAGACGATCGCGAAATACGAGACGTTCGCCGATCGCGATCCGACCAGCCCCGGCGCGCGCGCGTTCGTCAGGCTGGAGGACTGGGCGAATGCGGGTGCGCCGCTCCCAGCCGCTGCCGCCGCCGCGCTGTTCGGGGACATGATCGCCCGGGACCTCCCCGGACGCGGTCTTTGGCGGATTGCCGGTCGCGCGATCGCCCCGCGGGCGTTGTCCTGCCCCGCGGTCGAGTTCGTCGCGCGCAACGACCGGATCGTGCCCGCCGCCACCGCGATCGGGCTGGCGGACCGGCGCGACGTCGATGCCGGCCATGTCGGCATGATCGTCGGCAGCCGTGCCCGCGACCAGCTCTGGGAGCCGCTCGCGAACTGGATAGATTCGCTTGGCTAGCGTATTGCATCCTCGAAACGAGAGGACCCGTCATGACCGCCACCCACCCCAGCGACATCGTCATCACCGCCGCCAAGCGCACGCCGGTCGGCAGCTTCCTCGGCGCCTTCGCCACCGTCCCCGCGCATGAGCTCGGCCGGACCGCGATCGAGGCGGCACTCGCGCAGGCGGGTGTCGACGGTGCCGATGTTTCGGAAGTGATCCTCGGCCAGGTACTGACCGCGGCGCAGGGGCAGAACCCCGCGCGTCAGGCGTCGATGGCGGCGGGCGTTCCCAAAGAAGTCCCCGCCTGGGGCGTCAATCAGGTCTGCGGCTCCGGGCTGCGCGCGGTCGCGCTGGCGTGTCAGGCGATCCAGACCGGCGACGCGACGATCGTCGTTGCGGGCGGGCAGGAATCCATGTCGCTGTCGGCGCACGCCCAGTCGATCCGCGGCGGCCAGAAGATGGGCACTCTCAGCCTCGTCGACACGATGGTCAGCGATGGCCTGACCGACGTGTTCAACGGCTATCACATGGGCATCACCGCCGAAAATCTCGCCGAGCAATATCAGGTTACGCGCAGCGAACAGGACGCCTTCTCGGTCGGCTCGCAGAACAAGGCGGAGGCGGCCCGCGGATCGGGCCGGTTCAAGGACGAGATCGCCGTGGTAACGATCAAGGGCCGCAAGGGCGACACGATCGTCAGCGACGACGAATATATCCGCGCGGGCGCGACGATCGAGAGCGTGTCGGGCGTCCGGCCGGCGTTCAAGAAGGACGGCACCGTCACCGCGGCGAATGCGAGCGGCCTCAACGACGGCGCGGCCGCGCTGGTGCTGATGCGCCGCGACGAGGCCGAGCGCCGCGGCAGTCCGGTGCTCGCGACCATCCGCAGCTGGGCCTCGGCCGGCGTCGATCCGTCGATCATGGGCATCGGCCCCGTCCCCGCCACGCGCCGTGCGCTGGAAAAGGCCGGCTGGACGATCGCCGATCTCGACCTGATCGAGGCGAACGAGGCGTTTGCCGCCCAGGCGTTGTCGGTCGGCAAGGAGCTCGGCTGGGATGCCGACAAGGTCAACGTCAATGGCGGCGCGATCGCGATCGGCCACCCCATCGGCGCCAGCGGCGCGCGCGTGCTGACGACACTGATCTACGAAATGGAGAAGCGTGACGCGAGCAAGGGGCTGGCGACGCTCTGCATCGGCGGCGGCATGGGGATCGCCATGTGCCTCGAACGGTGAGACTGCCGTTGCCGCACTTATAAGCCTCAAACGAATAAAGGGGGCCGCTCGGTAAGACGAGCGGCCCCCTTTTTCATATTATCGCTCGGTCAGAACTTACCGGCAACGCTCACCGCGAACCGGCGACCGATCAGATCACTATAGCTGGCCGGGATGATGATCCCGTTATACTTTTCGCCGACCCTGTTGAAAAGATTGGTCACGGCAAAGGTAACCCGGAAACGGTCGCTCGCGTTGATGTAGACGCTTGGATTGACCGTCACGAAATCCTTCAGCTTGTCGATTTCCCGAATATCGGCCCCACGGCTGACACGGGAGAAGAGCTGCTCGCCGGTATAGTTGAACGAGGTCGAGATGCCGAAGTCGTCATGGAAATAGGAGAGGTTGTACTGGCCCTGAAACGTCGGATCGCCCAGCGTTCCGTCGGTCCGCACGGGTGCAACGCCGGTGATGTCGTTGATGCGCTTCAGCGAGACGAACAGATTTCCCCGCATCCCGACCGAGCCAGGAATGCCCAGACCCGACAGCGAACGATTATAGGTGAGTTCGGACTGGATCCCTTCGAACTTGATCTTGTTTCCGTTGACGAAACCACTTCCGACACCCGGGTTTAGGGGGTCGTTGACCACCTGGCCGCCATTGTTGCCACCGTTCGCCGATGCGCCGCCTTGTCCCTGTGCATAGCGTCGGATCTGTGAGCAGAACGCATTGCCGTTCGCCGGATCGGCGGCGTTGAACGTCGAATTGTCGAAACACGCCGATGCGATCTGCGCGACCGTCAGGCTGGCAATTGGATCCGAGATCTTGATGTTCACATAATCGACCGTCAGCGTCAGGTTGGGAATGAAACGCGGCTGTAGAACGACACCGTAGGTGAAGCTCTTCGCTACTTCATTCGCAAGCCCGACATTGCCCCCGTTGCGTCCCGGGACGGTGGCGGCTGCGGCATCCAGTGGCGTGGCATTCGGGAATGCCGACAGGAAGGCCGCGCAGTTGCGGGCACGGTTTTCGGGCGCGGCACCGGCATTGATGTTGGCGGGCGAACACAGGTCGGGAACCGTGGTGAACACGTTCGCAACGGGGGAGAACAGCTCGGTGATGGCGGGTGCTCGGAACGACTTGGTATAATTGCCGCGCAGCGCGATATCCCGGATCGGCGCGAACGACACGCCGCCTGCATAGGCCGTGAAACCGCCATTGACGGTGTTGTTGACGTGACGGCCGCTGGCATTCAGCTGAAGCGAATGCAGGAACGACAACCCGTTCTGCGCCGTGACGATCGGAAGGATGACTTCGCCGAACACCTCGTCAACATTGTATCGTCCCGCGACCGGAAGAATGGCTACAGCACGCCCCTGCCCCAGTTGCTCGAAGGTGCTGGGGGTGAAGCTGCCGCGCTCCTCGCGATGCTCATAACCAAGGTTGAAGCCGGTCTCGTTGCCGAACAGATCGAACGGGCTGCCGCCGACATTGACGTTGTAAACGATCTGTTCGAGCCGGCTCCTCGTGATGTTCTCGGATACGATGTACGACCGTGCCTCCGGGCTCGAAAGACCTTCACCCAACAGGTTGAGCGGCACGCAGGCGGCGTCTGCGACTGGCGTACCGCCAGGTGCGGCCTGCACCAACGGGGTTGCCGTGCACACGATCTGCCCCGCGGCGTTCCGCGTGACGTTCACCGCATTGATGAACCGCTGGGCGTTGATGTCCTGTCGGGTATCGCGAATATCGACCCGACCGATGTTGCTGCTGGCTTCATAGTTGAAACGACGGCCACCAACATTGAAATCGCCGCGGACGCCGGCGACGGCACGATATTGCTTGTTGGTCGAGAAGCCCGTCAGGTCGGCCAGATCGAGCGACGCACGCGAGACCTGGAACCGCTGGACGCCGAGCGCCGTCAGCTGCGCGCGCGCCTGATCCGTCAGGAACGGGCTTGCCGTCGTGAACGTCAGCGCGCCGCTGAGACCGCCGAACAGGCTGCTGTTGAAGGTCGGCTGCTGAACCAGTTCGTCACCGCGCGACTGGAAATAGGTTGCCTCGATGAAGACCTTGAACGCATCGGAAAAGTCGTAACCGGCAAAGCCGTTGAACACGTTGCGCCGCAGATCGCTGGTGATCTGCGAATAATCGTTGAAGCGGAACCCGTCGCCGCCGCTGCCCTGCTGGACGCTCACGAACCGGATACCCCGGTTGAAGGGCACGAGATTGCCGCTGCGGTCGAACTGATAATTCTGCACTGCCGCCGCGACTGAGCCGGTCCCGTTCGCGTTGGCGAAGGCCGACGTGATCAGACCTCCACCGGTCAGCAACGGCAACGTCCGGTCGCGTACCAGGATCGATCCGGGAAATCCGTCAGTTCCGGAATCATTGAAACCGATTCCCGTATTCACCCGGCCGTCATTTGCGGCGGTCGTACCAGCAGGGCGGCCGAGCTGTGCGGACTGCGCTGTCGAGGGATTGTCGGCCGATCCGATATTGTCGCGCAGAAATCCCCGTGAATTGTACAGCAAACCCTTTTGATAGTCGCGCGTATAGGCCAGCGTGATGTTACCGCGGCCATCGTCAAAGTCGAAGCCACCCGCCAGCGCCAAGTTGTAACGGAATGCGTCGCCTTCTTCCGTGACACCGCTCAATGCGGTGTAGCGGACGCCCTTCAGGCGGGTGTCGAGAATGAAATTGACCGTCGAGGCAATCGCGTCCGAACCATAGGTGGTCGCCCCGACCGTCGAGGTCTGTTCGATACGGTCGAGCAACAGCGTCGGAATGACGTTGACGTCGACCTGCGTCCCCGCGCCGCCCTGGTTGAAGATCGTCGTCACGTTGGACGATACCGAGCGGCGGCCGTTGATCAGCGTGAGCGTCCGGTTCGAACCCAGACCAAGTCCGTTGATAAAATTGACGCCTTGGCCAAACGAACCCTGCGCGCCCGCTGGCGTGATGCTGCCGCGAATGCCCGGCGTCTCGTTCAGCGCATCGGCGGCATTGGTCAGGCCGCGATTGGACAGATACTGATTGTTGATCACCGTGATCGGCACGGTGCCTTCGACGTTCGGCAGCCGGATACGCGATCCGGTGACGGTGATCTCTTCGGGGGCGGACTCGCGCCGCGTTGCGCCATCGGCGCCCACCGCCGGCTCGCCCGCGACCGGCGCGCACAGCGACCCATCGGCGAGACGCTCCTGGCCGGGCGTGCATTCAGGGGTGGTCGAGGTTTGTGAATAGGCGTTGCCGGAAAATCCCGCGGCCAAGACGGCAAGCGCGGATACGCGAACGAGCAGATTGCATCGCATTAGTTATATCCCCCTGTGAACACGTGATTTTCTAGGGAGACATCAGACGAAGATCGACCCTTACATGACGGAATTGTCATTTGGCGCCGCACGCGTTGTAAGAATGCAACATATTTGTCACAATATGTCGATTTATAATCTATGTTTGTTGTTAAAAACCTCCGCAAGGCCGCTTGGGTGTATTTTGGTTTAGACCCTATGGTTTGCGATCGCACGGCGGAAGCTGTGAGCCTCGTTGACAACGACGCGGCCGCTATCGCCTCGCTGCGGTGATAACGCCACCTCGCCTCTTCGAGTTCACAACATGGAATATGGAAGGGGATGTGTCGAATTGTTGCGTGAACGCTACAGTTTTGTGAAAACTCGGACTTCCGTTCATGCTGCAGCAATAAACCAATTGCGCGGCCAATCGCATGGCGTCACCCTCTCGCCATCGAATAGGGCATAAATGCCAACGCAAAGGGGTTTTATGAAATTTTCTCGCTTTCTGGGCGCGACGGCGATCGTCGGCGCGCTTGCGGCACTGCCCGGCACTGCGCTGGCACAAACCGCACCGGATCAGGTCGCACCTGTTGCGGAAGCACCCCAGCGCGAAGCGTCACAGCCCGCGAACGACGAGATCCTCGTCACCGGGTCGCGCATCGCCAGCCCGAACGGCGAATCCGCGGTTCCCGTCAGCACGATCAGTGCGGTCGAACTGACGACGACCGCCAAGACGTCGATCGGCGACGTCCTGAACGATCTGCCGCAGCTCCAGAGCACCTATAGCCAGGCGAACTCGACCCGCTTCCTCGGCACGGCCGGCCTCAACCTGCTCGATCTGCGCGGCCTTGGAACGCAGCGCACGCTCGTGCTCGTCAACGGTCGCCGGCATGTCGGGTCCGACATCCTCAACAACGCCGTATCGGTCGACACCAACACGATCCCGACTGACCTGATCCAGTCCGTCGATCTTGTGACGGGCGGTAATTCGGGCGTCTACGGATCGGACGCGCTGGCCGGCGTCGTCAACTTCATCCTGAAGGACAATTACGAGGGTCTGCAGGTCCGCGGCCAGGGTGCGATCAGCGAGCGCGGCGATGCAGGATCCTATTTCGGCAGCGTCCTGGCGGGCAAGAATTTCGCCGACGGTCGCGGCAACCTCGCGGTCAATCTGGAATATTCGCGGCAGAATGCGCTCTACGCGTCGCAGCGCGACTATCTGCGCCAGGCCAACGGCTTCATCGCAACCGATTCCGACTCCGCGGGCGTCGCTACCGGTCAGACGAACCTGAACTATGACGGCATTCCGGATTCGGTGTTCTTCCGCGATATCCGGTCGGCAACGATCTCGGCCGGCGGTCTTGTCGCCTTTGCAAGCCCGACCGGCGCGTGCGGGCGCGACAACACGCCGACGGCGACGTTCAACAATGCCGGACGCCCCTTCTCGTGCAACTTCCTGTTCCAGTCGTCCGGCGCCCTGGCGCAGCAAACCGGCTCGCGTGTCGGCCTTGCCGCAACGGCCGGCACGGGCAGTGCCACCAACCCGTTCCGCGCCAGCGCGGTACCGGCCGGATCCTATCTGAGCGGCAATGGCGACACGCGCCGTGAAGGGCAGCTGATTCAGATCCTGCCAGAACTTAACCGGTACTCGGCCAATCTCATCGGCCATTTCGAGGTATCGGACGCCTTCGTCCCGTTCATCGAGGCCAAGTATTCGCGCACCGATTCGGTCGGACAGGGGAGCTCGGGACCGGCCTTCTTCACCGGCCAAACGCTGGACCTTCTCTACGAGCGTCCGCGACTTGATAACCCCTATCTGTCGGCCGATGCGCGCAACACCATCGCTGCGCAGATCCTCGCAAGCGGCATCAATCCGACCACCAACGCACCGCTCACGGCCGCGAACATCACCGCGATCAACAACGGGTCCTTCCGCTTCATCCTGCGCAAGAACCTCACCGATCTGGGCGTCCGTACCGAAGCCGCGCGTCGTGAAACCTACCGCCTCGTCGGCGGTGTCCGGGGCACGTTCAACGACGACTGGCACTATGAGCTTGCGGGGAACTATGGCGAGTTCCGCGAAAAGACGAAGGTCATGGGCAATCTGAACCAGCAGCGCATGGTGCTTGCCCTCGACGCTGTCACCAATCCGGCAAACGGCCAGATCATCTGCGGATCGCAGCTGCCGGGTACGGGTCAGGCGCGCGCCGATGCGTCCTTCGGCGGCGACATCGCCGGAAACGCAGCCGTCCAGGCGGCGGATATCGCCGCCTGCCAGCCGCTCAATCCGTTCGGCACCGGGAATATCTCGCAGGCGGCCAAGAACTACGTCCTTCAGGACACGGTTTCGAGTGGCAAGATCACGCAGCTCGACATCAACGGCTTCGTTTCCGGCGATCTGAGCCAGCTGTTCAGCCTGCCCGGCGGCGACATCGGCTTCTCGGTCGGCGGTGAATACCGGCGCGAGACGGCCTTCTACGAGCAGGATCCCTTGGTCTCGTCAGGCTACACCTTCTACAACGCGATCGGAAAGTTCGACCCGACCTCGTTCGAGGTCAAGGAAGCGTATGGCGAAATCCGCATACCGCTGTTGAAGGACATTACGCTCATCCGCGAGCTGACACTGAGCGGTTCGGGCCGCGTGTCGGATTACAAGGGCTCGGCGGGCACGGTTTACGCATATAGCGGCAACGCGACCTATACGCCGATCGATGGGATCCGTTTCCGCGGAAACTATTCTCGCTCGGTCCGTGCGCCCAACCTGTCCGATCTCTACTCGCCGCAATCGCAGAACTTCGCCACCGTCACAGATCCGTGCTCGGCGCGAAACGTCGCGGGGGGCACGCAGTTCCGGGCCGGCAATTGCGCCGCGGCGGGCATTCCGACCACCTACGACTATGTCTACGCACAGACGCTGGAGATTGTCAGCGGCGGCAATCCGCAACTCGACGTCGAAAAGTCGGATTCCTACACCTATGGCGTGCTGCTCCAGCCCAGGTTTATCCCGGGCCTGACGCTGTCGGTCGATTACTACAACATCAAGGTCAACAATGTGATCACCGCGCCATCGGCGCAGGGCATCATCAACAGCTGCTACGATTCGCCAACGACCGGCAACCAGTTCTGCTCGCTCTTCACTCGCGTTCCCGCGGGTCAGACCGGTGCTGTCGGTGAAGAGCAGTATCGAATCGTCGAGGGCAGCCTTCAGCAGACCTTGCTCAACTATGCAAAGCTGCAGGTTCGCGGCATCGACGTCGACCTGAACTACACCCACACCTTTGGCGATGTTCGCCTGAACAGCCACATCATCTACACGCACGTGCTGACCAACAGCTCGTTCACCGACCCGACGCAGCCGGGCTTTGCTGACACGACGGTCGGCGAAGTCGGAACGCCCAAGGATCAGGTCAACTGGAACCTTGGCGCTGATTTCGGCTCGGTCTTCGGCAACCTGCAGATGCGTTACATCACGAAGCAGTCGGTCGGGGCCGCCGAGAACCGTCAGTCGTTCCAGGGCCGCGTCCCGCAGAACCTCGACGATTTCGACATCCCCTACTACCCCGACGTGTTCTACATGGACGTGAAGTTCGGCGTGAACGTCACGCGCGAAACGAACTTCTACTTCGGCATCGACAACCTGACCGACCGCCTCCCGCCACTGGGCTCGACGGGCATCGGCGCCGGCACCGCGATCTTCGAGCCGCTGGGCCGCAAATTCTACGCCGGGTTCCAGGCGAAGTTCTGACCTGATCGCAATTTTCGCGACAAACGGTATCCCTTGCGGGGCGGTGATTTCCACCGCCCCTTTTTTTGTAACCCGCCGGTCCGCGAACACCTATGCGGTGCTTGCCGTGACCTAGTGCCGCGCCTTGCCCGCGCGAAGCGTCACGCAGATATACGCGGCGCGTCCCAAAGGCGCTGGAACCTAGTGCCCATCGCGGTCAGCAGTTCATATTGCGACATCCCCGACACAACGGCCGCATCCGGCAAGGCTACGTCAAAGGCGATCCAGTCCCCCTCGCACACAGTCGCCGAAGTCACGTCGATCGCGACGAGATCCATCGAGACCCGCCCGATCACTGCCAGCCGGTCCTGGCCATGCCATGCGGTGCCGCAATTGGAAAATCCCCGGAAATACCCGTCGGCATATCCAAGATTGACAACCGCGACATCGGTGTCGGCCTTCGCGGTCCATGTCGCATTATACCCGACCGCGTCGCCTGCGCGCACCCGCCGGACCTGCAGGATCTCCGCCTCGGGATAAACCACCGGCGTGATCACTTCGCCCAGTTCCTCTCGCGGCACCCCGCCATACACCGCCAATCCCGGCCGTGTCAGATCGAACGCATAGTCGTGCCCCAGCGCGATCCCTGCGGAATTGGCAAGACTCATCCGCCGCGCGCCCGTCGTGCCCTGCAACGCCGCGAACCGATCGCGCTGCACCGCGTTCATCGCCGCGTCCTCGTCGGCGCAGGCGAGATGGCTCATCAACGTCTCGATCGTCAGGCCGTCGAGCAGCCCGTCGGCAATATCCTGCGCGGACACACCGAGGCGGTTCATCCCCGTGTCGACCATGACGTCGCACGAGCCCCCATTCGCGGCCTTCCAGCGCGCGACCTGTGCGGGCGTGTTGAGCACCGGGCGCGCGATGCCGGCGCGGGCGGCCTCCATGTCCTCGTCACGGACGCCGTGGAGGACGGACACCGCGAGGCCGAGCGGCGCCAGCTCGACCGCCTCGCGCCAGTTGGAGACGAAGAAGTCGCGACACCCCGCCCCCGCCAGACGCCGCGCAACCTCGACCGCGCCGAGGCCATAGCCGTTCGCCTTGACCGCCGCGCCGCACGCGGCGCGGCCACTCATGCGGTCGAGCGTCTGCCAGTTGCGGACGAGAGCGTCGCCGTCGAGGCGCAGGCGGAGCGGGGCGGGAATATCGATCACCCGCGCGGGATAGAGCGCTCGCGCGGCATCGTCGATGACCTTCCCGCCTGCCCGCCCTCGCCCGGCCCCGATCCGTCCGTTACCGCATGGCGTAGCGCAGCCCGATCCAGAGCGTGCGCGGCGTCGCACGCTCGACGATCGCGCCGCTGCTGATCCCCGCCTCGACCGTTTCATCGAACAGGTTTTCCGCGCGCGCCTCGACGACCAGCGCGCGGGTGATCGGATAGGCCGCATAGGCGTCGAGCGTGGTAGCAGGATCGAGGCTGCGGCTGTTCTGATCGTCGTCGAACTGGCGCGCGACATGGCGCACGGTCAGCGACGCGGCGGCGGCATCGCGGCGCCAGTCGACCGTCGCCGATACCTGGTCGCGCGGCGTCTGGGCCGGACGCAGCCCGTCGAGCGCGATCGCGGCGGCCGAGGCATCAACGGTCGAGTTGACGTGCGACCAAGAGGCCTGGACGCCGATCGGGCCGGGGCGATACGCGGCATCGATCTCGAACCCGTGCGCGCGGATCGCGTTGAGGTTGCGGCGGACGCGCGACGCGCTCGTCGCGGTCGATGAGAGGGTGACGTTGGCAATCGCGTCCTTCAGCCTGTTGTAGAAATAGGTTGCAGCGATGCTCACACCCGGCGCGGGCGCCAGCGTGACCCCACCCTCGACCCCGGTCAGCCGCTCTGGCGACAGCAGCGCATTGGCCGCGGTCGTGTCGTTGCCGACGCGGAACGGTCGATAGAGTTCGTTGAGCGTCGGCAGCCGCCAGCCGCGATAGCCCGCGACACGCAGCGTAACCGCGTCGACGGGACGATAGGCGATCCCCGCGCGGCCCGTCGTTTCGGTGCTCTCGCGATCGGCATAGCGCAGGTCGGTGACCGGCAGCCCCCCGGCAAGCGGTCGTTCCGACAGATATCCCTGGTCGATCGTCCAGCGGTCGATCCGCCCGCCAAGGCTGAACGTCACATCGCCCGCGACGAGACTGCCGTCCGCGAACAGCCCCGACGTGGTCGAACTGCCCCCCGCCTCGCGTCGCCGTGTAGGATTGCCGCCGGCAAAAAAGAACAGCTCCTGCGTCTTGCCGCTGACGTCGCGAATGTCCGCGCCGAGGCGCAGCGTGATCGCCTCACCAAGCGGCGGCAGGAGTTCGAACCGCGCACCGAGCCCCGTCGCGGGCGTATTATACTGGTCGAGCGACTGGGTGGTCGTGCTGCGTGCCGCGTTGATGCTGCCGAAGCTCGAGGCAAAGGCGCGGGTCTGAAGATAACCGAGCAGCGAATAGCCCCAGCGTCCCCGCCCGACCAGTCGCAGGCTGGCATCCGCGCCCTCGCTGCGATTGGCGGTGAAATCGCTGCCGCGGTCGCGCGTGTCGGTGAAGGCGCTCGCGTTCAGCTGCAGCTCGGTGGTCGCGTCGACGGCGATCACCGTGCGCAAGGCGCCCGACGCCTGTTCATACGGCGCCGGGCGATCGACCGCGCCGCGCGACCCCGCGACCGTCGGCGTGAAGCCGTCGCCGCGCGTATAAGCGCCCGACACGACCGCGAAACCGCCGTCGCGGACCAGCGCCGCGGAGGCCTGCGCGTCGACCGAATCGCGGCTGCCATAGGCGATGCCCGCCTGGAACGGGGTCAGCTGGCCAGGACTGGCGCTTTCGAGCTCGACGGTGCCGGCAAGTGCGCCCGGCCCCTGATAGCCGCTGCCGCCGCCACGCGTGACGCGGATCCGGCCGAGCCGGCCCGTCGCATAGGCGGGAAACGCGACCCAGCCGCCGAACGGGTCAGCCTGTGGGACGCCGTCGAACAGCAGCAGCGCGCGGCTCGACGCATTGCCACCGATGCCGCGCAGCGAAATGCCCTGGCTGGTCGGGTTGGCGCTGCGTGAATCCGAGCGGCGGAACTGCTGCAGCCCCGCGACATCGGCGAGCACGGTTTCCAGCCGGTTGCTCGCGCTCGACTGGATGCGGTCGCGCTCGATCGTGACAATATCATAGGCCCGGTCACCTGGTGCATCCGCCAAGCCGCGGCCGGTGACGACGATCACCGGCGGCGTCTCGGCGACGGGCGATGGGGCGACGCTCTGCGCGATGCCTGGCGTCGGGAGCGCGAGCGGAAGGAGAAGGACGGCGGACAGGCGACGCGATCGCGCGATAATGGTCATCGCGGGCTCATGCCAGCATTGCACCGCCGGCGAAAAGCCTCTTTCGCCAAAGACCTGACGCCAGGGCAAAGGCGGGCTGCGTCAGACGAGTTCGACCGCGACCGCCGTTGCCTCGCCGCCACCAATGCACAACGCCGCCACGCCCTTGCGCAGACCGCGCGCCTTGAGTGCGGCAACCAGCGTGGCGATGATCCGCGCGCCGCTTGCACCGATCGGATGGCCGAGCGCGGTTGCGCCGCCATTGACGTTCAGCCGGTCACGCGGGATTGCGAGGTCACGCATCGCGATCATCGCCACTGTCGCGAACGCCTCGTTCACCTCGAACAGGTCGACGTCCCCGACCGTCCAGCCCGCACGGTCGAGCACCTTGCGGATCGCCGAGACGGGTGCGGTCGTGAACTGCGCGGGGGCGTGCGCATGCGCGGCGGTCGCGACGATCCGCGCCTCCTGCGCCAGCCCCAGCCGCGCGGCGACGCTCGCCCGCGTCAGGACCAGCGCCGCGGCCCCATCCGAGATCGAGGCCGAGGTCGCCGCGGTGATCGTCCCGTCCTTGGCAAAGGCGGGGCGCAGGCCCGGGATCTTCTCGGGCTTCGCCTTGCCCGGCTGCTCGTCCTCGACGACCGCGACGTCACCGCCGCGCGTCCTGACCGTCACCGGCACGACCTCGTCGCGGAAATGCCCCCCGGTGACCGCTGCGCTCGCTCGCGCCAGGCTTTCGAGCGCGAACGCGTCCTGGTCCGCCCGTGTGAACTGGTAGGTACCCGCCGTGTCCTCGGCGAACGCGCCCATCGGCTTGCCCTTTTCATAGGCATCCTCGAGACCGTCCAGCATCATCGAATCGGAGACGACGTCATGGCCGATCCGCGCGCCGCCGCGATGCTTGGCAAGGAGGAAGGGCGCATTCGTCATGCTTTCCATTCCGCCCGCGACAACCACGTCGACGGTCCCGGCGGCAAGCGCCTCGAACCCCATGATCGCGGCCTGCATTCCGGATCCGCACATCTTGTTGATCGTGGTGGCCTCGACCGAATCGGGAAGCCCCGCACCGAGTGCCGCCTGCCGCGCGGGCGCCTGGCCCAGCCCGGCGGGCAGGACGCAGCCCATATAGATGCGGTCGATCACCGCCGGGTCGACCCGTGCGCGCTCGACCGCCGCCTTGACCGCGGTCGCGCCGAGTTCGGTCGCGGTGACCCCTGACAGGGCCCCCTGGAATCCACCCATCGGCGTGCGGGCATAGCTGGCGATAATGATCGGATCGTCGGTCATGGTGATCGTTCCTGTAAACGGCATGCGGCGTGCGCCAGTGGACCGGGGTCGCCGCGCACGGGCGCGGACCATACCGGATCATCCAAAGTCGCTGCAACCGACGCTCTGAGCGCCCTGCCATACCCGCCGCGAATGGCGTGTCAACACCACCGCGCCGCCGTGGCGGGCTGCCCCGAATTGCCGCACGCAGGACGTCGCACCCCCGGCCCGACGCGGTACCCGCGCAACGAACCGCCAGACGCGCGCGTTCACAGGGCATGGTCAATCGACCGTGCCCAGACTTGGAAGCGTCACCGGCCAGCATAAGCCGGGACCCGAAAGGAGACGAACATGACCCATATGCTGCTCGCCGGCCTCGCGCTCGCGACCGCCGCCACCATGGCCGCACCGACCATCGAACACACGACGCGAGTCGATCATCACAGCGGCCCCGTGGAGGTCCGTTATCGCGGCGCGGTCGTCGTCGAACACCGCCAGATCGGCGCGGTCGCACCCGCCGGACAATCCTCGACGCTGCGCTGTGCCTGGACCGCCAATATGATCGTCGATCGCCATGCCAAGGCGTCGTCGGGAACGCTGATGACGCGCAACTTCGCGCGCGATGGCGTTGCGGCGGGCCACCAGCCGGGATGGTGCAGCAGCAGCCGCGCCGCGATCGCGCGCGAGGTCGCCGCGAAGACGCGCGACCTGCATCACGACGTGACCGCCATGGCGCAGGAAGACCATGACGTACTCCGCGCCGAACTCGATCAGATCCACGGAGCGTTGGCCGCAGGATGACGCGCCCCTTCACGCACACACTTGCGCTGACCCTGTGCAGCACGGCAGCCTTTCTCCCAACGTCCGTGCAGGCACAGGTCGCACCCTCCGGCGGGATCGAGGTCGCCACCGACGAAGCACGCCGCGGGCTTAGCTGGAGCGAGGGCCGCGCGGTACTGTCCGCGGATGCGGCGGCCTCGCTCGGCAGGATCGACGCGACCGCGCGTGTCACGACGCTCCGCAACGCCGACCGTCACGCGGGCGCCGACGCGGTCGTCGACGTCATGGTGGCGACCGGGTGGGATCTGGGCGCGGTCACGCTCCGGACGTCCGCGACCGGACATCTGTTCGCCGGCGCGCGCACCGGGATGGACTATGCCGAGATCGGCGCGTCCGCGCGGTACAGCTATGGTCCGGCCCGTGTGGTCGGCGGGATCGAGTTCGCCCCGTCGCAGGATGCGCTGGGGGGCAGCAACGTCTATCTTTATGCGAATGCCGATGCCGGGATCCCCGGGACGCCCTACACGCTGCTGGCGGGTATCGGGCACTCCTCGGGCACCACGACGGATCCGCTGCGCATACAGCGGCTGCGTCCCGGTGGCAGCTATACCGATTGGCGGTTTGGCGTCGAACGCCAGCAGGGGCCGCTGACGCTCGGGGTTGATTATATCGGCACCGACATCGCACGCGCCAATGCGACCGGCCCGTTTGCAGATGCGCGACACAGCGGCGACCGTATCGTCGCCCGCGCGCGGCTGGGCTTCTGATCCCGCGGGAGCGCACTGATCCGCGCTCCCGAGTCCGCCCCCCTTGAAGGGCCGTGCTCACAAATATCCAGCAATGACATGATGGGGTTTGAGAAGCCCGGAAGTCCCTGAGGACATCCTCTGCTTCGAAATATTCCTACCCGGCTTTCTGTCTGCAAAGACGAGAAAGACCGGGTAGGGTCAATTCCATGGTGGGCGTGGCAAGGATTGAACTTGCGACCCCTGCGATGTCAACACAGTGCTCTACCACTGAGCTACACGCCCGCCGGAGCGCTCCACTAGCCGCGCTTATCGCGGGGCGCAAGCGCTCAATTGAAGCTTGTTGCATTATCCATCTCGAACAGCCGATCGACCTCGGCCACCAGGTCGCGGAGATGGAAGGGTTTGGACAGCACGCGCGCCTGCGGCATCGTCTTGCCCGCCTTCAGCGTGACCGCCGCAAAGCCGGTGATGAACATGACGCGGAGGTTCTTGCAGAGCTCGCCGGCACGCTGCGCCAGCTCGATGCCGTCCATCTCGGGCATCACGATATCGGTCAGCAGCAGGTCGAACGTCTCGGTCTCGAGCAGCGGAATCGCCGCGGTGCCACGGTCGACCGCGGTCACCGCATACCCCGATCGCTGCAGGGCGCGGGTAAGATATTCGCGCATGACCTGATCATCCTCGGCCAGCAGGATTCGCAACATCGATATATTCCCGTGATTTAGCGGTCCGTTACTCCATAAGCAGTTAAGATTTCCAGATCGTTTGCCCGTTCATGCAATGCGCCCTACGCTTTTCCGCATGCAGTCTCCTTCGTTCACGCGCTTCGGCGACCTGCCGCCTGCCAGCCCGGTGGTGATGTCGGTACCGCATGCCGGGCGCGATTATCCGCCCGCATTGCGCGAAGCGTTGCGCGTCCCGTTCGACACCGTGGTGGCGCTCGAGGACCGTCATATCGACATCGTCGCCACCCGGGCGCGAACGGTGGAGACGATGATCGTGCAGACCCGGGCACGCGCCTGGATCGACCTGAACCGCAGCGAGGCCGAACGTGATCCGCGCGTGGACGAGGGGGCGAACCCGATGGCGCAGCCTCAACCCTCCGCCAAGCTGCGAAGCGGCCTCGGCCTGGTGCCGCGTCGGGCAGCCGCCGCGCCCGACCTCTGGCGGCGCCGGTTTACCGACGCGGACATCTCCAGCCGGATCGCCAACGACCACCGCCCCTATCATGACGCGGTGCGCGACGCGTTGGCCGCAGCGCAGGCGCGGTTCGGGATCGCGATCCTCCTCGACGTCCATTCGATGCCGCCGCTCTCGGCGGCGGGCGTACCGGGCGGCAGCCCGCCCCGGATCGTCCTGGGGGACCGTTTCGGCCGCAGCGCCGATCCTCGCTTCCTCGCCCGCCTCGAGACCGAGATCGCGGACACAGGCCTCCCCTTTGCCCGCAACGCGCCCTATGCCGGGGGGCATATCCTCGAACGGCACGCGCGTCCCACCGCGGGGATCCACGCGATCCAGCTCGAATTCGATCGGTCGCTCTATCTGGATCGCCAGTTCGACGGGTTGGGCACCGGCGTGGATGCGACGGTGCGGCTGCTCAAGGCCCTTCTTACGACCTTGACGAACGAGGCGCTGGGAATGAGCGCATCGGCCACCACCCGAGCCGCAGCCGCCGAATAAGGGCCAGCGCTAACGACATCGATCCCCCGCAGCAGGACCCTAGCGTGGCCCATAAAAAAACCACCCCGTGCGCGAAGCACGAGGTGGCCAAGGTTCAGGGAGGAGGCACGCTAGAAGCGTGCCGTACGACGCCGCGAAAGGGGGGGACACGGTGCCGTACAGGTCTAAAATGGGCGAGCGGGATTTTGGTTCAACCCCGGCGCGAAAAATTCTGCGCCGCAACGATCGCAGCCCGGGATTCCCGCGCGAGCGAGCCGCATCCGCTGCGCCGACCGACCGCACTGCGATCGGTCGACGCGGGCGGATCAGCTGCCGAGCTGCGGCAGCGGCGTCTTGCCGAGCTGAACCTGACGGGCGAAGATGTCGCGCATCAGCGCGAGCGAGAACAAGTGTGCGTAGAGCAGCGGCAGCATCCCCGACTTGCTGATCTTGCGCAGCGCATCGCCGCGCAGATCGATCAGCTTTTCCTCGTTGACCATCTGGAACCCGCGATAGACGAAGGGCTGCTCGGCGCCGTCGGGCTGGATCGAGACTTCGCCGTCCATCAGCAGACCGAGTTCGCGCAGCTCCTTCATGAAGTTCTGCGTGCGCGCGCCGGCCTGTTCGAACGATTCGTTGAACGCCAGGATCGACTTGGTGACCTCGGTCGGCGCGCCATCCGCGAACAGCGCGTCGCCCTCGTCGAACGCACCGAGCGCATCGGAGGTCGGATCGAAGCAGAGCGACAGCTCCTGCGCATCGGGATGCAGCCGCGCGAGCATGTACGGATAGCGGCGGATATAGGCGGGAACGTAGAAGGTGTTCTCTGTCAGCTTGCCGTCGTCGCCGATGAAGACGTTGACGCCCTCGTTGAGGCCCATCAGCGCCAGCGGGATCGCATCGTCGCCGACCGAGAAGACGATCGGCATGTGACGCTGCACCAGCGGGAATTCGTCGACGGTGATCGGGATCGCATGCTGGCCGACGAGGAACGGCGCGCTCTCCTGCGGGCGGACCTTGTAATCGGCGTGCGTGTCGCTCGAAAGCGGCTCTAGGCCGTTGTAGAAGAGCGGAAGCTGCGGTGCGCTGGCCATCATGTATCTCCAGTGTTTCGTCAGAGGATCTGGGCGGCAGGACGCCGGCGATTGGCGCGAGGCTCTATGGCGTGACGCCTGCCCGTGCAAGCGTGACGAGCTTGCCGGGGTTCAGCAGCCCGTGCGGATCGAATGCGGTCTTCACCGCGCGCAGGATCGTCAGCCGTGCCGGCGACGACAACCGCTCCAGCTCGCTGATCTTCATCTGGCCGATCCCGTGCTCTGCGGAGATCGATCCTCCGGCCGCGACGACCAGATCGTCGACGAAGCGCGTCACGACCGGCGCATCCTCGGCATACCAGCGCGCGGGATCGGTGCCCTGCGGGGCGCGGACGTGAAAATGGACATTGCCGTCGCCCAGATGGCCGAACCCGCTGGCATGCGTACCGGGAAACCGCGCGTCGCAGGCTCGCGCGGCATCGATCATGAAGCGCGGCATCGTCTCGACCGGGACCGAGATGTCGTGCTGCGTGGCGGGGCCGAGCGCGCGTTCTGCCGCCGACAGGGAATCGCGGATCCGCCAGAATGCCGCAGCCTGCGCCTCGCTGGCGGCGATCACGGCATCCTCGGCCTGCCCTGCCTCCAGCGCGGCGCCCAGCAGCCGTTCGAGCAGCGCCGCGGGGGTTTCGCCGTCCATGGACGGTGCAGTTGCCTCGATCAGGACATGCCAGGCATGGTCGCCGTCGAGCGGCGCACGCGTCCCCGGGAGATGCGCGACCGCTGCCGCTAGCGTTTCACGCGGCAGGATCTCGAAGCTTTCGACACGGTCGGTCGCCGCCTGCAGGCCGCGCAGCAGCCGGAGCGCGCTGTCGGGTCCGGAGACCCCGATCCAGGCGACCGCGCGTGCGGCCACGGCTGGCACCAGCCGCAACGTGGCTGCGGTGACGATCGCCAGCGTTCCCTCGGATCCGACGAGCAGCTGATCGATGTCGTAGCCGCGATTGTCCTTCTTCAGCGCGGACAGGCCGTCATGGACGCTGCCGTCGAGCAGCACCGCCTCGACCCCTGCGACCAGCCCGCGCATCGTCCCGAACCGCAGCACCTGCGTGCCGCCGGCATTGGTCGAGACCAGGCCGCCGATCGTCGCGCTGCCGCGGGCACCGAGCGTCAGCGGGAAGCGCTGGCCGACCGCCTGCGCAGCGTCGTCGAGATCAGCGAGGATCGCACCTGCCTCCACCACCGCGAGACCGGCCTCGGCATCGATCGACCGGATGCGGTTGAGGCGGCGTAGCGACAGCAGGGCGGCACGGCCATCGGCGGGCGGCGTCGCCCCGCCGACCATCGACGTGTTGCCGCCCTGCGGTACCAGCGGGACGCGGAACGCCAGCGCGGCCTGGGCGATCGCCGACACCTCGGCAACCGACGACGGAGCGAACATCAGCGGGGCTGCACCATGGAACCGGCCCCGCCAGTCGTCGAGCCAGGGGGCGATATCGGCGGTATCGGTGACGATGGACTTGCGCTCGAGTTGCGGGGCAAGCGCATCGAGCATCTGTGTCTGTTCGGGCGTCATGACTGCGCCGCTAAGCGCAATTCACCTCCCGTTCAACGATCGCGGTTAACGCTGCTTAGCGACATCATGATTCACCCTGCGCTTCCCGCCTCCCTCCTCGCCCTCACCGCCCCCCTCGCGGCCGTGGCGAACCCCGCCGCGCCGACGCGCGCGCGCGTCGAGATCACGCAGGTCTCGATCCACGAGCGCATCATCATCCGCGTCCCCCGCATGTTCAGGCGATCGGCCCAACCCGTCGGTAGCGCGCCCTTGTCGAAGCCGCGCGAGTGGAAGGAGCGCAAGGGGCCCAAATGCGTCGCCGTCGCGGAGATAGCAGGCGCCTTTCTCGGCCAGCCGGGCTCGGTCGATCTCGTCATGCAGGACGGCACGCGATTGCGCGCGAAGCTTGATGGCGACTGCAAACCACTCGACTATTATCCGGGCTTTTACCTGCGGCCGAGCGGTGACGGTCTGATATGTCGCGATCGCGACGCGATTCGCATGCGGTCCGGGGCGCGCTGCGAAATCGATGACTTCAAGACTCTGAAGCTCAAGCAATAGACAAGACGGCAGGGGTGATGTGCGACTTTCGTCGTGCCGCCACCCGCTTTCCTTGACATTTTGCTGGAAATCCGCGAGCGGCGGGGCGCTTGAGGGAATAATGCGCGCCCTCCTTTTCCCGGACATATAAATGAGCTTTGCCGATCTCGGCCTTTCCGAAGAACTCCTGAAGGCGGTCACTGACGCCGGCTATACCGAGCCGACGCCGATCCAGGCCGGCGCGATCCCTTCGGTTCTGATGATGCGTGACATCATCGGCATCGCCCAAACCGGCACCGGCAAGACCGCGTCGTTCGTGCTGCCGATGATCGACATTCTTGCCCATGGCCGCAGCCGCGCCAGGATGCCGCGCTCGCTGATCCTAGAGCCGACCCGTGAACTTGCCGCGCAGGTTGCCGAAAACTTCGAGAAATACGGCGTCAATTCGCATCTCTCCATGGCACTGCTCATTGGTGGCGTGTCGATGGGCGACCAGCTCGCCGCGCTCGAAAAGGGCGTCGACGTCCTGATCGCCACGCCGGGCCGGCTGATGGACCTGTTCGGCCGCGGCAAGATCATGCTCAACGGCTGTTCGCTGCTGGTCATCGACGAGGCGGACCGGATGCTCGACATGGGGTTCATCCCCGACATCGAAGAAATCTGCACCAAGCTGCCTAAGTCGCGCCAGACGCTGCTATTCTCGGCGACTATGCCGCCGCCGATCAAGAAGCTGGCGGACAAGTTTCTGTCGAACCCCAAGACGATCGAGGTCTCGCGCCCTGCATCGACCAATCTCAACATCAAGCAGTATCTGGTCCCCGTCGCCAGCCAGACCGCGAAGCGCGAGACACTGCGCCGGATCCTGGCGCAGGACGAGGTCACCAACGCGATCATCTTCTGCAATCGCAAGACGACCGTGCGCGACCTCAACAAGGTGTTGAAGCAGGCGGGTTACAAATCAGGCGAAATCCATGGCGACATGGAGCAGCCCCAGCGCCTCGCCGAATTGGACCTGTTCAAGAACGGTGTGGTGACGATCCTCGTCGCCTCGGACGTCGCTGCGCGTGGTCTGGACATCAAGGGCGTGTCGACCGTCTTCAACTATGACGCGCCCTGGCATCCAGACGATTATGTCCACCGGATCGGCCGTACGGGCCGTGCGGGTGCAACGGGCACAGCCTATACCTTCGTCGCACCCGACGATTCCGAAAATATCCAGAATATCGAAAAGCTGACGGGCCAGACGATCGAGCGGCTAAAGCTGTCCGAGCCGAGAGCGCTGGCTCCGGCGGCTACCGCGTCGTCCGATAGCAATGAAGAGCTGCCACCGCGGCGCGAGCGGTCGCGGACGCGGCGGGTGCCGCGTGCCGATGTCGTTGCCCATGCCGTCGAGGACGAAGTGATGGCAGCTGCCGAAATCGCAGCGCCCATGGCCGCTGCCACGCCGAAACCATCGCGCTGGGCTCGGACGCCGATTGACGAACCGGTCCCTGCCGCACAGCCTGCGCTTCCCCGTGTTGCTCCGGCAATGCCCATCGCGCCGGTCGCGGAACGTCCTGCCGCGGCCCCGGTGCCGACAGTGCCGCCAGCACCGTCGACCGCCATGCCCGAGCAGGCACGCGAGCCAAAGGTCGGTCCCGTGCGGGCGACCCGCCGCAGTACCGTGCCCGACGCGCCGGTTGACGGGTGGAACGGCCCCTTCCCCAGCTTCCTGAATGCCGTGATTGGCGGATACGAGTGATGCCGAGAGACTAACTTCAGGCTTGCCCACCATAGGAGCGATAGCGACACAAGCGCGCGCTCGCCGTTTTGATCGTCGATCCACGCGGCGATCGCCTTGGGAGTGCGGGGGCACGTGGCCGAGTTGACGAATGCCCGCGCGATGGGGCCACAGGCGCTGGCGGGTTAGCTCGCGTCCTAGGCCGCCTGATCGGGCATTCGACCTCCTAGCGCAACTTCATGACGCCATCTTGGCCATAGCGTCATCATCCAGCGCTGCTGCCCGCCGATGGGCCGCGCGTTCGGTCAGGCGGGCGGCATAGGCCTCGAATGCTGCAAGCTTCGGCATCGTGCCGAACTGTAATCCCCATATGACCTGGGCACCCACATAGACATCGGCTGCCGTGAAGCGTTCGCCCGCGATATAGCTATGCGCCGCAACGGCATGCTCAAGTCCGGCGATCGCGGCCTCGAAACTTCCATAACCGACCATCCGCTGCTGCGTCTCGGTCGGGACCACGCCGAGCGATCGGTTGGTGATTGCCGCCTCCAGAGGCCCGGCCGCGTAAAATAGCCATCGATAATAGTCGGCCCGCTCGTCAGCCGTCGGCGCCAATTTCGCCTCGGGCACGGCGTCGGCCAGATAGGCGCAGATCGCGCCGCATTCGGTAACGACGTGGCCGTCATGGACGATAGCGGGCACCTTGCCCATCGGATTAACCGAAAGATACGGCGCCGCCTTCATCGTCGTCGCATAATCGAGCATCACCGTATCGTAAGCGGCCCCGGTCTCCTCAAGCATCCAGCGAGCAATACGCCCCCGCGACATGGGATTCGAATACAGCGTCAACGTCATGGCTCGCCCCTCAAGAACATAGAGTGAACGATGGTCTCATGGCGATGCCGTGCCGTCAAGATGCGATCGCGGATCGCACCCAGCGGGTTGTGCCGTCGAACGAAGCAGCGATGAATCTTACGCCAGCGCCGTCGCGAACAGCGCGAGCATGCGGCCCCACGCACGGTCCGCCTGCACCGGATTATAGACCTTGCTGTCGGGCGGGCACCATCCGTGCATCGTTTGCGGATAGACCTCGATTTCGGCCGGACGCTTCGCTGTCGCGAAGGCCGCCCGCAGCACGTCCTTCTCGGTCGGTGCGCGCGCATCATCGTTCGCCGCTATCGCGATCAGATAGCTGCCTTTCAGTGCAGGGATCAGCCGGTGCGGGCTGTCGGGTGTGTCGGTCACGAACCCCCCGCCGTGGAACGTCGCCCCCGCGCGGATGCGTCCCGATACCGCAGCAGCGGTGCGGATTACCATCGGCCCGCCCATGCAATAGCCGGTGGTCGCCAGCCCGCGCTTGCGATCCACCTGCGGTTGCGCATCCAGGAACGCGGTGAAGGATTTGGCGTCACGGACCGTACCCTCGGGTGTAAGCGCGTCACGAAAGGGTGCAATTCGAGCGCGGACGGCCGGCTGGTCGTAGGATTCACCGGGGCTAAGGAACGGTGCCTTGGTCGACCGATAGAACTGATTGACGACAAGGACGGCATAACCCGACTGCGCGAGTCGATCGGCCATCTGACGGAACGCTGGGCGCAGACCCATGATGTCCGGCCAGACAAGCACGCCCGGATGAGTCCCGGTGGCCGGCGCGACGAAATAGGCGTCAGCCTGACCATCGGGCGTCTTGATCGACACCTCGCGTCCGCTGATCGGCTTCGCATCGGCCGGCACGGGCAACAGCATCGCGAGGCCTGCGGCCCCGGTCATCACGCCGAACTGGCGCCGCGACATGGCGGCGAGATAGTGTTCGTTATCGTCTGCGGTATGCTCGTCGCACATGGGGCCTCTCCTGCCGGCTTTGATCTGATGCTAGCTCACGTTGCGCGCCACCACCACACGCCATCGACACTGTCCCGAACGGCGCGACCCTCGACCTCGAGCCGACGCAGATGCGCGAGCGCTTCACCCGTCGCCATGCCGAGCAGATCGGGGCCGATTGCGCGCCGGAACAGCCGTCCGAAACACTCGACCGCACGACGCGGCTCGGCGAGAAAGGCAGCGAGTTCGTCGAGCCGTTCGCGGTGCTCACGATCCATCGCGTCAAGCCTGATATGAAGACCAGTAAACGGATCGCCATGCCCCGGCAGGACCAGCAGATCTGCGGGCAATGTCTTCAGCCGGGCGATCGCGGCAAACCATTCGCCCAGCGGATCCGCATGCGGCTCGGTGATGCCTAAAGAGATATTGGGGCTGATACGGGGCAGAACCTGATCCCCGGCAATCAGGATGCCCGATACTTCGTTCAGAAGGCATGCATGCTCTGGGCTGTGGCCCGACCCGATCACGACCCGCCAGTCATCGCGCCCTACCGTCAACACGTCACCGTCGGTGATCCGCGTGTAACCTAAGGGAAGCGGCGTGATGATCTTGCGGAATCCCGCCCACCCCTTCGCACTGGCATGCGCGATCTGCGTACTGTCCCAGCCCGCACCGCGCCAGAATGCCAGCATTTCGGCGGGAACGGCATCCCTGGCATCAGCGGCCAGCATTCGTGCGGTCAGCCATTCGCCCCGGGTCATGACGAGCGCCGCGTCGTGCGTCTCGCATAGCCAACCGGCGAGGCCGATATGATCGGGATGAAAATGCGTGCCGATCACGCGGGTGATGCGGACGCCCGACTTCGGCCCTGCCAGGATTGCGGTCCACGCGTCGCGCGCTTCCGGCGTATTCATGCCCGTATCGACGAGCGCGTCGCCATCGCCGTCGGCGAGCATCCAGCAGTTCACGTGGCGCAGCGGACCTGGAATTTTGAGGCGTACCCAATCAACGCCGGGAGCGATGCGAAATACGTTACCGGGTTCGGGCTCGCGGTGGCCCAAGGAGTAGACCAGCCCCTTGTGTGTTAGCGGTTCATCCTGTGGAGCCGGCAGCGACGTCATGTGTCGCAGGTAGCAACCGCAAGGCGCCAGAGATAGTCCCCGAGCCGACACGCGCATCAGCCATGCCGCGTGCCCTCAACGCCCTGTGCCGCCGGCCATCCCCGCGCCGTCAGGACCGCAAACCTATTCGATAGCCCGTCCCGCCCCCGCACCGCGTCACGCGGGGACCGGGGACGTTCAGCGCTTGAAGGGGTCGTCGAACAGCGGCTTGACCGGCAGGACACCGCCCTCTGCGACGAACTGCGCGTCCGCCGCTGCCTGCGTACGCTCGTTACGAAGCTGCTCGAGCAGCGCCTCACGATCACCTTCGAGACGCGTGTCGGTCGGTGCTTCCATACCCGCCGCCTTGGCGGCCTTGGCGACCGCGGCGTCGAGTTCGCGCTGCGACGTCAGGCCAAGCGTGACCGGGTCCTTTGGCGTGATGTTGGCGATGTTCCAGTGGCTACGGTCACGGATCGCAGCGATCGTCGTGCGCGTCGTGCCGATCAGCAGCGAGATTGCGCCATCGGTGATCTCGGGATGATTACGGATAATCCAGGCAATGCCATCGGGCTTGTCCTGGCGCTTGGACACCGGCGTGTAACGCGGGCCCTTGGTCCGGCGGACCTGCTCGGGACCCTTGATCATCTTGAGCTGATAATCGGGATCGGCCGCGCCCTTGTCGATCTCGTCCTGCGTGACCTCATGCGCGCGGACGGGATCGCGCCCCGTCAGCTTGGTCGACGTGGTGTCGTCGGCGATCGCCTGGATCTCGAGAATGTGCAGACCGCAAAAATCTGCGATCTGTTCGAAACTGAGCGCAGTGTTGTCGACCATCCAGGCGGCGGTCGCATGGGGCATGAGCGGCTGGGCCACGGCGGAAACTCCGTAAAAATAGAAAGGGCCGCCCCTTCCGGAGCGGCCTGACATGACACACGACTTAGTGCGCCCATGACTAACAGGCAAGCGCGCGATCGTCGCGTTGCATCATGCCGCCATGCGCGGTCGATCGAGTGGACGGGCAAGCGGAACAAGGGCACGCAGAAACTGGCGCGCACTTGCGGGCCAGCTGTACCGGGCAGCATATGCGGCGCAGGCGACAGGATCGCGGGTCAGTGCCGCCGCGATCGCTTCGTCGAGATCCTCATGCATCACGCCAACGCGCGGGTCGAGTACGTCGATCGGGCCGGCGACGGGATAGGCTGCAACGGGAGTCCCGCACGCCAGCGCTTCGATCATGACCAGCCCGAACGTATCGGTGCGGCTCGGAAAGACGAGGACGTCCGCAGTCCGATAGGCCGCAGCCAGCCCTTGTCCGTCGCGCTGACCGAGAAACACGGCATCGGGGAAGCGACGTGCAAGCGCGGCGCGCGCGGGCCCGTCGCCGACCACCACCTTCGTTCCCCGATGCGCGGACGACAGAAAGGCCTCGACATTCTTCTCGACAGCGACGCGCCCAACATAGAGCAGGATCGGCCCGGGCAGCGCCGCCATCTCCGGATCACGGGCGCCGTCCAGCCCGAATTGTGCAAAATCGACGCCTCGCCCCCATTCGCGAACCTGATGCAGCCCCTGTGCGGTAAGTGTTGCCGCGACAGAGGGCGTGGAGACCAGGATCGACTCGGCGGGACGATGGAACCAGCGAATATAGCGCCATATCCAGGCGGGGTTCGCGCCCGTCCGTGCCGCGATATAATCGGGAAACTGGGTATGATAGGCGGTCGTGAACGGCAGATCTCGGGCCAGGCACCAGGTTCGTGCAGCGAGGCAGACTGGACCTTCCGTCGCGAGGTGTATCGCATCGGCGCCAAAGCTTTCGAGCAATCGTCCGACCGCGCCCGACCGTGCAAAGGCCAGCCGAATCTCGGGATAGGTCGGACACGGCATCGAGGCGAACTGCGCGGGGGATATGATCAGCACTTGATGACCCGTCGCTTCGAGTTCCCGCCGGACGGACTGCAGGGTGCGAACCACGCCGTTGACTTGCGGGCTCCAGGCATCGGTGACGATCGCGATACGCATCGGGGTCTCCTTGAGTAACCGCGGCATGAGCCGAATTGACGTGGGTCAGGCGGCCAGCGTGACGACGTTGTCGATTTCGCGTGCGGCGATCTCGTCTGCCCAGTGAAGCAGTTCCATTCGCCCGTCGAAATGCTCGACAAGTGCCGTGCAGCCTTCGACCCAGTCGCCGTCGTTATAATAGGCAACGCCGGCAATATCGCGCATTTCCGCAGTATGGATGTGTCCGCACACGACGCCATCGACCCCGCGGACGCCGGCCGCGTGCGCGACGACTTCTTCGAAATGCGATATGAAGGCGACGGCGTTCTTGACCTTGGCCTTGGCGTGTTTCGAGAGCGACCAATAGGGCATGCCGAGGCGTCGGCGCGCGCCATTCACCCATCGGTTGAGCCCCATCAGCAACGTGTACGCCGCATCCCCGATATGCGCGACCCAGCGATGCGCCAGCGTGATAGCGTCGAACTCGTCACCGTGCAGAACCAGCAGGCGGCGGCCGTCGGCGGTCTCGTGGATCGCCTTGCGCCGGATCGAGATCCCACCGAAGTCGAGCCCCGAATATTGCCGGAACACCTCGTCATGGTTGCCCGGAATATAGACGACCCGCGTACCGCGCTTCGCGCGCTTGAGCAGCCGCCACAGCACGTCGTTATGCGCCGCCGGCCAGTAGAATTTCTTCTTCAATCGCCAGCCATCGATCATGTCGCCGACCAGGAACATCGTCTCGCTGTCGACATGGTCGAGAAAGTCGTTAAGCATCGCCGCGTTGCAGCCACGCGTGCCGAGATGGACGTCGGAAATCCAGATCGTGCGATATTGCCGCCGGTCGACCACGCGTTCGGGCACGACGGGTCGCGAATGGATGAAGTCCGCGATGTCCGCCACATCGGCTATCGGCAACGCGTCGGTTGGAAACGTGACGGTGTCCATCGGCCTGCCCCGCAAATCTGTTCGTTGCGGTCCTGTCTAGCGGCGCAATGTGACATGGCAGTCGCAGTCCGGTGACTGTTCTAAGTCATCGGACGACGCACAGCCTCCGTCACGAATTGCAGAGACGGCTCGGGGACAGCCTGGTCAGGCGTGCCCGCGTCACGTCATGGACAGCACGATCTTCCCGACGTGATCGCCCGCCTCCATCCGCGCATGCGCAGCCGGGGCGTCGGCAAAGGCAAAGACGCGATCGATCACTGGCTTGAGCTTGCCGGCCTCGACATGCGGCCAGACCGTCCGTGCCAGTTCATCGGCCACGAGCGACTTGAATGCGGTATCACGCGGGCGCAGCGTCGATCCCGTCAAGGTCAGACGACGGCGCATGATCTCGAACAGCGGCACCGTCGCATTCGCCCCACCCTGAACCGCGATCGACACGTGCCGCCCATCTTCGGCCAGACATTGCAGATTACGCGCGACATAGTCGCCGCCCACCATATCGAGTACTGCCGCAACACCCTTGCCGCCGGTGATCTGCTTGACCCGTTCGACGAAGTCCTCGGTCTTGTAGTCGATCGCGTGCGTCGCGCCGAGGCTGAGCGCGGCTTCGCATTTCGCCTTCGAGCCCGCGGTGACGATGATGTCTATCCCGAAGATGGCACACAAGCCGATCGCCATCGTGCCGATCCCGCTCGTGCCGCCATGGACGAGCACCGTATCACCTTCAGTCGCATAGGCACGCTCGAACAGGTTGGTCCACACCGTGAACAGCGTCTCGGGCATCGCCGCGGCTTCGACCATCGTCAGCGCTTCGGGCACGGAGAGGCACTGGCCGAACGGGGCAACCGCATATTCGGCATAGGCACCGCCGGTGATCAGCGCACAAATCCGCTGCCCGATCTGCTCCTCGCCGACCCCGTCACCGACCGCGACGATCGTCCCGGCAATTTCCATGCCCAAGATCGACGGGGCACCGGGCGGCGGCGGATATTTACCCTGCCGTTGCATCACCTCGGGACGATTGACGCCCGCCGCCGCGACCTTGACGAGGACCTCGCCGGCTCCGGGATGCGGCACGGCGCGCTCCACAAGGACGAGCACTTCAGGGCCTCCCGGGGCTTTGGGATCGATTGCCTTCATGACGTCAGGGACGATGTAACGCGGAGTCGCGGTTTTTGCAGTCATGTGATCGAGACGCCCCATTGGATTTCCGTGCCTTATTGACATCACTCCGGTGCGGGTCAACGTTACAGGCGCAATGGATCCGGATGACGCCCCCTCTCGTCCCGACGATTTCCTCGATGCGCTCGTGCGTCAGGACATCGACTCGCTCTCGGTCGCCGAGCTCGATGCGCGGATTACCGCGCTGCAAGGCGAGATTGCGCGCTGCCAGTTGAAAAAAGATCGAGCGATCAGCCACCGCGCCAGCGCCGACGACCTATTTAGACGGTGATGTCCTCGACCTCGTCTCGGCGGTCCGCATTTGGACGGTGCAGGAACGCAGTCCGGTGGGGTCAAGTGCTTGATGCGATCGATTACCGTTCCGACATAGTGGCAAAGGGCCTGCGTCTGCGTGGCCCGACAGGAGTAATGTAAATGCCGTCATTTGCACCCGCCCTCGAGACCACCCTGCACAAGGCACTCGAGGCTGCATCGTCCCGACGCCACGAATATGCGACGCTCGAGCATCTCTTGCTGGCATTGATCGACGACGAGCACGGATCGAAAGTCATGGGCGCCTGCAACGTCGATCTGGGCGAGCTGAAAACCACGGTCGCGCATTATCTCGACACCGAGCTCGATGCGCTCAAGGTCGATGCCGCGACCGATCCATCGCCGACGAGCGGCTTTCAGCGCGTCGTCCAGCGCGCCATCCTCCACGTCCAGTCTTCGGGTCGCGACGAAGTAACGGGTGCCAACGTGCTCGTTGCCTTGTTTAGCGAGCGCGAAAGCTATGCCGTCTATTTCCTGCAGCAGCAGGACATGAGCCGCCTCGATGCGGTCAGCTTCATCAGCCACGGGGTGGGCAAGGGCGGACAGCAGCCGACTGAAGCTTCGACACCCAAAGGTGTCGACGATGAAAAGCCGACCAAGGGACAGGAGAAGGGCAAGACGGAAAGCGCGCTCAAGCAATTCACGGTCGACCTGAACGAGAAAGCCAAGAACGGGAAGGTCGATCCCCTGATCGGGCGCGGACCGGAGGTGGATCGCACGATCCAGATCCTGTGCCGTCGCTCGAAGAACAATCCGCTTTATGTCGGCGATCCCGGCGTCGGCAAGACCGCGATTGCGGAGGGCCTCGCGCGGAAGATTGTCGAGGGCGAGGTCCCCGACGTGCTCAAGCCGGCGGTAATCTATTCGCTCGACATGGGCGCATTGCTGGCAGGCACCCGGTATCGTGGTGATTTCGAGGAGCGCCTGAAGGCGGTCGTCAACGAGTTGGAGAAGATGCCGGACGCGGTATTGTTCATCGACGAGATCCACACAGTCATCGGTGCCGGCGCGACGAGCGGCGGTGCGATGGATGCGTCAAACCTGCTCAAGCCCGCGCTCTCAGGCGGAACGATCCGCTGCATCGGCTCGACGACCTACAAGGAATTCCGCAATCATTTCGAGAAGGATCGCGCCCTACTGCGGCGCTTCCAGAAGATCGATGTGAACGAGCCGACGATCGAGGATACGATCAAGATTCTGGCTGGCCTGCGGTCGGCGTTCGAGGATCACCACAACGTCAAATACACTCCCGACGCGATCAAGTCGGCGGTCGAACTCAGTGCGCGCTACATTAACGACCGCAAGCTGCCCGACAAGGCGATCGACGTGATCGACGAGGTCGGTGCGATGCAGATGCTCGTGCCGCCGAACAAGCGCAAGAAGACGATCACCCCCAAGGAGATCGAACAGGTCATCGCGACCATGGCGCGCATCCCGCCGAAATCGGTTTCGACCGACGACAAGCTCGCGCTCGCCACACTTGAAACAGATCTGAAGCGCGTGGTGTTCGGGCAAAATGCGGCAATCGAGAAGCTCAGTTCGGCGATCAAGCTGGCGCGAGCGGGTCTACGTGAGCCAGAGAAGCCGATCGGCAACTATCTGTTCACCGGCCCCACCGGCGTCGGCAAGACGGAGGTGGCCAAGCAGCTGTCTTCGATCCTGGGTATCCCGCTCCAGCGGTTCGACATGTCCGAATATATGGAGCGGCACTCGGTCAGCCGTCTGATCGGTGCGCCCCCGGGCTATGTCGGGTTCGATCAGGGTGGTCTGCTGACCGATGCGGTCGACCAGAATCCGCATTGCGTGCTGCTGCTTGACGAGATCGAGAAGGCGCATCCAGACCTGTTCAACATCCTGTTGCAGGTAATGGACAACGGGCGCCTTACCGACCAGCACGGCAAGTCGGTCGATTTCCGCAACGTCATTCTGATCATGACGACCAATGCGGGGGCCAGCGACATGGCCCGCGAGACGGTGGGCTTCGGCAACCTTACGCGTGAAGGCGAGGACGAACAGGCGGTGCAGAAGATGTTCACACCGGAGTTCCGCAATCGCCTCGATGCGATCGTGCCGTTCGGCTATCTGCCGACGACCGTGGTCGCCCGGGTCGTGGATAAGTTCATTCTTCAACTCGAGCTTCAGCTGGCGGACCGCGGCGTCCATATCCAGCTCGATGACGAGTCGAAGGCGTGGCTCACCGAGAAGGGCTATGACAAGCTCTACGGAGCGCGTCCGATGGGCCGTTTGATCCAAGAAAAGATCAAGCAGCCACTTGCCGAGGAGCTGCTGTTCGGGAAACTGGTTCATGGCGGCGAGGTGACGGTGAAGATGAAGGATGGTGCGCTTTCGTTCGCAATTGAAAGTGCGGCGCCGAAAAAGCCCAAGAAGAAGGGGAAGGCTGAACCCGTCTCTGCCAAGTAGCAGCGAGACGGCGGCAAGCCGCGTTTACGAGACCCGGCGGCAGCGCTTGCCGCCGGGTTTTTTTGTGCCATAGCCAGCCACGTTTACCGTTCTTTGCCGAACGCGCTTTACGAGGCATGTCATGGGGATACGGGCATATATGCGGTGGGTCATGGTCTTGCTGCTGTGGACGCTCGGCTTGGTGACTGCACAGCCCGCCGCCGCGACCGCCTTCCCCCTGGCGACTTGTCTCGTCCGCGCAGCACCCGGCATGACGGCGCCGGCCCTGTTCAAAACGCCGGAACGATTCGACTGCACCACCCCACAGCGCCGGTTCGGCCCGGGTGATTTTTGGGTCCTGTCACAGCCGCTCCCCGCAAATCAGCTGCGCGGCACCAGTGCGCGTATCGGCAGCATCTGGATGACGCGCATCACGCTCTATGTCCGCTATGCCGATGGTGCGATTCGCGATGTCGGCGTCACGCCAAAAACCGCCCATGAGATCCTGAACCTCGGCGCCGTACTCTCGCAACCGCTGCCGCGCCATGACGCGCCACCGGTGCGCCTCCTGTGGCATGTCGAAGGCGCCACGAACCTTCGCGGCGTCATCCTGCAGCCGGTACTGGCGGATCATGGCGAGGCGGCGACGACCGAGATCGTGCGCGGCGCACTTTACGGCGCGTTTGCCGGCATGGCGATCGCGCTGATCGTTTACAATCTGGCGCTATGGGGTGCGCTTCGCCAGGCTTTCCAGCCAGTCTACTGCCTCCTCGTCCTGTGCCTGCTGGCCTATGTATCGACGTCGTCAGGTGCTGCGGGCCAAGTCTTTACGGGCCTCGACAATAACGACCGCCAGCGGCTCAACATATTGTTTCTGGCCGCATCCGCCAGCGCAGCGCTCCTTTTCGCCCGCAGCTTCTTCGAACGTGCCGTGTTCTCGAGTTGGGTACGGCCGCTCAGCAGTGCGGTGATGGTCGGGCTGGTCGGCATGGCGGGGCTCTGGGTCATGCTCGCCCCCCGCGCGATCCATGTCCTCGATACCGGCATGTCGATCGCATATCTGGGGTTCATCGGGGTTGTGGCGATCATCCTGTGGCGCGCGTGGCGCGTCCGCAGCAATTATCTGTGGTTGTTTGCGCTTGCGTGGGGTGCACCGATCGTCATGTCGGGGCTTCGCATCGCCAGCAGCTTCGGGATGGTCGAGCCGAGCCTGCTGGTCGACAATTCGACGGTCATCGCGATGGCGATCGAGGCGCTTCTGTCGAGCACGGCGATTGCCTATCGCATCCTTTTGCTAAGCCGCGAACGCGACGCTGCGCGTGAACAGGAGATCGCGGCGCGCCTGCTTGCCGATACCGACCCGCTGACCGGCCTGCTCAATCGTCGCGCCTTCCTGGCACGCGCGATCGGCCGCCCCGGCGAGCAGACGCTGCTGATCGCCGACATCGACCATTTCAAGCGGGTCAACGAGACGATCGGTCATGATGGCGGCGACGAGGTGTTGCGGGCCTTCGCCCGTGCGCTCCGCAGCGCACTGCCAACCGATACGCTCATCGCCCGAATTGGTGGCGAGGAGTTTGCTATCCTCGTCGATGCCTCGACATCGGTTTCGCCCTGCGCAATCCGCGACCGTGTCCGCGGCCAGTCGATGCCGTACGATATCACCATCACCGCCAGCATCGGTACATGCACGGGCCCCCTGTTGCACGACGCCGACTGGAAGACGCTTTACCGCGACGCCGACCGCGCGTTGTTCGAGGCCAAGGCGGCGGGCCGCGATCGATCGCGAAGCGCGGTCAGCCTCGTCTCGGCCGCCTGAGTGCGGTGCCTGGTGCCGCGCCTTGTCAAAGCGGATTGACGACGTCAGGATGCAGCTTCCCCCGGGAGAATGACGATGCGTAATCGTAAGGCTGCTCTCGCTGTCGCTGCGCTGGTGCTGACGCTCGCAGTAATGCCGCGACCGACGGCGGATATCCGCCTCATCACGCATGACCCGTCCGACCCCGCGCCGCACAGGATGCAGGCTGCCGTCGACCTGGGACTGATCGGCATATCGGTGCTTTACACCTGGACCGTCGAGAGGCTGCGCTAGAATTCGCGGCAAACTCGGCGTGTGCCGGTTGCGGCATAGCCTCCGCCGTCGACGCGTCCTTGACCCCCGTCGCGCGCCTGCTCCATAGCAGCACCCATGGAAACGCCGACCGAAGACCTCTCATTCGAAGAGGCATTGAAAGAGCTGGAGACGATCGTGGGGCAGCTCGAGCGTGGCGATACGCCGCTGCAGCAGGCGATCGAGCTTTACGAACGCGGCAACAAGCTGCGCCAGCGTTGTGCCGATCGGCTCGATGCTGCGCAGGCGCGGATCGAAGCGATCCGGCTCGATGCCGAGGGTAAGCCGGCTGGGGTTCGCCCCTTCGCGGCAAGTTGAGCCGCGCATGACGGCCTTCCCGCAATCGCTGGCGGACGCGCTCGCCGAGGTTTCCGCGGAAATCGATGCACAGTTCGATGTCCTGCTGGCGATCCCCGACGATCCGCGTGCGGATCTGTATCGCGCGATGCGTCATGCCGCGATCGGCGGCGGCAAGCGGCTACGCCCGTTGCTTGTTTTCGCGACCGCCAGCCTGTTTGGGGTCGACCGTGCTTGTGCGGCGCGGGTGGCCACGGCCATCGAGGCGATCCATGTCTATTCGCTGATCCATGACGATCTCCCGGCCATGGACGACGACGACATGCGTCGTGGCAAGCCGACCGTCCACAAGATGTTCAGCGAAGCATGCGCGATCCTCGCAGGTGACTGCCTTCACGCGCTGGCGTTCGAGATCCTCGCCGACCCGTCAACGCACCCCGATCCGTTCGTGCGCGCCGATCTGGTGCTCGACCTTGCCAAGGCGTCCGGCCCGACTGGGATGGCCGGCGGCCAGATGATGGATCTCGAGGCGGAGAATGCCCGGTTTGATCTGAACACTGTCACCCGGCTTCAGCAGATGAAGACCGGTGCGCTGATTTTGGCGTCCGTCGAAGCAGGCGCCATTCTTGGCAGGATTGCGCCCGAGGGCCGGGTTGGCCTGCGCGGCTATGCGCACGACCTGGGACTTGCCTTTCAAATTGCTGACGATCTGCTCGATGCCGAAGGCGATGAGACGGCGGCGGGCAAACGTCTCCGCAAGGATGCCGGTGCGGGCAAGGAGACATTCCTGTCGCTGCTCGGCGCGGAGCGCGCGCGTGAACAGGCCCGCATGCTTGTCGAGCAGGCGATCGCGCATCTGCACAGCTATGGCCGCGAGGCCGATCTGCTCCGCGAGATCGCACGCTTCGTGCTTGATCGCGACCGCTGACCTCTTCCGGAGACACCGACCATGACGGCAAGCCAAGAGACCGTAAGGGTCGGTGTTTACCCGGGTACGTTCGACCCGATCACGCTAGGCCATATGGACATCATCCGGCGTGGCGCGAAGCTCGTCGACCGGCTGGTCGTCGGCGTCACGACGAACGCCTCCAAATCGCCGATGTTCACGATCGAGGAACGCATGGCGATGGTGAGGCGTGAGGTAGACGGCGTGGCCGGCGAGATCCACGTGGTCGCGTTCGACTCATTGTTGATGGATTTTGCCGAGCGCGAAGGGGCAAAGGTCATCGTCCGCGGTCTGCGTGCCGTCGCCGACTTCGAATATGAATATCAGATGGCGGGGATGAACCAGCAGATCAATCCGCGGGTCGAGACGGTGTTCCTGATGGCGGATGTCGCGCTGCAGCCGATTGCGAGCAAGCTGGTCAAGGAAATCGCGCTCTTCGGCGGGGACATAGCCAAATTCGTGCCGCCTGCCGTCAGTGAAGAGGTCATTGCCCGCGTCAATCAGATCGGCCGCAAGGGAAGTTGACGCGCGCGGGACGCCAGTCGGCAGACGATGTTCAGTTTGGCGCAAGCACGGATTTGTTCTAAGCGGCGGGCTTCAAGGTCGGCCCCGGCCTCATGGCCAATGCGAGTAGGGATTTGATGCGCTTTTTCGCCGGTATGTTTGCGATCCTCGGGTGCCTCGTCGCGGCGCCTGCGTCCGCCCAGATCATCGATCCCGCCGTTGCCGGACGCGCTACCCCGCCGTTGACGACGGACACGCAGAACCTGCTGCTGCTTGACCTGTCGACGGGGGGCCGGGTCACGATCTGGCTTCGTCCCGACGTCGCCCCTTTGATGGTCGAGCGCATCAAAACCCTGACCCGGCAGCATTTCTACGACGGCCTGGCGTTTCACCGGGTGATCGACGGGTTCATGGCACAGGGCGGCGATCCAAAGGGTGACGGTACCGGTGGCTCACCCCTGCCCGACGTGAAGGCCGAGTTCAATTATCTGCCGCACGTTCGCGGCGCGGTGTCCGCGGCGCGTTCGGAAAAGGAAGACAGCGCGAACAGCCAGTTCTTCATCGTCTTTCAGCCGCGCCTCAGCCTCGACAAGAAATATACCGTGTTCGGCCGGGTGATCGACGGCATGCAATATGTCGACGCCATCGAGCGCGGCGAGCCGCCGGCAAACCCCTCGCGGATCCTGCACGCCTATATCGCTGCGGACAGCCCGCCGGCCTATGTCGCCGCGCCCGTTACCCCGCCACCGGCACTGGGCGCGCCTGTAACCCTGCCGGGGACCGGCAGCAGCAAGGCGAGGCCAGCACCGGCGGTCGTTGCAAAGCCCAAGCTTGCCAAGAAGGCCCCCGCGAAGAAGTGAGAGTCCGTTGAACGTCGACCTTTTCGACTTCGACCTGCCGACCGACCGTATCGCACTCCGGCCCGAAACGCCGCGCGATGCCGCACGGCTGTTGGTCTTAGACGGGGATGCAACACGCGACCTGCGCGTCACGGATCTGGCTGGACAGCTGCGTCGCGGCGACCTGCTGGTGTTCAACGACACGCGGGTCATTCCGGCGCAGCTCGAAGGGCGTCGTGCTGGGATCGAGCAGGACGGGCAGCTCTCGTCCGGGGCGAAGATCGGGGCGACGCTGCACAAGCGCGAGGGGCCGCGGCGTTGGCGCGCCTTCATTCGAAATGCGCGCCGTCTGCGCGATGGGGATCCGATCGATTTTGGCAACGGCGTCGTCGCCCGGGCGGTCGACCGGGCAGAAGACGGCAGCTACGCGCTCGAATTCGCAGGCGACGAACCGATCGAACTGCTGCTCGATCGCGCGGGGCGAATGCCCTTGCCTCCCTATATCGCGGCGAAGCGCCCGACGGACGCGCGCGACGCCGAGGATTACCAGACAATGTTCGCCGCCGAGCCCGGCGCGGTCGCGGCGCCGACCGCGGCGCTGCACTTCACCCCATCGGTGATGGCGGCGCTCGAGGCTGCGGGCATCGGGAAGGCAACGCTGACGCTGCACGTCGGTGCGGGCACGTTCCTGCCGATGAAGGTGGACGATACCGACGATCACCAGATGCATGCCGAATGGGGCCGGATCGATGCGACCACGGCGGACCAGCTGAATGCGGTGCGCGCCGCCGGCGGCCGGGTGATCGCGGTCGGCACGACATCGCTGCGACTGATCGAGAGCGCGACCGGTGACGACGGCGTCATCCGCCCGTTTGAGGGCGACACGGCGATCTTCATCACGCCGGGCTACCGCTTCAAGGGGATCGATGGCCTGATGACCAATTTCCACCTGCCGCGGTCAACGTTGTTCATGCTGGTATCGGCGCTGATGGGACGCGAGCGGATGCAGGCCGGCTATGCGCATGCAATTGCGGCCAAGTATCGCTTCTACAGCTATGGCGATGCCAGCCTGCTGCTGCCATGACCGGCCCATGTTGATCCCGTTGATTCTGGCTTTGCAGGTCGTGCCTTCCGCGGGGATTGCGCAACCGCCCGCAACGATCTTTGCCGAACCGGCCGCGATGCTGATCGCCGCCTGCGATGCGGATCGCGACGCGCGCGTGACCAGGCCCGAACTTGACACTTGCCTCGCGCGGAGCTTTGCGGGCGCCGAGGGCAGCACGACGGGCAAGATCGGCTATATCGCCTATGCCGACTGGTCGCTGAAATGGCTTGGCGATCGCAACGCCCTGCCCAGCCCCTTCGAAGTCGATCGCGATGGCGACAACGCGATCACCCTTGGCGAGCTTCAGGCCCGATTTGCGCAATTCTTTCTCCGCTTCGATCGCAACCGCGACGGGGTGCTCGTGCGCGAGGAGCTGCTGACGATCAGGAGCTTCGCCCCCAACGCCCCACCGCGCGGCAAGCGCCGTTAATGGATCATACCGTGTCCCCTCGTTTCGACTTCACGATTTCCGCCACCGATGGCGCAGCACGCACGGGCCAGATCGCGATGCAGCGCGGCGTGATCCGCACCCCCGCCTTCATGCCGGTCGGCACCGCCGCGACGGTCAAGGCGATGAAGCCCGACGACGTGGCGGCCGCCGGGGCCGACATCATCCTTGGCAACACCTATCATCTCATGCTGCGTCCCGGCGCGGAACGTGTCGCGCGACTGGGTGGGCTTCACGGCTTCATGGGCTGGTCGAAGCCGATCCTGACCGACTCGGGTGGGTATCAGGTGATGAGCCTCGCGGATCTTACCAAGCGGTCCGAGGAAGGCGTGTCGTTCAAATCGCATCTCGATGGAACTCGGCACCTGCTCAGCCCCGAACGGTCGATCGAGATCCAGCGATTATTGGGGTCGAACATCGTCATGGCGTTCGACGAGCTTGTCCCGACGACCTCCACGCGGGAGGTTCAGGCCGCCGCCATGGAACGATCGATGCGTTGGGCGAAGCGATCGCGCGACGCCTTCGATGCAGGCGGTGCCCATGCGGAGAACAACGCGATCTTCGGAATCCAGCAAGGCGCGCTGAACGAGTCGTTCCGCAAATCCTCGGCGGACGCGCTGATCAATATCGGCTTCGATGGTTATGCGGTCGGCGGATTGGCGGTCGGCGAAGGACAGGAGGCGATGTTCGGATGCCTGGATTTCGCCCCCGGACAATTGCCCGCCGACAAACCCCGCTATCTGATGGGCGTCGGCAAGCCTGACGATATCGTGGGCGCTGTCGAGCGCGGAATCGACATGTTCGATTGCGTCATGCCGACGCGATCCGGGCGGACCGGACAGGCGTTCACGCGCAAGGGCCCGATCAACATCCGCAACGCCCGGTTTGCCGAAGACCAGTCGCCGCTGGCGGCTGATTGTGCTTGCCCGGTCTGCGCCACCTGGAGCCGGGCCTATCTGCATCATCTCGTCCGCGCGGGCGAGATGCTGGGCGCGATGTTGATGACCGAACACAATATCTGGTTCTACGAAACGCTGATGGCAGATCTGCGCGCTGCGATCGCCGCCGGTACATTGACGAAGTTCGCAAATGATTTCCGAGCGGAGTATGGTCGGAAATCGAGTTAGGAGAGTGACGTGACCGACCCCATCACAACGGCTGCCGACGACGATACCCCCAACGAAATTCTCGCCGCAGCCAAGGAAGCAAAGCTCCACGCCGAAGCCGCAGCAAAGGCGACCGTAGAGAAAGCGAAGACCTGGCCGCTTGCAAAGATCGGGCTTGGCGTCGGCATAGGCTCAGCCGCCATCGCCGGCGCGGTGCTTTTCAACCGCTCGCGTACCCAGAAGTAAGGACACAGATGCGCCTCCTCCGCTCCGCCTTGCTGCTTGGTGCAGCCTGTTGTCCTGCAGCGGTGGTGGCGCAGTCCGCCCCCCCCAAATCTACGTCGAACGTCTCCGTAAAACCGCTCGCCTTCACCGAACGCGTGCTGGCCAACGGTTTGCGTGTCTACGCCATCCGGGACACGGCGACACCCAACGTTTCGGTCCAGGTCTGGTATGACGTCGGGTCCAAGGACGATCCCAAGGGCCGGTCCGGCTTTGCCCATATGTTCGAACATCTGATGTTCAAATCGACCCGCAACCTGGTGTCAGAACAAATGGACCGGCTGACCGAGGACGTCGGCGGCTATAACAACGCATCGACCAACGACGACTATACGAATTATTACGAGGTGGTTCCGGCCAATCACCTGCAGCGTCTGCTGTTCGCCGAAGCCGACCGGATGGCGAGCCTCGTGGTCGAGCCCAAGAGCTTCGCCTCCGAACGTGACGTCGTGAAGGAGGAGCTTCGCCAGAGCACGCTGGCTCGGCCCTATGGCAAGCTGTTCTCGCTCTATTATCCCGCGCTCGCCTATGCGCGACATCCCTATGCACGTGGTACGATCGGCAGCCTGGAAAATCTCGAAGCCGCCGGCATCGACGACGTCCGCGCCTTTCATGCAACCTATTACCGACCCGACAATGCGGTCTTGGTCGTCTCGGGCAACTTCGAGCCTGCACAGCTCGACCGCTGGATCGACACCTACTTCGCCCCTATCAAGAAGCCGGTCGGGGCAATTCCCCGGGTAACGGTCACTGAGCCGGCCCGTACCCAAGCCGTGACGCGTACGGTTTACGAGCCCAACACGCCGCTTCCCGCGGTGCTGATCAGCTATCATATCCCGGCGGATCGCGCTGCCGACATTCCCGCACTTAGTCTCCTGAAAGCGATATTGTCGGAGGGCGAGAGCTCGCGGCTCTATGAAAGCGTCGTCTACCGCGATCAACTTGCGCAGTCCGCCGACGCCATGATCGACAGCAAGCAGTCGACCGGCAATCTGGTCATCTACGCCATCATGGCCGGGGGCAAGACCGTCGACGCGGGCGAGACCGCGCTGAAGCGTGAGATCGCACGGCTGCGCGATGCCCCCGTCACGCCTGCCGAACTGGCCGAGGCGAAGAACGAAATTCTGACAGCGTCGATCATCGCCCGGGAAACCGCCGAAGGAAAGGCGAGCACCCTTGCGTCATCGGTGATCGTGGACGGTGATCCGCGCGCCGCAGACCGCCAGCTCGCGGCCATTGCGCAGGTCACGGCCGCAGATATCCAGCGCGTCGCACGGACCTATCTGGCTGACGCGCAGTCCGCGACGATCCGGTATCTCCCGCTCGATGCCAAGCCTGCTGCGACGCCGGTCGCGACGATCGATGTGGCTCCCAGCGTCCGCGTCGCCGATCTTAAGGCGCCCGCCAACGTCGAGATCGTTACCCCCGCCGCCGAAGGACAGCGCGTCCTTCCCCCCGCCCCCGGAACACCAATTTCGCCGACCCTGCCCCAGCCGATCACAACGCAGCTCGCCAATGGCATGCGGCTTATCACCGTAGAGCGGCACGATCTGCCGATCGTCACCGCCTATCTCGTTACCGGTGGCGGCGCGGCAACCGATCCTGCTAATCGGGCAGGTGTCAGCAGCCTGGCGGCCGAGTTGCTGACAAAAGGCACGCGCACACGGACGGCCACGCAGATTGCGCGGCAGATAGAAGGGCTCGGCGGATCGATCGGCAGCGATGCGGGCAGCGACGGTGCCGCCGTCGATGTCACGGTGAAGGCGGATCAGCTCTCCCCTGCCCTGTCGATCCTTGCCGATGTGGCGATGCACCCCGCGTTCGCGCTCGACGAAATCGAACGGGCACGGACGCAGCAAATCGACGCGGTATCGCTCGCGCTCAAGGATCCGGCGCAGCTTGCCGCACTGGTCGCCGACCGGGCGGTTCTCGGCGCGTCCGCCTATGGCGCACCGATCGGCGGCACCCCGATCTCGTTGAAGGCGATCACCCGGGCCGACATCACCGCGGCCTATGCGCGCAGCTTCAGCCCCGATCAGGCTACGCTCATCATGGTCGGCGACGTCACCGCGGCGCAGGCGAAGACGCTGGCCGACGCCCAATTCGGCCCCTGGAAGAAGACCGGCGCGGCGACGACACCTGCCATGGCGATCGATTACCCGGCGCCCCGCGTGATCGTCGTCGACATGCCCGATGCGGGCCAGGCTGGCGTCGTCGTCGCTCGGCCGGCGATCGCGCGTACCGACCCCCGCTATTATTCGCTGGCGGTAGCGAACACCGTGCTTGGCGGAGGCTTCTCTTCACGACTGAACCAGGAAATCCGGATCAAGCGCGGTCTGGCCTATGGCGCAGGCAGCACGCTGGACGCGGGGAAGACACAGGGAACGGTTGCCGCGCGGACACAGACCAAGAACCCTACCGCAACGGAAGTCGTCTCGCTGATCGCAGCGGAGCTGGCGGGCATGGGCAAGGCACCCGTGTCCCCGGGCGAACTGGAGACACGCAAGGCGGTACTTGTCGGGAATTTCGGGCGCGGGATCGAGACGACGTCCGGCGTGGCGGGGATTCTGGGATCTTATGTCCAGAACGGCGTTGCCGTCGATGAACTGCAGCAGTTTACGGCAAAGGTTGGCCCAGTTGATTCCGCGTCGGTCCAAACCGCAGCCGCGGCGCTGCTCGATCCCATAAAGGCCAGTATCGTGGTCGTCGGCGATGCCAAGCAATTCGCTCCCTCGCTCCGAAAAGCCTATCCGCAAGCCGAGCTGATCCCCGAGGCTGCGTTAAAACTCGATACCGCCGCACTTAAATGACTCTCGTCGGGACGACCGCGGGCATTCGGTAGCGGAACGGTAGGGTTTCCTGCGATATGGCTGGCCGTCTTTGATGACGGTGGCGCAAGGATAGCGGGATTTTGAACACGACGCGCTGGGCCTCCCGGTCATCGAGACGACGATGGTTGCCGGTGGCCATATCCGGCGTGATCGCGTCGACCGCGCTGTTTGCGCACGCGGCGTTCCGCTACGCGCCAAGGGATGCCGGGACACCTCTTCGCGGCGGTGATGGCGAGGGGCGGCATAGCGACGTTCTTGAGAGCATTCCCGGGGACTTTGCGGCTCCCGTCCCCGGGGTGACGGGAACGATCGCCCTCCCCAAGATGCCCATTTTCGTTGATGCGTCTATAGGGGATCCCGGCGTCGTGGCAGGACGTCCCTTTTCAATGACGAGGACCAGCGCGGCGGACCGGGCGCGGGCGTTGTTCTGCCTGACGACTGCGATCTATTACGAGGCCGCATCCGAGCCCGATGCCGGGCAACGCGCCGTTGCTCAGGTCATTCTCAATCGCGTTCGCCATCCCGCCTTCCCGGCAAGCGTCTGCGGCGTAGTCTATCAGGGGCCGCATTCGGGCGGGGCACCGACTGCATGTCAGTTCAGCTTTGCCTGCGACGGTGCGACCGCGCACGCGCCGGCCAGGCTTGCGTGGGTCCGGGCCGAGCGAAATGCGGCGATGGCTTTGGCGGGCTATGTTTATACGCCGGTCGGACTGGCGACGCATTATCATACCTATGCTGTCACGCCGCTATGGAGCCGCAGTCTGGTGATGACGGCGGTGGTCGGCGCACATTTCTTCCACCGGTGGAAAGGCTATTGGGGCACCGCCGCGGCCTTTAACCAGCACTATCTCGGCGGTGAGCCGCTGCCAGGTAGGGCCACCGGCGCGGCATTTGCAGCCCTTCCGACCACAGCGCGGCCCGACATCGCGGATGGCGCCAGAGGCGCCTCGGGTTCGGGTGTCGTGATGTCGGCTACGGTGCAGACCAATGCGGGGATCGGATCGACGCCTGCCGAGGCGGATCGATTACCACCCGCGCCGGAAATACTCGACCGGTGGAAAGATACAGGCGGGCTGCGCTGACGGCGCGGCATGTTGCCATGCCCAAACGCTGGATATGGAAACGGCCGCCGATGTCGGCGGCCGTTCGAAGCCGATCTTATTCGGCGGGGATCATCGTGGTATTTGCCATGCGCTCGCCACCGGGAGGGGCGGCTTCGCGGGCGGCGCGCAACGTCTGCGTGCGCTCGGCACGGTTGGCCATGTCATCCCAGGCCTTTTCGGCGCGGCGGCAGCGGTCGCGGACATTGTCGAGCGAGGCGGCATCGCCATTGCGACGCTCTTCTTCAGCGCGGGCCCGGTAGAATTCTGGATTATCGGCCATGCTGCTGCGCTCCTGAGGACCTAGAGGAAGTAGGCGCGGCGACCAGAGGGGTCGCCGCGCCGCAACCGAAATCAGTCATCGGCGGACAAGTCCGCCGACAGCCTCAGTCGGCCGGCTGGAGGTTCACAGCCGACTGCTTGCCGCGCTTGTCAGGCTCGAGCTCGTAGGTGACGCGCTGGTTCTGGTTCAACGTCGGCATGCCGGCGCGCTCAACCGCGGTGATGTGCACGAATGCATCGTTGCCACCGCCATCGGGAGCGATGAAGCCATAGCCCTTGTCGGCGTTGAAGAACTTTACGGTGCCAGTGATAGCCATGCGATGGCTCCTTCTTTGTTATGGGGCAATCCGAGGTTCGGACTGCCCGATGCCGCGGAGCAGGGAAAGAAGGAGAAAGGTGCCGCAAAGCGCCAAGAACCGTCGATATGCGACTGTAGCAAATCTCCATATGGGCCAGACGACCCGAAATTGCAAATCTGGCGGTGTTTTTAGACGACCATTACCATAAGAAAGATCCCCCGCAGCGCCAAGGCCGGCGGCGTAACAGAACGCCGCCAGCCCCGGACATTAGCGGCAGCGTGCCGGGGTGTTGCTGCGATCGACCGCACGTCCGGCGAGCGCGCCGCCGGCGGCGCCGAGCACGGTGCCGAGAAGACCCGAACCGCCCGGTGCGATCACGTTACCCAGCACGCCGCCGGCCACGCCGCCGACGATCAGACCGGTCGTCCCGTCGTTGCGACGGCAATAATAGCGGCCGTCATTGCCGCGGTAGATGCGGTCGTTGTTCGACAGGCGGCGTTCGCGGTAGCGGCGGTCGTCGCGGTAGTAGCGGCCCGCGTCGTAGCTGCCATAGGCGGGGTCGGGCCGGTTATAGTCGTAGGACCGATAGCGCGGGTCGACGCCGTAGCGGTCGCCGCCACCGCCGACGCAGCCGGCGATCAGGGTGGAGGCGGCCATAAGCCCCAGCGTCATAGCGCGCATTTCGTGTCCTTTCAGAGGGTTGTCGGTATCACCTCAATGCTCGGCGCCGGCCTTGGTTGCCGGCGCCGATGCACTCAATCCTGCAAACCTGCGGGGACGGTGCCGCCATTCTTGGCCAGTTCCCTCATCACGGCCTTGTGCAGCCAGATGTTCATCTCCGCGTTGCCGTCCTTGGCACCGGTATAACCGAGCTCGGTGGCGAGTTCCTTGCGGTTGTCGAGGCTGGAGTCGAGGTCGAGCAGCTTCATCAGGTCGACGATCGAGCTGCGCCAGTTGAGGTCCGAATTCTTGCGCGACGCCATGCCCGAGAGCACCGCCTCGACATCGACCGGCTGGGTGGCGGCGGGGGCGGTCTGTGGGGCGGATGATGAAGTTCCTCTTGTTGAAGGAACTCCATCGTCTGCCGCCGCTGCCGCAGGACCAAACCTCAGCGCAAGGGCGCTACCCCACCGCCACCACCACTGCCGCGCAGCGGCTTCGTGCTGTGGGTCCTATCAGCCCCGCGCTGCCGGGCAGTTCCACCCATTTGCTGCCGTCCGTTCATAGTCGTAGCGCGCTGAAAATTAGAGGTTAGTCAGACCATCTCGAACGGCATCCGCATCTACGGGATGAAGCCTGCTCAACGGCTTATCACCTGAAGGTTTAGTCTTGGAACCTGTCATCTGATATTCCTAAAGACCTGTTTATAGACGATTGGTGTAGAAAGCAGTGGACTGGTGATCGTTGTATTCTCTACCAAATCCTGGCCGACACTATGATATTTTGAGGTTCGCTCGCTGTCGTCGCCGCGAAATTTCAGAGCGACGGTTCCACCGTCAGCTTCTACCGATACATCGAAAACAAGCTCTGGGACGAGTTTCCAGGTGACCGGATCTCCGCCTATCCAAACTACGATGGGTGTTTTGGCATCATAGGCGAGCCCGACCCGACCTCCTGCGGTAGAAATTCTAATCCTATTTACCGCGATGGACTTGCGGAGCCTCATCCGAATGCGAGGGCGCTTGTCGTCGGAAATGGTGGCGGTGCCGCTGTCGATTACTTTGAAAGCATTGTCACTCCGCGCAGTGTCCAGTTCATAGATGCCTGAAACAACACCCTGCACCGGGCTCGCGGAGCCTGAGGTAGAACTTAACATGGCAACTGCGATCACCGCCGATAAAGTATGATGACGCATCACACGCTCCTCGAATTTCGCTGCTCGTGGGTACGGGGGTAGCGACGATCCGGGGTAGCGCATAGGTGATACCTTGGCTGTCGGGGCGGGGGACTTACTCCCGCTTGTAGACACCCCGACGTGCGGAGGGCTGGCAGTCCGGAACGCCCATTTGCGGACGTCGCTCGTTTCGCTAAAGTGCGCTTCTAGAGGAGGGGCGTGTGCTGATACAAAGACTCGGCTGGCTCTCGCGCTTAAGCGTTATCGCAGTATCTTTTGTGTATATGCTTTTACTTCTGCCGCATACGGCCGGTATAGCCACTAATAATTTCAGATCTGGATGGTTCATTGTTGCGGTTATTATTTCTCTGGCTTGGTTTCCAGTAGCCCTTCTTCATCACCGATCACGGAGCACAAAAAGCGGGTTGGTAGAATTTCTTTCCTTTGCGGCTCTGACTTTATGTGCAGCCTTCTTCGCGGCATTGTTCAAAAACGCTTAGAACAGCCTTCCTAACGTCCGCTTTCGACCAGGTCGCGACGTTCGTCCGAGGATGTCTGGGGTGGGAAGTTGATCATTCGCGACGATGAACGAGCGTCCGAAGTCGGGGAGCGGGAAGGGTGGGGCGAATGGCGACTTATAGGTCTTGCGGGAAGGGGGGATAGGCAAGGCAGCGCTCGACGAAAATGCACCGTTAGCAAGTCGGGCGTTCGACGGCAGCTTCTGCCGGAATCTGCAAATGGGTCGGCGGGTATCCGTCTGACAGCAAGGCGCCCTAAGTGCGCGCCATTTGGCACCATCTGCCATTTTCAACGAACGGCGTTCGCGTTGTCGGCAAAAACGCGATCAATAAGTGCCGGTGACGCCTCGGTACTCCCGTGGCCATCGCAGATCCAACAGTCGCGGGCGCAATAGTGAAGTACAGACTTGACCAAAAGGCTCCTGAAAGTTAGTGAAGTCAAAGCTTCACTGAGGAGCGAATCGATGACCATCACACACGATACCTTCAAAATCCGCAAAATCTGCGATGCCGCTCCGCCCGCGATTTTTGGCGCCTTCGCTTTTCAGGACCGCAAGAGCAGGTGGTACGCCGCCAGTCCCGGACACGAGCCACTGTCCTACAGCTTCGACTTTCGTCCGGGCGGTGAGGAGAAGCTCACCGCCAGGATGCTGCCAGGCACTCCGATCGCGGGAAGGGAGCTGTGCTGGACCTCAACCTATGCTGAGATCGTCGATAACGCGCGGATCGTGTTCTTCCAAACGCTCGACGTCGATCAGGCCCGCGTGTCTGCTGCCGTGGTCACCGTGGAAATCTCGCCGCTCGACGACAAGAGCGAGGTCTTGCTGACGCACCAGGCCGTCTATTTCGAAGGCGCCGACGGCCCGGCAATGCGCCGGATGGGGTGGGACTTCCTGCTCGACACGATGGCTTCGGAACTGCAGCCCGCATGATGCAGCCTGCCGTAGAGACTGTCCGCTCGTCGAGGGTCGACCTTCTGTTTCATGCGCTGGGTGACGCCAATCGCCGTCGCATGGTGAGTCATCTTGCGGAGCGGCCCGCGAGCGTTTCGGAACTCGCTGCGGTACTGGCGATCAGCAAGACGGCAATAGGCCAGCACCTTGCCGTGCTTGAGGAAGCCAAGCTCGCCAGCTCGACCAAGCTTGGACGGGTGCGCACCTGTCAATTCGATCCTGCCGGGCTCGCGCCGTTGCAGGATTGGATCGACTATCACCGTCAGGAATGGAACGAGCGGCTGAACCGCCTTGATGATTTGATCAGTGGCATCGTTTCCAACAAAGACTGCGCCTGAACGTCGGCTTCTGCATAGAGCTGTCGTTCGGGTTATCGCTGCAATCGGCGGGAATGTCCCCAAACCAAGCCGCTCGGATCGGGCTTTTGCGACATGAACGCGCGGCCGGAGTTGTGAAGCCGAAAAGAGCCCGCAAGCGGCCGGGAATGGGTTTTCGCGGCCTCAAAACTCCCCGACAATTCTCTTCTCCGTGGTGCCCCCTATCATCGTCTGACGATGATCTTTTTGTCCTGGCTCAAATGCACGCGCTGCCGATTCCCATGGACATCCATGGATCAGACTTAAGCGTATTTGAAACCCCGAGTGTCGACCCTGCCTAGTTGGCCACTACATCCGGCCCGAGCCACGCGGCGCGAAACGCGAGTTGTTGGGCGGTTGGTTTAACCCCTGTGGTTTCGTAGCGGACCACCTCGACAGTGGGGTCGGCGAGGAACGTCAGCGTGGCGCGGCGGTCGAGGCCGCGTTGGCGGTAGGTGATGTCGGCGGTCTGACCGGGCTTGTAACGGCCAAGCGCCGCAGCCGCGTCAGCATCGCTGGTGATCACCGTCCCGCCTAGGCTGACGATCTGGTCGCCGTTGTCGAGGCCGGCGCGGTAGAGCGGAGTATCGGGGGCGGGCGCGCCGTCGATGCGGACGTCGGTGCCGGTAGTCTTGAGGCGGACGTTGCCGAGCCACGCGGCGGTCGGGTTGGCGGGACGGAGCTTCAGACCCGCCTGGTCGAGCAGGGGAGCATAGTCGGGAAGCGCCTCGGCATCGACCGAGGTCCTGAAGAAGGCGTCCGCGAAGGCGGGATCCTTCGTCACCTCGCCTAGCGCGCGCGACAGGTCGGCGCGGGTATAGGGGCGCTCGGGCTTGCCGAAGGTCTGCCACAGGTGGCGCATAAACGTGTCGAGCGTGATGCCCGGGTAACGCTGGCGCAATGTCAGGTCGAGGGCGAGCGCGAGGCCGGCGCCATAGGTGTAGTAGGATACGAAGATGTTGGGGTTCGTCGCGTCGATCGACTTTGACGCATCGACGAACGGCGCCCGCAGGCTCATTTCCTGCGGACCGCCGTAACGGCGTGCGGTGCCAGTGGTTAGCGCGTTGACGGTAGAGCCGACCCCGCGCAGATACGCGTCGATCGCGGATTCGCCCGCTCGGCGGATCATCAGCGGCCCGTAATATTGGGTGAACCCTTCCGCAAGCCAGAGCGACGGGGTCGGGTTGGCGCGGGTGAAGTCGAACGGTTCGAGCTCGGCAGGGCGGATGCGCTCGACGTTCCAGCTGTGGAAGAATTCATGGCTGAGTGTGTCGATCTGCGCAAAATTCGCCGCGGTGAACGAACGCGGCTGCGATATGATCGTCGAGTTGCGATGCTCCATGCCGTCGCCGCTGATCTGCGGCATATAGTCGGCGATAAAAGTGTAGGTGCCGAAGTCGTAGGCGGGGTGTTCGCCCCACATCGCGATGTGCTGCGCGACGACCTTTTTGGCGCTGGCGGCGAAGCGATCGAGGTCGGCGGGCGAGCCGTCGTGATGGACCGCGAGCCGGATCGTGGCGCGCGTCGGTCCCTCTCCGACCTGCCATTCGCGCAGATCGAAATTGGACAGCTCGGTGGGGCTGTCCATGAAATATTGGAAGTTGGGCGCGGCGAAGGTGTAGGGGTCGCCGGTCGGCTGGAGCTGGGTCGCGACCTTCCACTTGGCGTCAAATGGCACGAACCGGACGCTGATCGGGCGCGCGTCCTGCCCGACCGCCCACAAAAAGGTTGCGGGCATATTGAGATGCGCGTGGGTTGCGTCGATCTGCGCATATGTGCCGTCTCCGTGATCGCCGAACAGCGTGTAGGTGACGCTTACCGTCCCGTCGTGCCCGGGAATCGTCCAGCCATAGGGGTCGGTCCGCGTCATCGCGAGCGCGCGACCGCGGCCATCCTTGGCGGCGAGCGAATAGACGTTCTTGGCGAATTCGTGGATCGCGTAGCGGCCGGGCGAGGAGCGCGACATCTGGATGCGCAAGGGGGCCGGTCCGAGGTCGCGCCAGGTGACGGTCACCTGTGCCTCATGATGGACCGCGTTGGGGAAAGCGATCTCGTACCGGGTCGCCGCTGGCGCCTTGCTCTGTGCAATCGCGGGGCCGGCAAGCAACGCCAGCGTGGCGGTGCAGGTCGCGAAAATCGTCTTCATGGCTGGTCCCCCGGATCGTCTATCGGCACCTAGGATCGATCGACATTCACCTTGTCAATGCTCCCGCCAGCCGAGGAGGAACGGCGGCCAAGACCTAAAGCCGAGATTATCGCGTAGTCGTGTGACGGATATGAACGGGCGTCCGGAGTTGCGAGACGCTGAAAGCCGTCGGAACGGCCGGTCTTGGGGGCGAATCTGATTTGGGAGAAAATTGGAGCAAGAGCCCGAACTTTGGTTGGTTAAATGAAGGCGCAAGGCTGGTCTCTTGAGTATAGTTATGCAGAAACAGATCGGATCCGGCCAAGGCGGCAGGCGTCGGATACACAGGCATCGTTGAGCCTGCCCAGTAGCGCAGGCGAACATGGCGATCTTTTTCAAGTCGAGAGCTACGCCATATCACGCCGGTTTTCCCGAGACCGAACATGGCCACGTGACAGGGCTGCTGCATCGTTCACGCCGGCGAGCGTCAACGTGCGCTCGAACTCTTCTGTCAACAACGTCAGAGCGCGATCGACGCCTGCTTCTCCGCCGGCTGCGAGGCCGTACAGATAGGGGCGCCCGATCGAACAGGCGGTTGCCCCAAGCGCCAACGCCTTCGCCACGTCCGAGCCGCGTCGGATGCCGCCGTCGCAGATGACGTCCGGCCCACCGCCAACCGCGTCGCGTACCGCTGCGATCTGGTCGATCGGGGCGGGCGCTCCATCGAGCTGGCGTCCGCCGTGGTTCGATACCATCACGCCGGTCGCGCCCGACGCGATCGAACGTCGCGCGTCCTCGGGTGTCATCACGCCCTTGATCGCGAGCGGCCCGTTCCACTCGCGTGCGAGCCATTCGACGTCGCGCCAACCGACCGACCGATCGAACTGGCCGCCGATATAATCGAACAGGCTCATCGGCCCCGACGCGAGCGCGTCGATCCTGTGGCTCACGTTCGCGAGATCGAATTTTGACCCTGTCAGCGCGGGGAGCGACCATGACGGATGACGCGCGAAACTCAGTAGCGACTTCAGCGTCAGTTTGGGCGGCAGGGACAGTCCGCTGCGCCTGTCTCGCTCGCGGTTGCCGGCGACCGGCGTGTCGACGGTCAGCGCCAGCCCATGAAAGCCTGCATCCCGGCAACGCGCGACGAACTCTGCGGTCAGACCGCGGTCCTTGAAAATATAGATCTGGAAAACCTTCGGTCCGGCGAATGCCTGGGCAAGGTCTTCCAGCCGCGTCGTTCCCATCGTCGACAGACTGTACACTATGCCGTGACGCGCAGCGGCGCGAGCGACGGCCAGTTCGGCATGGCCGTGGAACATCCGGGTGAGCCCCGTCGGCGCCAGCATCAATGGCCAGCGCGATGGTTGTCCGAACAGCGTCGTGCCGGTCCGGATTACAGAGACGTCGTTCAGTATGTCCGGCACCAGCTCGTAGTTTGAAAATGCGGTGACGTTTCGGCGCAGCGACACTTCGTCGTCGGCGCCACCGTCAATATAGTCGAAGATCGGTCGCGGTAGCCGTTTGCGTGCCATGAGGCGCAGGTCAGCAACATTGTTCGCCCGGTGAAGCTGCCTCATGGTCGTGCCCGCGTCTTGATCGCAAACAGCTGTGCACCCTGATTCACCATCACTCTCCCACGTCTTGACCCCTCCCCGATGTCCGGGATGGCAAGCACGGCGAGCAGACGTGATCCCGACGCGTCGTCCCCGTGATCCGGATATCAGAAGAGCTGTCGCAGTCTGCGCGCATTCGGGGCAGGCGACGAAACCAATTCCTGTGCAAGGCCGCTGCATGACTGTGCGCACCGAAGGCATTTGGAGCGTACGGCCCTGTTCTAGGGTATCACTGCGAAGCGTCGACTACAGGCAGGGAAATGAGCGCGTGGGGATACATCATCGGATGGTCGGCAGGGTAGCAAGGCTGGTATGGCGGATCAGCAAGCCGCGCACGATCGGTGTCCGCGCTGTGTTGCTGGATCCGGACGAGAGGGTCGCGTTGGTGCGGCATACCTATGTCGATCAATGGTATCTTCCGGGCGGCGGCGTGAAAAAGGGCGAAAGTATCGCCGCCGCGCTTGTGCGGGAGCTTGCCGAGGAAGTGGCGATTGCTGACCCGGTAATCGAGCGGGTGCTGGGCGTCTATCACAGTCGCCGAGAGAGCAAGGACGATCATATCGTGATCTTTATCGTGCGAACGGCAGCAAGCAGAATCCTGGGTCGTGCTGATCTGCAAGAGATCGAACAGGCTGATTGGTTCCCGGTGGACGACCTGCCTGAAACTACGTCCCCGGCGACCCGACGGCGCATCGCCGAATACCGGCAGGGGGCGACTGGAACTGGAGCCTGGTAACGCGGGCGGGTGCTTGCCCGCCGTACGGCACGATCAAAACAACGATTAGCATAGCCTGAGTTCGAGACTGGCGCCTCACGGCTGCTACCTTTGCCTTCGACCGCTGCTGCGGATCCGAAGGAGAGAATATCGTGAGCGAACCTATGGTCTCCACCGCCGACGGTATCGTGCAGGGAAACGCTGCGGGCGGTGTTCTACGGTTCCTCGGCGTGCCTTACGCCGCGGCGCCGGTGGGTGCGAACCGGTTCGCGCCGCCACAACCGGTCACGCCGTGGCCCGAGGTGCGCGACGCGACGGTGGCCGGACCCAACGCGCCGCAGCGGACCAAGGCATTTCCCGGCCTCGATATCGTACCGCTGATCGGCAAAGGCTGGGTGCCGGGCGACGAGTATCTGACGGCGAATATCTGGCGTCCCGATGACGACCGGACCGGCTTGCCGGTGATGGTGTTCATCCACGGCGGCGGCTTCGTGATCGGCAGCAAGGATGCGCCCGTGCAGGACGGCGGCACCTTCGCGCGCGACGGCGTGATCTGCGTCGCGATCAACTATCGGATGGGGGTGGACGGCTTCCTGCCGATCCCGGGCGTGCCGACGAACCTTGGCCTGCGCGACATGATCGCGGCGTTGACGTGGGTACGAGACGGCATAACGCGGTTCGGCGGCGATCCGGGCAATGTCACGGTGTTCGGCGAATCCGCCGGCGCGATGGCGATCGCCGACCTGATGGCATCCCCGCTCTCAAGGGGATTGTTCCGGCGCGCGATCGTTCAGAGCGGGCATGGCGGGATGACGCGCTCGGTGCCGGTGATGCAGCGTCTGGTGAAGAAGCTGGCAAAGATCCTGAAGATCACCCCCGACGTCAGTGGTTTTGGCAGCGTGCCGTACGATGCGCTGATCGACGCGGTAGAGGCGGTATCCGCGCCGACCGCACGGATCGATCTGCGCGACGAGGGCGGGCACGAACCGGTGTTCGGAATCAGCCGCTTCGTCCCCGTCCACGGCGACGACGTGCTGCCGCAGCGTCCGCTCGATGCGCTAGCGAACGGTGCGGGCGCGCAAGTCGACCTGCTGATCGGCACCAACGCGGAAGAGATGAACCTGTACCTCGTCCCGACCGGCGTGCGGGACAAGATCGGGCGGTTGCTGGCAACCTATGTCCTCCACAAGTCGCAACCGCATGCCCGCAAGGTATTGAAGGTATATGGTATCGGGACGAAGGGCAGGAAGCCCGGCCAGGCGCTGACCGACGCGATGAACGACCTCGTCTTTCGCTGGCCCGCACGCAGGTTTGCTGAGGCGCACCAAGGGCGCACGCACATGTACGAGTTCGACTGGCGTTCGCCGATGTTCGGCGGCCAACTCGGTGCGTCGCACGGGATGGAGTTGCCGTTCGTGTTCGATACGCTGGCGACCGCAACCGGCGAGCAGGGCTTGTGCGGACCCAACCCGCCGCAAGACCTCGCCAACCGGATGCACGCGCTGTGGATCCGCTTCGCAACGGATGGCAGCCTGCCTTGGGTCGAGTTCGATGCAGAAACTCGACAGGTCTATTCGCTGGTCCGGCAGGAGGCGCGGCATGAGCCCGCCATGCCCGCCGCACCCTATCTGCCGTGAAGGACCGGTCATGTATCTCGAACGACTAAAGCTTACCGGCCGCCGTGCTGTCGTGACGGGTGGCGCGGCGGGGATCGGTCTCGCCTGTGCCGGGGCGTTAGCCGAAATGGGCGCGCACGTGACGTTAGTCGACCGCGACGCGACGGCGATCGCGGCGGGGCGAGCTGCGCTTGCGGACAAGGGCCATGCGGTCGACGGCCATGTGGTGGACGTGACGAACTCTGCACAGGTCACCGCCCTGGCCGATCAGCTCGGGGCGATCGACATTCTCGTCAACAATGCCGGCATCGCGCGGAGCGAGACCGCCGCTGAGGACGTCGCCGACGAGCATTGGCTGAACGTGCTCGACGTCAATCTCAACGGCACCTTCTGGTGTGCACGCGCCTTTGGACGGCACATGCTGGCGGCAGGGAAGGGAGCGATCGTTAATGTCGGTTCGATGAGCGGCTTCATCGTCAACCGGCCGCAACCGCAAAGCTATTACAATGCATCGAAAGCCGCGGTGCATCAGCTCACCAAGAGCCTCGCGGCCGAATGGGCGCTGCGCGGCGTGCGGGTGAACGCCGTCGCGCCGACCTATATCAACACCGTCCTCAACAGCTTCGCGGACCGCGAGGGGGAGATGTACAAGCGTTGGATCGACGGTACGCCGCAGGGGCGCCTGGGGGAACCTGAAGAAGTCGCGGCGATCGTCGCCTTTCTTGCCTCGGACGCGGCCAGTCTGATGACCGGCAGCATCGTGCTCGCCGATGGCGGCTATAGCTGCTGGTAGCGTACCGATCGGCGAAGTACGCGAGCCGGGCGGCACAGTCGACAACCTTTCAGACAGGTCAGCTATCAGATAGCTTGGAGCCTAGAAGTAGCCGGCGATGGATCGGCGCTCTGAGGGGATGAGGATCCAATGCGCTTCAAGACATTGCTCGCCGGAGGATGCGCCGTCGCCGCGCTCGCCACCACGCCGGTATCCGCGCAAGACGCCGCCGATCAGGCACAGGCGACATCTCCCGCACGCTCTGACGACATCATCGTCACCGCACGTCAGCGCCAGGAATCGTTGAAGGATGTGCCGATCGCGGTGACGGCGATCTCCGGCGACCGACTGAAGGAGTTGCAGGTCAATACGGTGAAGGACATCGCGTCCTACACGCCGGGCCTCAACATCAATTCCGACAGCGTCGGCCGCGCATTCGTGTCGATCCGCGGTATCGGTACGACGCTGATCGACACGGTGCAGCCCGGCGTCGGCATTTTCATTGACGGCGTCTATCAGCCGAACACATCATATCTGAACTCTCCGATCGTTGACGTCGCGCGGATCGAGGTTTTGCGCGGGCCGCAGGGGACGCTGTTCGGCAACAACACGCTGGGCGGCGCGATCAACGTCATCACGCGCCAGCCGGGTAACGAGTGGGAGGGGCGGTTCGACGCCGCGATCGCCGGTACGGACAACTACGCCTCGGTCTCGGGGTCGGTCAGCGGGCCGATCGTCCGCGACCTGCTCCAGTTCCGGATCGGCGCGTCCTATCACGAGCAGGACGGCTTCATGCGCAACACGCTGACGATCGGCGACATGAACCCGCTGAAGCAGCAGAGCGTCGGTGGCACGCTCCGCTTCACGCCCGCCGACTGGGCGGTGTTCACCGTCAACGGCAATTACGACCGGGCCGCAGGGGGCAGCACGTCGTACATCCATGTCGCCGGGCCGACCGATTACCGGCTTGATGGCGCGACCAACGTGCTGAACCGGGCGGTGATCGATTATTACGGCGCGAACGTGAAGGGCGAGTTCGACGTCGCATCGCTCAAGACCAAGATCACCGCGATTGGCGCGTACAACCAGAAGAATCTTTCCGGGGTCAATGACGGCGATTTTGGTGCGGTCGACCTGCTCCGTACCCGCGGTGGTTCGACCTTGAAGACCAAGACGGCCGAATTGCGCTTCGATACGCAGTGGAGCGATGCGTTTTCGACGCTCATCGGGCTGTATGGCAACCGTTACACGCAGGTGAGTGATCAGCTGACGACGATCGATTTCCGCGCGCTGCTGGGCCCGACCTTCCCGCTGCCCGCCTCGACCACGCCCTCGTCGACCTATGTCCGCAACGATACGCGCGCGATCTTCGCGACCGCTTTCCTGAAAGTGGGCACGCTCGATCTCGCGGTCGGTGGGCGCTACGATCATCAGAAGCTGGTCGCGAGCCAGGTCAACGGCGTGACGCCCTATACCGCGCCGGTCTATAAGAAGGACCAGTTCCAACCCCGCGTCACGCTGACCCAGCATTGGACGCCGGCGGTGATGAGTTATGCCTCGGTGGCCAAGGGAATCCGCGGCGGTGGCCAGAACGGTCCGGGTACGCGGCCGCAGGACGCAACGTACAAGGGCGACAATGTCTGGACCTATGAGCTGGGCACGAAGTTCGATGCATTCGACCGCCGCCTGACGATCAACGCGGACATATTCTACAACGACTACAAGGACTTCATCGGACAGAACTCGCTGGCGCCGAGTGCCACGGGCGGGTTCGTCGCGATCAACCTGAACACCGGCACCGTCAAGAGTTACGGCGCCGAACTGGAAGCGCACCTTCGCCTTAGCGATCATTGGCGGATCGACGCCGGCGCCTCGTATCTCCATGCCCGCATCACCGATGACAGCCAGTATTTCGCGACCACCGGCGTCCACGTATCAAGCGACCGTGTGATCTTCACGCCCGACTACAACTTCAACTTCAACACCACCTACACCGTCCCGGTCGGCGATAACGCGGTGTTGCTGGACGCGGGGATCTTCGGGAAGGGTAGCCGGATCGGGTCGTCGCTCGACCCCGATGTCGCGCCAAGACTATCGGCCTATGCTATCACCAACGCCTCGCTCGGCTTCCGCTTCTCCAGTGGCCTGACGGTAACCGCGTTCGGCACCAACCTGTTCAATACCAAATTCATCGAAAGCTATATCGACAAATCGGCGTTGGTGCGGGCCGGGCTTGCGCCGCTGGCGTCGAACCTCGCCATCCAGGGCGACCGCCGCCGATATGGCGTGCGCGCGAGCTTCCGGTTCTAGGATGACCATGCACGTCGAACAGATCGAAAGGGCGCCGCTCGATCCGGCGTTCGTCACAGCGCTCCAGCAGCGTTTCGGCACTGCGCTGCACATGAGCGACGCGATGCGCCTCCACCACGGCAGCAGCGAGGCGCATTTCGCCCCGATGCTGCCCGACGCGGTCGTCTTCGCGCGGTCGACCGAGGAGGTGGTGGATCTCGTCAGGCTGTGCGCCGCGGCCAAGGTGCCGATCGTGCCGTTCGGTGCGGGGACCTCGATCGAGGGCAACACGCTGGCTGTGCATGGCGGCGTTTCGGTCGACCTGTCCGAGATGACCCAGATCGTGTCGATCAACGCCGAGGACTTTGATTGTACGGTACAGGCCGGCGTCCGTCGTGAGCAGCTCAACGAGCATATCCGCGACTTAGGGCTGTTCTTCCCGATTGATCCCGGTGCGAATGCGACGATCGGCGGAATGGCTGCGACCCGCGCGAGCGGCACCAATGCGGTCCGCTATGGCACGATGCGCGAGGCCGTGCTGAGCCTGCGCGTGGTGACGCCAGACGGGCGCGAGATCCGTACGAGCCGTCGCGCGCGGAAGTCGGCGGCGGGCTATGATCTGACCCGGCTGTTCGTAGGCTCAGAAGGCACGCTCGGCATCATCACCGAGGTGACGCTGCGGCTGCACGGCATTCCCGAGGCGATCTCGTCCGCGGTGTGCAGCTTCGAGACGCTGAACGGCGCGGTCGATACGGTGGTTCAGGCGATCCAGATCGGTGTGCCGCTCGCTCGCGTCGAAATCCTCGACGACGTGCAGATGAAGGCGGTCAACGCCTGGTCGAAGCTAGATTACCCCGAACTGACCACGCTGTTCTTCGAATTCCACGGCTCGCCAAGCTATGTCGACGAACAGGCGGAGACCGTGCGCGAGCTCGCGGCGGCGAATGGCGGCGGCGACTTCCGCTGGTCGAACCTGCCCGAGGAACGCTCGAGGCTGTGGAAGGCCCGGCACGAGGCATATTACGCGGCGGTCAACCTGCGTCCGGGCGCAGTCGGCTGGGCGACCGACGTGTGCGTGCCGATCAGCCGCCTGGCGCAGTGCATCGGCGAGACCAAGGCCGACCTCCAGGCGTCGTCGGTCCCCGCGACCATTCTCGGTCATGTCGGCGACGGCAATTTCCATGTCGTCTTCTCGATCGATCCGGAGTCCGAGGCTGAACTGGCCGAGGTCTCGGCAATCAACGCGCGGATGGTCGAACGCGCGCTGGCGATGGACGGCACCTGCACCGGCGAACACGGCATCGGCATCGGCAAGCAGGACTGGCTGGTCGCCGAACTGGGCGACGCGGTCGAACTGATGCGGACGCTGAAGCACGCGCTGGACCCAGACAATCTGTTCAATCCGGGCAAGATCTTCGCGTTCTGAACGCCGTTCCGGTATCGGACGCGCGTCACAACAAGGATCGTGGAGAGAATGATGGACAGCCTGCACCTGGTGGATCCGACGCTGCGCCCGCTGCTCGAGATGATGCCGCAGATCTCGCTCACCGCCGACATCCTGCCGGCGATGCGCGACCGACCGTCGATGCTGCCGCCTGCCGACGAAACCCTGGCGACGCTGGAGATCCATACGGTTCCAGGGCCTGCCGGGGCGCCTGATATCGACCTGCACGTCTTCCGTCCGGCGGGCGTCACCGGCGCCCTGCCGTGCATCTATCACATGCATGGCGGCGGCTATGTGATGGGCAAGGTGTCCGACTATGAACCGTTAGTCCGTCCGCTCGTCGCCGATTTGCAATGCGTCGTGGTGTCGGTCGAATACCGGCTGGCGCCTGAGACGAACTTCCCCGGCCCGATCGAGGATTGCTACGCAGGACTGGTATGGACGATCGCCCATGCCGACCGGCTCGGGATTGATCCGGCGCGGCTCGGCGTGATGGGGCAGAGCGCGGGCGGCGGGTATGCTGCCGCACTGGCCTTGATGGTGCGCGACCGGGGCGAACACGCGCTCGCATTCCAGCATCTGATCTACCCGATGCTCGACGACCGTAGCTGTACCGCACCGCCGCATCCCTATGCCGGCGAGTTCGTCTGGACCGCTCAGAGCAATCGTTTTGGCTGGACCGCGTTGCTCGGCCACGCGCCCGGTGGCGATGCCGTGTCACCCTATGCGGCACCAGCGCGGGCGACGGACCTCGGCAACCTGCCGCCCGCCTATATCGCGACCGGCGCGCTCGATCTCTTCGTCGAAGAGGACATCGATTACGCGACGCGGCTGATCCGCTCCGGAGTGCCGGTCGAGCTTCACGTCTATCCCGGCGGCTATCACGCCTTCGACATCTTCGCCGACGGTCCGGTCTCGCAACAGGCACGCCGCGACAGCCACGAGGCTCTGCGCCGTGCGCTTGCATAAGGATCCAGAATGACCGATTTCGCCCGACCGATGGAGGCGGCCGCACCGCCGTTTGCCAAGACGCTGTTGCCGCTGCTCGCGCTCGCGCTGGCCATGGCGGTCGGCTTCACGATGATGGGCGCATTCGGCACGGTGCAGGAAGGCGCGAAAGCCGAACTCCACCTCAGCGACTATACGCTGAGCCTTATCCAGGGGCTGTCGGCGGCGCTGCCGCTGGCGGTGTTCTCGATCCCGATCGGCATCATGGTCGATCGCTACAACCGCGAGCGAATGATGATCGCACTCGCGTTCGTGTGGACGCTGGGCATGGTGCTGACCGGGCTCGCGCACAGCGTTCCGTTGCTGTTCGTCGCACGCATGCTGACCGGGATCGGCACGACCGGCGCGCTGACCGCGGCGCTCTCGCTGTGCGCCGATTTCTGCGTTCCGACGCAGCGGGGTAGGGCGATGCTGATCGTCAACCTCGGCAAGTCGCTCGGCGTCGCGCTCGCCTTGGCACTGTCGGGCGCACTGTTCGGGCTGTTCGCACATGGCAGCGCGCCAGCGTGGTTCGCAGGCATGATGCCGTGGCGAAGTGTGCATCTGTGCCTGGCAGTCGTCAGCATGCTCGCCATCCTGCCACTGTTCCTGCTGCGCGAACCGGTGCGGCAGGAGGTTGCGGCCGGCACGCATGCGCCGTTCAAGGTCGTGGCCGGTGAACTCTGGGCGCGTCGCGTGTTCCTGATCCCGTTGTTCGTCGGCCAGATCAGCGTCGTGATGGCCGATGCCGCGGCTGGGATCTGGGTTTCGCCGGTCCTGTCGCGAACGTTCCACCTCCAACCCGACCAGTTCGCCGGCTGGATGGGCGCGCTGCTGTTCGGTGCCGGCGTGGTCGGTGCGATCGTCGGCGGTCTGTCCGCCGATCGCGGGCAAAAGAGTGGCCGCCGCGGTGGTCTGCTGATCGGTGCGATTTTTGCCGCCGCACTCGGCGTACCCGCGGCGTTGTTCCCGATCATGCCTTCGGTCCCGCTGTTCGGGGTCGCCGTGGGTCTGTTGGTAACGTGCGGTGCGGTGACGGGCGTTGTGACTTCGGTGGCGTTGACCGTGCTGATCCCCAACGAACTGCGCGGGTTGTGCATCGGCGCGTTCATCGCGATCGCGGGGCTGATCGGCTACGGCCTCGCACCCACGCTGGTCGCGGCTGCAAGCGGCATGCTGGGCGGCGAAGCGCATCTCGCGCAAGGTCTCGCGATCGTCGGCGTGATGACCAGCGCGATCTCCGTCGTCGCATTTACGATGGCAATGCGTCGCGCGCCGGTATCAGCAACGGCTTGACCTGTAAGATAGCTCTTGCAGGAACTATCTGATAGCTGCATGATCGACGCAAACCCGGCAAACGGGTGACGGAGAGCGGTGGTGGGCGAGGGAAGCATGCAGAAGGAACGCGTCACGGTGTCGCCCGAGATGGCGGCATTCATCGGCGAGGGCATGGTCGACCCGACGACGTTTCCCGCCGATGCCGTGGTCCTCTGCTTCACGCTGGGCGAGCAGACGCCGGCCCAGGTCACCGTCACGACCGGTGCGGTTCCTTCGGAGGAGCGGGCGGTCCTCATTCTTGCAGTCGAACGCGGTGCCTGCCTGCGGGTCTTCGATTACGCGCCTGACGCGAACATCGCGTGTCATCTGCCGAGCGAATTGCGGCTGATCGTCGTCGCAATCCGCGATTGCGCGCTCTCCGAGCCCTGGCGCAGCACACACCGGTCCGCGAAATGCATCGAACTCCTGTCCATCACGTTTCAGCGGATCGTCGAGGACGACCTTGTGCCGCTCGCGGGCGCCGGGCAGTTGTCTGCGAGGGACAGCCAGCGGATCGTTGCGGCCAAGCGGATGATCGACGAGCGCTGGGGTGAGAAGATGACGCTCGATTCGATCGCGCGCGCTTGTGGACTGAACCGTGCGAAGCTGACCCGCGGCTTCCGCGACATGTTCGCCTGCACGGTCGCCGACGCGCTGCTGGACAGGCGGCTCGGAGCGGCACGCCAGATGCTGATCGCGACCGATCTGCCGGTATCGTCGATCGGATACCAGTGCGGCTATCTCAACAATGCCAGCTTCACGCGGGCCTTCTCGCGGCAGTTCGGCGCGACCCCGTCGTCGCTGCGCGCACCACGGCTCGCGGCATGAGCGCGACCAGCGTGCGACTGATCGAGGGCGGCTCACTGGTTGATCAGGCGGTCCATGCGGTCCGCACGCATATCCGCACGAACGACATGAAAGTCGGCGACACGCTGCCGTCCGAAGGGCATTTTGCGACAGAACTGGGTGTCAGCCGCCCAGTACTCCGCGAGGCGTTCGGCGCTCTAGCGGCGTTGCGACTTATCGACGTAGGCAACGGCAGGCGCGCGCGCGTAGCCGCGATCGACGGATCTGTGATGGCAACGTCGCTCGACCACGCGGTGGCGACGGCGCAAATCTCGATGGTACAGATCTGGGACGTGCGCCGTACGCTGGAACTGCGCACTGCCGAGCTCGCCGCGATCGACCGCACCGACGACGAGGCGCAGACGATCATCGGTCTGGCCGAGGCAATGGAAGCAGCCGGTAGCGATATCGATGCGCTGACCCGCCACGACATCGCGTTTCACCAAGCAATCGCGCAGGCTGGACGCAACATGTTGTTCTTGCAGATCATCCGCTCGTTCGCACCGATGATGGTTCATGCAGTTCCTGCAGCGTGGGCAACGCGGACCACCGCGCGGCAGCGTGCCGCCGTGCTGGCACATCATCATGCGTTAGCGCGCACGATCGCCGATCGTGACCCGAAAGCTGCGACCGCAGCAATGAACACGCATTTTGTCGCGTCCATCGGTGATCTGTTTGCCCGTCGTGAGAATGATAATTAGCCAGCGCTTTCTGGACGAGCATCGATCGTTATTCAAAGAGTTTAGAGCACCGGCTGTACCAACAGAATGACATCAAGGATTGGCGGGTGTGGACGCATATATGTCGTCTCAAAGGACGTAGCTCTGCGAGCCGGTACGGGCAATGAAGGTTGCGAAATGCCTGAGCCTTGGAAGGTCTGAGATCAGATGCACATGTCAACGAATTGACCACGCTTCCAAGCATCCTCCGTTGCGTTCCCCCGCCGAAACCGGCTCTAGTCAATGATAAACGAGCGTCCATTTCCGTGACGCAACTGACTGCATTTGAACGTCCGCAACTGGGTCATCCTCCGCAAATATTGCGACCCGGTAGGCCATCCGGACTGTCTGCTTACCGGCGGAAAGAATCAAATGCCGAATATGTATCAAGAACTCGACGAGCGCGATCGACGACGGGTTTGTCGATTAGTTTGCCGTCGACGGCAACGGCTCCGAACGCGCCGTCGATAGCGGCAACCACGCGGGTGGCCCAGTCCACGTCAGAGGCGGAGGGCAGGAATGCCGCGTTGACGATCCCCACCTGTCGTGGATGGACGCAAAGCTTTCCGCCGAAGCCGAAGCGACGTGCGTGGTCGGTGTCGCGTGCCAGCGCCTCGTCGTTAGAGAGATCCGTGGAAACGCCATCAACCGGTGCTGCAAGTCCGGCGCTTCGCGAGTGAAGGACGAGCTGGGTACGGACATAGTCGATCTCCGCCTGGTCGCCGTCGATGCCGGCGTCCGCCTGAAAGTCCACCGTGCCGAACGACAGCCGTGAGAGACCGGGTGCGGTGACGAGGTCCGCCAGGTTCAAGACCGCCGAAACGGTTTCCACCAGTGCATGGAGCGGCTTGCCGGCTGCTGCCTCGTGCATCGCCGCGAAGTCCGACGCGCGCTCGGCCTTGGGCAGCATCAGTCCAGCGACGCCTGGCAGTGCGGCGAGTCCACGTACGTCGTCCGCATGCCACTCGGTATCCAGACTGTTGACGCGCACGAAGAAGCGCGGTTCCGGCAGACTGGCGAGCGCATCGTATATCGTATCGCGCGCGGCAACTTTGCGGTCGGGGAGGACAGCGTCTTCGAGATCGATCACAACGAGGTCCGCGCCGCTCGCGCGCGCCTTTTCGAAACGCTCGGCACGATCGCCGGGCACGAACAGGATACTGCGGGCGGCACTGGTCATGAAAAATCCTCTACAGGCCGGATACGGGATCGCGGCGGAAAGTCTGGGAATAGGAATAGCGGTCCGCAGGATGGGTGTTGATCGCCATCTCGACGACCTCGCCACGTGCGTTCAAATACTGGCGCGTCAGGCGCAGGCCCGGCGCACCGGTCTTGGTTTCGAGCAATTTGGCGATCGGCGCGGGGATCGCCACCGCTTCGATATGCTGGCGGACTTCGGCGACGCGCTCGCCAAACTGTTCCTCGATCCGGCTGAAGATCGGCACGTCGCCGACATCGTCGTCGAGCTTCAGGCTGCGGAATGCCGGGTGGAGATAGATGTCCGAAAAGGAGATCGGGCTGGTCCCGGCGGCGCGGCGCAGCGCCATGAGATGCAGCCAGGTCTGGCCCGATGTCGCGCCGACCTGTTCGGAGAGCGGGCCGTCCAGCGCGATCGTCTCGCGCGCGATGATCGTGAGGCTGGTCTCGTTGGTGTATTGCTGGAGATCGGACAGCCCCTCCATCACCTGGCGATACGCCGCCGGGCGCGACAGCCCGAGGACGCGCGTGCCGACCCCGGCCTGTCGCGAAACCATGCCCGATTGCACGAGCCGCTTGATCGCCTCGCGCACGGTGAAGCGGCTCGCGCCGAACTGGTCGCACAGCTCGAACTCGGTCGGCAGCAGCGTGCCAATTGGATAGCGCCCATCCTCGATCTCGTTGATCAGCGTCTGGGCGAGTTGCAGGTAACGCGGTTGCTGACGAAGCTGGGGCATCAAATATCCATCGGTCGCTTTGTCGGGTGATCCGGACAATAGCGCACCGTCCAATGCCTTGGCGTTTGATGCAAGCGCGGGTGTCACCGGACCGCGCCGCGGGTCCGCAAGGCTGCCACGTCGTCATCGGTGTAGCCAAGCGTCGCGAGGATGGCGCTGGTATCCGCACCGAGTGTGGGAGCAGCCTTGTCCGGATGTTCGACGCCGCCCGCGCGGATCGAGGAAGCGATGCCGGGCAGGGGGCCGTGTTCGGGATGCTGGAAATCGATGATCCGCTTCGATTCCGCGAGAAACGGATTGTCGAGCGCTTGCTGAACGTCGAGCACTGGCGCGGCCGGCACGCGTCCTTCGAACAGCTGCATCCAGTCCGCCGTGGTGCGGGTCGACAGCACCGCATCGAGATCGGCGTTGAACGCCGGACGGTTCTCCAGCCGGGCGGCGAAGGTCGCGTAGCGCGGATCGGTCGCCCATTCGGGACGCTCGATCAGCCCGCACAGAACCTCGAAGAACTTCTCCTTGTTGCACATCACGAAAATCCAGCCGTCGCTGGTCGTGTAGAGCTGGCTGGGGGTGAGCGAGGGATGGCTCGATCGCGACGTGCGTTCGACGGTGACGCCGCCGTTGAGATACCATTCGGCGACATAGTTGAGGTTGCCGAGCGCGACGTCGAAGAGGCTGACGTCGAGATCGCGGCCGATCCCGCTGCCGCGCGCCGAGACGACGCCGGCCAGGATGGCGAGCGCAGCGGTGGTGCCGGTCATGAAGTCGACGATCGACAGCCCGAAGCGTGCGGGCGGCGTTCCCGGCTCGCCGGTGAGCGACAGATAGCCGGCCTCGGCCTGCATCAGATAGTCATAGCCTGGCCATGCCGCGCGGCTGCCGGTACGACCATAGGCGGAGAGGTGGACGCAGGCGATCGCGGGGTTGAACTGCGACAGTGCGGCATAGTCGAGCCCGAGCTTTGCCGGCAGGTCGCCGCGCAAATTGTTGAACACCACGTCCGACTCCGCGACGAGCTTCTCGAGCACCGCGCGCCCATCCGCGCTCTTCAGGTCGAGGCCGATGCTGCGCTTGTTGCGGTTGAGCGATTCGTAGAAATGGCTGTCGCCCGGTGCGAAGAAATACGGGCCGACATGCCGACCGATATCCCCGCCATCCTTGTGGTTCTCGATCTTGATGACCTCGGCGCCGAGATCGGCGAGCTGCTGCGTACCGAACGGCCCGGCGCCATATTGTTCGACCGCGACGATGCGGAGACCCGCGAGTGGCTGGTTCATGCCGGGTTCCGCGCGATGATCTGCTTGGCGATGATGATGCGTTGCAGTTCGTTGGTGCCTTCGCCGATCGTCAGCAGCGGCGCATCGCGGTAGAGCCGCTCGACATTATATTCCTTCGAATAGCCGTAGCCTCCGAAGATCCGCATCGCCTCGATCGCATTTTCCAGCCCTGCTTCGGTCGCGAAATACTTGGCCATGCCGGCTTCCATGTCGCAGCGCTCGCCACGGTCGTACGCCTTGGCGGCGGCTTCGGTGAGCAGCCGCGCGGCGTAGGTGCGCGTCGTCATCTCGCCGAGTTTCAGTTGGATCGCCTGATGCTCGCAGATCGGCTTGCCGAACGTCTTGCGCGTCTGCGCATAGGCGACCGCCTCGTCGAGTGCTGCCTGCGCGATGCCGACACCGCGCGCCGCAACGTTGATGCGGCCGAGTTCGAGCCCGCCCAGCACCTGCTTCAGGCCGACGCCCTCGATCCCGCCGATCAGGCGGTCGACTGGCACACGGTAGCCGTCGAAGGTCAGCGCGTTGCTGTCGATCCCCTTGTAGCCGAGCTTCTCCAGCTTCTTCGACACGATGAAGCCGTCGCCCTTCTCGGCGATCAGCAGGCTCATCCCCTTGTGGCGTGGCTCGGCGGCCGTGTCGGTCTTGACCAGCAACAGGATGGTGTTGCCCGAGCCCGAATTGGTGATCCACATCTTGCTGCCGTTGACGACATAGTCGTCGCCGTCGCGGACCGCGGTGGTGCGGATCGCCTGCAGGTCGGTGCCCGCGTCGGGCTCGGTCAGGCCGATACCGCCGCGCAGTTCGCCGGTCGCGAATTTGGGAAGGTAATGATCCTTCTGCGCCTCGGTACCGCAGCGCTGGACCGTCATCGCCATGATCATGTGGCTGTTGATGATCCCTGCGACCGACATCCACACGGTCGAGATCTTCTCGATGATCCGCGCATAGGTCAGCGTTGAGATGCCGAACCCACCGAATTCGGGGGCGATCATGAGCCCGAACAGGCCCATCTCCTTCATCGTGTCGACGATCTTCTGCGGATATTCGTCGTCATGCTCGAGCTGGTGGACGAACGGCTTCACATCGGTTTCGAGGAACTTGTCGATCGAATCGAGGATCATGATCTCTTCGTCGGTCATCGCGCCATCGGCGGCGATCGCGTTTGCCAGGGTCATGCGGATACTCCTTGAGGGGCAGTGGCGCCGGCGAGGATGTCGCCGAGCGCGGAAGCGGGGTGCAGGTGCAGGTCGAGCACGGAGGCGCGGATATGCGCCGCGCGGGTCGCGTCGACCGTGCGAGCGGCGTTCTCGAAATATTTGGCGTCGATGTCGGCGTTGCTGAGCGGCCGGTCGGATGCACCGCGGTTGATCGCCTCGCGGTGGCGCAGCATCCGGCCATCTCGGGTTTCGACCATGACTTCGCCGGTGAAGTGCTTGGGATAATCGCTTTCGGGGTCGACGGCGTATGAGACGCGGGCGGCCAGATCGAGCACCGCCGGATCGTTCAGTGCTGCCGGATCAAGCGAATCGAGCGTGAACTTGCCCGTCAGCAGCGCGGTCGCGACCGTGTAGGGGATCGAGAATTGCGCGTCGTAGCCGGTGTGTGGCGTCCGCTTGGGAGCGACCGGCTCGCAGACGATCGGGATGACCGCCTCGGGCACCAGCACGATGACCGTGGCGATATCGGCGGCGGTCAGGTCGTATTCCGCACGCAGCGCGATCGCCGCATCGATCGCGGCGTGTGTCATGTGGCAGGCGGGAAGCGGCTTCACCGACACCGCCTCGATCTCCCAGGTATCGCCGAGCGCTTCGGTCGCCTGCGCGAGCAGGGCAGGGGCGGCGTCGCGAAGATACAGGGCATAGAGACCGAACCGGCCTTCATAGGCAGCAGGCGGTCCGACGAAGCCGCGCTTGGCAAGCGTCGCCGCGGTCAGGGCCGAACTCGCCGCCCAGCCAGGATGCAAGCGCTTGGTCCACGCACCGTCGGCCAGGAACTCCAGACTCCCGCCGGCCATCGACAACACGATCCCCTGCGCCATCGCAATCTGCTGCGCGTCGAGTCCGAGCAACCTGCCGGCCGCGAGCGTCGATCCGAACGCGCCGATCAATCCGGTCGGGTGAAAGCCGAAGCCGTGAAACCCGCCCGCGCCGACGGCCGCGACCCGCGTCGAAACCTCCATCGCTGCGATATAGGCGACGAGCAGGTCGGCGCCCGACGCGCCGGCTTTGTCCGCCGCGACCAGCGCAGTCGGAAAGGCGCTGACGGTCGCATGGATGATCCCGCGTGAATGCGTGTCGTCATAGTCGAGGCCGTGCGTAACGACGCCGTTCATCAGCGCAGCGTCTCGCATCGCCAGCGTGCGGCCATAGCCGAGCACCGGCGCTGTTCCGCTGCCGAGGTCGCCCGCGGCGGCGAAAGTCGCCTCGGCCCAGTCTGCGCCAACTGCCGCTAGGCCCGTGCCGACCGAGTCGAGGATCAGGTGGCGTGCGCGCTCCTTGACCCGCTCGGGAATGGCATCGATCGTCAGGCCAGTCGCGAAATCGGCGAAGGTTTGCGAGAGCGTCACTTGGCGGCCCCCCCAATGACCAGCGAGTCGTCGGCGACGTCGTCGAGCGACTGACCGGTGGTCTCGATGTTCAAAAGACCGACGGCGGCGATCATGCAGGCGAGCACCACGCCGACCATGCCGAGCACGCCCTCCAGCCCGAAGCGCTCAAACAGCGCGACGGTGGCATAAGGCGTGACCATCGACGCGGCCCGTCCGCACATGCCCGCGAAACCGGTGCCACGCAGCCGATAGGCGGTCGGGAACAGCTCGGGGATGTAGGCAAACAGCGCCAGCGTCACGAGCGTGTAGATGCTCGACACGAGCAGGAAGCCCGTTAGCGGCACCATCAGGTCACCGTGCGCATTGGGATACAGGAAGCCGAAGATCATGATCGCGACGGCCGCCGCGATCAGCGAGGCGCGACGCGAGATGCGGTCGGCGATACCGATCGCGACGATCGCACCGAACACGCTGCCGAACGACATCAGCGTCGTGTACCAGAGCGAGGTGACGATTCCCGTGCCGTGGCTCACCAGGAAGGTCGGCAACCACGCGACGAACCCATAGACCGAGACGTTGACCGCGATCGCGGCGAGCGTCGCGGCGATCAGGCGGCGGCGCAGTCTGGAGCCGAAGAGCGCGCTGAGCGGTGCGTGGACCTTTGGTACGATGCGGACTTCGGGGACGGCGGCGAGGGGGCCCTTGTGCTTGACGACGTCGGCTTCGATCTCGCGAAGCGTCGCCTCTGCCTCCTCGTTGCGGCCGACCGATTCCAGCCACCGCGGCGATTCCGGCATCTTCTTGCGCATCACCCAGACGATCAGCGCAAGGATGCCGCCGATCGCGAACATGTAGCGCCAGCCAAGCGTCGGGATGACGATATAGCCGACCGACGTCGCGACCAGCAGGCCCGAATTGACAACCATGCCCATGATCGACACCCAGCGACCGCGATAGGCCGGCGGGATGAACTCGCCGAGCGTGCCCGCCGCGACCACCAGCTCGGCGCCGAGGCCGATGCCCATGATGAAGCGGCAGACGATCAGGAACGTCATGTTGGGCGAGAAGATCGCCGCGATCGAGGCTAGCCCGAACAGCGCGAGGTTGAACTGGTAAGAGGCGCGACGTCCGAAGCGATCGCCAACATAGCCGGCCATGCCTGCGCCGATCATCATGCCGAGGAAGGTCATCGACATGAACACCGCGGCCTGCGCCAGCGTCGAGAAGCCCTCGGCCTTCAGCGCGGCGATGACACCCCCCGCGAGATACACGTCGAACGCGTCTAGGAATGCGCCCGCGCTGATCAGCCCCAGGATGCGCCAGTGGAATCGGGAGATAGGCAGACGGTCCAGCCTGGCTCCTGCGTTGACGGCGATGGTATCGGCCATGGGGCTACCTCTCTTCGTAATGACGACGGGCCGGGACTTCTTATGTCGAAGTTCTCGCAGGCCGCGCTGGGGGCGTCCGGTCACCAACGGCGACCGGTTAGTCGATCAGTCAGGCTATTTGTCGTCGGGAGATTCGCCGCGCTTGTAGACCAGCGAGTTGCGCGTGAACTCCATGATCTGCGTGGCGTCCTGGTTGAACGCCCGAGTGCGGGTGGTGACGATCCCCTGCGTCGGGCGCGACTTGGACTCGCGGATTTCGAGTACCTCGGTTTCCGCGGTCAGCGTGTCGCCGCCGAACACCGGATGGGTAAGCTTGATCTCGGTCCAACCGAGATTGGCGGGGGACTTGCCGCTCACGTCGTTGACGGTCATGCCGAGCACGATCGCCAGGGTCAGCCCGCTATTCACCAGCAGCCGCCCGAACTCGCTCTTGGCGGCATATTGCGCGTCGCAATGCATCGGGTGCGAATTCATCGTCATCAACGAGAACTGGATATTGTCCGCGTCGGTTATCGTCCGCCCGGGGCGATGCTCGTAAATGTCGCCGACGACGAAATCCTCGAGATACCGGCCATAGCTCGCGCGGTAGCGCTGCTCGCCAACCTTGATAGCCGAAAGGCTCATACATCCTCCTTATCGCTTTGTACGGACATTATCGAACTTATGATACGCTGGCAAGGTGAAGCCGGCGTCGACGGTCAGAACGCCACTTCGGCCCTTGCCGCGAACGTGTCGCCGCTATCGCGCCCGATGAAACTGCCGGTCCGGTTGTCGGTACGGAAATGGGTATAGTCCGCCATGAATCGGAAATTGTTGGTCAGCGACCAGTTCAGGCCGAGCGTACCCGCCGTACCGGTGCCGCCGAGCGGGAGGCTCGAACTGTCGAGATCCTCGTAGCGTATCACCGCCTCCAGCGCCCCCCATCCGCCATCGAGCACCGAGTTCAGCACGTTCGGCGCGACATAGGTGCCGCTGCGCGAGGCATAGGTCGGCGTCTCGCCGGTGATCCAGAAGCCGCCATTGACCGACAAGGCCTTGATCTTGCCGCTGCGGAAGGTCGAGGTCGGGCCGCCATGCACGGTCCGCTGACCATATTCGCCGAACGCGTAGAATGGCCCGAGCGTGCCGCCGAGTTCAAGGCCGAACGCCTTTGATCCGTCCGCGCCAGCCAGCGCCGCGGACTCGACACGGACGCTGTTGTTGAGCGCCCCCGCCATGCCTTGCGCGAACGTGGTCGGCAGCGTCGTATCGGGGATGTTCTCGCTATACGCCCAACCGCCGATGTGGATCAGGCCATGCTTGGTGAGGATCGGGTTCCAGTGCGCACGGCCCAGCAGCATGCGATTGTCGCTACGCGTGAAATCACTGTCGATCGCATCGCCGTGAACGCCAAGGCTAGCATGCCAGTTCTTGCCGCCCGCACGGCCGACCGCGCCCATCAGGAAGACCTTGCCGCCCTGCGTCGCGAGCGCGGTGGTGTTGATGTTGGTGGTGATGAAGGGGTTGGCGGTCGACGCGGTGCCGATGTCGATGCCGCGATCGGTGATGAGGTTGCCGAACCGGACATCGGCGTCGGTCTTGCCGAACTTCTGGCGGTAGCCGACGAACGCCTGCACGACCTCGGTCGCGTTGCGCCGGAAATCGGTTTCGAACTGATAGAAGAGGTGATCGCCGATCGTGCCAATCGCGCCGACGCGAAACTGGCGCAGCGTCGAGACGGTGATGTTGCGACGGTCGAAATCCGACCCCCCGGTCGAAGAGATATCGGCCAACGACCGCCCGCGCATCTTGAACGTGAACTTTCCGTCGCGGCTGCTGAACACGGGGGCCCCCCGGCTCCAGTCGACCGCGAGATCGGCGGGCAGCGCGACCCCGCCGGCGTTGACGACCTGCGGGTTACCGACCGGCACGGGAGCGATCTTCGCGTCGGGATCGGCCGTCTGGTTGGCGACCTGCACGCGGGTCGGGGCCGCTGACGGGGGTGCTGGCACAGGCGCTGCCAGTTGCGGGGCCGTTGATGGCGCAGCGGCCGGAGGTGGGGCATTCGCGGCAAGCGCACGGCCGGCTTTCGCCTTGGCATTGGCGATCAGCGTATCGGCGCGCTCGCGGCTGACCAGCTTGTTCTCGACCATCTCGTCGATCAGCGCCAGCATCGTCTGGTACGACGGATCGGTATCGAGCGGCGACGCCGTCTGCGCCTGCGCTGCCGATGGCAGCACGGCTAGCAACGCGCACAGCGATACGGCGTACGAATGACGCATACAGACATCCTCATCGATTGGGATCGTCCGTCTTGCGCGGCGCGACATCCTGGAACCAGCTTCCCTGGCGTAAGATGATCCTAATGTCCGTACAAATGCGCTGTCAACATGGTTTTACGCGGCGACCCGATCCGGGGTGCACCGATCAGGGCATATGCGGGATCGTCGTACGTGGCGCGAGATCGGGCCGCATCCGGATCAATCCCTCTTGCGTGACATGTGCGATCGCTCGCCCGTCGCGGCTATGGAAGACACCGCGCGCGATGCCGCGGCCATGTCCCGACCACGCGCTTTCGCTGGTATAGAGCAGCCAATCGTCCAGCGGCACATCCTCGTGGAACCACATTGCGTGATCGAGGCTCGCGGTCTGCATGCTGTGCTCGAACATGTTGACGCCGTGCGGGATCAGCGACGCACTGAGCAGCGCATAATCGGACAGATAGGCGAGCACGCCGCGGCGCACGACGGGATCGGTTGGCACACTTCCCCGAAACCGGATCCAGACATGGGATACGGGCGTGCCGGGCTTGGTCTGGAGGAACGCGGGCACGCCGCAGGGCCGGATATCGAAGGCGGACGGCTGGCCGAGGAACGCGACGGCTTGCGCGGAGATACCCGCATAGTCACCAGCGAGGATGTCGAGCGAGCGCAGTTCCTCTGGCGGGGGAAGGTCGGGCATCGCGACCGCATGCTCCAGGCCGGCTTCCGGGCGCTGGAACGATGCGGCCAGCGTCAGGATCGTCGCGCCGTTCTGGCTTGCGGTGACGCGGCGGTTCGCGAACGACTTGCCGTCGAAATCGCGTTCTACCTGGAAAATGATCGGTTGCGTCTCGGTGCCGGCGCGCAGGAAATAGGCGTGCATGCTGTGCGCCACGGCGGGTGCGTCGACCGAACGCTGCGCCGCCATCAGCGCCTGCGCCACGACCTGACCGCCGAAGACGCGCGCGGTTGCGCCGGGTCGCTGGGGTCCGCGGAACAGGTCGGTATCGAGCGGTTCGAGGTCGAGCAGCGCGACCAGTTCGGCGGCGAGGTCGGGCGTCGATAAGGTTTCGGTCATCGCCGCCCGTACCGCGCGCGGGGCCAGTGGCAAAGTCGCGCGGTCAGCTTTGTTCGGCAGCGAGCACCTTGGTCGGGGCGATTTCGTCGACGCGACCGGCAAGGTCGAGCAGGTCGCGGTGAAGCCGACCCGCGGCGAAGGCGAGCCCGAATACGCGGCCCGATGCGTCGAAATCCAGGGTCGCCGCGGCCTCGCTCCGTCGGAACAGATCGAGCGCGGTACCGAACATCCGATAACAGGCTTCGACGTCGCCCCGATCGACCTTACCCCGCGTACGCAGCGCCTCCGAACACCGGCTCGCCAGCGCGGCATGCGCGGTCAGCATCGCCGCCGATGGCTTGGCGAGCGCTGCCATCGCAGCCGGGGGCAGCGGCTCGTCGAGTGCGCGACCGCTCAGCACCAAATCATTGCGGATACGCCAGAGCGTGCGCGGTACGGCGGCGGGGATACCGTGATCGGCGAGACGCGAGGCGCGTTCGCGGTCGGCGTCCTTCATCGCCAACTCCACCGCGGCGAGCGCATGACGCAGCGCGGCGTGTTCGGGGGACAATGGCAGCGCCAGCCCGGTGGTCAACGCGTCGGCCTGCGCCCGCAGCATCCGTTCGATATGGCTCAGCACGGCCAAAGTGCGCGCGATCACAACGCCGTGCGAGCGTGCCGGCAGGATCAGCATCGCCGCCAGCACACCGATCATGCCGCCCAGGCCGATCTCGATGATGCGATCCCGGACGAAGATCTCCACCGAAGAGCCCGGCGGCGCGCTGAGCAGCATGATTGCCGCGGTGACCGGCGCGATGCGCAACCGCGGCCGGAGCGACGCGACGAGCGCCGCGATGCCGGTAACGGTGACGAGCACCAGCCCGAGTTCGAGCGTATCGGTTCGTCCGAGCGCCGCGCCGATGCCGCCCAGCACCGCGCCCAGCAAGGTCCCCAGCAAGCGATCGGTCGCTGCGCCGAGCGTTCCCCCGATCGATGCCTGCATCACGATCAGCACGGTGAACACCGCCCAATAGCCTTCGTGCAGGCCGAGCGTCTTGTACGCCGCAAACGCTGCTGCAGTAGCGACGATCACGCGGACCGTCTGGCGCAGGCTATCCGCATTCGCCTTGATCAACGCGCTTGGTCGGAGTTCCAATGTCAGCGCTTTTCCCCCCAACGTTCTGTAAATCAGTCCGTCGGCGGTAATGCTCTTACCTGCAATCGTAATTCGCCTTGATTGGCTTAGTTACAAGCCGATTGGCTGATATCGTCGCCCCCCGGGCTTGGTCTTTGCTTCAGCCTTACGCTCGCGCAGGACGCCTAGGATCTGACTCTCGGAAGATCGGCCATGCTGCATCACTCCCCCTCCATCTGACGAGATAACTTACCAATCGGATGAATTCTGAGGAGCGGGTCAAGGGAGATCGCTGCACCGTTTATAGGTCGCTGGCCCGCTCAAGCTGCTCCGTACCGCTGGCATGATCGAAAGCTCAAGTCAGCGGCGAACATGAACGGATGTCGGAAGCTGGAACGGCAAAAGCCGCATCGGGATGACCGAATGTTGGTCTTGGCAGCCCTGCAATGCCCAACAGTTTCGCCCACTTCCGGACTTTTAGGCTGGCGATCCGGGCGCCAAATAACGGCTATTCGTTCAGCGCGAAATTTCCCGTTTCTCCGTCTCCGATTGGCCATCTTGGGAAAGGCCAATCGGGAACGGATCTTGGGACGTAAGCTGCCCTAAGCTGTCTGCGTGATCGCCGGGGCGGCTGTCCCACTCTAGGTTCGTCTTTGGGAAGGTCTCTACAGTCACCCCGCCTACATCATTTTTCTTTTTGCGGGCCTCGCAGATCGGCATCGATCAGGGCCGCAACGTCGGTGACCGGAAGACCCTGCCGATCATTGAACGTGCCTGCCTTCGGCCAGGACACACCGCGACCGATCGCGAAGGCGGCGCGGTACTTGCGCATCATGTTTTTCGGATCGTTCGCCAGCTCTTCCATCAGGAAAGGCACGGTCCAAACCGACCGCTTGAAGGCCCGGCCCAGTGCCACCTCCAACTTGTCTGCGACCTCACCATAACTGACGGTGTCACCGGCCAGGAAGACGATCTCGTTGCGGATCGTCGGCTCGAAGAACACGATCTCGGCAGTCAGCACACCGATGTCATCCGGCGTCGTCAGCGTCACAGCGGTATCAAGGCTGCCGAGCGCGTGAACTTCGCTATTCTCCAGATCGACGACACCAAAGTCCGGCTCGAACAGGTAGCTCATGAACATGCCCGTGGAGATGATGACCCACTCGGTCTTGTCCTGTGAGCGCAGCAGCTCGCGCACGTCGAGCTGCGCATCGAAGATGTCCTGCGGCCCGCCGCGGCCGATCGCCTCGAAGTCGACGCCGAATTGCCACGGGAAATAGCGCGGGACACCGGATTGCAGCGCCGCCTTGGCGAGCTTCATCGGCGTGTTGATCCCGGCTGCGTAGCCCGCGCAGCCGATCACCGTATCGTAGCCCGAAAAGAGCGATGCCAGCTCATCGATGGTGTCGTTCACCAGGTCGCCGAGCACGATCTCGATCCCCGCTTCGCGGATCTCGGCGATATCACGCTGCTTGGAGGGATCGCCCGACTCGACGGCACTCTCGCGGAGAAGGACGCTGATCCTAGCGCCGTCGATGTTCTTGGCGTGACGCGCCAGATTGCGAAGCACGGGCATGCCAAGCTCGCCGGCACCCAGAACGAGGATATTGCGTGATTTCACATTGGAGACTGTATCGTTCATCGTTCTAACTCGTTTCACCGTGGATGCTGGTGATCTGGCAAGACACGGGCAAGCGTGAAAGATGGGTACATGCGTGATACTGCCGTTCAATCTCTAAACGAGGAGGACATCCTCCGATATTCGCAAACGGTTTGCGATGGCCTCCGGGACGATGACGACGGGGTGCGCCGTGAGGTGTTGGCCCATGCCGGTAACCGCTGGTCGCTTGGTGTCATCCATACGCTCGGCGTGTACGGCCAGCTTCGCCACGCGGAAATCGGCCGACGGATGGACGGTATTACGCAGCGGATGCTGACGCGCACGCTGCGCCATCTGGAGCGCGATGGATTGGTGGTGCGTCACGACTTCGAGGAGGTGGTTCCTCATGTAGAATATGCTCTATCCGAAACCGGATTGAAGCTACTGGTCATGATGGTTCCCCTGTGGACGTGGATCGTCGAAAACGTCGACAGCTTTCGCGCATCACGAGAGATGTTTGATCGGGAACATGCGGGAGAAGAGCCCTGAAGGCGACATCGGCTTACAGGCTTAACTTTCCAGAAATACCATCGTCTTTGGAAAAAGACCGCGCCCCGCTCTGTCTGCTATTGCAATAAACCGCTCCGTAAGCCTCCCGTCGACGCGCTTTCCTATGCTCGAACCGGCGACATTCTCGTAGTGTGGAAGCTCGACCGGCTTGGCCCTATCATGAAAGAACTTAGACGGTGTCTGAGCCTTCATCTCGGAAGCGCCATTGAAAAGTCAGCGAATTTAGACGCTGTCGGTGATCGGCAACAAATATCCAAGCTCACTAAGCATTGATGTCGACTGGCTCGGTCGAAAAATCACTGAGATCAACTTATATCGTTTAAAGAGCCCTAATTGCTTCGCCACCCGGTACAAGAAGTCCGCTGCCAAATTATTATTAAATGTGGCACTTTCCACCGTCTTGGCATTCTGGCCCTGAACGAGGCTAGGCCCTGATGATCAGTTTTGGCATCTTGGCTGTTGATGACTGCTGAGTCAATCAGACGAAACCGAGTTCTGCAGCGGTCAAATCCTATCCCTGCAACCAACCCAACGACAGCCCCGCAGCGAAAGCTTCGGGGCTGTCGTCGTCATTATGCCAACGCATAGTGCGAACACGAAGACCAACTCGCCCCATGGATAGATGGTGGAAGCAGCGCTGGTCAAAGCCGGAGCGCCGGAGCGTGCCTGCCCGAACCGGGCATTCGTTCACCGTGATGGATGCGACGCCGTAGCTATGCTCGACAGATCGGTTGTCGGATCGATCGGCACGCCGGAAGCCTTCCGTTCCGAATACCGGTCGACGAGCTGGGCCGCGTGAGGGCGGAGCAGGACCGTGAAGCGGACCATCTCCTCCATCACGTCGACGATGCGATCATAGTAGCTGGACGGCTTCATCCGGCCGGCGTCGTCAAACTCCTCGAACGCCTTGGCGACGCTCGACTGGTTCGGAATCGTCACCATCCGCATCCAGCGGCCGAGGATGCGCAGCGTGTTCACGCTGTTGAACGACTGCGATCCGGCCGACACCTGCATGACGGAGAGCGTCCGGCCCTGCGTCGGTCGCATCCCGCCCATCGACAGCGGCAGGTGATCCACCTGCAGCTTCATGATACCGGTGATCTGACCGTGCCGCTCGGGGCTGCACCAGACATGCCCCTCGGACCATAGCGACAGCTCGCGCAATTCATGGACCGCCGGATGGTCGTCGCCAGCCACCTGATCGGGCAGCGGCAGGGTCGAGGGATCAAATATGCGCGTCTCGGCTCCGAAGAACCGGAGCAGGCGCGCGGCCTCCTCGACGCAGAGCCGGGAATATGACCGCTCGCGCAGTGAGCCGTAGAGCAGCAGGATGCGCGGGGGCGGGTCTCCCGCACCCAGTCCGATGGCGGGCCGGTCGAGCGTGTAGCGTCGATCGAGTGCGGGCAGATGGTCGGGGTCGGAAAGCGTGCGCAGGGGCATCAGGGGTATGTCCTGTCATTGGTTCGATTCCACGGCATCAGGCGGCACCGAGCCGCAGGGCGAGCGCGGCGAGCGTTACCAGCAGCACGGGGATCGTTAAGGTCGCGCCGATCCTGAAATAATAGCCCCAGCCGATGCGGATGCCCTTCTGCTCGAGCACGTGCAGCCACAGCAACGTCGCGAGCGAGCCGATCGGCGTGATCTTGGGGCCGAGGTCGCAGCCGATCACGTTGGCGTAGATCATGGCGTCCTTGATCGCGCCCGTGGCGTGGGTCGCGTCGATCGACAGCGCGCCGACGAGCACGGTCGGCATGTTGTTCATGACCGACGACAGCAGCGCGGCGATGATGCCGGTGCCGAACGCCGCGCCCCATACGCCGCCTTGGGCGGTGCGGTCGAGCAGACCGGCGAGGTGGTCGGTCAGGCCGGCGTTCCGCAGGCCGTAGACGACCAGGTACATGCCGAGCGAGAAGATCACGACCTGCCACGGCGCGCCGCGCAGTACCTTGCGCGTCTCGATGACGCGGCCGCGCCCGGCGACGACGAGCAGCAGCACCGCGCCGGCAGCGGCGACTGCACTGACCGGTATGCCAATAGGTTCGAGCAGGAAAAAGCCCGCCAGAAGCGCCGCAAGGACGACCCAACCGGCCCGGAATGTCGCCCGATCGCGGACGGCGTCGGCCGGCGCGCGGAGCTGCGCCACGTCGTAGTTTGCTGGGACGTCACGGCGGAAGTACAGCAGCAGCACGATCAGCGTCGCACCGATCGACGCGAGGTCGACCGGCACCATCACCGACGCATAGTCGGCGAACCCGATGCCGAAGAAGTCGGCCGACACGATGTTGACCAGGTTGGAGACGATCAGCGGCAGGCTTGCCGTGTCGGCGACGAAACCGGCCGCCATGACGAACGCCAGCGTCGCCCTGTCGCGGTAGCCCAGCGCCCGCAGCATTGCGATGACGATCGGGGTCAGGATCAGCGCCGCGCCGTCGTTCGCGAACAGCGCCGACACGGCCGCGCCGAGAAGGACAATCAGGACGAATAGCCTATGGCCATGTCCTCCCGCCCAGCGAGCGACGTGCAGCGCCGCCCATTCGAAGAAGCCGGCCTCGTCCAACAGCAGGCTGACGATGATGATGGCGACGAACGTCGCGGTCGCGTTCCAGACGATACCCCACACCACCGGGACGTCGGAAAGCGAGACCACCCCGACGAGCAGCGCCACGACCGCACCACCCAGCGCGCTCCACCCGATACCGAGCCCCTTGGGCTGCCAGATGACGAGCGTGATCGTGGCGACGAAGATGGCGAGCGCGAGCAGCATCAAGCGATGCGCTGACCCGAGGCGTCCACCACCGCTTCGCCGTCTTCCTTGGCAAAGGCCCCCAGTTGCGGCTCGGGAAGCAGACCGAGGACCGCTTCGGATGGTCGGCACAGCTGCACGCCGAGCGGCGAGACGACCAGTGGCCGGTTGATAAGGATCGGATGCGCCATCATCGCGTCCACCAGCGCGTCGTCCGTCAGCGTCTCATCACCAAGCCCCAACTCCGCATAGGGCGTCCCCTTCTCGCGCAGCAGTTCGCGAGGCGTCATACCGGCGCGGTCAATCAGCTGGACCAGCAAAGCGCGCGAGGGCGGGGTTTTCAGATATTCGATGACGTGCGGCTCGATGCCGGCATTGCGGATCATCGCCAGCGTGTTGCGCGACGTGCCGCAGGCGGGGTTGTGGTAGATCACGATGTCGACGGCCATGACGCGTCCTTTCAGCAGCAGGGGGTGAGTTCGGCCAGAAGCGGCACGCACAGCTCGGGCGAGCCGGCGCAGCAGTCGTTGACCAGGAAGAGCGTGAGTGCGCGCAGGCCGTCCAGATCGGCGCGGTAGATAATCGACCGGCTCTGTCGCTCGGCGCGGACGATGCCGGCGCGCGCTAGGATGCCGAGATGCGCGGACATGGTGTTCTGCGGCACGTCGAGCCGGCGGGCGATTTCGCCCGCCGCCATGCCCTCCGGTTCGTGGCGCACCAGCAGCCGGAATACGTCGAGCCTGGTGCCCTGAGCGAGCGCAGCAAACGCAACGATAGCCGAATCCTTATCCATAAATCCAGCATAGCGGATATATCTGACGGCAACAGCGCGAACTTCCGACATGCCGGTTTTAGAGACTGCCGACCGTTTTCGATAAGGGCGAGGGCGCTGCGGATCTCAGCCATACCCAGTCGGACACCCCCGTGGCAATTCATACGGCCGAGAGCGCGGACATTCGCTCAGCCCGATGACGTCTGATCGTTCGTTGCCAGCGGTAACTTCCGAAAAGGTCTATCGAGAGAGTATTTCGTGAAAGCGGACTGACCCGGCGGATGTCAGCGCCAAGGAGCGGGCTGTCCAACAGCGGGCTTCTGCTCCGGTAAACCGGCTCAGTGGAAACCGGCAAGATTTGCTAGCCGCCCAACATTCACTATCTCTGCTGAACCGACTTGGCTGCCGATAAGCACTAGTGCTAATATCAACCGGCAGCTCAATAACGGAGACAAAGATGTTTGCCGTTGCTCTTATGTTTTCCGAGGCGGTGGCCGTCGCTTCCAACCCGCTCGAATCCGGCAACGTCGTCAGGAGCGTGCGGGAATCGATATGTGAACTGCGCGCACCCTCGATTGCCGATGACGCCATTGGTCTTCTGGCGCTGCCAGCGCCGAAGCAAAAGAACGAGATGGGGGTCTTGCTTCTGGTCAATTGTTCGGACCGAAAGATCATAAGCCTGCGGGACCCAAGTCGATCACGACGGCACGTGAACGAGTTTCCGTACGACCCGCGGGTCGTGACAAAATTGCGACATGACCCGGGGCGCTACGAAATCCTCAACTTCAATGAGAGGGCCAACAATTCCGTTGGGGACCACACGACCCATTCAAAATCGACATATTGGACGGGACCTTGCGAATATACGGGGCTTCAACTGACAACCGCCGCCGCAGGCGACGATCACAGCCGGCAAACGGTCGTCTTCGATCTCAACATCTGCGAGAACCAGATTCTCGCGATGCTCGAGCCGAACAAGGCGGTAATATCCCCGTAAGGAGACGCCAGAAAGCCGCCTGCAGAATACCACCGCGTGCCGCGATCAACGTCCTGCCCAGTACGTGGTTGGGCGAATGCCACTCGTCAGGGCGGCGCCGCTGAAGTCATAGACAGGCGGATGCGGTGGCGCATTTAACACTCCACGCTCTAAAAGCGGCCACCCGGTTTACCGCTCATCTATCGAGAGAGTCGGCATTCCTCTTCTGATCAGTCATTCGCTGCTGCAAAGATAAAAGTTTCGCAATACAGTCACTGATGCGAGGTCAGGCTTGCAGCGGTGCAAGGTGCGACTCGAAGTGGAGGCCTGGTGATGATTGCTTTATTCTTCGCATTGTCGCTGCAGGCCGCCACCCCCGATATCGTAATTTCTGGCAGGCAGCTTTCGGAAGCGTATGCAGCCTGCGTCGAGCACGGCTGTCCGCCGTTGCGAGATGCACAAGCGTCGATCGCCTTTGCCGAGCAGCAATTCCGGGATGGTGCGTATCTCAAGGCGCGTCACACGCTTATGCGCGCCATATCTCGCAACAAGCGTCACGCTGCGACCGACCCGAAACCGGTGTCCGCATTGTATGAAGCATATGCGACCGTCTCTTTGCACGACGGTGATCTGGATGCGTTCAAGAGCGCGGTCGGTGAGCAGGTTCGCACGCTGCGCGACAATCTGCCGGCCAATGACCCGGCCGTCGTTGCAGCCGCATTTGCGACCGGCGATATGTGGCTCGCGATGCGCAAGGGGCGTAGTGCCGAGATTTCGTATAAGGCGGTGGAGCGTCAGGCGTTGGCGGACGGAAACGCGGTGCTCGCCCTGCAGGCGACGTTGCGCCGCGTCAGACTGGCCAACGCACGAGGCGACACGGCCGGTGCGGCCAGGCTTATGGCCGAAGCAGAAGCCCGGCCGATCGCGGCGGATCCAAAGCTGCGCAATCTGCTGCAGGTTGTCCGGTTGCGCTTGGCGGCGGGGCAACAGGACAACGCGCAGATTGACCAGCTGGTGCGTGCGATCGGCCGCGACGGCTCGACCCGCCCTGAGCTGGTATGGGCGCCGCCTTATCGACCTACGGCGCTGGCGGCTGCGCAAGACGAAGCGCGCAAGTTGGGCTTGCCCAATCCGTTTCCTGCGAGATCGTCCGACGTCGATCCGATCCAATGGGTCGACATCGGATTCTGGATCCGACCCGACGGCAAGACGGACGAACCCGAAATCCTGCGCGGCTCGCGTTCGACGGGTTGGGCGGGGTACCTTCTCAAGCAGGTTGCCGAACGACGCTACACCGGCTTTTCGAGCAGCAGCACTGATCGGGGTGTCTACCGTGTCGAACGGTTCACCTTGCGCGGTACGTACCAGGTTCCAGTGGGGAGCCTGATTGCAAGGAGAGGGGGCGCTGCAAGGTTGGAAGTGCTCGACTTGACCCAGCCAGATACATCCGGCTCGTCGAACCGGTCATAACGGCAGATGTGAGACGGGCACCGAGGGCGGCTGATGAAGCAATAGCTGCTTCGCTGGGGACGGCCGTTTGGCGGGGCAGTTCGGCCACGTTCATCGTTCGCCGTGCAACGTTGCAGGTACGACACCACGTCATCCGCGCCGACGATCGCGTTCCGGCGTCAGGCCATCACCCCATCCAGGCCGACGATGTTTGCAAAAGGTCGTCTGGAACTTCTGATGGTGCGATGGTCGCCGGAATGCGTATCGGCCGTCTGTATGTCGTTGCAGACGAAGGAGCACCAGCGTCAAAGGGGCGGCGCGATGGTGACCGGACGCCTTACATTGCATCGAACGCGAACTATCTCACAGCGGCGCATGACACTCGACGGACCTTTGATTCTCGCGATCGGCGACAGCCTGATTGCCGGTTACGGCCTGCCCACCGCCGATAGCTTTCCCGTACAGCTCCAGGCTTCGCTGCGGCGGGCATGTCCTTCTGCCCGCGTAGTGAATGCCGGGGTGTCCGGTGATACCACCGCTGATGTCCTACGACGCTTGCCCCGAATGCTCTCCGCGCTCGACCAGCGACCCGCACTCGCGATCGTTCAGGTGGGACCGAACGATGTCCTGCGGCAGGTGCCGGTGGGTCGCACCCGAGCGCAGCTCGGGCAGGTCCTGCTGAGCCTGGGCAGTTGTGGCATTCCCGTTTTGTTGACGACCGTCGATCCCCCGATGTTCATCCGTGATCGGGCTGCTGCATATCTGGACATTCATGCCGCGTTGGCGGCCGAACACGGCGCGACCGTCTGGCCGTTCTTTCCGCCGGGCATATTGGGACATGCCGATATGGTGCTGGCGGACCGGGTGCATCCCAATGCCAAGGCGATTGCTGCGGTGGTCACAGCGATGCTGCCGATCGTGGAGAGAATGCTGTAATGCCCGCATTTGAGCGTAACCGCAGACGCGTTCGTATCTCTGCCCCAGGGGCGGGCGGATCATGGTGACGGATCCGAAGTGGTTGAGAGTGGCGCGCACGAAGCTCGGCACGAAGGAAGCTGCGGGATCAGCGAACAGCGCGACGATCCTGGGTTGGGCAAAGCGGCTTGGAACGCGGGTGCTGGGCATGGTCTACAACGCCGACAGCGTCCCGTGGTGCGGCGTGTTCGTCGCCCAGTGCCTGCAGGAAGATGGCATCGAGCCAGTCTCTATTGCGGTGCGGGCGACGTCATGGTCGACATGGGGATTGTCGTTGCGGCCGGAGCGTCTGGCGCCGGGGGCTGTGCTGGTGTTCGAGCGTCCTGGTGGCGGGCATGTCGGTTTCTATGTCGGCGAAGACGCGACGGCCTATCATGTCCTTGGTGGCAATCAGGGGGACGCGGTGACCATAGCCCGGATAGCAAAGGATCGCTGTATCGCGCGCCGATGGCCAGCCGGTCGCTCCGTGATAGGCAAGCCGGTCCAGATGGCGGCACGGAAGCCGATCTCGACCGACGAAGCCTGATGGAGATGCGCTGATTTCGTAGTGCGCACATTGGATCCAGATCCTGTCGTAACAGACCGTATTGGTAAGTGGTGGGTTCGGCCTGACCACGCCGTACGGCCTCGACGATGAGATCCCCCGATTTGAGCCGTTGTGTCTGCGGCTCGCAGATTCCAAAGCTTCGATCGCCCGGTAGATACGGTGACCGAGACCGGCACGGATTTCCGACAGTGCGATTCCCACCTCTGTCGCGGTCAGTGCTCGTTCGTGCAGGACGACCTATCCGTCTGCCGCGGCGAGATCCGTTGATACGACGCAATATGCGCGCAGTGGGTCCGACCCTGCCAACAGGACGCCGGCGAAATTTGCGGGGTTCAGGACGATCGGGATCGGATGTGTCGTCCCATCCCGCAGCAACGAACAGGGCACGCGCACGGGCGACCAGTGCTGCCTCCACAGCGGCATTGCGGGTCGCATCGCCCTGCATCATGGTCGGGCACATGCTTCAGTGGCGTCGAGCTCGACCATCCGATCGTCGATGACCACGATTGTCTCGGGATCCGCTCCACGCTTGACGAGTTCGTCGACGGCTTCCGCGCCTCACCCGCCATAGCAGCCGGAGCTAAACGGCGTTGTGCCGCGCCGTCTCGGGGTAAAACTGAGTCGAGGCGGGCGACTCATGACGTGGTCTACGCAGAGTTACGAACGACCCAAGGGGCTACCGATCAGTTTTCGCCGTCGTGGCTCCGCGCCCAGGGTTGATGGGGCAGACGATACGATCTTCCGAAGTCGTGCCGGCCTATCGCAGACCGAACCCCGCGGTGCTGTTTGCGCCATCGTCGGTCCGCTCACGACCAGCCAGCACGTTCTCGAGTTCAGCCAATGAATGGGGCACGTCGAGGTGCTGCGCCCCGATGAACAGGCGTGACCCGTTCCCTTCGGGTACTGCATGGGTCAGCTTGTCGATATCGACCAGCGCCTTGCCCTGCGGCAGTATTTCGATCTGAACAAATCGCATGTGATTTCCCATCTTGCGTCTGAGGGCTGGAGTGTCGCGCGGTCGATAACGAAGTTTTGTGCCCTGAAGCTACCCGACATGCTGACTTACGTCGCTCAAGTCAGCCTAAGGGCGAGGTGATGAATCCCGGAGTCAGAAAGCGGGTAGGGCGGTCGGAATGCCTGCGAGTCGGTCTCTTTTTCAGCGAGATTAGTGGAGTTTGCTCTCACGCTCCCGTCTGCCTTGAGCATCCCACGCCACCATTGCGTGTCCGATGCCGGCCCGCAGCGTCTCGGTCGGAACGCCGTCCCGCGCCTGGATCGAGATCCCCAGCACCAGCCCGTCGTACAACGCGGCGAGACCCGCGACGTCCGTGGCGGGATCGAGATCGCCGGCGCTGACGCCAGCGGCGATACACCGCTGCAACGCCTGCCGGGTGATCTCCCGCTCGGCACGAGTCAGCGCCCGGGTCGGCGCGCCGGCCTCGGACGAAACGATCGATGACAGCGTCATCATGCACCCCTTCGGATGGGCAGGATCGGTCTGCACCGCAACCGACGCGATCAAGGCCTGTTCGAGCCGCGAGCGTGGCGGTAGCGTCTCGTCGTCGAGCGCACCGACGATGCCGCCATGCACGGCGAGATAGCGCGCGAGCGTTTCGCGGTAGAGCGCTTCCTTCGACCCGAAGGCCGCGTAGAAACTGGCCGACGAGATGTCGCCCATCGCCTGACGCAGCGTGAGCAGCGACGCGCCCTCATACCCGTGTTCCCAGAACAGATGCATCGCGCTGTCCAGTGCTGCAGCCCTGTCAAAACCACGCGGTCGTCCGCTCCGTGCCATATATGTCCGCTCCTGATTGTGGACTAATCAATCTATTACTCGTTGACAAGCCACGCCATGTGGTTGAACGCAGTGGACCAGTCGATCCAGAAGTGAGTGTTGCGTGATTCCAAGATCCGGTCAGACCGACGATGGCGCGAGCGAGACGTTGCCGATCTCCGCGTTGCTGGCGCTGGCAATGACGGGCTTCACCGCGATCCTCACCGAAACGCTCCCTGCCGGGCTGTTGCCACACATGGCCGCCGGGCTCGGCGTATCGGAGTCGCTCGCGGGGCAGACCATCACAGTCTATGCGGTCGGGTCGCTGCTCGCGGCGAAAGCCGACCCTGCTCGTCGCGATCGTCGGCTTCCTGATCTTCAACTGCGTGACCGCGGTGTCCACGTCGTACGCGCTGACGCTCCTCGCGCGGTTCATGGGCGGGGTCGCGGCGGGACTGGGGTGGGGAATCATCGCGGGCTATGCCAGGCGGATGGTCGCCCCGCCGTTGCGCGGCAAGGCGCTCGCGATCGCGATGGTCGGTACGCCGCTGGCGCTGTCGATCGGCGTCCCCTTGGGGGCGATGCTGGGCACGACGCTGGGCTGGCGCATGGCGTTCGGGCTAATGGCGATTACTACCATCATCCTGATCGGCTGGGTTTTGTGGCGGGTGCCGGACTTTGCCGGCCAGCCTGCCGAACAGCGGCTGTCGATCGCCAGCGTGTTCCGCACGCCGGGCGTTCGTCCCGTCCTGATCACGCTGTTTGCGTGGATCACGGGTCACAATATCCTGTACACCTACATCGCCCCGGTCGCCGCCTTGTCGGGTGCGGGGAAGAGGCTGGATCTGTTGCTGCTCGGATTCGGGCTCGCCGCGCTGGTCGGGATCTGGGTGACGGGCGTGCTGATCGACCGAGCGCTGCGTCGGCTCGTGCTGGTCAGCCTCGCGATGTTCGCAGGTGTGTCGTTGGCCTTCGCGCTGTTCGCGACTACCCCTGCGATGACGATCGCGGCGACGATCCTGTGGGGATTGTCGTTCGGCGGCGCAGCGACACAGCTGTCGACCGCGCTCGCCGATGCGGCGGGTGAGGGCGTCGACCTCGCCAATGCGATGCTCACGACGGTCTGGAACGGCGCGATCGCGACGGGCGGGATCGTCGGCGGGGTGATCCTCGACCATGCGGGGGCAGGACCGCTCGCTTGGGCCGTAATGGCGCCGACCCTTCTTGCCCTGGCGCTCGCAGCTGGCGCGCGCCGCCATGCCTTCAAGCCCGGTCCCCGTGCCTTCGAATGACGTGCCTTCGAATAACGCGCCCGTCGTGCGCGCCCATCAGGAGAAGATTGCGATGAAAGCCTTTCACATCGGTGCCCAGAACGGCATCAGCGGACTTGTCGCCACGACCCGGCCCGCGCCGGTCGCCGGTCCCGGCGAAGCGCTGGTAGCGCCGCGTCTCGTCGGCCTGATAAGCCGCGACGTTCAGCTGCTGTGCGGCACCTACGGCGCCCGACAGCGCGAAACCCGCATTCCGATGTCCGAAGGCGTGGGCGAGGTCGTGGCGATCGGTGCGGGCGTGACCGAGGTCGCAGTCGGCGATCGCGTCGTCTGCGGTCATTTCGCGACTTGGCTGGACGGCCCGTTCCGGTCGGACGTCTTTGCGCATGATATCGGCATCACGCATGACGGCTGGCTTGCCGAAAGGGTCGTGCTTCCCGCGGCTGCGCTGATCCGGGTGCCCGACGCGCTGGCCGATGCGGATGTCGCAGGCCTCGCCTCCGCCGGCCTGACCGCCTGGAATGCACTGGTCGAGGTCTGTCGGGTCGAGGCCGGCGACACCGTGCTCTGCCTCGGCACCGGTAGCGTTGCGCTGGCGGCACTCAAGATCGCCAAGACCCGTGGCGCGCGGGTGGCGATCACGTCGTCGCAGGACGCGAAACTCGAGACGGCGCGCAGCCTCGGCGCGGACATCACGGTCAATTACCGGACGTCACCGGATTGGGCGGCCGAGGTGATCGCGCAGACCGAGGGGAAGGGCGCCGACATCGTGATCGAAACCGGCGGCGTCGACACGCTGGGGCACTCGATCGCAGCCGCGGCGATCAATGCGCGGATCATCGTCATCGGCGTTTCACCGGGCGGGGGGCCGGCGATCCCAGACTATCTGTCGCTCATCACGAAGAACGTGACGATCCGCGGGATCGCCAATGGCAGCCGCGCGATGTTCGTCGATCTGCTCGACGCGATGGCGACGAGCCGGATGACAACCGTCGTCGACCGGACGTTCGCCTTCGACGACGCACCGGACGCCGTCCGCTATTTCGCTGCGGCAGGGCATCTGGGCAAGGTGATGATCGCGTTTTGATCGCGAAAGTCCGGCCACTTCGGCGCACGTCTCTGACGGGGTTTCCTGCGATACCGCGGTTGATCCGGATGGCATGAATGACCAGCGTTGGACAGCTTGGAGCGTTTTTCAAATGACCAACCCTCGGTCAGACCTGCGAAGACGGCTTTCGTTCAGGCGCGATCCAAGCCGCGCACATGCTCCCAGACATTGGAGATGACGACCGATCCTTCCCCTACCGAGGACGCCACGCGTTTCACCGATCCGGCGCGCACGTCCCCGACGGCATAGATGCCCGCGCAGGACGTGGCGAAAGGCGATAACGCGCCAGCCCCTTCGCCGGTGAGCACGAAGCCCTTGTCGTCGAGAGCGACCAGTTCGGAGAGCCAGCCCGTATTGGGTGCGGCGCCGACCATCACGAAGACGGCGCAGCTTGCCACGGTGCGGTCGCCGTCTTCGTTGCGGATCGTCACTGCCTCCAGATTGTCCCCGCCATGAAGTTCGACGGCATGGGTGCCGTATTCGATGGTGATCGCGGGGTCTGCCTCGAGCCTGCTCGACAGATAGCTGGACATGGACGAGGCCAGGGTATCGCCGCGCACCAGCAGGCGAACGTGGCGCGCCGTACGGCTGAGGAACATCGCCGCCTGCCCGGCCGAATTGCCGCCGCCGATGACCAGCACCTCCGTATCCCGGCAGAAGCGGGCCTCATTCTCGGTCGCTGCATAATAGATGCCCGTGCCCTCGAACTCGGCGAGGCGTGCGATCGGCAGGCGTCTGTACTGGACACCGGTGGCAACCACGACAGAGGCGGCTAGTACGCGCCGACCATTGGCGAAGGTCGCACAGAAGGCGCCGTTGTCGAGCTGGTCCAGCGACTCGATCCGCCGGGGCATGACGAAGCGCGTGCCGAATTTCATCGCCTGCACCTCGCCGCGCCACACGAGATCGGCACCGGAAATGCCGGTGGGAAAGCCCATATAATTCTCGATCCGGCTGGACGTGCCGGCCTGGCCGCCGATCGCGGTCTCGTCGACCACCAGCGCGCGCAACCCTTCGGCTCCCGCATAGACGCCCGCCGACACGCCGGCGGGGCCGGCCCCGACGATGAGCACGTCGAAGGCCTCGTCCTCGGGAACATCCTGATCGAGTCCGAGCAGCCGTGCCACCTTTTCCGGCGTCGGATCGCTCACCACCACGTCGCGGCCGAACACGACGACGGGCTCCAGCGGCGCGGTTCCGCAACTGCTGGCGACATGGGCAGCCTCGGCGCTGCCGAGCGGGTAGGAGCGGTAGGGCAGGCGGTTGCGCGCAGCGAACTCGGCCACACGTCTGACGGCCCTGTCCTCGTCTTCGCCAACCAGAACCAGCATGCCATCGCCGGCATCCAGCTGCCGCCGGCGGCGTGCGGCCAGGACCGTGATGACGATGTCCGACATCTCCGGTATCGCCGCCATCAGGCGCAGCATCGCGGATCGCGGGACTTCGATGACGGTCGTGTCGCTCGCGGCGCGCATCGGGAGCGACCATGTGCCGCCGGACAGCAGCGAGATCTCGCTCATGAACTGGGTGGGCCCCAGCGTCGAAGGCACCAGCCGATCGCCCGTGAACGGGTTGACGACCTCGATCTCCCCCTCTTCGACATACACGAAGCGGTCGGCCGGCGCGCCGATCTCGGCGAGCATCATTCCCTTGGGATAGTGCTTACGCGTCCCTGCGGCCCGGATGGCGGCAATATGCGCAGGCTGTAGCGGAACCCGCTGCATTTCCCGCAGGTCACGGCCGATCGTTTCCATGAGCGCTGTCCCCTCTGCGCGGCGACACTAGCGCGGCGAACGTGACGACGGCAATCGCCCGGGAACGGCCCAGTCCAAATGCGCGCGCGGCCCGATCGCATTGACGGCATTCGGGACAGCTTGCAGGACCACCGGGCGGGCAGAAAAAGGGGCGGCTCTGTGCATCCAGCGGCAAATTTTGAGCTGATCATCCTCATGTTTCTGGTGGTGCTGGGGCTTCACTATCTGGCCCGGCGTCTGTCGCTGCCACCAGCAGCCGCGCTGATCGTCGGCGGATGCGCGGTCGCCTTCGTGCCGGGTGTGCAAGGGATCGCGATCGATCCGGAGCTGGTCCTTGTCCTGTTTCTCCCGCCCCTGCTGATGGATGGCGCGTGGTTCACCGCGGTCGCGCCATTCCGGCGGCACATGGCCGGCATTCTTTCGCTGGCGGTCGGCGCCGTCTTCTTCACCACGGCGGTTGTGGCGATCGTGACCAGGCTGCTGATGCCGGAACTGCCATGGGCCGCCTGCGTCGCGCTGGGCGCGATCCTGTCGCCGCCCGATGCGGTATCCGCGCGTGCCGTGTTGCAGCGGGTGACGCTCCCGCGCAGGCTGACCACGCTGCTCGAGGGCGAGAGCCTGCTCAACGATGCCGCGGGTCTTGTGCTGTTCCGTTTCGCGGTGGCAGCGGTGCTGACCGGCAGCTTCCATCTGGGGGCGGCGACCGGAACGTTTTTCGTGCTGGTGGCGGGCGGCATCGCGGTCGGCGCGGCGATCGGCGGGCTCTGGGTCGTTCTGCTCCGCCGGCTCGGCGATGATACGCTGATGATCGCAGCGACCGTGCTGGTCTGCTGGAGCGCTTATATCGCGGGCGAACTGCTGCACGTGTCCGGCGTCATTGCCGTCGTCACCGCGGGCCTTGTCTGCGGCTGGTATCAGCATGTCGTCTTCAACGCCCGCGTGCGCATCCGGGCGATGGCATTCTGGCAGGTGCTGGTGTTCCTTCTCGAAGCCACGGTGTTCCTGCTCATCGGCCTGTCCTTGCGGGGGCTGCTGGACCGGGTCGGCGGGCTCGACATCGTCATAGACACGATGGCGCGGCCCGTGCTGCTGATCGTCCTGGCGGTCGTTGCCGCGCGGTTCCTGTGGATCTTCGCAGTCGATGCCGGCGTCGCCACCGGTCGCCGCATCGGGTGGACGCGACAGCAACCGCTCGGAACGCGGGCGGCGGTGGTGATGAGCTGGGCCGGGATGCGCGGCGTGGTGACGCTTGCGGTCGCGCTCTCGCTGCCCGAGGCGATGCCGGCGCGGGATCTGATGCTAGTCACCGCCTTTGTCGTGATCCTCGTTACCGTCCTGGTGCAGGGCACCTCGCTCGGCTGGGTCATCCGGACCCTGAAGCCCTATGACGACGGCAGCGCGCGACCGCCGCTCGATCTGCACGCGGCGGAGATGATGCTGTTCCAGGCGCAGTTGGCGCTTGTCGAGCGCGAGGCGGTGGCGGTCGACGGCACGGTCATCCACCCGCAGCTCCTGCGGCGCTACCGGACCCGTGCAACGGCGGCGGATGCGTTCGACGGTACGGCGGAGGAGCGAAACGTGGCGATCGCCAGCCATTTCGACGTCATCATCGCCGCGGTCGCGGCCGGCCGCGCCGAGCTGGTTCGCCTGCACCGTGCCGGCCGCATCGATGACGAGACGCTCCACGACCTAGAACACGATCTCGACCTTGAGGAACTTGCCGCAGCGGCAGCGAAGGGGTGAACGAGTTCGGTTGCCCGGCGCCGCGATGAAGAGGCGCGGACATCGGCCGGGTCAATAGGGCGGGTCGAGCCGCTCACGCTGGGCGCGGGCGGCCTGCGTCCACCAGCCGAGATCGTCGGCGAAGCGCGGGAAGGCACGGGTGAGGGCGGCGCCACCGTCGCCCGCCGGTTCTCCGGTCGCATCGAAGGCATGGCCGATCCCACCCACGGCGATCGTACTGGACACCACCACCATGCCCATTTCGGACAGGATGCCGTGCCATGCGAGGCCGGCACGCGCACCGGCGAAACGTCCGGCCGAATAGCTGACGATCGCCGCCGGCCGCCAGTACCATTCCTCCAAGAAATGGTCGGTGAGGTTCTTGAGCCCGGGCTGCACGCCCCAATTATATTCGCCGGCCACGAAGACGAAGGCGTCGGCCGTCCTGATCTTTTCGGCGAGTGCCTCCAGCGCCGGCGGTGCCTCGCCGGTGGGATGTTCCTTGTACATGCGGTCGAGCATGGGAAGGTCGACCGCCCTGGCGTCGATGAGCTCGGCCGATGCACCGCGTTCGGCAAAGGCGCGGACGAGCCACTCGGCGAGGCGAATGCCCTGCCGGTCGGATCGATAGGAGCCGTAGAAGATCAGAACCCGATCGGGCATCGCGGCAATTCCTCGTTAAGCGTGTCGTGCAGAAGCACGGAGCGCGCCATCGCTCCGTGCTTCTACCATGGATCAGCCTTCGATGAAGGCGAGCAGATCGGCGTTGATCCGATCGGCGTTGGTAACCGGCATGCCGTGGGGAAAGCCGGGGTAGGAGATGAGCTTGGCGTCTTTCACGATTTCAGCCGACATCTTGCCGGTGGTGGCGAACGGAACAACCTGGTCGTCCTCGCCGTGCAGGACCAGCGTCGGCACGTCGATCGCCTTGAGATCGTCGGTGAAGTCGGTCTCGGAGAAGGCCTTGACGCCGAGCGTATGGGCGAGCGCCGAGCCCATCATGCCCTGGCGCCACCAGTTGAGCCGCACCGCCTCCTTCACCTCGGCGCCGTCGCGGTTGTACCCGAAGAAGGGAAGCGTGAAGTCGTAGTAGAATTGCGAACGGTTCGTGGCCGTCTGCTCGCGCACCATGTCGAATACGTCCATCGGCACGCCGTCCGGGTTGGCATCGGTCTTGACCATGATCGGTGCGACCGCACTGACCAGCACGGCCTTTTTGACCCGCCCGGGCTTGGCGCGCGCGACATAGCGGGCGACCTCGCCACCGCCGGTCGAATGGCCGATATGAACGGCATCGTGCAGATCCAGCGCGTCGGTCAGCGCGATGACATCCGCGACATAGGTGTCCATGTCGTGACCGTCCGCCGACTGGGTCGAACGGCCATGCCCGCGGCGGTCATGTGCGATGACACGATAGCCCTTCGTGACGAAGAACATCATCTGCGCGTCCCAGTCATCCGAACTGAGCGGCCAGCCGTGGTGGAACATGACGACCGGCGCGTCCGTGTTGCCCCAGTCCTTGTAGAAGATTTCGGTCTTGTCGACGGTGGTGACGAACGGCATTCGATGTCTCCTCGGGCTTGGTCGGGTACGCGGCACGCTACAGAGTGAAGGTGACAATCAGGCGGCGTCGACGAGGACGATCTCTCTATCCTCGATAGCGGTCATGCGCAGCACGGCCTAGTCGGCAACGGCGGGTCCCTCTCGCCGATCGAGACGCGTGAAGGTGACCTTGATCGACCCGATCGCCGGTATCAAGTCGCTACGCCGGTCGGCGCCGACCGGATATTCGGCGATTGCCTTTGGCAGGGCCTGCACCGCGTCGGAATGCGCCGCCTCGCGCGCATCGCGACACCGACGGAATAGACGTTGGCGAGGCAGAATTCGTCGGTCGCGAATTTGGGAAGCACGCAGACGTCAGCGGCTGCGAACCGATCGTGCGGGGTGAAGCGGACGATCTGTATTGGAACTGCATTTATCGCAGTTGAGCAGTTCTATTGTATTCATCCGTCCAGGCTTCGTCCCCGCCGGGCAGCTGTTCAATGTCGGGCGAATGTGCATGATTGGCCATGACCGCAGCGTATCGGCAAGGCGTCCTTCGCTATCTGGGCATTTGGGCCGCGTGGCTGGCTGTCGCGGTGGTGACGGCGTTCCAGACCTATGCCGCGGGTTTCGCGGGTGGGCCAAAGCTCGCGCTGGGGCAGGCATTGGTCAATGGGCTGATCTGGTATTCGGCCTGGGCAGCACTGATGCCCGGGGTTGTGAGCGTGGCGCGAGCGTTCGCCGACGAGCGGCGGCTGGGCAGGCTGCTGGTCGTCCATCTGGCCTTCGGGCTGCTCTTCGCGGTGCTGCATGCGGTGCTCTACAGCGCGATGAACGCGATGATCTATGTCCGCGCGCCCTGGGCGCCGTGGAGCAATGGGCTGCTGATCACGAAGCTGGCGACCAGCATCCACGTCCATCTGATGATCTACGCGCTGCTCGTCGCGATCGTGCTCGGCGCGCGCGCCTATCGGACGATGCGCGATCGCGAAGTCGCGGCGGCGCGGCTGGAGGCGCAGCTCGCAGAGGCGGAAACGGCGGCGCTGCGCGCGCAGTTGCAGCCGCACTTCCTGTTCAACACGCTCAACGCCATTTCCGCGCTGGTGCCCGACGATCCGATCGTCGCCCAGCGGCTGATCGCGCGGCTGGGCGATCTGCTGCGGCTGTCGATCGATCAGCGCAGGTCGCAGCACAGCGCGCTCGCCGATGAACTCGACTTTACCGACACCTATCTGGCGATCGAGGAAGCCCGGTTGGGCGAGCGACTGCGGATCGTCCGCGCCATCGCGCCCGGGTTGGAGACCGTCCAGGTGCCGGCGCTGCTGCTGCAGCCGCTGGTCGAGAACGCGGTGCGCCACGGAATTGCGCCGTCGATCGAAGGTGGCACGCTGACGATCGAGGCCAAGCCTGCGGGCGACATGCTGCGGATCAGCATCGCCGACAATGGCAAGGGCGCGGGAGCGATCCGCGAGGGCGTCGGGCTCGGCAACGCACGGCTGCGATTGCGCCAGCTCCATGGCGAACGCCAGTCGCTTGAGATCGACACGGCGCCGGGCGAGGGCTTCCGCGTCACCATCCTGGTGCCGCGATGATCCGGACCCTGATTATCGACGACGAGCCGCTGGCACGCCGCGCGGTGCGCCAGTCGCTGGCCGGGTTCGGCGATTTCGAGATGGTCGGCGAAGCGGGGCACGGGGCGGAAGCGGTGGCGGCAATCGGCGTGCTGCGGCCCGATCTTGTGTTCCTCGATGTACAAATGCCCGAGATGGACGGCTTTGGCGTGATCGAGGCGATCGGGGTGGATGCGATGCCGCTGGTCGTGTTCGTGACGGCGTTTGACGCCTATGCGGTGCGCGCGTTCGAGTCGGAGGCGCTCGATTACCTGCTCAAGCCGTTCGACGACCAGCGCTTTGCCCGCGTTATCGAACGGGTGCGGCGAGACATCGGCACGGGCGACGGCCAGCGCGGCGGCCAGCGCGACGGCCAGCGCGACGGGATGCGATCGCTGCTCGGCGGGCAGGGCCGGCTAGTCGCGCGCGGCGATCGCGCGACGCAACTGGTTCGGCTCGACGAGATCGACTGGATCAGTGCGGCCGGCGACTATGCCGAAGTCCATGCCGGCGGACGCAGCTTGCTGATCCACGAATCATTGACGTCGCTCGAGGCGCGGCTGCCCCAGGCTGCGTTCGCGCGGATCCATCGCGCCGCGATCGTCCGGCTCGACCGGTTGGTCGAAGTCCGGCCCGGCACCCATGGCGACGGCTCGGTGCGGCTGGCGTGCGGCGCGGAGCTCCGGTTCAGCCGGCGATATCGCGAGCCGATCGACGGGTACCTTACCCGCTGATCCCGCTCGACGATCCGCCGGACCCGCCCGGCGAAAATCCATTGCCGGCGAACCCCGTTCCGGGCCCGTATGCCGCTCAACCAAGACAGGGGGTGGGCATGGGGTTGAGGCACAGGGCATATGCCCTTTTCAGGTTTCCGACGGCGGTATTCGCGCTGGCGATCCTGTTCCACGCAAGCCCTTCATCGGCGCAACGCGCCAACCCCCGGGCCATGATCAAGCTTCACGCCGAAGGTCGCCAGGCCCCGCGTGCGACGATCGCCGACATGGCGTGGATCGAGGGCCACTGGATCGGCGACATGCCCGATGGCCCGGTCGAGCATGTGCTTCTCAGTCCTCGCTTTGGGCAGCTTCCAGGCTTCGTCCGCGCGCTCGCTCCCCAGATCCTGGCCTTTTACGAGATCGGCGTGTTCGCCGAGATTGGACATTCGCTCACGCTTCGGGTCAAGCACTTCACGCCGGAACTCGCCGGTTGGGAAGCGCAGGCGGCTTACATCGACCGTCCGCTGGTCGATCGCAATTCGACCAGCTTCTACTTCGACGGCGCGACTTTCTCGCGAACCGGGCCGGATAGCTTCACGGTCTATTTCCTCAATCGCTCGGAGGGGCAGGAACGCGAGACACTCGTGATTCCCTTCCGGCGTACATCAGGCCCCACGCGGCAAAGCGATGGAGCGTCGTCATGAGCGGGTTACGCAAGCTTTACGCCGTTGCCTGTTGCTTGCTGGCGCTGTTCGTCGCTCCCGCGATGGCGCAGCCGCAGGGCCGGCTGGTTGCCAGCACGCTGCAATCGACCGGCTTCGCCGGCAGCAAGATCGGCATCTCGCCAGTCCGCAACCTCACGGTCTATCTGCCGCCGCGCTACGCCGAGCCGGGCAAGCGATTTCCCGTCCTCTACTTCCTCAACTATTTCTTCGAAGATCACCGCGAACCCTTCGCCAGCCATGGCGCAAAGGCGTTGCTGGACAAGGCGATAGGGCAGGGTCTGATCGGCGACGTCATCGTCGTGACCGCCGACTTCACGACCCCCGCGGGCAGTTCATGGTACGTGAATTCGCCGGCGACGGGCAATTGGGAGGATTTCATGGTGCGCGAGCTGGTGCCGCACATCGATGCCACCTACCGCACGCTCGCCACCCGGGATTCGCGCGGGATCGCGGGGGACGGTCCGGGGGCGTATGGCGCGATCCGCTTCGGCATGCGCCATCCGGACATGTTCGGCGCGGTCTATGGCATGCAGCCGGTGGCGAGCGGCCCCAATATTCAGCCGACGCACAGCCGCCCGAACTTCGAACGCATGGCGCGCGCGACATCGCTCGACGATCTGCGGGACGACGGCTTCTCGCTGATCTTCACGTCGATCTATCAGGCCTTCGCGCCGAACCCGAACCGACCGCCGCTGTTCTTCGATCCACCGGCGCGGCGTGTCGACGGGCGCATCGTAGTGGACAGCGACCGTACGGCGCGTTTCAAACAGGGATTCGCGCTGACGGCCTTGCTCCCCGCTTATGCCGACAATCTCAAATCGCTGCGGGGCTTCAAGTTCGACTGGGGGCGTCAGGACACGCTGGTCGATCATGTCTATGGCGCGCAGGCCTTTTCCAATCTCCTCGCCGAATATGGCGTGCCGCACGAAGCCGAGGAGCATGGTGGCGGCTTTCGCGACCGGCATTGGGGCGAGCAGGGGCGCTTCTACACCGATGTGCTGCCCTTCTTCGCGCGGCACCTGTTGTTCGGACCTCCCGCGACGCCGACCGAACGCGTCAACGCCGCGCACGCTAAGCTGCGTCAGGCGATGCTCGCCAATGATGTTGATGCCCGCGCCATGCTCTACCGCGCAGATGCGCGCTCGATGCCCGAATATCAGCCGGTGCTGATCGGCACGCGCCAGATTGCGGCCTATCACCGCGCGATGCGCGAGCGGCGGCGTGTGACCAGCTATGTGCCGGTGGCAAGCGAAGTCCTCGAGCTGGACGACACTTTGGTCGAGATCGGAACCTTCACGATCCGCTGGTCCGACCGCATCGATGAGGAGCGGGGAAAATACGCGCATGTCTGGGGCGTCGAGCGGGACGGCAGCCTCAGGCTCAAGGCCGACACCTGGGGCTATTTCCGCCCACTGGCCGATCCCGCGGGCTTCTTCACCGCGATCCCGGAGCCGTCGTCCTCGCCCATCCCGCTAGCCGCAGGCGATCGGTCCGTGGGCGAATTCCTACGGGCGCATAACGACCGCGACGCCGAGGCCGTGCGGACCAAGGATGTCGAGGCGAAGCTCGTGGATTACACCGACGACGCCGTCTTCATGCCCTTCGCCGATACGCCCAAACGCGGCATGGCCGAGATCCGCCCCTATCTGACCGCCTATACTGCAGCGGGAAGCGGCGCGACCTTCCGCGACGTGCGGGTCTGGACCCTGGCATTCGAAAATCACGGTGCGTGGGTGATCGAATATCCCAAATTCCGCGTCGAGTGGACCGCGGGGGGCCAGTCGGGCACCGTCAAGGGCGGGGGCATCCGGCTGTGGCAGCGTCAGGCTGGCGGCTCGCTCAAGCTGCATCGCCAGATCGGAACACACGACTATGTCGTCCCGGCCCGTTGAGGCGGCGCCCCGCTTGGTCTGGATCGAAAGCAGGCATTCCGCTATCAACCTGACATCGGAGGTCTTCGATCGAGGCGGGCATTTACAAGCCTAGCGAGGCGCTCAGATCACGACGGGGCAAGGCTCAATAAACGTGGTTTTCTCAAACAGATCACGGCATCGCGTATTCTAGCAATTGTGCACCGCTGTCGGCGAACTAACCGGGCATGAACGGATGTCTGAAGGTAGGGCGCGCAAACGCCGCCTGGAATGTCCTGAAGGCGGTCGTCCTGACCGTTGTTCAGGCGGGCACTCCTTGTGCTGCCGGCAGAGCAGTGATGTCAGATGATCCCGACCAGAGATTGACGCCGCCATCGTCGGCCGCGTTGTCGATCGCGGTGAGTTCGTCGGCGGAGAAATCGAGCGTCTTTACAGAGTCCAGCGAGTCGTCGAGCTGTTCGACCGTCCGGGCGCCGATCAGCGCCGACGTGACGCGCGGGTCGCGCAAGACCCACGCGATCGCCATCTGGGCCAGCGTTTGTCCGCGCTCACCTGCGATTTCGTTCAGGGTACGGATGGCAGCAAGGTTCTGATCCGTGAGCAAGGCCTGCGACAGCGACCCGTCACGGGTTGCTCGCGCATCCTGTGGAACGCCCCTGAGGTATTTATTCGTCAGCATGCCCTGCGCCAAGGGTGAGAAGGCAATGCAGCCGACGCCCAGCTCCTCCAGCGTCGCCAGCAGATCGCGCTCTATCCACCGGTTCAGGATCGAATAGCTGGGCTGGTGGATGAACAGCGGCACCTTTTCCGCGGCCAGAATCTCGGCCGCACGGCGGGTAAGCCCCGGCTCGTAGGAGGAGATGCCGACATATAGTGCCTTGCCCTGTCGATGGAGTTGCACCAGCGCGCCCATCGTCTCCTCGAGCGGGGTCGCGGCATCCACCCGGTGCGAATAGAAGATGTCGACATAGTCGAGGCCCATTCGCTTGAGGCTCTGGTCGCAGCTCGCAATCAGGTATTTTTTGGATGAACCGACATCGCCATACGGTCCGGGCCACATGTCCCAACCCGCCTTGGTCGAGATGATGAGTTCGTCGCGATGGGCCGCGAAATCGGAGGCGAGGATGCGACCGAAATTTTCTTCGGCCGAGCCATAGGGCGGGCCGTAATTGTTGGCGAGATCGAAGTGGGTCACGCCACGATCGAATGCCCGCCGCAGGATGGCTCGCCCCGTCTCGAACACATCCTGTCCGCCGAAGTTCTGCCACAGCCCCAGGCTGATTGCCGGCAGCCTCAGCCCGCTTCGGCCGGTGCGTCGATAGGGCATGCCGCTGTCATACCGGAGCGGGGACGCGACGTACGGACGGGGAAACGACATTGGTGACTCCTTGTAAACGTCTTCGATGCGCAACGCGCAAACCGTTTCGGCGCAGCGTGCATCACTCTTCTGAACTGCCTCGATCGCGTCGGGCAGGTGCGCGATGCAGCGCTGCAGTTAGGCACGGAAGCTGCCCTAAGGCCTGCCTAGATCAGCCATTCGAAAGCACGCTTCAGTCGTGCCGCACCATTGGTGTCGAACGGCTGACCATGAGCGAAGATCACCCGGTCAGGCTCGAGCGCCACGATCGCTCGCACCGCGTTTCTAGCGTCCGCGCCGCCTAGCCGTACTGGTAGCCGAAGGTACCGTGCGGTCGTGCCGTTCGTGGCAGCGGAGGCCTGCATCAATAGCCGCGTGACAGGCGGCAGCTTGTCAGGATCGAGGTTTTCGATGAGGTCGACGAGCACGAGCGTCCTAGTCTGCCGGTGGAAGAACCAAATCTCGTTGAAGCCAGCGCCCGCCGGCACCATGCCTTGATCAAGTGTGTCCGACCATTCCGCCGGGGCCGTTCCACCGAGTTCGGCATCGAACCGCACCGACGATGCGCGGACCTGTGCCCGGTCCCGCAGCCCTGGCGCACCCCAGCTGGTCGCATCCGGGTAGGCCCGTTGCCAATCGGCAATGTAGGTCCAGTGCGCGATGTTGGGGGCAACGAGATGCCGTACCCGGCCCAGCGCTTCGATCGCCTTGGCCAGCGCGGCCGAATAGGGGGTCGGCGAATGCAGAAGCAGATCGCCATTTTCGAGGCGGACGATCGTCATGCGCACGGGCAGCGCTATCCCCATCGCGTTTATCGGTCCGCTGTCGACGATCCAGATACCCTCGGCAAAAGCTTTCGGGACATCCAGTGGCGGGTAGGTCGCGCGATGCCGGGCTTGGGTATCGTCCGGGCGTCGATGACTGTCCGCCAACGTCCAAAATCCTATAGCGGCAACGCCGACGACACCCGCCGCGGCGGTGATCCGACGCCGCCTGCGCGCTTTCGAGGACGCCTGGTCGGCAAAGAAGCGTCGCATATCCGCCAGCAGAAGCCTGGGCTGTTCGAGCGCCGCGAAATGGCCACCCGCCTCCATCTCGCTCCAGTGGACGATGTTGTAGGTCTTGCGTGCCTGCGAGCGCGGGGGCGGCGGGAAAACGGGGTCGGGGAAGGCTGCGACGCCGGTCGGCACCTTGATACGGCTGCCTGCCGGAAGTTCGCCCGAACCCTCCAGCATGCGGCCGCGATACATCCAGGTGGACGTGATGAAGGACCCCTCGACGAGGTACAGCATGATGTTGGTGAGGAGCGTATCTTCGTCGAACGCCTGCCAGAGATCGGGCCGACCCTGTTCATCACGCGGCACGTCCGCCCAAGCGCCGAACTTCTCCAGAATCCAGGCGGCAACGCCGACGGGACTGTCCGACATGGCAATGCCGAGCGTCTGCGGACGCGTGCCTTGTTCGTGCGCGTAGCCGGTTTCTTCTTTCGCCAAGGTCGCCCGTCGTGCCGCCCAAGCAAGTTCGTCGGGCGTCTTCGGCGATATGTCCGCCGCCTGAAGGAGAACCATGTTGAGGTGCAGCGCTGCCACGGCTTCGGGATGATCGTGCGCCATCCAGCTTCCAATCGCCGCGCCCCAGTCACCACCTTGCACCAGATAGCGCGCATCGCCGAAAAGCTCGGTCATCAGACCGTGCATCAACGCGCCTGTTCGGCGCGGTCCGATCGGCGCGGCAGGGCGCCCGGAAAAGGCGTAGCCCGGAAGCGAGGGCACGACGACGTCATGGCCGTCGGCGACCAATGGCGCGATGAGCGCCTCGAATTCCAGGAACGAGCCCGGCCAGCCATGCAGCAGGAGCAGGGGTGGGCGCGAACCATCGCCCCGCGCATGGATGAAGTGAAGCTTTTCGCCCAGCACCTCCGTCGTGAACTGGGGTAGAGCATTCAGCCGACGTTCCTGTGCGCGCCAGTCGAACCGCATGCGCCAATGGTCCACGAGCCGCTTGAGGTCCGCAAGGCCGACCCCTGACGTCCAGCTTCCGGCGTCCGGCAGCGCGCCCCAGTCGAACGATGCGACCTTGGCGTTGATGCCGGCGAGCCGCTCGTCGGGTACTGCAATCTTAAAGGGCTTTGCCATCTCGTGTCCTAGCGTTCCAAGGGCGCGCGCCCCGTCTCAAGCAACACCAACGCACGCACCTGCGTCGCGTTCAAATCGGCCGGTATTCCGCAGTGAGAGCACATCTCGAAGCTCGAGCCCGATACGGTGAGATGGGTTCTGCGGCGCTCGTGGGACACCGCAGCGCCTTCAGAACGTTGGAGGGGCTATGCATGATGACAGGCCAGCCCCTCCGACGCCACAGCGTCTTCTCGCCGACGCAGTGCGGCCAAACACCCCGAGCATGGTCCAATGAGCGCGGATCACACGCTCGCCGGGCACCGGGTGGTGATCACCGGTGGATCGAGCGGTATCGGCGCGGCCACGGCGGTGGCCTTCGCGGCGGCGGGCGCACGGGTCGTCCTGGGTGCCCGCGGCAGGGAAGGGCTGGACGACGTCGCTAGCCGCTGTGCCGCGGCGGGCGGCAGCGCGATCGTCCGGCCCGTCGACTGTACGGATGCAGCCGCGGTGGCGACATTCGCTGCCGAGGCCCGCGACCTGCTCGGTGGCATCGACCTGTGGTTCAGCTGCGAGGGGGTCGGCGTGCTCGGCCGGTACGAGGACGTGCCGATCGCAGACCATGCGCGCGTCGTCGACGTGAACCTCGTCGCTCACATGAATGATGTGCACGCGGTGCTGCCGATCTTCCTGGCGCAGGATCGCGGCACCTGGGTCAACATGATCTCGGCCGGCGGCTTCGTTGCGACGCCGTATGCGGCGGCCTATTCGGCGAGCAAGTTCGGGTTGCGCGGGTTCAGTGCGGCACTCCGCGGCGAGGTGTCGAAGCGCCCGCACATCCATATATGCGACGTCTGTCCGACTTTCGTCGACACGCCCGGCGTCGACCACGCCGGCAACTATACGGGCGCACGGCTCGCGTTGCCGCCGGGTTCGCTCGCACCCGAGACGGTTGCGAAGGCCGTCGTGGGGCTCGCCACGCGACCCCGCAATCTCACCGCAGTCGGCGCGCCGGCGATCGCCTTCAAGCTGGGGGAGTTCGCAGCGCCGAACCTGCTGGCGGCGATCCTGAGCGGCTTCCTCGACACCTGGTCAGCGCGCGCACCCGACGGTGACGACAGCGACGGGGTATTGTTCGAGCCCGGCGTCGCAGCCGGTCCGGATGGCGGCCGACGCGATCCGCACCGGGGGCGCAAGGTCGCGGCTGCGACGTCCGGTATCGCGGTGCTCGGCCTTGCGGGTATCGGCATCTGGCTCGGTCGTCGCCGGTGAGCGACAACGACCGCGATCCTTCACTCGCGCCCGGCCAGGAGAGCGTGTGGCGCTTTCCTCGCCCGGCCATCGCCGAAGCGAGCGAGCGGTGGATCCGCATCGAGCATCGCGGCGTCCTCGTCGCCGATACGCGCCGGGCTGTCCGCACGCTGGAGACCAGCCATCCGCCCAGCTGGTACCTGCCGCCAGACGCTCTGAACCTCGGCCTGCTTCGCCGTTCGGAGCGACGTTCGTTCTGCGAGTGGAAGGGCCACGCGGTCTACTGGCACCTGGCGATCGGAGCCGAAGTGCTGCGCGACGTGGCGTGGAGCTATCCGGAGCCGACGCCGGCCTTTGCGGTCTTGCGCGACCATGTCGCCTTCTATGCCGGTCCGCTCGATAGATGCACGGTGGACGGCGAGCAGGTGGTCCCGCAGCCCGGCGGGTTTTACGGCGGCTGGATAACGTCGGACCTTGTGGGGCCGTTCAAAGGCATACCGGGCAGCATGGGATGGTGACGGCCGTTCTGCCTGCCGGTCTTCGCGACTGGCGAGAAGCGCCGCGCGTGCGGGTGCTGAACGACCGCGCGATGAACGTCAGCGGCCGGTACGTCCTGTGCTGGCTGCAGCAGGCGCTGCGGGCTCGCGACAATCCGGTGATTGATGCGAGCATTCTGCTCGGCAGCGCGCTCGGTTTGCCGGTCCTGGTGTACCACGGCGTGCGCGAGGACTATCCCTATGCCTCCGACCGGCTGCACCACTTCATCCTGGCGGCGAGCCGCGACCTTGGTACCGGGTGCACGAAGCGTGGTCTGGCCTGCGTTCATCACGTCGATCGGGCTGGGCACCGTGAAAAGGGTCTCGTGCACCGGCTTGGCGCCGAGGCGGCGGCGATCCTAGTGGAGGACCAGCCGACCTACGTCGCCCGCTGGCAGTCCGAGCGCGTCGCCGCCCGCGCCGCGTCGCCGGTCTATGCGGTCGAGGCTGCGTGCCTGGTACCCCCGGCCGTGCTGGGCGGCGACATCCGTGGACGATCGGGGTTCCTGCGAAGCCACGAACCCGAGCGTTCCAACTGGGTGGAGGCGGAGGAGGCGGTGCCGGAACAGCCCGCTTACGCCGGGACGCTGCCCTTCACGCCGGACAGGTTGGACACATGCGATCTCGACGCGCTGGTGACCAGTCTCGCGATTGATCATACGGTGCCGGTCAGCGACCTGCACCCGGCTGGTCGGGGCGCGGCAGAGGAACGGTTGCGGCGGCTGGTGACCGAGGTGTTGCCCGGCTATGCATCAGCGCGCAACGACGCCACGCGCGCGGACGGCGCCAGCGGATTGTCGCCCTATCTGCACTTTGGTGTGCTGGGCCCGCGCGAGGTGATGGCCGCGGTCGCCGCGGCTGATGCAGGTAGCAGGCACAAGGCAAAGTTCGCCGACGAGCTTCTCGGATGGCGCGAGTGGTTCCACTATCAGGCGCAGGATCTTGCCGCGCCGGAGCGCTACGACCGCGTCGCCGGCTGGGCAGTCGACACGCTTGCAGATCATGCCGCCGATGGCCGCCCCGAGCTGGAGACGTTGAGCGCGATGCTCCACGGCGAAACGCGCGACGAGACCTGGAATGCCTGCCAGAAGCAATTTCTAGTCGACGGCTGGATGCACAACAATTTGCGGATGTACTGGGGCAAACGTATCATCGCGATGACGCCCAGCCCGGAAGCGGCATGGTCCACAGCCTGCTATCTCAACGACCGACTCAGCCTCGACGGTCGCGACCCGTCGACCTACGGCAACATCGCCGCGACGTTCGCGGGCTCGCCATCGGACCGCGAACGACCGATCTACGGGCGCGTCTCGACACGCAGTGACGGCTCCACCCGGCGCAGGGACGGCGGCGACGAATGGCTCGCTGCGGCAGCGTCAAGGGCGGTGCCGCGGGTATCGGTTCCGGCGGAGGTGCCGGTCGATCCATATCTCACCGGCGAGCCGACCGTCTGAGCGGTCGTGCGACAGGGGGGCTTTGACCTGCAGATGCGGCCGAACAAACGCCTGCATTCCCGGCCTCTCTGCCATAGCTTCCCATGCGTCACCACCGCGCCCGTCTTCAGAATGCCAATGATTTGCTGCTTTACCCGTCCATTCCGAGTGCGGATCCCGGTTCCAAATCGAGGGGAAAAACGGGGCGCGTCTCATCCGGCGCCCGCTGGCTTTCTCTCGCATTGGTTTGTCAGGATCGCGGATAGTCGATCGCCGAAAGTCGGAGCCGCCCGACCCGACCGAGCCTGCGTCCCACGAAAAAACGGGGCGGCCGTGCGCCGCCCCAAGGGGGGGTGTTAGCGACCAATGTACCGGTCGATCGAGGGTGTCCGATCGGCACGCTGCTCGTTATTTGCGTTTTCCCCGTATCTGTTCGATCACGTCCGCAGCAGCATAGATTGTCGGCTGCACGTTGAGTCCTGGGAATGTAGCCTGGTCGCCCGATCCCATCTGGATCACGACCGTGGTCTGTGCAGACTGGCTCGGACGCCAGCGTTCCAACACCTGATAGGGAACGTCACCGCCGCCAAAGCCACCCGTCGTAGGGCCATTCGGCACGGCTGCATCGGCCACCCCGGGAGGGCTGCCCGCCTGACTGGCCGAACCCATCGAAGCGCTGGCGCCGGTCCCTGTAGAGAAGCTCGGGCCGGTTTTGTCGCGCAGGTCGGAGCCGCCACCGGCAGCAAGGTCGCGCGTCTCGGCCTTGATGACGGCGAACCACTCCTTACCGGCATCCTGGGTGAGTTCCGCCGCCCGCAACATGGCGAATTTCGCGACATCATCGGGCTTTGCGCCCTTCGCGCCGGTGTAGACGATGGTCACCCTGCCGTCAGTGCCAACGGACGACTGATAACCAACGTCACTTGCCGCCTTCGCTGCTTTATACCCCTTCTGCGCAGCAGCCGGGGTGCAGATCAGCGCCGCTACTATCAGGACTGCATATTTCATCATGCCCTCCATCACGAAAGAAGATCGGGACGGTTTCGACCGTCCCGATCGCATAGCTTCAATACTGCAACAGGATGCCGAAGACGATTCGCCGATCGTTCAGGAAACTGAACCGATCATATAATTGTCCGCTCTGGTCGATTTGAACGCGCGCCTTGCTTTTCGTGTCGAGGATGTTGGCGACCGACGTGCGCAGCGTCAGGGGGCCGATCCTGTATCGAACCGAAGCGTCAAGGAACCCGGCCGCTGAGTTATAGACGGGGTTGCCCGTCACATAGTCGCGGTAGGTCGTGAGGTATTTCGAGCGCCAGTTATACGCCAGACGCATCTCGAGCGCGGAGTCCTGGTAAATTCCGACTACGTTGAGGATGTGATCGGATTGTCCGAGAAGATCATCGACGCCGAACCGGAAGAAGGTCGTCTGGTCATCGACATTCCCGTCGCCATCACTGTCGATGCCGTTCGCAGGCGGTGTCGTCGACGAGTCGATATAGGTATAATTCCCCTGGAAGCCGAGATGGCTCAGCACGCCCGGCAATTTGTCGAAGAACTGCTGGTAGCTGACCTCGATGCCTTTGACCTTCGCTTTGGCCTGATTCACCTGACCATTGTAGATGATATTGACCGTCTGCCCGTCAAGCGTCGTCGTTCCCAACGCCAGATCGCCATTCGTGACGATATTCGACAAGCTCTTGTAGAATCCGGCGACGGAGAAATATCCCCCGCGGAAATAGCGCTCGATCGAGAGATCGAAGCTGTCGGCCGTGGTCGGTCGCAGCAGCGGATTTCCGCGATTCACGCGGATGTCGCCAGCCGTGATGTTCTGGGCACCACGATCAATGCCGAACAGCGGGTCATTCTCATCGGTGATCGGTGGGAAGTTCACGCGGTTCGTAGTCACGACATATTCCTGCGACGCACGCAGGTCCTGTACGTTCGGCCGGCTCAGCCCCTTGCTGTACGCGAATCGGACGAGTTGCTGCGAGTCGACATTCCAGCGCAGGTTGAAGGACGGAAGCCAGTTCTCGTTGGTCTGCTTGAAGCTGATCGGTACAGCCGCCTGAGCCCCGTACGCGATTGACTGGGGCAGGAAGTCCGCGGGATCGTCGCGGCTCTCCGCATCATCGGTTCTGGTCCGCTCAAGAACGCCATCGCCATCGGTGTCGGCAAACGCGGGTGTCTGGGCATCGGCCACGAATGGCCGGAACGCCTGGAACCCGGTCGATCGCAATTTGGTGCGGACGTATCGGACGCCGAAGTTTGCGGCGATCGACATGCCGTTGTCGAACTCGTGCTTGAGATCAAGGCGAGCGTACGCGTTCGCCGTCTGCTCCGTGATATTGGACGTGTCCTCGGGGCGGAATATGGGGACCCCGAATTTACTGCCGTCGTCCGTACCCCTGGGCACCCAGTTGTAATTGCCGTTGGCCAGCTGCGGCTCTGCGTTCAGATATTTGCGGAATGCGGAATAGTCGTTGAGAAGTGCGGAGTTCGCAAAGACGAAGGTCTGGTTCGGACCTTCGACCACGCCGCCCCGGAAGAAGTTGGCGAAGCTGATGGCTTCTGCAGCCTTGGTGGGCTCCTGAAAGGTGCCGACCACGCCGTAACCGCCGCGACCATCCCATGCAGGCGAAATGGCACCCCAGTTCAGCGCCATTTCCGAGTTCGTCTGGCTCCGCTCGGAGTAGCGACCGCCGAATTTGACGCTGTCGAACCAGCCGGCAAGGCCGTCACTCCCCGACACGTCGTACGCGGTATCGGCACGGAAGGCGTAGAGATCGCCCTTGCCGACCTGGAACTGGTCGGCCGCAAATTGCCAGGTCGCGCCGTTCAGATCGCCGGACGATGTCGGCGACGCGAGCGGATTGGCATCGCTGTCACCGCTGAAGCGCGTATTGCCCGGATTGAAGCGATGGGCCGGGTTGACCGAAAAGGCGATCCGCGGGTTATCGAGATCGGGCGCAATCTGCCAGTCGAGATAGGTGTTGAAGCCGCCCCAGATCTGACGCTGCCGTGCGCTTGCCTTGGTATATTGCCCGTCGACCGTCACCAGCAGGCGTTCGGTCGGCTGCCACCGCAGATTGAGGCTGAAATCCTCGGTCTTGCTTTCTTCCGTCCTGCCGATGCCGAGCGATCCGACCGGCGATCCGACCGCGCCCGTCCAGGCATCGATCCGGTTGGTGACGAAGCCCGACTCCATCAGACCGCCGCGGATCGGGATCAGCGTCTCGCAGTCGCCGGGGTTCGAGGGGAAGCCGCCCGCGCCGCTGCACATCGCGACACCGTCGGACCCGAAGCCCGGCTTGACCTTGAGATTGCTGATCCCTGCCGTCGTGCCCGTATCGTGCTCGGGGAACCACTCGAACGTCCGCTCGATGCTGTCCGTGTCCTCCTCAACCCGGATATACTTGGCCGTGAGTTGCAGCGTGTCATTCTTCCACTGCAGCGCGCCGTAATAGCTTCGGCGATCACGATCGACATCGTTCGTACGCAACTGAAATCCCGGCGTCGTACCAAGGATGCGTGACGGATCGACGCCTGTGAACTCGGACAGCTTCGCCGCGCCGGTCAGGCTTGTCTGCGGAACGTTTCCGGTCGCGTCGAGCACGCGCGGAAACGGCGAATTCTGCTGCCAGCCGTTGATACGCGAACTCAGCTTTGACCGCGAAACCGACGCTACCACGCCGAATTCACCGATCCCCGTCTTCCATCTGCTGCCGCCCGTGATGCTGCCCGACGGCGACGACTTTTTACGAAGGTCGGTGTAGGTATTGTCCGCCGAGATTGCGAGAAACGGCTTCTGGCGATCGAATGGTTCCAGGGTGCGCAGGTTGATCGTGCCGCTGATGCCGCCCTCGATGAGATCGGCCGTCTGGTTCTTGTACACATCGACTGCGCCGATGAGCTCCGGCGGAATACTCGAGAAATCGAGCACGCGCCCGCCATTGGCGCTGAACGCGTCGCGGCCGTTGAACTCGGAGCGGACAAAGCCCAGGCCGCGGATCAGGTTGCCCTGGCCTTCGGGTGAGGGGAAATCGGGTGACGCGCCGCCGGTCGCGAACCGCGAGATCGTCACGCCCGGGACGCGCCCGAGCGCCTCTGCCACCGACAGATCGGGCAAGGTGGCGATGTCGGAGGCTGTGATCGAGTCGACGACCGTGTCGGCGTTGCGCTTGATGTCCTTTGCGCTTTCGAGTGCGGCTCGGATGCCCCTGACGACGATGTCCTCGGTCGTCGTCTCGTCGAGTTCGGTCGTCTGAGGCGCGGTCGCCGGGTCGGTATCCGGCAAACCGGATTTCGGCGGCGAGGTCTGCTCGTTTGCCGGTGACGAAACCGTCTGGGCCATGGCTGGTGACCCGATCAACGCTATCGATAGCGCCGAGGTCGAAAGCAGAAAACGCTTGGTCGAGATTGATAACGCCGGAAAAACCGAATTTTGCATCACAGCATCCCCTCTTTGTCCGGTTTGTTCCGGGCTTCCTCCTCACCTGCGCCAGCTTCTGAGTGATCTGAGCTTTTGAGCTCTTCATCACGACCGGTCGTCAAATGTAAGAGTAATGCTACGTCCGCTTTCTGCGACAATCAAGACCTGAATATTGCGACAGAATGCTTGTCTTTTAATCACTTGCCGACGTTCGCGACCGCGCTTGCCTTCCCGCGCTCAGGCTTTAATCAGGCGTAAGGCGCCAATAGGCGCGGGGAACAGGAGGGGCAGCGGCGATGCCATATTGTGGTGCACCCGCAAGATACGTGGTGGGCGTTCGTGGCAGAACAGTCTGACATTAGCAGCATCTGCATTGTCGGGGGCGGCACCGCAGGATGGATGGCCGCGGCCGCCCTGGCGGCCAAGCTGGCGGGGCTCCCGATATCAATCACTTTGGTCGAGTCGGACGAGATCGGCACCGTTGGCGTTGGCGAAGCAACGCTGCCGCATATTCGTGCATTCAACCTCGCGCTCGGCATCGACGAAGCCGAAATGATGCGGGCGACGGAGGCCACCTACAAGCTGGGGATCGAGTTTTGCGACTGGGGCCGCCGCGGCGATCGATATATCCACCCGTTCGGTGATTTCGGGCCGACGACCAACGACGTGCCCTTCTACCAATATTGGCTGAAGCTGCGCCAATCGGGAGACCGGAGCCGGATCGACGAATATAGTTACCCGGTCATCGCCGCAGAGCAGGGCCGCTTCCGACGACCCGCTGGTGACCTGGACGCCGTCGAGTCGACCTTCGGTTACGCCTACCAGTTCGACGCGGGGCTTTATGCGAAATTTCTCCGAGGCTTTGCCGAGAAAAGGGGGGTGTCGCGCATCGAGGGGAAGGTGGTCAGGGTCGTACAGGATGGCGAAACCGGGTTTGTGCGCGATGTCGTGCTGACGAACGGCACGACGCTATCCGCCGACCTGTTCATCGACTGCTCGGGGTTTCGAGGGCTGCTGATCGAGACCGCTTTGCAGAGCGGCTATGACGATTGGAGCGCATGGCTGCCGTGCAATCGGGCGATCGCGGTCCCGACGCAGAGCAATGGCGCGCTGCGCCCGTTCACCCGCGCGACCGCACGCACCGCCGGGTGGCAGTGGCGGATCCCGCTGCAACACCGTGTCGGCAACGGCCATGTCTATTGCAGCAGCTTCATTTCCGATGACGAGGCACATGATCAGCTCGTTGCGGGGCTCGACGCACCGATGCAGGCTAAACCGCGCCGGCTGTCGTTCACGACGGGGCGGCGGCGTGAATTCTGGAAAAAGAACGTCGTGGCGATCGGGCTGGCAGGCGGCTTTCTCGAGCCGCTCGAGTCGACGTCGATCAACCTGATCCAGGATGGCATCACCGAACTGCTCGCGGTCTTCCCGGACAAGGGATTCGCGGCGCGCGACATCGCGGAATATAACCGCCGCATAGGCCTCCACTATGAGCGCATTCGCGACTTCCTGCTGCTGCATTACGTCGCGACGCAACGCGACGACTCCGAGATGTGGCGCCATTTCCGCAATCTTCGCCTTCCCGACAGCCTGTCCGAGCGGATCGAGGCCTGGCGTAGCCGCGGTCACCTGATCCAATATGAATTCGGCCTCTTCCTGTCGCCGAGCTGGGTCGCGGTGTTCCTGGGTCAAAATCTCGTTCCCGACCGGCATGATCCGCGCGTCGAGAACATGAGCGTCGATGCTCTGACGGCCAAAGCATCGGACGTGCGCGCCAAGGTAGATGCTGCGGTACGGCGGACACCCGATCATACCGCCTTTATCCGGGAAAGCGGAGGAGCGGCGCGTCTGGCCGTTGCCGGGGCTTGATCGACGGACCGGGCGCATCCGCTGCGTTTACCTCGGGCAACGGCGTCAGCCACGTCGTGGTCTGCGGTGGAGGGCTTGCCGCCTGGATGACGGTGGCGACGCTTGCGCGCCAGCTCCCGGACACCGTGCGGATCACCTTTGCAGAGATCGATAGCGATCACCGGTGCACCGACCTTTTCTACGGCAGCGTGTCCGGTCCAGGCAGCTATGCGTTCAACCTGGCGGCCGGTGTCACCGAGCCCGCTCTCGTACTCCGCAGTTCCGCCGCCTTTTCCTGGGGTAGCAAATATGTGCACTGGGCCGAAGGCGGGCGATCCTGGATCCAGTGCTTCAACCTGACGCTGCCGGTGATCGACGGCGTCCTGATGCACCAGTATCTGGTACAACAGGGCATGGCGCGGCTCGACCCGTTTCTTCTCGGTGCAGTCGCCGGAAGCCGGGGCACGTTTGCGCATCCCCCGCGATCACCTGGTGCTGCCGGTCAGCAGCCGCTGGCGCGTGCCGAATATGGCTATCATTTCGACCCGGCAAGCCACGCGCGGTGTTTCGCCGCCGCCGTACCGCCCGGTCGCATCCACCATCTGAAGGGGGCGCTGACCCAGGTCACGGTGAGCGACGGAGCGATCACCGGCATCGCACTCGATGGTGCCGACATGGTGACGGCCGACCTGTATCTCGATTGCAGCGGACCGTCGGCCGAACTTCTATCCCGGCTCGATCCCGCGTGGCTGGGCGGACGCGCGCTGCAGATCTCCGCTGACGACGTGGCCGAGGCCCGGCTCGGCCCGCCGGTCCGCAGCGTTTCGTTTCACGACCAGGGCTGGGCGGCACAGACCCCGCTGCGCGGATCGACGCGATCGCTGACGGTCTCCGATGCGCCGGCTTCGGCGAGTGCGTCGCAGGACACAGGCGGCGGGCTGAGCGCGTCTGCGACGCTCGGGCGGCGCCGATGCGCCTGGGCGGGGAACTGTGTCGGTATCGGACACGCGGCCGGCATCGTCGAGCCCCTCACGCCGGCGCCCATGATGCTGCTCGAACGCGACATCGAACGGCTGATGACGCTGATCCCCGTTTCGACTGCGTCGATGACCGTCGAAGAACGCGAGTATAACCGCAGGCATGGCGAGGATCACGATCATGCGATGCGCTTCACCCGCGCGCTTCTCGAAACGTCCGCCCTGCCGGACAGCGATTTCTGGCGCGCGGCGCGCGACACGCCGGACGCGGAACTCGAGCACAAGCTCGCAATGTTCGCCGAACGCGGGTTGCTCGTCTCCTACGATCTCGAGCCCTTTCATCCCGAGGACTGGCTGATCATGCACTTCGGTATCGGCCGACGTCCGCGACGCCATGATCGTCTGGCGGACCGCGCCGATGCCAAACGGGTCCGCCGCTATCTCGACGATGCGGCACAGCAGGTCGCGACTGCCGCCGCCGCGTTGCCGTCGAACCACGTCTATATGACGCAGCTGGAACGCTATCTCCGCCAGGATCCACGAAAATGACGCAGGCCCCCCTAGGATCCATCGTCATCGTCGGCGGCGGCTCGGCCGGCTGGATGACCGCCGCCGCGCTTTCCAGCCTTGTCGAAAGCAAGGACGTGTCCATCACGGTCATCGAGTCCGATGCGATCGGCACCGTTGGTGTCGGAGAGGCCACCATTCCGGACATGCTGGTCTTCAACCAGATGCTCGGCATCAGCGAAGCCGAGTTCATGCGTGCCACCGAGGCGACGTTCAAACTCGGGATCGAGTTCGTCGACTGGGGTCACAAGGGCGACCGCTACATTCACCCCTTTGGCCAGCACGGTGTCGACATGGAGGGGATCGACTTCCACCAATATTGGCTGCGCCTGAACAGGGAGGGCGGCACTGCACCGATCGAGGACTACAGCCTCTCCGCGGTTGCCGCCGGCGCGGGTCGCTTCGCCCTGCCTGACCCGAACCCGCGATCGGTGTTCTCGCATCTTCGCTATGCCTATCATTTCGATGCGACGCTGTACGCGCGATATCTGCGGCGTTACGCCGAGAAGCGGGGCGTCAAGCGCATTGAGGGCGTGGTGAAAGAGGTTCATTTGACCGCGCAGGGCGACGGCATCGCCGCCGTGACGATGGACTCGGGTGCGCACGTCAAGGGCGACTTCTTCTTCGACTGTACGGGATTTCGCGCGCTGCTGACCGGGCAGACGTTGGACATCGATTTCGTCGACTGGAGCGCCTGGCTCCCGTGCGACAGCGCGCTGGCGGTGCCGAGCGCGCATGTCGGACCGCCTCCGCCCTATACCCGGTCCACGGCGCGCCCCGCCGGTTGGCAGTGGCGGATCCCGACGCAACGCCGCGTGGGCAATGGCCATATCTACAGTCGAAGCTTCATGGACGATGACGAAGCGGAGAGGGTCCTGCGCAAGGGGGTCGAGGGCGCGCTTCTCGCAGAGCCCCGCTCGATCCGTTTCAAGGCCGGGCACCGGCGGCAGTTCTGGCGCGGCAATTGTATCGCTATCGGGTTGGCGGCTGGTTTTCTGGAACCGCTTGAGTCGACGTCGCTGTATCTGATCCAGGAAGGAATCAGCCGCTTCATCTCGCTGTTCCCCAACGGGGATATTCCCGATATACTCAGAGTAGAATATAACCGCTACATGCAGAAGAAATTCGAGCAGGTGCGCGACTTTATCGTGCTGCACTATGTCGCGACGAACAGGGACGATACGCCGTTCTGGCGCTATTGCCGGACCATGACCGTGCCGGACAGCCTCAGGCACAAGTTGGAACTGTTCCGCGAAACGGGGCGCATCTTCCGCTATGATGACGAGCTTTTTGCCCGCCCGAGCTGGGTGGCGGTGATGCTGGGCCAGGGAATCATGCCCAAACGATGCGATCCGATCGTCGCGGCGCTGCCCGCGCGCGACGTGGCGAACAGCCTGCAATCCATGGCGTCGGCGATGAAGGACGCTGCATCGCGCATGCCGACACATGCGAGCTTCATCGCGTCCTACTGCGCCGCGACGGAGGGCTGAGCGATGGACGAACTTGCCATTCGCAGGATCGTGGTGGTCGGTGGCGGCACCGCCGGCTGGATGGCGGCTGCAGCCCTGTCCCGCGTCCTGGGCCACGCGGTCGAGATCGAGCTGATCGAATCGGAGGCGATCGGCACGGTCGGCGTCGGCGAAGCGACCATCCCGCACCTGCAATATTTCAATCGGCTGCTCGGGATCGACGAGGACGACTTCGTCCGCCGCACGGCCGCGACGTTCAAGCTGGGGATCGAGTTCGTCGATTGGGGTCGCATCGGCGACCGCTATTTTCATCCGTTCGGCACCTATGGTCAGGAAATGGAGGGTTTGCATTTCCATCATTTCTGGCTGCGTCAGGCTCAGCTCGGCGGGGCTCTCGATCTCGACCGATTCAGCATCGGCGCCGATGCCGCGCGGGCCCAGCGTTTTCAGCGTCCCGACCACAGCCGCGCCGGCTCGCCGCTCGGGACGATCAGTTACGCGTTCCAGTTCGATGCATCGCTCTACGCCGGCTATCTGCGTGAGCGGGCCGAGGCCGGTGGCGTGCGGCGCACAGAAGGGCGCATCGTCGATGTCGCCCTCGACAGCGGCAATGGTCATGTCCAGGCGGTGACACTGGAGGACGGCAGCCGCGTTGCGGGCGACCTGTTCATCGACTGTTCGGGCTTTCGCGGCCTCCTGATCAGCGAAGCGCTTGGCGCCGGCTTCGAGGACTGGAGCCATTGGCTGCCCTGCGATCGCGCGGTGGCGCGCGCCTGTCGCCGGACCACCGACCCGCTTCCCTACACCCGCGCCACCGCCAAGGCGGCCGGCTGGCAATGGCGCATCCCGCTCCAGTCCCGCACCGGCAACGGCTACGTGTACTGTTCCGATCACCTGAGCGACGATGAAGCGCTCGACGGTCTGAACGCCGCGCTCGACGGTGATCCCTTGTCCGAGCCCAACTTCCTGAAGTTCAAGGCCGGCGTCCGGCACAAGGCCTGGGACCGCAACGTCGTCGCGCTCGGCCTGGCGAGCGGTTTTCTCGAACCGCTCGAATCGACGTCGATCCACCTGATCCAGTCGGCGATTGCGCGCTTGCTGACCAACTTTCCGGATCGCCGTTTCAACCAGCACGACATCGACTATTATAATCGCCGCACGCGCGTCGAATATGAGCAGGTGCGCGACTTCATCATTCTGCATTACGCCACCACGACCCGCGATGACTCCCCGCTGTGGCGGTACTGCCGGAGCATGGCGTTGCCCACGTCTCTCGAAGAGCGCATCGCGATATTTCGCGAGAATGGCCGGCTATATCGCCACGACAATGAACTGTTCAGCGAGACGAGCTGGCTCGCGGTCATGCACGGGCAGGGGCTTGTCCCCCGGCGCTACCATCCGCTCGCCGATCTGCTGCCCGAAAACGAACTCGACAAGCGCATGGCGCACATCGCAAATGCGATGCGGCTGGCGGTCGACCGTATGCCCTCGCACCAGCAGTTCCTTAACCAGATCGGTCGCCCTGCGGCCTGACGTTCGGCCGGCAGCGGTGACGCCGGGAAGGCTTATCGCGCGCCTAATGCGTGGAGCAGATACTGCTTGATGCGATCCGTCCGCGATGGCGACGCTGCCCCGAGCACGCCGCGTGCTGCCTCGGGCAGGTGATCGGCAACCCGGTCGGCCGCGTCGTCGAACGCATAATGATCGAACCATTTCCGCCAGACCGCGCGCTCGCGCGGCGGTAGGTCGCGTACCGCCATCAGCGCATGGATCATCGCGGTAAACGGGCTCGTCGCCTCGTGCCCTTCGGCCCAATAATTAACCAATATGTTGAGCGGCTCGTACGAGCGCACATTGTGCCACCACAGTGCCGGAATGAAGATCGCGTCGCCCGGCCCAAGGTCCGCGACCAGCGCATGGCGCATCGCCTCCGCAAAGCGCGGGTAGCGTTCCAGATCGGGCTCATCGGGGTCGACCATGCTCGCCGGCTGCCCCGCCATCGTGTGGTCGAGCGGCCCGACATAGAGATTTTCGAGCTGCTCGGGCGGGAACAGGACGAAGCGGCGACGGCCTGCCACGACGCACGCCATGTTCGCCGATCCGTCGTAATGCGTCGAAATCCGCGTCGCGTTGCCGATCCACACCCGCGCCTTCGCGCCCGGTAGCGTCAGGTCGAGCGGGTTTGCCTCGCTCCAGCCGGGCAGGAGCTGTCCTGTCGGCGCAGACCCAGCATAGAGGACGGGCGCCGCGGGATCGTTTTCAAACCGAAGCAATTCCGACAACAGCAACCGCAACGGAACCATCTGACGGTTGAAGTTGAAGCCCTGGACGGCATCGTCGTAGAAGAAGCGGCCCTGTATCTCGGGCCGCCCCGCCATCACCTGAACGGGGACACCACCGTCGAACTTCTCCATATAGTGCGCTGCGTTCCGGGCGCCGCCGCGTGCCGCCACGACGGACGGCCAGGTGGAAACCTGAGCACGCAGTACTACCGGCTCACCACGGTTGAGGATTTCGGCTTCGAACGTTGCTGAGTCCACCCGCGCACGCTCGGCAAGCGGGCGCGCCCAGTCCAGATTGCTCACCCCTCGTCATCCTTTCATCCCGCCCCGCCAAGAAGTTCTGGCGCAACGCTACCCAGGTTTCTTCGGATATACCTGGCTGCGAAGCTGGTGGCGACCGCGTATTCGACCTTCGAACGCCCGCTCGAGGGCGAGCAATGGCCGACCCCCGAGAAACCCGACGCCCTAGATCAGGCCGCGGCCCTCGATTTTGACGACCGGAACGAAGACGTCGCCGCGGTCGGCGGGCATTGCGAAATGCAGGCCGTGCGGGTCGCGGCGGTGCGCTATGCGGTCGCCGCCGAGCAACATTACGCGCTCGACGACGCCGTCGGCGAAGCGGTGGCGTGCGAGGGCCTCGATCGTCACGTCGCCGCGTGGCCAGCCGAGGAACAGCACATAGAGCGCGCCCTTGTTCGTGGTGAAGCGCACGTCGCGCGGCGTGAACACCCCCGCAGACTGCTCGTTCTGCATGCCCGTCTGCAGCTTGGTCGGGCCTTCGCCATAGATCCGCCACGGTCGCGAGCCGAAGATCGCCTCGTCGTTGATCGCGATCCAGCGGCTCATGCCGTCAAGGATCTTCTCCTCCTCGCCGTCGATCGAGCCGTCGCCGGGTTGCGGGATCGAGAGCAGCAGATTGCCGTTCTTCGACACCACGTCGGCAAGCCGCTGGATGACCTGTTCGGCGGTCTTGTAGCTTTTGTCGTTCAGGCGCGCGACATTGTAGAACCAGTCGCCGATACACGTATCGGTCTGCCACGGCTCGTCCCACAGATGGTCGGTGAAGCCGCGTTCGACGTCCTGGACCAGGCCAAACCGGGCATAGGGTTTCAACTGCTTGGCGGTCAGCACGACATCGATCTTGCCGTGCCAGGCGATCGACCGGTTATAGTAATCCGCCGCCGCCTGGAGCCCGATCGGGCCGAACGGCAGCTCGTAATCGTCGAAATAGCAGAAATCCGGCTTGTACTTGTCGATCAGGTCGGTCTGCCGCAGCAGCCATTTCGCGGCATAGGACGGGTCGTTCGGCGGCGGCGTCTCGATCCACTGGCCGTCATGCGCATCGTGCCATGCGTTCATCGCCGCAATCGTGTCGATGCCGTTCGGCAGGACCGCGTGCGCGCCCGTATAGAGCTGTTGCGGATCTAACCCGTCCCACCATGTACCGTGGCCATCGGCGGCCCGGAGCGTGAACGCGTCGTAGCGCTGTCCCTTGCGCGGCCCGACCGGATCATAGCCATAGGCGGTCTGATACCAGTGCCAGCTGTGCGCCGCGTGGTTCGAGACACCGAACTTCAGCCCGGCCTTGCGCGCGGCCTTCTCCCAGATGCCGACGACGTCGCGCTTCGGCCCGACGCGAAGCGAATTCCAGGCGTGATAGCGACTGTCGTAGCAGTCGAGATTGTCGTGATGATTGGCGAGCGAGACGAAATATTTCGCCCCCGCTTTGGCATAGCGCGCGATCAGCGCGTCTGGCTCCCAGCGCGCCGCGGTCCAGCAGTTCATCACCTCCATCATCCCCGATCGGGTCGGATGGCCATAGGTCTTGAGGTGATGTTCGTACGCTGGATGGCCCTGCATATACATGAAGCGCCCATACCAGTCGCCTTGCTCGGGCACCGATTGCGGGCCCCAATGCGACCACAGGCCAAGCTTGGCATCACGAAACCACTCGGGGTAGCGATAGTGATCGACCAGCGACTGCCAGGTCGGCTGCACCGGACCGCGGACGAGCCCCATCGGGCTCTGCGCGAGTGCGTGCGTTGCGGGCCCGAGTGCAGCGATGCCGGCGAGAACCGAACGACGGCTGAGATCGATGCTCACGGAGTTGCGACGGATCTGGCGGGCGCGCCGTCAAAGCGCGCGCCCGTTGACGTCGGCAACTCCATCAGGAGCTGTGCGATGACGCGGCTACCGATCACTTCGGTGCTACGATCTGGACCAGGGATGCGGCGTCCTGCCCGGTCGGCAGCTTGCCCGACGCGGTCAGGCGCCGGGTCTTGTCGTCCCAGCGGAGGGTCGCCTTGCGTCCGCCCTTGGTCCGATAGTCGTTGGTCACGCCGTCGTCGTCGTAGAGCGCGAAACTGGCATCTGCGCCGGGATAGACGCGAATGGCCTCAAGCGACTGCGCCGTCGCGGTGCTCGGGACCTGGACGCCCATCGGAATGATCGACCCGGCGCGCACGAACAGCGGGATCCTGTCGATCGCTGCGTTCGCGGTGACGGTCTGCCCACCGGTAAAGCGCTGGTTGGTCCAGTAATCATACCAGTCCGCCCCGGCCGGCAGATAGACCTGGCGGGTCGTCTTGCCCTGTTCGGTGACGGGGGCGACGAGGAAGGCGGGGCCGAACATATACTCATCGCCCATGTCGGCGACGTTGGGATCGTTCGGGAAATCCATGAACAGCGCGCGCATCATCGGCGCATTGCTCTCATAGGTGTGGCGCCCGAGCGAGTAGATGTACGGCATCAGCGAATAGCGCAGCTTCAGGAAGTTCGCGAGAACGAGTTCGGCCGCGGTACCATATTCCCAGAGTGCAGTGGCCGGGCGCTGGCCGTGGATCCGCAAGGTCGGCGTGAACACGCTATAGGCGAACCAGCGTGTGAACAGCTCGGGATAATCCGCATAGTCGGGCGCCATCGCGGTCGCGCCTGCCGGATCGAGCAGCACCGGACGGGTCGCCTTGGGCCCGTTCGGCCATTGCCAGCCGCCGATGTCGCTGCCCCAATAGGCCATGCCGCTCGCGGTGAAGCCAAGCCCGGCGGGCACCTGCCGGTGCAGCGCCTCCCAGGTCGACTTGATGTCCGACGACCAGAACAGCCCGCCATTGCGCTGGGCGCCGAGATAGGCGGCGCGCGACAGGATCAGGTTGCGCACGGTGGGGCGATCCCGTGCCGACCCGTCCGCGACGCTCATCGTGTGGAGCAGCGGAAAGACGTTGTGATAACGGTCGCCCGAACCGATCGAATAGAAGCTACCGTCGGGCACGAGATCGGGCTCGGTCTCGTCGAGCCAGAACCAGTCGAAGCCCTGGCTGGCGATATTGTCGCGGATCCGCTCCCAGAACCAGTTGCGCGCGTCGGGGTTGGTGCTGTCGAGCAACGCGCCGGCGCGATCTGACCGGATCGGCAGTCCGTCGACGGCGTTGCCATCCTTGTCCTTCAGCAGCCAGGACTTGCTCGACAGCAGATTGAAGTAGCGCGATTCCTTTTCGAACCGGGGCCAGACGCTGATGATCGAGTGCATCCCCATCGCCTTGAGCTTGTCGTTCATGCCCTTGGGATCGGGGAAATAGGTGCGGTCGATGTCGAGCTGACCCATGCGCGACCAGTAGAACCAGTCGAGCACCATGATGTCGAGCGGCAGGCCGCGGCTGCGATACCCGTCGGCGATGCCCAGCAGTTCCTTCTCCGTCTCGTACCGCGCCTTGCTCTGGATAAGCCCGAACGCGGCCTTTGGCGGCAGCGGGGTCGTCCCGGTCAGCGTGGCGTAGCCGGCATAGATCTCGTCGGTGGTCGCGCCGGTGATGACGAAGAAGGAGACGCGCTCGCCGACTTCCGACTGCCAGTGCGTCGCACTGTGGAGGCCGGGGGACACGACGGTCGAGGATGGATTGTCCCAGACGATGCCATAGCCCTTGTTGGTGACCATGAAGGGCACGCAGACCGTCTCACCTGCGGGCGCATCGTAATTGTGGCGGCAGTCGATCGTGCGGCCGCGCAGGTCGAGCTTGCCTTCCTGGTTCTGGCCCAGCCCGTAATAATGCTCGTCGGCGGGCGAGGCGAAGCTTGCACCGACGCGGAACGTCTTTTCGCCGTTGACGGTATGCGGCCCCATCTCCCACCCGGTCATCTGCGTCAGCATCGTGCCGTCGGGCTTGCGGATCGTCACCGACACCGGCGGTAGCGATGGCGCGAAATAGCGCTCCATCTGCGTGGGCGCCTTGGGCCAAGGCTTGGCATCGACCGAAAGCGACAGCGCGGCGGACGTGAAGATATCGGCCCCTGCATCGTTGCGGTGCGTCCAGCCCGCGGCATTGGGCTTGGCGTTGGGACCGTCGCCCGGGGGGGCGTCGACCTGCCCGCGGTCGGTCGCGATCGTCACGCGGACGATGTTGGGGGCATAGGCCTCGACCGAAACCAGGCTGCCGTTGCGATCGACCGTCGCGATCGGCGCTGCGAACCCGCTCGTCGCAATCGTCGCCAGCGAAACCCCAACGGCAAATCGCGCGATCAGGCGCGACCAGCCCGGCGATACCGTGCTGCGGGAATCGTCGGACGGCTGCGTGACGACACGGGATGGGGCGATATGCATTGAAATCCTCTCCGCGGGTCTGTGCCCGTTATGGTACCGCAAACTTCGCCAAAGCGGCAAATTTGTCGTATAATTGCAGGTCCGCGCGACAGATCAACCGAATTCTCTGCCAAAAATATGACTTGTCAGACAATTTGTCCATTGATACCGATACCACACTTCGACCGCAGAGCGCTTCATGGCTCAAATGCGGCACAAATTTCGAGCGGTGGTCCGTTCGGTATCCTGGGGAGATGGTGTTTGAACCGCGTAAAATTCCGTTCGGCTTGTGTACTCAAGGCGCTGGCAAGCGGGGCATCTGCCCTCGCGATTGTCTCGGCATTCACGGTAGCCGCGAGCGCCCAGCAGGCGCCCGCTATCGTTCCCGACACGGCCGAAGAGGTCGCCCCGTCACCGATCGATCAGGGCGCGCAAGCGGGTACCGTCGCACCGAGCGGCGACGTCGCGAATGCGGATGCGGATGCGGACATCGTGGTCACCGGGGTCCGCGCCAGCCTTCGGAGCGCACAGGCGCGCAAGCGCAACGCCAGCCAGATCATCGATTCGATCGTCGCAGAAGACATCGGCAAGCTGCCCGACAACAACGTGTCCGAGGCGCTGCAGCGGATCAGCGGCATCCAGATCGAGCGCAACCAGGGCGAGGGCAGCCGGATCGCGATCCGCGGCCTGACCCAGGTCCGTACCGAGCTGAACGGTCGCGACTATTTCACCGCGGGCGACGGCCGCACGATCAGCCTTGAGGATATTCCCTCCGAACTGCTCGCCGGGATCGACGTCTACAAGAACCCTGCCGCCGACGTGATCGAGGGCGGTCTGGGCGGCACGGTCAACCTGCGCACGCGGATGCCGTTCGACTTTTCGAAGCCGACGATCAGTGGCAGCGCGCGGGTCACGCATCACGATCTGGCGGACAAGACCAAGACCTCGTTCTCGGGTCTGATCACCGACACCTACCAAACCGGTCTGGGCGAGATCGGCTTCCTGCTCAACGGATCGCTCCAGCGCGGCGCCTATCGCACCGATGCCTTGTCGATCGAGCCCTATCAGCTGCGCACCGGCATCGTCGATCGGACCGGCAATGGCAGCACGGCCGATGCCGCCGACGCGGTGATCGTGCCCAACGGCGTCGGCCAGTTCAACAATGTCGGCGATCGCCGCCGCATCGGGATTTCCGCGGCAGTCCAGTGGAAGCCTGCCGACAATCTCGAAGTCTATGGCCAGTTCGACTATGCCAACTACAAGTTCAACCAGGTCGGCTATCTCGTCTACCCGTTCGGCCGCGGCGGTGCGCCGATCACGCCGGGGCCGGCGAGCAGCTTCACGTTCGACGAGAATGGCGAGTTCCAGAGCGGCACGTTCCAGAACGTGTTCGTCGAGGGCAATACCTATCGCAGCGATCGCCGCTCGAAGACCGCATCCTATTCGGGCGGGCTCAAGTTCAATCCGACGAGCCAGCTCACGCTGACCACGGATGTCAGCTATGTCGACAGCCGCACGAAGACGGAATTCTTCGCGCTCGGCGTCGGCAGCGACCAGCCCAACACGCTCAGCGTCGACATTACCGGCAAACTGCCCGTGATCGGCGTGACCGGGGCAGGGTCGCCCAGCTTCCTCACCGATCCGGCGAACTTTTCCTATCTCTACATCCTCGATTCCAGCAGCCGCAGCCACAACGACCAATGGTCGGTACGGCAGGACGTCGAGTATGAGACCGATGGCGGCTTCTTCACGTCGATCAAGGCGGGTGTGCGGTACACCAAGCTGAACGCGGTCGTCGAAAATCCGGTGTTCGGCTATGTCGACCTGTTCGATACGCCACGCGTGCCGCGTACGCCGCTCTCGGCGATCCCTGGCTATTCCAATCCCGTGCCGGTCAAGAACTTCTTCCGCGGCGATGCGGCCGGGCTCGGCAGTTTCCTGATCCCGCCGTTCGACGTGATCCGCGGCGATCTGAACGCGGTGCGCCAGACCTTCGCCTCCTATTATCCCAACGGGCAGGTCGCCGTTCCGGAATATCTGCCGACCGGTCGTAACGACGTCTCGGAGCAGACGATCGGCGGCTATTGGGTCGCGCGGTTCAAGTCCGAGACCATCCTGCCGTTCGACGGCAATCTCGGTGTGCGCATCGTGAACACCAAGACCAACGTCGCCGGCTTCCAGACGCCGTCGGGCGGTCCGACCATTCCGATCGACCAGACCAACAGCTACACCTCGGTCCTGCCGAGCCTGAACATCCGCTTCCCGATCACCGAGACGCTGCAGCTGCGTCTGGCCGCGTCCAAGGGCCTGACGCGACCGGATTACAATCTGCTCAACTCGGTCCTGACGTTCGATCCCGTCAGCCGGCGGGGCTCGTCGGGCAATCCCGATCTGAAGCCGCTGCGCGCCGATCAGCTCGACGTCTCGTTCGAATGGTATTTCAACAAGACCAGCTCGGTCTACGCAGCCGCATTCTACAAGGCGGTCAACGGCTTCATCGCGCGTGTGGACGATCCGGTGGTGATCGACGGCACGCAGTATCAGATCAACCGGCCGGTCAACGGCGCGAACGGCAAGATCAAGGGGTTCGAGGTCGGCTATCAGCAGTTCTTCGATTTCCTGCCGGGGCCGCTGTCGGGCTTCGGGGTGCAGGCCAACTACACCTATGTAGACTCCAAGGCGCCCAATCCGAGCGCCGGTGCGATCCCCGGCGCGCCGATCTCGGTGCCGCTCGAGGGGCTGTCGAAGAACAGCTACAATCTGGTCGGCATCTACGAGAAATACGGCCTGTCGGCGCGCGTCGCATACAATTGGCGCGACGATTACGTCCGCACCACGTCGGCCAGCGGGACGGGCAATCTGCCGATCTACGACCGGGCGTTCGGCCAGCTCGACGCCTCGATCAGCTACGACGTCACGCCCAACATCACCGCGTCGGTGGATGCTACCAACCTGCTCAACACGCGGCGTGAGACGTTCTTCGGGTTGGACAGCCGGCCGCGTGACTATTCGGTCGTTGATCGCCGCTTCGGCGCGACGCTCCGCGTGAACTACTGACCGGCTGAAGCCCGGGGGTCTCGAAAGGCTCCCGGGCTTCAGGCGCAATCCCGTGCGATGTCGCCACCTGAACCTGTAGCACAGCACCGCGATCCGCGCCGTGGGGGTTGCAATGCCGTCGCCAGGGCGCCCACCAGTGTCCGACGAATGCGAACGCCAGCATTGACGGTGCAACGAACGGGGCTCGCCCGGCAGCGATGGATAGGAAGCCAGAGATGACGGATGCGCACGAGACGGGTCGGCTGAACCGGCGGCACTTCCTGGGAAGCGGCACCGCGATCGGCATGGCGCTGGCTGCGGACGGTGTCGCTCAGGCTGCACCGGTGCAAGCGCCAGCGATCGGCGCATTGCCGATGCCGGCAACCCGCGACGACCTGCCGCTGCGTGCACCGGTCGAGGATCCCAGCCGGCTGCTGCTCGATCGCAGCTGGCGCTTTCACCTCGGCGATATCCCGATGCCGGAAATCCGCGGCCATGGCTGGTCCTACAACAGCGCCAAGGCGGGGCAGGCGCAGGGTGCGGCGGCGATGCAATATGACGATTCGGACTGGCCCGAGGTCGATCTGCCGCATGACTGGGCATCGACGATGCCGTTCGAGGAAAGCGCCAATGTCTCGCAAGGCTATCGCCGGCGCGGCTTTGGCTGGTACCGGCGCGCGCTGCGGCTCGATCCGGCGGACCGGGGGCGGTATCTGGAGCTGCAGTTCGGGGGGATCGCGACGAATGCGACAATCTGGTTCAATGGATCGATCGTCGCGCACAACTGGAGCGGCTATAACTCCGTCTATATCGATATCACGGATCTGGCGCGGTATGGCGATGATCTGAACAGCATCGTCGTGCGGGTCGATGCGCAGACGATGGAGGGATGGTGGTACGAAGGTGCCGGGCTATACCGCCATGTCTGGCTGGCGAAACCCGATGCGACCTACATCGCGACCGACGGCATCCACGCCGACCCGCGCCGCGCGGCCGATGGCAGTTGGAGCGTGCCCGTCACCGCGACGCTCGGCAATATCGGCAAGATCCCGGCCGAGGCGAGCATCGAGGTGTCGCTGATCGATCCCGACGGCCGCACGATTGCGACGCAGACCGCTTTGGCGCACCTACCGTCTTTGAAGCCCGGCACGGCCACGCTGACCATCCCGGTCCCCGCGCCGCGGCTATGGTCGATCGACACGCCGACGCTCTATACGCTGCGGACGCGACTGATGCGTGGCGGCAAGCCCGTCGACGAACGCACGCTGCGGATCGGGTTTCGCACGCTGCGCTTCGACGCCGCGACGGGTTTCCATCTCAACGACCGTCCGCTCAAGATCAAGGGCACGTGCAACCACCAGGATCATGCCGGTGTCGGCGTCGCGGTGCCCGATGCGCTGTGGGACTGGCGATTGCGGCGTCTGAAAGAGCTGGGATGCAACGCGATCCGCTTCGCGCACAGCGCGATCGCGACCGAGGTGCTCGACGCGTGCGACCGGCTCGGCTTCCTGGTGATGAGCGAGAACCGCAACTTCAACACCAGCCCCGATTACATGGACCAGCTCGAATGGCTGGTCCGCCGCGATCGCAACCGGCCAAGCGTGTTCATGTGGTCGGTGTTCAACGAGGAGCCGATGCAGGGGACGCCCGCCGGCTACGAAATGGTCCGCCGCATGTCGGTCGCGGTGAAGGCGCTCGACGACAGCCGACCGGTCACCGCGGCGATGAACAGCGGGATGTTCGCCCCGGTCAATGTCAGCCAGGCGGTCGACGTGGTCGGCTTCAACTATCAGCGCGACCAGTATGACCGGTTCCACGCCGCCAACCCGACGCTGCCGCTGACGAGTTCGGAGGACACCAGCAGTTTCATGACACGCGGTGCGTGGGAGACGGACCGCGCCGCGCACGTGATGGCGTCCTATGACGAGGAACCGGCGGACTGGGGCAGTACCCACCGCGAGGGCTGGAAATCGGTTGCCGAGCGGCCGTTCGTCGCGGGGACGTTCGTGTGGACCGGGTTCGACTATCACGGTGAGCCAACCCCGTTCGAATGGCCGTCCGCGGGCAGCTATTTCGGGATCATGGACCTGTGCGGCTTTCCCAAGATGGCCTTCTATCTGCACCGCGCGCAGTGGGTCGACGACGTGCCTCTGCTCGATCTGATGCCGCACTGGAACTGGCCCGGGCGCGAGGGGCAGGTGGTCAAGGTGATGGCGCTGACCAATGTCGAGACCGTGCGGCTGATGCTCGATGACCGTCTGATCGGCGAGCAGAAGGTCGATCGCTACACGATGCCGAGCTGGCAGGTGCCCTATGCGCCGGGCCGGCTCGAGGCGATCGGCTATCGCGGCGGACGCGAGGTCGCGCGCAGCGTGGTCGAGACGACCGGCGCGGCGGTCTCGCTGCGGATCACGCCCGACCGGCGTGCGATGGCGGGGGATGGCGAGGACGTGCAGCCCTATACGATCGACGCCGTCGATGCGCGCGGCCGGCATGTCCCGACCGCCAATCTCGACGTCACCTTTGCGGTCAGCGGCGGCGCGATCATCGGCCTCGGCAATGGCGATCCCGTCAGCCACGAAGCCGAACAGGGCAATCGTCGGCGCCTGTTCAACGGCCTGGCGCAGGTGATCGTTCGCGCGGGCGGCGGCGGCGCGGGCACCGTCAAGCTCTCGGCCAGCGCGGCGGGACTGCGCCCTGCCACCAGCATTGTGCGTCGCCTCGCCACGCCGGCTCGTCCGTTCGTCGCGCCCGCCCGCATGACGCTGACGGTGCAGGACTGGCGGCAGTCGCCTGCCGCCACCGCCAGGCCCTCACCCGACATCGTGCTGGCGGACAATGACATGAACAGCTGGCTGTATGTCCGCGCGGGTGAGATCCAGCCGCCGCAGGGCAGTGGCCGCTGGACCGTGTTGCGCGCCAAGCTCACCCCGCGCCGCGGCACGCGCGAACGGGGCGGGACGATCGTGTTCAAGGATCTGGTCGGTCGCGGCGAAATTTGGATCGACGGCAAGCGCGCCGCGACGAAGCCCGATTTCGCCGCCGCCACGCTGCGCGCCGCCTTCCCGCCAGGACCTGGCGAGCGGACCGTCACCCTTCTGCTCGAAAGCGACGGCACGGTCGCATCGGGCCTGGGCGGCCTCGTCTTCGTCGAGGACTGATCCGTGCCGACTTTCCCGTTTCCCGTTCGAGGTACTGCATCATGATCTTCCGCTCCTCCCGCACACTCGCCGGCCTGACCCTCGCCGCCACGCTGTTCGCCGGCACCGCGCACGCGCAGACCGCGACCGAGGTGCCCAGGCTGGTGACCCGCGACGGGCATCACGCGCTGATGGTCGATGGCGCGCCGTGGCTGATGCTCGGCGCGCAGGTCAATAATTCGAGCAATTATCCGGCGATGCTGCCCAAGGTCTGGCCGACGATCCACGCGATGCACGCCAACACGGTCGAGGTGCCGATCGCGTGGGAGCAGATCGAGCGGACCGAGGGGCAATTCGACTTTTCCTTCCTCGACCAGCTGCTCGCCGAGGCGCGGCAGAACAAGGTGCGCCTCGTCCTTTTGTGGTTCGCGACGTGGAAGAATACCTCGCCCAATTATGCGCCCGCCTGGGTCAAGCTCGACAACGCGCGGTTCCCGCGGATGACGAACGCCAAGGGCGAGACGCATTATGCGCTGTCGCCGCTTCATCGGTCGACGCTGGAGGCGGACAAGCGCGCCTTCGTCAAGCTGATGCAGCATCTGAAGGCCGCCGATCCGCAGAACACCGTCATCATGGTCCAGCCCGAGAACGAGGCCGGTACCTATGGCAGCGTCCGCGATTTCTCGCCGGTCGCGCAGAAGCTCTTCGACGGTCCGGTCCCGGCGGCGCTGCTCAAAAAATTCCGCAAGCCCGCGGGCAGCTGGAAACAGGTGTTCGGCGCCGATGCCGACGAGTATTTCCACGCCTGGTCGATCGCCCGCTACATCGAGGAGATCGCGGCGGCGGGCAAGGCGGTGAAGCCGGTGCCGATGTACGTCAATGCCGCGCTCGCCTCCGCCTTCGGACGGCAGGCGGCAACGACCTATTCGAGCGGTGGGCCGATCCATCACGTGATCGACGTGTACAAGGCCGCGGCGCCGTCGCTCGATCTGGTCGCGCCCGACATCTATGCGCGCGATCATGCCGCGTTTCTCGAATATCTGAAGCTCTACGGCCGTGCCGACAACGCCCTGCTGATCCCGGAGACGGGCAATGCGCCCGAGTTTGCACGATATTTCTATCCGGTGGTCGGCAAGGGCGGCCTCGGCTTCGCGCCGTTCGGGATGGACGATAGCGGCTATTACAACTTCCCGCTCGGTGCGAAGACGCTGGACGCGCCGACGATGGAGCTGTTCGCGCGCAACTACCGCGTGTTCGCGCCGATGATGCGGGAATGGGCAAAGCTGGCCTTTGCAGGCAAGACCTGGGGCGTGGCCGAGCCGACCGATCCGAAGGCCGAGCACAAGCAGATCATGGACCTCGGCAAGTACCGCGCCACCGCGACGTTCGGCCAGTATCAGTTCGGCACCGACAAGCCGACCGGCAACCCCCAACCGACCGGCGGTCTTGCTATCGCCGAGATCGGCCCCGACGAATATCTCGTGACCGGATTCGATACGCGCGTCTCGTTCGCGCTGGCGGATGCGAACAGCGGGCGTTCGATGCTCTACGATCGGGTCGAGGAGGGGCATTACGACGCGCAGGGGCACTGGGTGTTCGACCGTGTGCTGAACGGTGATCAGACCGACTACGGGATCAACTTCACCGATCGCGCGCAGGTGCTCCATGTCAAGCTTGGCAGCTACAAGGGCAATCCGGTCATCCCGGTCGGCAATCCGAATTAGGGCCCACCGCGGTCGTCAGATCGGGGCATGTTCGATGACCGGCCACGAGAGCCGTCATCTTATTGGAACCATGTCATAATCGTTGGATCGAAAGCTATCGTCGGCCAGATCGGTTGTTCAACATCCTGTTAACTGGCAACCATTGAGAACAGCCCAAATGGAGGGCTGTTTTATCATGATTTACCGTAAGATGACGAGCAGGGTTCTGGGCATTGCGGTCGGCATGATCGCGGTGTCTGGCGTGGCGACATCGGCAGACGCGCAAACCGCCAGCGGCACGATCGGCGTGTCCCTGAACATCCTCGCGGCCTGTGCGGTGAATGGCGGCAACAGCGCCGCGACCATGGGGCGGATCGGGACGATCGCCTTTGCCGATCAGTCGGGCGTCTTCGGCAACGCCGATGCGACGATGGTCGCGCAAGGCAGCACGAATGCGGTCACGGTGTTGTGCACACCAGGCCTCGCGCCGAAGGTCACGGTCGGGGCGGGCGCGAACGACGCGGGCAATGTCCGTCAGCTGGCCTATCTGGGGCAGACTGTCGCGTATCGGCTGTATACGGACGCGTCGCGGCAGGACGAAATCACCATCGGCAGGCAGATCAGCCTGGGTACCGCGGCCACCTCGGCGTTGACGCTGCCGATCTTTGCCCGCGCGTCGAGCAATGGCCTGGCACTGCCGGCGGGCACCTATACCGACACGGTACAGGTGACGCTCAGCTGGTAGCGGCGGTGCGCGCCGTCCGGGTTCTCTTCGCGCTATCGGCGATCGCAAGCTGTGCTTCCGGGAGCATGGCCGAGACCAGCCGCACGTTCAGGGTAGGGGCGGTCATCGCCAATGGTTGCGCGGTCAGCGCCGAGACGGGGGGCAGTTGGGGATCGATCGACCTCGGGTCGGTGAACGGGGTCGATGGGGGAGCCGCGCAAGGCAGCCTGGTCACCGCGGTTGCCGCCGGATTGCAGATCGACTGCACCCCGGGAATGAGCGTCACCCTCACCGCGGACAATGGCAGTCAGCCGTCCAACGGGGTGCGCCAACTCGTCCATGCAACCCGGCCTGCCGATCGCATGCCCTATCAGTTGTTCGCGAATGGCAGTCAGACGCCCTGGACGTCGCAGGCGATCGCGCTGGCATTCCCGCTCGGCACGTCGCGACTGTCCGTTCCCGTACAGGCCCGTGCCGTCGTCCAGCGCGGCGTGGCGGCGGGGCGATATTCCGATGTGGTTCGCATCACCGTCACCTGGTGATGCAGCAAGGACAAGTCATGAAGATCCTGCGTATGTTGACCGCCATCGTCTCGCCGCTCCTCCTGCTGCCAGGCACAAGTCGCGCCGCGGCGGTCATCATCTGGCCGGTCGATCCGAAAATCGCCGCCACCGAGCGTGCGACCGCGCTGTGGATCGAGAACAAGGGCAACGAGCCGATCACGATGCAGGTCCGGACTTTGCGCTGGTCGCAGGGTCCGCAGGGCGATCTGTACGACGATCAGGACGAGGTCGTCGCCAGCCCGCCGATCGCAGTCATCCCGGCGGGGGAACGGCAGATGATCCGTGTGCTGCGGCGCGAGCGACCTGCCGCCGCGGCGAACGACCAGTCTGGCCCGGGGGAGCGCAGCTACCGCCTGTTGATCGACGAAATCCCCACCGCCAACGCGCCGAATGCGAGCCGGTTGCCGGCGGCCGAGCTTGCGGTACAGATGCGCTATTCGGTGCCGCTCTTCACCTATGCGGGGTCCGTCAACGCGGCCACGCCCGAACTGACCGCGACGGTGGAACGGAGCGGCAGCGGTCGGATGCTGGCGATCCGCAATACCGGCATGCTGCATGCGCGCCTTGTCGATATCCGGACGGCGGACGACAAGAAGACCAGTCTTGCTTCGGGGCTCGCGGGCTATGTCCTGGCGGGTCAGACGATGCGCTGGCCGGTGCCGGAAGGCGTCCCGGACACCAGTCCGCTGGTGGCAAACGTCAATGGCGCCGATCAGCGCATTGCCGCGCGTTGATCCGTCCGACACGCCATGATCCGCGGTGCGCTCCTGCTGACGACCATGCTGGTCTGCCTGCCACAAATGGCACGCGCGGGTGACCCGGTGCAGCAGCTGTTCGTCGAGCTGGTCGTGAACGGCCGTGCTACCGGTGACCTGGTGCCGCTGCGGATCGTCGGCACACGCATGCTCGTGCCGGCCGAGGCGCTCAGCCGAAATGGCGTGACGCTCGAGGGGGAGGGCGGCGGGACGGAGCGCGACGTCGCGTCGCTGCCGCACACCCGCGCCCGCTATGACGCCGCGCTCCAGACGCTCCATCTCGAAACCGCGCTCGAATTTCTACCGACCACCCGGATCGCCGCGGGTGATAGGCCCCGCGCCGCCACGCTCGCCAGCTGGGGCGCGATGGTCAACTACCAGTTCTATGCGCAGCACGCCGACGGAGGCTCCTTTGCCTCCTTATGGTCCGAACAGCGGGTGTTCGGGCCGGTCGCGACGCTGTCCAATTCCGGCGTGATGCGGGTCGGGTCTCGCATCGGCGGCTATCTGCGCTACGATACGCATGCGAGATTCATCAACGAGGATCGCGCGTTGACCGTCACGGCGGGTGACCTGATCACGCGGTCCTTGCCCTGGAGCACGTCCGTCCGGCTGGGTGGCCTGCAGCTCACGCGCGATTTCAATACGCGGCCGGACCTGTTGACGATGCCGCTGCCGAGCTTTGCGGGCAAGGCGGCCGTGCCGTCGGCGGTGGACCTGTTCGTCGACGGCTATCGGCAGCAGGGCGCAGACGTCGCGCCCGGTCGGTTCGTGCTGCAGGATGTCCCGGTGATCAACGGCGCTGGCGAGGCCGTGATCGTCACGACGGACGCCGTGGGTCGACAGATCGCGACCACGATCCCCTTTTACGTCTCGTCGACACTGCTGCGCGCCGGGCTCACCGATTTTGCAGCCGAAGCCGGCGCCATCCGCCAAGGCTATGGCATCCGCAACTTCGATTACGGCACGCTCGCCGCCAATGGCTCGATTCGACGCGGCATGACGTCGTTCCTGACGCTCGAGGCGCATGCCGAGGCGACCGCTCGGCTTCGGCAGATCGGGGGCGGGCTTGTCGTGGCGCCGTGGCGATTTGGCACCATAGCGCTGTCGGTCAGTGCGTCGCGTTCGGGTCAGGCCGTGGGCCATCGTTGGTCGCTCGGCTACAGCTATACCGCGCGTCACTTTAGCGTTGCCGCACAATATGACGATCGCAGCAGGGGCTTTCGCGAGCTGGCAAGCTTCGACCTCGCAAATCCCGCGACACGGCGGCGGACCTATCGCGCGATCGCCAACGTCAATCTGGCGCGGCTGGGCACATTGGGGGCGGCGTATATTTCGGGGCGAACCTTGGGATCGGTCGACGAACTCACGCTACGTTCGCGCCTGCTGTCCTTGTCCTATGGTCGTCCGGTCGGATCGCGCGCGAACCTGTTCGTGACCGCGGATCGCGATTTCGAACGAGGCGCGACCAGTGCTCAGCTGCGCCTGTTCATCCCGTTCGGACGCAATGCGGCCAGCGGCGGGATCAGCCGTTCGGCCGGGCGCAATCTCTATCAGGTCGGTTATACCCGGGCGACGCCGACCGATGGCGGCCTCGGCATCGAGGCCGGGATAGCAGCGGCGAGCCGGGGGCCCGCATCGGGGCAGGTGACCGGGACATGGCGCGCGCCCTTCATCGAAGTGCAGGCCGGGGGCGCGACGGCCCAGGCGCGCAGCTCGGCCTGGGTTGGCGCATCGGGTTCGATCGTGGCGATGGACGGCGGCCTGTTCGTCGCCAACCAGGCGAGCGATGCCTTCGCGGTCGTCGAGACTGGCGTGGCGGGCGTTGGCGTCAGCTATGAAAACCAGCCGGTCGGCGTGACGAACCGCAAGGGCCATCTTCTCGTGCCCAATGTCGTGCCCTATCTTCCCGTCCGCTTCGCGATCGATACGCTGTCGCTGTCGGAGAACCACGTCGCGTCCGCGGTGGAGCAGCGGGTTGCCGTGCGACAGGGCAGTGGCGCCGTCGTGCGTCTGAACGTCCGCATGACGCGCAACATCCTCGCGGTGCTCGTCGACAGGACCGGGGCGGCGCTCAAGCCAGGCGGTCGCGTCCGGCGTGAAGGGCATCCCGACGTCGCCATCGGCTGGGACGGCATCGCGTATCTGGAGGATGTCGGCGAACAGGTGTCGCTCTCCGCGCTGACGTCGGACGGGACGGTGTGCCAGGCGACGTTCGGCGTCTCCGCAGACGTCGCGGCGCTGTCACGGATAGGACCGGTCTCGTGCCGGTGATCGTGTCGCTGCGGCTGTTCTTCGCACTGGTGGTTCTGAGCATCGTCGCGGGTCCCGCATTCGCCGCCTGCACGACATCGTCCGGGGCACTCACCTTCTCGCCGGTGTCGTCGTACGACGTGCGAGGGGGCACGGTGCCGCAGGTTGCCGGATCCGCCGGTCTTTCCTGCATGGGTTCGGTGCTGACCCTGATCGGCGGCAATTCGGCGCGTGCGACCATCACCAGCCTCAACCAGTTTCGCCTCGTCAAAGGTGCCGACGCGATCGCCTATCAGGTGTCGGCCGATGCCAGCGGCACCACGCCGTTCACGCAAGGATCGACCGTCAACTATATGAGCGGCAGCCTGCTGGCGCTGCAGGGCGGTGGCAGCAGTTTCACCACGCCGTTGTTCGCGCGATTGACCGCGTCTCCCAATATCCCTGCCGGCACCTATAGCGACACACTGACGGTGCAATGGGACTATAGCGTCTGCAACGGGGTGAACGTGCTCGGTGTCGTCTGTACGGGCTATGATAGCGGGAAGGTCGTCGTAACGCTTCAGGTGACGCTGGTGGTTGGCAACGACTGCAAGATCACCGCGCCCGACCTGTCCTTCGGCAGTGCGGCGCTCGTCACGCAGTTCGGTGCGGTGACCTCGGCCGTCCAGATCGATTGTACCCGCGACGCCGTCTACCGGATCGGCTTTACACCCGGCGGTGCCGGTACCGGTGCGGCGTGGCGGCAGATGACCAGCGGCGCGGGTGCGACGTTGCAGTATCAGATCTATCATGCGGATGGCGTCACCGTCTGGAACGAAGCCAACCCGCTTACCGGCGCAAGTCCCGGAACGGGCAGCCTGACCCCGGTCAGGACCTATCCCTATGTCGCCAGGATCAATCAGGCGCAGGTCACGCCGGCGGCGGGAAGCTACCAGGATACCGTCAGTGTGGTCGTGACATTCTGATCGATCAGCCACTGACCTTTGGCGGCAATCCTGCGATCGCGGCATCCTGCATCACGCGGGGCGGATGATCTCGCCGACACGAACGTCCGACAGGCCGAGCCATTGCGCCATCCGCTCCAACTCGACGTGCAGGCGGGGCAGCGTGTCGTCGGGCGCCCCCGGTTCGAGCGTTATGCGTTTTGCCAGCAGCACGCCCGCTTGCCGGTCCGCCTTGAGATCGACCCGCGCGACCAACGCCTCGTCCATCAGGAAGGGCAGCACATAATAGCCGTGGGTGCGTTGCGCCTGCGGCACATAGATCTCGATACGATACCGGAAGCCGAACAGGCGTTCGGTGCGGCCGCGTTCCCAGATCAGCGGATCGAAGGGCGCCAGCAAGGCAGCACCGCGCACCCGGCGGGGCACCGCGGCGTCGCGGTGCAGCCAGACCTTCTGGCTCCAGCCGTCCACGCGGACGGGCACCAAAACCTGATCCTCCACCAGACCGGTAATGGCATGATCCGCCTCGACGGGCTTCAGCCGGAAATAATCACGCAGCTCGGCAGCGGTCGCCATGCCGAGCGCGCGGGCGCTCCGTTCGATCAGCGCCCGCTGCGCCTCGGCAACGCTCGGTGTGGGCAGGGCGAGTACGGCAGGGGGCAGGACACGCTCGGGCAGGTCATAGACCCGCGCGAAACTGCCCCGCCGTGTCGCCGTGGTAATCCGGCCCGACCAGAACAGCCATTCGAGCGCGTGCTTGACGTCGCTCCATTCCCACCAGCCGCTGCGGCTCGTCCCGTTTTCGAAATCGGCGGCGGTCAGGGGGCCCTCGGCTGCGATGCGGGCCAATACGGCGTCGGCTTCGCTACAATGCTTTGTCGCAAAGCGGCGAAGCGCGGCGTAGCCGATCTCGCCTCGTTCAGCGCGGGCCATCCGCCATCGCAGCAGCGGATGAAGCTCGAGCGGCAGCAGCGACGCCTCATGCGCCCAATATTCGAAGAATTGGCGACGCGGCTTTGGACCCCAGGCGGCGCGCTCCAGCAGCGCCCGGTCGTAGCGGCCAAGCCGGGAAAACAGTGGCAGGTAATGCGCGCGGGCCAGCACGTTGACGCTGTCGATCTGGAGAAGGCCCGTCCGATCGGCGACCTTGCGGACATGCGCCGCGGTGACCCGAGACGGCAGTGGACGGTCGAACCCCTGAGCTGCAAGGGCAATGCGGCGCGCATCGGCCTGCGAGATGATCATGCAGTAATGATGGTCGCAAAGGACAGCGACGGTCAATGTTACTTGGCTGCCCGCGCCGGGCTACAGCGTACTCCGTGTGATCCGGGAGCCGCGGGGCGTGCAGGCAATCGCGGAACGCCGCGAGCGCCTTTGTCGCTACTGGTCAGCCACCTTGATCTCGGTGATTTCCGCGTTTGAAAGACCTGGTTTTTCCGTGCGGAGATAGTGAAGGAGCTCCCCAATCTCCCGCGCATCGAACCGGAGGTCGAGATCGTCCATATGGATGGCGACGGAACGTTGCCGCGCCTCCGACAGACCAGCGACGATATCGACACACGACTCCAGCGTTCCGCGTCCGATTTCCGTCGGTGTCGCGCCGGCGGACGATGCGTCAGCGAAGATCCGGGCCGGCTCGCTCAAGGGGTAGGTGGTCATGACTGTCGCGTCCGTCGTCTACGGGGCAGGACATCGCCCGCCGGGGTGAGCCGGCGGGCGAACGTTTCAGGCGTCTTCGGCGTCGATGTTGACGCTCGTCTCGGCGAGCTTCGTCATATATTCGTCGCCACCGTAAATGTCCTTCGTGGCCGCATTCAGCGCCTTGTGATCATCCTTGAGACCCAGCGCCTTGGCATAGGCTGCGGCTGTGCCGAATCCGGCGATCCCGTAATGCGTCATCCGCTGATATTGGGCGATGATCATGACATCGAGCAACGGGCCCTTTGCCGGACCCTCTTCGACGACATGCTTGGTGGCTTCGGCCACAAGCCCTTCCATGCCCTTGCAATGCTCCTTGGAAACCTTCTCGTCGTTCGACGCGATCAGCTCCTTGAGGAGATCGGTATGCTTCTCGATATCCGCCTGCGACTTGGTCAGCATGTCCTTCAGCGCGGCATCGCTGGCCTTCGACGTGATCTTCTTCAGAACCTTCTTCATCTGGTCGTTCGCCGACCACAGGTCCTTCAGCTCGTCGGTGTAGATGTCTTTCAGATCTTCGGGTGCAGACATGGGATGGTCCTTGCTGGACCACCGGATGAAACGTCCGGTGGCGTGGTTGACGTTGAATAAGGGTGTAGCGTGTCGTCCTGGCGTCAGCCGGCGCCGGGCTTTGCCTGTTCGTGCTCATAGCGTGCATCGGTGCCGACCTTGCCCGTCGCCTCGGCCTCGGCGATACCGGACGTCTCGACGACCTTGATCGTGCCATGCTCGGCCGCGATCGAGTGCGGGGTCCGATCGGCATCGGGGTCGGCCGCGATCGTCGTGCCGCCGCCGCCGTGCGAGCCGGCGACGGCGTTGCCGGCGCTGCCCCCGTCTTCACCCGCCTGACCGCCGCCATGATAGGCGATGTCCGTCTGGCCGCCCTGCGACGCGGAGCTGGTATCGGCGTCTGTCTTGCCTTCGTGCGGGTTGGGATAGGCGCCGCCCGCGCTCTCACCGCCGTCGCTGCGACCATGAACGCGGCCGTCGGTATCGCTGCGAGGCGACTCCGAGACGCCATCCGGTGCGCCCTTGCTCGCGGGATTGCCCGGGACGGGGGTATGAACCTTGTCGCTCATGAAAACTCCTCGTGACGGTCGTGGATAGGAAGCGGCCACCCCGATCGGCATGCCGAGCGGACCGGGGTGGGGCAGGGTTACGGCCGCAGCACGACCTTGATGACACCGTCCTGCTTGTCGCGGAACTTCTGGTACATTTCGGGCGCATCCTCGAGGCTTGCAGGATGCGTCACGACGAAGCTCGGGTCGATATCGCCGGCTTCGATGCGCGCCAGCAGCGGCTTGGTATAGGCCTGGACATGCGTCTGGCCGGTCTTGATCGTCAGCCCCTTGTTCATCATCGCGCCGATCGGGATCTTGTCGCCCATCCCGACATAGACGCCGGGGATCGAGACCGTGCCACCCATCCGGCAGCTCATGATCGCCTCGCGCAGGACATGCACGCGGTCGGTGGCAAGGAACGTCGCCGCCTTCACCTTGTCGATCACTGCATCCATCGCGCCATGACCCGAAGCCTCTGCACCGACGGCGTCGATGCAGCTGTCCGGACCGCGGCCCTTGGTGCGGAACTGGAGTTCGTCATAGACGCTGTCGACTTCGGCGAAGTTGATGGTCTCCGCACCGCCGGCCTCGGCCATCGCGAGACGCTCAGGCACTTCGTCGATCGCGATCACGCGGCCTGCGCCGAGCATCAGCGCCGATCGGATCGCGAACTGGCCGACCGGACCGCAGCCCCAGATCGCCACGGTGTCGCCCTCTTCGATGTTCGCATTCTCGGCGGCCATATAGCCCGTCGGGAAAATATCGGAGAGAAACAGCGCCTGATCGTCGGTGACGTTGTCGGGCACCTTGATCGGGCCAATATCGGCCATCGGCACGCGCAGATATTCCGCCTGGCCACCGCAATAGCCGCCGAGCATGTGGCTGAAGCCGAACAGGCCGGCAGGCGAATGGCCCATCGCCTTGATCGCCATTTCGGCATTCGGGTTGGTCCGCTCGCACGCCGAGAACAGGCCCTTGCGGCAGAAGAAGCAATCGCCGCAGCTGATCGTGAACGGCACGACGACGCGATCGCCGATCTTCAGGTTGGTGACCTCGGAGCCCAATGCGACGACAACGCCCATATTCTCATGACCGAGAATGTCCCCGGCCTGCATCGTCGGCTGATAGCCATCGAGCAGATGAAGATCGGAACCGCAGATCGCGCACGACGATACCTTGATGATCGCGTCGCGCGGATGCTTGATCTCTGGGTCCGCGACAGTATCGACCCGAACATCACCTTTTCCATGCCAAACCAGTGCGCGCATTAGAAAGTCTCCGTCTTGTAAGTGGCGTGCCGTACTTTCGAAATTACAATTTGCCTTAAGAACTCATCAGTCATCGGACCATCCTGACGAAGAATAGTAAGCAGAAACAATGACGAGATCGCCGGGCGGCGTCATCGCATCATGTGTCCTACCGTCAAGCGACGCGTCAGGCCCCGGATATTGATGGAGACATAGCGATCTGGATGTCCTCATCGTTCCTGACGATCTTGAATATTCGTCGGGAATATTTCGTATTGATCCTCATCAGTGTGGCTAAATGCCGGGGATCATTGGCAAACTGCCGAAAATGGCCGTCAGGTTGGGCTTCTCGCCGGCGAAAAATCACACCTTCAACCGTTTCACGGAGAATGCGCGCCCCGCCATGCTTGCCGTCGCCGGGGCCAATTCGGACAGCGGACCGTTGGGATGGCAGCAACCTTCGCCGACGCTCAGCGGCGCACCTGCGCGACGCTGGCATGCCGGCTGGCAAACGCGACTTCGATTCGGGAATTAGATATGCAGATCAAGGCCATCCTCTTCGACATCGACGGCACGCTGGTCGATACCAATGACATGCATGTTCTCGCCTGGGAGGAAGCCTTTGCAGTTGTCGGGGCGTCCTTCGACCGGCAGGTGATCCACGATCAGATCGGCAAGGGGACCGACATGCTCGTGCCGACCCTGTTGCCCGGTGCCGACGCGGAGGAGCAGGAGAAACTCGGCGATACGCACGGCGAGATCTTCAAGGCAAAATATCTCGAGACTGCCAAGCCGTTCGCTCGCGCGCATGATCTGCTGGCGCAGTCGCATAGCCTGGGGCAGCAGGTCGTGCTCGCCTCGTCGGCGTCGGGATCGGAGCTCGATCATTACATCGCGCTGCTCGAGGCGCGCGATCTGATCGGCGCAACGACGAGCAGCGACGACGTCGAGCGCACCAAACCCGCCCCGGACATTTTCGCCACCGCGCTGAAGGCGCTGCCGGGGATCGATCCTGCAGAGGTGATCGTCGTCGGCGATACGCCTTATGATATTGAGGCGGCCGCCAAGTGCGGGATCGCCGCGGTTGCGGTCCGATCGGGCAAGTTCAGCGACGAGCAACTGAACGGCGCGGGTGCGGTCGCGATCTATGACGATGTCGCGGCCTTGCTTGCCGATTACGCCCAGTCGCCACTGGGGCGCTGATCGCCATGGTCCTCACACTGAAACCCCTTCGCGATCAGGTCATCGTCGTTACGGGCGCGACCAGCGGCAACGGCCTCGCAATCGTCGAGGCCGCCGTGCAACGCGGTGCGGCCGTCGTCGCGACCGCGCGGAACGACGCCGCGCTCGAGGCCCTCCGCGCCCGTCTGTCGGCCGATGGCGGACGCATTGCGGTCTGCGTCGCCGACGTCAGCGACATGGCCGCGGTCGAGCGTGTCGCCGCCGTTGCGCTCACGGCGTTCGGCGGCTTCGACAGCTGGGTGAACAATGCCGCGACAGGCACGTACGGCACGCTCGATCAGGTGCCGGTCGCCGATCACCGGCAGGTGTTCGACGTCAATTATTTTGGCGTGCTGCACGGATCGCTGGTCGCGGCCCGCCATCTGCGCGAGCGAGGCGGCGCGATCGTCAACATCGGCTCGATCCTCAGCGACCGCGCGATCGTCGAGCAGGGGCCCTATGGCGCGACCAAGCATGCGGTGCAGGCGCTGACGGACACGTTGCGGATGGAGCTCGAGCAGGAGGGGGCCGGCATCTCGGTCACGCTGATCAAGCCCGGCGCGATCGACACGCCATTTCCCGAACATGCGCGCAATTTCATGGATCAGCCACCGCGCCTGCCACCGCCGCTCTACACCCCCTCCGTCGTCGCCGACGCGGTGCTGTTCGCTTGCGAGACGCCGCGGCGGACGCTGTATGCTGGCGGTGGCGGGCTGCTGGCCTCGCTTCTCTCGCGCTCCGCACCGCGGGTGAGCGACCGGATCATGGAACTGGTCGGCACGTTCGCGCAGCAGAAGCCCGGGGATCCCGGTGATCCGGCACGCCGCGACAATCTCTATGATCCGCGGGCCGATGCGCTGCGCGGGACCCAGCATGTCCACGCGCGCACATCGAGCAGCGTGCTGCAGGTGCAAAAGCTTCACCCCGCGGTTGTGATGCTGGGTGTTGTCGGCGCTGGTATCGTCGTCGCGCTCGGCCGACCAAAGGGTGGACGCCGGTAATATCAGGCACGGAAAGGGTAGGGAGCGTGCGCGGCGTCGACACGTGACCATCCTTCCGCGCCATTTTGAAGTCTATATCAACCGGACGCCGGCTGCGCGGAACTGCGCTTCAGCCACGTCGACTGTCGTTCCATCACCTGCCGGCATCGCGATCGCTCGCGTGTAGTCCGTCAGGATAGACGCTTCGAAGCCCTCGCGCCGCGCATCGAGTGCCGACCAGGCGACGCAGAAATCATAGGCCAGCCCAACGAACACGCACCGCCGGACCTGCTTGTCCCGCAGATACCCGGCCAGCCCCGTTCTCGTCGTCTTGTCGTTCTCGAAAAAGGCCGAATAGGAATCAATTTCCGAATTATACCCCTTACGAACGATGACGTGAGCGCGGCGGATGGTGCCCTGCACGTCGGGATGGAACTCGGAACCAGCGGTTCCCTGGACGCAGTGATCGGGCCATAGGACCTGCTCGCCATATGGCATCGGCACGGTATCGAACGGCTGCCGACCGGGGTGGCTGCTCGCGAAGGACTGGTGTCCCGCAGGATGCCAGTCCTGCGTTACGACGACATGCCGGAACCGCGGAGCGAGCCGTTCGATCCCGGCCATGATCTCGTTCCCGCCCGCAACGGCCAGCCGGCCGCCCGGGCAGAAGTCGATCTGCGGGTCGACGACGATGAGCGCGTCCGACCCCGTGATCGCTGCGTTGCCGGTGAACTGCTCGATATCCAACGTCATCTCCTGCAAAGCCGACAGGTCGCGTTAAAGGCGGCCGATGACAAGAATGATCCTATTGCCGAGCGCCTATTTGCGAACACTGGTCGACGGCTGGGCCAGGTCCGGGAAGCGATCGAGGATCGCGCTGGTCACGCCGTTGGTCCAGCCGAACCCGTCCTGGACCGGATATTCGCCGCCCCCGCCCGGTATGCGCTGTTCGATATTATACTTTTCGAGCATCTTGCCGGTGTCGGCATAGGCCGCGCCGACCGTCCCGAGCCAGCGTCTGGCGATGTCCTTGGCCAGCGCCGGTTCGCCGTTTCGCTCGAGCCCAGCGACAGCGACCCATTGCAGCGGTGCCCAGCCATTGGGTTCGTCCCATTGCTGTCCGGTGTTGAGCGTCGTCGTGCGCAGGCCCCCCTCGGCGACCAATGATTTGCGCACCGTCGCGGCGACGGCCTTCGCCTGGGCCGGCGACGCAAGCCCGACGAACAGCGGGTGCAGCATCGCCGCATTGATGCTGGTCGTGGGCATGCGCGTCGACAGGTCCCAGTCTGCGTAGCGCGCGGTCGTCGCCTGCCAGAGATAGCGGTCGATCGCGGTCTTGCGCTTGGTCGCCAGGGTCGTGAATTCGGTCACGCAGGGGGTGTCGCCGGCGGTCTGGCAGCGCGCGGCGATGCGGCGTTCCATCGCCCAGATCAGGCTGTTGAGATCGACGGGCACGATGTCGGTGGTGTGGATTGTGGCGAGCGACCGCGGATCGCGGAGCCAGCGCGAGCTGAAATCCCACCCGCTCTCCGCGCCCGCGCGCAGGTTGCGCTGCGTATCGGCGGCGGCGCGGGGTGCCGCCCTGGCCGCGGTCTCGACATCCTCGGCATAGGATTCGTCGCGCGGCGTATCGCGGTCGTCATAATAGCGGTTGAGCACGCTGCCGTCGGGCATCCGCACCACGCGGAGACAGGCCGGATTGCCGTCGAGACAAGTTCCGCCCTTCATCCAGAAGGCGTGCTCCGCGCGCAGCGCCGCCAGTCTACGCTTTGCGACAGCGGGATCGGTGTTGGTCGAGAGATCGAGCATCAGCGCATAATAAGGCGGCTGCGACCGGCTAAGATAATAGGTCCGTGTCCCGTTCGGGATATGCCCGTAGCGCTCGATCAGGCTGGTGAAATCGTCGAGCATCGCTTCGACGAGCGGCTGCTGGCCATCGACCTTCAGCCCGAGCATCGTGAAATAGCTGTCCCAGTAATAGATTTCGCGGAAGCGTCCGCCCGGCACGACATAGGGTGCCGGCAGCGGCAGTGCGGAGCTGCCTGCGACGGGGGCGACCGGCTGACGGGCGAGTTGCGGCCACAGGGCGCGGACATGCGACCGGAGATCGCTCGAGCCCCGGTCATTCTCGCCGGGAACCACGAAGTTGGCGAGCACGAACGCCTTCAGCGCAGGGCCGGCGGGTCTGGTCCGCGCATAGTCCGCCATGATCGCCGCGGCGGCGCGCTTGGGGACGGCATCGACGAACGTCTTGCCGTCCGCGAAGACGTGACCCTGCTGCACGGCCTGGAACAGCGGGCCGTAGATATCGGCTGGCGATTGGGCCTTCGCGGCAGAGAGTGCGGGAGAGGCGGTCGGTCGGGACGGAGCGGTCTGGGCAGGCGCCATCGCGGCGACCGAGGCCAGGGCGGCAAAACGGCAAAGGGTTTTCATGAAGATCGCAACCATTTCGCCAGGGTGATCGATCCCCCGACGGGGCGGGATCGATCACCCTGGGCTGTGTCAGAACTTGAACGCGGCGGCGAATCGGATCGAGCGACCCACGATCGGCCTTGCGAGGATCGTGCCGCTGCCCTGCGATCCGAGCGTGCGCGGATTGCCCTCGGTCAGCCCGATCTCGTCGGTCAGATTGTCACCGATCACCTGGAACTGCACCTGCCGGTTCAGATCGAGCGTGATGCCTGCGTCGAGCTTGTAAAAGCTCGGCAGCACCTGCGCGTTCTGGACGTCGGAGAACCGGTCGCCGATATAGCCGATCGTTGCATAGACGCCGGCCTTCGCATCGCCGCCGAGCTCGAGATCATAAGCGGGGGTCACGCGCCATTGCCATTTCGGCTGGCGCTGAACTCGGTTGCCGGTGAGATCGGTCCGGCCGCCATCGGTGAAGAAGTCGCGATAGGTCGCGTCGAGATAGGTCGCCGACCCGCTGAGCGTGAAGCCGCCGAACGGCCGCAACTGCCCCTCGAACTCGACGCCGGTCGCCTTGGCGCCGCCGACCGACGCGATCGGGGCGCCGCTGGTGATGACCGTCGTCGCAAGGCCGTCGAACGTGTTGTGGAACAGCGTCGCGTACAGGTTGGCGATACCGGTCGAGACCTTCACGCCGCCTTCATAGCTGTCGACCTGCGGTGCGACGTCGATCCCGTCGCGCAGATTGTCGAAGAACGGAAAGCTGTTGCCGCGGCTGTAGCGGACGAACGCACCGATCTGCCGGGTCAGGTCGTAATTGACGCCGCCGGTCCACGACCAGGCATCGCCGCGATAGCGGATCGTGCGGAAGGTGCCGTTCAGCTGCGCATCGCCATTGTCGTAGAGCGTCAGCGGATTGCCGTCCGTACCCGCCGCCGGAACTGTCGCCGCAAGGTTTTCGAGCGTGCCGTCGACCGAGTGATGCTGCCACCGGATGCCGCCGTCGATCCGCAGCTGGTCGGTGATCTGCAATTCGTCGACCGCATAGCCCGCGACGTCCTCGCCGGTGTAGCGCGCGTTGACCTTGAACGTCGATCCGCCCGAGAAGCCGTCCCGCGTGACGATCCGGCCATCCGCCAGCGTCAGATTCAGCCGCCGGGCGTTGGGTTCGGCGGTGAGCAGCATGCTGTTGCCCAGATTCCACCGGTCGCGCGACTTGTACCGCGTGTAATAGACGCCGCCGGTCAGCGTGTTGCTGCCCGTTTTCCATTCCAGCGCGAAATCGTTGACGAAGGCCTGGATGTGCTTCTCGACGCTCCAGAGGCCGGCCTCGACGACCGCCTGATTGGGCGAGGCCGCCGCACCGCCGGTCGCGAAGGTGAGCGATCCGATCGTCCCGCCCCGGCCGGCCGCATAGGCGGCGGCGGTGACCGGCGCGGCGCCGCCGGGGACGAGACCGATCGTGTTCGCATCGCCCTCCATCCAGCTGCCGCGATCGCGAACCGTGATCCCGCTGCCGAGTTCGTAATCGAAATTGCCGCCCAGATTGTAGATCTTCGCGCTGCGTCCGTCCGCCAGATCCACCCGGCTGCCGTCGTTGCGCACGCCGATCCGCGTGTCGCGCCCAACGAGCGTTCCGGTGCCTGCATCAAAGCCGGGATATTCGCGGATCTTGTCGCCGTCCTGGACGACCGGGATGGGCAGCAGCCACTGGCCGCGATCGTCGAGATAGCGACCGAAGAGCAGGATCGAGCCCTTGTCGAAGTCATGGCGGATATTGCCGGTGATCTGACCACCGCGCTCCGCCTCGAACTGCGCGTCGCGGATCCCGCGCGAGGTCGAGTAATAGCCGCCGAGCATATAGGTTGTGCTGTCGTCGATCGGCCCCGAGACATAGCTGTCGACGCGGAACTCGCCGAAATCGGTGCCGCTGAGTTTCAGCAACCCGGCCGGCGCCTGCTTCCCCTCGCGCTGGACGAGGTTGACGGTCAGGCCGGGCTGGCCGTTCGAGAACAGTGCGCCGGTGCCGCCGCGCACCGCTTCGACACGCTGGATCGTCTCGTCGATGCGGATCAGCTGCGTGTTTTCGAGGAACGACAGCGTCGGCGGCGGGAAGAAAGGCACGCCCTGCGTCTGGAAGGTGACATATTCCGCATCGCCCCCTGATGGATAGCCGCGCACGAAGATGTTCGCGCCGGTCTTGCCGCCCGAGCTTTCGGTGCTGACCCCCGGCACCGCACGAAGGACTTCGGCAGTGCTGGCAGTGCCGAGCCGCTGCGCCATGCTGCTGTCGATCGTGGTGACCGCAAACGCCGCATCCTGGCGCCGGGTGCCGGCGCCCGCCGTGCCGATCACGACGATATCGGGGGCGGTTTCCTCGGGCACCTGCGTCGCGGCGGGATCAGCGGCCGCCTGTGCCGGGGCGACCTGAACCGCCGCTGGCGTGGCTTCGGCCGCCTGAGCATGCGTGTCGATGATCAGATAGGCCCCGCTCGGCGTCAGTCGGTGGCCGAGCCCGGAGCCTTTCAGGATCGTCGTCAGCGCAGCGCCGACGTCCATCCGGCCGGCCACCGCGCGCGCGGTCTTGCCGCGGACGAGGGTGGGGGAAAACAGGATCTGCCTGCCGCTCTGGCGCGAGAAGGCGAGCAACGCGGTGCTCATGTCCTGCCGCGCAATGCGGATGCCGATAGCGGCCTGCGCGGTGACGCCGATCGGGATCCCGCCTGCGCCCAGCACCAATGCGGTCATCATTACGCCGCGTATCAGCACGGCCCTGCCTGTGGATGTCATGCAACCCTCCCTGTTCGTGCGATCCCTCTGCCGGGGTCGATCTGACAGTAAAGACGCGGGACGTTGGAAAACCCGAACCGGGTTTTGCCCTCGGGTCGATTATTTTTTCGAGGCGATCGTGATGCTGCCGTTCGGGTGCCGATCGACGCTGACGGGAAAGCCCAGTTCGAGCGCGTCGAGGAACGGCTGGACCTCGCCCGTCCGGAACGCGCCGCTGATCCGGACCCGGCCCGCCGCGGCGTCGACGATCGCGATCTGCTGGACGCTGTAGCGATTTATCTCGGCGACGGCCTGACTTAATGCCTCGTCCTCGAACACGAGCCGGCCTTCGCTCCAGCTTGCCAGCCGCTGAGCGCTGCCGGGCATGTGGCGAACCGACACGCCGCTGGCCGATGCGGTGAGGACGTCGTCCGGCACCATGGCGACGGGCTTGCCGGGCGCGCCCTTGCCGGCGACGCTGACGAGCCCTTCGAGCAGCGCGACGCGCACCGCGCTGGTTTCGAGCCGCACGTCGAACGCGGTGCCGTGCGCTGTCACCGCCTGCGCGCCGGCAGTGACGACGAACGGCCGGGCCTGATGCTTCGCGACCTCGAACAAGGCCTGTCCGCGTTCCAGCACCAATCGACGCTCGGTGCGCGTATAGGCCATCCGGACCCGCGTGTCGGTATCGAGAGTCAGCCGCGACCCGTCGGACAGCGTGACCATGAGGCGCTGACCCGTCGCCGTCCGGTACACGGGTGTTTCGGCGACCCGCACGGCGGGCGTATCATCCGCGAAGCGCCACAGCGCCAGCGGCGCGACCACCGTGGCACAGGCGGCGGCGGCCAGTATCCACGGCGCGACTCGTCGCGGCTCGCGGCGTAACGCAGCGCGCGCCACGGCCGCGTGCCGCAATGCCAGGAGGTCGGGATGGTCCGCCAGCGCTGTAGTCGCAGCCCGTGCTTGGGCGATCACCGCCCAGGCTGCAGCGTGATCCGGTCGCGCATGCCAGTCTTCGAACCGCGCACGCATTACGGCGCTCGGGTCGCGGTCGAGCCGTTCGGCCCATTCCGCGGCTTCGATCATGACCGGAGCGCTCACCGATGCCAGTCCTTCAGGCGTTCCGCGACATGCGCGAGCGCGCGTGCCTGGTGCTTCTCGGCGGCACGCGTCGAGATCGCCATGGCATGCGCGACATCGGCCATCTTCAATCCCTCCAGCATTCTGAGCACGAACACGTCACGTGTCCGTTCGGGCAGTTCGGCAAGCGCACGACGCAACGCGTCCGCGATGTACTTACTCGCCAAGACGCGGTCGGGCGCGAAATCCGAACCTTCAAGCGAAAGATCGTCGATGGGATCCGACAATCCCGCGCCTCGCGCCTGATTGCGCCGGGCCTGATCCTTCAGGACATTGGCTGCGGTGACGAAAATGAAGCTGTCGTGCTGGCGAATGCCGTTCGGGTCTTCCATCCGACTGAGTCGCAGGAAAACCTCCTGGACCAGATCGGGGACGTCGTGTGGCGCGGACACGCGCCGCGTGAAGTACCGGCTCAGCGGCCGGGTATAGGTCTCGACCAGCGTGCGAAGGATCGTTGTCCTTTCGCCAAGGCCGGACACTTGCTCCCCCTCCATCGCCATGACCGGTTTCTAATAGCCGGGTCTGTTACGTCAATGAGTCTCGCTGGTCGGTATTTGACGCGGTCAATCTTGCGGCATTCGAAATCTATATTGATGCAGGCGAACGCGCAGTGTTTTAGAAGCCGTGAACACGGTTTTCTGGACCGCTCCACGAGGCGTAGCTGGTCAGCGCTGCTTCTTTGTCGTCGTCGCGGTGAAATCAGGATCCTTCTTGGCGACCCAATCCACGAATTTGCGGACCGTGGGATCGGCGAGCAGCGCGTCGACATTCATGCCGTGGCGTTGCAGTTCGGAATTGGTGAAATTCGCCATCAGGGTCTGCTGGCAGATCGGATGCATCGGCACGACATCGCGACCGCCCCGGCTCTTGGGCACGGGATGATGCCAGACGATGGTCTTGCCGAGCGCGCGGCCGCAGAGCCAGCACGGCGCGACCGGTGCCGGACCTTCCTCGTCTTCGAGATCGGGCTCCTCATACGGGGCGTGTTTCGAATGTTTGCGGGCCATGTCGCTGTATAATCTCTCGGTGGATGTCTGCACGCTGTAGCGGCGCGCCCGGCACCACTACACCTGCGACAGGCAGAATGACCACAGTCACGGATGTCGGGATTGGGTCGGGTCGATCTGGAACGCCACGGCGGCGGAGAATGGCTCGCCGGGTTCGAGGAGCGGTTCATGCTGTTGCCCTGGCCGCGCGCATCGCGGTCGCGACGGTCTCGGACCAGACGCTGCGCATCGCACGGAGCAAACCCGCACGCGCGTTAAGACAGAGATCGTCGAGCGGCAGATCGGCCGTCGCGAACGCCTGGGAAACCGTTCGTTTAAACTTTCGTGGCTAAGACGACGCGATGCCGACGTCCTCCCCAGCGCCCATGACGGCACCATCCGACCATGGGCATAATGCACTGGCGCGTGCCGTCCGGAGCTGTCGACGGCATCTGGTCTTCGCCGGTCTGTTCTCCGGGCTGGTGAACATCCTGTACCTCGTACCGTCGATCTTCATGCTGCAGGTGTATGATCGCGTCGTGCCCACGCGGGGCGGGACGACGTTGCTGCTGCTGACGCTGATCCTGGTGCTCGCGCTGGTCGTGTTCGCCATCCTCGACGCGGTGCGCATGCGGTTGCTGTTGCGCGCCAGCATGCGGCTGGAGCGTCAGGCGGCGCCTGGCATCCTGCTGCGGATCTTCGGCACCGATGGCGCGACGACCGGGCAGCGCAGCCAGGCGATGCGCGATTTCGACACGGTGCGCGGGACGCTGACCGGGCCGACGATCATCGCGCTGTTCGATGCGCCCTGGGCGCCGATCTATATCGGCATCGCGTTCCTGCTCCATGTCTGGATCGGCGTGCTGGCGCTCGTGAGCGCGCTGCTGCTCGGGGGGATCGCGATCCTCAGCGACCGCGTGACCGCGGGGGCCGCGCGCGACACGCAGGCCCGCGCGGTTCTCGCGACGCGCGAACAGGACGTGTCGATCCATGGGTCGGAGGTCGCGCGGGTGATGGGGATGCGCAATGCGCTGATCACCCGGCATCTGCTGGAGCGCGCCGAACTCGTCCGCCGTCAGGCCGCGCTCGCCGGTACGTCGGGGCAGTTTCTCGCGATCACCAAGTTCCTTCGCCTGCTGCTCCAGTCCCTCGCGCTCGCGCTCGGCGCGCTGCTGGCGATCCGGCAGGATATTTCTGGCGGTGCGATCTTCGCGGCGTCGTTGCTGCTGGGGCGGGCGCTCCAGCCCGTCGAGCAGATCCTCGGGGCGATGAAGCCGCTCGCCGCGGCGCGCAACGCCTATCGCGATCTCGATGCCTTCTGCCGGATGCCGGGGCCCGCGATCGACGCGACGACGCTCCCCGCGCCGACCGGCCGGATCGACGTCCGCGGTATCACGGTGCGCGCGGAAGGCAGCGATCGCGCATTGCTGTCGGACATAAGTTTCGCGGTCGCGCCCGGCGAGATCGTCGCGCTGGTCGGCCCGAGCGGCGCGGGCAAGTCGACGCTGCTGCGCGTGTTGTCGGGTGCGCTGTCGCCGGATGCTGGCGAGGTGCGGATCGACGGTGCGAGTCTGACGGACTGGAACCGCGAGCAGCTCGGCCGGCACGTCGGTTACATGCCGCAATCCCCGTCGCTGTTTCCGACCACGGTGCACACCAACATCTCGCGGTTCCAGTCGGTGCTGGCGGGCGAGAGCGAACAGCTCGACGCCGCAGTGGTCGAGGCGGCACAGGCGGCGGGTGCGCATGAGGTGATCCTCGGCCTGCCCAATGGCTATGCGACGATGCTGAGCATGGCGGACGGGGCGGGGCTGTCGGCGGGGCAGAACCAGTCGGTCGCGCTGGCGCGCGCGCTGTTCGGTACGCCGACGATCCTGTTCCTCGACGAGCCCAACGCGCATCTCGACAGCGATGGGGAGGTGCGGCTGGTGACGACGCTTTCGGCACTTCGCGCGCGTGGCGCGACGGTGATCGTGTCGACGCATCGGACCGGGCTTCTGCAGGCGGTCGACAAGATCATGGTGCTGCGCAACGGCACGATCCAGCTGTTCGACGACCGCACCAAGGTGTTGCGCCCGGCCAGCGCGGGGCCCGTCGCCGCGACCGGAGGCGCCCGATGATCCCCGCCGAACTGGCCAGCCCGGTCCCCGCCGCCGGCGGCCCAAGCCTCGCGGATCGCCTCCGCCTCGACGACTCCCCGCGGCATGCGATCCTGGTCGGCGGGCTGGTCGCGATTCTGTTCTTCGTCGTGGGGCTCGGCTGGGCGGCGTTCGCGCGGCTCGATGCGGCGGCGGCGGGCGAGGGGCAGGTGGTCGTCGCGGGCAATCGGCAGACCGTCCAGCACCGCGAGGGCGGGATCGTCGCGGCGATGGCGGTGCGCGACGGCCAGCACGTCCGTGCGGGCGACGTCCTGTTCCGGCTCGAAGGCGCCGAGGTCACCGCAGCCGAGCGTGCGCTGGCCGCCAGCGTCATCGACCTCCAGGCGCAACGGGCCCGGCTCGAAGCGGATGTTCGCGGCGGCGCGGTCGTCTGGCCCGCGGATTTCGCGTCCGCACAGGGCGACGACCTTCGTCTTGTCGAGCGGGCGAAGTCGCTCCAGCTTGCGCAGCGCACGGCACGCTCGGCCGCGCTCGCCGCCAATGGCGCGGTCCTCCGCCAGCAGGAGGCGACCGTTGCGCAGCAGACGACCGGCTTCAATGCGCAGGCGCAGGCGACCGCCCGGCAGCGCGCCTCGCTCCGGCAACAGCTCGACAGCACGCGGGCCCTTGCCGACCAGGGCTATGTATCGCGCAACACGGTCCGTGCGATCGAACGCTCGATCCAGCAGCTCGAAGGGACCGACGCCGACTATGTCTCACGCTCGGCGGCCGCGCGCGAACAGATCGGCCAGACGCGTGCGGAAGGCGTTCAGACCCGCCGGAAATATGTTGAGGAGAGCGCGACTTTGCTGCGCGACACGCAGTTCCAGCTGAACGAGGTCTTGCCCAAGCTGGCCGCGGCGCGCGAACAGCTGGCGCGCACGATCATCCGCGCGCCGGTGGCGGGCCGCGTGGTCGGGCTGCGCGTCTTCTCCGTGGGGGGCGTGATCCAGCCGGGCCAGGCGATCCTCGACATCGTTCCCGACGCCGCGCCGCTGGTGGTTCGGGCGAACTTCACGCCGGGCGACATCGACGGGGTGTTTGCCGGGCGCGAGGCGGAGGTGAAATTCCTGTCGCTGCACGAACGCGACCTGCCGATCCTGCTCGGCACGGTCCGCACGGTCTCCGCGGATTCGCTCCGCGACGAGCAGACCGGTCGCAGCTATTTCAGTGCGGAGGTCACCGTGCCGCGTGCTCAGATCGCCAAGATCGAGGCGGTGCGCGGTCGCGACACGGGCATCCGCGCGGGCGTGCCGGTCACCGTCCTCGTCAAGCTGCGGTCGCGGACTGCACTCGACTATCTCCTCGATCCGTTGACCGAGGCCTTTTCACGGTCGCTTCATGAACGCTGAGAGGATCTGCCTCGCCGTCGCAATGCTGCTGGTGCCTGCCATGCCCGCGCGCGCGCAGACGGCACAGGAGGCAGCAACCGCAGCGCCCGAGACGCTGGGGCAGGCGATCGCCGATGCCTATCGCAGCAATCCGTCGCTGGAGGGACAGCGCGCCCAGCTTCGCGCGCTCGACGAGCAGATCGTCCAGGCGGGGGCCGCGTACCGGCTGACCGCGGGCATCAACATGACGCTGCAATATCAGTCGCAGGACCAGCGCGGGCTGCTCGGCGATTTCGATACGGCGCGGGGGCGGACCCTGGGGGCGTCGCTGACCGCGTCGCAGATCCTGCTGAACGGCGGGCGGACCGCCGCTCAGGTGTCGGCGGCCGAGGCGACCGTGCTTGCCGGGCGCGAACGCCTGCGCGAGGCGGAGAACGCAATCCTGCTCGAAGTCGTCGACGCGTTCGTGTCGGTGCGGCGCGACCAGGCGCTGGTGGCGATCCAGCAGCGCTCGCTCGACTCCTATGGGCGGCAGGTGACCCAGGCGATCGCGCGCGAACGGGGTGGCGACCTGACCCGCACCGACATCGCGCAGGCCGAGGCGCAGCGCGAGATCATCCGCGCGCAGCTGGCGGAGGCGACGGTCAATCTCCAGGCAAGCCGCGGCCGGTTCGCGGCGGTCGTCGGGCGTAATCCGGGCACGCTGCTCGTGCCGCCGACGCTGCCCGGCCTGCCGCGCTCGCTCGATGCCGCGTTCGCCGTGGTGGAGAAGGAGAGCCCGAGCCTGTGGCAGGCGATCCTCGCCACCAAGGCGGGGGACGCGCGGATCGCGGCGCAGCGCGCCGAACGTGCGCCGATCGTCGCGCTGTCGGGAAGCTATGGCTATGGAAGCCCCTATTCCTATCGCCTGCGCGATGCGGGTGCGCAGGCGACCGGCGGGGTCACGGTGACGATGCCGTTGTTGACTGGCGGCGTGATCGGTTCACGCGTCCGCGCCGCGGTGGCCGAACGTCAGCAGCTTGGGTTCGAGGTCGAGACGGCGCGGCGCGCCGCACTCGCCAATGCGCAGAACGCGTGGAACCAGGCGGTGGCGGGTGGCGAGCAGATGGCGGCGGGGCAGCGCGCGACCGAGGCGGCGGAGTCGGCGCTGACCGGGGTTCAGCGCGGCTTCGCGGAAGGATTTCGCTCGAATTTCGAGGTGCTGGATTCGGAACAGCGCCTGCTGACCGCGCAACTCGTCTTCGTCAACGCGACCTATGGAGCCTATGCCGCCGAGGCGCGGCTTTTGGCGACGCTGGGGCGACTGCAGGCTGTGGCGATCGATCAGGCGGTGCCGGCCTATGATCCGGCGCGGAACACGCGGGTGGTGCGGGCCAGGACATTCGGACCGTTCGATCCGGTGCTCGCGCCGATCGACCGTGCGCAGAAGCCCGCTGGCACCGCCCCGGCTGCACCCGTAATCGCGCCCGCCACCGACGCGCGGATCAGGCCGGCGGCCGTCCAGGCCTTGCCAGGGCCGATCGGCAATGTGCTGCCGATCACGCCGGTTCCGGTACTTGCGGGTCCGGTCGCGGCCGATCTGAGCGATGCGGTGGTCACGAGCGGGAGATGATCCGATCCGGCCCACTCGCGTCGGCTACCGCTGGATCAAGGTTTCGTAGAGTTTCGCATAGGCCCCGATGATCGTGTCGTGATCATAGTCGCGGCGGACGCGTTCGCGCATGGTTTCGCCCATTGCCGATCGCATTGCCGGATCGCCCGCGATCGCGAGGATCCCCGCCGCGGTCGCTGCCGGATTGACCAGCGGCGTGACGATGCCGCCATGGCCTAAGTCCGCCCCGCCGCGTCCCTCGATCATCTCGCGGCAGCTGCCGACGTCGGGCGCGACGACCGGAATCCCGCAGGCGCCGCCTTCCAGGATCACCAGCGGTTGCGCTTCGGAAAGGCTGGTGAGCACGAGCAGATCGATCTTTGCCATCCAGTCCTCGATCCGCACGCGCCCGGCGAAGTGGAAGACCGGCGACAGGCCCAGATCCTCGACCAGTCGCGAGCATTCCGCGGCATATTCCGGGTCCTCGTCCTCGGGGCCGAGCACGACGAAGCGGATGTCGGGGCGTTCGGCATTCGCGATCGCGGCGGCGCGGATGAACGTCTTCACGTCCTTGATCGGGACCACGCGGCCGAGCAGCGCGACCAGCGGGTGTGCCGGATCGCGCTGGTCGGGGAGTGCGGCGAACCGCTTCGAATCGATCCCGTTGGGAATGACGCGGACCCGGTCGGCGGCGGCACCCAGCCGGCGCTGGACCGCCGTATTCTCGCCGTACAGCGCGACAATCGGATCGCAGCTGTCATAGCAGGCGGTCGCATAGCTGGTGAAGGCCCGGACCCAGAGGTCGCGCAGATCGCGCACGCTGCGTTCGAGCTCGAGCCCGGTGTCGACCTGATCGCCGATCCAGTCCGCCATCATCACCTCGATCTGGCGTTCGAGCAGGTAGATGCCGTGTTCGGTGATGAACGCCGGGCGCCCGGTCTCGCGCGCGGCGCGGGCGGCGAGCAGGCCTGCGAAGCCGGTCGAGATCGTGTGATAGGCCTTGGCGCGCGGCAGGGGCGCGGTCAGCACCGCGAGCAACCCGCCGAGCAGCACGCGCATCGCCCAGAAATAATGGTGGAACGAGGCCTTCGGCAGCATCGCCTGATAATGGCGCCTGAGCCGCGCGAAGACGGCCGGGTGCGACAGTATGTCACCGGGGGCAAGCGGTCGCGCGATACCGCCGATCACGTCGATCAGCGTCGCTAGCCGCTCCGCGCCACCGGTCGCGACGAACGCGACCAGCGCGTCGGCGATCGGCACCGCGATCCGATCCGGGATCGCGCGCGGCATCGCCGGCGCGGGCGCCAGGCCGATTTCGACCACCGCGACGACGTTGGGCGGTGGGGCGAGCTGGAACGCGAGCAGCCCTGCACCCGGCTTGATCGCGGCGATCACGAACCGGACGTCGGGCAGATGCGTGATCAGATCCTGCAGCCAGCCGGATACGCCGCCGATCACATAGGGATAGGCGCCCTCGACGATCAGGCACATGTCGGCGTCCGGAACGTCGAGCGGCGCGTGCCGGGACGTCTCGGTCAGGGCGGACAGCGGGATCATGCCACCGCGCCCGTCAGCCACCAGTTCGCCAGCGTCGATGCGCCGCGGTCGTTCGCGCCGGTCGGACCATCGGCCCGGTCCGTCGACGCCTGGATCGCGGTCGCCATCCAGTCGATCGCGTCATAATCGCCCGCAGCCCAGAACGCCTCGATCATCAACGCATCGCGCGTGTCCGCATGCCGTTCGTCCGCCCCGTCAGATACTGCAGCGGCCATCGTCGCAACCGCGTCCTCGCGCAGGTGGAGGCGCTGCGAGTCGGACAGCAGCACGTCCGAACGCGCGTGATCCCCGAGCAGCCGCGCCAGATTGGTCGCAGCGTCCGGATCGCCGCCATCGGCAACGCGGGCCGACAGCCGTGCACGGGCGAGCACCAGATTTTCCGCGACCCGCGCCGACGCGGCCGCCGCAAGCGCGCGGATCGTCTGGTCGCTATCGGTCAGCGCCAACGCGATGAGCGGCGACAGCGCGGGCTCGAAGGACCGCACCACGGTCTCCAGTGCGCGCCGCCGCTCGGCGACCGCGCCGTGACGCATGATCGTGACGAGCGAGCTCAGCGTATCGGGGGTGGCGTGATGAACCCGCCCGTCGAGCATGCGTGCGACCGCGAGACGCGCGCCGCGCTGTGCGGAACGCCCGGCAACAGGGCCGAACATCTCGTCGTCGCTCCGGTAGGCGGCGGGTCTGACGAAGCGAGCAAGGGGCAGGGCAACAAGCAGGCCAAGCGGGCCCATCACACTGAGCATCGCCGCCGCAAAACCAGCCACCGCACCGCTGCGGAGCCACAAAGTGAGCCCAATTCCGCTAGCCACGGCATGGACTGCGAGCGCCCAGCCGGCCGCAAGTTCGGAAAGCCAGCACGCCGTCAGGACGACCATCTCCAGCAGCGCGAGCGCAGTGAGGCGGCGGATCACGCGACCAGCCCGGCGGCCCTGACCGGCCGCTGGGTCGCGTGCAGCGTATCGGCGAGCAGCGGCGTCAGCCAGGCGGCGATCTCGGTCAGTTCGGCGGTACGGCTGGCGTTCAGCGTCTCGAACGGCAGCGCGTGGAGGACCAGGCACCCGACAAGCTTGCCGGTCTTCGGATCGGGCAGGGCGATCGCGGCGACGCCGATACCATCGAGCACGATCCTATCGGTGCGCCTCGCGACGTGCAGCATCCCCTGCGACCGTGCCATCCGCTCCATCAGGGGAGCTGGCAGGGTGTCGCGCCGTCCCGCGGTGACCGGTCCGCGGATCCATGCGCGCGCCTCGTCACCGGTCATGCGGTAACAGGTGAAGTCGGGGGTCCGCGCGGCAAGCGCGATCAATTCGCCGATCGCGCCACGTCGTTCAGCCAGGTCCTGCGAACAGAGTCGCGCGGCCGTCTCGATCGCATGGCCGACGGTATGCGCCTCGGTCGCGATCTGCACCTGCAACAGCCGGTTGGTCCGCGACAGCGCCGCAAACGCCTCGGTCAGCCGCGCCAGGTTCCGCGCCGCGACCCCGCCGCGCTTTTCCAGCCGATCGTGCCGTGCGGTCCGCATGATCGTCACTTCGCCGATGACTCCGGCAGCGACGAACCACATCAACGGCTGGAGTGAGAGATGGAACAGATGGTCGAGATAGTCGCGCGCGCCCGTGTCGTCGTGTACATGCGCGAGCCATAGCCCCGACGCGATGGCGGCGGCGAGGACGCCGGGGCCGGTGCCATAGGCGAGCGCCATGACCAGCACCGGCAGCCAATAGGGGTTGGGCTGGGCGCGCGTGAACCCGGTTTCGCCCGTCAGCCACCAGTCGAACGCAGCCAGCACGGCGAAGGTGAGGGTGATCTCCAGCGCGATGCGCACGGGGCGTCGCCACCGGGTCTGCCATTTTGGCGCAGAGTCGTCGTGCGTCACTGCGTATCCCCGAGGCTGCGTGTCAGCAGCGCGCGCGCATAGAGCTGGCGGCCGGCAAAGCCCTGCCGTGCGATCGACGTGATGCCGCCGCTGCCCTCGACCCGCCACGCGACCGCGATCGGGGCGGCGAGACCCAGGCTGGCGGTGGGGCCATCGCCGCCGAACCGATCGACGGTCCAGCCGACCAGCGCAGTCATCTGCACCGCGCCGACCGCGCCGCTGGCAAGGCCCTGGATGGTGTGGTTCTCGCGGGTGGCCAGCGGAATGACGGCAAGACGGTCTGCGCCAAGCTGCATACGCTGAACATATTCCGCGTCGAAGCGGTAGGTCAGCCCGAGCGCCGGGAACTGGCGGCGAATGAGATAATCCACCCCGGCGCTCGCGACGATGGTGTCGCTTGCACCGCTACCGGTTGCGAGGCCGTACCGGTAGGCGCCGAAATCTCCTTGCGCGACCACGCCCGGCGTCAGGCGGTAGGTGACGCCGACCAGCGCGCGCGAGAGATATCCTCCCGCCAGCACCTGCGCCGGGGTCGAATAGTCCGGCATGTGGCGGCTCAAGGTCGCGCGGAACTGAGCGTCGGCGGCCCCTGCCGTAATCCTGGCACCGCCACCCGTCACCGCATCGTCGAGCGCGGCGGAGGCGAAGAGCTGGATGCGGACCGCGCCGTCGAACGCTGCGGCCAGCGAGGCGTCGACGACGGTGTCGCCGGATCGCACGGTCGGCGCGGCGGTGGCGACGTTGCTGACGAGATGGCGAACGCCGCCTCCCCCGTCGAGCGTGCCGCCGACCGCTGTGTCGATCCGCGCGGCAAACTCTGTCTGCGCGAGGTCGCTGCCGTCACGCGCGGTGACGCCGATGCTGGCGGTCCCCGCCGCGGCGGCGATCGTACGCCGTGCGGTCAGGTCGTCCGCCGCTAGCGCGCGGTACGCGCGGGCCGCGCCGCGCACGTCGCCCTGGGCGAGACGCGTCTCGGCCAGCAGACGGGCGGCGCGTCGGTCGGCCGGATAGCGATGTGCGAGCCTGGTCGCCGCGCGCAGGGCCGATCCCGGATAGCCGGCAGCCACGTCCGCCTCGATTGCGGCCAGTGCGGCGTCGGACGCGCTGTCGTCGGCGGCTTCGAGCAGCGCGCCGTCCGCGGGCGGAGAGAAGGCGAGTGCGACGACCGGGCCCGTCTGCCGCCAGCGCATCGTCCATCCCGCCGCGGGACGGAGGACCAGGCTGTCGTCGTTCCAGCGCAGATCGCCGATCGCGTCGCCCGCCGCCTCGCGGAACGCGGCGAGCCGCGCCGGCGCGATCGGTCGATCGAACCGCGCGACCAGTTCTCCGTCACGATCCTCGATCCGGACGACGGCATCGTCGGGCCAGGCGAGCCGGGACTCGGGCGTGACGATCCGGCCATCCGCAAAGACGGTCCGGGGTATGGTCAGCACCGGCGCATCCGCGAGGCAGAAAAACAGGATGATCACTGCGCCAGCACCGTCCGCGCCCGGCCCGGCTGGCCTTGCGTGATCAGCAGCCGGGCGTGGAGCGCGGCGAGCGATCGGTCCTGCGGCGTTTCGGATCGCAGCGTCTCGACCAATCTTACTGCCTCGTCCCGCCGACCGAGCTTCTCGAGCACTTCCGCGCGTGCCCTGCTGTCGGCGGGCGACTGGGCGAGCGCGCGTTCAAGCCAGGGGCGTGCGCCACGCACGCCACCGATCCGCGCCTGCACGTCGGCCATCAAGCGCAGCGCGGGCAGATCGGTCGGGGCGGTCGCGAGATGCGCGTCGAGCCATTGTCCCGCAGCCTTCGCATCGCCCGCGTTCCACGCTGCCCAGGCGAGATCGAGCTGATCGCGCGGCGCAGCAATCCCGGCCGCGACACGGCGTTTCGTGATCGTCGCCGCCTGTGCCGGATCAATCCGCGCGGGCGCCGCAGCGGACACGGCGCGGACCTGATCGGGGGATAGCGCGCGGCCGTCGAGCAACGCGGTCAGCACCGTTCGACCGGCGGCGTCATTGCCAGTCGTGCGCGCCAGCGACAGCCGCATCAGCATCACATCGGTCTCGTCCGCGAGCGGATGCCGGGACAGGAACACCAGCGCAGCGCCCGGTTGATCGCGTTCGGCATAGCTGGCCAGCCAGCTGCGCTGCCGGGTCGCGCTGCCTTGCAGGCTCTGCTGTTTCAGCCAGGCGAGATCGTCGGATCCGGGACGCGGACCCATCAGGTACAGCAGGCGCTGCGCGGCCGGCGCGGTCGGTGCGAGCCCGGCCGCCGCACGCCGCAGCACCGCCGTCGCATCCCCGCGATACCCGGCCGCGACCAGCCGCTCCGCAATCTGCTCGAGCGGCGCACCGGGCGCGGCCGCATCTGCGAGCAACTCGGTCCGCAGACCGGCGCGGTCGCCCGCTTCGGTCAGGATGGCCTCGCGCGCCGCCTGACGCTGCTCAACCGGAAGATAGCCGGCTGCCCGCAAGCCTGCGGCGGTATCCTTGGAACGCGCCGCCACCCGGATGGCGAGCCAGGGGTCTGCGGCGCGCCAGTTCGCGGTCGTCGCGGTGTCGAGCAGCGCGATAAGGTCGCGCCGTCCCGCCTTGTCGGCCCGCCGCGCGAGATCGAGCGCCAGCGCGGTATCGGGCGGCGGGATAACGTGGTTCGCCGCCGCCACGATCACCAAGTCTGGCCGATCGATCGCATAGGCCGCCGCGACGATGTCCGCGGCGGGCAGGGCGCCTTGCTTCTCCGCCGCCCGCGCGACCAGCGCGGCGGCGTTCGCATCGCGTCCGGTCCGGTGAAGCAGGTCGATGCGGAGCCGCCACGTCGCTGCGGTCGCACCATCCGGCCGGGCCGCAAGATAGTCGAGCGCGACCTCCGGTCGCTTCGCAGCGACCAGATCATAGGCGACCTGCAGCGTGGACACCGGCTGGCCCTCTGCGATCAGCCGCGTCGTGAGCGCGGCGAGCGTCGCTGCGTCCGCGGTCGCGATCTGCGCCGTGATCGACGGATGCGCAGGCGGCAGCACCGGCGATGCTGGCGCCGGCATCGAACTGCGCGTGGCCAAAAAAGGCACCGGCTGCGCCCGACGAAGGGCGGGAAGGATCTCGCGCTCCTTCGGCAACAGCATCAGCCCGCCCGCGAGCAGACCGATCCCGGTCAGCGCAGGCAGGAGGAGCGCAAGCCGTGCGCGGTGGCGGTCGATCCTCACCCGGCAGGTTCCGGCATGAGGCGGTCGAGCGCAAGGGTCGCGACATAGGGGCTGAACCCCGCCGCCCGCTCGCGCGCATACAGCGCCGCGACCTGTTTCGTATCCGCCGGATCCCAGTAATCCAGCGTCATCAGCGACAGCGCCGGGTTCCGCGCCTGTGCGGTGCGCAGGCGACCCGCTTGCCAGGACCAGTCCGAATCGCTCAGCAACTCATAGTGTTTGGCAGCAAAATTCCACCGCGACGCCATCGCCTCGCCGAGCAGATAGTCGATCTTCGGCGCGACGTCGGGCAGCAGCGCATAGCCGCGGTTGAGCATGATGCGGATCTTGGGGAAGCGGGCGCGCACGGCGGCGATCAGCGATACGCCTGCCGCTACCATGCCCTTGTTGGCCACCGGATCCTGTTGTTCCATCGCCTCGGCATTATCCATCGTATCGATGAAGATTCCGTCATAGCCGAGCGCGAGGATCGCGGGGACGAGCCGGTCGAGCACCGCTGCCCGCCACGCCGGATGACGCAGGTCGGCGAGCCGCGCATCGGGCCAGTTGGGGTTGGCGGCTTTGAGCGCGCCGGCCTTGTCCAGCCCGGCGAAATAAGGTCGGTTGCGTTCGACTTCCCCGAAGCTGACATAGCCGAGCAGCGTGCTGCCAAGGCCACGAAGCGGCGCGATCGGGCGCGCATGATGCGGCTCGAGGACCAGCAGCGCGCAGCCGCGTGCCAGCACGGGATCAGTCGCGGCACCGTAATCGACGCCCCAGCGCACCGCAGCGTTCGCGGACGGTCCGGGCGCAGCGTCCGACTGGTGGCGGCCGCCCAATGCCCAGCCGGCTGCGCCGAGCGCGAGGAGCCTCTGGACCACCCCGCGGCGGCGCATATCCGTAAATCCCGTCACAACAGACGTCCTCCATGCCCCACGACGGAGGGATTGTTGCCGACGAACAGCAGATAGGTGAGGTTGACCGTGGCTTCAGCGACCAGCGCGAGGCCGACTGACGCCCCGACGACGGCGCCGGCCATATAGCCCCAGCCGAACGCTGCGAACCCCGTGTCCCATTGGAGAAGTGTCGCAAGTCCGCTGCCAATCGCGAAAGCGGTCCAGGTCACGAGGATCCGCCCGAACAGGTCATAATAGGCGAGCACGACCGTGGCCGCGATCACCACGAGGTGGAAGACGGTGCCGAGCGCGGTCTGGCGAAACGCGAAGACCGCGCGTGCGTCCGCGCCGATCAGCTCGAACAGCGGCACCGCGAACACCCAGGCGAGCGCCGCGACGAGGGCCTGTACGAGCAACATGATCCGCAGCCCGTCGAACATCGTCCGCGCGAGGTCACTGCGCGCCTCCTCGATACGCTGCAGCGTCGAGGTGCCGGTACACCGGACGATCATGTCGCCGAATGCGCGATCGAACCGCGTCTCGGCGACGATCAGCAACAGCGTCAGGCCCGGCACCATCGTCAGCAGCCCCAGAAAACTGCCCTGATCGTTGATCGGGTTCAGCCGGAGCAGCCCGATCGCGCGAATGCTCTGCGGCCCCGTCCACAGGAGCCATTTGTCGATCCAGATCGCGGCGACCCCGGCAATGCCCGCCGCGGCGACGATCCATGCGAGGCGCGGCGCCATCGCGTCCCGCAACGGCAAGACGGGCGTGGCGGAGAAATGTCGGCGGATCACCGCCAGGATCGCGGCGAGCGCCAGGCCAACGCCCCCGGCAATGACTGCAAGCACGGCAGAGACGTCGGGCCTTGGCAGGAGCGCCAAGAGCAGCGTCGCGACGCCGATGCCGAGCAGATAGGTCAGCGGAATCGCACGGTACCGGCGCAGCGCGGTAAGCAAGGGCGCGGCGATCCAGACCTGTGTCAGCCAGGCGAGGATCAGCGTCGCGAGCGCGGCCTCGCCAATTGGAAGTCCGGCAAGGGTTCCGAACACGATCGCCCCGATCGCCAGCGCGATCCCGCCGCCGGCCGCGAGCGCGACCAGCATGATGCCCGATACGCCGCCTGCGTCCCGCGCGAAGATCCGATCCGCGGCCATCCGCGTCGCGAGTATGCCGACCGGCGCCGCGGCCAGCGCGGACAGGCTGAACGCATAGACAAGGATCGTCTGGACGGTCCGCGCGCCGCGCGCGCCGAGATGCGTGCCCAACCAGTGGGTGAGCAACGCCATCGCGACCGCGGTGATCAACCACGGTCCCGCGCTGATCACCGCACCGAATGCAGCGGCGCCGACGATTCCGCCGACACCGCCCTCGCGCGCGGTTTTCGCTAACTGGAAGCCTATGCCCGCCATAACTTCGCCGGCCTATGGCCCAGCTTACATGAAGAAATCGTTCGCGGTCAGCACGTGTTGACCGGCCAGCGCGATCGAGAAATCAGCGCCCGCACCGCTGTCGATATTGCCCTCGACCACGGTGAATTCCTTCCCGCCGATCATCTGGTAGCTGTAGCGCAACTGCCCCGGCGCGGTGAAGCGCGCGCTCGTGCCGATGAAGCTGAACGCCTGATCGCCGCGCGCGAACAGCGACGTGTTGGCGTCGATCATCGACAGGTCGATCTTGTCCTGCCCGACGGTGAAGTCGGTGATCACGTCGCGCGACGCCGATGCTAGGCTGTCGCCCCTGGCCTCGAACCGGAAGATGTCCGCGCCGGCACCGCCGGTCATCATGTCCAAGTCGTCGCCACCGATCAGGATGTCGTTGCCGTCGCCGCCGCTCAGGATATCCCTGCCATTGCCGCCGATCAGCGTGTCATTGCCCGCGCCGCCGTTGAGCGTGTCGTTGCCGAGCCCGCCAATGAGCCGGTCGTTGCCGCCGAGCCCGTTGAGCACGTCATTGCCCCAGCTGCCGTCAAGCACATCCTGCTCGCTGGTGCCGTTGATCGTCTCGGAGAAAATCGTCCCGGTCTTCGTGATGCCGACCACGTCCGTCACGCCGATCGTCAGCGTCTGCGTATCGATCGCGCCGCGTGCGTCGGTCGCGACCACCGTCACGCCGTATATATTGTCGCGATTGGCATCGGTCGGTGCCTCGAAATCGGGCGCGTTGACGAACTTGAGCACACCGGTCGTCGCGTCGATCGAGAAATTCGCGCCGTCGCCGCCCGCACCGATCGAATATTTGATCGAATCGCCCCAGACGATGTTGGCGTCGGTCGCGGTGATCGTGGTCAGTGCCGTGCCGTTCTCGGCGATCGACAGCGATCCCGTCGTCCCGCCACCGAACGACGTCAGTACCGGATCGACATTGGCCTGATGACCGATCTTCACATCGTGAACGCCGATCGCGCCGAGGTCGATGGTCAGGATCTCGCCGATCTGGCTGGCGATCGTCCCGCCGCTCACCGTCGTCCAGTCGGTGCCGGGCGCCTTCAGATCGACGGTGACTTTGCCCTCGCCCTCGACCGTGAACGCCAGGTCGCGTCCGTCGCCGCTCAGTGTCGTCAGCGTCGCGCGCATCGGCAGCGCGGTGATGTGGGTCACGTCGTCCGCCACCGCGCCCATCGTGATCGCATAGGTCCCGCCCGCCTTGGGCAGGAACACGGTGTCCGCGTCATAGGCGTACCAGCCCGCGACACCCTTGATCACTTGGCCGCTGCTCTGGCCGTCGACGTCGAGCGAGAAGCTGCCCGTCGTCGCGCCGACCGTCGCGGTGATCGTGTTGCCGACGACGGTCGAGGTGATCGTCGTATTCTGGAACGCGCTGACCCGGCCTGCCAGATCGGCAAGCGTCACGAACTCCACCCCCGCCGCCGCGGCCTGCGCGATGAAGGTGGTGAACATCTGCTTGGTGTACGGGCTGGTCGCGCCGTCGCTCGACCACATGGTCGGGCCGTAATCATGCCACGGCCACACCACGACCGGCGCATCGCCACCGGCGGTCAGCGCGGCGAATTCCTTGGCCCAGATGGCGCTGGCTTCGGCAACGGTCTTCTTCTGGAACTCGATCAGCGAGAAGTCGAACGACGTGTTCGGCGCGATATAAACCTTGTCGTCCGCGGCATTCTGCGGGGTCATGTACCCGACCGCGTTGGGATAACCCGCACCGACGCCCGAATAGCCGCCGCTGAGATAGGTCACGTATTTCAGGATTTCCTGGCTCGTCGCGATCTGCTCGGGCGCGCCCGGTACCGCGGCACCGCCGACCGTCACGGTCTTGCCGAGATACGCGCTCAGCTGCTTTTCCAGCTCGGCACGCGACTGGCCGAACTCGAACGCGATCTGCGCATCGGTCAGCAGATTGGTGTTCTCGGGATGCGTGTAGCTGTGCGAGCCGACCTCGTTGCCGGCATCGAGCAACGCCTTGTAGACGGGCAGCGAGACCGCCCAGTCGGTCGACTGACCGTTCGCGGCATCGTTGCCGACATTGACGTAATAGCTGCCGACGAAATTATAGTCGGTCTTCCATTCGGTGAGGATCGGCAGCAGCTTGTCGTAGATGCCGGGCGCGGTACCCGCCGGATTGACCTCTTCGCGCTCCTGGCTCTGATCCATATCGACGCGCGACGCGAACAGGCCGCTCTGCCGCGTCATCTGCAACCCGACCGACAGACCGTTGCCATGGACCGAATAATCGATCGCCTTCTGGAGCAGATTGTCGTCGGCCATCACCGCTTCGCTCGAGAACAGCACGTTGCGCCCGCCGGTCTGCGTCGCGATCGCCGCCGCATAGGTCTGGCCGTTGACCGTCTCGGTTGCGATCGTCGTGCCGGTTCCGCTGACGCTGGTGAACGCATTCCAGCCGATGCCGGTATATTGGCGGATGACCTGCCCGTCGGCATAGCCGTCGAGCACCAGCTGTGACGTATCGCTCGCCTTGACCGTCACGTCGGCCGGAAAGCCGCCGGTCACGCGCGTCGCGTCGAACAACAGCTTCATCCGCGAATAGGAGTCACCGGCCAGCGCGGCATTGTCCGCGCCGTTGGTCATGAACTCGCCTGCCGCGACCAGGCCGATGCCGAACTGCGTGGTCGCCTGTTCCAGCGTCTGCGCGATCTGGTCGGCCTTGCCCGCCTCGACGTTGCGGAACGACGGGAAGACGATCGTGTCGTATTTCGCGAGCGTCGCCAGGTTGGTGAGATCGCCTTCGGTCAGGATGTCGAACGGCACGCCCGCCTGCATCGCCTGGCTCTGCGCCGCCATGAACAGCTGCGAATAAGCGGTCTTGCTGAAATAGGCGTTGGCGGTCGTATCGGACCAGACGATCGCGATGCGGTGCGAGGGATCGGCAACCACGCCGGTGTCGTTGAACACGGTGAACGCGGGGTTCGAATAGCTGCCGGGCAGGAATGCGGTGTCGTTGACGTCGTATATCGTGTCGATCGCGTTCGGATTGCCGATCGCCGCCTTTGGGACCTTGAATTCGACGGTGGTGCGATCCGCCGACCACGCCGCCTGCAGGCCGCTGGCGATCAGCGTCTGCCCCGCCGCGCCGCTGTACAGCGAGACCGTGCCGTCGGCGGCGAAATTGACGTTGAATTCGGCACCGCCTGCGAACCCGAACACCTGATAGCCGTTGGCGGCGTTGCGATCGGTGTTGAGCCACGCGGTGGTGTTTGCGCCGATCGCGGTCGGCGCGGTCATCGCAAAGGCAAAATCCGCGCCGTCGCTGCGGGCATAGATCGCGTAGCCCGCATCGAGGCCACGGTCGATCCGGTCGCCGGCGGTCCAGTCGTTCAGAGTGCCATCAACGGTCACCGGAGTTGCGTTCGCCATTCTTTGTCCCCGCTTCGGTCACGGGCTTCATGCGAGGGCCAGGCCGCTCGTCATCAAGCTCGAGCGTCAACTAGCGAAGACCGTCGGTCTTTCGAACAACTTAGATGAATGGTTAACGTCGAACTTGTATCACGATGGTACGCGATTACTGGTGGTATACCGGAGCGTCGGGGCGGCGGCGTCATGCGGGCGAAACCGGAAGAATGGCAAAGCGGTGTCAATGGTAACGAACATTGATCACGTGCGCCTATCGGGTCAGGTTAACCCAGTTTAGTCGAGGTGAACTCAATCCGCTGCATGCGAATGACTGGCCACGCCTTGTCGGCCTTGTCCTTGGCCGGTGCGTATCGATAATGCTTTATCATCGAAGAACAGGCGCCGGTATCGAATGGCGCAGAGCCGCTCGACGTTATAACCGAACAGCGTCGGATCGCGCCGTCTTCCCCGACCAGATAGGCCAGGGTGACAGCAACGGACCTCTGCCCCGCCGGCAGCTTCGCGACTTCCAGCACGATGTCTGCCGGCACCTTGGGTGTAGGGGTAGAAGCATCGAAGAAGAGCTCCATGTGCCACCGAACCCGCATCCGGTAGACACCGTACATGGGCGACCCGGTCTCGTCCGTAGCGGGTGCATATTTACCCCGCAGCACCCCGGCTGCACACGCCTTCAGGTCCAGATCCTTGGATCCGCTGGTCGAGACAAGGCCGCACGTCTGAGGTTTTCCAGTCGGATCGATCAGGATCTCGACCACCGTGTAGCCGCTCTTGCCCGTACCGACTGCGCGCGAGACGTAATCGTCGGACGTGAGCATCTCACTCGCGTTGCGGACGATCACGGGCGTCAGCGTGCCCTGTCCCCCCAGCACGAGCATCACCAGCCAGAACATTCGCCTCTCCCCGTTGCGGATAGTGCTTCTTTGTAGCTGGAACCCCGGGCTGTTGACGCTTGCCTCGCTGGTAGGGTCGCCCACCCGACCCGATGCCCGCAGGTGATATTCTTCCCGGCATCGCACCCAACGGCGATCAGGGTTCCGGCAACTGAAGCATGATCATCTGACCCTGCCGCGACCCCGTGGCTCCGCCGGACGAACCGATCGCATTCAAAGGGGGGCCCGTCAGGCGCGGGCGGCATGGTGCGGCGTCCCGTAGCGGCGGAAGACATGGCTCTGTGCGACCCGAGACCGGCGGCTACAGACGCCCCGCTATTGGCGTTTAGGCCCAACGGCACGTCATGGGGCCGGATGACCGTGCGCCATCATGACGTCGAGCTTGCTCTTGGGCATATTGATCAAGAGCCCGTTCTTGTTTTTTGCAAAGGACGGAAAGTCCACCTCGACGCTGCCGATTGCGCTCGACACGACCGCAAAGCCTTTACCGACGGTCTCGATCTTGCCGACGACGAGTCCCTTTGCGTCATGAACTTCCAGCCCCTGCATGATGTCCTTGGGTCCGGCCGGGACCGGCCGCATCGTCAATCGATTGGTGTCGGTAACGCTGACTGCGAAATCCCGGAAATTTTGCTGACGGTTGAATTCCCCCGTACCGCTGTCGTTCGCCCCGACTCCCTGCGCCGAAGGAAATTGTTGTCCCTGGGCTCCGGTTGCCGATGCGAGAACAGATGCGATCATGCCAAGCAAAAGCCCCCGCATTTCATCCCCCCATTATCTTATGCCATCAACTTATCCTGATTTCATACCGCGGACAATAAATCGAGTCGGTTTGGTAGTAATAAGAAGTAGGGCATTCAATACAAAAAAACTGGCAGATTATAACGGCAATCAACTATCGAAATAGGGTTGGGATGGCGAAGTATTTGAATTGGCAAATGAACCGGGAATTGCTGAGACGTCCTGGCAGCGGCCGACCTTTGGCTTAGCGCCGGTGGCGGGAGAAGAACGCCCACATTGCCTCATTGTTGACGACCGACCAGCTATGCGGCCCGCCGCGCGTCACACGCGCCGCGACGCTCGTGCCGTGCTGACAGCGGGCATAGCCCTGTTCGTAAACCGTCGCGCCGAGGTTGCGGGCATAGGGATCCGAGCAGCCGTTCAGCACAGCCCAGCGTTGCAGCGCGGCGGCCTGTGAATATTGCCAATAAGGAGCGCCGCCGCCGGTGATGGGGTTGGTGGTGTCGGCATCGCCGGCGAAGGCGAGAACGGGCAGCGGCGCTGTCGAGCGACACGTCGCGGGATCGGCGAGTGACACATCGGATGCGAGGGGGCGTCCGGCACGCAGTCCGACCACCGGCGCGATCGCGGCGAAACGTCGTGCGCCGACGCAGCCGAGCCAGGACGTCATCCGTCCACCACCCGACAAGCCGGTCGCGTACACCCGCGCGCCGTCGACGCAACCGGTTGCGACAAGCCGGTCGATCAGCCCCGTCAGATACCGGACATCGTCGCGTGCGTCGCGTGCGGGCATGCTGCCCGTGACGGTCGGGACGCCGGGGATGTTCCAGACAAAGCCACGATCCGCGACGATACCGCCATCGGGCGCCGCGACGACGAAGCCGTGGCGATCCGCCGTGTCTGCAAGGTGGCTGTCGCGCAGCATCTCCGCGCCCGTGCCGGTGCTGCCGTGGAGCAGGATCACGAGCGGCACGGGCCCGGTCATGCCCGCGGCAGGAAGGTGAAGCATCGCGCGTTCAGGCAGGGCGTCGATGCTGCCAGGACGGCACTCGGCGCGCGCGACACCCGCAACGAAGCAGAGGGCAAAGGTAATAAGCAGACGAAATACCACCATGTGTCCAATCTCCGACATCAGCCGTTCGCGCTGAAAAGTCCCTGTAATAGCAAGGGACGCGTGTCCAACGCGCATCACCTCCTACGTCGTCGGTGGAGCGAGACCCCAGCGCTAGGATTGCGGCAGGTTGGCGAGGCGGCGTTCCACGCCGTTCCAGAACCGCTCGAGCCGATCGAGCGCGTGTCGCTTGATACGGTTGACCTCGTCGTCGGTCATGACCTGTACCCCGGTTGCGTGAAGGCTGCCGAAATCCTCTAGCATGCGATGCGCCGTAGCCTGACAGGCCCTGACCGGATCAGCGTCGCTGGCGAGCAGCAAGGCATACAGGTTTTCCAGCACGAAGCCCTGTGCAGCCAGAGCGCCGGCCACGGCTTCGGCAAATTCGTCGTCCACTGGGTATCTCCGTCCGCCGTGCCGCGGTGTGTAGCGAAGCGCTAAGCGTTCGGAAACCGCGCAGATCGAGTGTGTTGCAGCGATGACGTCGTCGTCACGACCGCCGCGGAGGATCAGGCGGCTGATGTGGGCGGTGGCAAAGGGCAGGGGGCCTTCTCAGATCGGGTGTTCCGGTGACATCGCGCCGCTAATCATCACCCGCGCGGCTGACCAGCATCCGGCAGAATGGCTCGACCGTGCGCACGACCCGCACCACGGGTTCGTCGCAACCCCGCGCTACCCAGTCGCGCGCCACCGCGAGCAGCCCGTGCATGGCGCCGGCACGGCACAGCGGCTCGATCGAGCCGGGGACATGGGTCGGCACCAGCGTGCCGGCGATCAGGTCGGCGAAGCTGGCCATCGAGCGTTCGAACAGCTCGTCGACGTGCGGGTCGATGCCGGACAATTCCGACAGGAAGACGCGCGCGCTGGCCGGTTCGTCGCGCAGCAGGTCGTAATAGGCGGTCAGCAGCGCGATCAGCCGATCCTGCGGCGTCCCCCCCGCCGCATCGGCCGCCGCGGCGACCCGTTGCGTCACGAACTGCGTGACCTCGCCGAATGTCGCTAGAAGCAGCGCCTCGCTATTAGCGAAGGCTTCGTAGAAATAGCGCGGGGTCAGCCCAGCCGCGCGGCAGACCGCGGTCACCGTCGTGTGCCGATAGCCCTGCTCGCCATACAGCGCGATCGCGGCGCGGATCAGCCGGCTGCGCCGTTCGAGGCGCCGCTCGCTTGCCGATGCACCGCCATAGCGCCGTCCGCCCTGGCTTGCCGCCCTCGATTTCAAGTGATAACTCCTGTTTCCAGATAACGGCGGTTGCTGTCGCACCCTTCTATCGGAGCACTCCGGCATGGCAATTGAGACTGCGTCCATCCCCTCCGGCTCCGGGACCGCGGAAGAGCTCGACATCGTGATCGTCGGTGCGGGTCTGTCGGGGATCGACGCGGGTTATCGCTTCCAGACCGAATGCCCGGGCAAGAGCTACGCGATCCTCGAGGCGCGCGATGCGATCGGCGGCACCTGGGACCTGTTCCGCTATCCCGGCATCCGTTCAGATTCGGACATGTACACGCTCGGCTTCCCCTTCCGCCCCTGGCCGAGCGACCAGGCGATCGCCGGCGGCGACGCGATCCGCGACTATATCGCCGACACGGCGCGCGCATTCGGGATCGATGCGCATATCCGCTTCGGCCGCCGCGTCGTTCGCGCCGCCTGGTCGTCCGCCGATGCGCGCTGGACGGTCGAGATCGAGCGGGACGGCGCGGCGCCCGAGCGGATCGTCTGCCGCTTCCTGTACATGGGCAGCGGCTATTATGATTATGACGCCGGCTTCACGCCGCCCTTCGAGGGGGTCGAGGACTACGCGGGGCAGCTCGTCCATCCGCAGCACTGGCCCGCCGACCTCGACTGGACCGGCAAGCGCGTGGTGGTGATCGGCAGCGGTGCGACTGCGGTGACGCTGGTGCCGTCGCTCGCCGAAAAGGCCGCGCACGTCACGATGCTGCAGCGCTCGCCGACCTATATCGTCTCGCGCCCGTCACAGGACGGCTTTGCGCGGTGGACGCACCGGGTGCTGCCCAAAAGCATTGCCGACAGCGCGACCAAATGGAAGAGCGTCGGACTCGGCATCGCCACCTACGCCTATGCGCGTAAGCGCCCCGATCACATGAAGGCGCTGATCCTGAAGGGCGTCCGCGCGCAGTTGCCCGAGAATTACGAGGTCGAGCGCGATTTCGAACCGCGCTACGATCCGTGGGACCAGCGCATCTGCCTCGTCCCCGATGCCGACCTGTTCGAGGCGATGCGCGGCGGCAAGGCGGAGATCGTGACCGATCACGTCGCCCGCTTCACACCGACCGGCATCGCGCTTCGATCGGGCCGCGAACTGCGCGCCGATATCGTCGTTACCGCCACGGGCCTCGTCCTGCGCCTGCTGGGCGGCGTCGAGCTCGTCGTCGACGGGCAGGTCGTGAACCCCGCCGACCGGTTGATCTACAAGGGTATGATGGTGAGCGACGTGCCGAACCTGGCGCTTGCCTTCGGCTATACCAATGCATCCTGGACGCTGAAATGCGATCTGTCGGCCCGCTACGCCTGCCGCTTGCTGCGGCACATGGACGCGAACGGCTATGATATGTGCACGCCCACGCACGACGACCCCTCGGTGACACCCGAGCCGATGCTCGGCTTCACCTCGGGCTATGTCCAACGCGCCAACGCCATCCTGCCACATCAGGGGTCCAAGGCGCCGTGGAAGGTGCATCAGAACTATGCGCTGGATCTCGCCGCGCTCAAATTCGGCAAACTGGAGGACGGAACGATGCGGTTCGACAAGGCGCGCGGTGCCGCCACTCCGGTGCCGGCCGCGACGCCGCGCTCTGCCGTTTCGATCGGCGCGGTGACGGCCGCGGCGGCGATCGCGGCGGTCGGCGGTCTTGCGCTGTTCGCGAAGCTGAGCCAGCGGCGGACCGAGCGAATGATACCCGCCGACGGCGCCTTCATCGACGTCGATGGCCGCCGGATGCACTATCTCGATCGCGGCACCGGACCGACGATCGTGATGATCCATGGCCTGGCCGGGCAGATGCGCAACTTCAGCTATGCGCTGCTCGACCGCCTCGCGACGGATTACCGCGTTATCCTGGTCGACCGGCCCGGCTCCGGCTATTCGGCGCCCGGCGAGACCGCGAATATCCGCGCGCAAGCCGCCCAGATCGCGCGCTTCATCGCGGCGCTGGAACTCGAGAAGCCACTGGTTGTCGGCCATTCGCTTGGCGGCGCGGTGGCGCTCGCGCTGGCGATCGATCACCCGGAAGCGGTCGGTGGCTTGGCGCTGATCGCGCCGCTCACCCAGCCGCAGGACAGCGCGCCGAGCGCGTTCGCGGCGCTCGCGATCGTCTCCCCCGCCGCGCGCAAGGCGGTGGCCTGGACGCTCGCCACACCCGCCGCCATCCTGGGGGGTGAAAAGGGCGCGGTGGCGGCGTTCGCGCCCGAGCCCGTACCCGCCGATTTCGCGACGCGCGGCGGCGGCGCGCTGGTGTCGCGGCCGGCAAATTTCGAGGCCGCCTCGGCCGACCTCGTCGCCGCGAATGACGACCTGCCCGACATGGTCGCGCGCTATCACGGCCTCTGGCTCCCGGTCGCGATCCTCTATGGCCGCGACGACCGGATCCTCGATCCCGAGGTGCATGGCGCCCGCTTCGCCGACATGGTCCCCCACGCCGCGCTGACGCTGATTGACGGCGGCCACATGATCCCGGTGACGCGGCCCGACGAGACCGCGGCGTGGATCAGGACGCAGGCCGATCGTCTCGGCTGATCGAACCAGTCGAGGACTCGCTTCGACCTCAGAACAGACCGTCGCAGTCGTCGTCTTCCTCTGACATCGCAGCGACCTCGGCTTCGGGCTGGTGCTGGGATGGCGAAAAGCGGGCATGCACCTGGCGTTCGCGTGCCATCGTGTAGAGTGCGTTGATCGCGTGAAAAAGCTGCTCGCCGGTGGTCGAGATGCTCTGGCTCGCTTCGACCAGCGGCATTGCCAGTGCATCCAGTTTCGCGTTGATGCGCGCCAGCGGCTCGGCAAAGGCGGTTTCACAGTCCAGCGTGCTGGTCATCTCCGCGACGATGTCGTGGATCGCCCCCGCATCACGGTCGAGGCCGGACATGCCCTGACGCGTGAGCAACGCCCCCGCGCGAATGACCGCGAGCGCTTCGGGCAACGACCCTGCCGTCGCTTCGTCGCCATCGGGGGGCGAGCCGATCGCGTCGGCGGCGTCGCTCAGCTGTTCGAAGGCGCTGGCGATCGATGCCGAGACAGCCTCTAGGGTGTTGACGGCACAGCGGATCTCGGTCGCGATACGGGCCAGCCCGTCGCCCTCGCGACCCATGCGGAACGAGCGCAGATCGGAATTCCACGCCATGATCCGCACGCCGCTCGTGACCCGGTGGATCGTCGTCAGCCGGTCGCCCAGGCGTCTGACGGTGGAGGAGGCTTCCGATCCCAATTGCGTCGACCGCATGTCGGCGTCGCGCAACTGCGCGGTGACCGCATCGACATCGGCGACGCTTTGCTCGAGCAGTTGCAGGAACGCGCCATCGCTCGTCCGCTCGACGCCGCTCGATTCATGCGGTGCCACCATCGTCGCGACCTGCGTTGCGATCGCGCGGAAATTGCCGCCCAACAGACGCGATTCCTTCTGGAGATCCGCGGCCGCGTCGGCGACCTGTGCCGCGAGCATCGCCATCACTTGGCCTTCGAGCGCGCTGGCGGCAGCCGGGTCGCCCGCGCGATTGAGATCGTCGACCGCCGCACCGAGCAGGCTGCAGGCCTGAGCAACATGTTCGAGCCGCTGCCGGGTGATGTCGCCGATCTGCAACGCGCCGTGCGCTGCAGACAGCTTGCTGCGAATGTCGCGGGCAATCGTTGCGATCGTCTCGGCACGCCGCGCGGCCTCGATCTGGTTCTGCTGGAGTCCGATCGCGTCCGCGGCGAGTTTGTCGGGAACATGCGGGCACAGGCGCGCGCATTCGGACGCCAGCACGCGGTTCACCTCGACGACGCAGGGAACCGTCGATGCGAGCTGCCCGACCTCCTTGCTGATCTCGTGGATTTCGCGTTCGCTGACGTCCAGTTCGGCGACCATCGCGTCGGCGAACTCGGCAAAACCATGCGCGCCAGCGGCCGCGACTTTCAGATACTGCCCGCAGATCTTCAGCAGATCGAGCGTCCGGTCGACCCGCCCGATTTCCGTCTGCACCGTTCCGCTCGCCTGCTGAAGGATGTCGAGCGAATGCTGCCGCGTCCTCTGTCGTGCGGGCAGGCTGGCGAGCTGGTCGGCATTGGCCTGCATCGTCGCAACCGCGCGGTCGGCGGCGTCCCGGTCGAGCGCATTGGTGACGCTTTCGAGGCTGCCGATCAGGTTTCCGACCGTGTCATAGGCCCGTTCCAGCGACCGCCCGGCATCGACGAAGCGCTGGTCGAGCCCGCTCGCCACGCTCTCGAGCTCGGTTGCCAGCACGCTCCAGGCCGGCATTTCGTCGCCGTCCCGATCGGACTCGACAGCCTTGTGTTCGACCCGTGTCATCGTCCTAGCCCCTATTGTGCCGTTGCGTGCAAGACGTCGCGGGCGATGTGATGCAACGGGACGACCCGATCGACGCCGCCCAGCGCGATCGCTTCCTTGGGCATGCCGAAGACGATCGACGTCGCCTCGTCCTGCGCGAAGGTGCGGCCGCCCGCCTGTTTCATCTCGAGCATCCCGCGCGCGCCATCGTCGCCCATGCCGGTCATGATGACGCCGATCGCGTTCGTGCCCGCAGCGGTCGCTGCCGAGCGGAACAGGACATCGACCGACGGCCTGTGGCGCGAGACCAGCGGCCCGTCGCGGACCGCGACGAAATAGCGGGTCCCGCGCCGCTCGATCATCATGTGTTTGCCGCCGGGTGCGATCAGGACCGTGCCGGGCAGGACGGGATCGCCGTCCTCGGCTTCCTTGACGGTCACGACGCACAGCGTGTTCAGCCGATTGGCAAAAGCGCGCGTGAAGTTTTCCGGCATGTGCTGGACCACGACGACACCGGGCGTGGTCGCGGGCAGCGCCGTGAGGACCTCGCGCAGGGCCTCGGTTCCCCCGGTCGACGCGCCGAGGCATACCACGCGCTCGGTCGCGCGGTTCATCACGCGACCGCTCGGGGGCGGCAGGACCGCATCCGCGGTGAGCTTCTGCTCGAGCCGGCCGGGCCGGCTGCCATTGGACGACCGCAGCGAGACCCGCACGCGCGCCGCCGCCTTGATCACGTCGCGGATCTGGAGATTGTGATCGGCGAGGTGCTCGGCGAGCCCGGCACGGGGCTTCACGATGACGTCGACCGCGCCCGCCTCCAATGCCTGCAGCATCGCGTCGGAGCCCTTTTCGGTGACCGACGAGCACATCACCACGGGAAGCGGGCATTGTGCCATCAGCTTCTTCAGGAACGTGATCCCGTCCATGCGCGGCATCTCGACGTCGAGCATCATCACGTCGGGCACTTCGTCCTGGATGCGGCGGGCCGCACTGAACGGGTCGGCGGCGGTGCCCATGACGGTGATCTCTGGGTCCTCCTCGAGGATCGCCGCGAGGGCATGCCGCGCGACCGCGGAATCGTCGACGATGAGCACACGGATTTTTCCGGAGACGGCCATGGATCAGCTCCGCTGGAAAACGGTGTGGGCGACGGGCACGAGCGGCAGGTCGTGCCCCGTGATCGATTCCGAATGACCGAGGAACAGGTAGCCACCCGGCGCGAGCCTGCTGACGAGCTTCGAGACGACCTCATGCTGGGTCTGCTTGTCGAAATAGATGAGGACGTTGCGGCAGAAGATCAGGTGCATCGGCTCGCCCACCGGATAGACCTCGTCCATCAGGTTCAGCCGGGCGAACGCGATCGCCCGGCGCAACTCGGGTATCACGCGGACTTCGCGACGCGCCGGATCACGCGATTCCATCAGATATTTGCGCCGCAGCGCCGCCGGAACGGGCTCGACGAGATCGGCGGGATAGATGCCGCGCCGGGCGATCTCGAGCACCTCGGTGTCCAGATCGGTCGCCAATACGCTGTAGGCGATCCCGCGGCGCGTGGCGGCAAACTGATCGAGCAGCATCGCGATCGTGTAGGGCTCCGGCCCGGTCGAGCAGGCGACGCTCCAGGCACGGATCGTCCGCAGATAGGTCGCTTCCAGGCCGGGGAGGGCGACGTCGCGCAGAAAGTCGAAATGGACCGGTTCGCGGAAGAAGTCCGTCTTGTTGGTCGTCACCGCATTGATCAGGTGGATGCCTTCCTGATCGAGATTATTGTCCGTCAGGACATGGCGACAATAGGCCTCGAGCGTATCGAACCCCAGCGCGCGTTGCCGGCGCCGCAACCGCCCTTCGAGCATCGTCCGCTTGCTCGCCGGCATCCGGATCCCGGCATAGTCGAAGATATAGTCGGCGAGCTGCGCGAACTCGCGCGGGCCGATCTGGTCCGAGGCGCTCGGCGTAGCTTTGACGATCGGGGAGATGAAGGACACGGGAACCAGCTCCAGGATAACGATGGACCGTTCGAGGCGGCACCATGAGGATTGGGTGTCAGGGGTAGTGACGCGACCCCGTCATGCGGCGCTGGCGTGCAGGGCATTGACCTCGGCGCTGGAGAAGATCTGCGCGACATCGACCAGCACGACGAACCCCTCGGTCCGCTTGACCACCCCCGCAATATAGCGCGACGGCCAGCGGACGCCGATATCGGGCGCCGCGCCGATCTGGCCGCGGTCAAAGGTGCTGACCTCCAGCACCCGGTCGACGACGAGCCCTAGGACCAGGTTGCGCCCGTCGACGGGGACATCGATCACGAGGATCCGCGTGCTCGGCGTTGGCGCGACCGGCGGCAGGCCGAGGCGACGCCGCAGATCAATCGTCGTCACGCCCTCGCCGCGCAGATCGGTCAGCCCCAGCAGATAATCGGGGCCGTTCGGGATGTGAAAGGTCTCGCTCCAGTCGAGGATCTCGCGGACCAGCGTGACGGGCACCGCGAAGGTTTCGGCACCCAGCCCGAAGGTCACGGCCTGCAGCTCTCCGGCGACGCTCATGCCGCGTACCCAGCACAGGCAGCGGAGCGGGGGCGTGCCGCACCACCCGGCCGGGACCGATCAGTGGCTATCGCCGAGCATCGTTCGATTGACCCGTACATAACGGTCCTTCCAGCGTCAGAGGAGTGCCGATGCGAGCACGGCGGGGGTGGCGCGGCCACCGAGCAGCGGGTCGAAGATCCGCGCGATATTGGCGAGGACGATGACGCCCTGCGGCGTCCGCACCAGCTCGCGGATGAAATCGCGGCGCCAGCGCAGCCCGACCGTGGGCGGGGTCTCGCTGGCGTCGCGGTGCAGGGTCGTCACCTCGTGTACCTTGTCGGTGCGGATGCCGATCTGGGTCGGGACACCGTCGACGTCGAGCTCGACCACCACGATCCGGCTGTCCATCGTCGATTCCGCCGAGGGGAGGCCGAACGCCAGGCGCAGGTCGGCGATCGGGATGATCTTGCCCCGAAAGTTCGCGACGCTCGCGACCAGCCGGTCCGCACCCGGCACGACCGTTTCGGGCAGCAGGTCCAGGATCTCCCGGACGAGGACCGCCTCGACCGCGAACTTCTCGGCTTGCAGATCGAACGTCAGCACCTCGAGCCGGCCGTCTTCGTCCCACTGGGTTTCCGTCGTGTCTTCCATGGTCATGCAACGGCGCGAAGCCGCTCCTCCTGGTGCTGGCCCAGCGCGACGAGCTGGACGACGTCGAGGATCAGCGCGACGCCGCCATCGCCGAGGATCGTCGCGCCGGCGAAAGTCGGGACGTTGCAGTGCACCGCCGACATCGGCTTGATCACGGTCTGGTGGCTGCCGATGATCTGGTCGACCACCAGCCCGACCCGCTCGGTGCCGGTCGCGATGATAACTATCTTCTGGTGGACGCTGGGCTTCGTCCCCGTCGCGAACATCTCGCGCAGCCGGACGAACGGCACGAGCCGGTCGCGTAGCGTGATGAAGCTGCGCCCCCGCGAACGAAGGTCTTCCTCGAGGCTGAGTTCGATGCATTCCTCGACCACGGCGAGCGGGATGACGTAGCGACCGTCGCCGACCCGGATCAGCAGCCCGTCGATGATCGCGAGCGTCAGCGGGATGCGCAGCGACATCGCCGATCCCTGGCCCGATACGCTCGCGACCTCGATCGTGCCGCGCAGGCTCTCGATCGTGCGCTTGACCACGTCCATCCCGACGCCGCGGCCCGACAGGCTGGTGATCTGTGGCGCGGTCGAGAAGCCGGGATGGAAGATCATCTGGAGCAACTCCTGGTCGCTCACGACCTGTCCCGGCTGGAGCAGCCCGTGTGCCTCGGCCTTGGCGCGCACGCGCTCGCGGTCGATCCCGTGGCCGTCGTCGCGGATCGTGATGACGACCTCGCCGCCCTCCTGACGCGCGGACAGCCGCACCTGCCCGACCTCGGGCTTCCCTGCGGCAAGCCGCCGCTCGGGCGGTTCGATCCCGTGATCGCAGGCGTTGCGGATCAGGTGGATCAGCGGATCGGCGAGCCGTTCGATCACCGTCTTGTCGACCTCGGTCGTCTCGCCGTCGGTCGACAGCTCGATCGTCTTGCCGGTATCGCGCGCGATGTCGTGGACGAGGCGGCGGAAGCGGCCGAACAGCGTGGCGACGGGCACCATGCGGAGCACCATCACCGTGTCGCGCAATTCGCTCGCCAGCCGCTCGATCTCCTCGGAGATGGAGCGAAGCGCAACGTCCGTCGCATTGCTGCCGCTGCTATGCGCGAGCTGCGACAGCCGGCTCTGGACGATGACGAGTTCGCCCACCCGGTCCATCAGCAGGTCGAGGCGTTCGGCCGGTACCCGAACGCTTTCGCCGGTCTTGGGCGCGCCCCGGCCGTTCTGGGTGGTGGCCGGGTCGCGATCCTGCACCGGTGGCATCGTGTCGACCCGTGCGGGCGGGAGCGCAGACGGCGTCGTGCCCGCGTCGGACGGCGGCGCGGCATCATCCACAGCGTCGCACGACGTGTCGCCGATCGCCTTGATCTGAAGGTCCAGGTCGTCGAGCACGAAGATGAAGACATCCTCGAGGTCATCCCGCGACACCGCGCCGCGCACTTCGATATCCCAGCCGACATGGCATTCGATTGGGACCAGCTCGGCAAGCGGCGGCACCTGGTCGGTCCGCGCGACGATCCGGCAGTCGCCGAGCGTGCGCAACTCGTCGAGCAGCGCGAGCGGGTTGATGCCATTCTGCATCGCTTCGGGGGGCAGGCGGAGCGACAGCCGCCACCCCTGCAAAACGGGCGGCGCCTCCGGCGTCGGCGCGGGTGCGCCGTCCAGCGCCGCCTGCAGCTTTGCCAGGATCGCGTCACCCTCCGCCTTGCGGTCAGTCGCGTCGCCCTCGATCAGCGCGCGCATGTGATCCTGCGCGGACAGGATGACCGCGATCAGCTGTGGCGTGGCGGGGGTCAGGTTCTTGCGGACGCGGTCGAAGGCGGTCTCGCAGTGATGCGTGAAGCTGGCCAGTGCGTCAAAGCCGAACATCGCGCCCGAGCCCTTGAGCGTGTGCAGCCCGCGGAACACTGCGTCGATCAGCTCATGATCGTCCAGCCGGTGACCGAGGTCGAGCAGGCCCTGCTCGACCTGTTCGAGGACTTCGCCCGCCTCGACGCGGAATGCGGCGACGGGGTCGTTCTGGCTCACCGTCCGAGGACCTTGCGCACGACCCGGATCAGCTGTTCGGGAACGAACGGCTTGACCAGCCAGCCGGTCGCGCCGGCGGCCTTGGCCTGCTGCTTCATCGCATCCTCGGATTCGGTGGTGAGGAACAGGATCGGGGTACCGCATTGCGCGGGGTTCTTGCGCAGCGCGCGGATCATCGACAGCCCGTCCATGTTGGGCATGTTGAGATCGGTGATGATCATGTCGAAGCGGCTGCCATTGGCCTTGCTCAGGCCCTGCGCGCCGTCGGCGGCCTCGCTGACGGTGTAGCCAGCCCCGGTCAGCGCCATGCGGATGGCGACGCGTATTCTGGTGGAATCATCGACGATAAGGATGGATGCGCTCATCGCGGCAGGTCTCCGTGAAACCAGAAATTCTGATCGGCTGATGGGATATCGGTGAGGAAGCCCGCGCGCTCGAGCAGTGCCGCCAGCACGTCGTGCACCGGCATTGCAAGGCGCAGCGACTTGCCGTCGCGTTCGGCCTGACGGCGCGCCGCGCAGACGAGCTGCAACAGGCTGACATCGGCTTCGGCAACGGCGGAGAGATCGAGTTCGATCGCGTCATGCTGCTCGAGCTGCGACGCGAGGTCCGCGGCGAAGGGCACCACCGAGCTGGTCGTGACGGTGGCCGGTACAAGGATGATTTGCGCCATGCGTTCCCCCATTCTCTCCGACCGGCAGCGTCGCGCGGCCGGGTCCGCTGGTTCATTATAGACGGCGGCCAAGAGGTCCGTTCCGGGCCCATCGCTTATTTTCGACTAGGTCGTCATTAACGCCGCAAGGCGACCGCGCCCGACGGCGCGATCGCCTCACCACAGCGTCAGCGGTTGCGTCTGATTACCGGCTAGGCCGCCCGTCTCAGCAATCCGCGGTCAGGCCGCCTGGGCGCCGAAAGCATCGTCGTCGGCGTCGGTGCCACCCTTGATCAGATCGAGCGCGAAGCCGTTCACGCGGGCCTGCTGGTCGGCGATCGAATTGGGCTTTGGCCGCTTGGCCTTGGCGCTTGGCCGTGCGGCGATCGGGCTGCGCGCGCTCACCTTGCGCTGCACCGCCGGGGCCGGCCGGCGATGGCCGATATCCGCGCCGCCGCCGGTCCGGAAATAGGCGATGCTGGCCTGGAGTTCCTCGGCCTGCGAGGCGAGCTCTTCCGACGTCGCGGTGATCTGTTCGGACGCACCGGCATTCTGCTGGCTGATCAGGTCGAGCTGCTGGATCGCCTCGTTGATCTGTGCCGCGCCGATATCCTGTTCGCGGCATGCGGCGCTGATCTCGGCGACGAGTTCGGCGGTGCGGCTGATGTCGGGCACCAGCTTGGTCAACATGTCGCCGGCTTCGGTCGCCGCTGCGACGGTCTGCGACGAGACCGATCCGATCTCTGCCGCCGCGACCTGACTGCGTTCCGCGAGCTTGCGGACTTCCGACGCGACGACGGCAAAGCCGCGGCCATGTTCGCCGGCGCGCGCAGCCTCGACGGCGGCGTTCAGTGCTAGCAGATCGGTCTGCCGGGCAATCTCCTGGACGATGCCGATCTTCTCGGCGATCGTGCGCATAGCGTTGACCGCGCGCTGGACCGCAATCCCGCTGAGTTCCGCGTCCTTCGCGGACTGGCGGGCGATCTTTTCGGTCTGCGCGGCATTGTCCGCGCTCTGCTTGATGTTGGCGGCAATCTCTTCCATCGCCGAAGACGCCTCTTCGGCAGCCGCCGCCTGCTCGGTCGCGCCTTGCGAGACCTGCTCGGAACTGGCCGACAGCTCCTGGCTTCCGGCCGAGACGTTGTCGGCGGCGCCGCTGGCCTTGCCGACGACGTTGCGCAATTGCTCGATCATCCGCACGAGCGCCTGGCCGAGGACATCCTTGTCGGACATGGGCTGGTGCGACACCGCCAGATCGCCATCGGCAATCTTGTCGGCCAGGTCGGCGCTTACCCGAAGATTGTCGACCATCCGCACGATCGCCTGTCCAAGCGTATCCTGGTCGGACAATGGCTGATGTGCAAAGCTCAGATCACCGTCGGCGATCTTGTCGGCGAGACTGGCGCTCACCCGCAGATTGTCCACCAGCACGTTGATCGAATCCTTCATGCGGCGGTGGTCGCCCTGGCAAGGGATCTCGACCATCTCGCGCAGGTCGCCGACGCTGGCGAGGTTCAGGACGCGATTGCCCTCCTCGATTGGCAGCAGCGTCGCGTCGAGCATCGCGTTGATCCCGCAGACCAGTCCGGCGAAATCCCCGACGAAGCGCGTCTCGTCACCGCGCTGGCCGAGCTCGCCCGCCGTCGATGCCTTGATCAGCCGTTCCACCTCGCCGATGATATCGCGCAGGTTGCGACGCAGCGTCTCGACGGTGTCGTTGATGAACGCCTTCTTGCCGGGAAAGGCTTCGAGCGGCGCGTCGAAATTGCCTTCGCCAAACGCCTTGATGCAGGCCATCGCCTTCTTCTTCACGGCGATATGGTTGGCGACCATGGTATTGACGCCGCGCGCCATGGTGACGAAGTCGCCCTTGAACCGGTCGGCTGCGACGATGACGTCGATGTCGCCCTTGTCGTGCTCGGAGGACATGTGGTTCAGTTCGCTGATCAGGCCCTGCAGATTTGCGCGCAGCGTCTCGATCGTTTCGTTGATGAACGCCTTCTTGCCGGGGAAACGCTCCAGCGGGGCGGCGAAATTACCCTCGCTGAATTCCCTGACGCAGGCCATCGCGGTTCTTTTGACCGCGATGTGGCTGCCGACCAGAAGGTTGAGCCGCTTGGCCATGACCGCGAAGGTCCCGTGAAACTCGTCGACCGGCAGGATGGCGTCGATATCGCCCTTGTCATGCGCAGCGCTCCAGTCGTCGATCCGGGCGCTCAACTGGCCAACCGGGCGCAGCGCGCGATCGAGCATCTGGTTGATCGCGCAAAGCACCGTCTGGGTCTGGCCGTTGGCGAGCGACGTATTCGCCCGTTGCGAAAAGTCACCATCGGCAAACATGCTCTCGAGGCGCGCCAATTCGGACGTGAGGACGTCTGACGAGACGCCGCCGAGGATCTTTGCCAACATCAACGGATTCCTTTGTGCTGCATCATGTAAATCAATAGCTCAAACAACACGGCGGCCATTTGCCGTCGTCTCAATCTCACACGTCACGCCGATCTGGCCGACAAGCGCGGAATCGGGGGACCGCCCATCAAGGTCAGCTTGATTATAGAGTGGTCAGGGCAGGGACGGTTTGGAGCGTACGACAATTTTCGCGATTGCGATGCGGTGCGCCGGTTGTCTGCCACCCGCACGTCGATGCGTGCCGGATCATCAATGTGGTCTGCGCCTGTAAATCCTGACCGGTTCTGCTAGTGGACGGCGATGCTCAAAATACGAACCAAGCGCCAGGGGATGGTAACGGCGCGCGCGCTCGATCGCCTCGTGGCCGTCGAGGCCTCGGTGAATGCTCTTGGCGACGAGGATCTGCTCGACCTCGCGGACATTTTCGCTGCGGGCGAGGCGACCCCGCTGCGCGAGATGGCGCAGGCCGAGATGCGCCGCCGCGCGCTCAGCCTGTGAAACGATTCCCTTCACGCTTCCGGCGCCTCGATGGTGCGCTCGCCGATCTCGCCGTCGAGGAACCGATGTTGCTCACCGAGCTCGACGGCTTCCTCACCGGGCTGCTGATCTCCCCGGAGGCGATCGCGCCGGGCGAGTGGATGACGGTGATCTGGGGAAGCGAGACCGACGGCACGCCGCCCTTCGAGGATCCGCTCGACGTGCAATGGTTCGCCGATGCGGTGGCGGCACGACGTGATGAGATCGCGCGCGACCTTGCCCGCGGCAAGCTTCAGCCGATCTTCGACGTCGACGAGCGTGATGGCGAAGTTCTGTGGGAATATTGGATCGACGGCCTGACCGATGCGGTCGCGCTGCGCCCCGAGGCCTGGAACGCGCTGGCCGACGACCCCGCAAGGGCGGCCCCGTGGTCGCAGCTGGCAACGCTGATCGCGGTCGCGGGCAATGAGAGCGACCTCGACAGCGTGGAGATCAACGCGCTTCAGGACCGGGCGCCGGCCGAACTGACCGACGCCGTCCAGCGCCTGTACGCCGCGCAGGTGAGCGTCGCCGGCCCGTCGTCACCCGACGCATCGGCGACGGCGGCATCGAAAGTCGGCCGCAACGATCCGTGCCCTTGCGGGTCGGGGAAAAAGCACAAGCGCTGCTGTGGCTGATCGGGGACGAGGGCGGCACGATGTGTGCCTGCCCCGCGTCCCCTCGGTCACCTCAGACGCTCTGCCGGATTACGAGAGTTCGATCTTCCCGTTAATGCCGGGCCAGTCCGAATAGCCGACGGCGCCGCCGCCATACCAATATTGCTTGGGCGCCTCGGCCAGCGGCGCGCCGGTGCGCAGCCGGTCGACGAGATCGGGATTGGCGAGGAAGGGGCGACCAAAGCTGAACAGGTCGGCATTGCCCTCTGCCAGCGTCTTTTCGGCAAGCTCCAGCGTATACTGGTTGTTGGCGATGTACGCGCCCGAGAAGCGCTTGCGCAGCGCCTGGAAGTCGACGCCGTCCGGCACGTCGCGCGTCTGCTGGGTCACGCCTTCGATATCGTGGATGTACAGCAGCCCGATCTCCGACAGGGCATCGACGAACGTGTCGAAGGTCCGCCCGACCTGGCTGTCGAGCGGGGTCTTGCCGGGCTCGGTCGTCGCGGGCGAGATGCGGATCCCGACGCGGTTTGCACCCCAGACATCGACCACGGCGCGAACGACGTCGAGCGGGAAGCGCAGCCGGTTCTCGATCGAGCCGCCATAGATGTCGGTGCGCTGGTTGGTGCTGTCGCGGATGAACTGTTCGAGCAGATAATTGTTCGCGGCATGGACCTCGACGCCGTCAAACCCCGCGGCCTTCGCCTGTTCGGCAGCGCGGCGGTAATCCTCGACGATCGCGGGGATCTCGTCCGTCTCCAGCGCGCGCGGGGTGACGAAATCCTTCATCCCGTCGTTCGTGAAGGCCTGGCCCTCCGCCTTGATCGCGGACGGCGCGACGGGGAGCGCACCGTCATGGAGATCGGGGTGCGAGATGCGGCCGGTGTGCCACAGCTGAAGGAAGATCGCTCCGCCACGCCGGTGGACGGCCTCGACGATCGGCGTCCATGCGGCGACCTGCGCGTCCGACCAGATGCCGGGCGTCATCGCATAGCCGCGCGCCTGCGACGAGATGTTGGTCGCTTCGCTGATGATGAGGCCGGCATCGGCACGCTGCGCATAATAGTCGGCGGCAAAGTCGGGCGGGACACCGTCGTCATTCGAGCGGCTGCGCGTCAGCGGCGCCATGACGATACGGTTCTGCAGTCGCAGATCGCCGATCTTGACGGGCTGCAGGACGGGGCTGTCGGTCTGGTCGGACATAATGAGATCTTCCGTTGGCGTGGGGGAGGAGGAGGGCAGCAAGCTGTAACGCGCGAGCAGCCGCTAGATCCCGGCACGGCGGTAAGGAGGGGCGTTGTCGCGGCAGAATATGACGACGTTCCGAATCCGGTAGCGAGACACGGGCGCGGGCGATCCATGCACCCGTCGCCGGTGCGCCGTTGTTCGCACGGGGGCGTTCGGTGCCGCAAACGGTTCGAAACGCGGCGGGGGGACCGCACAGCCCCGGTCGGCGACTGCCCGACCGGCGCGTGTTGCGCGTCCCCTAAAGGGCCACCCTATAGCAGCTTGTCGAGGGTGATCGGCAGATCGCGGACGCGCTTGCCGGTGGCGTTGTAGACCGCATTGGCGACCGCCGCCGCGACGCCGGTGATGCCGATCTCGCCGATCCCGTGCGCACCCATCGGTGTGTGGGGATCGGCGATATCGGTCCAGATGACGTCGATCTCCGGAACGTCGAGGTGCACGGGGATGTGGTATTCGGCGAGGCTGGGGTTCATGATCCGACCGTTGCGTTCGTCGAACTGCGTCTCCTCCATCAGCGCCATGCCGAGCCCCATGATGATCCCGCCGCGGAACTGGCTCTTCGCCGTCTTGGGGTTGAGGATCCGGCCGCAATCGAACGATCCGAGGATCCGTCTGACCCGTGTCTCACCGGTAACCGCATTGACCCGCACCTCGCAGAAGATCGCGCTGTGCGAGTGCATCGACCAGTGCATCAGTTCGAGCGGTTGCGACGCCGCCGCGGTGACGGTGACGCTGTCGCGCTGCGCGCGCGTCAGGATCGATGCGTAGCTTTCACGCTGTGTCGGATCGTCGATCTTCGCCAGCCCGGCATCCTCACTGCCGACCGTATCCGCTGACAGCCCCGCGAGGGGTGAGTCGTTGCCGGCCAGTTTGAGCAGTTCGACGACCAGCGCGTTATGCGCCGCGATGACGGCCGCACCGATCGCCGCGGTCTGCTGCGATCCCCCCGCCATGATCGCGCCCGGAATCGAGGAGTCGCCATAGCCGACCTCGACCTGATCGAGCGATAGACCGAGACGCTCCGCGCCGACGATCGCGGTGGTGGTCGATGTCCCCATGCCCATTTCCGCCGCCGCGACCTCGATCAACGCGCGCACGGCATCGCCGTCGCGTGTGAGGGTAATGCGCGCCTGTGCGCCGGGCATCCGGTAATAGGGATAGGTCCCGGTCGCGCAGCCCATGCCGATCTGCCATTCGCCATCGCGGCGCGTGGCCGGTTCAGGGTTGCGATCCGCCCAGCCGAAATGATCCGCACCGTTGCGCCACGCCTCGACGATATGGCGCGACGAGAAGGCGAGGCCCGAGGTCGGGTCCTTGTCCGGCTCGTTCAGGATCCGCAGTTCGACCGGGTCGATGCCCAGCTCGACCGCCAGCTCGTCGACCGCGCATTCCAGCGCAAAGGTCCCGACCGCCTCGCCCGGCGCGCGCATGAAGGTGTTGGCGAGCATGTTCATCCGCGCGATATCGACCTGCAGGCTGATATTGGGGCAGGCATAGGCGGCGCGCGTGCCGAGGATGAACGGCTCGGGCATGTTGTTGTGCGGCGTCATGATCGACAGGCCGGTATGGACCAGCGCATCGAAGCGGCCCTCCGCCGTCGCGCCGATCGCCACCCGCTGCTCGGTGAGGGATCGCCCGCCGACGACGCGGTACACACCCTCGCGCGACAGCGTGATCCGCACCGGGCGGCCTGCCATCCTTGCGGCGGCGGCACCGATGATCTGGTGATCCCACAAGCCCTTGCAGCCAAAACCCCCGCCGACATAGGGCGAGGTCAACCGGACCTTGTCGGGCTTGAGATCGAAGACCTCGCCGATCGTCTGCGCCTGTGCGGTGACCATCTGGCTCGCGTCGTGAATCACCAGCACGCCGTCGATCCATGCGATCGTCGCGGCATGCGGTTCGATCGGATTGTGGTTGTGGCGCGGGGTGCGATAGACCTGATCGACGACATGCGGCGCCGTGGCCAGCGCGGCGTCGGCATCGCCGATCCGGTTGTGCAGCGGCTGGCCCATGAACAGGCCCGGTTCGATGCCGTTCGCCTTCGCGCCCTTGAGGCTGGTCGTCGAGGGCTCCGCGTCATAGGTGAAGCGGAGCAGCGACGCGGCATGATCGGCCTGCTCCTGCGTCTCCGCTAGGACGCAGGCGATCGGCTGCCCGTTCCAGTGGATGCGGTCGTCCTGCAGGATCGGCAGGTCGGCGGGGCCCACCGCGGTCGGCGACGAGCCGAACACGCCCGGTGTGTTCATCTGTGGCGCGTTGAGGTGGGTCATCACCAGGACGACACCCGGCGCGGCGTCCGCGGCCGCGCTGTCGATCGCCGTGATCCGGCCGCGCGGGATCGTCGCATAGGCGAGTGCCGCATAGGCCATGTCGTCGAAGCGGAACTCCGCGGCAAAACCTGCCTCGCCCTTGACCTTCAGCGCGCCGTCGAGGCGCGATACCGGCGTGCCGATCAGGCCGTGCTTGTGCGCGATCAGCGGATCGGGCCGGCCGCCGGGGATCCAGCTGTCGGGTGCCAGCGGAACGAGCTTCTCCATCGCGCCCTGCATCAGGCCCTGCGCCGCCTGCTTTGCGGTATCGATGATGCTCATGCCACGTCTCCCTTCGCCAGCTCGGCCAGCACCGCGGCCAGCGTTCGCGTCGCCAGTTCGGGTTTGAACGCATTGTCGCGAAGCGGCCGCGCGTCGGCGAACTCCGCGGCCGCAGCCGCCCGGAAGGCGGCCTCGCTGGCCGGTTCGCCGCGCAGCGCGGCCTCCGCCTTCTTCGCGCGCCATGGCTTGTGCGCGACGCCGCCGAACGCAATCCGGACGTCGGCGATCCGGTCGCCGTCCATCTCGATCGCCGCCGCGACAGAGATCAGCGCGAAGGCGTAGCTCGCCCGGTCGCGTACCTTGCGATAGGTCGAGCGCGCCGCGACACCGAGCGGCGGCAGTTCGATCGCCGTGATCAGCTCGCCTGCCGCCAGCACGGTGTCGAGGTCGGGCCGATCGCCGGGCAGGCGGTGGAGCTCGCCAAAGGGCAGCGTCCGCGCGCCGTCGCGTCCCTCGATATGCACGACTGCGTCGAGCGCGGTCAGCGCAACGCACATGTCGGAGGGATGCGTCGCGACGCAGGCATCGGATGCGCCGAGAATCGCGTGGATGCGGTTGAACCCTTCGCGGGCATCGCACCCCGTACCGGGCACGCGCTTGTTGCAGTGCGATCCGTCGGTGTCATAGAAATAGGTACAGCGCGTACGCTGCAGCAGGTTGCCGCCGACCGTCGCCATGTTGCGGATCTGCGCAGACGCCCCCGCCAGGATCGCGCGCGACAGCATGGGATAGCGCGTTCGCACGCCGTGATGCTCGGCGACCGCGGTGTTGGTAGCGGCCGCGCCGATCAGCAGTCCGCCCTCTGCCGTCTCGGTGACCGCAGCGGACAGGCGGGTCACGTCGACCAATGTCTCGTGGCGGGCGACGGTCTCACGCATCAGGTCGACGATATTGGTGCCGCCGCCGAGAAAGGCCGCGGTTTCGCCCGCACCCAGTCGTACGGCATCGTTCACGGTATCGGCACGCAGGTAAGTGAAAGGCGTCATGCCGTCATCTCCGCGCTCGTCTCGGCTGTCGATGCTGGCGCCATCGTCGCCTGGATCGCATCGATGATGCCGTTATGCGCGCCGCAGCGGCACAGATTACCGCTCATCCGTTCCTGGATCTCGTCGCGGGTCAGGATGACGTCGGCGGCGAGGTCGGCGCTGACATGGCTCGGCACGCCGCGGCGGGCCTCCGCGGCCATGCCGATCGCCGAGCAGATCTGCCCGGGTGTGCAATAGCCGCACTGGAACCCGTCATGCTCGATGAACGCCGCCTGCAACGGGTGAAGCGCCGCGGTCTCGGCCAGGCCCTCGATCGTCGTGATCTCACGTCCGTCATACTGGACCGCCAGCGCGAGGCAGGACAGGATCCGCTCGCCATCGACCAGCACCGTGCAGGCCCCGCACGCGCCCTGATTGCAGCCCTTCTTGGTGCCCGTCAGGTGAAGCGTCTCCCGGAGGTGATCGAGCAGCGAGACACGGGGATCCGCCGGTCCCGGGACGGCGTTTCCATTGACAACGAACGACATGGCGATCTCTCCTGTGGCGCACCGCGCCTAGGGGCAGCGTACACCAGTTTATGTGTCGTGCTGATGTCTTTCAGGGGCCGGGGTGCAGCGCAAATCTAAAATGATCAAACAGCGGGCTCGGCTCTCCGGTAAGGCAGGCGGCCAAGAGAGGCGCCGCTCGATACCCTCGGTCGAGATCGGCTGCCACGTCATCGTGGCGCAGCACCGCGTGCGTCCCCGATCTCCAGCCAATAGCCATCGGGATCCTGCGCATAGATCTGGCGGACGCCATCGAACCGGAGCTGCATCGTGTGCGGTGTGCCCGCAAGGTCGGTCCAGACGCGTCCGTGCTGGTCCAGCCAGGCAATGACGGTAGCGAGATCGTCGACGTGCAGCGCCAGATGCTCGTTCCGGTTCGAGGGTTTCGGCGCCGTACGGCCGTCGAGGATGTGGAGCGCGAGGCCGTTGCCGAGATCGAGCCAGCGGCGGTTCTTAAGCGGCGTCGGGATGATCCGCAGGCCGAACGCCTCATGATAGAAGGTCGCGCTGAGATCGATGTCCGCGGCCTGGATCGCGACATGCTCGGCGGTCGCCGCGGGCGCCGCTGTTGTTTGCAACGCTGCAAGCGCGAGAAGAATGGATGGCACGATCATGAGGCCCGGTCCCTGAAATATGTGTTCAGTGCGTGTGTGACGATGAAGGCCCGGACCCGTGCGGCGCGCCGTCGGCACCGTCGTCAAAGAAAGAACCGGGTGCGTCGCACGTGACGTGCAGCGCACCCGGAGATCGGGTCGACATCGGCCGGGGGGGGGGGCGCCGATATCGACCAGAAACGTGAAGTCCTCAGAACTGGAAATTGACCGCGAGCGCGTAGGTGCGGCCGAAATAGGAGGTGTAGAGCGGGTCCTGACGCACCGTGTCGACGGTCAGGCGATTGGTTTCGTCAGTGATGTTCGATACTTCGGCGATCAACTTGATATGCTCGTTGAGGTTGTACGAGGCCGAGGCGTCGACGAAGATCGAACTCGCATTGGCGGTCGAATCCGCGTCGACCGAGCCGCTGGGGACGGCGGTCAGGAAGGCCGCGCGATAGTTGACCGTCGAGCGGATGCTGAACTTGTCGTCTTCATAATATAGCGTCCCGCTTGCCGTTTCGGGCGACAGCCCGACCAGCGGCGCGGTCCGGGACAGCGTCGGCGAGATGACGTAGTTGATGTTCGACCGGACCCGCGTGAAGTTGCCGAGCGCGCCGAAATTGCGCAGCGCACCGGGCAGGAAGGTGAAGGGCAGCTGGACGTTGACCTCGAACCCGCGCAGCGGCCCGCCTTCCGTGTTGTTGCTGCGCTGCACCGTGAACACGTCGGTCGGGCGCAACTGCGTTCCGTTGAGCAGCGTCAGCGGCAGGCCGATATCCTGGAACGCGACCGCTTGGCTGGTCGTCTGGATGTAACTCTCGATATTCTTGTAGAAATACGCGACCGAGATCAGCGAGCCCTTGGCGAAATACCATTCGAGCGCCGCGTCGAACGTGTTGGCACGGATCGGTTCGAGGAAGGGATTGCTGAAGGTTGCAGTCTGGATGACGAGATTCGCGGAGCCTGCGGGGATCAGCTGGCCATAGGCTGGCCGCGACATGACGCGCGCGACCGAGGCGCGCGCGATCAGGTCGGGCGTGATGTCGAGCGCGAGGTTCGCCGACGGCAGCCAGTCGTCATAGCTGCGGCCGACCTCTGATATCACGAACCGCGAGGGATAGAGCGACCCCGCGGGCGCTGCCGAGGTGATCGGGCCATAGGTGTCGAGCTTGGTATGGACGTATCGTACGCCCGCGTCACCGCGCAGCGCGAAGGGCAGCGAATTGGCGGTGTTGAACTTCACCATCGCATAGCCCGAGGCATAATTCTCATCGACGCCGCCATATGTGCCCTTGGCGCATTCGAGGCTGCAATAGACATAGTTGTCGAGCCCGACCGCGTCGCGGAACTTCTCGGGATCGATCGAGACGAAATCCTGCAACAGCCCGTCGAGGTTGCTGCCGATGCCAGTCGTCACGGTGGTGAGGCTGGCGAGCGTCACGCCCGACGGGAGCGCGAGCGGCGTGTTGGTGGCGAGCTGCCGCTCGCGCGCGGTATATTTGTTGGTGCGATACTGACCGCCGATCTGCAGCGTGAAGTCGGGTGCGGCCTCCCATTCGCCGTTGAGTTCGAAGGTCTTGCTCGTGATCGTGTTGCGACGGATGAAGTTCGACAGCTGGCCGCGCTGGTCGCCATTGGCGAGCGGCGGGCCATATTGGAAGAGCGCGGGATTGGTCGTGTCGATCCCGTAGCCGATCTTCGGAATGTCGGGATTGTCGCGGAAGTCGATAGAGAAGTCGCGCGTGTCATTGGCATCGATCGCGACCTGCAGGCGGTCGACGTCGAGCCGCGACTGGTTGATGCCGGCCAGACCATAGACCCGGACGGTGTCGGAGAAGCGGTGGTCGAGGTTCAGATTGACCTGGCGATAGGTCGAGGTGAACTTCTCCTGCTGCATCTCCGACCGCAGATCGACGCCGTCGAACAGCCCGTGGATCAGCGACCCATTGTCATCGACCTCGATCTCGCGGACTGACGTCAGCGGCTGGCCGTTGTTCGAGATCGCGCGCCCGAACGAGCGTGCATCGAAATAGGTGTCGAGCCGATCCACCTTAAACCGCGAATACAGGCCGTCGAGCGAGATGTCGGTATTGTCGCCAGGCTTCCATTGCAGCGTCAGCGTGCCCGCGAGACGCTGCTGTTCCTGGTCGCTTTTCGCGGGTCGCGGCAGACGGGGGAGATAGACGCCGCCGCCCGGACGACCATTCACCCCGGTCCGGCTCATGACATAATCATAGGCCGCCGCCGTGCTCGTGCGCGGATTTCCGGTGCTGCAATTATTGGCGTCCGCGCCGATCGGCGTTCCGTTCGGCTGGGCATAGCCGGCGATCGGGCTGTTCGTCGCGGCCCCGCGAAAGCTGTAGCCGACCGGGGTGCAGAAGGGGAAGATCACGCCGGCGTTCGCGGTGCCCGCAGGCTGCGCCTGGCCATAGACCGTGGTCGGCACGACATCGGCGGCCGAATAGGCATATTCGGCGATATGTCGCTTCGAATAGGCGATGCTTCCAAGGATGCCGAACGTGTCGCCGAACTGCTTGGAGACCAGCGCGGACAGGCGCGGATCGGCCTTCTTGCTTATGTCGTTGTAGATGCCGCGCGCGGTGCCGGTGAGCACGAAGCTCTTCTTCTGGTCGAACGGCTTGGGCGCGCGCAGGTCGACCGTCGCGCCGAGCGAGCCCTCCTCGACATCCGCCGACAGCGTCTTGCGGACCGACAGTGCCGAGAAGATTTCGGTCGGGAAGGTCACGAAGTCGAACGAACGGCCGGTCGCGACGCCGCCGCGAATGTCGGTGCCGCTGACCTGCGACACGCCTTCCATGCCGTTGATGCGGACGCGCGTGAACTGCGCGCCGAGGCCGCGGACCGAGATGTTGCGGCCCTCGCCGCCGTCACCCCGCGACAGCGCGACGCCGGGGATGCGCTGCATCGACTCGGCGAGGTTGGAATCGGGGAACTTGCCGATATCCTCTGCGACGATGCTGTCGATCGCGGCGGTCTCGTTACGCTTCTGGTTGAGTGCGTTGTTCAGCGAGGCGCGGAACCCGGTCACGACGATATCGGCGTTTTCCGGCTCGGACGTGGCCTGGGTTGGGTCGACGGGATCGGACGTGCTGGTCTGGCTGTCTGCCGGTTGCGGCACTTGGCTGCCTGCGGTTCGCTGGGCCATTGCCGGCGCGGCGATTAACAGACCGATGACGCTCGTCGAGATAAGCAGCATGCGCTTATCGAAGCTCTTCTGGCTCAAGGACCCTCTCCCGATAGGCCGGTCGCGCTGAGTCGGCGCGGCCCGACATTGTGCCGCCCCAGTTTTCTAGGGTCGACGTAGGTCGTCAGGTATCAGGGCCGCAGAAATATGACAATATGGAATCATTTGGTCAGACAATTAGTTTGACCAATATTTTGAGGCGCATCCGTAACCGCGATTTGACAGCATGCACTTCTAGACGCGGGGGCGGGTCAGACCGAGCGTCGCGCCAGGGCGCGGCGGCGCTGGACGGTCGCGGCCCGCGCGCGTTCGACCGCTTCGGTCTCGGTGACGTCGAGCAGGTGGTCGATCACACGCGCAAGGTGATCGCGCATCGCGTTGCGCGCATCGACCGGCGAGCGGGCCTCCAGCGCGGTCAGGATCCGGCCGTGCTCGGCCATGCGGTTCTCCGTGCCGAGGCTTCCCGCCTTCGCCAGAACCTCGCGCGCGAGCGGCGAGCGGAAGCGCATGTCCCAGAAGTCGGCCACCGCGGAGATGATCACCGCATTGCCGGTCGCCTCGGCGATCGCGATGTGAAACCGGCGATCCGCGTCCTCTGCCGCGATCGTGTCGTCCTGATCCATCTGCGCCAGCAGACCGCGTAGCTCGACGAGTTGCTCTTCGGTGATCTCGGTCGCGGCGACCGCAGCGACTTCGCCTTCGAGCAGGCGGCGCGCCTCGGTGATCTCGAACGCGCCGATATCGAGTTCCTGCTCCGAGTCGTTCGATGACGATGCCAGCACGAACACGCCCGATCCCTTGCGGGCCTCGACCATGCCCTTCATCTCTAGCGCGATCATCGCCTCGCGGATCGTCGGGCGACTGACCTGGAACCGCTCCGTCAGATCGCGTTCGGCGGGCAGGCGACCGCCGACCTGAAACACGCCGTCCGCGATGTCCGTCATGATCGCCTGCACGATCTTGCGGTAGAGTTTACCGCCGCCTTCAGCGTCCTGCATTGCATTCCTCGTTCGATAGACGGCAGCCTGAACGTCGGCGCCGTCCCCTACATCGCGCGGACACCGGCATCGTCAAGTCCGGTAAGCCCCGAACCGGCGGAAACATTGATAAAATGCCTTACAATCTGTTTGCATGTGGCCCGACCACAAATTAGGGTTGGTTTTGGAGAGACGTACGGCAGCGACATGTCGGCGGTGAAACGATGCGAGACGACCGGACCTGTCCGGATAGGGCTGCTCAGCCCGTGCTCGCAGAAAAGAGAAAAGGGGAGGCGAATGGTTCGAGCACTCGCAATTCTGACCTTGGCGGCCGCACCGTTGCTGCTGCAGACGTCGGTCAATGCGGCCCCTGCGTCTCAATCCTCCACAGATCAGGCAAAAGCGCCATGGCGCGACGTGACGCCGCGCGCGGGGCTGGCCGGCTGGCGAGCGACCGGCGGCAACGCGACCTACGCGTTCGAGAATGGCGAGCTGATCGGGCGCGCCGAGCCCGGCAAGACCAATAGCTGGCTCGTGTCCGAGGCCCAATATGGCGACTTCATCGTCGAGTTCGACGCGAAGACCGACCCTGCGCTCAATTCGGGGATGATGATCCGCGGACAGAGCCGACCCGATTATCGCAATGGCGTCGTGCACGGCTATCAGGTCGAGATAGATCCGTCGGCACGGGCGTGGAGCGCGGGCATGTACGACGAACAGCGCCGGCAATGGCTGTACACGCTCGGCCGCAACGCGCCCGCGCGGCAGACCTTCCGCTCGGGCGACTGGAACCACTACCGTGTCGAGGCGATCGGCACGCGGCTGCGCAGCTGGATCAACGGCGTGCCCGCGACCGATACCGTCGACGATGTCGACGCGCGCGGCTTCATCGCATTCCAGGTCCATGCGATCCCCGACGCGGACGCTGCGCGGCACCCCGAGGTACGGTTCCGCAACGTCCGCGTCATCACCGATACGCCGGCGCGCTACGCGATGCCCGCGACCGCGCTGCCGCAACAGGGCTGGCTGAGCAATCGGCTGTCGGGAGAGGAGCAGCGCGAAGGCTGGAAACTGCTGTGGGACGGCAAGACAGGTGCCGGCTGGCGCAGCGCGAAGGGGACGGCGTTTCCGACGACGGGCTGGACGATGGCCGGCGGCGTGCTGCGCGTGGACGGCGGCGGCGGCGACCTCGTCACGACCCGCGAATATCGCGATTTCGAGCTTTCGGTCGATTTCAAGCTGGCGCCCGGCGCGAACAGCGGGATCAAGTATTTCGTCGATGCCGGCCTGCTGAAGCGCAAGGGCGAGGCGCTGGGGCTGGAATATCAGCTGCTCGACGATGCGCGGCATCCCGATGCGAAGATGGGTCGCGACGGCAACCGGACGCTCGGCTCGCTCTACGATCTGATCGCGGCGAAGAACCTGTCCGACCCGGCAAGCCCGGGCAAGCGGATCAATCCGCCGGGCGAATGGAACCGGGCGGTGATCGTGGTGCGCGGCGCGCGTGTCGAGCACTGGCTGAACGGCTTCAAGATGGTCGAATATGACCGCGGGTCGCCGGCGTTCCGCGCGCTGGTGGCGCAAAGCAAATATGCCGGGATCGCCGGGTTCGGCGACGCCGTGCAGGGGCCGATCCTGCTTCAGGATCATGGCGACCGGGTCGAGTTCCGGTCGATCAAGCTGCGTACACTCTAAGGGGGATCAAGCGATGGACCGTCGGACGATGATAAAGGGCGCGGGCGCAACGCTGGGCATGGCGATGACCGCGCGCAGCTATGCACGGATCAAGGGTGCGAACGACCGGCTGAGCGTCGCGATCGTTGGCGTGAACAGCCGCGGCCAGGCTCATATGAGCGCGTTTACCAAGGTCCCGAACGTCGAGGTCACACATTTCTGCGACGTCGACTCGGCGGTGCTGGCCAAGCGCGCGGCGGCCTTTGCCGCGAAGGGCCATGCCGCGCCGCGGACCGAAGGCGATTATCGAAAGCTGCTCGACAACAAGGCGATCGACATCATCACCGTCGCGACGCCCGATCACTGGCACGCCAAGCTGGCGGTCGACGGGATGAAGTCGGGCCATCACGTCTATTGCGAAAAGCCGATCGGCATTGCGCCGGCCGAGGGCGAGGCGATGATCGCCGCGCAGAAGAGCACGGGGCGCCAGCTGCAGGTCGGCAACCAGCAGCGTTCGAGCCCCGAGACGCGGCAGCTGCTCGCACTGGTTCAGGCGGGCGAGCTGGGCGACGTGTACGAGGCGCAGACCTGGTACGCCAATAATCGCGGATCGATCGGCAAGGGGCAGCAGGTCGCACCACCCGCGACGCTCGACTGGGACATGTGGCAGGGCCCGCGGCCACGTGCGGCGTACCGGTCGAACCTGGTGCCGTATAACTGGCACTGGTTCTGGCAATATGGAACGGGCGAGCTGTGCAACAACGCGATGCACGAACTCGACATCGCGCGCTGGCTGATGGGCCTGACCTATCCGACGAAGGTCGAGGCGAAGGGGGCCAAGCGCTTCCACGCGGGCGACGACTGGGAGATGTACGACTCGCTGTCGCTCGACCTGAACTACGACAACGACCGGGTGATCCGCTGGAACGGGCAGAGCTGCAACGCGATGCAGACCTATGGCCGCGGCCGCGGCGTGCTGCTGCTCGGCACCAAGGGGTCGGCCGTGGTCGATCGCAACGGGTTCGAACTCTATGATCTGGCGGGCAAGTCGATCCGGCAGGTAATGGCCAAGGCAACCTCGGAAACGACCGGCACGGTCGGCGAGGGTGTGCTCGACGTCTATCACGCGAACAATTTCGTCGATGTGATCCGCGGCAAGGCCACCACGCTCAACTCGCCGATCACCGAGGGGCATATCAGCACGACGCTCTGCCATCTGGGCAACATGGCCTATCGCACCAACAGCGTGCTGACCGTCGATCCCGCGACCGGCAGGCCGAGCAGTGCCGAGGCGATGAAGCTGTGGTCGGTCGCGTACGAACCCGGCTGGGAGGTCAAGGCCTGACGTGGGTATCGCCGCGCGGGTCGAGCGCTTCGTCGCGATGGGGACGCGGATCGAGCTTCACGTCTTCGGTGCAGGGTCTGAGGCTGCGATGGTCGCGGCACGGCGGGCGATCGAAAGCGTCGACGACGCGCTGACGATCCACCGGCCGTCGCCGACGACCGTGCTCAACGACGAACTGCTCGCCGGGCACGGCGTCGCGATCGACGATCCGGTACTGATCGACGCGCTGGTCGCGATCGACGAGGCGCATGCGCTGACCCTGGGCCTGTTCGATCCGGCCGCCGATCGGCGGTTCGCCGGGGCGGGCTGGGGCGATCTCGTGTTCGACCGCAGCACCGCGCGGATCGCTGCGACCCGGCCGCTCGCGCTCGATTTCGGCGGCTTCGGCAAGGGCTTCGCGCTCGACCGCGCGGGCGCCGCGTTGCGCACTGCGGGGGTTGTCTGCGCGTGCCTTTCGGCGGGTGAAAGCTCGATCGCGGTGATCGGGGAGCATCCGTTGGGCGGCGGGTGGCCGTTCGCGATCCCCGATCCGTCGTGCACCGACGCGGTGCTCGTCGAGGTCGAGCTGGTCGACGAGGCGCTGTCGATCTCGACGACGGTTGGCGCGGGCACGCAGGCCCCCGAGCGCGCGGCTATGATCCGCCCCACCGATGGCGGGATCGTGACCGCGGCGCGCTGTACCGTGGCGATCGATCGCAGCGGCGGCGCTGCGGAGGCGATGAGCACCGCGCTGCTCGTCGCCGATGCGGCGCGCGCGCGACGCCTGCTCGACGCGGCGCCGGCGCGGCGGTTCCTGTACGATCTTTCCAAGGCCGCGGCGCGGACCGACGACACAGCAAGGATGCAAGCGGCATGACCGACAAGGATTTCAACCTTTCACGACGATCGTTCATCGATCGCGTGCTGACGGCGACGGCGGGCGCGGGGATGGCGACGGCCGCACCCTGGGCGGTGTCCGCGGCCTCCGCGGCGGCGGGCGCCGAGCCGGTCAAGTCGAACCCGGTGCGGCTTGGCGTGATCGGCACGGGCGACCGCGGCCGCGCGCTGATCCAGAACATCGCCAAGTCGCGCAACTGCACGGTCGTCGCGATCTGCGACAGCTATGCGCCGAACCTCGTCAAGGCGCAGCAATGGGCGCCGACCGCGCGGCGCTTTGCCGATCACCGCGCGATGCTCGATGCGCGCGGGATCGACGCGGTGGTCATCGCGACGCCGCTCGACACGCATGCGAAGCTCTGCTTCGACGCGTTCGACGCCGGGCTGCACGTCTGGTGCGAAAAGGCGATGGCGCGGACGATCGCCGATTGCGGCGCGATGATCACGCACGCCAAGGCGGCGGGCAAGATCCTTCAGATCGGGCATCAGCGGATGTTCCACCCGACCTACCTCAACGCACTGAAGCGCGCGCGCGCGGGCGAGATCGGCACGCTGACACAGATCCGCGCGAGCTGGCACCGCAACAATGCCTGGCGCCGCGCGGTGCCTGCCGATGCGAACGACCGGCAGATCAACTGGCGGCTGTACCGCGACCGGTCGGCAGGGCTGATGACCGAGCTCGCGACGCATCAGCTTCAGGTCGGTAACTGGTTTCTCGACGCGGTGCCGACGCGGGTGATCGGGTCGGGCAGCATCTGTTTCTGGAAGGACGGCCGCGAGGTCTATGACCATGTCGCGCTGATCTACGAATATAGCGGCGGGCGGAAGCTGATCTACACCTCGCTGCTCAACAATGCGCGCTATGGCTGCGAGGAGCAGATCCAGGGCAGCAAGGGGACGATCGAGCCGGAGCTGGGACGCATCTATCAGGAAGTGCCCGCCAAGGTGCTGGCGTTGCAACGGATGCACAAGGACGTCGCGCGCGGGCACAAGCGCACCGTGCCGATCGGCGGCGCGACCTGGTTCCCCGAACTGCCCGTGACGACACCCGGCGAGTCGCTCGGCTGGGGCGAATATGACGAGACGATGCTGCAGTTCGACGGCTTTGGCGAGGCGGTGCGCGCGGGCAAGCCGCTGCCCGGCCTGTTGCGGCAGGCCTATCATGCGAGCGTCGCGTCGCTGCTCGGCGAGCAGGCGATGGACCGCAACCAAGCAATGACCTGGCCGACGAACCTGGTCGCGATCTGAAAGGGGATAGAGCTGTGAGCGACACCAACCGCCGGGGACTTCTCGGGCTCGGACTGACCGCAGGACTGGCCGCGGGCTTCGCCGCCGACGCGTTCGCGCAATCCGCCACGCGCGGCGACGCGCCGACCGAGGGCGCGGTGGCCAAGCCCGCGCCCGAGGCCAAATACCGCGTGCCGTTCGCGGTGATCGGGATGGACCACAACCATATCTATGGCATCACCGACGCGGTGATCCGCGGCGGCGGCGTCCTGACCGCCTTCTACGCGACCGATCCCAAGCAGATCGCGATGTTCCGCAAGCGCTATGGCGACATCAAGCTGGCGCGGTCCGAGCAGGAGATCCTCGACGACCGCGCGATCAAGCTGGTGTGCAGCGCGGCGATCCCCGTGCTGCGCGCGCCGCTGGGCATTCGCGTGATGCGCGCGGGCAAGGATTATCTGAGCGACAAGGCCGCGGTCGTGACGCTCAAGCAGCTCGCCGATGTCCGCCGCGCGATCCGCGAGACGGGACGCAAGTTCGCGATCATGTATTCCGAACGGCTCGAGGTGCCCGCCGCGGTGATGGCGGGGCAGCTCGTCCATGACGGCGCGATCGGGCGCGTGATCCAGACGATCAACCTCGCGCCGCACCGGCTGTCCGCGTCGAGCCGTCCCGACTGGTTCTGGGACCCGGCGCGCAACGGCGGCATCCTGACCGATGTCGGCAGCCACCAGGCGGACCAGTTCGTCTATCTGACGGGCAGCAAGCGCGCGCAGGTGCTCGCGTCGCAGACGGGCAATTTCGGCAATCCCGCGCATCCCAAGTTCGAGGATTTCGGCGACATGATGCTGAGTGGTGATGGCGGTGCGGGCTATGTCCGCGTCGACTGGTTCACACCTGACGGCCTGTCGACCTGGGGCGACGGTCGCCTCTTCATCCTCGGCACCGAGGGCTATATCGAGCTGCGCAAATATGTGGATATCGCGGGGCGCCCGGGCGGCAACCACTTGCTGATCGCGGACAAGAAGGGGACGCGCTATCTCGATTGTTCGAAGGTGCCGCTGCCGTTCGGGCCGCAGTTCGTGACCGACCTGGTCGAACGCACGTCGGTGGCGCAGGATCAGGAGGGCGCGCTGCTCGCGGCCGAACTCGTCCTGACCGCGGAGGCGCGTGCGACTCCGGCGAAGCGATGACGGCGCGGCGCGGCGCGGCGGCGTGCACGGTGCTGCGCGTCGTCGGGGTCGGCGTGGCGCTGGCCGCGGCTGCACTGGCCACACCTGGGGCGGGTCGCGATCCGCTGCCGCTCAGCGACTATGTCGATCCCCTGATCGGTACCGGGGACGACGACCGGGGCGACACGATCCCGGGGCCGACGCTCCCCGCAGGCTCGATCCACCCGAGCCCGAACACGATCACCGCGGCGACCAGCAATGCAGGCTATGACCGCGCCGCACCGCTGAGCGGGTTCGCGCAACTGCATACGCAGGGGTCGGGCGGGTGCCGAGCTATGGCACGTTCCTCGTCTCGCCGCAGACGGGGCCGCTCGCGACGACCGAGGCGGAGCATCTCTCGCCCAAGCGCGACGAGCGCGCTCGGGCGAACAGCTACCGCGTGACGCTCGCGCGCTATGACACCGACGTCGAGATCGCGCCCGCGCATCACGCCGCGCTGTACCGCTTCACCTTTCCGAACAGCGGCGACGCGCATCTGCTGTTCGACGTGACGCGCAAGATCATGGGCGAGCTCGGCACCGCGGGATCCGAGGTGACGCTGTTTCCCGAGCAGGGCAAAATCGTCGGTCGCGTCCGCACCCGGCATTACTGGTCGCAGGCGGAGGTCGATATCTGGTTCGTCGCCAGGGTCGACGCGAAGCCGACCGCATGGGGAATCGAACGTGCGAACGTCCGCACCCCCGGCGCGACGCGCGCAAGCGCGCCCGCCGACCAGCCGCTGCGCGCCTGGTGGACGTTCGGCAGCGCGGGTCGCGCGCCCGTCTCGATGAAGATCGCGGTCTCCTTCGCCAGCGCGGCACGCGCCGAAGCGCTGCTCGCGCAGGATCTGCCCGGCTGGGATATGGCCGCCGTCCGCAGCGCTGCGGGGAAGGCGTGGAACGACGCGCTCGGGCGGATCACGATTGACGGGGTCGGCCCGGCGGAACGGCGGCGCTTCTACACCGCGCTCTACCACAGCGTCATCCAGCCGCGCGACCGGACGCAGGACCAGGCGGACAGCGAGCGCGCGTCGCCGCTTTACGACGATCACTATACGCTGTGGGACACGTACCACACGGTCTATCCGCTGATGTCGCTGATCCGGCCCAGCGTCTATGCGGGCGTGATCGGATCGTTCGTGCGGACGTGGGTACGCTATGGCGCGGCAGATACCGCGTTTATCGCCGGGCGCAACTTCCATGTCGGCCAAGCGGGCGACGAGGTCGACAATGTGATCGGCGAGGGGTTCCTGCGCGGTGTTCCCGGCGTCGACTGGCAGAAGGCGGCGAACGTCGTCCTGTTCAACGCGTTCGAGCGGCGCCGGCCGCGCTATCTGGTCGACGGCTATTTCGCGGTCGACGATCGCAGCCCCGAGGGGACGCCGCAGCGGTCGCGCTCGGGATCGGCGACGATGGGCATGGCGCTCAACGACTATTACGCGGCGAAGGTCGCGGCAGGCACGGGGCATGCAGCCGAGGCAGCGCTGCTCAGGACGCGTGCGGGCAACTGGCGCAACGTCTGGGATCCGCGCGCGGCGAGCGACGGCTATACCGGGTTTGTGGGCCCGCGCTTCGCCGATGGCCGGTTCCAGCCGAACGACCCCAAGCGCGGCTGGGACGGCAAGACGCACGCCAATTTCGGCTTTTACGAGGGGACCGGCTGGATCTACTCCTATGCTGCGGTCCACGACGTTCCGGGCATGGTCGCGATCATGGGTGGGCGCGCGGCGTTCACGCGGCGGTTGCAGCATGCGTTCGATGCGGGGCTGATCGACTTTACCAACGAGCCGTCCTTCTCGACGCCCTGGCTGTTCAGCGAGGTCGGGCGCCCCGACCTGGCGAGCAAATATGCCGATATCGTCTTCCGGCGGTTTACCGCGGACGCCTATCCCGGCGACGAAGACAGCGGCGCGATGAGTTCGCATTACGTGTTCAACCGCCTCGGTCTGTTCCCGAAGCTCGGCAGCGACCTCTATTACCTCCACGCGCCGCACCAGCCGCGGAGCCGGATCACGCTCGAGAGCGGGCGGACCTTCACGATCGTCGCGCGCGGGCAGGGGGCGGGGACGCGCTACATCCGCGCGGCGCGGCTCAACGGGCAACCGCTCGACACGCCGTTCGTGTCGCAGGCCACGATCCTGCAGGGCGGGACGCTCGAGCTCGATCTGGGTCGTACGCCGAACGGCTGGGGTCGCGCGGCGTCGTTACTGCCCTGAGACCCGACGGCGTCAGCGCCGGTGTGCGCCGGGCTCGCCGGGAACCACGGTCTTTGGTGCCGCGCTCAGGCGGCGGATCAGGTCAGTTTCCGCCTTGCGATACGGCGTGCCGTCGGCGCGGAAGACCTCGTGGAACCAGATCGTCGGCTCCTCCATCACATAGGGCTTTTTCCAGCTGTCCCAAGGCAGCCGCGTCTGCGTCTTTCCATCGACGAACCCCCAGTTCATCATCGCGATATTGTAGCGCTTGGCGATCGGCAGCGAGCCATCGAACGTGGATCCGTTGCCGCGCGCCATATATTCGGTGCACAGGATCGGCCGGTTGTACGGCAGCAGCTGACGCACTCGCGCCTCGAACGTCTCGGGCCAGCTGTAATCGTGGAAGCTGATGACGTCGGACTGGCCCAGCTGGAGCGTCTCCATCGGCGACAGCTTGCCACCGGTCGGGGTCCAGTCGTCATGCTGCCACACGCCCGACGTCAGCGGCTGTGACGGGTCGGCGTCACGAGCCCAGTCGAACGCCTGCGCGAGAAGCGCGCGGACGAGCGGCTCCTTGCCGTCCTGGCCCTTATACTGGTCGGCACCATTGTCGGGTTCGTTCCAGACATCCCAGCCAAGGATGCGGTCGTCTTTCGCGAACGCCCCGACAATCCCCTGCACATAGGCCTTGTACGCGGGGTAGCGGCTCCGGTCGCGCAACCCCGGCAGGCCCGGACCCTGCACCCAGCCCGAATTGTGGACGCCGGAAATAGGCGGATGCTGGGGCCCGAGCCTGGGATCGGGATCCCAGCAGCTGTCGAACAGCACGAACAGCGGGCGGATGCCGTGCGCGTGCGCGATCGTCAGGAACGCGTCGATGCGGCGCTTGAAGCCTTCGGGATCCTGGACCCAGAGCTGGTCGTGGAGGAACACGCGCATCGTGTTCATCCCGATCGCTTGGGCGAGGCCCAGCTCGTGATCGATCCGCTTGGGATCCCAGGTCGCCGCCTGCCACATTTCGAGCTGGTTGATCGCGGAGGCGGGGGTGTAGTTCGCGCCCACCAGCCAAGGCTGCCTCGCGTACCAGGCCTTGGCCTGCGCCTCGGTCCAGCGCGGGCGGGCATCGGCGGTGCCGACGTTTAGCACACTCGTCGCCGCCGCGAGCGCGGCCATCAATAGCTTGCCCATGTTTTCCTCCCCTGTCGGTCATTCTCGTTGCAGATCAGGTGCGTCAGGCCGAATTGAACGTAGGCCAGGCGGGTCCAACGCGGAACCGGTGAGACAATTGCTTCTTCGTCGCACATAATTATAGGATTAGTAATAGGCGTCGCGCGGGTCAGCGTCGGCCGCGAATGGGAGCCCGGTTCTGGAAAAGCGTTTGATCTCGCCCAATCGGGCGATCGCAGCGGGTTCGCTATTCGCCCTCAGCCACGTCAGGCGCGGTCGATGAGCTATACCGTCGCTGGCGACTGGGGCACGAGCAACCTGCGGCTCTACCGGATCGAGGACGGTGCGGTTGTCGATCGCGTCGCGGGGCCCGGTATCGGGGACCTTGGCGGCCAGACTCCCGAGCAAGTGCTGCGTGGCGCGCTCGCAGGCTGGCGCGAAACATCGGAGCCGCGCGCGATCCATCTCTGCGGCATGGTGGGGTCGCGCAACGGCTGGATCGAGATTCCCTATGTCGACTGTCCTGCCGATCCGGCGACCTGGGCGGCGGGATCGGCGCGCGCGATGGTCGACCGGATTCCCGTCACGATCGGCGCGGGGCTTGCCTGCACGCGCGGCTCTGGCGCACCCGATGTGATGCGCGGCGAGGAGACGCAGATCTTCGGTGCGGTGGCGCTTATGCCCGAGCTTGCATCCGGACGTCATCTGATCGCGCTCCCCGGTACGCACAGCAAATGGGCGACCGTCGAGGACGGCCGGGTGACCGGGTTCCAGACCTTCGTGACGGGCGAACTGTTCGCGCTGCTGCGGCGGCATTCGACGTTGACGCGTGCGGCGGCGGATGATGGTGAGCCCGAGGACGAAGCCATCGGGTTCGACGCTGGCCTCGACCGCATCGCCGAGGGCGGGCATCTGCTCGGCGCGCTGTTCGAGACGCGGGCAGCGCAACTGCGCACGGGCGCCAGCGGCCGCTGGGCGCTGGGGTTCCTGTCCGGGCTGGTCATCGGTGCCGAGATCGCCGAGATCCTGCCCGCGGCCACCGGCACGATCACGCTGATCGGTGATCCGGCGCTCGCCGACCGCTATGGCCGCGCGCTCGCGGCACGCGGCCTTGGCGCTACCGTTCATACCGGCGAAGCCTGTGCGCTTGCCGGCCTTGCCTTGCTGGAGACACCATGACCGTCGATGATCTGCTCGCATCGGGCACCGCGCCCATCGTCGCCATCCTGCGCGGCGTCGCACCCGACGAGGTACTGGCGATCGGCGAGGCGCTGGTCGACGCCGGCATCCGCCTGATCGAGGTGCCGTTCAACTCGCCAGACCCGGCGACCAGCATCCGCATGCTGCAGCAGGCGTTCGGCGATCGGGCCGCGATCGGCGGGGGGACGGTGCTCGACATCGCTTCGGTCGAGGCGCTGGCCGCGACCGGCGGTACGATCATGGTGACGCCCAACACGAACCCCGCCGTCATCGCCCGCGGCGTCGAACTCGGGCTCGAGCCCATGCCTGGGTTCGTCACGCCGAGCGAGGCGTTCCAGGCGATCGCTGCGGGAGCGCGACGCCTGAAGCTGTTTCCCGCGGTCGCGTTCGGGCCCGCTTATCTCAAGGCGGTGCGCGAGATCCTGCCGAAGACCGTCCGTGTCTGGGCAGTCGGCGGCACGGGGGCGGACAATCTCGCCGATTGGCTGGCGGCGGGTGCCGAGGGGATCGGCGTCGGTGGCGCGCTCTACAAGCCCGGCGACAGCGCCGCCACCGTCGGCACGCGCGCCCGCGCGCTCGTCGCAGCCTGGCAGGCGGCCCGCTCGGCGTAACGCGGGGCAGGGCACCTTGCGCCAGGACGGATTTAGCTTTCTGGCCAAGGCAGGCCGACAGTTCGACTCAATATCATTGCGCATCAACGACAAGTAACGGCGCCCATTATTGCTTCTCTCGCGATCTCTTGCACATTCGCCGGTCCATTCGGTCCGTCTAAGGCTGGAGATTAGACAAAGCAGCGACGTCTTCAGGCAAATCGACGCGTAACCCAACATGGATCGTTGCGCTGGTGTTATGATGAATTAGCATCGCTGGCATGATTGCATATCGCCATACGGTCGCCATCCTGCTCGCAGTTTGCGGTCCGGTCTCGGCGGCGGTCCACGATGAGACCGAGCAGGCGCCCTGTCCGGGACCGATCCTTGCATCGAACGCCGAGGTTGAGCGATACACTCGGACAAGCGAAGACGACTGGGCCAAGTCCGTCGCGACCAGCGATACATCCGTCGTCGAGCGGATTCTCGCGGATGATCTTTTATGGGTGTTCGATGGGCAGGTCCTAGACAAGACCGCCGCGGTTGCCGCGGCGGCGGACGGCCCCGGCCCGTTTCTGAGCAACGTCCCGAACGACGTCCAGGTCAGGTTCTTCGGCACGACGGCCGTTGCGCAGGGAAGCGAGACATGGACCAAGCGTGACGGCCGACGCGGGAAATTCATCTGGACCGACACCTGGGTAGGCCGGCGCGGTTGCTGGCAGATCGTTGCCGCGCAGGATACCGTTGTTCCGCTCGCGCCATGACCGCGCGAACCGTCGGACGTCGGATTGACAGGGGATGAGCCCGGGCAGGCCCATTGCCGCCAAACCTCGTCGGCACGCGCATGACAGCGTTAGGCGAAAGCGCACGTTCGCCGGCTTTGGCCGCACAGGACGTAACGAGCCAGAGTACCGAAGGAGGAGAGATACGCAAACGCGCCGACGCTCCCCGACGCGGACGAGCCCTGGCTAGGGTCAGGCGATCTCCGGCAACCCTAGGCCAGGATGGTCCGATCGATATCGGCGATCCGGCGGACGCCCGTCAGCGCCATCGCGACGCGCATCTCGCGTTCGATCAGCGTCAACAGCAGGTCGACCCCGGCCTCGCCCCGCGCGGCCAGTGCATAGACCCAGGCGCGGCCGAGCAGCACGCCCTCCGCGCCGAGTGCAAGCATCCGCACGACGTCTAGCCCCGACCGTACGCCGGAGTCCGCCAGCACCGTGACCTGGCCGCGGACCGCGTCCGCGATCGCCGGCAGTGCGCGTGCGGTCGACAGCACGCCGTCGAGCTGGCGGCCGCCATGGTTGGAGACGATGATGCCGTCCGCGCCGATCTTCACCGCCTCGCGCGCATCCTCGACGTCGAGGATCCCCTTGATGATCAGCGGCCCATCCCAGGCCGAGCGGATCCATTCTAGATCGGCCCAGCCGATCGACGGATCGAAGTTCGCACCGAGCCAGCCCATATAGTCGTTGAGCCCGCTGTTGCTGCCGAGCACGGGTTCGAGATTGCCGAGCTTGTGCGGCCGTCCGCGCAGACCGACGTCCCACGCCCAGCCGGGCCGGCCCATCGCCTGCAGAACGCGCTTCAGGGGTGCGCCCGCGCCCGACATGCCGGAATGCGCGTCGCGGTACCGTGCGCCCGGGACCGGCATGTCGACGGTGAAGACGAGCGCTTCCGCGCCGATCCGTTTCGCCGTGGCGATCAGGTCGCGCATGAACGCCCGGTCGCGGATCACGTAGAGCTGGAACCACAACGCACCCGTGCCGCTCGCCTGCTTTACCTCCGACAAGGGGCAGATCGAAACCGTCGACAGGCAGAAGGGCACGCCCGCGGTGGTCGCCGCGCGGGCGGCCTGGGTTTCACCGCGCCGATGATACATGCCACTGATCCCGACAGGACCCAGCGCGACGGGCAGCGCCATCGTCCGCCCGAACAGCGACGTCGTCAGATCGATGTCGGCGACATCGCGCAGCACGCGCTGGCGCAGCGCAATGTCGGCGAGGTCGTCGACATTGCGCCGCAGCGTCTGCTCCGCATAGGCGCCGCCATCCGCATAATCGAACAGGAAGCGCGGCAGCCGCCGTCGGGCGGCTTCGCGGAAGTCATGCGTCGAGGCGATGATCATGACGCGATCAGTATCGCACTTCAGCCGACACAGCATAACGTTCGAGCGACTCGGGCTTCATCTCGATCGAATAGCCCGGCCGCGTCGGCGGCATATAGGCGGCATCGCGGATGACGCAGGGATCGACGAAATGCTCGTGCAGATGATCGACATATTCGATCACGCGACCCTCGCGCGTGCCCGAAAAGCACAGATAGTCGATCATCGACAGGTGCTGGACATATTCGCACAGCCCCACGCCACCGGCATGCGGACAGACCGGCAGGTCGTGCTTGGCCGCCATCAGCAGGACCGCGAGCACTTCGTTGACGCCGCCGAGACGGCACGCGTCGATCTGCACGACGTCGATCGCGCCCGCGTCCATGAACTGTTTGAACAGGATGCGGTTCTGGCACATCTCACCGGTCGCGACCTTGACCGATCCGATCCCGCGGCGGATCTTGGCATGGCCCAGCACGTCGTCGGGGCTGGTCGGCTCCTCGATGAACCACGGATTTGCGAAGGCGAGCGCGTTGACCCATTCGATCGCCTGGTCGACCTCCCAGATCTGGTTGGCGTCGATCATCAGCTTCGCGTGCGGACCGATCGCCTCGCGCGCGATCCGCAGCCGGCGGATATCGTCGTCCAGATCGCGCCCGACCTTCAGCTTGATATGATCGAACCCGGCATCGACCGCCTCGCGTGCCAGCCGGTAGAGCTTCTCGTCCGAATAGCCGAGCCAGCCCGCCGACGTCGTGTAGCAGGGAAAGCCCTCGGCCTTGAGCGTCGCGACGCGCTCCGCCTTGCCCTCGGCGCGCTTGGTCAGCAGTGCGAGCGCCTCGTCGGGCGTGATGCAGTCGGTGATGTAGCGGAAGTCGATCGTGCGGACAAGTTCCTCGGGCGTCATGTCCGCGACCAGCTGCCAGACCGGCTTGCCGACGCTCTTCGCCCACAGATCCCACACCGCGTTGACGACGGCGCCGGTCGCCAGGTGGATCGCGCCCTTGTCCGGGCCGATCCAGCGCAGCTGGCTGTCATTGGTGACGTGGCGCCAGAACCGCCCGGCATCCGCCGCGATCCAGTCGAGCTCGAGCCCGATCACCCGCTCGCGCAGCGCGCCGATCGCGGCGACGCAGATCTCGTTGCCGCGCCCTATCGTGAACGTCAGTCCGTGTCCTTCGAGCCCGGCCGTGTCCGTTTCCAGCACGACATAGGCGGCCGAGTAATCGGGGTCGGGGTTCATCGCGTCCGAGCCGTCGAGCGAAAGGCTGGTCGGGAAGCGGACGTCGCGAATGCGCAGCCCGGTGATCGTCGTCATGCGCGCGATTCCACGACGCGCTGGGTCTGCTCGCCAAGGCCGTCGATGCCGAGCCGCATGACATTGCCCACCGCCAGATATTTCGGCGGCTTTTGGCCGAGGCCGACGCCGGGGGGCGTGCCGGTCGAGATCACGTCGCCCGACCGGAGGCTCATGAAGCGGCTGAGATAAGACACGATCTCGGCCACGCCGAACACCATCGTCGCGGTCGTGCCGTCCTGATACTTGTGACCATCGACCTCGAGCCACAGACGCAGCGCCTGCGGATCGGGCACCTCGTCGGCCGTGACCAGCCAGGGGCCGATCGGGCCGAACGTGTCGCAGCCCTTGCCCTTGTCCCAGGTGCCGCCGCGCTCGAGCTGGTACTCACGCTCGCTGACGTCGTTGATGACGCAATAGCCGGCGACGTGCGCCATTGCATCGGCTTCGTCGATATAGCGCCCGGGCTTGCCGATCACGACGCCGAGCTCGACTTCCCAGTCGAGCTTGGTCGAGCCGCGGGGCATTTCGACCGCGTCGTCGGGGCCGCAGATCGCGCTGGTCCATTTGTTGAAGATGACCGGCTCCTTGGGCACATCCATCCCGCTTTCGGCGGCGTGATCGCTGTAATTGAGGCCGATGCAGATGAACTTGCCGACCGCGCCGACGCACGCGCCGTAGCGCGGCGTGCCGTCGACCAGCGGCAACGTCGCCGGGTCGATCGCCGCCAGCGTCGCGATCCCCTCGGGCGTCAGCGCATCGCCGGCAATGTCGCCCACGACCCCCGACAGATCGCGGATCGCACCATCGGCATCGAGCATGCCGGGCTTTTCATGGCCAATCGGGCCGTAGCGTAACAGTTTCATGGAGCGAACGTCCTCTGGTTCTAGGTCGTGGGGAAGGGGGGTGGTTAGTTGACCCAGCCGCCGTCGATGACATGGGTCGTGCCGGTGGTGAATGCACTCTCGTCGGACGCAAGGTACAGCGCGAGGGCTGCGATCTCCTCGGGGCGGCCAAGGCGGCCGACGGGCTGGCGCGCGACGAAGGCGGCGGTCGCCTCTTCGAGCGGAATGCCGGCCGCGCTCGCCTGCTCGGCGACACGCTGGCGCAGCGACGGGGAGTCGATCGTGCCCGGGCAGATCGCGTTGCAGCGGACGCCGCGCAGGACATAATCCGCCGCGATCGCCTTGGTCAGGCCGATCACCGCGGCCTTGGTCGTGCCATAGGCGAAGCGGTTGGGAATGCCCTTCACGCTCGATGCGATCGAGGCGAGGTTGACGATCGATCCGCTGCCCTGCGCGAGCATGCCCGGCAGGAAGGCACGGCACAGCCGGTACATCGACGTGACGTTCAGGGACATCGAAAACGCAAAGGCGTCCTCGTCGCAGGCCAGGATATCGCCCGCATGGACATAGCCTGCGCCGTTGACGAGGATGTCGATGTCGCCGATCTGCGCCGGCAGCGCCGCGACCGCTTCCGCGTCGGTGACGTCGAGCATGATGGGCGTGACGCCCGGGACGGTCGCGAGCAGTTCGCCGTTCACATCCGCGGCGTAGACCGTCGCGCCCTGTGCGACGAACGCCTCCGCGATCGATCGGCCGATGCCCTGTGCCGCAGCGGTCACCAGCGCGCGTTTACCGTTCAGTCTCAATGGATCGTCCTCATGGTAGGGGAAAGGGGGGCGTCGGTCGCACCGCGCGCGAACAGCGCGACGACCGCGAAACAGATCAGCGGCAACGCCATCGCGACGTGCAGGCCACCCGCTGCGCCCGCGATCAGGCCCATCACCGGGGGCACCAGCGCGCCACCGATGATCGCCATGATGATCAGCGAGGAGCCGATCGTCGCGCGCGGTCCGAGATCGCGGACGCCGAGCGCGAAGATGGTCGGGAACATGATCGACATGAAGAAGCTGGTCAGGCCGAGCGCACCGACCGCGATCCAGCCGCCCGACAGCATCGCGACCGCGCAGAGCGCGATGTTGGCGACCGCGCACCCGAACAGCAACCGGGTCGCCGGCAGCCTGTGCATCAGCGCAGCGCCGATGAACCGCCCCGCCATGAACAGCACGAGGCTGAGCGACAGGAGATAGGCGGCCGAACGCTCGGGCGTGGCGGGCAGGCTGTCCTTCACGAAATCGACGAAGAAGCTCCAGATGCCGACCTGTGCGCCGACATAGAAAAACTGTGCGACGACCGCGCGCCACAGCCCCGGCGCGCGCAGGACCGTGAACAGCCCGTCATGCGCGCTGTCGTCGGTCTTGGTGTCGAGCGCGGGAAGGCGGACCAGTGCGATGGCGACGCCGACCAGCACGACGATGATCGCCAGCAGAAGATACGGCACCTGCACCATGCGCGCTTCGGCGACGCGATACGCAACCAGCTGCGCCTGCGGCATCGTCGTCAGCGTCGCCGCGTCATGCTCGACGCCTGAGAAGATGAACAGACCGCCGATCGTCGGGGCAAGCACCGCGCCGAAGCCGTTGAACGCCTGGGCGAGGTTAAGACGCTGCGAGGCGCGCGCCGGGTCGCCGAACGCGACGATATAGGGGTTGGCGGCGGTTTCCAGAAAGGCAGCACCCGACGCCAGCACGAACAGCGCGCCGAGAAAGGCCGCATATTCGCGGACTTCTGCGGCGGGCCAGAACAGCAAAGCGCCGATCGCGTACAGCGCCAGTCCCGTCAATATGCCTGCGCGGTATCCGAAGCGGCGCATGACCAGACCCGCGGGCAGCGCCATCACGAAATAGCCGACATAGAAGACGAACTGGATCAGGCCGGCCTGCGCGCGGTTGAGGTCGAGCGCCTTCTGGAACTGGCGAATCAGGATGTCGTTGAAGTTGTTGGCAAGCGCCCAAAGGAAGAACAGGCTGGTGACGAGGATGAAGCCCGTCCGAAATCCCGGCCGGATGAAACGCCCGGTGCTCGTCGCGGTGTCAGCTATGTCGGCCATGTGGCTCGAGCCCTTCGCAGCGTGTGCCATGACATCCTCTCTTCGTCGCCTCTGGTGCGATTGCCGCCATCATAGGCCTTGAGAGAGGTTTGCATATATAAAAAATCATGTCACAGGTGAGCAACAAGTGAAGGGATGCAAAAGCCCGATGGTGAAGAGGATCGATGCGCACCAGCATTTCTGGTGTTATCGCGCGGCGGAGTATGGCTGGATCCAGCCCGGCAGCGTGCTCGCGCGCGACCGGCTCCCGGTCGACGTCCGGCCCGCACTGGAGGCCGCCGCGTTCGACGGCTGCATCGCGGTGCAGGCCTGCCACGGCGCGGCGGAGACCGACTGGCTGCTCGCGCTTGCCGAGGCAAACTCGTGGATCATGGGTGTCGTCGGCTGGGTCGACCTGACCGCGCCCGACGTCGCAGTCCAGCTCGACCGTCACGCATCGCGGTCGCTTGTGGGTATACGGCACATCGCGCAGGATGAACCTGATCCGCGCTATCTGCTACGCGAGGATGTCCTGCGCGGCGTGCGGACGATCCTGGCGCGCGGCCTCGCCTATGACATACTCGTCCGCGGGCCGGCACAGCTCGCATGCGTTTCCGACCTGCTCGAAGCGGCCGGGCCGGGGTCGCTGGTGCTCGATCATGGCGGCAAGCCCGACATCGCGGGTGGCGAATGGGGCCCCTGGGCCCGGACGATCGCAGCCATCGCCGCCTTTCCAGGCGTCACCTGCAAACTGTCGGGGCTGGTGACCGAGGCCGATCACGCCGCCTGGTCGCAGACCGACATCGCGCGGTATCTCGACCATCTGCTCGCCTGCTTCGGACCGGACCGGCTGATCTTCGGATCCGACTGGCCGGTGTGTTTGCTTGCCGCCGAGCATGCGGCGGTGGTCGACCTGGTCGAAACCTTCGTCGCGCGCGCGTGCCCGGGGCATCGCGATGCGATCTTTGGCGGCACGGCGGCGTGCGTCTACCGCTTATCAACTATCGAGGATGGACTATCATGAAGCTCGGACTCGACGGTAAACTGGTGATCGTCACCGGCGGTGGCGCCGGGATCGGCGGCGCGATCTCGACCCTGCTCGCGGAGGAGGGCGCGATCCCCGCGATCCTCGGGCGCAGCGCGCTCGACCCCGCGTTCGAGGCGAACATCCGTGCGCTTCAGCCCGCGACGATGTTCATCCGTACCGAGATGACCGACGACGCCGAATGCGCCGCGGCAGTCGCGCAGATCGTCGCGGCGGGGCACGGCATCCACGGCCTGGTCAACAATGCGGGCGCCAATGACGGGATCGGGCTTGAGGCGGGAACGGCGGCCTTCCTCGCGTCGCTGGTCGCCAATGTCGGCCATTATTACGGCATGGCGCACCATTGCCTGCCGCACCTGAAGGCCAGCCGCGGCGCGATCGTCAACATCTCGTCGAAGACCGCGCTGACCGGGCAGGGTCAGACCAGCGGCTATGTCGCCGCCAAGGCCGCCCAGCTCGGCCTGACGCGCGAATGGGCGGCGGCGCTGGTTGGCGACGGCGTCCGCGTCAACGCGGTGCTCCCTGCCGAGGTGATGACGCCGCTCTACCGCGCGTGGATCGACACGTTCGACGATCCGCAGGCCAAGCTCGACGAGATCGCGGGCAACATCCCGCTTGGCCGGCGGCTGACGACCGACCGCGAGATTGCCGATACCGTGGTGTTCCTGCTGTCGGCGCGGTCGTCGCACACGACCGGGCAGTGGATCATCCCCGATGGCGGCTACACGCATCTCGACCGCACGCTGACCTGACCGGTCAGCCCTGCTCGTCGAGCGCGAAGATGCGTTCGGCGGGCAGCCATTTCTCGCCCGGCTGCGCGCTCGGCAACGGACGCTGGAGGCGCGACATCGCGGCTTCCCACGCGACTACGGCGGGATCGGACGCGTCGGCTGCGGCCTTTGCCTCGGGGTCGAAATCGGGGCCGGTCCGCATCATCATCACCAGCCGGTCATCGCGCTGATAGATGTCCATCGCCTCGATCCCCGCCGCTCGGATCGAGGCGAGCACGGCCGGCGGCACCGCGCGGTGGCGATCGCGATACGCCGCGATCAGCGCGGCATCGTCGTGAAGGTCGAGCAGAAGGCAATGCCACATGATATGGTGTTCCATCGTAAGTAGGAAGTAGGCGACGCGCTTGCAGCGTTCAGCCGTCGGATCCAGCGTCCGACACGCCATGGTCGACGACCCGCTGATACAGCCCGTCGCGCACTTCGGGGGACAGTTGCTCGGCGATCGTCGCGGCGGCGTGGCGCAGCACCGCCTGCGATGCGTCCAGCGTCACGCGTGCGCCCGGGCCATCGACGAACGGCACGGTCAACGCTGCCCGCGCGGACCCCATCACCAGAATCGGCACCGACATGTCGGTGATCGCATTCAGGACCGGACTTGGGGTGGTGTGCAGACCCTTCGCTGCGATCGCGTCCAGCTCCGCCGCCAGCGCGGCCGTGTCGAAATCCGCACCGGCCAGACGCACGTCGTCGAGCATGGCCTGGCGCACGTCCGCCGACTGGAACGCGAGCAGGACGCGTCCCGACGCCGAGCGATGCAGCGGTCGGCGATAGCCAACCCGGATGGCAAAGCCCGACAGGCTGGGGGCCTCGACGCCGACGATCACGACCATCTCGGCACCCGACGCCACCGCCATGTGACAGCTTTGCCCGGTCCGCCGCGCGACTTCGCTCATCACCGGGAGCGCGATGCCGACAAGGTTGCGGACCGGCGGCTGGCTCATGCCGAGCGCGAACAGCCGGTTGGTCAGGCGGTAACCGTCATCGCCCCGCGCGATATAGCGGTGTTCCTCGAGCACCTGCAGCATGCGGAAGATCTCGCTGACCGACCGGCCGAGCGAGGTCGAGATATCCGACATGTTGAGCGGCGCGGTGGCGGCGGCCAGCAGCTCAAGGATCTCGAGCCCCTTTTTGAGCGCGGGCGCCTGATAGCGCGATTTCGTCGTCATGGCTCCCCCGGTGCGCTTTTTGCGGCTTCTACGATCACCCACGCCAAGAACATAGCGGCTCCGTCGCAGGCTGTTAATTCAGGCCCCGCTATGGCGTGCGATCGGACGCATGGCATGCCGTGACAGACCTGCTAAGGCGGCGGCATGTCGAAAAATCTCAGCACTTCCGGTACCATCGACGTCGATGGCACCACCTATGACTGGCGCCTCGAGAGCGAGCCGCAATGGTCGGACGACGACGGGTGGAAGGGGATGGTCCTTTCGCTGCTCGAAAAGGACTGCCAGCGAGAGGCGATGCTCGAATTTCCCGCCCCCAAGCGCCTGCTGAAGGGCTTGCCGCGCGGGCGGCTCCAGATCGACGATCCGACCATTTCGCGCGGTATCCGGGCGGCGTTGGGCGCAGGCTGGGAGCCGATGTCGCGCGGCAAGCCCGTCGTATTCGTTGTCGACGCCGAGGGCAATTAAGCGCGCCTCCGCGCTACTCCTTCGGTGGGGGCGACACCTGATCGAGGACGTAGCGCGTGAAGCGGGGGAGTGGGCAGGGGTCGCCGCAGCGGGGGACCGGGATCGCGACGGTTTCGGGCGGAGTCTGCGCTGACAGCGGGATGCGGTAGCGCATCTGGTCGAGCCCCTGCGCGACATAGCGGACCTGTACGACGCTTTTGCCGGTCGCGCCACGACGCCACAGCTCGAACACCAGCCCGCCGCCAGGGGCCGCTTCGCCCGCAGCATAATTGCGTAGCGTCCAGTCGAGACCAAGCAGCCCGGCGAGCATCGTCACCGTGCCGTCATGGCCGCTGACGACGACGATCTTCTCTGCGTCGCCGATCGGGTCGGCCAGCGCGGTCGCGCCGGCACCGCGCTGAAGCGTCGCGAGCAGCCGCATCGCGAGATAGCTGCTGGTCTGGCGGCCGACTTCCGGGGTGCGCGTGCGCAGGTCGATGCCGGCCCCATGGACGGTGAGCGCCTTGCCGATCGTCGCTGCGTCGATCCCTCTCCAGCCGGGGAAGGCGAGCCCGTCCGCATAGGCCATGACGAGGCTTTCGGCGATCCCGGCGACCTGCAGGCTGGGCGAGGTGAGGTCGGGCTTGCCCGTCGCGTCGATCCGCATCGTGATCGGCGTATCGCCCAGCCGGCGCTGGACCCGGGTGCGCTCGGTCGTGGAGCACGGGATACGGCGGCATTGCAGCATCAGCGCCTCGAACCGGTCGCGGTCGGGGGTCTGGCGCGCGTCCCACGCCGCCAGATCGCCGTCGACCCGCGCGGAGATCGCCGCGAGCATCCGCGGGGCGTCGAGCGGCGCGAGCGGGGTCTGCGGCGCCTCGAACAGCGGATCGGGCGCGGCCGCCGACTGGTGGATCGGCGCCGCGCACCCCGGGGTCAGGCCGGCGGCGAGCGCGGTCGCGGTCGCCTCGGTGCGCTGCGTGTGGTTCGCCCAGTAATAGACCGCGCAGTCGCTCGCGCCGAGCAGCCCCAGCTCCCGGTAGCGGGCCGCGTACCAGCCGCCGAGCATCGTCACGAGCGTCGCGCCATTCGCGGTCAGGTGCCCCGCCGGCACCTTGAAGCGCGGAAAGGCGCGGCGGCTGTAGCGGCCCAGCTCCACGGGGCTCGACATCGCGCTGCGCACGCCGTGGCGCATGACGATGACGACGCGTTCAAGTTTGTCCTCTCGCGACGGCGGCGTTTGAGCCGGCGCGAGGGACGAGGCGACAAGCGCAAGGCCGGCCGCCAGCGAGGCGATCCGCATCAGAACTTCGCCCTGACGCCGGCCATGAACGTCCGCCCGTAATCGGTATAGCCCGCAAACTGGTTGTCGCGGACATATTGCCACTGGATGCCGCCGGCGACGTTGATGCCCTGCACGACGAAGGTCACGTTCGGCGTCACCTTGTACGACATGTCGAAATCGAGGCTGCCGAACGCGCTGTCGTTGTTGGCGGCGAGCCCTGCGCCGCCGACGTCGCGCAGCACGTTGCCGCGCCAGCTATAGCTCACCCGCGCGCCGACGCGCTCCTTCTCGTAGAAGCCGGTCAGGTTGAAGCTGTCCTTGGCGACGTCGACCAGCGCATCGCGGAAAACGCCGCCGGTCGCCAGCGCATAGGTACCGCCGGTCTTGGTGTGCGTATAGTTGGCCTGCGCGCCGAGCCCGTCGAACGGGGCGGGGAGCATCTTGAACAGCTGCTGATACGCGATCTCGACGCCGGCGACATAGGCGTCGCCGCCATTCTTGGGCGCGGTCAGGCGATAGGTCTGGCCGTCGAGGACGAAGTCGCGCGTCTGCTGGAACACGAAGGTCGTGATGTCCTTGTAGAACACGCCGCCGACCAGCGCGCTGCCCGGCGCGAAATACCATTCGACCGTGCCGTCATATTGCCACGCCTCGAAGGGTTTCAGCTCGGGATTGCCGCCGACCGCGGTGAGGACGGTCGGGCTCGAATTGATCGTGAGGCGCGGCGCCAGGTCGGCGAGCGACGGCCGGGTGATCACCTTCGACGCAGCGAAGCGCATCTGCAGATCGGATGAGACCTCCGCGACCAGATTAAGCGAGGGCAGGAAATTGTCATAGGTCTTGTCGTAGCTGACGGGCAGCGCGACCTTGCCGTCATCGGCATAGCCCGACGAGGTCTGACGAGTCCGGGCATAGCGCACGCCGATATCGCCGCGCACCGCGATGCCGGCGAGCGGGAACGCGAAATCGGCCATCGCGTAGCCCGCGAGGATCTCCTCGCCGATCGCATAGCTGTTGCGCAGATCGCCGCGCGCAAGCGGTGCGGCGAGCAGCGCCTCCTTGCCGGTGGCGGCGGCGAGGAACTTCGCCGGATCGGGCATCGCCCAGCTGGTCGGCAGGTTGCCGTTCGCGCCCTTCAGGAAATCATCGACCGGAAACGGGACGAAATAGCTCGCGTCGAAATATTTGCCGGCGATGCCGCTGGTGAAATTGATGTCGCGGCGATCATAGGCGCGCGTTCGCTTCTGATACTTCACCCCCGCACGCAGCGCGCTGACCACGCCGGTCAGGTCGCGCGTCACGTCGAGCTTCGCGGCGCGTTCGCGGTCCTTCGAGTCGTTGACGCGGTATTCGATGCGCCGTCCGGGCAGCAGCGCCGGGTTCGACAGGTCGGCGCTGAGCAGCGTGACGTTGGGCAGCCGATCGCCCGCCTTGCCGAAATCGAACGTCGTCGCGCCCACCGTGCCGAGCAGGCGCGTGCGGTAGATCGGCTCGGGCGTGTTCGAATAGGCCTGGCCGATGCTGCCATCCGCGGCGATCGTCCAGCCGCCGGCCTGCCAGCGGGCGTTCGTGCCGACCAACCAGTTCTTGTACTGGAGCACCGACGTCTCGCGGCCGATCTGCGTGGTCGAGGCGGTCGTCGTCGCACCGGTCAGCACGCCGTTCTCGATCACCGCGCTGCCCGGCACGATCCCGCGCGGCAGGTTGGAGCCATCCGCCGCCGAATAGGTCAGCTCGTCATAAGCGACGTTCAGCCGGCTCCACAGCCCGTCGACGTTCAGCTCGAACCGGTCGTCGGGCTTCCACTGCACCGCGCCGTTGATGCCGATCCGGTCGCGGTTCTCGCGCTCGAGCGTCGGGCGGATCGCGGTTGGGATCAGGATCGTTTCGCTGTCGAGCGAGCCATTGCCGTCGTTGTCGATCTTGCCGTCCGCCCAGCCGACGCCGGTGATCCGGTCCTGCCGCGTGGTGCGCTCGTCATAGACGCCGGCGATCAGCGCGCCGAACTTGCCGTCCGGGCTCGCCCAGCTCGCCATGCCCGACAGTCGTGGATCGACCGCGTCGGCGAGGCGCGGCGAACTGGCCGTGGCGGATAGCGACAGCACCGGCTTTTTCAGGTCGAGCGGACGGAAGGTGCGCAGGTTGATCGTGCCGCCGATGCCGCCTTCGTCGAGGCTCGCGCGCGGGCTCTTGATCACCTCGACCGCGGACATGAGCTCGGACGGCAGCGTGTCGAACCGGAACTGGCGCCCGCTCTGGCCACTGTCGCGCACATTCTCGTTCACCGCAACCGAGCGATCGTTGAGCGTCACCACCTGGAAATTGGCGCCAAGCCCGCGGATGCGGACGAACACGCCTTCGCCGCGATCGCGGACGATCGACACGCCGGGGACGCGCTGAAGCGCCTCGGCGATATTTTGCGCGGGAAACTTGCCGATATCCTCGGCCTTGACGACGTCGATGACGTTGGTCGCCTTGCGCTTCTGCGCCAGCGCGCCGGTCAGGCTGCTCGCATAGCCCGTCACGACGATCTCGCGGGTCTCGTCGTCCGGCGTGGTCGCTGCGGTCTGCGGCGCTGCAGTCTCGACCGTCGCGGCAACGATCAGCGCACCATTGGGCTGCTGACGGACCATCAGCCCGGTGCCGGCGATCAGCCGCTCGACCGCGGCGTGCGGTGCCATCGTGCCGTCGATCGCGGGTGCGGTCCGACCGGCAACCGCAGCGGGCGTGAACAGGATGTCGATGCCGCTCTGGCGGGCGAGCGCTTCGAGCGACCGGCCGAGCGACTGGGCACCCAGATGCAGGCGTACCATCTTGGCCTGCGCGATCGCCGCGGCGGGTGCAAAGGCGGTCGACAGCGCGGCGCAGGCTGCGCCCATCACGAACGAACGGCGCAGGCGCCGGCGGTTGGTCGTCACGGTGTTCATCCCCCCAAGGAAGGCGGCGATACTGCCGCACCTCCTCGACGGGCGAGCCGCGATCTACCCCACCCCGCTGACGCGAATTTTTTATCCGCCGAGCAGGACGGCACCGTCCATCGTTCGCAACCGCAAACCGAGCAGCGTCGCGAGCGCACGCCCCAGTGCGACATTGTCGCCCATCCGGTACATGCCGCTCACCTGCAGTCCGGCGACCGCCGGGTCGGCGATCACCAGCCGCGTCGCGCTGTACCGGTTCGCCTCCTCGGCAACCGTCGCGAGCGTATCGCCGTGAAACGCGGCGCGACCGCTGGTCCAGGCGCGTGTCGCCGCAAGGTCCGGACGATCGATCACGCCGTTCCGCAGCCGCGACCCGTTGGTCAGGAGTTGCGCAGCGCCAGTCGACGTCGTATCAGCGATCGTCGCCCGCCCCTCGATCGCGGTAAAGGCCGCCCCGTCGCGCGCGTCGCAGCGCAGGTCGAACCGGCCCGCACCGGCGGTCATCGCCCGGTCGGCCGCGGTGATCGTGAACGGGGTCGCGAATGGCGCCACCGTCAGGTCGATGCGGCCTTGCGTCAGCCAGAGCCGCCGCCGCCGCTCGGTCGCGACCACGTGCAGCCGGGTGACCGCGTCGAGCAGCAGGGCCGAGCCGTCGGGCAGCACGATCCGTCGCTGCTCGCCGATTCCCGTCCGATACGGCGTCGCGGCATAGGCTGCCTGGAACACGCCGGTCCCGGCGACCGCGGTGACCGCGAGTGCCGCGACCCCGCCCAGCGCGCGGCGGCGCGTCACCACCGGCGCGCGCGACGGTGCGGTTCCAGGCACCATGTCCCACAGGTCGGTCGCGCGCTCGAACCGTTCGGCCTGCTCAGGGTTCGCGGTCAGCCACTGCCGGAAGACGATCGCGTCCTGCGCGCTGACGTCGTCCGCGTTGAGCCGCGCGATCCATTCCGCTGCGGTGCGTTCGGGCGCCGCCTTGTCCGAAAACATCCGGTCTAGGGATTTGCGGCCATGCATTGCGTGCTCACCAATCCTCCGTCCAATCGACCAGGAAGGTCATCGCCTTGGCCATGTGCTTTTCGACCGCACTCTGGCTGATTCCCAGACGCGCAGCAATCTCGCGATATTTATACCCGTCGAGCCGCTGCATCAGGAAGATCTCGCGGGTCCGCGGGCTGAGACGATCGAGGCCCTCGCGCACCCGGTCGAGCCGCGCCTTCGCGATCAGCACCTCGTCCTGGATCGGCGAACAGTCGCGCAGCCATTCGATCGTCCCCGCGTCTTCGCTCGCACCGCGAACCGCCTCGCGCCGGAATGCATCGCGGCCACGATTGACCGCCGCATGGACGAGAAACGCCTCGTCGTTGCGCGGCGCCGCGGGCAGTGTGGCCATGCTGACATAGGCGTCGTGCAGCAGATCCTCGCCATCCGCCCGCCGCGTCAGCCGTTCGACCTGCGCGCGCAGACGCGACCAGCCCGCCCAGAGGCGACCCGCCCCCGTATCGACCATGCTGAGCTCGGACGTCCCCATCGGCCCAGGCGGTATGCGCCCGCCGGTACAGTTTGATGACGTGTCGGGGACGGATCATTGACACGCGACGATGCCGCGCCGGTGTCAGCCGGCAGGGCGCCCCGGCGCCTGCCATCCCCCGCCGAGTGCACGGAACAGATCGACCTGCGCCCCCGCGATGCGGGCGTCCGCCGCGGCAAGCTCGGTATCGGTATCCGCCAGCGTCCGCTCGGCGTCGAGGACGTCGAGAAAGTCGATCTGGCCCTCACGCTGGCGCGCACGGGTGATGCGCGCGGCGGTGGCGGCGTTATCGTGCGCAGACTGCAGCTGCGTGCGGCGATCGAGTTCGCGCGCATAGTTGGACAGCGCGGTCTCGGTTTCCTCGAGCGCGGTCAGCACGCTGCCGTCGAAGCTGGCGAGCGCGCCGCGCGTATCAGCCTCTGCACCGGCGATGCGCGCGCGCGCCGCGGACTGGTTGACCGTCCAGTTGAGCAGCGGGCCAAGCAGCCAGCGGACCGGCCCGCCGGTGAAGACGTCGCCGACGCTGAGCGCGGTCGAACCGATCGACCCGCCGAGCGCAATCTGCGGATAGAGCTGCGACGTCTGCACCCCGATCCGCGCGGTGGCCGCGGCGAGCCGGCGTTCGGCGGCGTGGACGTCGGGACGGCGAGCTAGCAGGCTCGCGCCGTCGCCGATCGGGATCGGCCGGTCGAGCCGCGGCGTGGTCGTGCGCGCGCCGGCGCTGGCGGGCAGCTCCTGCGGCGTGCGGCCGGTGAGCGTGGCGAGCCGGAAGAGCGCGGCCTGGCGCTCGGCCTCGATCTGCGGGATGTTCGCGGCGCGCTGGTCGCGCAGGGCAGCGATCCGGACCTGATCGAGACGCGCGGCGCGACCCGCATCGACCCGCTTGCCGGTCAGCGTGTTCGATTTCTCGAGCAGGTCGACGATCCGCCGGGCGACCGCGAGGCGTTCGGCGGACGAGGCGGCGTCGACATAGGCGCGGGTGGTGGCGGCGACGATCGAGACCCGGACCGCGTCGGCATCGGCCTGCGCCGCGCCGACGTCGCCGCGCGCGGCCTCGACGTTGCGGCGGACGCGGCCGGCCAGATCGACCTCGTAGCTGACGTCGAGCCCGACATCGTAGGTGGCGCGCTCGCGGTCGAAGCCGGGCAGGTTCTGAAGCTGCGAGGTGCGGGCGTAATTGCCGCTGCCGCTGGCGTTCACCTGCGGCTCGCGATCGGTCTTGGCGCCGCGCAACGACGCGCGGGCGCTGTCGAGCCGCGCTACCGCAACGCGCAGGTCGGTGTTCGCCGCCAGCGCGTCCGCGACCAGCCCGTCGAGGACCGGGTCGCGGTACATCCGCCACCAGTCGTTATCGGGCGCGGTCGTGATCGTCGCGGCGTTCGCGGTAGCGAACGATGCGGCGGCCTTGGGCGGGGCGATCGGCACGACATAGTCGGGACCGGCGGCGCACGCGGCGAGCGTCAGCGCCGAGAGGCTCGCGAGAAGCAGGGACTTCATGAGGCTGGTCCTATTCGGCTGGCTGAAGCGTGGGCTGGGCAGCGGCTGGCTTGCGGCGTTCGAACCGCATCGCCAGCGCCCGTGCGACGACATAGAAGGTAGGGGTGAAGAGCAGCCCGAAGCCGGTCACGCCGATCATCCCGAAGAACACCGCGGTGCCGAGCGCCTGGCGCAGTTCGGCGCCAGCCCCTTCGGCGATCACCAGCGGCACCGCGCCGAGGATGAAGGCGAAGCTCGTCATCAGGATCGGCCGCAATCGGTCCTTCGCCGCGCGCACCGCTGCCTCGACCGGGGACAGGCCATCCTGCTCCTCGGCCTGCTTGGCGAACTCGACCACGAGGATCGCGTTCTTGGCGGCGAGCGCGATCAGCACGACCAGCCCAATCTGCGTGAGGACATTGTTGTCCATCCCCCGCAAATTTACCCCGGTCATCGCCGCGAGCAGGCACATCGGCACGATCAGGATGATCGCGAGCGGTAGCGTCAGGCTCTCATATTGCGCGGCGAGCACGAGGAAGACGAACAGCACGGCCATCCCGAAGACCAAGGCGGCGGTACTGCCGGCCGCCTTTTGCTGGTAGGCGATGCCGGTCCATTCATGCGCATAGCCCGCGGGCAGCGACGCATCGGCGAGCTTCTCCATCGCCACCAGCGACTGGCCCGAGGAATAGCCCTTGGCGGTGTCGCCATCGACCTCGACCGCGGGGAAGAGGTTGTAGCGCACCACGCGGTACGGGCCGGTCTTGTCGCGGAACGTCGAGACCGATCCGACCGGAACCATCTGGCCCGAGTTGGAGCGCGTCTTGAGGTTGGCGATGTCCGCGGTGGTGTTGCGGAACGGAGCGTCGGCCTGGGCGGTGACGCGGTAGGTGCGGCCCAGCAGGTTGAAGTCGTTGACGAACGCCGAACCGAGATAGACCTGCAACGCCTCGAACACGCGCTCGGGGGGGACGCCGAGCAGATTGGCCTTGGCGCGGTCGACATCGGCGAAGATGCGCGGCGTGGCGGTATCGAAGAAGGTGTAGACCTGCGCCAGGCCCTTGGTCTGGTTCGCCTTGCCGATCAGGTCGTAACTCGTCTTGCCAAGGTCGCCATAGCCGTGGCCGCCCTGGTCCTGCACCATCAGGCGATAGCCGCCGGCCGAGCCGATGCCCTGGATGAGCGGCGGCGGGACGATCAGTAGCCGCGCCTCGGTGATGTCGCCCGTCGCCTTCTGCGATTCCGCCATGATGCTGGCGAGCGTGACGCCAAGCTTCTTGCGTTCCTCGAAGCTTTTCAGCGGGATGTACGCAGCGGCACTATTGGGCGCGAGCGTCTGCGACGGGCCGTCAAAGCCTGCGAGCATGACCGCGCCCTTGACGCCGGCGAGCGGCAGGATGCGTTTGGCGACCTTCTGCATCACCGCATCGGTACGCTCGACCGACGAGCCGGGCGGCAGCTGAATGACGGTCAGGAAATAGCCCTGGTCCTGCGCGGGGACGAAGCCCGACGGGGTGACCATGAAGACACCGACCGTGACCGCGATCAGCGCGGCATAGGCGACCATCATCCGCTTCGGCGCGGCAACGAGGCGTGCGGTGAGGCGCGCATAGCTTTCGCTCATCCGCTCGAACCCGCGGTTGAACGCGTCGCCTGCGCGGCGAGCGGCGCGGGTCAGGCGGTTGCCCGAGCCGGCAGGGGCGGTGGGCTTGAGCAACATCGCGGCGAGCGCCGGCGACAGCGTCAGCGAGATGAGCAGCGAGATGATCGTCGCGGTCGAGATCGTGACCGCGAACTGGCGGTAGAACGCGCCCGACAGTCCGGTGAGGAACACCGTCGGGATGAACACCGCGCACAGCACGAGCACGATCGCGACGAGCGCACCCGATACCTCGTCCATCGACGTGCGCGCGGCCTCCAGCGGCGAAAGCCCGTGTTCGAGGTTGCGCTCGACATTCTCGACCACGACGATCGCGTCGTCGACGACGATCCCGATCGCGAGGACGAGGCCGAACAGCGACAGGTTGTTGAGGCTGTAGCCGAATGCGGCAAGCACCGCGAAGGTGCCGATCAGCGAGACCGGGATCGCCACGATCGGGATGATCGCCGCGCGCCATTTCTGCAGGAAGACGAGGATGACCAGCACGACGAGGATCATCGCCTCGAACAGCGTGTGCTTCACCGCGTCGATCGACTGCGCGATGAATTCGGTCGGGTTGTAGATCACCTTGTATTCGAGGCCCTTGGGAAAGCGCTTCGACATGCTCTCCATCTCGGCGGTGACGGCCTGCGCTGCGCCGAGCGCGTTCGAGCCGGGACGCTGGAAGACCGCGGCGATGACGGTGGGCTTGCCACTGAGATAGGTGTTGGCACCATAATCCTGCGCGCCGAGCTCGACGCGCGCGACGTCCGAGACGCGGACCTGGCGGCCTTGCGCGTCGGTGCGGATGACGACGTCCGCGAACTGCTTGGGATCGGTCAGGCGCCCTTGCGTCTCGACGTTGAGCTGAAACGCGCTGTTGCCCTTGTCATAGGGCGGCTGGCCGAGCGTGCCGGCGGCGACCTGGACGTTCTGTGCGCGCAGCGCTGCGACGATCTCGCCCGCGGTGAGGTCGAGCGCGGCCGCGCGGCCGGGGTCGATCCAGACACGCATCGAATAATCGCGCGCGCCAAACAGCTGCACGTCGCCGACGCCGTCGATGCGGCTGAGGCGATCGCGGACCTGGGTCAGCGCGTAGTTGGAGATGTAGCCGCGATCGAGCGAGTTGTCGGGCGAGACGAGGTTCACGACCATCAGGAAGTCGGGCGAGGTTTTCCGCGTGACGACGCCCAATCGCTGGACATCCTCGGGTAGCCTCGGCACCGCGACCGCGACGCGGTTCTGGACGAGGACCTGTGCGGCATCGAGGTCGGTGCCGATCTTGAAGGTGACGGTGATCGTCACCTTGCCGTCGCCGGTCGATTGCGACGACTGGTAGAGCATGTTGTCGACGCCGTTGATCTCCTGCTCGATCGGCGCGGCGACGGTTTCGGCGACCGTCTCGGCCGACGCGCCCGGATAGGTCGCGCTGACGGTGACGGTGGGGGGCACGATGTCGGGATATTGCGACACCGGCAGCGACATATAGGCAATCGCACCGACGATCGTGATGATCACCGCGATCACGCCCGCAAAGATCGGCCGGGTGATGAAGAAGCGCGAGAAGCGCATGGTTTGTGTCCTCGATAGAGGGCGCGCGCACTTTTCCGTTCCCCGGCGGAGGCCGGGGCCCAGTTGGGCGAACCGCGGTGATTACATCGAAACGCTATCCCACCTGTGCCCCGGCCTTCGCCGGGGAACGGTGGTTACTTGGCGAGTGTGGCCTCACCCGAGATGGGCTGGACCGAAGCCGGCGCTGCCGCCCCGGTCGCGACCGCGATCCGGCCCGCCTTCGGCGCAACCGTGGCACCCGGCATCGCCATCTGCGTGCCCTGGATGATCACCCGGTCGTTCGGCCCGATCCCCGAGCGGACGATCCGCAGGCCATCGACCACCGGCCCCAATTCGACCGGTTTCTGGCTCACGACGTTCTTCGCATCGATCGTCAGCAGCACCTTGCGCGCCTGATCGGTCTGCACCGCATCGTCCGGCACCAGCAGAGCCTGCCGCGTGCCCGCACTCGCGAGGCGCATGTTGCCGAACATCCCCGGCGTCAGGAAATAGCCGGGGTTGGCGAGCACCGCGCGGCCGCGGATCGTGCCCGATCGCTGGTCGAGCCCGTTGTCGGTGAAGTCGAGCTTGCCCTTCCAGCGATGCTCGGTCTCGTCCTGCAGCTGGATCTCAACTGCCGCGGCGGCCGCGCCGGGCTGCCGCGCGCGCTGCGTCTTGAGGTAGAGCGCCTCCGACCCGTCGAAATTGAAGTAGATCGGGTCGAGCGCGTTGATCGTCGTCAGCACGGTGCCGCCGGTGCCTTCGCCGCCCGCGACCTGGTTGCCCGCATCGACCCGGCGATCGGAGATGCGCCCGCCGATCGGCGCGCGAACCTGCGTGAAGCCGACGTCGAGTGCGCGGGCACGTTCGCGCGCCTGCGCGGCGGCGAGTGCGGCGCTGGCGGCTTCGAGCTTGCCGCGCAGCGCATCGACTTCGCCCGCCGAGACGGCTTCGTCCGCGACCAGCCGCTGCGCGCGGCCGAGGTCGGTCCGCGCGAGCGACAAGGCGCTCCTGGCGCTCGCGACGTTGGCATGCGCCTCGGCCAGCGCGGCGGCGAATGGGCGCGAGTCGATCGTGAAGAGCAGCTGTCCCTTGCGGACGATATCGCCGTCGTGGAAGTGGACGCCGGTGACTTCGCCCGCCACGCGCGGCCGGATCTCAACGCTGCGGCTCGGCGCGAACCGGCCGACATAATCGTCCCATTCGCTCACCTGCCGTACCAGCGGGGACGCGACCGTCACCGATGCGGGCGGGGGCGCCGCCATCGCCGCATCGGGCTGATCGAGCAGCCGGACGCCGATCGCACCCACCAGTGCGACCGGCACGAGCAGCATCGCGCCGCGCTGCCAAACGGGTCTGCGTCGGGGGGCAGGGGCCTCCACCGGCGTGGCGTCGGCCGTCTTGATCGGGGTGAACACGGTCATGCCGCATCGCTCCGTGATCGATCGGCTGACGTGCACGTGAATCTGGGATATGCCATGGGATTGCCCCCCGTTGTAATGGACATGCGTCACCGATCGTCGGTGCTCGCGGCATCGACAGTCCAGATGACAAGCGTGGACGATATCCGGTCGCCGGCATTACGCCGTAACCGGTCTGAAAACTGCGGAATTCTTGGCGTTCGACTAGGACAGTGTCGGCAACTTCGCTGGCCGGAAGACGATTGACGGACGACAACTTGACCGACCATCGGCCGGGACTGTTTGTCTACCGGCTGGTATATAAAGCGCCGCGGAAACCTGTCAACCAGATTAACATACCGGCTGGTAGTTTAATCGCGATGGCCGCGGATCGGCTATTGCTCGACAAACGCCCAGCGCAATGTTTTCGCCAGGTTGCGCGTGCCCGACGTGACGACGGGCCGCATCAAGGCCGGCGACCCCGCCAACCCATGCATTCGCCGCGCCCATTCGGGCAGCAGATCGACCGCCGACTGCATCACGATACGCTGGACGGGCAGGGCAAGCGGGTTGGCGGGTGTCTGCTCGAGCACGAACCGGGCAACTTCGCGCGTCCGGGCATCCGCGACGAGCTGCGGGCGCATGGTCTGCAGATAACGGTCCGTTCCCGCCCGATCCCGCGGCAGCGATGCGGCGCCAAGCAGTTCGCCGACCTCGGCGAACGCCGCATAATAGGCGTCCTGCTCGGCCATGCCGAGCCGGTGGTCGCCGAAACGCTGCCACGCGGCGAGGAAGCACCAGGCCTCCGAGACATGGACCCAGGCGAGCAGTGCGGGATCGTCCGCGCGGTAGGGCGTGCCGTTAGGGAGCGTACCGGCGATGTGCGCGTGCACCGCGCGGACACGCGCGATCACCGCCTCCGCATCGGTGCGCTCGCCATAGGTCGTGACCGCGATGAACCGCGCGGTGCGCCGGAGCCTGCCGAGCATGTCTGTGCGGAAGTTCGAATGATCCCAGACGCCCGCCAGAACCGCCGGGTGCAGCATCTGCAGCAGCAGTGCCGCGACGCCGCCGACCATCATGCTGACCACGTCGCCATGCACTGTGCCGATCACCGCATCGGGCGCGAACATCGCCGCAGCGCTGCGCTCGACCGGCGCCTCGCCCCGCGCCTGGTCGTTGAACAGCGCACGCACCTGCCCGACGATCCGGGCCTTGGCGCCGGATCTGGCCCGCTCGCGCAGCAGAGTAGGAAGGTCTTTCATCATGGCATGAACGCGCGATCGGCAATTTCGCGCCTGACGACGAAGGCCATGCAATTGGCGGTCCGTGATTGCGCTGACGGGATCCGCGCGCGACAAGCACGCATTCGACAGGAGAATGTAATGCGTCTTGCCTTTGCCCTATTGCTGCTGCCCACCGTGCCGATCGTCCTCGCCGCCGCCCCGGTGCCGGTGGAGACCCAGCGCGTCGCGGCGCAGGATGCGGCACTGCTCGCTTTCCTCGACAAGGCCTATGACGAACAGCTTGATCTCAGCCCGGAATCGCTGACCCAGCTCGGGCTGAAGACGCATTATGACCGGCTCGACGATTATACCGACGCCGCCGCGGTCCGCGCGCAGGCCCTGTCGGAGCGGCAGCTGAAGGCCATGCGATCGCGGTTCCGTCCCGACGATCTGGGCGAGAGTGCGCGGGTCAGTTACCGGCTGTTTGAATATGAGGTCGACCGCGGGCGGCAGTCGCTGCGCTTCCGCAAGCTGCGCTTCCCCGTCACGACCAACGGCAGCCCGGCGGGCGACATCCCGGTGTTGCTGATCAACAACCACAAGGTCGATACGCTCGCCGACGCGCAGGCCTATATCGCACGCCTGCGCGATACCGAGCGCGTCATGCGCGAGGTCAGCACGACGATGCGCGAGCAGGCGGCGGCGGGAATCATTCCCAATGCGGTGAACTTCGCGCCCGCCCGCGCCGATGCACGCGCCGTGCTGGTCGGTGCCCCGTTCGACGCTGGCGCGGATTCGACGGTCATGGCCGATTTCCGCAAGAAGGTGACCGCGCTGGCAGTGCCCGCGGCGACCAAGGCGGCGTTGCTGGAGGAGGCGCGCGCGGCGCTGACGGGGCCGTTCCGTGCCGGCTACGACCAGCTGTTCGCGACGCTCGACGCCATCGAGCCGCAATCGAAGGGCAATTTCGGCGCCTGGAATCTGCCCGATGGCGCGGCCTATTATGCCGACCGGCTGAAGACCTCGACCACGACCGCGCTGACCGCCGACCAGATCCACGATCTGGGCCTGAAACAGGTCGCCGCGATCCGGCAGGAGATGGAGGCGATCAAGCGCGAGGTCGGCTTCACCGGCACGCTCGAACAGTTCTTCGACAAGATCCGTACCGATCCCCAGTTCAAATATCCCAACACCAGTGCGGGGCGCGAACAATATCTCGGCGACGCGCGCGGCGTGATCGCGTCGGTGATGGCGGCCGCCCCCCGCTATTTCCGGACCCTGCCCAAGGCGCCGCTCGAGGTGCGCGCGGTCGAGAAATGGCGGGAGGGCACGGCGTCCACCGCCTTCTACAATCCACCGTCCGCGGACGGATCGCGGCCCGGCATCTATTACGTCAACCTGGTCGACATGAACCAGACGCAGAAGGTCCAGGTCGCCGGCATCGCCGCGCATGAGGGCGCGCCGGGGCATCATTTCCAGATCGCACGCCAGCAGGAGCTGACCGGCATCCCCAAATTCCGCAAGTTCGGCGGCTATGGCGCCTATATCGAGGGCTGGGGGCTGTATTCGGAGCGGCTCGCGAACGAGATGGGGGTCTATAAGGATCCCTATGCGCGGTTCGGCATGCTGTCGCTCCAGGTGTGGCGCGCGATCCGGCTGGTGCTCGACACGGGGATCCATGCCAAGCGCTGGAACCGCGACCAGGCGATCGCCTATTTCAAGGCGAACAGCTCGGTTTCCGACAAGGATATCGCGCGTGAGGTGGACCGGTATTTCAACTGGCCGGGGCAGGCGACCAGCTACATGGTCGGTCAGCTCAAGATCGCCGAACTGCGCGCGCGCGCCGAACGCGAACTGGGGTCGCGGTTCGACATTCGCGATTTCCACGAAGCCGTGCTCGATCAGGGCGCGCTGCCGCTCGACGTGCTCGACGAACAGGTCGGTCGCTACATCGCCGCGCACCGGCAATAAGGGGCGCGACGATGCATCCGGACACGCCGCGCGAAGCGGACCGCCGCGCCCTGTTGAAGGGCGCGCTCGCACTCCCGGCGATCGGCTGGCCGGGCATGGCGCAGGCGGCCGTCGCCGCCGATCCGCTGACCGGGCCGGGCATATCGCTCGCACTGGCGCAGCGGCGGGCGGCGCAGATCGCGCGGGTCCGCTACGCCATCTCGCTCGACGTCACCGCCGCCGACCGTGCGGTCGGGTCGGTCGTGATCCGGTTCGACCGGGTCAGGGACAGCGGCGACCTCATCCTCGATTTTCGCGGGACGATACTGACCGGGCTGGAGGCGAACGGCGTGGCGGTCCCGGCCACTGGGCGACGCGATGGCCATCTCGTGCTGCCCGCGCGCGTGCTGAAGACCGGAGCCAACAGCGTGACGGCGCGCTTCGAGACCCCGATCGCCAGCGCAGGCGCCGCGATCATCCGTTTCAAGGACCCGGCCGACGGACGGACCTATCTCTACACATTGCTGGTCCCGTCGGATGCCAATCTGCTGTTTCCCTGCTTCGATCAGCCCGACCTGAAGGCCCGCATCTGCTGGGACGTCGTCGCGCCCGAGGGCTGGACGGTGATCGCCAACGGGCCGGTCGCCGCGAAGACTCCGACAGGCGCCGCGACCCGCTGGCGGTTCGCGGAGACTGCGCCGATCTCCACCTATCTCGCCGCCTTTGCCGCCGGGCCCTGGGTCGGCACGACATCGGCCCCCGCCGGGGGGCAGCCGATCACGCTCTACGCCCGCCATTCGCGCGCCGCCGAGGTCGATGCCGAGACACAGCTCGCGACCAATCGCGCGGCGGTACGCTGGCTCGCCGAGTGGTTCGGCATCGCCTTTCCCTTCGCCAAGCTCGACCTGGTGCTCGCGCCGGCCTTTCCCTTTGGCGGCATGGAGCATGTCGGCGCGGTCTTCTACAATGAGGACCGCTTCGTCTTCCGCGAGCCGCCGACATTGCCGCAACGGCTGGCGCGCGATCAGACCATCTATCACGAGATCAGCCACCAGTGGTTCGGTGACCTCGTCACGATGCGCTGGTTCGACGATCTGTGGCTGAAGGAAGGGTTCTCGACCTTCATGGCCGCGCGGATCCAGGCGGATCTGCAGCCGGACAGCAACGCCTGGACGACGTTCCTGCTGTCGATCAAGACGCCCGCCTATCGCGCCGACGCGACCAGCGGCACGGCGCCGCTCTGGCAATCGCTCGACAATCTCGACGCCGCGAAGAGCAATTACGGACCGATCGTCTACAACAAGGCGCCGGCGGTCATCAAGCAGTTGGCGTTCTTCGTCGGCGAGGACGGGTTCCGGCGCGGCCTGCACCTGTTTCTCACCCGGCATGGCTATGCCAATGCGACCTGGCAGGACCTGCTCGGTGCGGTGGGTGAGGCGTCGGGTATCGATCTGGCTGCGTTCGGTCGCAACTATGTCCTGCGCGCAGGGCTGCCGCGGATCGAGACCGCGTTGACGCTCGCGCAGGGGCGTATCGACGCGCTGGTGCTGAAACAGCGACCGGAGAGCAGGCTGCCGGGCGAACCGGGTGGCGCCTGGCCGATGAAGGTGCGCGTCCGCCTCGGCTACCACGCCCGCGAGGACATCGTGCTCGACGCACGCTTCGAGGGGGCGGTCGCGACCGTTGACAAGGCGGCCGGCCTGCCCGCGCCGGATTATGTCTGGGCGAATGACGACGACCAGGGTTACGGCCTGTTCATGCCCGACGACCGGACGGTCGCGTGGATCGCCGCACACGTCGGCAGCGTGACGGACAGCCTGTTGCGCGCGATGCTGTGGAGCGCGCTCTGGGACGTCGTCCGCGACCGCCGGCTGCCGCCCGAACGCTATCTTGCGGTGCTGTTGCGCGAGCTTCCCGCCGAGCGCGACGAACAGATCTCGCGCGCGATCCTGTCGCGCGGGGCAGCGGCGCTCGACGTCTATCTCACCGAGGCACGCGGCGCGGGGCTCCGGGCGGGCTGGGAAACGGCGCTGCTCGCGCGGATCGACGATGCGGCGATCGGTTATGGACTGCGCAAGGACGCGCTCGACCGTCTGATTGCGACCTCGCGGACGCTGCTCGCGCTCGACCGCCTGCGCGCCCTGCTCGACGGCCGCGCGCGACTGGCCGGCGAGCTTATCCGGCAGCCGACACGCTGGGCGATCGTCCGGCGGCTGATCACGATCGACGCGCCCGACGCGGGCACGCGCTTCGCCGCCGAGCGCGCGCGCGATACCTCGACCGAGGCCGCCAAGGATGCCTTTGTCGCGGAGGCGGCATCCCCGCGGGCTGCGGTGAAGACCACCTATTTCAAGCGCTATTTCGACGATGCTGCGCTCAACGAGGCATGGGCGAGCGAAAGCCTCGGCGCGTTCAATGCGGACGGGCAGGCGGCGCTGACCATCGGGTTCCTGCGGCCGGCGCTCGATCGGCTGCTGTGGATCCGGCAGAATCGCCGCATCTTCTTCCTGCCCGCCTGGATCGACGCGTTCATCGGCGGGCAGGTGAGCCCGGACGCGCTGCGGATCGTCGACGATTTTCTTGGCGAGCAGCGGTCGTTGCCGATCGACGTGCGCCGCAAGATCCTGCTGGCGCGCGACGAACTCGCGCGCACCGTCGCCATTCGAAAGACCTAGCCGCCGGGACGATATCGCCGGGCGACATGCCCCTTGAGCTCGTCGGGATGGAAATAGACGGGACGCAGTGTGCCGCCGGCGTAGCGCGCGGTCTGGTCGGCGAAGTGCGGGGACGCGGGATCGCCGCTCTGCCCGCCGACCATGACCGCCGTCGCCTTCACGCGCGGTCCGAATTCGACGACCGCGACGAAGCTGTTGCCGCTGTTCCCGTAATAGCGCTTCGTCCCCGGCCAGCGCTTGGCACCGAACGACGCGAGGCTGCCCCATTGCGCGGAGGTGAAGGGGATGGGCGTCGACGCGCGCGTATCGTCGAAATGCGGCTGGATCGCGTCGTCGAGCCGCTGGAAGCGGTTGATCGCCTGCCACGGCGTTCGCCAGTTGCCAAAGTCGCGGGTCAGCCCATCGACCGCGGCCGACAGCGCGGCGATCTTGGCCTCCGGCGTGACGCGCGTCGCAATGTAGTCGGGCACGTTCGTCCGCTCTCCCTGTGCGAACCCGCCGACCTCGCGCCACAGCTGGTCGCCCCAGAACACCGCCAGGCTGGTAGCCACCGAGTCATAGCCCCAGCGGTGATCCCAGCGATCGAGCAGCGCGATCGGCGCCGCGAGTTTCGCCCGGCGTGGATCGCTAGCCGGCAGCGCCCGCCAAGCGTCGACCAGACCAGGGAGCAGCCGCGCAAAGGCGGGAAGGTAAGAGTCATAGGCGGCGGCACGCAGCGTCTCCGCGGTCCAGCCGCGTTTCCCGGTCAACAGCAGATCCGCATGGACGCCGCGCGCATTGCCGCCGACCTGATCCATGTAGCGGGGATAATCCGCCGCCCGCGGACTATCGGGTCCGGCCGCGCTCCAGGGCCAGTCATTGGTGTTGTGCACCCAGCCGGTGCGCGGGTTCGCGACGCTCGGCAGCGTGGCGAGCCCGTGCAGGCCGCGCCAGTCGGTCGCCGGGTCACTGCCGTCGACGGGCCGGGTATAGTCGAACCGGTCGCTTCTGATCGGCATGAACTGCGGCATCAGGAACGCGATCTCGCCCTTGGTGTCTGCGAACAGCGTGTCGTTCGACGCATTCGCCTTGCGCTGCGCGACCGCCATATAGCCCGCCAGATCAGTCGCCTTGGTCCGCAGATAGCTTTGCTCGAGCGCAGGCACGGGCTTCCACATCAGCGCGGTCGCGATCCAGCGTCCCGCCTTGCTCGCGACGATCGGGCCGTGATGCGTGCGATAGGTCGTGAAGCGGCGCGTGCCCGACGTGCCGTCGGCGTTGCGGACGCGTAAAGTGACGACCCTCGTGGTGACTGGCCGCAACGTCTTGCCGTAGCGATAGCGGTAGCCCGCGTCGCCGCGGACGACCCGTTCGGCGAAGTCGTCGACATTGTCGACCGTCGATGACGTGTGCATCCAGCCCGCAGACGGGTTGAAGCCCTGATAGATGAAGAACTGGCCCCAGGTGCTCGCGCCATAGGCGTTGAGCCCCTGGTCGCTCGTCATCTGCGCTTCCGAGCGGAAATAGAAGCTGGTGTGCGGGTTGATCAGCAGCAGCGCATGACCGTTCGCAGTCAGGCGCGGCGCGATCGCGATGCCGTTCGACCCCGACGGTTCGCGCGGCACCATGCCCATCTCTTCGGGGCTAGGCGGCGTCGGCGTGCCGTAGAAGGTCTTGAGGTCGCTCAGCGATATGCGCTCGATATCGCCGCCGATGCTGCCCTCGGTAAAGCTCAGCGCCATCCACGGCTCGAACCGGGTGAGGACCCGTGGCTTCCGCTGCGGATGGGTCGCCAGATAATAGTTCAGCCCGTCGGCCCAGGCCTGCATCAGCGTCCGTAGCCACGCCGGGCTCGCCGCATAGTCGCGCTGGAGTTCAGCTGGGTCGACGAACAGCCGCTGCCGCAAATCAGCCCAGACCGCGTCCTCGCCGTCCGCCTCCGCGCTCCGGCCGAGCGCGGTCAGGTAATTCGCTTCGATCCGCGCAAAGTCGTCCTCGGCCTGTGCGTAGATCAGCCCGAACACGGCATCCGCGTCGGACCGACCGCGGATATGCGGGATCCCCCAATCGTCGCGGGTGATCGTCACGCGTCCCGCCTGCGCCTCCCACCGTGCCCGCTCGGTCGGCGGGGCACTGGGCGCGGTCGTCAGCATCGCCAACAGGATCACCGGCGTGCGGGCGTGTCGAAGGATCATGGCCATCGCGGCAGCCTAAGCCGCAAACCGAGGAATGACCATGCGTCGCCCCCGCCGTCACGACGGGGTCGACACGGTGCCCCGCGGTTAGGCGGCCTGGGCGGCCATACGCGCGGCGAGCTTCTCTTCCTCGGTCCACACCTTGCGCTCGCGCGGCGGCTTGGGCGCCTTGACCTGCTTGACCGGACCACCGCCCAGCACCGGCGCACGCTTGGTCGAGTGACGCGCGACTTCGCAATGCCATTCGTGATCGTCGTGCACGGTCAGCGTGCGCCCGATCTCGCGCTCGACGTCGTGGAGCCATGCGCGCTGCTCGGCGTCGCACAGCGTGACCGCAAAGCCGCTGCGGCCCGCACGTCCGGTCCGGCCGATCCGGTGGACATAGCTTTCGGGCAGGCTCGGCAGGTCGTGGTTGAAGACGTGCGTCACCGTGTCGACGTCGATCCCGCGTGCCGCAATGTCGGTCGCGACGAGCACCTGGACGGTGCCGGCACGGAACGCGTCGAGCGCACGCTCGCGCTGGCCCTGCGACTTGTTGCCGTGCAGCGCCTCGGCGGTGATCCCCGCTTCGCCGATGAACGCGCAGACGTCGTTGGCGATGTTCTTCTGGAGCGTGAACACGACCGCCTGGCCGATGTCGGGCGTACGCAGCAGCGCGAGCAGCGCGTCCTTCTTGTTCGCGGCATCGAGGAACATCACCGATTGCTCGATCCGGTCGACCGTGGTCGAGGGCGGGGCGATCTCGACCTTCGCCGGATCGCGCAACAGGCTGTCGGCCAGCGTCGCGATCGACTTTGGCATGGTTGCCGAGAACAGCAAAGTGTGCCGGTCCGCGGGCAAGGTCGCGACGATCCGCTCGATCGGCTTGGCAAAGCCCATGTCGAGCATCTGGTCGGCCTCGTCGAGCACCAGCGCCTCGAGCGCCGACAGGTCGCAAAGCCCCTGTTCGACCAGATCGAGCAGACGGCCGGGCGCCGCGACGATGATGTCGACGCCCGCCTCGAGCGCCTTGACCTGGTGGAACTGGCTGACGCCGCCGAAGATCGTAATCACGCTCGGCTTCAGATGGCGGCCGAAGCTCTCGAACCCGGCAGCGATCTGCGACACGAGTTCGCGCGTCGGCGCGAGGACGAGGATGCGTGCGCCGCCCCTGGGGGCAGGGCGGGGATCGGCGGCGAGCCGGTGGAGCAGCGGCAGCGCGAACGCGGCGGTCTTGCCCGTGCCGGTCTGCGCCATGCCGAGCATGTCGCGGCCTTGCAGCAGCTGCGGGATCGACTGCGCCTGGATCGGGGTCGGATGGGCATAGCCCTGCTCGCCGAGGGCTTCGAGCAGGAAGGGCGCCAGAGCGAGGTCGGCGAAGGTCGTGGTCATGGTAAAGCGGCGCCTCCGGCGCTGGGCAAGGCCGCGCCTGGTCGGGCTTAGCATTTCGGGAGCGCGCGCTGGTAGGTTTTATGCTGCACTGCGTCAATCTGGAATAGCGGCAACGTGCCAAGGGCATTCGCTTACCGGCGGCAGCGGGCAACCCTTGAGACCAAAATGCGCCACGGACCGCCCCGATCGGACGTCCTCACGGCCCGCAGAAAGGGCCTAAGGGATTGGCCAAACCAAAACCGGCTTGACTCGCTAACCAATCATGGCGAGATACCGGTAACATCAGACTGCGTCAGACGGTTTCATGAGGGATAGGATGAGTGACCATGAAAGTGTCCGGCCAATGTCGCGGCCGCCAGATCGGCCGGCGGATGCGCGCGCGGGATGTCGCGCCGGCGCGCTTCCACCTGAATCAGCTCGGCGAGCCCCGATAGCCTGACCGGCCGACCGAATCCGTACATAGCATCACGTTTTAGCCAAACCGGGACCCGCTTTCCGCGCCCCAGTACCGACTTCGTATGCCGCAACGAACGGCGACGACCCCACAGAGAGGACCCTGATCATGAAGGCATTTCAACAGCCGCGTCTGACGCGTGCAGCCTTGTTGTGCGCTACCACCCTGGCCGTATTGGCGCCGTCGATCGCGCTGGCGCAGACGGTACCGCCGCCGCAGGAGCAGGTGCCCGACAATGGTCAGGATCCAGCCCCGGCAACGCCGCCCGCGCCGCAGACCGAGGACACGCAGGGCACGCCCAGCGAGGACATCGTCGTCACCGGCTACCGGTCCAGTCTCGCCAAGTCGACCGATGCCAAGCGGGCGTCGACCGGCTTCACCGATTCGATCTTTGCCGAGGACATCGGCAAGTTTCCCGACACCAACATCGCCGAATCCTTCAACCGCATTCCCGGCATCACGATCACGCGCGACGTGACGGGTGAGGGGACCAATGTCGCGATCCGCGGGCTCGGATCGAACTTCACCAACGTGACGCTCAACGGCGCGACGATCGCCGTCGCGTCGTCGGGCGCGACCGACGCGCAGGGCACGGACCGCTCGGTCGACCTGAGCTTCTTCCCGACCGAATTGTTCACCAAGCTGACCGTCAACAAGAGCTATACCGCCGACCTGCTCGAGGGCGGCGCGGCGGGCAATATCGATCTGCGCTCGGCACGTCCGCTCGACCGCGCGACCGGATTCCTGAACTATAACGTCCAGGGTACGCGCCAGTCGCCCGAGGACCGGATCGGCGCGCGCGGCGCGCTGATCGGCAGCTGGCGGACCGACACGTTCGGGATCCTGGCCGGCGTGTCGGCACAAAGGCTGTTCACCGATACGCGCGGGTTCGAGACGATTGGCTATACCAATCCGGCGCTCACCGCGGCGCAGTGCGGCGCCACGTCGGGCTGCAACACGACCGGCGGCGGCAACTGGACGATCCCGGCGGTGGTGCCAGTCGGCGCCGGTTCCGGGCTGGTCGCGGGAACGCCCATCGACCGGGCGTTTCTGCTCGCGAACAACCCGGGCGCGACGATCCAGCAGATCGACAATGCGCTGCTCCCGCGGCTCGGTCGCACGACCAGCATCCGCGGCCCGCGCGACCGGATCAACGCGATCGTCAGCACCGAATGGCAGCCGACCGATGCGCTGCATTTCTACATCGACGGTCTGTACGGCTACAAAAAGAACGAGCTCACGCGTGAGAACATGGCCTGGATCGTCCGCAACGGCGCGATCATCCCGACCAACCTGACCTTCGACAATCCCGATTGCACGATCGGGTGCGTGGTGACCGGCGGGACGTTTGCAAACGCGCAGTTCTTCAACGAATTCCGCCCTTATACCGAGACGACGAAGCTGGTCAGCATCAACCCGGGCGGCGAATGGGAGATCTCGCCGACGCTCAAGGCCTCGCTGCAGGGCAATTATGCGCGGTCGACCTTCCACCGCGAGAGCCCGACCGTGGGCCTCACCACCCCGCTCGGCGTCGGCAACACGGTCACCTACAGCAACACCGGCGGAATCCCGACGATCCAGAGCGGGCTCGACCTCAACGATCCCGCGAATTTCGGCTGGAACGCGGGCAGCCGGGTCGGCATCCAGGACGAGCGGCGTCTGAACAAGAGCAAGGGCGCGCGTGGCGATCTGACCTGGGGCGGCAAGGCGCTCAACCTCAAGATCGGCGGCGCATTCGACGACGTGTCGCGGCGGATCCGCGGGTTCGACAACAGCCAGGCGTGGCAGAATGCCGTCTGCGGCAACAATCCCAACGTGTTCGTCGCATCGCCCAACACCCAGCCGCCCTGCGCAGGCCTCGACGCCCCCGGCGCCGCGCCGGCGGGCTATCCGAGCTATCCCGGCTATGGCACGGGCGCGACCACCGGCCTGGCGGGGCCGGTCAGCTATGGCGGCTCGCTGGTCCCCAATGCGGCGGTGCCCGGCTATCTGAAGCCCGGCCCGGCAGGGTTCGTCACGGTCGACTGGCCGGCCTTTGCCGCCGCCACCAACTATGACAGCTTCCACGACGCGGCGCCCGAAACGGGGGCTGCCAACACCGGCGCCAGCGGCGGTGCGATCCGCGAGGTCGTAAAATCCGCCTTCGCCACGCTCAACGGCGCGCAGCAGATCGGCGACAACACGCTGCGGTTCAATGTCGGTGTACGCTACGTCAACACGATCCAGACGATCACGGGCCGCGTCTCGCTGCCGGATCCGCGCAACACGACCAGCACGGGCGCGAGCTTGCCCGACGGCAGCCGTTACGTGAATATCGTCAGCGAGGTGTCGACGCGCAACGTCTATTCGAAATGGCTGCCCGCTGCGACCTTCGCCTATGACCTTGGCGACCAGGCGGTGGTGCGCGTCGCCGGCTCGCGTACGATGACGCGTCCCGACCCCTCGGCGCAGCTGCCCGGCGTCAACTTCGGTGCGCCGTCGGCGGATCAGGCGAACATCGGCAACCCGGCGCTCAAGCCCTATATGTCGACCAACCTCGACCTCGGTTTCGAATATTATACCGGCCGTGAAGGCGTCGTCAGCTTCAACGCGTTCCGCAAGTCGATCGAGGGGTTCACCAACACCGCGATCAACACCGTGCCGTTCGCGGCACTCGCGCAATACGGCATCACCTTCGACACGCTCAACGCCAACCAGCAGTTCGCGATCCAGTCGCGCGGCGGCCCCGGCGTCGCGCAGGTCCAGGTCACGTCGCAGGTCAACGTCCCCAACAAGCTGACGATCAACGGCCTCGAATTCCAGTGGGTCCAGCCGCTCGACTTCCTGACCCGGATGATCGGCGTCACGGGCTTCGGCTTCAATGCCAATGCGACGATCGTCGACCAACGCAGCGATGGCCCGGCAACGGCGTTCGGCGTGTCGCCCTTCACCTACAACATCACCGGCTTCTACGAGAAGAACGGCGTGATGCTCCGGGTGGCGACGACCTCGCGTCAGGGCGCACAGAATAGCGGCGCGGCGCAGAACGGTATCCCGGCGGCGGCGCTGTTCGGGACGGACTATACGACCTACGACTTCTCGTCGTCGTTCGATCTCGACAAGATCTTCGGCCTGGCGGGCGCACCGCAGCTGACGGTCAACGTGTCGAACTTCACCGACGCGACGCTGCGGTCCTATTTCCAGTTCGAGAATGCGACCTTCACGCAGTATAAGCCGGGTCGTCAGTTCCTGATCGGCCTGCGCGGCACCTTCTAGGACCGACGGTCGGGACGGTCGCCACTGCGCGATCGTCCCGGCAGCCGCCGAAGGACACGAACGACCCAGTTTTGGTACCGCCGCCCGCCCCGGATAAAGGATTCCCCCTCATGCGCATCCTCACCCTCGCTCTCATCGCGCTCGCTGGCACCAGCGTCGCGCAGGGCGGTCCGGCACAGACCGCCGCTGCGCCATCCGACGCATCGCCCCGGTTCAGCCGTTTCAGCTATGAGGGGCGGTCGCCCGGCGCGGCACCGTTGCAGCGCAACCAGTATCGGAACCCGATCCTGTCGGGCTATTATCCCGATCCGTCGGTCACCCGGGTGGGCGAGGACTATTATCTCGTCAATTCGTCGTTCGCGCATTTCCCCGGGCTGCCGGTCTTCCATTCGCGCGACCTCGTGAACTGGACTCAGATCGGCAACGCGATCGACCGCCCCGATCAGCTCGACTTCACCGGCATGCGGACGTCGCAGGCGGTCTTTGCGCCCGACATCTCCCATCACGACGGCGTCTTCTACATCGTCAACACCTGCGTCGAGTGCAAAGGCAATTTCGTCATCACCGCGCGCAATCCGGCCGGCCCCTGGTCCGCGCCGATCTGGCTGCCGTTCGAGGGCATCGACCCCTCGATCTTCTGGGAAGGCGACAAGGCCTATATCGTCAACAACCGCGCCCCCGCCGAACCCCCACGCTATGACGGGCACCGCGCGATCTGGATCCAGGAATATGACTGGCGCAAGGGACAGATGGTCGGCGAGAGCACGCAACTCGTCAATGGCGGCGTCGACCTGTCGAAAAAGCCGGTCTGGATCGAAGGGCCGCACATCTTCCGCAAGGATGGCTGGTATTATCTGACCGCCGCGGAGGGCGGCACGAGCGTCAATCATTCTCAGGTCGTGCTCCGGTCGCGGACCTTGCGCGGCCGCTATGAGCCCTATGCCGGCAACCCCATACTGACGCAGCGCGATCTCGATCCCGCAAGGTCGCAGCCGATCACCTCGGCGGGGCATGCCGAACTTGTCCAGACGCAGACGGGCGAATGGTGGGCGACCTTCCTCGCGGTCCGGCCCTATGCCGGCGACTATTACAATATCGGTCGCGAGACGTTCCTGCTCCCCGTGACCTGGAAGGATGGCTGGCCGATCATCCTGCCTAAGGGGCAGCGCGTTCCCGAAGTCGCGGCCTCGCCCGGACTGCCTGCGCAGCGCCCGGGAACAGTGCCGACGGCTGGCGCCTTTTCCTATGTCGACGAGTTCGACGGCGATCGGCTGGCAATGCAATGGGTCGGAGTCCGCACCCCCAAGGCACCCTTTTATCGCCTGACCGGAGGCGAGCTCGTACTCGGCCGGGGGGCGCCGATGGGCGATCTCGCGGGCGTCCCCGCCTTTATCGGCCGGCGCCAGCAGCATCACGACGCGACGATCTCCACTACGCTGCGCTTTTCGCCAAAGGCCGGCGATCGTGCCGGCCTCGCCGCGATGCAGAGCGACAAGGCGCATCTCTTCTTCGGGCTGACGCGGATTGCGGAGAAACCTGTCGTCGCCCTTTACACAACGCAGGAAGGCAAGGAGCAGCTCGTCGCAAGCGCGCCGGTCGATCCGGCGGGCCCGGTTACGCTGACGATCGACGCTACCGGGGGTACGATGCGCTTCAGCTACACGACCGGCGCAACGCCTCGTACGCTCGCATCAGATGTCGACGTCCGGTTCCTGAGCACGCGGGTGGCGGGCGGTTTCGTCGGGACGCTCGTCGGCCCCTATGCCTGGACGCGCTGACCTCGCGTGGCACCGCTACGTGGCACCGCTGCGGACGTGATGCCGAAATAAGAAAAAGGCGCGGGCCGGCTGATTTGCCGGCCCGCGCCTGAACCTCAGGCCTTCTTGCGCGCGCGCTTCGGGCTTGCGGCTGCGGCGACGTCCTCTTCCTCGTCCGGGCTGTCCTCGCCCGCTTCGGTCAGCGCCTCGCCGAGCGCACGCAGCTTGTCCTGCGACGTGTCAGCTTTTTCCGCGATCTTGGTCGTCGCGGTACCAAGCCGGTGCAGCAGCGCATGGACGCGGTCGGCGTCCGGCGTGTCCTTCTCGAGCTGCTTGCGCAGCGATGCCAGGTCGCGAAGAATGCCCTTGGCGCCGGGTGTCTCGATATCGGCGAGTGCGGCTTCCCAATCCTCGACCATGTCGGCGCCCTTGGCGGGCTTCGTCGCGTCGAGTCCGCGATTGATCGCGTTCATCGTTCCTGCAAATTTGACGGCCATGTCTGCTCTCTCCTAGCCGGTATCGGCGAGCATCAACGCGGTCGGGCGGCGCGAATGTCCCGCCATTCCTATCAACCTGCATCAACATGATCGCATTTTGTTCGCGCGCCCGTCGCGTGCGTCAGCGCAACCAGTCGCGCAGCAGGGCGGTGACCTCGCCCGGCCGTTCGAGCGGGGCGAGATGGCCGCAGCCCCGCAGCTCGTGGAATCGCGCGCCCTCGATCAGCGTGGCCAGCGCACGCGCATCGTCGGGCGTGCAGATCCGGTCGCGATCGCCCACCGCGACGAGCGTCGGCACGTGGATCGCGGCGATCGCATCGCTGATGTCGGGTCGTTCGAGCAGCGCGCGTTGCTGGCGTTCGAAGACCGCCTTGCCGACCCGGTCCGCCATCGCCTGCACCGGGCCCGCCACGATCGCGGTCAGCCGCGGATCGGCATGCGGGGCGGTCGCGAGCAGCCCCTGGCCGTCGACCGTCCGCGGACGCATCGTCATCGACGCGCGCGTGCCGAACAGCGCGACCCGCAGGACCCGGTCGGGCGCCTGCCGCACCATCTCCATCGCGACATAGCCCCCCAGGCTGACCCCCGACACCGCGAAGCGCGGCGGCGCCTTGGCGAGCACGCGCGCGGCCATCGCCGACAGCGTGTCGTCCCGCGACAGGTCATGAAACTCGGGCTCGGCGAGCGCGGCAAGATCCATGATCTGCCGTGCCCAGAGTCGCCCGTCACAGCCCATGGCGGGGAGCAGCACGAGCGGGATCGGCGAACGGGTCATGCGGTGTCTCCGGTGGCGGGAAGCAGAGGGCGGATGGCGGGGGGCATCATCGGGCGGCCGGACGGGTCAGGCGACGAACGGGAAGGCGAGCGCGATCATGCCCACCACCGTCATCACCGCGCAGACCAGGATCGCCGGCACCAGCGTGAACCGCTGATGATCCGCCAGATCGATCCCGACCAGGCTGACGAGCAGATAGGTCGACGGCACCAGCGGGCTGAGCAGATGGACCGGCTGGCCCATCAGCGACGCGCGCGCGATCGCCTCGGGTGCGACGCCGTAATGCGCGCCCGCCTCGGCGAGGATCGGCAGCATCCCGAAATAGAAGGCGTCGTTCGAGATAAAGAAGGTGAAGGGCAGGCTGAGCGCTGCGGTGATCGGCGCCATATAGGGGCCCATCGCCGGCGGGATCACGCCGACCACCGCCTTGCTCATCGCCTCGACCATCCCGGTGCCGCCGAGGATTCCGGTGAAGATGCCGGCCGCGAAGATCAGCGACACGACCGCCAGCACATTGCCGGCATGCGCGGAGATGCGTTCCTTCTGGTCGGCGACGCCGGGATAGTTGACGATCATCGCGATCGCGAAGGCGAGCATCATCAGCACCGACAGCGGCAGGATGCCCCAGACCAGCAGCGTCAGCAGCGTGACGACAAGGGCTGCGTTGAACCAGATCAGCTTGGGCCGGCGCGCTTCGGGATATTGCGACACCGCCATGCCGGTGAACGTGTCGGTCGCGGTGATGCCCGCTTCGCCCATGCGCGCGCGCTCCTTGCGGCCGAAATACACCGCCAGCCCGACGAGGAAGGCGAGCCCTGCGATCATGCCGGGAATGAGCGGCAGGAACAGCGTCGCGGGATCGAGCTTCAGCGCGCTCGCCGCGCGCGCGGTCGGCCCGCCCCACGGCGTCAGGTTCATGATCCCGCTCGTCGTCATCAGCAGGCAGACGAGATACAGGCGGTTCATGTCGTAGCGCTTGTACAGCGGCAGCAGCGCGGCGATCGTGATGATGTAGGTCGTCGAGCCGTCGCCATCGAGGCTGACGAGCGCGCACAGCACGACCGTGCCGATCAGGATCCGCATCGGATCGCCGTGCACCATCCGGATCAGCCGTCCGACCAGCGGATCGAACAGGCCGGTGTCGGTCATCGTTGAGAAGAACAGGATCGCGAACAGCAGCATCACGCCGGTCGGCGCGAGGTTCTTGATCCCGTCGATCATCATCGGGCCGAGACCCGCGGCCTCGCCGGCGAAGACGCCGAAGATCGAGGGGATCACGATCAGCGCGACCAGCGGCGTCATCTTCTTGGTCATGATCAACGTCATGAACGTGGCGACCATCAGGAAGCCAAGCAGGGCAAGGTTCATCGCATCGTCCTAGAAAAGGGCGTGAAAAAGGGGGTGGGGGCAAAACCCCCGTCATCCTGACGAAAGTCAGGATCCAAGGTTACGGAGCGCCGTCCTGTCTGGCTCTGGATCCTGACTTTCGTCAGGATGACGGAGCGGTAGATGCCGGAGACGGCGCGCCGCATCAGAACGTCACACCGACGCGCGCGCTGACCGTCTGGCCGCTGTCGTTGCCGACATAGTCGCCCGCACGATTGTCGGTGTTCCACTGGATCGCGTTGACCTGGAACCGGGTGAAGCTGTTGAGATACCAGTTCACCCCGACCGTCGCCGCCCAGCCGTCGCCGCCGGTCAGCAGGTCGCTGTAATCGAGGCTCTCGTACCGCGCGGTCAGCTCGATCGCGCCGACGCCGCCATCGAAGGTGGGTTTGAGCACCTTGGGCTGGCCGAAGCTCCCGAGCCGCGGGTTATACGGCGGCAGGTCGCCGGTCAGGAACAGACCACCCGACACGCTCCACGCCTTGCTGACGAAGTCGGGCCGTCCACCGTCGAGCCGCGCATTGCGCTGGCCGGCTTCGCCCATCACCCACAAGGGCCCGCGATAGCCGCCGAGCTCGACGCCGTAGCCGGTCGTCCCGGTCCCGCCCGTCAGCGGTCCGCTCGACACGCGCAGCGCGCCGTTGAAGCGCCCGCCGATCACCGTGTTGCGCGTCAGCGTGCCGGAAACCGACGACAGCGATTCGTCGAACCCCCAGAGCCCGAGATGGAGCACGCCAGTGTCGGACTTGATCGGGTTCCAGTGCGCGCGGCCGAGCACGGTGCGGCTGTCGCCGACCGTCTGCGTGCCGTCGATCCGGTCGCCGGTGACGGTGACCGACGCGTGGCCGGTCTTCCAGAAGATCCGCGGCATCACGCCGATGCCGTAGAAGCCGCGCTGCGGAATGATCGCGGTGGCGACCGTCGTGCGCTCGAGGAACGGGGTCGAGTCCGACCCGGTCGATCCTTCGAAGCTGCGGTCGTTGAACAGATGGCCTGCGCGCACGTCGTAATCGAGACCGGGCGTGATACGGTTGCGCCAGCCGACGAACGCGGTGACGACGTCGACCTCGTTTTCGGAAAAGTCGCTTTCGAACTGATAGAAGAAGTGCGTGCCGACGCCGCCTTCGAGACCGAGGCGCAGCGCCCGCATCCCCGTCGTCGTGATGTTGCGGCCGTCATATTTCGACCCGAAGCTCGAGCTCACATCGGTCAGGATCCGGCCGCGCGGCTTGAAGGTATAGACGCCGTCCGCCGAGTGGAAGACCGGCAGGCCGGCACCCCATTCGGTCGTCAGGCCCGATGGATTGTCGCGTGCCGCCACGGCCTGCGCGACGCTGCGGTCGGCGGGGCCGGGAGGCGCGAGCTGCGGCGCGAACGGCACGGTCCGCCGGGGCTCGCCGGTCTGCGCAAGCTGCGGCTGCGGGGTGGCGCCGGTCGGCTGGACGGGGGCCGCGGGCGCGGCCGCCTGCGCGACGACCGCATTGGTCTCGAGCCGGTCGAGCCGGGACTTGAGCGTGGCGATCTCGGCCGCCTGCGCGCGGACCAGTGCGGCGAGGTCGGCGTCGCCGGGCGCCGGTGCCCCGGTCTGGGCGAGCGCGGGTGTCGCGATGATCAGCGCGACGAGAGCGCAGCCGGTACGAAATGGGGTCATCGGGAAGAGGCTCCGTTGGCAAGAAGGGCGGTCCAGTCGCGCAGGAAGCGCTGGCGCTTGAGATGATCGAGCGTGACGAGAAGCTGCGGTCCGACCCGGATCGGTCGGGCCTGCGCAGCGGGAAGGCGGCGCGCGGGGACGTCGGTGCGGACCGGCCAGAGGCTGCGCTTGGCGAGCAGCGACTGGCCTTCGCGCGACAGCAGGAAGTCGAGGAACAGCTTGGCGGCCGCCGGGTGCGCGGCTTCGCGGGCGATGAACGCGATCCGCGACGTGACGATCGTATAGTCCTTGAGGAATGCCACGCCGATCCGCGGATCGGTGCTCGCGCGCTCGAGCGCATAGGAGCCGATGACGTTGTAGGCGATCGCCTGCCGCCCCTCGGCGACGCCGCGCAGCATCGGCTCGCTGGTCCGCGACAGGACCGGCTTGGTCGCCGCGATCGCCTCCAGCAACGACCGCGTGTCGCGCGTGATCGCCATGTCCTCCGACAGATAGAGATAGCCGACATTCGAGCGTGACGGATCGAAGGTCGTCACGCGCCCGGTCAGCGCGGTGCGCTGCGTCCGCAGCAGCGCCTCCAGCTCGGCATGCGTCCGCGGCACGCGCGCCGGCGGCAGCAGCCGCTTGTTGTAGACGATCCCGATCGGCTCGGCGGTGACGCCGAAGCCCATGTTCTTCCAGACCGAGACGGCGGGCAGCGCGGGCTTTTCGGGGCTGGCATAGCTTTGCGCGAAGCCGTCGTTGATCAGCTTGACCTGCAGATCCATCGCCGACGACCAGACCAGATCCGCGGACAGGCGCCGCGCGCGCGTCTCGGCGACGAAGCGGCGATACATTTCGGTCGATCCGAGATCGGCGTAGAGGACGGTGATGCCGGGATAGCGTTTGCGAAACGCGGCGACCACCGGCAGCAGCTCGGCGCGATCGGCATTGCCATAGATTCGGACCTGCCGTTCGGCGCGTGCGCTTTCGATCAGCGTGTCATAGGATCGGGGATAGCCCGCCGGACGCTGCGCCGATACCGCGGTCGCCGCGAACCCGGTCAGCGTGGTCAGCAATCCGATCGTGAGAACCATTCGTGCCATCGTCACCTCTCCTCGCCTTCCGTCTCTGTGTTCGGATAGGCAGTAGCGGTGGAATACGAATCGAAGCTGTCACCAACCTTTCACGCCCTTTTGAATCAACGAGGTAAGCCGATTTGCGCATTCTGTTGATCGAGGACGACGCCGCCCTCGCGCGCAGCATCGCGGCATTGCTGCGGGCGGGCGGCAATGCGGTCGATCATGTCGCGAGCGGCGAGGAGGCGCTCGGCATCGTCGCGGGCGAGCCCTATGCGCTGGTCATCCTCGATGTCGGGCTGCCGGGGATCGACGGTTTCGCGGTGCTCGAGACGCTGCGGCGACGCGGCGAGCGTGTGCCCGTGCTGATGCTGACCGCACGCGATGCGCTGGACGACCGCGTGCGCGGGCTCGATCTCGGCGCCGACGACTATCTGCGCAAGCCGTTCGATCCCGAGGAGCTCGAGGCGCGGGTCCGCGCGCTCGGGCGGCGACGCGGCGGCGATCCGCTCCCGGTGCTGAGTGTGGGGAGCTTGACGATGAACCGCTCGACGGGGGATGCGGATATCGCCGGCCGGGTGCTTGATCTGCGCCGTCGCGAACGCGCGGTGCTCGAGGCGCTGGCGATGCGCGCGGGCCGCGTCGTGCCGCGCGAGCTGCTGATCGGCGAGGTGTTCGGGTTCGACGAACCCGTCGGCGGCAACGCGATCGAGGTCCATGTCACACGGTTGCGGACCAAGCTTGCCCCCGACGGTCCAGGTATCCGCACCGTCCGCGGCGTCGGCTATATGCTCGATGCCGGCTGAGGCGCGTGCCCCCGCGCTGCGGACGCGCCTGCTGGTGGCGGTGCTCGGCCCGCTGCTCGCGGCGGCGATCCTGATCGGCGTGGTCGGTGCGACGCTGATCACCGATGTCGTCCGGCGCACCAGCGACCGCGTGCTCGGGGGCGCGCTCGGCGCGATCGCGGAGACCGTGCAGGTCGAGCGCGGCGAGGTCACGCTCGACCTTCCCGCCGCCGCGTTCGGGATGCTCGAGAACGCCGAACGCGACAATGTCTATTACCGCATCGCGGTCGGCGGGGACCTGCTCACGGGCTATGCCGATCTGCCCGCACCCGATCCCGCCGCGCTCGCGGTCGATGTGCCCGCCTACCGCTTTGCGCGTTATCGCGGTCAGCGGATCCGCATCGCCGAGGTCCGTCGCGACCTGCCGCGGATCGACCGGCCGGTGATCGTGCAGATCGCCGAGACGATCGACAATCGGTCAGCCCTGACCCGCCGTCTGATGATCGCGCTGCTCATCGGCGAGTGCGTCCTGGTCGGTGGTGCCGCGCTGCTGCTCCGCCCGGCGCTGGGGTGGAGCCTGCGCCCGCTGGCCCGGCTGCGCGGCGCGATCGAGGCGCGCGACAAACGGGCGCGGCCCGACTTCTCGCCGCTCGACACGGGGCCGCTGCCGCGCGAGCTGCGCCCGCTCGCCGGCGCGTTCGACCGGCTGCTCGCGCAGCTCGATACCGCGACGGTCGGCGTGCGCCGCTTTACCGCGGATGCATCGCACCAGATGCGCACGCCGCTTTCGGTCCTGAAGGTTCAGGTGGCGCTCGCGCGGCGCGGTTCGGGCGCCGAACGGCACGAGGCGCTCGACGAGATCGCCGATGCCGTGACGCGGCTCGAACGGCTCGTCACCCAGCTGCTGGCGCTGGCACGGGCGGAGGAGGCGGGGGTGTCCGCCCCGCTCGAAACCGTCGACCTGCGCGAGGTGGCCGCCGCGGTCATCACCCGGCAGATCAACCAGGCGATCGAGGCGGGGATCGACCTCACGCTCGAAACCGACCCGGTCGAAACCTACCGGGTGGCCGGGCACCGGACGCTGATCTTCGAAATCCTGTCGAACCTCGTCGACAACGGCATCCGCTATAACCGGCGCGGCGGGACGGTCACGGTCAGCCTCCAGACGTCGCGCGGGGAGACCGCGATCGCGGTGATCGACGACGGCCCGGGCATCGCGGACAGCCAGCGCGAGGTCGCGTTCGACCGCTTCGTCCGTCTCGGTGCACCGGGCAGTCCGGAAGGCAGTGGCCTAGGGCTCGCGATCGTCCGCTCCGCCGTCGCGCGCTTGAACGCGACCGTCGGGTTCGGCGCAGCGGACCGCGGCACGACGATCGTCGTCCGCTTTCCCGGCACCGCCGCGGCCGGCTGACGCCGCGCCCGTCAGCCTCGCAGCTTGCCCGGTGCGAAGGATTTCGGCGCCACCGCCGGGGCCGCATCCCCGGCGCCGCGATCGAACAGATGGTCGAGCATCGCCGCCATCGCCCTGTGGCCGGTATCGGTCAGGCTGACATGCACGCGCCGGTGATCCGCGGGATCGACATGGCGGCGCAGCAGCTCGGCCTGTTGCAGCCGATCGATCCGCCGCATCGTCCCAGCCGCACTGCCCCCCGACATCAGGGTCAGATCCTTCACGCAGAGCGTCTCCCCGGTGGCGGCCGCAATGAACAGGTCGATCATCATGTCCCAGGCCGGATCGACCAGCAGGTCCTGCGGCAGGAACGCGCTCATCGTCGCGCGCAGCTGGCGGGCCTGGCGCGCGCGGGCGAGCAGAGCGGGTGCGATCGGTCTCGGGGCGCCGGCGCCGGGTGCGCGCAGGTTGCGGCGTGCGACATCGGTCATCGTTCGCGTAGCGCCTCCCGCGCCCGGTTAAGGGGTTTGACGAGATACTGGAGCACGGTCTTGCTGCCGGTATGGATATCGACCGTCGCGACCATGCCGGGGGTGATCGCGAACTTCGCGCCGGCCTTGTTCGTCAGCGAGTCCGCCTTGGTCCGCACGAACACGCGGTAATAGAGGATGTCGGGCTTCACCTCGTCGCGGATCGTGTCGGGCGAGATGCTGGCCACGCTGCCCGTCAGGCCGCCATAGATCGAATAGTCATAGGCGGTCACCTTGACGCTCGCGGACTGGCCGGGGCGGATGAAGGCGATGTCGCGCGGCTGGATCCGCGCCTCTATCAGCAGCCGGTCGTCGAGCGGGACGATCTCCATCAGCTTGCCATTGGGGGGCACGACGCCGCCGATCGTCGACACCTCGATGTTCTTGACGACCCCGCGCACCGGCGAGCGCAGCGTGAGGCGCGAGAGCGTGTCCGACCGTCCGCGTACGACCGGTGCGAGCGAGTCGACCTGTTCGGTCACCTTGGCCAGATCCTGTCGCGCCTCGACCATATATTGCGACCGCAGATCGGCCTTTTTCAGCTCCAGCTCGGCCCGCTGGCGTTGCAGCCGCAACACCTCGACATTGCTCGCCGCGCCGACCGCGATCAGCGATTCCCCGATCCGCACCTCGCGTCCGATCAGCGCCAGGCTCTGGTCGATCAGCTGGATCGACGATTGCAGGCTGCGTCGCCGGGTGTCGTGGAGCCGCGTCTCGGCGGCCTTCAACTCGGGATAGCGGTCGAGTTCGGACGCGAACGTCAGCGGCGTGCCGTTCGCCTCCGCCTGAAGCCGCGCGACGCTGGCCAGCGCGGCGCGATATTTGGCGGCGGTCTCGTCGACGGTCGACCCCGCCTGCGTCGGATCGAGCTGTGCGAGCAGCTGCCCCGGGGTGACGATATCGTCCTGACGCACCGGAAGCTTGGTCAGGATCCCGCCCTCGAGCGACTGGATCACCTGTTCGCGGCTGGTCGGCACGACACGCGCTTCGCCGGTCGCCACCTCGTCGAGGGCCGCGAACCACGCCCAGCCGAGTGCTGCCACGAACAGCGCGGCGAGGATCCAGACGAGACGCGTCGCGGTCGCGAGCCGGACGCTGCCTTCGCCGCCGAAGAGGTGGTCGTCGTCGATCGCCCGCGCGTTCATGCCGCCGCACTCCGCGTCCCGCGCATCTGCGCGAGGATCTGATCCTTGGGGCCGTCGAGGACGATGGTGCCATTGTCGATCACGATGATCCGGTCGACGATCTCGAGCATCCGCATGCGATGCGTCGCGACGATCAGCGTACGCGTGCGGCTCCACGCCCCGAGCCGCGCGATGAAGTGCCGCTCGGTACCCTCGTCCATCGCCGCGGTCGGCTCGTCGAGCAGCGCGACGCTCGGCTGGCGGAGCAGCAGCCGCGCGAGCAGCAGCCCCTGGATCTGCCCACCCGACAAGCCTCGGCCACCCTCCTGCACGACATGGCCCAGACCGTCGCGCAACCGCCGGACCATGGTGTCCGCGCCGACCATCGCGAGCATCTCGCTAATCTCCCTGTCCGACGCCATCGGCGCGCCGAGCGTCAAATTCTCCCGCAGCGTCCCGTGAAACAGCCGCGAGGTCTGCGTCAGCAGGCCGATGTCGCGGCGGACATCGGCGGGATCGACCTGATGCAGCGCGAGGCCGTCGAGCAGCACCTCGCCCGACACCGGCTGCAGCATCCCCGACAGGCCCTGGAGCAGCGTCGACTTGCCCGCGCCGTTGCGCCCCAGCAACGCGATCCGCTCGCCCGCCGCGATGTCGAGCGTCTGGACCGTCAGGGCAGGGGGGGCGTTGGGGTCGGCATAGGTGAAGACGGCGGACCGCAGCGCGAAGTCGCCCTGGACGACGGGCAGCGGGATGCGGTGATCCGCGTCGGCGGTGTCGACGGGCAGCGCCATGATCTGGTTTAGGCTGCCCATCGCCACCTTGGCATGCTGGAACCGGCTGAGCAGCTGCGTGACCTGGGCCATCGGCGCCATCATCCGCGAGCCGAGGATCGAGGTCGCGACCAGCACGCCGGTGGTGATGTCGCCCGCGATCACGAGCGGTGCGCCGACGAAGATGATCGCGGCATAGACGCCGTTCTGGACGCTCTGCGTCCATACCGACAGGCCGTTGGTCAGCCCGCGCAGCCTGAGCTGCGCCTCGCCCGCGACCGCGGTATAGTGGTTCCACTGGTGGTGGAACCGGTCCTCCGCCTGCAGCGCCTTGATGTCCTCGATGCCCTGCACCGATTCGACCAGCATCGCGTTACGCAGCGAGGATTCGCGCATCGATTCGGTCGCGTACATCCGCAGCCGGCGTTGCGCGAGCAGCCCCGGCAGCAGCAGCAGGACCAGCGCGGCGAGCGGCACCAGCGCCAGCGCGCCGCCGACATACCAGAGGACGCCGAGGAACAGCAGGAAGAAGGGCATGTCCGCGACCGTGGCGACGGTCGTCGAGGTCAGCATGTCGCGCACCTGGTCGAGGTCGCGCAGCTGCGAGATGAACGTCCCGGTCGAGGTCGGGCGCGCGCGGTTGCGGACCCGCAGCGCGTGACCGAAGACCCGGTCGGAGATGCGCAGATCGGCCCGCTTTCCAAGCACATCGACGATGTTCGTGCGGAGCCGTCGCAGCACGAAATCGAAGCCGATCGCGATCAGCACTCCGACGAACAGGATCGTCAGCGTCGGGATCGAGCCCGCCGGCACGACGCGGTCATAGACCTGCATCGAGAACAGCACGCCCGCGAGCCCCAGGCAGTTGGTCACCACCGACGCGACCATGACATGGCCATAGGAGGGGGCGTCGGCCATCAGGATATCGCGCAGCCAGTGATCCTGGAACGGCCGGATATAGGCGTCGATACGTGTGTCGGGCGCCGAGCGCGACGGCCGGGGAATGACATAGCCGGTCGCGCCGGCGGTCAGCTGGTCGATCGGCAGATGCGTCGCTCCACCCCGGTCGCCCGGCACGATCAGCCGGGCCTGGCCCTCCGCGTCGATCCCCTCGATCAGCGCGATCTCGCCGTCGCGCAGCCGGACGATCAGCGGCAGCCGCCAGCTCGTCAGCCGCATCCCCGCGGCGGGGACGAACTGCACGCCGAGCCCGGTGGCGCGCGCGAGCGTGCGGATGCGCGCCTCGTCGTCGTCGCCCAGCTCCCAATGGGCCGCGAGTCTCGCGCGCTGTTCGGACAGCGGCAGGCGATAGTGGCGGGCAACGCGGCCAAGCAGGTCGAGCCAGCCGTCGATGCCGGCCCCCGCTCCGCCCGCCGCCACCGCGATCGGCACCCGATCGGCGGTCACAGCGTCACCCCGCGCACCGTCGCGCCGGACAGCGCAAACGCGTCGCGCATCCGCCCCGACAGATACAGGCAGTCCACCTGGAGGCTGCGCAGGGTCTGCGCGACGTTCACCGCCTCGAACCGCACCTGCTGAAATTCCTGTTCGGCGTTGAGCAGGTCGACCAGCGTGCGCGTGCCCATTTCGAGATACTGGATCCGGTACAGCCGTCCGGTCTCGCGCATGTTGGTCTGGCGCGACTGCAACGTGGCGACAACCTGCGACAGGCTTTCGATTTGCTGGCGGGCCTCGGCCAGCCGCTGGCTGCTCTCGTTGCGGACCCGGCGCGTGGCCGCCTGCGCCGCCTCCAGCTCGAACGCCGCGCCGCGTGCGCGCGCGCGCGTGACCCCGCCCGCGAAGATGTTGCTCGAGACGCGCAGGCCGACATTGTAGATGCTGCGATTGCCGAGGGGCGCGGTCACGTCGGTCGAGGCGTCGCCGCCGATCGACAGCGTCGGATAGCGGTCCGCGCGGCTGCGGCGCAGCGCGGCGGCGGCGCGGTCCGCCTGCGCCTCGGCGGCCATGACCAGCGGCACCGTCTCCCAGGCGGGCACCGGACCCGAACAGCTCCGCATCAGCCAGTCGGGGACGTCGGCAGACACCGCAGCGGGCGGGGCGTCGCGACCGAGCAGGAAGGCCAGATTGCTCGCCCAGCGGCGCTCCGCCGCCTCGACCGTCGCGAGGCTCGCCATCGCCGCCTCGACCCGCGCCTGTGCCTGCAGCGCATCCGATCGCGTCGCGGCACCAAAGGCGGTGCGCTTGCCGACAAGCTCGCTGATCTCGCGGATCCGGTCCGCCTGTTCGGCCGCGATGATCCGCTGTGCCGACGCGCGCTGATATTCGATCACGGCATAGGCGGTGTCGCGGATCAGCGTGTCGACCGCGAGCAGCATCTCGGCACGCCCGACCCGCGTCCCGGCGCGCGCGCCAGCGATCTCGCTCGACACCTTGCCGAAATCGAACAGCATCTGCGACGCACCCAACTGAGGTCGCGGCCGCAGGGTGCTCGATACGCGACTGTCAAACCCGCTGCCGATCCCGGCGCTGACGGTGGGGAGATAGCCCGCGCGTGCCGCCTTCACCTCCTCGCCGCGCGCCGCCAGCGCGCCCGCTGCCTCGGTCAACGACGGATGCCAGGCAACCGCTTCGCGTGCCGCGGTTTCGAGCGTCACCGGACCCGGCGTTGCGGGGCGAGGGGTGTCGACCGCTTGCCCGGCGTTGCACGGTACAGCCGCCAATAGGACGCCCGCGGCCAGCGATCGCATCGCGCTCATAGTGGAAGTGATCATTGCGTCCCTGTCCTCTGCTGGCACCAGCAAAGGACAGGGGTGCTTAACGAAACGTATAGAGTAAACAGTCTTTAAGTTGCTGAAATGGTTCTAGAAAAGACCAGTTTCGAATGCTTATACAACATGACTGGTGACAAGTCCGTTCTGATCCTGATCCGGGATAGTGGCGAGGTAATCGAACGGATCGACGACGGTGGCGATTTCCGTGACGACGATCGGATCAAACGAAACCGTATCGGGCTCTTCTCCAGTCAATGCTTGTGGTTCCTCTGCAAGATACTGTGACAGCACGTCCTCCAATTCGCCCTGACCCTCGAACAGATCATAGGTGGCGAGCCCGATCACCGGCCCGGCCGCCGCGAACGCGCCCGATTCGACGCTCTGTGCCGTCAGCGCGTCGAGCGGGATGACGTCGAGGTCCCCGGTCTCCACCAGCGCCGTCAGCTCCGCGAACCCGTTTGCGTCCGATGCGACCGCTGCGAACCCCGCCGCAGCGGCAGGTCCGTCGCCGGGAACGTCGATCGTCACGGTCAGCGTCGCGGTGGACAGCACGCCATTGGGCTGGACAAGCTGATAGGTGAACCTGTCGGTGAGATCGACTGCGGAGAAGCCGAGCGTCGCGCTGGGCTGATAGGCATAGCCTCCGGTCTCATCGATTTGCAGTGTGCCATATCGGCCGGTCAGCGTGACCGGAGTGTCGCCGATCTCCGCAAAACCGCTGCCGCGATCGACGCGGATCGCCGCGAAGCTGGTATTGGTCGTGTCATTGTCGAGCAGATTGCCCGTCGCGGTCTCGCGCGTCGCCAGCGTGTAGTCGTTGAGGAACAAGGTGCTCGAGCCGAGCGAGACCGTGGTGCCGAAACTCCCGACGCTCAGCGCCGCGTTGCTGCTGACCTGGTAGGAATAGCTGCCACTGGGCAGGTCGTCGAAGGTGAAGGTCGCGACGCCGCCAAGCACCGGGTTTAGCACTGTATTGATGGTTGCCGTCCGCACGATGAGCCCGTCGGCGCTGCGCACGCTGACGGTGTAGGCCGGCAGTACGGAGAGCAGCCCACCCGTTCGCGCGGCGACGATCGTGATATCCGACACCGCGGCGGGGGCGACGGTGAAACTGCCGGTGCCCGTGCCGGTGACCTGCCCCGTCAGGATGGTCCCGGTCGACGGGAAGTCGAACGTCCGTGCGGGCGGCAGCGTGGTGACGACATTCTGGAACGTCACGTCGGCAAACGCCTGGTCGGCGACCGCAAGCGGTGCGCCGGTGATGTCCGGGCTGCCGATCGCGATCGTCAGCGTCGCGGTTTCACGCTCGCCATCGGTCGGGTCGACCAGCGTGTAGGTAAAGGTCTCGGTCCGCCCGATCGCGCCGGCATTCGCGACGGGGGTGTAGCTGTAGCTGCCGTCGGGGTTGATCCTCAGGCTGCCCCAGGCGCCGGTGACGCTGCTCCCGTCCGGTCCGACGTCGGTCGTCACGCCGTTGACCGTGACGCTGGCGACGCGGGTTCCGGGGCCCGTGACGTCGATCTCGCCACCCGGGCCCGCGTCGGTGATGACGTTGCCAGTCGCCGCGATGGGCGTTGCACCGGCAATATCGGTGAAGTCCGAATCGATCCCGGCGACCGACAGATCGCCGAGCAGCCCAAGTCCCGCCGTCCCCTGGAAGGTCAGGAACGCCCGGTACACGCCCGGTCCCAGCGTCTCGGTCGCGCTGAGATTGCCGTTGAGCAGACCGATCTCGAGCAGCGAGGCCGGCCCGCTGCCGGTGACCGCGACCCATTGTGTCCCCACCAGCTTCTGCACGACCACCGCATAGTCGCTGGCGGCGCCGATCGTTGCCGCCGCGTCATAGGTGAACCGTGCATCCAGGCTGTGGCCCCCCGCCACCGAGAAGCGGACGTTGCGAACCGCAAGCACCTCGGCGTCGAGGTTGACGAGGCCCAGCGAGACAAGGGCGAGATAGCGGGCGCTGCCCAGATCGACCGGGGCCGTGGTCGGCAGGAGATCGAGGCCGGCGGCGTCGACATTGCCGAACGCGGCGATGTCGAACGGGGCGGCGATGCTGGCCGGGGTCGAGACATTCCCCGTGGCATCGGCCTGGGTGACACTCAACGTCCCGCCTGTGGCCTGTGCTGGTACCAGCGTGACCGTATAGCGGCCGTCGGCATCGACGGTCGCGACGCCGATGAGCGTGGCATCGGGACCGCGAACCTCGACCCGTGCGCCGACCTCGCCCGTCCCGGTCAGCGTCGTGCCGTCGTTGGTGATCGCCGAAATGATCGGCGGCGGCGGGGCGGTGATGTCGGGCGCCGCGACGGTCGCGACGGCCGAGACATTGCCGGTGGGATCGGCCTGGCTTGCCGACAGCGTCTCGCCATTGACCGGCGCAGGGCTCAGCTGCGCGGTGTAGCTGCCATCCGCGGCCACCTGCGCGGTGCCCAGGATGACGGCACCGAGACGGATCGTCACGGTCGCACCCGGCTCGCCGATCCCGCTCGCCGTGCTGCCGTCCTGCGCGATCGTGACGACGGGCAGGGCGGGGGCGGTGTAATCGGGCGCAACCAGCGCGATCGGCGCCGACACGTTGCCCGCAGCGTCGGCCTGTGTCGCCGCCAGCGTCTGGCCATCGGTCTGTACGGGCGTCAGCGTCACCGCATAAGCGCCGTTCGCGCCGACGATCGCCGTGCCCAGACTGGTCGTGTCGGCCGCGCGGATCGTGATCGTCGCGCCCGGTTCGCCCGTGCCCGTGACGACGCTTCCCGTCAGATCGAGCATTGCCGTGGGGGCGGCGGGGGCGGTCAGGTCGGGCGCGACCGCGGTGGCGGGCGGCGAGACGTCGCCGTCCGCGTCGGTCTGCGTGACGCGGACCGTCTCGCCGTCGATCCGGCCGGGGACGAGCGCGACACGGTAGCTTCCGTCCGGACCGGCGACGCCGGTGCCGATGATTGTCCCGACCGCGTCATAGACGATGATCGCGGCACTGGCATTCGCCGCCCCCGCTACCGCAGCGCCATCCGGGTCGACCGCGGCGCTCGGCGCATCGGGCGTGGTGTCCGCGACGACGTCCGGTGCGATCGCGGTCACGATGGGCGAGCCGTTGCCGGCCGCGTCCCGCTGGTCGACCCCCAGCACTTCGCCGTTGGTCTGCGCGGGATCGAGCGGCACCGTATAGGTGCCGTCGCCCGCGACGACGGCCTGACCGACCACGCGCCCCAGCGGATCGCGGACGGTCACCGTTGCCCCCGCCTCGCCCGTGCCAGTGAGCGTGCGCCCATCGCCGGCGACGGTGGCGAGCGGCGCGGCCGGCGCTGTGAGGTCGGGCGCGGTCAGCGTGGTCGCGGGCGATGGATTGCCCGCGGCATCGGCCTGCGAGACGCTGAGCGTCTGGCGGTCGATCTGCGGGGTCGCGAGCGTGACACTATAATCGCCTTGCGCGGTGACGATCGCGGTTCCCAGTGGCGTACCAAAAGCATCGCGGACCGTCAGCGTCGCGCCGGGCTCGCCCGTGCCCATGACGACCGATCCGCTCGCGTCGAGCATCGCGACGGGCGCAGGCGGCGCGGTGATGTCCGGGGCGGTCACGCCGGTCGACACGGAGACATTGCCCGCCGCGTCGGCCTGCGTCACGCCGAGCCTCTCGCCATTGGCCTGCGCCGGGGTCAGCGTTGCGGCATAGCTCCGGTCCTCCGCGACGATCGCGGTACCGATCACGATGCCCGCCGCGTTGGTGACGCTGATCGTCGCACCCGGGGCGCCGGTACCCGTCGCGAGACTGCCGTCGCCGCTGATCGTCGCGGTGGGCGCGTCGGGTGCGGTGGTATCGGGGGCCAGCAGACCCGCCGGGGCCGAGACATTCCCCGCGCGGTCGGCCTGCACGACCGATAGTGCCTCGCCGTCGAGCTGCGGGGGGGTGAGGGCGACGGCATAGGCACCGTCCGCGGCGACGATAGCGGTCCCGAGCGTCGCTCCACCAGGCGCGGTGACGGTCACGGTGGCGCCGACCTGGCCCGATCCGGTGATGACCGAACCGTCCCCGCTGATCGTCGCGGTCGGCACGCCCGGCGCGGTGATGTCGGGGGCGATCGCGGTGGCGGGTGCGGACACATTGCCCGCCGCGTCGGTCAGCGTCACGCTCAGCGTCTCGCCATCCGCCTGAGCGGGGTCGAGCGCGACGCGGAAACCGCCATCGGCGGCGACGGTCGCGGTACCGATCGCGGTGCCGGATGGATCGCGCACGGTGACGATCGTACCGGCCTCACCCGTGCCGACGAGGAGGCTGCCATCGCCCTCGACGGTCGCCGTCGGTGCCGCAGGGGCGGTGACATCAGGCACTGCGACCAGCGCGGGGGCCGAGACATTGCCCGCGGCGTCCGCCTGCGTCACCGCAAGCGTCCCGCCCTCGCGCTGCGCAGGATCAAGGATCACCGCAAACGCCCCGGCGGCATTCGCGGTCGCGGTGCCGATCACGGTGCCGTCTGCATCGCGCACCGTGATCGCCGCGCCGGCGTCGCCCGTTCCGGTCAGGGCTGTGCCCGTCTGGTCGAGCACCGCGCTGGGGGCGTCGGGCGCGGTCAGGTCGGGCGCGATCGCGGTCGCGGGGGGCGAGACATTGCCGCCGCCGTCGGTCTGCGTCACGCGGATCGTCTCCCCGTCACGCAGCGCAGGGACGAGCGCGATGCTATACTGTCCGTCGCCCGCGGCGAGACCCGTCGCGATCACCACGCCATTGGCGTCGAACAGCGTGACCGTCGCGCCCGCCACCGCGCTCCCCGTCACCGCGCTGCCGTCGATGGCGATCGTCGCGGTCGGTGCATCGGGGCCGAGATCGGCGACCAGATCGGGCGCGACGGCGGTCACCTCGGGCGAGGCATTGCCCGCGGCATCGACCTGCCGCACGCTCAGCGTTTCCCCGTCGATCTGCGACGGCGTCAGCGTTACCGTATAGCTGCCATCGCCCGCGACGATGATCGTGCCGATCACCGCGCCGACCGGGCTGCGCACCGTCAGCGTCGCACCCGCTTCTCCGGTCCCGGTCAGGCTTGCGCCATCGGCGGCGACCGTTGCAGTCGGCGCGGCCGGGGCGGTCTGGTCGGGTGCGATCAGCGCGGTGGCGGTCGAGACATTGCCCGCGGCATCCGCCTGCACGACCGAGATCAGCTGGCTGTCGATCTGCGGCGGGATTAGCACGACATCGTAATTGCCGCGCGCATCGACGATCGCCGTGCCGATCTCGGTATCGGTGGCGTCGCGGACCGAGATCCGGGCGCCGGGCTCGCCGGTGCCGCTCACGATCGTCCCTGTCGCATCGAGCGCGGCGGCCGGGGCCGCCGGCGCAGTCACGTCTGGGGCGATCAGCGACAGTGGGGACGCGGCATTGCCTGCGGCGTCCGTCTGGATCACCGCGAGCCGTTCGCCATTCGCCTGTGCCGGGTCGAGCAGCACGCTGTATTGTCCGTCAACCCCGACCTGCGCGATGCCGATCGTCGTGCCGGCAAGGTCGCGGACCAGGATCTGCGCGCCAGGTTCGCCTGTGCCCGTCACCAGCGTACCGTCCCCGTTTATCGCGGCGACCGGCTGTGCCGGCGCGGTGAAGTCGGGCGCGATCGTGCTCGCATTGCCCGACACATTGCCCGCGGCGTCGCTCTGGACCGCCTCGACCCGTTCGCCATCGGTCTGCGCCGATCGCAGCGTGATTTCATAGCGTCCGCCGGCATCGACGCTTCCGCTTCCGAGCACAACGCCGTCCTCGCCGGTGATGGTGACGGTCGCACCCGGCTCGCCCGTGCCGGTCGCGATCGTGCCAGTCCCGTCGAGCGCGATCGTCGGTGCCGCCGGCGCGGTGAGGTCGGGCGCAACGACCCCGACCACGGGCGAGGCATTGCCCGCCGCATCCGCCTGGCTGACGCCCAGCGTCTCGCCATTGATCTGCGCCGGCGACAGCGGCACCGCAAAGGCGCCGTCCGTCCCGGCGGTCGCGGTGCCGATCACCACGCCATTGGCGTCGGTCACCGTCACAATCGCGCCGGGCTCGCCGGTGCCGCTGAGCAGCGTTCCGTCGCCGTTCACCGCCGCGGCGGGTGTCACCGGTGCCGTGAGGTCGGGCGACGCGATCTGCACCGCAGCGGAGACATTACCTGCAGCGTCGGTCTGCGTGACGGCGAGGCTGCCGCCACTCGCCTGCGCGGGCGACAGCGGCGTAGCAAAGCTGCCGTCCGCTGCCACGACGACGCTGGCGATCACATTGCCCGCAGCATCACGCACCGTGACGGTCGTGCCCGCTTCGCCCCGACCCGTGATCGTCGCGCCACCAGCATCAATCGCCACTTCGGGTGCGCCGGGTGCGGTGGTATCGGGCGCAGCGACCTGCACGGCGGGGGAGACATTGCCCGCTGCGTCGGTCTGCGTGACGGCAAGGCTGCCGCCATTAGCTTGCGCCGGTGACAGTGGCGCAGCGAAGCTGCCGTCCGCCGCCACGACGACGCTGCCGATCACAATGCCCGCAGCGTCGCGGACCGTGACGGTCGCGCCCGCTTCGCCGCGCCCGGTGACGGTCGCACCACCGGCATCGATCACCGCCTCGGGCGCGCCAGGTGCGGTGGTATCGGGCGCAGCGACTTGCACGGCGGGGGAGACATTGCCCGCTGCGTCGGTCTGCGTGACGGCAAGGCTGCCGCCATTGGCCTGTGCGGGCGACAGCGGCGTAGCGAAGCTGCCGTCCGCTGCCACGACGACGCTGGCGATCACATTGCCCGCAGCATCACGTACCGTGACGGTCGCGCCCGCTTCGCCGCGCCCGGTGACAGTCGCGCCACCAGCGTCGATCGCCGCCTCGGGTGCACCGGGAGCTGTGGTATCGGGCGCAGTGATCTGCACGGCGGGGGATACGTTACCGGCAGCGTCGGTCTGCGTGACGGCGAGATTACCGCCGTTGGTCTGCGCCGGCGACAGCGGAGCCGTGAAGCCGCCGTCCGCCGCGACGACGACGCTGCTAATTACAATGCCCGTGGGATCGCGCACGATGACGGTCGCGCCGGCCTCGCCGAGCCCGGTGACGGCCGTGCCGTCACCTGCGATCGTGACGCTCGGAGCGGCGGGGGGTGTCGTGTCGGGCGGGGTGATGACGGGCCCAGAGCCCCAAGCGCACCCGCCCGCGGCCCTGAGTCCCGGTTCGGGCCGAAATGACGACAGGCAGGGGGTTGCCTCGCACCCTGCCAATCTCCACCAACCGCTCATCCGCACCTCACCGCATCCATCCCTCACCTCGGGTCGAAACTGAGCCAGATTAGTGCAGTTGTTAGCAATCCGTTTACCAGCCCGGCATAGCCATTCGTCTCCACGCCGCGGCGACGCCACCGTCGCGACCGGCCGTGCAAGGAGCCTGCCCGTGCGTGCGTTGATGATCCTGGCGATAGGAACGGCCTGTCTCGCCGGCTGCGCAACGCAGCCCCGGGGCGGCAGCGCGGGCAAGGCCCCGGCCGTGGCGGCGGAGCCCGCACCGGCCGCCCCAAACTGGACGACGATCGCGACGCCCGGCGACCGCGCCCGGCTCGCGGCACTCGGCGACAGCTGGACGCGCGCACGCGCCGCGGTGCCCAGACGGCTGGCGGGCCGGATCGCGGCCGAGGGTGCGCTGCTCGACCCCGCCGCTGCGCTCGACCTGCCCGCGCTGTCGCCCGGCTCCTATCGCTGCCGGCTGGTCCGGCTCGGCGGGCGGGCGGGCTATGCGAGCTTCGCGCCCGATTTTTGCTATGTCGACGGCAACGGCGCCGGGCTGTCCTTCACCAAGCAGACCGGCACGACGCTGCCCGGTGGCTGGCTGCACCCCGACACCGACCGGCGGCAGGTGTTCCTCGGCACGATGCGCACCACGCCCGCGCAGGTCGCGCCGTCCTATGGCACCAACCCGGCGCGCGACGTCGCGGGCGTCGTCGAGCGTGTCGGCCCGCTGCGCTGGCGCCTCGTGATGACGCGCGCGGGGCAGGGCGCGATCCTCGATCTCTACGAACTGGTCCCTGTGCCGCCGGCGCCTGCGACGCCACGCTGAGCCTAGAATCCTCCCCCGTCAGGGGGAGGTGGCAGGCGTCAGCCTGACGGAGGGGGCGGGAATGGAAACCTCTGTTCCGTGTCCTCCCCCTCCGTCACCTTCGGCAACACCTCCCCCTTGCGGGGGAGGATCGGAAGCATCAGCCCTTTGGCGGCTTGGCGAAGTTCGCCGCGAACCGCTCCAGGCCCGACGCGAACGAGTCGATCACCTTGGCGAATTCGGGCGGCAGCGCAGCAGTGTCGCTCCTGGGCGGTTCCGGCGTCTCGCCCGCGAACGGCCCGCTGCCCGCCGTCGACGCGCCCGGAGCCTCCGGCGAAGCCTCGGCCGAGGGTTCTGGCGGCTTGGGCGGCTTGGGCGGCTCGGGTGGCGCAGGCGGCGGCGTCGCACCGCGCATATCCTTTGCCGTGATCGCGGTCGCCGCCATCATCAGCCCGGCCGCGATCACCTGGCGTCCCGCGGGTGTGCCCATCTGCCGCGTCAGCGCCGCCGCGATCCCCGCGAACGGTGCCGCGCCGCCATGCTTGCCCGCCTTGGCGGACCAGCGTGCCTCGAAACCCTCGCGTTTCGTCGCGCCCGTCTCGGCCTCGCGCTCCCGCGCCTCGCGTTCGCGACGCTCCTTCTTCTTGCCCATCTCGGTCTCCAGCACTGTATTGTACTAACAATACACTATGTAACTATCGTCGGCACCTTGGACAATGGTTCGGCGTTACCCATCTTTGCGAGCACCCGCCCGGCGCCCTCCCGGGCTTGTCGCGTCCGAACAAATGTGGAACAGACTCTCCTATGCTGACCAAGATTTCCGTACGCGGCGCGCGTGAACACAACCTCAAGGACGTCGACATCGACATCCCCCGCGACACGCTGACGGTGATCACCGGGCTGTCGGGTTCGGGCAAGTCGAGCCTCGCCTTCGATACCATCTACGCCGAGGGCCAGCGCCGCTACGTCGAGAGCCTCAGCGCCTATGCACGCCAGTTCCTCGAACTGATGCAGAAGCCCGATGTCGACCATATCGAGGGCCTCTCGCCCGCCATCTCGATCGAGCAGAAGACGACGAGCCGCAACCCGCGCTCGACCGTCGCGACCGTCACCGAGATCTACGATTACATGCGCCTGCTCTGGGCGCGCGTCGGCATCCCGTACTCCCCCGCGACCGGCGAGCCGATCGCCGCGCAGACCGTCAGCCAGATGGTCGACCGCGTCATGGCGCTCCCCGAGGGCACGCGGCTCTATTTGCTCGCCCCCGTCGTCCGCGGCCGCAAGGGCGAGTATCGCAAGGAACTCGCCGAGTGGCAGAAGGCGGGCTTCACCCGCGTCCGCATCGACGGCACGATCCACGACATCGACGAGGCGCCCGCGCTCGACAAGAAGTACAAGCACGACATCGAGGTCGTCGTCGACCGCCTGGTGGTGGGCGGCGAGATCGCCACGCGTCTCGCGGAATCGTTCGAGACCGCGCTGAAGCTCGCCGAGGGCCTCGCCTATGTCGACCCCGCCGACCCGGTCGAGCCGCACACCCCCAAGTCCGAAATCCTCGGCAGCAACGCCCCCGACGGCCGCATCGTCTTCAGTGAGAAGTTCGCCTGTCCGGTCAGCGGCTTCACCATTTCCGAGATCGAGCCGCGCCTCTTCTCGTTCAACGCCCCCCAGGGCGCGTGCCCGGCCTGCGACGGCCTCGGCGAGAAACTGCTGTTCGACGAAGACCTCGTCGTCCCCAACCACATGCTCAGCATCAAGAAGGGCGCGGTCGTCCCCTGGGCGAAATCCAACCCGCCCTCGCCCTATTACATGCAGGTCCTCGGCAGCCTCGCGCGCGAATACAAGTTCGACATCGAGACCCCCTGGGGCGAGCTCCCCGAAGAGGTCCAGCGCGTCATCCTCCACGGCTCGAAGGGCAAGCCCGTCACGCTCACCTTCATCGACGGCAAGAAGAAATACGACGTCTCCAAGCCGTTCGAGGGCGTCATCGGCAACCTCAACCGCCGCCTGCTCCAGACCGAGAGCGCGTGGATGCGCGAGGAGCTGAACAAATACCAGTCCGCCGCCCCGTGCGAGGTCTGCGCCGGCGCGCGCCTGAAACCCGAAGCGCTCGCGGTCAAGATCGCGATGAAGGACATCAGCTACGCGACCCACCTCTCGGTCGTCGACGCGCTCCAGTTCTTCACCGACATGCCGCAGCATCTCGGCGACCAGCAGAACGCCATCGCCGAGCGCATCCTGAAGGAGATCGTCGAACGCCTCGGCTTCCTCAACAATGTCGGCCTCGACTATCTCAACCTCGACCGCACCTCGGGAACCCTAAGCGGCGGCGAGAGCCAGCGCATCCGCCTCGCGTCGCAGATCGGCAGCGGCCTGTCGGGCGTGCTCTACGTCCTCGACGAGCCCAGCATCGGCCTGCACCAGCGCGACAACGACATGCTGCTCAAGACGCTGCGCCGGCTGCGCGATCTCGGCAACACCGTGCTCGTCGTCGAGCATGACGAGGATGCGATCCGCACCGCCGATTACATCATCGACATGGGCCCCGGCGCAGGCGTCCGCGGCGGCCAGGTCGTCGCGCAGGGCACGCTGAAACAGATTCTGAAGTCGAAGACCAGCATCACCGCGGACTATCTCAACGGCACGCGCGAAGTGCCCGTCCCCGCCACGCGGCGCAAGGGCAACGGCAAGAAGCTCACCGTCCACAACGCCACCGCGAACAACCTGACGGGCGTCACCGCGAGCATCCCGCTCGGCACCTTCACCTGCGTCACCGGCGTCTCGGGGTCGGGCAAGTCGAGCTTCACGATCGACACGCTCTACGCCGCCGCCGCGCGCGAGCTCAACGGCGCGCGCATCGTCCAGGGCAAGCACGACAAGATCACCGGCCTGCAATATCTCGACAAGGTCATCGACATCGACCAGTCGCCGATCGGCCGCACCCCGCGCAGCAACCCCGCCACCTATACCGGCAGCTTCACGCAGATCCGCGACTGGTTCGCGGGGCTCCCGGAGAGCCAGGCGCGCGGCTACAAGCCCGGCCGGTTCAGCTTCAACGTCAAGGGCGGCCGCTGCGAGGCGTGCCAGGGCGACGGCGTGCTCAAGATCGAGATGCACTTCCTCCCCGACGTCTATGTGCAGTGCGACGTCTGCCACGGCGCGCGCTACAACCGCGAGACGCTCGAGGTGAAGTTCAAGGGCCACAGCATCGCCGACGTGCTCGACATGACCGTCGAGGACGCCGCCGAGTTCTTCAAGGCGGTCCCCCCGATCCGCGACAAGATGGCGATGCTGGTCGAGGTCGGCCTCGGCTACGTCAAGGTCGGCCAGCAGGCGACGACGCTCTCGGGCGGCGAGGCGCAGCGCGTCAAGCTCGCCAAGGAACTCTCGCGCCGCGCGACCGGCAACACGCTGTACATCCTCGACGAGCCCACCACCGGCCTGCATTTCGAGGACGTCCGCAAACTCCTCGAAGTCCTCCACGCGCTCGTCGAGCAGGGCAACACCGTCGTCGTGATCGAGCATAATCTCGACGTCATCAAGACCGCCGACTGGGTCCTCGACCTGGGCCCGGAGGGCGGCGTCAAGGGCGGCGAGATCGTCGCCGAAGGCACGCCGGAAAAGGTCGCCAAGGCCAAGGGCAGCTTCACGGGCAAGTATCTGGCGCCGTTGCTGGAGAAGAAGGTGGCGGCGGCGGAGTAGGGGCTTTACTGAGGACGTAAGATGTTCCAGTCATTCCCTGAAGGGGAAACTTGTGGCTGAAAAGAGCTATCCAGTAGAGGTTAAAGCCGATTTCATCGCGCGCCAAAGTCGGTGCAGCTTGGAAACAGCGCTCGCCGAGCTGATTTGGAACAGCTTAGATGCTGACGCAACGAACGTGATTGTGGCGGTTGAAGAGGATGGTCTGGGCGGATACACGAGCTTGGTAGTATCTGATAATGGTCACGGAATTTCTCATGCTGAAGCGCCGGCCCTGTTCCGAAATCTTGGCGGCTCCTGGAAGAATGCGTCCGGCAGAACGCGAAGTGAAAGGCGTGAACTTCACGGAAAGGAGGGGCGAGGGAGGTTTCGCGCTCTATCGATAGGCTCCGATATTTCGTGGGATGTAACGATCGAGGACGCAGGCGTCCTGACCAATTACCAAATATATCTGAGTGAGCATGATCCCGCTCAGGTACGGATTACTGATCCTGTCATTGTCGTCGATCGTAAGCCTGGCGTCGTGGTCACGGTCCGTGAAATAAAGCGAAATCTTGGCTTACTGTATGAGCCAGCTACAGCTGAAACTCTATCGCATATATTTGCGGTCTACTTGACGGCCTACCAACACGTTAATCTTCTGATTGCCGGAAAAAAAGTTGATCCGCGGCATGCTATCATCGAGGATGATAGATACGAACTTCCGCCAATCGAGATCGATGGCTTCAGTTACCCATGTTCTCTTAAGATCATCGAGTGGTCGACGAAGACAAAGCGAATGCTGTTTCTGGCCACCGATAAAGGTTTTCCAGTCTTCCAGATTGAAGGGAAGATTCAGGCTGAAGGGGTAAACTTTACGAGCTACCTGCTTTCAGAGTACTTTCCTGGGATCGTAGACTCTGGAGATGTTATATCTCCAGCCGATCGACCCGAAGTGAAGGCCGCTATTGACTCAGCAAGGCAGCAGATAAGAGCTCATTTTCGGCAAAAAGGTGTAATCCAAGGTCTAAACTTAATAGAAGCTTGGAAGGCAGAGCATGTGTACCCTTTTGAGGGGGACCCTGCAGATAGTATTGATAGGGCCGAGCGGAACATTTTTGAGTCTGTCGCCGTTGCCGTGAGTGCTGCGGTTCCGGATTTTGAGGATGCGCCCAAGGCTCAAAAAGCGTTACATCTGCGTCTGCTGAAGCATGCTATCGAGAAAAGTCCTCATGACCTTCAAAAGATATTGTCAGAGGTGTTAAAGCTTCCACGAGCGAAGCAGTCCGAACTTGCCAATCTGCTGTCACATTCTCAATTATCTGATATAATTAGTACGTCCTCTGTTGTGGGGGATAGAGTGCAGTTTTTGACCGGTTTGCGCGTAATTTTGATGAACGAAGACATGAAGAAGGTGTTTGGTGAAAGGGCCCACCTACACAAAATCGTTGAAAAGAATACTTGGATATTTGGCGAGCGCTACAACCTATGGGCGAGCGATAAGGAGCTTACTAATGTATTGAGAGCCTGCTCGAAGGAGTTAGGCGATAAGGTTGTGATCGACGAGCCCGTTGGGGTTATTGATAAGGAGCGGGGTATTGTAGATCTGGTGCTTGGTCGTACGAATAAGGCTGGGTCCGCGGACGAGTACGACAATCTTATTATTGAGCTTAAGGCACCGAAAGTCCGACTGAAATCAGACCATGTTGTTCAGATTGAAAAATACGCGACCGCTGTTTCTGAAGATAACCGATTTCATCGCGTAACGGGGGTTCGGTGGCACTTTTGGTTAATTGCGGACGACTATGATGGGTACGTCAAAAAGCGAATTGAGGGTGGTCCAGATCCAAGGAACAGGATTATTCAAGACGATGGAAAGGTCCGTATCGGTATAAAAACGTGGGGTGAGGTTTTAGATGATAACTTTGCGCGCCTTCACTTTGTACAAGATAGACTGAAATATGAGGCGAGTGAGCAGGAGTCACTTGAGAAAATTGCCGTAGACCATCAGGCGGCTCTCGAGAAAGTGAAACTGACTACAGAGTATATAGCATTTATGAAGGGCTCTGGCACAAAGATCGCTGATACAAGCGTCTTGCCAGATACGACGAGATTGCTGCCGGGCCCAAATGACGATGAGGCTGGGTGACAACTTGAGCCTTCTTAATGGGCTCAACGGTCAAAGCCCCGCCGCCGCCCGCAACGCCGCATTGATCCGCCCCTGCCAGCCCGGCCCGCCCTAGCGAAACTTCGCCAGGACGTCGGGATCGAGCCGCAACGTCACCTGCTGCTTGGCGCGGTCGCGCAAGGGAGGGCGGCCCTTCACGACGCCGTTCGGCCCCAGATAGCCCGTCGCCGGCCAGATCACCGTGCCGCCGATCGAAAACTCGGCGATCTCGAACATCTCGTCGGTCAGTTCCGGCGCGTCGTCGTTCGGATCAAATAAGGTAGCGGGCGAATCGTTTGCGTTCTCTGGCATTGGCCTTCCTCATCGAGATGACGCGCCGACCGTCCCCGGCATGGACCCATAATATCACGACCATGCGCTCTTCGAGAATCCCGAATCCTAGCCGGCCCGGACCGGTCGAGCCGCACCGTTCCCTGCTGCCCGACCCTGCAAACCCTCGGCCGAGTCGCGCCGTCGCAACCACCCGATCCGGCCCCCCGCCGCCGCCTCACCGCCGAATTGCACGAAACACCTCGCCCAATGGTACGGAATGACCGCCCCGGGGGGCTGTCCTACTACCCCCGTTTCAGCATATCTGATCGGTCCTCTCCCCTCGGGATAGGATCAAACCGTGAACAAACGTTCCGACACGCCGCCCCGCGCACCGGCCTTCGCGACGGTCCCCGGCACCGACTATGCCGCGCTCTACGCGCCCGAGCCCATAAAGCCCCGCATCACCTCGACCGCCGACACCCCCAGATGGGGCGGCACGCCGGCGCGGCTGCGCGTGCAGCCCGGCCCCGCCGTCTCGGGCGCCGGTCTGGCGGTCCCCCGCGCGATCCTCCCCGGAGGCGGCGCCCCCGCGAGCGGTCCCCGCACGGACGATCGCTACACGGCCGTGATCGCCTCGCCGCCCACCACCTTCGTCACCGGCGGCGCGGAGGACGATGACGGCGATCCCCTCGACGCGCCCGCCGCCGCGGCGCCGCCCCGCGCGCCCGGCGACCCGGACTCGCCCCGCGACCATCCCGACCCGCACCAGCCCGCGCTCGACGCTCTCGACCTCATGCCACCGGGCGCCGCCTGCGGCTCGCGCCGCCAGGACGGCTGGTCCGCCGCCAACCAGCGCCGCTTTCTCGAGGCACTCGCCGAGGGGCACGGGGTCGATGTCGCCGCGCGCCGCGTCGGCCTGTCCGCCACCTCGGCCTATGCGTTCCGCCGCACCGCCAAGGGCGCGGTGTTCGCGCTCGGCTGGCGCGCCGCCGCGCTCGTTGCGCGCGATTCGATCGCCGAGACGCTGCTCGTCCGCGCGCTCGAGGGGACGGTCGACACGATCGTCCGCGGCGAGACGGTCATCACCCGGCACAAATATGACAACCGGCTCGGCCTCGCGCTGCTCGCCCGGCTCGATCGCCAGGCGGAGAGCGCGCCCGATGCCGATGCCAAGGCCGCGCGGCTCGTCGCGCAGGAATTCGACGCCTATCTCGATCTCGTCGGGCGCGATCAGGGCACGGCGCGCGCGGGGCTGTTCCTCGCGCGGCGGACCGGCGGGGCAGGGGCCGGGGCATGGGCC
>NZ_LR733875.1:2435576-2720934 GCF_902506585.1 Sphingomonas sp. T1
GCCCCTCGCCTCCGTCGCCGTCCCGTCCCTCACCCCTCACCCCCGCCGTTCGTGCTGAGCGAAGTCGAAGCACCTGGGCTTGGGGCAGCCCTTCGACTGCGCTCAGGGCGAACGGGAGGGGGGCGGACGTAAGCAGGGTGTGCGCACCAGCCCCCTCCGTCATCCTGGGCTCGACCCAGGATCCAGAGCCACGGACGCCCGGATGCGTGGCTCTGGATCCTGACTTTCGTCAGGATGACGGGAGGGGGGGTTACGCCGCGAAGAGCGCCGGTTCGATCGCGTAGAGCACCGCCGCGCTGGCGCTGGCGGCGGCGACGAGGCCCATGGCTTCGGGGACGATCTGCTCGAGGTAGAAGCGCACCGAGGCTGCCTTCATGCGTCCGAAATCGTCGGTGCCGGCGACCGCACCCTGGCGTTCCATCAGCCAGCCGCAGGTCGCTACCGACAGCATCGTCAGGAAGGGGTAGCTCGCGGCGAGCTTGTCGTCGGCGTCCGCGGTGGCGAGCCGGCGGCCGATCGCGTCGCAGGCGCCGACGAGCGCGAGCAGCCGCTCGTCCCTGGCTTCCGCGCGGATGTCGGCGATCAGCGTGGCGAACGCGCCGCCATTGTCGAGCGCGAGCTTGCGGCCGACCAGATCGGCGGCCTGGATGCCGTTGGTGCCTTCGTAGATCGGCGTGATGCGCGCATCGCGGAAATACTGCGCGGCACCGGTTTCCTCGACATAGCCCATGCCGCCGTGCACCTGGATGCCGAGCGAGGCGACTTCGTTGCCGATGTCGGTGCCGTGCGCCTTGGCCAGCGGGGTGACGAGTTCGAGGCGGTTGCGCGCCGCGGCGTCGCCCATATTGGCGCGGTCGACCTGCCCGGCGGCATAATAGACGAGCGCGCGCGCCGCCTGGGTCTGCGCCTTCATCCGCAACAGCATGCGGCGGACGTCGGGATGCTCGACGATCTTGACCGACTCCTTGTTCGGCGAGCCCGCGCGCGCCGACTGGACGCGGTCGAGCGCATAGGCGACCGCGCCCTGAGTCGCGCCCTCCGCGACCTGGACGCCCTGAAGCCCGACATTGAGCCGCGCATTGTTCATCATCGTGAACATCGCGCGGATGCCGCCGAGTTCCGCACCGATCAACTCGCCGACACAATCGTCATTGTCGCCGAAGCTGAGCACGCAGGTGGGGGACGCATGGAGCCCCATCTTGTGCTCGATCGAGACGACGCGGACGTCGTTGAAGTCGCCCGGCGTGCCGTCGTCGTTCAGGCGGTATTTCGGCACGAGGAAGAGCGAAATGCCCTTGGTACCCGCGGGGGCGCCGGGTGTCCGCGCGAGGACGAGGTGGACGATGTTCGGCGCCATGTCGTGATCGCCGAACGAGATGTAGATCTTGGTACCCTTGATCGACCATTTGCCGTCACCCAGCGGGGTGGCGGTGGCGCGCAGCGCGCCGACGTCGGAGCCGGCCTGCGGCTCGGTCAGGTTCATCGTGCCGGTCCATTCGCCGGTCGCGAGATGCGGGAGGTAGAGCGCCTGCTGCTCCGGGCTGCCGTGATGCGCGAGCGCCTCGATCGCGCCGACGGTCAGCGTCGGGCAGAGCGCGAAGCCCATGTTCGCGCTGCCCAGCGTGTCGAGCACCGCGGTCTGGATCGCAAAGGGCAGGCCCTGCCCGCCCCATTCCTCCTCGACGCCGATCGTGCCCCAGCCGCCCTCGACATAGTCCTTGTACGCCTGCGCGAAACCGTCGGGCATGACGACGCCGTCGGGGGTCCATTTCGCGCCGACAGTGTCCCCTGCGCGGTTGAGCGGCGCCCATTCGCCCGCGGCGAACTGTCCCACGCCTTCGAGCACCGCGTCGACGACGTCGTCGCTGGCGGCGGCGAACCGGTCGGTGGCGGCGAGTTCGCCGATCCGCACGACGTGATCGAGCACGAAACGCTGTTCGGTGGTTGCTGGGGTGAAGGCCATGGCATCCTCTTATCGCTATGCTTTGCGCCCGCTATAGGCCTTCAGAATGACGCGTCCACACCCCCTGATTTTACCCTACGGCACCGCGGCGGTCGCGCAGGCGGCGGCGGTGATTCGCGCCGGCGGACTCGTCGCGGTGCCGACCGAGACGGTCTACGGACTCGCCGCGGATGCGACCGACGCGCAGGCGGTGGCGGGGATCTATGCGGCCAAGGGGCGGCCGAGCTTCAACCCGCTGATCGTTCATGTCGCCGATCTCGCCGCGGCCGAACGGATCGCGGTGTTCGATGCGGATGCGCGCGCGCTGGCCGCGGCGTTCTGGCCGGGGCCGCTGACGCTGGTGCTGCCGGTGCGCAGCGATTCGGGGATCGCCGCGCTGGTGACCGCGGGGCTCGACACGATCGCGATCCGGGTGCCGCGGCACCGGGCGATGCAGGCGCTGATCGCAGCATCGGGGCGGCCGCTCGCGGCACCGTCGGCCAATGCGAGCGGGGGGATCTCGCCGACGACGGCGGCGCATGTCGCGGCGAGTCTGGGGGGGAACGTGCCGCTGATCCTCGACGATGGCGCAACCGAGGCGGGGCTCGAGTCGACGATCGTGGCGGGGCGGACGGTGTTGCGGCCGGGGCCGGTGACGGCGGACGCGCTTCTAGAACACCTCCCCGGCGGAGGCCGGGGCCCAGGTGGAAAGGTCGCTGTAACGGAGGGCGACGTGCACCACGATCGTCCCCCAACTGGGCCCCGGCCTTCGCCGGGGGGGCGTGCGGTTACGGCGCCCGGGCAGCTTGAAAGCCATTATGCGCCGAGCAAGTTGCTTCGGTTGAACGCGCTCGATGCCGAGGCCGACGAGTGGCTGATCGGGTTCGGGGCGATTGCAGGGGATGTCTCGCTGTCGACGTCAGGCGACCTCGTCGAAGCGGCGGCGAAGCTGTTCGACCTGCTCCACGCTGCCGATGCGAACGACCGTCCGAGAATCGCCGTCGCGCCCATTCCGTCCGAAGGCATCGGCGAGGCGATCAACGACCGCCTGCGCCGCGCCGCGCACCGCTGACCTGTTCCCCCGCGCAGGCGGGGGTCCAGGAGTCGCGTTGGCATCCGGTATTTAGCTGGACCCCCGCGTCCGCGGGGGAACGGCACCGTTACGCGCTCACCGCGGCCTTCGACCGTGCGGCGAAGCTCTTGCGGAGCTTCTGCAGCTTGGGGGGGATCACCGCCATGCAATAGGGGTTGGAGCGGCCTGAGGTTTCCCAATAATCCTGGTGATAGCCTTCGGCCTCGTACCAGGTGGTCATCGGCTCGATCGTCGTGACGATCGGCTTGGCGCTGTCCGCCTGTGCACGCTCGAGCGCGGCCTGCATCTCGACCTTCTGCGCGTCGTCGGCGGGGAACATTGCCGAGCGATATTGCGTGCCGACGTCGTTGCCCTGCCGGTTGAGCGTCGTCGCGTCATGCGTCGCGAAGAAGATGTCGAGCAGGTCGCCAAGCTTCAGCTGTTCGGGATCAAAGCCGATCCGGATCGCCTCGGCATGGCCGGTATCGCCGCCGCATACCTGTTTGTACGTCGGATCAGGCACATGCCCGCCGATATAGCCGCTCTCGGCGCTCTCGACGCCGATCACGTCCTTGAACACGGCCTCGGTGCACCAGAAGCACCCGCCCGCCAGCGTTACATAATCCGTCATCACGATCTCCTTTCCGCCAAGATAGGAAGCCGCTACCCCGCAACAAAGAGGAGACGCATGTGATCGACGGTCCAAGGCTTGATGGCAGGGTGATGGTAACGGGCGGCGCCGGCTATATCGGCAGCCATGCGGTCCTGGCGCTGCTCGACGCGGGGCATGAGGTGGTCGTGGTCGACAATCTGGTCACCGGCTTCGACTGGGCGGTTGATCCCCGCGCGACGCTGGTCGAGGCGAACGTTGCCGACGATGCGAAGGTCCGCGCGGCGATCCGCGATCACAAGGTCCGTGCGATCATGCATTTCGCAGGCTCGGTCGTGGTGCCCGAATCGGTCAGCGACCCGCTCAAATATTACCGCAACAACACCGCCGCGAGCCGGTCGCTGATCGAGAGCGCGGTGGCGGAAGGCGTGCCGCACTTCATCTTCTCGTCGACCGCGGCGACCTATGGCACGCCCGAAAAGGTGCCGGTCGCGGAGGGCGATCCGACGGTGCCGATCAATCCCTACGGCATGTCGAAGCTGATGACCGAGGCGATGCTGCGCGACGTCGCGGCGGCGCACCCGATCAACTATGCCGCGCTGCGCTACTTCAACGTCGCGGGCGCGGATCCGCAGGGGCGCAGCGGCCAGTCGACGGTCGGCGCGACTCACCTGATCAAGATCGCGGTCGAGGCGGCGACGGGCAAGCGCAGCCATGTCGGCGTCTATGGCACCGATTTCGCCACCCCCGACGGCACCGGCGTGCGCGACTATATCCATGTCAGCGACCTTGCCGCCGCGCATGTCGCGGCGCTCGACCTACTGGTCGCCGAGCCGGCGAAGAGCCATACGCTCAACGCGGGTTATGGCACGGGCTTCTCGGTGCTCGAGGTGCTGGATGCGGTCGACAAGGTCACCAACATGACGATCGACCGCCGTCTCGAGGGGCGTCGCGCGGGCGATCCGGCGATGCTGATCTCGGACAACAGCGCGATCCTTTCGACGCTCGACTGGACGCCGCGCCATGCCGATCTCGACGGGATCGTCCGCGATGCGCTGGCCTGGGAACGCACGCTCGCCGAGCGCCAGCGCTAGGAACAGGCCCGATCAGGCGTCGGCGGGCGGGCGGCCAAAGGCGTGGCGCTCGCCGCCGATCGCCGCCCGGGCGCGCGCGGTGGCGAGCCACCAACCGAGCGCCCACAGCGTTCCGAAGCTCCACCCGGCGAGCACGTCGCTCGGCCAGTGGACGCCGAGATAGACGCGGCTGCATCCGATCGCCCCGACCATCACGATCGCCATGACGAGGATGTAGCGCCGCGCTGCATTCGACACGGTGACCTGCGATGCGAGCCCGGCGAGCGTGAGATAGACGATCGCGCTGTTCGCCGAATGCCCGCTCGGGAAACTCATGTTCGACACCTGGACCAGATGGTCGACGATGTCGGGTCGCGGCCGGGCGACCTCGGTCTTGACCAGCGCGACGACCATCCCGCCGCTGATACTGGCGGCGAGCGTCGCCGCCGCGCTGAGCCAGAGTCGCTGGACCGCGAGCAGCCCCGCCGCCAGCACCACGATGATCGTCAGCACGACGCCGCCGCCGAGCGCGGTGACGTCGGCGGCGACCTTGGGCAGCCAGGACGGTCCGCCCCAGGCGCGCAGGTTGAGGATGATCGCGCGGTCGAAGTCGAACGGCCAGTGGCCGACCGCAAGACCGATCAGCAGGACGAGCGCGATCGCGACCGCGCCGACCGATGCGCCCGCGAGCACCACCGGCAGACGACGGCGATGCGCCTCGCCCGGGGTGGCGACGCCGGGCCTCACGCTGCGATCACCCTCGCCACGGCCGGCCGACGCCGTCATGCGGAATTATTCCAGATCGCCCTCGTCGATGACGATGAGCGATGCGGATGGCTTCTTCATCGCGGCTTCGGCGCAGACGTCGACGATCTCGTCGCTGAAACGCTCGAACAGCTCGAGCGCGTCGTCCTCGGGCTCGTCGCCGCTGAGTTCCTTCAGCACGGCATATTTCACCGCGAAATCACGGTCGTCGCCGTCGATCTCGGCGGTGAACTCGACCTGCCGCTCGCGGTCGTTGTCGGTAAGGCTGTTCTGGTCGATTACGAGGCTGCTGGCCATGTCTTGAACTCCCGGGGTTACGCGATCGTCCCTGCCCTCGCCCCTCGTGCAGGGCAAGCCGGTAAAACGCGTTTTGCGCTTCGCCGATACAGGGTTGGTCAGGCAGCGATAACCCGTGAGCCCGGCCTTCGATCCGGGAAAGGTCCACGCTGCGGTGTTTCACCACGCCCAGCGATCAGGCGCCCCATTCGGGCCCGTCCTCGTCGCGGTAGAAGCCGTCGTCGCGGTCGGGTTCGGGCGGGGGTGGCGGCGGGCCGGGATCGGCGATCGGCGGCGGCAGCGAAGGGTCGCCCCCGCCGAAGCGGATGCGGATATAGGCACCGCCCTGATGCATCGCCTGGAACAGCGCGCTCGTCTCCTCGGCCTGCAGCCGCCGGCCGATCATCGGCGCGCGTTCGGCGCTGATATAGCCGAGCTGGATGTCGCGTTCGCTCCACACGCCGACCGCATTCGAATCATGCGGATTCTTCGGTTCGCGGCGCAAGGTCACGCGGTCGCCCGGCGCACAGAGCAGGATTTCCATCCGCCGGTTGCTCCTGGTCTTGTCCGCATTGGGGAAGTCGATGCCGACGATCGAGGTGGTGAATTCGTCCATCGCACGACGATGCGCGCGCCGGCGCGGCCGATCAAGCGGTGCGAATGGGGGGGCGAATCGGGGGCTTGCGAGAGGAGGAGGTGCCGATGGTGGGTCCGCCGGGGCTCGAACCCGGGACCTCTCGATTAAAAGTCGCTTGCTCTACCAACTGAGCTACGGACCCGTACATCGGCTGCGAGCCACTAGGGGCGCAGCCGCGGTCGGTCAACCTTGTGCGCGAGATGGCGGACGCTTTGCCCGGTCAGCGGGTCGCGCCAGCGCGGCGCGATGCGCGCGAGCGGTGCCAGCACGAAGCCGCGGTCCCGGTAGGCGGCGTGCGGCACGTTCAGCCCCGGCCCCCGCCAAGCACCCCCCGACCACAGGATGATGTCGAGATCGATCACCCGCGATCCCCAGCGGCGCCCGCGCCGCCGCCCGAACGCGGTCTCGATTCGCTTCAGCCGCGCGAGCAGCACGGGCGGCGAGTCGCGCGTCTCGATCAGCGCGACCGCATTGGCATAGCGGCGGATCGACGGCCCGAGCGGCGCGCTCGCGATGATTGGCGACACGGCGACGACACCGCCGACCGCGGCCAGCGCGGCGCGGATCGTCGCGGCGGGCGCGCCGTGGATCCCGCGCCGATTCGAGCCGAGCGCGATCGCATAGGTTGTCCGCTCCATCCGACCCGCCTAACGCACCGCGATGAACTTCGCACCCTCCCCGCTGCCCGAAACCGAGCCGCCGCACGACTGTCCCAATTGCCCGCGCCTCGTCGCCTTTCGCAACGAACTGCGCGCCGAATTCCCGACCTGGTGGAACGCGCCCGTCCCCGCGTTCGGCGATCCCGATGCGTGGCTTGGCATCATCGGCCTCGCGCCCGGCAAGCACGGTGCCAACCGCACCGGCCGCCCGTTCACCGGCGATTTCGCGGGGCAGCTGCTCTACGACACGCTCGGCAAGTTCGGGCTGGCAGACGGCGTCTTCGCGGCGAAACCCGATGACGGGTTGAAGCTCAACGGCGCGATCATCATCAACGCGGTCAAGTGCCTGCCGCCGCAGAACAAGCCGACCCCGGAGGAAATCCGGACCTGCCGCCCGTTCGTCGAATCACAGCTCGCCGAACTGCCCAAGGCACGGATCTTCATCGCACTCGGCCAGATCGCGCACCAGACCAGCGTCAAGCTGCTCGGCGGACGCCTGCCCAAGGCGAAGTTCGGCCATCTCGCCGAGCATGTCATGCCCGACGGCCGCATCCTGATCGATAGCTATCACTGCTCGCGCTACAACCAGAACACCCGCGTCCTGACCCCCGAAATGTTCGAGGCAGTCTTCGCACGGGCGCTGGAATTGCGGCGCAGCATCGCCGCAGGATAAGCTGCGTCAGACGTCAGCGACCAGCCGTCCGTAAAGCTCAGGTCGCCGGTCGCGGAAGAAGCCGAAGGCGGCGCGGTGGCGCTTGACGATGTCGAGGTCGATCGTCGCGGTGATCACGCCCTCATCGTCGCGGCCGAGTTCGGCGAGGATATCGCCGCGCTCGTCGGCGATGAAGCTGGTGCCGTAGAAGGTCTGGCCATGCTCGACGCCGACGCGGTTGGCGGCGACGATCGGGACGACGTTGCTGACCGCATGCCCGACCATCGCACGCCGCCACAGCCGCGCTGTGTCGAGGCTGGTGTCGTGCGGCTCGCTGCCGATCGCGGTCGGGTAGAACAGGACCTCGGCGCCCATCAGCATCATCGCGCGCGCGGTCTCGGGATACCATTGGTCCCAGCAGACACCGACGCCAAGCGTCGAGCGGCCCTGCGCCGCGGCATGCGGCCAGACCTTGAAGCCGGTATTGCCGGGGCGGAAATAGAATTTTTCCTCATAGCCCGGGCCGTCAGGGATGTGGCTCTTGCGATAGACGCCCTGCACCTCGCCGTCGGGGCCGATCATCGCGAGGCTGTTATAGTGATGCGGGCCATCGGCTTCGAAGAAGCTGGTCGGGATCGTGACCTTGAGCGCCTCGGCGAGCGCCTGCATCGCGAGCACCGCCTTGTGCTCGCCGACGGGGGCGGCGTTGGCGAACAGGCCCTCGTCCTCGACGCGGCAGAAATATTCGCCCTCGAACAATTCGGGCGGCAGGATCACCTGCGCGCCACGCGCCGCAGCTTCGCGGACCAGCCGCGAGACATTGGCGATGTTCTTGTCGATATCGGCAGTGAAACCGAGCTGGAGCGCGGCGACGGTGATCTCGGTCATGCGAATTCCTATAGCGTCACGCCGAAGCGCGCCGCGATTGCGACGACCGCGAGATAGAGAAGGATCGTCAGGACGCAACCGGCAGCGAGCGAAAGCCAGAAGCCGACGCCGTGCCGCAACAGCGCCGGAATCAGCAGGAACATCGGCAGCGACGGCAGCACGTACCAGAAGGTCGCCTCGGCATGCGCGGCCAGCCGGACGCGGTCACCGGTGTCGTGCCACAGCCAGATCATGCCGAGCACCGACAGCAGCGGCAGCGACGCGACCAGCGCCCCTGCCGCCGGACTCCGCCGGGCAACCAGCGCGATCAGCGCGACGATGATCCCGGACAGGACCGCGCGGACCGCGAAGGCGAGCATCAGCCGGGGATTTGCTGGCTGATGCAGTGGAAGCTGCCGCCGCCGGTCAGGATATGATCCGCACGCTGCCCAACGACCTGACGATCGGGGAAGATCGCCTGGATTGCCGCGACCGCGGCGTCGTCATTCTCCGCGCCGTAGAGCGGCACGACGACGGCGGCATTGCCGATGTAGAAGTTCATGTAGCTGGCCGGCACGATCTCCTCGTCGCGCAGCACGCGGCCGGGCGACGGGATGCCGACCACCGTCAGGCCGGCACGTTCCGCATCGCGCTTCGCGAGTTGATAGACCTGCCAGTTGGGGTCGTTCTCGGCTGCCTCGGGGATCGCGACGCGACCCTCGCCGACGAAGCGCGCGAGATTGTCGACATGGCCGTCGGTATGGTCGTTGACGAGCCCGTCGCCGAGCCACACGACCTGGCTGAAGCCGAGGTCGGACTTCAGCCGCGCCTCGATCCCCGCCTTGTCGAGGTCGGGGTTGCGGTTGCGGTTGAGCAGGCACTGTTCGGTCGTGACGACCACGCCGGTGCCGTCGCCATCGACCGCGCCGCCTTCGAGCACCCAGTCGAACGCCGCGAGCGTCTTGCCGCGGCTCTCGGCCAGACGGCGGCCGATCGTGTCGTCGCCGGGCAGGTCGTATTTGCCGCCCCAGCCGTTGAACACGAACTGGTGCGCGGTGCCGTCGCCGACGATGATCGGCGCGGTGTCGCGCAGCCAGATGTCGCCGAACGGCTCGACCACGACCTCGGCGAACGGCGCGAGCCGGCGCGCGGTCCGCGCCGAGCCCTCGTCCGCGGCAACCAGGATCACCGTCTCGCCCTTACCGTCGGCATGGACTGCGGACGCAAAGGCGACCACCTCGTCACGCGCGGGTTCGAGATCGTCGAGCCACAGATCGGCATGGCTCGGAAAGCCGATCCACACGGCCTTGTGATGCGCCCATTCGGCGGGCGGGGGGAGTGTCGTCACTTACTTGGCTCCTGCGCGATCTTTGTCGCGGATGTTGCGGAATTCGGCGGTCTTGTACCAGTTGGGCCACAGCGCGGTGTCGTCGGCGAGCTTGCGGCCAAGCCCGTAATAGATCGTCAGATCCTCGACCGCACCCGACCAGTCCCATGCGGCGTCATATTCGTCCGCGGGCTTGTGATAGCGGTTGGCAACATAGTCCTCGCGCGCGGCATGACCCGCCGCGGTGCCGCCGACGACGAGGTCCTCGCCGCTGCCGCCGTCGAGCATCGGCACGCCAAGCTTGGCGAAGCTGAAATGATCCGAGCGATAATAGCCGCCGCGTTCGGGGTTCGCCTCGACGCCGATCACGCGGCCCTGCGCGGCGACGAACGGCTTGACCAGATCCTCGATCTCCGACTTGCCCGCCCCCGTCAGCACGAAGTCCTTCACGCGGCCGTCGACGTTCAGCACGTCCATGTTCACGCCGCCGACCGTCCGCGCGAGCGGATAGATGGGATGTTCGGCATAATAGCGCGAGCCGAGCAGCCCCGATTCCTCCGCGGTCACCGCGAGGAACGCGAGCGAGCGCTTCGCCGGGCCGGCCTTCACATGCGCCTGTGCGAGCGCGATCAGTCCCGCGGTGCCCGTCGCATTGTCCGCCGCGCCGTTGCAGATGTCGTCGCCACCCACCGCATCGCAGCGGCCGAGATGATCCCAGTGCGCCGAATACAGCACGTAATCGTCCGGTGCGGTCGTCCCCGGCAGCACGCCGATGACGTTCTTCGACGCCTGGCGCCGGATCGTGTTGGCAAAGCCGGTCGACAGCTTGAGGCCGAGCGGTACCGCCTTGAAGCCCTTCACCTTGGCCGCCGCGGCGAGCGCGGCATAGTCCTTGCCCGCACTCGCGAAGACGCGTTCGGCGGCAGGCTTCTGCATCCAGCCGATCACCTGCGACTGGTCGAGATGATCGCCCTTCTCGTCGAGTTCGAGCTGCGGCCCGGTCCAGGACGACTGCACCACCGCCCAGGGATAGGCCGCGGGTTCGGTGTCATGGACGATGATCGCCGCGGCCGCGCCGTGCTTGGCCGCATTCTCGAACTTGTAGGGCCAACGACCATACCAGGTCATCGCGCGGCCCTCGAACGGGCCTTCGCGGCCCATTGTCTGCCAGTCGGCGTCGTTGATGAGGATGACGACGGTCTTCCCCTTCACGTCGACGCCGGCATAATCGTCCCAGCCCTTTTCGGGCGCGGTGATCCCGTAGCCGACGAACACGACGTCGCTGTTCGTCACGGTCGACGTCGGCGCGACGCGGTAGGTGCCCGCGACCATGTCGGTGCGATAGGCGAGACTGACGGGTGCGGTGCCGCCGGTGAAGACGAACGGCCGGACGTCCTTGGCGGTGATCTCGACCATCGGCACGTCCTGCGTCCAGCTGCCCTTGTTGCCGGGTTTCAGCCCCGCGGCCTTCATCTGCGCGACGAGATAGGCGACGGTCTTCGCTTCGCCCGGCGTGGTCGGCGCGCGGCCTTCATAGGCATCCGACGACAGCGTCTGCGTGACGGTCTTGAGCGTTTCGACCGAGATGGCGGGCGCGGTCTGCGCCGAGGTGGCGGTGCCGAGAAGGAGCAAGGGCAGAAGGGCAGCGCGCATAGGGATCTCCCGAGTTACTGCCGCGCGTTCTGGCAGCGTGCCCCCCGCCGCGCAAGGCATGCGCCACCCCCGCGGTGGTCGCCTCGGTCCCCGTCCCCGGTCCGGTGCAAATTGGACGAAAGTGCGCGTTTGTCATCGCATGCGGCGTTGCTAGGTTACGTAGCGGGGCTTGGTTCGGGGGATAAGAATGCGGTTGCGATCGATGATGCGCGTGCGCGCGGGCATGGCGCTGTGCGTGGGGATTTCGACGACGGCGGGCGCCGCGGACCCGGCCGGGCCGATGGCGGCGGCGTTCGGCGCGCGCGAGGCGGTCCAGCAGATGAGCCTGTCGCCCGACGGGACGCATGTCGCGATGATCGTACCCGTTCGCGGGCACGGTGCCGCGCTGCGGATCGCGAACATGACCACGGGCGAGGTGGCACAGCCGATCCTGTCCGCGGCGGGGGATCCCGAAACGCTGACCTCCTGTCGATGGTCCACCGACATCCGCGTGATCTGCCAGATCCGGACCGCGTCGAAGAGCAGTTTCGGGCTGATCGGCTTCAGCCGGACGGTCGCGATCAATCGCGACGGCAGCGCGATGAAGATGCTCAGCGCCCGCACCAACGACCGTTCGCTCGGCATGATGCAGGACGGCGGCAGCGTGATCGACTGGACCGCCGACGGCGTCGCCGGCGCGGTGCTGATGACGCGCAGCTTCGTGCCCGAGATGACGACCGGGATGCAGACCGCGAGCAGCGGCGAGGGCCTGGGCGTCGAACGGATCGACAGCGTCACGCTCGCACGGCGGACGATCGAGGCGCCGCGCGGGACGGCGGACGAGTATATCAGCGACGGTCGAGGCATGGTGCGGATCATGGGGCTGCGCAGCCGAAGCAACTCCGGCTACGAAACCGGGCGGACCGACTATCTGTACCGGAAGCCCGGCGATCGCGCCTGGTTGCCGCTGAGCCGGCTGGAGGGCGATCAGAACGGTACCGGGTTCAATCCCTATGCCGTCGATCCGGCGCTCAACATCGCCTATGGCTTTGACGACAAGGATGGCCGCCAGGCGCTGTTCAAGGTCGCGCTGGACGGCACGCTCAAGCGCGAGCTCGTGCTGGCCCACCCCGATGTCGATGTCGACGGCCTGATCCGCATCGGCCGGCAGAGCCGCGTGGTCGGTGCCACCTATGCGACCGATCGGCGCGAGGTGGCGTTCTTCGATCCTGCGCTGCGCGCGCTGGCGGCGTCGCTCAACGCGGCGCTGCCGGGGAAGCCGATCGTGACGTTCATCGATGCCAGTGCGGATGAGAACACGCTGCTGCTGTTCGCGGGCAGCGACGTCGATCCCGGCCGCTATTACCTGCTCGACCGCAAGACCCGGAAAATGGGCGAGGTGATGCCGGCGCGCGCGCAGCTCGCCGGCATCCCGCTCGGCAGCGTCAAGCCGATCAGCTTTCGCGCGGCCGACGGGACAATGATCCCGGGCTATCTGACGCTGCCCGCCGGCAGCAGCGGCAAGGGGTTGCCCGCGATTGTGATGCCGCATGGCGGGCCGGGCGCGCGCGACGAATGGGGGTTCGACTGGCTCCCGCAATTCTTCGCCGCGCGCGGCTTTGCCGTGCTTCAGCCCAATTTCCGCGGCTCGACGGGCTATGGCTCGGCCTGGTTCCAGAAGAACGGCTTCCAGTCGTGGCGCACCGCGATCGGCGATGTCGACGATGCCGGCCGCTGGCTGGTCGCACAGGGAATTGCCGCGCCCGCCACGCTGGCGATCGTCGGCTGGTCCTATGGCGGCTATGCCGCGCTGCAATCGGCGGTCACCGAACCCGGGCTGTTCAAGGCGATCGTCGCGGTCGCGCCGGTGACCGATCTCGATGCATTTCGCGAGGAAGCGCGCGGGTTTACCAGTTATACGATGGTCGACGCCTTTATCGGTCGCGGTCCGCACGTCCAGGCGGGATCGCCCGCGCGCCATGCCGACCGGATCACCGCGCCCGTCCTGATGTTCCACGGCGACCGCGACCGAAATGTCGGCATCGACGAATCGCGGCTGATGGCATCGAGGCTGAAGGGGGCGGGCGGCAAGGTCGAGCTCGTCGAATTCCCCGGTCTCGATCACCAGCTGGACGACGATGGTGCGCGTACCCTGATGCTTGCCAAGGCGGATGCATTTCTCCGCAACGCGATGGGGATGTAGCGCAACGAAAAAGGGCGGCCCCGGAGGACCGCCCTTTTCCTTTTTCGAACCGCGCCGTGGCGGGGCCACGTCGTCGGACGTCGCCTGCGCGACGCCGGCCGGTCTCGCGTTGCTCGACTTAGCGCGAATAGAACTCGACGACGAGGTTCGGTTCCATCTTCACCGGGTAGGGCACTTCGTCGAGCGTGGGCACGCGCGTGAAGGTGACCTTGGCGGCGCCGTCGGTGGCGACATAGTCGGGGATCTCGCGCTCGGCGAGGGTCTGGGCTTCCATCACCAGCGCCATCTCCTGCGCCTTCGAACCCAGCGTGATCTCGTCACCGACGAAGCAGCGACGCGATGCGACGTTGCACTTCACGCCGTTGACGCGGATGTGGCCGTGCGAAACGATCTGGCGGGCCGCGAAGATCGTCGGCGCGAACTTGGCGCGATAGACGATCATGTCGAGACGCTGCTCGAGCAGGCCGATCAGGTTCTGGCTGGTATCGCCCTTCATGCGTGCGGCTTCGAAATAGCAGGCGCGGAACTGCTTCTCGGTCACGTCGCCGTAATAGCCCTTGAGCTTCTGCTTGGCGCGCAGCTGGATACCGAAGTCGCTGACCTTGCCCTTGCGGCGCTGGCCGTGCTGGCCGGGGCCGTATTCACGCTTGTTGACCGGCGACTTGGGGCGACCCCAGATGTTCTCGCCCATACGGCGATCGAGTTTGTACTTTGCGCTCTGACGCTTCGACATAGTATAACCTTTGCAAATGCAAACAACGTTGGTCCCGGTATCGCTCTGCTGGTCGTCATAGGACCCAAGGGTCCGGACAAGGCAGGGCCACCGCTTCACCGGGGTGCAGGGCCATTGCGAAGGCGGGCGCCTAGACGCCGCGCCTGCCAGAGTCAAGCTGGACAGCGTGCGGGCTGCTCGGCAAGAGGCGGCATGACCATCCTATCCGGCCCCGACTGTACCACCATGACCGAGGTCCGCGCGGGCGTCGACGCGCTCGACCGCGAGCTCGTCGCGCTGCTGGCCAGACGCTTTGCCTATATGGACGCCGCCGCGCGCATCAAGCCCGAGCGGGGGCATGTGCGCGACGAGGCGCGCAAGACTCAGGTGATCGAGAATGCGCGGGCCGAGGCCGCGCGGCTGGGGTTGCCTGACGCGGCGATCGCGGATCTGTGGGAGGGGCTGGTCGAGGCGTCGATCGCGTATGAGCTGGCGGCGTTCGACCGGCGCTAAGTCTTCCCGCGTACGTCCTCTCCTACCCCGTTCGTGCTGAGCGTAGTCGAAGCACCTGCGCTTGGGGCATGCCCTTCGACTTCGCTCCGGGCGAACGGGGGGGGGTAGGGAGACGCGACGGGGGCGACGGCAATGCAACCGCCCCCTCCCCACCCCGTTCGTGCTGAGCGAAGTCGAAGCACCTTCGCTCGGGGCACACCCTTCGACTTCGCTCAGGGCGAACGGGGGGTAGGAGAACGGGCCCGAAGGCACCTCTCGCCCCCCGTCAGGCCCTGGGCTTCTTCCCTGCCAGCGACGAGAGCACGCCGCGCATCGTGCGGATTTCCTGGCTCGACCAGCCGGGCTTGGTCAGCAGCGTGCGCAGCGTGCGGCGCGTCGTCTGGATCTTGTCGGGCGGATAGAAGAAGCCCGCGCCCATCAGCATCGTGTCGAGTTGGCCGATCATCCCGTCGAGCTCCTCCTGCGGCGCGGGCGGCATGATCGGGTTGATCGAGGGCTGGCTGAGCTCGCGCTCCGCGGTCAGCCCCTTCGACCATTCATAGGCGACCAGGATCACCGCCTGGGCGAGGTTGAGCGACCCGAATTCGGGGTTGATCGGCACGGTGATGATCGTCCGCGCGACCGCGACGTCGTCGGTTTCTAGCCCTGAGCGCTCGGGTCCGAACAGGATGGCGGAGCGGCCGGGGGCGGCGTGGATCTCGGTCGCGGCTTGTTCGGGGGTCATGACGGGCTTGGTGACGCCGCGTTTGCGGACCGTTGTCGCGAAGACCTGTGCGCAGTCGGCGGTGGCGGCGGCGACGCTGTCATAGACCTTGGCGTTTTGCAGGACGATGTCGGCACCGCTCGCGGCGGGGCCAGCCGACGGGTTGGGCCAGCCGTCGCGCGGGGAGACGAGGCGCATCTCGACAAGCCCGAAGTTGAGCATCGCGCGCGCGGCCTTGCCGATGTTTTCGCCGAGCTGGGGGCGGACTAGGATTATGACGGGGGGTGGGGTTGGGTCCGCCAAGGTGCTTCGACTTCGCTCAGCACGAACGGGGGGAGGGCGTGAGGCATCAACGCCGGATGGTGGTGCGGCACCCTCCTCTTCCTCCGTTCGCCCTGAGCGCAGTCGAAGGGCACGCTCACGCGGGGGGATCGCCGCATCGTGCAGATCCGCCCAATCGCCCCGCGAGAGCGCCTCTTTCTTGCGCCGCGACCAGCTTTTGACCTGGAACTCGGCCGCGAGGGCCTCCTGTCGGGAGGGGAAGTCCTGGCTCCACATCAGCTCGACCGGGCGGCGCGTCTGTGTGTAGCCGGCCACCTCGCCGAGGTTGTGTTGGCCGATCCGGCGTTCGAGATCGTCCGTATGTCCGGTGTAATAACTGTCGTCGGCGCAGCGCACCATATAGGCCCAGAATGTCATGGCCGGGGCTTACGCGGTGGCGTGGTGGTCAAACAAGTCCTTCGACTTCGCTCAGGACGAACGGAGTGGGGGTGGCGTACCTCCCATCTTTCCGTTCGCCCTGAGCGAAGTCGAAGGGCCCCCGCCAGGGACCCGACCGACGGGCGGATCACTCCGCCCGCCCGACCTCCTCGACACTCCCGGCAAACGCCTCGAAGTCCTTCGCCTCGCTGAAGTCCCGGTACACGCTCGCAAACCGGATATACGCGACCGAATCGAGCCCCTTGAGCCCGTCCATAACCATCTCGCCGATCCGCTTCGACGTAACGTCGTTCTCGCCCAGCGTCTCGAGCCGGCGCTGGATGCCGCTCACGAGCTTCTCGATCCGTCCCGGCTCGATCGCGCGTTTGCGCGTCGCGATCGAGAGCGAGCGGAGCAGCTTCTCGCGGTCGAACGGCTCCCTGCGGCCCTCGCTTTTCAGTACGAACAGTTCGCGCAGCTGGATGCGCTCGAACGTCGTGAAACGCGCGGCGCAGCCTTCGCATTGGCGCCGACGCCGGATCGCCGCCCCGTCTTCGGTGGGGCGGCTGTCCTTGACCTGGCTGTCTTCATGTCCGCAAAAGGGGCAGCGCATTCAGACCTTCTTCTTGCCCTTGTAATAGGCATAGCCCGCGCCCGCGAGTGCGCCGAAGATCGGGCCGATCACCGGCACCGGGATCGCGACGACCGCGCCGAGTGCGCTCCACTTGGCCATGCTCTTGCCGAGACCCGGGGTCGCCTTGATGTCGTTCTGGATGTCATCGATCTTCGACATGCTCGTTATCCTTGATAGATGGGGAAGCGCGCGCACAGCGTGCGAACACGCGTCCGAACGTCCGCCTCGACCTGCGGGTCCCCATGCTCGCCCTTTTTCGCGAGCCCGTCCAGCACGTCGGCGACCATGTTGCCGATCTCGCGGAACTCGGCGGGGCCAAAGCCGCGCGTCGTGCCGGCAGGGGTGCCGACGCGGATGCCGCTGGTCTTCATCGGCGGCAACGGGTCGTTGGGGATGCCGTTCTTGTTGCAGGTGATCCCTGCACGCTCGAGCGCCTCGTCCGCATCGCGACCGGTGATGCCGAGCGGGGTGAGGTCGATCAGCGCGAGATGCGTGTCGGTGCCGCCCGAAACGACGTCCGAGCCACGCTCCTTGAGCGTCGCCGCGAGCACCTTCGCATTCTCGACGACGGCGGCGATATAGCTCTTGAAGTCGGGCTGGAGCGCCTCGCCGAACGCGACCGCCTTGGCTGCGATCACGTGCATCAGCGGCCCGCCCTGAAGCCCCGGGAACACCGCCGAGTTGATCTTCTTCGCGATGGCCTCGTCGTTGGTCATGATCATGCCGCCGCGCGGACCGCGCAGCGTCTTGTGCGTGGTCGTGGTCACGACATGCGCGTGACCGAACGGTGTCGGGTGAAGCCCCGCCGCGACGATCCCGGCGAAATGCGCCATGTCGACCATGAAATAGGCGCCGACCTTGTCCGCGATCGCGCGGAAGCGGGCGAAGTCGATGACGCGCGGATAGGCCGAGCCGCCCGCGATGATCAGCTTCGGCTGATGCTCGACCGCCAGCGCCTCGACCTGGTCATAGTCGATCAGGTGCGTGGTGGCGTCGACGCCGTACTGGATCGCGTTGAACCACTTGCCCGACTGGGCGGGCTTGGCGCCGTGGGTCAGATGGCCGCCGGCATCGAGGCTCATGCCGAGGATCGTGTCGCCGGGCTTGACCAAAGCGAGCATCACCGCGCCGTTCGCCTGCGCGCCCGAATGCGGCTGGACGTTGACGAAGCCGCAACCGAAGATCTGCTTGGCGCGCTCGATCGCGAGCGTCTCGACCGTGTCCGACGGCGCGCAGCCCTGGTAATAGCGCTTGCCCGGATAGCCTTCCGCATATTTGTTGGTGAAGACCGAGCCCTGCGCCTCGAGCACCGCCTTGGAGACGATGTTCTCGCTCGCGATCAGCTCGATCTGGGTCTGCTCGCGCTCGAGCTCCGCCTCGACGCCGGCGAAGACGGCGGCATCGGCATCGGCGAGGCCGCGGGTGAAGAAGCCGTCCGGCTGGACGTCATGGAGCGTATTGGGCTGGGTGCTCATGCGGGGACCTTTAGCTTGTCGACACGGAGTTGATGACGGCCGCCGGCGAAATCGGCGGTCAGGAAGGCTTCGACGCAGGCCTTGGCCATTTCCTCACCGATCAGGCGGGCGCCCATCGCGATGGCATTGGCGTCGTTATGGATGCGTGCAAGACTCGCCGACAGCGGCTCGGAAACGAGCGCACAGCGGCAGGCGGGATTGCGGTTGGCGGCGATCGAGATGCCGATGCCCGATCCGCACAGCGCGATCCCGCGTTCCGCGCGACCGTCGGCGATCGCCGAGGCGAGCTTGAACCCGTAATCGGGATAATCGACGCTTGCGGTGCCTTCGGGGCCAAGGTCGAGCACGTCGTGCCCTGCCTCGCGCAGCCACGCGGCTAGCACCGCTTTCAACGAAACGGCGGCGTGATCGGACGCGATGGCGATGCGCACCTGGCGTAATCCTGTGACGGGGGATCGGGTGCCCAGCCCTTTACCGAGCCGAGCCGGGATTTGCCACACCTGTTCGCGAAGGCGGCGCATAGAGCGTGACGATCCTCCGCCGCCAGGGGGAGGATTGCAATGACCGCCCTGCCGCCTGCAAAGAGATCCCCATGAAAGCTCTCGCCCTAACTGCCGCCCTCGTCCTCGCCGCCTGTTCCGGCCCGGCACCCGAGACGCGCGGCGATGCGAGCATGACGTCGGCGGGCGCAACCGAGACAACGCGGCCGGAAAAAGTGGTGGCAGAGCCAACGCGCGACCTGTCCGGGCGGTGGATCGGCGTCGAGGGCATGGTCCTCGACGTGACGCCGGCGGGCGAACCGGGGCAGTTCCGGCTCGCGATGCAGTGGGACCTCGACCACAAGGCGGTGTTCGACGCGCGCGCGGTGGGCGACACGATCGTCTTCACGCGCGACGGCGTGCGCGAGATCCTGCGGCCGACGAACGGCGACGCGACGGGTCTGAAATATCTGGCCGGCAAGACCGATTGCCTGACGGTCAAGACGGGCGAAGGCTATTGTCGCCGCGGATCAACGCGCTAGTGTCGGCCGCGTGACCCTGTCCAAGCCCCAGGCGGATGCCGCCCGCGCCCATCTCTCGAGCGTCCTGATCCGGACCGGCGAGGAAGACCGTGACGCTTTTCGCGAGCTTTATGCGCTGACCCAGGCGAAGCTTTTCGGGATCACCCTGCGTATCTGTGGCAATGCTCAAGCCGCGGAGGATGTGCTGCACGACGTCTATCTCACGATCTGGAAGCGCGCCGGCGGCTGGGAACCCGGTCGTGCGAGCCCGATCACCTGGCTGGCGACGATCGCGCGCAACCGTGCGATCGACTGGCAGCGCGCACAGGGCGTCCGCCGCGCCTCGCCGATCGACGATGCGCCGGACATTGCCGACCCGCAGCCGAGCGCCGAGGCCTTGCTGCTCGACGACGAGGCGACGCGGCGGTTGCACGCCTGTCTCGAGGGTCTGGAGCAGCAGCAGCGCGACGTGATCCGGACCGCGTTCTTCGATGGCGTGACCTATGCCGAGCTCGCGCTGCGTCGCGCGGTGCCGCTCGGGACGATGAAGAGCTGGGTGCGGCGCGGGCTGGCCCGATTGAAGGATTGCCTCGGTGGCTGATCGTGATCCGCTTGCGGGCGAATTCGCCCTGGGCCTGCTCGAGGGCGACGAGCGGGCCGCGGCGGTGCGTCGCCTGCTCGCCGAACCCGGTTTCGCCGCCGATGTCGAATGGTGGCGCACGCAGTTCGCGGCGCTGTTCGACCTGTGGCCCGAGCATGACGCACCACCGCAGCTCGCGGCGCGGGTCGAGACGAGTCTCGACGCCCTCACCCGCCAATCGGGTCGTGCGACCGACGGCGTGACCACGCTCCGCAGCGGGGCGCGGTCGCCTTGGCCGTGGCTGGCGGCGGCGAGCAGCGCGATCGCCGCCTGTCTGCTGCTGTTCATCGCGGTCGAGCCGCGGTCGGCGCCGCCGGTGTCGCAGCCGATTCCGGCGGCGCGGCCGAGCAGCGTGCTCGTCGCGATGCTGGGCGATGCCAAGTCGCCCGTCGCCGCGGTCTACGACCCGGCGACCGGGGCGCTGCGCGTCGCGGCCGGGCCGGGCGTGCCCGATGCGCGTGTCGCGCAGCTCTGGGTGATCGGCGGCGACGGCGTGCCGCATTCGCTCGGGCTGCTCGCCGCGCGGCCGACGGTGCTGGCGCCGCGGGGCGCGGACCGCGGCCGGATCGCGCCGGGCGCGACGCTGGCGATCTCGATCGAACCGCTGGGCGGCTCGCCGACCGGGCTGCCGACCGGTCCGGTCGTCGCGACCGGCGTGGTCGCGCGGGTCTGATGACACCCGCGCCCGCGCCCTCCGGTGGCATTCCACCGATCGCGCGGCTGCTCGGGCTGTCGGGGCTGTTGCCGCAGATCGGCGCGGTCGCGCTGCTGCTCGGCAACGACCCTGCGAGCCGGTTTTCCGCGCTGGCGGTCGCCTATGCCTATGCCGCGCTGATTCTCAGCTTTCTCGGCGGGCTGTGGTGGGGACTTGCCGCGCGCACCGAGGGCGCACCGCGCTGGCTGTGGTTCGCGAGCGTCGCGCCGTCGCTGATCGCGCTGGTGACCGCCTGGCCGTGGATGGTCGGGCTGCGCTGGCCGGGGCCGTCGCTGGTGGTGCTCGGGATCAGCCTGATCGGCGCGCTGCTCGTCGACCGGGCGCTGGTCCGCGCGGGGATCGCGCCGCCGGGGTGGATGGCGCTGCGCGTGCCGCTGTCGCTGGGGCTCGGTGTCCTGACCCTCGCGGCGGCGGCACTATAGGCCGGTCCGGCTCAGGCCGCCTTGCGCAGGTCCAGACGGCTCCAGATCTCGACCAGCGCGTCGGTCAGTTCGCGCATCATCGCCTCGGTATGCGCGGGGCCGGGCGTGAAGCGCAGCCGCTCGGTACCGCGCGGCACGGTCGGATAGTTGATCGGCTGGACGTACACGCCGTATTCGGCGAGCAGCACGTCGCTGATCTTCTTCGCCTTGACCGGATCGCCGACCATCAAGGGCACGATATGCGTGTCGCCGATCATCACCGGCAGCCCGGCATCCTTCAGCATCGCCTTCAGCATCGCGGCCGACGCCTGCTGCCCGTCGCGCTCGACGCTCGACGCCTTCAGATGCCGGACGCTGGCGAGCACGCCCGCGACGAGCACCGGCGACAGCGAGGTCGTGAAGATGAACCCCGGTGCATAGCTGCGGATCACGTCGACGATCGTTCGATCGGCGGCGATATAGCCCCCCATCACGCCGAACGCCTTGCCGAGCGTCCCCTCGAGGATCGTGATCCGGTGCGCGACCTGATCACGTTCGGAAATGCCGCCGCCACGTGCGCCGTACATCCCGACCGCATGGACTTCGTCGCAATAGGTCAGCGCGTTGTAGCGATCGGCGAGATCGCAGATCGCCGAGATCGGCGCGATGTCGCCTTCCATCGAATAGACGCTCTCGAACGCGATCAGCTTCGGCGCGCTCGGGTCCTCGGCGGCGAGCAGCTCCTCGAGATGCGCGAGGTCGTTGTGCCGGAACACGCGCTTCTCGCAGCCCGAATTGCGGATCCCCGCGATCATCGACGCGTGGTTCAGTTCGTCCGAGAAGATGATGCAGCCCGGCAGAACCTTGGCGAGCGTCGCCAGCGTCGCCTCGTTCGAGACATAGCCGCTGGTGAACAGCAAAGCCGCTTCCTTGCCGTGCAGGTCGGCGAGTTCGCCTTCCAGGTCGACATGGTAATGCGTGTTGCCGCCGATGTTGCGCGTGCCGCCGGAGCCGGCACCGACATCGTGCAGCGCCTCTTCCATCGCCGCGATCACCTTGGGGTGCTGGCCCATGGCGAGGTAATCGTTCGAGCACCAGACGGTGATCGGCTTGGGTCCGTTATGCCCGGCAAAGCAGCGTGCGTTCGGAAACGCGCCCTTGTTGCGCAGGATATCGATGAAGACGCGGTAGCGGCCCTCGGCATGGAGGCGGTCGATCGCCTGCGTGAAGACGCGCGAATAATCGACTCGTGGGCCCGCAATGCCGTCGGCCGTCGTGGAGACATCCGTAATCATGACCTGGGGCACTACGCCTCGCTTTCCGTCTTATCCAGCGCAATACCGTTGTTACGGTGATCGCTTTCCTCGTCCTTCTAGAACATTGCCATGCTGCGCGCATGACGCAAGCGGGCATATTGTCCCAAGCCGCGCGTCAGAGCTGCTCCATCCGGGTGAACCCGTGCCGGGCGAGCGCGGGAGCGAGCGCCTGCTCGTCGGGGCCGAGTCGCGTGAAGACCGCGACCCCTGCACCGGCGCCGGCCCAGGACTGACCGTGCATCAGGTGGACGATCCGGCGCGCGATGCCGGGGCCGCCATCGACGAAGCGGATGTCCCGCGCCCCAGCGGCGGCGGCAAGCTCGGGGGCGACCAGCGGAAAATGCGTGCAGGCGTTGACGATCACGTCGATCGCCTCGCCGCCCGCTTGCGCGAACAGGCCGTCGAGGACGGCGGCATAGCGATCGGGCGCGACCGCGCGGCCGTGGAGCTTGGCCTCCGCCATCTCGACCAGCGCCGCCGAGCCGTGGCGCAGGACGGTGCAGTCGGCCGCGAACCGCGCCGCGAGATCGTCGACATAGACCTGGCGCACGGTCGCCTCGGTCCCCAGCACGCCGATCGTCCGCGTCACCGAGAGCGCGGCGGCGGGCTTGATCGCGGGGACGGTGCCGACCACCGGCAGGTCGAGCGCGGCGCGCACCACCGGCAGCGCGATCGTCGACGCGGTGTTGCACGCGATCACGATCAGCCGCGGCCGATACCGCTCCGCCAGCCGCCCGAGCAGCACCGGTACGCGCGCGGCGATCTCCGCCTCGCTCTTGGTGCCATAGGGAAAGCCGGCCGAGTCGGCGGCATAGACGAACGGCGCGTCCGGCAGGGCGGCGCGCGCGGGGCCGACGATCGACAAGCCGCCGACGCCGGAATCGAAGAACAGGATGGGGCGAACGTCCATCACCGCGCCTTAGGCGGTATCGGTGGCGGGTGACAGCCTGGCCGAGTGGGGGGGCGAAGTGGAAGGATGTGCGCGGCTCATCGCGTCGGCCATCCGCGCGCAACCGCCCGTCATCCTGACGAAGGTCAGGATCCAGAGTTACGGGCGTCGTCCTGCGTGGCTCTGGATCCTGACTTTCGTCAGGATGACGGGGTGGAGGTGCCCGGACGCGCCCCGCGACGCCCACGGACGCGGGATTTGCCGTCCGCCGCGGGTCGTTTATAGCGGGACGGAACGGGGGAGCTTTCTTGCAGACGGACATATTCTGGGTCGCGCCAACGCTGTCGCTGGCGCTCGGCTACCTGCTGGGGTCGATCCCGTTCGGCGTCATCCTGACGCGGCTGGGCGGCGCGGGCGATCTGCGGACGATTGGATCGGGCAATATCGGCGCGACCAACGTGCTGCGGACCGGGCGCAAGGGCCTTGCCGCGGCGACGCTGCTGCTCGACATGGCCAAGGGGCTGGTCGCGGTGCTGCTGGTCGCGCATCTGTTTCCCGGCAACGCGCTGCTCGCGGCCGCCGGCGCCTTTATCGGCCATTGCTACCCGGTCTGGCTGCGGTTCCGCGGCGGCAAGGGCGTCGCGACGCTGATGGGAATCGTCGTCGCGCTCCACTGGCCGCTCGGGCTGGTCTATGCGGTGGTGTGGCTCGGCCTGCTCGCCACGCTGCGGATCTCGTCGGTCGCGGGCATCGCCGCGGCGTTCAGCGCACCGCTCGCCGCCGCACTGTTCGGGCGCACGGATCTGGTCCTGCTGCTCCTCGCGCTCGCGCTGATCGTCGGGTGGAAACACCGCGAGAACGTCCAGCGGCTGCTCGCCGGGACCGAGCCGCGGATCGGTGGCACCAGCCGGCCGCGTGGTGGCTGACACCGCGGTCGCCAGACTTCGGCTCATCCGTACGACCGGGATCGGACCGGTCACCTATCGCCAGCTGATCGCGCGCTTCGGCAGCGCGCAGGCCGCGATCGACGCGCTGCCGACGCTGGCCGCACGCGGCGGCGGGCGCGTCCCTCGGGTCGCGGACCGGACGCTGGTCGACCGCGAGATGGCGGCGACGGCGCGGCTCGGCGCCCGCTACCTCTTTGTCGACGACCCCGATTACCCCCGCCTGCTCGCCGAGACCGAGACCGCGCCGCCGGTGCTGATCCTGCGCGGCGACATCGCGCATGCGACACGGCCGTGCATCGCGATGGTCGGCGCGCGCAACGCGTCGGCCGCCGCCTGCCGTTTCGCGCGCGAACTCGCGCATGCGCTGGCCGAGGCGGGCACGACGGTCGTGTCGGGCGTCGCCCGCGGCATCGACACCGCCGCGCATGTCGGTGCGCTCGGGAAGAACGGCACGGGAACCGGATCCGGCGGCACGATCGGCGTGATCGCGAGCGGTATCGACATCGCCTATCCGCCCGACAACGCCGCGCTGCAGGACGCGATCGCCGCGCACGGCCTGTTGCTCGCCGAACAGCCGCCCGGGACCGAACCCAAGGCGCGCAACTTCCCGTCGCGCAACCGCATCATCGCAGGGCTCTCGATCGGGACGGTGGTGGTCGAGGCGGTGCCCAAATCGGGCTCGCTGATCACCGCGCGGCTCGCCGCCGAGCAGGGACGCGAGGTGATGGCGGTGCCCGGCAGCCCGCTCGATCCGCGTGCGCAGGGGTGCAACCTGCTGATCCGCGAGGGGGCGACGCTGGTCCAGTCGGCCGCGGACATTCTGGAACAGATCCGCCCGTTCGACAGCCGCTCGGTCCGCTCGCCCGTCGACGCCTATACCGGGCAGGACACCGGCGGCGGGCATCTCGACGATGCGAGCGAGGCCGACCGGCGCGCGGTTGCCGACCTGCTCGGCCCCGTGCCCGTCGGGGTCGACGAACTCGTCCGCCAGTCGCGCCGGGCGCCCGCGATCGTCCAGCTGATCCTGCTCGAACTCGAACTGGCCGGCCGGCTGGAACGGCATGCGGGCGGGCGGGTCAGCCTGATCTGGGCCGGGTCCGCCGGCTAGGCGCGGCGCCGGTGGTCGCCAGCGCCAGCGCGATCGCCGCGCGCTGTTTCCGGGCGAGCGCGTCCGCATCGTCGCAGGCCCGCTCGATCGTCGCGATCAGTCCGTCGAGTTCGCGCTGGTCGCACTCGATCAGGAGCGGCGTGGTCGTACGCAGCGCGGCCCGCCGCAGCGTCGCGATCCGTCGCGCCAGCACCGCGCATTTGCGTTGCGCGAGGACAAGTGCCGCGGGGGTCATGCGACGCCCGCCGGATCCAACCGGACACTGGTCAACGTCGCGGCGCGGCAGGACGCGCTTTCCCGGTCGGGGGCGGTGCAGCGTGGCAGAGGGCCCTGATATGTCATGCAATCCGCCGAAATAAGCGCCGATCGATGCGATCTTACACCAACAATTAACCTGATTTGGATCAATTATCCAGCATATGCTCTACCGACATCACTTCGACCAGTCCCGGGCGGGGACGCCATCCGGCCTGCACGATCCGCGCCCGCGATCGCGCACCGCGATGCCGCCACCGCGCCCGCCCCGCCTCTGACAAACGGGCGCGGGCGCCCTATCTGGCGCATTCATGCCGACCAAGCGCCTGCTTGACGGCACCACCCGAACGCCGTCACCCTCGTACGCGTACACGTAAGGATCCCGGTTTCCCCATGCAGCTTGTCATCGTCGAATCGCCTGCCAAGGCCAAAACCATCGAGAAGTATCTCGGCAGCGACTATCGCGTGCTGGCCAGCTACGGCCATGTCCGCGACCTGCCGCCCAAGGACGGCTCGGTGGATCCCGACGACCAGTTCGCGATGACATGGGAGAATTACGCCGACAAGTCGAAGCAGCTGAAAGCGATCACCGATCTCGCCAAGACCGCCGACCGCCTGATCCTCGCGACCGATCCGGATCGCGAGGGCGAGGCGATTTCGTGGCACGTCCGCGAGGTACTGCGCGCGCGCAAGGCACTGCCGAAGGAGGTCGAACGCGTCACCTTCAACGCGATCACCAAGGCGACCGTCACCGAGGCGATGAAGAACCCGCGCGAGCTCGACGACGATCTGATCGATGCGTACCGCGCCCGCCGTGCGCTCGATTACCTCGTCGGCTTCACGCTTTCGCCGGTGCTGTGGCGCAAGCTGCCCGGCGCCAAGTCCGCCGGTCGCGTCCAGTCGGTCTCGCTGCGCCTGATCGTTCAGCGCGAGCGCGAGATCGACGTGTTCAAGCCGCAGGAATATTGGTCCGTCACCGCCGAGATGGAGCATGACGGCACCGCCTTCCAGGCGCGCCTGACGCAGTTCGAGGGCAACAAGCTCGACCGGCTGTCGATCGGCAACGAGGGCGACGCGCTGCGTGCCAAGCAGGCGGTGCTCGACGGCAATTTCTCGGTTCAGACGGTCGAGACCAAGCCCGCCACGCGCAACCCGCCGCCGCCGTTCACGACCTCGACGCTGCAGCAGGAGGCGTCGCGCAAGCTCGGCTTCTCCGCCGATCACACGATGCGGATCGCGCAGGGCCTCTACGAGGACGGCGCGATCACCTATATGCGTACCGACGGCGTGCAGATGGACGGCAGCGCGATTTCAGCCGCACGCCTCGCGGTCGCGAACCGCTTCGACGCGAGCTACGTCCCCGACAAGCCGCGCCAGTACCAGTCAAAGGCCAAGAACGCGCAGGAAGCGCATGAGGCGATCCGCCCGACCGATTTCGGCAAGGACAAGGCCGGCGGCGGCGATCATGCGCGGCTGTACGACCTGATCTTCAAGCGCGCGCTCGCCAGTCAGATGGCGTCGGCACGGATGGAGCGCACGACGGTCGAGATGGCCGACGGCACGGGGCGCAACATCCTGCGCGCGACCGGTCAGGTCGTGCTCTTCCCCGGCTATCTCGCCTTGTACGAGGAAGGCGCCGACGACACGCAGGACGAGGACGCACGTCGCCTGCCACGGATGAAGGAGGGCGATGCGCCGGCCAAGAAGAAGGTCGACGCCGAGCAGCACTTCACGCAGCCGCCGCCGCGCTTCTCGGAGGCCAGCCTCGTCAAGCGGATGGAGGAGCTCGGCATCGGTCGCCCGTCCACCTATGCCTCGATCATCAAGACGCTGAAGGACCGCGCCTATGTGCGGATCGAGAAGAACCGCTTCTTCGCCGAGGAGAGCGGGCGGCTGGTGACGGCGTTCCTCGAACGCTTCTTCGAGAAATATGTCGGCTACGACTATACCGCCGAGCTCGAGGAGGAACTTGACGACGTGTCGGGCGGCCGCGCGCAGTGGCAGTCGGTACTCGACGCGTTCTGGCGCGATTTCAAGCCGCGCACCTCCGAGGTGATGGAGCAGCAGCCCAGCGCGATCACCGCCGAACTCGACACCTTCCTCGCGCCCTACCTGTTCCCCGCCAAGGCGGACGGCGGCGATCCGCGGCTCTGCCCGAATTGCGGCGAGGGGCAGCTCGCACTGCGCGGCGGCAAGTTCGGCGCGTTCATCGCGTGTTCCAACTATCCCGAGTGCAAGTACACCCGCCGCTTCGCGCAGCCCGGAGGTGACGCCGAGGCGGATGCGGGTCCGTCGACGCTCGGTACGCATCCCGACACCGGCCAGCCGATCGAGCGCAAGTCGGGACGCTTCGGCCCGTATCTGCAGATCGGCGAGGGCGAGGATCGCAAGATGGCGTCGATCCCGAAGGATATCGGCGAGCTCAACCTCGAATGGGCGGTCAAGCTGCTCTCGCTCCCGCGGACGGTCGGCAATCACCCCGAGACCGGCGAGCCGATCATCGCGACGATCGGCAAGTTCGGGCCATATCTGAAGCATCAGGGCAAATATGCGCGTCTCACCACGACCGCGGACGTGTTCGAAACGGGCATGAACGCGGCGGTCGTCAAGCTGGCCGAAGCGGCGGCCGGCGGCGGTCGCACCGCGCGCGGGGCGCAGGCGCCGCTCAAGGTGCTCGGCAACCATCCGCGCACCGAGGCGGAGATCAAGCTGATGGAGGGGCGTTACGGCCCCTATGTCACCGACGGCACGACGAATGCGACGCTGCCCAAGTCGATCGAGAAGGACCAGCTGACGCTGGAGGAAGCGGCCTCGCTGATCGACGCGCGGGCCGCGGCGGCGCCTGCGACGAAGAAGAAAAAGGCGCCCGCCAAGAAGCCCGCGGCGAAGAAGGCACCGGCCAAGGCCGCGGCGGCCAAGGACGGGGAGGCGAAGGCGGCGCCGGTGAAGAAGGCTCCGGCGAAGAAGGCGCCGGCCAAGAAGGCGCCTGCGAAAAAGGCAGCGCCCAAGAAGAAGGCCGCAGCCGAATAACGCCCTGATCCTCCCCCGTCAGGGGGAGGATTCAGACAGAAGGCTTACGCCGCGCGGCGCTGCGTCAACTGCATCCAGTCGCGCGCGGCGCGCTGCGCCACCGCAATGTCGCGCGGGCTCATGTCTTCGGCGATCTGCGCGCGGCATTCCTGCGCCGCGTGATTGCCCGACACCGCCGCCAGGTTGAACCATTTATGCGCCTCGATCAGGTCGAGCACGACGCCCGCGGTGCCGGTCGAATACACCATCCCGAGTTCGTAACACGCCCGCCCGTCGCCGCGCGCGGCATCGGCAAGGCGCCGTTCGATCAGGAAATTCTTGGTCTTGAGCCTGCCAGCCATTGTCGGTCCCCGCTGTTCCTGCCGACAGACTGGACCGACTCGGCCTGCACAATGGTTAACGGGGCATTCCGTAGGATTGCCTAGTCGACCGCGATATTGTCGATCAGCCGGGTCGTGCCCATCCGCGCCGCCGCCAGCAGGCGCCGCGGGCGGCCCGCGCCGGGCTGTTCCGCCCCCGTCTGCTCGACGAGGGTCTCGGCATCCGCGAGCGCGACATAGTCGATCGCGAAGCCCGCGCCGACCAGCGCGGTCCGGGCGTCGTCGAGCACGGCGGCGACATCCTCGCCGCGGGCGATCGCGCGCGCGGCGACGCCGAGCGCACGCGGCAGCGCGACCGCCTGCCGGCGCTGGTCGTCGTCGAGATAGATGTTGCGCGACGACATGGCGAGGCCGTCATCGTCGCGCTGCGTCGGGACGCCGACGATCTCGATCGCGAAGTCGAGATCGGTGACCATCCGGCGGATGACGGCGAGCTGCTGGAAGTCCTTTTCACCGAAATAGGCGGCATCCGCGCCGACCTGGTTGAACAGCTTGGCGACGACGGTCGCGACACCATCGAAATGGCCGGGACGCGCGGCCCCGTCAAAGCCCTCGCTCACCCCGGCGACGCTGACTTTGGTGGCAAAGCCGTCGGGATACATGACCTCGACGCCCGGCGCCCAGAGCAGGTCGCAGCCGACCTCGTTCAGCAGCCTGATGTCCGCCATCTCGCGCCGCGGATAGCGCGCGAGATCCTCGTTCGGGCCGAACTGTTTGGGGTTCACGAAGATCGACGCGACGACCTTCGTTCCCGGGCGTTTCGCCGCCTCGATCAGCGCGACATGGCCGGCGTGGAGCGCCCCCATCGTCGGGACGAGCGCGACGCGCTGGCCGGCCGCGCGGAACGCGGCGACGCTTTCGCGCAGCATATTCAGGTCCCTGACGGTGTCCACGTGAAACTCCCACTCGATAAGTACGGTCGCGGCTTCTATGAAGGGCGTCACTCACGATCAATAAGGAAACGCGCGTTGGCCACGGGCCCGGATTCCCCTCACGCTTCGACGCACGTCATCGTGTTCGCCAACGAGAAGGGCGGCACGGGCAAATCGACGACCGCGGTCCATGTCGCGATCGCGCTGGCCGCCAGGGGCGCGCGCGTCGCCTGTCTCGACCTGGACCACCGCCAGCGCACCGTCGGCCGCTATCTCGACAACCGCGCCGAGACGATCAAGCGCACCGGCTCCGCGCTGCCGATGCCGCGTCACGCGACGCTGTCGGCGCAGACCGAGGACCAGTTCGAGGATCTGTGGCATTCGCTGTGCGCGGAGTCGGATTTCCTCGTCGTCGACACGCCCGGCCGCGACGATCCGTTTGCGCGCACCGCCGCCGCGCTCTCGAACACGCTGGTCACGCCGATGAACGACAGCTTCGTCGATTTCGACCTGATCGGGCAGGTCGATCCCGAAACCTTCCAGGTGACGCGGCCGAGTTTCTATTCCGAGCTGATCTGGGACGCGCGCAAGCAGCGTGCGCGCGCGGACGGGACGACGATCGACTGGGTCGTGCTGCGCAACCGCCTCCAGCATATCGAAGCGCGCAACATGCGTCGCGTCTCGGATGCTCTGGTCCAGCTGTCGAAGCGGGTCGGGTTCCGGATCATTCCGGGGCTCGGCGAGCGCGTCATCTACCGTGAGATGTTCCCCGCCGGGCTGACGATGATCGATGCGAAGGAATTCGGCGGCATGGGGCTGGCACACGTCGCCGCGCGCCAGGAACTGCGCGAGATGATGGCGGCGCTGCAGCTGCCCGAGCTGGTCGCCGAAACCGCGCCGCGCGCCGCCGCGCCGTCGTCGCCCGGCCCCGTGTCGGATGTCGCTGCATGACGGACCGCACCACGGTCCGCCGCAGGGCCGCGGCGTGACGTGGATCGCCACCGCGCTGCTGATCTGGCTGGCCTGGCGGTATCTGCGCCCCAAGCCGAAACAGCGCGTGGTGACCGACGAGGCGGAAGCGCGCGCGATCCTGGGGATCGACGCGTACGCGGATGCCGACGCGGTCCGCAGCGCGCACCGGCGGCTGATCGCCTCGGTCCATCCCGACCGCGGCGGCTCGACCGACCTCACGCGGCGGGTGAACGCCGCGCGCGACCTGCTGCTCAAACGCACGCGATAAGCCGACACAGAGACGTATGACGCATCAGTTCGACCCCAGCGCGCTGCGCGAATATGACGTTCGCGGGATCGTCGGCAAAAGCCTCGGCCCTGCGGACGCCACCGCGATCGGCCGGGGGTTCGCGACGCGCGTGCGCGGCATCGGCGGCACCCGCGTGGCGGTCGGCTATGACGGCCGCCTGTCCTCCCCCGCACTCGAGGCGGCGCTTGTCGCGGGGCTGGTCGCGGGCGGCGTCGACGTCGTCCGGATCGGTCTCGGCCCGTCGCCGATGCTCTATTATGCCGAGGCGACGCTAGAAGTGGATGGCGGCATCCACGTAACCGGCAGCCATAATCCCGCCGAGTATAACGGCTTCAAGATGGTATTGCGTCACGCCCCATTTTTCGGTGACGACATCCAGGATCTTGCCGCGCTTGCCGCGTCGGGCGCGTGGAGCGAAGGCGCCGGCGTGGTTACCACCGTCGACCTGCGCGACGCCTATGTCGGCCGGCTGATGGCGGGCTATGCCGGCGGCGCCTTCCGGATCGGCTGGGATACGGGCAACGGCGCCGCGGGCCCGGTGATCGAGGCGCTGGTCAAGCTGCTCCCGGGTGAGCATCATGTGATCTTCGCCGAAGTCGACGGCAATTTTCCCAATCATCATCCAGATCCTACCGAAGAATCCAACCTTGCCGATCTGAAGCGGCTCGTCACGAAAAACAACCTCGACTTCGGACTGGCCTTTGACGGCGATGGCGACCGGATCGGTGCGGTCGACGCGCTCGGGCGGGTGATCTGGGGGGATCAGATCCTCTCCATCTTGGTCGAGCCCGCGCTGCGCGAGCATCCCGGCGCATCGATCGTCGCGGACGTGAAGTCGTCCCAGGCACTGTTCGACCGGATCACCGCGCTTGGCGGCGAGGCGGTGATGGCGCCGACCGGACACAGCCTGATGAAGACCGCGATGACGCGCACCGGCGCCCCGCTCGGCGGCGAACTGAGCGGGCACCTGTTCTTCGCCGGCGACTATTACGGGTTCGACGACGCCGCCTATGCCGCGGTCCGCCTCATTCGCGCGGTGCATCTGTCGGGACAGTCGCTGACCGCGCTGCACGATGCGATGCCGGCGCTGGTCGCGACGCCCGATCTGCGCTTTCCGGTCGACGACGCGGAGAAATTCGCGGTGGTGGACGCGGTCGTCGCACGGCTGGCGCGCGAGGGCGCGGTGGTCGATCTGACCGATGGCGCGCGTGTCACCACGCCCGAGGGCTGGTGGCTGCTGCGCGCGTCGAACACGCAGGCGATGCTGACGGTGCGCGCCGAGGCACGCACCGACGACGCGCTTGCCAACCTGCTCGCGGCGGTCGACGCGCATCTCGCGGCCTGCGGCGTGACGCGGGCCTGATCCCCGCGCGTACCGCGCGCGGCGATTGACTCGGGGCCGCGCGACCCTACCCTCCGCCATCATCCCAAGGAGTGCCGCGTGGAGCGACCCATCGACGAATTCCGGTCCAGCACGCGGCGCTGGCTGCTCGGCAGCTTTGCCGGCTGGGGAACGCTGCTGACCTGCCTGGTCGGCGTGGGTTTCGTGCTGATCGGGCTGCGCTGGCTCCGGAACCGGAGCACGACCTTCGAGATCACCGACCAGCGGCTGATCGTGAAGCGCGGCATCCTGTTCAAGACGATCGACGAGATCGAGCTCTACCGGATCAAGGACGTCCGGCTCGGCTATTCGCTGCTCAACCAGATGACCGACATCGGCACGATCGTGCTGACGTCGACCGATCGCACGACCGGCGGCGGCGAATTCGTCCTGCGCGACGTGCCGATGGCGCGCGACCGGCGCGAAGGGCTGCGCACGCTCGTCGACCGTGCGCGCCAGCGGCGCGGCGTGCGCGAGGTCGATATCGACCGGGATGGTGCATACGCGCTGGATTAGCCGCGCTTTTGTCCCCACATGGCAGTCATGGCGCCATCTTATGCAAAGCCCAAGCCCCAGCCGCAGATGATCCGGGTCATCGACCTCGAGACCACCGGATCGGCTCCCCCCGCGCACGGCGTGTGCGAGATCGGCTGGCAGGACGTCGCGCTGGGCGAGGACGGGCGCTGGGAAATCTACGGCGAGGGCGGCAGCCTGCTGGTCAATCCCGGCCGGCTGATTCCGCCGGTAACGCAGGCGATCCACCATATTCTCGACGAGCATGTCGCCGATGCGCCCTTGTGGCATGATTGTGCACGTCAGGTGCTCGATCCCTGGCCGCGACGGCTCGCGCTGGCCGCGCACCGCGCCGATTTCGAACAGAAATTCTGTACTCCCGCGCTGACGCGCGACGCCGAATGGATCTGCACGTGGAAATGCGCGCTACGGCTGTGGCCCGATTCGCCGAGCTTCTCGAACCAGGTGCTGCGCTATTGGCGCAAGCCCGCGGGGATGGAGCATGAGCGCGGCCTGCCCGCGCATCGTGCCTTTCCCGACGCCTATGTCACCGCCTTCCATCTGCGCGACATGCTCAACGAGGCGAGCCTGGCGCAACTGATCGAATGGTCGCGCGATCCCGGGCTCATCCCGCGCGTGCGCTATGGTCCCGACCGCGGCAAGGAATGGTCCGAACTGGATCACGAGACCCTGATGGCATTCCTGACCGATCGCGATCCCGATATCCGCTTCACCGCCAATCACGAGATGGATCGGCGCAGTGGTGGCGGCCGTGTCGGCAAGGCGAGCGCGCAGGAACTGTTGCTTTAGCGCGACTTCGCGGCGGATACATATAATACGTACCAAAACATTGCGCACGTTTATATTATTCGTGAATTGAACTATGATCGTGTCTCCTTCGGTGAAGTGGAGACCCCTTCATGCGCAAGTTCATCGTCACTGCTGCAGCATTTGCAATCGCTACGATGCCGGCCACCGCGAATGCAGCCACCAACGCAGCGGCGCCATTGTCTGTCGCCAAGTCGGTGCGTGTATCGACGCAGACCGTCAGGAAGACCAAGCTTGCCGGTCCGAGCCTGATCGTCCCCCTGCTGGCAACGGTTGTCATCGTGGGCGGCGCCATTCTGCTCGCCTCGAGCGACGACGATGATTCGGACAGCAACTGAGCAAACGAACGGCGTAGCGATGTCATCCGCTCGAACGGCAGCGGTCTCGCCTTGTCGGGCGGGTTAGAGGGCCTGCCAAAGTCGAACCATGACGACGATATCACCGGGTCATGATGATCCGTGATCTTGATGGCCATCCCGACCGATCGCGATTGCGATCTCCGGGTCTCGGCCAATCCCGCGATCGATGCGGCACAGTGGCGACCGCCGCGTTGGCAAGGCCAGCACCCGAAAACTGTTGCCCTAGGGTCACGGTCGGCGACCGATAATTGCCCCCGATTGGTTTAGACGTTGCTTCATTTTTAATACAAACGCCTATACTGTGCGCTCTTCTCATAAAGTTACGGAGTTGTTCTCATGCGTAAGATCCTTCTCACGGCTGCTGCCGTTGCCGTCTCGGCCATGCCCGTCGCGGCGAATGCTGCTGCAAATTCCGCAGCGTCGCTGTCGGTCGCCAAGTCGGTGCGCGCTGCATCGCCGACTGCCAAGAAGAACAAGGTTGCCGGTGCCGGTCTGGTCATCGTCGCCGTCGCTGCCGTCGCCGTGGGCGGCGCGCTGTATCTCGCGATCGACGACGACAACAACTCCGACAGCAACTAAGACATAACGGGGTCGGCGCTGGCGCCGGCCCCACCCTGGCGGGCCGGTGTCGATGCCCATCCGGCGCGGCCGGACGCCCCGATCCTCGCAATCGCCGTCGCGCAGCCGCCGGTATCCACCCTCTCCGGCCGCCGTCCGTCAGTATCGCTGGCGTAACGATAGGCGGTATCCTAGACGGGTCGCATATGGCGCGTATCAGCTTGAAACTCCCCCAGTCGGAAGGGCGCATCGCCCGCTGGCTGGTCGCGTTCATGACGCTCGGCTTCGTCGCGCTGGCCGCTGCCGCGGTCGCGATCGGCTGGATCACGGTACGTAACGCGCGCTACACCGCCGATATTCTTCATACGCAGGACGTCCGCCAGGCGATCGCCACGTTGCAGGTCGAGATGGAGCAGTCGGAAACCGCGCGGCGCGGCTATCTTCTGACCGGCCTGCCCCTGTTCTCGACGGCCTATGAGACGACGGCCCAACGGCTCGCGCCGGCGCTGACGGCGCTGCGTTCCTCGACCCACGACAATCCACGCCAGACCGCGCGGCTCGACCTGATCGAACCGCGGGTGGGCCAGTTGCGCAGCCTGCGGACGCAGTCGATCGCGCTGGTCGACGCGGGCCGGATCGGCGAGGCGCAACGCCGGTTCACGGTCGATGCGAGCGTTCCGCTGATGCGCAGCATCCGCTACCGGCTGCGGGCGATGGCTGCCGAGGAAGTTCGCCTGCTCGAAATCCGCAGTGACCGCCAGCAACGGTCGAACATGCTGTTCCTGTCGGTGGCGGGCATCGCGGCGCTGCTGCTGCTCGTCGTGGCGATTCTCGCGATCCTGGTGATCCGGCGCTACACCGCCGATCTCGGTGCGTCGCGCGACCGGCTGCACCTGCTCAACGAGACGCTCGAGGATCAGGTGGTCGAACGGACCGCGGATCTCAGCCGGGCGAATGACGAGATCCAGCGTTTCGCCTATATCGTCAGCCACGACCTGCGCTCGCCGCTCGTCAACGTGATGGGCTTTACCGCGGAGCTGGCCGAGGCCGCCGCGCCGCTGGCGGCGCTGATCGACCGGGCGGAGGCGATCGCGCCGGAGATCGTCACGCCCGAGGCGCGGATCGCCGCGCGCGAGGACCTGCCCGAGGCGATCGGCTTCATCCGCGCCTCGACGCAGAAGATGGACCGGCTGATCAACGCGATCCTGAAGCTGTCGCGCGAGGGGCGGCGGTCGATCACCCCCGAACCGGTCGACCCGGCCGCCGTCGGCGACGCGATCGTCGCGTCGATCCAGCACCTGATCGACGATCGCGGCGCGACCGTCACGATCGACCGACCGCTGCCCGTACTCGTCACCGACCGGCTCGCGCTCGAGCAGATCCTGTCGAACCTGATCGAGAATGCGACCAAATATCTCCAGCCCGGGCGGCCGGGCACGATCCGGCTTGCCAGCACGCGCGAACGCAACCGCGTGATCCTGTCGGTCATCGACAATGGCCGCGGGATCGCGCCGGGCGATCACCAGCGCGTCTTTGACCTGTTCCGGCGTGCCGGGCCACAGGACCAGCCCGGCGAGGGCATCGGCCTCGCGCATGTCCGCGCGCTGGCCTATCGGCTCGGCGGGACGATCGACGTGGTCTCGACGCTCGGCGAAGGCGCGACCTTCCGGCTCAACCTTCCCTTCGACCTCAGGTTACAGGATCCCGTGGCATGAACGATCACAAATCCGTCGGCATCGTGATGATCGAGGATGACGAGGGCCATGCGCGCCTTATCGAGAAGAACATCCGTCGTGCGGGCATCCTCAACGATATCCGCCACTTCACCGATGGCACGACCGCGCTCGACTTCCTGTTCGATGCGGCCGACGGTCCGGCGAAGAGCGGCCCCGCGCTGATCCTGCTCGACCTCAACCTGCCAGACATGAGCGGCACCGACATCCTCGCGCGGATCAAGGCGGAGGGCAGCCCGCTCCGACGCGCGCCCGTCGTCGTGCTGACGACCACCGACGACAAGGTCGAGATCCAGCGCTGCTATGATCTCGGCTGCAACGTCTATATCACCAAGCCGGTGAATTATGAGAGCTTTGCCCAGGCGATCCGCCAGCTCGGCCTGTTCCTGTCGGTGATCCAGGTCCCCTCGGCCGAGAGTTGAATGACCGGCAAACGCGTTCTCTATATCGATGACGATGCGGGTATCCGGCGGCTGGTCGGGCGCGCGATGGAGCGTCGCGGGTACCATATGACGCTGGCCGAGTCGGGCGCGGACGGCATCGCGATGGCGCGCGCCGAACCGTATGACCTGATCGCGGTCGATCATTACATGCCCGGGATGGACGGGCTTGAGACGCTGAACGTGCTGCGCGCGCTGCCGGATGCGCCGCCCGTCGTCTATGTCACCGGGTCAGACGAGGGACGGATCGCGGTCGCCGCGCTGAAGGCGGGCGCGGCCGACTATGTCGTGAAGACCGTCGGCGAGGAGTTTTTCGAGCTGCTCGATGCGGCGTTCGAACAGGTCGGCGCGCGATCGGTGCTGCAACAGGCCAAGGCCGTCGCCGAGGCCGATCTGCGCGCGACCAATGCGCGGCTCGAGGCGCTGCTTGGCGAGGTGAACCACCGCGTCGCCAATTCGCTGCAGCTGGTCTCGGCGATGGTCAGCCTGCAGGCCGGCGCGCTGACCGACCCGGCCGCGCGCGAGGCGCTCGAGGATACGCAACGGCGGATCCAGGCGATCGCGCAGGTCCATCGCCGCCTGTATACGAGCAACGATGTCGAGAGCGTCGACATGCGCGAATATCTCGGCGCGCTGGTCGACGAACTGGCGGAGACCTGGTCGAGCGAGGCGCTGCCACGCGCGTTGCGGCTGGTCGCCGAACCGATCCGGCTGGCGACCGATCGCGCGGTGTCGCTGGGCGTCATTGTCACGGAACTCGTCACCAATGCCTGCAAATACGCCTATCCCGCGGGATCGGGCGAGGTCCGCGTGACGCTGTCGCAGACCGACGACGGCCAGTTCCTGCTGGCGGTCGAGGACGATGGCTGCGGAATGCCCGCCGACGCCACCCCGCGCGGTACGGGGCTCGGCACCAAGCTGATCCGCGCGATGGCGCAGAGCCTGCATTCGATCGTCGAATATGACCGCGCGCATCGCGGCGTCCGCGCGACGCTCCGCGCCGAGGTGCGCTGACCGCCGTCAGTTGCGAGCAGGATTGTCGATGGTGGCGCGCACGTGCGGCTCTGGACAGCGGCGACACGCGCTCCTATTTGTTTATCGCGATAAGCAAATAGGAGATTCAGCATGTCGGTCGATGTGAAATACAGCACCACGGCAACCGCCACCGGCGGTCGTGACGGTCAGGCACGGTCGGAGGACGGCCGGTTCGCGGTGGCCCTGTCGACGCCCAAGGAGCTCGGTGGTGCCGGTGGTGACGGGAGCAACCCGGAACAGCTGTTCGCGGCGGGCTATTCGGCCTGCTTCATTGGCGCGCTGAAGGTCGCCGGGCAGCAGCTGAAGGTGAAGCTGCCCGACGATGTGTCGGTGACCGCCAAGGTCGGCATCGGTCCGCGCAGTGCGGGCGGGTTCGGCATCACCACCGATCTGACCGTCGCGCTGCCGGGTCTCGACCGCGAGCAGGCGCAGAAGCTGGTCGATACCGCGCACCAGATCTGCCCCTATTCGAACGCCACGCGCGGCAATGTCGATGTCGGCCTGACGCTCGCCTGACCCACGGGGTGGCCGGCCGCGCGAGCGGCCGGCCGTTCCGTCACGCGCCTGCGGCGTCGACCTGATCGAGATAGTCCGCATACCCCTCGGCTTCCATCGCGTCGCGCGGGACGAAACGGAGTGCGGCCGAGTTGATGCAGTAGCGCAGCCCGCCGCGGTCGCGCGGCCCGTCCTCGAAGACATGCCCCAGATGGCTGTCCGCGCCTGCCGAGCGGACCTCGGTGCGGACCATGCCGTGGCTGCGGTCATGCAGCTCGGCGACATGCGCGGGGGTGATCGGCCTGGTGAAGCTCGGCCAGCCGCAGTGCGAGTCGAACTTGTCGGCCGACGCGAACAGCGGTTCGCCCGAGACGATGTCGACATAGAGCCCGGGTTCGCGGGTGTTGAGATAGGATCCCGTCCCGGGCCGCTCGGTGCCGCTTTCCTGCGTGACGTAATATTGCTCGGGCGTCAGCTTGGCGAGCGCGGCGTCGGTCTTCTTATACTCTGTCATGCTGTCCTCTCACGCGGCGATCCGCGTCGGTTGGCCGGCCGGGATGCGCGAAAGCTGCGTCCGGTCAGCAGGGTGCCGACGGGATATAGGAGGCGTTGGCGCTATAGGAATGGCCGCGCGACGGTGACGGCCAGCCCTATGAGCCGGTGCCCGGGCCGCGATCTTCGCAATCCCGGGGCATGTGGCGCCCCTGCGCACTGCACGCCTTGCCAGCATTCAGTCTTTCACCTAGTATTAACCATCGAAACTCATTCCGTTTACCATGATGCGTCATGATGTACGGCAATGATCGACGATTATCCCAAGGCAAGGCCATGCATGTCCACGTAGATCTACGTGAGAAATATTGTACATTTGTTCAGGTCTTCGCAATGCCATTGGCGTAGAACTGCATTGATGAGGCGGCATGTTTTCAAGAAGCCTCTTGATGACAGATACGGCTCGACATGAGTGGCGCAAGGTATGTCCTGCTGCGCCCAGTCCTGGGAATTACCAATGGCTATCAACAACATGCGCGTCCAATTCGCGCTGGCGTCCGCGCTTGGCCTGACCGCTTTCGTCGGCCTTCCGGCATCGGCGCAGACCACCGGCACGACGATCGCCGCCAACGCTGAAGTCACCGAGAGCTGCGTGGTCACCTCGACCGCCCTGCAGTTCGGCGGCGCCGATGTGACCGATGGCGCCGCGCATGCGGGCACCGGTGGTCTGAACGTCATGTGCACGATGGACACAGGATGGACCGCAACGGCAGATATCGGCACCGGCACCGGCGCAACGATGGCCTTGCGCGGGATGACCTCGACCGCCGGGGGCGGCCAGCCGCTGAACTACGTCCTGTACAATGACAACACCACGACCAGCCCATGGGGTGATGGCACGGGCGGCACCTTGCCGATCACCGGCACCGGCACCGGCGCCATTGTGCCGATCGTGCTGGCCGGCAGCATCCCGGCTGGCCAGACGGGCATACCAGCAGGAACCTATGCGGATGTCGTCCAGGTCACGGTTAACTACTAAGCTCTTCAAGCAATGCGCTTTATAAGCCTCTTGCAGACCGGTCGCCTCACGGCGGCCGGTCTTTGCATGGCCGCCGCCATCGCCCTGCCCGGCGATGCGGTCGCGAGCAACTTCCGCGTCAGCCCGGTCACGCTCACCCTGCCCGCCAACCGCCCGATCGGATCGCTGACCATCACCAATGGCGAGGATGTACCGGTATCGATCCGGGTGTCCGCCTTTCGCTGGACCCAGGTCGACGGCAAGGACGTCTATACGCCGACCGACGACCTGATCGCGTCGCCCCCCATCTTCACCGCCGCGACGCGGGCGCCGCAACTCGTCCGCATCGGCGTGCGGCACCGCGTGCCCAATGCCGCCTATCGCGTGATGCTGCAGGAGATCCCCGGGCCGGCGACGGCGAACGGCGTGCGCATCGCGGTCAAGCTGAACCTGCCGCTCTATATCGTCGCCGATCCGGCCGCCAAGGCTGACGTCGCCTGGACCGCCTGGCGGCGTCCGGCCGGCGACATCGTGCTCGAGGCGCGCAACACCGGCGGCGCCATCGCGCAGGTCACCGGCATCGCACATCGGACGGGGACGGGGACGGGCGGCACATCGACCGTGTTGAGCAACGCGATGGGCGTCGTCCTGCCGCAGAGCATGCGCCAATGGGAGATCGGCAAGCACCCCGAACTCACGACCGGGACGCCGCTGACGCTCGCGATCCGCACCGCCGATGGCGAGCACGAAGTCACGGCGAATCTGGCCGCGCGCTAGTCTGGCAATCGTGCTTCTGGCCGCGGGTTCGCCCGGCATCGCTGCCGACCCCGCGCCCATCCCGGCTGCGGGGCAGGCCGCGGCGCCGGCGGACCTGCGTCTGGCGTTGCTCGCGATCCGGATCAACGGCATCGATCAGCCCGATCCGGTCTGGGTGCTGTACGATGCGGATGCGCTGTACGTCACCGGAGACGCGGCGCTCGCCTGGCGGCTGGTGCTGAAAGAGGACGATACGCGGCTGTTCGAGGGCGAGACCTATCTTCGGCTCGACACGGCGGAAGGACTCGTCGCCGGCCTCGACGATGCGACGCAGACGTTGTCGATCACCGCGCCGGCTGCATTGTTCATGCCGTCGAGCGCGCTGCTGTCGGGCCGGACCGACGGGCCGATGACGCGCAGCGGGATCGGCGGCTTCCTCAATTACGACCTGTCTGCACAGACCGCGTCAGGCGCGTCTTCGCTCGACGGCCTGTTCGAGCTGGGCGCGTTCAGCGGCGCAGGGACGATGGGGACGGGCTTCATCGCCGGCACGGGGAACAGTGGCGACGGGCGACGCAGCCTCGTCAGGCTGGATACCAACTGGACGATCGACGACCCGGCGCGGTTGCGATCGCTGCGGATCGGCGACGGCGTGACGCGCGGCAGCACCGGGACCGGTGCGCTGCGGTTCGCGGGCTTTCAGCTCGCGACCAATTTCGCGACGCAGCCAGGCTATCTGACGATGGCGCTGCCGACGCTGAACGGCAGCGCGGCCGTCCCCTCGGTCGTCGACCTTTATGTCAACAACATCCTCCAGAACCGCCAGACGGTCGCGTCCGGACCGTTCGCGCTGACCGACGTCCCGGTGGTCAATGGCAGCGGCGATATCCAGCTGGTGGTGCGCGATGCACTGGGGCGCGAGACGCGGGTGACGCAATCCTATTATGCCGCGCCGCAGATCCTGCGCCGGGGGCTGCATGATTTCTCGTACGAGATCGGCGTGCTGCGGCGCAATTTCACGCGGGCGAGCTTCGACTATGGCACGCCAATCCTGTCGGCGACGCATCGTTACGGCGTGACCGAGCGGCTGACGGTCGAGGCGCATGGCGAAACCACCCGCAAGATGCAGGCGACCAGCATGCAGGTCAGCGCCTTGTGGCCCGCGGTCGGGATCTTCTCGCTCTCGGCCGCGGGCAGCCATTCGGACCGGGGCGGCGGCGGCCTGTTCGGGATCGGATTCGAACGCCAGACGCGCGGCCTGTCGCTGGGCGGCAATGGCGAGATCACCACCGCGGACTATGCGACGGTCGGCGATTCGACAGCCTATCGACGCGCGCGCAGCACGGTGACCGGCTTTATCGGCACGCCCACGCCCTATGGATCGGTCACCGCTTCGGTCCTGTGGCGCCGCAGCCGTGACCAGCGGGGCGATATCCTGTCGGGCAATGCCAATGCGTCGATGCGGCTCCGTCGGATCGGCGCGCTCAGCCTAAATGCGAGCCGGAGCTTTGCCGGCGCGCGCGACACGACGGTGCAGTTCCGCCTCACCGTCCCGTTCGGCCAGCGGACGAGCGCCACCGCCGGCGTGCAGCTGCGCGACGGCGAACTGGGCGCGACGACGACGCTGCAACGCAACCTCCCTTATGGAGACGGCGTCGGATACCGGCTGCAGGCGGAAACCGGGGCGATCGAGCGGCTTGATGCAGAGGTCAATGCCCAGAGCGGCATCGGCCGTATCGATGCGCAGGTGACCCGGCTAAACGGGGCGTCGGGCGGGCGGCTGCAGCTGGTCGGATCGGTCGCGACGGTCGATGGCGCGGTGTTCGCCGCACGCCGGATCGAGCAGAGCTTCGGGACCGTGCGTGTCGGCCCCTACGCCAATGTCCGCGTCTATTCGGACAACCAGCTGGTCGGCCGCACGAACGCGGCGGGCGTGCTGGTCATCCCGCGGCTGCTGCCGTTTCAGGACAATCATATCCGGATCGAGGCCGAGGACCTGCCGCTCGACGCGATCATCGACGAGACCAAGCGTACGGTGCGGCCCTATGATCGCAGCGGCGTCGCGGTACGGTTCGGCGCGCGCGCCGCAAGCGATGCGCGGCTCCGGGTGGTCGGTGCGGACGGCAACCCGCTTCCCGCCGGCACCGTGCTTCACCTGAACGGCGCGGGCGAAGCCTTTCTGCTGGCGCCCGGCGGCGACGCCTATCTGACCGGGCTGGCCACGCGCAATCGCGTATCCGCCACCTTTGCCGGCGGCGGGTGCGCTTTCGCCTTCGACTTCGTCCCCGCGGGACAGACCCAACCCGATCTCGGAACCTTCACATGCACCTCATGACCGGTCGCAGCGCGATCACCGCCGCGTTTGTCTTCGCGCTACTCGCGACCGCGGCGCCGGCAGCGGCAGCCAGTTGCAGCGTCAGTCCGCAGCAACTGAGTCTGGGCCGCTATGATCCGTTCGCATCGGCGCCACAGGATGCCGTCACCAGCATCGCGATCAGCTGCGACGTCGAAACCAGCGTCGTCATCGCGATCGGCCCGGGCAATGGCAATTATGGCGCGCGCACCATGACCGGCGGCGCCCAGGCGCTGCTCTACAATCTCTATATCGATCCTGCGCACTCCAGGGTCTGGGGCGACGGCACCAATGGCAGCAGCACCGTCAGCAGCACCGCGGTGGCGACCAGCACCGCGATTCCCGTCTATGCCCGCGCACCGGCCCGCCAGACGCAGCTGAAGCCGGGATCCTACACCGACATCCTCTGGGTCAGCATCACCTATTGAACGCCCGCGACAGCCCTCTCGAACTCTTAAACTTTACCGTGTAACGCCGAATTTCATCGTCCCGGCCGCGGCACCATTTTCGGGCCCCTGGCACCGCCACCGACCGGAGCAGCCATGATCCTATACGTCATCGACGACGACAGCGGCACGCGGCGGCATCTGCAGGCCTGTCTGAAGCCGTCGGGCATCACGGTCTGGCCTTTTGCCCATGCCGACCTGTTCCTCGAGCAATTGCCGACGCTCAAGCCCGCGCCGATCCTGATCGAACTGCGGACGCCGCCGGCGCACGGCCTGGGGCTGCTCTCCGCGCTGGCACAACGCGACATCCGCTGGCCGGCGATCGCGATCACGGCGCGGACCGATGCGACGGTCACCGTCGAGGCGATGAAACTGGGCGCGACCGAGGTGCTCGACATGCCGCTCGAGCCCGAAACGCTGGCGGCCGCGCTGGACCGCGCGTTCGAACGGGTCGCGACGCTGGTGAACTGGACGCTGCAGCGTGGCGCGGCGCGCGCGCGTCTCGACCTGCTGACCGAGCGCGAGCGCAATGTCGTGCGCGCGATGATCGTCGGCCAGACGAACAAGGCGATCGCGCAGGCGATGGCGATCAGCCCGCGCACGGTCGAAGGGCACCGCGCACAGGCGCTGCGCAAGCTGAACGTCAGCAGCGTGGCGGAGATGGTCTATGTCGCGGTCGATGGCGGGCTTGCCCCCCGCGAACGCTGGCTCGACACGCCCGAACTTGCGCGCAGCCTGCGTGAGGGGTCGCCGCTGGCGAACCACGTGCCGCAGCTGCCCGACCCGGGCCGGTCCCGCTTCGACAATTTTGCCGCGACCTCTCCCGATGGCATTCTATGTGCGGATCATGACGGCCGGATCATCGTCTGGAACGCGGCGTGCGAGACGCTGTTCGGTTTCAGCACCGACCAAGCGCTGGGTCAGACGATCGCCATCATCGATCCGCGAGAACGGGGTAATCCCCTGAGCCTGCAGCAGCTCGCGGCCCGCGGCGCGGCACATCTGGTCGGGGCGACCGTCACCCTCGAGGCGACGCACCGCGGCGGGTCGAAACTGAGCGTCGCCCTGTCGCTGTCGATGTGGCGCGAGGACGGCCAGACGCATTTCGGCGCGATCATCCGCAAGACCGACGCGCCACGCCTTGCCAAACCGGACTGACGCACCCGGATCGGACGATCCCTGCGCGTCGGTCCGGCCGGGCGGCGCGCCCTAGACGTCGAGATTGGCGACGTTGAGCGCGTTGTCCTGGATGAACTCACGGCGTGGCTCGACGACTTCGCCCATCAGCTGCGTGAAGATCTCGTTCGCGCTCTCGGCATTGACCGCGGTCACGCGCAGCATCGAGCGGACCGACGGATCGAGCGTGGTTTCCCACAGCTGTTCCGCATTCATCTCGCCCAGCCCCTTGTAGCGCTGGATCGCGAGGCCCTTGCGGCCGGCGGCGAGGATCGCGTCGAGCAGATGGCTCGGGCGCGACACCTGCGTCGAACCGCGCGTCGCGACCGCGGTGGCGGACCCGATCACGCCGGCCCCAGTCTCTGCGGCGTCCTCCGCTTCGGGCTCGTCGGCGTGCGCCGCCTTGCTCGCGGGGACGAGGTTCGAGGTGCGCGCATAGCTGTCCGACTGCTCGGCCGACAAAGCGTGCAGCTTGCGCGCCTCGGCCGAGACGAGGAAGCTCGCCTCGATGATGTGGTGATCGGTCACCCCGCGCCACGCGCGCTGGAAATGGATGCCGCCATCCTGCGTCAGCTCGGCGGTCCAGCGCGCATCGCCGTCGTCGAGTTCGAGGCGCCGCGTGACGATCTCGAGCCGCGACGTGCGGTCGGCGACCGATGCCTCGGGATCGAACACGCCGCCCAGCGCCAGTGCCTCGATCATGCCCGCGTCATAGCGCTTGGGGACGTAGCGCATCAGCGTGCGCATGCGGCGCGCGTGATCGACCAGATCCTTCAGATCGCGACCCGAGCGGGCGCCGCCGGGCCCTTCGAGGACCATCGACCCGACGCCCGCATCGACCAGATATTCATCGAGCGCGGCATCGTCCTTCAGGTACATCTCGGACCGGCCCTTGGTCGCCTTGTAGAGCGGCGGCTGCGCGATGTAGAGATAGCCGCCTTCGATGATCTTGGGCATGTGACGGTAGAACAGCGTCAGCAACAGCGTGCGGATGTGCGCGCCGTCGACGTCTGCGTCGGTCATGATGACGATCTTGTGGTAGCGCAGCTTGTCCGCGTTGAAGTCGTCGCGGATGCCGGTGCCCATCGCGGTGATGAGCGTGCCGATCTCGCGGCTCGACAACATGCGGTCCTCGCGCGCGCGCTCGGTGTTGAGGATCTTCCCGCGCAAGGGAAGGATCGCCTGGAAATGGCGATCGCGGCCCTGCTTGGCCGAACCGCCAGCCGAGTCACCCTCGACCAGGAACAGCTCGGACTTAGCAGGATCGCGCTCCTGGCAATCGGCGAGCTTGCCGGGCAGCGAGGCGATGTCCATCACGCCCTTGCGGCGGGTCAGTTCGCGCGCGCGCTTGGCGGCTTCGCGCGCGGCGGCGGCGTCGATGATCTTGGCGACGATCGCCTTGCCGTGCGCGGGGTTCTCTTCGAGCCATTCGGCCATCTTGTCGGCCATCAGGCTTTCCAAGGGCTGGCGGACTTCGGACGAGACGAGCTTGTCCTTGGTCTGGCTGCTGAACTTCGGGTCGGGCAGCTTGACCGAGACGATCGCGGTCAGCCCCTCGCGCATGTCCTCGCCGGTGAGCTGGACCTTTTCCTTCTTCAACAGGCCCGACTTCTCGGCATAATTGTTGAGCGTGCGCGTCAGCGCGGCGCGGAACGCGGCCATGTGCGTGCCGCCGTCGCGCTGCGGGATGTTGTTCGTGAAGGCGAGGACGTTCTCGTAATAGGAGTCGTTCCACTGCAGCGCGACGTCCATCGTGACGTCGTCGCGCGTACCCGAAATCGCGACCGGCTCGGGCATCAGCGGCAGCTTGGCGCGATCAAGATACTTCACGAACGCGGCGATCCCGCCTTCGTAATAGAGCTCGACGGTCTTCAGTTCCTCATGCCGTGCGTCGGTCAGGAACAGGCGCACGCCCGAATTGAGGAAGGCGAGCTCGCGGTAGCGATGTTCGAGCTTGTCGAAGTCGAAATCGGTGATCTTGAAGGTCGCGGGCGACGGGAAGAAGGTGACTCGCGTCCCCTTCTGGCCCTCGGCCGCGTCGCCGACGATCTTGAGCGGGAGCACCGCGTCGCCGAACGCGAAGCGCATGTAATGCTCCTTGCCGTCGCGCCAGATCGTCAGGTCGAGCCATTCGCTGAGCGCGTTGACAACCGAGACGCCGACGCCGTGCAGGCCGCCCGAGACCTTGTACGCGTTCTCGTCGCTCGTGTTCTCGAACTTACCGCCGGCGTGGAGCTGGGTCATGATGACCTCGGCTGCCGACACGCCTTCCTCGGTGTGGATGCCGGTCGGGATACCGCGGCCATTGTCGGTGACGCTGACCGATCCGTCGGCGTTCAGGACGATGTCGATCCGGTCGCAATGCCCGGCAAGCGCCTCGTCGATCGCGTTGTCGCTGACCTCGAACACCATGTGGTGGAGGCCCGACCCGTCGTCGGTGTCGCCAATATACATGCCGGGGCGCTTGCGGACCGCGTCGAGGCCCTTGAGGACCTTGATCGAGTCTGCGCCATAGTCGCCCTGGTTGGGCAGGTTGGGATTGTTGGATTCAGGGTTGGATGCCATGCCCAGCATATAGGCATCGCACGCCCGAAACGGAAGCGAAATGGCCCTGTGGCGCGGGGGTCGGGTCGTGAGGCGTAGGACAGCGGTCGGCTCTGGCCTTGCTCCAAACACGCCGCCTCCCCGGCGGAGGCCGGGGCCCAGTTGGAAAGGTCGTTGTAACGCAGCGACCCCTTCCGTTTGAGACGTCCCCCACCTGGGCCCCGGCCTTCGCCGGGGTGGTGGAGGCGGGCCTGCCCCTCTCCCCTCGGGGGAGAGGGAGGGAGGAGCCGCAGGCGACGGAAGGGTGAGGGGGTGTCGGGGCGCGCTCCCGAGCCTCACTTGCCCTCACCCTTCCCACGGCAAGGGCCGCGGGCCCCTTCCCTCTCCCCCGGGGGGAGAGGGAGTTGGTGGTCAGAAGCGGTCGGCGCGCTGGCCGAGCAGGGTAACTTCGACCCGGCGGTTGAGGCGCATGCCGGCGGCGGTGCCGTTGGTCGCGACCGGCTGGCGCTCGCCGTGGCCGACGACGCTGAAGCGGGCGCGGACGACGTCCATGTCGTCGAACGCCTGACGGACGCTCGCCGCGCGACGCTCGGACAGATCCTGGTTGTGCGCATCGGACCCGCGCGAATCGGTGAAACCGTCGATCGCGACGCGGACGCCCGGATTGCCGCGCAGATAGCCGGCGAGCGGGCGCAGCTTCTCGATCGCTCCGGGGCGCAGCACCGCGCTGTCGGTGCGGAACAGCACGTCCTCCAGCAGGGTCAGCGTCGCGCCGCGTGGCGTCTGGCGGAAGCCATAGTTGCGCATCGCGCCGCGGTCCCACGTCGTGGTGGTCTCGACCACAGTGGTGCCGCCGCCGCGGTCACCGCGATATCCTCCCGGGTCGCGGCCATAGGCGTTCCAGTCGAACCGGTCGCGACGCGGCCCGGCGATGCGGGCGAATTCGCGGTTGGCGTCACCGGCTTCCTGCCGGTTGATCCGACCATCGCCGTTCGCGTCGAAATTGGGCATCACGAACGTGCGACCGCGCGGCGTATTGCGCAGCTCAGGGAACAGGATCGGCACGCCGGCACCCGCCAGCCTGTAACCGGGGCGCGACCAAGGCGGGTTGCTCATGTCATAGCGCGCCTGCGCGAATGCCGGTGTGGTGGTTGCCGCGATCATGACCAGTCCGAATGCGGCGCGTGCGATAGTCGTCTTCATCATGTCTCTCCGTCGCCCCCGCTATGGACCGGGGCGCGATGGACCAGGATTTGCCCGCGCCCGCTTGAACCCCTCGTGACGCGCATCGACAGCGCGCGTTCAGCCAGGCCCGACCGCGATCCGCGTCGCCTGCGCGTCGATCGCATCGAACAGTGCGTCCTCGGTGCCGGTCATCCACACCTGCCCGCGCCCCGCCAGCCGATCGAACAGCGCCGCGCGGCGGGCCGGATCGAGATGTGCCGCGACCTCGTCGAGCAGCAGGACCGGGGGCTGGCCAGTCCGCTCGGCGACCAGCTCGGCATGCGCGAGGACGATGCCGAGCAGCAGCGCCTTCTGCTCGCCGGTCGAGGCGAGCGACGCGGCGCGTGCCTTGTCGTGGTGCGTGACGATAAGGTCGACACGGTGCGGCCCGACCAGGGTCCGCCCGGCAGCGGCATCGCGCGCGCGACCCTGCGCGAGCGCGACCGCGAGCGGCGCGGCATCGCCGGCCCAGCCGTCGAGCGCGAGGCCTGCACGCGGAAATGCGCCGTCCGTCCCGCCCGCCAGCCGCGCGCCGAGCAGGTCGACCGTTTCGCGGCGCGCGGCATCGAGCGCGTCGCCATGGTCGGCCATCTGCGCCTCCAGCGCGGACAGCCAGTCGCCATCGGGACGGCCTTCGTCGCCGAGCAGCCGGTTGCGCGCGCGCATCGCCGCCTCGTAGCGCGCGGCATGATGCGCGTGCCCGGGTGCGAGCGCGAGCGTCAGCCGGTCGAGAAAGCCGCGGCGTTCGCCCGCGGGGGCGACGAACAGCCGGTCCATCGCGGGGGTGAGCCACAACACCGTCAGCCACTCGGCGAGCGTATTGGCGGTGGTGGTCGCACCCTGGACGCGGACGATGCGGCGCTCAGGCGCCGATGTCAGCGCGCCGGTCGCGATATCGACATCGCCGATGTGGCTACCAGCGTCGGCATGTTGGTCGCGTTCGTCCCCAGCTACGGAAGTCTCACCTCGCGCGGAGGGGCAGAGCGTCGTCGCGACGCCGAAACCGCCCGCACCGCCCTGCCGCGCCATCTCGCCGAGCGCCGCCCGGCGCAGCCCCCGGCCGGGGGCGAGCAGCGAGACCGCCTCGAGGATGTTGGTCTTGCCCGCGCCGTTCGCGCCGGTCAGCACCACGAACCCCGCCCCCGGCTGGAGCGTCAGGTCGGCATGATTGCGGAAATCGGTGAGGACGAGGCGCGACAGCATCGCACCGGCCTTAAAGGAGTTTTGCAGCCGAGTGCATCGCCCTTTTCCGTTCGCCCTGAGCGGAGTCGGCGATCGGTCTGGTCAGGACCGCCCGCGACAGACCCGGTGCGCTGTCAGCCTTCGCGTCAGGCGGCGATCCGCTCGGGCCCGGTGCCCGCCCCCGCCTTCTGCGCGCTCAGATAGGAGGCGAGCACGGGACCGAGTTCGCGCTGCGCGTGCAGATAGGCGACCGGCGTCGCGATCCCGAGCCGCGCGCGTGCCGCATCGAGTGGCTCGTGCAGCAGGGTCAGATAATCCTCGCCCGAAATCCACTTTGCCTTGCGGCCATTGCGATAGCCTTCCCAGACCGCCTTGGCGAACAAGGCGTTGCCGGTGACGCGGAGACTCTTGAGCGCCGCCGCCGACCCGATCAGCGCCCAGCCGAGCCCGCCGACCTGCGCATAGCTGAACGCGACGAGCGCCGCCTCACCGAGACTCTCGTCCGCCTTGTAGCCGGTCAGCACGTGCCAGATGTCATGCGTGTCGCGCACCCGCCGGCCGAACCACGCATAGGGATGCGCCAGATCGTCCTCGCTCGGCACCAGCCGCGACACCTCGACCAGCCCGTCCGCCGAATAGCCCGTCGTCTCGAGGAAATGGCGATAGGCCGCGCCGACCGTGCCGGGTGCAAAGCTCGCGACGAATGCCGGATCGGAGAAGCGCCGTGCGAGCTCGACTTGCTCATAGGCGATCCGCCCGCCCCGCTCGGTCGCGATCAGCCGCGCATAGTTCATCGGCGCGTTGCCGACGTTCAGCGCACGCATGATCCGGAACACCTGAGTCGTGTCGTCGCCATTGGCGAGGAGCTTCCGGATCGCATCCATCGCGGTCCGCCAGTCGCGACGACCGGTCGTACCAGGAAAGGGAGGAAGCTTCGCCATCGAGTCGACTCCTTACTAACAGCAATGTCAGTATCAGATCCGCTCGAGCCTTCAAACGAAAAAGGCCACCCCGCAGGATGGCCTTTCGATCGATCGCCAGCGTGCGCCGGTCAGACGCGCATCGGCATCAGCACGTAGAGCGCGGGCGACTTGTCGTTCTCGCGGATCAGCGTCGGGGCGGCGGCGTCGGCGAGGTGGACCTCGACCATGTCGCCGTCGATCTGCGCGAGGATGTCCATCAGATAGCGGCTGTTGAAGCCGATCTCGAACGGGAGCGCGACATAATCGCCGGGGACTTCCTCCGCAGCGGTGCCGTTTTCGGGCGAGGTCACCGACAGCGTGATCTTGTCGCGGTCGAGCGCCATCTTGACCGCGCGGGTCTTCTCGGTGGCGATGGTCGACACGCGGTCGACGCCTTCCATGAAGCTCTTGGGGTCGATCTTGAGGATCTTGTCGTTGCCGGTCGGGATCACGCGGCTGTAATCGGGGAAGGTGCCGTCGATCAGCTTTGAGGTCAGGATCGCCTGGCCGAGGTCGAAGCGGATCTTGGTCGGCGACAGCGACACGCCGACCGAGCCGTCGACCTCGTCGAGCAACTTGCGCAGTTCGGCGATGCATTTGCGCGGCACGATCACGTCGGGCATCGATTCGGCGCCCTCGGGCCGCGGCAGCGTGACGCGCGCGAGGCGGTGGCCGTCGGTCGCGGCGGCCTTCAGCACCGGGTTCGCGCTGTCACCGTCCGCGACGTGGAGGAAGATGCCGTTGAGATAATAGCGCGTCTCTTCGGTCGAGATCGCAAAGCGAGTCTTGTCGATGATCTGCTTCAATGTCTCGGCGGGCAGTTCGAACTGGGTCGGCAGCTCCCCTTCCGCGATCACCGGGAAATCGTCGCGCGGCAGCGTGCCGAGCGAGAAGCGTGCGCGGCCCGCGATGATGCTCATCCGGCCTTCGGAGGCGGCGAGCTGGACCTGGCTGCCCTCGGGCAGTTTGCGCGCGATGTCGAACAGCGTGTGCGCGGACACGGTGGTCGCGCCGGGCTGGTCGACCGCGGCTGCGATCGATTCGTTGATCTGCAGATCCAGATCGGTCGCCATCAGCTTCAGCGTGCCTTCGGCAGTCGCCTCGATCAGCACGTTCGACAGGATGGGGATGGTGTTGCGCCGTTCCACCACGGACTGGACATGGCTCAGCCCCTTGAGGAGCGTTGCGCGTTCGATCGTCGCCTTCATCAAAATTCCCCCGGCCTCCACAGCCGGATTCGGGGCTGGGGGCAATCCGCAGATGGCTTACCCAACAATAAAGGGTCGGAGCAAGCGCCCCGACCCTTCTTTGATCACGGTAAACGTCGCGTTAAACCGCAATCAGAAGCGGAAGCCATAGCTGGCAACGACCTGATGACGATCGGTGTCGACGTCGAATCGGCCGCTGGTGCCGCCGGTCGCATAGTCGATGTTGCTGCGCTCATAGTTCGAATAGCGATATTCGAGCTTGGCATAGCTGTTCGGGCCGACCGCATGCTCGGCACCCGCGCCGATGCGCCAGCCGTCGAGGTTGAAGTCGGTGTCGGTGGTCTGGTTGGTGTCGCCCGCCAGAACGTTCAGCTTGGCGTTGGTGTAGCCGCCCTTCGCATAGATAATGGTCGTCGGCGCGACGACATAGCCGACGCGACCTCCGACATAGATGTCGCGGCCCTGCTTGACGCGACCGAAACCGAAGTCGCTGGTATAGTCGTTGCGGTCGCTCTTCGCGGTCGAGCCGGTCAGTTCGGCCTCGGCGCCGAGCACGATGTTGCTCGAGGTCGCGATGTCGTAGCCGATGCCGCCGCCGTAAAGCAGGCCGTCGATCTTCTGGTCGTCGCGCCCGTTGTTGTTGGACACGCTGCTGCCGGCGCCGGTGTGGTCGTAGCCGAGCGTGGCCTCGACGCGCGGGCCGGTGAAGGTCGGGTTGGTCTGTGCCAGCGCGGGGGCGGCAACGGCGGTGGTCGCGAACAGCGATGCGGCGATAAGCTTACGCATTGGGATACTCCATTGATCTTCGTCACCCCCGAACGCGGGGTGGATGGCTCCAATGGACCAATCCGACAGGCGTTGCATGAACCCCAGATAAACACGGAAATCCGTTGCTTTTGCGCAACAGGGGGTTGAAATGCGGGCCATGATTCCAAGCCCTCGGCAAAGCGCAGCGGACCCCGGTCCAACCGGCAAACCGCCCGTCAGGCTTGGCCGGGATTTCGTCGCGCGGCACGGCGAAACCGTGTTCAACGCCGCGCACCGGTTGCAGGGTAATGCCGCGCACACGCCGCTGACGCGCGCCGGATTTGCGCAGGCCGACGAGCTTGGCCGTGCGCTGCGGGACGTGCTCGGGGCCAGGCCTGCGCTGACGCTGTGGGCGTCGCCGACCGGGCGCGCGCTGCAGACGCTGGCGGTGATCTGCGAGCATCTCGAGCTCGACTGGCACGATGCGCGCACCGACCCGCGGCTGGTCGAGATCGACATGGGGTCGTGGGGGGGCCGCTATTATGCCGATGTGGTCGACGAGGTCGGGCCGGTGATGATGCCCGGCGGCACCCTGAAGCCCGCGCCCGACGGAGAGACCTATCCCCAGATCGCGGCACGGGTCGGCGGCTGGCTGGCGGACACCGCGCAGGATCCGGGCGACCGGCTGGTGATCATGCACGGGATTTCGAGCCGGGTGATGCTGGGCGCGATGACGGGTGCGCCGGTCGATCCGGTGCTCGGCACCGCGGTTGCGCCCGGGTTGCCGCAAGGGTCGGTGACGCTGGTCGAGCAGGGCCGCGCGACCGTTCCGCACCGCGGCACCGGCTTCGCCCCCGCGTGAGGCTGGCGGTGCTGCTGGCCTTCGCGGTCGCGACACCGGCGACGGCGCGCGACACGATCGGCATCTACCGGGGATGGGGCGCGTTCCGCGACGCGGCGCCGCCGCGCTGCTACGCGATCGCGCGGCCGGTGATGGCGGGTGGGCGCACGACGGGTTTCGCGACCATCGCGACCTGGCCGAAGCGCGGCCTGCGCGCCTCGCTGTACATCCGCCTGAGCCGCGAGCGCGATCGCTCCGCCGGGGTGACGCTGACGGTCGGCGAACGCCGGTTCGCGCTGGTCGCGAACGGGCTGGACGCATGGGCGAGCGATGCCCCTAGCGACCGCGCGATCGTCGCCGCGCTGCGATCGGGGCGGAGCATGAGCGTCGAGGCGGTCGGCGTCGGTGGTCGGCCGTTCGCGGATGTCTATGCGCTGTCGGGCGCGGCGACCGCGATCGATGCCGCGGTGCTGGCGTGTCGCGGGGGATAAGAGCGCGCCCAACATCTGCGCCTCCCCGGCGGAGGCCGGGGCCCAGGTGGAAAGGTGGTCGTAACGACGGGCTGGCCGTCCTTACCTCCGTCCCCCAACTGGGCCCCGGCCTTCGCCGGGGAGGTGTTATTGTGTGGGGCTATGCGTGGTGATCATGGCGGCAACGCTTCGCTCCACGCAGCCTGTAGAAAAATCGGCAAAATTCCGCTATGCGCCCGGCCATGCAGACCGCCGCGAACCTCATGCCCATCCCCGGGCACATCGATCCCGTGCCCGTTCCCCGCAGCTTCGTGCCGCGCAGCGACGGGCGTATCGACCTGCTCGGGCTGTCGCTCGCCGATCTGCGCATGGCGCTGGAGACGTCGCAGCTCGAGGAAAAACAGGCCAAGCTGCGCGCGAAACAGCTGTGGCACTGGATCTACAATCGCGGCGCGACCGAGTTTTCGGCGATGACCGACATCTCGAAGACGATGCACCCGTGGCTCGAGCAGCGCTTCGTGATCAGCAGGCCCAATGTGGTCGAGGCGCAGGTGTCGACCGACGGCACGCGCAAATGGCTGCTGCGCTCGGACGACGCGCAGGATTACGAGATGGTGTTCATCCCCGACGCGGATCGCGGCACCTTGTGCGTGTCGAGTCAGGTTGGCTGCACGCTCAACTGCACCTTCTGCCACACCGGCACGATGCGGCTGGTGCGCAACCTGACGCCCGCCGAGATCGTCGGCCAGGTGATGCTCGCGCGCGATTCGCTCGGCGAATGGCCGAGCCAACCCGAGGGCCGCATGCTCACCAACATCGTGATGATGGGGATGGGCGAGCCGCTGTATAATTTCGAGAATGTCCGCGACGCGCTGAAGCTGGTGATGGACGGCGCAGGGCTCGCGCTGTCGCGGCGCCGGATCACGCTGTCGACCAGCGGCGTGGTGCCGATGATGGCGCGCGCGGGCGCGGAGATCGGCGTAAACCTCGCGGTGTCGCTGCACGCGGTGACCAAGGAGGTGCGCGACGAGATCGTGCCGCTCAACCGCAAATACGGCATCGAGGAACTGCTCCAGGCCTGCGCGGACTATCCCGGCACCAACAATGCCCGCCGGATCACGTTCGAGTACGTGATGCTGAAGGACAAGAATGATTCGGACGCCGACGCGCACGAACTCGTCCGGCTGCTGCGCAAATACGAGCTGCCCGCCAAGGTGAACCTGATACCGTTCAACCCCTGGCCGGGCGCGACCTATGAATGCTCGACGCCCGAGCGGATCAAGTCGTTCTCCAGCATCGTGTTCGGCGCGGGCATTTCGGCGCCGGTGCGCACCCCGCGCGGTCGCGATATCGATGCGGCCTGCGGGCAGCTGAAGACCGCGTCCGAGAAGAAGAGCCGCGCGCAGCTGGATCGCGAAGCCGCGCTTGCTTGAGATCGGTGCGGTCGCACTGGCGGCAGGGGCTGGACTATTGGGCGGCGCGATGAACGCGCTGGCGGGCGGCGGCAGTTTCGCGACGATGCCCGCGCTGATCGGGCTTGGCCTGCCCTCGACCTTCGCCAATGCGACGAGCAACGTCTCGCTCCAGCCCGGCGCGATGGCGAGCGCATGGACCTATCGGCACGGGCTTGAGCCGGTGTCGGGCGTCGGCATGCGGACGATGGCGGGGATCACCTTCGTCGGCGGGCTCGTCGGCAGCCTGTTGCTCGTCGCGACCTCGGCGCGCGCGTTCGACCTGATCGTGCCGTGGCTGCTGCTGTTCGCGACGCTGGCGATCGCGTTCGGCACGCAGGCGTCGCTGTGGCTGCGGTCACGGGTCGAGATCGGGCCGAAATCGCTGGTCGCGGTGCAGGCGATGCTGGGCGTCTATGGCGGTTATTTCGGCGGCGGGGTCGGGCTGATGCTGACCGCCGCCTGGGGGCTGTTGTCGGGCGCGACGCCCGCCATGCTTGCGGCACCGCGCACGCTGATGCTCGCGGTCGCCAATCTCGCGGCGACGATCATCTTCATCGCCACCGGCATGGTCTATTGGGCGCTGTGCATACCGATGCTCCTCGGCGGGATCGTCGGCGGGCATTTCGGCGCGAAGCTCGGGCTGGTGCTGCCCGCCAAGGTCATTCGGGTGTGGACGCTGCTGGTGACGATCGCAACGACGATCGTGTTCTTCTGGCGAGCGTATGGCTGAGGCGTGTGTCCCCGCGAAGGCGGGGACGCAGTCCGGGCACCCGCCTTCGCGGGTGAACAAACCTCCTCAGGTCAACCCGGCCGACGCATCTTGAATAGCGACTCCTCGGTGATCGCGAAATAATCCGCCGGGCCGCCGCCGCGCAGGATCGGTTCGCCGCGCGCGGTCTGGTACACGCCGTCGTCGAGCATCGCCGGGTCGATATGGATCGCGACCGCCTCGCCGAGCACGAGCCACTGGTCGAGTTCGCGGCCCTCCTTGGTTTCCAGCCGGACGATCTGCGTCACCTTGCATTCGAACTGCGCGCGGCTCGCGGCGACGCGCGGCGGCTTCACGTGCAGCGAGGCGAGCGTTTCGAGCCCCGCGAGTGCGAATTCGTCGACGTCCGCCGCGACATTGGCCGCGGTCGCGTTCATCGCCTCGCCCAGATCGCGGCTGACGAGGTTCCAGACGAATTCGCCGGTCGCGGCGATGTTCGCGACGCTGTCCTTCCACCCCATCGACGAAAAGCCGATCAGCGGCGGGGTGTAGTTGAACAGGTTGAAGAAGCTGTAGGGCGCAAGATTGGGTACGCCGTCCGCGGACAGCGTGCTCACCCAGCCGATCGGGCGCGGCGCGACGATCGCGTTGAGCGGATCATGCGGCAGGCGATGGCCGCTCGTCGGTTCGTAAGAATGCCATTCGGTCATACGCGTATCCCTGCTATGGTCGGAGCTTGTCGCCTAAAGCGAAGGCCAAGCATGAACGATCCCGCCCGCCCTATCGCCACTGCCCCTGTCACCGTCATCAAACGCCACCGGATCGCGACGCGGCTGTGGCACTGGATCACCGCGGTGGCGATGTTCATCATGATCGGCAGCGGGATCGGCATCTTGAAGGCGCATCCGCGATTCTACTGGGGGCGCTATGGTGCGAACTTCGATCAGGCGTGGACGACGCTCGACCAGTGGCCGGGCTGGGTGGTGACGCTGATCAACCTGCTGACGATTCCGGCGAGCTACAACCTCGCCATCTCGCGACGCTGGCACCTGTTCTTCGCACTGGTCCTGTCGTTCGCGCTGCTCGGCTTCATGATCGTCAGCCTGTTCAATCGGCATTTCCAGCGCGACCTTCGCGTCCGGGCGGGTGAGCTTGCGCCGCGCGAAGTGGCGCATGACGTGCGCGAGCATCTGGCGCTGCGCTTCCACGATCCGAAGCGGCCCGCCGCGTACAACATCCTGCAGAAGCTGTCCTATGTCGCGACGATCTTCATCCTGCTGCCGGTGATGATCCTCACCGGGCTGGCGATGTCGCCGGCGATGGATGCCGCCTGGCCATGGCTGCTCGACATCTTCGGCGGGCGGCAGTCGGCGCGGTCGATCCACTTCATCGCGATGGTCGCGCTCGTGCTGTTCATCATCGCCCACCTCGCGCTCGTGATCCTGGCGGGCGCGTGGAACGAGGTGCGATCGATGATCACCGGACGCTTTACCGTTCCGGGGCACGTCCCCGCGCATACCGGGGAGGATGCCGCATGAGCACCATCATCACCCGCCGCTCGCTGGTCGCCGGCGCGGCGGTCGGCGCCGGTGCGCTGCTTACCGGGTGCGACAAGATCATCCAGCATCCCGAGGCGCGCAAGATCCTGTTCATGGGCGAGGAGATGCAGCGCGGGCTGCAACGCGCGCTGACCGATCGCAACGCGCTCGTCCCTGAATTCAGCGCGGCGCAGATGTCGCCGATCTTCCGGTCGAACGGCACGCGCAACCCCGGCACCCCGGCCTATACCGAGATGCTGGTGAACAACTTCGCGGACTATCGGTTGCGCGTCGGCGGGCTGGTCGACCGGCCGCTGTCGCTCTCGCTGCCGCAGCTCCGCCAGATGCCCGCGCGCGCGCAGATCACGCGGCACGACTGTGTCGAGGGCTGGTCGGCGATCGCCAAGTGGCAGGGCCCGAAGCTTGCCACGCTGTTACAGGCCGCGGGGATCCGCGACACCGCGCGCTACATCGTCTTCACCTGCGCCGACCTGTACCGGGGCACGCCCTATTACGAGTCGATCGACCTGATCGACGCATTCCACCCACAGACGATTCTCGCCTGGGCGTTGAATGATCAGATTCTGGACGTCGCGCACGGCGCCCCCGTCCGGCTGCGCGTCGAACGTCAGCTTGGCTACAAACATGCCAAATATATCATGGCGATAGACGCCGTCGCCAGCCTGGCCGGGATCGGCAAGGGCAAGGGCGGCTATTGGGAAGATAACGTGGATTATGATTGGTATGCGGGAATCTGACGCCGCCCGGGGGGTGGCGCATTTCCGTACCAGTCATTAGCTAACGCGACATGGCCCTATTCGATCGCTTTCTCGCCCGGCAGGTAAAAACCGGCGAACTCACGCTGATCCACGCGGACGGTACCACCAAGCAGTTCGGCACGCCCGACCCTGCCTACAACCCCGTCACGATCCGCCTCACCGCCCCAGGTGTTGCGGGCGCGATCGTCCGCCACCCGGCGCTGGGCGCAGCGGAAGCGTTCATGGACGGCCGCCTGGTGATCGAGCGCGGCGACATTCGCGACCTCGTCAACCTGCTCAAGGGCAACAGCCCGTGGGAGCGCGGCGGCGGGCTCAATCCCTCGCTGCCGATCAAGCTGCTCGACAAGGTCGTCCACCGCGTCGACCGGGTGAACATGGCACGCCGGTCAAAGAAGAACGTCGCGCATCATTACGACCTGTCCGACCGGCTCTACGACCTGTTCCTCGACGCCGATCGCCAATATTCGTGCGCGTACTTCACCGATGCCGGCAACAGCCTGGAACAGGCGCAGGACGACAAGAAGGCGCATATCGCCACGAAGCTCGCGATCCAGCCCGGCATGCGCGTGCTCGACATCGGCTGCGGCTGGGGCGGCATGGCGCTGTACCTGCACGCCAAGACGGGCGCCGAGGTCCTGGGTGTCACGCTGAGCGAGGAACAGCTGAAGGTCGCGCGGCGCCGCGCCGAGGAGGCCGGCGTCGCGGACAAGGTGAAGTTCGAGCTGATCGACTATCGCGCGCTGACGGGTACGTTCGACCGGATCGTGTCGGTCGGCATGTTCGAGCATGTCGGCCCGCCGCAGTACAAGACGTTCTTCCGCAAGTGCCGCGACCTGCTGAGCGCTGACGGGGTGATGCTGCTCCACACGATCGGCCGCATGGGCGGGCCCGGCGTGACCGACACCTTCACGACCAAGTATATCTTCCCCGGCGGCTACAACCCCGCGCTGTCGGAGATCGTCCGCGGCTATGAGGGGCTGAAGTTCTTCCCGACCGATATCGAGGTGCTGCGCGTCCATTACGCGCTGACGATCGACCATTGGTACGACCGGACCGTCGCGGCGAAGGACGCGATCGTCGCGCTGTATGACGAGCGCTTCTACCGGATGTGGACTTTCTACCTCGCGGGCGCGGCGGCGGCGTTCCGGACCGGGGGGATGGTCAATTACCAGATCCAGCTGTCGAAGAGCCGGATGACGCTGCCGCTGACGCGCGACTATATGATCGAGGGTGAACGGGCGTTGCGCGCGGGCTGATTTCCCGCCGTTCGTCATTCCCGCGGAGGCGGGAATCCAGACTGGCAGGCTCCGGTGATGGAACCGAAAAGCCAGCCGGTCTGGATCCCCGCCTCCGCGGGGATGACGACTTTACGGGGGGGACTCCGTAGATGGATGCCCCCCTATAGGCGTGGCCTCAGCGGCTGCCCTGCATCTGCGACTTCGCGGCCGATCGCTCGTCGCCGCCGATCTTGCCGTCCTTGTTCGCGTCATATTTCGCAAAGGTCGCGGCGAGCAGTGCCTGTGCCTCGGGCTGCGTGACCTTGCCGTCCTTGTTGGTGTCGGCGCTGCTGAACCACAGCTCGGCGAGCCGCTTGGCGTGGACCGGATCCGGGCGCCCCGGCCCGACCTTCATCTGGCTGATCCCCGCCTGGACCTCGGCGCGCGTCAGGACGCCGTCCTTGTTGGTATCGCGCGCGGCGAACTCGGCCTTGAACTTGGCGGACACGGAAGCGCGGGTCTCCTGCGCCAGCGCGGGCGTCGCGAGGCCGGCGAGGACGAACAGGGTAAGCGTTTGACGTAGCACGGTCGGGACACTCCAAATGATCTGGGCGCGCACGTAGCGCGGGTTGGTTGTACGCGCCATGAATGCACCCGGTTGCATGCTCCGGTTGCATGCAGGGCGTCCAGCGCATAGGGGCGCGGGCATTGGATATTGCCCAAAGGATCTTGCCCGTGACCGATCAGATCAACCGCGCCGCCGGCGACGCCGGCATCAATCGGGTCGTCCTCGCCTATTCGGGCGGCCTCGACACCAGCGTGATCCTGAAATGGCTCCAGCAGACCTACAACTGCGAAGTCGTCACCTTCACCGCGGATCTGGGCCAGGGCGAGGAACTCGAGCCGGCGCGCGCCAAGGCCGAGATGATGGGCGTGAAGCCCGAGCACATCTTCGTCGACGATCTGCGCGAGGAATTCGTGCGCGATTACGTGTTCCCGATGATGCGGTCGAACGCGCTGTACGAGGGGCTGTACCTGCTCGGCACGTCGATCGCGCGGCCGCTGATCGCCAAGCGCCAGATCGAGATCGCCCGGATGGTCGGCGCCGACGCGGTCAGCCACGGCGCGACCGGCAAGGGCAACGACCAGGTCCGCTTCGAGCTCGGCTATTACGCGCTGTCACCCGACATCAAGGTGATCGCACCGTGGCGCGAATGGGACCTGACCAGCCGCACCAAGCTGATCGAGTTCGCCGAACAGCACCAGATCCCGGTCAGCAAGGACAAGCGCGGCGAGGCGCCCTTCTCGACCGATGCGAACATGCTCCACACCTCGTCCGAGGGGCTGGTGCTTGAGAATCCGTGGGACGAAGTGCCGGACTATGTCTATTCGCGCACGGTGAACCCCGAGGACGCGCCCGACGTCCCCGAGTACATCACGATCGATTTCGAGCGTGGCGACGGCGTCGCGATCAACGGCGAGGGGATGAGCCCCGCGACCCTGCTGTCGACGCTCAACGACTATGGCCGTCGTCACGGCATCGGCCGTCTCGACCTGGTCGAGAACCGCTTCGTCGGCATGAAGAGCCGCGGCATGTACGAGACACCGGGCGGCACCATCTATCACCTCGCGCATCGTGGTATCGAACAGCTGACGCTCGACCGTGGCGCCGCGCATCTGAAGGACGAGCTCGCGCCGCGCTATGCCGAGCTGCTGTACAACGGCTTCTGGTTCTCGCCCGAGCGCGAGATGCTGCAGGCGGCGATCGATCACAGCCAGGAGAAGGTGTCGGGTACCGTCCGGCTGAAGCTCTACAAGGGCGGCGTGTATGTGGTCGGCCGCAAGTCGCCCAACTCGCTCTATTCGGAAAAAGTCGTGACGTTCGAGGACGATCAGGGCGCCTATGACCAGCGCGACGCGGCCGGCTTCATCAAGCTGAACGCGCTGCGTCTGCGCCTGCTGGGCCGCCGCGACCAGGTGTGAGCGATACCGGCTCCCGGCCCCCGACGCTCGGGGGCCGGGAGCCCCGGCGGTGTATTCCGTCGCAACGCCGCGCGGTCGGCGCTTGTCGAATGCCCCCCTGCGGCGCTAGGCGTCGAGGGATGGCGCGGGGGACAACAACGGAACTTCACTGGTGGCAGACGCGCACGTTCGTCGCGTGCGTTGCGCTGGCATCGATCATCCCGCTGCTGTGGCCGGAGGTGCCGCCTCTCGTCGATCTGCCCGGGCATATGGGGCGCTACCGCGTCCAGCTCGCGATCGGCGACAATCCCTGGCTCAGCCAATGGTATGATTTCCGCTGGCAGCTGATCGGCAATCTCGGCATCGACCTGTTGATCGTGCCGCTCGCGCCGATCTTCGGGTTGCAGCTCGCGGTGAAGCTGATCGTCATGGCGATCCCCGCGCTCACCGTCACCGGACTGCTGTGGATCGCGCGCGAGGTGCATGGCCGGATCCCGGCGACCGCGCTGTTCGCGCTGCCGCTCGCCTATAGCTATCCGTTCCAGTTCGGCTTCGTGAACTTCGCGCTGGCGATGGCGCTCGCCCTCAACATGTTCGCGCTGTGGCTCCGCCTCGGGCGGCTCGAGCGGCTGCGGCTGCGCACGATCCTGTTCGTGCCCGGATCCTGCCTGCTCTGGCTGTGCCATACCTTCGGCTGGGGCGTGCTGGGCGTGCTCGCCTTCTCCGCCGAGCTGATCCGCCAGCACGACATCCGCAAGACCGGGGTGCGCGGCGAAGGCGCGATCAAGGGCTGGATCGGCGCGTTCATCCGCGCCGGGCTCAGCTGTATCCCGCTGGCGCTGCCGATGGTGATGATGGTGCTGTGGCGGTCGGGCGACCACGTCACCGGCAAGACGCAGGACTGGTTCAACTGGCGCTGGAAGATGAACTGGATCACGATGGTCCTGCGCGATCGCTGGATGGCGTTCGACATCGCATCGGTCACCGTGCTGTTCGTGATCCTGTTCCGCGGCGTGCGCGACCAGACGATCGAATATTCGCGCAACCTCGCGCTGTCCGCGCTGTTCCTGGCTTTGGTCTATATCCTGTTGCCGCGGATCGTGTTCGGCTCCGCCTATGCCGACATGCGCCTCGCGCCGTTCATGCTGGCGTTCGCGATCATCGCGCTGCGCCCGCGCAACCGCCTGTCGCTGCGCGGTGCCGCGACGCTGGCGGTGCTGGGGTTCAACTTCTTCGCGGTCCGGCTGGCGGGCACCACGATCAGCTTCCTGATCTATGACCGCAGCTACGACCAGGCGATCGCCGCGATCGACACCGTGCCCGAGCGGGCGCGCGTGGTCTCGTTCGTCGGGCGCCGCTGTCGCGACGACTGGGCCTATTCGCGGCTCGAGCATGTCCCGGCGCTGCTGCTCGAGCGGCGGCTGGCCTTCACCAACGACCAGTGGTCGATGGCGGGCGGACAGCTGATGACGACGCGCTATCCGATCGCGCGCGGCTTCGCGCATGATCCGTCCGAAATCGTTACGGATATCCGCTGTCGTGGCCAGTTCTGGCGGCCGATCGCGATGGCGCTAGAGCATTTCCCGCGCGACGCGTTCGATTATGTCTGGCTGATCCACCCGCCGGCGTTCGACCCCGCGCTGATCCGCGACCTGACCCCGATCCGCCGCGACGGCACGAGCGTCCTGTACAAGGTCAACCGGTCGGCGGTTCCGCCCGCCGAAACGGAGTAAGCTCGCCGAGATACTCGCGGTCGGAGGCGACCGCCTCGCGTTCGCGGACGAGGAAGTCGGCGATCGCGCGGCGGAAGCCCGGATCCGGGATGTAGTGCGCCGAATAGGTCGCGACCGGCGCATAGCCGCGCGCGAGCTTGTGTTCGCCCTGCGCGCCCGCCTCGACCGTCGTCAGCCCGCGCGCGATCGCCGCATCGATCGCCTGGTAATAGCAGAGCTCGAAATGGAGGAACGGCACCTCCTCGGTCGCGCCCCAATAGCGGCCGTAGAGCGTGTCCGCACCGATCAGGTTGAGCGCCCCCGCGATCGGCACGCCGTCACGCTCGGCGAGGATCAGCAGCACCAGGTCGCCCATCGTCTGACCGATCCGATCGAAAAAGGCGCGCGTCAGATAGGGCTGGCCCCATTTGCGGCTGCCCGTGTCCTGGTAGAAGACCCAGAACGCGTCCCAGTGCGCGGGCGTGATCTCCGCGCCCGTCAGGTGGCGGATCGTCAGTCCCTCGACCGCGGCGGCGCGCTCCTTGCGGATCGCCTTGCGCTTGCGGCTGGCGAGCGCGGCGAGGAAATCGTCGAAGCTCGCATAGCCGTCATTGGTCCAGTGGAACTGCGTGCCCTGACGGATCAGCCATCCGGCGGCCTCGAACAGCGCGACCTCTGCGGGGGCGATGAAGGTCGCATGCGCGGAGGACAGACCGCTCTGATCGGTCACCGCCTCGAGCGCGGCGATCAGCGCGGGCGCGACCGCCGGGTCGCGCAGCAGCAGCCGTGGGCCGGGCACCGGGCTGAACGGCGCGGCAATCTGCAATTTGGGGTAATACTGCCCCCCCGCCCGCTCCCACGCGTCGGCCCAGCCCTGATCGAACACATATTCGCCCTGGCTGTGGCTCTTGGCATAGGCGGGCGCGATCCCGGCCGGCCTGCCGTCGTCGCCATCGACGACCACCGGCAGCGCCTGCCACCCCGATCGTCCACCGACGCTTCTGGACGCCTCGAGCGCGGCGAGGAAGGCGTGGCCGACGAACGGGTTCGCGTCGCCGGCACAGGCGTCCCAGTCCTCCGCCGCGATCGAGGTAACGCCTTGGGCGATGCGGGCGGTAATGGCTGTCATGCGCTCCTAAAATAGGCGCGCAGGCGTCAGGCTCAAGCGGCTGACCTCAAGCGGCGGAGACCTGGACGATCGCGTCGATCTCGACCGCGGCACCCAGCGGCAGCACGGGAACGCCGACGGCCGAGCGGGCATGCTTGCCGGCTTCGCCGAACAGCTGGACCATCAGGTCGGACGCGCCGTTCGCGACCTTGGGCTGATCGGTGAAATCGCCGTGCGAATTGACGAACACGCCGAGCTTCACGATTCGCTCGACACGGCCGAGCGAGCCGAGCGCCGCCTTCATCTGCGCGACCAGCATCAGCGCGCAGCGCTGCGCCGCGTCCTGCCCGTCCTCGAGCGACACGCCGTCGCCGAGGCGACCGGTGACGATCTGGCCATCCTTGAACGGCAGCTGGCCGGAAATGTGGAGCAGCCCGTTCGCCTCGACGGCGGGAACATAGGATGCGACGGGGGCGGCGGCCTGCGGCAGCGTCAGGCCAAGCTCTTCGAGCTTGCGGTCGATACGATCGGTCATGTGCGCGGTCTCACCACAGCCACGGGGGGCGGGTCAAGCGTCCGCGGGCACCCCGGCGGCGAACCGCGCGGCGATCCAGGCCTGCGCCTCGCGCCAGTCGTCGATCCGGGCATGCGCGGCGGGCGCTCTCGGCACCGCCCCCGCCAGCGTCGGCTCGGACACCATGTGCAGGCGGTGGACGCCCGGCGCATGCCGCGCGACCGATTCGTGATGCACCGCAAGGTCGTCGACGAACACGGTGACGGGGTTGCCATATTCGGCGACCAGTCGCGCGACGGGGTCGCCCTTGCCGCCCTGGTTGCACTCGACGCGGTGGGCGATGTCGAACGCGGCGAGCTGCTCGATCCGTGGCAGGCGGCATTCGTCCTGCAAATTGGTCAGGATCACGATGTCCGCGATCTCGGCGAGCGACGCGAGCGCCTCGCGGGCATGCGGCACCAAAGTCTGGCGGTGCATCTCTGCGGGAAAGAACCCGCCGAGCAGCGCCCACATATCCTCGCGCGTGGGCGCGGGCCCGCCGTCGCGGCGCGTCATGCTGTTGGCGAAATCGCCGTGGCCGATTTCGAAATCGATATCATGCGCCTCGTCGAGCCAGGTGCCGAAATGCTTGACCATGTGGAGCAGCACTTCGTCGCAATCGCTGATCAGCAGCGGCTTCATGCCTCGAACCCCGGATCGAGCGTCATCCGCGCGCGGACCAGCGCCTCGGGCCTGATGCCGAGCGTTTCGGCGCAGGCGACAAGATCGGGTTCATGCGATTCGAGGAAACCGAGTACCGCCGCGAGCACGGCGGGCTCCCCAGCCCGCGTGCGCAGGTCGGCAGGGTCGAGTCCGGTCACCGACAACAGGCGCATCGCTCGGTCCGGCTCGCTCAGCGTCCATACCAGGGCTTGCAGCGCCAGGGCCTCAGCGTCTTCATTTGTAACGGCGCTGCGCATTGCCTATTGTCATCCTTCTTGAAACGAATGGTGGCTCGCGTGGCAAAGAAGGTGCTCGTTGTCGAGGACAACGAACTCAACCTGAAACTATTCTGCGACCTTTTGCGGGCGCATGATTACCTTGCCGAACCTGTACGCGACGGGCGCGAGGCGGTGGTCCGGGCTCGCGAATTCGCCCCCGACCTGATCATCATGGACATCCAGATGCCGCACGTCACCGGCTATGAGATCATCCTTGAGCTCAAGGCCGACGACGTGCTCAGCACGATCCCGGTGATGGCGGTCACCGCCTATGCAGGTCGCGAGGACGAGGACCGGATCCGTGCCGCGGGCGCGGACGCCTATATCTCGAAGCCGATCAGCCTCGCCCGCTTCATGGAAGCGGTGCGCGCGTTCATCTGAACGAACAACGAGACCTGCCGCGCAGGAACGCCAAAGGCCGCGGGTATCGCTACCCGCGGCCTTGCGATCGCATCGTAAACGCGCGACGGCATCGCCGCCGCGTCGACTTACTTGATCTTGGCTTCCTTGAACTCGACATGCTTGCGCACGACGGGATCATACTTGCTGAACGAGAGTTTCTCGGTCTTCGTGCGGGGATTCTTCTTGGTGACGTAGAAGAAGCCGGTGTCCGCGGTGCTGACGAGCTTGATCTTGACGGTAGTCGGCTTGGCCATGAGCCCAATCCTTAAGGCTGAAAATGCTAGGGCGGCAGCACGCATGCCACCGCCCGATCTGTCGCGGCGCATGGCGCATGCTGCCGGCCAAGTCAACCATATCACCCCATATTCGCCCCGGAATCCCGCATCACAGGGTGTTTAACCCCATCTTTATCGGCATGGGCGCATGATGCATCCCATAAGAAAGACAGGAGGCGGGATCATGGGGCAGGTTGCCGAGCGAGTCGCGGAATTCCAGGATCTGGCGCTGGTAAAGGCCGAGCTTGCGGCCCGGATCGCCGCGATCGACGTCCGCGCGCCCTATACCCGTGCGACCGATCTCGCGCCCGATATCGACGCGATCCGCCTGATCGCGCATCGCAACGGCATGAACCCCGCGGTGACCGTCACGCACTTCATCGATTCGGCACTGTCGCGCGGCGAACATGGCGCGCTCGTCCATGGCTGGCTGATGACGCTCAGCGACGCGATCTACAGCGAGCGGCAGGACGTCCAGGCCTGCCATGTCTTCGCGGCCGCCTGTTCGGTCCGGCTCGCGGGATGACCCGCGCATGACGCGTTAGCGATGGACGCGCTGATGGCGGCGCTCGTCGCCGCCGCGCTGGCGCAGGTCGGCGATCGGACCGCGTGTCTCGCCGCGATCCTGTCCGATCGGTATCGCAAGCCGCGGCTGGTGATCCTCGCCGCGGCGGTCGCGTTGCTGCTCGCGGGCAGCCTGGCGGTCGCGGGCGGGATCGCGGTCGCGCCGTTGCTGACCCCCAATGCGCGGCAACTGATGCTGGCGCTCGCGCTGATCGTCCAGGGCGGCGGTGCGCTCCTGCCGGTCAAGGCGCCCGATCCACTGCGCGGGTGGCGCACGGGCGCGATCGCCACCACCATGCTCGGGCTGTTCATCCTCGCGTTCGGCGACGGCATACAGTTCATCGTGGCCGCGCTTGCGCTCCGTAGTGCCGTACCGATGCTGGCGGCGGTCGGCGCGACGATCGGATCGCTGGTGGTGATCGTCCCCGCTGCGATGATGGGTGAAGCCGCGTGGCGCCGATGGCCGCTCGCCCGACTGCGCACCGGCATCGGGCTGATATTCGTGATCCTGGGGGTCATTCTGGGCCTGAGCGCTGCGCGATTGATCTAGCGGGGCGATCACTCAGATGAGGAATGGCGCATGCGCAACGGGAGCATTTCGGCTATCGCTTCGTTGACGCAACGATCCACAGACATTCCCATGCATGGAGTTTTCGATGCCCGCCACCAACCCCGCACTCGACACGCCCACCGATCTCGTCAGCAACAGCACGAAGACGGTTGCCGAAGCGCTCAATGCCTCGCTCGCCGATTGCTATGCCTTGTATTTGAAGACCAAGAACTTTCACTGGCATATGTCGGGTCCGCACTTCCGTGACTATCATCTGTTGCTCGATGACCAGGCGGCACAGATCCTGGGCGTGACCGATGCGATCGCCGAGCGGGTCCGCAAGACGGGCAACACGACGCTGCGCTCGATCGGCGACATTTCGCGCCGCCAGAGCATCCCTGACAATGACAAGGATTTTGTCGGACCGACCGAAATGCTCGCCGAGTTGCGCGAAGACAATCTGAAGCTCGTCGAGCAGTTCCGGATCGTCAAGGACGCCGCCGACGACGCTAAGGACAATGCCACCAGCGGCATCGTCGACGAGTGGACCGATCAGGCCGAGGAACGCGCCTGGTTCCTATTCGAAGCCAGCCGGAAGGCCTGAACCCCGGCGCCCGTCCCGCCCGTGTCGGAACCGACATGGGCGGGACGGGTTCTGTCAGAAACAGGAGAATGCCCATGTTGAAGCTCGCCATCACTTTCTTGATCATCGGCCTCGTGCTGGCCCTGCTCGGATTTGGCGGCGTCGGCGGGGCGTTTATCGGCATCGCCAAGGTGCTGTTCTTCATCGCGATCGCGCTGTTCGTGATCTTCCTGGTGCTCGGCCTGCTGGCCGGCAAGGGAATCAAGAACGCGATCGACTGACGCGACGGGATTGCATCGGCCCGCGCCGATACCACGACAGGGCCCTCGCCGGGAACGGCGGGGGCCTTTTTGATGTAATGCCCGCAGCGACGTGGACGCCGACCCGGAGCCGAGTGCCGGGCGGCGCGTTGTCGGATCATGCATGCTTTCGCCGCGCTCCTCGATGCCCTCACCTATACGCGATCGCGCAATGCGAAGCTGAAGCTGATCGGCGATTATCTGCGCGTGACGCCGGACCCCGATCGCGGCTGGGCGATGGCGGCGCTGACCGGCGATCTCGATCTGCCGGGGGTCAAATCGGCGGTCATCCGCGGGTTGATCGAGGACCGGGTCGATCCCGTCCTCTTCCGGATGAGCCGCGATTATGTCGGCGATACCGCCGAGACCGTCGCCCTGCTGTGGCCCGAGCCCGAGCCCTTGGGGCCGGATCCGGTGCCGGCCGAACCGCTGTCGATCTCGCAGGTGGTCGACCGGCTGATGACGCTGTCGCGCGCCGAGGCGCCGGCGGCGCTCGCCGCGATGCTCGATCGCTCGGATGCGGAGGAACGCTTCGCCCTGCTCAAGATGGCGACCGGCGGGCTGCGGATCGGCGTTTCGTCGCGCCTGGCGAAGACCGCGCTGGCGGATGCGTTCGGGCTCGACGTCGATGCGGTCGAGGAAGTCTGGCACGGCCTGGCAGCCCCCTATCCGACGCTGTTCGCCTGGGCGGAGGGGCATGGCGCGCAACCGACACCCGCCAACGTCCCCGTCTTCCGTCCCTTCATGCTCGCCCATGGTCTGGAGGATCTGCGCGTCGACCTCGCCGACTATGCGGCGGAGTGGAAATGGGACGGGATCCGCGTGCAGATCGTCCATGTCGCGGGGGAAACACGGCTCTACAGCCGGACCGGCGACGACGTGACCGCGAGCTTCCCCGAAATCGCCGCCGCCTTCGTCACGCCGGGGACGGTCGATGGCGAATTGCTGGTCAAGGGCGAGCATCAGGGGGGCACGCTGGAGGAGGGCGGCGGGGCCGCCAGCTTCAACGCGCTGCAGCAGCGGCTGGGGCGCAAGACCGTGTCGGCGAAGATGCTGGCCGAGTATCCGGCCTTTGTCCGCCTCTATGACCTGTTGATCGATGGCGACGAGGATCTGCGCGCACTGCCCTGGACCGAGCGACGCGCGCGGCTCGAGGCGTTCATGCCGCAGCTCGATGCCGAGCGGTTCGACCTGAGCCAGGTCATCGATGCGGCGGATTTCACCGCGCTCGAGGCGGTGCGCGCGGGTGCGCGCGACTCGGCGATCGAGGGCGTGATGCTCAAGCGCCGCGACTCGCCCTATGTCGGCGGGCGCCGCGTCGGGCTGTGGTATAAATGGAAGCGCGACCCGCTCACCGCGGATTGCGTGATGATGTACGCGCAGCGCGGCAGCGGCCGGCGGTCCTCTTATTATTCGGACTATACCTTTGGCTGCTGGACCGAAGAGGGCGAGCTGCTGCCGGTCGGCAAGGCCTATTCGGGGATCACCGACGAGGAGCTGCGGATGCTCGATTCGTTCGTCCGCAAGAACACGCTCAACCGGTTCGGGCCGGTGCGCGAGGTCGCCAAGACGATGGTGCTCGAAATCGCGTTCGACGCGCTGCAGGAGTCGAAGCGGCACAAGTCGGGGATTGCGATGCGCTTCCCAAGGATCGCGCGGATCCGGACGGACAAGCCCGCGGCCGAGGCCGACCGGATCGACACGCTCCGCCGAATGATCCCCGCGCCCTAGCCGTTGATCCGGATCTCGAACAGGGTCGGCCAGAGTTTGCCGGTGACGAACAGCCGCTTCTTCGCGGCATCCCAGGCGATGCCGTTGAGCACCGCGTCGCGGTCGCGGGCGCGGATCTCGGCGACCAGCGGACGCAGGTCGATGATCGCGGTGACGCGGCCGGTGCCGGGGGCGATGCGGACGAGATATCCCGTCTGCCAGACGTTGGCGAGGATCGCGCCGTCGACATATTCGAGTTCGTTGAGCTGCGTCAGCGGACGCCCGTCGATCGTCACGCCGATCCGGCGACGTTCGGTGAGTGTCCTGGGATCGCGCAGGATCAACGACGCGCTGCCGTCGGACTGGATCAGGCCGTCCCTGTCGCTCGTCAGGCCCCAGCCCTCGCCCGCATAGCGGTTGGTGCCGGTCGGCTTGAGCGTGCGGGCGTCCCAGCGGTGCGCGATGCCGTCATGCCAGGTCAGGCTGATCAGCTCGTTCTTCCACAGGCCGAGCCCCTCGCCGAACTGTGCCGGATCGATCCGCCGGCGCGCGACGATACGACCATCGAGAAGCGTGACGCGGCGGACATCGGACTGCCCCTCCTTGCCCGTGCTCTCGTAGAGCGCGCCGTCGTGCCACAACAGGCCTTCGGTGAATGCCGTCGCATCGTGCGGATAGCGGGCCACGATGCTGACCGACAGGATCGGCACGGCTGGCGCGGGCGCAGAAGCGGGCAATGTGCGCGTGGCGGGCTGGGGCGCCGCTGCGCCCTGCGCCAGAACGGCAACGGCCGGCCCCGCAAGTGCGAGACCGGCCGCTATCAGGCTGTGTCCGATCGTCATGTTGGTTCGAAAAACCCCGATGACCGGACGGACGGGATTAGCCGCCTGCGCTCAGGTTGACCGCTGCATACTTGCCGCGACGATCGACTTCGAGCTCGAACTCGAGCTTGTCGCCCTCGTTCAGCGTCGCCATGCCGGCACGCTCGACCGCCGAGATGTGCACGAATGCGTCAGGCTGGCCGTCATCGCGCTGAATAAAGCCGAAGCCCTTCATCGCGTTGAAGAACTTGACCGTACCCGTTGCCTTCTCACCGGTCAGCTGGCGCTGCGGCGCGCCGCCTGCACCACGATCGGCACCGCCACGGGGTGCACCCGGGCCGGCATCGCGATCACGCGGCGGACCACGATCGGTCACGGCCATTGGCTCGCCATCGATCTTGAGATCGGTTGCCGAGATGCGGCCGCCGCGATCGACGAGCGTGAAGCCGAGCGGCTGACCCTCGGCGAGAGCGACCATGCCGGCCTGCTCGACTGCGCTGATGTGCACGAACACGTCCTCGCCGCCGTCATCGCGAACGACGAAGCCGAAGCCCTTCTGTGCGTTGAAGAACTTTACGACGCCGGTGCCTTCACCAACGACCTGGGGGGGCATGCCGCGCCCGGCGCCACCGCCGCCACTGAAGCCGCCGCCACCGCCGCCGCCGCGGTAACCACCGCCGCCACCGCCGCCGCCGCCGAAGCGATCACCGCCGCCGCCGAAGCTGCTGCCGCCGCCGTAGCTGCTGCCACCGCCACCATAGCTGCTGCCGCCGCCGCCGAACCGGTCACCGCCGCCGCCGAAGCTGCTGCCGCCACCGAAATCGTCGCTGCCGCCGCCGAAGCTGTCGCGCTTGTCGCGGCCACGCCCGCCACGGTTCCCGCGGCCACCTTTATCGAAACCCATAAGCCCTGATCGTCTTCCCGGTTCGCCCGCAAAATCTCTCCAAAAGCCGGCGTGTCCGGACGACGAACGCGGGCCCTCGGGCGCGAAACCTTTTGCGCCTTGGGGAAGGGCATAGCGCAAAAATCAAGCTATCGCGAACAGAATCTTGTCCGCTTGCTCCATTGGCGATGATCGCGGCAAAAGCATGGCGCACCCGCGTCATCGCGGAGGACCATTGAGCAAGGCGCCCCCGACCGCTAGGGCCACCGCATGACAGTGTATCTTCATGAAGGCGACATCCCGTCCGGGATCTTCGCACCGGGCGCCTCGATCGCCGTCGACACCGAGACCATGGGCCTCATCACGCCACGCGACCGGCTCTGCGTCGTGCAGCTGTCGGATGGCGGCGCGGACGAACATCTCGTCCGGTTCGCGGCCGACAGCGACTATGCGGCGCCCAACCTCAAGGCGCTGCTCGCGGATCCGGAGCGGCTGAAACTCTACCATTTCGGACGATTCGATATCGCCGCGGTCCAGCATTATCTCGGCGTCGTCGCGGCGCCGGCCTATTGCACCAAGATCGCGTCGCGACTCGTCCGGACCTATACCGACCGGCACGGCCTCAAGGAGCTGGTCCGCGAACTGCTGGGCCAGGACGTGTCGAAGCAGCAGCAATCCTCCGACTGGGGGAGCCCGCAGCTCAGCGAGGCGCAGAAGGACTATGCCGCGTCCGACGTTCGCTTCCTGCACCGGATGAAGGAAGAGCTCGACAAGCGGTTGATTCGCGAAGGCCGCATGGAGCTCGCGCAGAAATGCTTCGACTTCCTGCCGACCCGTGCCGCGCTCGATCTCGCCGGATGGCCCGAGATCGACATCTTCGCGCACGCCTGACATGACCATGGCGCCCCCGTCCGACGCATCGGCGAAGACGATCCGGCAGGCCCGCTCGCCGCGTCAGGTCTGGGCGGCGCCGGGCAGCCGCCACGACCGCGTCGTCGGGCTGGCGCGACTCGGCCTGCCGACCGCGATCGGCGTGCTGACCGCATTCCTGGTGATGGCGCCGCTGACCGCGGGCGGCGACGTGTCGTTCGTGCTCGACAAGAACAAGGTCGAGGTCGCGCAGGAGCGCATGAAGCTGCAGGCCGCGCAATATCGTGGGCAGGATTCGAAGGGCCAGGCGTTCACGCTCGACGCCCGCTCGGCGATCCAGAAGAGTTCGGCCGAACCGATCGTGCAGCTCAACACGCTGAGCGCGCAGCTCCAGCTCGCCGACGGCCCCGCCAACATCAAGGCGAATTCCGGGCGCTACGACATGGACACCGAGAAGGTGCAGCTGAACGGCCCGCTCAACGTCACCGGGCCCAACGGCTATGACCTGAAAACCACCAACGCGACGCTCGACATGCGCGCGCGGACGATGGACAGCGGCAGTGCGGTGACGGGAACCGTGCCGCAGGGCGTGTTCAGTGCGAACAAGCTGCATGCCGATCTGGAAGCCCGCACCGTCAGGCTCGACGGCAATGCGCGCTTGCGGATCGTGCCGCGAGGGCCGAAATAGCCGCCATGCGCCTCATACCAAGCTCCGTCCTCCTGATGCTCTCCGCGGTCGCGGCGACCGGCGTCTCCGCGCAACGTGCGCACAACTCGAACGCGCCGATCGATTTCGGCGCGGACCATATCGAGCTGCAGGACAAGGCGAACCGCGCCGTGCTGAGCGGGGGCGTGTCGGTCAAGCAGGCGGACATGACGCTGAATTCCGCGCGGATGACGGTGGCCTATACCGGCGAAGTGGTCGGCGGGAACCCGCAGGTGTCGCGCCTCGACGCGTCGGGCGGCGTGACGGTGCGCCGGCCGGACCAGACCGCGAAGAGCCAATATGCGATCTACGACCTCAACCGGCGGGTGATCACGATGCTCGGCGCGGTGACGCTGACCCAGGGTGGCAACACCGTGAATGGCGGGCGGCTGACGATGAACCTCGACACCGGTCGCGCGGTGATCGACGGATCGTCGGTCCGCGGCAGCGGCGGCGCGACGGCCAGCGGCGGCACCGTGACCCAGACGGGCGGGCGCGTGACGGGCACCTTCTCGGTTCCCAAGCGCAACTGATCCGATGACCGCACCGCCGGCCATCCGCGAAACCCGCCAGCCGAGCGCCAGCCGCTTTTACCCGCCCGCCCTCAGCAAGGCCAAAGCCTGATGGATGCCCCCACGCTGCCCCCGATCGAAACCCCCGGCCCGCACGGCGACGCGATCGTCGAAGCGCCGACGACCAACGGCCTTCAGGTCGTGTCGATCGCCAAATCCTATGACAAGCGCACCGTCCTGACCGATGTGTCGGTGTCGGTCGGGCGCGGCGAGGTGGTCGGGCTGCTCGGGCCGAACGGCGCCGGCAAGACGACGTGCTTCTATTCCGTGATGGGGCTGGTGAAGCCCGATTCGGGCCGGATCATGCTCGACGGCGACGATATCACGCGCCTGCCCATGTATCGGCGCGCGATCCTGGGGCTTGGCTATCTGCCGCAGGAAACCTCGATCTTCCGCGGGCTGACGATCGAGAAGAACATCCTGACGGTGCTCGAGCTGTCCGAGCCCGACAAGGCGGTGCGCGAGCGCAAGCTCGACACGCTGCTCGAGGAGTTCGGCCTGACCCGGCTGCGCGCCGCGCCCGCGATGGCGTTGTCGGGCGGCGAGCGGCGCCGGGCGGAGATCGCCCGCGCGCTGGCCGCCGAGCCGTCGATCATGCTGCTCGACGAGCCGTTTGCGGGCATCGATCCGATCTCGATCGCCGACATTCGCGACCTCGTGAAGGATCTCAAGCGCCGCGATATCGGCGTGCTGATCACCGACCACAATGTCCGCGAGACGCTCGACATCGTCGACCGCGCCTACATCATCTACGATGGCCGCGTGCTGTTCTCGGGCAGCCCGGCCGAACTGGTTGCCGACGCGAACGTCCGCCGCCTCTATCTGGGCGAGGGCTTCTCGCTCTAGTGTCATGAGCCTCGCGCCTCGCCTGGACCTTCGCCAATCGCAGTCGCTGGTGATGACCCCGCAATTGCAGCAGGCGATCAAGCTGCTGGCGCTGTCGAACCTGGAGATCGAGGGGTTCATCGCCGAGGAGATCGAGCGCAACCCGCTGCTCGAGGCGGGCGCCGCGGACGATGGCGACAGACCCGAGCGCGAGGCCGGGCCGGAACCGGACGCCGCCGCCCCCCGCGACGAACGCGTCGCCGCCGACGAGCTGGTGAGCGGCAGTGTCGGCAGCGACGAGCCCGCGCTCGACATCGACTATGCGACCGAGAGCCATCACCAGGACAGCGTCGCCGACGGTGGCAGCGGCACCGACGGCGCGCTGTCGATGAGCGGGGCCGGCGCGGGCGGTGGCAGTGATGGCGACGGGAATGGCCTCGATCTGGACGCCTTTGCCGATACCGGGCTCAGCCTTGCCGATCATCTGCTGGCGCAGGCGGGCCCCGCGATCGCCGCGGATGATGCGTTCGTCGCGGCGCATCTGATCGACCAGATCGACGAGGCGGGGTATCTGACCGTGCCGCTGCTCGAAATCGCCAACCGGCTGGGCGTCGCGCTCGCCCAGGTCGAGCATGTCCTGGCGGTGATCCAGACCTTCGACCCGACCGGGGTGGGCGCGCGCGATCTGGCCGAATGCCTGACGATCCAGGCGCGGGAGGCAGACCGCTATGATCCCTGCATGGCGCGGCTGATCGACAATCTCGACCTGCTGGCGCGGGGCGAGATCGGACGCCTGAAACGGCTGTGTCAGGTCGACGACGAGGACATGGCGGACATGATCCGCGAGCTGCGCGGCTATGATCCGAAGCCCGGATGCCGGTTCGGCGGCGAACCAAGCCGCGCGGTCGTGCCCGACCTGTTCGTCGCGCGGACCAAGACCGGCTGGAGCATCGAGATCAACACCGCGACGCTGCCGCGCATCCTCGTCAACCGCAGCTATTACACCGAACTGGCGCGGGGAGAGCAGGACAAGGCGTCGAAGGCGTGGCTCAGCGAGTGTCTCGCCAGCGCGAACTGGCTGGTCAAGGCGCTCGACCAGCGGCAGCGCACGATCATCAAGGTCGCAACCGAGATCGTGAAGCAGCAGGAGGCGTTCTTCCTCCACGGCGTCGCACATCTCAGGCCGATGACGCTGCGGATGGTTGCCGACGCGATCGAGATGCACGAATCGACCGTCAGCCGCGTGACCAGCAACAAATATGTCTCGTGCGGGCGCGGACTCTACGAGCTGAAATATTTCTTCACCTCGGCGATCCAGTCGGCGGACGGCGGCGACGCGGTTTCGGCGCAGGCCGTCAAGAGCGCGATCAAGGCGCTGATCGCGAACGAGGGTGCCAAGATCCTGTCCGACGATACTTTGGTGGAATTGCTCGACGGCAAGGGCTTCGACATTGCCCGGCGCACCGTTGCTAAATATCGCGAGGCACTCGGCATCGGCAGTTCGGTACAACGCCGCCGGGCGCGTGCGCTCGAGGGTACGGGCTGACGCTTGCCTTCGCACCGGATCGGCGTAGCGTCCGGCTTGCATCACGGGGGGGCCCAGACCGATGAACGACCTTTCCGCCAGCCGTGATGGCGACGCCGAGCGTGTGGCGACGTTGCCAGCGATGACCGCGGCCGAGCCCGATGGCGCGCCACGCATCGCGGTGCTCGATATCCTGCGCGGGATCGCGATCCTCGTCATCCTGTTCATGAACATCAACGACATGGGCGGGTCGCTCTACGCGTCGTTCGACGATATCCGGCATTTCGGCTGGACCACGCAGGACCAGATCGCCTGGTGGCTGCGCGAGGTGATCGCCAACGGCACCGCGCGCTGCATGCTCGAGATGCTGTTCGGCGCCGGGATGGTGATCCTGACCGACCGCGCCGCGCAGCTGGCGGGGACGCGCGTGGTGATGAAGCGCTATTATGCGCGCAACCTGCTGCTGTTCGCGTTCGGCGTGGTGCACATCCTCATCCTGCTGTGGCCGGGCGACATCCTCCACACCTATGGCCTCGCGGCGCTGATCGCCTTCCTGTTTCGCGGACTGCGACCCCGCCTGCTTCTGACCATCGGCCTGTCGGCGGCGGCGCTGCAGTTCGCCGGCGGCACCTACGGCTATGTCTCCACCACGCAGACCCAGGCGCAGGTCGCCGCGATCGAGAGCGCGCAGCGCGCCGGGCGACCGGTCACCGCCGCAGACCGCACGCTGCTGACCAAGGTCACCGAGGGGGCTGCAAGACGCGCTAAAACCAAAGCCGAGGATGCTGCGCGGATCGCCGCCGAGGACAAGGCGCGGACGGGCAATTTCAAGACCTGGGCGGCGTATCAGTGGAGCGTCATCGCCTATCTGCAGAGCCGCGGGCTCGAGCTGGTGTTCGTGTGGGAAGCGGCGGGCGTGATGCTGATCGGCGCGGCGCTGTACAGGCTCGGCATCCTGCAGGGCGGACGATCGCGCGCCTTCTACGCGCGGATGACGCTGATCGCCTACGGGATCGCGATCCCGCTGCGGATGATCGGCGCGGCGGAGCAGATGCGCTTCGATACCGCGCCGAAGACGCTCTGGGCGACCGCGGAGCTCAGCCGGCTGGCGATGACGCTGGGCCATGTCGGCGCGGTCCATCTGCTGGTCGGGACGATCGTCGGCGCGCGGCTGTTGCGCCCCTTCGCCGCCGCCGGCCGGACCGCGCTGTCGCTCTACGTCCTGCAGACGATCATCGGCCTGTGGATACTGTTCCCGCCCTTTGCGCTCGGGCTGTACGGCCAGTTCGGCTGGGCGGCGCTGATGGGAATCGCGCTGGCGATCAATATCGGCCTGTTGTGGCTCGCCAATGCCTATCTGCGCGCGTTCAATATCGCGCCGGTCGAATGGGCGTGGCGGTCGCTGCTCGAGCGGCGTCGGCTGCCGTGGCGCAAAACGCGTATCACCCCCGCGATGCGGACGGCATCCGCCTAGTCGTCCTCGTCCTCGAACCCGACCAGCGCCAGCGCGCGCGCCTTGATCTGGCGGGTCATGCACCAGTGGACGAGCGCATCCTCACGGCCGTGCGTGACCCATACTTCGCGCGGTGCGATCTCGGCGAGCGTGTCGATCAGCTCGTCCCAGTCGGCATGGTCGCTCAGGATCAGCGGCAGCTCGACATTCTTCTGCCGCGCGCGCCCGCGGACGCGCATCCAGCCGCTCGCCATCGCGGTGATCGGGTCGGGCAGCCGCCGCGACCAGCGATCGTTGAGCGCGCCGGGCGGACACATCACGACATGCCCCGCCATATCGGCCTTCTTGGCGTCCGCAACCGGGAGCAGGGTGCCCAGCCGGACGCCGTGATCGGCGTAGAGGTCGCACAGCCGCTGGAGCGCACCATGAATGTAGATCGGCGCCTCATGCCCACGCGCGCGCAGTTCGGCGATCACGCGCTGCGCCTTGCCGAGCGCATAGGCCCCGACCAGCACGCAGCGGTCGGGATTGGCGTGCAGCGCGGCGATCAGTTTGTCGATCTCGTCGCCGGTATCGGGGTGGCGGAAGACCGGCAGGCCAAAGGTCGCCTCGGTGACGAACACGTCGCATTTGACGGGCTCGAACGGCGTACAGGTCGGATCGCTCCGCCGCTTGTAATCGCCCGAGACGACGACCCGTTCGCCGCGATAGTCGAGCACGATCTGCGCCGAACCCAGGACATGGCCGGCGGGGACGAACCCGATATCGACCTCGCCCATGCGGATCGTCTCGCCATAGGCGACCGGGTGACCCGATTGCGGACCATAGCGGGCATCCATGATCGCCAGCGTCTCGGGCGTTGCCCAGACCGCGGCATGGCCGCCGCGCGCATGATCCGCATGGCCGTGCGTGACGAGCGCCCTTTCGCTCGGGATCGACGGATCGATCCACGCGTCGATCGGCTTGACGAGGATGCCGTGCGGATGCGGTTCGAGCCAGTCGCCGAGTTTTGCCATCACGCTACTACGCCCGAGCGATGGCTGCGGTGCCACGCGCGACAGCGGAGCGACACCGGCGCGGCCGCCTAGCGTCGCCGGCCGACCTTGACCGTCTTCAGGATCGCATCCATCCGTGCCGCGGCGACCGCCTGGGTCGGTGCATTGCGCGGCGGCGGCGACCCCGCCTTGGCCGCATAGGTGATCCGGTCGACCGCGTAGCAGGTGCCGCCGATGACGCTGCGCAGCGTGAGCGCGCGGACCTGCTGGCTCATCCCGGCATCGCCCGTCTCATAGGTCGCCCAGCGCTGGCCGCCGAGCGTGCGATCGGCGAGGCGGCGGCTGTTCGCCGATGTCAGCCCGTCGGTGGTGCAGCGTGCAATCACCGCCGTGCTCCGGCTGAAGCCGACCTGGATCATCTCGGTCACCTGCCCCTGCCCGTCGGTCGGCTTTGCGACCTGCCAGAACCGGACGATGCCGACGCCCCGCCCGGGCAGCGTGCCGTCCCACATCGTCCGCCAGCCGCTGGTCATCAAAGCACGGCCGGCAAAGTTGCGCGTCGGGGTCAGGGTCGACGGATAGGCGAGGCGAACCGTGCCGCCCGCGCCGACGAACTTCTGCGTCGCCGCCGTCGCATTGGCAAAGGGCAGCAGTGCGATCAGGGACAGCGGCGCGAGATGGCGAAGAATCGACAAGGTTGGTCTTTCACAGGCTAAACAGATCGATGGTCCGACAAATCGCCGACCGGATGAGCGCCGTCCATGGCGTTGCGGCATAGTGCACCCATATGACGACCATGCGTGAACAGGCCGTGAGCGACCTTCCCCCCCAACTTGACGACTGGTTTGCGACACGGGGCTGGCGGCCGCGCCGGCATCAGACCGACATGCTGGCACAGGGACGTGCCGGGCACCACGCGCTGCTGGTCGCGGCGACGGGGGCCGGCAAGACGCTCGCCGGCTTCCTGCCGACGCTCGCCGAGCTGATCGAGGAGCCGACTAGCGGGCTCCACACGCTCTATGTCTCGCCGCTGAAGGCGCTCGCGGTCGACGTCCAGCGCAACCTGCTGACGCCGATCGAGGAGATGGGCGTCAACATCCGCGTCGAGACGCGCACCGGCGACACGCCGTCGGACCGCAAGGCACGGCAACGCGTGAAACCGCCGCAGATCCTGCTGACCACCCCCGAATCGCTGTCGCTGCTGCTGAGCTATCCCGACAGCATCACGATGTTCGAGGGCATCCGCACGATCGTGATCGACGAGGTTCATGCGTTTGCGACCGGCAAGCGCGGCGACCTGCTTTCGCTGTGCATGGCGCGGTTGCAGACAATCTCGCCGGGGATGCGCCGCGTCGCGCTGTCCGCGACGGTCGCGGATGCCGACGGCTATCGCGCGTGGCTCGCCCCCGACGGCGATATCGACCAGGTCGCGATGGTGCAGGGCGAGGCGGGCGCGGATCCGGACATCGCGATCCTGCTGCCCGAGGGGCGCATTCCGTGGTCGGGCCATTCGGGCCGCTATGCCGCCGAGCAGGTGATGGCGGAAATCGAAAAGCATGCGACGACGATCGTGTTCTGCAACACGCGCAGCCTCGCCGAGCTGATCTTCCAGGATCTTTGGAAGGTGAATGCGAACACGCTGCCGATCGGCGTCCATCACGGCAGCCTCGCGCGCGAGGCGCGGCGCAAGGTCGAGGGCGCGATGGCGGAGGGCAAGCTGCGCGCGCTGGTCGCGACCGCAAGCCTCGACCTCGGCGTCGACTGGGGCAATGTCGACTGCGTGATCCAGATGGGCGCACCCAAGGGTTCGTCGCGGCTGCTCCAGCGGATCGGCCGCGCCAATCACCGGCTCGACGAGGCGAGCAAGGCGATCCTCGTCCCCGGCAACCGGTTCGAATATCTCGAGGCGCGCGCCGCATTGGACGCGGTCGAGGCGGGCGAACTCGATCCCGACCTGTTCCGCGTCGGCGCGCTCGACGTGCTGGCGCAGCATGTCATGGCGTGCGCCTGCGCCGCGCCGTTCCGTGAGGAGGACCTGCTCGACGAGGTCCGCTCGGCCCTCCCTTATTCCGCGCTGCAGGCCGAGACCTTCTCGCGCGTGCTCGGCTTCATCAGCGACGGCGGCTACAGCCTGAAGGCCTATGACCGGTTCAAGCGCCTGACGCAGGACGCCGACGGCACATGGCGGATCAGCCATCCCAAGTTCATCGGCCAGCACCGGCTGAACGCGGGGATCATCGTCGAGGCGACGATGCTCAACGTCCGGTTCGGCAATGGCCGCGCGCTCGGCCGCGTCGAGGAAGGCTTCGCGGCGCAGCTCAGCCCCGGCGACACGTTCTTCTTCGCCGGGCTCAGCCTTGAAGTCATCAAGATGGACACCGAGGACCTCGTCGTCCGCGCGACGTCCAAGCCGGCGCGGATCCCGACCTATGGCGGCAGCCGGATGCCGCTGTCGACCAACCTCGCCGACCGCGTCCGCGGCTTCCTCGCCCATCCCGGCGAATGGGCGCGGTTTCCCGACGATGTGCGCGAATGGCTCGAATATCAGCGGCTGCGCTCGGTCCTGCCCGAACCCGGGCAGCTGCTGGTCGAGACCTTCCCGCGCGAGGGCCGGCATTACATGGTCGCCTACAGCTTCGAGGGGTGGAACGCGCACCAGTCGCTCGGCATGCTGATCACCCGGCGGATGGAGACGCAGGGGCTCAAACCGCTCGGCTTCGTCGCGAACGACTATGCGCTGGCGGTGTACGGGATCGACAAGATCACCGACCCGGCATCGCTGTTCTCCGCCGATATTCTCGAACATGAGTTCGTCGACTGGGTGCAGCAATCGCATCTGCTCAAGCGTGCGTTTCGCGAGGTCGCGGTGATCGGCGGGCTGGTCGAGCGCCAGCATCCCGGCAAGCGCAAGACCGGGCGGCAGGTCACCTTCTCGACCGACCTGATCTATGACGTGCTGCGCAAATACGAGCCGACCCATTTGCTGCTCGAGGCGGCCTGGGCGGATGCGCGGGCGCGGATGACCGATGTCGGGCGACTGGCCGGGCTGCTCGACCGCGCGGCCGAAACGATGCTGCATGTCGATCTCGAGCGCGTGACGCCGCTCGCGGTGCCGATCCTGACGCTGATCGGGCGTGAGAAGGTCGCCACTAACACGTCCGACGACGCCCTGCTGATCGAGGCGGAGGCGCTGGCAGCCGAGGCGATGCGGATCGACTGAACGGACGCGCGACGAACCAGGGACGAACGACTTGTCGTCCGTCGGTTTCGGGCGCAGCATCGGGTCATGCGCAGGTGGTCAGGCCCGGTGTTGCTCATCATCGCTGCCCCGGCTGCGGCCCAGCAGTCTGCCCCGGATGCTACTCCCCAAGCCGCCGCCCCGCCCGCTTATGCTGCACCGGTCGATGATGCAGCATCTGCAGCAAACACGGTGATGCTGTTCGGGCAGGACGAGAGCAGGATGACGGTGCCCGTGTCGATCGCGGGCACCAGTCCGCAGAAGTTCGTCGTCGATACCGGCGCGCAACGCACCGTGATCTCGCGCGAGCTTGCGGCGGTGTTGCGGCTCGCCCCCGGCCGGATCGTCCGCGTCACGGGCATGACCGGATCGGACAGCGTCGCGACCGTGATCATCCCGGCGCTGCGCGTTGGCACGATCGACAGCCCGGCGATCGAAGCGCCCGCGATCGCCGCGCAGAATCTGGGCGCGCTGGGGCTGCTGGGGATCGACACGCTGCAGGGACGCGCGGTGGGAATCGATTTCGACACCCGCACGATGACCGTGACGCCCGCGCGCCGGCGCAACCGCCGCGAGCGAACCGAGCGGGGCGAGATCGTCGTCCGGGCACGCAGCCTGTTCGGCCAGCTCGTCGTCACCGACGCTTATTGCAACGGCGTCCGGATCCGCGTGATCATCGATACCGGGTCATCGGTCAGCATGGGCAATGCCGCACTGCGCCGCAAGCTGTTGCGCAAGCCGGTCCGGTCGCAATCGATCGCGCTGACCGGTGTCACCGGTCAGACGGTGATGGCGGACTATTCGACGATCGATCGCGTCATGATCGGCAGCCTGACGATCACCAGCCTGCCGATCGCGCTGACGGCCGTCGACGCCCCGCCCTTTCGCCAGTTCGGGCTGGCGGAACGGCCCGCGATCCTGCTCGGCATGGATGCGCTGACGTTGTTCCGGCGCGTCGACATCGACTTTGCCAATCGCGAGGTGCGGCTTGCCCTGCCGCGCAATGTCACGCCGCGTTGAGGTTGCGTGATCGATCATTCGCTGCAACGCTGCTGCAATAAACGATCAAGGGGACGACGATGCGCGCAGTAAGCAGGGTGATGGCGGGAGTGATGCTGACGGCCAGTGTCGTCACCATGCCCGGTACGGGACTTGCGCAAAGCCGCCCCGACCAGAAGGCGTTCTTCGGTCTCTACAAGGAGCTGGTCGAGACCAACACGACACTGTCCTCGGGCAGCTGCACCCAGGCCGCAGCGCAGATCGGCGCACGGCTGAAAAGCGCGGGCTATGCCGATGCCGACATCACCTATTTCTCGGTTCCCGAGCATCCCAAGGATGGCGGACTGGTCGCAGTGCTGAAGGGATCGGACGCGTCGATCAAGCCGATGTTGCTGCTCGGCCATCTCGACGTCGTCGAGGCCAGGCGCGAGGACTGGGTGCGCGATCCGTTCACGCTGATCGAGGAGGGCGGCTATTATTACGCGCGCGGAACCGTCGACGACAAGGCGCAGGCGGCGATCTGGTCCGACGCGATGATCCGCTTCAAGACGTCGGGCTATACGCCGAAGCGGACGATCAAGCTCGCGCTGACCTGTGGCGAGGAGACGACCTTCGCGTGGAACGGCGCGCAATATCTGGCCGCGAGCAAGCCCGACCTGATCGCCGCCGAATTCGCGTTGAACGAGGGCGGCGGCGGGCGGCTCGACGATAATGGCAAGCGCCAGCTGCTGGCGATCCAGGTCGGTGAGAAGGCCGCGCAGAATTACACCTTCACCGCGACCAATCCCGGCCGGCACAGCTCGCAGCCGACGCCCGACAATGCGATCTACGAACTCGCGGACGCGGTGAAGGCGGTGCAGGGCCATGAATTCCCCGTGACCTTCACCGACACGACGCGCGCCTTCTTCACCGCGAGTGCAAAAGCGATGCCGGGCACGATGGGCGACGCGATCACGCGCCTGCTCGCCAACCCGCAGGACAAGGCGGCAGACGCGATCGTCAGCCGCGACAAGGCGATGCATTCGACGCTGCGCACGACCTGTGTCGCGACGCTGCTGAGTGCGGGCCATGCCGAAAATGCGCTGCCACAGCGGGCGACCGCGAATGTGAACTGCCGGATCTTTCCCGGCGAGACGGTCGACGGCACGCTCGCCAAGCTGAAGTCGCTCGCGGGTGCCAAGGTGAGCGTGACCGCGAACCAGCCGGTCCGGCCGACCGCGATCCCGCCGACGCTCGACCCCAAGATCATGGGCCCGGTGACGAAGGTCGCGGCCAAGCACTTCCCCGGGCTGCCGATCCTGCCGCTGATGTCGACCGGCGCGACCGACGGGATCTTCTTCGAGGCGATCGGCATCCCGGTTTACGGCGCGCCGGGCGTGTTCATCGACAAGGACATGGGCGGCATCCACGGCCTGAACGAGCGGATCCGGATCGCGTCGCTCTATGACGGCCGCGACTATCTGTACGATCTGGTCAAGGCGTTCGCGGGGTGACCGCTCGTCCCTCTCCCCCCGGGGGAGAGGGACGGGCCGCAGGCGACGGAAGGGTGAGAGGCATTGGGTCGGGGTCCCTAGCCTCAAACCCCTCACCCTTCCCACCCGGCTTCGCCGGGCGGGCCCCTTCCCTCTCCCCCTAGGGGAGAGGGAGATCAGACGGTGACCTGTTCGCCGAGTTCGAGCACCTTGCCGGGCGGGATCCGCAGGAAATCGGTCGGATCGCTCGCGTTGCGCTGCAGGAACATGAAGATCCGGTCCTGCCAGGGCGGCATGCCCTTTTCCGCGTCGGGCTTGAGCGTGTTGCGGCCGATGAAGAACGACGTCCGCATCGGGTCGAGGCCGAGCTGTTCGGTCTTCGCGCCGACACCAAGATCGCGCGGCACGTCGGGCGATTCCATGAAGCCGTAGGTCAGCACGACGATCGAGAAATTGTCATCGACCCGCTCGACCTTGGCGCGGCCTGCTTGGTCGACGAACGGACGATCCGCGGTGCGGATGCTGACGATCAGGTTTCGCTCGTGCAGAACCTTGTTGTGCTTGAGGTTGTGGAGCAGCGCGCCGGGCGTCGCGTGCGGATTGGCGGTGAGGAACACCGCGGTCCCCGACACACGCTCGGGCGGGCGCTTCTCGAGCGCGGCGGCGAGGTCGCTGAGCGGGATGCTCTGCCGCTTCTCGAACGCGCTGACGATCTTCTTGCCACGCACCCAGGTGAAGATGATCAGCCCGATCGACGCCGCGATCACCAGTGGCACCCAGCCGCCCTCGATCACGCGCAGGATGTTCGCGCCGAAGAAGATCAGGTCGAGCGTCAGGAACGGTAGGATCGCGGCGAGCGCCAGCGGCCGCGACCAGTTCCAGCGGTGCCGCACGACGATATAGGCGAGCAGCGTGGTGACGACCATCGTGCCGGTCACCGCGATACCGTACGCCGCGGCCATCGCCGACGAGGTCTTGAACTGGATCACCAGCACCAGCACGCCGATCAGCAGCAGCCAGTTGATCGCGGGCAGGTAGATCTGCCCGGCGAACACCGCCGAGGTCTGGCGGATGCGCAGCCGCGGCAGCAGGCCGAGCTGGATCGCCTGCTGCGTCAGGCTGAACGCGCCGGTGATCACCGCCTGGCTGGCGATGACCGTCGCGAAGCCCGCGAGAATGATCAGCGCGGGGCGCAGTGATTCGGGTGCCATCAGGAAGAACCAGTCCTGATTGACGAACGGGACGCCCCGACGCGCGGCATCCTCGAGCTGCGACAGCGCGAACGCGCCTTGCCCGAGATAGTTGAGCGCGAGCGCGGGAAAGACCAGGAAGAACCAGCCGATCCGGATCGGCAGTTTGCCGAAATGGCCCATGTCCGCGGTCAGAGCTTCCGCTCCGGTGACGGTCAGGAACACCGCGCCGAGCACGAACAGGCCGGTGACGCCGTGGGTCGCGAGAAACGCGACACCGTAGGTCGGCGAGAAGACGCGGACGATCGAGGGCTCGTCGGCAATATGCCACACGCCCAGCGCACCGATCGCGACGAACCAGACGATGCAGACCGGACCGAACAGCTTCGAGACATGCGCGGTGCCACGCGACTGGATCACGAACAGGACGATGAGAATGGCGATCGTCAACGCGCGCACCACGGCCTCGTTGAAGATATGCGCCGCGCTCGGGATCGTGCGCAGCCCTTCCATTGCCGAGAGGACGGACAGGGCCGGCGTGATGATCGCATCGCCGTAGAACAGCGACGCGCCGGCGGCCCCGAGCACGATCGCGATCTTCGACCGGACCCCCAGCGCCCGCCTTGCGAGCGCCGCGAGCGCGAGCACGCCGCCCTCGCCCTGGTTGTCGGCGCGCATCAGGAAAATGACGTATTTCACCGTGACGACGAGGAACAGCGACCACAGCGCCAGGCTTAGCACGCCGAGAATCTCGCTCGGATCGATCCCGCCCGCAGCACTCTGGCCGAGCGCCTCGCGGAAGGCATAGAGCGGGCTGGTGCCGATATCGCCGAACACCACGCCGATCGCCCCCACGGTCAGCGCGGCGAGCGCCGGGTGTGGGTGAAGATGCGCCGCCGACAGATCGGTGGACGTTTCAGCGGGCTGGGGTGTTCCGGCGACGGACGACATGGCGCGAAAAGCGCTCCTCCTGATGGGACGGCGCGCTTTACGCCGATTGCAGCCATGCGCAAGTGTTCGACGCTGCGCCGCACAATCGCTTGATTCGAACGTCGACCGACGGCATGGCCACCTGATGGTTCCCTTTTCGTTCGGCGGACACACGCTTTTGGCGCTGGCGGCAGGTGCGGTTTACTGGCCCGCGCGACACGCCTTGCTGGTCGCCGACCTGCATTTCGAAAAGGCGAGCTGGTTCGCCAGCCGTGGCCAGATGCTGCCGCCTTATGATTCGATCGCGACCTTGACCGAACTCGCCGCCGTGCTCGACGCGACCGGCGCGACCGATATCTGGTGTCTCGGCGACAGTTTCCACGACAGCGACGGCTGCGACCGGCTGCCGCAGCGCGCGCAGGACATGCTGCGCGCCATGACGCAGAAGACCCACTGGACCTGGATCACGGGCAATCATGACCCGATGATCCTCGACCGGTGCGGTGGCACGGTCGTCGACGAGGCCTGTGTCGATGGCCTGGTACTGCGCCACGAGGCCGATCCCCGTGAAACCCGGCCCGAACTCTCGGGCCATTTCCATCCCAAATTGCGGCTTCGGCTGCGCGGCAAGCAGGTCGCGCGACGGTGTTTCGTCGCGACCGAGACCAAGCTGATCCTGCCCGCCTTCGGATCGCTGACGGGCGGGCTGGACGTCGACCATCCCGAGATCATCCGCGCGGTGGGTCCCGGTGCGCAGGCGCTGTTGCCAGTCGCGGACCGGATGCTGCGGTTTCCGGTCGCCGCGCAGCGACCGGACACGCGGATCGCCGTATCCGCCTGAGCCGATCAACCGGCGTTAGCTGGCGATTGTCGGGAAGGCCTTGCGGAACGCCGCGAGCTTGGGCTTGTCCCAGGCGACGATGTAGGGATGCGTCGGGTTCCGGTCGAAAAAGTCCTGATGATAGGCTTCGGCAGGATAGAAGCTGCCGGTTTCGAGCGTCGTGACGATCGGCCGCGCAAACGCCCGCGTCTGGCCGAGCTGCGTGATATAGGCGCGTGCGACCTGCGCCTGCTGCGGCGACTGCGGGAAGATCGCGGAGCGATAGCTGGTGCCGCTGTCGGGACCCTGGCGGTTCAGCTGCGTCGGATCATGCGCGATCGAAAAATAGACGCGCAGCAGCGTGGCGTAGCTCACGACGCGGGGATCATAGCTGATCCGCACCGCCTCGGCATGCCGCGTGGTTTCGCTCGACACCTGCTCGTAATTCGCGGTCGCCTTCGTCCCGCCGGCATAGCCTGCGGTCACGCCCTTGACGCCGCGGACATGCTCGAACACCGCCTCGAGCCCCCAGAAACAGCCGCCCGCCAGCACCGCGGTCTGCAGGCCGCCCGTCCGCGGGACATCGACGGTCGCGGCCGGGATGATGACCGCGCGCTCTGCCTGCGCAGAACCGGTGGCGATGACCGCACCGGCGAGTCCGACGGCGGCGAGCGTTGCGAAAAGGGGCGTGTGCATGTTGATCATGTGGGGCGTCTCGATGACGTTTCCAGCCCCGGCGCGGAATGCCTTTCGGCGACCGATCACCGGGATTCAGCAGGCTCAGCGCTGGGCGGGCGCGGTGTGCACGGGCGCGCCATACACCGGCTGCGTTGCCTCGGCGGGCTGGAACGCAAGGAGACCCAGCGCACCCAGAACAAAACCGCCAGTAAACTGCCAGAGAAAGCTCGACTTGATAAGATTGCGCATCATGCGCTCCTGTTGAAATCAGACTTGGCGTGATCCCGGTGGATCACGTCAGCTACGACCCAGCATGTCGTGGGGATGCCGTGTCTTCACAATGCCGTTTTATGAAACGGTCGATTAACGCGATGTGGCCAATCCGTTCATCCGCCAGCAGGGTTGCTGGCGGATGTCCGGGCATGTCCGCGATGTTGCCGAGGCGTGCCGGATCAGCGCAGCGCGGCGCAGGCGGTCTGGATCCGCGTGCAGGCCTCGCGCAGCAGCGTGTCCGACGTGGCATAGCTGATCCGGAACGCGGGGCTGAGGCCGAACGCCGCGCCCTGCACGACTGCGACCTTGGCATCGTCGAGCAGATAGCCGACCATCGCCTCGTCGGTGTCGATCAGCCGACCGTTCGGCGTCGACTTGCCGATCAGCGCGGCGAACGACGGATAGACGTAGAACGCACCCTCGGGCGTCGGGCATTCCATGCCGTCGATTTCGTTCAGCATCGACACGACCAGATCGCGGCGGCCCTGGAAGGCGGTGTTGCGCTCGGCAAGGAACGACTGGTCGCCGTTGAGCGCGGCGACGGCGGCGGCCTGCGCGATCGAGCACGGGTTCGAGGTCGACTGCGACTGGAGCTTGGCCATCGCCTTGATCAGCCAGCTTACGCCGCCCGCATAGCCGATCCGCCAGCCGGTCATCGCATAGGCCTTCGAACAGCCATTGACGGTCAGCGTGCGCTCGAACAGCTCGGGGCACGCCTCGGCGATCGTCGCGAACCTGAAGCCGTCATAGACGATATGCTCGTACATATCGTCGGCGAAGATCCAGACATGCGGGTGCTTCGTGAGCACCGCGCCCAGAGCCTTCAACTCGTCGATCGTGTAGCCGGCGCCGGTCGGGTTCGACGGCGAGTTGAGGATCACCCACTTGGTCTTCGGCGTGATCGCCGCGTCGAGCGCCTCGGGGGCAAGCTTGTAGCCGACCTCGGGGCCGGCCTTGACGATCACCGGCACACCGCCGGCGAACTGCACGACGTCGGGATAGCTGACCCAATAGGGCGCGGGGATCACGACCTCGTCACCCGGGTCGATCGTCGCGACCATCGCGTTGAACAAGGTGTGCTTGCCGCCGACGTTCACGCTGATCTGGTCGGTCGCATAGGTCAGGCCGTTGTCGCGCGCGAACTTGGCGGCGATCGCCTGCTTCAGCTCGATCGTGCCGTCGACATTGGTGTATTTCGTCTTGCCGTCGCGAATCGCCTGGATCGCGGCCTCCTTGACGAAATCGGGCGTGTCGAAATCAGGCTCGCCCGCCCCCAGCCCGATCACGTCGACGCCGGCGCGCTTCAGTTCGAGCACACGCGACGTGATCGCGAGGGTCGGCGAAGGGCTGATGCGGCCAAGGGCGGCGGATGCGTGCATGGTGAAACCTCTGCGGTTGACCGCAGCGGCGCCTGCGGAATTCGCGCGGGCTATACGCCGCGATCGCCTGATTTCGCAACCGCAACAACGGCCGGAACGAGCCCGCGCACCGCATTTCCCATACGGAACCCGTTGGCAAGGTCGGCGCGCGTCAACCGTCCCTCGATCGCCTGGCCGCTGGCGAGCAGATCGGCGCGCAGCACGCCGGGGATCAGCGCGCCCGCGGGCGGGGTCACCAGCACCCCGTTGCGCGGGACGAACAGCGAGGTGAAGCTGCCCTCCGTCAGGAAGCCGTCGGGCGCCTCAAACACCACTTCGGTGGTGCCCGCGGCACGCCGCGCGTCGTCGTAAAAGGCGCGGTCGCTGGTCTTGTGGCGCAGCCGGATATCGGCGGGCGCGACGGGCAGCGGGACGATCGCCACCGTCATCTGCGCGGGCGTGACCGGCATCGGACCGACCTGGATCGCGACCGCGCCCGATGCCGCGACGACCAGCCGGATCCGCCGCGGACCGCGCAGCCGGAAGGTCGCCGCCTGCAATTCGTTCCGCACCGCGTGACGATCGAAGCTGAACCCCAGCGCCGCAGCACTCGCTGTCAGCCGGGCGAGATGCAGTTCGAGCCGCATCACCCCGTGTTCGGGATCGAACGCCATCGTCTCGATCAGGTCCAGCTTGCGCTGTCCGGCGGTGACGAAGGCCGCCTTGTCCGCGCATTCCTGCCATTCCTGGTCGGCGACGCTGTCCGCGACGATCCCCGAGCCGAGCCCCATCACCGCGTCACCGTCGCGCACCGTCAGCGTGCGGATCGCGACGTTCAGCGCGGCGTCGCCGCCGGGATCGAACCGGCCGATCGCACCGGTATAGAGGCCGCGGGGGCGGGCCTGCTCGACCTCTGCAATCACTTCCATCGCGCGCTGCTTGGGTGCGCCGGTGATCGAGCCGCAGGGAAACAGCGCGGCGAGCACATCGATCGCATCGCGGCCGGGGGTCAGCCGCGCTGCCACCGTCGAGGTCATCTGGTGGACGGTTGGATAGGTTTCCACCGTGAACAGGTCGGGGACCGAGACACCCTGCGCGACCTGCGACAGGTCGTTGCGCATCAGGTCGACGATCATCAGATTTTCCGCGCGCTGCTTCGGATCGGCGGCCAGCTCCTCGGCGAGGCGGCGATCGACGTCGGGCGTGGCGCCGCGCGGCGCGGTGCCCTTCATCGGCCGACAGGTCAGCCGATCGCCCTCGAGCGTGAAGAACAGTTCGGGCGACAGCGACAGACAGGTCTCGTCGCCCGTGTCGATCAATGCGCCATAGCCGGCGCGCGCCTGGTGTCTGAGACGGGCATAGAGCGCGCGGGGATCGCCGATGAACGGCACGGTCGCGGCAAAGGTCAAATTGGCCTGATAGATGTCGCCCGCCGCGATCAGCGCGAGCAGCCGCGCGATTCGCGCATCATAGACCTCGCGGTCGATCTGCGGCTGCGGCGGCCCAACCCAGATTCCGGCAGGATCGGGCAACAGCGCGGGCAGCGCCGCCGCGGGGATCGTCTCGTAGCGCTCGAACAGGCCGAACCACAGCAACGGGCCGTCCGGCGGGCCGGTATCGACCGCACGCGACGCGAACGTCATCCCCGCTTCGTAGGCCAGCATCCCCGCGGCATGCAGCCCCTCGGCCAGTCCGCGACGGATCTCCGCAAGCGCGGGTTGCACGGCATCGGGGGTGTCCGCGCGAACGACCCGAACAGGCCGGTCGTACAGGCGCGCGGGGGCCCCCGCCTCCCGGGCATCATCAAGCAGCACGAAGGGCGCAGTCCACATCGTGCCGACTGATGCACGGGGCGGCAGGCAAACCGCAAGCGGCGATTGCCCGAAACCGCCCGCCGCCCTATTTTGCCGGAATGACAAAGACCTCCCTGCCGCCGCTGCGTGCCGCGATCATCCCCGTCACGCCGATCCAGCAGAACTGCACGTTGCTGTGGTGCACCGCGACGATGAAGGCGGCGGTGGTCGATCCCGGCGGCGACCTGCCGCGAATCAAGGCGGCGATCGCGGAGGCGGGTGTGACGGTCGAGAAGATCCTGCTGACGCACGGGCATATCGACCATGCCGGCGAGGCGAAGGCGCTGGCCGACGATCTGGCAGTGCCGATCGAGGGGCCACACGAGGCCGACCGTTTCTGGCTCCAGCGGCTCGACCAGGACGGGCCGAAATACGGCATCGCCGGCGTCAATTTCGAACCCGACCGGTGGTTGGTCGAGGGTGACCGGGTGTCGGTCGGCGACCTCGTTCTCGATGTCTACGAAACGCCGGGGCATACCGAAGGCCATGTGATCTTCCATCACGCGCCATCGAAATTCGCGCAGGTCGGCGACGTGCTGTTCCAGGGGTCGGTCGGGCGATCGGACATGCCCGGCGGCAATCACCGGGTGCTGCTGTCGTCGATCGTCGAGAAGCTGTGGCCGCTGGGCAGCGATACGAGCTTCATCCCGGGTCACGGCCCCGCGAGCACGTTCGCGCATGAGCGCGCGACCAACCTGTTCGTGAGCGATCGGGCGCTGGCGGCGTAGGTCCCTGGTCCCCCGCGGATGCGGGAGAACACCGGGAAGCAGATGTCCAACGCGCCAATCACCCCACCCCGGCGAAGGCCGGGGCCCAGTTGGGGGACCAAGATTGGCGGAGGTAGCGCGCCGTTACTGCAACCTTCCCAACTGGGCCCCGGCCTTCGCCGGGGTGGTAGCGAGTGTGGGTTGAGCCCTACTTCCGCTCCCCCGCGCTTTCAGCGCGAACCGACTTGAATTCGGAGTCGTCGCGCCATTCCGGCCAGAGCCGGCTGTTCGCCAGCTTCGTGCCGATCGTCCGGAACAGACCGACATCCTGCGCCGCGCCGCGCAGATCCCAGTCCGCACTCCAGGCGTCGCACGTCTGGTGATAGCATTTCATATAGCCGTCGAGCCACGCCTGCCCCGCGGGTCTGCCGCCCGTCACGAGGTCGGACGCACCGCTGATCGCCATCAGCAACAGCGTCGGCACGCCGCGCCGCGCGACCGAGAAATGATCCGCGCGGTAGAACAGCCCCCGTTCGGGCAGGGCTTCCGGAGTCACCACCCGGCCCTGAGCCTTCGCGGCATCGCCCAGCATGTCCTCGAGGCTGTTCTGACCCGCGCCGACCAGCAGGACGTCGCGCGCCGGCCCCGCCGTCTGGAGAATGTCGAGCGTCAGGTTGGCGACCGTCTTCGCCGCGGGATAGACCGGTTTCACCGCATAGGTTTCCGACCCGAGCAGCCCCCGCTCCTCCCCGCTCCACAGCGCGAAGACGAGGCTGCGGTCGGTGCGCGGCGCGGCGGCAAAGCTGCGGGCAAGGCCGAGCACGCCCGCGACGCCGAGCGCGTCGTCATTGGCGCCCGGGCGGATCGTGCGGCCCTGCGCATCGGGCGCGCCGACGCCATACGCATCCCAGTGCGCCCCGAACATCACCACTTCGTCGGGACGGGTCTTGCCGGGCAGCATCGCCAGCACGTTGCGGCTCTCCGCCGTGTCATGACGGACGGGAAGGTCGGTCGTGAACCGCTGCTTCAGCGCGACGGGGCGGAAATCGCTGCGCCGCGCGGCCTTGCGCAACGTGGCGAGGTCGAGACCGGAGGCGGCAAAGAGCCGGGTTGCGGCGGCCCCTTCAATCCACCCCTGCAGCAGCACGCGCGAGGCCGGATCCTCGCGGACGATGTCGTAATTCTCGCCCGCGGGTGCGGTGACCGTCGCCCAGCCATAGCCGGCACCCGGGGTGTCGTGGACGATCAGCGCCGCCACCGCGCCACGCCGCGGCCTCCTCGAACTTGTAGGTCCAGCGCCCATAATAGGTCATGCGGCGATCGCCGAACCGGCCCTTGGCATCGTCGCCCGCCACCGCCTCGAAATCGGGGTCGTTGACCAGGAAGACGGCGACCTTGCCCTTCAGGTCGAGACCCTTGAAGTCGTCCCAGCCGCGTTCGGGCGCGGTGACGCCGTAGCCGACAAAGACCATCGGCGCGTCGGCGATCGCGACGCGGTCGACCCCGCGCACCGTGCTGAGATAGACGTCGCGGCCCTGGACCAGCGGCGTGGCCCCGGCGCGCACACTGCCCTGCCCCAGGCGCGTGTGGACCAGCGGCACCGCCTGCGTCCAGCTGCCGTCCGGCCCGCCCGGCGACAGCTTCATCGCCTTGAACTGCGCGATGAGCCAGTCGATCGTCCTGGTTTCGCCCGCGGTTCCCGGTGCCCGCCCCTCGAACGCGTCCGACGCCAGCGTCCTGACATCGGCGGACAGGCGCTCGGGCGAGATGGCGTCCTGCGCCAGGCCGTCCTTCGCAAGGCCGGGCGTCGCGACCGCGAGCAGCATCGGCGTGGCGAGGAGGGCGGCGACATTCCGGACGATGCTCATGCGCGACCCTCGATCGGTGCGGTCTGGAACGTCGTGACCGACGGCGTGGCACCGGCCTGATAGGCGATCGCGAGCGCCCAGCCCGCGAGCAGCGCCATCAGCGCCCAGGTTGCGAGTGCACCACCCGCGCGCGGCAGGTTCGACGTCGTCTTGTCCATGCCGAAGGCGTGCGCGATTCGCGCGACAACGAAAACGACTCCGGCGATCCACAACCAGCGGGGTGATCCGCCACCCAGTTCGATCAGCGCGAACAGGATCAGGATGAAGGGCGCATATTCGACGAAGTTCGCCTGCGCGCGCATCCGCCCCTGCAGGACCGGATTGCCATTGTCGCCCAGCAGGACATTGTCCTTGAGGCGAGTCGGCACGATGCGGAAGGCCAGCCAGAGATTGATGACCGCGGCCGCAGCAGCGATCGTCAGGGTTACGGGCAGGATCATGCAGCTTATTCCTCGATGTTTCCGGTGTGCGCGGGTCGTGCCACTGTGCCACCATGCTTGCAACGCAGGCGATTATCGCTATAGCGCCACGCTTCGCGATGCGTCAGGCCGTATGGTAGCTCACGCGGCCGACCTTAACAGTCGGTTGCCGACTCCTTCGTCCGGGCCTATCGGAGCCCCGACCTTTATAAAGAACAAGGTGCCGAAATGGCCGTCCCCAAGAGAAAAACCTCGCCCTCCAAGCGCGGCATGCGCCGTGGCCACGATTCGCTGACGATCGCGGCATTTCAGGAGTGCCCGAACTGTGGCGAACTCAAGCGCCCGCACAACCTCTGCACGTCTTGCGGCCATTACAACGGTCGCGAAATCCTTTCGGTCGAGGGCTGAGCCCTTACCTGAGCGAAGGACGTGAGCATGCCCGACAGCGCCTGGATCGCCGTCGATGCGATGGGTGGCGATGACGGGCTGGCGGTAATGCTGGCGGGTGTCGCGCGTGCGCGACGCCAGTTTGACGGCATGCATTTCCTGCTGGTCGGTGACGAAACCGCGATTCGCGATGGGCTCAAAGCCCATCCGAATCTCGAACTCAATTCCGAGATCGTCCATGCCCCCGAGGTGGTTGGCTCAAGCGACAAGCCGAGCCAGGCGATTCGTCGCGCCAAGACGACATCGATGGGCATCGCCATCGATCTCGTCAAAAAGGGGCGTGCCGCAGCTGCGGTCTCGAGCGGCAATACCGGCGCGCTGATGGCGATGGCGAAGCTGTCGCTCAGGACGCTGCCGGGCATCGATCGCCCGGCGCTCGCCGCGCGCCTTCCGACGCTTGGCGACACCGACATGGTGATGCTCGACCTCGGTGCGAATACCGAGTGCGATGCGCGCAACCTCGTCCAGTTCGCGATCATGGGCGGCGCCTATGCACGGACCGCGCTCGAAATCGCCCACCCACGTGTCGCGCTGCTCAATATCGGCAGCGAGGACATGAAGGGCACTGACGAGATCCGCGAGGCCGCCGCCATGCTGCGCGCGACGCCCAAGCTCGACATGGATTTTACCGGTTTCATCGAAGGCGACCGCCTGTCGCGCGGCGATGTCGACGTCGTCGTGTGTGACGGCTTTTCGGGCAATATCGCGCTCAAGACCGCCGAGGGCACCGCGCGATTCGTCGCCGACCTGCTCAAGCGCGCGTTCCGCAGCTCGGTCCGGTCGAAGCTCGGCTTCCTGATTTCGAAGCCCGCGACCGAATTGCTGCGCGATCATCTCGATCCCAATAATCACAATGGCGCGGTGTTTCTCGGGCTCAACGGCATCGTCGTCAAAAGCCATGGCGGCGCCAATGAGCGCGGCGTGGCGACGGCGATCGGCAATGCCGCCAAGATGGTGAGAAACGACCTCGTCCGCCGGATCAGCGACGATCTGGGCAACGTCAAGGAAGCCGCATGATCCGTTCGGTCATTACCGGCACCGGATCGGCTCTGCCGGTCCGCCGCGTCTCGAATGCGCAGCTGGCGGAACAGGTCGACACCAGCGACGAATGGATCGTCGAGCGCACCGGCATCCGGTTCCGCCATATCGCCGGCGAAGGCGAGACGACCGCGACTCTGGCCGCCGACGCCTGCCGCGCGGCTCTCGCTGCAGCAGGCGTGGACGCGCAGGACATCGACCTGATCGTGCTCGCCACCGCGACGCCCGACCAGACCTTCCCCGCCAGCGCCACCAAGGTGCAGGCGATGCTCGGCATCGACGACTGCGTCGCGTTCGACGTCGCCGCGGTCTGCTCGGGCTTTCTCTACGCGGTCCAGGTCGTCGACAGCATGATCCGCAGCGGCGTCGCCAAGCGCGCGCTGGTGATCGGCGCCGAGACGTTCAGCCGGATCCTCGACTGGGAGGATCGCACGACCTGCGTCCTGTTCGGCGACGGTGCGGGCGCGATCGTGCTCGAGGCGCAGGACACTGCCGATGCGGACGGTCGCGGGATCCTGACCACCAAGCTGCATGCCGACGGGCGACACAACCAGCTTCTCTATGTCGATGGCGGCGTCTCGACGACCGGGACGGTCGGCAAGCTCAGGATGAAGGGCCGCGAGGTGTTTCGTCACGCAGTGACCAACCTTGCCGCCGTCATGACCGAATCGCTGGCGATGGCGGGCCTGTCCGCGGACCAGGTCGACTGGGTCGTGCCGCACCAGGCGAATGCCCGGATCCTCGACGCGACCGCGCGCAAGCTGGGCCTTGCCCCCGAGCGCGTCGTCGTCACCGTCGACCAGCATGCCAACACCTCCGCGGCGTCGGTACCGCTCGCGCTCGACGTGGCGGTCCGTGACGGACGGATCCAGCAGGGCCAGATCGTCGTGCTCGAGGCGATGGGTGGCGGCTTTACTTGGGGTGCGGCCGTCATCCGCTTCTAAACGCAACTGAAAGCCAGTTGCAATTTGTCCGATAAAGCTCTTCCGATGAACACGCTGCTTGTGTAGGTACCGCAATGGGTGTGGGAGTTTCGGAATGACAATGACGGGTACGCTGACACGAGCCGATCTAGCCGAATCGCTTCATCGCGAAATCGGACTTTCGCGATCGGATGCTTCTAAAGTCGTCGAACAGATCCTGACCGAGATGTGCGAAGCACTGACCAGCGGCCAGAATGTCAAGATTTCGGGCTTCGGTACGTTCGTCCTGCGTGACAAGGGCGAGCGCATCGGTCGCAACCCCAAGACGGGTGTCGAGGTGCCGATCGCACCGCGCCGCGTGCTGACGTTCCGCGCAAGCCAGATGATGCGCGAACGCATCGTCGGCGCAGGCTGAGGCACGCGATGCCGGACAGTTCCGGCAAGGCCAGTACCGCATTCCGGACCATCGGCGAACTGTCGAACGATACCGGCTTGCCACAGCATATCCTGCGCTATTGGGAAACGCGTTTTCCCCAGCTCCGACCGCTCCAGCGTGCCGGGAATCGTCGCTATTACCGCGTCGAGGACGTCGCGCTGGTGCGCCGGATCGATCAGCTGCTCAATCGCGACGGCTATACCGTGCGCGGCGTCCAGCAGCTGCTGGCCGCGGAAAAGGGCGCACCGGCCGCGGTCGCTGCCGAGATCCTTGCGCCCGCTGAGCCGCCGATCACGGCACTGCGCGCGATCCGCGACATGCTCGCCGAGGCCCTGGCCGCGGACTGATCCGCATCCCTGCCGGTTCGTCATCCCCGTGCAGGCGGGAATGACGACGGAGTGCGGTCGAGCGGGCGTTACCGCTCGCGCGTCGCGGCAAAGCGGATCTTCGCATAGCGTTCGGCGATGTAGTTCACCTCCCACGCGCTCTTGGCGAGGAACACCGGGTTCCCGTCGCGATCCTTCGCCATCGCGCCGCGGTTGATCTCGGCGAAGGTCTTGAGCTCCTGCGGGTCTTCCGCCGATATCCAGCGGGCGGTCTCGTAGGGCGCCGGCTCGAGCCCGGCCGCGACCTTGTACTCCGCGTCGAGGCGCGAGAGCAGCACTTCGAGCTGAAGCTGCCCGACGACGCCGATGATCCAGTTCGAGCCGATGTCGGGGTAGAAGACCTGAGTCACCCCCTCCTCGGCCATGTCATCGAGCGCTTTACGCAACTGCTTGGTCTTGGTGAAATCCTTGAGCACGACGCGGCGCAGGATTTCGGGCGCGAAGTTCGGCAGGCCGGTGAAGCGGATCGCGGCGCGTTCGCTGAGCGTATCGCCGACGCGCAGCGTGCCGTGGTTGGGGATGCCGATGATGTCGCCCGGAAACGCCTCGTCCGCCAGCTCGCGATTCTGCGCGAAGAACAGGATCGGCGAGTGAACCGCGATCGGCTTGCCGTGGCCCGTGGGCGTCAGCTTCATACCGCGCTTGAACACGCCCGAGCACAGCCGCATGAACGCGATCCGGTCGCGGTGGTTGGGATCCATGTTTGCCTGCACCTTGAACACGAAGCCGGTGACTTCGCTTTCGTCGGGGGAGATGGGGGCGGGCTCGGCGGGCTGCGCGCGCGGTGGCGGGGCGTAGTCGGCGAGCGCTGCGATCAGCTCGGCGACGCCGAAGTCCTTGAGCGCCGAGCCGAAATACACCGGCGTCAGATTGCCTGCGCGATAGGCGTCGGCATCGAAGCTCGAATAGCCGCCCTGTGCGAGTTCGGCTTCGTCGTTCAGGCGGACGATCCCTTCGGGGCTGAGGATCTCGGCAAGTTTGGGGTCGTCGATGCCCGCGAACGGGATCGCCTTGCCCATGAACTCGCGGCTGTCGCCTTCGGGGCGGCTCAACGTGTTGGCGTAGAGGTCGTACACCCCCTCGAACTCGCCGCCCATGCCGATCGGCCAGCTCATCGGGCAGACGTCGAGCTGAAGCATCTCCGCCACCTCGTCGAGCAGCGAGAACGGATCGCGCCCCTCGCGGTCGACCTTGTTAACGAAGGTGATGATCGGCACGTTGCGCAGGCGGCAGACCTCGAACAATTTGCGCGTCTGCGGCTCGATGCCCTTGGCAGCGTCGATCACCATGACCGCCGAATCAACCGCGGTCAGCGTGCGGTAGGTGTCCTCGGAGAAGTCCTCATGGCCCGGCGTATCGAGCAGGTTGAAGGTGATTCCCTGGCGCTCGAACGTCATCACCGACGACGTGACCGAGATGCCGCGCTGCTGCTCGATCTTCATCCAGTCGGATCGCGCGCGCCGGTTCTGGCCGCGCGCCTTCACCTCGCCCGCGAGATGGATCGCGCCGCCGAAATAGAGCAGCTTTTCGGTCAGCGTGGTCTTGCCGGCGTCGGGATGCGAGATGATCGCGAAGGTGCGGCGGGGAAATTGGGTCATGGCGTGGGTCCGGGGAGCCGAGTCGGGGCTCGCAAAGAAGGTTGGGCCGGGAGTCCGGCGGTCATGCTGCCGCTCTTGGCAGATGCGGGGGCCGGAGGACAGGGGGTGCAATCGCGGCGATAGCTGCTCCCCGCCCCTTCAGGGAAGGGGCTGGGGGCGGGGTCTCACCACGGGCGTGGCGCTTGCGGCTATGCCCCACCCCAACCCCTTCCCTGAAAGGGAGGGGCTTTTAGCGGAGCAGCGTTACGCGGAGTGCGATGCGCTTTGTGGCGCCTGCTGGGATCTCGAACACGCCAGGCTTGGCACGGAAGTCGCCGTCATAGCCTTCGGGGTCGGCGATGCCGTGCCACGGCTCGACACAGACATAGGCGGCGCCGGGCTTGGTCCAGATGCCGAGCATCGGCGTGTCGGGGAAATCGATCCGCAGCTGCGGGCCGGTTTCGGCGCCATAGGTGACCGAGTCGGACCGGACCGAATCCCAGACCAGCGCATCCTTTGCGAACAGCGCGTCCTGCAGGCGCAGCGTCCGCCGCTCCAGCGGCGAGGGCCGCTCCCCCTCCGCGATCGTGCCGTCGTCGGCGATCATGCGCAGCGCATCGGGCTCGTCGGCCGAGAAGACGATGCGGTGGTCGGCGCGATCCTCCCCGTAAGGCAGCGGCCAGGCGAAGGCGGGATGGAAGCCGAAGCTCGCCGGAAGCGGCTGCGCGGCGGGGTTGGTGATCGCGACGTCGACGCTCAGCGTCGCGTCGACCAGCGCGAACGTCACCGTCAGCCGGAAATCGAACGGATAGACCGCGCGCGTCTCGGGCGTCGCCTCGAGCGTGAAGGCGGCCGATCCGGGCTGCTGCTCGGACACGGCGAACACCATGCGGCGGGCGAAGCCGTGCTGCTTCATCGAATATTCGGTGCCGTCGACGCGGATCGTGTCGCGGTAGGGGCGACCGACGACGGGGAAGAGGATCGGCGCGTGGCCGGTCCAATAGGCCGGGTCGGCATTGGTCATCAGCTCGCGGCCGTCTGCGTCCTTGAGCGACGTGAGCTCGGCACCCAGTGGGTTGATCTGCGCGGTGAGGTGGTCGTTGGCGATCGTGATCAGGTCGGTCATGTCGGTGCTCCGCTACGGTCGGCCATTCTGTACATTACCTTGCATGTCATCCCCGCGAAGGCGGGGATCCAGAATGACAGCGCTTTCGATAGAATCGATTGGTCAGCCAGTATGGATCCCCGCCTTCGCGAGGATGACGAACAGGGTGTTGGGGCGCGTTACCCGCGCAGGCTCGCGCCCTGCTTCGCCGCCGCCGCGACGACCTTGTCCGCCACCGCCTTCAGCTCCTCGTCGGTGAAGCTCTTGGCGGTGGGTTGCAGGACGATCTCGACCGCGACCGACTTGTGGCCGTCCTCGACGCCCTGGCCGGTGAACACGTCGAACACGCGCGCCGAGACGATCGCGGCCTTGTCCGCCCCCTTCACCGCGCGGACCAGCGCGTCGGTGGCGAGCGCCGCCGGCACGAGGAACGCGAAGTCGCGGCGGACGGCCTGCAACGCTGGCGGCGTGTAGGCGGGACGCGCAAAACCTGAGGCCCGCTTGGGTGGGATCGCGTCGAGATAGATCTCGACCGCGGCCACCGCGCCGTCGAGGTCGAACGCCTTCAGCACCAACGGATGCAGCATGCCGAAGCTTGCCAGCACCGTCTTCGGTCCGAGCCGAAGCGTGCCCGACTGGCCCGGATGCCAGGCATCGCCCGCCTCCCCCATGACCTGGAGATTGTCGACCGGTGCGCCGGCAGCAGCAAGCAGTGCGAGCGCTTCGGCCTTCGCATCATAGGCGTCGAAGCTCGCGGCCTTGCCGTCGCGCCAGCCGCGCGGGCGGCGGTCGCCCGCCAGCACCACGCCCAATGTCGCGCGTTCGGCGTCGGCGAGGTAGCGGCGGCCGATCTCGAACAGGCGGACGCTCTGCTGGCCGCGCTTGAGGTTGCGCCCCGTCGCGGCGAGCAGGCCGGGGAGCAGCGAGGGGCGCATGACCTTCAGGTCCTCGCTGATCGGGTTGGCGAGCGTCCAGGCGCCGCCACCGAACGGGGCTGCCTCGGCCTCCGAGAGGAAGCTCCACGTCACCGCTTCGTCGAGGCCGCGGGCGGCAGCGGCGCGACGCGCGCGGCGTTCGAGCTTCTGCTCGGGCGTCGCGGTCGGCTTGGCGACGCCGGGCAGGCGCGGCAGCGGCGTCGAGGGGATGCTGTCGATGCCCTCGATCCGGACGACTTCCTCGACAAGATCGGCGGGACCGTCGACGTCGCGGCGCCAGCTCGGGACCGTGACCGGCCATTTGCCCTCGATCGTCGAGAATAGCGCGTCGCTGAACGCATCGGCGCTCTTGATCGCGCCGATCGTGAAGCCGAGCGACAACAGCGTGCGTGCCTGGCGTTCGGGGGCGACGTGGAGGCCGCCGAGATCCGCGCTGAGGCGCGGGTCGTAGTGGATCACGCGCGGCTCCGACGGCGCTTCGCCCGAGCGCGTGACGGCGCTCGCAGTCCCGCCGCAGACGTGGAGCACGAGCGCGGTGGCGATCGCGAGGCCGTCGTCGAGGAACGCCGGATCGACGCCGCGTTCGAACCGGCTGCGCGCGTCGGAGGTGAGCGTGAGCTTCTGGCCGGTGCGCGCGATGTGGTCGGGATCGAAATAGGCGCATTCGATCAGCACGTCGGTGGTGTCCGCGGAGACGCCCGAATGCTCGCCGCCCATGATGCCGCCGATGTCGTGCACGGCCACGTCGTCGGCGATGACGGTCATGGTTTTGTCGAGCGTGTAGGTCTTGCCGTTGAGCGCGACGACCTGTTCGCCGTCCTTTGCTTTCCGCGCGACGAGGCCGCCCGACAGCTTGGCACGATCATAGACATGCAGCGGGCGGCCGAGGTCGATCATCAGGTAATTGGTGATGTCGACGAGCGCGGAGATCGGCTTCTGCCCGATCGCGAGCAGGCTGCGGCGCATCCAGTCGGGGGACTCGCCGTTGGTCACGCCGGTGACGGTCTGCGCGAAGAAGGCGGGGCAGCCGGCGGTGTCCTCGGTGCGGACGTCGGGGCCTGCGCCCTCGCTCGTGAACGTATCGAAGATCAGCGGCGTGAGCGTGCCCATCCCCGCTGCGGCGAGGTCGCGCGCGATGCCGCGGACGCCCATGCAGTCCTGGCGGTTGGGGGTGATCGCGACGTCGATGACGGGATCGGTGAGCCCGGCATAGTCTGGGTACGGCGTGCCGATCGGCGCGTCCTCGGGCAGCTCGATGATGCCGTCATGATCCTCGCCGAGTTCCAGCTCGCGCGTCGAGCACATCATGCCGTTCGATTCGACGCCGCGGATGCTCGCGAGCTTGAGCGTCACGTCGAGACCAGGAACGTAGGCGCCGGGCGCACCGAACACGCCGACCAGCCCGGCGCGCGCGTTCGGCGCGCCGCAGACGACCTGGAGCGGGCCGTCACCGGCGTCGACCGACAGGATCTGGAGCTTGTCAGCCTGCGGATGGCGTTCGGCGGTGAGGACCTTGGCGATCTTGAAGGCGGCAAGCTTCTCGCCGGGGTTCTCGACGCCTTCGACCTCGAGGCCGATCCGCGTCAGCGCGTCGACGATCTGGTCGAGCGTGGCAGTGGTTTCGAGGTGCTGCTTGAGCCAGCTGAGCGTGAACTTCATGCGCCGACTCCGGCCGACAGAGTGGGGACGTCGAGGCTCGAGAAACCATAATGTTTCAGCCAGCGGATATCGCCGTCGAAGAATGGGCGGAGGTCGTCCATGCCGTATTTGAGCATCGCGAGCCGGTCGATCCCGCAGCCGAACGCAAAGCCCTGCCACTCGTCGGGGTCGAGCCCGCACGCCTCGATCACTTTCCGATGGACCATGCCGCTGCCCAGGATCTCGAGCCAGCCATCGGGCTCGGCGCCGCCAACGACGCGCTTGCCCTTGACCAGCGTGTAGCCGACGTCGATCTCGACCGAGGGTTCGGTGAACGGGAAGTAGCTCGGGCGCATCCTGAGCACGATGTCGTCGCGCTCGAAGAACGCCTTCACGAAGGTTTCGAGCGTCCACTTCAGATGGCCGAGCGTGATGCCCTTGTCGATCACGAGGCCCTCGACCTGGTGGAACATCGGCGTGTGCGTGGCGTCCGAGTCCGAGCGGTAGGTGCGGCCCGGCGCGATGATGCGGATCGGCGGCTTCTGGCTCAACATCGTGCGGATCTGGACGGGCGAGGTGTGCGTGCGGAGCAGCGAGAAGGTCGTCTTCTCGTCGGCGGTGCCCGCGGCCTTCGCGTCGATCCCCTGCTGGAGATAGAAGGTGTCGTGCATCGCGCGCGCCGGATGCGTCTCGGGGATGTTGAGCGCGGAGAAATTATGCCAGTCGGTCTCGATCTCGGGCCCGGTCGCGACCGCGAAGCCCAAGTCGGCGAAGATCTCGGCGAGTTCGTCCATGACCTGGCTGACCGGGTGGATCGTGCCGGGCATGGGCGCGTCGGCGGGCAGCGTCATGTCGAGCGTTTCGCTGGCGAGGCGCGCGTCGAGCGCGGCGCGTTCGAGCGTCGCTTTGCGCTCTGCGATGCCATTGGCGACGGCTTCGCGCAGGCCCTGGATCACCGGGCCCTGCACGAGGCGCTCGTCGGGGGTCATCTTGCCCAGCGTCTTCAGCAGCGCGGTAATCGTGCCCTGCTTGCCGAGCGCCTCGACCCGGCACGCCTCCAGCGCGTCGAGGCCGGATGCCGCGGCGATCGCCGCCAACATGTGTTCGCGCATCTGGTTCAGGTCTTGCGTCACTGTCTCACATCCTAACTTCGTTGCCCCTGCGAAAGGCATTACGCACGTGCCTCGCGGCTACCACCGACGCTGCCGCTATGGATTCCCGCGTTCGCGGGAATGACGGAGCGGGGCAAACCCCAGACCGATCGCGAGATCATCCCAATCGAGGTTTGTCGCTTCGATCAGTCGCAGCTTCCAGTCGCGATTCCACTTCTTCAGCTGCTTCTCGCGTGTGATCGCCGCTTCCATCGTTTCGGCCATTTCGTAATGCACGAGCCGGTGGATGCCGTAGCGGGAGGTGAAGCCCTTGATCAAGCCTTCGCGGTGCTGGTGGATGCGGCCGAGCAGGTTTGAGGTGACGCCGATGTACAGCGTGCCGTGCCGGCCGCTCGCGAGGATGTAGACGCAAGGCTGCCAGTCCATCCGCCATCCCCTCGTACCGTCATCCCCGATCTCGTCATCCCCGCGGAGGCGGGGAACCATATTGGCTGACGCTCGCAGTAATCACAACGGTTCGGAGTTTATGGGTTCCCGCCTGCGCGGGAATGACCCGTTGGGGCGGGCGGATGATCACCATCGCGGAGTTTCGATTTCCCCAAACGCGAAAAAGGGCACCGGTGGTTTCCCACCGGCGCCCTTTTCAAACCCAACCTCAGTCGCGAATTACGCGGCCTGGGGGAGTGCTGCCTTCGCCTGTGCGACGATCGCGCTGAAGGCTGCGCCCTCGTGCATGGCGATATCGGCCAGGACCTTCCGGTCGAGTTCGATACCCGCCAGCTTCACGCCGTGCATGAACTGCGAATAGGTCAGACCCTCGGCGCGGACGCCGGCGTTGATGCGCTGGATCCACAGGCCACGGAAGGTGCGCTTCTTAACCTTGCGGTCGCGGTAAGCGTACTGTCCGGCCTTTTCGACGGCCTGACGGGCGATGCGGATCGTGTTCTTGCGACGGCCATAATAGCCCTTCGCCTGAACCAAAATACGCTTGTGCTTGGCGCGGGTGGTAACACCCCGTTTTACGCGTGCCATTGTCTAATTCCTTCTCAGCTCAACGCAGGCCGTAAGGCGCCCAGGCCTTCACTGCTGCGGTATCGGCCTTGGACAGCAGCTTGGTGCCGCGGTTCTGACGGATGTACTTGCCGTTGTGATGCGCCAGACGGTGACGCTTGCCGGCGACGCCGTGCTTGAGCAGGCCGGTGGCGGTGAGCTTGAAGCGCTTCTTGACGCCGCTCTTGGTCTTCAGCTTGGGCATTTTTATCCTTTCGGTTACGAAGGGAAACGCTGAAATCGCCGCGGCAGCCCACACTGGCCGGGCGATTCGTCGAACGCGCATCCCTTCGAGGAAGCGGGGCCGATACCCGCATCGGTCCGAAATCTCAAGTCGCATTCCCGGATTAATGCGGCATCCGACCATAGTGGAACCGCTACGCCCGCCATGCGATAGGCTTATCATGGACGCCAGCCCGACGCAGCCGATCGACGCCCCCCCGCCCGCCGCGGCGCAGAAGAGGCGCAAACGGCGGATCCTGCGCAACATTCTGATCGGGATCGTCGCGGTGATCGCCGCGATCTGGCTGGTACTCTACATCACCAAGGGTCGCTTCCTGAAGCATCCGTTCGAGCGGATCGTCGGGTCGATGACCCACCGCATGGTGACCGTCGGCGGCGATTTCCAGCTCTATTTCGCGCCGTTCCGAATCAAATTCTATGCCGAGCGCTTCACGCTCTCCAACCCCGACTGGGCGAGCCGGCCCAACCTGTTCCAGGCGGACAAGCTCGACACGCGGATCGCGCCGCTGTCGCTGATCTTCGGCAAGCGGCGGCTCTACTGGCTCGACCTGGTCAACGGCACGGTCGATCTCGAATGGAATGCCGCGCATACCGCCAACAGCTGGACGTTCAGCGACAAGAAGGGCGGCGAGCCGCTCGAATTCCCGCGGATCGACGTGGCGACGGTGACGGGGACGAGCGTGCGCTATCTCGACCCGCGAATGCGCGTGCTCGCCAATCTCGACGTCGCCGACATCCGCTCGGTCGATGCGACGATCGGCCGCGCGGTCGGCCTCAAGGGCACCGGCCAGCTGCGCGAGACGCCGTTCACGGTGACCGCGCAGCTGCTGTCGCCCGACGCGACCGCCAATCGGGGACAGAACAAGCTGGTCGCGCGGATGCGCGCGGCGGGCAACGTGATCGACGTCGCCGGCACGCTGCCGAGCATAGCGGACGTCGAGAACGTGCCGCTCGCGGTGACCGCGCGCGGCGCCAACCTGTCGACCCTGCTCGGCGTGATCGACGTCGCGATCCCGAACACACGCACCTATCGGCTGCGCGGGCAGCTCGTGAAACAGGGCGAGGAATATCATTTCACGCGGATCACCGGCGTGGCGGGGAAGACCGATCTGGCGGGCAAGCTGACGATCACCAATGGCGAACGCATCCATCTCGATTCGGTGCTGGCGACCAAGAGCCTCGACATCGTCGATGCCGCGCCGTTCATCGGCTACAATCCCGACATCGTCGAAAGCCGCGGCGCGGTGGCGGCCGCCGCTGCGACCGGCGCGGGCGCGCAACGCCTGTTGCCCGATGGGAATTTCCCGGTCGAGACGATGCAGATCTTCGATGCCGACCTGAAATGGACGATCGGCGTGGTCCGGTCGAAGAACATCCCGATCTCGAACGTCGACCTGACGCTCGACCTCGAGCGCGGGCGGCTGGCGCTGTCGCCGCTGACGTTTGCGATGGCGCGCGGCAATGTCGCCTCCGACGCAGTCTTCGACACGCGATCGCGGCCGAGCGCGGTGTCCTACGACATTCGCCTCGCACCGACGCCTATGGGGCGGTTGCTCAAGGGCTATGGGCTTGCCGAGGCGGGGACGACCGGGACGATCAAGGGGCGGATCAAGCTCGACGGGCGCGGCGATTCGATCCATGATTCGCTAGCCTCGTCACGCGGCCGGATCGCGTTCGTGATGCCGTCGGGCGCACTGTCGGTGCGCAACGTCCAGCTCGCCGAGCTCGACATCGGCACGTTCGCGCAGCGGATGTTCCAAGGCAAGCTCGACGAGCCGGTCCAGGTCAATTGCGGCCTGATCGGCTTTACCGTGCGCGGCGGCGTGGCGGCGGCGGACCCGATCCTGATCGACACGAAGAAGAACGTGATCGTCGGGCGCGGCGGGTTCAGCTTCCGCAACGAGGCGGTCGACCTTGCCTTCCGCGCCGATTCGAAGAAATTCAGCCTGTTTGCGGGCCAGTCGCCGGTCGGGTTCGGCGGCGTGTTCGCGGCACCGAAGATGAGCGTGGTCTCGAAGGACCTGCTCGCCCGCGTCGGTACCGGGCTGGGCCTCGCGCTGGTGGCGACGCCGGTCGCGGGTGTGCTCGCGTTCGTCGATGTCGGCGATGCGAAGGCCACCGCCTGCGGCCCGGTGTTGGCCGGCGCGACCGCCAAGGCGCAGCGGACGACCAAGGGCGAGACGCGCGACGATGTCGGCCGCGGGACGACCGCCAAGGGCGAGGACGGCAAGGCGTCCGAGGCGGAGAAGAAGGGGCAGAAGAAGAAGTTTCTCGGGATCTTCTAAAGCGGCGGCGGCTTTGGTCGCAGCCGCGCCGCTCACCTCACCTTACTGGCCCCCGTCACCCCCGCGAAAGCCGGGGCCCATGGTTTCGGCCAGCGCGGTTAGCGACCGTGCAGTGTCCATGGGTCCCGGCTTTCGCCGGGATGACGGATATGGGACTAGGTGCGAGGCGTAACGCCCGCCTTCCCGCCAAGACGGTCTCAGTGGTCGTGATCGCCATGGTCATGCGCATCACCCGTGATCCGGTGCATCGCCTCGAGCACGTCGTCCAGCCGCGCCGGATCGCCGATCGCGAGCACATGGCCTTCGCTCGCCGCGGTCAGCGGGTCGCCGTTCCAGTCGCACATCATCCCGCCGGCGCCTTCGACGACCGGGACCAGCGCAGCGAAATCGTAGAGCTGGAGACCCGATTCGCAGACGACGTCGAGGTGACCGCTCGCGAGCAGCCCGTAATTATAGCAGTCACCGCCATAGACCGGCCCCTGGCGCGGGTTGCCACCCGAGATCGCCGCGACGAGCGCGAGATAATGCGGGACGTCAGCCTCGCCGAACAGATGCGGGCTGGTCGTCGCGATCGTCGATCCCGCCAGCTCGCGGCAGACCCGGGTGCGCACCGGCACGCCGTTCAGCGTCGTCGGACGCCCCGCGACGCCGACCCAGCGTTCGCGCTGGACCGGCTGGTCGATGATCCCGAGCACCGGCCAGCCATCCTCGACCAGCGCGATCAGCGTGCCGAAGATCGCGCGGCCGACGGTGAAGCTGCGCGTGCCGTCGATCGGGTCGAGCACCCATTTGCGGTTGGTGACGCCGGTCTTTTCGCCAAACTCCTCGCCGACGATACCGTCGCCCGAGCGTTCGGCGTCGAGCAGCCGCCGCATCGCCGATTCGGCCTCGCGGTCGGCGCGGGTGACGGGGGACTGGTCGTCCTTGATCTCGACGCCGTGCTCGTGGCGGAAATAGGGTCGGATGACGTGGCCCGCGGCATCCGCGAGGCGGTGCGCGAGGTCGATATCGGCTTGGGTCACTGGCATCTGCCCTGCCTATCGATACGGTACGGCGCGAGCAATGGACGGATGCCGCGAGCGGGCGTACGTCACTGCGATCATACCGGAGTATAGCCCCATGCGCCTTGTCCCGACTCTCGCCGCCCTCCTCCTCGCCACCCCCGCAGTCGCGGCGCTCGCGCCCGGTGCGAAGGCGCCCGACTTCACCACGCGCGGCGCGATCGCCGGCAAGGTGTTCACGGTCCACCTCGCCGAACAGCTGAAGAAGGGCCCCGTCGTGCTCTACTTCTTCCCCGCGGCCTATACCGGCGGCTGCAATGCCGAGGCGCATGCCTTTGCCGAGGCGGTCCCCGCGTTCAAGAAGGCCGGCGCGACGGTGATCGGCATGTCGGCGGACAACGTCGAGACGCTGAGCAAATTCTCGGCAGAGAAATGCGCGGGCAAGTTCGCGGTCGCCAGTGCAGGGCCGAAGGTCGTCGCGGGCTATGACGTCGCGCTCGGCAAGCAAGTGATGGGACGCGACGTCACGAAGCGCACCAGTTACGTGATCGGCCGCGACGGCCGGGTCGCCTTTGTTCACGACGACATGAACCCGGCCGAGCATGTCAATTCGACGCTGGCCGCAGTCGAGACGCTTAACCGCCGATAGATCCGCAAATCGTCACGCGTTGCTAACCTTTATCGTTCTATTCCGGGGGCGAAACGGGGGCAAATGACATGCGGGACGCTCAGGGCGCACAACAGGTGAGCACGGAGGACCTGTTCGACCAGATCGGCCGATTCCTCCGTAAGCACCGGTTGCGTCCGGATCCGTCGCATTATGCGTTCGCGCATGCCGTGCTGTCGGCACCCGACGGCCCGCTCGCGGCGCAGGTTGCGCAATTGACCGAGGGCGGCGTCCGGCTGCTGCGCAGGGATATCGAGGCGCTTGGCGGACAGGTCACCGAGCCCTCTGCGGTGGTCGATCCCGACGACCCGTGCGATCCCGCGCAACGCGAAGGGCAGGCGGACCGGCTGGTTGCCGAGACGCAGGAGTATGTCGACGGATTCGCGACGATCATGCACAGCATCCACGCCGAGACCCGCGGCTTCGGCCATGACCTGGCGGAAAGCGCGGCAGCGATCACGACCTCGCCGGGACTAGCCGAGATCGACGAGATCACGCGGATCACCACCGCGATGATCGGCCGGATCCGTGAGTCCGAGGTACGGCTGGCCAAGGCGAAGCACGAGACCGACGTCCTGCGGGCCAAGCTGATCGAGGCGCGCGACAGCGCACGCCGCGACACGCTGACCGGCCTGCCCAATCGGCGCGCGTTCGACGAGGCGTTCGGCGCCCGTGACGCGGGCAAGGGCCCCTATTGCCTGGCGGTATGCGACGTCGACCGGTTCAAGCGCGTCAACGACGCGTTCGGCCACGGCGTCGGCGACAGGGTGCTGACCGCGATCGGCCAGATGATCGCGGCGGGGTGCGAGGGGCATCTCGTCGTGCGGCACGGCGGCGAGGAGTTTGCGGTGCTGTTGTGCGGCGTCAGCCTGAGCGACGCCGCGCGCCTGCTCGATTCGGTCCGCGCGATCGTCGCCGCCAAACGCTTCCGCAATCGCGAGACCGATTCGCCGCTTGGCCAGATCACCTTTTCGGCAGGCGTCACCGCGATCCATGCGGACGAAGCCGCCGAGAGCGCGTTCGCCCGCGCCGACCGGCTCCTCTACACCGCCAAGGGCGACGGGCGCGACCGGATCTGCGCCGCCTGATCCGCGCGGCGGTCCGCGGCACCGATCCTTGGCGCCGTTCACCGGATTCGTGTGGCGCAAAATCCCAACTGCTGCGGGGCTGCTGCGAAAAACCGCGCTGATTCAGTCGGATACGGAACTGGCACGGGGTGTGCAAAGCAGGGGATATCGGCAGCCGGATGGTCCGGACGCCGCCATCACCGAAGGGAAGCCACCATGTCCTCGATCCATTTCGAATCCGCCAAGCGCATCCTCCTCTCGTTCGCCGGGGCGCTGGTCTTCGCCGGCATCGCGATCAGCGCAGCGACGCCGATCATCCCGATCGCCTGATCTGGCCTGACTGCGGAGACTGCATCATGCTTCGTCATCTCCATCGCGCCCAATCGCGGCCCGATCGGGCGCGGGACCCCGGCCTGCTCGTCTGCATCGTCGCCTTCTCGACCACAGTCCTGCTGATCGCGACCCACGCCGCAGCATTCGCCTGACCGGCAGCGCGGCGGATCCCTGCCCGCCACGTGCGGGTCGCGGTCAGGCCGGCATGGCCGATGAAGCGGGGCCGACGGGCGCGGCCTCCTCGCGCGAATAGGTCCCGATCAGCAACCCCGCCGCGAGCACATGTCCCGACATCGCCTCGACCAGCGCGGTGCGGCCCGGTGACACGCCTGGATCGCCCAGCGCCGCATCGAGCGCGAAAAGCTGGAAGGCATAACGATGTTCGCCATGCCCGGTCGGCGGATCGGGCGGCAGCCAGCCTTCGCGTAGATAGGAATTGCGCCCGACATCGCCGTCGGGCGTCCCTGCGCCGTCGGCCGTGATCGCGCCCTCGGCCAGTCGCAGCCGATCGGCAGCGATATGCCAGACAATCGCGTGAACCAGCGGTTGCGGCGTCGGCGCATCCGCATCCTCGACGATCAGCGCGAGTGCGGCGGTGCCCGCAGGCGGCGCGCTCCAGAGGAGCGGCGGCGACACCCCGTCACCATCGGCGGTGAACCGGGGCGGCAACCGCCCCTCATGCGCGAAGCCGGGGCTGGTCAGGTCGAGCGTTGCGAACTCCGTGCCGGCCTGCGCGCCCGACCCGAAACCGGAGCGGGCGATCACCAGCGCGTCGGCACCAGCGCGCAATCCTTTAAGTGCGTGGCCGAGCCAGGCAGGCATGTGTTCAAGCATCGTTTCCACCCTCCGAAGGACAGGCGCCGGGGCGCAGGACCGGTGCGCCATTGGCATACCAGCGGCTTTGGTCGCGCATCGTGCCGGCATCGTGATAACAGGCCTGCGCCGTGCCACCCGCCGGATCGATCGCGACCATCCAGTTGTGATCGCCGCAATTATGCGCCTCGCACCCCCAGGAGGCGATGCGCCGGCCCCGTTGGAAGATCGGCGTCTGCGGTCCCGAGCGTCCGCGGATGAGCGACCGCAGCCGGGCATCGTCGACAACCGCGAGCAACCCGCCGGCAACCTCGGTCCGATCGAAGAAATCGACGCCATCGACCGCGTCATGCGGATATTTGCCGACATAGGCGGTGAGCGGCGTGGTCTGCGCCTGCCCTGCCACGGGGGTCGGCGTCCGCGTGGCAGGCGGCGTGAAATTCGTAACCGCAGCGGTCTGCTGGGAATCGTCGCCCGCACTGCAGCCTGACACGGCCATGGCAAGCACTGCCATCCCCGCACGCAGCGACAGGGTAATCGGCGCAGCCCCGGATCCGATATGCATCGCAGCCCCCTCATGCTCTTTTCATCCCAACGCGCCGACTGGGCCGAGGTTGCCCGCGATGCCCGCACTGCCGGGGCGACTCGATGATCCGAATCTACGGGTATGCGCGAGTGCAAGCGTGTATCGTCGCCGTCCCGGGGCGCTCCGCCCCGCCGGAAGGGCAGCATCATGGCCAAGAGCCAGAAGAAATCGAACAAGGAAGTCCGCAAGCCCAAGGCCGAGAAGGAGCCCAAGGCGAACGCGTCGAACCCGACGACCAAGGGCAAGCCCGTCGAGATGACGACGCTCAAGTGATCCGGCACGAGACAGGACGATGACGATGGCGGACGACGATTACGTCTATGACGAGGCCAGCGGCGAATGGGTCGCCGCCGACGCCGCATCCACGACCCGCGCGGCGGACGACGACGCGGTCGTGGTCCGCGACTCGGTCGGCAACGTGCTGGCGGACGGCGACCAGGTGACGCTGATCAAGGACCTGACCGTCAAGGGCGCGGGCCAGACGCTCAAGCGCGGCACGCTGATCAAGGCGATCCGCCTGACCGGTGACGCGCAGGAGATCGATTGCCGCTACGAGGGGATCAAGGGTCTGGTCCTGCGCGCGGAGTTCGTGCGCAAGCGGTAACGGGCGTACCCCCTGATCCTCCCCCTGGCGGGGGAGGAGTTCGGGATGTGGCGGATCAGACGTCCGCGGGGAGATAGATCTCGCTGCCCTTCTCGCGGAACCTCTCGCTCATCTCCGCCATGCCCTTTTCCGCATCGGCATGCGCGCCCTTGGCGAAGATCGCGCGGTTGGCGTCGGTCTGATCGACATCGGCTGCGAGGAACGTGTCGGCCGGGCCATTCTGTTTCGCGGCGAAGTCACGCACCTCCTGCGTGATCTTCATCGAGCAGAATTTGGGACCGCACATCGAGCAGAAATGCGCGGTCTTGGCGCCTTCTGCGGGGAGCGTCTGGTCGTGATATTGCTCGGCCGTATCGGGGTCGAGGCTCAGGTTGAATTGATCGCGCCAGCGGAATTCGAAGCGCGCACGGCTTAACGCGTCGTCGCGCATCTGCGCGGCAGGGTGACCCTTGGCGAGGTCGGCGGCGTGCGCGGCGAGCTTGTAGGTGACCACGCCGACCTTCACGTCGTCGCGGTCTGGAAGCCCGAGATGCTCCTTGGGCGTCACGTAGCAAAGCATGGCGGTGCCGTACCAGCCGATCTGCGCCGCGCCGATGCCGCTGGTGATATGGTCATAACCCGGCGCGATGTCGGTGGTGAGCGGCCCCAAGGTATAGAAGGGTGCCTCGCCGCAGACCTCGAGCTGCTTTTCCATGTTTTCCTTGATCTTGTGCATCGGCACATGGCCGGGGCCCTCGATCATCACCTGGACGTCGCTCTTCCACGCGCGGTGGGTGAGTTCGCCAAGCGTGTAGAGTTCGCTGAACTGCGCCTCGTCGTTCGCGTCGGCGATTGAACCGGGGCGCAGCCCGTCGCCGAGCGAATAGGCGATGTCATACGCCTTCATGATCTCGGTGATCTCGTCGAAGCGCTCGTAGAGGAAGCTCTCCTTGTGATGGCTGAGGCACCATTTCGCCATGATCGAGCCGCCGCGCGAGACGATGCCGGTGACCCGCTTGGCGGTCATCGGGATATAGGCGAGGCGCACGCCGGCGTGGATCGTGAAGTAATCCACGCCCTGCTCCGCCTGTTCGATCAGCGTGTCGCGGAAGATCTCCCAGGTCAGATCCTCGGCGACGCCGCCGACCTTTTCGAGCGCCTGGTAGATCGGCACGGTGCCGATCGGCACGGGACTGTTGCGCAGGATCCATTCGCGCGTGTCGTGGATGTTGCGCCCCGTCGACAAGTCCATCACCGTGTCGGCGCCCCAGCGGATCGACCAGACGAGCTTGTCGACCTCGGCGGCGACGTTCGACGCGACTGCGGAGTTGCCGATATTGGCGTTGATCTTGACCAGGAAGTTGCGGCCGATCGCCATCGGCTCGGATTCGGGGTGGTTGACGTTGTTGGGGATGATCGCGCGGCCGCGCGCGACCTCGTCGCGGACGAATTCGGGGGTGACGAAGTCGGGGATCGACGCACCGAAGCTCTCGCCGTCGCGCTTATACTCTTTCAGCATCGCGCGGCCGAGATTCTCGCGGGTCGCGACATATTCCATCTCGGGCGTGATGATGCCGCGGCGGGCATAGTGCATCTGGCTGACATTGGCGCCGGCCCTGGCGCGCAACGGGCGTGCGATACTGCCGGGGAATTGCGGCACGCCGCCCGAGCGGTCGGGGCCGAGCTGGCCATTATCCTCGGCCCGGACCGCGCGCGCGTCGTAACTTTCGACATCGCCCCGCGCCTCGATCCACTGGCGGCGGAGTTGCGGCAGGCCGGCGTTGATGTCGATCGTGGCGCGCGGGTCGGTGTACGGACCGCTGGTGTCGTAGACGCGCAAGGGCGGCTCGGAACAGCTGGGGTCGAGCACGATCTCGCGCATCGCGACGCGGACGTCGGGGCTGGAGGGCACCGCGACATGGATCTTCCGCGAGCCGCGGATCGGGCCGGTGGTGACGCCGATGTCGGCGGTCGGGATGCGGGGATCGTAATCGGCCATGCGCTTGCTCCTAAAGGTCTCGGAGCAAGGCATACGGTTCTGTGGCGACCGCTCCCTCCCTCCGCCGGTATCAACCGGATCAGGTTCAGCGGGTCGAAGGCTCCTGCCTTCCTCTCAAGCGCGGATCGGCGCTCCCCCGGGGTAGGGCGAGCATAGGCGCAACGGACGGGGGCGCAAACGAAAAACCCCGCGCGGTCGGGCCGCACGGGGTTTCGGGTCGATCGGCGGGTTGCGATCAGAAGGTGTAGGTCAGGCCCACCGCGCCGAGCCACTGGTCGGCATCGCCGACGTCCGCGACGATCGGGCTGTCCTTGTACTTGCCGAGCATGCGGCCATAGAGCACGCCCGCGCCGACGCCGAACCCGCGGCGCAGATCACCCGACAGGCTCTGCAAGGCAAACGCGGAGACGTTGACGCGGCGGAAACCGCTGTCGTTGATGTCATAGGTGCGCAGGCCGCTGTTGATCGTGCCGATCGGCGTGACCGCGGCATAGGTCCGGCCAAAGCCCTTGCCCGCATAATCCGCCGACAGGCCGAACGCGACCAGGGTCCGGACCGACAGCGGCGTGGTGTAGTTGACCTGCGGGGTGATGACATAGCTGTCGTGCGTGCCCGACACGTCGTGGATATAGGCGACGCGCGCGGTCAGCGTGTCGTAATCGCTGGTGATGACACCGGTCTTGCCGATGCCGACAAAGCCGCCGACTTCATAGGCCGTGTCGATCTTGCCCAGCGCGCGGACCTGGCGGTTGTCGACCCGGCCCGTGCGATCGGTACGCACCGCGGCGATGACACCGACTTCGTAGTTGATGCCGACCGACCCGGTATTGGGGATCAGGTTCACATAGAGCTGCGTACCGCGCGTGAAGAAATCATGCCCGCGGACCGTACCGATCGCGACCGCGCCGGGGGTGAAGCTGTTGCTGTCCGCACCCTCGTAATCGGGAAGCGACGCGACGCCGAGACCGAGCGTGATGCGGTTGTTGTCGGCGGGATCGGTGATTGGCGGGGTCGGATTGGGATCCGTCTGCGCAAGTGCCGGCGTGGCGAGGGCGACTGCCGCGGTTGCGGCAGTCAGAACGAGTGAGAATGCGCGCAAGGACGGGCTCCGGACAAAAAGGTTCCACCGCGCAACGCGGGGCAACCCCATTCGGTCCGTTGCAATCCGTCAGAAGATGTAACGCATCCTGACCTGTTGCATTTCAGCATCACCGGCGAGCATGAACCGTGCCGCGGAAAAGCGCGGCGGTCCGAAGCGTACCGCGGCGTTGTTCGAGAAGCCATAGCCCTCGCGCGGGATGCCCGCGATCGTGTCGAGCTTGGAGTTGCTGTTCTCGTCATGGATGATCGCCAGCGCATAGCCGCGCTGCGGCAGGCCCGGAAAGCTCGTCGTCCGGACCGCGGCGGGCAGGGTCCGGGTCAGCGCCTTGGCATCGTCGACACAGGCGGGGAAATTGTCGGGGTCGGCGGTCAGACAGATACGGATCAAGCCCTTGGCCGAGCGAAGATTGTCGACCTCGACGTCAAGCCGCGTGACCGGGCTCGCCGCCGCCAGAACGGCCCAGAGCGCCGCCGCGGCCAGCACGCGCGGCAGCCTTGGCATGCGATCTGCGGACATTGCCGAGCTCCCGGTTGGTGCCGCAGAGCCGATCCCAGAACCGGAAAGTGAGCTCATAATTGCACCTGTATCGTTCATGATGTGGCTGATGGTGGCTGGCCGTGATCAGCCATGTCCCCAATGCTCCCCTCCACATGAACCGGGGAAAAACCTCCCGGCCCATCGGATTGGCCCCCTCCATAACGGTCATGACCGTCAGAGCCAAACCGAGCGCACCGCCAGGGTCGGAATCGCAATGACCCGTAGCGGAATTATCACAGCAACGGGACCGGATCGAACGCCGTTGCCATTCAGACCCTCGGTCGACCATGCCCGGCCGGTGCTCCACCTGTTTGCACTGACTCTAGCCTATCGCCCCCGCAAAATGATCGAAACCGGCGGCATCCGGATACGCGGCTGCAAAGCGCGACGGCCTGTGCGCCTGCAAACTCAACGCCGCCCTGATCTATGTCCGAACACCGGATCCTCATCATATCTTTATCGATTTTGCAGAATTCATGCGCCAACAACTCGGTTGTCTAAGTCTCATTGACGCCTTGCAATGTGAAATTTCACTCAGGTCAACGAATTTGAGATCCGGATAGCAGAACATTGCTCCATTACGACGATAACGCCTGTTTGAAAGTCTGACGCCATGTCGGAGACAGGCCATCTCGATACTATAAATTTAGGAGATGAGGATATGGCAACCATCAACATCATGATTGCTGTGGATGTGGAAACAGCTCAGTCGACGGCCAGTGGCCAGACCATCACCCAAGGTCTGTATATGATCGACACGACGGGCTATGAAGGCACGTCCGAGGGTGGCAACGAGTTGACGACGCCGTGCAATGCCGGTGACGTCTTGGTGTGGACCGTCTATCCCATCAATCCCGCCGATGATATCGCAATCACCGGGTTTACCGGTCAATGCACGCAGAACCCGCCGAATAGTGTATTCCAGAAGCTTGAAAAACAGACTACGCCCGCGGGCGTTATCTATTGGACCTGTGTGATCAACAACGGCACAGCAACGGGGTCCTACCAGTACAGCGTCGTCTTCTCGATGTCGGGCAAGACTTACAGCTATGACCCGTTCATCAAGGTCCCGGCGAACTGATCGCCAGCGCGTAAACATGGGCATGTGCGCTCCCGGCTGATCCGGAAATGAGCGCGCGCCGCACATGGTGCCGGGCAGCAGCGACGACTTGCGGCTGCCCGGTACCGTAAAAACCCGCGCAGTTCCTCGGCCAGCATCGCTCGACCTGTCCGCCGAGCGTCCGGAACCGAGGTCAGGCGCGTCGGTCGAGGATCAGGATCGGCGCGTCACGATAACGACCCTCGATGCGCAGGCGGTAGCCGAGGCGCTCGGCGAGGCGGAGCGAGGGCGCGTTGCCGGGGTCGAGGATGCAGGTCGTCGCGGCGATGCGCGGGTCGGCCCAGCCCAGGACCGCCGCCATCGCCTCCGACGCATAACCCTGTCCCTGCGCGTCGCCGGTCAGCGTCCAGCCCATTTCGGGGCCGACCGCACCGGGACCGTCGATCGGCGGCAGGATCGCGCGCCGCGCTTCGATCAACCCCATCTCGCCGATCAGCCGGCCGGTCACAGTCTCGCGCACGATCCAGCTGCCATAGCCGAACGCGGTCCACTGCCCGATCGAGCGGAGCAACCGGATCCACACTTCCTCGCGACTGCGCGGCGTGCCGCCGATCATCGCATAGACGCGGGCGTCGGCCCACATCGCGGCGCAATCGTCGAGATCGGCAGGGACATGGCCGGTCAGCGTCAGGCGCGACGTGGCCAGCGTCGGCGCCTGGGGGTGGCGAGGGCCGGGATCGCCGGCGTGCGGTGCTGGCGAAGCGTCGGTCGGGTGTGAGGGGGGCATGGCGGCTCCGAATTTGGCATGGACATAGTGGCGGAGATGGCGACGGCGCGCCATGCCCGACCTGACGCTCCCCCGCCCGTTCGCGTCCGGCGCGCGGTGGCAGCGGACGGCGATGGGGCAAGGGGGATCGCCCCGGTGGGGGAAGAGGCAGCGGGGCCGGCAATGCAGGTTGTCTTCGTGCGCGATTGGGCGGGAAAGGCTGTTTTCGCAGGCGCCGGTTTGCGCTAGTCGGAGCCATGGCATCGACGATCTCCTGCGACGTCGCGATCGTTGGCGCGGGCCTGGCCGGCGGGATGATCGCGCTGGCGCTCAAAGCGAAGCATCCGGCGCTCGACGTGCGGCTGGTCGATGCCGCCCCGACGGTCGGCGGCAACCACCTCTGGTCGTTCTTCGACAGCGACGTCGCGGCGGCGGACCGATGGATCGTCGCGCCGCTCGTGGTGCATGGCTGGCAGGGCTATGACGTGCGCTTTCCAGGGCATGCGCGGACCATCGACGCGCGTTACAATTCGATCGAGAGCGTCCAGCTCGACCGCGAGGTACGCCGCGTCCTGCCGCCGCACGCGCTGATGCTCGACCGCAAGGTGAGCGGCGCGAGCGCGACCGCGGTGGTGCTGAGCGACGGCGACCGGATCGAGGCGACCGGGGTGATCGACGCGCGCGGGCCGGGCGACCTCACGCTGCTCGATCTGGCGTGGCAGAAATTTCTCGGACGCGAGCTGCTGCTCGACGCGATGCACAAGGCACCGCGGCCGATGGTCATGGATGCGGGCGTCGAACAGCTCGACGGCTATCGTTTCGTCTATTGCCTGCCGTTCAAGGCGCGGCGGATGTTCGTCGAAGACACCTATTACAGCGACACGCCCGATCTCGATCTGCCCGTGCTGCGCGACCGGATCGACGCCTATGTCGCCGAGCGCGGCTGGTCGGTGAAGCGGATCGAACGCGAGGAATCGGGCGTCCTGCCGGTCGCGATGGGCGGCGATTTCGAGGCCTATTGGCGCTCGACCGGGGCGCGTGTCGCCAAGGCGGGGATGCGCGCGGGGATGTTCCACCCGACCACCGGCTATTCGCTGCCCGATGCGGTGCGGACCGCGTCGATGATCGCGGCGCTGGGGGATTTCTCGGGCGCGCGGCTGCACGACGCGACCTATGCGATGGCGCAGGCGACGTGGAAGAGCCGCGGTTTCTACCGGATGCTCGACACGATGCTGTTCCGCGCGGCGGAGCCCGAGGAACGCTACCGGATCCTCGAGCGCTTCTATCGCCTCTCCCCTTCGCTGATAGGCCGTTTCTATGCCGGACGTTCGACCATGACCGACAAGGCGCGGATCCTGACCGGCAAGCCCCCCGTCCCCATCGTGCGCGCCGTCCGCGCCATCGCAGGCAGTATGAGATCATGAAGACAGCTATCGTCATCGGCGCAGGGTTTGGCGGGCTGGCGCTCGCGATCCGGCTGCAATCCGCAGGCGTCCAGACGACCATCGTCGAGAGCCGCGACAAGCCGGGCGGGCGTGGCTATTACTGGGAGCGCGACGGCTTCACCTTCGATGCCGGCCCGACCGTCATCACCGATCCCGATTGCCTGCGCGAACTATGGGCGCTGAGCGGGCACGACATGAGCGCGGACGTGACGCTCGACCCGGTGCTGCCCTTCTATCGGCTGAACTGGGCGGACGGGACGAATTTCGATTATACCAATGACGATACGCAGATGCGGGCGGAGATCGAGAAGCTGCATCCGGGCGACTGGGCGGGCTATGAGAAGTTCCTCGCCTATTCGGCGGGCGTGTTTCACGAAGGCTATGAGAAGCTCGGCCATGTCGCGTTTCTCGACTTCGGGTCGATGATCAAGGCGGCGCCGGCCCTCGCGAAATATCAGGCCTGGCGCTCGGTCTATTCGATCGTGTCGAGCTTCGTAAAGTCCGAGAAGCTGCGCGAGGCGCTCTCGTTCCACACGCTCCTCGTCGGCGGCAATCCGATGACGACCAGCGCGATCTATGCGCTGATCCACAAGCTGGAGCGCGACGGCGGCGTGTGGTTCGCGCGCGGCGGTACCAACCGGCTGGTCGCGGCGCTGGTGACCCAGTTCGAGCGGTTGGGCGGCGTGCTGCGGCTCGACGACCCGGTCACCTCGATCGAGACGCTGGGCGACCGCGCGACCGGGGTCACGACGGCGAGCGGCTGGTCGGGCCAGGCGGATGCGGTGGCGGCGAACAGCGACATCATGCACACCTATCGCGACCTGCTGGCGACGTCGCGCAGCGGACAGCGGACCAAGGCGTCGCTCGAGCGCAAGAAGTACAGCCCGTCGCTGTTCGTCGTGCATTTCGGGATCAAGGGCACGTGGCCGGGCATTCCGCACCACATGATCCTGTTCGGGCCGCGCTATAAGGGGCTGCTGTCGGACATTTACGATCACGGCGTGCTGGCGGAAGATTTCTCGCTCTATCTGCACCATCCGACCGTCACCGACCCCAGCCTGGCGCCGGAGGGGCATTCGACCTTCTACGCGCTCGCGCCGGTGCCGCATCTCGGCAAGTTCCCGGTCGACTGGGACGAGATCGGCCCGATCCTGGAGAAGCGGATCCTTGACGAGATCGGCCGGCGGCTGATCCCCGACATCCACGACCGGATCGTGACCAAGTTCAGCTATGCGCCGAAGGATTTCGCGCAGGATCTGAACGCGCATCTGGGCTCGGCCTTCTCGCTCGAGCCGGTGCTGACACAGAGCGCCTATTTCCGCGTGCACAACCGCGACGATCACATCCCGAACCTGTACTTCGTCGGCGCGGGGACGCATCCGGGGGCGGGGATCCCGGGCGTCGTCGGGAGTGCTAAGGCGACGGCGCGGTTGATGCTTGAGGGCGAGCAGTAAGGGTTTGTTCGCGCGAAGGCGCGGAGGACGCGGAGATGGTGCGTCCAGCCTATCGGTCGGAAGACCTCTCGGCTGTACGTCATCATGGTATAAGGTCGCTCCGCGACCCGTGCTGCAACTCCGCGCCTCCGCGTCTCCGCGCGAACACATTCTTTTCTTGCGGCACCACGCGCGCTTCCCCTAGCGAGGCCACATGAAAAGACTTGCTGTGTATTGCGGGTCGGCGACGCCGGCTGATCCCCTGTATATCGAAGGCGCACGCGCGCTGGGACGGACCTTTGCCGAGCGCGGAATCGGCCTCGTCTATGGCGGTGGCCGCACCGGCCTGATGGGCGCGATCGCCGATGGTGCGCTCGAGGGTGGCGGCGAGGTGATCGGCGTGATCCCGCAGGCGCTGGTCGATGCCGAAGTCGCGCATCGCGGGCTGACCGAGCTCCACGTCGTGCAGGGCATGCATCAGCGCAAGCAGATGTTCACCGACCTGTCGGACGGATTCGTGACGATCCCCGGCGGCACGGGCACGATGGACGAGCTGTGGGAGGCACTGAGCTGGGCGCAGCTCGGCTATCATGCCGATCCGGTCGGGCTGCTCAACACCGCGGGCTATTATGACCATCTGATCGCATTCTGGGACAAGATGGGCGAGGTCGGCTTCCTGCGACCGCAGCACCGTGACCTGCTGATCGTCGCGGATACGCTCGACCTGCTGCTCGACCGGATGGCGGAGCATGTGCCGACGCAGCCGATCGTCCGGATGAACGCGTCGGATCTGTGACCGTCTTCGCGCCGCATACTATCCTGCTCCACCCCGGCGAAGGCCGGGGCCCAGTTGGGGGACGGGGATTGGCTCGCGCTACGCGTCGTTACACTCGCTTTTCCACCTGGACCCCGGCCATCGCCGGGGTGGTAGTAAAGGTGGCGGCATGACCTCCCCCTCCCCCACCCGCGAAGCGATCGTCGCGACGGCGAAGGAATCGATCGCGCGCGGATCGAAGAGTTTCGCGGCCGCCAGCCTGTTGTTCGACAAGCCGACGCGCGAACGGGCGTGGCTGCTCTACGCCTGGTGCCGGCGGTGTGACGATATCGCCGACGGGCAGGATCACGGGCACGGCATGACCGTGGTCGACGATGCCCCGGCGCGGCTCGTCACGCTGTCGGCGATGACCGAGCAGGCGCTGGCGGGCGAGGTCGTCGGCGAGCCCGCATTCGACGCGCTGCGGATCGTCGCGGCCGAGACGCGGATGCCCAAGCGGTTCGCGCGCGATCTGGTCGAGGGCTTCGCGCTCGATGCGCGCGAGTGGCGACCGCGCTCCGAAAACGACCTTTACAAATATTGCTACCATGTCGCGGGCGTCGTCGGCTGCATGATGGCGATCGCGATGGGCGTTGATCCCGACGACGAGGACACACTCGACCGCGCCTGCGACCTGGGGATGGCGTTCCAGCTCGCCAACATCATGCGTGATGTCGAGGAGGATGACCGGGTCGGGCGCTGCTACCTGCCCGAGGACTGGCTGGTCGAGATGGACTTTCCGCCCGGCCAGCACATGAAGCCGCCATTCCGCGCGCGCCTCGCGGTGCTCACGAAACGGATGGCGGACCGCGCGGCGGCGTTCGAGGCGAGCGCACGGGAGGGCACGCCCGCGCTGTCGTTCCGGTCGGCCTGGGCCGTGCTGTCGGCGGCCGGCATCTACGGCGCAATCGGGCGGGCCGTCGCGGCGCGCGGCGAGCATGCCTGGGATCACCGCGTTACGACGTCGGGGGCGCAGAAGCTGGGGTTTATCGCCAGAGCCGCGCGGGAGGCGGCGGCGCGGGAGCGGCTGTATCCACGCACGCCGCGGGATCCGCGGCTGTGGACACGACCGCGATAGCTTAGTCTTTCACGCCTCACCCCTCATCCGTTCGCCCTGAGCGAAGTCGAAGGGCCTCCGTTCGGGACCTGTGCTTCGACTTCGCTCAGCACGAACGGGGAGGAGAGAGCGAGGGAGACGAACTCAAACCCGCTCGAACCAACATATCAGCCCCTGGTCTTGGCCTTGCCTGTCACGGCGATCTGCGCGCCCGCGGTGCGGCAGTTTGCGCCGATCATCGGATAGGGAACGTCAGTGTTCTGCGCGAGCTGATCGGGAAGCGCCGCGCGGCACTGCGCCATCGTTTCGTACCGCGCCGGCACGACCCGTGCCTCGGTGCAGTTCATATTGCCGTCACTGCAACCCATGATGGCCATGACGTAGAACAGCGGTTCCATTTCATTCTCCAGTGGATCGCTATGCCCGGCGTTGGACACGGTATGAAAAGCGACGAAGTGGCAGGATTGTTCCGCCAACCGCTTTCGCCGGGGCTTGACCACGCCTACATCACCACCAGCAATGCCCCCTGATACCTACACCTCCACCCGCGCGGACCAGCCGTTGCTGCCGACGCTCCGCCGCTTTCTGCCATTCCTGTGGCCGGCGGGGCAGCCGAAGCTGAAGGTGCGGATCGTCGTCGCGATGCTGCTCGTGATCGCGTCGAAGCTGGTGCAGGTGTTCGGCGCGGCCTTCACGCTGAAATATGCGGTCGACCGGATGGCGGGGAACGACCGCGGCGCGCTGACGCTCGTCGCGCTGCTGGTGGTCGGCTATGCGGCCTCGCGGTTCGGAACGACGCTGTTCGACAATCTGCGCAACGCGGTGTTCGAGCGGGTCGGACAGGACGCGTCGCGGCGGCTGGCAGCGCAGGTGTTTCGCCACCTCCATGCGCTGAGCCTCGATTTCCATCTGTCGCGCCGGACGGGCGCAGTAACCAAGGTGGTCGAGCGCGGGACGAAGAGCATTGATACGATGCTCTATTTCCTGCTGTTCAACATTGCGCCGACGCTGTTCGAACTCGTGCTGGTGCTGGGCCTGTTCTGGACCAAGTTCGGCTGGCCGCTGGTCGTCGCGACGATCGTAATGGTGGTCGGCTATATCGCGTTCACGCGGATGGTCACCGACTGGCGCAACGCGCTGCGCGCACGCATGAATGACCTTGATACCGGTGCGGTCGCGCATGCGGTCGATTCGCTGCTGAACTTCGAGACGGTCAAGTATTTCGGCGCGGAGGAGCGCGAGGCAAAGCGCTATGACAGCGCGATCACCGCCTATTCCGAAGCCGCGGTGAAGAGCGAGAATTCGCTCGCATGGCTGAACCTCGGCCAGGCGCTGATCACCAATCTGATGCTCGCGGGCGGCATGGGCTTCGTCGTGTGGCGGTGGAGCCGGGGCGAGGCGTCGGCGGGCGACGTGGTCTTTGTCTCGACGCTGCTAGCGCAGCTGTTCCGGCCGCTCGACCTGCTCGGCATGGTATATCGCGCGATCCGCCAGGGCGCGCTCGACATGGCGGCGATGTTCGACCTGATCGACACGCCCGCTTCCGTCGTCGACGTGGTCGACGCGCCCGTATTGGCGGTGAGCGCGGGTCATGTCCGGTTCGAGAATGTCTCGTTCGGTTATGATGCGGGCCGACCGATCCTGCGCGACCTCGAGCTCGACGTGCCCGCGGGATCGACGCTCGCGGTGGTTGGACCGTCGGGCGCGGGCAAGTCGACGCTCGCCCGGCTGCTCTACCGCTTCTACGACCTGACGGGCGGGCGGATCACCGTCGACGGGCAGGACATTGCGCAGGTCCGCCAGGCATCACTGCGCGCGGCGATCGGCATCGTCCCGCAGGACACGGTGCTGTTCAACGACACGATCGGCTACAATATCGCCTATGGCCGCGAGGGGGCGGAGATGCCCGAGGTCGAGACGGCGGCGAAGGGCGCGGCGATCGCGGGGTTCATCGAACGCCAGCCGCTCGGCTATGCGACGCGCGTCGGCGAGCGTGGTCTGAAGCTGTCGGGCGGCGAGAAACAGCGCGTGGCGATCGCACGCACGCTGCTGAAGAACCCGCCGATCCTGATCCTCGACGAGGCGACGTCCGCGCTCGACAGCCGCACCGAGGCGGAGATCCTCGACACGCTCGAGGCGATCGAGCGCGGCCGCACCACGATCGTGATCGCGCACCGGCTGTCGACCGTGGTGCATGCCGACCAGATCGTCGTGCTGGAGGCGGGGCGGATCGTCGAGAAGGGCACGCATGGCGAGTTGCTGCGGCGCGAGGGCGTGTATGCGGAGATGTGGAACCGCCAGGCACAGGAGCGTGCTGGGCAGGATGACGGGGCGCTGGCGGCCGAGTAGCGACGCATCCGTTCTTGCTGCACGCGACAAGGCCTACCCTGCCCGGTGCGTCCACCGCCAGTAGAAGAACGAGTAAAGGATCGGCGTCGCGACCATCACGAGCAGCAGCGCGATGACGAACGACGTGCGCGTTTCGCCCTGCATCGGCAACAGCGCGACGAGGATCAACCCGAACCCCGCCCCCATCATGATGCGGCCGCCATAACGATGCGTGGCGATCCAGTTATCAGGATCCATGATCGCCCAGGGCGTACGGATGCCGACGAAGAATCCCGGGCGGGACTTCGGCAGAACGTTGCCGAGCGCCACGAACAGCACCCCGATCCCGACCAGCATCGTCATCGCGGGCAGCGTGATGCCAAAGGCCGGCGCGGCGACCATCGCCTCGACCAGTATCAGGATTCCGAGCAGCCCGGCCCAGGCCGTGCGGTAGAGCGGTGCGGATTGTTCGAGCTTGTCCTGCATCGGCTCGAGCGACGGCAGCACCGCCATCACCAGCGAAACCACGACCGTCAGCGCGACAGGCATGAACAGAGCGGTTCCTGCATCGGCGAACCGGTCAGGCAGCCCATCAGGGCCCCAATGCGTCGGCAGTTGCGTCCCCGCCGGAAACCGGCCGAGTGCGACCGCGGCAACGATCGCGAGCCCAGCCGCAGTCAATGCAGAGGCTATGATGAGGTTTCGGTAGCGCATGTCTCGTCCCCCTTGTCGTCATCCGCGGCACCGACGCGAAGCCGCCCCATGAAGCCCATCACCACCTCCTCCATCACCGACAGATCGAGCGTGTAGACGATCGACGTGCCGCGGCTCTCGGCCTGGATCAGGCCGGCGGCTTTCAGCTTGGCGAAGTGATTTGACATGGTCGGTTTCGACACCGCGAACGCGTCGGCCAGCGCCCCTGCGGTCATCGCGCCGCCTTTCAGCAGCTCGAGAATGCGGCGGCGGGTCGGGTGCGCAAGGGCGTCGAAGACCGAGTCCATGCGCTTTGTTTATTCGTAAAGTCGCTAATTAGCAATATGACTAAATTTGAGAGATGGCTCGACGGGGTTTACCCCTCCCCGGCGGAGGCCGGGGTCCAGTTGGGAGACGTTGCTGACAAAGGGCATCCTGTTGTTACGACCACCTTTCCAACTGGGCCCCGGCCTCCGCCGGGGAGGTGCATGCTATCTGGTCGAGATGCCAGACCCCTATGCACCGGCGCGATAAGACCCGCGCTATCCTCGACATCGCAGCGGGGATCGCTACCTACACGGCGATGGCACTCGACCCCCTTCCCGATCTCCAGCGCATCTTCGGCTTTCCTGATTTTCGTGGCGTGCAGCGCGATGTCGTCGACCGCGTGCTTGCGGGGCAGCGGACGCTGGCGGTGATGCCGACCGGGGCTGGCAAGTCGCTGTGCTACCAGTTGCCCGCGACGATGCTCGAGGGGACGTGCGTGGTCGTGTCGCCGTTGATCGCGCTGATGCACGACCAGCTGCGTGCCGCGACCGCGGTCGGGATCAAGGCGGCGACGCTGACCTCGGTCGATACCAACCGCGAGGAGACGATCGCGCGGTTCCGCGCGGGCGATCTCGATTTGCTGTACGTCGCGCCGGAGCGGGCCTCGAACGAGAGTTTCCGCAATCTGCTGTCGCAGGCGAAGCTCTCGCTGTTCGCGATCGACGAGGCACACTGCGTCAGTGAGTGGGGGCACGATTTCCGCCCCGACTATCGGCTGCTGCGGCCGCTGCTCGACAGCTTTCCCGACGTGCCGCGGCTCGCGCTGACCGCGACCGCGGACGCGCATACGCGCGCGGATATCCTTGAACAGCTGGGGATCTCGCAGGACGGCTTGATCGTGTCGGGGTTCGACCGGCCGAACATCCGCTATGCGATCTCGGCGCGCGACAACGTCAACCGGCAGATCGCCGACATCCTCGAGAAGATTCCGGGGCCGGGGATCGTCTATGCGCAGACACGCGCGGCGACCGAGAAGCTGGCCGAGGCGCTGGGACGCAGCGGGCGGCCGACGCGCGCCTATCATGCCGGGCTCGATCCGCAGGTCCGTGCGAAGAACCAGGCGGATTTCGTCGCGAGCGAGGACATGGTGATCTGTGCCACGGTCGCGTTCGGGATGGGGATCGACAAGCCCGACGTGCGGTTCGTCGCGCATGCCGGGCTGCCGAAATCGATCGAGGCCTATTATCAGGAGACGGGGCGCGCGGGGCGCGACGGCGATCCGGCGATCGCGCATCTGTTCTGGGGTGCGGAGGATTTCGCGCGCGCCCGCCAGCGGATCGGCGAGGTCGAGCCCGAGCGGCAGGCCGGCGAGCGCCAGCGGCTGACCGCGATGGGCGGGCTGGTCGAGACCGCGGGGTGCCGGCGCCGCATCCTGCTCAAGCATTTCGGCGAGGAGCGACTCGAGGATTGCGGCAATTGCGACAATTGCCTCGGCAATGTTGATGCGGTCGACGCGACCGAGACCGCGCGGAAATTCCTGTCGGCGGTGTTCCGGACGGGTCAGATGTTCGGGGTCGGCTATATCGAGGGGATCCTGACCGGGGTGTCGAGCGAGCGGAGCCTGATGAACGGGCATGAGGCGCTGTCGGTCTACGGGATCGTCGAGGGCGACGAGGTGGCGTTGCTGAAACCCGTATCGCGCGCGCTGATGCTGAAGGATGCGCTGCGGACGAACCCGCACGGCGGCCTCGAATTCGGACCGGCGGCCAAGGCAATCCTGAAAGGCGAGGCGGCGCTGTCGATGATCGTGCCGCCCAAGCGCGAGCGACGGCGCAAGGCTGCACCGGGGGCCGTGCCGAACCCGGTCGACGATCCGCTGTTCGAGGCGCTGCGCGTATGCCGCCGCGATCTGGCGAAGGACGCGGGCGTTCCACCCTATGTGATCTTCCACGATTCGGTCCTGCGTGACATGGCGGCGCAGCGACCCGCATCGCGGGCGGCGCTCGCCGTGCTTTCGGGCATTGGCGCGCGCAAGCTCGACGCCTATGGGGATGCCTTTCTGGCAGTTATCCGCGAGTCCGCATGATCCGGCACATCAACGAAAGCATTTCGGTCGCGCCGCAGATCGCGGTCGAGCACGTCGCGGACATCGCTGCGGCGGGCTTCAAGACGATCGTCAACAACCGCCCCGACGACGAGGATGCGGGCCAGCCTTCGGGTGACGCGATCCGTGCGGCGGCCGAGGCGGCAGGCCTGAACTATGTCGCGATCCCGGTGACGCATGCGGGCTTTTCGCATCCGCAGATCGACGCGATGACCCAGGCGCTGACCGAGGCGAAAGGCCCCGTCCTCGCCTATTGCCGGTCAGGCACGCGGAGCTGCAATCTGTGGGCGCTGGCCGCGGCAAAGGCGGGGCGCAATCCCAACCTGCTGCTCGCGCAGGCCGAGGACGCAGGCTATGACCTGCGCGGTATCCGCCCGATGCTGGACGCGCTCGCAGGGCCGCGATGATCCCGATCGCGCTCGGCCCCGCGGTGATCGGGGCTGCGGTCGCGGCATTGGTGGCGTCGGTCGGTGGTATCGGCTGGGCGGCGGTCCAGAAACGGCGCGTGATACGGATCGAGACCGCCGAGGAGGCCGCCGAGGCGGCGCAGGCGCAACTGCCGGGCTTTGCCGTCTCGGGCGCGGTGGTCGGCGCCGATGGGCGCGGCGCGCTTGCCGTCGCGGATGATGGCCGTGTCGCCGCGGTCAAGCGTGTCGGCAAGCGGATCGCGGTGCGCGAGGTCACCTGGCGGACGGTGCGCGCGACGCAGGAGGGAATCCTCGTCGAGACCGGCGACCGGACGCTCGGCGCGGTGATGCTCTCGCGGGTCGACGTGCTCGATATCCGGCGGCTGGCGCCCAGGAACATCGGCGTCTAGCGGCCACCCTGCCGGCACCGCGATCGACACGCAAAAAAAGACCCGGTGCGTTGTGCGCACCGGGCCAGGTTGTCCGCAGGAGGAACATCGTGGGTGCGGGCTCGGGCGGCCCGCTACCGAACAGGATCAGTTATAGGCACGCTCGCCATGCTCGCCGATGTCGAGACCCTCGACCTCGACTTCGGGCGAGACGCGCAGGCCGGTGACCGCCTTGGCGATCAGGATCGCGATCACGGTGCCGACCGAGGCCCAGATGATCGTGACGAGAACCGCCTGAATCTGCACCAGCAGCTTGGCGCCGATCGCATAGTCGGCGGCACCCGGCCCACCGAGCGACGGCGCATAGACCACCGCGGTTCCGATCGCGCCGACCATGCCGCCGATGCCGTGGATACCGAACGCGTCGAGCGAGTCGTCATAGCCGAGCAGCGGCTTGATCTTCGACACCGCCATGAAGCAGATCAGCGAGGCGATCGCGCCCAGCACGATCGCACCAAACGGGCCCGAATTGCCCGCCGCCGGCGTCACCGCGACCAGCCCTGCGACGATGCCCGAGCAGAAGCCGAGCGCCGAACCCTTGTGACCCGACAGCCGCTCGGCGAGCATCCAGAACAGTGCCGCCGACGCGGTCGCGACGAAGGTGTTGATCATCGCCAGCGCGGCCGACCCGTTCGCCTCGAGCGCGGAGCCGGCGTTGAAGCCGAACCAGCCCACCCAGAGCAGCCCGGTGCCGATCCCGGTCATCACGAGCGAATGCGGCGCCATCGGCTCCTTGGGATAGCCGATCCGCTTGCCGAGCATCAGCGCGGCGACCAGCGCGGAGACGCCCGCGTTGATGTGCACGACGGTCCCGCCCGCGAAATCGAGCGCGCCGGCCTTGAAGAAATAGCCCGACGCTGCCCAGACCATGTGCGCGATCGGGAAATAGACGATCGTCAGCCAGACCAGGCCGAACACCATCACCGCGGAGAATTTCATCCGCTCGACGACCGAGCCCAGCACCAGTGCGATCGTGATCGCGGCGAAGGTCATCTGGAAACAGACAAAGACATATTCGGGAATTTCGACGCCCGCGGTGAAGGTCGCCGCCTGCGAGGCAGGGGTGATCCCCTTGAGGAATGCCTTGTCGAGGCTGCCGATGAAATTGCTGAGCAGCGGATTGGTCACGTCGGGACCGAAGGCCAGCGTATAGCCCCACATCACCCAGATGAGCATCGCGAGCGCTGCGACCGCGCCGATCTGCGTCATCGTCGAGAGCATGTTCTTCGACCGGGTGAGACCGCCGTAGAACAGCGCGAGACCCGGCAGGATCATCATCAGGACGAGGATCGTCGAGGTCATCATCCAGGCGGTATCGCCCTTGTTGACGGTGGCGACGACGGGCGCGGCCGCGGGTGCGACGACCGTCTGCGCAAAGGCGGGCACGGCGGCGACCAGCGCGGCACCGAACCCCAGAACCGCCGCGGCGGCTGTCTTCATGTCATGCTTCATCGTGTCCCCCTCCCCTCAGAGCGCCGAGTCGTCGGTTTCGCCGGTGCGGATGCGCACCGCTTGGCTGACGTCGACCACAAAGATCTTGCCATCGCCGATCGCGCCGGTGTTGGCGGATGCCTGGATCGCCTCGACCACGCGATCCACCAGGCTCGTCGCGCACACGACCTCGACCTTGATCTTGGGCACCATGTTGGTCGTGTATTCGGCACCGCGATAAATCTCGGTCTGACCCTTTTGCCGGCCGAACCCCTTGACCTCGGTGACCGTCATGCCCGCCACGCCGAGCGTGGTGAGCGCTTCGCGCACCTCGTCGAGCTTGAACGGCTTGATGATGGCAATGACGAGTTTCATCGCGCCCCTTCCCCTTGTTACGCCGAACACAACGCAACGACCGTGCCAGTTTACCGGCAAGGTGCGGGACGGGGCGGGAACGGGGTGCCGGATGCGCCGGGCCGCTAGAAACTGTGCAGCGCGCGCCGATTGCCTCAAAAACGGGCAGCGCGCCGCCGGACGGTTATTCGCTCACTGGTCGGGAATAATCGCGCGTGCCTCGGCGAAATCGTCGGCGTCGACCATCACGCGGACCGGGATCAACAGATCGCTGCCGTCGCCGATCGCCATGTCGCCGTCGAACACGATCGCGGCGATGCCTTCGCTTTCGAGCCGACCGGCGATGATCAGCGCCTCGTTGCGGCTGTAGCGGCCAAGCTCGGCGAGATTCATCGGGCCGCACCGGGCGCGACCGTCGGCACCCGCGTCGGCAGACCATCGATGCTGCGCGGATGCTCGGCCCATTCGGCGAGCCGTTCGGCATCGCTCTGTCCGGCATGATATTTGGACAGAGTCTGGCGTTCGCGATCGAGCGTCATCACGGGCACGCCCCATCCGCAGCTCGTCTGCACCTGATCGACCGCAATCTCGAAGATCTGCCGGGTCCCCGGCAAGGGCGTGAACTGCGCATAGAGCGCGTCCCAGCGATCGTCCTGTGGCAGTACCGCGGTGCCGTGCCCATAGATACGGAAGATGAGCGCGGGGCGGTCGAACGCGCAGAACATGATCGTAATGCGTCCGTCGGCGGCAAGATGCGCATTGGTCTCGTTCCCCGAGCCGCCGACGTCGAGATAGGCGACGGTGCCGGCGTCGAGCACGCGGAAGCTGTCCATCCCCTTGGGGCTGAGGTTGATCCGCGCACCCTCGGCCGCGGTCGCGACGAAGAACACGGGCTGGCGTTCGACGAACGCGCGGTGCGCGTCGGTAAGGGCGGGGAAGAAGTCCATGGCAACACCCTATCAGGACCATCGCCCCGACGCGAACGGTGAACCGCTTTTCCAGGCCACTGAAAACGCGGTTTGCGAATCGGTCGCAACGCTATTGCAAATCAGTCGCGACAACAGTAGCGAGCCGGAAAGGGGTTTTTCATGTCCGATCGTCGCTTCGCCCGCCTGCTGCTCGCCGGCACCATTCTCACGGCCGCGCTGTCCGCAACACCGGCCTGGGCCGGGTCCGTGTCGGAGGACACGACCCCCAACGCGTCTGTGGCAGCCGCAACAAGCACTGACGAATCCGACGCGTCCGACGCGTCCGAACCGCAAGATCACGGCGTGATCGTCGTGACTGGTGAGAAGGCGACGACGATCGCGTCGTCGGGGACGAAGAGCGCAACGCCGATCGTCGAGACGCCGCAGTCGATCAGCGTGATCAACGCCGCCGACATTGCTGGGCTGGGGCTGCAGAACCTCAATCAGGCGCTGCGCTTCGTCGCGGGTGTGACACCCGAGACGCGCGGTGCATCCGCCGAGGTGTACGACCAGTTCAAGCTGCGCGGGTTCGACGCACCGGTCTATCTCGACGGCCTGCGCCAGTTCGGCAGCGCGACCGGCTATGCGGTGCCGCAGGTCGACGTGTCGCGGCTCGATCGGGTCGAGATTATCAAGGGCCCGGCGTCGGTGCTCTATGGCCAGTCGAGCCCGGGCGGTCTGGTCGCGGAGGTCAGCAAGCTGCCGCTTGATCGCACAACCTATGGTGCGGTCAGCGGCACCTATGGCACCTACGACCTGTACCGCGTCGACGCTGATATCGGCGGGCGCGCAGGGGACGGCGTGCTGTGGCGCATCTATGGCAGCGCGAATGGCGCCGACGATCAGCAAACGCAGGGTCAGGGCAAGCGCGAACGCCAGACGATCTCCGCCGCGGTGACCGCCGGCGCGGGCAGCAGCACCAGCTTCACGCTGCTCGGCGCCTATTCGCACGATCCGTTCAATGGCAATTACGGGGTGTTCCCGACGCTCGGGACGCTGATCGACAACCCGGCAGGCAAGATCTCGACCAAATTCTATGGTGGCGAGCCCGGGGACTTCTTCCGTCGCGAACAGGCCGCGCTGACCTATATCTTCAATCACGATTTCGGTAGCGGCTGGGCGCTGCGCTCGTCGGGGCGCTATCAATATGTGAAGAGCCGGATGGGGCTGGTCTATACCAGCGGACCCGCGGTCGATCCGCTCGCGGTAGCGCCGACGCTGTATGCCCGGTCCTCCTATTCGACGCGGGAGCAGCTCAACAACTGGACGTTCGACAATCAGCTGACGGGCAAGGTCGTCACTGGCCCCGTCACGCACAACCTGTTGTTCGGGGTCGACCGTCAGGTCGCGCATTCGGCGGGGCTCTCGGCCTTTGGCGGCGGGACGCCGATCGACGTTTTCAACCCGGTCTATGGGACGATGCCCACGCCGCAGACGCCAGCCGATGTCCAAGCGTCCTTCGGCATCGGTTCCGCCAATGTCCGCCAGCGTCAGCAGGGCATCTATGCGCAGGACCAGATCGCGGTCGGCGGGCTGCGCGTGACGCTAAGCGGGCGCCAGGACTGGGCCCGCCAGGCGCGCGACGGGCTGGCACAGGAGGACGACAAATTCACCTGGCGCGCGGGCGCGCTGTACCTGCTGCCGTTCGGGCTTGCGCCCTATGCGAGCTACTCGACCTCGTTCGAGCCGCAGAATGCGCGCCTGCGCGACGGCAGCCTCGCCCAGCCCTCGCTCGGCAAGCAGATCGAGGCGGGGGCGAAATATCAGCCGACCGGTACCGCGATCCTGGTCACCGCGGCCTGGTTCCGAATTGAGCAGACCAATGTCGTCGTCAACTATCCCGACTTCACCGCGGACCAGGTCGGCAAGGTCCGGTCGCAGGGTGTCGAGGTCGAGGCGAGCGCGCCGCTGCCCTACGGGTTCAATGCCAAGCTCGCCTATAGCCGCCAGCGCGTGAAGAAGGTCGAGGACGTTGTCGCCGCCAATATCGGCCTGCCGCTCGCGACGGTCGGGCGCGGCGGGATCTCGGCGAACCTCGAATGGGCGCCGACCGAGGGGCCGGCATCGGGCTTTGCGATCGGCGGCGCGGTGCGGCACGTCGACAAGACCTATGCCGATTTCTATTCGGACGGCGTCGCGCGCTATTCACCCGCCTATACGGTGTTCGACGCGCTGCTGCGTTACGATCTGGGCAAGCTCAGCCCACGGCTCGCCAATGTCGATCTCGGCGTCAACGCGACCAACCTGTTCGACAAGAAGTATCTGACGAGCTGCTTCGCCAACTATGCCTGGTGCTGGTACGGCAACCGCCGCACCGTGCAGGCAACGATCGGGTATCGCTGGTAACGGGCCGCTCGACCCTGCGCGGGCGGTTTATGCGCAGGTCGATGGCACATCTTGGCGTGTCGGCCGTTCAGCGGTCCGAGCGCATTCGTTCCGGATGCCGTCCAGCATAGGAGTTTAGCATGAACACGACGACCTTGAAGGGTGAAGGCCAGGATCTGCTCGGTTCGGTGAAGCAGGCAGCAGGCAATGCGACGGGCGACAGCTCGCTCCAGGCCGGCGGCGTCGCCGACCAGATCGCAGGCACCGCGAACAAGGCGATCGGCACCGCGACCGACACCGTCGCACCGCTCGCCGGCAAGGCGCGTGCGTTTGCCAAGGATCGTCCGTTCGCCACCGCGGCGCTGGTCGGCGTCGTCGGCATCGCGCTGCTCAACACGCTGCGCGGCAAGTGATCGCCCGGGGCCGCGTCCGCGCGGCCCCGCTGGTCGGAGGATCCCGGCGGTGTCGGCGCGGGGCGAACGCCCTGTGACCCGACCCGCCGGCCTCTGGATCGGCACCAATCGCGGCGGGCTGCACCCACTGCGACACGGCGATGGCTGGTCGACCGGCACGCCCTATCCTGACGCGGTGAACGTGTCCTTCGGCGTCCATTCGCCGCGCCATGACCTCCATTATCTCGTCGACGAGCGCGATGACGGCGCGATCGGCCTGTATCGCGCCACCGCCGACGGATGGCGACAGATCGCCCGCGTGGCGGTCGATGGGGACGCGCCCTGTCATCTCGCGCTGAGCAACGACCAGAGCCTGCTCGCCGTCGCCAATTATGCGAGCGGGAGCGTGTCGGTCCTGGATCTCGATTCAGACGGCCTGCCGATCGCGCCAGCGCACGTCTTTGCGCATAGCGGATCTGGTCCGAACCGCGAGCGTCAGTCTAGCCCGCATGCACACTGGGTCGGGTTCGATGCCAATGATCGCTGGCTCTATGCAACCGATCTGGGGACCGACGAGATCCGCGCCTTCGCGGTGGCGCCGGCGCCGGCGCCGGGCGGTAACCGTGTCCGGGCGGCCGGAACAGCCTTTCACGCACCAGCGGGATCGGGGCCACGCCATCTGCTGCTGCATCCGTACGTGCAGCGCGTGGCGTATCTTGCCAACGAACTTACGAACACGCTGACCGTGCTGGTCGGCGACGAGGGTCGGTTCCCGGCGGCAAGGACCGTGTCGACGCTGCCCGAGGAGTATGAGGGTCCGAGCATCGTCGCGCACTTGGCGATCAACGCGGCGGGGGACCGCCTCTATGTCTCCAACCGCGGGCATGACAGCATCGCGGTCTTCGCGCTCGACGCGAAAGGCGACCCGCGGCTGGTCCAGCATGCGCCGGCGGGGGCGGCCTATCCGCGTCATTTCGTGCTGCTGGAGGACGAGGGCCTGATGGTGATCGCGAACGAGAAGGACGAATGCGTGACGCTGCTGCCGATCGACGCGGACGGGCTGCTCGGGCCGCATGTCGCCCGGGTCGCGGTTCCGGGGGCGGCGTTCGTCCTGCCCCTCTAACCAGCCCCCTGCACTCGGCGATAGGCGAGCGTCCAGCCGGGCGGCAGATAGTCGGTCGACATGTAATAATAGAAAAGGCAGCTGCCATCGGCGCGGTAGGTGCCGCCCTTGACGAGGCCGAGCGCGACCTGCCCTTCGAAGACCGGCGCACCGCTGTCCCCCGACTTGCACGTCGGCCCCTCGACCGCGACCCAGGTCGGCAGGCACGCGCCGCCGCACAGATCGCCCGCGGGGGCGAAATCGACCATCGCGACCGGCGCACAGCTATAGCCGGTACGCTCGCCGCGGTGACAGACGAAGTCGCCCGCGCGCGTGCTGGTCCGGTTGCGCCACGTCGCGACGGTCCTGAGCTTGGTCTTGGCGGTATCGGCAAAGAAGGCGGGTAGCCTTGGCGCAGTCGCCGGCAGCGCGGGCGCCCGATTGATCTGGACGTCCTGATACCCCCAGCCCCATTGGCCGACATAGGGCAGCGCGATCGCCCGGCGGTCCGCGCCCGCCGGCGGCCGCCCGACATAATCGAGCGTGTCGGGACAATGCGCGGCGGTGGCGATCGCATCCGCGACGCCATCGGTGACGACGAATCCCGTCGTGCAGACATAGCGCCGGCCGTCGACCGTCCCGACCACCCGCCCCCCGCCCGCGACGTCCGGCATCACGGTCACTGCGGCGGCAGGCGGGATTGTCGCCACGGGGGTCAAGGGCGCTGCGGCGCCCGGCATGGCCGTTATGCTCGTCTGAAGCGCCATCGGCAGCATCGGGCGGTCACTGGCTTCGATCCGCACGGGAACGCCGGTCATATCGGCGAACTTGGCGGTAAGTGCGCCATCCCGGTCGAGCGCAAGGTCCGCGGTCGCGACCATCACGACAAGCGTACCCGTCCGCTGATCCGCACCGATGCCGGGGGGATGCGGAAGCGCAGCACGGATCGCCGCCTGGAAGGTGCGGATCTGGCCGAGGATCCGGTCGAGCGTCGCCGCCGCGCCGGTCCGGAACACCAGCGGGACGCTCATCCCCCCCGCCTCGACGACGCGGTCCGCGACCGGGTCGGTGCCGGTCAGCAGCACCACGATCCGGTAGGCCGGGTCATGCTCGACCGCGATGCCCGCGAGTCGATCCGCGAATTCGCGGCGCAGCGCATCGGTGACAGGAATCGTCGCCGCCTGCGCCCGCATCCGGTGGAGCGCGACATCGAGCGGCACGCCGAAACGCCGCGCATATTCCGCCGCGTCCTGCATCGCCGCGTCGACGGGGAGCTGGAGCTGCAGGGTGTCGACCGGCGCGATCGGCGATGAAACAGGCGGTGCGACACTGGTCTGTGCCGCGCCAGCCGGCGTCGCGAACCCCAACCCCGCAACCAGCGCTCCGGCCAGCCCCGCCTGCATCCATCTCACTATCATGATCGGCAAACGTCCAGTTTTAGGGGCCAGCACCGGGTCGCGGGCCGTGCGCCACGACCGCCCCTGACCCCGACCCCGCCTAGCGCACCGGCGCGGTGTCGCGCGAGACGGATTTTAACGCGCGTCGCGCGCACGCCCCCGCGGGATCGCCGCCATTGTGCCCTAGGTTCGGCGGTGCAGCACTGCGCTGCGATTACAAAGGAATGCCACAGTGACTCTTGCTTTACCCGCCCGACATTTCTCGCCGGCCCCGCGGCCCGCAACCGCGACCACAGCCGGGATCGCGGCCCCCGCCCCCACCCCGCCGCTGTTCGCGCTCGACCAGCTCGAGGTGACGTTCGACCCGCAGGCCGACACGCTGTGGACCTATATGCGGCCAAGGACGCGGCCGAGTTTCAACCCTGCGCTGCTCGCGGACTTTGGTCAGTGGCAGGCCGATATCCACAGCGCCCACACCTCCGGGGCGATGCCGATTCGCTATCTCGTGCTCGGATCGCGATTCCCCGGCGTCTTCTCGCTCGGCGGTGATCTCGACCTGTTCGCACAGCATATCCGCGCCGGCCACCGCGAGGCGCTGGTCCAATATGGCCGTGCCTGCGTACAGATCCTGCACCGCAACCTGCGCGGCCTCGACCTGCCGATCGTGACGATCGGGCTGGTCGAGGGCGATGCGCTGGGCGGCGGGTTCGAGGCGCTGCTGTCGTTCAACGTCGTCGTCGCCGAACGCGGCGCGAGCTTCGGCCTTCCCGAGACCGTGTTCGGGCTGTTCCCCGGCATGGGGGCGCACTGCTTCCTGTCGCGGCGGCTGGGGGCAGCGCGCGCCGAACAGATGATCCTCAGCGGGCGCAACTACAGCGCGGAGGAGCTCTATGATCTGGGTATCGTCCACGCGCTCGCCGACCCCGGCCAGGGCCGCCGGGTGGTCGAGGACTATATCCGCCAGAACCGGCGTCGCCACAGCGGGCATTGCGCGATCTACGAGGCGTCGCGCGCGGTCAATCCGCTGACGCTCGACGAGCTCGAGGCGGTGGTCGACCTGTGGGCGGACGCCGCGTTGCGCCTCAGCGAGGGGGATCTCAAGCTGATGCGGCGGCTCGTCGCGGCGCAGACCCGTCTGCTCGACAAGCCGAAAGGCTGACGGACATCGCCCCCGGCCCTCAGGACAGCGCACGCATCCTGGGGGTTTCGTCGGCAAGCAGGTTCGCCACCTGACTTGCCGACATCGGGCGCGCGAGCAGGAAACCCTGCACCGCGGTGCAGCGGGTGCGGCGCAGCTGCGCGAGCTGGGTCGGCGTCTCGATACCCTCGGCGACCGTCTGCATGCCGAGCGTCGCGGCGAGATCGACCACCGTCTGGATGATCGCCATCGACGCGGGATTGTCGTCGAGCGCGGTGATGAACGACCGGTCGATCTTGAGCGTCTGGAACGGGAATTTGGTGAGATAGCCGAGCGACGAATAGCCGGTGCCGAAATCGTCGAGCGTGGTGCCGACCGCCATCCGGTTGATCGCCGACAGCGCCGCCAGCGATGCGTCGATATCGTCGAGCAACACCGATTCGGTCACTTCAAGATCGAGCCGCCCCGGCGCGAGCCCGCTGGCGTCGAGCGCGTCCTTCAGCACCTTGGCGAGCCCGGGCGACAGGAGCTGGATCGGCGACAGGTTGACCGCGACGCGCACCGTGTCCGGCCAGTCGCGCGCGTGACGGCAGGCCTCGCGCAGCACCCAGGCGCCGATCTCGACGATCAGCCCGCTCTGCTCGGCGATCGGGATGAATTCAGCAGGCGACACGCTGCCATGGCACGGGCTGTCCCAGCGCAGCAGCGTCTCGCACGACAGGATGCGATGCGTCGCCAGGTCAAAGATCGGCTGGAAGGCGAGCCACAGCTCGCCGCGCGCGATCGCGCCGTGCAGGTCGCTGGTCAGCGCGCGCGTCCGTTCGATCTTCTCGTCCATCACCGGCTCGTAGAAGCAGAAGGCCCCCCGGCCGCTTTCCTTGGCGCGGTAGAGCGCGAGGTCGGCATGTTTGAGCAGCGTGTCCGCGTCGCCCCCGTCGATCGGTGCGATCGCCACGCCGAGCGAGGCGCCGACCGTCAGCCGGCGTCCGGCATAGGCCACAGGCTGTGCGACGAGGTCGAGGATATGATCGGCGATCGTGCGGGCATCGTCGCGCGCGCCGATCGCGCAGACGACCGCGAACTCATCGCCGCCCAGCCGCGCGACGATCGCGTCACCGGCCACCCCGATGGTGCCGCCATCGGTGACGAACGCGGTCTGGAGCCGCTGCGCAACCTCGGTCAGCAGCACGTTGCCCGCCAGGTGACCGAGCGAATCGTTGATCTCCTTAAACCGGTCGAGATCGATCCAGTGGATCGACAGGAGCTCACCGGTCGATTCCAGTCGGTGCAGCCGCCGCTCGAACCATTCGCGAAACGCGGTGCGGTTGGCGACTCCGGTGAGGTCGTCGCGCCGCGCGAATGCGGCGTGATGTTCGGCGAGCGCGGTCTTTTCGCTCGCCGCGATGGTCGCGCCGAGGATGGCCTCATAGGTCTGCAGCGTGATGTCGATCATCGCCAGCACGAACAGGATGATGACGATCGCGAGCACGGCGTTGAGCGGCTCGCCCGACAACAAGAGCCCCGCCGCGAGCGGCAGCGACGCGAGGCAGAGCTGTGCGAGCGCGATCGTCGGCCGGCCCGCATTGCGTCCGGCAATCCCCGCCGCATAGCCGATCGCCGTCGTCACCGAGAGGAGATGAAGCACGCCGTCCGCGGTCCGGGTCAGCGTCAGCAGCCCGAACATGCCGAGCAGCGCGGAAAAGGCGAAGGCGCCGATGCGGTAGTAAAACTCCCACTGTCCTGCCCGCGGGCGCTCGGCGGCACCCCGATCGACAGCAAATACGTCAGCGGCCTGTTGATCGGGCACGCGCTGGACGATGCCGATGATCCGCAGTGCGGCGACAAGCCCGATCAGCACCGCGAAGCCGGCAAGCCAGCGATCGCCACTGGTGACAGCCACGACCGTGGCGATACCCGTGCTCGTCAGCGCACCGATCACCAGCGACTTGGGTGAGGCATAGAGCGAGGTGACCAGAGTCGCCCGGACGTCCGCGGCGACCGCGTGATCCGAGTGCCGAAGCTGCCTCAACCGGGTAATGAAATGCGTCATGGCACCTTCGAACAGACTGTAACCGTAGGGTAAAGCGGTTAAGCAAACGCTACGATCCCGCGCGCGGGCGGTTCGCCGCAATGGGGTTCAGCTTCGACCGGGTGTCCGCTAGCAGGGATAATGATCCCAATCGCACCGCGTTCCGATACGCCCGGCCTGCTGGCCGCCCTCGCGCTGTGCGCCATGCTCGCCGGCTGCGGCACGACGCGCTACCGCCCGGTCAGCGACTATCCGGTCAAGATCGGCCGCCCCTACAGCGTGCGCGGCACGACCTACCGGCCCGCCGATCTGCCGGGCTATGACGCGGTCGGCATGGCGAGCTGGTATGGCCGGGAATCGGGCAACCAGACCGCGAACGGCGAACGGTTTCGCGTGAAGGGCATTTCTGCCGCGCATACCGTCCTCCCGCTGCCGAGTTATGTCGAAGTCACTGCGCTCGACACCGGCCGGACGATCCTGCTGCGGATCAACGACCGCGGGCCGTTCACGCCCTCGCGGCTGATCGACCTGTCACGCGGCGCCGCCCGGCTGCTCGGGATCGAGCGCCTCGGCCGGGCCGCAGTCCGCGTCCGCCGCGTCGAGCCCGATGCAAAAGACCGCGCGCGGCTGCGTGCGGGCAAGCCCGCATCGGCGAGACCCGATGCCTCGCCCGACGAACGCGCCGCGCTGCGCGCGCGGCTGACGGATCAGTCCTTCCAGGCCCAGTAGAGCTGCGCCGGGGGCACGTTCCACCATTCCATGTCGTGATCGATCGATTCGAAATGCGGGGTGAGGAAGTCCTTCACCTTCGGGCTGAACTGATAGACCAGGAACGCGCCGCCGCTGCGCAGCACCGAATGCGTGCCGGCCGCGATCGCCGGACCGACGCCGGGGGGCAGCGTCGAAAAGGGCAGGCCCGAAAGGACATAGTCGGCCGATTCGAAGCCGTGATCGGCGACGATCTTTTCGACATCGGCCGCCGAGCCGAGCACCGCCGAGAACCGCGGATCGGTGATCGTGTGGCGCAGATAGCGGATGAAATCGGGGTTGGTATCGATCACGATTAGCGTCGCGTCGGGCGCCATGCGGTCGAGAATCGGGCGGCAGAAGGTGCCGACGCCGGGTCCATATTCGACGAACACCTTGGTGTTGTCCCAGTCGACCCGGCCGAGCATCTTGCGGATCAGCTTGTCCGACGACGGCACGATCGAGCCGACCATGACAGGGTGTTTCAGGAATTCGGTGAAGAACATCTGCCACGGGGAGGGCACGCCGGCGGGGCGGGTGCGCGCGCGCCGGGCGGCTGTGGTCGGACTGGGCATCGTGTTCCTTACGATCAGGGATCCCGCGCGCACGCGAGGCTTTGAGCCCCCCGTCGCACGGATTCCAAACGTGTTTCAAGGCCTGCGGGTTGCATCACGCGACGAACCGCACCGAACGCGACCAGTGCCCGGTGCCGCAACCCGCGCTTGCCAACCCCCGGGCTTGGCTTAAGCATTGGGCATGCACGACGATCGGACGGGCCAGACGGCGGTCATTTTCATGTCGAACCGTAACGGCACCGACCCCGCCGGCTATGCCGCGGCCGCCGCCGTAATGGAGGCGCTCGCCGCGACGCAACCCGGCTATCGCGGGATCGACAGCGTGCGCGACGAAGCCGGGCTGGGGATCACGATCAGCTATTGGGCGGACGACGCCGCGGCGATCGCGTGGCGCGACGATCCCGACCATGCCGCGATTCGCGAGCGCGGGCGGGCGCTCTGGTATGACCGCTACCGCGTCACCGTCGCACGGGTCGAGCGCGACTATGACTGGGCGCGGCCATGACCGGCACCGGTCGCGAGGATGCGCGGATCGATCGTCGCTTCGCCCTGATGTTCCTCGTCATGCTGACGATCGCGGCGGGCAATACCGCGCTGCAATCGGTGCTGCCCGCGCTCGGCCGGTCGCTGGGCGTCGCCGACAGCGCGGTGGCGGGCGCGTTTTCGGTGTCCGCGCTGCTGTGGGTGATCGCCGCGCCGTTCTGGGCGAACCGGTCCGACCGGCATGGCCGCCGCGCGATGATACTGCTCGGCATCGGCGGGTTCAGCGTGTCGCTGACATTGTGCGGGCTGTTCCTGATGGCGGGTATCAACCACTGGATCGGCGGGACCGCGGCGTTCGGCTGCTTCATCGCCGGGCGGCTGATCTATGGCGCATTCGGTGCCGCCGCGCCGCCCGCGGTGCAGGCGCTGGTCGCGGGCGAGACGACGCGCGCGGAGCGGACCCGCGCGCTGACGCTGCTCGCTTCCGCCTTCGGGCTCGGCACGATCCTGGGGCCGGCGATCGCGCCCTATCTGATCCTCGGGTCGGTCGGCGGACTCGAGGTAGGGCTGGCGGGCCCCGCCTTCCTGTTCGCGCTGTTCGGCGTGGCGGTGTGGATCACGGTGCGGCGGATGCTGCCCGACGACCGGATCGTCGCGCCGCATGACGATATGCACGGCGCGAGTTCGGCCTATCCGTCGATCGGCGGCGCGCCGAGCGGTGCGTCGGTCACTGCCGCGACCCAGTCGCATGTCGAACAGGTCGGCTATACCGATCCGCGCATCCGCGCCTGGATGATCGCCGGGCTGGTGATGGGGCATGCGCAGGCGATGACCGGGCAGGCGATCGGGTTCCTGGTGATCGACCGGCTCAACCTTGCGCCCGCACTTGCGCTCGAGCCCACGGGGATCGTGCTGATGATGGGCGCGGGTGCAGCGCTGCTCGCGCAATGGGGAATCATTCCGCGGCTCAACCTGACCCCGCGCCAGCTCGTCCTGACCGGGCTGGTGCTGGCGGCGGCGGGCACCGCGCTGACGGGGATCGCGACCTCGCTCTACACGATCGCGACCGCTTATGCGCTGGCGAGTCTCGGTTTCGGCTTCACGCGGCCGGGCTTTACCGCGGGTGCCTCGCTCGCGGTCGGCGCGAATGCGCAAGGGTCGGTCGCGGGCAAGGTGACCAGCATCAACGGCGCGAGCTTCGTGCTCGGGCCGTCGATCGGGGTCGGACTGTACGAGGCGCAACATTCGCTGCCTTATCTGGTCGCGGGCGCAGCGTGCGTGGTGTTGATCGGCTATGCCTGGGTGACGCTGAATGAGGCGAAGGACGCGTCGGGCGGCTGACCCGGGATTCGTCAGGCCGCGGCTCCGCTATTTCGCCGACATTCCGATGCAGTACAGAAGCAGCGGAACCCCGATCAAGAGGATCATCAGTAACAAGTTCATCTGGATCAGTCGGTTGAGCCATTTCGGCTGCCCGGCAGCGTCCCGATCGGCCTCTTCCTTCGAATAATCCTCGACGAGTTCCATATCGAATTTCTTCGAAAAGAAATGCCTGGGACGCATCCGCAACGAGGCTTTCGGAGACAGGGCGTCTTCATCGACGTCGCGGCGCGCTGGCGAGTGATCGCCAGATTCAGAGGCTGGGCCTGACATTGCGTGGTTTCCGTATATTCGAGATCATGGGCGTGCAGCGCACGTCCAAAGGTCAGATCGAATAAAGCCCGAACTCCAGCGGCCTATAGCCGCGAGCTCGGGCTAACCCCGTGCGGCGAGTTGGCCGGCGTGGTCGAGGAAACGCTTATGTGTCGCGGATGCGTACATGAAAGTTACATTGGACCCGTGCCCGGTAATGTCAACACATGGCACAAGATCAGGGCCATTCGGCCAGTCGACTATCGCCCGCCGAATGAAACCATGCGGGCGGTAGCCCCTCTCCCGTCAAGGAGAGGGGCGACGATCACGCCGCGCCTTTGCTGGGGAAGGCGAAGCCGATCGGCTGGATGGCGGTCGCGTCCTGTTTCAGGCGGGCGGCCATCTGCTCATACTCACGCTCGGTCTCGGGCGTGACGCTGGCGCGCGATTCCTTCAGCGCATTGTCGAAATCGGCCATCGTCACGTCGGTCGAATCGATCGAGCGACGCAGCGCGACCAGGCCTGCGCGGCGGACGACGTCCTCCAGGTCCGCACCCGAGAACCGGTCGGTGCGGTCCGCGAGACGATCGAGATCGACGTCGGACGCGAGCGGCATCTTTTGCGTCTGGATGCCGAGGATCCGGCGGCGCCCCGCTTTGTCGGGCACGCCGACATAGACAAGCTCGTCGAACCGCCCCGGGCGAAGCAGCGCCGGGTCGATCAGATTGGGGCGGTTGGTCGCGCCGATCACGACGACCGACTGGAGCTCTTCCAGACCGTCCATCTCGGCGAGGATCGTGTTGACGACGCGCTCGGTCACCTGCGGCTCGCCCGCGCCGCTGCCGCGTGCGGGCACCAGCGAATCGAGCTCGTCGATGAAGATCACGCACGGTGCGACCTGCCGCGCGCGCTGGAACAGCCGGGTGATCTGCTGCTCGCTCTCGCCATACCATTTGCTGAGCAGGTCGGACGATTTGGTGGCGATGAAATTCGCCTCCGCCTCGCGCGCGACCGCCTTCGCGAGCAGCGTCTTGCCGGTACCGGGCGGGCCGTAGAGCAGGAAGCCCTTGGCCGGGCGGATGCCAAGCCGCCGGAACGCGTCAGGATTCTTGAGCGGAAGCTCGACGCCCTCCTTCAGCCGCATCTGAGCGTCGTCCAGTCCGCCGACATCGGCCCAGCGCACGGTCGGCGCCTGGACCATGACCTCGCGCATCGCCGAGGGCTGGACGCGCTTCAACGCGCCGAGGAAATCCTCGCGCGTGACCGACAGGTCGTCGAGCACCTCGGGCGGGATCGTGCGCTCCTCAAGGTTGAGCTTGGGCATGATTCGCCGCACCGCCTCGATCGCGGCCTCGCGTGCGAGTGCTGCGAGATCGGCACCGACAAAGCCGTAGGTCGTGCGCGCCAGCTCGTCGAGATCGACCCGGTCGCCCAAAGGCATGCCGCGCGCATGGATGCCGAGAATCTCGCGGCGGCCGCGCTCGTCGGGAACGCCGACGACGATCTCGCGGTCGAACCGGCCGGGACGCCGCAGCGCCTCGTCGATCGCCTCGGGACGATTGGTCGCGGCGATCACGACGAGATTGGCGCGTGCCTCCAGCCCGTCCATCAGCGTCAACAGCTGCGCGACGAGACGCTTTTCCGCCTCGCCCGACACTTGCCCGCGCTTGGGTGCGATCGAATCAATCTCGTCGATGAAGACGATCGACGGCGCGGCCTTGGCGGCCTCCTCGAACACCTGGCGCAGCTTGCCTTCCGATTCGCCATAGGCCGACCCCATGATCTCGGGGCCGTTGATCAGGAAGAACTGTGCGTCGGATTCATTGGCGACCGCGCGCGCGAGCCGCGTCTTGCCGGTGCCGGGGGGGCCGTGCAGCAACACCCCCTTGGGGGGATCGACGCCGAGTCGCTGGAAGAGTTCGGGGTAGCGCAACGGCAGCTCGACCATCTCGCGCAGTTGGTCGATCGTCTGCGCCATGCCGCCGATATCGTCATAGGTGACGTCGGCGCGGCGTGCGTCCTGCGGCTCCTCATATTCGGGGCGCAGCTCGATCTCGGTATTTTCGTCGATATGGACGACGCCCTTGGGGCTGGCGGCGATCACCGCGAGGCGGATCTCCTGCAGCGCATAGGCGGGCGCGTTCATGAACTGCTGGACGCCCGCGGGCATGTTGCCGACGCGCTGATGCCCCGCGGTCGCGACGATGTCGCCCTGGCAGATCGGCCGGCCGAGGAATGTGCGCTTCAACGCGTTGGTCGAGCCCTGGAGCCTGAGATTCTGCTGTGCGGGTGCGAAGACGACGCGCGTCGCGGGCTTCGATTCGGCTTTGCGCACCTCGACGAAATCGCCCGAGCCGACGCCCGCATTGGCGCGCTGGAGCCCGTCGATGCGCAGGATGTCGAGCCCCTCGTCCTCCGGATACGGCCCGACGGCACGCGCGGGCGTGTTCTGCTTGCCGAGGATCTCGATCACGTCGCCCTCGCCGATGCCGAGCGTCGCCATCAGCGCGCGCGGCAGATGCGCCAGGCCGCGGCCGCTGTCCTCGGGACGCGCGTTCGCCACCTGGATTTTCCGCGTCGGGGTTTCGCTATCGGGCATCTCGACTCCTTCAAACTCGAAGCGTGTCAGATGGGGGGCCGCCGCCGGGCTTGCGAGGACTTGAAAAGACAAAAAAAGGGCCGGCCAATGAAGGCCAGCCCATGAAAGTTTTTAGGAGAGGATGCCTGAAAGGCGAGGTCTTTTTGCGTCGAGGCGGTTCATGTTGCAAGTGCGAATGGATCCGCTACGATTGCGCTAACTGCAATCGTAGGCTTCAATGCGGCCAATGATGCGGATCACATGCATCGAGTCGGATAAGGGAGTCGGGGAGGAATCATGCGGAGGCTGCCGCCACTCGGGGCTATCGAGGCGTTCGTCCAGGTCGCGCGGCTGGGCTCGATCAAGGCCGCCGCGGAGGATCTGGCGCTGTCCGCGCCCGCGCTCAGCCGGCGCGTGCAGAGCCTCGAACGGTTCATCGCCAAGCCGCTGTTCGCGCGCCGGCACCAGGCGATGGTGCTGAACGCCGACGGCGAACGCCTGCTCGCGCAGATCGCGCCGGTGCTCGATTCGCTGTCAGATGCGGTCGAGTCGATGACCAGTACGACCGAGGTGCTGCGGCTGCGGCTCGGCATCCTGCCGCTCTATGCGTCGCAGAAGCTGTTCCCGCGGCTCGGCGAACTGCGCGCGTCGCATCCCGAACTGCATCTCGACATCGATACCGCGGCGCATCTGGTATCGCGGCTGGGCGACGGGCTGGACGCGGTGATCGCGCTGTCGCGCGAGATCGATCCGGCCTTCTATGCGCGGCGGCTCGATCGCAATTCGGTCTATGTGATCGGTGCGCGCACCCTGCTCGACCGCGCCGATCCGATCACCCGACCCGAACAGCTCTCGACGCTGACCGCGCTAGTCCACCGCGACATGACGGATACGTTCACCGCGTGGCGGACGGCAGCTGGGCTCGACGATATCGAGCCGCTGGCGATCGATCATTTCGATTCGGGGGCGCTGATGCTCGAAGCGGCGGCGCAGGGGCTGGGCGTCGCGTTCATGCATGCCAGCCATTTCGAGGATGCGAACGATCCGCGGCTCGTGCGGCTGTTCGAAATCGAGGTGGAGAGCCCGTACAGCTATTGGTTCGTCTGCCGCCCGCGCGCATTGCAGGCCAAGCCGGTCAAGCTGTTCCATGACTGGCTGATCAAGACGCTAGCGGAAGTTTAGCGAGGCACAGCCTCCGCTCGGATACCGGATGTACGGTTGAGAGAGTGTCGGGGTAGTAACCGCGACGCGCTCCTGACTTGAAGCGCGTCGCGGCTAAACCGCGCCGTCGGACGGAGCGTTGCTCCGCCGGCCGGCTTCGACTGTCTCCGACGCAGCTTCGCTGCGCCGGTACAGTCTTCAGCTCAGGCTGCGCGGGCCTTCACGATCTTGCCGGGCTGGCGCGGCGGCTCGCCCTTGGGGAGCGCGTCGATCAGCTCCATGCCGTTGGTGACTTCACCCCAGACGGTGTACTGCTTGTCGAGGAAGCGCGCGTCGTCGAACACGATGAAGAATTGCGAGTTCGCCGTGTCGGGCTGGTTGGTGCGCGCCATCGAGCACACGCCGCGGACATGCGGCTCGGCCGAGAATTCCGCCTTGAGGTTCGGCTTGTCCGACCCCGACATGCCGGTGCCGGTGGGATCGCCGCCCTGCGCCATGAAGCCCGGGATCACGCGGTGGAATACGACGCCGTCATAGAAGCCGTCATTGGCCAGCTCGACGATGCGCTCGACATGCTTCGGGGCCAGATCGGGGCGCAGCTTGATCGTCACGTCACCGCCGTCGAGGGTCAGCGTCAGCGTTTCGGGGGTATCGGCCATTGGGTCTTCTCCTGAATTGATGCGCGGCAGATAGGGATCCACCCCGCGACTGGCAAATGCATGCGCGGCGCGTTAGGGCCCAAGCGCACGCTTTTAAGGGAGGCAGCCATGAGCGAACTCGAGCTTCCCGAGGTCGAAACCGAGACCCAGCCCGAAACCCAACTCGATCGCGACGACCGGTTGCGGCCCGAGTTCGTCCGCGCCGTGCTCGACGCGGTCGAGGATGGTGACAATGCGGCGGCACGCGCGCTGGTCGAGCCGCTGCACCCCGCCGACATCGCCGATCTCTTCGAGCTGACGCCGCAGGAGGATCGCGCGGCGCTGGCGCGCGCGGTCACCGATCTACTCGACGGCGACGTGTTCGCCGAGATGAACGATTATGTCCGCGAGGATCTGATCGACGCACTCGAGCCGCACCAGGTCGCCGACCTTGCCTCCGAACTCGATACCGACGACGCGGTCGCGATCATCGAGGACATGGACGAGGACGAGCAGCGCGCGGTGCTGCGCGCGCTTGATCCCGATGATCGCGCCGCGATCGAGGAGGCGCTGAGCTACCCTGAGGAATCCGCGGGCCGCCTGATGCAGCGCGAGCTGATCGCGGTGCCCGAGCACTGGACCGTCGGCGACGCGATCGACTATCTGCGTGGTCACGAGGAGCTGACGACCGATTTCTGGGAAATCTTCGTCGTCGACCCCGCGCACAAGCCGATCGGCACGTGCCAGCTGTCGTGGATGCTGCGCACGCCGCGCGGGATTGCGATGGCCGATGTGATGAAGCGCGAACAGACGCTGATCCCGGTCGACATGGACCAGGAAGAGGTCGCGCTCCGCTTCCAGAAATATGCGCTGATCTCTGCCGCCGTGGTCGATCATGGCGGCCGGCTGGTCGGCATGATCACGGTCGACGACATCGTCCACATCATTTCCGAAGAGGCGGGCGAGGATACGCTGCGTCTGGCAGGGGCTGGCGACGGCGACATCAACGAACCGATCCGGCTGACGGTGCGGACGCGCTTCACCTGGCTGGTGGTCAATCTGGGCACCGCGATGGTCGCATCGTCGGTCGTCGGGCTGTTCCAGGGGACGATCGCGAGCTTCGCTCTGCTTGCGGTGCTGATGCCGATCGTATCGGGGATGGGCGGCAATGCCGGGACGCAGACGCTCGCGGTCGTGGTCCGCGCGCTCGCGACCAACCAGCTGACGAGTTCGAACACCAAGCGGATGATCGTCCGCGAATTCCGGATCGCCACGGCCAATGGCGTCATGCTGGGCACGCTGATCGGCCTGGGTACCTATGTGATCTTCCGCAACACCGATCTGTCGATCGTGATCGCGGCGGCGATGCTCACCAACAACATCACCGCAGGGCTTTCCGGCGTGCTGGTCCCGATCACGCTCGACAAGTTCCGGATCGATCCCGCGGTCTCGTCGGCGGTGTTCGTGACCACGATGACCGACACGATGGGGTTCTTCTCGTTCCTCGGCCTTGCCAGCCTGTGGGGGCTGCACGGTTGACGCTCCGGTTGACTGGCGCGGATTAGCGCCCATTTCCAGACGGATGCCGCTTCACCTCACCAAAGTCGCGTTCGGCGCGGACAGCGTCGACCATCTGGCGGAGCGCCTGCGGCTGCGCGGCGAAGAGGGCCCCGTGTTCCTCACCACCCGCTACCTGCCCAAGCGGCACGAGGAGGTTGCGGGGCCGGTCGGCGAAGGCGGCTCGATGTACTGGATCCTGAAGCACCAGCTGATCGCGCGGTCGCCGATCCTGGGCTTTGGCGAGGCGGAGGGCGGACGCGTCGCGATCCATATCGACCCCAAACTGGTGCTCGTTCAGGCCCGGCCCAAGCGCGCACATCAGGGGTGGCGGTATCTGGAGGGCGCCGATGCGCCGCTCGATCTGGGCGGCGACGCGACCGGGCTCGACATCATGCCGCCCGCGCTGATGACCAAGCTCGCTGAACTCGCGCTGATCTAGCCTGCGCGCTTAGCGGCCGCAGATCACCGGGCCGGTCGCCGCGGCCCGGACCGTGCAGGCGGCGGTGCCCGCGACCGTGACCGAGCCCGCACCGCCGTTCGTCACCTGCGCGGTGCGGCGCGCCGAGGCGCGGGTTTCGCCGACACCGTCCTGCATGACGACGAGATCATCGACGGCAAGTGCGGTCGCGTCGATCAGCCCCGGACCACTGACGGTCAGACGCGCGCGCGCACTGCGCCCTGCCAGCGTCATCCGCCCCGTGCCGATGACGGTGGCGTTCAGCTGGTCCGCCTGCGCATCGTTCACCGCAAGGCTGCCCGCACCGCTGACCGCGAGATCCAGCCGCAGCCCCTTCATGCGATCGATCGTCAGCCGCCCCCCCGCCACGACGCTGGCAAAGGCAAGACGCGGGGTGGACAGCGTCACGATGACCGGGCGCTGCGCCCCCGTCTCGGGGCGCTCGCCCCAGCGGCTCGTGCTCCGCCGGACCGACAGCGTCGCACCGTCAACGCGGATGTCGACCGCCTCGGTCGCATGCGGATCCCCCGAGACCTTTGCGCCGGGCGATCCCGTGACGAGGCGCACGTCGAACGGACCGTCGATCCGGACCCGCTCGAAGCTGCCCACCGACACGCTACGATCGGCCGCGGCTGCGGCAACGGGACAGGCAAACAGGAGCGGCAGGACAAGAAAACGGATCATCGCCAGATCGTTGCCGCTTCGGCGCACCGACGCAAGCCGTGCGCGCAGCGGGTCACGGTGCGCAGCGGACCGAGCCGGAGCCCATCTTGGACACGGTGCACCGCGCCGCGCTGCCCAGGTCGACATCGCCCGACCCCATCATGTCGACGGTGGCAGGGCCATCGACGACCGCGCGGACGCTGCCCGAGCCGGCAATCTCGACCCGCGCGGACCGGGCCTTGAGCCCGGCTGCGTCGACATCCCCCGAGCCGGCGATCTCGACCGCCAGCGCCCGCGCGGATCCTGCCGCCGAGACGCTGCCCGAGCCCGCGATCGAGACGGCGAGATCGTCGACCTTCACCGCCGCGACCCCCAGGCTGCCGGAGCCTGCGACATCGGCCGCGAATCGCGTTCCCTCGACCCGGTCGACGGTCATGTCCCCCGATCCCGATATCGCCGCCGCCGCCAGCCGCGGCAGCGTGACGAAGACCTTGACCTTGCCCGATCGCCCCCAGTTGAGATTGACGCCCTTGCGCCGCCCGATCTCGAGCGTGTCGCCGTCCCGCTCGATCGTCAGCCGGTCGAGCGCCTCGGCAGGCCCCTGCGCACGCACCGAAAAGCCAGTTCCCACGCGCACATCGACATCGCTCGCACCGCGCAGGTCGATCGTGCTGAAATCGCTGACCGTATAGGTGCGGGTCGTGCCGGTGCCGCTCGGCGATGCCCCCGCCCCGTCATCGTCCCCCGACCAGCCGAACGAGCAGGCGGCAAGCGGCATCATCAGACCGAGCGCGAGATACTTCATGGCATCCTCCTGTGTATTGCCCAAACAATACACCCGATCGGCGAGAGGCGGAAGCGGAATCCGTGGTGGTCATCGGCCGGCGGGCCAGAAACGCAAAAGGGCGGCCCCGCGGGACCGCCCTTGCGTCATCGAACGGAGCGCCAGCGGTCAGGCAGGCAGCTTGTCCTTGTTGTAGATCGCGGCGGCAGCGCGGAGGATGTCGAGGATCTTCTCCTGCGCCTTGGGCTCGTCAATCTCTTCCATCGCGGCGAGTTCGCGGGCGAGACGGCTGGTCGCACCTTCGAAGATCTGACGCTCGGAATAGCTCTGCTCGGGCTGGTCGTCGGCGCGGAACAGGTCGCGGACCACTTCGGCGATCGACACGAGGTCGCCCGAATTGATCTTCGCCTCATATTCCTGCGCGCGGCGCGACCACATGGTGCGCTTGACCTTGGGCTTGCCCTTGAGCGTGTCCATCGCCTCGCGCATGGTCTTGTCCGAAGACAATTTGCGCATGCCGACGCTTTCGGCCTTGTTGGTCGGAACGCGGAGCGTCATGCGCTCCTTCTCGAAACGGAGGACGTAGAGTTCGAGCGTCATGCCGGCGATTTCCGAGCGTTGCAGCTCGATCACACGGCCGACTCCGTGCTTTGGGTAAACGACGAAATCACCGACGTCGAAGGACAGTGCCTTGGCAGCCATTGGGGGCCTTTCCGGATCAATGCCTCCACGCGGTGCCACAGCGACGCGTTCGCCGGATTGCACCGTGGAGGAATAGGGTTCGAACATACTCCAGGCGGACGACTTGACATATCGCGCCCGTCACGGACCCAATTACCATCTTTGCAACAAAATTACCAGCCGATCGTGACAGCCCTCGTGCCCCAATCCGCCATAAAGACACGAATTTCGTGCGATTTTCAGTCGCCGGCGCCTGGCTCGGGCGAGAAATACTTGTCGAACTTGCCCTCAACGCCCTTCATCGCGTCCGCGTCGGGCGGCGTCTGGTTGTCGTTGCGAGTGACGTTGGGCCACTGCGCAGAGAAGGTCGTGTTGAGTTCGAGCCACTGCTCCAGCCCGCTTTCGGTGTCGGGCAGGATCGCCTCGGCGGGGCATTCGGGTTCGCACACGCCGCAGTCGATGCACTCGCTGGGATTGATCACCAGCATGTTCTCGCCCTCATAGAAGCAATCGACCGGGCACACTTCCACGCAATCCATGTACTTGCAGCGGATGCAGGCATCGGTGACGACGTAGGTCATTGCAGAACTCCTGGGCCGGATTCCTTCCCGGCGACGAACGGCCTGCGACTATGCGCGCAGGCCCGTCGCGTCAATCATAGCAAGCCTTCTGCGAGACGTTATCAGGCTTTGCCGCCGGCTTATCCTTCCCCGCCAGGGGGAGGATTCGGTTAGTCGAGGGCGGGGGTCTGGCCGGCGATCAGGTCTTGATAGCACGCCTGCGCTTCGGGGGCGGGACCGCGGCGTGTCGGCAGTGCCTCGATGCGGATCACGCGGACGCGGTCGTTGGCGGCGAAGGTCAGGACGTTGCCGATCCGGACGGGACAGTGTGCGCGATCGATCGCGCGGCCGTCGATTCGCAGATGCCCCTTCTCGGCGATCGCCTGGGCCGCGCTGCGCGTCTTGGCGAGCCGGACGAACCACAGGAACCGATCGATCCGCATCGCGCCTTCACCCATGGCGGACCAGTGCGGCAAGCCCGGCGAACGCGTTCTGCCGCGACGGGTCGATCGGCGTCGCAGGGACCGCGCGCGCGGGCGGGCGGCCGCGCCAGACCCAGCGCGGCGTGTCGCCCGCCAGCGCCTTGAAGCCGAGCTCGGCCATCAGCCGCTCGATCGACGCGGGCTCGAGCCCGATCGAGGTCGCGAGCGCCGGGTCGGGCGCGAACGGTGCGCGGCCGGTGCGCGAATCATGCGCGGCGCGGGCGATACGCTCGATCAGGTCGACGCGCACCGCCTGAAGCCCCAGCGGGCGGAACCCGGCCTCGAGCGTCGCGCCGTCGCTGCCGCGCGCGAGCACGGTCGCCCCGTCGCGCGGCGCGGTGATCACCGTCCCGCGGATGCCAGCGAGGATACGGCGCCAGCGCGCCGGCTCGGGCTTGAGCAGGCGGACGTCGAACAGGTCGAGCGCACCGATCATGATGCCGATTTTGCGCAACCGCTTGCGCTCGTCGGGATCGACCGCCTCGAGCGCGAGCCGCATCGGCAGGCGGGGCAGGATCCCGCCCGCTTCCTCGATCGCGCTGGCGACCGCGCGCAACGCCGGGGTCGCGTCCGCGTCGCGGCTGAGCGCGGCAAGATCGACGAGCACCGCGAGCCGCCGCTTGAGCATCGCCGCGAGCCAGCGCGACAGGCGCGTCTCGATCCGCTCGCGCGCCGCCTTGTCGAGACAGTCGAGCGCGCGATCGAGGATCAGTTTCGGGCGGGCGAAGGACGGGCCGGCGCCGAGACGGGCGACCGGATGCCCCGCCCACACGATCTGCGCCGACTCGTCGAGCGCGATGTCCGCATCCGGCGCATCGACGAGCGACTGGCCGCGCCGCGTGCGTTCGCCCGTCAGCCGCTTTTCGGCGGCGGCGAGCAGCAGGCGCTTGTCGCTGGCGCGCGCGTCGGCGGCGACGGTGAAGCGGAAGCCGTCGAGGCGGCCGATCGGGTGATCCTCGACCATCACCTCGCCCTCCGGACCGATCACGACCGGGAGCGACGCGGCGTCCGCACCGATCTGACGCATCAGCGCGGTCGTACGCTTGTCGACGAAGCGCTGCGTCAGACTGGCATGAAGCGCGTCGGACAGACGCTCCTCGAGCGCGGCGGTGCGCGCGGCCCAGTGCGCGGGCTCGGCGAGCCAGTCGGCCCGCTGCGCGATATAGGCCCAGATCCGCGTCGCCGCGATCCGGCCCGCGATCACCGGCACGTCGCCCGCGACGGTGTCGAGCCGCACGATCTCGTCGGCGAACCATTGGTGCGGGATATGCCCCCGCCCCTCGCTGAGATGTCCGAACACCCGCGAGACGAAGCGCGCATGCGGGTCGAGCCCGACCTTGCGGAAATCAGGGATGCCGCACGCCGCCCAGAGCCGCGCGACCATCTTCGGGTGCCGCGTCCGTTCGCGCACCCAGCCCTCCTCGGCGAGCCGCTTGAGCACGCCGAGGTCGAGCGCCTGGGGTGCGGCGCGCAGGACGCCCGCGGGCGGGCGCGCCTCGAGGCTGGCGACCAGCGCGTCGATGCTGGCAAAATCGGGTTCACCCTGCCGCCAGTAGAGGTTTTCGAGGCGCGGGAAGCGGTGTTCCTCGATCGCGAGCACCTCTTCGGGCAGGAACGCGCCGGGCCCGTCATCGGACAGCGCGCCGAACGTGCCGTCGCGCTGGTGTCGCCCGGCGCGGCCCGCGATCTGCGCCATCTCGGCCACGGTCAGGCGACGCTGGCGCTTGCCGTCGAACTTGTTGAGGCTGGCGAACGCGACATGCGCGACGTCCATGTTGAGCCCCATGCCGATCGCGTCGGTGGCGACGAGATAATCGACCTCGCCCGCCTGGAACATCGCGACCTGCGCGTTGCGGGTACGCGGTGACAGCGCGCCCATCACCACCGCCGCACCACCGCGCAGCCGCCGCAGCATCTCGGCGACGGCATAGACCTCCTCGGCCGAGAAGGCGACGATCGCGGACCGCTTGGGCAGGCGGCTGATCTTCTTGGCGCCCGCATAGGTAAGCGTCGAGAAACGCGGGCGGTTGACGATTTCCGCCCCGGGCACGAGCGCCTTGATCATCGGCCGCAGCGCCTCGGAGCCGAGAATCATCGTCTCCTCGCGTCCGCGGGCACGGAGCAGCCGGTCGGTGAATACATGGCCGCGCTCGGGATCGGCGCCCAGCTGCGCCTCGTCCAGCCCGACGAACGCGACGTCGCGGTCGGGCATCGATTCGGCGGTGCAGAGCAGCCAGCGCGCATCGGGCGGCATGATCTTTTCCTCGCCGGTGACCAGCGCGACGCGGTTCGCGCCCTTGATCGCGACGACGCGGTCATAGACCTCGCGCGCCAGCAGTCGCAGCGGGAAGCCGATCATGCCGCTCGAATGCGCGCACATCCGCTCGATCGCGAGGTGCGTCTTGCCTGTGTTGGTCGGCCCCAGGACCGCGGTCACGCCGCCGGACACATCGTCACTCATAGCCTTGAACATCGGGCGTTAGGTCGCGCGGCGCAATGACCGGCAGGACAAGTTCGCCGTATTCCGCGCACAGGCTTCCGTCCGCCCCCGCCGCACCACGCCTCGTCGTCGTGCGTGGCTGGCGTGCGGCGGGTTAATTTGACTTTAGGACCCTTGCTGCACAGGACTCCGACCCGCGCCGGGGGGAACGGCGAGCCTGGCCGGAAATGTGCGCCAGGAATTTGGGCCACGAGGTGCGCGACGTGTATCTAGGGACGGAGCAGGAACTGGGGCTGGCGGGCGGCATCGACGCCCGAGGTTTCGGGCGCGCCGCCACCACCGGTTCCGACGCAATTCCCCGGGGCATCACGCGGTTGCACGACGCCGCAGCACGGATCGACTGGGTGCCCGATCTGGGCAGCGCGATCGGTAGTGCGACGTGGTGGCGCGGCCTCGCGAACTGCACCGCGCTGTGCGCTGCGACCGTCATGCTCGCCCCCGGCTTTCGTCCGCTGACCGGCGGCGTCCCCGCACCGCTGGCCGGTTCGGCACGCGAGCAGGCGCGGGCACTGGCGATCGCGCCGCTCGGCCAGGGCGCGGATACGGGGCGGCGGATGGCGGCGAACGACCTTGTCGTGCCGCTCGCGCAGGCCCCCGAACGGCCCAGCGTCGATCTTGCCGCGACACTGGGTCAGGGCGATGCCTTCGACCGGGTCCTGATCCGCGCGGGCGTCAGCCGGCGTGACGCCAGTGCTGCATCGGCGCTGATCGCGCAGACGGTCGATCCCGGCGCGATCCCGGCGGGCACGCGGATCGCGCTGACGCTGGGCCGGCGCGCGGATCGCACGGTAGCCCGCCCACTCGAATCGCTCGCGGTGCGCGCACGGTTCGACCTCGACGTATCACTGCACCGCACCGCAGCGGGTCTGGCGATGACGCGCACGGCGATCGCGGTCGATCGCACTCCGCTACGGATCCAGGGGCTCGCCGGACCGAGCCTCTACCGGTCGATGCGCGCCGCCGGTGTGCCCGCCAAGGCGGTCGAGACCTATATCAAGGCGATCGCGACACGGCTGTCGATCGGGCGCGACGTCAGCGCGACGGACCGTTTCGACCTGATCGTTGCCCGCGAACGCGCCGCGACCGGCGAAACGCGGATCGGCGCGCTGCTGTTCGCCGGGATCGACCAGGGACGGCGCACGCTGCAACTCGTCCGCTTCGCACCGGCCGCTGCGACCAACAACCAGTCGGATCTCGCCACTGCAGAGGGCGAAGACGCCGGTCGCGGCGGCTGGTTCGATGCCAATGGCCAGACCGAACGCCGCGCCGTGTCGGGCATGCCGGTGATCGGCCGCATCACGTCCGGTTTCGGCCTGCGCGTGCATCCGCTGCTCGGCTTCACGCGGATGCACAAGGGACTCGACATCGGCGCGCCGCGGGGCGCGCCGATCCACGCGATGGCCGACGGGGTGGTGAGCTTCGCGGGCCGGACCGGCGGCTATGGCAATTTCGTCAAGCTCGTCCACGGCGGCGGTCTGGCGAGCGGCTATGGCCATATGAGCCGGATCGCGGTCGCATCGGGCACGCGCGTACGCCAGGGCCAGGTCATCGGCTATGTCGGCTCGACCGGTATGTCGACGGGGCCGCATCTCCACTGGGAAGTGTGGAGGAACGGCGGCGCGATCAATCCGCGATCGGTATCGCTGGCGAGCGCGGCACAGCTGTCCGGCCCGGCACTGCGCGCGTTCAAGGCGCGGGTCGCCCGCCTGCTCGCGGTCCGCACCGGCACCTAGCGACGCGCGTCGCGCCGTACGAATCTGCATCCGCCACCGAGTCCCCGCAGATGCCCGTGTCGACCGCGTGCACTATTGATCGATCATCTTTCCGAATTCGAACAGACTAACGCGCTGTGGGTCCCGATCACGGACGCAGATCCCATACTAAAGTCCGGTTCGTAGTTCTACGATATTACAGTGCTGACATGCGCCATGCTAGGCGGGATGCACCATCGCTTTACCGGATATGTGACGATCATGCAGACAGGGCTCTCCTCGACCGCGACCGGACGGCTCATTTCGATCCAGGGCTATGTTCCGGGACGCGCGATGCGCCGCGAGCAGGACTGGGCCCTGCGGATCGCCAGCCGGCCGCAACCCCGGCCGACACCCGTCACCGCGATCCGGCCCGCCCGCGCGACGCCCGTGCCAGCCTTGCGGACAGTGCTGTATCTGAGCAAGATCAAGCCCGATATCGCGATGGATCAGCGCGCGCTGATGGAGATCGTCAACGAGTCCAGTGCGCGGAACGCACAGGCCGGCATCACCGGCGCGCTGATCATCACCGATCTGCACTTCGTCCAGTTGGTCGAGGGACCGGATCCGGCGATCTCCAATCTGCTCGCGCGGCTGAGCGCCGACCGGCGCCATAGCGACGTGACGATCATCACGGACATGATCGGCCTCGACCGGGGGTTCCGGCGCTTTTCGCTGGCCTATTCGGGTCCCGACACGTTCGTCGACCAGCAGCTCATCCCGATGCTCGCCACCCCGAACGGGCCCGGCAAGCCGGAGATCGCATGCCGCCTGATCAACCGGCTGCGGCTGATGGCGGACAACGAGATCACCGAAACCGACTACGCCGCCTAGGCGCCGCCGCGAGTAGCACTCGCCACGAGGACCGACAGCCAGCTCACTTGCCCTGCGCGCGCCATTTCAGGATCGTCCGGTCGATGATCTGCTCCTCGCCGCCGACATCGCGCCACAGCGCCGAGAAGAGCGGATCGCTCGAGGCGGGGCGGCGCGCGTCCTCGAGATCGTCGAACGCGACGCGGATCGGGATCGTCACGCCCTCCCCGCAGATAATGGCCTCGCGATTGCGCAGCGCGGGGATGGATTCGAGAAAGCCGCGTGCGCCCTCGGGCATCGCCGCGCGGACAAAGGCCTGATCGCGTTCGTTGTTGAGCCGCATCGCGACGATCGTCCCGCACTGCGACAGGACGCCTTCCGCCAGATCGGACGGGCGCTGCGTGATCAAACCGAGCGAAACGCCGTATTTGCGGCCCTCCTTGGCGATCCGTCCGAGGATCCGCCCGACCGAGCTTTCCGCCTGACGGTCGTTCGGGATGTAGCGATGCGCCTCCTCGCAGACGAGCAGGATCGGTCGCTGCGGCTCGTTGCGCGACCAGATCGCGAAATCGAACGTCATCCGTGCGAGCATCGCGACGACGACGGCGGTGATGTCCGACGGCACGCCCGATACGTCGATGATCGAGATCGGCCGGCCGTCGCCGGGCAGGCGGAAGATGCGCTGGAGAAACGCCGCCATCGTGTCCGCGACGAGCATCCCCGAGAACATGAAGCCATAGCGCGGATCGGCCTTGATCTCGTCGATCTTGCCCTTGAGCCGCAGATAGGGGCTGGTGTCGCCGGCGCGGTCCATCTTGCCCATTTCGAGGCTGATGATGCCGGTAAGGTCGCTGAGCAGATAGGGAATCGGCGCGTCGACCGTCAGCTTGGCGATCGCCTGGCCGAGCCGGCTCTTCGCACGGGCGGCAAGCAGGCATTTGGCGAGGATGTCCGCATCGAACTGGCGCTGTTCCCCGGTGCTGGTCAGGAAGACCTCGCAATGCTCTTCGAAATTCATCAGCCAATAGGGCATTTGCAGGTTCGACACGTCGTGGATCGCGCCGTTCGTGCCAAAGGCCGCGGCATATTCGCCGTGCGGGTCGATCATCACGATATGCCCCTGCGGCGCGAGGTCGCAGATCCGGTGCAGGATCAGCGCGGCGGCGGTCGACTTGCCCGTGCCGGTCGAGCCGACGAGCGCGAAATGCTTGCCCAGCATCGCATCGACATACAGCGCGGCGGGAACGTCGGCGGTCGGATAGACGGTGCCGATCGCAATGTTCGCGCGGTCCTCGGCGGCATAGACCTCGCGCAGGTCGCGCGTCGTGACCGCGAACACCTCGCAGCCCGGCATGGGATAGCGCGTCACGCCGCGGCGGAATCCGTACAACGCGCCGGTCGCCCGGTCCTCATCCCCCTCGCCAAGGAAATCGATCTCCCCCGCGATGACGCCGCCCATCGCCGCCTCGAGCGCGAGCGAGCGGACATTGGCGATGATCCATGAGGTGCCGACCCGGATCTTGACCTGGCTGCCGACCTGGCCGGCGGCGGCGAGCACCGCGTCGGGGTGCGCGAGCAGCGGCGCGATCGCGGTCCGGTCGAGCAGGACCCGGCTGCTGGCCCCGGCGATCGCGGATATGACGCCGATCGGGGCGTCGGCCTGTCCCCCCGGTGGTGCGTCCGGCCCCGCGCCATCCGCGATCGCCGCGGTGGCAATCGCCCGCTGGAACAGATGGGCGGCGGGCATGTCGGTCATAGGCGGTCGGTCCTCGATCCTCCGGCTTTTGCCAGAAGTCCGCAGTCATGCCGCGCACGGGTAAAGAATGCGTGAGCGTCCGTGGGCCTCAGACCCGGCGCGCGATCCAGCCGGCCGCCCAGCCGAGAAAGATCGAGAGAAAGACCGCGACCAGGCCATAGGCGATCGCCGACCGGTCGGCCGCGCGCGCGACGAAACGTTCGAACCCCGATTTGCGGATGTCGATGTCGCGCACCGCCGCGGCCAGCACACGGCCGTCGCGGATCAGGAAGGTTTCCGCGGTGAAGCGCCCGACCGGTACGCGCGCGGGCACCGAAACCCGCGCGCGGTACAGCACGTCATCGGTGATCTCGACTGCGCCCGGCGCCTCGTAATACAGCCCGGCACGCCGTTTCAGGTCGACCAGGCCGCGCTGGAACCGGTCCTGCGTCGGAATCGGCGCGCTCGACGCGGGCGACAATTGCAGGCTGTCGAGGCCGAGTTCGTAGATCGCCCGGGTGCGGTCGTCGACCAGCCGCCCGATCGGCTTGGACGAGGCGATCGCATAGAAACTGGGCGCGGACCGATAGCGCAGCCGCGACGTGTTGACCCAGATGCCGGCGACCTTCTCCTTCTCGCGCATCACGATCGACTGGGTCGGCCCCTTGACGACGACGACGATGTCGGTGGGACTCTCGCCGCTCGGCAGGCGCCCGCCGGGATAGAGGATCGCGCCGAACAGCAGCAGTTCGGCGCCAGTGAAGCTGTAGGCGATCTCGATATTGCGCTGCGACACGTCGGGGACGAGCACCGGCTTGGCCTGCGCCATCAGCAGCGGCGCGAGCAGGAGGAGCGGCGCGCCCGGCTTCACGACAGCGTGACCGAGAAGATCTCCTCGGGCCGCCACACCAGCCCGAGCACGATCCGCGCGCCGACGAGCAGGACCATCACGGCAAGCCCGAGACGGAGATATTCGGGGCGGAATTTGGTCGCGAACCGCGCACCGATCTGCGCGCCGACGACCGATCCGATCAGCAGCAGCCCGGCCAGCACGATGTCGACCGCCTTGGTCGTCGTCGCATGCACCATCGTCGCCACCGCGGTGACGAACAGCGTCTGGAACAGCGAGGTTCCGACCACCACCGACGTCGCCATGCCGAGCAGATAGATCATCGCCGGTACCAGGATGAACCCGCCGCCGATCCCCAGCAACATGGTCAGGATCCCGGTCGAAAAGCCGAGCAGGAGCGGCGCCAGCGGCGAGATATAGAGGCCCGAGGCGTAGAATCGCGTGCGCAGCGGGAGCGCGGCGACCAGCGGGTGATGGCGTCGCTTGCGCGGCTTGGCGGGGCGGCCGGTCCGGGCACGGCGGATCGTCCCGATCGATTCGCTCGCCATCATGCCGCCGATCGAGCCGAGCATCACGACATAGACGATCGCGATCACGGTATCGATCTGGCCGCTCTGCTGGAGCAGCCGGAACAGCCAGGCGCCGAAGAACGCGCCCAATATGCCGCCTGCGACGAGGACGCCGCCCATTTTCACATCGACGCCGTTGCGGCGGAAATGCGCGAACACGCCCGACACGCTTGCCCCGGTGACCTGGCTTGCGGACGAGGCGGCGGCAACGGTCGGCGGGATGCCATAGACGATCAGCAGCGGCGTCGTCAGAAAGCCGCCGCCGACCCCGAACATCCCCGACAGGAGCCCGACACCGCCGCCAAGCAGGATGATGACGAGCGCATTGACCGACAGGTTTGCGATGGGAAGATACAGGTCCACGCGCGTCGTTATACGCAAACCGGCCGCGGGGGCTAGCGGCCGGCTAGAAGTCGCTGCCGACCGAGAGTGCGGGACCCGAGCCGGGGCGGGCTGTGCCGGCGATACGCTGGCGCCAGTCGAGCGCGAGACGGACCGATCGTCGGCCGAGCGGCAGCGCGAGCCCGAGCGACGGACCGAGATCGCCCCGTGTCGCCCCCCGCTGCGCGCTCACCCATGCGCCGACCCCCGCGTCGAGACGGAGCGCGCCGCGTTCCGCGAAGCCGTACGTCACGCGCGCAGCGGCGTCGACGAACCCTTCGACCCCGCTGCGCATGATCGCCCCTGCCTGACCATAGGTCTCGATCCGCGCGCCCGGTGCGATCTCGGCGGGGCCGTAGCCTGCGATCACGCCGACCGTCGGGCCGCCGCGGCCCCCGTCGAGGACGAAGCGCTGTTCGGCGATCAGACGGACGGGCCAGCGGGTCGGCCGCCATTCGATGCCGAGGGCCGCCTCGCGTCCGCGTCCCTCGAGCGGCGCTGCCAGCCGCGCGGTCAGCCCGAGCCGCCGCGATGGGTCGATTCCGTAGACGGCCCGCACCCCCGCCTGCGATGCGCCCAATTGCCCCCCCGATACCGTACCCGACGCGCCACCGCGCGCGAGCAGCCAGCCGCTGACGCTCAGCGGCGCGTGCGAAGTTGCACGGGTCGCGCCGATCGCGGCCGGACCGAGCGGCGGGAGCATCGCGATCCGGCCCTGCCGGTCGGGCGCAAGGTCGGGCTGGACGTCCATATTGAATTGGGCGTCACGATCTGCGGCGTGCCTCGCGCGAACGTCAGCGGGGCGAGCACGCGCGTTCAGGATGACCGCGGCGAGCACCGGCGCGGCGCGGGCATGGCTGCGCGACGCTTGGGCACCATGCCCGATGGTCCAGTAGGGCGGTCGCGACGGCGTGACACGCCGGTCGGGCCGGTCGGCCGCGGCAGCAGTGATGTTCGCATCGTCGGTGGCGCGACGATGGTCGGTAGTGGCGATACCCACGGCGCGGGCTGCGGGCGAAGCTTGCCGATCGTGCCGCCTCCCCGCCGCGACAGTGGGACGCTGCAGGCTGCCAGATTCGCCGGGCGACAGCACCCCCGCCGCATAGGGCGACAGCACCATGATCCGCATCACGACCCACGCGCCGAGCGCGGCGGCGAGAAAACGGAGCGGCCGCCCGCCCTTCACCCGTGGCGCAGCGTGCGCGCCCCGCTCACCCTCCCGACGATCGGAGATCGGGAAATTCATGCCGGGTCTTGTCCCAGACCAGCGCCGCGCCGCGCAGCATCGCAATATAGCGGACCACGGCGCGCGGCGCGGCGATCAGGCTGATGACATTGCCGACGACGAAGCGGGGCAGCGACCAGAATGCCTCGGCCAAGCCGTAGATGCGCGCGGTGAAGGCCATCCGCATGCTGAGCCGCCACACGAGAAGCCCGATATTCGCCCCCGCCAGCCAGACGACCGGCATCGCCGGCCAGCCCTGCGCGGCGGGGACCATCGCATGAACCAGGAACGTCAGGACCCAGGCGGTCAGCCCGACATAGGCGGCGGCCAGCACGACCATGCTGAGCGGCGCCCGCCGATCGCGCATCCGCATCCAGTGATCGGCCAGTGCCTGCGGACGAGCCCAGCCGGTCCGGTCCCAGCCCGCCAGCGCGATCCCGGTCATCCAGCGCGCCTTTTGCCGGACGGCGGCGTCGAAGGTCGCCGGGAAGAACGCCCGCACCGCGATCAGCGCGCCCGCATCGTCGACGATCCGCGCAAACCGTCCGGCCCCACCGAGCTGGGCGATCCGCAGCCCGAGCTCATAATCCTCGGTCAGGCTGGACGCGTCGAACGGATCGCCGTCGCGGGTCGCCGCCACGGTTTCGAGAATCGCGGTGGACATCGCACACCCCGTCCCCGCCAGCGGCATCCCCGCACCAAGCGCGGTACGGATGACCAGCTGCTTCATATGCGCTTCGGCGAACTCATCGGCATAATGCCCCGACACGAGCCGCGAGCCGCGCTTGACGAGCGGCAGGACGGGCAATTGCACGACGGCATAATGGTCGATCAGCGAATCGAACACGCGCAGTTCGAGTGGGTGCACGACGTCTTCCGCATCGTGCAGCACGACCGCCTTGGTCCGTCGCCCGTCGCGATCGTCGGCGCGGCGCAGCGCATGCCAGAGCGTGTTGAGGCAGTCCGCCTTTGTCGTCGGTCCGTCGCGCTGGCCGATGACCAGGCGGATCCGCGGATCGCGTGCCGCCACGCGCGCCGCGGCGTCGATCGTCGCGCGGTCGTTCGGATAGAGTCCGACGAAAATGCGGTAATCGTCATGGTCGAACCGCGCCACCGCCGCCGACAGCATCGCGCCGATCACCGCCACCTCGTCCCAGGCCGGCACGAACACCGCGAGCCGGCCGGGCTCCGACGGCGTGGGCAGCGCGTCCATGCCCGGCAAGGTCGACGGTCCGCGCCAGATTTTCCAGAAAAAGAATGCGATGTCGACCAGGAGGTCATCGATGCCGCCGATCAGCAAGCCGACCGCAGCAAATGCCACCGCCTCGCGCACGATGATATCGATGATCCCCAGCGACTCGCTCATCGGCCCTCTCCCCGGGCAAGACTATCCGCTGTCCCCGCCGTAACGGACCAAACATGATCCGTTTCGGACAGGTGTCGGCCGACCGATCGTCAGAATATTGGAATGACTTGGCTCATCCGCCGACCGATGCTGAAAATTGCACCGAATGAACATCGCCCGGCACGCTGCCCGGTGCGCGACGCAGCGTCTGTTCGCCAAGGCGGAGCGCTCCCCATCGTCGCCGAGACCCTCGTACAAGCCGGTATTGCGGCTTTTCGGCACGGCGAGGTTGCCAATTCGTTCCGCATCGCGCACGGTCGGCAACGTGCTTGCCTACCCCGCCCTTCACGCCAGCCATGGCGGCATCTGGGTCGCGCAGGGCGGCGAGACGCGCGGGATCGGGCGTGGCGAAGCCATCCGGATCGCCGCCGACACGCCCGTCATCCTGCTCAACGCCGCGCTGATCGGCCAGCGTCTGGGCTATGCCGATCTGTCGGGGCTCGACCTGCTCGAACTCTACGCGTTCCTGCGCCCGGCGCAGTTCGCGGTGCCGACGCCTAAGGGAATCGCCCGCGTCACCGGTCTCGACCTGCCGACCGAGGATGCCGAGGTCGCGCCGTTCCTGTTGCGCGCGGCCGAGGCGATGCTGGCGCTGACCGACGCGGCCGACTGGCCCGAGCGCGAGGGGGCCTGGACCGCGGCGCAGTCGCTCTACCGGTTGCGCTGGCCCTGGGCGCCCGTGGTCGCCGAACGGCTGGCCAAGCCGGCGGTCAACGAACGCTGGCTGTTTTCGAAACTGCCCGAATGGGAGGAGCAGGCCCCGCGCCCCGCGCCACGGACGATCGCGATCGAGCCCGGCGATGCCGAGGCGCGGCTCGACGACCTGACCGGGCATGGCGCGGAGGAACGACCGGGGCAGCGCGCCTATGCCGCCGCGGCGACGGCCGCGTTCGCGCCGCGGGCGGTGCGCGATTCGCCCAATCTGGTGCTGGCGGAGGCGGGGACCGGGATCGGCAAGACGCTCGGCTATCTCGCCCCCGCCTCGATCTGGGCGGAAAAGGCGGGCGGCGCGGTCTGGATCTCGACCTACACCAAGGCGCTGCAGCGCCAGCTGGGACGCGAGACAGAACGGCTCTTTCCCGATCCCGCGGTCCGCCGGACCAAGGTCGTCACGCGCAAGGGGCGTGAGAATTATCTCTGCCTGCTGAACCTTGAGGACGCGTTGCAGGGCGGCTTTGCGGGGCGGGCGGCGGTGCTCGCGCAGCTCGTCGCGCGCTGGGCCGCGTATAGCGCGGACGGCGACATGGTCGGCGGCGACCTGCCCGGCTGGCTGCCGACGCTGTTCCGGCGCAACGGATCGACCGCATTGACCGACCGGCGTGGCGAGTGCGTCTATGCCGGCTGCCCGCATTACCGCAAATGCTTCATCGAACGTGCGGCACGCGCCTCGACCGATGCCGACATCGTCATCGCCAACCATGCGCTGGTGATGGTCAATGCGGCGCGCGGACGCGAACTCGCGACGCGACCGACACGCTATGTGTTCGACGAGGGGCATCACATCTTCGACGCCGCCGATTCGATGTTCGCGACCGCGCTGACCGGCGGCGAGACGATCGAACTGCGCCGCTGGATCATCGGTCCCGAGGGCAGCAGCCGGGGGCGGCGGCGCGGACTGGCCGCACGCCTGTCCGATCTCGCCAGCTATGACGAGGCAGGCAATCGCGCGATCGGCGAGGCGGTGGCCGCGGCCGGCGCGCTGGCGAGCGAGGGCTGGCTGCAGCGGATCGGCGAAGGCGCGCCGTTCGGACCGATCGAGGAGCTGCTCGCCGCGGTGCGCGGACTGACCTATGCGCGCGCCGAACAGCCGGGCGATGCGGGCTATGGGCTGGAGACCGAACTCGCCGAACCCGATCCGACGCTGATCGAGGCCGCTGCGCCCGCCGCCGCCGCGCTCGACGCGCTGGTGCGCCCGCTGGTCACGCTCGGCCGGCGGCTCGAGGCGGTGCTGAGCGAGGCCCCCGACTGGCTCGACGGGCCGGCGCGCGCACGCGTGGAGGGCGCGATCGCGTCGATCGGGTGGCGCGCGGAGACGGTGGCGGCCTGGCTTTCATTGCTGGCGCGCGTCGGCGGGCCCGCGGATGCCGATTTCGTCGACTGGCTCGCGGTCGACCGGGTCGAGGGACGCGAATTCGATATCGGGCTGCACCGCCGCTGGCTCGACCCGACCCGGCCCTTTGCGGAGGTCGTGCTGAAACCCGCGCATGGCGCATTGGTCACGTCGGCGACGCTGACCGGGGGCGGCAGCGCGGAGGAAGGCTGGCAGATCGCCGAGGCGCGCAGCGGCGCACCGCATCTCACCCGCCCGGCCGCGCGGTTCGCCGCGCTCAGCCCGTTCGACTATGCGACGCAGGCCGAGGTGCTGATCGTCACCGACGTCAAGCGCGGCGATGTGGGCGCGCTGGCCAACGCCTATGCCCGACTGATCGTCGCCTCGCGCGGCGGGACGCTCGGGCTGTTCACCGCGATCCGCCGGTTGCGCGGCGTGCATGGCCGGATCGCCGACCGGCTGGCGCGCGAAGGGCTGCCGCTGCTCGCGCAGCATGTCGATCCGATCGATACCGGCACATTGGTCGATATCTTCCGCGATGACCCGGGCGCGTCGCTGCTCGGCACCGATGCACTGCGCGACGGGGTCGACGTGCCCGGCGAATCGCTGCGGCTGGTGGTGATGGAGGGCGTGCCCTGGCCCAAGCCGACCGTGCTGCATGCCGCGCGACGGCTTGCCGGCGGCGGTGCCGTATATGACGACCGGCTGATCCGCGCGCGGCTGGCGCAGGCGTTCGGCCGGCTGATCCGGCGTGCGGACGATTCGGGCGCGTTCGTCATGCTGTCCGCGGCGATGCCGTCGCGGCTGCTCAGCGCGTTCCCGCCCGGTGTGCCGGTGACGCGCGTGACGCTCGACGAAGCGGTGACCCGAGTCGCGGCACGGCTTTCCTCGCGCGCCGCCTTGAGGCATGAGGCGGGCGAACCGGCCCGAGGACCCTTATCATGACGCCCGAGCCATGAAGACGCTGACGCTGCTGCGCCATGCCAAGTCGGGCTGGGACGACACGGTCTCGCGCGATTTCGACCGGCCGCTGAACGCCAAGGGCCGCCGCGCCGCGACGATCATCGGGCGGCAGATGCGCACGCTGTCGCTCGCGTTCGACCATGTCGTCGCCTCGCCCGCGGTCCGTGTCGTCGAGACGCTCGACGAGATCGTCGCGGGCTATGGACGCACGCTGGCACCCGACTGGGACCGGCGACTGTATCTGGCGTCGGCGGGGACGATTCTCGACCTCGTCCGCGATCTGCCGCGCGGCGTCGATCGCGCGCTGGTGATCGGGCATAATCCGGGGCTTGAGGATCTCGTCCTGTTGCTGACCCCAGACGTGACCCACCCGTTCCGCGACGCGGTCGAGGACAAATATCCGACCGCAAGTCTTGCCGAGCTGCAGTTCGACATCGACGACTGGGACGATCTGACGAGCGGATCGGCGCGGTTCACCCGCTTCGTCCGGCCGCGCGATCTCGATCCGACGCTGGGGCCCGACGCGGACTGACGCGTCGGGCCGGACTCGTCAGCCCTTGCCCTCGAGCTGGGCCTTCAGCCCCGAAAACGCGTTGACCGGCTGATATTCATCTTCGCTGATCACCCCGGCGGCGCGCAGTGCGGCCGCGGCATTGGGGCCGCGGGGAAAGGGATCGAGCGCGAGCGCGAGCGTCTCGGCCGCCGCTTCCCCCAGATCGACCGCACCGCCATCGATCGGCACAGTGTCGAGCGCATCGTCCGACAATTCGATCTCGCCGTCGACCGCGCCGAAATCATCAACGAAGCGCAGCGCGACGGGTTCGTCGATCGTCGCGGTGAGCGGTTCGTCGGTCACCGAACAGGCCTGCACGACCTTTGCCGTCACATGTCCCTTGGCGACGATCCCACTCGTATCGCGTCGGATCGTGAAGTGCGCCTCGAGCAAGTCGACGGACAGGATCGCAAACCGTGCGGCAAGCTTGCGGCGTTCCTCGGGCGTTGCGGCGAAGGTCACGCTGCGATCGCGCTCGCCAATCGTGTCGAGTCGCTCGGGGCGGCTGAATTCGGGGGTCATGGCAGCTCTCCGGCGAGTAAGGTTGATAGCGGGACACCGGCGAGTGCGGCGTGGAAGTCGGTGAGTGCCGTGCGGACATGCGCGAGCGCGGGGGGCGCGGGCGGATCACCGCGATAGAGGTTGCGGACCAGCGGTCCGTCGAGATCACCGGCCGCGAGCCCGTCGCGATAGGCACCAAGCCGCCCGCCGAGCATGCTCATCATCCGGCCGATATGCTTGCCGACGATGATGTCGCCGATCCCGAGCTCACGAAGCTGCCCGTCCATGTCGTCGACGAAGCGTTCCGCGAGTCGCGCGGCGGGCTCACCACCCGATGGCTCCGATTCCATCCGCAGCATGACGAGCGCGAGCACCGCGGCGATCATGTCGAAGCGGCCGTCGACCGTGTCGGGCACCTGCCCGTCGCGATACCAGTGCTCCGCGCGCGCGCGCTGCACGACCGCGGTATAAAGTGGCAGCGCCTCGTCGTGCTTCTCGCCCAATAGCCTGCCGAACCAGCCCAAATCCTGTCGCCTTCCCGTCGCCAATGCGCGGCGGCTTGTTTGCCTGCGCAACCTCGCATATCGAGGCGATCCGCGGCCGATGCAATCGTGCTGCCGCCAGTATCGCGTGACCCCGCCCCGGGAGAGTATATGAGCGTCCTTTCATTCCGCCTGACACGCCGTACGGCCAGCGTCGCGGCGCTCGCGCTCGTCGGCCTGACGAGCGCAGGCTGCACGCAGCTTCGCTCGCATCAGGGCTATGTGGTCGATGTCGACCTCGTCAACTCGGTCCAGCCTGGCGTCGACAACCGTCAGTCGGTGCTCCAGACGCTCGGCAAGCCGACGCTCGCGGGACAGTTCGACCAGGGCGACTGGTATTATCTGGCGCGCGACAGCCGCAACCTGGCGTTCCGCAACCCGCGCCCGAACGCGCAGATCACGCTGCAGATCAGCTTCGACCAGCAGGGCACCGTCACCGCGATCCGTCGCGGCGGGCTCGATCAGGTCGCGTCGATCAGCCCCGATGGCAAGACGACGCCGACGCTGGGTCGCCAGCGCGGCTTCTTCCAGGATCTGTTCGGCAATATCGGCTCGGTCGGTGCCCCCGGCACGGGCGGCGGCGGTGGCGCCAATACGGGTACGGGCCGCACGCGGCCCTAACGCTACCGGGCGGTCGCGGACTTTGCAGACTCGTACCTTCGCGCTAGGGCGCGGGGCATGACCGACGAGCTCCGCACCGCCGCCCTGGAATCCAAAGCCTGGCCGTATGAGGAGGCGCGCAAACTCCTCAAGCGCTATCCGCAGGGCAAGCAGGGCGCGCCGATCCTGTTCGAAACCGGCTATGGCCCGTCGGGCCTGCCGCATATCGGCACATTCAACGAAGTGCTGCGCACGACGATGGTGCGCAACGCCTTCCATGCACTGAGCGATACGCCGACCCGGCTGATTGCGTTTTCGGACGACATGGACGGGTTGCGCAAGGTGCCCGACAACGTCCCCAATGGCGACATGCTGCGCGAGCATCTCGGCAAGCCGCTGACCCAGATCCCCGATCCGTTCGGCACGCATTCGAGCTTTGCCGCGCATAACAACGCGATTCTGCGCGAATTCCTCGATCGCTACGGCTTCGATTACGAGTTCGCGTCGTCGACTGACTATTACACGAGCGGGCGTTTCGACGAGGCGCTGAAGGGGGTGCTGCGGCATTTCCAGGGCATCCAGGACGTGATGCTGCCGACGCTCCGCGCCGAGCGCCGCGCGACCTATTCACCGGTGCTGCCGATCTCGCCCACCAGCGGCATCGTGCTGCAGGTGCCGATCGAGGTGATCGATGCCGAGGCGGGCCTGATCGCGTTCGACGATGAAGGCCAACGCATCGAGCAGTCGGTGCTGGGCGGCAAGGCCAAGCTCCAGTGGAAGGTCGACTGGGCGATGCGCTGGGTCGCGCTCGGCGTCGATTACGAGATGGCGGGCAAGGACCTGATCGATTCGGTGACCCAGTCGTCGAAGATCGCGCGCGTACTCGGCGGCCGCCCGCCCGAGGGCTTCAACTACGAGATGTTCCTCGACGAGAATGGCGAGAAGATCTCGAAGTCCAAGGGCAATGGCCTCAGCCTCGACCAGTGGCTGACCTATGGCCCGCAGGAATCGCTGGCGTTCTACGCGTATCGCGAGCCGAAGAAGGCGAAGTCGTTGCATATGGGCGTGATCCCGCGCGCGGTGGACGAATATTGGCAGTTCCGCGGCAATTATGCCGGCCAGGACCTGAAGCAGAAGCTCGGCAATCCGGTGCATCACATCCATGACGGCAAGCTCCCCGAGGGCGAGTTGCCGGTGACGTTCGGGCTGCTGCTCAACCTCGTCGGCGTGATGGGCGATGCGAGCAAGGCGCAGGTCTGGGGCTATCTGGCGAACTATGTCCCCGATGCGTCGGCGGAGAGCTATCCCGAGCTCGACAAGCTGATCGACCATGCGCTGGCGTACGGCCGCGATTTTGTCGCGCCGACGCTCAAGCGGCGTGCGCCCGAAGGGGTCGAGATCGCGGCGCTCGAACGGCTCGATGCCGAACTCGCCGCGCTGCCCGCCGATGCGAGCGCGGAGGATGTGCAGAACATCGTCTACGAGATCGGCAAGACCGGCGGGTTCGAGACCCTGCGCGACTGGTTCAAGGCGCTGTACGAGACGCTGCTCGGCTCCGAACAGGGACCGCGGATGGGCAGTTTCATCGCGCTGTACGGGATCGACAATTCGCGCAAGCTGATCGCGGAGGCGCTCGCCCGCCCCGCTGCCTGACATCTCTGACAAGGTAACAGACCGATGCGCATGTTCTTCGACGATCGGCAGCGGGCGCATGCGCCGACGCAGGAGCTGCACAATGGCGGCTTCACGGCCTATGCGGAGATGCCCGCGCGGGTCGATGCGATCCTGGCGGCGCTGGGGCCGGTCGAGACACCGGCAGATCGCGGCGAGACGGCGATCCTCGCGGTGCATTCGCCGGCCTATGTCGCGTTCCTGAAGGACGCGGCGCGTTTGTGGCGCGAGGCGGGGCGAATGGGCGATGCGATACCTTATGCGTTTCCGATTCGCGGGCGGCGACCGCTCGACCTGACGCGGATCGATGCGCTGATCGGGGCGCACAGCTTCGATGCGACGACGCCGATCACCCCCGACAGCTGGGCCGCCTCCTATGGCAGCGCGCAGTCCGCGCTGGCCGCGACGCACGCGGTGCTGGAGGGCGACGGCGCGGCGTTCGCACTGTGCCGGCCGCCCGGCCATCATGCGGGCGCGGACTATTGCGGCGGCTATTGCCATCTCAACACCGCGGCGATCGCGGCACAGGCGGCGCGCGACGCGGGTGTCGCACGCGTCGCGATCCTCGACATCGACTATCATCACGGCAACGGCACGCAGGACATCTTCTACGACCGCGGCGATGTGTTCTACGCCTCGGTCCATGCCGATCCCCGGACCGACTATCCGTTCTTCTGGGGGCATGCGGACGAGACGGGGGATGGCGACGGTCGCGGTGCGACGCTCAACCTGCCTTTGCCCCACGGCACGACGATCGACGCGTTTCGCGCAGCGCAGACGACCGCGCTCGACGCGATCGCGGCGTTCGATCCCGGGCTGCTCGTCGTCAGCTTCGGCGCCGATACGTGGGAGGGGGATCCGATCTCGCACTTTTCGCTGACCACGCCCGATTATGCGGTGCTCGCGCGCGATATCGCGGCGCGCGGCTGGCCGACTGCGATCGTCATGGAGGGCGGCTATGCGGTCGATGCGCTCGGCCACAATGTCGACAGCTTCCTGCGGGGATTCTGACATTTCAGGGACGGGGATCGCGGCGGGCACGCCGGCCTATCGGGGGCTGACGCTGGCGATGTTGTTCGCGGGGTTCTCGACCTTCTCGCTGCTCTATTCGGTGCAGCCCTTGCTGCCGTCGTTCGCCGCGCAGTTCGGGCTGAGCGCGGAGGCGGCGTCGCTTGCGGTCTCGCTCGCGACGGGGCCGCTCGCGATCGGAATCCTGTTCGCAGGCCTTGTGTCCGACCGGCTCGGGCGGCGGCCGCTGATGATCGCGGCGATGTTTGCAGCGGGTGCACTGACGCTCGCGACCGCGCTGGTGCCGGGGTGGAGCGGGTTGCTCGTGCTGCGCTTCCTGACCGGGCTCGCGCTCGCTGGAGTGCCGGCGGTGGCGATGGCCTATGTCGCCGAGGAGGTCGATTCGGCGTCGGTGGGCGGTGCGATGGGGCTGTATATCGCGGGCAGCGCGATTGGCGGGATGGGCGGGCGGCTGGTCGCGAGCCTGGTTGCCGATTTCGGCGGCTGGCGGTTCGCGATCGCCGCGGTCGGGGTCGCGGGGCTGGCGATGGCCGAAGCGTTTCGCCGGCTCGCCCCGCCGTCGCGCAACTTCCATCCCAGCGCGGGCCGCCCGGCGGCGCTGGTCCGCGATGCGCGCGCGCTGTTCGCGGACCGGGCGATGCCGCTGCTGTATCTCGAGGCGTTCCTGCTGATGGGGGTGTTCGTCACCGTCTACAATTATGCAGGATTCCGGCTGATGGGGCCGCCTTACGGGCTCAGCCAGTCGGCGGTCGGCGCGGTGTTCCTGCTCTATGTCCTCGGGTCGATCAGCTCGGCGCGGTTCGGGACGCTCGCCGGCAGGCTGGGGCGGCGGACGATCTTCTGGGTGCCGGTGGTGGTGCTGATCGGCGGTGTCGCGCTGACCGCGATGCAGCCGCTGGCGCTGGTGATCGCCGGGATCGCGGTGGTGACGATCGGCTTTTTCGGCGCGCATTCGATCGCGAGCGCGTGGGTCGGGCGGCGGGCACAGAGCGTCGCGGGCGGTGGCGCGCGCGGGCAGGCGGCTGCGTTCTATCTTTTCTTCTATTATATGGGGTCGAGCGTGCTGGGCTCGGCGGGCGGGTTCGCGTGGACGCATGCCGGCTGGCCCGGCGTGACGGGCTTTTGCCTGGTCGTTGGCGGTGCGGCGCTGGCGATCGGCCTGAGGCTGCGCGCGGTGCCACCATTGCGGATCGAGCCGGTGGCAGCACCGCGGATGCCGGTGCCCTGAACCTCAGCGCGAGGCGATATCGATCGCGTCGCCCGGCGGCAGCGCGGACAGCGACCGCGCGACCGCGTCGGTGGCATCCATGACGCGGAGCATGTTGCCGCCAGCGAGCCTGGCCATGTCGGCATCGCTCCAGCCGCGGCGCGCGAGTTCGGCGAACAGCAGCAGATAGCCGTCGACGCCCGTCATCCCCTCGGGCCCGGTACCGTTGATGCCGTCATAATCGCCGCCGAGGCCGACATGATCGCGGCCAGCCACCCGCGCGATATGCTCGACATGATCCGCAACGGTCGCGGCGGTGACACGCGGTTCGGGATGGTCGCGATCCCAGGCAAGCAGCGGACCGGGCGCGCGGGCGCCATAGATGTTGGCGGGCACGTACTCGCGCTTGGCAAAAGCGGTCCGGTCGGCATCCCAGGCCCGCCACGCGGTTGAGACGAAGGCGGGGTAGAAATTGACCATGACGATCCCGCCGTTCGCGCCGATCGCGGCGAGCAGGTCGTCAGGAATGTCGCGCGGTGCGTCGGTCAGCGCGCGGGCGCTGGAATGCGAGGCCATCACCGGTGCCCTGGCGACGGCGAGGACTGCGCGCATCGTCGCGTCGGAGACGTGGCTGACATCGACGATCATGCCGATCCGGTTCATCTCGGCGACGACCGCGCGGCCGAAATCGGTGAGCCCGTTCGCGCGCGGCGCATCGGTCGAACTGTCCGCCCAGTTCAGGCTCTTGCCGTGCGTCAGCGTCATGTAACCGACGCCGAGCGCGCGGTACTGGCGCAGCACGGAGAGGCGCCCGTCGATCTGGTGCCCGCCCTCGACCCCGATCAGCGACGCGATCCGCCCCGCCTTCTCGATCCGGCGAATATCGGCGGCGCTGGTCGCGCGTTCGAGCGCGGCAGGGTTCGCGGCGACGAACCGGCGGACGATGTCGATCTGTTCGAGCGTCATCTCGACCGCGCGCGGACCGGTCGTGTCGGCGGGGATCCACACCGACCAGAATTGCGCGCCGACGCGGCCCTTGCGCAGGCGGGGAATGTCCGTCTGAAGCGGGCGCGTGTCCTTGGCGAGATCGAGCGATTCGACTCTGGCGCCGTGCACGTCACGGATTTCCCAGGCGAGGTCGTTATGGCCGTCGATCACCGGGGTTTTCCGGAGCACCCGGTCGACGCGCGCGGCGATACGCGGATCGGGGGCGACGGGCACCGCGCTTGCCTGTGCGGCGATCAGGAGCAGGGCGGTGATCATGCCGCGCCATCGTGCCCGCCGCGTCGGGCGGCGGCAAGGGATCAGTCGTCGTCCTCGGGGGGGCCGAGTTCGTTGACCCATTCCTGATTGTGGACGACGGTCGAGCGGACCGGGCGCCCTGCGGCATCGAGCCAGGGGCGATAGCGAAAGCGCAGCTTGATCAGCCGGCAGGTGGTCGCGTCGAGCACTGCATTGCCGCTCGAGCGCGTGATGCTGCACCCGGTGACGCGGCCGTTCGTCTCGACGGTGTAGCGGACACCGACCACGCCACCCGCGCCGATGATCGCCTCCGCATTGGGGAAGTCCCTGTTCCGGAACCGCCCCTTCAACAGCCGCGGCGGGCTCTCGTCACCGCCATCGCCGTCGCCGTCGCCATAACGGCCGCTGCCCGTACCGTTGCCCTCACCGCCCGCGCCGGTGCCGGGCCCCGGGACCGGCGCGGCGCCGGTCGTCGCCGCACTGCCGACGCCGGGCTTGAGCGCGGCGACGATCGGCGGCGGGATGACGGGTGGGACGATCGGGATGGGCGCGACGAGTTCGGTCGCCTTTGACCGGAAATTGGCGGGTGATGCGGCGCCTTCGGGCCGGTGGCTCTTCGCCGGGCGGGGTACGACTTTTTCTAATGGCGGCGGCGGGGGCGGCGGCCCGACCGCGAAGGTCTTGAGCGCGTCGGGGATCGCCGACGGGAGGCTGACGCCGAGGCCGAGGATCAGCGCATAGCCCAATGCTGCACACAGGGCAGCGGCGCCGGCGGCGGACAGGATCCGGTCGCGCGGATGGGATTGGACGCCGTACATGGTTGATATCTGGGGAGGATGGCGCGGGGCGGCAAGCGTTCGGGCCGCGGCGCTGTCCGGGGGTCCCCCGCCAGCATTGCCCGCACCCCCGCCGCAACCGCGAGCCCGTCCTCCCCCCGTTCGCGCATCGCCGCGAGCGAGGGCGCGCCGGTGCGCTTGGCCAGCCGCGCGCCATCCGCCCCCAGCATCAGCGGATGATGGTGATAACGCGGCGTCGGCAGCCCGAGCAGCGCCTGCAACAGCCGGTGCACGTCGGTCGCCGCGAACAGGTCGTCGCCGCGCACCACGTCGGTGACGCCCTGCGCCGCATCGTCGAGCGTCACCGCGAGATGATAGCTGGCGGGCGCATCCTTGCGTGCGAGCACCACATCGCCCTGCGCCACCGGGTCGGCACGCACCCTCCCCGCCCGCGCATCCACCCAGTCGAGCGGTCCCGTGACGCTAAGCGCCGCCGCCATGTCGAGCCGCCAGCAATGCGCCTCCCCCATCCGCGCCGCGACCTCGGCGGGCGCCAGCCGCCGGCACGTTCCCGGATAGACCGCGCCCTCGCCCTCATGCGGCGCCGACAGGCTCGCCGCGATCTCCGCGCGCGTACAGAAACACGGATAGAGCAGCCCGCGCGCGTTCAATCCGCCGAGTGCGGCCTGATAGGATGCGAGCCGCGCCGACTGGTAGGACAGATCGTCCCAGTCCAGCCCCAGCCAGCGCAGATCCTCCACGATTCCCGCGACATGCTCGGGCCGGCTGCGGCCCATGTCGATATCCTCGATCCGCAGCAGGAACCGCCCGCCCCGCGCCCGCGCAAAGTCGTGCGCGCGGATCGCCGACAGCGCGTGGCCAAGGTGCAGCCGCCCGGTCGGACTGGGCGCGAACCGCGTCGTGACGAATTCCGCGCTGTTCACTGGACTTGACCCCATGTCCCGCGCCGTGCTGTCATGACCCTGTCATGCCGGTGCGCGAAAGCGCGTCCGGGACTTTTGTGGGAGGAGCCGTGTTTCACCCCGACCTGATACGCCACCCGGATGGATGTCCGGCGCTCGTGCTCAACGCCGATTATACGCCGCTCTCCTATTATCCGCTCAGCGTCTGGCCCTGGCAGACCGCCGTGAAGGCCGTCTTCCTCGATCGCGTCGATATCGTCGCCAATTACGAACGCGAGGTGCGCAGCGCGAGCTTCGCGCTCAAGCTCCCGTCGGTGATCGCGCTCAAGCAATTCGTCAAACCGTCGCAATTTCCCGCCTTCACCCGTTTCAACCTGTTCCTGCGCGACAAGTTCACCTGCCAATATTGCGGCAAGCTGCGCGATCTCACCTTCGACCATGTCATTCCCCGCGCGCAAGGCGGGCGGACCACCTGGGAAAATGTCGTCACCGCCTGTGCGCCGTGCAACCTCAAAAAGGGCGGGCGCACCCCGCGTCAGGCGGCGATGCCGCTCCATCTCGAGCCGATCCGCCCGACCAACTGGCATCTGCACGAACATGGCCGCAGCTTCCCGCCGAATTATTTGCACGAAACCTGGCATGATTGGCTCTACTGGGACATTGAACTCGAAGCGTGACCGTCCGGCCGCGCAGCATTGTGCGGGAGACGGGTCGATGCGGGTGATGATGGGTGTGATCGCGGCGGGACTGATCGTCGCAGGGTGCGGCGACAAGGACGCGCAGCGCGCAGAGGCGGATGCCGGCGCGGTCGGCTTCGTCCCCCCCTCGGTCACCTCGCGGCTCGATTTCGGCGCCAGCATGGAACGGCGCTTCCGCACGCTCGACCGCAACGCCGATGATCGCATCACCAAGGACGAGCTGCCCTCCCCCAATGCGCGGATCAAGGCGTTCGACCGCAACAAGGACGGCGTGATCACCGAAGTCGAGTGGAGCGAGGGCACGTTGCGATGGTTCGACCGGATGGACCTGAACCACGACGGCACCGTCACCTCCGAAGAGCGCGCCGAAGCCCGCAAGCGCGAGGGGCGGTGATCGCCTGTAACTTTATGTCCTGACCGCACGCCTTCAGGCGCGGATTTCATCGCCGATTGCGGGTTCGGCGGTTGACCTGATCCCTGTCGCAGCGCAGCAAGGCGCATGGCCAGTCTTCCCGCAATCGCGAACAATTCCGACATCCGTTTCCTCGGCACGCTGCTCGGCGACGTCATCCGCAGCTATGGCGGGCCGCGTCTGTTCGAGGCGACCGAGACGATCCGCAAGGCCTCGGTCGAGCGTCACCGCGGCCTCGCCGAGGGACGGACCGACGATCATGCCGCGGTCGATCTCAGCCTCGAAAAGCTCAGCCTCGACGAGACGCTCGATTTCGTCCGCGGCTTCATGCTGTTCTCGATGCTCGCCAATCTCGCCGAGGACCGGCAGGGGATCGCGGCAGAGCATGGCGCCGACCTCGCCTCCGCGATTGCGCAGCTCGAAGCCGAGGGGATCGACCGGACGCAGGTCCGCGCGCTGCTCGACCATGCGCTGATCGTCCCCGTGCTCACCGCGCACCCGACCGAGGTGCGGCGCAAGAGCATGATCGACCACCGCAACCGCATCGCCGAGCTGCTCGCGCTGCGCGATGCGGGTCGCGACACCACCCCCGATGGCGACCGGGTCGACGACGCGATCCTGCGCCAGATCGCATTGCTGTGGCAGACGCGCGTGCTGCGCCGCGACCGGCTCTACGTCACCGACGAGGTCGATACCGCGCTCAGCTATCTGCGCGACGTCTTCCTCCCCGCCTTGCCCGCGCTCTATCAGCGCTGGGACCGCGCGCTCGGCGAACGCACGCCAAGCTTCCTCAAGCCCGGCAGCTGGATCGGCGGCGACCGCGACGGCAACCCCTATGTCACCGCCGATTCGCTCAAGACCGCGCTCGCCCGCGCGAGCGAGGCGGTGCTCGGCTATTATTGCCAGGCGGTCCACGCGCTCGGCGCCGAGCTGTCGATCTCGACCGAGCACGCCGTCGCCGACCCCGCGGTCGAGGCGCTGGCTGCGGCAAGCGGCGACGACGCCACCAGCCGCGCCGACGAACCCTATCGCCGCGCCTTGTCGGGGATCTATGCGCGCCTCGCCGCGACGCAGCAGAAACTGACCGGCAAGGCCGCGCCGCGCCCCGGCCGCCTCACCGGCGCCCCCTATGCGAGCCCCGCCGATCTGCGCGCCGATCTCGTCACGCTCGCGCACGGGCTCGGCACCGCGCTCAAGACCGGCGGCGCGCTCGGCCGGCTGATCCGCGCGGTCGAGACGTTCGGCTTCCACCTCGCCACGCTCGACCTGCGCCAGAACAGCGCGGTCCACGAGCGCGTCGTCGCCGAACTGCTCAAGGTGTCGGGCGTCGAGCCGGACTATCTCGCGCTCGACGAGGACGCGCGCGTCGCGCTGCTCCGCCGCGAACTTGCCAATGCGCGTCCGCTCACCACCCGCTTTGCCGCCTATAGCGACGAGACCGCGGGCGAGCTCGCCATCCTCCAGGCCGCCGCCGACGCGCATGCCGCCTATGGCCCCGCCTGCATCACCAACTACATCGTCTCGATGGCGCAGTCGGTCAGCGACCTGCTCGAGGTGAATTTGCTGCTCAAGGAGGTCGGGCTCTACCGCCCCGGCGACACGCCGACCGCCGCGATCATGGCGGTGCCGCTGTTCGAGACGATCGGCGATCTCGAGGCCGCGCCCGCGGTCATGACCGCCTGGTTCGCGCTGCCCGAGATCGCGACGATCGCCAAGGCGCGCGGTCATCAGGAGGTGATGATCGGCTATTCGGACAGCAACAAGGATGGCGGCTACCTCACCTCCACCTGGCAATTGTCCAAGGCCTCGACCGCGCTCAGGCCCGTGTTCGAGCAGGCAGGCGTCGGCATGCAGCTGTTCCACGGCCGTGGCGGCGCGGTCGGGCGCGGCGGCGGCTCGGCCTTCGCGGCGATCCGCGCCCAGCCCGGTGGCACCGTGCAGGGCCGCATCCGCATCACCGAACAGGGCGAGGTGATCGCTGCCAAATACGGCACGCGCGACGCCGCGATGACCAATCTCGAGGCGATCGCCTCGGCGACCCTGCTCGCCAGCCTCGAACCCGAACGCCTGTCGACCGCCGACACCACGCGCTTCTGCGCCGCGATGGACTGGCTCAGCGACACCGCGTTCCACAGCTATCGCGACCTCGTCTACGGCACTGTCGGCGGCGACGAGCGCGGCTTTCGCACCTTTTTCCGCCAGATGACGCCGATCGCCGAGATCGCCGGGCTCAAGATCGGCAGCCGTCCCGCCAGCCGCACCAAGTCCGACCGGATCGAGGATCTGCGCGCCATCCCCTGGGTGTTCAGCTGGGCGCAGGCGCGCGTCATGCTCCCCGGCTGGTACGGCGTCGGCCAGGCGCTCGCCGGGTTCGACGACAAGGCGCTGCTGCGCGACATGGCGCAGGGCTGGCCGCTCTTCGCCTCCGCGCTCGCCAATCTGGAGATGGTGCTGGCCAAGTCCGACATGGCGATCGCCGCACGCTATGCCGGGCTGGTCGAGGATCCGGCGCTGCGCGACACCGTCTTCGGCCGGATCCGCGACGGCTGGCAGCAGACGCATGACGGGCTGCTCGACGCGACCGGCCAGTCGCGCCTGCTCGAGAAGCACCCCGCGCTCGAGGCGTCGATCCGCCTCCGCCTGCCCTATATCGAGCCGCTCAACCTGCTCCAGATCGAACTCATCAAACGCCGCCGCGCCGGCGAAGAGGATGCCCGTATCGGCGAAGGCATCCTCCTCTCGATCAACGCGATCGCCACCGGCCTGAGAAACTCAGGCTAATCTCCCTCTCCCCCCGGGGGAGAGGGAAGGGGCCCGCGGCCCTTGCCGCGGGAAGGGTGAGGGCCAGTGAGGCCAAAACCCTCACCCAAAATCCTCAGTCCGCCCCATCAAAGAACGGCGCGGCTATCTCCGGCCGCACCCGCAACAACCGCCCGCTCGCCCGGTCGAGCAGCGCCCAGGTCGTCACCGCGTCCAGCTTCACGCGCCCGTCGTCGCCGACGAACCGCACATGCCGGTCGAACCGCGCGCCCTTCGGCCCGCCCTCAACCCAGGTCTCGCCGGTCACCGTCTCGCCCGCGACCACGCTGCCGCGATAGTCGATCTCGTGCCGCGTCACGACCCATACATAGGCGGCCTTGTGCTCGGCGGGCGCGACCGCCTCCCAGTGCGCGGTCGCGATCCGCTGGATCCACTGGACCCAGACCGCATTGTTGACGTGCCCCAGCTCGTCGATATCCGCCTCGGCCGCGGTGATCGTCATCGTGAAGGTCATGCGCTGCGCTCCCGCCATTTTCGCCACGCGAACCAGCCGCCGCCGACCGCCAGCAGCGCCGCCGCGCCGAACAGGATCAGCCGCCCGGTGTCGATCCGCCCCAGCATCTCCTCGATGACGTTGCCGAACGCATCGCCGATCGCGCTGAACACACAGCCCCACACGATCGCCGCGGCGAGGTTCACCGCCAGGAACAGGCGCTGCGAAATCCGGCTCGTCCCGATCGCGATCGGGCTGACCGTGCGGATCCCGTAGACGAAGCGATAGGCGAAGATGAACCGCCGCGGATAGCGTTCGAGCAGGTCGATCGCGCGCGCATAGGCCGACCGCCGCCGGATCGCCGCAACGGGGCGCGATTCGCGGAAATACCGCCCGCCCGCAAAGAACAGCTGGTCCGCAACGAACGACCCGATCACCGCCGCCGCCATCGCGCCCGCCAGCGACACCAGCCCCTGATGCGCCAGCACCCCGCCCGTCACGACCGCCGCCTCCCCCTCGACCCCTGCCCCGAGAAAAATCGCCACGACGCCATAGCGCGCCACCAACGCCTCGATCGTCACGCGGCAAGCGACCTTTGTTCACGCGAAGGCGCGAAGGCGCGAAGATAAGGAGTTTTCACGCGGAGGCGCGGAGGACGCAGAGCAGAAAAGCACGACATTCCAACTATCTCCGCGCCTCCGCGCCTCCGCGCGAACCAATCTTCTTCGCGCCTTCGCGCGAATCAGCCTTCTTCGCGCCTTCGCGCCATCGCGTGAACACCCGCTTCTCGGCGGCGTCACGCGACCTAGGTCTCACCCAGCCACGCCCAATTGCCACAGCACGAACGCATGCTCCTCCGCCGCCTCGCGCAGCGATTCGAACCGGCCCGACTTGCCGCCATGCCCCGCGCCCATGTTCGTCTTGAGCAACAGGACATTGTCGTCGGTCTTCATCAGCCGCAGCTTGGCCGCCCATTTCGCCGGCTCCCAATAGGTCACGCGCGGATCGTTCAGCCCGCCGCTGATGAACATAGGCGGATAGGCCTGCGCCTTGACGTTGTCGTACGGCGAATAGGAGCGGATCAGCGCGAACGCCGCCGGATCCTCGATCGGATTGCCCCATTCGGGCCATTCCCCCGGCGTCAGCGGCAGCTCGGCGTCGAGCATCGTGTTGAGCACGTCGACAAACGGCACGTCGGCGATCACCGGGCCCCAGAGCTCGGGGTCGGAATTGACCACCGCCCCCATCAGCTCGCCACCCGCCGACCGCCCCGCGATCGCGATCCGCCCCGCCGAGGTCCACTTCGCGTCGACCAGCGCCTTTGCGACGTCGACGAAATCGTTGAACGTGTTCTCGCGCTTCTCCAGCTTGCCGTCGAGATACCATTGCTGGCCAAGGTCATCGCCGCCGCGGATGTGCGCGATCGCATAGGCAAAGCCGCGATCGAGCAGGCTCATCCGCCCGGTCGAGAAGCCCGGCGGGATCGCATAGCCGTAAGCGCCATAGGCATAGAGGAACACCGGCGCCGACCCGTCCCGCACGAACCCCGCCGGATAGACGATCGACACCGGAATCTCGGTCCCGTCGCGCGCGGTGATCTTCAGCCGCTCGGTCGCGTATTTCGCCGCGTCGTAACCGCTCGGGATCTCCTGCACCTTGAGCATCGTCCGCTCACCGGTATCGACGTCATAGTCGTACACCGTCCCCGGCGTGACCATCGACTCATAGCCGAGCCGCAGCACGGTCATGTCATATTCGGGATTATCGCCGAGCCCGGCGACATAGCTCGCCTCGGGAAACTCGATCCGCTTCCCCTCGGTCGGCGTCTCGTACCGGTGGATCGCGATCTGATCGAGCCCGTCCTCGCGCCCGTCGACCACGAAGAAGTCCTGATAGCACTCCACCCCGGTCATGTAGAAGGTCGGGCTGGCCGGGATCAGCTCGGTCCACGCGCCCGGCTCCTCGACCAGCGCGGTACACAGGCGGAAGTTGGGATCGACGTCGTTGGTGTGGATGAACAGCGTCCCGTCATGCTCGTCGACGTCATATTCGCGGCCCACTTTCCGCGCGGACACCAGGATCGGTACCGCCAGCGGCTCGTGCGCGGGCAGCAGGTAGATCTCGCTCGTCACATGGTCGCTCGTCGCGATCACGATCCACTTGCGCGAACTCGTCTCGCCGACGCCGACGCGGAAGCCCTCGTCCTCCTCGTGGAACAGCACGACGTCGTCGCTGATCGGCGTCCCCAGCCGGTGGAACCGCGCATTGTCGGTCCGCCACTGCTCGTTCGCCAGACCGTAGAGGAAGCCTGCATCGTCCGCGGTCCACACGATCTCGCTCAGCATGCCGGGGATGACGTCGGGCAGATGCTCGCCGGTGTTCAGGTCCTTGACCCGGACCTCGAACCGCTCGCTGCCATTGTCGTCGATCGCATAGGCGAGATAGCGCCCGTCATTGCTGACCGAGAACGCGCCGAGCCGGAAATATTCATGCCCCTCGGCCAGCGCCGGCTCGTCGAGCAGCAGCTCGTCGTCACCGCCCGCAACGGGCTTGCGCCACCATTTCTTGTACTGGCCGCCGGTCTCGTAGGCGGTCCAGTAAAGCCAGTCGCCGTCCTTTTGCGGGACCGAGGATTCGTCCTCCTTGATCCGCGCCTTCATCTCTTCGTACAAAGTGTCGGTCAGCGCCTTGTGCGGCGCCATCTGCGCCTCGAAATAGGCGTTCTCGGCGGCGAGATACGCCAGCACGTCCGCGTCATCGACCTCGGGATATTTGGGATCCTTCAGCCACGCATAGGGATCCTCGATCGTCACGCCATGCGCGGTAAAGCTGTGCGGCCGCTGCTCGGCACGCGGCGGTACGGAGGGGGTCTCGGGCGAAGCGATAGCAGGGGAATTCATGGTCATCCCCCCTGTTACCGCCCCGACGACCGGAAGCCAACGCACCACGCCCCCTCCCCGCAAGCAAACCCCGCTGTCCTACACGCCGCGTTTCTGTCACAATACGCGCCATGCCCCTCCCAAGGCCCTGTCCCGGCCCCAATCGCCCGCACACGCCCCGCCCGCGCGGCACCCGACAGGCACGCTGGACCTGACAACGCCGCATTTTTTGCTGCCAGCGTCTCAACATTCACAACATTCAGATCGACGAAAGCCCCGATGACCCGATCCAGCCCGACCCGACTCACCGCCCTGCGCGCCCATCTCGATGCCGCCGGCCTCGACGGCTTCGTCGTGCCGCTGACCGACGAGCATATGAGCGAATATGTCGGCGGCTATGCGCAGCGGCTCGGCTGGCTGACCGGCTTCCAGGGCTCGGCGGGCAGCGCCGCGGTGCTCGCCGACCGCGCCGCGATCTTCACCGATGGCCGCTACACGCTCCAGGTCCGCGAACAGGTCGATGGCGATCACTGGGAATACGCCCCCGTGCCGCAGACCAGTGTTGCCGCCTGGCTCGGCACCCACGTCGCCGAGGGCGCGCGGATCGGCTATGACGCGTGGCTGCACACCAGCGCCTGGGTCGCCGAAGCCAGCGCGATCCTCGCCGATCGCGGGGCTGAGCTCGTCGCGGTCGACGCCAACCCGATCGACGCGATCTGGACCGACCGCCCCGCGCCCTCGCCCGCCAGGATCACCATCCAGCCGGACACGTTCGCCGGCGCCTCGTCCGCCGAGAAGCGCGCGCGGATCGCCGACTGGCTCGCCGAACAGCGCGCCGACGCGGTCGTGCTGTCCGCGCTCGATTCGATCGCCTGGACGCTCAACATCCGCGGCGACGACGTCAGCCACACCCCCGTCGCGCTCAGCTATGCGATCGTCGGCGCCGACGGGACCACCGACCTGTTCGTCGCACCCGAAAAGCTCGACGACACCGTCCGCCAGCATCTCGGCAACGCGGTCCGCGTCCATAACCGCGCCGCGTTCCAGCCCGCGCTGCGCGACTTCGCAGGCAAGCGCGTCGCCGCCGACCCCGAACGCGCGGTCGCCGCGATTTCCGACGCACTGACCGCCGGCGGCGCCAAGGTGCTCGCGCTGCGCGATCCCGTCGTGCTCGCCAAGGCGCTCAAGAACCCGGTCGAGATCGCCGGCCACCGCGCCGCTTCGGTCCGCGACGGCGCCGCGCTCGCACGCTTCCTGCGCTGGGTCGAGACCGACTGCGCCGACGGCAGCCAGACCGAATTGTCCGCGACCGCGAAGCTGCTCGCCTTCCGCGAGGCGACCGGGCTGCTGAAGGACACCTCGTTCGACACGATCTCGGCGACCGGCGCGCACGGCGCCAGCCCGCACTACCACTGCACCGAGGAGTCGAACGTCCCCCTCGAGCCTGGCCAGCTCTATCTGGTCGATTCGGGCGGGCAATATGCCGACGGCACCACCGACGTGACGCGCGTCATGCCGATCGGCGCGCTGGCACCCGAACAGGGCAGGGAGATCCGCGACCGCTTCACCCGCGTGCTCAAGGGCCATATCGCGATCGCGACCGCGGTCTTCCCCGACGGCACGCTCGGCGGCCAGATCGACGCGTTCGCACGGCGTCCGCTCTGGGAGGCGGGGCTCGATTTCGCACACGGCACCGGCCACGGCATCGGCGCCTATCTGGCGGTGCACGAGGGGCCACAGCGGATCGCCTCGCCCAACTACCCCGGCGGCGCGGCGATGGAGCCGCTGCGTGCGGGCATGATGCTGTCGAACGAGCCCGGCTATTACAAGGCCGGCGAATACGGCATCCGGATAGAGAATCTGCTGCTGATCGAACCGCGCACGATTCCCGGCGCGGACCGCGCGATGCTCGGTTTCGAGACGCTGACCTTCTGCCCGATCGAGCGCACGCTGATCGAGCCGTCGCTGCTCACCCACCCCGAGCTCGCGTGGCTGAACGCCTATCACGCGGAGGTGCTGGACACGCTCTCGCCCGAAATGACCGGCGACGACCTCGCCTGGCTTCAGGCAAAATGCGCGCCGATCGGCTGACCGCCTCAGTCCACAGGCGGCTCGTCCGTAGGGGGAGCCGCGGCGGGCTCGACCGCCGCGGCACGCGCCTGCGCCTTGCGACGGCGCAGATTCTCGCGCAGCGCGGCGGCCATGCGGGCTGCTTTTTCCGCCGCTTTTTCATCGTTCGATTGCATAATAACGCCCTACATCGTCGCGCGACGCCTTGACAATCGCCCCGCCCTCGTCTCTTAGCCCCACTCCGCCGACAGCGATGTCGACGAGTGCTGCCGTAGCTCAGTGGTAGAGCGCATCCTTGGTAAGGCTGAGGTCGTGAGTTCAATCCTCACCGGCAGCACCAGCTTTTTTCATCCGACCGCCGCGTGGACCCGACGTCCCGCCGGCCCTGCGATAGGGGCCCAAGGTCGGTCACCCCATCCTGACCAAAGTCTGTCGGCAATGGCCGCCATGGCAGCGACGCCTTGCCGTGACGCCGTCCTGTGCCTAAACCGCTCTCATAATACCAATGAAATACCGGAGAGCTGTTATGACGCGATGCATGGCCATGACGGGGACGTACGCGGCCCTGATCGCGACGGGCTTGGCGACCACGGTCTCCGCGCAGGGTGCCGCGCAGCCGGTGACGATGCCCGCCATCTTCCCCGCGCCGACGTCGGTCGCGCTTCAGGCCGGCACGATAACGCTCGGCCGATCGGTGGTGCTCGTCGCCCCCGCCGGCACCGACGGTGACAGCGTCGCGCTGGTCCGCGAGATCCTGCGTGCCGCCGGAGTCACGACGATCACGACCGCGCGGCGGCTGCCCGCCGCCCCCGATCGCCCGCACATCCTGCTCGGCACCGGCGACACCGCGATCGTCCGCGACGCGCTCGCCCGCGCCGGTACCGTCCGCGACACGCATCCCGAAGGCTATACGATCGCCACGCTCGCGGCGGGCAGCAGCGGCATCATCACGCTGGCGGGCCAGGACGCGGACGGACTGTTCCACGCCGTCCAGACGTTCCGCCAGCTCGCGGCACGCCCCGTCCTCCCCGCGCTGGTGATCCAGGATCATCCCGCGATGCCGATGCGCGGCACGATCGAGGGCTTTTACGGCAAGCCCTGGACGATGGCGGACCGGACGAAGCATCTCGAATTCCTCGCCACCGTCAAGGCGAACACTTATGTCTACAGCCCCAAGGACGATCCCTATGCGCGCGACCGCTGGCGCGAGGCCTATCCCGCGGCAACTTTGTCCGCGCTCGGCACGCTGGTCGCGACCGCACGGCGCAATCATGTCGATTTCGTCTATGCGGTCTCGCCGGGCCCGTCAGTGTGCTTCTCAGACCCCGCCGATGCTCAGGCGCTCGAACGCAAGTTCGCCGCGCTGCGATCGATCGGCGTCCACAGCTTCTATGTCGCGCTCGACGACATCGAATATACCAAGTGGAATTGCGAGCGGGACAAGGCCAGTTTCGGACCATCGGGCGCCGAAGCCGCAGGCATCGCGCAATCGCGCCTGCTGAACGCGGTCCAGGCTGATCTCGTCGCGAAGGATCCGTCGTCGCGACCGCTGATCATGGTGCCGACCGAATATTACGACGCGAAGGAAACCCCTTACAAGGCGGCGCTGCGCAAATATCTCGATCCCCGCGTCGTGGTGCAGTGGACCGGCACCGATGTCGTCCCGCCCGCGATCTCGATCGCCGATGCGAAGACCGCTACCAAGGCCTTTGGGCGCAAGACGCTGCTGTGGGACAATTATCCGGTCAACGATTATGCCCAGACCACCGGGCGGCTGCTGCTCGCGCCCTATGCGCGGCGCGAGGCGGGGCTGGCGGGCGAACTGACGGGGATCCTGTCGAACCCGATGAACCAGGAGGCGCCGAGCCGCGTCGCGGTGACCGGCGTTGCTGCGTTCGGCTGGAACGACAAGGACTATGACGCGGACCGCACGTGGCAATTCGCCGCCCGCGAGCTGGCGGGCGGCGATCCGCGCGCGACCGCGGCGCTGCTGAGCTTCTTCGATACGCAGCACCTCGCCCCGACCTTCGGCAGCCAACCCTGGCAGCCCCAGGCGCCCAGGCTCAAGGCGCAGCTCGACGCCATCCGCCTCGCGCTGGCGGAGGGCGACGCGGCGGCCCGCGGTCTCGCGCTCGCCGATCTGGCCAAGGCGGCCGATACGCTAGCGGCGGCCCCAGACACGATCCGCTCGGGCACGATCGATCCGGGCTTTGCGGACCAGGCACGCCCCTGGCTCGATGCGATGCAGCTCTGGGGCCGCGCGTTGCAGATGACCGCCGCCGGGCTCGACGCCGCAAACCGCGACGGCGCGGCCGCCCCCGGCTATTTCGCCGAAGCGCGCCGTCTCGCCGCACAGGCCGCGGCCGTCCAGACCATCCCCGGTGCGACGCGGTTCGACGGTGCGATCCGGGTCGCCGACGGCGTGCTCGACCGGTTCGTCGCGGAGGCCCCGACGCTGATCGTCGCCGCGTCCGCCACCGCCACCGCCCCGGCCCCCACCACGTCGGCCTCCGCCGAAGCCGTGCGGTAGCGTCGGCGGCGCCGCGCGTGGCGCCTCAGTGCGCGATCGCGCGGAGCGCCGACGCCTCGGTCGCGGGTAGCTGGTCGATGCCGCTGGCGGGCACCTGGAACAGGCCGCGCGCGTCAGCGCGGCTCCCCGCCGCGTTGCTCGCGCTCCATTTGGCGAGCCACGGCGACAGCAACAGCCCCAGCGTCACCGGCGCCAGCCACAGCGCGGTGATCGGAACGGCGGGCGAGATCAGGAGCAGGGCGACCCCCGCCGCCAGATGCCAGCGATAGCGCGGCACGACATCCGCGATCGACAGCCCGTCGCGATCCCGGTTCTGCGGGCTCCAGCCCGAGGGCTGGCCGCGGAAGATGCTGATCAGGTCCATCGTCTGCGTCAGCATGATGACCGGCGCGGACAGCATCGACAGCGGGATCTCGGCAATGGCGGACATGATGATCGCCCGCGCGCCCCCGAACGCCGCGCGCCGGCTCCGGTCGGACACCGCCCAGATGATCCCGAGCAGCTTGGGGCCGAATAGCAGGATGACCGTCAGCGCCAGCACGCGCGCCGAGGTCGTCGCCTCGACCAGCTTGCTTTCGCCGGCAAAGGCCTGCGCGATGGTCGTCAGGATCAGGACCAGCCAGGCGGGCGAGGTCATGTACGCCGACGCCCCGATCGCCAGCTGCAGCCGGTTGACCGGGTGGAACCCGTCCGACCCGAGCAGCTTCAGATGCTGGATATTGCCCTGCGCCCAGCGCCGGTCGCGCACCGCCATGTCGATCAGCGTCGGGGGAAACTCCTCATAGCTGTCGTCGATCATGATCAGGTGCACCGCCCAGCCGCGCCGCCGCAGCAAGGCGGCCTCGACCATGTCGTGGCTCATGATCGCGCCGCCGAACGGCGGGCCGCCGGGCAGCACGGGCAGGCCGCAGCTTTCGGCAAAGGCCCGGGTGCGGATGATCGCATTATGCCCCCAGAAGCTCGCCTCCGACCCCGACCACCAGACCAGACCGGCGGTCGAGATCGGACCGTACAACCGGCTGTTGAACTGCATCCAGCGCTGGAACAGCGTGGTCGCGCCGCGGATCGTCGGCACCGTCTGCAACAGGCCGACCGAGGGGCGGCGCTCCATCACCTGCGCCATGCCGATCATCGCGTCGCCGCTCATCAGGCTGTCTGCGTCGAGCACCAGCATGTGATCATAGCCGCCGCCGAAGCGCCGGACCCAGTCGGCGACATTGCCCGGCTTGCGCGCGACATTGTCGGTCCGGCGGCGATAATAGAGCGGGACGCGCGATCCGGGGGCGAGCACCTCCCACGCCGCGACCTCCTGTGCGCCCGACTCTTCGCCCGAATCGCTCAGCACGAAGAAGGCGAAGCTCCCCGCCTCGCCCGCAGCCTCGATCGCATGCATCATCCGCGCGATCCGGCCGAACACCGCGTCGACATCCTCGTTATGGACCGGGATCAGCACCGCGGTCTGCCCGGTCAGCGGCTGACGGTTCTGCGGGACCGGCACGAAGCCCGGATGCATCCGCGTCATCAGCAGAACGAACCCGATCAGCGCGTTGAGAAATCCGAACGCGATCCACGCGAACAGCGGGAAGAACAGCACGAGCAGCGCGACGTCCCACAGGTCGATGCCGTCGCCGAGCAACGAATCCTGGACCGCCGCCGAGGCGGTGGTGGCGAGCAGCATCGTCAGCAGGAACAGGAGCAGTCGCCGCGACGACATGCCCTCGGGCGAAGTGAGCGTGTCCGAGCCATTGGACGGTCCGGCCAGCGGGTCGGGTGTCGGCCCGCCGCCGGTGCCGCGCGCCCGGAAATTCTGCAGCGGCATGTCGATCGGGACGTCGGCGGGCAATCGTGCCGGAAGTGCGGGATGACCGGGGCGGCCCGGGCTGTCCACGGTCATGGCTCAACCCACCTGCGTCAGCACGGTTTCGCTGAGCGACTGCCCGCCGCGCTTCAGGAACAGCCGGACATCGGCCAGGACGCCGCGTTCGGGGGCGACATCGAGCGTGACGCGCCAGCGGTTCGGCTGGCCGACGACCGGATAGGCGGCGCTGGCGAGGATCCGGCCACGGCTCACATCCGCCTGCACCGTCACCCCGCTCGACCGGTCGAGACCGGCGAGCGTCGCACCGACGAAATCGACGACGACCTTCCGCGCGCCCGGCGTCGGCTCGGCGCCCGGCCGGCCGGCCGAGCCACGCCAGTTCTCGACCGCATGCGCGGCCTGCGCGACCGACGGATCGCGCGACGACCAGGTCAGGCGATAGTCGAACTGCATCGTCTTCCCCGCGGTCGCCGGCGCGGCGGGCACCCAGAAGGCGGCGATATTGTCGACCGTCTCGCTCGCGGTCGGGAAGGCGTACAGCGTCACCGCCCCCTTGCCCCAGTCGCCCTTCGGCTCGATCCACAGGTTTGCTCGGCGATCGTAGAAGGCACCGTCGTCTTGGTAATGATCGAACGCCCGGTCACGCTGGATCAGGCCGAAGCCGCGCGGATTGTCGTCCTGGAAGCTGTCGAGCGTGGGGGTCGCGGGATTGGCGAGCGGACGCCAGATCCGCTCGCCGGCACCGGTCGCCATCGCCAGCCCGTCCGAATCGTGGATTTCGGGGCGCCAGTCGATCGCCGCGGCGCGGTTGCCCTCGCCATACCAGAACATGCTCGTCGCCGGCGCGATGCCGAGCCGCGCGACGTCCTTGCGCAGCGTGATCGTCGACGAGACATCCTGGACGACGCCGCCATCGGTCCCGTCAGTGTAGCGGCACACGAAGCGGTACGCGCCGGTCACGCTGGGCCCGTCGAGAAGCGCATAGACGGTGTAGCTCTGCGCGCCCGTCGCCTCGATCCAGAAGGCGGTGAAGGCAGGAAATTCCTCCTTGCCGTCGATCCCGGTGTCGATCGCGATACCGCGCGCGGACAGGCCATATTGGTCCTGCGAACCGGCGGTACGGAAATAGGAGGCGCCGATAAACGCCATCCAGTCGCTCTTGCCATCACTCGACACCGCGCGAAAGCCGGCGATGCCGAGGGCGGCGTGATGCCCGGACTCGGTCTTGAAGAGATCCGCGGCAAAATCGACCGCGCGCGCCTGCCCGCGTTCGACGACATGGATTGCGACCGGGGTCGGCGCATAGCGGCCGAGCGGGAACAGGCGGATGCCCCCCGCCAGCGTGCGCTCGGGTCGATAGCTGATCGAGCCGACCGCATCATAATCGATCGCCTCGGCCGCCGCGACCTTGGCCGGCGCGCGGTAAGGCGCGCGCGCCAGCGCGGCGGCGCGCTGTTGCAGCGCCTCCCAGGAAAACGACTCGGGCTTGCCCAGCGCGGGGGCGGTCGACGCCGCGGTGCCGCGCCTGCGGGGGGTGCCCGCCCCCGTCTGTGCCAGTGCCGCCGCCGGCCACAGGCCCGTGGCCGCAAGGGCAATCATGATGTCGCGTCGTGTCGTTTCGGTCATGCACCGCTTATCCGACTTCGCGCGCCGCAGTGCAACAATCGGTAATGCCCCGCGCCGCCGCCCGCCCGCCAAACGGGGCCGCCTGCCCCGTCGTCAGGACACCGTGTCGTGTCTCAGAGCGCGTGGAGCGCCGCGAGGATCATCCGCCCGGTGACCTCTGCGGTTTCGGTCTCGGACAGCCGCGGACAGGACAAGGTCCGGTGCCCCAGCCCGAACATGCACGCCAGCACCAGCTCCTCCGCGCCGTCGAGCGCATTTGCCGACAGCGCGGGATTGGCGACGCAGGCGAGATCGCGCACCACCGTGCGAAACCCGGTGCAGAGCGAGCCGATCGTGTCCGCGACCTCGCCGTTGCGATGCGCTTCCGCCATGATATCAAACGACAGTGCCTCGTCCCCCTTGGCGAGAGACCGCCGCGCGAGCTCGACAAATCCGCGCTCGATCGACAGCCGTCCCGTCGACACGTCGTCGGTCAGCTTGCGCAGGTCTGAGAGTTTGGCCTCGGCATCCTCGAGGATCAGCGCCTGGATCAGCGCGTTCTTGCCGGTGAACAGGCGATAGATCTGGCCGACGCTGACGTCCGCAGCGGCAGCCAGTTCGGCCATCGACGTCTGATGGAATCCCTGCGTCGCATAAAGATGCCGGGCCGCATCAACGATGTGCGAACGCGCCGACTTCTCATGTTGCACTGCACTCAAAATTCCACTCCGGACGACGTTTTAACTTGACCCGGCGTTTGCACGTCCATAGCGGCGGCGCAAGCGGAATGAACGTTCATTCCGGTGAACTCTTCTGCACGGACGTCGGGATGCTCAACATGCAGCGATTGAATCTCAAGGGATCGGTGGCCCTGGCCGCGCTGGCGCTGATGGCGGCGTGCAGCAAGGAAGAGGCCCCCCCGCCCCCGCCGACGCCCACGGTCGGCGTCGTGACGGTTGCGCAGGAGGCGGTGACGCTGACCACCGAGCTGCCCGGCCGAATCGCCGCCGTGGAGACGTCGGAAGTCCGCCCGCAGGTGTCGGGCGTCATCCGCCGTCGCCTGTTCACCGAGGGCGCGATGGTCCGTTCGGGCCAGGTCCTGTACGAGATCGAGGACGCCCCCTATCGCGCCGCGCTCGGCACCGCGCAGGGCCAGCTCGGCGCCGCCCAGTCGCAGATCAATGCGACCCGACTCCAGGCGCAGCGTTACGGCCAGCTCGTCGCGCTGAACGCGGTCAGCAAGCAGGAGGCGGACAACGCCACCGCGTCCGCACAACAGGCGCGTGCCAATGTTGCAGCGCAGCGTGCAGCGGTCGAAGCCGCGCGCGTGAACCTCAACTTCACCCGCATCAAGGCGCCGATCTCGGGTCGTATCGGCCGGTCGATCTTCACCGCCGGCGCGCTTGTCCAGACCGGGCAGACCGACGCGCTCGCGACGATCCAGCGGACCGATACCGTCTATGTCGACGTCACCCAGTCGGCAGCGCAGCTGCTCGACTTGAAGGCGGCGATGGCGTCGGGCGGCGTGACCCGCGGCGACGGTACCGCACGCGTCCAGCTGATCCTGCCCAACGGCCAGACCTATCCGATTGAGGGTCGCCTGCAATTCGCCGAAGTCACCGTCGATCCGGCGACGGGCGCGGTCACGCTGCGCGCCAGCTTCCCCAATCCCAACGGGCTGCTGCTGCCGGGCATGTATGTCCGCGCCAAGCTGGTCGAGGGTATCCGCAGCCAGGCGATCATGGCCCCGCAGGAAGGCATCACGCGCGATCCGCGCGGCAAGGCGACCGCGATGGTCGTCACCGCGCAGAACAAGGTCGAGCAGCGCAATGTCGTCACCGACCGCGTGATCGGCGACAAGTGGATCGTCACCAGCGGGCTGAAGCCTGGCGACAAGCTGATCGTCGAGGGGCTGCTCAACCTGCGCCCCGGCACGACCGTCAAGCCCGCCGCTCCGCAGCAGGTCGGCAAGGCCGGTGGCAAGGACGCCGCCGGGAATGCCACGGCTGGCGGCGCCGCCTCCACGCAGGCCGGGAAGTAACGCCTCATGTCACGCTATTTCATCGATCGACCCATCTTCGCATGGGTCATCGCGATCATCCTGATGCTGGCCGGCGTCCTGGCGATCCGGTCGCTGCCGATCGCGCAGTTCCCCGAGATCGCCGCGCCCAAGGTGACGGTCGCGACATCCTATCCGGGTGCCGACGCGCAGACGCTCGAGAACACGACGACGCAGATCATCGAGCAGCAGATGAAGGGGATCGACAACCTTCGCTACTTCGCCTCGACCAGCGACGGCGCGGGCAATCTCGCGATCACGCTGACCTTCGAACAGGGCACCGACGCGGACATCGCGCAGGTCCAGGTGCAGAACAAGCTGCAACAGGCGACCCCGCTCCTGCCGCAGGAAGTGCAGCAGGCCGGGCTTCGCGTGACCAAGGCGACCGCCAACTTCCTGCTCGTGATCGCCGCCTATTCGCAGGACGGCAGCCATGATCAGGTCGATCTCGGCGATCTGATCGCATCCAAGCTCCAGGATCCGCTCAGCCGGATCAAGGGCGTCGGCGACACGCAGGTGTTCGGCGCACAATATTCGATGCGGATCTGGGTCGATCCCTTCAAGATGTCGAACCTCGGCGTCACCGTCACCGACATCACCGCGGCAATCACCGCGCAGAACGCACAGGTTTCCGCCGGTCAGGTCGGCAGCCTTCCCGCGGTCAAGGGCCAGGCGCTCAACGCGACCGTGACTGCGCAGTCGCGGCTGCAGACTCCGGAACAGTTCCGCCAGATCATCATCCGCTCGGCCACCGGCGGCGCCACCGTGCGCCTCGCCGATGTCGCCCGGGTCGAAATGGGCTCGGAAAACTACAGCTTCCAGGCGCGCTACAACGGCAAGCAGGCTGCAGGCTTCGGCGTGAAGCTGGCGCCGGGTGCCAACGCGCTCGACACCGTCACGCTGGTGAAGGCGGAGGTCGAGAAGATCGCCAAGCAGTTCCCGGCCGACGTCAAGATCGCCTATCCGGTCGACAATTCGACGTTCGTTCGGCTGTCGGTCGAACAGGTGGTCCACACGCTGATCGAGGCGATCATCCTCGTCTTCCTCGTGATGTTCCTCTTCCTCCAGAACTTCCGCGCCACCCTCATCCCGACGATCGCGGTGCCGGTCGTGCTGCTCGGCTCGCTCGCCGTGCTTCAGGTCGCGGGCTTCACGATCAACACGCTGACGCTGTTCGGCATGGTGCTGGCGATCGGCCTGCTCGTCGATGACGCGATCGTCGTCGTCGAGAATGTCGAACGCCTGATTCAGGAAGAGGGGCTGAGCCCCAAGGAAGCCGCCAAGAAATCGATGGACGAGATCAGCGGCGCGCTGGTCGGCATCGGCCTGGTGCTGTCTGCGGTGTTCCTGCCGATGGCGTTCTTCAGCGGCTCGACCGGCGTGATCTTCCGCCAGTTCTCGATCACCATCGTTTCGTCGATGGTGCTCTCGGTGCTGGTCGCGCTGATCCTGACGCCCGCACTCTGCGCCACCATCCTGAAGCCGTCCAAGCAGGATCACGGCGACAAGAAGGGCTTTTTCGGCTGGTTCAACCGGACCTTTGATCGCGGCGTCGACCGATATGGCAAGGGCCTGCGCCGCGTTGAAAAGGGCTGGGTGCGGACGATGATCGTCTATGCGGTCATCGTCGGCGCGATGCTGTTCGTCTTCCTGCGACTGCCCTCGGGCTTCCTGCCCGAAGAGGATCAGGGCCTGATGTTCGCGCAGGTGTCGATGCCTACGGGCACGACGATGGAAGAGACCGCGCGGACGATGGACAAGCTGCGCGATCACTTCCTGGTCGACGAAAAGGCCAACATTGCGGGCATCTTCACGATCAGCGGCTTCGGCTTTGTCGGCCAGGGCCAGAATGTCGGTCTCGCCTTCATCCAGCTCAAGCCGTGGGAGGATCGCGAAGGCGACGCGAACACCGTCGCCGCGGTCGCGCAGCGCGCGAACCAGGCGCTCGCCGGGATCCGCGCCGGCATGGTGATCGGCTTCGTGCCGCCCGCCGTGCAGGAACTCGGCAACGCCAACGGCTTCGACTTCATGCTGAAGGACAATGCCGGCGTCGGCCACGACAAGCTGCTCGAGGCCCGCAACATGCTGCTCGGGATGGCCAGCCAGGACAAGCGCCTGATGCAGGTCCGTCCGAACGGCCTGGAGGATGCGCCACAGCTCAAACTGAACGTCGACCAGGCCCAGGCAGGCGCGCTCGGGCTGAGCCAGGCGGATATCAACACCACCGTCAGCACCGCGTTCGGCGGATCCTACATCAACGACTTCATCGACCGCGGTCGCGTGAAGAAGGTGTTCGTCCAGGCCGACGCGCCGTTCCGCAAGTCGCCTGCCGACCTCGGCAACTTCTATGTCCGCGGCGCGACCAACGCCATGACGCCGATGTCGTCCTTCTCGACCACCGACTGGACCTACGGCCCCGCGCGTCTCGAACGCTATAACGGCGTCGCGTCGTTCGAGATCATGGGGTCGCCCGCACCCGGCGTCAGCAGCGGCACCGCGATCAAGGCGATGGAGGAAATGGCGGCCAAGCTGCCCCCCGGCATCGGCTATGAGTGGACCGGCCTCAGCTATGAGGAACAGCTTTCGGGCGGGCAGTCGACCTATGTCTATGCGCTGTCGCTGCTGATCGTGTTCCTCTGCCTTGCTGCGCTGTACGAGAGCTGGTCGATCCCGATCGCCGTGCTCCTCGTCGTGCCGCTCGGCGTGCTCGGTGCGGTGCTCGCGGCGATGGTCGCGGGGCTGAACAACGACATCTATCTCCAGGTCGGGCTGATCACGACGATCGGCGTGGCGGCGAAGAACGCGATCCTGATCGTCGAGTTCGCCGAGGAGAAGATGGGTGACGGGATGAATGCGGCCGATGCCGCGGTCGAGGCCGCCAAGCTGCGTCTTCGCCCGATCCTGATGACCTCGTTCGCGTTCATCTTCGGTGTTCTCCCGCTCGCACTGTCGAGCGGTGCGGGTGCCGGCGGCCAGAATGCGATCGGCTGGGCGGTGGTCGGCGGCATGCTGTCCGCGACCGTGCTCGCGATCTTCTTCGTGCCGCTGTTCTTCCTGCTCGTGAAGCGCGTCTTCAAGCAGGACAAGCCCGGCCAGCAGGACGGAGACCGCCACCGTGATGACACACGTGACGACACCCGTGACGGTGACACCACGCCCCACGACCAGCGGCCGCAGGAGGCCTGATCCGATGTTCTCGCGCAAAATCGCTCTGACGTTCGCCGCCGGGCTCACGCTCGCCGGCTGCAACCTGGCCCCGAAATATGTCCGGCCCGAGCTTCCGGTGGCTCCGTCAACGCCGACCGGACCGGCTTATGCGGCGACCGATGCGGCGGGTGCGATCATGCCCGCGGACACCGCATGGGAGGCGTTCTTTACCGACGACCGCCTGCGCCGCGTCATTCGCACCGCGCTCGACAACAACCGCGACGTCCGGATTGCGGTTGCCAATGTCGCGCAGGCGCGGGCGCAATATCGCGTCCAGCGCGCGGACCTGTTCCCGACGCTGGGTGCGACGGGCAGTGCGACCTATCAGAAGTCCCCCTTTGGCGCCGTCGGTGGCGGTACGGGCGGCACCACGGGCGGCGGTACTGGAGGCGGCACCGGCGGCGGCACCGGTGCCGGGGCGGTCGCCGGCGGCGGCCGCTTCGATATCTATTCGGCCAATCTCGGCGTCTCGGCCTGGGAGATCGATCTGTTCGGCCGGGTCCGCAATCTGACTCAGGCGCAGCAACAGGCCTATTTCGCCGCGGAGGAAAACCGCAACGCCGCGCAGGTGTCGCTGATCGCGGAAACCGCGACCGCCTGGCTGACGATGGCGGCGGACCAGGATCGGCTGAAGATCGCGCAGGACACCGAACGGGCCTTTGGGGAAACGCTCAAGCTCACGCAGGATCGGTTCCGCATCGGCATCGCGTCCGAACTCGAAGTGCGCCAGGCGCGGACGACCTATGACCAGGCGCGCTCCGACATCGCCGACGCGACGACGCTCATCGCGCAGGACCAGAACGCACTCAACCTGCTCGCAGGCACGACGCTGAGCGCCGACCTGCTGCCGGCCCGGATGCCGGAGAAGACGCCGACGCTGGAAAACCTGCCCGCCAACCTGTCCTCCGAAGTCCTGCTGCGCCGCCCCGACGTCGCGGCCGCCGAGCATCAGCTGATCGCGGCGAACGCCAATATCGGTGCGGCGCGTGCGGCGTTCTTCCCCAATATCTCGCTGACCGCGTCGCTCGGCACGCTGAGCCTCGGCCTGTCGAACCTGTTCGGCAAGGGCAGCGAATCCTGGTCGGTCGCGCCGTCGATCACGCAGCCGATCTTCGACTTCGGTCGCAACAAGGGCAATCTGGACTACGCCAAGGCCTCGCGCGACGCGATGCTCGCTACCTATGAGAAGAGCGTCCAGACCGGCTTCCGCGAGGTCGCCGACGCGCTCGCGCGGCGCGGCACGATCAACGGCCAGCTCGAAGCGCAAACGTCGCTGCGCGACAATGCGGCGGGCGCGTTCAACTTGTCGCAACTCCGCTTCCGCGCGGGGATCGATCCGTTCCTCAACACGCTCGATTCACAGCGCTCGCTCTACACCGCGCAGCAGAGCCTGCTCGCGACGCGGCTGGTCCGCGACACCAACGCGGTCGAGCTCTATCGCGCGCTCGGCGGCGGGCTGCGCTAACACCGGGCCGTCACGCCCGCCGCGTCATCTAGGGCCAGGCCCGGGTAACGCGGCGGTGCGACGCGCGGTCAGTTTGCCGGTTCGGACAGCGGCGCGAACCGCGCGACCTGCCGGCCGACCAGGCGAAGCTGCTCGAGGACCGCGGGATCGCTCGCCCCGCCCTCGGCATCGAATTTCGTCACCTGCGTGTTGATCGCCGCCGCGAATGGCGTCGGCCAGCCGCGCAAGGCATGGACGATCGAGCGCAGCGCCGCGATCGTGCTGCCCGTCGCCTGCCAGCCATAGGCGGTCGCGATCAGTCCGACCGGCATGTCCGCCAAATAGGGCCGGTCGGGATCACGCGCGGTTTCCTCGAGCAGGTCGAGCGCGTTCTTCACCACGCCTGAGATGCTGCCATGATAGCCCGGGCTGGCGATGATCACTGCCGATGCCGCGCGCACCGCCGCGACAAAGGCACGCTCGTCCTCGGTCCGCTCGGTCGCCTTCGGATCGTAAAGCGGCAGCCGGGCCATGTCCGCGCCACCGAACATCTGCGTCCGGTATCCGTGTCGTTCGACCGAATCGAGCGCGATCCGCAATGCGCGCTCGGTCGACGACACGCCGCCGATCGTCCCGCCAATGCCGACGACAAGCGGCAGGGAGGGCGATAGAGAGTCGGTAGCTGCCACGGTGTCACCCTGTTCGAACGTCATCGATACGCTCTTCCCCGTTTCGTCCGGTGATGACAACAGGCCAATGCTGTCGCTCAGCGCATGTACACGTTAAGCGTGCGCATAGGCTTGTCCGAACTGTCATAGAACGATAACACACCAGATGCCCGACCGCTGGAACGATCCGATGCGCCCCGATCCCTTCGACCCCGCCCGATCCGGTTCCGGCATGTCCGGCGAACGCGAGCCCTATGCCTATGAACGCGAGCGGTTGATCACCGAGCGCGAACGCCTGCGCGAGAAATATGAGCACGAGCGACTGGGCGAGGATCCGGTCGGCGATTACGATCCCCGCCAGGACGATGGCTACCCCCAGCCCGCGACACCGCGGCGCAGGCGGGGCGGGATCGGCCGGTGGATCGTGCGCGGCACCGGTATCGGCATCATCCTGCTGGTGATCGCGATAATCTGGCTGGCGATCACGGCGCCTTTGTCGAAATCGCTGCAGCCGCCGACCCCGCCCTCGATCACGCTGACCGCCGATGACGGTACGCCGATCGCCCGGCGTGGCGCGATCATCGGCAAGCCGGTCGACGCGGCGACGCTGCCACCGCACGTGCGCGAGGCGTTCCTCGCGATCGAGGACCGCCGCTTCTATTCGCACTGGGGTATCGACCCGCGCGGCATTGCGCGCGCGGCTTGGGCGAATCTCGGGTCGGGCGGGGTGCGCCAGGGCGGCAGCACGATCACGCAACAGCTCGCGAAGAACGCGTTCCTCGATTCGGACCGCACCGCGACGCGCAAGATCCGGGAGGCGATGATCGCCGTCTGGCTCGAGGCATGGCTGTCGAAGGACGAGATCCTCTCGCGCTATCTGTCGAACGTGTATTTCGGCGACAATACCTATGGGATCAGCGCCGCCGCCAAGCATTATTTCGGCCGGACACCCGCCGCGCTGAACGTCGGCCAGGCAGCGATGCTCGCCGGGCTGGTCAAGGCGCCGTCGCGGCTTGCCCCGACCTCCAACCTCGAGGGTGCGCGAAAGCGCGAGGCCGTCGTCGTCGGCGCGATGGTCGCCGCAGGCTTCCTTACCGAAGCGGAGGGCGATGCGGTCCGCCCGCAACGCGTGCTGTCGAACCGCCCGACGCAACTCCCCAACGGCACCTATTTCGCCGACTGGATCCTGCCCGAGGCGCGCGACCAGGCGGGCGAGGTGAAGACCGAAACGACCGTCCGGACCACGCTCGATCCGCGGCTGCAACGTGCCGCCGAACGCACTGTCGCGCGCGCCGGACTGCGCGAGGCGCAGGTCGCGCTGGTGGCGATGCGCCCCGATGGCCGCGTCGTCGCGATGGTCGGTGGCAAGGATTACCGCAAGAGCCCGTTCAACCGCGCGACGCAGGCGCGTCGCCAGCCCGGATCGACGTTCAAGCTGTTCGTCTATCTCGCCGCGATGCGTGCGGGAATGACGCCCGATTCGACGATCGAGGACCGCCCGGTGACGATCGGCGACTGGACGCCCAAGAACAGCGACGGGCGCTATCAGGGGACGATCACGCTGCGCCAGGCATTTGCCCGCTCTTCCAACGTTGCCGCCGCCCGGCTGACGCAGGAAGTCGGCGTCCGGGCGGTGATCAAGGCCGCGCGCGACCTGGGAATTTCCACGCCCATTCCGAACGAGGCGACGATCGCTCTCGGCACCTCGACCGTGTCGCTGCTCGAACTGACCGCCGCCTATGCCGCGATCGCGCGCGAGACCTATCCGGTGCAGCCGCGCGGGCTCGCCGATGTTCGGGAAAAGGGCTGGTACCAGTCGCTGACCGGGGGTTCGACCGCCCTGCCGCCGAAGATCCATGACGAGATGCTCGACCTGCTCGCCGCCTCGATCCGCAACGGAACCGGGCGGAGCGCCAACCTGACGGTCGATGCGTTCGGCAAGACCGGGACGACATCGGACAACAAGGATGCGCTGTTCGTCGGCTTCGCACGCGACCTGGTGGTCGGCGTATGGGTCGGCAACGATGACAACAGCTCGAATCCCGGCCTGTCTGGCGGCGGCATCCCTGCGCGGATCTGGCGCGACTTCATGCAGTCCGCGCTGGGCATCGCCCCCGTCGCCGCCCCCGCGCCGCCGGTCGAGGAAATCGACCCCGATGCACTGCCCCCCGAAGACGGGGACAACAGCGTCCTGCCGCTCGGCGGCGAGATCGAGGGGCTCGGCTTCAACCTGAAGATGGGCGAGGACGGGACGATCTCGGTCGGCCCCGCACGCCGCGATCGACCGGAGGATGGGCCACCACGCGACGATCGCCGGCCGCCCGAGGAGGAACCGGGGTTTGACGAGGGGCAGTAGTTCGATCCCCCGCCGTCATCCTGACGAAAGTCAGGCCCCGGGATGACGACGTAGAAGGGGGCGACCATGACGAAGCGCCCGTTGACGCCATCACCGCATCGCAGCATGTCCTGACGATGCGCTTTTTCTCCGACAACGCCGCCAGGATCCACCCACAGGTCATGGCCGCGATCGCCGCCGCCGACACGCTCGACACCGCCTATGCGGGCGATCAATGGAGCCAGCAGCTCGACGGCCGCCTGTCGGCGCTGTTCGAAACCGAGGTGGCGGTGCTGTGGGTGCCCACCGGCACCGCCGCCAACTGCCTCGCGCTCGCCGCGCTGTGTCCGCCGCATGGCGGCATCGTCTGCCACCGCGACGCGCATATCCAGAATGACGAGGGCGGCGCGCCCGAATTCTACACGCACGGTGCCAAGCTGTTCCTCGCCGATGGGGACGGCGCGAAGCTGACGCCCGCGACGATCCGCACCGTCCTCGACGCGATCCCCGACGACGTCCACCGCGTCCAGCCGCACGCGATCTCGATCACCAACGCCACCGAATATGGCCGGGTTTACCGTCCCCACGAGGTTGCCGAGATCGGCGCGCTCACAAGGGAGCGCGGGCTCGGCTTCCACATGGACGGCGCGCGTTTTGCGAACGCGATGGTCCATGCGGGATGCTCGCCCGCCGACATGACGTGGCGCGCGGGCGTCGACGCGCTGAGTTTCGGGTTCGTCAAGAACGGCGCGATGAGCGCGGAGGCGCTGGTGTTCTTCAAACCCCAGCTCGCCGCCGTCACCCAGTATCGCCGCAAGCGCGCGGGCCTCCTGCTGTCAAAGGGGCGGTATCTGGCCGCACAGATCCTCGCGATGCTCGAGGACGACCTGTGGCTCGCCAATGGCGAGGCCGCGAACCAGGCTGCCACGCGACTGGCCGCGGCCGCGGGCGACCGCCTCGTCCATCCAGTCGAGGCCAACGAGGTCTTTCTCCGCGCGACCCCCGACGAGGCCGCCGCGCTCCGCGCGCAGGGGTTCGATTTCTACGACTGGGCGGCAGGCGAGATCCGGCTGGTGACCGCGTGGGACACGCCGGTCGGTCCGGTCGATCAGCTCGCGGACGCGATCCGGTCGTTATGACCGGGCCGTCCGGTTCGCCGCACCCCCCGATCCAGTCGACGCGTGCGGCGGTGCTCGTCCCGTTCGGGATCGTCACGCTGATCTGGGGGTCGACCTGGCTCGTCATCCGCGACCAGATCGCGGTGGTGCCGCCGAGCTGGTCGATCAGCTACCGCTTCCTCATCGCCGGCATCGCGATGGCGATCTATGCGCGGGTGAAGCGTGAAAGCCTCGTGCTCGACACCCGCGGCTACGCCTTTGCCGCGGTCATCGGCACCGCGCTGTTCGCGTTCAACTTCAACTTCGTCTACCGTGCCGAGCATTATGTGACGTCGGGGCTGGTCGCGGTGGTCTTCGCGTTGCTGCTCGTCCCCAACGCGGTGTTCGGCCGCATCTTCCTGGGGCAGAAACTCGGGCGACAATTGATGCTCGGGTGTGCCGTGGCGATGGCGGGCGTCGCATTGCTGTTCGTCAACGAGGCGCGGGTCGATCCGCATGGTCCGCAGTCCGCGACCATCGGCATCGCCCTGACGCTGGGCGGCGTCCTGGCCGCGTCGATCGCCAATGTCATGCAGGGCAGCGCGTTTGCCAAACGCTATCCGATGGCCCCGATGCTGGCGATCGCGATGCTGATCGGCGCGACGCTCGACGCGACCTTCGCCTGGATCACCACCGGACCGCCGGTGTTCGAGCTGCGGCTGGGCTATATCGCCGGGATCCTCTATCTCGGCATCTTCGCCTCCGCGCTCGCCTTCCCGCTCTATTTCAACGTCATCCGCGCGATCGGGCCTGCCAAGGCGGCCTATTCGGGGGTGATCGTGCCGGTCATCGCGATGATCTTATCGACGATCTTCGAGCATTATCACTGGTCGACGCTAGCGGTGGCCGGTGCGGTGCTCGCCGGTGCCGGGCTCGTCATCGCGCTCAGCGCCCGCAGACCCGCCCGGTAATCCGGCCAGGTCGGCGTCCAGCGCAGGACGCGCTTCGCCTTGCCGTTCGCCACCCGCCGGTTCTCGGCATAGAAACCGCGCGCCATCGCCGACAGCTGCTCGATCGTCACGAACGGCGGCGCGGGCAGACCGAGCAGTGCTGCGGCGAAGGCGACGACGTCGTTCTGCGACGCGGGGACGTCGTCCGCCAGATTATAGGCGCCCGGCGGCGCATCGAACGCGGCGATTACGCCCGCGCCGATATCGTCGACATGCGCGCGACTGAACACCTGTCCCGGCTGGTCGATCCGGTGCGCCTTGCCCTCGCGTACGCGGTCGAGCGGCGACCGGCCGGGGCCGTAAATGCCGGGCAGGCGAAACGTCCGCGCGCCGATCGCGAGCCAGTCGGCATCGGCCGCTGCCCGCGCGCTCCGGCGTCCGCCGCCGATCGGCGCGGTCTCGTCGACCCAGGCACCACCGGCATCGCCGTACACGCCGGTCGACGACAGATAGCCGAGCCACGCCCGCGTCCGCAGCAGCGCCGATCCGTAGCGCGCCAGCACGGGGTCGGCGTCATGCTCTGGCGGGACCGAGGACAGGATATGCGTCGCAGCGGCGATCTCCGTCATGACCGCAGCGGCGTCGTCGAACCGGATCGTGTCGCCGCGACCGTCGCGCGACGTGCCGACGACATGCCACCCGTCCCCGGCCAGCTGGCGTGCGATCCGCGACGCGGTATAGCCGAGGCCGAAAACGAGCAGCCGGCTCATTTCGCGGCCGCCGCCCGGCCCATCGGCCCCTTGTAGAGCGTGCCGAAATAGTCGCCCGAATTCCAGACCGGCCGCTCCGCGCCATCGGCGATCTCGCGCGCGATCCGGTAGTTCGCATCGACGAACCGCACGCCCTGATCCCACAGGATCGGCTGCGACAGATCGTCAGACGGCTTGTGATAGTTGTTCGCCATGAAATAGGCGACCGCGGCCTTGCCCGGCCCCTTCTGCCCCGGCCACAGGAACACTGCCGGGATCCCCTTCTGGACGAAGCGGAAATGATCCGAGCGGACGAAGATTCCCTCTTCGGGCATCGGATCGGGCGACAGGCCGACACCGATCGCCGCGACCGCCTTTTGGACAATCGGGCCGAGCGTCGATCGCTCCGCGCCGAACACCACCATGTCCTCGAACTTGTAGGTCAGGATCGGCATGTCGAGGTTCACGTCCGCGACGATATTGGCGAGCGGCACGGTCGGGTGATTGGTGAAATAATCGCTGCCGACCAGCCCCTTTTCCTCGCCCGTGACCGCGAGGAAGATCAGCGTGCGCTTCGAGCCCTTGCCGCTGGTCGTGAAGCGCTTGGCCTCCTCGATCAGGCTGGCGATGCCGATCGCATTGTCGAGCGCGCCGTTGTTGAGCGCATCGCCGTCCTTCGCGCCGTTCGCGGGCCGGGTGATGCCGATATGATCGAGATGCGCGGACAGCACGACGACCTCCTTGCCGAGCACCGGATCGGTGCCGGGGATGACGCCGACGACGTTGCTGCTTGCCGCCGGCGCGAAGCTCGTCTTGGTCGCGACTGTCAGCATGCCCGCAAGCGGCGCCGACTTGAACTTCGCATTGTCCGACCGCGCCTGCTTAGCAATCGCCTTCCACGACGCGCCGAACAGCTTGGTCGCGCCTGCGACGCTCAGCGTGCCGAGCGACGGCGCGCCGGGCGCGTCGACCTTGCCGGTGCCGTCTGGGTTGGCCCAGGTCATCCGGGCGGCGTCGTAGAATTGCGCCGAGCGCGCGAACGGGCGGGCCTTGGCGGTGCGAGGGCTTTCGAGCGTGATCACGCCGACCGCCCCCTTGCTTTCGGCGGTCCGGGCCTTGGTGCCGCCGGATCCGAAAAAGGCACGCTCCTCGCCGCCGAAGCGCGCCGGCGCACCGCCGAAATAGGCGACGATCTTGCCGCGCACGTCGACGCCGGCATAGTCGTTCTGGCCGTATTGCGGGGCGTCGATGCCATAGCCGACGAACACGATCGGCGCCGACAACGCGGTATCCGCCTTTGCACCGTTTGCAGCGGGGACATAATCTGCCGCGAACACCAGCGGCTGCGCGGCGCCCGACTGCGGCGTCCAGATGAAGCTGCCCTTGTCCGCGGCCTTGTAGCTGACCAGCGGCACGCGCTGCAGATAGCCGGCATCGTCACCGCCCGGCCGCAGACCGGCGGCATAGAATTGCGCCGCGACATATTGCGCGGCGATGTCGAACTCGGGGCTGCCCGCCTCGCGCCCCTTCATCGCATCGGAGGCGAGGAACAGGACGTGCGCCTTCATCGCCGCCTGATCCGCCGGCAGTGGCGCTGCGAGCCGTGCATTGAGGATCGCCGGATCGGGCTTTGCCGCCGGGGTGGCCGCCGGGGTGGCCGCCGATGCGGCTGCCGGTGTCGGCGCGGCGGCTTTCGGTTGCGGGGCCGACGTCTGCGCCAGCGTCGCCGTGGAGAGGGCGAGCACCGAGAGCGCGCCGATGAACCGATACATGCCGAAATCCTTGCAAGACGAACGTGTTGCAGCCGGGTAGCACGCCGGCCGGGACACGCAAGCACAGCCCGGCAAGCTTTGGCTGGCGGAGCCCGCGACGGCCCCTATATTCGACGTCTATGCTCGACATCCAACACAGCCTCGCCCAGCCCGACATCGCTGCCCCGGTCGCCATTCGCCGGGTCGATTATACGGCGCCGGCCTGGCTGGTGCCGACGACACGGCTGGAGTTCACGCTCGATCCGTCCGCGACACGCGTCATCGCGACGCTGTCCGTCACCCGCAACGGTGACCACCGCGATCCGCTGAAGCTCGATGGGGCAGGCCAGCGACCGCTGTCGATCATGGTCGACGGCGTCGCGGTCAACGACTGGCATTTCGAGGGCGAGCAGCTGGTGATCCCCCTGTCGGGCGACGCGCATGTCGTCGAGACCGAGGTCGAGATCGCCCCCGACCGCAACACCCAGCTGATGGGGCTCTATGCCTCGGGCGGCAATCTGTGCACGCAGTGCGAGGCGGAGGGGTTTCGCCGCATCACCTATTTCCCCGACCGTCCCGACGTGCTCAGCCGCTATTCGGTGCGGATGACGGCGGACAAGGCGCGCTTCCCCGTGCTGCTGGCGAACGGCGACCCCGTCGCACAGGGCGATCTCGCCGATGGCCGCCACTGGGCGGAATGGAACGACCCCTTCCCCAAGCCCTCCTATCTCTTCGCGATCATCGCCGGGGATCTCGCGGTCAATTCGGGCCGTTTCACGACGATGTCGGGGCGCGAGGTGTCGCTCGGCATCTGGGTGCGCAAGGCGGACCTCGCCAAGACCGATCATGCGCTCGAGGCGCTGGCGCTCTCCATGGCCTGGGACGAGGCGACCTATGGCCGCGAATATGATCTCGACGTGTTCAACATCGTCGCGGTCGATGACTTCAATTTCGGCGCGATGGAGAACAAGGGCCTCAACATCTTCAACTCGCGCTACATCCTGGCCGACCCCGATACCGCGACCGATTACGACTATGACGCGATCGCCGCGGTCGTCGCGCATGAATATTTCCACAACTGGTCGGGCAACCGGATCACCTGCCGCGACTGGTTCCAGCTGTCGCTGAAGGAGGGCTTCACGGTCTATCGCGACCAGGGTTTCTCCGCCGACCAGGGCAGCCGTGCGGTCAAGCGGATCGAGGACGTCCGCGGCCTGCGTGCGTCGCAGTTTCCCGAGGATTCAGGGCCGCTCGCGCATCCCGTCCGCCCCGAATCCTATCAGGAGATCTCCAACTTCTACACCGCGACGATCTACAACAAGGGCGCCGAGCTGATCCGCATGATGGCGGCGATCCTCGGGCCGAAGAACTTCCGGGCGGGGACCGATCTGTATTTCGACCGCTTCGACGGCACCGCCGCGACCTGCGAGGATTTCGTCGCCAGCATGGAAGAGGCGAGCGGGATCGATCTGACGCAGTTCCGCCTCTGGTATTCGCAGGCAGGCACTCCGCGTCTCTCGGCAAGCCTGTCGCATGATCCCGCGGCGCGGCGCGCGACGCTGACGCTGGCGCAGCATGTGCCCGCCACGCCGGGCCAGCCGGACAAGGCGCCGATGGTCCTGCCGCTCGCGATCAAGCTGTTCGGCGCCGACACGGGCACCGCCTTGATCGACGAACGGCTCGTCCTGCTCGACGGGCCGGGCGAGACGATCCGGTTCGAGGGGATCGACGAACGCCCGGTCCTGTCGATCAACCGCGGCTTTTCCGCGCCGGTCGTGGTCGAAAGCGATCGCAGCGCGGCGGACCTCGCCTTTCTCAGCGCGCATGACGACGATCCCTTCGCACGGTACGAGGCGATGCAGCAGCTGATGCTCGAGACGCTCGTGGCCAGCGCGAGCACGGGTCGGGCGGAGCATGACGGCGTCATCGCCGCGGTCGCCCGGACGCTGGAGGATCCCGAGCTCGACCCCGCCTTCATCGCCGAAGCGGTGATGCTGCCGTCCGAGAGCTTTATCGGCGACCAGATGCGGATCGTCGATCCCGACGCCATCTTCCGCGCACGCGACGGCCTGCGTCGCGATCTCGGCACGCAGCTCGAACGCCAGTGGCGCCAGGCGCATGCGCGCGCCGGTTCGGCACCCTTTGCCTATACGCCGGAGGGCAAGGGCCTGCGCCGGCTGCGCTCGGTCGCGCTCGGCTATATCATGGCGAGCGACGCCCCCGACGCTGCCGAACTGGCACTCGCGCAGTTCGAGGGGGCGGACAACATGACCGACCGCCAAGGCGCGCTGACCGCGCTCGTCAGCTCGACGGCGGCACAGCGCGACACGGCGCTCGACCGCTTCTACGCGCGCTACAGCAGCAATCCGCTGGTGCTCGACAAGTGGTTCCAGACCCAGGTCCAGTCGTCACGCGACGATACCGGCGCGGTCGTCGCGGCGCTCGCCCGCCATCCCGACTTCACGCTGACCAATCCGAACCGGGCGCGCGCGCTCATCGGCGCGTTCGCGGCAAACCAGCGCGCCTTCCATGCGATCGACGGCAGCGGCTATCGCTTCCTAGCGGATCATCTGATCGCGCTCGACCGGCTCAATCCGCAGACGGCAGCAAAGCTCCTGCCGCCGCTTGGTCGCTGGCGCCGGTTCGACGCCAAACGCGCCGCGCTGATGCGCGCGGAACTCGAGCGGATCCTGCACACGCCCGGCTTGTCGCGCGACATGGTCGAGCAGAGTTCGAAAAGCCTCGAGGGCTAGGCGCCGGGCCGTATCCGGCCCGGACGGCGGCGCGTCAGAAGAGGCGGCCGCCGTTCGGGACGGCCTCGGACGGTGCGATCAGAACGACCTTGCCGTCGGCATCGGGAAAGCCCAATGTCAGCACCTCGGACATCATCGGCCCGATCTGCCGCGGCGGAAAATTGACCACCGCAGCAACCTGGCGGCCGACGAGCGTCTCCGGCGAATAATGGTCAGTGATCTGGGCCGAGGATCGCTTGATCCCGATCGTGTCACCGAAATCGATCGTCAGCTTGAACGCAGGCTTGCGGGCTTCGGGAAACGGCTCGACCGCGATGATCGTTCCGACCCGGATATCGACCCTGGCAAAGTCGTCGAACGCGATCACGGGCTCAGCCATCGTCAGAAGTCCACATTGTCGTAATGTGCGGGCGGTGCGATCAATTCCATGCGTTCGCTCAGCAAAGGACGGAAGCTCGGCCGGCTCTTGAACCCGCGATACCAGCGTGCCGTCTGGTCGTGCCCCTTCCAGTCGATGCCGCCGAGATAATCCGTGACCGAGATCTGCGCCGCGGCGGCCAGATCGACCAGGCTCATTGTCGCGCCGCCCAGCCAGTTGCGGTGATCGAGCAGGTAGTCGGTGTAATCCAGATGTCCCACCGCTGCCTTCATCGCCTCGCGCAGGCCCTTGGCATCGGGTGCGGCGCGGTGCGCGAGGCGCTTGACCATCCGCTCGTGGAGCAGCGGGCCGGTCACGTCGCGGTAGAAATGCGTGTCGAACCACGTCACCAGCCGGCGGATCTCCGCGCGGTTGGTCGCGGTGCCGTTGATCATCGCCGACTTCTCGACGGTTTCCTCGAAAAATTCGCAGATCGCCATCGAATCGATCAGCGGTGCCACGCCGCGCGACGCATCGACCATCACCGGCGTCTGACCCGCGGGGTTCATGTCCATGAACTCGTCACGCCGCTCCCAGGGCGATTCGCGGACGAGCTCGTAGCCGATGCCCTTCTCGCCTAGCAGCAAGCGCACCTTTCGCGAGAAGGGACATAAGGGGAATTGATAAAGCTGCCACATAGCGTCCGTTTAGGCGGCATCGGGCGGGTGTGTCACTAGCGCGGGTTTGCCGGTGCGTAAGAAGATTGGGTTCGCGCGGAGGCGCGGAGGCGCGGAGGTGTCGCGCTCGCTATGAGCGAAGCTCCTTCATCAGCAGTCGCGATCAAGAAGCATCAGAGGGGATTCAAGCTCCGCGGCTCCGCGTCTCCGCGTGAACCCCCTTCTTTCCCCCTCCCCAGCGAAGGCCGGGGCCCAATTGGCGGCCATAGGTAACGAAGCGCGGCGCTCCGTTGCTGCGACCTTTCCAACTGGGCCCCGGCCTTCGCCGGGGTGGAATACGCGGCAGACGCTATTCCGCCGCGACCAGCTCCGCGCTGTCGTCCAGCGGATGCGGCAGGCGCGTCAGCATTTCCTTCGGGACGATCTGCCAGAAATGCGGTACCACCCGGTCCCAGTCCTCGAGCAGGCCCTTCGACCATTTGCTGTCGGTCGTATCCGCATGGTCGCGCACCAGGTCGAGCAGGACATCCGCCCAGTGGAGCGACTTCACCCGGTCCCAGGTGATGTTCTCAGGGTTGGCGCGCTTTGCGAACAGGCCATCGGGATCATAGACGAACGCCATCCCGCCGGTCATCCCCGCGCCGAAGTTCGCCCCCACCGCGCCGAGCACGACCGCAATTCCGTTGGTCATATACTCGCAGCCGTTCGCGCCGCAGCCCTCGACGACCACGGTCGCGCCCGAGTTGCGGACTGCGAACCGCTCGCCCGCCTGGCCCGCCGCGAACAGCCGGCCGCTGGTCGCGCCATAGAGCACGGTGTTGCCGATGATCGTGTTGTCCTGGCTGGCGAGCGGCGAGCTCACTGCGGGCCGGACGATGATCGTCCCCCCCGACAGTCCCTTGCCGACATAGTCGTTCGAATCGCCGAACACCTCGAGCGTGATGCCCTTGCAGAGGAACGCGCCGAGCGACTGGCCCGCCGAGCCCCGCAACCGGATCGTGACGTGATCGTCCGCGAGCGTCGACATGCCGAACTTGCGCGTGATCTCGCTCGACAGCCGCGTGCCCACCGCGCGGTGCGTGTTGCGCACCGAATAGGTCAGCTGCATCTTCTCGCCGCGCGAGAACACCGCCGCAGCATCCTTGATGATCTGCGCGTCGAGGCTGTCGGGCACTTCGTTGCGGAAGGTCGAGAGCGAGAAACGCCGCTCGGCATCCGAGGCGTCGACCTTGGCGAGGATCGGGTTGAGATCGAGATCGTCGAGATGCTCGGCACCACGGCTGACCTGCCGCAACAGCTCGGTACGGCCGATCACGTCGTCGAGGCTCTTCACGCCCAGCCGCGCGAGGATGTCGCGGACTTCCTCGGCGATGAACGTCATCAGGTTGATGACCTTCTCGGGCGTGCCGACGAACTTCTGCCTGAGCGCGTCATTCTGCGTGCAGATACCGACCGGGCAGGTGTTCGAATGACACTGGCGGACCATGATGCAGCCCATCGCCACCAGCGACAGCGTGCCAATCCCGAACTCCTCCGCGCCGAGGATCGCGGCGATCACGATGTCGCGTCCGGTCTTGAGCCCGCCATCGGTGCGCAGCCGCACGCGTCCGCGCAGGCCGTTGAGCGTCAGCACCTGGTTGACCTCGGACAGCCCCATTTCCCACGGCGTGCCCGCATATTTGATCGACGTCTGCGGCGACGCGCCGGTGCCGCCGACATGCCCCGCGATCAGGATCACGTCGGCATGCGCCTTCGCGACGCCCGCCGCCACGGTGCCGATTCCCGCCGAGCTGACGAGCTTCACACAGACGCGCGCGCGCGGATTGATCTGCTTCAGGTCATAGATGAGCTGCGCCAGATCCTCGATCGAGTAGATGTCGTGATGCGGCGGCGGCGAGATCAACGTCACGCCGGGCGTCGCATGACGCAGCTTGGCGATGAACTCGGTCACCTTGAAGCCGGGCAGCTGGCCGCCCTCGCCGGGCTTGGCGCCTTGCGCCACCTTGACCTCGATCTCCTCGCACGCGTTCAGATATTCCGCGGTCACGCCGAACCGGCCGCTCGCGATCTGCTTGATCGTCGAGTTCGCGTTATCGCCGTTCGCGTAGGGTACGAAGCGCGACTTGTCCTCGCCGCCCTCACCCGACACCGCTTTCGCGCCGATCCGGTTCATCGCGATCGCCAGCGTTTCGTGCGCCTCGGGGGAGAGCGCACCGAGCGACATGCCCGGCGTCACGAACCGCTTGCGGATCTCGGTGATCGCCTCGACCTGGTCGACGGGCACGCCCTCGGCCGGGAAGTTGAACTGGAGAAGGTCGCGCAGATACACCGGCGGCAGGTCGGACACCCCGCGCGAGAATTGGAGGTAGCTCGTATAGCTGTCGGTCGCGACCGCGGTCTGGAGCAGGTGCATCAGCTGCGCCGAATAGGCATGCGTCTCGCCGGTGTGGCGCTGGCGATAGAAGCCGCCGATCGGCAGCGTCGCGACCGCCGGATCGAACGCCGCCTCGTGGCGATCGGTCGCGTTGACGTGAAGCGAGGCATAGCCCTCGCCGCTGATCTTCGCGGGCATGCCGGGGAACAGGTCGTTGACCAGGCTGCGCGACAGGCCGACCGCCTCGAAATTATAGCCGCCGCGGTAGGACGAGATGACCGCGATGCCCATCTTCGACATGATCTTGAGCAGCCCCTCCTCGACCGCGACGCGGTGGCGGCGGAGGCATTCGGCCAGATCGAGATCACCGAACAGCCCGCGGCTCTGGCGATCGACGATCGCGGCCTCGGCCAGATACGCGTTCACGGTGGTCGCGCCGACGCCGATCAGCACCGCGTAATAATGCGTGTCGAGGCATTCCGCGGTGCGCACGTTGATCGACGCATAGGAGCGCAGGCCGCGACGGACGAGATGCGTGTGCACCGCCGCCACCGCGAGCACGCCGGCGATGCCGACGCGGTCCTCGCCGATCGCCTCGTCGGTCAGGAACAGTTCGCTCTTGCCCTGGCGGACCGCCTGCTCGGCCTCGTTGCGGATCCGCTGGATCGCCGCGCGCAGCTTCTCCGGGCCGCCGCCGGCATCGAAGGTGCAGTCGATCTCGGCGACCGCGCCGCCGAAATGCGCCTTCAGCCGCGCCCAATGCTCACCCGTCAGCACCGGTGAATCGAGCACCAGCACGCGCTCGCGCTGGTCGCGCACGTCGAGGATGTTGGCGAGATTGCCGAACCGCGTCTTGAGCGACATCACGTGCCGCTCGCGCAGAGGATCGATTGGCGGGTTGGTCACCTGGCTGAAATTCTGGCGGAAGAACTGGCTGATCAGCCGCGGCTTGTCCGAAATGACCGCGAGCGGCGTGTCGTCGCCCATTGATCCGATCGCTTCCTTGGCCGATTCGACCATCGGCGACAGGATCAGCTCCATGTCCTCGATCGTCTGCCCGGCCGCGACCTGGCGTCGTGCCAGCTCGGCGCGATCGTAGCGGACTACGGCATCCTCGACCGACGGCAGGTCTGCCAGCGTGTGGAACTCGCCGATCATCGCGGCATAGTCCGCCTCGCCGGAGATGCGATCCTTGACCGCGCGGTCCTGCAGCAGCCGCCCTTCGTCGAGGTCGACCGCGATCATCTCGCCCGGCCCGAGCCGCCCCTTGGCGATGATCGTCGATTCGGGGACGACGACCATCCCGCTTTCCGATCCGACGATCAGCAGCCCGTCGACGGTCAGCGTATAGCGCAGCGGCCTGAGCGCGTTGCGGTCCATGCCCGCGACGGCCCAGCGGCCATCGGTCATCGCCAGCGCGGCCGGGCCGTCCCATGGCTCCATCACCGACGCCAGATACTGGTACATCGCGCGGTGCTCGGGCGGCATGTCGGGGCTCGCAGCCTCGGGCACCAGCATCAGCTTTGCGGTCGGCGCGTCGCGACCCGAGCGGCAGATCGCCTCGAACACCGCATCGAGCGCGGCGGTATCGGACGCCCCCGCCGGGATCACCGGCTTGATGTCCTCCGAATTGTCGCCGAAGGCGAGGCTCGCCATCCGGATCTCGTGGGACAGCATCCAGTTCTTGTTGCCGCGGATCGTGTTGATCTCGCCGTTATGCGCAAGGCACCGGAACGGCTGCGCCAGCCACCATTGCGGGAAGGTGTTGGTCGAATAGCGCTGATGGAAGATCGCGACGCGGCTCTCGAACCGCTGGTCGCACAAATCGGGATAGAAGACCGACAGCGATTCGGCGAGGAAGAGCCCCTTGTAGATGATCGAGCGGCACGACAGCGAACAGATGTAGAAGCCCTGGATCTGCGCCGCGATCACGCGCTTCTCGATACGCCTGCGGACCAGGTACAGCGTCTTTTCGAATTCGGCGGCGTCCTGCTCGTCGGGCAGCGGCCCGGCGATCATGATCTGCTCGATCTCGGGGCGCGTCGCCTGCGCCTTCTGGCCGATCACCGACACGTCGACGGGCACCTGGCGCCAGCCATAGATGGTATAGCCCGCCTCGATGATCGCGCTCTCGACGATCGTCCGGCAATCCTCCTGCGCCCCCAGATCGGTACGCGGCAGGAAGATCATGCCGACCGCGAGCCGGTTCGGCCGCACCTTGTGCCCCGAAGCGGCGACCGCGTCGTCGAAGAACTTGAGCGGAAGGTCGATGTGAAGACCTGCGCCATCGCCAGTCTTGCCGTCCGCATCGACCGCGCCGCGGTGCCACACCGCCTTCAGCGCATCGACCGCGGACTGCACGACGCGCCGCGACGCGCGGCCATCGGTCGCGGCGACGAGCCCGACGCCGCAGGCATCACCCTCGAACTCGGGACGGTACATGCCGTGCTCGGCGAGACGGGCGCGTTCGGTTTCGTTGGTCATGCCAACCATTCCTTCTTGTCGACGTAGGTGAGCGCGCGCTGGGCAGCGGCGCGGAGAGTCTCGGTGGCCCGGGCCGCCTCGACCAGCTTGGCGAACCGCGCCTCGCGGGTCAGCGGATAGTCGTGGACCAGACGATTGCGCAGCTTGACGACCGCCATCCAGTCGTCGGCGCTGTCGATGATGCGCAGCGATTCCATCCGGTTGGCAACATCACGGGCATAGAGGTCCTTCGTATTGACCGCGCGTGCCTGAAGGATGGTGCGAAACAGCCGCATCAACTGGTCTTCCAGCTGCTCGACCGTTTTTAGCAAGGCGCGCGATCCGACGCGGCCGTGTTCCGTCATGGCGTTGAACGCGGTGAGATCGGCCGGGACGGTACCGAGCAGCCGCATATCCTCGTCCAGGGCGGTGATGAGCGACTGCACGCGATCGCAGATGACGGCCAGAATATCGTTTTCGGGCGCCGTCACAGCACGATCCCGTCGCGGTAGGCGATCCGTTCGAAGCCGTGCGGCGTACCGCCACGGATCGTCAGCACGACATCGACCTTCTGCGGATCGATCCTCTGGAAGAGCCTGTCCTCGAATAGCCCGCGCGCACGGCCCTCGTCGGCGACCGCGTCGACCTCGATGTGAAGGTCGATATCACCACCGCGCTCGGTGTCGTCGATCCGGCTGCCGAACAGACGCACGACCGCGGATTCACCGAACGTCTCCGCGGCCGCGTTCTTGATCGCCGCGACCTCGTCGGGCTTCAACCTCACGCCGCGACCTTCGCGCTGGCCGCCTTCGCCTTCAGATATTTGTGCATCGTCGCCGCCACGTCACGCCCGTCGCGGATCGCCCACACGACCAGGCTCGCGCCGCGGACGATGTCGCCCGCTGCGAACACGCCGTCGAGGCTGGTCATCAGCGTCTTGCCATCGACCAGCACGGTACCCCAGCGGCTTACCCCCAGTTCGGGCGTCGCGAACAAGGTCGGCAGGTCCTCGGCATCGAAGCCCAGCGCCTTGATGACCAGGTCGGCATCGACCGAATAGTCACCGGCAGGATCGGGTTCGGGCGTCCGGCGACCGCTCGCATCGGCCGCGCCCAGACGCATCTTGCGCACCCTGACGCTCGACACGCTCTCGCCGCCGTCGAAGCTCTGCGGGCCCGACAACCAGACGAACTCGACGCCCTCCTCCTCGGCATTGGCGACTTCGCGCTGCGACCCGGGCATGTTCGCGCGGTCGCGGCGATAGAGGCATTTCACCGACTTGGCGCCCTGGCGGATCGCGGTGCGGACACAGTCCATCGCCGTATCGCCGCCGCCGATCACGACGACGTCCTTGCCCTCGGCATTGAGGCTGCCGTCGTCGAACGCGGGGACCGCATCACCGAAACCCTTGCGGTTCGACGCGACGAGGAAGTCGAGCGCCGCCACCACGCCGTTCGAGCCGCCACCGGGCAGGTCCATCGCGCGCGCCTTGTACACGCCGGTCGCGATCAGGATCGCGTCGTGGCGCTGGCGCAGCTCGTCGAGGCTCGCATCGTCGCCAACCGCAAAGCCTTCATGAAACACGATCCCCGCGGTCTTGAGTCGCTCGACCCGACGCATGACGATCGGCTTTTCGAGCTTGAACCCGGGAATGCCATAGGTGAGCAGACCGCCCGCGCGGTCGTAACGATCATAGACGTGCACGTCATAGCCGTGGCCGCGCAGATATTCGGCGGCGCTCAGCCCGGCAGGCCCTGCCCCGATCACGCCGACCGACTGTCCGCGCGACTTGCCGGGGATCAGCGGCTCGACCCAGCCATTCTCCCAGGCGGTGTCGGTGATGAACTTCTCGACCGAGCCGATCGTGACCGCGCCGTGGCCCGTGAACTCGATGACGCAATTGCCCTCGCACAGCCGGTCCTGCGGACAGATGCGACCGCAGATCTCGGGCATGGTCGAGGTCGCGTTGCTCAGCTCATACGCCTCGCGGAGCCGGCCCTCGGCGGTCAGGCGCAGCCAGTCGGGGATATGGTTGTGGAGCGGACAATGGACCGAGCAATAGGGCACGCCGCATTGCGAACAGCGCCCCGCCTGCTCCTCGGCGGGTTCGACCGCATAGCGCGCAGCGATCTCGCGGAAATCGTCCGCGCGTTCCGCCGCATTACGCTTGTCGGGATAGGATTGCTCCCGCCCGACGAATTTGAGCATCGAATCGTTCGCCATGTATGCCTCCGACAATCGCGTTATTGCGTCGTCGGAGGTTTGTCACGGCAAAAACGCCTATTAGGTCAGCTAGGCTGACCTATAAATTGCGCCAAATCTCGTAGGCCGGGGGATATATTCACAAATCTCACCGAATATATCCCGACTCGGACCTATTTCGATAGGAGCCATACCAGCGCGGCGGAGCCCGCGGCGATGCGATACCATGCAAACGGCACAAACCCGTGCTTTGTGACGATCCCGACGAACCATTTGACCACCAGCAACGCGACGACGAACGAAACGAGCGCGCCGATCGCGATCGACAGCAGGCCGACACCCTCGCCGCTGGTCAGCGCCGCATGGTTCTTCATCAGTTCGAGCCCGCTCGCCCCCAGCATCGTGGGGATGGCGAGGAAGAAGCTGAACTCGGCGGCGGTGCGCCGCTCGACGCCGAGTGCCAGCGCCCCGAGAATCGTTGCGCCCGAGCGGCTGACGCCAGGGATCATCGCGAGGCACTGGAGCAGGCCGATCCCGACGACGGTGCGCAGCGGGATGTCCGCGACACCGCTGATGTCGCTGCGCGGTGCGAACCGCTCGACCGCCAGAATGGCGAAGCCGCCAACGACCAGCGCGATCGCGACCACCTCGGCATTGCCGAGCAGCGCCTCGATATAATGGTGCAGCGCCAGCCCGATCACCGCGGCAGGGATGAAGGCGACCACCAGATTGCGCAGGAACAGCCAGGATTTCGGTTCGCGGCGAATGAGGCCCATGCCCACCGCCCAGAAGGTCCGCCAGTACAGGACCACGATCGCGAGGATCGCGCCGAGCTGGATGACGACGTTGAACACCTCCCAGCGCCCCGCATCATAGCCGAGCAGCCGCGTCGCGAGGATGAGATGGCCTGTCGACGAGACCGGCAGGAATTCGGTGATCCCCTCGACGATGCCGAGAAGGATGACGGTAAGAAGTTCGGACACGCAAAAGCTCCCGCAGCGCGGTGAATCAGGACTGGTCGATCAGTGTCGATGGCGGCTGGACCCGCATCGGGATCAGACCACGTGGGTCGCCGAATGCGTGTCCACCCCAGTCTCGACACGAGTCTCGGCGCGGCGACCGAACCGCCCCGCCTTGCGGAAACGGACGAGCCACCCCGGCGCGACCGTCGACATCGGCGTCGCCTCGATGCCCATCGCCTTCAGCCCGTCGACCCCGGTGACAATATTGTCGCTCTGCAGCATCCGCCACTGATCCTGGGTGATCGGCGCGCCTGGCAGGAACCCGGCCTTGGCGATCAGTGCCCCGGCAAAATCGGGCAATTCGACGATCGACGGTTCGCGGCCGATCGCGGCGGCGATCCAGCGGATCAGGTTGCCCATGGTGATGACGTCCGGTCCGCCGATCTCCAGCGTCTTGCCGCCGAACGTCTCGGGAGCCGCGGCCGCGGCGACGATCGCGTCCGCGACGTTGCCGACGAACACGGGCTGGAACTTGGCCCCTGCGCGCAGCACGGGCACGACCGGCGCCTTGGCGATCATTCCGGCGAAGCGGTTCACGAACTGATCCTCCTGCCCGAAGATGATCGACGGCCGCAGGATCGTCGCGGTGGGGAAGGCCGCGCGGACCGCCGCCTCGCCATCGCCCTTCGACTTGCCATAGGCCGAGTCCGATGCGGCGTCCGCGCCGATCGCCGAGACATGGACCAGCGCGCCGACCCCCGCCTTGGCGGCGGCCTCCGCCACGGTCCGCGCGCCGAGCGCCTGGACGCCGTGGAAATCACCCGCCAACACCCCGACCAGGTTCACGACGATGTCCGCACCCTGCACCGCCTGTGCGATCGTCGCGGGCTTGGTCACGTCGGCGCCGACGAATTGCGTCTGCCCGAGCCCGCCGAGCGGCTTGAGAAAAAACGCCTGTCGCGGATCGCGCTGTGCGATCCGGACCCGCGCACCCGACGCCAGCAGCGCCTGCGCGACATAGCGGCCGACGAAACCTCCGCCTCCGATCAGCGTCACCAGTCTGTCGTTCATCGCCCGTCCGTCCAATTCTTTATGCCTGCCCGCCCTTTGCCCCAGCAAGAGGGTTGTTGACAAGCATCGCAACCCTCCACTAGAGGCGCCCTCCTACCCCGTGCCCGGATGGCGGAATTGGTAGACGCACCAGCTTCAGGTGCTGGCGATCGCAAGGTCGTGGAGGTTCGAGTCCTCTTCCGGGCACCATTCTCGCCAGGTGGGTGAGACGACGGTCAGCGCCTTGGGCGGACCGTCGGGCAGCCGATTGGCAACGCCCCAAGCAATCAGATCTTAGCTCACATATTGCCGACCACCTCGGCAACCGAAGCCCGGTCCGCCCCCGTCAGATCAGCGCTCCAGCGCTAGGCCTGCTACCCGGGTTCGATGCACTGAGGCACACGCGTCCGGCTTGAGCCGACCGACCTCAGGCGCACGCCGCCCCAGACTTCGGAAGGACCGTCAAAGACAGTGAGGGATTAGGGTCAACCGTCCTTCCTCCGCAGTAGCATTCAGGTCCATGGTATCGGTCCCATATTCATTCCACGGATCAATCAGGCCTGATCTGCATCATAGTTAATGAAGATATGGGACATTATCCCCTATAGTAAGTGTCTGCCCGGACCACTTCTCGTTCTTCCTCGAGACTGCATCCATGCCGGGGAAATTGCGTCTTGAGACCGTGCCGCACGGCTTTTGGAAGAAAATGCATAGCAAATGGCATAATAGGTTCAAATCGGATGTTGATTATAGGGTGCTATAGGCGTAGGCGTCGATCAAAGACTGGAGCATATCATGTCCGAAGACATTATTGAGCTGAACGCTGTTGAATTGGCGACCGAACTGACGATCGCGTGGCTGACAAACCCCAATACGCGCACGTCCGCCGAAGAGGTTCCGTCGTTCCTCGGCAAGATGCACGACACCGTGTCTGCATTGCTGGGCACGTCGACGGAAGAGCCCGTGGTCGAGCCCGTCGCCGAATACACCCCGGCAGTCTCGGTCCGGAAATCGCTGGCATCGAAAGATCACATCATCTCGATGATCGACGGCAAGCCGTACAAGACACTGCGCCGTCACCTGGCGACGCACGGCATGACGCCGATCGAATATCGCGAACGCTACGGGCTGAAGCCGGACTATCCAATGGTCGCCGAGACCTATTCGGAAAGCCGCCGTGCCATGGCCAAGAAGATCGGTCTCGGTCGCAAGCCCGGCGCCCGCAAGACCGAAGCCCCGGCTGCTGCGCCGCAGCGCAAGCGCAAGGTCGAGGCTGTCGCCGAATAAGCAACGCGGGTCGATCGATGCGAGCGCCTGCAGGGGCCGGTGGTTCGCCACCGGCCCCTTTTCGCATTAGGCAGGTCGCACGCGCCGTTGCCGCCCCTCACCACCCCGGCGGACACCGGCCGGGTTGTCGCGCCGGGCTAGCTGCCGAAACGACCCCGACGGTAGAGCAGGGTGATCGCGACGCGCCGGTTGCGCGGATCGCTCGGGTTCTTGACGATCAGCGGCTCGCGGTCCGCGACACCCTCGATCCGTTCGAAGCGCGCCTCGGGCGTGCCGCCGGCGAGCAGCCGCCGTCGTGTCGCCTCGGCGCGGCCCGACGAGAGCATCCAGTTGTTCATCGCGCGCGGATCGCCATAGGGCACGCTGTCGGTGTGCCCGCGGATCATGATCGGGTTGGCCGACCCGGCGATCGATCCCGCGATCATCCCGATCAGATCGCCTGCCCTGGCATCGAGCGCCGTCGTGCCCAGCGCGAACATCGAATAATCGGCATCGTCGATCAGGTCGATGCGCATCCCGTCCTGCGTCGGCACGAAGCGGATGTGGCTCGCGAGACGCGACAGGTTCTTCGACTGTTCGATCTGGCGGAGCACCTTGCGGCGCATCGCGTCGAAATTGCGGCGATCCTCCGCATTCAGCGCGTCGAGCCCCTTCTTGTTGCCCTTGGGTCCGGTGCCGGTGTCCGCGCCGCCCGCGCCCGCATTCGGAATGGCGATCTGCGGCAGGCTGGTCTGCCCCGCTTGCGGACCGATCTTGTTCTTCGACAGGATCGATTCGCCACCGAGCAGCGCACCGCCGCCGATCCCCAGCGTGTGCGTGTCGATCAGCGTCGGCGCGAAATAGTCGGCAATGCCCTTGCGCTGTTTCTCGGTCGTCGCGCCGAGGATCCACAGCAGCAGGAAGAACGCCATCATCGCGGTCACGAAATCGGCATAGGCGACCTTCCAGGCACCGCCATGATGGCCGCCATGGCCCTCGATATAGACCTTCTTGACGATGATCTTGGGCGGCTGGTTCGCCCCGTGCGGCGCGCGTGCCATCCTACTTCCCGCGCAGCCCGTCAAAGACTTCGGCGAAGCCCGGCTGATTGCGGTGTGCGATCCCCGAGCGCGCCGCCTCGATCACCAGCGGCTGCGGATGGCCGTGGAGCGAGGCGATGATGATCTGCTTCACAACGCCGTAGATCGAGGCATCGGCGTCGAGCACCTGCTTCAGCCGGTTCGCGAGCGGCGCGACCATGCCATAGGCCAGCAGCACGCCCATGAACGTGCCGACCAGCGCCGACCCGATCATCGAGCCGAGGACCGACGGCGGCTTGTCGATCGATCCCATCGTCTTCACCACGCCGAGCACCGCCGCGACGATACCGAGCGCGGGCAGCGCATCCGCCAAGCTCGTCAGCGTGCCGTGCGCACTTTCCTCCTCGTGATGATGCGTCTTGATCGACTGGTCCATCACCTCCTCGACCGCGTGCACGTCGAGTGTACCGCTCGACACCACGACGAGGCGCAGCGTGTCGGCGATCAGGTTGATCAGCGCGTGGTCCTTCAGCAGCTTGGGGTATTCGGCGAAGACCGCGGAGGAATTGGGATCCTCGACATGCGGCTCGAGCGCGATCGGCCCGTCGACGCGCAGCATCTTCATCAGCTTGCTGACGAGGAAGATGACGTCGAGATAATCCTGCTTCTTGTATTTCGGGCCCTTGAACACCTTCATCAGCCCGCCGCCGAGCCCTTTGAGCTCCTTGCCCGAATTGCCGATGATCAGCGCGCCGGCGGCCGCACCGCCGATGATGAGCATCTCGTGCGGGATCGCCTCAAGCACGGGGCCGAGCGCCCCGCCGGTGAACGCGAAGCCGCCGAACACCATGACGAGCAAAACGACGATGCCGATAATCGGAAACATGGTGTTGGAAATTCCCCCAAAGCCCGGAACGCCGGCCCTGTCACCGGAGGATTAACCGGATTTCGTAGCTATCCGGTTACCGGACCCGCCCGATCCGCTCTATAAATGCGCTCAGCGAAGATAATCGAACAGCGACAGCGCGCTGAGCTTCGAGAAGCTCGCCTGAGTCGCCGACAGGATCGTCATCGTCTTCTGCAATTCGGTGATCGCCGTCGTGATGTCGGTGCCCTCGATCGACTGGCGGGTATCCTCGCGGTCGACCGCGACGTCCTTCAGCCGGGCGGTTTCCAGATCGACGCGCGACGCGCGCGCACCGAGCGACGCCTGGATCGACGACACCTGTTCCGACGCCGCTGACAGATCGTCGAGCGCGGTATCGAGCGAGGCGGGATCATAGCTTTCGGCCTGGAGCGCAGTCGCGATCGCGCTCAATACCGCCAGCGTATCCTTGCCGTCGGCGCGCAGCACGCGCGACGCCGATTCGTTCGCCTGGACGCTCGCGCCATCGCCGACCGGGATCGGCGAGACGCTGGTCGCGGCCAGCGCATAGCTGCCATCGGCCTGCTTCACCGCCGCGGGACCGCCGTCCGCGCCGCCGAAGATCGGCTGGCCGCGCAGATCCTTCACGTTCGCGAGACTCGCGATCGTATCGACGATGCCCGCGATTTCGACACCGATCGCCTTGCGCGCATCGCCGCTCAGCGTGCCGTTGCGCGCCTGCACCGTGAGTTCGGACACGCGCTGCAACTGCGCGGTGATCGCGCTGAGCGTGGTGTCCGACTGTTTCAGCACCGATGCGGCGGTCGTCAGATTCGCGGCATAGGCCTTGTCGTCGACCGCATCGCGCGCGAGCCCCGCCAGCCGCTGATAGGCGGCGCTGTCGGACGAGGGCGCGGTGAATTTGATGCCGGACGAGATCTGCGTCTGCAACGCGTCCGCCTGCTTCGACAGCGCATTCATCGCCTTGGCCGAGCGGTCGTAGAACAGGCTGGTCGCGATCTGCATAAGGCCTACCGGATCTCGAGGATGGTCTGGAGGATGTCGCGCGCGGTCTGGATGACGCGGCTCGACGCCTGATAGGCCTGCTGGAAGCGGAGCAGGTCGACCGCCTCGCTGTCGAGGTCGACACCGCTGCCCGAATCGCGTGCGGTCACCGCGCCGTCGCGGATCGCACCCTGCGCATCGCCGACCAGCTTGCGCTGCTCCAGCGACGCCGCGTTGCTCGTGATCATGTTGGTCAGCCGCTGTTCGCTGCCCGTCGTCGGGTCGCGCGTCGCGAGCAGCGCGGTCAGGTTCGACGCATCGCGCGCGCCGCCGGCCGCGCCCGCCGCGGCGATACCACGCGGGTCGGTCAGCGCGACGGTGATGCTGGTCGGCGTGTCGCCGGTCTTGAACAGCGGCGTGCCCGCCTTGCCGTCGAGATCGCGCCCCTGCGCCTGGATGGTGTTGACCTGCGTGGTGAAATCGGTCGCGATGCCGTTCAGCGTGTCGCGCGCCGCGACGATCTTCTGCGCGCCCTCGGCATAGCCGGCCAGCGCGCCGCCCGACGGCGTCACCGCCGATGTCGTGCCCGTCCGCTGCACGACGAACCCGACCGCGCCCTCGTCATTCTTCAGATAGCTGACATTGCCCGCATCGGGGCCCGCCACGAATACCGGGCCGCTTGCGCCGCCCAGCCGCACCGTCGCACGGCCGAGATCGTCGAACTCCGTACTGATATCGGTGATCGTGCTCATCTGCTCGAGCAACTGGTCGCGCTGGTCGCCGAGCTGCGCGGCGTTGGTCGACCCCTTCTGGCTGCGCGCGATGCCGTCATTGACCTTGGCGAGCGCGGTGCCGAACGAGTTGAGCGTCTGCGTCGCCTGCCGCGTCGCGGTGTCGAGATCGGCCGCTGCGGTGTCGAGCGCCTTGCCCGTCGCGGTAAACGCCGCGGCCGCGCTGGTCGCGGATTCGAGCATCACCGACCGGGCCGGCACCGAGGTCGGGTCCGCCGACAGGGTCTGCGCGGCGGAAAAGAAGCTGGTCAGTCGATCGCCGAGCTTGTTATCGGTCAGCGACGTCTCGATCCGCCCGAGCCAGGCCGCCGCGGTCTCCGTCCTGGCAAGATCCGACCCGGCATTGCGGACCGCGAGCGAACGGAACGTGTCGGCCGATCGCGAGATGCCGGTGACGGTGACGCCGTTGCTGCCCGTCGCGACGCTCGCATTGATGCCACTGCCGATCGAGGTCACCTGGCCGAGATTCGTCGTCCGCCGGGTATAACCCGCGGTGCCGGTGTTCGCGATGTTCTCGGACACGGTGTTCAGCGCGGTCTGGTACGCCCGCACGCCTGACGCGCCGATCGACAGGAGGTCGCTCATGGCGACGGCTCTGCCGCGCCCGGGTTAAGATCGGATTGCGATTTGGCGAGGAAATCGGTCATCGCCTTGCCGATGCCGAGCGGCGTGTGCTCGGCCATGGTCTGCGCGACGCGGGCGTCCTGCATCTCAGTAAAGGTGTCGAGCGCCTTGGATTCGAACAGCGAATCGGTCAATTTCGCCTGGCGCATGCTCTTCAGCATCATGCCGGTGAAGACCGCCTCGAACTTCTTGCCCGCCTTGTCGAGATTGTCGTTCGACTTGAGCCGGCTCGTATCGGTCGAGATGCCGCCCGCATCGATCGGGCCGGGGGCTGCGATCGGGCTCACAGGACGATCAACTCGGCCTTGAGCGCGCCTGCCTCTTTCAACGCCTCGAGGATGGCGACCAGATCGGCGGGCGACGCGCCGATCGCGTTCACCGCCTTGACGATGTCGGCAAGCCTGGGGCCGGGGTTCAGCAGGAACATCGGGCGACGCTCCTCCTCGACCGCGACCGCGCTGTTCGGCGTGACGACGGTCTGGCCCTGGCTGAACGGCGCGGGCTGGCTCACCTGTGGCTTCTCGTCGATCCGCACCGTCAGCTTCCCATGCGTCACCGCGGCAGGCCCCACGCGCACCGCGGAGTTTATAACGACCGTACCGGTGCGCGCATTTACGATTACTTTTGCCGAGGGCTCGGCGGAGACGACGTCGAGATTCTCGATCGTCGACATCAAGGTCGCCCGAACGTCCGCACCGACCGGCGCGCGGACCGCGACCGAAACCGCGTCGATCGCCTGCGCGCTGCCGAAGCCCAGCTTCGAATTGATCGCGCCGGCGACGTTCTGCGCGGTGGTGAAATCGGCGCGCGCGAGATTGAAGGTCAGCATCGGCGCGCTGTCGAACCCGGTCGCGACCGCCCGTTCGACCGTCGCGCCCTCGGGGATGCGTCCGGTCGAGGGGATGTTGACGACGATCTTCGACCCATCCGCACCTTCCGCGCCGAGCCCGCCGACCGCGAGATTGCCCTGCGCCATTGCATAGATCTGGTTATCCGCGCCGAGCAGCGGCGTCATGATCAGGCTGCCGCCGCGCAGGCTCTTGGCCTTGCCCATCGACGCGACGGTGATGTCGAGCCGCTGGCCGGGCTTGGCGAAGGGCGGCAGTTCGGCGGTGATCATCACCACCGCGGCGTTCTTCATCCCCGGATTGGCGTTGGGCGGCAGCTGCAGCCCGAAGCGCGACGCGACCGCTTTCAGCGACTGGACGGTATATTCCAGATTGTCGTCGCCCGTGCCGGGCAGCCCGACGACGATGCCGTAGCCGGTCAGCTGGTTCGACCGGATCCCCTGGAACCCGCCCAGATCCTTGATCCGGTCGGCAGACGCCGGTGCTGCGATCAGGAGCGAGGCGAAAAGGGCGAGCAGGAAGCGCATGGTCACGGCCTCAGAAAGGGCTGACAACGGAGAAGAAGCGGCTGAGCCACCCCTGGCGGCCGGCGCGGGCGACGTCGCCCTTGCCGGTGTACGAGATCTGCGCATCGGCGACCCGCGTCGACAGCACGCGGTTGTCGCGGTCGACATCGGCGGTGCGCACCAGCCCCTTGATCTTCAGGAACTCGTCACCGCGGTTGAGCGTCACGCGCTTCTGCCCCTGCACCAGCATCGTGCCGTTGGGATAGACTTCGGCGACCGTCACGCTGACCTCGCCCGACAGCGAGTTCGCCTGGTCGGCGGCACCCGCGCCGTTGAAGTTGCGCCCGCCGCTGATCGTTGCATCGGCGCGGTTGAACAGGTTCAGCGCGCCCGTCGTCGGCGGGGTGATGCTCGCCGAGCCGCTGCTGTCGAGCTTCGAGCCCGAGGATTTCGACGCGGCGGTGCGCTCGACCAGCACGATCGTCAGCGGGTCGCCGACTTTCCGCGCCCGCCAGCCTTCGTACAGCGCGGCATAGCCGTCCTGCGCCTGGAAGATCGATCCGGTCGCGGGCGACGCCACCGGCACGGGCAGCGGCCGTGCGACTGTGAAGTCCTCGGGCGGCGCCTTCTTGCCGAACAGCCTGGCCTGCGCCGACAGCGGCGCGAGCGTGCCGGCGACAATCGCGAGGAGCGCGATCGGCGCGCGCGTGGGGATCGGAAATGCCATGATGCGCCCTGCGATCAGATGTTCTGGTTGACGTATTTCAGCATGTCGTCGGTTGCCGAGATCATCTTCGAATTGACCTCATACGCACGTTGCGTCTCGATCATGTCGACGAGTTCCTCGACGACGTTGACGTTCGACGCTTCGAGCATCCCCTGCCGCACGCGACCGCGGCCATCCTGCCCGGCAACGCCCAGATTGGCGGCGCCCGACGCGGCGGTCTCGACCAGGTAATTGTCGCCGGTCGCCTGCAGCCCGGCACCATTGGCGAAGCTCGCGACCTGGATCTGGCCGATCTGCTGCGCTTCCGACTGGCCGGGGATCGTCGCCGAGACGGTCCCATCCTGGCCGATCGTGATGTTGGTCGTCCCCTCGGGCACGGTGATGCCGGGCATCACCTGATAACCTTCGCTGGTCACCATCAGCCCCTCGGGGCTGCGCGAGAAATTGCCCGCGCGGGTATAGCCGAGCGTGCCGCCGGGCATCTGCACCTGAAAATAGCCGTCGCCGTCGAGCGCGAGGTCGAGGCTGTTGCCCGTCGTCTGCATCGATCCCTGCGTATCGATCCGCGCAGTGCCCTGGATCCGGACGCCGGTGCCGAGGTTGAGCCCGGTCGCGTATTTCGTCTCCGACGTCGACTGCGCGCCCGGCGCGGTCACGACCTGGTACGCCAGCGTCTCGAACGCGGCGCGGTCCTTCTTGAACCCCGTCGTGTTCACGTTGGCGAGATTGTTCGAAATGACCCGCATGCGCGTATCCTGGGCGTCGAGCCCGGTACGCGCGATATGCATGGCGGAACTGCTCATGGCCTAATCCTTCCTTAGCTCGGCAGGCGCATCAGCGATGCACCGCTTTCATCCATGTCCTTGGCGGACTTCAGCATGTTGGCCTGGACCTCGTAGCTGCGCTGATTCTCGATCATGTCGACCAATGCCTGCGTCATGTTGACGTTCGATCCCTCGATCGCCCCGCCCTGCACCTTCGCATCGAGAACCTCGGGCAGCACGCCGCCACCGCGCACACGCAGCAGATTGTCGAGCCCCTTGACCGTGTCCGACCCCTTGGTGTCGGCCAGCTTCAGCTTGTCGATCACCTGCGGCGCATTCGCATCGCCACCCTGCGGCACGATCGAGATCGTCCCGTCGCCCGCGATCGAAAGCGTGTCATAGGGTGGGATCGTGATCGGCCCGCCCGATCCCATCACCGGAAAACCGTCGCCGGTCTGGAGCACGCCCGACGGCGCGATCTCCAGGTCGCCGCGCCGCGTATAGGCTTCGGAGCCGTCCGACGCCTGCACAGCGAGCCATGCGGTCGCGCCGGTGACCGCAACGTCGAGCGGCCGCCCCGTAGTCTGGATCGCTCCCGGCGCACGGTCGGCGTCGGTCACTTCCTCCGACGTCGGCGCACGCGCCTCGAACTGCTGGCCGCCACCCTTCAGGTCGATCCGGTCGAACACCACGCGGTCGGCGCGGAATCCGGTGGTCGACGCGTTCGCCATGTTGTTGGCGATCGCCGACTGCGCCGCCATGTGCGCGCGCAGTCCCGTCGCCGCGGTGTAGACCAGCTTGTCCATTCAGGGTTCTCCGTCCGCGCCCTGGATCAGCTGCGGATGTTGAAGATGGTCTGCGAGATCTGGCTCGCGGTATCCAAGGCCTTCGAGTTCGCCTGGAAGTTGCGCTGTGCCGCGATCAGCGAGACGAGCTCTTCGGTGATGTCGACGTTCGAGCGCTCGATCGTCCCCGACATCAGCTTGCCGAAGCCGTTGACGTCGGCGATGCCGAGCTTGGCCTCGCCCGAGATGCCGGTCGCCGACCAGTAGCTGCTGCCGAGCTGGCGCAGACCCTCGGGGTTCGAGAAATTGGCGAGCATCACCTGACCAAGTGCCTGCGTGTCGCCGTTCGAGAAGCTCGCCTTGACGATGCCGGACTCGTCGATCGTCACGCCCTGGATCTGGCCGACCGCCTTGCCGTCCTGCGCGCGCGCGGCGACGTTGAACGCCGATGCCAATTGCGTGGTGTCGAGCCCGAAGGTGAAGCCGAACTGCTGCGTCGTGCTGCTGCCTGCAGTGGTGAACGGGTCGAACGCGACCGCAGTGGTCGGCGCGGTCAGCTTGCCGGTGGTGTCGAAGTCCAGCTCGACGCTTGCCGCACCGTTGGTGGTCATCGGCTTGTCGCCGACATAGCTGAACACTTCCCAGCTGCTCGTATTGCCGTTGGCGGCATCGGGCGTCGTCGTGCGCTTAAAATAATTGGTCAGCGTCTGCGCGTTGCCGCTCGCATCATAGATCGTCGTCTGCGCCGACTGGTTGTAGCTGGTCGGGTCGAACCGGTCGAACGTCGTCGTCGACGGGATCGCCGCATTGGCACTGAGGTTCAGCGACATCGACACGTTCGCGGTCGGGACCGCCTTGCCGCTGGTCGCGGGGAGCTGGAGGCTGACCGCGGAATCGAGCCCCGATGCAACGACCTTGCCCGACCCGTCGACCGGATAGACCTGCAAATGGCTGCCGTTCGAATCGACCACATAGCGATCGGCATCGACCAAGAAGCCGCCATTGCGCGTATAGTTGACGTTGAGCGACGTCGTGCTCGGCTTCACCACGAAGAAGCCGTCGCCCGACACGGCGAGATCGAGCGCGTTGGCCGACTGGATGAGGTTGCCCTGGCTGAACTGCTGCCGATTGCCCTGCACCACGGTGCCCGAGCCGATCTGCTGCGCGGGGTTCAGCGACACGCTAGACGCGATCACGTCGGCGAATTCGGTGCGGCTCTTCTTGAAACCGTTGGTCGAGACGTTCGCAAGGTTGTGCGAGATCGTCGACATTTCGGTCTGCGAGGCCTGGAGGCCGGAAAGCGAGGTATAGAAGGACATCGGGTTACTCCTGGAATTCTGGCAAGCAGCGGGCGATCAGCCGATCTGGCGAACCGCGGTGACGGGGACCTCACCGAGGCCCGGTAGCGTGAGGATGGCGGCACCGGTCGTCGTCGAAACCGACTGGACCGGCGCCCAGACAAGGTTCTGTGATGCAACGGTCGTGCCATTATTCTGGGCGTTGACGATGACCTTGAACGGTCCCGTCCCGGCATCCTCGCCGGTCGCCGTCTTGCCGTCCCAGTCGTAGTTCACGGTGCCCTTGTCGGCGCTGCCGAGCGACATGGTCTTCAGCACGCCGCCATTGGCATCGGTGATCGTGACGTTGACGTTGCTCGCCGCGGCGCCGAGCTCGATCCCGCCGGCCAGTCCGCCGCTGGTCCGCCCATAGGCCGTGTCGCCCGCGGTCAGCACGGTCTTGCCGACATAGGCCATCGCATCGCTGGCGCTGGTCACGTTCAGCTTGTCGGCGATCGACTTCATCGTCGTGCTCATCTCGGAAATACCGGCGAGGCTCGAGAACTGCGCCATCTGTGCGACCATCTGGGTGTTGTCGACCGGGTTGAACGGGTCTTGGTTCTGCATCTGCGCGGTCATCAGCTTCAGGAAGTCGGATTGGTTGAGGGTCGTCGAATTGGATGCCGTGGTCGTCGTCGCGGCGGTCGTCGCGCGCGTGATGCCGAGGTTCGAAAGCGTCGAGTCGAAGGAACTTGCCATGATCAGCGGCCTAGCTTGAGGGTATCGATGATCAGCGACTTCGCAGTCTGCATCACCTCGACGTTGTTCTGGTAGCTGCGCGCGGTCTCCATCATGTCGACCAGTTCGCGGGTTTCATCGACCGCCGCCTCGAAGATGTTGCCATCCTTGTCGGCCATCGGATTGTTCGGGTCATAGCGCTTGGCGGGGGCCTCGCCGGCGGTGACGACCTTCTCGACATCGACCGTCGACATGCCGCTCGCGGCGTCGAAGCTGGTGCGGAACACCGGCTTCATCGTCTTGTACGCAGCCTCCGCGGAGCCGGCGACGCCGCCCGCATTGGCAAGGTTCGACGCGGTGGTGTTCATCCGCAACAGCTGCGCGGACATCGCGCGGCCCGCGACCTGGAAAATCGTCATCGGCGCATTGGCCATCGCTTAGTCCCCCTTCAGCGCGCGGGTGACCTGGCTGATCCGCCCGTTCAGGAACGACAGCGTGGTCTGGTACTGCACCGCATTCTCGGCGAACGCGGTCTGTTCCTGGTTCAGCTCGACGGTGTTGCCGTCCATCGAGGTCTGCGTCGGCACGCGATACTTGGTCGCCGCGTCGATCCCGCCCGCGCCATCCGTCTCGAGCGACGCGAGCGCCGACTTGAAGTCGATGTCGCGCGCCTTGAAGCCGGGGGTCGAGGCATTGGCGATGTTCGATGCGAGCACCCCCATGCGCTGCGATCGCACCTCGAGGGCCGCACCATGAACGCCGAACAGCGAATCCCCTGACACTGGACCGAACTCCCGCGCTGAATTGCGCAAGCCTTCCAAAGCAATGCCCGTGCCAGTTGGCGCTCGCCGACCGGATGATGCCGCTTTGCCGCCCGGCGGCAAGCGCGCGGCAACCCGGCCGGCAACGCCTTGCCGCCCCGGCAGAGGTGGCGGCAAGCGCGCCGGCAGGCGTGGTGCCGACCCGTCGCGCAGCCCGCACACCACCGGCCCGCGCGAGTCCCGCTCACCGGGGGATCGCGAACTGGCCCGGCCCTTGCAATGACTTGCGGGACATGATCACGCTCGCCCATCTGCTCGACCCTGCTGCCCTCGCCATCGTCGGCGGCGGCACGATCCTCGGCGTCGCCCTGCGGACACCACTGCGCGATCTGATCCGCGCGATCGCGGCGCTGAAGACGCTCGGCCGCGCCCGGCTCGACGGCGATGCGCTGCTCCAGCAGATCGTCGCGCTCGGCCGCATCGCCCAGCGCCACGGCGCGATGGCGCTCGACCGCACCGTCATCGCCGATCCCGACATCGCCGCCGGTATCGCGGCGATCGTCGACGGCGCGAGCGCCAGCGACGTGGCGCTGCTCATCCGGCATCGCCGCCATGCCCGGATCGAACGCCACGTCGCCGCCGCCGACGTCTGGGCAGGCGCCGCCGAACTCGCGCCCGCGATGGGCATGGTCGGCACGCTGATCGGGCTCGCGCAGATGTTCGCGACGATGAGCGATCCGACCGCGATCGGCGGCGCGATGGCGATCGCGCTGCTCGCGACGCTCTATGGCGCGCTGCTCGCCAACCTCGTCTTCATGCCGGTCGCCAACCGCCTGCGCGCGCGAGGCCGCAACGAGGCCTTCGAACGTGCCCGGATCGAGGCGCCACTGGTCGCGCTCGCTGCGCGCGAGGCCCCACGCGCACCGTTGATGAGCGTCGCATGACGGTCGGTGATTATCCCGAGCCGCAGCCCGGGCGTCCGCTCTGGCTGATCACGCTCGCCGATCTCGCGCTGCTGCTGGTCGGCTTCTTCGTGCTCCTGCAGGCGACGCAGACCGCCAGCGACCGTCCGCTCGCGCCCCGAGCACTGGCAGCCGGGTTGCGCGAGGGTTTCGGCGCCTCGGTCACGCCAACCGTCGACACAGCGCGGCCGAAACTGCCTCTACCCGGCGGTCCACTTGCTGCTGCCCAACCCACGGCCCTGCCCGTCGCCTCTGCCGGGATGCTCGACTTCGCGGTCGGTTCGGCTGTGCTGCCGACGTCACCCGATACGCTGGCGGCCTGGGCGCGTGACGCGGTGCGGGACCCGCGCGTCCAGATCACCGTCACCGGATCGGTCGACGGCTCGCCCGGCGATGTCGACTCCGTCACGCGCAGCGCGGCGATCCTCGCCTCGGACCGTGCCCGCGCCGTCGCGGCCGCGATCGCCCATGTCGCCCCCGGCCGCGTGACGCTCGCGACCTCGCCGACCACCGGCCGCCGCGCCGCCATCGTCACCCAAGCCTTTGTCGGCGAACCGCCAAGGACCCCCTCATGATGCTCGCCCTGTTGATGATCGCTGCCGGTGCGCCGTCCGCCGGCTTCCAGGATATCGCCGCACTCGATCGCGCGGTCTCGGCATTCACCGGCCGGCCGATCGGTGCCGAGGGTGGTGCGCGGACGACGGTCGATTCGCGGTTGCGGCTCGCGACGTGCCCGACCGTCGCGATGTCGTGGCGGACCGAGGCGCATGACGCGGTGGTCGTCGCCTGTGCCGGCCCCGCCTGGCGCATCTTCGTCCCCGTCATCCGCCCGGCCTCGGCCCCCGGCGCGACGCCCGCCACCACCCGTGCGGCCTATGCCCCGGTCGTGAAGGCCGCCCCCGTCATCCGCCGCGGCGATCCGATCGTGATCGAGGCGGGCACCGACGGCTTTTCGATCAGTCGCGAGGGCGTCGCGCTGGCCGATGCCGCCCCCGGCGCACGCTTCATGGTCAAGGTCGACGACACGCGCACGCCGGTCCAGGCGATCGCGGTCGCCAGCGGCCGCGCGACCCTGCCCGGCTGGACGAATTAATTTTGTTAAAGCTTTTCGCACGCCGGCCGTTTCTCCCTCTGTCAGCAAGAACCAGAGGGTGCAGACATGGTGGAATCGATCGGCTCGAAGCCGTTGACGGGAGGCGAGCGCAGCGTCGCGCGCATCGCCGCGACGACGCCCGTTCAGCCGGCCGCCCAGCCCCTGGCGCAGGCGCAGGCGCCCGACCGTGCGGTCGAGGCCGAACCCTCGGCAACCTCGTCGATCGCGCTCGCGCGGACGATGGCCGCCGCCGCCCCGATCAACGAAGCACGCGTGGCCGCGGTCAAGAAGGCGGTCGCCAACGGCACCTTCCCGATCCTGCCCGCGACGATCGCCGACCGGCTCCTCGCCTTCAAACTGGAATGGGCACCGAATGACCCGGCGTGACGCCCTGGTGCGCGTGATCGACGCGCTGCATGCCGAGATCGCGGCGCTGAAGTCCAACGATGTCGCCGGCTTGGAGCGCGCGACGACGCAAAAGCTCGACGGCATCAATGCCGTGGCGACGCTCGGCACCGGTCCCGCCGGTCCCGAACTGCGCGAGCTGGCGGACGAGGCGAACCGCCTCAACGAAACCTGCCGCATCTATACCAACCTGATGGCGGCAAATGTCCGCCGCCGCCTGCAAACCTTGACCGGCGAGGGCGGCATTGCCGGCTATCGCCCGCGCATGGGTGCTGCCTACGCCTGATCCGCGCAGCCGGGCAAGATCTGGCACGCCCCTTGCTGTGTAGTGTCCTGAAACAGGGACATTACTCGCGGGATGACCGTCAATCCTATCACTACCGGCCGGATCCAGTCCGCGATCGCGCTTGCGAGCAGCAAGACGGGCGTGGATTTCGACTATCTGCTCGGCCAGGCGAAGCTCGAAAGCGGGCTTAACGCCAATGCCAAGGCGGGCACGTCAAGCGCGTCGGGTCTGTACCAGTTCATCGAACAGAGCTGGCTCGCGGTCGTCAAGAAGCACGGCGCGGAGCACGGGCTGGGCTGGGCGGCCGACAGCATCGGCCAGTCCTCGGGCGGGCGTCTGGGCGTCGCGGATGCGAGCACGCGCCAGGCGATTCTCGCGCTGCGCAACGATCCCGCCGCCGCCTCGATGATGGCGGCCGAACATGCGTCGGACAACAAGGACGCGCTCGAGGGCAAGCTCGGCCGCACCGCGACCGGCACCGATCTGTACATGGCGCATTTCCTGGGGCTCGGCGGCGCGTCGAAGTTCCTGACGACGATGCAGGCCAATCCCGACGCGAGCGGCGCCGCGCTGTTCCCTGCCGCCGCGCGCGCCAATCGCGGCGTCTTCTACGAGTCCAACGGTACGCCGCGCTCGCTGTCGGCAATCTACGAGCGATTCTCGACAAAGCTCGGCGCCGCCGCCGCGGGCGCGACCGGCTCGGCCACGACCGGCTCGGTCCAGTTCGCCGCGCAGGCGCTCGACATGGACGGCAGCACGGTCGTCACCGGCAACAATGAAAGCGCCGAGGACGCGCTCGCCTGGGCGACGTCGACGATGGGCCGGTTCGGCACCCGAAACGCCGGTTTCAATGCGGGCCAGACCTCGGCAAGCCTGTTGCGGCCGACGCCCGACACCGCGCGGCTCGCCTATCTCATGCTCGCCAAGATGGGTGGCTAAGCCATGAACCGCCTGCTCTCCAACGCCCGTGCATCGGTCCTGCCGCTCGCGATCCTGATGCTAGTGCTCGTCATGGTCGTGCCGATCCCGGCATTCATGCTCGACATCTTCTTCGTCGCGAACATCGCGATCAGCCTTGCCGTGCTGATGGTCGCCTTAAACGCGCAGAAGCCGCTCGATTTCTCCGCCTTCCCGACCGTGCTGCTGTTCGCCACGCTGTTCCGCCTCGGCCTCAACGTCGCCTCGACGCGGATCGTGCTCGTCCACGGCCATGAGGGCGAGAGCGCGGCGGGTCACGTCATCGAGGCGTTCGGCACCTTTCTCATCGGCGGCGATTACGTCGTCGGCATCTTCGTCTTCGCGATCCTGATGATCATCAACATGATCGTCGTCACCAAGGGCGCTGGCCGAGTCTCCGAGGTCAGCGCGCGCTTCACGCTCGACGCGCTGCCCGGCAAGCAGATGGCGATCGACGCCGATCTGAACGCCGGGCTGATCACCCCCGACGAGGCGAAGGCGCGCCGTATCGAGGTGTCGACCGAGGCCGATTTCTACGGCTCGATGGACGGCTCGTCGAAGTTCGTGAAGGGCGACGCGGTCGCTGCCATGCTGATCCTCGCCGCCAACATCATCGGCGGGCTGATCCTCGGGCCCGTCAGCCACGGCATGTCGATCGCCGACGCCGCACACAACTACATCCTGCTCGCGATCGGCGACGCGCTCGTCGCGCAGCTGCCCTCGCTGATGCTGTCGATCGCCGCGGCGTCGATCGTCACGCGCGTCACCTCGGACAAGGATCTCGCCGGCCAGATCGGCGGCCAGTTCGGTAGCCCCCGCACCTGGACGCCGGTCGCAGTGATCCTCGCACTGCTCGGCGTCCTGCCCGGCATGCCGCACATGGTGATCCTGCCCGCCGCCGCGATCGCCGGGTTTGCAGCCTGGAAGCTGCGCCAGATCGAGCGTCGCCCCGCCCCCGTCGTCATCGCCCCCGTCGAGGCGATCGACCAGTCGAAGATCGGCTGGGACGAGGTTACCGACGGCATGCAGGTCAATCTCGACATCGGCTACGGCCTCGTGCCGCTGGTCGACGACCGCCGCGGATCGCCGCTGATGGGCCGCATCACCGGCGTCCGTCGCCAGCTGTCGAAGGAGCTGGGCTTCGTCGTGCCGCAGGTCCGCGTCCGCGACGACATCAACCTCGCCCCCTATGTCTACCGCATCATCGTCAACGGCGTCGTCGTCGGTGAGGACACCGTGTCGCCCGACGACATGCTCGCGCTCGACACCGGCCAGGCGTTCGGCTCGCTGATCGGCAAGACCACCAAGGATCCGACCTTCGGGCTCGACGCGACCTGGATCTCGACCGCGGACGCCGATGCGGCGACCGGGGCTGGCTATCTCGTTGTTGATCCCGGCACGGTGGTCGCGACGCATCTCAACCACATGCTTGGCCAGACTGCGTCCGATCTGCTCGGCCCGGACGAGGTCCAGGCGCTGCTCGACGGGCTGAAGGAGCGCGCGGCGCAACTCGTCACCGCGCTCGCGCCGATCCCGATCACCACGTTGACCCAGGTCCTGAAGGGGCTGCTCGCCGAGAACATTCCACTCAAGGAATTCCGCAGCATCGCCGCCGCGATCGCGGTCGCCGCCCAGCGCAGCCAGGATGCCGAGGAGATCATCGAACTGATCCGCCCGCGTCTCGGTGCGCTGATCATCCAGAAACTGTGCGGGATGCGCGAGCCGCTCCGCGTGATGACGCTCGAGGGCCATCTCGAAGGGTTGCTCGGCCAGGCGATGCGCGCCGATCAGTCGCGCCGCCACGTCATCGAACCCGATCTCGGCCGCCGCATCGTCGAGGCGCTGCAAAATGCCGCGCAGCCGCTGATCGCCGAGGCCAAGCCGTTCGCACTCGTCGTCCAGCCCGCGATCCGCCTCGCGATCCGCAAGCTGGTCCGCACCTGCCTGCCCGACACCCCGGTCATGTCGTTCTTCGAAGTGCCCGAGGACAAGGCGGTCGAGGTCGTCGCGGTCATCGGCGCACCGCAGCAGGCGCTGGCCGCATGAGCGCCGAACCGATGAAAGCCGCGTTCGACAAGGCCCGCCCCGCGCGCGCCGGCGAAATCCCGGCGGGGCCCCTCACCTATCGTCCCCAGCAGCGCCCCGGCGGCGACCCCGACCAGCTCGTCAAACAGCATCTCGCGATGGTCCGCCGGATCGCGTGGCACGTGCATGGCAGCATGAGCAGCATCGTCGAGGTCGAGGATCTGGTGCAGGTCGGCCTCGTCGCGCTGGTCGAGGCGGCGGCCGGGTTCGAGGACCGCGGTACGCCGTTCAAGGCCTATGTCGCGACCCGCCTGCGTGGCGCGATGATCGATGAACTGCGCCGCCAGGCGACGACGACGCGCGGCGCGATGCGCCGCCGCCGGCAATATGCCGACGCCATTTCCACGCTCACCGCCCAGACGGGCAAGGCCCCCGGAGACGCCATGATCGCCCAGCATATCGGCGTCAGCATCGACAAGCTGCGCAGCGACTATGTGACCGCGGACGCGATCCGGTTCGATTCGATCGACGAGGTCTATGCCGACGACATGCCATGGTTCGCCGACGACACCCCCGACGCGTTCGAACAGCTGGCCGACAGCGACCTGCGCGGCGCGCTGATCGCCGCGATCACCGCGCTGCCCGAACGCGAAGCGCAGGTGATCCAGCTCTATTATGTCGAGGAAATGAACCTCGAGGAGATCGGCGCGGTCTTCGACATCGGCGCCGCCCGCGTCTGCCAGATCAAGGCGTCCGCGCACGCGAAACTGAAACGCGCGCTCGCCCGCAAGGTCTGACCGCAAGCCGATCCTGTTCCTCCCCCGCCAGGGGGGAAGATAATCCAGATGCGACGACCGAATGCCGCCGAACCGCGGCCTGCGGATCATGCCGCCGCGCGGATACCCGCCCCCTGCCCGATCGCCATCAAGACCATAGCGTCAGACAACGCGCTCGCGCGCGCAACCCGCCGCCGCCCCAACGCGCAAAACCCCGGCGGCCATGAGGCCACCGGGGCTCGCTGCGCCCCGTTACCGGGGGGCGATCCGACTGGCGCCGGCACCCGATCGGGGGCCGGTGCCGGCGCCGGGATCGGATTACTGAAGCAGCTTCAGCACGCCCTGCTGGCTCTGGTTCGCCTGGCTCAGCATCGCGGTCGACGCCTGGCTCAGAATCTGCGCCTTGGCGAGCGCGGTCGTCTCGGCCGAGAAATCGGCGTCCTCGATGCGGCTCTTGGCGTCCGACAGGTTGGTCGAGTTGGACGTCAGGTTGTTGACCGCCGACTGGAGCTGGTTCTGGCCTGCACCCAGACCGGCGCGTGCGGTCGTGATAGTGTCCAGAGCCGCATCGACGGTAGCAATCGCGCTATTGTCCGTTGCGGTCCCCAGGTTGAGCGCCGTCGCCGCCGTGATCGTGGTATTGTCGGTCAGCTTGGTCAGCGTGAGGCTGACTTTGTCGGCAGCGTTGGCGCCAGCCTGAATAGTTACGACGCCAGCGGCCCCCGTGGTACCGTCAAACAACTTGTTGCCGTTGAATTCGGTATTTGCGAGCGTGCTCGTGATCTGCGCGGTCAGCGCCGTGACTTCCGCCTGGATGTTCGTCTTGTCTTCGGCGCTGTAGGTGCCGCTCGACGACTGCACGGCGAGCTCACGAACGCGCTGCAGCATGTTGGTGACTTCGTCGAGTGCGCCTTCGGCCGTCTGCGCCATCGAGATGCCGTCATTCGCGTTGCGGATGCCCTGGTTCATGCCGCGGACCTGCGCCGTCATCGAGGTCGAGATGGCGAGACCGGCCGCATCGTCCTTGGCCGAATTGATCCGCTTGCCGGTCGACAGGCGCTCCATCGCAGTCGACAGCATGTTCGACGCGCTGGTCGAGGCATTGGCGGCGCGCAGTGCCGAGACGTTCGTCGCAATAACACTCATGATCAAACTCCATTTTGCCGGCTACCCCGCCGCCCCCGTGGCGAAGGACCGAGCCGTCAGGATGGGTAACGGCCGCCCCGCGCCGGGCTTTAGGGAAAAAATTCCGCCCCTCGCGCACCGGCGTGGCGCGCTCCCGTACACGCGCGCGCGAACGCGCCCGGAAATAGTTTGCCGCGACGCGGCACGATTTAACCGCGCCTTTACTCTCGAGGCCGCATTCCCGAATCGTCACAGGGGGACTTCATGCGCTCGATCTTTCCATCCGCTGCCGTCACGGCGCGCAAATATGCGCTCGTCTCGTCCCTGCGTGCGCAGGGCTTCGGGATCGGATCGCTCGACACGGCACAGCCGGGCGCGAACGACCTGTTCCTCGTCGCCGAGGGCGAGCCCGTCGCCTACCCCGCGCGCACCGTCGTGATCGGTTCGGAAGGCCGCAACGTCACCCCGTCGCGGAGCGGCGCGCCCGCGCGGATCGGCTTTGCCGCCGAGGATACCGCGGTCGGCAACGGCTTTGCCCGCGCGTTGATCGGCGGGCCCGACATGCCGACCGCCGCCGACCCCGAATCGCTCGCGCTGCTCGCACTCGCCGAGCGCGTCGCCGCCGCCGACATCACCGTGCTGATCAACGGCCCGACCGGCACCGGCAAGGAAGTGCTGGCCCGCGCGATCCACAATGGTTCGCCGCGCAAGGCCGGCCCGTTCATCGCGATCAACTGCGCCGCCCTCCCCGAATCGATGCTCGAGGCGATGCTGTTCGGCCACCAAAAGGGCGCGTTCACCGGCGCGTCGTCGGGCGGTGAGGGCTTTTTCCGCGCCGCGAACGGCGGCACGATCCTGCTCGACGAGATCGCCGAGATGCCGCTGACGCTTCAAGCCAAGCTGCTCCGCGTGCTGCAGGAGCGCGAGGTCGTGCCGCTCGGCGCGACCGTGCCGCAGCCGATCGACGTCCGCGTCATCGCCTGCGCCAACCGCGACCTGCAGGGCGAGGTCGCCGCAGGCCGGTTCCGCGCCGATCTCTATTACCGGCTCGCGGTGTTCCCGCTCACCACCAAGTCGCTCGCCGAGCGGCCGCAGGATATCCCCGCGCTCGCCGCGACGATGATCCTGCGTCATGCCGGCAACCGCAACGTCATTCCCTGGCCGTCGCGCACGGCGATCGAGGCACTGATGCTGCACGACTGGCCGGGCAATGTCCGCGAGCTCGAGAACGTCATCCAGCGCGCGCTGCTGTTCTGCGGCGGCGACACGATCGAGGCGAGCCACATCCTGTTCGATCGCCCGGTGACGATGACCTTCGCCCCGCGCCCCGCGCCGGTCGTCGCGCCCATCGCCGAACCGCTCGTGCCCGTCGCCGAGACGCCCGCCGAACCGCAGACCGACACGCTGGGCACCATCGTCCAGATGAGCGAGTTCGCCGCGATCCGCGAGACGCTGAAGGCCTGCGGCGGTAGCCGGATCGAGACCGCGCGTCGGCTCGGCATCTCGGAACGCACGCTGCGCTACCGCCTCGCCAAGGCGCGCGAACAGGGTGAGGACTTCGCCCGGGTGATGTCGGCATGAGCGGCGTCAGCGGAATCGGCGGCGGCGCGATGAGCGTCGACCGCGTCATGGCGCTGCGCTCGCAGATCCTCGAGCGCAACCAGGCACTCGCGCGTGCCAGCCAGACCGCCCCGACCATCGCGCCGACCGAGACGAAACCCGTCAGCTTCGGCGACACGATGGAAACCGCGCTGAAGAGCGTGAACGAGGGCCAGACCCAGGCCGCCAAGCTCAGCGAAAGCTATGAGCGCGGCGAGACCGTCGACATCGCCAAAGTGATGCTCGCGCGCCAGCAGGCGTCGGTCGGGTTCGAGGCGACGCTGCAGGTCCGCAACAAACTCCTGTCCGCCTACAAGGACATCATGAGCATGCCGGTGTAATGATATGAGCACTGCCCTCATCCCCGCTTCGTCGGCCAATGGCCTCCCCGAGAAATTCGCTAACCCGCTCAAACAGATAAAGTCCGCCTTCGCGCAGCCCGCGGTACGCCGCTCGCTGCCGATGGTGCTGATGATCGGCCTGATCGCCGCCGCCGCGCTCGCGTGGATGACGCTGTCCTCGCCGACGCAGAAGACGCTGTTCACCAACCTGCCCGACGCCGACAAGGCCGCGGTCACCTCCGCGCTGACGACCGCGAACATCAAGAGCCGGATCGACGATTCGACGGGCTCGCTGACGGTTGCCGAGGAGGATTATTCGCGCGCGCGGATGCTGCTCGCCGGCCAGGGCCTGCCCAAGGCGGCACCCGGTGGTTACGCGATCCTCGACCAGCTGCCGATGGGCGTCAGCCGCGCGGTGGAAGGCGAACGCCTGCGCCAGGCCCGCGAATCCGAGCTCGCCCGGTCGATCGAGGAGATCGACGCGGTCGCCGAGGCGCGCGTGCATCTCGCGACGCCCGAAGCCTCGGTGTTCGTCCGCGACAATGCCGCGCCCTCGGCCTCGGTGATCCTGAAACTGCAGGGCGGCCGGTCGCTCAGCGACGCACAGGTCGCCTCGATCATCAACCTCGTCGCATCGTCGGTACCCGGCATGAAGCCCGATTCGGTGACGATCGTCGACCAGATGGGCGCGCTGCTGACCAAGCCGGGCGGCGTCGACGGCGTCGGCGCGGCGGGCGACAAGCGGATCGAGATCCAGCGTCGCGTCGAGGACAAGTACCGCACCCAGCTGATCCAGCTGCTGACCCCGCTGGTGGGGGCCGGCAACTTCACCGCCGAGGTCCAGGCCGACGTCAATCTCGACGAGACCCAGGCGACGCGCGAGAGCTATGACAAGCAGGGCGTGCTGCGGGCCGAAACGGGCAACTGGACCGGCAACCAGAAGGACGGCGCCGCGACCCCGGGCGGCATCCCCGGCGCGCTCAGCAACACGCCGCCCGCGGCCAGCACGCTCCAGGCACCGCAGCCCGCGACCGGCAATCCCGGCATGCCGCAGCCCGTCGCCGGTGGCCCCGCCCCCGACGCGATGAAGCAGTCCGACCAGTATCAGCGCGCCTATGACCTGGGCCGCGAAGTGTCGGTGACCCGCGCCACCCCGGGCAGCGTCAAGCGTCTGTCGGTCGCGGTGCTGCTCCGCGATCCCGACAAGACGCGCCGCACCGCGATGGAGATCAACCAGATCACCGACCTGGTGAAGAGCGCGGTCGGCTTCGACCAGACGCGCAACGACAATGTGACGGTGATCAGCCGCAAGTTCGCCGGCGCCGATGCCGCCGCCGATACCGGTCCCGCCTGGTACGACAATGCGTGGCTGCCGGTGCTGGCGCGCAACGGAACCGCGATCGTCATCGCGCTGCTCGTCCTGCTCCTCGGCGTTCGCCCGATCGCCAAGGCGCTGATGAAGAAGCGCGAGGACGCGACGCCGCGGCCCGCCTTCGGCCAGACGATCGAGGGTGCCGAGGGCGAGGGCGCCGAAGCCCTGGCCGGTCCGGTCGTCGTCCCCCCGGTCAGCCTCGACCAGCTCGAAAGCTCGCGCGGTTATGACGAGCGGGTCGGCGCGGTCCGCGGTTTCACCCGCGACAATCCGACCCGCGCCGCGCTCGCCGTGCGCGACATGATCAAGGCGGACGCACGCTGATGGAGGGCTTGCGCACCTATACCGGCGTGGAACGCGCCGCCGTGTTGATGATGCTGGTGGGCGAGGACGAAGCCGCCGCGATCCTTCAGAAGCTCGACCCGGAAGAGGTCCGTCAGCTCGGCGCGGCGATGTTCAAGGTCGCCGATGTCTCCGAGCAGGAGGTCGAGACGGTGCTCGACGATTTCGTCGACCGCGCACGCGAGCGCACGACGATCGGCTTCGACCCCCGCCCCAAGATCGAGGCGGTGATGAACCGCGCGCTCGGCCGCGAAAAGGCCGAGAGCGTCCTCGCGCGGATCACCCCGGCCGAGGCGGCGTGCGAACTCGAACTGCTCGACTGGCTCGATGCCAGCGAGATCGCCGCGATGATCGAGAAGGAGCATCCGCAGATCGCCGCGGTGCTGATCGCCAATCTCGACGCGTCGGTCGGCGGCCAGGTGCTCGAACTGATGCCCGATGCGGTCCAGCCCGATATCCTCCACCGCATCGCCCGGCTCGGGCCGATCACGCCCGAGGCGGTCGACACGCTGCGCACGTTGCTCGCCAATCGCACCGGCGCCGGATCGACCGGCCAGGGCGTGACGCTGGGCGGCACGCGCGAGGCGGCCAAGATCCTGTCCGGCGCGCGCAAGGCGACCGAACAGCGCGTTATGCCCAAATTGTTCAAGATCGACCGCGACGTCGCCAAGGCGATCGAGGAGGCGATGTTCGTGTTCGACAACCTGCTTGAGCTCGACGACAAGAATCTGGGCACGCTGATCCGCAACGTCGATGGCGAGATCCTCACCAAGGCGCTTAAGGGCGTCGACGAGGCGGTGCGCAACCGCTTCCTCGGCTGCATGTCGGCGCGCGCCGCCGACGGCATTCGCGACGAGATGGAGTCGCGCGGACCGATGCGGCTCGCCGAGGTGCTCGAGGCGCAGAAGGCGATGATCGCGACCGCGCGCGGGCTCGCCAAGGACGGCACGATCATGATGGGCGGAGGCGAGGACGACTATGTCTAAGTTTGTCGGGGCATCCGGTTTCGTCGCGGGTTTCGCCGCGCGCCACGACACCGCGGCGCAGCTGCTCGCGCACGCCTTCGCGCCGCCGATGGGCTTTGCGGCGGCTGATATCCGCGATCGTGTCGCCGCCGCGCCGCGCCGGGCGACCGGGTTCGCGCCGCAGGGCGCCACGCCCACGCCGCCCCCGAGCGCGCCGACTCCGGGGCCGAAGCATTTCAGCCCCGCCGACAAGGACAGCAATCCGACCGAAGGCTGGGATCCGCTCGATCCCGCCAGCGAGACCGAGAGCTTCCTTGATCCGCTCGCCGCCGCGCATGCCGCAGGCTATGCCGAGGGCCTCGCCGCCGCAGCCGCGGTGGCACAGGGGAATGCCGCGCGCGACCAGGCGCTGCTCGCCTCGCTCGCCGCCGCGCTCGCCACCGACCGGCTCGACCGCGACCGGGTCGCGACGCAGCTTCGTCAGACCGTCCTGCTGCTGGTCGGCAAGCTGGTCGGCGAGATCGGCATCTCGCCAGAGCTGCTCGCCGGACGGATCGAATCCGCGACCGAACTGCTCGCTGATTCCGCCGAGGCCGCGTTGCTGCGCCTGCATCCCGACGACGTCGCACTGATCGAGGGCACGCTGCCCAAGTCGATCTTTGCCGCTGGTGACCCCAATGTCGCCCGCGGCAGCTTCGTGCTCGAAAGCGCGTCGACTATCGTCGAGGACGGCCCCGCCATGTGGCTCGACCAGCTCGCCAGCGCGATCGACCGCGTCGCGGTGCCCGCGAAAGCCGCCTGAGTGCTGAACCGCTTCACCGCCGACTATCTCGAAACGCTCGGCAACGCCGATTTCGTCGCGGCCCCCAGGGTGTCGGGCCGGCTCGCCTCGTTCGACGGGCTGCTGATGGAGGCGGTCGGGCTGACCCTGCCCGTCGGCACCGTGTGCAAGGTCGGCGAGGGCAGCGCGAGCGTCGAGGCGGAGGTGATCGGCTTTCGTAACGGGCGTACGCTGATGATGAATCTCGGTGGTCCCGCCGCGCTCCTGCCGCGCGCGCCGGTCAAACCGATCGGCCCTCCGGGCGAGGCCGAGGTCGGCGCAGCGCTGCTCGGTCGCGTCGTCGACGGCGCGGGCAAGCCGATCGACGGCCTCGGTCCGATCCGCGGGGCCGGCCGCTGGCCGCTCGCGGGCAAGCTCCAGTCGCCGCTCGACCGTGGCCGCGTGCTTCAGCCGATGGACGTGGGCGTGCGCGCGATCAACGGCCTGCTGACGATCGGCCAGGGTCAGCGCGTCGGCATCATGGCGGGGTCGGGCGTCGGCAAGTCGGTGCTGCTCGGCATGATCGTCCGCGCCGCGCAGGCCGACGTGATCGTCATCGGGCTGATCGGCGAACGCAGCCGCGAGGTCGCCGACTTTCTCGAGACCAAGGTCGCCGGTGCCGCCCGCGCGCGCTCGGTCGTCGTCGCGGTGCCCGCCAACCATTCGCCCGTGCTCCGCATCCGCGGCGCGCTGCGCGCCACCGCGATCGCCGAAGGGTTTCGCGACGAGGGCAAGAAGGTCCTGCTGATCATGGATTCGCTGACCCGCGTCGCGCATGCCGGCCGCGAGATCGGCCTCGCGCTCGGCGAACCCGCCTCCGCACGCGGCTACCCGCCGTCCGCCATCGCGATGCTGCCGAACCTGATCGAGCGCGCGGGCGTCGACGTCCATACCGACGGGTCGATCACCGCGATCTATACCGTGCTGGCGGACGGCGATGACGGCAACGACCCGGTCGTCGATTCGGCGCGCTCGATCCTCGACGGGCATATCGTGCTGAGCCGCCAGCTGGCCGAGCGCGGCGTCTATCCGGCGATCGACATCGGCCCCTCGGTCAGCCGCGTGATGACCGACATCGCCGACGCGCCGCATGTCAGGGCTGCGCGCGTACTGCGCCGCAATCTGGCGACCTATGAGGAGAATCGCGACCTCGTGCTGATGGGCGCCTATCGTGCGGGTGCCGACCCGGCGATCGACAATGCGATCGCCTGCCACGGCGCGATCATGGAGTATATCCGCCAGGATTCGGACGAGAAGGTGTCGCTGGGCGATGCCGTTGCCGAGCTGGTTGGTGTCTTCGGTGGCTGACGCCCGCGCCAAGACGCTGGCACGGATCCACCGCGTCCGGACCTTGCAGCTCGGCCTGACCCGTGCCGACGAAGCCCGCGCGCACGACAAAGCCGCGAGCGAACAGGCGCTGTCCACCCGGATTACAGGCCTGGCCGCCGCCGTCGCTCCCGTGGAACAGACCGCGGTCGCGGTCTCGCTGGGGGCGTCGGCGCATTACCGCGAACGCCTGCAACACTCCGCCGACGCCGCGGTCGAGCGCGTCCGGTCGGCGGAATATCAGGTCGCGCGTGCCACCGACGCGACCCGCGCCGCACAGCGCGACCAGAGTGCGGTCGAAAAGCTCATCGCGCGCGCACAGGCCGATGCCGCGCTGAAGGAACTTCGTGCGCTCGAAGAGGCTCCCTCGGTCAGGACGATCCGGCACGATCCTTGCTGAGTACGGTGCGACACGCTCGTATCCGAGAGATTGCATGATCCAGCCCGCGCTTGCGCTTACCCCGTCCCCTGCCGCGCCTGCCGCACCGGCCACGCGTTGTGCGGAGCCGACGGTGGCGTTCGGCGCGGCGCTGGCCGGGGTGATCGACGCCGCGGGACGCCGCGACGCACTGCCTCTCCTGCCTGCCGCACCCGTAACGGCGAACCCGGCGCGGCAGCCGCTCGCCGCCGACGGCAATCCCTTGCCGGTCGCTGGCGAGCCGGCCATGTCCCTGCGGCCTGGCTCTGACGGCCTCCCGATCGTTGCGACGCCATCATGGCCGCCGCAACCGGACGGCGCATCGCCCGCGGCGCTCGGACCCGATCTGCCGCCAGCGCCGCCGTCCGAATTTGCGCTCCAGCAGGGCACGCCGCCGCTGCCGAACCACGCGTTTCGCGCCGGCCTTCGTGCGGCCGTGCGTGACGGTGCGGATCCGGCGTCCGAACCCGCCGATACCGAGCAGCCTTCCACCGACGCCGAGCAGGCGCCACTCGTCGCAACGCCAAACGCACCGACCGCCATCATTGTACCGCTGCTCGCGATGCCAGTACCGGAGCCTGTTCCGGAACCGGTGCCCGCGGCCGTCGCAGATGCTGCCCCCCCGCCCCAGAAACCGCAAGCCGCCGCCCACATGTCCCTTCATCTAAACCTACAATGTCAAATAGCCGACAAAAATACCGACACTCGCATAACCTCCCTCGCGGAAGGCTTGGAGCATCTGGTTGTTTGCGACCGCAGCAACCAGACCGTGTGGCCGTTCGCTGCGGTGACACCCCTCTAGGGCCCTCCCACAATCCCGTCAAATGCAAATTTCACTTTTATGGCAATTTTCTTCATTTCGACCGACTTACGCCCCCAGGCAGCCCGTGTGGGCCGTGCAGGGCACGACGACGGCGCCCCTGCGTGCCAGCAAGGGACGGCAGGCAGCATCCCCGCGCAGCTTTCTTAAGTGCTTGTGAAGCGCAGGCGATTATAGGGCCGGTCCGATGACCACGCCGATTCCCAGCGCCCCGCCGGCGGCAGACCCGCTGGCGGACCGGCCGCCCGACGGGCCGATCGACGGCTTGGCCGCCCCGGCGCCGCTCGCCGGGCAGGTCCGAAGCGCGCTGATCTGGCGGTCGGGCAGCCAGATCGTCGCGCAGCTCGTGCAGTGGAGCGCCACCTTCCTGGTCATCCGCATCCTCGCCCCCGCCGATTACGGTCTCTTCGCGATGTGCCAGGTGATCCTGACCTTCATGGCGATGCTCAACGGCTATGGCCTGGCGAGCGGGCTGATCCAGCAGGCGACGATCAGCCGCCATGAGGTGCGCCAGCTTTTCGGCATGCTGATCCTGCTCAACGCGACGCTGGCCACAGCGCAGCTGGTGCTCGCGCCGCTGGCCGCGGCCTATTACCGCCAGCCGGTCGTCGCCGACATGCTGCGCGTCCAGGCGCTGCTCTATCTCACCACGCCGTTCATCGCCTTGCCCTATGCGCTGCTGTCACGCGCGATGGATTTTCGCCATCAGGCCAAGGCGAACATCACCGCCTCGATCGCCTCGGCGAGCACCGCGCTTGGCGGCGCGCTCTACGGACTGGGAGTATGGACGCTCGTCATCGCTCCGCTCGTATTGTTCGCGGTGCGGGGCGCGATGATGACGTGGAGCGCACGGTCACTGGTCTGGCCGAGCTTCGACTTTCGCGGCGCGGGCCGGCTCGCGCGCTATGGCGGGGTGATGGCGGCGAGCCAGCTCTTCTGGTTCCTGCAGAGCCAGGCCGATGTGTTCATCGCCGGGCGCCGGTTCTCGCCGCACATGCTCGGCATCTACACGACCAGCCTGTTCCTCACGCAGATCTTCGTCAGCAAGTTCGTGCCACCGCTCAACGAGGTTGCCTTTTCCGCCTATGCGCGGATGCAGGCGGATCCCGACGCGATCGGGCGGGCGTTCGTGAAGGGCGTGCGGCTGGTGATGATCGTCGCCATGCCCTTCTATCTCGGGCTCGCAGTCACCGCCGAGCCGCTGGTGCTGACCGTGCTGGGCGAAAAATGGGTCGAGACCGCGCCGATCGTCCGGCTGCTCGCGCTGGCGATGCCGTTCATGACGCTCCAGGTGCTGCTGACCCCCGCCTCCGACGCGCGTGGGCGACCGGGTATCGGCGTGCGCAACGGCGCGACCGGCGCGGCGATCCTCGGCACCGCGTTCCTGATCGGGGTTGAGTGGGGGCCGACCGGGCTCGGCCTCGCCTGGATCGCGGCCTATCCGCTGTATTTCGCGATCAGTGCGTGGCGGAGCCGGCCGGTGATCGGCGTCCCCGCCCGTGCGGTCGCCCGCGCGGTCGCGTCACCCGCGCTGGCCGCGATCGCGATGGCGCTCGCGGTCTGGCTGGTCGATCAGCGCCTGCCAGTGCTCGATCCGGTCTGGCGACTCGCGGTGCTGCTCCCGGTGGGCGGCACGGTCTATGCAGGCTGGATGCTCGCCTTTGCGCGCGCGGCGCTGGGCGAGCTCGTCGCGGTGCTGCGCAAACGCCCCGTTGCGGCCTGATCGGGTCCGCGGGTCAGGCGGACTGGATATAGGCGCGCATCGCCGCGGCATCCGCCTCGATCCGGTCGATCCGGAATTTGACGAGATCGCCGATCGAGACGAAGCCGACGAGCTGATCATGGTCGATCACGGGCAGATGCCGGATCCGCCGCTGAGTCATCAGCGACAGCGCGCCGATCACCGATTCGGTCGGCGCGACCGATTTGACCGCGCGCGTCATCACGTCGCCGATCCGCTGCGTCAGCGCGCCCGCGCCCTTGGCCTGCAGGCAATGGATCACGTCGCGTTCGGAAAATATCCCGACCACGCGGCCGTCGTCGAGCACCGGCGCCGCGCCGATCCGCTGTTCCGCGAGCATCGCCACCGCGTCCGCGACGCTCGCATCGGGGTGCAACGACAGCACCATGTCCGCGCGCGTGCCGTCACCGGTCCGCCGCTTGGTCTCGAGGATCGTCGCGATCGTCATCTCCGCCTCTCCTTGTCGCGTCTCCATGCGCGTGGCTTGAGAAAACCATGTTTGCGCGGCAATGAAAAGCGATGACCGATCCTTCTGCCGAGACACCGACCGGACTCGACGATCCACACTATGCCGCGTTCGCCTGGGGCCGGTTCCGGACGATCATGGCGTGGATGATACTGGCGGCGGCGATCTGCGCCGCGGGCGTCATCGTCGCGATGGCGCATCTTCAGGGGGCGCTGCACCTCGTGACGATGCTCGCGATTCTCGGCGGGGTCGGCGGATCGGTGATCATGGCCGGGCTGTTGATGGGGCTCGTCTTCCTGAGTTCGGGAAGCGGCCATGACGAGGACGTGACGCGGATCGACTAGCCGTCCGGGCGATGCGCGCGGCCGAGCGATGACGTGAAAAAGGCCGGTACCGCAGCGTCGCGATACCGGCCTTATTCGATCCTGCCGTGTGGCGCGACGATCAGCCCGCCTCGACCTCGTCGGTGGCGACGCGGACGCGACGGCGACGCGGCTTTTCCGCAGCTGCGCCATCCGCCGAAGCGTCGGCGGCGGGTGCCGGCGCCGAGGCCGAAATGCCGAGCGATGGCGGCAGGCGGTCTGCGTCGAACGCCGCGGGTGCGGCATCGTCCGTGGCGACCGGCGCGTCGAGACTGCGGTCGCGACGCGGGCGACCACGACGGCGGGGCTGCTCCTCGCCCGAACCGTCCGACGCGGGCGCCGAGGCGCTCACGGCCGCAACGTCGACCGGCTCGCCCGTGAACTGGGGCGCGGACGACCGGTCGTCGGATGTGGCTGCGTCGGGCGTGGCCGGCGTAACGCTGCGCGCAGCGCCGTCGTCCGCGCGCTCGCCCGGCTGCTCGGACTCGGCCTGGACCGGACGCGCGGCGCGTGGCGTGCGACGGATGGTGTCGCGGCGCGGGGCATCGCGATACTCGTCACGGCCCTGGTTTTCGCGGGGCTGGCTCTCGCGCTGCTGGGCCTGCTCGTCACCGGGCTGCTCGTCGCGCGACTGCGTCATCCGCGGGCCGCGGGCCTCGCCACGCTGGCCCTCGTTGCGCTGACCCTCGTTGCGGTTCGCGTCGTAGCGTGGGCGATCGTCGCGCTGCGAGCGGTCGTCACGACCCTGGCCATCACGGCCCTGGTTTTCGCGGCCCTGGTTTTCACGGCCCTGGTTCTCACGGGGCGCGCGGGCGTTCGAATACTGGCCATTGGACTGGCCGCCATTCGCCATCGCCGCCTGGTCGCCGGATCCCTGCTGGCCGTTCTGCTGCCCGTTATGCTGGCTGCCCTGCTGCTCGCCCGAGCGGATCGGTTCGCCCTCGTCGCCATAATCATCGTCGCCGTCGAGATCGAACGGCTGCTGGCGACGCGGCTGCTGCTGCGCCTGGGGCTGGCTCTCTTCGAAGCGCGCGCGGGTTTCGCTCAGCACGCGGAAATAATGATCCGCGAACTGCAGATAATATTCGATGTTGACGCGGTCGCCCTGCATCTGCGCGTCGCGCGCCAGGTTCTTGTACTTCTCGTACAATTGGCTCGCGTTGCCGCGCGCGCGGCTGTCGATGCGGTTGCCGGTGTCGCGGCCACCCTGGCCACCACCACCACCGCCGCCCTGGCGTTGACCGCCACCGCCGCCACCGCCGCCATTATTATTGTTGCCACGACCGCGACGGCGGCCGGCTTGCCGGTTGTTGATCAAGCTTGTGTCCTCAGTCGTCGAACCAAAATCTGGTCGTGCTCCGAAATGCGGTGCAAACCCCCCGCCGCGCACCGATGACGATGCGTCGGACTTGCCAGGGCCGCCGGACTGCAGCGACTTTAAGGCGAAGGATGCGGGTCAACGCTCAAAAACGACCAAGTTGTCGAGATTGCGTGCCCCTGCCCACGTGATAGCGGCCCGGAAGGGCCTCCCACAAGCGAAATATGCGGCGGCGGGTCATAATCGTCAAGTCGCGGCGCTCATCGCGCAAGCAGGACGCGCGGGTTTCCGCCATAATCATGATGTAGCGCAACGTGCAGCCCCGCCGCCTCGAGCAGTGCCGAGACCGGCGCTGCCTGCGTCGCGCCGATCTCGATCACCGCCGCGCCGCCGGGTGCGATCAGCGCGGGGAGCTGCGTCGCGAGGATCCGGTAATCGTCGAGTCCATCCGCGCCTGCGAACAGCGCCGCGTGCGGTTCGTGATCGCGGACCTCGGGCGGCAGCGTCTCGGCGGTACCGATATAGGGCGGGTTGGCGAGGATCAGGTCGAACCGCCCGGCGATCGCGTACGCCCAGTTACCGCGCAAAAACTGCGCCCGATCCGCCATGCCGAGCGCCGCCGCATTGGCGCGCGCATAGCCGAGCGCGTCCGCCGAAAAGTCGATGCCGAGACCGCGCGCGGGCCATTCGTCGAGTGCGGCGAGCAGGAGCGTGCCGGGGCCGGTGCCGAGATCGAGGATCGTCGCGGGCGCACCGCCGGCAAAATGCGCCTGCGCGGCGATCAGCAGCGTCTCGCTGTCGGCGCGCGGCACCAGTGCCCCCGGCCCGACCGCGAGATCGATCGACCAGAAGCCGCGTGTGCCGGTGATATAGGCGATCGGCTCATGGCGCAGACGACGCTCGACCAGCACGGCGAAACCGGCGGGGACGGCGTAGCGGTCGGGATCGAGCAGGATCGCGTTCCGCTCGACGCCCAGCGCATGCGCCATCAGCAGTTCGGCATCGAGGCGGGGGGTGGCGGAGAAGGCGAAGCGGGTGGCCGCAGTGGCGATCGCTGCGCTTACCCCCCCGCCCGCTTGCGGGAGGGGGTCACCAGCGCATCCGCCCGGTCCGGCGAGCGCCCGGGCCCGACATACCCCCCGCTCACCAGCCCGCAGAGCTCGTCCTCCAGCGCCGGAAACGCCCCGACATGAAAGACCCGCCCGCCCTCGTACAACGTCGCCACCGGCTCCGCCCGCGCCACCTTCCCGCGGCTCGCATGGACCAGCCGCACCGGCAGCGCACAGTCCGCCGCCATCAGCACGCTGCGCACCATCTCCCCGCCCTGGTTGCACTCCGCGACCACCCGGTCCGCGCCATGCCGCGCCGCACAGTCCGCCACCGCGCGCGCCCAGCCCTCGGGCGACAGGCCCGCAACACTCGCATCCTCGAGCACATAGGCGAGCCCGTCGTCGCCCAGCGCGACGCACACGATCCCGCACGCATCGCCGCCGGTCCCCGCGGGCGGATCGACCCCCACGACCACCCGCACCAGCGCCGGCACCACCGCGCCGCGCTGCCGCTCGAGCAGGTCGCGCGTCCACAGCGCCCCCTCGACATCGTCGATCAGCTCGCCGTCCAGCTCCTGCCGCCCCAGCCGCGTCCCCGCATAGGTCTGGGTCATCGCCGCCACGAACGACGCGGGCAGGAACGGATTCTCCCCCGTCCCCCCGCGCGATTCATACAGATCCGGCAGAGCGAGCAGCCGCCGCATCAGCGGCACCGGCCGCGGCGTCGTCGTCACCAGCACCCGCGGCCGGTCGCCGATCCGCAGGCCCATCATCAGATTGTCCCAGGTCGCGTCGCCGTACCGCCACTTGGCGAGCTCGTCGCACCACGCCGCATGATGCTCGGGCCCGCGCAGTTTCTCGGGCGCCTCCGCCGAATAGACGAACGCGCGCGCGCCGCTGTCGAACACGAACTCGCCCGCGTCGCGCCGCCAGCGATAGGTCTCGCCCGCCTGCGCCACCGCGATCAGCCCGCTCTCGCCCTCGACCATCACCTTGCGGACGTCGTCTATCGTGCCGCCGACCATCGCGATCCGCGCGCCGGGCATCGCGCGGGCCAGCGCGCTCACCCATTCGGCGCCCGCACGCGTCTTGCCGAAGCCGCGCCCCGCGCGGATCAGCCAGACCTGCCAGTCGCCCGCGGGTTCGCGCTGCCCCGGCAACGCCCAGATCGCCCAGCTCTCGTGCAGCGTCCTGAGTTCCGCCTCGGACAGCCCGCGCAACAGCGTCACCAGCTGCCCCCGCGGCAACCCGCGCAACCGCGCGAGCACGGCAGGATCGAACGTCGCGCGCCCGCTATCCGCCATCACGCATCCCCCGTGACGGACGAAGCCTGCGCATGGAGCGCATCGAGCCGCGCGACCAGCACCGCCTCGAGCTCGGCCAGCGACACGCGCTTGCGCAGCGTCCCCGCCCCCGTTCCGCCAGCCGCGCCACCGGCAGCGCCCCCGCGCTTGCGAAACCCCAGCGCCTGCACCGCGACCCGCGGATCGAAATGCGCCCCGCGCGACTCCGCCGCCGCATCCCCGTCAACGACCCCGTCAGGTTCCCGCTCAGCTTCCGCCTCAGACTCCGCCTCAGCTTCCCCCTCGGATTCCCCCAGCGCATAGGCCAGCAACCGCACCTCGAGCGTCTCGTACGCCGCCTCGATCGCCCCCGCCCAGTCCGCCGCGAACGCCGCGTCGCGCTTCTTCAGCGCATGCGCCCCGCGCGGCGCCATCCCGACCGCGCGCGCCGACGCCGCGATGTTGCACGTCGCCGCCAGATGCTCGAGAAACGCCGCGCGCTTGGCCGGCGTCCAGCCGCCCTTGGCGGCCTTGCGCACCTGCAACCGCCCCGCTTTCACGCCCGCCCCCGCCGCCATGCGCCATCCCCCAAATGGATCGGGCCGGTCCGCCGCCGGGGGATCACCCCGACCGCGTCCGGCCCGACTCGCAATTCGTCATCGTTCCCGTTATGTGCCAGAACAGCGTGACGATGTCAAGGGTGAATAACCGATCTGGTTAGCGCGTCGGCACCGGCTCCGCGCCCGAATAGTCATAGAAGCCGCGCTTGGTCTTGCGGCCGAACCACCCCGCCTCGACATATTTGACCAGCAGCGGCGCGGGCCGGAACTTCGGATCGCCGGTCCCCTCGAACAGCACGCGGGTGATCTCCAGGCAGGTGTCGAGCCCGATGAAATCGGCCAGAGTCAGCGGCCCCATCGGGTGATTGAGCCCCAGCTGGCACGCCAGATCGATGTCGCGCACCCCCGCCACGCCTTCTCCGAGCGCGAAGCACGCCTCGTTGATCATCGGCATCAGCACGCGGTTGACGATGAACCCCGGCGCGTCGTTCGCATGCACCACCTGCTTGCCGAGCTTCTCCGCAAACGCCTCGACCGCGGCGACCGTTTCGTCCGACGTGGCGAGCCCGCGGATCAGCTCGATCGGCCGCATGACGGGGACGGGATTGAAGAAATGCACCCCCATGAACCGCGCCGGATCGGGCGCCGCCTGCGCCAGTCGCGTGATCGGGATCGACGAGGTGTTCGACGCCAGGATCGCGTCCGCTTTCAACACCTTGCCGACCTCGGCGAAGATCGTCCGCTTGATCGCCTCGCGCTCGGTCGCGGCCTCGACGACGATGAAACAGTCGCCCATTTCGGCGACGCTCGCGACCGGCTCGATATTGGCCAGCGTCGTCTCGCGCAGGTCGGCGGTGATCTTCTCCTTCTCGACCAGCCGCGCCATCGCCTTGCCGATCCCCGCCTTGCCCGCCTCGGCCTGGGGCAGGCCCATATCGGCCAGCAGCACGCGGTAGCCCGCCTGCGCGGCGACCTGCGCGATCCCCGCGCCCATCTGTCCCGCGCCGATTACGCCGATCGTCTGCATCGCACTCTCCATCTTGATTGCCGCCCTTACCATTGACGGTTGTTCGACTATGGCCTCGCCCCTATCGAAGCGGGACCGTCGCCGCCAGACCGGTCAGGAGGTCGCATGCGCTATCCAGTTCTCGTTTCGCTTCTGCCCGTTTCGGTTCTGGTGGCCGCGACGGCCTGCAGCCCCAGCGGCAACACCGGCGCGCCCAACGACGCCACCGTCCCGCTCGAAACCCCAGCCCGCCCCAAACCGCGCGCCGTCGCGCGCGGCGCCGCCCCGCAGGCCCCCGCGGAGCCCGCCGTCGATTCAAAGGCACGCCCCCGCCCGACCAGCGTAAAGACCTTCGGCGCCTGGGGAATCGCCTGCGACAACGGTGCCTATTGCACCGCGGTCTCGATGGCGCCCGACGATTCGAGCATCGCCGAACTCTCGATCGAGGTCGAGCGCGGCCCCGCCGCCGACGCGCCCGTGTCGGTGACGATCGGCACGCCGGGCAGCGCGCTGCACCGCGTCGTCGTCGCGATCGACGGCACCCCGCTCGCCAGCGGCAATCCGGGCGAGGACCGGCGCTTCACCGTCACCGGCCCGGTCGCGATGACGCTCGCCCGCCGCCTCGCCACCGGCACCGCGATGACCGCGCGACTCGACGGCCGGACGATCCCCGTCGTCATCACCGGCGCCGCCGCAGCGCTCCGCTATGCCGACGCCCAGCAGGGCCGCGCGGACACCGCCACCGCGCTCGTCGCGACCGGCGACAAGACGCCCGCGACCACCCCGCCCGCACTCCCGACGATCCTCGCCGCCCCGCTCACCGACCGCCGCGCGCAGGCCCCCGCCGCGCCGCTCGTCGCGCAGATGCGCCAGCGCACCGGCTGCGCCGCGGACCAGTTCGGCCCCGTCACCAACGAGACCCATGCGCTCGACGCGACCACCGATCTCGTCCTGCTATCCTGCGGATCCGGCGCGTATAATGTCATCACCCGCGCGCTGATCGTCCGCGACGGCAAGGCCAGCGAAGCCCCGTTCGACCTGCCCCCGCAATTCGGCGAACCCGGCGCGAAACCCGCGCTCGTCAACGCGGGCTACGACCCGAAGACCGGGCTGCTCAGCTCCTACGCCAAGGGCCGCGGCATCGGCGACTGCGGCGTCGGCCAGGACTATGTCTGGGACGGCACCCGCTTCCGCCTCGCCGAAATGCGCCAGATGGGCGAATGCCGCGGCGCGATCACCTGGCCCGTCATCTGGCGCACGACGGTCGCCCGCAACTGACGCGCCCCCCCTTTTTCTCCCGTCATCCCTTCTTCTTCCGTCATCCTGACGAAAGTCAGGACCCAGAGCCAAACAGGACAGCGCGAAGTAACTCTGGGTCCTGACTTTCGTCAGGATGACAACCCTCCGACGGCCCCCTACCGCCCCGCCAGCTTCACCAGCGCATCCCCCGTCAACCGCTGGATCGTCCAGTCCTCCATCCCCACCGCACCCAGCTTGCGATAGACCGCGATCGCATCCGCATTCCAGTCGAGCACCGACCATTCGAACCGCGCGCAACCGCGGTCGATCGCGATCCCCGCCAGATGCGCGAGCAGCGCGCCGCCGACCCCCTGCCCGCGCGCCTCGGGCGTCACGTACAGATCGTCCAGATACACCCCGCGCTTGCCCGTCCAGGTCGAGAAATTGTGGAAAAACACCGCGAAACCGACCGGCCCGTCTGCCCCGTCCGCGATCACCGCCTCCGCCGCGGGGGCATCCCCGAACAGCGCCTCGCCCAGCGTCGCCTCGGTCGCCTCGACCGCATCGGGCTCGCGCTCGAACGCCGCAAGCTCGCGCACGAAGCGCAGGATCGTGCCGGTATCGGCGCGGGTGGCGGAACGGATCTGGGTCATGCGGCGGCCTCCATCGACGTCTGCGCGATATCGCGCCGCCGCGCCGCATACAGGCATGCGACGACGATGACACCCGCGCCGCACGCGGTAAACGCCGACACCCGCTCGCCGAACACCAGATAGCCGAGCCCGGCGGCATAGACGAACGAGCTATATTCGGTCGTCGCCAGAAATCCCGTGTCGCCGTGCGCATAGGCCCAGCCGAGCAGCCACAGCGACGCGGTCGCCAGCCCCGCCGCCAGCAGCAGCCGCGGCCATGTCGCGGCGTCGGGCACCACCGCCAGCCACGGCGCCGCGAGCGCGAGCGTCGCGGTCACCACCAGCGCCTGGAAGAACGCGATCTCGCCCGGCCGCGCGGCCTGCGCCTGCACCCGCGCGATCACCAGATTGACCGCATAGAGCAGCGCCGATCCCAGCACCGCGGCGACTCCCGTCAGGCTCGCCGCCCCCGCCGCGCCCTCGCGGCCATGCCCGATCATCACTATCCCGACCCCGCCCAGCGCCAGGATCGAAGCGACCACGACCCGGCGCCCGACCCGCTCGCCGAGCGTGACGGCGGCGAGCAGCAGCGCGAGGATCGGCGAGATGTAGGTCAGCGAAATCGCCTGCGCCATCGGCACGCGCGCCAGCCCCCAGAAGAACAGCAGCGCCATCGCCGCGGTCACCAACCCTCTGGCACAATGGAGTTTCAGCGCCCGCCCGCTCGGCCGCCCGCTCCGCCCGAGCTTCCAGGCGACCGCCCCCAGCCCGACACTCGCCATCTGCCGCCAGAGCAGCGCGTTATACACCCCGATCCCCAGCACCAGCGACTTCATCACCGCGTCCATGACCGAGAACAACCCGATCCCGAGCGCGGCGACCGCAAAGGCCAGAGCAGGCGAAACGAGCCGGGCTGTCATCGAATCAGGCGGACTTCGATATCCAGATCGAGCCCGGCCCACGCGGTATCTGCCGTCAACACCGGCACCGCCAGGCGCGTCGCGAGCGCAAGGCACGCCCGATCGCCGAGCGAGAGACCCAGCGGCCGCGTTGCCGTGCGCAACGTCGCCGTCCGCACCGCGTCTTCCGTGCCATAAGCGAAGCTCTCGATCGGCAGCGTCTTGAGCACGCTGGTCACGTCTTCCGCCGAAAGATCGAGGTCGATTACCTTCGTCATGATCTCGGCCAGATTGACGCTGGACAGGCAGAAAGGGCCATCGTCGCGAACCACAATATCGCCGCCCGGCTCACCGCGAAGATGGGCCAGCACGACCGACGCATCGATGACCTGTCTCATTCGCCCCAGTCGGCGCGTCGCTCGTGAAGAAACTGGTCGACGCTATATCCGCTCAGCCCGCGACGCAGACGCGCCAGCGCCGCATCGGGGTCCTCACGGCGAAGCAGGATGCCGTCGGCGTTCGCTTCGAGGACGATCGAGTCACCGTCCTTGATGCCCAATTCCCGGCGCAAGTCCGCCGGAATCACGATCTTGCCGCCAGTGATCACTTTGGCATGATAGGTCATGGCCGAGCCTCCAGTACCCGACGCATAGCACCGGACCTATTCCGCCGCCATCTCCGGCACCAGCGCCGCGACCGCCGCATCCGCCGCCTCGATCTCCGCCGCCTTGGCCTCGACCAGCTTGACGATGTGGTTCACCATGTCCGCGTCCTGGACATGATGGTCGGTGACCCCCGACAGATACACCATGTGCTTGCCGTTGCCGCCGCCGGTGATCCCGATATCGGTCTCGCGCGCCTCGCCCGGCCCGTTCACGACGCAGCCGAGCACGCTGAGCGACATCGGCGTGCGGATATGCTGCAATCGCTCCTCCAGCGCCTGGACGGTGCGGATCACGTCGAACCCCTGCCGCGCACAGCTCGGGCACGACACGACGCGCACGCCGCGGTTGCGGATGCCCAGCGCCTTCAGGATCTCGAACCCGACGCGCACTTCCTCCTCGGGCTCGGCCGACAGCGAGACGCGGATCGTGTCGCCGATCCCGTACCAGAGCAGGCTGCCCATCCCGATCGCCGACTTGACCGTGCCGCCGACGAACCCGCCCGCCTCGGTGATGCCGAGATGCAGCGGGCAGTCGACCTGTTCGGCGAGCTGCTGATAGGCCGCGACCGCCAGGAACAGGTCGGACGCCTTCACCGCGACCTTGAACTCGTGGAAATCATGGTCCTGCAGCAACTTGATGTGATCGAGCGCCGATTCGACCAGCGCATCGGGGCACGGCTCGCCATATTTCTCGAGCAGATGCCGCTCGAGGCTCCCGCCGTTCACGCCGATCCGGATCGCGCAGCCATTGGATTTCGCCGCGTCGACGACCTCCTTCACGCGGCTCGCCGAGCCGATATTGCCCGGATTGATCCGCAGGCACGCCGCGCCCGCATCCGCCGCCTCGAGCGCGCGCTTATAGTGGAAATGGATATCCGCGACGATCGGCACGCGGCTCGCGCGGACGATCTGTTTCAGCGCGCTAGTCGATTCGACATCGGGGCAGCTGACGCGGATGATGTCGACGCCCGCCTCTTCGCATCGGCGGATCTGGTCGACCGTCGCCTTGATGTCGTCGGTCGGCGTGTTGGTCATCGTCTGCACGGTGACGGGCGCATCGCCGCCGACGGGGACGTTGCCGACCATGATCTGGCGGCTCGTACGGCGGGTGATATCGCGCCAGGGACGAAGGGACATGAAGATTCCTCGTGGGTTCACCGCCGTATATAGCGGCTGGACGCGGCGAGCGAAACAACGCTGGCACATGCCGCCGCACGGCCATAGGTTGCCGCATCTCAGCGGAGCCCGATCGATGACCCTGTCCCTCTACGATGCGACGATCCCCTCCAATCTCCAGGTCCTGCGCGCGCTCGACGCGCTGCTCGACAAGGCGGAAGGCTTCGCCACCGAGCGCGGGATCGACCCCGCCACGCTGATCGACGCAAGGCTCGCCGACGACATGCTCCCCTTCGGCTATCAGGTGAAATCGTGCGTCGCGCACTCGGCGGGCGGCGTGCAGGGCGTCCGCGACGGCGTATTCTCCCCCGACCGCAGTGCCTGGCCAACCGACTTCGCCGGGCTCCACGCCGCGGTCCAGGGCGCGATCGCGACGCTCCAGTCCTATGACCCGGCCGAATTCGACACGCTCGCCACCGCCGCGACGAAGTTCGAATTCGGCAGCTATGTCATGCCCTTCACCGGCGCCAACTTCCTGTTGTCCTTCTCGCAGCCCAATTTCTACTTCCACGCCAGCATCGCCTACGCGATCCTGCGCGCGCAGGGCGTCCCGCTCGGGAAACGCGACTTCCTCGGCGTCCCCCGCATCGCCGCCTGACCGGGCCGGGCCGGGCGGGCCCGCGCCGGCGTGACGGGGCAGCGCGTGCTTGCAGCCCCGTCACCCGCCGCCTAGGGCGCTGCGATGACCCGGCATTACGGCATGGACTGGCTGCGGATCGGCGCCTTCGCCCTGCTGATCCTTTACCATATCGCGATGGTCTTCGTGCCGTGGAACTTCCACGTGAAATCGGCGCATGTCGAGGACTGGGTCCGGCTGCCGATGCTCGCCACCAATGCGTGGCGGCTGACTTTGCTGTTCGTCGTGTCGGGCTATGCCAGCCGCGCGCTGCTCCGCCGGTCGAGCGGCCCGGTCCGCTTCTTCGCGACGCGCTGCTACCGGCTGCTCGTACCGCTCGCCTTCGGCATCCTCGTCATCGTCCCCCCGCAACCCTGGGTCGAGCTCGTCACCCGGCACGGCTATACGGGCAGCTACTGGACCTTCTGGACGCACGACGCCTTCCGCTTCGCCCCGCTCGACGGCCTGTGGCTGCCCGCCTGGAACCACCTCTGGTTCGTCGTCTATCTCTTTGTCTACACCGCAGTCCTGACGCTCGGCGTCGCGCTGGTCCGGGGCCCGCGAAGCCTGCGCAGCCACCAGAATGTCCGCAGCCGCGGCGCGCAGCGGCTCTTCGACCGCGTCTTCGGCGGCTGGTTGGTGCTGCTCCTGCCGCTCGCCTGGCTCATCTTCGTCCATGGCTGGTGGTTCCAGATGGCGGCCGAGAGCCAGGCGCTGCTCGGCGACTGGATCGCGCACATCACCTATTTCCCCGCCTTCCTGTTCGGCTTCGGTCTCGCGCGCTCCGAACCCGCGATCGCCGCGATCGCGCGGCTGTGGAAGGTCGGCGCCGGGCTCGCGCTGCTCGGCTATGCGACGATCCTCGGCATAGAGCTCGGCTGGCCCGCCGCGGTTGCGAAGCCGCACTGGCTCTATACCGCCTACGGCATCGCACATGCGCTTGAACAATGGGGCGGAATCGTCGCGCTGATCGGGCTCGCCGAACGCCATCTCAACCGCGACCATCGCTGGCGGCCGATGCTGACCGAGGCGGTGTTCCCCTTCTACCTGATCCACCAGACGCTCATCGTCCTCGTCATGTACGCGCTGCTCCCCGCCAGCCTTCCCGGCTGGGCGGAGTTCACGCTACTGCTGGTCGCGACCGTCGCCGGCTGCTTCGCCTTCTACCGGATCGGCCGCAGAATCGCGCCCTTGCGCCCGCTGATCGGGCTGCGTCTCCACCTTCGTCCCACCCCGCCAACCTTGTGAAAGCCCCCATGCCCCAACCCAACTGGACCCTCGTCATCCACGGCGGCGCGGGCAAGCTCGACCGAGAAATGCTCTCCGCCGAGCAGGATTCGGGCGCGCGCGCCGGCCTGTCGCGCGCACTCGACGCCGGCGCCGCGGTGCTCGCGGGCGGCGGCACCGCGCTCGACGCGGTCGAGGCCGCGGTCCGCGTGCTCGAGGATGATCCGCACTTCAATTCGGGCCGCGGCGCGGTCTTCACGCATGACGGCGGGATCGAGCTCGACGCCGCGATCATGGACGGCCGTACGCGCGCCGCGGGCGCCGTCGCCGCCGCCACCGCGACGCGCAGCCCGGTCGGCCTCGCCCGCGCGATCCTCGACGACGGCCGCCACGTCTTCCTCGCAAGTGCCGGCGCGGACGCGTTTTCGCGCGAACACGGCCTCGAACAGGCGGGGCAGGACTGGTTCGCCACCGACGAACGCCGCCGCCAGTTCGCCGAGCTTCAGGCGAGCGGCGACATGTTCGACGTCGACATGAAATACGGCACCGTCGGCGCGGTCGCCTGCGACACGCACGGCCATGTCGCCGCCGCCACCTCGACCGGCGGCGTCACCGGCAAGCGCTGGGGCCGGATCGGCGATTCGCCCGTCATCGGTGCGGGCACCTTTGCCGACGATCGTGCCTGCGCGGTGTCGTGCACCGGCTCGGGCGAATTCTTCCTGCGCGTCGGCGTCGGGCATGAGATCGCCGCGCGCGTCCGCCTGACCGGCGAACCGCTCCAGACCGCGACCGAGGCGGTCCTCGCCGAAGTCCGCGCGCTCGGCGGCACCGGCGGCGCGATCGTCGTCGCCCCCGATGGCGGCATGGCCTGGTCGTTCACCACGCCGGGCATGTACCGCGGCACCGCATCCGCAAAGGGCGCGCGCAGCGTCGCCATCTACGCTAGTGAGCAGCCATGATTCGCAAGCCCCTGACCGCGCTCGGCCTGCTCGCCGCGACCGCGCTGACCGCCGCCCCCGCCACCGCCTATTGGGAATATGGGCACGAGACGGTCGCGCAGATCGCCTATGCCAATGTCGCGCCGCGCACGAAGGTCGCGATCCGCCGCCTCCTCGCGCAGCAGGCGCTGCTCGACACCCCCGAATGCCCGGCCGGCACGATCGAAGAGGCAAGTGTCTGGGCGGATTGCATAAAGCCGCTCAAGACCGCCGACGGCAAGTCGCGCTTCGGCTTTGCGTACAGCTGGCATTACCAGAATGTCGACGTCTGCGCGCCGTTCGACCTCACCCCTGCCTGCAAGGACGGCGACTGCGTCTCCGCGCAGATCGACCGCGACGTGACTTTGCTCCGCGACCGCAAGACGTCGCCGCACGATCGCGTCCAGGCGCTCGCCTTCCTCATCCACTTCGTCGGCGACCTGCATCAGCCGCTCCACGCGGGCGATCGCCACGACAAGGGCGGCAACGACGTGAAGACCGATTACGGCATCTACGCCCCTGCCCGGCTCAACCTCCACTCGGTCTGGGACGGCACGCTCGCCGAGCGCGCGATCTCCGCGCCCCCCTCGCTCGTCCGCCGCTACCCCGCCGCCGAACGCGCGCGCATCGCGGCCGGCACCGTCGCCGACTGGAGCCGCGAAAGCTGGCAGGTCGCGCACGACGTCACCTATGCGTCGGCGCTGGGCGGCGACGCCTGCGCCCCCGTCCCCCCGCGCGTGAAGCTCGACGAAGCCACGATCGCCCGCATCGCCCCCGTCTCCCGCGAAGAAGTCCGCAAAGGCGGCCTCCGCCTGGCAAAGCTCCTAGACAAAGCCCTGACCTGAAACCCCTCTCCCCTCGGGGGAGAGGGAGGGGCCCACTGCACAGCAGTGGGAGGGTGAGGGCACGAAGCTCGAGACACGACCCCCAAGCCCCCGCCGTCATTCCCGCGAAGGCGGGAACCCAGACCGGCTACCCTCGCGACTAGACCCGACCGTCAGCCCATCTGGATCCCCGCCTCCGCGGGGATGACGAAGGACGGGGCAAGGCTCGTCACGAGCGCGCCCCCGGCCCTCAGTTCAGCACAATCGTGACCGCCCGGCGATTCTCCGCCCAGGCCGCATCGTCCGACCCCTGCGCCACCGGCCGCTCCGACCCATAGCTGATCGTCGTCATCCGCGACGCCGACACACCGCGTGCCGCCAGATAGTTCTTCGCCGAATTGGCCCGTCGGTCGCCCAGCGCCAGGTTATACTCGCGCGTGCCGCGCTCGTCGCAATGCCCCTCGATCGTGATCCGGACATTGGGGTTGCGCGCCAGCCATTCGGCCTGGCTGTCGAGGATCGCGCGCGCGGTCGGATCGATATCGTACATGTCGAGCGCGAAATTGACCGTGTTGCTCTGCACCGAGCGACGGAAATCGGCGTCCGACCCGGGCACGATCGCGCCGTTCGCGCCGCCATTGGCCAGCCCGCCGGTCGGGTCGACGCCCGCCGACGAATCGACGGGGGCGGGCGGCAGGGTCTCGGGGCGCTTCTTGGCGCAGCCCGCGACGGCGATCAGCGCGGTCGCGCACAGCAGCGTTGTCGTAAACTTGGCCATCACATCTTCTCCCGTGGTCGGAACATATTCCAACATAGATTACATAATCGGTCTAGGGCCGCAGCGGGCCCCAGGCTGGATCCGACCCGTCGAGCGGGGTCGGAATCTTGCGCTCGTTGACGCCCGTCAGGTCGACGGACCACAGGTCCGCCTTGCCCCCGCCACCGCGTCCCGAGCGGAAGAAGTTGATAACGCGGCCGTTCGGCGACCAGCTCGGCCCCTCGTCCTGCCAGTCGTTGGTCAGCAGCTTCTCGCCCCCGCCGCTCGGGCTCATGATCCCGATCCGGAACCCGCCGCCGAGCTTGGTGAACGCGATCAGGTCGCCGCGCGGGCTCCACACCGGCGTCGCATAGCGCCCGCCGCCAAAGCTGATCCGCTGCTGGTTCGATCCGTCGGCGTTCATGACATAGATCTGCTGCCCGCCCGACCGGTCGCTCTCGAACACGATTTTCGATCCGTCGGGCGAATAGCTTCCGCCCGTGTCGATCCCCGGCGAATTGGTCAGCCGCTGCGGCGCGCCGCCCTGGCTCGACACGCGGTACACGTCGGTATTGCCGCCCTGCGCCATCGAGAACAGGATGTTGCGGCCATCGGGCGAGAAGCGCGGCGCAAAGGTCAGGCTGGCATTCTGCACCACCAGCCGCTGCCGCCCGGTGCCGATGTCATAGACATAGATCGCCGGCCGGTTGTTCACATAGCTCATATACACGATCGACTGCTGATTCGGCGCGAACCGCGGCGTCAGCACGATCGACTGGCCGTTGGTCAGGAAGCGGTGGTTGGCACCATCCTGGTCCATGATCGCCAGCCGCTTGATCCGCCGGTTTTTGGGTCCGGTTTCCGAGACATAGACGACGCGGCTGTCGAAATAGGCGCCCTCGCCGGTCAGTCGCGTATAGACCATGTCCGCGCATTTATGCCCGGCACGCCGCCAGTCGGACGGCGGCACGACGAACCCCTGCCGCGTCAGCTCGGCGCGCGACGACACGTCGTACAGATAGCAGCCGACCGTCAGGTTCCCGTCGCCATTCGCGCGGATGAAGCCCTGCACCAGCGCCTGCGCACCCGTGCTGCCCCAGTAGTCGAACCCCGGCGCGGTGACCTCGGGAAAGCCGATCGCGCGCAGCTGCCCGGGGGCGAGCGGCGTGAACAGACCCGAATTGCGCAGGTCGTTGGTGACGATATCGGCCAGCTGCCGGCCGAGCACGTCGGTCGACCCCGCCGGCGTCGACACGACCGCGGACGTCGGCATCACCGGCACCGCGATCGGCATCGGCGCGGAGATCCCGCCCGTCACGTCGACCACCAGCCCGCCGGACTGATCCTCCGCCGCCGCCGGCGTGCCCGCCTGCGGAACGGGCGCCGGCGCATCCTGCGCACTGGCCGCACCGCCGGCAACGAGTGCCATCAGCCCGACCGAAGCAAGCACCGCCCTCACCCCAGACCCCACCCCGGCGAAGGCCGGGGCCCAGCTGGGAGACGCTGCTGCAAGCACGGTGCGCGCCGTCACGAAAACCTCGCCACCTGGGCCCCGGGCTTCGCCGGGGAGGAGGCTGGAGATCATGGCGGGCCGGCGGGGGGACAGCGATCGGAACATAACGGACATCCTCATCCGGGAAGCTTGTAACGCAGGCTGAAATTGCTCCAGCCATTCTGCACGTCATACAGGTCGTCGGGCAAACCGCGCAGCGGCGAACACCCCGTGAAGGTCGCGATCGCGAGATCGTCGACGCGGTCGACATAGCGCCTGTTCTCGTCGTCGACGCCCGCATGCCCGGTGATCGTCGGCCGCGACTTCAGCGTCCCGTCGCGGTTGAGCTTCAGGTTGATCGTCACGCGGATCCGCTCCGCGCCCGGTCCCGGCGTAACCTGCCGGTTCGCGCAGGGCTGCACCTGTCGCAGGATCGCCAAGCCGATATTGGCCGCCGCCTGCGCACCCAGCTTGGCCGCCTTGGGCGCTTCCGACTTGCTCGGCGACGGATCCGCCGACAGGCCCTTCAGGAAGTTGTCGCCCAGCCGCGAGCCCCGCGGCCGCGCCGCCTTCGCGTCCGCAGTCGATCCGCTGCCCTTGGTCGCGGACGGCTTGGCGGGCTTTGCCGAGGACGCCGCACTCTTGGCGGGCGCCGCGCTCGACTTGGCCGCGCTCTTCGCCGGTGCCGCCTTGGCAGGCGATGGCTTGGCCGCCGGTTTCGCGGGCGCAGGCTTGGATTTCGCCGGGCTCGGCTTGGCGGGCGCAGGCTTTGCCACCGGCTTCGGGACTGGCGCAGGCTTCGCCACCGGCTTCGGCGGCGCGGGCCTGGGCTTGGCCACCGGCTTGGGCTCGGGCTTCGGCTCGGGCTTGGGCGCCGGTTTCGCCGGGGCAGGCTTGGGCGCAGGCTTGGGTGGGGCCGGCTGCGGCGCAGGCGGCACCGGATCCGGCTGCGGCTCGGGCTCGGCCTCCTGCGGCGCGGGCGGTGCCGCATCCTCGGGCGTGCCCTCGTCGGGCGCGACCGATTCGGCGGGCGTCTCCGCCGATTGCGGCGCGGTCGCCTCGAGCGCCACGTCGGGCACCAGGCTGATGTCGATCGGCTGCTGGACAATCTTGGGCGGCTCGGGCGTGTCGAGAAACCCGACCGACAACAGCGCGAACAGCACGACATGCCCGACCAGCGCGACGCCGAACCCGATCTTTTCGGAGCGATCCATCACCAAGGGCCCATCACCGCCGCGACATCAGTTGGGTGTGCCCTCGACCGTCACCAGCGCGACGCGGTTCAGCCCGGCGCGGTTGAGCTCGCCCATCACGCGCATCACCCGGCCGTAATCGAGCTTGCGGTCCGCGCGCAGCAGTACCTGCGGCTCGTTGCCGACCGCCCGGCTCGCCGCGATCGAGGCGAGCCGCACCGGCAGCGCGTCCTCGCCGATCTGGTCCTGGTCGATGAACACCGCGCCGGTCGCATCCATCGAGATCTCGACGGGTTTCTGCTCCTGGTCCAGCGCCTTGGCGCGCGCATCGGGCAGGTTCACCGGCACGCCTGCGGTCATCAGCGGTGCGGTCACCATGAAGATGATCAGCAGCACCAGCATCACGTCGACCATCGGCGTGACGTTGATGTCCGCCATCGGCGCGCGCCGTCCGCGACCGCGACCCGAAGGAAGGTTCATCGCCATCTACGCGCCTCCCGTGCACAGCACCGGCCGGCCGCTCATCGCGCGCCGTCCAGCTGCCGCGACAGCGTCGCGTGGAAGCCGTCGGCGAAGCGGTTAAGGCTCGCCTCGATCCGGTTGATGCCGTGGCTGAAGCGGTTGTACGCGATCACCGCCGGGATGGCCGCGAACAGGCCGATCGCGGTCGCGAACAGCGCTTCCGCGATCCCCGGCGCGACGACGGCGAGCGAGGTGTTCTGCGCCGCCGCGATGCTCGTGAAGCTGCGCATGATGCCCCAGACGGTGCCGAACAGCCCGACGAACGGCGCGACCGACCCGACCGTCGCCAGCACGTTCAGCCGGTCCGACAGCGTGTCGATCTCGTGCGCGACCGCCGCACCCATCGTCGTGGCGAGCCGCTCGCGCGTCCCGGCCTTGTCGATCGTGCCGCCCGCGGTCGACCGCCGCCACTCGGTCACCCCGGCCGCGAACACGCGCGCCGATGGCAGGTCGGTCTCGCTCTCGGCCTTGTAGAACACGTCGATGTCCTCGGCCTTCCAGAAGTCGCGCTCGAACCGCACCAGCCCCTTGCGCGTCTTGCCCAGCCGCCGCCAGAACGCGACGATCAGCGCCCAGGTCCAGACGCTGGCGAGCAGCAGCCCGATCATCACGCCCTTCACGACCAGATCGGCCTGTAGGAACAAGTGGATCGGCGACAATGTCGCGCTATCCATAGTCAGAACCGGATTCATGCTTCCCCCTGCCAGACAAGGCGTTCGTAGATGTCAGTCCATGCGCGCGGCTGGCGACGCGGCCGGCCGTTGGGGGCGATCAGCGCCGCCACCACGTCCGCCTCGGCCAAGACAAGCCCGCCGCACATGACTCGTTGATGAATGGCGACGCTGGCCGCGCGGACCTGCGTGATCCGTGAGACGATCACCAGCGCATCGTCGAGCCGCGCGGGCGCGGCATAGCGGATGGCGAGGCTCGCAATCGCATAGGAGCCCTCGCCCGCCTCGAACGCAGCGCGCTGGTCGATCCCGCCGACGCGCAGCATGTCCGACCGCGCGCGCTCCATGTAGCGTAGATAATTGGCATGATAGACGACGCCCGACAGGTCGGTGTCCTCGAAGTACACGCGCAGCGCGAACCGGTGCTCGCGCCCCGCAAAGCGCCCTCCCGCCGGTTGATCCTGCTCTGCGTCAGCCATTCCGGGGGCTGTTAACCCAAGCATCGCCGCGAAGAAAGCATTCGCGTCGCCCGGCCCGCGGTTTCGCACCGGCGCAGGCGGATACGCCTCGTCTTATTGCAGGGCGCCCGGATCGACTTGCAGCTGCGGACGCGGCACGACGGGAAGCGGCGGCTGCGTGACGGGCCGGAGCTGCGCCTGCAATCCCGGCGTGGCGGGCGCGGCGGACGGCAGCGGTGCCACGCCGGAACCGCCGACCGGAACCGCACCGTTGCTCGCAAAGATCACGCGCTGTGCCGGAAGCGGTCGCACCGCGGTGCCGCGCCAGGCGTCGAACGCACCGTAGAAATCGGTAAAGGGCTGCTCGAGCATCGGCAGCCGCGTCGCGGCAAAGCTCGCCAGCATCGGCCCCGGCACGCTCGCGCCCTCCGCGAGCACGCGCCCTGCCGCTTCGCAGAACGCATCGCGCGACGGCGACTGCGAGAAGAAATTGTACAGCCGCGTCATCGAATCGTCGTAGCGATCCTGCCAGTCGCCGCCGCCCGCGCGATATTCCGCCGAATAGGTCGCCTCGGCCTTGGCGAGCACCGGCTTCTGCGCGGCGAGCATCGCGTTGTAGCCCGCGACGATCACCGCCTCGTCGGGTCCGCGGCACGCCAGCGCCGCGACGTTCAGCGCGGCGCGCAGGTGCCAGATCTTCGCGGATTCGGTCAGGTTGCGGTTCGGCGTCGGATAGGTGCCGTCGGCGAGCACAGCGGGGATCTTCATCCCCGGAAACGCACCCTTGGGCAGCGGGGCCGCGACCGGCACCGGCGCGACCGGCGCCGGTGCCGGCGCCGCGACCTCGACCGGCTTCCGCGCGCACCCGGCGAGCAGGGCTGCGGTCACCGCAATCATCGCAAACTGACGCTTCATCGACTTAAGTCCTCGCTGTCCCCCGACCGAGACAGACCTGCCGCGATAAGGTTAACAGGGTATAAAACGCGTACGCGACTGCAACTCTAATGCGACGAACGGCACGATCGCAGCGTGTTAGGCCGGCGAAAGATCAGGCCGCACGCGCCTCAAGCGCCGCCGCTGCCTGCGCCATCAGCTCGGCGATGATGTCCGCGACCGGCTCTTCCTTGGTGACCATGCCGACCGACTGGCCCGCCATCACCGACCCATGCTCGACATCGCCGTCGACCACCGCGCGGCGCAGCGCGCCTGCCCAGTAATGCTCGATCTGCAACTGCGCCTCGCCCATCGCCACGCGCCCCTCGTCGAGATGCCCCGCAACCTCGCGCTGCTTGGCCGAGAACAGCTCGCCCGCCGCATTCTTCAGCGCGCGTACCGGGATAACCGGCAGCCGCGCGTCGAGCTGGACGCTGGCGATCGCATCGCGCGCCGAGGCGCGGATGAACGCCTTCTTGAAATTGGCATGCGCGATCGATTCGGTCCCGCAGACGAACCGCGTGCCGAGCTGGACGCCCGCCGCACCCATGTCGAGATAGCCCGCAATCGCCTCGCCGCGACCGATCCCACCCGCGACGAACACCGGCACCAGCTCGGCGATCTCGGGCAGCATCTCCTGCGCCAGCACGCTCGTCGACACCGGGCCGATATGCCCGCCGGCTTCCATGCCCTCGATCACCAGCGCATCCACGCCGCTGCGGATCAGCTTTTTGGCCAGCGCCAGCGTCGGCGCGAAACAGATGACCTTGGCGCCCCCCGCCTTGATCGCCTCGAGGCTGCCCTTGGGCGGCAATCCGCCCGCCAGCACGACATGGCCGACCTTGTGACGCGTGCACACCGCGATCAGCTCGACCAGGTCGGGATGCATCGTGATCAGGTTCACGCCGAACGGCTTGTCGGTCATCGCCTGGGTCGCGGCGATCTCGGCGTCGAGCAACGCGGGCGTCATCGCCCCGCACGCGATCACCCCGAACCCGCCCGCATTCGAAATCGCGGAGACGAGATTGCGCTCGCTCACCCACGACATCGCCCCGCCAAGGATCGCGACCTCGGACCCGAGGAATGCGGCGCCGCGCGCCATGCGGCGCTGAAGCCGGTCGCTGCCGATGGTCATTACAAAACTCCCGTTCGTGTCGAGCGAAGTCGCAAAACCCCGCGCAGTATCCGTGACATATTTCCCGACAATGCTCGAAACGAACGGACGGTGTCCGTCAAGCCGCATCCTCGGCATCGAGCCCATAGGCGGTATGCAGCACGCGCACCGCCAGCTCGGTATAATCCTCTTCGATCAGCACGCTGACCTTGATCTCCGACGTCGCGATCGCCTGGATGTTGATGCCGCGTTCGCCGAGCGTCGTGAACATCGTCGAGGCGACGCCCGCATGGCTGCGCATCCCGACGCCGACCACCGACACCTTGGCGACGCGCGTGTCGTGGACCAGGCTCGCGAAACCGATCGCGTCCTTCGCCTTGTCGAGCACGTCGAGCGTGCGCGCCAGATCCGCCGAGGGCACGGTGAACGTCACGTCGGTCGACCCGGTCGAATGCGCGACGTTCTGGACGATCATGTCGACGTTGATCCCCGCATCGGCGAGCGGCGCGAAGATCGCCGCGACCGATCCCGGGCGATCGCTGACCTGGGTCAGCGTGATCTTCGCCTCGTTCTTGTCATGCGCGATGCCGGTGATGAGCTGGCGTTCCATATCGTCGATTTCCTCTTCGCCCACGATCAGCGTGCCGCGGTGTCCGTCACTGGTATCGCCATCCTCGAACGAGGACAGCACGCGCACGCGCACATTCTCTTTCATTGCCAGGCCCACCGACCGCGTCTGCAGCACCTTGGCGCCGACGCTGGCGAGTTCCAGCATCTCCTCATACGTCACCTTGCCGAGCTTGCGCGCCCGCGGCACGATCCTTGGATCGGTCGTGTAGACGCCGTCGACATCGGTATAGATGTCGCAGCGATCGGCCTTCATCGCCGCCGCCATCGCGACCGCCGACGTGTCCGATCCGCCGCGCCCCAGCGTGGTGACGCGCTGGCCGTCCGCCACGCCCTGGAACCCCGGGATCACCGCGACGACACCGTCCGCAAGACTCGCATCGAGCGCGACCGTGTCGATCTCGCCGATCCGGGCCGAGCCATGCGCGTCCGACGTGTTGATCGGCAGCTGCCACCCCAGCCACGACCGCGCCTTGCAGCCCGCGGCCTGCAGCGCGATCGCGAGCAGCCCGCTCGTGATCTGTTCGCCAGCCGAGACGACGACGTCATATTCCTTCGCATCGTACAGCGACGACGCCTCGCGACAGAAGCCGACCAGCCGGTCGGTCTCGCCCGCCATTGCGGAGACGACGACCGCGACCTCGTTGCCCGCATCGACCTCGCGCTTCACGCGCGCCGCGACGTTGCGGATACGTTCGATCCCGGCCATCGACGTCCCGCCGAATTTCATCACGATACGGGCCATGGGCAGCGTAAATCCCTTTGGGTCGAAGCGGCGGCCCTGATAGGTAGCGCGCATGATACTGGCAAGTGACCGCAACGAAAGCGCAACAATCGATCCCCGGGAGGCCGCGCATTTCGGCACGATGGCGGCCGACTGGTGGAACCCGAAGGGCTCGTCAGCGCCGCTCCACCAGCTCAATCCGCCTCGCCTGCGCTACATCCGCGACCGGGTCGACACGCACTGGCACGGCGACGGCACGGGCTTCACCCCGCTCGCCGGCCGGACCGCGCTCGACGTCGGCTGCGGCGCGGGGCTGCTCTGCGAACCGCTCGCGCGGCTCGGCGCCAGCGTGACCGGGATCGACGCCGCGCCCGAAAATATCGCCGCGGCAGAAATACATGCGGCGCAGAGCGGGCTCGCGATCGACTATCGCGCAGGCGGCGTCGAAGGGCTCGACGGCCAGTTCGACCTCGTCACCAGCCTCGAGGTGATCGAGCATGTCAGCGACCCTGCAGGCTTCGTCCGCGGCCTCGCGCGCGTGCTGGCCGACAACGGCCTGCTGATCCTGTCGACCCCCAACCGCACGCCGCTGTCGCGGCTCGCGATGATCACGATCGCGGAAGGCACCGGCCGCATCCCGCGCGGCACGCACGACTGGAACAAGTTCCTCACCCCCGAAGAACTGACCGCACTGCTGCGCGACGCCGGCCTCCACGTCGTCCACACGCAAGGCCTCGGCTTCTCGCCGGCGACCGGCTTCACGCTCAGCGATTCGACCAGCCTCGACTATTTCCTGACCGCGGTAAAAGCCTGACCCTTGCCCCGCCCGGCACCACCCCGGCGGACGCTATCACCCCAGTCGGCACCACCACCCCGGCGGGAGCTCCCACCCCAGTGCACGCTACCACCGCGGCAGGCACTACCACCCCAGCGGGCGCTACCATCTCAGCGGGCGCTACCACCCCGGCGAAGGCCGGGGCCCAGTTGGGAAAGCCTGAGTAACGGAACGCGACCCTCAGCCATGACCGTCCCCCAACTGGGCCCCGGCCTCCGCCGGGGTGGAACCAAATCCCGCCGGGGTGGAACAGAATCCTGCCGGGGTGGGACCAAGTAATGGAGCCCAGCCCCCCCCACCCCTGTTCACCCGCGAAGGCGGGTGCCCAGACTGGCCACCCGCCTTCGCGGGTGAACATCCTTCTTCTAGGGGGTTTAGCCGCGCTCTACATCGCGCTCGCCCTCCTCCGCCCCGTCGACCACGACGAAAGCCAGTATGTCGCCGCGGCCGTCCTCACCGCGCACGGCCTGCTCCCCTACCGCGACTTCGCCTATCTCCAGACCCCGCTCCAGCCCTTCTTCCTCGCACCCATCGCCGTTCTAACCGGCGCCTGGACCTGGCCCGCGCTCCGCCTCACCAACGCGCTGCTCGGCCTCGCGAGCGTCGCGTTCGTCCACGCCGCCGCGCACCGCACTGGTGCCGGCCCCGCCACTGCACGCCTCTGCGCCGCCTTGTTCGCGACCACCGACATCCTGCTGTTCAGCATCGGCACCGCGCGCAACGATGCGCTCCCCGCCGCCTGCCTCGCCGCCGCGCTTTGCCTGATCCTCCGCGACAACCGGACCCGCGCCGGCGCACTGACAATCGGCCTTCTGCTCGCCGCCGCGGTCGCCGCAAAGATCTCCTACGCCTTCCCCGCCGCCGCCTATGGCCTTTACGCGCTGGCCCATCCCCGCCACCGCGTCTGGCTGGTCGCGCTCGGCGCGCTCCCGGTCGTCGCGTTCGTCGGCTGGACCTTCGCGCTGTCGCCCGAAGGCTTCCTGTTCGGCACGCTGCATTTTCCCGCCCAGGCGCCCGCAGAATATTACGCGGCACGGCCCTGGAAGCTGTCGCTTGCCGCCAAGGCGCTCGATTCGCTGAAGTTCCTCGCGCTCGGCGCCGCGCTTCCCGCCCTCGTCCTCGTCGCGCGTGCCGCGATCCGTCGTCGTCGCGTCACCCTACTCGACCTGCTCGTCCTCGCCGGGCTGGTCGCCGCGCTGCTCCCGGTGCCGACCTGGCGGCAATATCTGCTGCCGATGCTCCCCCCGCTGTTCGTCGCGCTCGCCGCCGCCTGGACCGCGCAACCGCCGACCCGCGCGACCACCCGGATCATGGCCGTCTTCGCGCTGCTCGGCATCGCACCGACGCTCACAGCACTCGTCGAGCCCGGCCGCCTCCCGCTCGTCACCGCCATGCACGAAGCCGCCACGCTGAGACGGACGCTCGACGCGCGCCGGATCGCCGGCCCGATCGTCACGCTGTCGCCGCAGATCCTGCCCGCCACCGGCCGCCTGCCCGATCCCCGCTTCGCCGCCGGCCCCTTCTACTTCCGCAGCCGCACCCTGCTCGACCCTGCCGCCGAGGCCCGGCTCCACCTCGTCGCGCGCGATCGCCTGCACCTCGCCCCCGGTACTGTCATCCTCACCGGTGGCGAATCCGCCGCGACCGCGGGCGATTCCCGGCTCGACGCCGCGCTCGAGAAGGCGGGAGCCGGAGCGGTCGCCGTCCCCGGCACCCGCTTCCGGCTGTCGGTCACGCCGCCAGCCGCCCCCGTCGCGCCGCGATCAGCCCGGCATAATAATCCACCAGTTCCACCGCATGCGCGTGATCCGAGCGGACCTGCGCCGACGCCACGACCGCCGCGCGCCTGAGCATCCCACGGTCGCGCGCGAACAGCCGCGCAATCGCCGCCGCCGCCGCGGTCGCATCGCGCGCCGTATAGAGCTCGCTGGCATGCCGGTCCGCGATCTCCGCGCACCCGCCCGTATCGGGCACGATCAGCGGCAGCCCCGACGCCATCGCCTCCGACGCGACCAGCCCGAACGGCTCGGCCTCCGACCCGTGGATCAGCGCGTCGCAGCTCGCCATGATCGCGGCCAGCCGCTCGCGGTCATAGACCGGCGCGAACATCCGGATATGCGGCGATCCGCCGATCCGCCGCGCGATCGCCTTGCTCTGGCTGCCCGTGCCGAACAGGATCAGCCCGATCGGCAAGTCGGTGCCCGCGCGCGCGACCGCGTCGACGACCAGCGGCCAGCGCTTCTCGCCGTGATGCCGGCCAAGCCCGATCAGCAGCATCGCGTCCGCCGGCAACCCGCATTGCTGCAACAGCCGGCCGCGCAGCGCCTCGTCGCGCAGCCGTGGCGAGAAATGGCCGCGCTCGATCCCCAGCGGCATCGCCGCGTCGATCCGCACCCCGCGCGCGCGCAACCGTTTCTCCAGCGCGGGTCCGTTGGTGACGACCGTATCGAACCGCGTCAGGAATCGGTTCATGTACCGGCTGTACCAGCCGAACGCGCGCTCGATCCGGTCGTGGCTCGCAAATCCTGCGAACCAGCGCTGCGCATAGGCGGCGATATTGTCGTTGTGCATGAAGAAGGATTTCAGCGCGCGCTGCTGCCCGTCGGGCCCCGTCCAGTCGCCGACGAACCAGGCCGGCCGCCACGGCGAACAGCATTCGACCACGTCCGGATCGAGCTCGTCCAACACGCGGTGAATCGCCGCACGGTCCCAGAACAAGCCGTAATTGCGGTCGAACGGCATCCCCGGCGACTTGAGGTAGATCACCCGTCCACCGCCCGGCCGCTCCTCGACACGGTCCTCACGGCCCGGCGCGACGACGATCAGCTCGTGCCCCAGATCGGCGAGGATCCCCATCTTCCGATCGATATAGGTGCGCACCCCACCGCCGGTCGGCGAGTAGAATTCGTTGACGTCGACGATCCGCATCTCAGCCCGCCCGCCCCCTCACTTGCCGTCCAATGGGCCAAACCCGCTGAGCCCGCGCAGATATTGCGCGCGGATCGTGACATGCGTGAGTCCGGGCCCGACCTCGACGATCGCCTGGTCGACCTTGGGTCGCGATCGGCCGAGCCGGTCGCCCTTCACGAACCCCGCGCCATCCGACCAGACACTGAACTTGGCCCGACCGTCACGGTCGTGCGTGAACAGCAGCGCGTAGCGGCCCGGGTGCGGCACGCGGATGCACAAGGCGGTCGGGCCGATGGCGGGGGCTGGCACGCTGATGCGGCGAAACGTCTTGCCCGCCGCGATCAGCTCGCGGTCGCCGCGCAGGAAATCGGCCTCGTCGGGCGGATAGAGTTCGAGCTTCAGATTGCCCTTGCGATCCTTCAGTCCGACGATCGTCGCCGCGATCGCCGGCCCCTCGTCGCGCTCGCACGCCTGCGCGTCGCTGCCGAGCATCGGCTCCTGAGAGGCCGCCCGGCCGCCGGCCCATGCCGGGGCGGCACCCGCGACCAGCCCCGCCAGCATCATCCCCGCCCCAAGCAATCGGTTCACGCACGCGTCCTCATCGCGATCGCATGCCCGCTGAATATGACAATCAGAATGACATGGACGAGCAGCGTCAGCGCCGCGGTGAACGCGACGAGCTCGGACAGCGCCTGGTCCTGGCCGATCAACAGGATCGCAAAATTGGCGAACAGCAGGTCCTTGTTCGGCACCAGCGGCAGCCGCGACACCAGCAGCCGCCCCGCGGCCAAAAACAGCCACATCGCGATCGACACGCCGGGCAGCGCGAAATGCCAAGCGAGTGCGATCAGCAGCGATCCGCACATCAGCCGGATGCAGTGAATCATGAACACCCACCACAGGGTCGCGCGCGGCAGCGAGAAGACGCGTCGCGAGAAGATCAGGAACGGCAGCGAGATCGCAAAGGTGATCGCCGCCGACCCCAGCACCGTCTTGAACAGGTCGGGCGGCAACAGGTCGCGGCTCAGCGGCAGCGCGATCGCGACCATCGCCAGCGTGATCGCGTTGCCCGCGATCGCCGACAGGATCGTCACGTCCTTCACTGCGCCGAACGGCGACGCCACCATCCGTGCCCGCGCCCGCGCCCAGGCATAGAAATAGGCGTCGCCCGAATAGCCGAACACCACTTCGTTCGCGATCCGCTTCTTGATCAGCGCGACCAGCCCCGCGACCGGGATCCCCCACAACCGGCGGAAGATCACGTAATCCCCCGTCGGGGGCGACATGTAGAGCAGCGCGAAACACAGATAGAATCGCGGATCGGACGGCACCGACCGCGACAGTCCGGCCAGCCCGTGCGCGAACAGCTCGCGCGCGAGCCCCGCGATCATCGCCAGCGTCAGCACCGCACCGATGATCGCCGGCCACCGGCTGCGAAAGGTCTTGAGCGGTTCGATCCCGACGATATCGGCTCCCGCCTGCACCACCCCCGCCTGCACCACCCCGGCCGCGGAACGACCCGGCGGGTTCCCGGCCGTCAGCGCGGAGCCCGTCATACGCGTACGCATCGAACGATCCTCGTCCTGTACCGCGCACCCGGCCTTTCCGGGCATGCCATCACGCCGCGCCAATAGCCGCCCCGCCGCCGGCTTGCACGTGAAGATCGAGTCATCCGTCCCCGAACCCGCGCGGTTCGCCGCCGCTTACCCTCTCGCCATCGCGGCCCCGCCGCGCCATCTGTGCGCGATGGCCGGCGCGCACCACATCCTCACCTATGCAGACGACCTGTCCGGCGGCGGCGTCGAGCGCGCGCAGCTGCGGCTCGCGCGCGGCTGGCTCGCGGCGGGGCGGCGCGTCACGCTGGTGATCGGCGACCCGACCGGCCCGCTCGCCGCCGAGCTGCCCGATGGGCTCGCGATCATCCCCGGCACCGCGCGCACATTGCCCGGCCTCGTCCGCCGCACGGCCCCCGACATCCTCTTCTGCCCCGGCAACCATTATACCGGGATCGCCGCCTGGATCCGGCTCATGCTCGGCAGCGCCTGTCCGCCGATCGTCGGCAAGATGTCGAACGCGCCCGACCGCGGCGACCATGGCCGCCTCCTCCACGCCGCGCACCGCGTCTGGCTCGCGCGTCACGGCCGGTTCCTCGATCATCTCGTCGCGATGACCCCCGCCACCGCGGTCCAGGCCGCCGCCGCGACGCGCATGCCGGGCCGGGTCAGCGTCATCCCCAACCCGCCGGCACTCGCCGCGCCGGGCGCGACGCTCCCCGTGCTGCCGTCGCGGTTCATCCTCGGCGTCGGCCGGCTCGAACCGCAGAAGCGCTGGGACCGGCTGCTCGCCGCGGTCGCAGCACTCGGCGATCGCGACATCGCGCTCGTCATCCTCGGCGAGGGCAATTGCCGCGGCACACTCGCGGCGCAGGCGACCGCACTAGGCCTCGCCGCCCGCGTCCATCTGCCCGGCCATGTCGCCGATCCGCTCCCGGCAATGGCCCGCGCACAGGTCGTCGCGCTGACCTCCGATTTCGAAGGCGTGCCGGGGGTTCTGCGCGAGGCGCTGTCGGTCGGCACGCCCGTCGTCGCGACCGATTCGAGCCATGCGATCGCCGAGATCGTCGACACCCCCGCACGCGGCACGATCGTCGCGCGCGACGACGGGCCCGCACTCGTCGCAGCCCTCGACGCCTGGCTCACGCCCGGCATTTCGCGGCCCGCCCCCGTCCCGCAACCCGGCCGCGACTCGGCCCAGCGCTATCTCGCGCTGTTCGACACGCTCGTCACTCCGCGGCCTTCTCGTCCTCACGGTCCGAGCGGCGCTCGAGCGCGGTCTTGAGCATCGCGGTCATCGGATCGGCAAGCGCGAGGCCAAGGATCCCGAACAGCGCACTCGCGAGGATCTGCGCCCCCAGCGTCAGCGCCGGCGGCAGGTCGACGGTGCGCTTGGCGACCATCGGCACGATCACATAGCCGTCGATCGTCTGCACCACGAAATAGGTGCCGATCGCCCAATATCCGGTGTCGACGCCCGCGCTGAAGCCGACCGCGACCATCAGCACGCCGGTGACGATCGCACCGATATTGGGGATGAAGGCGAGTATGCCCGCGATGATCCCGAGCAGCATCGCCATCGGCACGCCGCCGATCGCCAGCGCGATCCCCGTCGCGACACCCTCGACCGCCATGCCGAGCAGGCGCCCGGCGAGCAGCCGCCGCATCGTCTCGCCCATCGTCACCATCGTCCGGGCGAATTCGTCGCGCAGGTCGGTCGGCACCATCCACTGGACGCCGCGCGCATAGGTGCCCGGGTCCATCGCGATGAACAGCCCGAGCACGAGGATCATGAACAGGCTGGTCAGCGCGCCGATCGCGGTGCCGACCCAGGAGGTCACGCGCCCGACCGAGCCCAGCGCCTGCTTGGCGATCCCGCTCACGTCCGACACGCCCGGCATCAGCCCCTGCGACGCCAGATAGCCCGTGAACCGGTTCGCCTGCAGCTCGAGCGTCGAGCGCAGCTGCGTGACCTGTTCGGTTACCTGCACGCCGGTCAGCACGAACGTGCCGATCATGAACACCAGCACCAGCACGACGACGATCAGCAGCCGCCATCCGCGGCTGATCGGCAGCACCCGCCCGAGCAACCGGACGCCGCCGTCGAGCAGCGACGCGAACACCACCGCGGCGAAGATCAGCAGCAACGGCTGCACCAGCACGATCGCCAGTGCGATCAGGCAGGCGAGCCCCAACCAGATCGTCGCGCGCCGCACTTCGGTGCGCAGCGCCGGGTCGCGCATCTCGACCGGGCTGGCCTCGTCGACGCGCTTGGTCGCGCCGCCCGCATCGGCCATGTCAGTTCGCCGTCGCAGGGTGCAGCGACGTGCCCGCGCGATCCGACCGGAGCGATCCCCACCAGGTCAGCGGGTTGTAGGTCGCATCGCCGTCGAGGCTGAAGGTGATGAACTCCGCGCGCCCGCCCAGATTCTCATACGGCACCGGCCCGCCAAGGCCGAGCTGCGTCAGCGGGAAGCGGCTGTCCGCGGACCGGTCGCGATTGTCGCCCATCAGGAAGACATGAGCCGCAGGGATCGTGATCGGCCCGTAATCGTCGCCCGGGCTCCAGCCCATCTCGATCGTGTCGAACCGCCGGCCATTGGGCAGCGTCTCGGTGATCGTCGGCAGGCGACAGATCATCGCGCCGTCGGGGCGCGTCTCGCGCGCGCCGGGATATTCGTCCTCGCTGCACGGGCTGTTGGTGTCGACCGGGATCAGCGTGTCGTGGACGGGACCGCGCTTCACCGGCACGCCGTTCAGGATCACCGTCCCGCCGCGCACTTCCAGCCGGTCGCCCGGCAGGCCGATCACGCGCTTGATATAGTCATTCTGTGTTCCCGGCGGCGTCACGATCACCACGTCGCCGCGCGTCGGCAGCGACCCGAACAGCCGCCCCTTGATGAAGGGGATCTGCACGCTCCAGCTGTCTTCCTGCTGGCGGAGCACGACGCTCTTGAAGATCGCGACCGGGTTCGGGATCGTCGGCGACACGAATGACCAGCCATAGGCGAACTTGGTGACGACCAGCCGGTCGCCGATCCGCAGCCCCGGCAGCATCGATTCGCTCGGGATATAAAACGGCTTGGCGATGAAGCTGTGGAAGCCGAGCACCACCAGCACCAGCCAGAATATGCCCTTCACCTCGCCCCACCAGTCGGTCCCGCGCCGCGCGGGTGCCGTCGTCGTGGTGGGAGGGGAACCGTCGTTGCCCGGGGGCGGGACGGGTGTGGCGCCGACCCGCGATGCTGCCGGATTCTCGAGCGCCTCTTTGCCGTCCAACGCCGCTTCCTTCATCGATCTTTATCCGCGGATAACAGGGGTATCGCTTCGATTATCACAAAGGCCTGCGCCCAGGGATGATCGTCCGTCATGGTCAGGTGCACGCGTGCGGCGTGGCCTTCGGGGGTCAACGCGTCAAGCCTCGCCTTGGCCCCGCCGGTCAGGGCCAGCGTCGGCGCACCGCTCGCGGCGTTGACGACGCCGATGTCCTTCATGAACACGCCCGCGCGAAACCCGGTGCCGACCGCCTTCGAAAACGCCTCTTTCGCCGCGAACCGCTTGGCGAGCGTCCCCGCCTTGGTGAACGGCCGCCGCGCCGCCTTAGCCAGCTCCACCTCGGTAAACACCCGCTGCTCGAACCGCTCGCCGAACCGGTCGACCGATGCCTTGATCCGCTCGATATTGCACAGGTCCGACCCCAGCCCGATGATCATCGCGACGCCTGGAGTCGGAAGACAGAAGAGTCTGTTCGCGCGGAGGCGCGGAGGCGCGGAGAGTATGAAGGCCGCAAGAGCGGCAGGATGACGTGAGGGAATGGATGGCTCGCAGCGACCACCGCCCCCCTCTTCTCCTCCGCGCCTCCGCGCCTCCGCGCGAACAAACCCTTCTTAATACTACCGCGCCGCATCCATAGCCTCGCGCATCCGCCGCACCGCCTCGCCAAGCCCCACGAACAGCGCCTCGCCCACCAGGAAATGCCCGATGTTCAGCTCGCGCACCTGCCGGATCGCCGCGATCGGCGCGACATTGTCATAGGTGAGTCCGTGCCCGGCATGCACCTCGATGCCGTTCTTCGCCGCCAGCGCCGCCGCATCCTCAAGCCGCCGCAGCTCGACGCTGCGCGCATCGCCCGACAGCTCGGCATAGCGACCCGTGTGCAGCTCGACGACCGGCACCTTCAGCCGCACCGCCGCCTCGATCTGCCGCGCGTCGGGCTCGATGAACAGCGACACGCGGATCCCCGCCCCCGCCAGCGCGTCGACCAGCCGTTCCATCCGGTCATAATGCCCCGCCACGTCGAGCCCGCCCTCGGTGGTCAGCTCCTCGCGCTTTTCGGGCACGATGCACGCCGCATGCGGCCGGTGGCGCAGCGCGATGCCGAGCATCTCGTCGGTCGCCGCCATCTCCAGGTTGAGCGGGATCGCAAGCTCGGTCGACAGCCGCGCGATGTCGTCGTCGGTGATGTGCCGGCGATCCTCACGCAGATGCGCCGTGATCCCGTCCGCCCCCGCCGCCGCCGCGACCAGCGCCGCGCGGACCGGATCGGGATAGCCCGCCCCGCGCGCATTGCGCACCGTCGCGACGTGATCGATGTTGACGCCCAGGCGCAGATGCGCGGTGCCGGGGGGGCTCATGCGACCGCCCTGCTGCCGGGCTTGATCGCCGGGATCGCCGCGAGTTCGGGGGGCAGCGCATCTGCCGCATAGGTCGGCACGTCGAGCCGGATCAGCGGGAAGAACGGCACGCCCAGATCCGCCGCGCCGTTCGACCGGTCGACCAGCGCCGCCGCCGCGACCGTCTCGCCGCCCGCGCGCCCGATCGCCGCGATCGCTTCCTTCGACGACAGCCCGGTGGTCACCACGTCCTCCATCATCAGCACGCGTTGCCCCGGCGCCAGCCGGAAGCCGCGACGCAGCTCGAACACGCCGTCGGGCCGCTCGAGGAACATCGCCTCGACGCCCAGCGCGCGCGCCATCTCATGACCGCAGATCACCCCGCCCATCGCCGGCGACACCACCGCGCTGATCGACGCGCGCAGGTTCTCCGGGATCCGCGCGACCAGCGCCTCCGCCAGCCGCGCGCCACGCCTCGGGTCCATCAGCACGCGGGCACATTGCAGATAGCGCGAGCTGCGCAGGCCCGAGGACAGGATGAAATGCCCCTCGAGCAGCGCCTCGGCAGCGCGGAATTCGGCGAGCACGTCGTCTTCGGTCATCGCGGGTCATCGCTCCAATGAAATCTGTCGCGCTGTACGATCGCGGCAAAGTCCACGCAATGACAACCGCCACCGCCGCCGCCCCCGCCACCGCGCCGGCCGCCATACGCCCCGAAAAATTTGCCGGCCCGTGCAACAAATTCAACAAAGCCCGCACCGGGGTTGAGGCTCGCCCCGCCGCCGCCTATAGCCGAATGTCAAAATGATAAGCAGACATCCGCGCGTCCGTGATACGGGTTCGCACCAAACCGGGGTCAAGAAAAACGATGCGCATACTGGGGATGAGAGGATTGGCGATCGCAGCGGGGCTCGCACTGGCGAGTCTTGGCGGCGTCGCCGGGCAGGCTGCACCGGCTTCGCAGGCCGCCGCGACCGCGCCTGAGACCGGCGCCGCGGGCGCTGCACCACAGGCCGCGGCCGGCCCGGCCGGCGTGTCGAACACCGCACCCACCAGCGCTGCCGCCCCGGCGACCGCGAATCCCTCCAGCCCGGCGCTCGCCGAGGATGGCGGTTATGCGATGGCCCCGACCCCCGGCGTGGGCCAGCCCACCCCCGGTACCGTCGGCCTCCAGCCACAGGTCACCAAGAACGGCGTCTTCGCGCACTGGATGCACAATGCGATCCTGATGCCGACGATCACCGCGGTCTCGCTGCTGGTGCTGGCACTGCTCTTCTGGGTGGTGTTCCGCTATCGCCGCGCCGCCAACCCGGTGCCGTCGAAGACCAGCCACAACACCGTGATCGAGATCATCTGGACGCTCGCCCCGGTGATCATCCTCGTGCTGATCGCGGTCCCGTCGATCGGCCTGCTCTCCGCCCAGTTCAAGCCGGCGCCCGCGGGCGCGGTGACGATCAAGGCGATCGGCAACCAGTGGTACTGGACCTACCAGTATCCCGATAATGGCGGCTTCGAAGTCACCGCGAACATGCTGAAGGAGGCCAAGGACGTCGGCGCGGGCGAACGCGCGCGCACCGATGCCGACGGCCCGCGCCTGCTCGCGACCGACAATCGCATCGTCCTGCCGGTCGGCGTGCCGATCCGCCTCATCACGACCGCGAACGACGTGATCCACAGCTGGGCGGTCCCCGCCTTCTGGATCAAGCTCGACGCGATCCCCGGCCGCCTGAACGAGACGAGCTTCACGATCGACAAGCCCGGCCTCTATTTCGGCCAGTGCTCCGAGCTGTGCGGTGCGCGTCACGCGTTCATGCCGATCGCGGTCCAGGCCGTCTCGCCCGCGCAGTTCGCGGCGTGGGTCCGGGCCAAGGGCGGCTCGATGCCGACCCCGGGCCAGGCGTCCGACAAGGTCATTCCGCAGCCCGGCGCCGACGGCTCCGCGGCCAAGGTCGAGGAGGCGGCGGAAACCGCCAACGCCACCGGCCCGGTCGAAAACGTGACCACCGCAGCGCCCGCCACCACGCAGGGCGCGACCTCCAACCCGGCCGGCGCCGGCAACGCGGGACTGTAAGATGACCGACACCGCTCTCAACCCGTCGGCGTTCGTCGCCCATGATTCGCATGCGCATCATCACGATGCCGATCACAAGCCCGGTTTCTTCGCGCGTTGGTTCATGTCGACCAACCACAAGGACATCGGCACGCTCTATCTGATCTTCGCGATCGTCGCGGGGATCATCGGCGGCTCGGTCTCGGGCCTCATGCGCGCCGAGCTCGCCGAGCCCGGCATCCAGTATCTGCAGGGCTGGGCCGGCATGCTCCATGGCGGCAGCGCCAGCCTCGACGAATCGCTCCACCTCTGGAACGTGCTGATCACCGCGCACGGGCTGATCATGGTGTTCTTCATGGTCATGCCGGCGATGGTCGGCGGGTTCGGCAACTGGTTCGTGCCGATCATGATCGGCGCGCCCGACATGGCGTTCCCGCGCATGAACAACGTGTCGTTCTGGCTGCTGATCCCCGCCTTCACGCTGCTGCTCGCCTCGCCCTTCTTCGGTGGCGCAGGTAACGGCTGGACACTCTACGCCCCGCTCTCGACCTACGGCGAGCCCGGGCCGTCGACCGACATGGCGATCCTCGCGCTCCATCTCGCAGGTGCGTCGTCGATCCTCGGCGCGATCAACTTCATCACCACCATCTTCAACATGCGCGCGCCGGGCATGACGCTGCACAAGATGCCGCTGTTCGTCTGGTCGATGCTCGTCACCGCATTCCTGCTGCTGCTCGCGCTCCCGGTCCTCGCGGCCGCGATCACGATGCTGCTGACCGATCGCAACTTCGGCACGACCTTCTTCGATCCGGCCGGCGGCGGCGATCCCGTCCTCTACCAGCATCTGTTCTGGTTCTTCGGCCATCCCGAAGTCTACATCATGATCCTGCCGGGCTTCGGCATCGTCAGCCAGATCATCTCGACGTTCAGCCGCAAGCCCGTCTTCGGCTATCTCGGCATGGCCTATGCCATGGTCGCGATTGGCGTGGTCGGCTTCGTCGTCTGGGCGCACCACATGTTCACCACCGGCCTGTCGGTGAACACCAAGATGTACTTCACCGCCGCGACGATGGTCATCGCGGTCCCCACCGGCATCAAGATCTTCTCGTGGATCGCGACGATGTGGGGCGGCTCGATGAGCTTCAAGACGCCGATGGTCTGGTCGATCGGCTTCATCTTCATGTTCACCGTCGGCGGCGTGACCGGCGTCGTGCTCGCCAATGGCGGCATCGACGACTACATGCAGGACACCTATTACGTGGTGGCGCATTTCCACTACGTGCTCAGCCTCGGCGCGGTGTTCTCGCTGTTCGCGGGCTTCTATTACTGGTTCCCGAAAATGTCGGGCAAGATGTACAACGAGTTCCTCGGCCAGCTCCACTTCTGGGTGTTCTTCATCGGCGTGAACGTCATGTTCTTCCCGATGCACTTCCTCGGCCTCCAGGGCATGCCGCGCCGTTACCCGGACTATCCCGACGCCTACGCGCACTGGAACTATGTCGCGACGGTCGGCTACATGATCATGGCCGCGGGCATGGCGATCTTCTTCGTCAACCTGATCTGGTCGCTGATCGCTGGCAAAAAGGCGGCGGACAATCCCTGGGGCGAAGGCGCGACGACGCTCGAATGGACGATCTCCTCGCCCCCGCCCTATCACCAGTTCGAGACCCTGCCGAAGATCGACTGAGGGCGGACAAGGGCCATCAGGCCCCCGCCCGTGTCGGGGCCAGCCAGAAAACGCCTCGGGGCAACCCGGGGCGTTTTTCGTATCCGCCCCCCAATCCGTCATCCTGACGAACGTCAGGACCCAGAGCCCAGCAGGACAACGCTCGCTCGAAAATCGTCCCACCCCGGCACGCCCCGAAATCCCCCGCTAGCCAAACCCCGCGCGGGTCCCCAAACACGGCGCATGCCGACGCTCCAGCAC
>NZ_LR733875.1:2721034-2829591 GCF_902506585.1 Sphingomonas sp. T1
CCCCCCCGGCGGCAAGGCCCCGCACCGCCATGCACCGGCGGGACGCACGCTCGATGCGCTCAACTTCTTCCTCGCCGACGTGCGCGACGGGCTCGGGCCCTATCTCGCCATCTATCTGGTCGCGGTCCGCGGCCCCGCGCATGGCTGGAACGAGGCGACGGTCGGGCTGGTCCTGACGATCGCCGGGATCGTCGGCCTGATCGCGCAGACGCCCGCCGGCAGCCTGATCGACAAGAGCCGCAACAAGCCGCGGATCGTCATGGTGGCAGCGTTGCTGGTGACGTTGGCCAGCGTATCGCTGCCGTTCGTCACGGGCTTCACGGTGGTGACCATCACCCAGTCGGTCGCCGCCGTCGCGGGCGCGATCTTCGCCCCCGCGATCTCGGCGATCACGCTCGGTCTGGTCGGGCCGAAGATGTTCGCCAAGCGGGTCGGCCGTAACGAGGCGTTCAACCATGCCGGCAATGCGGTGTCCGCCGGGCTCGCGGGCGTACTCGCCTGGACGTTCGGACCGGTCGTGGTCTTCTGGCTGATGGGCGCGCTGACCGTCGCCAGCATCGTCACTGCGACGCGGCTCCACAACGACGATATCGACAATGCCGTCGCGCGTGGCCTCGACTGCGAGCCCGATGCGGACTGCGACGAGCCGAGCGGCTGGAAGACGCTGATCGAGAACCGGCCGCTGATGACCTTCGCGGTAATCGCGTTCCTCTTCCATCTGGCGAATGCCGCGATGCTGACCTCGGTCAGCCAGCTGCTCGCACGCACCGTCGGCAAGGATCAGGCGACGTCGCTGACCGCCGCGTGCATCGTCGCGGCACAGCTCGTGATGGTTCCCGTCGCGATCTTCGTCGGGCGTCATGCCGAACGGCTCGGCACCAAGCCGCTGTTCCTCGTCGCCTTCGGGTTCCTCGCCGCACGCGGCGCGCTCTACACGCTGTCCGACGATCCCTATTGGCTGGTCGGCGTGCAGGCACTGGACGGCGTCGGCGCGGGCATTTTCGGCGCGCTGTTCCCCGTCGTGATCGCCGACCTGACCGAGGGCAGCGGACGGTTCAACGTCAGTCAGGGCGCGGTCGCGACGACGCAGGGGCTCGGCGCGGCGCTGTCGGCGACGCTGGCGGGATCGATCATCGTCTGGGCAGGCTATAGCGCGAACTTCCTCACCCTCGCGGCGATCGCGGGATGCGGGTTTTTGCTCTATCTGGTCGCGATGCCCGAGACGAAGAAGCGCGCGCGCGGATAAGTCCGGGCGATCGATCCGAACACCCCCCTGTCCTGTGGTCTCACTTTCGTGCAACAGCAGGACCCCGCATCACCCTGTCCCCTGCCCCGGATCCCGAGCCGCATGACCAGTGACATTCTCATCATCGGCTCCGGCGCCGCCGGGCTGACCGCCGCGCTCACCCTCGCCGACCGTTTCACCGTCACCGTGCTCGCCAAGGGGGCGCTGAACGAAGGGTCGACCGCTTGGGCGCAGGGCGGGATCGCCGCGGTACTCGAACCCGGCGACACGTTCGAGAATCATGTCGAGGACACGATGGTCGCCGGCGCCGGGCTGAACGACCGCGGGATCGTCGAGATGGTGGTCGAGGGCGCCCCCGCCGCGATCGAACGGCTCACGCATCTCGGCGTGCCGTTCGAGACCGAGGGGAACGCGCTGCACCTGACGCGCGAGGGCGGCCACAGCCATCGGCGGATCGTCCATGTCGCCGACGCGACCGGCTGGGCGGTGCAGGAGGCGCTGCAAAGGGCCGCCGAGGCGCATCCCAACATCACGCTGGTCCCCGACCAGGTCGCGATCGACCTCGCCACCGGGCGGCACGAGATGCGCTATTCAGGCGCGGGCCGGGTCTGGGGCGTCTATGCGGTCGACCGCGGCACCGGTCGCGTCGCGCTCTACACGGCGCGCGCGACGATCCTCGCGACCGGGGGTGCGGGCCGCACCTATCTGTTCTCGACCGCGCCACGCGGCGCGACGGGCGACGGCATCGCGATGGCCTGGCGCGCGGGCGCGCGCGTGTCGAACATGGAGATGATGCAGTTCCACCCGACCTGCCTCTACAATCTGGAGGTCAAGAATTTCCTGATCACCGAGGCGGTGCGCGGCGAAGGCGGACGGTTGATCAACCCGACCACCGGCAAGCGTTTCATGACCTATTATGATCCCGTCCGGATGGAGCTGGCGCCGCGCGATATCGTCGCGCGCGCGATCGACGCCGAGATCAAGCGCTACGGGCTCGATTACGTTCATCTCGACATCAGCCACATGCCGGCCGACTTCATCCGGCATCATTTTCCGAACATTCACGAAAAGCTGCTGACGGTCGGGATCGACATGACGACGCAGCCGATCCCCGTCGTCCCCGCCCAGCATTACACCTGTGGCGGGATCGTCGTCGACGAGCATGGCAAGACCGACCTTCCCGGGCTCTACGCGGCGGGCGAATGCACCGAATCGGGGCTGCACGGCGCGAACCGGCTGGCGTCCAACTCGCTGCTCGAATGCTTCGTGTTCGGCGAGGCCGCGGCGGACAGCATCGCCGCCGATTGGGACAGCCTGCCCCCGCCGCCGCCGATCCGCCCCTGGGACGAAAGCCGCGTCACCGATTCGGACGAGGAGGTGGTCATCAAGCAGACCTGGACCGAAATCCGCCGCTTCATGTGGAATTATGTCGGCATCGTCCGCACCACCAAAAGGCTCGAACGCGCACAGCACCGGATCGCGATGCTGAACGAGGAGGTCGCCGAATATTACCAGCATTTCCGCGTCACGCCCGACCTGATCGAACTGCGCAACCTGCTTCAGACTGCCGAACTGATCGTCCGCTCGGCGCTGCACCGTCACGAAAGCCGTGGCCTGCACTACACGCTCGATTATCCGCAGATGCTGCCGGAGGCTGTCGATACGGTCCTGACGCCCTGACGTTCCGCGTCCCGGCGCATCGGACGTGCAGTTCGTCGCAGCCAGGCGCGCGGGGCGTATCGCGGCAGTCCGGACCGTATCAGGATCGTAGCGCTATCGCAGGATATCCGACACCCATGGCATTTGGCAGGTTCGCGCGTCTTTTCGTGACCGGCGGCATCGCGATCGCGCTGACCGGCTGTGGCTCGACGTCACGCCCCGGGGCGACCGGCGCCGCGCCGCAGGGCGATGGAACCGCCAGCGTATCGATCCCGGTCCCATTGCCCACCGCACGCGCCACCCGTGCCGCGCCCGCTCCGCTGGTCACCGCGATCGACGCCTTGCACCATGATTTTGCGGGCAAGGCGGGGATCGCGATCCGCGCGGTGGACGAGGGCTGGACGGTCGAGGCCGGCGGGCGCCAGCGCCTGCCGCAGCAATCGGTCAGCAAGCTCTGGGTCGCGATCACGCTGCTCGACCTTCGCGACCAGGGCAAGGCAAAGCTCGAGGATCCGGTCGTCGTCCGCGCGGAGGATCTGACGCTGTTCCATCAGCCGATCGCGATGCTCGTCACCGGCGACGGCTATCACACCACCGTCGGCGAATTGCTCAGGCGTGCGCTGACGCATAGCGACAATACCGCGAACGACCGGCTGCTGAGCTATGTCGGCGGCCCGCGCGCGGTGCGCGGCATGATCCTGCGCAAACAGCTGGGCGAGATCCGCTTCGGTCCGGGCGAGCGGCTGTTGCAGAGCGGGACGGCGGGGCTCGTCTGGCAACCCGCCTATGCGCTCGGCAACGCGTTTGCGGTCGCCCGCGCACGGCTCGATCCGCAGATCCGCGCCGCCGCACTCGACGCCTATGTCGCCAATCCGCCCGATGGCGCCGCGCCGATCGCGATCGCGGATGCGCTGGCCCGGCTCGCGCGGGGCGAATTGCTCAGCGCCAGCTCGACCCAGGTCCTGCTCGACACAATGGGCGCGTCGGTCACCGGCCGCGCGCGGTTGCGCGCCGCGCTGCCCGCGGGGTGGCGGATCGCGCACAAGACCGGCACCGGCCAGGATCTCGGTCATCGCAACGCCGGTTTCAACGATGTCGGACTTCTCACCGCGCCCGACGGCAAGCGCTATGCGATCGCGGTGATGATCGGCGACACGCTGCGGCCGATCCGCGAACGCCAGATGCTGATCCAGGCGGTCGCCGCGGCGGTCGCCGCGCATGCCGGTGGCGCCCGCCCGTCGGTCTGAGATTTTCCTCACACCTGATACCCAACAACCACGCTTCGCCCATTGGTCCGCGCGCGCGCATCCGCTAGACCGCGCGCGATGCCCCATCTCTATCTCGTCGACGGCTCCGGCTATATCTTCCGCGCCTATCACCGGCTGCCGCCGCTTACCAACAAGCATGGCGAGCCGGTCGGCGCGGTGTACGGCTATACCACCATGTTGTGGAAGCTCGCCGATGAGGTCCACGCCGCCGACGGCCCGACGCACATGGCGGTCATTCTCGACAAGTCGTCGAAGACGTTCCGCAACGATCTCTACGACAAGTACAAGGCCCAGCGTCCACCCCCGCCCGAGGATCTCGTCCCGCAGTTCCCGATGATCCGCGACGCGACGCGCGCCTTCTCGCTGCCGTGCATCGAGACCGAGGGGCTCGAGGCGGACGACATCATCGCCTGTTATTCGAAGGCGGCGCTGGCGCAGGGCTGGTCGGTCACGATCGTCTCGTCGGACAAGGACCTGATGCAGCTGATCGAGCCCGGGCTCGACATGTATGACACGATGAACAACCGCCGGCTGGGCGCGGAGCATGTTGCGGAGAAATTCCACGGCGTCACCCCGGCGCAGCTCGGCGACGTGCTCGCGCTGATGGGCGACAGCGTCGACAATGTGCCGGGCGTCCCCGGCGTCGGCCCGAAGACCGCCGCAAAGCTGATCCTCGAGCATGGCGATCTCGAATCGGTGCTTGCCGCCGCTAAGGGCATGAAGAAGGGCAAGCTGCGCGACAATCTGATCGAGCATGCCGAGATGGCGCGGCTGTCGAAGGTGCTGGTCACGCTCAGATGCGACGTCGCGCTGCCCGAGCCGCTCGAGGATCTCGAGCTCAAGGGCATCCCCGACGCACCCTTGCGCGCGTTCCTCGATCATCACGGCTTCAAGTCGCTGATCGCCAAATTGTCGGCCGTCGCCGAAGCACCGGTAGCCGAGTCGACCGTCGTCGCGGACATGGACGCGGACGAGCCCTGCAAGCACGACGATTACGAGACTGTCGTGGACGAGGCGGCGCTCGACCGCTGGATCACGCTGGCGAAGCATCAGGGCTGGATCGCGATCGACACCGAGACAACCGGGATCGACGCGACGCGGGCGGACCTCGTCGGGATCAGCCTCGCGCTGCATCCGAACCTCGCCTGCTACGTGCCCATCGCGCATGGCGGCACCGATCTGCTCGCGGAAAACCCGGTCCAGATCGACCGCGCGATCGTGCTGGCGAAGATGAAGCCGCTGCTGGAGGATCCGGGCATCCTCAAGATCGGCCATAATCTCAAATACGACATGATCGTCCTCGCCCGCGCCTATGCCGCCACCGGAGGCGTGACGATCGCGCCGTTCGACGACACGATCCTGATGAGCTTCGATCTCGATGCCGGGCTTCACGGTCACGGCATGGACGAGCTCGCCGCGACGCACCTTTCGCACAGCTGCATCGCGTTCAAGGACGTGGTCGGCACCGGCAAGTCGCAGCGCAGCTTCAACGAAATCGACCTCAAGGCCGCGACCCATTACGCCGCCGAGGACGCGGACGTGACGCTGCGCCTGTGGCGGCGGTTCAAGCGCCGCCTGCCCGCCGAGGGTTCGACCCGCGTCTACGAGATGGTCGACCGCCCGCTCGTCCCCGTCATCGCGCAGATGGAGATGCACGGGATCAAGGTCGACGCGGCGAAACTGTCGAAGCTGTCGACCGAGTTCGCCGCACAGATGGCGAGCCTCGAGACCGAGATCCACGCACTTGCCGGCGGCCCCTTCACGATCGGCAGCCCCAAGCAGCTCGGCGACGTGCTGTTCGAGAAGATGGGCATCAAGGGCGGCCGCAAGGGCAAGTCCGGAGTCTATTCGACCGACGTCACCGAACTCGAGCGGATCGCCGCCGACAAGGATTCGCCCGGCGCGGTGATCGCGCGCAAGGTGCTCGACTGGCGCCAGCTCTCGAAGCTGAAATCGACCTATACCGATGCGTTGCAGGCGCAGATCAACCCGGCGACGGGCCGCGTCCACACGTCCTACTCGCTGACGGGCGCGCAGACCGGACGGCTGTCGTCGACCGATCCCAACCTGCAGAACATCCCGATCCGCACCGAGATCGGCCGCCAGATCCGTGACGCGTTCGTGGCGGAGCCCGGGAACGTGATCCTCGCCGCCGACTACTCGCAGATCGAACTGCGACTGGCCGCGCACATGGCCAACGTCCCCGCGCTGAAGCAGGCGTTCGCGAATGGCGACGACATCCACAGCCTGACTGCGCAGGAGCTGTTCGGCGAGGTCAACCGCGACACGCGCGGTCGCGCCAAGACGATCAACTTCGCGATCCTCTACGGCATCTCGCGCTGGGGGCTCGCCGGCCGGCTCGACGTGTCCGCGGACGAAGCGCAGGCGATGATCGACCGCTATTTCGATCGCTTCCCCGGCATCTCCAGCTACATCGTCGACACCACCGAAAGCGTTCGCGCGACCGGGTTCACGACGACGCTGTTCGGCCGCAAGACGCATTTCCCGCGGATCCGCTCGAAGATCCAGCATGAACGCCAGGGCGCCGAGCGCGCCGCGATCAACGCGCCGATCCAGGGGACGAGCGCGGACATCATCAAGCGCGCGATGGTCCGCATGGGGCCGGCGCTGCTCGAAGCGGGCCTGCCGAACGTGCGCATGCTGCTCCAAGTCCACGACGAACTCGTGTTCGAACTGCCCGAGGGCGATGTCGAGGCGGCCAAGCCCGTCATCGAACGCGTGATGGCGTCCGCGGCCGAGCCGGCGGTGACGCTCGACGTGCCGCTGGGGATCGAGATCGGCACCGGCCTGAGCTGGGGCGCAGCGCATTGATCGCGCAGGGCGGCAGCCGGCCACGCCCGGCTGACTCGCACCAGCGCGGCTGGCGGAGCGCTTGCTCCGACCGACGACGCGGCCGTGCCGCGGCGCGGCGCACCAGCGGCGCCCGCCAGTGACCGAATCGACCAAGGATATCGACACGCTCGCCAAGGGCGGTCGGACCAACATTGCGGGCTTTGTCCTCCGCCTCGCCGCGCGCATCCCGTTCCTGTTCATCGCGGGCCGCATTTACGGCCCGGACCTGGTCGGCCGGTTCGCGATCGCGGTCGTGGTGGTCGAACTCGCCGCGCTGCTGGCGACGCTCGGCCTCAAGCGCGGTCTCGCGCAGGCGCTGAGCAGCACCGAGCGGCCGCACGCCTATGTCGTGTGGGATGCGATGGCGGTGGCGTTCGTCGCGTCGCTGATCGCGAGCGCGGTGCTCTTCACCTTTCCCGAGATCATGTACCCCAATACGGCGATCACCGGGCTCGACCGGTTCCTGCCGCTGATCATCGTCGCGGTCGCCTGGTCCGACGTCAGCCTGGCGGCACTCGCCTATCGGCTGAACGTCAAGGCCGCGGTCACCGCGCGCGCGGTGGTCGAGCCGTGGACGATCTCGATCGCCGCCTGGGCCTTCTCCTATTTCACGATCCGCGACGGGCTTGTGCTGAGCTATGTCGCGTCGATGACCGCGGCGCTGATCGCCAGCCTCGTGCCGTTCGTGCGCAGCTACGGGCTGCCGCGCGGCTGGTCGCCGCATCTGCGCCCGCTCTACGCGCTCGCCCGCGCCAATGTGCCGCTGGCGGGCGCGGACATCCTCGAATGGGGCAGCCGCAACGTCGACCGCTTCATCCTCGGCGTGATGTTCGAGCCCAAGGTCGTCGGCATCTATTATATGGCGCAACAGGTCGCGAGCCTGCCGCAGAAACTCAAGACGAGCTTCGACCCGATCCTCGGCCCCGTCATCACGCAGAGTCTTGCGATCAACGACCGCGCAGCGATCGCCAATCAGGTCCGCCAGGTCGCGTTCTGGATCATGGCCGCACAGGGCGGCCTCGCGCTGATGGGCTCGATTCCCGGCGAGGCGGTGATGGGCGTGGTCGGGCCGCAATTCGTTGCTGGCACCGCCGCGCTCGCCTTCCTGCTGACCGCCGAATTCCTCGCCTCAAGCGGTGCGGTCAGCGAATCCGCACTCGTCTATATCGCGCGGCACCGCAATCTGATGATCTCGGCGGTGATGCTCGCATTCCAGATTGGCCTCAGCTTCGCGCTGATCTTCACGATCCGCCGCCTTGGCTATCCGGTCAATTATCAGGCTGCGGGGCCCGCGATCGCGCTCATGATCTCGGTCGCGCTGACCTCGGTGATCAAGTCGCGGCTGCTCGGAAGCCTGCTCGGCGCGAGCGTCTCGCCGTGGCGCTGGCCGCTGGTCTGGGCGGCGCTTGCGGCGATCGTCGTGGGCGCGGGCTTTACCGCGCTGCCCAAACGGCTCGAATGGGTCGAACTCGCGGTCGGCGAGCCGGCGATCGCCGCGACCTATCTCTTCATCCTGTGGAAATGGGCGTTCGGGCCAGCCGACCGCGCCCTGTTCGCCAAGACCCCCAAGCCCAGCGAAGCGACGCTGCCGCGGAGCGGGTCGCCGGTCCGCTGATCCGGCCCCCCGAAGCCGGGGGGCCGCCGGCGATCAATGGCGGAAGTGGCGCATCCCGGTAAACACCATCGCCAGCCCCGCCTCGTCAGCCGCCGCGATCACGTCGGCATCGCGGATCGACCCGCCCGGCTGGATCACCGCGGTCGCGCCTGCCTCGACCGCCGCGAGCAGCCCGTCGGCAAACGGGAAGAACGCGTCGGAGGCAACCGCCGAGCCGATCGTCCGCGGCGTCGCCCAGCCCGCCTTGTCCGCCGCATCCTTGGCCTTCCACGCGGCGATGCGCGCGGATTCGAGGCGGTTCATCTGCCCCGCGCCGATGCCTGCGGTGCTGCCGTCCTTGGCATAGACGATCGCGTTCGACTTGGTGTGCTTGGCAACCGTCCAGGCGAAGCGGCAGTCGGAGAGTTCCTGCGGCGTGGGCTGGCGCTTCGTCACGACCTGCAATTCGCCGGGCGTGCCGTTGTCGCGCCCCTGGACGAGCCAGCCGCCCGCGATCGACTTGGCGGTGAGCCCTGCGCGCGCCGCATCGGGCAGGTCGCCGGTCAGAAGCAGACGCAGGTTCTTCTTCGCGGCGAACAACGCGATCGCCTCCTCATCGGCATCGGGTGCGACGACGACTTCGGTAAAGATGCCGGTGATCGCGCGCGCCGTCTCGACATCAAGGTGGCGGTTGACCGCGATGATCCCGCCGAACGCCGACACGGTGTCGCAGGCGAACGCCGCGGCATAGGCCTCCTCAAGCGTCGCGGCGGTCGCGACGCCGCACGGATTGGCGTGCTTGACGATGACGACCGAGGGGGCGGCATCACGGAACTCGGCGACGAGTTCGAGCGCGGCGTCCGCGTCGTTGAGATTGTTGTAGCTCAGCGCCTTGCCCTGCACCTGACGCGCCTGGCCGATGCCGCGGACGCCATCGGTCGCGGTGTAGAAGGCCGCCGACTGGTGCGGGTTCTCGCCGTAGCGGAGCGCATCGCCGCGCTTGAGCGTGATCGGCAACGTGGCCGGAAACTGTTCGCCCTGGTCGACCGTGCCGAACCAGGTCGCGATCGCCGAGTCATAGGCGGCCGTGGTCGCGAACGCCTTGGCGGCGAGGCGCTTGCGGTCGTCGAGCGTCGTGCTGCCGCCCGCGACCAGCGCATAGTCCGCGGGATCGGTGACGATCGCGACATAGGCGTGGTTCTTGGCGGCCGAGCGCACCATGCTGGGGCCGCCAATGTCGATATTCTCGATCACCGTGTCGCGGTCCGCACCCTTCGCGACGGTCGCCTCGAACGGGTAGAGATTGACGATCACGAGGTCGATCGCGCCGATCTGGTGCTCCTCCATCGACGCGGCATGCCCCGCATCGTCGCGCACCGCGAGCAGCCCGCCATGGACCATCGGGTGCAGCGTCTTGACGCGGCCGTCCATCATCTCGGGAAAGCCGGTCAGCTCCGACACGTCGCGCACCGTGAGGCCTGCCGCCCGCAGCGCGGTGGCGGTACCGCCGGTCGATACCAGTTCCACACCGTGGCTCGCAAGCGCGGTGCCGAGATCGACGATCCCGGTCTTGTCGGAGACGGACAGGAGTGCGCGCTTTATCGGGATGCTGGTCATGACAGGTCTTTCGTGATCCGGGTTTCGCCGTGCGGCGGGCCTTAGCGTCGGTTGACGTTGGGGAACAGGGGGCGGGTCGCGCGCAGATGCCGCTGGCTCGCCTCACGCCACGAATATAGCACCTCCCCGGCGGAGGCCGGGGTCCAGTTGGGGAACGTCGCCAACCCAAGACGACGCTTCGTCCCCGCCACCTTTCCAACTGGACCCCGGCCTCCGCCGGGGAGGGTGATTGTAAACGCTCTCGGTTTGGAGCTCAGGCCTTTTTCAGCGCCCAGCTCACGCTGGCGCCACCCGCGGCGGCCTCGCCGGTGATCATCAGTTGCTGCGTCGCGACGGGGCGACCATCCGCGTCGATCCAGACGCTGTCCTCGACCACCAGCGCGCCGCCGCGGCAGCGGAACTGCCAGATCGCGCCGCCCGGCAGGCGGAGGATCGCGCCCAGACCGTCCGCGGTCGGCGACACCTGCACCCCCGCACCCAGATGGAAGCGGATCGCGAACAGCGAAAGGCCCAGGCGCCGCTTGCTGCCCTTGGGCAACAACGCGTCTTCGCCCCGTAATTCACGGCCGTCGCCGGTCAGCATCAGCTGCCGGCGGTGCACAAAGCCCCAGCGCCGGACATAGCCGTCATGGCTCGCTTCGATCCGGCTCGCTGCCTCCGATTCTTGCCGGCTCAGCTCGACTTCGGCAACGCCGCGGCCGAGCGTTCCGTCGGCGTGGATCGCGGTCGAGTTGCTGTCGGCGATCGTCAGCGTCGAATGCGCGGCGGTCGACCGCAGACCTTCGACCATTGCCGGCGGCAGTTGCGCGATCCCTGCCCGTGCGCCGCCGCAATTGACGACAAGCCGCGCCGGGCCATCGGAGAATTCGAACGCGAGCGTCGAAGCGCACCCGCCTTCGACCAGGCGTGCGACGGGTGGCGGCGCGGCGTCGACGATCAGCACCGAGGAGGCCGCCGCCAGCCGCTGATAGCCCCAGTCGCGCGCCTGGCGGAGCGGCCGGGTCCGGACGCCGCTCGCCTCGATCACCGCGGCGACCTGGGTCTCGCTTGCGGGGCCCCCGCCCTGCCAGCTCGACAGCCCAAGATCGCCATGCGTCACGCCGAGCAGCGCCGCGACCATCCTGGTGAGCGTCGTCGCGACGGGTTCGGGCAAGGCCAGATTGCGCGCCAGATAGCTGTCCTGGAGCAGCGTCAGAAGCTGGATCGAGTCGAGCAGCATCGCCGGGCTGCGCGAGACCGAACCGCCATCGTCGAACAACCCCGTGCCGAGCGCGCGCAGCAGCCCGGCCTCACCGAACGCGCGGCGTGGGTCACCGCCCGGGATCAGCAGCCCGGCGGCGACGACGCCGCACCATGCCGCGATCCGCGGTGCGCCCGCGGGCACCTTGTCCGCGCTGCGATCGAGGTGCAGCGCGCCCCGCGCGAGCGCGTTCAGCACCTTCGAGCGGTAGACCAGATCGGACGACGACAGGATCAGCGGCGCATGCGCGGTCCAGAACAGGATCCGCCTGCCCCAGAGGTCCGGCCGCCACGCGATCCCGCCCGGCGCGTCGGCATAGGCGGTCAGCCACAGCCCCATGAGATATTCAGCGATCGGCGCCCCGCGCGCGCGGGTTGCGACGGTCGACAGGTCGCGCAGCCAGGCAAAGCTGTGAAAATAGTCGGCAAAGGGACCGGGCAACGGCTTTGCCAGATCGAGCGTCTCGATATCGCGCGCCTCGCCGCGGAACGACAGCAGGCCCTCGAGCAGCATCGTGCCCCGCGGGATGTCGCCGAGCACCGGATCCTCGGGGACTGCGATCAGCTTGAGCGGATAGCGTCCCTTGAGCCGCAAGGCATGGAGCGGCGTACGCCAGGTCAGGCGGTGAAAGCGCTCCGCCAGCCGGTCGGCGAGCGACAGCCCGTTGTCGCCGCCGAGCCGGATCAGGCGACGTCCTTCGTCGATACCGTCGAGCATTGGATCGGTCACGGGATCGGGCTGGTCGGTCAATCGCCCCTCAATGCCGCGATGTTGGCGGCATACTGTGCCGGCCCCCCGCGAAACACCGACGTCCCCGCGACCAGCGCGTCCGCACCCGCATCGATGCAGCGCTTCGCCCATTCGGCGTCGACACCGCCATCGACCTCGAGATCGATCATGCGACCGCTCTTCTCGATCATCGTCCGGATCGCGGTGATCTTCTTGAGCTGGCTGGGGATGAAGCTCTGCCCGCCAAACCCGGGATTGACGCTCATCACGAGCACGAGGTCGACCATGTCGAGCAGGTAATCGAGCATCTTCGCCGGCGTACCGGGGCAGATCACGACGCCCGCACGCTTGCCGAGCGACTTGATGTGCTGGAGCGAGCGGTGGATGTGCGGGCTGGCCTCGTAATGCACGGTGATGCAGTCCGCGCCGGCCTCCGCGAACGCATCGAGATACGCGTCGACGGGGGCGATCATCAGATGGACGTCGAACGGCTTGGCGGTGACGCCGCGCACCGACTTCATGACTGCGGGGCCGAACGAGATGTTGGGCACGAAATGCCCGTCCATGACGTCGATATGGATCCAGTCGGCGCCAGCCGCATCGATGGCGCGGACCTCCTCACCCAGTTTGGCGAAGTCGGCGGACAGGATCGAGGGGGCGATGCGGACGGGTTGCATGAATGTGTCCTAGCGGGGGATTCACGTGGTGCGAAGGCCTTCAATCCTCCCCCAGGCGGGGGAGGATTGATCAGGCGCGCTTCAGACGGGTGATGAAGAAGCCGTCGCAACCGCCTTGTTCGGCGAGCATGCCCGGCAGCGTGCGAACGGTGCCGGTTTCGGTCGGCGTGATCCCGGCGGGGAGCTCTGCCTGGTCGACCGGCACGATCGAATAGTCGCTGCGCGCAGACAGGAACGCGTCGAGCTGCGCCTCGCCTTCCGACGGTTCGAGCGAGCAGGTGGCGTAGACGAGCGTGCCGCCGGGCTTCACCCAGTCGGCCGCGCGCGCGAAGATCCGCGCCTGCAGCGCGGCGGTCTCGGCGATGATCGAGGGGCGGACGCGGTGGAGCACGTCGGGGTGGCGGCGGAAGATACCGGTCGCGCTGCACGGCGCGTCGATCAGGATCGCGTCGGCGGGCTCGGCGGGCGCCCATTCGAGGAGGTCGGCGTTGACGACCTCGGCCTTCAGATGCGTCCGGTAGAGATTCTCGCGCAGCCGCTTGATCCGGCTCTGCGAATTGTCGACCGAGGTGACGGTCCAGCCCGCCGAAGCGAGCTGCAGCGTCTTGCCGCCGGGCGCCGCGCACAGATCGAGGACATGGCCCTCCCCCTTGCCCAGCAAGCGCGCGGGAAGCGAGGCGGCGATGTCCTGCACCCACCAGGCGCCGTCGCCAAAGCCCTCCATGTCGGGGACCGAGGCGTGATCACCGAGCCGCAGATGCCCGGGCATGAAGCTCTCGCCGCCAAGCTTTTCGCGCCAGCCTTCGGTCTCGGCGGGGTCGGCGATCGTCAGGTCGAGCGGCGGCGGTGCGGCGATCGCACGGCCCGCATCGTCGACCATCTCCTCGCCCCATGCGGCTTCCCAGCGCAGCTCGACCGGAGCGGGCAGCGTTGGCACCTCGGGCAGCAGCATGTTGGCGCGGAACAGCGTCCCGAACACGCCGTGGACCAGCTTGCGCGGGCCACCATCGACCAGCGGCAGCACGGTCGAGATCGCGGCGTGCGACGGCGTGCCCAGGATCAGCACCTGGACGAGCGCGATCCGCAGCGCCATCCGCGCCTTCGCATCGTCGGGCAGATTGGTCTTGGTGACCGAATCGATCATCGCGTCGAGATCGGGGAGCCGGCGCAGCGTCTCGGCGGCGATCGCATGCGCAAGCCCGCGATCGGGTCCGTGGATCGCGCGGGTCGCGGCGGGCAGCGCGGATTCGAGCGATTCCCCGCGACGCAGCACCGCGTCGAGCAGGCGCAGCGCGGCGCGGCGGGTGGGGACGCCAAGCGGCTCGGGGGCGTGGGTATAGTCGGGCATGAGAAGGTCCTTCGCGTTCGGGTGCAGCGCGCTGCATTGGCAAGTCGCACGGCGCGCCCCATGTGGCGGTTACGACGCCAACACGCAATCCGGAGAGCCATGATGGGCCAGCGCCCCGACCATGTGAAGCCACCCGCCTATCTGTCGAAGGATACACCGGTGCCACAGCCCGAGCCGATCGTGCCCGACAAGGACCCCGAACCGCGCGACCCGACGCGCTATGGCGACTGGGAACTCAAGGGCATGGCGATCGACTTCTGATCGCTTCCGACTTCTAATCGCTTCGTCATTCACCCTCCGTCATCCTGACGAAAGTCAGGATCCAGGACCACGAACGGTGACGCTACTGGCTCTGGATCCTGACTTTCGTCAGGATGACGGGGTCAAGTCAGGTTGACGGGGTAAATCTGCGGCAGCGGTCCTGACGCAGGCGGAACGTATTTCACGGCGGCGCGTCGCGGTAGGATGAGGGGATTCTTCGCAAAACGCTGGGTGAAAATCACCGGCATCGTCGTCGCTGGCGTGCTGGTGCTGGGGTTGATCGTGCTCGCCGCCTTCCCTTGGGGGTCTCTCAAGGGGGTGATCCAGCGGCAGCTCACCGCGCGGTTCGGCCGGCCGGTGACGATCGGCGGGATCGAGCGCGTCGACACGTTCGGGTTCAACCCGACAATCCGGATCACCGACGTCCGTATTCCGCAGGCGGAATGGGCCGGAACGGGCGATTTCGTCCGGTTGCGCGAGGCCGAAGCCACCTTTTCCGGGCTCGCACTGCTGAAAGGTGCGTTCGGGCCGCGCGACGTGAAGGCGCGCGGACTGCGGCTTGTGCTGGTCCGCGACAGGAACGGCCGCACCAATTGGGAACGCCCGGGCAAGCCGAAGGGCGGCGGGAGCTCCACCGACCTCGACGGGCTGACGATCAGCGACAGCGTGATCGCCTATCGCGACGACAAGCAGGACCGGTTCGTCACCGCACGCTTCGCCTCCGATCCGGTGCACGGCATCCGCGCGGCCGGCAACGGCACGATCCGCGGTGCGGCGGTGCGGATCGCCGTGGCGGGGCCTTCGGTCGAGCGGTTCCGGGGCAAGCCCTGGCCGTTCACCGCGACGATCGACGGCGACGCGCTTTCGATCACCGCGAAGGGCCGGATGGACCACCCGCTCGACACCGACGCGATGGAGCTCGACGTGACCGCACGCGCGACCGACCTCAAGCTGATCGACGCGGTGATCGAGGCGGGGCTGTTCCGCACGCAACCGGTGTCGTTCTCCGCGCATGTCCGCCACGACCAGCCTAAATGGACCGTCACGCAGCTGAAGGGTGTGGTCGGACGGTCCGATTTCACGGGGCATGTCAGCGTCGACAAGCAGCCCGGCCGGAGCAAGGTCGACGGCGCGATCGTGTCGCGACAGTTTGATTTTGGTGATCTGGCGTCGGACGAGGGGAAGGCGAAGGGGGCCGCGCTCGAACGCGCAATCGGCCCACGGCTCGTGCCCAATACGCGGATCGATATCGGCAAGATCGACACCACCGACGCGCGGATGGCGTTCCGGATCAGGCGGATCGTGAGCGCCAAGGGCGCGTCACCGATCCTGTCCGCCAGGGGCGTGCTGGCGATCGACCACCAGTTGCTGACGCTCAGTGACCTCGACGCGCGATTGCCGCATGGCCGGGTCGAGGGGAAGCTGACGGTCGACCAGCGCGGCGACCGCAAGGTGCCGATGGTTGATATCAACCTACGGCTGCGTGGCAGCAGCGTGCAGGATCTCGCGGGCGGCGGCGGCGATTTCAGCGGCAATGTCAGCGCGCGCGCACGACTGAGGGGGCCCGGCACGACGATCCGCGCGGCGGTCGGCAATGCGAACGGCACGATCGGGTTCGTCGCGCGTGACGGGCAATTGCCGCAGGGAATCGCGGCGGCTCTGGGGTTCGATGCGGCGCGCGCGCTGCTGGCGAAGGATGGCGAGCGCGCGGGGCTGCGTTGCGTCGTGCTGAAACTCGACGTGACGCGCGGCCATGGTCGGATCGATCCGATGATCGTGGACACGACCGCCAGCCTGTTGCGCGGTCAGGGAAGCGTGGTGTTTCCAGGCGAGACGCTGAACATCCGGCTGAGCGGCACGCCGAAACAGCATGCGCTGCTGCGCGTGCCGGGCTCAGCCTATATGACCGGCACGATCGAGCGGCCGGCGGTGACGATCCCGCCCGAGGTGAAGTCGGTCGGCAACATCTTCAAGGCGATCGGCCGCGCGATCACGGGGAAACAGGGCCCGACCGCAAGAGATGCGGATTGCTCGGGGCTCGCGGCGCGCGTGCTGCGCTAGACTGATCCTCCCCCGCCAGGGGGCGGATGAAGCAATCGCCTCCTCTCAGCCCGCCTCGTCCTTGAGCGGTCGCGCGAGGAGGTCGCCGATCACGTCGCGAACCGGTGTCCCTTCCAGCAGGCGGCAGACGGCCTCGGTGATCGGCATGTCGACGCCCGCGTCACGCGCGGCCTCGCCCAGCACGGGGGCGGTGAATGCGCCTTCCGCGACCGTGCGGCGATCAGCCAGCAACGCGGCCGCCGCCTCGCCCCGTCCGAGCCCCACCCCGAGCGAGAAATTGCGCGAACTCGTCGAGGAACAGGTGAGCACGAGGTCGCCGAGCCCCGACAGCCCGGCGAGCGTCTCCGCGCGCGCGCCGCGCGCAAGCCCGAACCGCGTCATCTCGGCAAAGCCGCGCGCGATCAGCGCCGCACGCGCATTCTGGCCAAGCCCGGCCCCTTCGACCACGCCACAGCCGATCGCGAGCACGTTCTTCACTGCCCCGCCAATCTCCGCACCCGCGACGTCGGTCGACGCATAGGTCCGGAAATGCCGCGCCGCGAGCCGGGTCGCGAGTGCCTCGCCAAGCGCCTCGTCCTCGCAGGCAAGCGTCACCGCGGTCGGCAGCCCCGCCGCTACCTCATGCGCGAAGGTCGGCCCCGACAGCACCGCGATCGGCGCGTCGGGATGCACCGCACGCGCGACCTCGCCGACCAGCCGCTTGCTCCCCGCCTCGATCCCCTTGGCGCACAGCACCAGCGGAATGCCGCCGATCGGCGCGGCGGCGAGCACGCTGCCGACATGCTGCGCCGGCGCGACGACAAGGATCGCGTCCATGTCCGCCAGCGCGCCAAGGTCGCCGGTCGCGCGGATCGTCGGCGACAGCGCAACGCCGGCGAGAAACAGCGCGTTCGCATGAGTCGCGTTGATCGAGTCGACGACGGCCGGCTCGCGCGCCCACAGGATCACGTCGCGGCCTTCATGCGCCGCGACCTGTGCCAGCGCGGTGCCCCAGGCGCCGCCACCGATGACGCCGATCCTCATGCCTTCACCCCTGCGCCGCGCACCGCCTCGGCGTCGGGATCAAGCGGCCAGCGCGGGCGAGCCGCGGTATCGAGCGGATCGGTCAGTCCGGCGGCGAACCGCTCCGCCCCGGCCCAGGCGATCATCGCCGCATTGTCCGTGCACAGCCAGAGCGGCGGCGCGACGAACCGCAGGCCGCGGGTCGCGGCAAGCGTCTGCAGTGCGCTGCGGACCGCGCCGTTCGCCGCGACCCCGCCCGCGACGACGAGCGCGGTGGGTGTGACCCTGAGACCGTTCAGCGCCCTGGTCGTGCGGTCGATCAGGCAATCGACCACCGCGGCCTGGAACGACGCAGCGATATCCTCCGGCGGATAGTCCCCGACGACCCGCGCGACCGCGCTTTTAAGACCGGCAAAGGAGAAATGCGGTTCGGCCGAACCCTTGAGCGGGCGCGGCAGCGGCACGGCCTTTGGATTACCCAGCGCGGCGGCGCGCTCGACCGCGGGGCCACCGGGAAAGCCGAGGCCGAGAATCTTCGCAGTCTTGTCGAACGCCTCACCGGCCGCATCGTCGATCGTCGTCGCGAGTCGTCGATACGCGCCGACCCCTTCGACCAGCAGCAACTGGCAATGCCCGCCCGACACGAGCAGCAGGAGATAGGGGAAGGTGAGATCGGGATCGGACAGCCGCGGCGACAGCGCATGGCCTTCCAGATGGTTGACCGCGATCAACGGCTTGCCCGCGGCGTGCGCGAGCGCCTTGCCGGTGACGAGCCCGACCATGACCCCACCGATCAGCCCCGGCCCGGCCGTCGCGGCGATCGCATCGACATCGGCCAGCTTGAGCCCCGCATCGGCCAGGGCCGCGACGATCAGCGGCTCGAGCGCCTCGACATGCGCGCGTGCCGCGATCTCCGGCACGACCCCGCCGAACGGCGCATGCGCCGCCTCCTGCCCGAGCAACCGGTGCGCCAGCACCTGTCGATCGGCGGTGACGAGCGCGGCGGCGGTTTCGTCGCAGGAGGATTCGATACCCAGAATGATCATCCCATATCCCTATCGCGCCGGACAAGGCTTGTCCTCACGCTTGTCGAACGCGCCGCGTTTCTGCATGCAGGCGTCATGACTAGTTTTCGGCTCGGCACACGTGGCTCGCCTCTCGCCCTCGCGCAGGCAGGCATGGTGCGCGACGCCCTGTGCGCCGCGCATGGCTGGTCCCCGGATCGGATCGAGACCGTCGTGATCCGTACCACGGGCGACCGTGTGCAGGATCGCGCGCTCGCCGAGATCGGCGGCAAGGCGCTGTGGACGAAGGAACTCGATCGCGCGCTGCACGACGGCGAGATCGATTGCGCCGTGCATTCGATGAAGGATGTCGAGACGATCCGCCCGCAGACCCTGCAGATCGCCGCTATGCTGCCGCGCGCGGACGTGCGAGACCGGCTGATCGGCGCGGAAACGCTTGCCGACCTGCGCCAGGGTGCTGTCGTCGGCACCAGCTCGCCGCGGCGACGCGCGCAGATGCTGCGATCGCGCCCCGATCTCGACATCGTGCTGATCCGCGGCAACGTCGATACGCGGCTCGCGCGGGTCGCGGCCGGGGACATGGATGCGACGCTGCTCGCCGCCGCCGGGCTCGATCGCCTTGGACGCACGGCGATCGGTCATGCCATCCCCACCGACATCATGCTGCCCGCGCCGGCGCAGGGCGCGGTCGGAATCGAGACCTTGGTCGGTAAGCCGGCCCATGCGATCGTCGCGGCGATCGATCACGCCGATACCAGCCTGTGCGTCCGGACCGAACGCGTGCTGCTCGCGCGGCTGGGAGCGGATTGCCATTCGCCGGTGGCAGCCCTTGCCTCGCTCGCCGGCGAGACGCTGACGCTGCGCGGCGAACTGATCGCCGAGGACGGGTCGTGCGACGTCGCCGGCGCGATCGAAGGCGGGATCGACGAAGATCTGGGTACCGCGCTCGCGCTCGATCTGCTGACCCGCGCCCCCGCCAGCGTCCGGCGCCTGTTCGCCGCATGACCCGCATCGTCGTGCTGCGCCCGGAACCGGGCAATGCCGACACATGCGCCAAGCTTCGCAAGCTGGGGCTCGAGCCCCTGGCGATGCCGGTGTTCACGGTCGTGCCCGTCGCCTGGACGCCGCCCGACCTCGGCGGGTTCGATGCCGTTCTGCTGACCAGCGCGAACGCGATTCGCCATGGCGCCCTGCCCGACACGCTCAAGACGCTGCCGGTGATTGCGGTCGGCGACGCCACCGCCGCCGCCGCCCGGCGCGCAGGCTTCAGTGTCGCGGTGACCGGCACCAGCGACGTCGATGCCGCGATTGACGCGGCGCGGGCATCCGGGTTCGACCGCCTGTTCCACCCGGCGGGTCGCGACCGCAGGCCGACCGGCCCGGGCGTCGTCGCGTGCACCGTCTATGCGAGTGAAGCGCTGCGGATCGGCGATAGCGTGTTGCCTCGGCACGAAGACCTGCTCGTGCTGATCCATTCGCCCCGCGCCGCGCATGCGTTCGCCGAGCATGTCGCACAGGCCGGCGTCGACCGGTCGCGCATCACGATCGCGGCGATCAGCCGCACCGCGGCCGACGCGGCGGGCAGCGGCTGGGCCGCGCTGGTCGTGGCGGAGACTCCCACCGACGATGCGCTTGTCACGATCGCCGCAAAGCGCGCGATTGACCCTGACGCGCGTCGCGGGGATAAGCGCGTCATGAGCGACCACGTGCCGATCGAGCGTCCCCGGGCACGCGGCCCCCGCCTGGGTGTTATCATCATAGTGATCGGACTGGCTTTTATCGCCGGATCGGTGGCGATGGGCTATGCGCTGAAAACGATGCCATGGTTTGGTCAGCGCACCGGTCTGACGGCCGCTGGATCGACTACGGCCGCGGCGGCATCGGGCAATCCCGATTTCACCCCCGCGCAACCGCTCAACGCAAATGGCGAACAGCCGCGGGTCGACACCGCAATGCTGGCGACGCGCGAGGCGACGCTGGCGGGCCAGCTCACCGCGCTCGAGGCCCGGACCGCGGCCGTGTCGAGCGACGCGATGGCAGCCGGGGGTCAGGCGACCCGCGCGGAAGGCCTGATGGTCGCGTTCGCCGCGCGTCGGGCGATCGATCGTGGGGTCGGACTGGGCTATATCGAGGAGCAGCTACGGCTGCGCTTCGGTCGCGCCCAGCCGCGCGCCACGGCCGCGGTGATCCAGGCCGCGCACCAGCCGGTCACGATCGAGGATCTGCGCCAGGGGCTCGATACGATCGCGCCGCAGATCACCAGCACCAACGGGACCACCAATGACAGCTGGCTGCAGACCGTGCGGCGCGAATTCAGCAACCTGATTGTGCTGCGCGAGGAGAGCATGGCCTCGCCCATGCCCGCCGACCGCCTTGCACGGGCGCGTCGTCTGCTCGAGGCCGGCCAGGTCGAGGCGGCCCGCGCCGAGGTCGAGCGCCTGCCCGGCGCGACGCAGGCGAGCAACTGGATGGACGCCGCCCGCCGTTACATCGTCGCGCGCAAGGCGCTGGATATTCTCGAGAACACGGCACTGATGGGCCAGGCAGGCCAGCCCCAGCCCAGCCCGATCGTGGTCACCACCCCGGTGCTGCCACCGGTCGCGACATCGACGCAGAGCGAGGCGCCGGTCGCCGTACCCGCCCCCTGACGCCCCGCCCGGGCGACCGGCCGAGGGCTGTCGCCTAGGACTTGTCAGGGCGTCAGAAGGAGTTCCAGTCGTCCTCGTGGCGAACCATCGCCGGGATTGCGGCTGGCGGCAGCGGCTTGACCGGCGACGTATAGCTTTCGGGCTGGCCATAATCCTGTTTCGGAGATGCGACCGGCGGTCTGGCAACGCGGGAATCGCCGGTGCGGAACCGTCGGGCCTGGTCGGCCAGCGTGCCCACCTCGGCGGCTAGGTTGCGCGCCGCCGCCGACGTTTCCTCCACCATCGCGGCATTTTGCTGCGTCGTCTGGTCCATCGTCCCGATCGTCGCGGAAATCTCGGTGATCGCGACCGACTGCGCCTGATTGTCCCGCGCCATGGTGGCGAGCAGGGCGTGAACCTGAGCCACGTCGTCCGATATCGCCGCGAGCGCGCCATCGACCTTCGTCACCGCATCGACCGCGGTGACGATGTCGGTCTGCGTCACCGTCAGCTGGTCGCGCGCGCGCTTGGCCTCTTCCTCCGCACGCATCGCGAGCGCGGATACCAGATCGGCCACGACCGCGAATCCGCGACCCGCATCGCCGGCCCTTCCCGCCTCGACCGCGGCGTTCATCGCCAGCACGCGCGTCTGGAAGGCGATCTTGTCCAGCCCCTCGATCACGCTGTCGATACCCTTGGCGCTGTCCGATACACGGCCCATCGCCTGAACCGCCAGATCCGCCACCGTGCGACCGCCCCCGACCGTCGCGATCGCCTGATCGGCGCGTTCGACGGTCTGGCCGGCCGCGGTCACGGAAGCACGAAGCCGGCCATCCATCTGAGTTACCGACGCGGCGGTCTCCTCGAGCGACGCGGCATTGCTCTCGGTCCGGCGGGCGAGATCCTCCGACGCCTGCGCGATCTCGTTCGATCCGGTACGGATCGCGGTGGCGCTTTCGGACACCGCGCCGATCAGCGTCCGCAACTGGTTGAGCGCGTCGTTATAGCTGTCCTCGAGCGGCGCGAAGCTGGCCGGGAGCCCCGTCAGCGTCGTCGACAGATCCCCGGCGGCAAGCGCATTGAGCGCCTTGCCCATGGTCGTGATCGCCGCGTTGCGTTCAACCTGGGCTTCCTCGAAATACACCGACAGCGACAATTCCATGTCGAGCAGCGCCGCCTTGACGATCGCGATGCTGGCATCGGTCGCGCTCGGCGTGCGGAGCCCCTTCACCAGCCGCCGCCAGGGACTGTAGTGGCGGCCGATCCCCTCAAGCAGATTTTCGAGGACGAGCGCATAGGCGCCGACATACCATCGCGGCTCGAGCCCGATCCGCGCGTGAACGGTCCCGATCCGCCGTACGCTGTCATAGAAGCTCGCGTCGAACTGGCCTCGCGCGATGTTCATCCAGTGCTTGGCCTGAGCCGACTTGGCCGAAGTCATGTGGCCGGCATCGCGAAAGAAGGGCGAGGTTTCGGGCTGATTGCGGACCCGGTCGTAGAATTTGTCGAGCGCGCCGCCTATCAGGGATTCGATCAAGGGCCGGACGGCGGCGACGGTCGCCTGCTGATCGGCTCCCATTTCCATGAATGCGAGACGCGACGAAACTTGGTCAACGGACACGGACGGCTCCGAATATAGCGGTAGATGACCAATTTATAGCAACGCGGCGCCGCTATCGGTCAGGTCCGCCTCAACAAATCGTCACCGTCGGGCATACATAGATCAAGCATGCCGTACGCACGGCGTGACAGCATCTGATGGTCTGATGTGGAGACTTGGAATAACCCTATCGGCAGAAGTCGCTGCCGTTCGAGGCAGCGACTGGAGCGGGCGAAGGGATTCGAACCCTCGACCCCAACCTTGGCAAGGTTGTGCTCTACCCCTGAGCTACGCCCGCTCTGGCGCCTGTGCCGCCGGTCAGTAACGACACGGTGGCGGGGTGAGGCGCGCTATTAGCCCGGGGTTTCGGATCCGGCAAGCGCCTTCTTTGCAAAATTTGCAGCGATCATCGCGAAGAATGTCCTTGGCGACTCCCCCAATAGAACATTACAAGAACAATTGTGAACGACTCGACCGCCCTGATCGCCCGCCTCAAGCGGATCGCGACGACCGGCCTGCCATCGCAGCGCGATGGCCGGGCGGTCGAGGCCTGGATGACCGAGGGGATGGCCAAGGCGCAGCTGCACGAGATCTTCGCGTCGGTCGACGATTCGGCAAGCGCCGCGGGTTTCGCGGTCGCCACGACTCTGGCCGCACGAGCGGTGCCGCTATTGTGGCTGCGCACCGAGGCGAGCGAGCGCCAGGGCGGGCAACTCCACGCAAACGGTCTGGTGGAAATGGGGCTCGACGTCTCGTCGCTGGTGCTCGCGCTGGTCGATGACGAGGCCAGCCTGTTGCGCACCGCCGCGGATGCCGCACGTTGCCAGGGGCTGGGAACGCTGGTCATCGAATCCTGGGGTCGGGCGGCGAGCATCGACCTGACGGCGACGCGTCGGCTGATGCTGGCCGCCGAAACCTCGGGCGTGACCATCCTCAGCCTCAGGATCGACGCGGCCCCCGTGCCCAGCGCCGCCGCGACGCGATGGCAGGTGACATCGTGCCGGTCGCAACCGCTGGACGCGGACGCCCCGGGCAAGCCGGCCTTCGATATCGAATTGCTGCGTCGACGCGGAGGCCAGGCCGGCCTGCGCTGGCGCGTGGAGTGGAATCGTGACGCGTATGACTTCGAACAAGCCCTCCCCCAACCCGACATCGAAACCGGCATCGATACCGCGCCGCTATCTGGCGCTGGTATTCCCATGGTTGCCGATCGAGCGGCTGCGGACGATGCGTCCCCATCTGTTCGTCGGACGGGCTGAGGCACCGATCGCGTTCGTCGAGACGGTTGCGGGCGGGGTACGGCTCAAGTCGCTCGATCGCGAAGCCGTCCGCGCGGGACTCGAACCCGGACTGACGCTCGCCGATGCTCGGGCGCGCGTACCCGGACTCGAAACCTATCAGCATGATCCGCATGCCGATCACGAATGGCTCGAACGGCTGGCGGACGGATGTCAGCGCTATACCCCGTCGGTCGCGCTCGACGCCCCGGACGGGCTGATCCTCGACATCGCTGGCTGTGTCCATGAATTCGAGGGTGAACGCCGGCTTGCCGCCGATCTCGAGGAACGGCTGGCCCGCCGCGGCTTGCTGGTGCGACATGCCTTTGGCGACACGCCGGATACCGCGCGGGCGCTTGCGCGGTTCGCGGGGGCGCCTGCCCCCGACGAACGCCGCGCGGTGAAGCGCCTGCCGGTCGCAGCACTCGGCCTCGACGACGATGCGACGACCGCCTTGTCGCGCGCCGGGTTGAAGACGGTGGGCGACGTGATGGCACGCCCGCTCAGCGTGATCGCGGCGCGATTCGGCGAAGACGCCGCGATGATGATCCGCAGACTCGACGGATCGGTGAAAGGCCCGATCGTGCCGCGGCAGACGATCGCACGGATCGGCGTCGAACGCCGCTTTGCCGAGCCGATCGCGCGGACCGACTATGCGCTCGAGATCCTGTCTGAGCTTGCGACCGAGGCCGGGATCCAGCTCGCCGAACGCCATGAGGGTGGCAGGCGCTGGGAGGCGAGGCTGTTTCGCGCCGATGGGCTTGTCCAGCGGTTGCGGATCGAGACGGGCCAGCCGACGCGCGACGTCGCCGTGCTGATGCGGCTGTTCCGCGAACGGATCGACAGTCTCGCCGACCCGCTCGACCCCGGCTTCGGCTATGACCTGATCCGCCTCGACATCGCGCTCGCCGAAAGACTGGATGCGACTCAGCTGAAACTGGAGGGCGGGCAGAAGGGAGACGGCCAGGACCGGGATGGCCAGAACCGGAACGTGGCGCAGCTCGTCGACCAGCTCGGCACGCGGCTCGGTCGGGCACGGGTAAGGCGGTTCGCGGCGCGTGACAGCCATATTCCCGAACAGGCCGAACTGATGCTGCCGGCGGCGGACGCCGCCGCGGTCAGTGCACGCCCGGCGCCGTGGGCCGCCCCTGAATCGGGCGAACCGCCGCTGCGCCCGATCTATATGTTCGATCCCCCGCACCCGATCGAATCGATGATGGCCGAGGTCCCGGACGGTCCGCCGCACCGGTTCCGCTGGCGCCGCACCGTCCACGACGTCGCGCACAGCGAAGGCCCCGAACGCATCGCAGGCGAATGGTGGCGGCGTCAGGACATTCCGACGCGCGATTACTACCGGGTCGAGGATCGCCGCGGCCGCCGCTTCTGGATCTTCCGTCACGGCCTGTATTCCGAGGTCGAGACCCCGCGCTGGTATCTCCACGGCGTCTTCGCATGACCGCGCCGTGACCGCCTTTGCCGATTCCGCCTTTGCCGAACTCGTCGCGGCGACCAATTTCTCGTTCCTCGACGGCGCGAGCGATGCCGGAACCATGGTCGGTCGCGCGGTCGAGCTGGGCCTTGGCGGCGTCGGCATCGCCGACCGCAACACCGTCGCCGGCGTGGTCCGCGCGCACCAGGCGTTGAAGAAGGCCAAAGACGGACTGCTGGGGATGATGCTGCCGCCGATCGACTTCCGGCTGATCGTCGGGGCGCGGCTGGTGTTCGAGGACGGGACCCCCGACATCGTCGCCTATCCCTCGACCCGGCGCGGCTGGGGGCGACTTACTCGCTTGCTCACCGTCGGCAACCGTCGCGCCGAAAAAGGCGGCTGCATCTTAGGGCTCGGCGATCTGATCGCGCATCATGCCGACATGATGCTCGTGGTGATGCCCGAGAGCAGCTCGCGTGGCGCAACGGCCGTCTCGCCGCTGCCCGACGGTGACATGCTGCCCGAACGCCGCGACCGCGACCTGTCGAGTGTCCTCCACGCGGTGAAGCGGCTGGGGGCGGAGTGTGTCTGGCTCGGCGTAACGATGCCGCGCGGCGGACGCGATCGGCGGCGGCTGGCACGGCTGGCGGGTCTCGCCGACGCCGCGGGCATACCCGTGCTCGCGACCACCGACGCGCTCTATGCCTATCCCGACGACCGCGACCTGCACGACATCGTCACCTGCATCCGCGAGGGCACCAGCATCCACAAGGCCGGTCGCCTGCTCGCCGCCAATGGCGAACGCCATCTGAAGGACACATACGAGATGGCGCGGCTGTTCCGCGATCGTCCCGATGCGGTCGGGCAAAGCGCCCGCCTGATGGCGCGGATCGCGTTCTCGCTCGACGACCTGCGCTACGAATATCCGCACGAGCCTGTCCCGCCGGGATGGGAGGCGCAGGACTGGCTGGAGCATCTCGTCTGGCAGACCGCGCTCGAACGCTATGACGACCGCGTACCCGACAGGATGCTGGCGCTGCTCCACGAGGAGTTCACGCTGATCCGCGAGAAGAACTACGCCTATTACTTCCTGACCGTCTCCGACATCGTCCGGTTTGCGCGCAGCTGCGACCCGCCGATCCTGTGTCAGGGGCGCGGCTCGGCGGCCAATTCGGTGGTCTGCTATCTGCTCGGCGTCACCTCGGTCGATCCGATGAAATACGACCTGCTCTTCTCGCGCTTCGTGTCCAGCGAACGCGACGAGCCCCCCGATATCGACGTCGATTTCGAGCATGAACGGCGCGAGGAGGTGATGCAGTATATTTATCGTCGCTATGGCCGCGACCGCGCGGCGATCGCCGCGACGGTCATCCATTATCGCCCCAAGAGCACGGTGCGCGAGGTCGGCAAGGCGCTGGGCCTGACCGAAGACGTGACGCAAAAACTGACGAGCACCGTCTGGGGCAGTTTTTCGAGCCGGTTCGACGAACGCCGCTTCACCGAAACCGGGTTCGATCCCGACAATCCGGAGATCGCGCGGCTTCGCGAGATGGTCGACCGGCTGCTCGAATTTCCGCGGCATCTGTCGCAGCATGTCGGCGGGTTCGTGCTGACGCAGGGACGGCTCGACGAAATGGTGCCGATCCACAACGGTGCGATGGCGGACCGCACCTTCATCGAATGGGACAAGGACGATATCGACGCGCTGGGGCTGATGAAGGTCGATATCCTCGCGCTCGGCATGCTGACCTGCATCCGCAAGAGCTTCGACCTGATGCGCGAGCATGGCCACGGCGATCACCTGCTCGACACGATTGCCGTCGCCGAGGACGACCGTGTCTATGACATGCTGTGCAGGGGCGACAGCATCGGCGTGTTCCAGGTCGAAAGCCGCGCGCAGATCAACATGCTGCCGCGGCTGCGTCCGCGCAAACTCTATGATCTGGTCGTACAGGTCGCGATCGTCCGCCCCGGACCGATCGAGGGCGACATGGTCCATCCCTATCTCCGCCGCCGCAGCGGCAAGGAGAAGGTCGACTTCCCCTCGCCCCACCCGCGTTTCGGTCCGCCCGACGAACTTCAGCAACTGCTGCGCTTCACCTATGGCGTGCCGCTGTTCCAGGAACAGGCGATGAAGCTGGCGATCGTCGCGGCCGGGTTCACGCCGAGCGAGGCGAACCAGTTGCGCAAGTCGATGGCGACGTTCCGCAAGGTCGGCGGCATGGATAATTTCCAGGCCAAGCTGATCAGTGGCATGGTCCGCCGTGGCTATGAGGCGGAGTTTGCCGAACGCTGTTTCAAACAGATTGAGGGGTTCGGATCCTACGGCTTTCCCGAAAGCCATGCGCTGTCCTTCGCGCGGCTGGTCTATGTCTCGTCGTGGATCAAATGCTTCCACCCCGCCGTATTCGCCTGCGCGCTGCTCAATTCGCAGCCCATGGGGTTCTATGCCCCGGCACAGCTGGTGCGCGACGCGGTCGAACACGGGGTGACCGTGCTGCCCGTCGATGTGAATGCGAGCCTGTGGGACAATGGCCTCGAAGCTGGCACCACCGCCGGGCAGGAGGCGTTGCGCCTCGGCTTTCGGCAGGTCGACGGGTTCCGCGCGGAATGGGCGCACAATCTCGTCGCGGCGCGCACGCTCGCGCGCTTCACCGGGATCGAGGATCTTGCCCGCCGCGCCGACCTGCCGCAGCGCGCGATGAACCTGCTCGCCGATGCGGATGCGTTCCGCTCGCTCGCCAAGGACCGTCGCGAGGCGCTGTGGGACGTCCGCCGCACCCCGCCCAAACAGCTCGCGCTGTTCGCCGCCGCCGACGTACCCGAGCTGGGCGTCGAACCCGATGCACAGCTTCCCGCGATGCCCCTGTCCGAACAGGTCGCCGCCGATTACCAGACGACCGGCCTGTCGCTGAAGGCGCATCCGATGGCGTTCCTGCGCGATCGCTTCGCCGCCGAGGGGATCCTGTCGAGCGCCCAGGCCTGTGCCACCAGGGACGGCCGGCGCGCCAGAGTTGCAGGCATCGTCCTCGTCCGCCAGCGCCCGGGCAAGGGCAATGCGATTTTCGTGACGATCGAGGACGAGACCGGCGTCACCAACGGGCTGATCTGGGCGCGCGATTTTGAGGCGAACCGCCGCGCGGTGATGGCCTCGCGGCTGATGGTTCTCGAAGGGGTGATCCAGCGCAGCGAGGAAGGTGTCACGCATCTGATCGCATCGCGCGTCCAGGATCGCAGCGCGATGCTCCGGTTCCTGTCCGAGGACCATGCACTCGATGCGCCATTGTGCCGCGCAGATGAAGTGGTCCGATCCGTCCCGACGCGCAGTCCGGATTCACGGACGTCGCTGTCGCAACCCTCGCGCGCGCAGCATCCCCGCGACGTGCGTGTCCTGCCCAAGTCGCGCGACTTCCATTGAGAGTGTCGGTAAGATGGTGGCAATCACCGCGCCGCCGCCCCAGATAGCGCAGAGTTCAATACGGGAGTGTATGTTGGCCACGCTTGGAATGTCGCCTGCCGAGAAGGACGCCGTCGAGGCGTTCCGTCGCGATGTCGTCGAACCGTCGATGACGAAACTCGTGATCATCGACTTCTGGGCGGAATGGTGCGGGCCGTGCAAGGCGCTCGGTCCGACGCTGGAAAAGGTCGCCGCCGATTATGCGGACAAGGGCGTCGTGCTGGCGAAGGTCGACACCGACAAGAACCAGTTCATTGCCGCGCAATTTCAGATCAAGTCGATCCCGACCGTCTATGCGATGTACCAGGGGCAGCTGGTCGCCGACATGACCAGCGCGCGCACCGATTCACAGCTGCGCGTGATCCTCGATCAGTTGCTCAAGCAGCTGCCGATCGAAGCGGAGGCCAATACCGACGCCCCCGACATCGAACCGCTTATCGCGATGGGCGAGGAGGTCCTTGCCGAGGGTGATGGGGAGCGTGCGCTGGGGATCTTCCGCCAGATCGCCGACATGGCGCCCGAGCACCCCGCGGTCCATGCCGGCTTCGTCCGCGCGCTCGTCCTGACCGGGCAGCTCGATGAGGCGGCCGACTGGCTTGCGAACCTGGACCCCGCGATCTCCAAGGATCCGGCGATCCACCGCGCGCAGGCCGCGCTGGCGCTGGCCCAGTCTGCCCCCCCGGTCGCCGACCTGTCACCGCTGATCGCCGCGGTCGAGGCAGCACCAGACGACCTGGCCGCACGCTTCGCACTCGCCAACGGCCAGATGGCGGCGAACGACCGCGATGCCGCCGCGGACAGCTTCCTCGCCATCATCGCTGCGGATCGCGACTGGAACGAGAGCGCCGCGCGGACGCAGCTGCTGAAATTGTTCGAGGTGGTGGGCCTTGAGGATCCCTGGGTCTCTGGACAGCGGCGGCGCCTGTCTGCGATCCTGTTCGGATGACGACCCGGCTCTCCATCTTCCCCCTGCCCGGCGCGCTGCTGTTCCCGGGCATGCAGTTGCCGCTGCACCTGTTCGAGCCGCGCTATCGGGCGATGATCAGCGATGCGATGGCGCGCGACCGGCGGATCGGCATGATCCAGCCGCGCGGTGATGATGGAGAGCTCTACGCACTGGGCTGCGTCGGCAAGATCGCCGAGGTCGAGGCGCTCGAGGACGGCCGGTACAATGTCGTGCTGGAGGGCGTCGCGATGTTTCGCATCGTCCGCGAACTCGATGTCACCACGCCCTTCCGCCAGGTCGAGGCAGAACTGCTGCCAGTGATCGAGGACGACACGCTGTCGCTCGGCCGGCGCTCGTCGCTCGAACTCGAATCGCGTCGCTTTGCCGACGTGCAGGGCTATGCGGTCGACTGGGACGCGGTCGCGCGGCTCGACGATGAGAGCTTGGTCAACGGCATCGCGCAGATCGCCCCGTTCGATTCGGCCGCCAAGCAGGCGCTGCTCGAGGCCCCCGACATCGAAACGCGCGCCGAGCTGATCATCCAGCTGATGCAGTTTTTCGGGCGACACGACGGCGACGAACAGGTGACGCTGCAATGAGCGGGCTCGATCCCTGGCTGCTCGAACGCCTCGTCTGTCCGGTGTCGCGCACCCCCCTGCGCTACGACGAGGCCGCGCAGGAGCTGATCTCCGATGCCGCCGGGCTCGCCTATCCGGTGCGCGACGGCGTGCCGGTGATGCTTGTCGAAGAGGCGCGGCCAATCGATGGTGTCGCAACCGCCTGATGTCGAAACCCGACCGCCGCCTCGTCATTCTGGGGGTGGCCTGGAGCATCGGGCTCGCGGCATCGGGATGGTCGCCCTTCGACCGCGCCACCTGGTGGATGGAGGTAGCGCCCGTCCTGATTGCCTTTCCGATCCTGGTGGCGCTGCGTCACCGGTTCGCCTTCACCCCTCTGGCGCTGGTCCTGATCGCGTTTCACGGCTTCGTGCTGATGCTGGGTGGCGCCTATAGCTATGCCCGCGTCCCGGTCGGTTTCATGGTGCAGGATTGGCTGCATCTGGCGCGCAATCCCTATGACCGGTTCGGTCACCTGATCCAGGGGTTCGTCCCCGCGATCGTGCTGCGCGAGCTGTTGATCCGGGGTCGGCATATCGCGTCGCCACGGCTGCTGACCATCACCGTCCTCGCCTATTGCCTCGCCATCAGCGCGCTGTACGAACTGATCGAATTCGGTGCGGCGGTTTCGCTCGGCGAGGGCGCAGACGCGTTTCTCGGTACGCAGGGCGACCCCTGGGATACGCAGTGGGACATGCTGATGTGCCTGGTCGGCGCCGCGCTTGCCGTCATGCTGCTGTCCCGCCCGCACGATCGCCAGATCGCGCGGACGGGTGATGGTCAGATCGTCAGGCCCTGAAGCAGCTTGGGCAGGTCGCCGCTCTCGCCGCGCGCCTCTGCCATGAAGCGATCCTTGAGCGGCGGTAGTGCGTTGACCGCGCTGATGCCGAAGCGGCGCACCGCGCTCGCGGTCTTGCCGGGCATGCCGAACAGCCGGGTCAACGTGTCGGTCGCGGCCGCGGTCATGAACGTGTCGAGCCCGCGCCAGCGCTGGTAACGCGCGAGAAGCGCCGCGTCGCCGAGGTCGAGGCCGAGGCGTTTGCCCTCGACCAGCACCTCGGCGAGCGTCGCCACGTCGCGAAAGCCGAGATTGAGCCCCTGTCCGGCGATCGGGTGGATGCCGTGCGCTGCATCGCCGACCAGCGCGAGCCGCGTGTCGGTGATCCGCGCGGCATGCTGAAAGCCGAGCGGATAGGAGGAGCGCGGCGTCAGCATCGACAGCTCGCCGAGAAAGCCGCCCATGCGCTTGGTCGCTTCGGCGAGGAAGGCGCGGTCACCCATCTTGAGCATGCCCGCGGCGTTTTTCGTGTCGACCGTCCACACGATCGCCGAGCGATGCCCCTCCGCATCGTCGGGCAACGGCAGCAGCGCGAACGGGCCGCTGGCGTAGAAGATCTCGTAAGCGACATCCTCATGCGAGCGTTCGTGATGAAAGGCGGCGATGATCGCGGTGTGATCATAGGACCAGTGCGCCATCGTGATCCCGGCGGCCTCGCGCGTCGGCGACTTGCGCCCCTCGGCGACGACGACCAGCGGCGCGCGGACCACCGCGCCCGAATCAAGCGTCGCGGTCACCCCCGCAGCGCTGCGGTCGAGATCGGTCGCGCGCGTCATCATCCGCAGGTCGACATGCGCCGCCGCGCTCGCGGCATCGAACAGCGTGTGACGGAGCAGCTTGTTCTCGTACATCGTGCCCAGCGCGCCGTCGTCCGCGGCGGGGACGAAATCGAGCTTGCCCGGTTCCAGCCCGTCGCTGACGCGGATCTGGCGGATCGCGCAGCCCTGCCCCGCCAACGTCGCGCCGACGCCGATCGCATCGAGCATCCGGTGGCTCGCGCTCGCGACGGCCGAGGCGCGGCCATCGAAGCCCGCCGCCAGCGTGACCGCGGGGTCCGCCGGATCGATCACGATCGTCGAGATGCCGTGCACGTCGAGCGCCACGGCGAGCGTCGCACCGACCAGCCCGCCACCGAGGATGAGTACATCTGTGTCCATGGTGCCGCTCTATCCCGCCCGCCCGCCGCTGCCAACGCAGATCCGGGGTCGCTTTAACCCGTGTTGTCGCGTGCTCGCCTTGACGTCGGACCCGCCCGGCGCGATGAAAAGTCGGATTTTCGCACATTGAAGGATTTGAGGTCATGGCCAGCCGCGCGCAGCCAGCCTTATGGCGTGAGACGGTAAAGGCGGGAGCGGTGCGCAGCGGCGCGCTGATTGCCGCGATCGCGCTGTTCGTCGCGACGTTGCTGATGGCACTGGCTTTGGCCAGCTATCATGCCAGCGATCCGGCGCTGAACACCGCGTCGGGCGGCTATCCCGCCAACCTGATCGGCCCGCCGGGCGCGTGGTTCGCCGATATCGCGCTGTCGCTGTTCGGCCCCGCCGTCGCGCTGCTGCTGCCGGTCGGGCCGATCCTCGCGATGCGGCTGTGGCGCGACCTGCCGGTCGGACGCTGGGCACGGATGCTGCGCGGTGCGGCGCTCGGCGTCGCGCTGATGGCCAGCGCGCTCGCCTTCGTGTCCGACGCGTCGGTGCTCGCACTTCCTGCAGGCTGGGGTGGCATCATCGGCCTGTCGGTCGCCAATGCCGTGCATTGGGGTCTTGGATTCCTGGGTCAGCCGGTCGCCGAACTCTGGTCGGCGCGCGCCGTCGGCCTTGTCGCCGCGATCGCCGGCGCGATCGTCTGGGGCAAGAGCATCGAGATCGATCTGGGTGAGCGCAAGTGGCGCTTCCGGCGCAACCGGATCCCGGCGCTCGGCTATGATGACGGGGCCGACGGCTATGTCGGTGGGCCTGACGACGAGGACGAGCCGCTGACGCTGACGCGCAAGCCCGTCGAGCCGCGCGCGATCGCCGAACCCGATCCACGCCCCGCGCCCGTCATCGCCGACCGCCAGAACGCGCCGTCGCAGGCGAAACCCAAGGAACGCCAGCTCGACCTGCGCGACAATTACACGCTGCCGAGCGTCGACCTGCTGACGCCGTCGCCGCCGAGCCAGGGCAATGTCGTCGACAAGGCCGGGCTCGAACGCAACGCGCGGCTGCTGGAGAATGTGCTCGATGATTTCCACGTCAAGGGATCGATCATCGAGGTGCGGCCGGGCCCGGTCGTGACGATGTACGAGCTCGAGCCCGCACCCGGCATCAAGGCGAGCCGCGTGATCGCGCTGGCCGACGACATCGCGCGCAACATGTCGGCGATCTCCGCGCGCGTCGCGGTGATCCCGGGGCGCAATGTGATCGGTATCGAACTGCCCAATGCGCGGCGCGAGGCGGTGTCGCTCCACGAGCTCGTCGGCAGCCAGACGTTCGAGGATCAGGCCGCGCAGCTGCCGATCATCCTGGGCAAGAACATCGCGGGCGATTCGGTGATCGCCGACCTCGCGCCGATGCCGCATCTGCTCGTCGCCGGGACGACGGGCTCGGGCAAGTCGGTCGGGCTCAACAGCATGATCCTGTCGCTGCTGTACAAGCTGACGCCGAACCAGTGCCGGATGATCATGATCGATCCGAAGATGCTCGAACTGAGCATGTACGACGATATCCCGCATCTGCTGTCGCCGGTCGTGACCGATCCCGCCAAGGCGGTGCGCGCGCTGAAATGGGCGGTCGAGACGATGGAGGATCGCTATCGCCAGATGTCCTCCGTCGGCGTGCGCAGCCTCGCCGGCTTCAACGACAAGGTACGCGGTGCCAAGGCCAAGGGGCAACCCCTGGGTCGGAAGGTGCAGACCGGCTATCATCCCGACACCGGCGCGCCGATGTACGAGGAGGAGAAGCTCGAATATGACGTGCTGCCGCAGATCGTGGTGATCGTCGACGAGCTCGCCGACCTGATGATGACCGCGGGCAAGGAGGTCGAATTCCTCATCCAGCGATTGGCGCAGAAGGCACGCGCGGCGGGTATCCACCTGATCATGGCGACTCAGCGGCCGTCGGTCGACGTCATCACCGGCGTCATCAAAGCCAATCTGCCGACGCGAATCAGCTTCCACGTCACGTCGAAGATCGATTCGCGCACCATTCTCGGCGAACAGGGTGCCGAACAGCTGCTCGGCAAGGGCGACATGCTCTACATGCCCGGCGGCAAGGGTATCGTCCGCGTCCACGGTCCGTTCGTCAGCGACGACGAGGTCCGGCTGGTGGCGGATCACTGGCGGTCGCAGGGCCTGCCCGATTACATCTCGTCGGTAACCGAGGAGCCCGAGGACGGCTTCACGCTCGAAGGCTCGCCGACCGGCGAGGATTCGGCGGAGGATCAGCAATATCGCAACGCCATCCAGCTGGTCTGCGAATCGCAAAAGGCGTCGACTTCGTGGCTGCAGCGGCAGTTGCGGATCGGCTACAACTCGGCCGCGCGATTGATCGAGCGGATGGAAAAGGACGGCATCGTCGGCCGGCCCGATCATGTCGGACGCCGCGAGGTCCTGCGCGATACCGAAGGGCATGCGATCTGAGGGGTTGAGGGGGGCGTCCACCACACCCTGCCCGTCATCCCAGCGAGGTCTGGGATCCAGAGCCACGCAGTCCGGCGCTCGTCATCCTGGATCCTGGGTCGAGCCCAGGATGACGGAGGCTCTGGCGGCAATGACCGATCCTCACGCATCCCAGTTCACAACCCGTTCAAGCCGGGCCCGGCATTGCCCGGCGTCCAAGGAGATTTCGATGTTCAACACCCGCCCCGCGGTGATCGCGACGATCGCCGCCCTCTCGGTCGCCGCCGTGCCGTCGCCGATCGCCGCACAGGCGACCGGCGACCTCGCCGCCGTGCAGAAGCACCTGCAATCGGTCACGACGATGACCGCCGACTTCTCGCAGGCGGATCGCAACGGCAAGGTGCTGACCGGCGTGCTGACGCTCAAGAAGCCGGGCAAGCTGCGGTTTCAGTATGAGAAGGGCGTGCCAATCCTGATCGTCGCCGAGGGCGGCGCGCTGACCTTCATCGACTATTCGGTGAAGCAGGTGCAGCGCTGGCCGATCAAGAATTCGCCTCTCGGCGTGCTGCTCGACCCGAGCCGCGACATCACGCGCTATGCCAAGCTGGTCCCCGGCTATGACAACCGCGTCGTCTCGGTCGAGGCGAACGACCCCAAGCACCCCGAATATGGCCGCATCACTTTAGTCTTCGCACGCGATGCCGCCGCCCCCGGCGGGCTGATGCTGCAGGGCTGGGTCGCGCTCGACAGCCAGAACAACCGGACCACCATCCGCCTGTCCAAGCAGAAATTCGGTGGACCGGTCAGCGACAACACCTTCCGGTGGAACGACCCGCGCCGGACGCGGTGAGCCTGGCCACCTCCTGAAAATGAACGGCATTGTCGTTTCATTCATCCCGGCGACAGGTTCCTGGCGCTAGGGCCTGAGTCGCGGATGTGGGGCATTCGGGATTTTTCCCCCTGTTGCCCGGATGGTGTCCCCATTGTCTGCCTGCGTGACGAACGCTGAGTCGGCCCTCGCTCCACGCCCCCGGAGCGGGGGTCTTTTCATTGATCGGCACGCCGCCGCGCGATCCTTGTCGCCACCCCCACGCGGCGCTACATCGCACGCGTGAAAATCGTCTCCTGGAACATCAACTCGGTCCGCTTCCGGATCGCCATCGTCGAGCAGTTTCTGAAGGAAGCCGCGCCCGACATCCTGTGCCTCCAGGAAACCAAGGTCGTCGACGACGACTTCCCCTTCGAGACGTTCCGCGCGCTCGGCTATGATCATATCGTGCTCCACGGCCAGCGCATGCATCACGGCGTCGCGATCCTGAGCAAGGTGCCGATCGTCGCCGACGACCGGTTCGACTGGCAGGCGAACAGCGAAGCCCGCCACGTCGGCGTACGCCTGGAAAACGGCGTGCGGCTGGAGAATGTCTATATTCCTGCGGGCGGCGATGTCCCCGACCGCGACGCCAATCCGAAATTCGGCCAGAAGCTGGATTTTCTGGAGCGGATGACGCGCTGGTCGGAAACGCTCAGCGGCCCGACGATCCTGGTCGGCGATTTCAACATCGCGCCGCTCGAGGCGGACGTCTGGAGCCACAAGCAGCTGCTCGACGTCGTCAGCCACACGCCGGTCGAGGTCGAAGCGCTGGCCCGGCTCCAGGCCGCGGGAAACTGGGTCGATCTCGGCCGCCGCTTCCATCCCGCCCCCGCGCGGCTGTTCACCTGGTGGAGCTACCGCGCGAAGGACTGGGCGACGTCCGATCGCGGGCGGCGGCTTGATCACATGTGGGCGACGGGCGCGGCCGCGGACGCCGCCGTCGCGCATCACGTCTTCGAGCCGTGCCGCAGTTGGCTCAAGCCCTCCGACCATATCCCGATCCTGACCGAGTTCGCCTTTTGAGCGATCGCGCCAATCCGCGCGCCGCGGCCCGCGCGGTCGATGCCCTGCGCCGCGGCTGGCCGATCGCGATCGACGGACTGACGTTGCTCGCGGTCGAGACGGCGGACGCGGATCGGCTCGCGACATTCGATCCGCCGGCGACCGGCGGGGTGCTGATCTCGTCGGGACGGGCGGTGACGCTGAAGCTCGCCAATCAGCTCGAGGCGGCCGACCCGACTGCCCCCGTCCTAGTCGATCGCGCGCCCTGGATCGACTTTCCCGCCGCGACCGCGCTTGCCGATCCGCAGTTCGACCTCGCGACGCCGCTCAAGGGTCCGTTCCGCACCCTGCCCGTCCCGCATCCCGACGCCGCCGCGGCGGCGTTGCGGCTCGCACGGATCGCCGGGCTGTTGCCCGCCTTCTTCCTGGGCAGCGGTGCGCCCGAGGCGACCGCGACCGCCGCCGATATCGACGCGCATGAGGATGCGACCCGGCTGGTCATCGCGACCCGCGCACGCTTGCCGGTCGAGGGTGCGGAGGATGCCGAGATCGTCGCCTTCCGTTCGCCGGAAAGCGCCGACGAACACATCGCCCTCCTGATCGGGCAGCCGAACGGCGATGCCCCGCTCGTCCGGCTGCACAGTGAATGCCTGACCGGTGACGTGCTCGGCAGCCTCAAATGCGACTGCGGGCCGCAGCTCCACGCCGCGATTCACGCGATCCAGCACAGCGGCTGGGGCATATTGCTCTATCTGCGTCAGGAGGGGCGCGGCATCGGCCTGGTCAACAAGCTGCGCGCCTATGCGCTGCAGGATCAGGGGTTCGACACGGTCGATGCGAACACCCGGCTAGGCTTTGCGATCGATGCACGCGATTTCGGCGTTGCCGCGCGGATGCTGAGCCTGCTCGGCCAGAACCGGGTCCGGTTGCTCACCAACAATCCGGCCAAGGTCGCCGGACTCGAAGCGACTGGTGTGACGGTGGCGGAGCGCGTCCCCCATGCGCTGCCCGCCAATCCGCACAATGCCCGCTATCTCGCGACCAAGCGCGACCGCACCGGACATCAGCTTTGATCGATATACCTCCCTCGCGGCGGCTGATCGTCGTGTTCGGCGCCGCGGTCCGCGCGGATGGCAGCCCGAGCCCGACGCTCGAACGACGGATCGCGTTCGCGGCGGCGGCAGCGGCACGCTATACCGAGGCGGACCTGTTCTGCTCGGGGGCGATCGGCCGTCATGGTCCGTCGGAGGCGTCGGTGATGGCCGACCGGCTGGCGGAAACGGTCGATCGGTCGCGGATCCATCTCGACGAAGCCAGTCTCGATACGCTGCAGAGCGTGGTCGCGGCGACCCGGTTCGCCCGCGCGGGGCAGTATGCCCAGTGCATGATCTGCACCGACGGCTATCACCAGCCCCGCATCCGCATGTTGTTCGCGATGCTGGGCATGCCCGCCAGCGCGATTCACGTCCCGCATGGCGGCAGCCGCCGCTACCAGATCAAGATGCGCGCTCGCGAGGCTGCGGCGATCCCCTATGACCTGGTCGCGGGCGTCGGCGCGATCCTGCGCAGGCGGCGGGCCTAGGCCCCCTCTCGCAGGACGCGTGCCACCGCGTCGAAATCGTCGGCCAGCGCATCGACGCCGATCGCCTTCAGCCGCGCGCCGTGGTCCGGCCCGCAATGCGACCCTGCCGACAGTCCGATGACATAGCCGCCCGACGCCACCGCGCCGGTCGCACCGACCGGCGAATCCTCGAGAATGGCGGTCCGGCCGATGTCGACGCCGAGCCGCTCGGCACCGTAGAGATAGAGGTCAGGCGCGGGCTTGCCGTTCGTGACATGCTCGCGGCCGCTGTAGAGATGATCGCCGAACGCGTCGCGCAGGCCGATATGGTCGAGGTGCCGCGCGATCCAGCGGGTCGGGCTCGACGAGACGATCGCCTTGGGCAGGTCGCCCGGCAAGGCGCGCACGAAGGCGACCGCACCCGCGATCGCTTCGATACCGGCGGCCATCACGCGGTCGTCCTCCGCCTTGCGCGCCGCGTAGAACGCCTCGGGCAGCGGCCGGTCGATCCAGCGCTCGATCGCGTCGACGAACTGCGGCCCGGCAAGCCCCATGAAGTTCGCCATCGACTCCTCCGCGGTGATCGGATGCCCTGCCGCGGTCAGCCATTCGGCGATATGCCGGTTGCCGAGCGCCTCGCTGTCGATCAGCACACCGTCGAAATCGAACAGCAGCGCATCGAACCGGACTGCACCGGTCATGCGCGATGCCCCCGCGCGCCGAACAGTGCGCTGCCGATCCGGACGTGCGTCGCGCCGATCGTCACCGCGGTCTCGAAGTCGTCGGACATACCCATGCTCAGCCCCGACAGCCCGCAATCGCGCGCAAGCTTTGCCAGCAGCGCGAAATAGGGCGCAGGCTCGACGTCGGCGGGAGGCAGGCACATCAGCCCCGCGACCGGGAGGTCGGCCGCGCGGGCCGCGTCGAGCAGCGCGGGCAGGTCGGCGATCGCACAGCCGCCCTTTTGCGGCTCATCACCGATATTCACCTGGAGATAGCAGTCGGGGCGCCGCCCGCTCTCGCGCATCGCCTTGCCGAGCGCCGTGACCAGCGACGGGCGATCGACCACATGGATACAGTCGAACAACGCGACGGCATCCGCCGCCTTGTTCGACTGCAACTGCCCGATCAGGTGCAGGACGACGTCGGGGTACCGCGCCTTGAGCGCTGGCCATTTGTCCGCCGCTTCCTGGACGCGGTTCTCGCCGAATACCCGCTGGCCCTGTTCGAGCAGGGGTTCGATCGCCGTCGCCGGATGAGTCTTCGACACCGCGATCAAGGCGACGCCCTCGGGCTTGCGACCGGCAATCTCGGCAGCCTTGGCGATCCGCGCGCGGATCTCGGCCAGGCGCTGCGTGCGGTCGGTTTCGTCGGTCATGCCGTTCGTGTCTGTCATGCGGGGCGCTATAGGCAGCAAGATGCCGCACCGAAACCCCGTCCCGCGCCTCTGGCTGATGACCGACGAGCGGATGAGCGATGCGCTATGGCATGCGCTGCAGCGTATTCCGCCCGGATCGGGGGTCGTGGTCCGCCATTACCAGACGCCCCCGGCGCAGCGTCGGGCGCTGGCGCTACGCATCCGCCGCATTGCGCGGGCGCGACGGCTGGTGGTGGTCGCGCGGCCCGGATTTGCCGGGATCGATGGCGTGCATGGCGCCGGCCGCTGTGGGAGCTTGCGGACCTGGCCCGCGCATGATCGGCGCGAGGCGATGCTCGGCGCGCGGGCCGGTGCCGACGCGCTGTTCGTGTCGCCGATCTATCCGACGCGATCGCATCCGGGAGCGCCAGCGATCGGTCCCGCAGCCGCGCTGCGGGCAGCGCGCGGACTCGGCCTGCCGGTCATCGCGCTGGGCGGTATGACGGCCGCACGGTGGCGACGGCTTCGGGTATTGGGCTTTCACGGCTGGGCCGCGATCGATGCGTGGACGTGATGCGGGGCGGTTCACGGCTTATCGCCGGTCAGGCTGCGCCCGGATCAGAAGCGGAAGGCGGTTCCGAGATAGACGGCCTGACTGTCGCGACGATCGTCCTCGAGCCGAACGAACCGCTCACGATCCGACCGATAGCGGACGCCGGCGGTCACATCGATGTTCCGCGTCAGCGAATAGGATCCGCCAAGATCGACCGAATAGCTCGGCGCATCCTCGACGAGACGCGGCGTATTGGCGAGCGGACGATCCGCCGCAGCCTTGACGCTGCCCGTGAACCGCTTGCCCGCATAGCTGACCGCCACATCGGCGGAGCTCCGGCTGCCCGGCATCCCGGCCAGATCCACGCGTGCCAGATCGCCCGACACCGCAAACCGCTTCCAGCCGACCGACATGCCCAGATTATACGCTATCGGCGCCAATCCGACGGTCGGAGCGGTGCTGGTCGCGAGACGCGTGGTATCGATACCACGGTTGGTCTGCGCGCGGACAGCGACGGTGACGGCGCGATTGTCGCGACGCGTTTCGGCCGGGGTGAAGCGGAAGCTACCGGCATCGAACCCGCCGCGCGCGAACAGCGCCGCAAGCCGGGGATCCGCCGCCGATGGGGTAAAGCCGCCCGTGCCCCGCACCGACAGCGCCGGGCGCTTGGCGATGCGGACCTGCTGTTCGGAGGCGCCGAACGCGGGCGCGACGAAGACCGCAGCGGCAGCAGCCACTCCGGCGAACATCCCGACCATCACGCGCTTGGCGACCAAAACAACAACTCCCTGCGAATCTTTTATAGACGAATCTTGTTACGATTCCTTCGCTGAACGGCAGCTAACACAGATCGATCCCCGTCAGCTATCCGCACCTAATGATTATCCAAAGGTGTTGCATCAGACACACAGAACAGGTCGACCGCCTCGGTTGCCGGACGAATTGCAGACGCCCACCCCATCCTTGCGGGTAGCAGGCCCGCCCTGTAGAGGCTGACGACGATCTATTGCCAGGATGATGCCGATGTTCCGCCCGCGTACCGCCCTCGTGGTTCTCGCCGCTCTGCCGCTGGTTGCGTGCGGCGGCGGCAGCGCCCGTCCCAAGGCCGATCTGGCCGCGTCGAAGATCACCACGATCGGCGTCAACAGCTATCTCTGGCGCGCGACGCTCGACACGCTGAGCTTCATGCCGCTGCTCCAGACCGACTCCAATGGCGGCGTCATCGTCACCGACTGGTACGTCAACCCGCAGACCCCGGCCGAGCGGATGAAGGTAACGGTATCGATCCTCGACCAGGACCTGCGTGCCGATGCCGTCCGCGTCGCGGCGCTGCGCGAGATCAACCGCAACGGCCAGTGGGTGTCCGCACCCGTCCAGGCCGCGACCACGCAGAAGCTCGAGGATATCATCCTGACCAAGGCCCGCGACCTGCGTCGCGCCTCGATCGCGGGCTGAGGACGACATCATGGCGTCGCGTTTCAATGCGTTGAAGGCGGACGCGGCGTGGCAGAAGGTCTGGGACGAACGCAACACGTTCGCCGCCGACGATTCTTCGACCAAGCCGCGCTCGTACGTGCTCGAGATGTTTCCCTATCCGTCGGGGCGCATCCACATGGGGCATGTCCGGAACTACACGATGGGGGACGTGCTCGCGCGGTTCCGTCGGATGAAGGGCATGGAAGTGCTCCATCCGATGGGCTGGGACGCGTTCGGCATGCCCGCCGAGAACGCGGCGATGGAAAAGGGCGTGCATCCGGGCAATTGGACGCGCGCCAACATCGCGACGATGAAGGCGCAGCTGAAGCGGCTGGGCTTCGCGCTCGACTGGACGCGCGAACTGGCGACGTGCGAGCCTGACTATTACGGGCATGAGCAGGCGCTGTTCCTCGACCTGTTCGCGGCAGGCCTGGTCTACCGCAAGGAATCGGCGGTCAACTGGGATCCGGTCGACATGACCGTGCTCGCCAACGAACAGGTGATCGACGGGCGCGGCTGGCGCTCGGGCGCGCTGGTCGAGCGGCGCAAGCTGTCGCAGTGGTTCCTGAAGATCACCGATTTCGCCGACGAGCTGGTCGACGGGCTCGGCGCGCTCGAGCACTGGCCCGACAAGGTCAAGCTGATGCAGGAGAACTGGATCGGCCGCAGCCAGGGCCTGCAGTTCAAGTTCGCGCTGGCGGGCAATGCGACCGGCATCGACTCGGTCGAGGTGTTCACGACGCGTCCCGACACGATGTTCGGGTCGAGCTTCGTCGCGGTCGCTGCGGATCATCCGATCGCGCGCGCCATCGCCGAGACGGACACCGATGCGGCTGCGTTCATCGAACTCTGCAAGCGTGGCGGCACCACCGCGGCCGAACTCGACACGCAGGAGAAGCTGGGCTTCGACACCGGTATCCGCGCGACGCACCCGCTCGACAAGAGCTGGGAGCTTCCGGTCTACATCGCGAACTTCGTGCTGATGGAATATGGCACCGGCGCGGTGTTCGGCGTCCCCGCACATGACCAGCGCGATCTCGATTTCGCGCGCAAATACGATCTGCCCGTCAAGCGCGTCGTCTCCGAAGGCGATGACGAGGCCCCCGTGTTCGTCGGCGACACCGCCTGGACGGGTGCGGGCGCTCTGGTGAACTCGCACTTCCTCGACGGCATGGACATCGAGGACGCCAAGCGCGTCGTGATCGAGCGCGCCGAGGGCGAAGGCTGGGGCAAGGGCACGACCGTGTTCCGCCTGCGCGACTGGGGCGTCAGCCGCCAGCGTTACTGGGGCACGCCGATCCCGATCATCCACTGCGACGCGTGCGGCGCGGTGCCGGTGCCCAAGGACCAGCTGCCGATCGTGCTGCCCGAGGACGTGTCGTTCGACATTCCCGGCAACCCGCTCGATCGCCATCCGACGTGGAAGAACGTCCCCTGCCCTAGCTGTGGCGGGAATGCGCGACGCGAGACCGATACGCTCGACACGTTTGTCGATTCATCGTGGTATTTCATCCGCTTCGCCAGCCAGCCGGACGCCAAGCCGTTCGACCGGACGGGCGCGGAGAAGTGGCTGCCGGTCAACCAGTATATTGGCGGCGTCGAGCATGCGATCCTGCATCTGCTCTACGCCCGCTTCTGGACGCGCGCGCTGAAGCATATCGGCATGCTCGACATCGCCGAGCCGTTTGCTGGGCTGTTCACGCAGGGGATGGTCACGCACGAAACGTACAAGTCCGCGGACGGCCGTTGGCTCGGCCCCGACGACGTGCGCGACGGCATCGAGATCGCGACGGGTGACGCGATCACCGTCGGCCGCGTCGAGAAGATGTCGAAGTCGAAGAAGAACACCGTCGATCCCGAGCCGATCGTCGACCAGTATGGCGCCGATGCGGTGCGCTGGTTCGTGCTCTCCGACTCGCCGCCCGAGCGCGACCTTCCCTGGAGTGAGTCGGGCATTGAGGGCGCGTGGCGGTTCGTCCAGCGTCTCTGGCGCCTGATCGAGGCCGACGGTGCCGCCAAGGCCGAGGGCGACGACATCGCCCTGCGCAAGCTGTGCCATCGCACCACGGTGGGTATCGAGAGCGATATCAATGGCTTGCAGTTCAACAAGGCGGTCGCGCGGCTCTACAGCCTGTGCAGCGCAATCGAGAAGGCACCGCAGTCTGCCGACCGCGAACAGGCGATCCGTACGTTGCTGCTGCTCGTCAGCCCGATGGTCCCGCACGTTGCCGAGGAAGCCTGGGCGACCGCGGGTAACGACGGCCTGATCGCCGACGCTGTGTGGCCCGAAGTCGATCCGGCACTACTGGTCGATGACGAGGTCACCATCGCGGTGCAGGTCAACGGCAAGCTGCGTGATACGCTCGTCTTCCCCAAGGGCGCGCCGAAGGACGAGGTCGAGGCGGCCGCGCTGGCCTCCGACAAGATCGTCCGCCTGCTCGAGGGCAAGCCGCCCCGGAAAGTGATCGTCGTGCCCGACCGCCTCGTGAACATCGTCGCATGACGCGGTACGCGCTTCTTGCCGGAGCCCTGTTGCTCTCGACCAGCCTGGCGGGTTGCGGGCTGCATCCGCTCTATTCGGGCGGCAGCAGCGGCGCGGTTGCCGGCACGCTCGGCCAGGTCGAGATCACGCCGATCGAGGGCAAGTCCGGGTGGCTGATGGCGACCGCGCTCCGCGACCGGTTGCCGTCGAACGGCGCGGCGCCGCTGTATCGGATCGACATCCGGCTCGAGGACCAGATCAACGGCCTCGGCGTTCGTCGCGACGACAGCGTCTCGCGCGAACGCCGGATCCTGCGCGCGCGCTATCAGCTCGTCCGGATCGGTGACGGCACCGTCCTGCTCGACGCGACCGCCGGATCCGACGCCGGCATCGATGTCGTCCGGTCCGAATATGCCACGATCGCCGCGGAAAACACTGCGCTGGAACGTCTGTCGGGAATCGTCGCGGATCAGATCGTCGCGCGGATCGCGCTCTATGCGCAGCGGACCCCGCCGGCCCCCACGCCGGCCCCGTGAAGGCCAGCGCCAACCAGATCCGCGCGGCATTGGCCAGGCCCGGCCCCGATATCCGTCTCTATCTTCTCCACGGCCCTGACGAGGCCGGCGCAAGCGACCTCGCCCGCACGCTCGCCAAGGCGATGGGCCCCGATGCGGAGCGCGTCGATCTGGATGGCGCACAGCTCAGATCGGATCCCTCGCGGCTCGCCGACGAGGCGGCCGCCCTGTCGCTCTTCGCCACCGCGCGTCACGTCCGCGTCGCGTCGGCTGGCGAGGAGAGCCTCGATGCGTTCACCACGCTGTTGAACGCTGATCGCGCGGGCAACCCGGTCGTCGCGATCGCGCCCAACGTCAAGACGAGTGCGAAGATCGTCAAGCTGGCGCTGGAATCGCCGCGTGCGATGGCGTTCGCCTGCTACGCACCGACCGCCGCCGATGCAGAGCGGCTTGCCAGCACGATGGCAGGCGAGCAGGGCCTGCGCCCTGCCCCCGGCGTCGCGCGCCGCCTCGTCGAAACCACCGGTGGCGACCGTGCGGTCATCGCGCGCGAGATCGACAAGCTCGCGCTGTATCTCGACGCGAGCCCCGAACGACCGCATGATCTCGACCACGCTGCGCTCGATGCGATCGGCGCAGACCTCGGCGAGGCGGAGATGGGTCAGGCGATCGACGCGGCGATCGAGGGGCGTGTCGCCGATCTCGGGACCGAACTCGCGCGGCTGGAAGAAGCCGGTACCTCGCCGATCCCGTGGCTGCGGCAGCTCGTCCGCAGGCTGATCGCGCTTGCCGAGATGCGCGGCGAGATCGATCGCGGCGAAGCGGTCGATACGGTGATGAAGCGCCACCGCGTCTTCTTCCGCGACGAGGCACAGACCGCCAAGTCGCTCCGCCGCTGGTCGCCAGTGATGCTCGCTACGGCCATCGCCCGAGTCCGCACCGCCGAACGCGCGATCATGGCCCCGGGCAATCCCGGCGGGGTCGTCGCGGATGCCGCCATCGTCGCCCTTGCCCAGGCGATCGCGCGCAGAAACTGAAGCGGGTAAATGCCTTCCCCGTCAGGCGGACTTACCGGAGGAGAGGACGCTAACCGCTCCGCCCCGGACGTTCAGATCGCCCCGCCCGTCAGCCGCTGGCACACCATGTCGAGCTGATCGAGCGTCGAATAACTCAGCGTCAGCGTGCCGCCGGTCTCACTATGCGCAACGCGCACTTGAAGCCCCAGCAGATCGGCCAGCTGCCGCTCCAGAGCCGCGATATCCGCGTCGGGGATCCGTGCCTCGTTCACCGTAGTCGCCGCAGCTCCGCCCGACCGAGTCCGGCCCGGCTTGGCATCACGCGCCAGCTTTTCGGTCTCGCGCACCGATAGGCCGCGGGCGATCACCTGGTCCGCCAGTGTCTCGACATCGGGCGAACCAAGCAGCGCGCGCGCATGGCCCATCGACAGCGATCCTTCGACCACCTGCGACTGAACCTGTGCAGGCAGTTCGAGCAGCCGCAACAAATTGGCGACATGGCTGCGCGACTTATGGACGATCTTGGCCAGCACCTCCTGTGTATGGCCATATTCGCCCGCCAGCCGCTGATAGGCCTGTGCCTCCTCGATCGCGTTGAGATCCTCGCGCTGGATGTTCTCGATCAGCGCAATTTCGAGCGTCTCGGCGTCGTCGAAGTCGCGGACGACCACCGGGACCTCATGCAGCCGCGCCCGTTGCGCCGCGCGCCAACGGCGCTCGCCCGCGACGATCTGATAATCATGGCCGTGCGGCCGAACGATGATCGGCTGGATCAAGCCGCGTGCAGCGATCGAGGCGGCAAGTTCGCTCAGCATCGCTTCGTCGAAATGTCGGCGGGGCTGGTCCGGATGCGGCGACAGCGAACTGACCGGCAGCATGCGCACGCCGCTATTGATCGGCGCATCACCGCTCGCGCTGACCGGCGCCTCGCGGGCCATCTCGCCGAGCAGCGCGTTCAGCCCGCGCCCAAGTCCCGGCCGGCCGCGCTTGGTACCTTCACTCATGCCAATACCCTCACGCGGCTGCTCGTGCCGATACCGGAAGCCGGCCGATCATCTCGCGGGCGAGCGCGATATACGCCTGCGATCCGCTGCAGCGATGGTCGTAGATCAGCGCCGGAAGTCCGTGACTGGGTGCTTCCGACAGCCGTACGTTACGCGGGATGACCGTTTCGAACACGACCTTGCCCAGCACCGCGCGGACATCCGCCGAGACCTGATCGGTCAGCCGGTTGCGGCGATCATACATTGTCAGTGCAACGCCCAGGATCGACAGGCCGGGGTTGAACCGCTGACGGATACGTTCGACCGTGCTGAGCAACTGCGACAGGCCCTCGAGCGCGAAGAATTCGCACTGGAGCGGCACGAGCAGCGCATCCGCTGCAACCATCGCATTGATCGTAAGCAGCCCGAGCGACGGCGGACAATCGATCAGCGCGATATCCCAATGCCCTGTCGAGTCCTGCATCGCACGATCGAGCCGATGCGTCCGCGCATCGAATTCTACGAGCTCGATCTCTGCCCCCGACAGATCGACCGTCGCGGGGATCACGTCCAACCGGGGCACGCGGCTGTGCACCACGGCCTGGTCGATCGTCGCTTCGCCGATGAGGACGTCATAGCTAGATTTGACGCGTTGCGCATGGCCGATGCCAAGGCCGGTCGAGGCGTTGCCCTGCGGGTCGATATCGACCAGCAGCACCCGCATTCCCGTCGCCGCCAATGCGGTCGCGAGATTGATGGCACTGGTGGTCTTGCCCACCCCACCCTTCTGATTGGCGACCGCGATGGTGATCATCGCGCGCGGACTCGATCCAGAACCACGATAGACGACTCCGGGTTCGTGACGCTTTGTTCCACGTGGAACATAAAGTGCCAAGGCTTCTGAAGCGCGGTGATCTCTGCCTCATCGAGACGCCCCCGAGGCAACAGCCACCGCGTCTCTGTTGTGGCGCAGTGCGCCGCGCCACGCAAAAGGTTTTCGAGCGAGGCGACGGCGCGCGCCGAAATGATCCGCGCCGTTGCAGTGACGGACTCGACCTTGGTCGGATGCACCCGGACCTGCTCGCCAAGCCCGAGCCTGGCGACGCAGAGCTGGAGAAAGTCCGCGCGACGCCGGCGTGGTTCGACGAGATCGACCGGCCCATTGCGGACCAGTGCGACGACCATGCCAGGAAATCCACCTCCGGTCCCGATGTCGAGCCAGCGCATCGCATCTGTCTCCGGGCCCGCGAGTGCAACCAGCTGAAGCGAGTCGACGACATGCCGCTCCCAGATCGTCGGGATCGTCGAAGGTGCGATCAGATTCTGATGCGCGGCTTCCTCGACGACCATCGTGACGAACGTCGCAACCCGCTCGGTCGCGACGGGGCCAAACCGCTCGAGGACCCAGGTCCGTGCTTCGTCTTCGGTCATGCCGGTACTCGTTTCGTATGGAGAAGCACCGCAGACAGCGCCGCAGGCGTGATGCCCCGGATCCGTGCCGCGGCGGCCAGGGACAGCGGTCGTGCCGCACTCAATCGATCGATCATCTCGTTCGACAGACCCGGAACCCGATCATAGGCGAGATCCTGGGGTAACAGGATCGCCTCGTCCGCGCGCAACCGCGCGACCTCCTGCGCCTGCCGTTCGATATAAGGGGCGTAGCGCGCATCCTCGACGACCTCGTCGACCACTGCCGCCGGGATTCCGATCGCCGCATCGGGCGCGACATGCGCAAGCTTCACGCCCTCGAAGCGCAACCAGTCGAACGCCGTCCGGCGCGCGCCGTCGCGGCCGACCGCAACACCCTGATCCGCGATCTCCGTCGCGGTCCGTTCGCCGTGCAGTGCGGATCGGAATCGCACCCGGTCTTCGCCACGCGCGCGCTGATGCGCGAGCCGCGCGGTGCAGAGGCATCCCGCCGCCTCCGCAATCCCGCCCAGCCGTGTCTCGGCATTGTCCGCGCGGAGCGACAGCCGGAACTCGGCACGCGCGGTCAGCATCCGGTACGGCTCGGTAACGCCCTGCAGGACAAGGTCGTCGATCATCACGCCAAGATAGCTCGATGCGCGATCGAGGATCACCGGTGCCAGATCACAGGCATGCGCCGCGGCGTTCAGGCCAGCGACCAGCCCCTGCCCCGCTGCCTCTTCATAGCCCGTGGTCCCGTTAAGCTGGCCGGCACAGAACACGCCGTCGATCGCGGGAAGCGCCAATCGCGGATCGAGCGCGCGCGGATCGATATAATCATATTCGACGGCATAGCCCGGCATCGTCATCACGACACGCTCGAGCCCGGGAATGCTCGCGAGCATCGCTGCCTGCACCTCGACCGGCAAGGACGTCGACAGACCATTGGGATAGATCGTTGGGTCGTCGAGACCCTCGGGTTCGAGGAACAGCTGATGGCCGTCGCGGTCACCAAAGCGGGAAACCTTGTCCTCGATCGACGGACAGTAGCGCGGGCCGGCCGCCTCGATCGCGCCGGTGAACAGCGGCGATCGGTGGAACGCGTCGCGGATGATCGCATGCGTCTCGTCCGTCGTCCGCGTGATGGCACAGGCGACCTGCGGCAGGATACGGCCGGTCGTCATCGGCGACATCGTCCATGGCTCGGGATCGGAGGGTTGCTCGGCAAGCGCCCCCCAGTTGATCGTCCGACCGTCGAGCCGTGGTGGAGTTCCCGTCTTCAGCCGCGCCATGGGCAGCGCGCGCGCGCGGAGCTGGTCCGCCAGTGGCTTCGCCGCACGCTCCCCGATCCGGCCCCCCTCCTCACGGTCATCACCGCGGAAGATCCGCCCGCCCAGAAACGTCCCGGTCGCGAGGACCACCGCGCGCGCTGCGACCACGGCGCCGTCGGCGAGCACGACACCCGCGACGCGATCACCGTCCAGATGCAGCGCGCTGACCTCGCCGGCGATGATCGACAAGTTTGGCGTCGCCGCCAGCTGTGCCTGGATCGCCGCCGCATAGAGCCTGCGGTCCGCCTGGATCCTCGGCCCCTGGACCGCGGATCCCTTGCTGCGATTGAGCATCCGGTGATGGATTGCTGCGGCATCGGCAGCACGACCGATCAGCCCGTCAAAGGCATCGACCTCGCGCACCATATGGCCCTTGCCAAGCCCGCCGATCGCCGGGTTGCATGACATCGCACCGATCTGCCGCGCGTCGAACGACACCAGCGCAGTACGCGCGCCTCTCCGCGCTGCCGCGGCTGCGGCCTCGGTCCCGGCATGGCCACCGCCAACCACCACTACATCGAACATGCCATCGCCGTAGAGCGACGCAACGATCGCGTCAAAGTTGTTCCACGTGGAACATCATTTGCCGATACAGAACCGGCCGAACAGTGCGTCGAGCATCTCCCCGGTTGCGTCGAGACCCAGCACCGCGGCGAGCCCGGTGCGGGCTTCGCGAAGATGCTCCGCAACGATCAACGGGTCGTTGCCCGCCGCACGCAGTGTCACCGCAGCCCGCTCGCAGCGCAGGCGTTGATCTGCCTTGAGCGCCAGATCGTCGTTGCGCGGAAGCAAAGCGGCTGCGCGATCATGGACGACAGCCCAGAGCCGATCGAGCGATGCCTGGTCGCTTTGTGAGAAGGCAATTACCCGACCGGGCGGGACGCCCCCGTCCCGCCCCGGCAGATCGGCTCGGGCGTGAACCCAGATCGCATCCTCGCGTGGCGGCGCCGTGTCAGCCAGCCACAGCAGCAGGTCCGCCGTCGCCATCGCCGTCTCCGCCCGGGCAACACCGATCGCCTCGATCGGATCGATGGTATCGACCAGCCCCGCGGTATCGGTCAGGACGTAGGCGACCCCGTTCCGCAGGACGGGGACATCGATGCGGTCACGCGTCGTTCCAGAGATCGGCGATACGATCGCCGCATCGCGCTCCCCCATCAGATTGAGCAAGGTCGATTTGCCGCTGTTGGGGGGCCCGCCGATCACGACGCGAAGACCGTCTTTCAGTCGCTCGACCGGGGGGCTCGCCACCACCGTCTCGATCTCAGCCGCCAGCGCTGCGATATCGGCGAGCACCGCGTCGAAGGCCGCCGCATCGCTGGTCACGTCATCCTCGTCGGCAAAGTCGAGCATCGCCTCGATCCGTGCGGACAGCATCGCGACCGCGTCCATCCAGCCGCGCACCGCTTGGCTCACCCGCCCCTCGGTCGCGTTGATCGCGGCAACACGCTGCGCTTCGGTTTCGGCTTCGAGCAGATCCGCGAGCCCTTCGGCTTGGGTCAGGTCGATCCGTCCGTTGCCAAGCGCGCGACGGGTGAATTCGCCCGGCTCGGCCAGTCGTAACCCGGTCATCGCCGCAAGCGTGCGTTCGACTGCGGCGATGACCGCCCGCCCCCCGTGACAGTGGAGCTCGACCAGATCCTCGCCCGTCGCAGTGGTCGGGCCCGGAAAGATGATGACCAATGCACGATCGAGCATCGTCCCGCTCGCATCACGCAGAGCACGCAAACTGGCATGCCGCGCGGTGGGGAGCGGCCCGGCGAGCGCGACGGCTGCCGCAAACGCCTCGGGCCCCGATATCCGCACCACCGCGATCGCCGCGGGCGGGCGTCCGTTCGACACCGCAAAGATCGTCGTCATTCTGTTGCTCAACCGCCCGTTTTGCCCGTCTGCGTCGCGCCGTCGAACATCCGTTTCCAGAACGCCATCCCCGCTTCGCCCATCGGCTGCCACCCGCGCATCATCGTCTCGATCATCTCGGGCTGCATCGCCCCGTCGCCGAGCCCAGGCATCGCCTCGATCATCATCGCGACATAGCGGTCATGGATCGGCGTCAGGTCGGGCAGCCCGACCGCGCGGCGGGCCTCTTCGGGCGTGCATTCGATTTCGATGTTCATCTTCATGGACAGCCCTTTCGGTGGCGCTTGAGCCGCACGGCGGGGCACGGCATAGCGTGGCAATGTATGCGCGGGATGCCGCCTCGATCGCAACGCCTATCGGGCTGATCCGCGTGACCGGCAGCACCGACCGGATCGACGCGATCGCGATCGACCGGGACGGCATCGTCGAGGCGACCACGAACCCGGCGATCCACGAAGCGCTCCGCCAGCTCGACGCGTATTTCGCCGGTCGTCTCACCGTCTTCGACCTCCCGCTCGCGCCGTCCCTTACCCCCCGCGGCGACGCGCTGCGCCAGGCGATCGTTGCGGTCCCTTACGGCCGGACCGCCAGCTATGGCGACCTCGCCCGGGCGATCGGGTCGAGCCCGCGCGCGATCGGTCAGGCCTGTGCGCGCAATCCGTTTCCGATCGTCGTCCCCTGCCACCGAATTCTCGGAGCCGGGGGCAGGCTTGGTGCGTATTCCGCAGGCCAAGGCCCGATCACAAAATCCCGGCTGCTCGATCTCGAACGGCCGCAAGGAGCATTGCTATGACCAACACCACCACCATCCCGACGCTCGCGGGCGACGGCAGCTTCACCGCCTATCGCGCGGTCCCCGCCGGCACGCCCAAGGCCGCGATCGTCGTGATCCAGGAAATCTTCGGCGTGAATGCCGGCATCCGCCGCAAGTGCGACACGCTCGCTGAGGCCGGCTATCTCGCGATCGCCCCGGACCTGTTCTGGCGGCTGGAGCCGGGCATCGAGCTCGACCCGGACGTGAAGCCCGAATTCGAGCGTGCACTCGAACTCATGGGCCAGTTCGACCAGGACAAGGGTATCGCCGATATCGAGGCAACGATCCGCGCCGCGCGCGGCGAACTTGGTGACGGCGCAAAGGTCGGCGCGGTCGGCTATTGCCTGGGTGGCCGCCTCGCCTTCATGACCGCGGCGCGTACCAACATCGATGCGAGCGTCGGCTATTACGGCGTCGGGATCGACGGCCTGCTCGGCGAGAAGCACGCGGTCGCAAACCCAGTGCTGCTCCACGTCCCCGAGGAGGATCACTTCGTCGACAAGGACGCGCAGGCGGCGATGCACGTCGGGCTCGACGATCACCCCAAGGTCACGATCTACGATTATGCAGGCGAGGATCACGGCTTCGCGACCGAGTTCGGCGAGCGCCGGTCGGATGCATCGGCCAAGCTGGCGGACGAACGCACCGCGGCGTTCTTTGCCGAGCATCTGGGCTGAGGGCAGAAAGGCACCCCTCCCCCCTCGTCATTCCCGCGAAGGCGGGAATCCATACTGGCTGGCGTCGCTTACGAGATCGCCGACCTTTGAGGATATGGATCCCCGCCTCCGCGGGGATGACGGTGGGGATCGTGTCTGAACGCACTATAAGCGGCATGACAAACGAACAAACGCCACAAAAAAGGCCTCGCCGGACGATCCCGGCGAGGCCTTTTCCTTATCCGGACACTGCCCCGATCAGCCGAGCAGCGACACAATTCCGAGCGTTTCGCCGGTACCGGTCCAGCCCTCGTAGATCATCTTCACCGCGACCACGAGGATCACCGCCAGGCCGATATAGGCGATCCAGCGATAGCGGTTGATGATCCGCGCGATGAAGTTCGCTGCCAGGCCCATCATCGCGACCGACAGCAACAGGCCGATCACGAGGATCCCCGGATGCTCGCGCGCTGCGCCCGCGACCGCGAGCACATTGTCGAGGCTCATCGACACGTCGGCGACCGCGACCGCCCAGGCGGCGCTGGCAAAGCCCTTGGACGACTTGATGCCCGAACGCTCGTCGCCCTCGATTTCCTCGGAGCCGGCGTTCTCCGCACCCTCGCGGATTTCACGCCAGAACTTCCAGCTGACCCACAGCAGCAGCAGGCCGCCCGCAAAGATCAGCCCGACGATCCCCATCAGCCACGTTACGATCAGCGCGAAGAAGATGCGCAGGACGAGCGCCGCACCGATGCCGATCAGGATGACCTTCTTGCGCTGGTCGGCGGGAAGCCCCGCGGCGAGCGCGCCGACGACGATCGCATTGTCGCCGGCAAGGACGAGGTCGATCATCAGGACCGATCCGAACGCGGCCAGCGCCTTCGGGTCGCCGAGATTGGAGAAGTCGGCGACGATGTGCTGCCAGATTTCCAGCGGTGAACCGGGTCCGGTTACTCCCGATGCCGCGGTGGCCAGCATGGCGATGATACTCAAGATGTCAGCTCCCGGTGACGGGCCACCACCGACGTGCGGAGATGGCGGATTTCAATGGGTTTCATAGCAAAGCGGCACACGAAAGCCATTGCTCTCGCGTGCCGCTGCGGAACTGTTGGCCGGCGCCGCGGCAAAGCCGCGTCGTCGGTCGGGGCGGTGCCCCGCCGGCCGGATCGATGCGAGTCCCGCTGCAGCGTGCAGCGGGCCGCATTCGATCACTGATTCATGCTGTCGAAGAAATTCTCGTTGGTCTTCGAATCCTTCATCTTGTCGAGCAGGAACTCCATCGCGTCGATCGTGCCCATCTGCATGAGGATACGACGCAGCACCCACATCTTGGAGAGCTTGGCCTTGTCGACCAGCAGCTCTTCCTTGCGGGTACCCGACTTGCCGACGTCGAGCGCCGGGAAGATGCGCTTGTCCGCGACCTTGCGATCGAGCACGATTTCCGAGTTGCCGGTGCCCTTGAACTCCTCGAAGATCACCTCGTCCATGCGGCTGCCCGTGTCGATCAGCGCGGTCGCTATGATCGAGAGCGAGCCGCCCTCCTCGATGTTGCGCGCGGCACCGAAGAAGCGCTTCGGACGCTGCAGCGCGTTCGCATCGACACCGCCGGTCAGGACCTTGCCCGACGACGGCACGACGGTGTTATACGCACGACCCAGACGCGTGATCGAGTCGAGCAGGATCACCACGTCCTTCTTGTGCTCGACCAGGCGCTTGGCCTTTTCGATCACCATCTCGGCGACCTGCACGTGGCGCTGCGCGGGTTCGTCGAACGTCGAGCTTACGACCTCGCCCTTCACGCTGCGCTGCATGTCGGTGACTTCCTCGGGGCGCTCGTCGATCAGCAGGACGATCAGGAACACCTCGGGGTGATTGTCGGTGATCGCCTTGGCCATATTCTGCAACATGACCGTCTTGCCGACGCGCGGCGGGGCGACGATCAGCGTGCGCTGGCCCTTGCCCTGCGGCGACACGATGTCGATCACCCGCGCCGACTTGTCCTTGACGGTCGGGTCGGCGGGATCGAGCGTCAGCTTGCTCTCGGGATAGAGAGGCGTGAGATTGTCGAAATTGACGCGGTGGCGCACGACGTCGGGATCGTCGAAATTGACCGCCGTCAGCTTCACCAGCGAGAAATAGCGTTCGCCATCCTTCGGCCCGCGAATCTCGCCCTCGACCGTGTCACCGGTGCGCAGGCCGAACTTCCGCACCTGGTTCGGCGAGATGTAGATGTCGTCGGGCCCTGCGAGATAGTTGGACTCGGGCGAGCGCAGGAAGCCGAAACCATCGGGCAGCACTTCGATCGTGCCGAGCCCCATGATCTGGTCGCCATTGTCCGCCTGCACCTTCAGGATCGCGAACAACAGGTCCTGCTTGCGCAGCGTCGAGGCGCTCTCGACCCCCAGTTCCTCGGCCAGCTGGACCAGCTCGGCGGGTTTCTTCTTCTTCAGGTCTTTGAGATGCATGGGGATTTCCGGATAGCGATCAACGGGAACAGGTTCGGTCTGCGGGTGCGCTGGAAAGCGGAACTGGGCGAGCCGAACAGGCAGGACCACACGACCGGGCAGGACGCCAGGAGGCCGTGCTGGGAATCGAGGTAGAATTGGGGGGACGGTTAGTCAAGCAGAGACGGGGCGACCGCCCTCGCCGTCATCCTGGGCTCGACCCAGGATCCAGAGCCACAAACGGTGTCCTCCGCCGCTCTGGATCCTGGATCAAGTCCAGGATGACGTGGGGAGTCAGAACGGCTTGACGATCACCAGCACGACGATGAGCGTCACCGCCAGCGCAGGAATCTCATTGAGCATCCGCAACTGCTTGCCCGTCAGCGTCGGCTTCCCCGCCGCGAGCTTCTTCGCATAGCCGACCGTCCAGCCATGATAGCCCGTCAGCAGGAACACCAGCAGCAGCTTGAGATGCAGCCACCCCAGCCCCGGCGCGCCGTCCGCCAGCCCGAGGTTGAGCGCGAGCGCGAGGCCCAGCACCCAGACGACGATCATCGCCGGCGTCAGGATGATCTTGCGGATCTTGCCCTCGCGCTCGATCCAGCTCGCCGCCTCGGCTGCATTGCCCGCGGCCAGCGCTTCCTGATGATAGACGAGATAGCGCGGCAGCATGAACAGCCCCGCCATCCAGAAGATCACGAAGATCAGGTGCGCGGCCTTCACCCAGTCATAGGCCGCCCCGAGAAAACCGCTCATGTCGTGCTCCTGACGCGGGCGATCAGTTGCTCGACATGCGTGATTGGCGTGTCGGGCAGGATACCATGCCCCAGATTGAAGACGTGCGGACGATCACCGAACGCCCCGAGGATCCGGTCGATCGCGGCATCGAGATCCGCACCGCCCGCGATCAGCGCGAGCGGATCGAGATTGCCCTGCACCGGCAGGTCGGCGGGCAGTGACGCGTGTGCCCAGACCGGATCGACCGTCTCGTCGAGCCCGATTGCATCGGCACCCGTCTCGCGCGCATAGGCGGGAAGCTTGCCCCCTGCCCCCTTCGGAAAGCCGATCACCGGCACGCCGGGGCAGCGCGCATGGAGGTCGTCGATGATCCGCGCGGTCGGCGCGATCACCCAGCGTTCGAACTGTGCGGGCGACAACGATCCCGACCAGCTGTCGAACAACTGGACCGCATCGACCCCCGCCTCGATCTGGCGGACAAGATACTCGACGGTGTTGCACGCGATCGCATCGATGATCGCTCCGAAGGCCGCCGGATCGCGATAGGCGAAACGTCGCGTCTCGCCCTGATCCTTGCTGCCCTTGCCCGCCACCATATAGGTCGCAACCGTCCAGGGAGACCCCGCAAAGCCCAGGAACGTCGTCTCGGGCGGCAAGGCCTCGGCGACCCGTGCGACGGTCTCGTAGACCGGCTCCAGCCGCTCCGGCACCGACTGCAGGCGATCAAGCGCATGATCGACCAGCGCGGGTTCGAGCCGCGGCCCCTCGCCCACCCCGAAGCTCAGATCCTGCCCCAGTGCCCAGGGAATCATCAGGATGTCCGAGAACAGGATCGAGCCGTCGAAGCCGAACCGGCGGATCGGTTGCAGCGTCACCTCGCCTGCGGCCTCGGGATCGGTCGCGAGCGCGAGGAACCCGCCCTTTTCCGCTCTAAGCGCGCGATATTCGGGAAGATAGCGCCCGGCCTGGCGCATCAACCACAGCGGCGGAGTCGCCTGACGGTCGCCGCGCAATGTCGCCAGAAGCGGCTTGAAAGTCGGCATATTGGGGGTCGGATCGGTCAGCGGAGCACCCTTCTTCTACTATAAGAAGATTCAAGAAAGAGGTTGTTGCAGTGGTTGGGCGGTTGATCACGGGACTTATGCGGTGATCCCGGAAATGCCAACAGCTTGACCTCTGCACACCCGTACAAACGCGCTGATTCGATTCAACCGTTCCCGCAACCCACAGCCTGTGGATAACTTTTCGGCCTGTGCGCGGCCCTGTGGATAAAAGGTGACTTATCCACAGCAACCGGCCTGCTTGGCGGGAGGCGTGAGTTACGCTAGCCCTTATCCGCATGTTATCCACAGATTCATCCCGATGGCCCCTCGCAGCAGGGCTATGCGACCTATGATACGGCTCCATCTTCACCTGCTGTCGGACTCGACGGGCGAGACGCTGGAGAACATCGCCAAGGCGGCGCTCGCGCAATATGACGATGTCGAGACCGTCCGCCATTTCTGGCCGATGGTCCGTACCGAGGCGCATCTCGAGCGCATCCTTCAGGAGGTCGCGCAGAATCCCGGGCTCGTGATCTTCACCCTGGTGAACCCCGCGACGCGGCGGATCCTCGAACAACGCTGCCTTGCGCTTGGTCTCCCCGCGGTCGCGCCGCTCGATCCGGTCAACGATGCGCTGTCGGGACTGCTGGGTCAGCAGGCCAAGGCGCGGCCGGGTCGCCAGCACGTCCTCGACGCCGCCTATTTCGCGCGCGTCGACGCGATCCAGTGGACGATCGCGCATGACGACGGGATCGCGTGGGAAGAATGGGAGGAGGCCGACATCGTCCTCGCCGGCGTCTCGCGCTCGTCGAAAACGCCGACCTCGATCTATCTCGCCAATCGCGGCTACAAGACCGCCAACATTCCGGTCGTCGTCGAAAGCCCGCCGCCGAAGATCCTCTACACCTTGCGGAAGCCGCTGATCGTCGGGCTGACGACGAGCGCTGACCGGCTGATCCAGGTGCGCCGCAACCGTCTGCTGTCACTGCATCAGGCACCGGACACCTCCTATGTCGAGGAAGAGGCCGTGATGCGCGAACTCGCCTTTGCGCGGCGGATGTTCGCGGACAATGGCTGGCCGGTGATCGACGTGACACGGCGGTCGATCGAGGAAACCGCGGCGGCGATCATCGCGCTGTGCAACCAGCGCCGGCCCGAGGCATGAGCCTGGTGATCCTCGCCTCGCAGAGTGCGTCGCGTCGCGCGATGCTCACCGCGGCGGGCGTCGCGTTCGATGCGACCTTTGCAGGGGTCGACGAGGATGCGGCCAAGGCGGCCCTGGTCGCGCTGTCACCGCGCGATCTGGCCGACGCGCTTGCCGAGCTCAAGGCGACGAAGGTCTCGACGCGGATGCCGGGGCATCTCGTCCTCGGCAGTGACTCGCTTGTCGCGCTGGAGGACGGCACGATCCTCGACAAACCGGTCGATCGCGATGACGCGGCCGCGCATCTGCGACGGATGTCGGGCACCCATCATGACTTGTGGAGCGCGGCGGTCATCGCGGAGAATGGCCGACCGGTGTGGCGCCATGTCGAGCGTGCGCGGATGCATGTCCGGCCGCTGTCCGACGCCTTCATCGAAACCTATCTCGAAGCCGAGTGGCCGGCGATCGCGGGGTGCGTCGGCTGTTACCGGATCGAGGGTCCGGGCGCGCAGCTCTTCACGAAGATCGACGGCAGCCAGTTCACCGTTCTCGGCATGCCGCTGCTGAACGTGCTCGATTTTCTCCGCACACGCGGTGCACTCCCCGCCTAGCACGTGGGCCGCTGACGGGCATCGGCGTTCGTCTGGCAATCCCGGCGGTATCGATTACACGCGATCGATGCGCGGTGGCGGCGTCGAACGCCGGCCAGCCAGCCCGGGATCTTATGGAGCTCTGAATGACCCCTCGCCCCTATGCTGAAGTGATCGGCGATCCGATCGCCCAATCGAAATCGCCGCTGATCCACGGCTTCTGGCTCGACGCGCTCGGGGTCGACGCCGAGTACCGGCACAAGCACGTTACCGCGGAAGAGCTTCCCGCCTATTTTGCCGAGCGGAAGAGCGATCCCGCATGGCGGGGGTGCAATATCACCATGCCGCACAAGCTGGCGGCGCTCGACCACGTGTCCGACCCCGGCGACGTCCGGGGTTCGATCGGCGCGATCAATACCGTGTTCCGCAATTCCGCCGGGGATTGCATCGGTACGAATACCGATGCCGCGGGGTTCTGGGCGCCGATCGATGATCTCGATATCGCCGGCCAGCCCGTCACCGTGATCGGTGCAGGCGGCGCAGCGCGCGCGATTCTGTTCGCGCTGTCGCGTATGGGCGTCGGTCCGGTGACGATCTTCAACCGCAATTCTTTGAAGGCGGCGGCGTTGCTGTCGACATTCGGGCTCAAGGGACAGGCGCTGCCGATCGGCCCGGCGGTCCCGCCGTCGCGGCTGCTGGTCAATGCGAGCATCCTCGGCATGGCCGGTCAGCCGCCCCTCGACCTCGATCTCGGCGCGCTCGATCCCGACTCGCTCGTCTATGACATCGTCTATTCGCCGCTCGAGACCGGACTGCTCAAGGCCGCCCGGGCGCGTGATCTCGAAACCGTCGACGGGCTCGAAATGCTGATCGGTCAGGCGGCGGTCGCGTTCGAGATTTTGTTCCACGTGGAACCTCCGCGGGATCGCGACGAGGCCTTGCGCGTGCTGCTCACCGCATGATTATCGGCCTCACCGGCTCGATCGGCATGGGCAAATCCGCCGTTGCCGCGATGTTCGCGGAAGAAGGCGTCCCCGTGTTCGACGCTGATGCGACGGTCCACCGACTGCAGAGTGTCGGTGGCCGACTCGTCGAACCGATCGGCGCCGCGTTTCCCGGCACCGTCCAGGACGGCGCGGTCGACCGTACACGCCTGGGGGCGGCGGTGTTCGGCGACGACGATGCGATCCGCCGTCTCGAGGCGATCGTGCATCCCGCGGTCGGTGAGGAGCGTCAGGCGTTTCTCGATTCTCATGCCGGCGCACTGGTCGTGTTCGACGTGCCGCTGTTGTTCGAAACCGGCGGTGACGCGCGCGTTGACTGCATCGTCGTCGTGACCGCCGCCGCCGATGTCCAGCGGGCCCGCGTGCTTGCCCGCCCCGGCATGACAGCCGAGCGTTTCGCCGCAATCCTCGCCCGCCAGACACCCGATTCCGAAAAACGCGCGCGTGCCGATCATGTCATTCGGACCGACACGAGTTTCGACGAAACCCGCGCGCAGGTTCGTGCGGTGATCGCTTGCGTGACGGGACGTGAGCGCCGATAACAGCCGGATGCGTGAGATCGTCTTCGATACCGAAACCACCGGCCTCAGCTTTTTCGGTGGCGATCGCATGGTCGAGATCGGCTGTGTCGAGATGGTCAACCGGGTCGAGACCGGGCGCACCTTCCACGCTTATTACCATCCCGAACGGGACATGCCGGTCGAGGCGTTCAACGTCCACGGGCTGAGCCAGGCGTTCCTCGCCGACAAGCCGCGGTTCGGCGACGGCGTGGCGGACCTGCTCGATTTCGTCGGCGATGCGCCGATGATCGCGCATAATGCGAGCTTCGATTTCTCGTTTCTCAACGGCGAGCTCGTCAAATGCGGACGGCCGATTATTCACCTGAACCGGATGATCGATACGCTGCAGATCGCCCGCAGCCGTCATCCGGGCGCGAAGCATTCGCTTGATGCGCTGTGTTCGCGGTTCGGGATCGATCGGAGTCACCGCGTTCTCCACGGCGCGCTGCTCGACGCGCAGCTTCTGGCGCAGGTCTATGTCGAGCTGTTGGGTGGTCGCCAGATCGGTCTCGGCCTGCTCAGCGAGCGGACCGTCACCGCTGCGACTCCGGTCGTCGCACCGGCGCCTCGTGTCGTTCGGCAACCGCGTGTTTTCACGGTCAGCAAGGGAGACCTTGCGGCCCATGCCGCGTTTATGAAGGGGATCAAGGATCCGATTTGGGGGGCCGTGGCGTCCGGATGACGCCGGGCGGACGGAGCCAATAGGACCGTCCGATGAGAAGGAGACGATAATGGATATCCGGATTTCTGGTCATCAGGTCGCCACTGGCGATGCGCTCAACAGCCATGTGGAAGACCGACTCCAGGGTATCGCCGACAAGTATTTCTCGCGCGCCATTTCTGCCGAGGTCACGTTCGGCAAGGGGCCGCATGATGCCGGCTTCAAATGCGATATCGTCGCGCATGTCATGAAGGGGCTGGTGCTCAAGGGCCATGCCGATGCCTATGACGCCCGTGCCGCGTTCGACGGCGCCGCGGCCAAGATCGAAACCCAGCTTCGCCGCTATATGCGTCGCCTCAAGGATCGCCATGCCGGTGAAGCCGTGGCGATCGCGGAAAGCAACGGCTATGACAATGCAAGCTATACGCTGTTTCAGGAGCAGGTCACCGAGGACGATGCCCCCGATGCGCCCCTGATCATTGCCGAGACGCGCGTCGACATTCCCGAGGCCAGCGTATCCGACGCGGTGATGATGCTCGATCTTCGCAATACCGCCGCACTATTGTTTATGAATGCGGGTACTGGCGCGCATAACATGGTCTATCGCCGCGGTGACGGCACGATCGGCTGGGTCGAACCGCAACGCTCCGCATCCGCCGCACCCTAATAGAGCGCGCGAGCCGCAACAGCTGTTGTGACGCTGCGCTTTACGCCCCCGTGCAAACCGTTAAGGCGGGGCGTGCGGGGGCGCTTTGAGACATGAACAGCATGAATGACTTCAGTGATATGCTGCGTCCGGACGCGGTCCTGACCGGCATGGTCGCGGCAAACAAAAAGGCCGTGCTTCACCATGTCGCCACGCTTGCGGCCGACATTGTCGAAGGCGACGCAAAAACTATCGCGGACCGTCTGATTGCCCGCGAAAAGCTGGGCTCGACGGGATTTGGCGGTGGTGTCGCGATCCCGCATGCCAAGCTCGACGGACTGACACAGGTCACGGCGGTGTTCGCGCGACTGGCGCAGCCGATCGATTTTCAGGCCGTCGACGATCTGCCTGTCGATCTCGTCTTCATGCTGTTGTCGCCGACCGATGCGGGCGCGGTTCACCTGAAGGCGCTTGCCCGGATATCGCGGCGGCTGCGCGACAAGCTGTTCCTTGACAAGCTCCGCGGTGCGGGTTCGACCGATGCGCTTTATGCGCTGTTCACCGCCGATGCGGTCCGCGATGCCGCCTGAACTGGCCTCCGCCGGCGCCGAGGCGCATTTTCGCGCGCTGGAATCGCTCTACGCCTGTGCGCCGATCAACCGCTTCTTCGAATCGACGCTCGAGATACCAGAGGCCGGTGTTGCGCGGATCCGGTTCACGATCGACGAACGTCATTATCATGCCGGCGGTGCCGCGCACGGGACGAGCTATTTCAAGATGCTCGACGATGCCGCCTTCTATGCCGCCAACAGTCTCGTCACCGATCGCTTTCTCCTGACGACCGCGTTCAACCTGTTGCTGACCCGCCCGTTAAAGGCGGGGCCGGTCATCGCCGAAGGCCGCTGGATCAGCGGGAAGCGCCGCGTGTTCGTCGCCGATGCCCGGCTGATCGACGCCGAGGGGGAGGAGGCGGCGCGGGGCACGGGTACGTTCATGCGCTCACGGATCGCCCTGGCCGGGCTTCCCGGATACCGCGTCTCGCCGCGCCCGCTGCCGTGATCGTCCTGCGATGAGCGGCCGTCTTCCCAGCGGCGTCGTCGTCAGTGCGCTGCTCCGACGGGTCAACGACGCCGGCGGTTTTGGCGCGGTGCTCGCCAAAGGGGACGCGCAGGGCGGCGCGATCCTCGTGATCGCCATCGACCGTGGTGCCCTGCCCCGCCTGCTCGAGCGCGGAATCGGCGCCGACGGGCGAACGGCGCTGATCGACTCGACTCCGGCCGAAGATCTCGACGGCTATTGGCGTCGACGGCGGTCGAGCGATCCAGATCTCTGGGTGATCGAGGTGGATGTCGCAGCGGCGGAACGGTTCGCCGCTGAAACGATCCTGGCCGATTGACTCCAAAGTCCCCCCGATAGAGGGGATATTCAACATTGATTGGCGTTGTGCTGGGACGGGTGCGATCCGGATCAGTTACGCAGTCGGGGGGATGCCTGGACGATCGGCTCGTACGATTGGTTCCGTGGTCCAACCGCATCTGAATAAGTTTGAATGACGATTTTGCAGCGGGCCGCAACGATTGTGGTCATGACCTTCTCTCTCGCCGGCCTGTTCGGCAACAGCGCGCCCAGCCAGGCGACCGGCGTCGATCGCTCGACCGCCAGCCTCACCGCACTCGCAAATCTAAACGCCCTCTCCTCTCAGAATGTTCCGCAGACCGTTCCCGCCGTGACGCCCGTCACCGCCGTCGAGCCCGCTGCACAGACCGCCGTCCCGACGTCGGCCGAAATCGAAGACGAAGAATTCGAAACGCTCGCCCAGGCCGTTGCCGCGCAGGATAGCGCCGCCGCCGACGAAGCGCTCCAGTGCCTTGCCGGCGCCATCTATTTTGAATCCAAGGGCGAGCCGCTCACCGGTCAGCTCGCCGTCGCCGAAGTCATCATCAACCGCGCCAAGTCGGGCCGCTTCCCCGCCGACGTCTGCGACGTCGTCAAGCAGCGCGGCCAGTTCAGCTTTGTCCGCGGCGGTCAGATCCCCGCGATCAACAAGGGCACGTCGTACCGCACCGCCATCGCCGTCGCGAAGGTCGCACTGGCCGATGCATGGAACAGCCCGGCCGAGAAGGCGCTGTATTTCAACACCGCCGATCGCCGCCCTGCGGGCCGCGTGATCAAGGTCGCTTCGATCGGCAACCACGTCTTTTATCGCTGATCGACAGCCGATCCGGAGAGGGTCCGGGATCATGATCAGGATCCCACCTGCATCGCTAACGCTATAAACAATCCGTGAACGCGCTTGCGTCGTTCGCGGATTGTTCTATTTCTGGCGCATGCTCGACAGCCCCCCGGACTCCTGCATCGACGAACCCGGATCGCCCTTATGTGCCGCCGACGTGGCACGCGGCGTGATCCGGATGTTATTGCGCCACGACTTGACCGCGATGGCGGAAGTTCCCCTCGACGGGGGGCGTCGCGCCGATCTGATGGCGATCGATGCCCGCGGGCAGATCGTCGTCGTCGAGATCAAGGTGTCGCGCGCGGATCTGGTCGGGGATGGCAAATGGCCTGAGTATCTCGGGCATTGCGATCGCTATTTCTGGGCGGTGCCGGCCGGGTTCGACATGCGGCCGCTGCAGGGGGCGGCGTTTCTGCCCGAACGTACCGGGATCATCGTCGCTGACCGCTATGACGCCGCGATCGTCCGTGAGGCGCATACGACCCCCCTGCCCGCGCATGTCCGCAAGCGCTGCACTTTAGCCTTTGCCAGACGCGCCGCACGACGCCTGATCGCACAGGTCGATCCCGACGCCGCCGGTCTTGCCTTCTGATCCGGCTGGCGGCTGATCCTCACGATACGCGGCAGGATCAGCCGCCCGGCGACGTGATCGTCAGAATTTCGGCCCCGCGACCGCCTTGCGGGTCTTCTTCGGCGCATCGGCCAGCAGCTTGGTCACCACGACGTTGCGACCATCCTGCTTGGCATAATCGCGCGCCGACATGCCGGCGATGATATCGGCCTGATCGGGGTCGGCGTTTTCGTTGAGCAGCACGCGGATCATGGCAACGTCGCGGCGCTGAACGGCGCGGATCAACGGCGTTTCCCCTGCCGAATTGGCAAGATTCGGATTGGCGCCGGCTGCGGTCAGGATCGGGATCATGTCTGTCTGGCCGAGCGTCACCGCGAGGAGCAGCGGCGTGTTGCCCTTGCCGTCGCGCAGATTGGCGTCGGCGCCTTTCTGCAGCAGGAACCGCAGATAGGTCTCGTCGGCACGTTTGATGACGATGTGCAGCGCACCCTCGCCGGTCGAGACGTCGCGCGCATTGACGATGCTGCTGCCCGGACGCCCGAGCATTTCGAGGACCTCGTTGTTCTTCGACTCGCGAACCGCGTTCAGGAATTTATAGCCTTCCGACTGGTTCTGGGCATGCGCGGCACGCGGGGCGACCACAGTGGCGGCGGGAAGCGCGATCACGGCTCCCATCAACAGGGCGCCCATGGTCTTGGCGCCCGTCGTCAGGGCGGGGCACTGGCGGATATACGACATCGATAGATCCTCGGGACGCGGGTGATGTGCGACGCTTGCGCCGCACGGGCTAACAGATCAAGGCTGGCTGTATCATGACCAATCGACGCCCCGCCCTTCTCGCCGCCCTCGCGCTCGCGGCGTGCAGCCCCTCTGCGCCCGATACGCCCGCGGCGCCCGCGACGCCGCCGCTTGCCGGCGCGCGGATCGGCGGGCCGTTCACGCTCGTCGATCAGGACGGGCAACAGGTCAGCGACCGCCGGTTCGCGGGCAAATACCGGATCATGTATTTCGGCTACACCTTCTGTCCCGATGTCTGTCCGACCGACATGCAGACGATCGGCGGCGCGATGAAACTGCTCGAGGCCAGCGACCCGGCGCTCGCGGCGCGGATCGTGCCGATCTTCGTGACCGTCGATCCGACGCGTGACACACCTGCGGTCGTCAAGCAGTTCGTCACCGCCTTTCATCCGCGCATCGTCGGGCTCACCGGCAGTCCCGCGGCGATCGAGACCGTAAAGAAGGAATTCGCGATCTTCTCGGCCAAGGGGGATGCCGCGCCCGGTGGCGGTTACCTCGTAAATCACTCGCGTCAGGCCTATCTGATGGATCCGGACGGCAAGCCTCTCGCGCTGCTGCCACAGGATAAGGGACCACAGGCCTTGGCCGACGACATCAAGCGCTGGGCCCGATGAGCGCCAGATTCTGGGAAGACACGCCGATCGAGAAGCTCGACCGCGGCCAGTGGGAAGCCCTGTGCGACGGTTGCGGCAAATGCTGCATCCACAAACTCGAGGACGAGGATACGGGCGAGCTCGTCGCGACCAACGTATCGTGCCGGCTGCTCGACCGGCGCAGCGGGCAGTGTTCGGACTATCGCCACCGCCACGCCTATGTCGCCGAATGCGTGCGCCTCACGACGTCGAACGTCCGCGACATCGACTGGCTGCCCTCGACCTGCGCCTACCGCCTGCGCGCGGCGGGCGAGCAGCTTCCCGAGTGGCATTATCTCGTCTGCGGCGACCGCGAGGCGGTGCACCGCGCCAAACAGTCGGTCCGCGGCTGGACGATCAGCGAGGACGAGGCCGGCGAGCTCGAATATCACGTGATCGACCGCGAACTCTGACCCGGTGATCGACGGCCTCGAGATCATCCGGCATGCGCGCGCGCGCAGGGCTCGGTTGTCGATCGATCCCGCCAGCGGCCGTGCCAAGCTCGTCCTGCCCAAGCGGGCGGCGCTGAAGCAGGCACTGGCCTGGGCGGAGGAGAAGGCGGACTGGATCGCCGAGCAGCGCGCGCGTCTGCCGCAGCCGCAGCCCTTCGTTCCCGGTGCGGTCGTGATGGTCGCCGATGAGCCGGTGACGATCGCGTGGACCCCGGGCAGCCGCCGCACGGTGGTCCGCGACGGCGCGATCCTGTCGCTGTCCGGCCCCGTCGAGACGATTCCGCGCCGTGTCGAGGCATGGCTCAAGCGTACCGCGCTGGGCCTGCTGGACCAGGAAACCGCCGAATATGCCGCCAAGGCTGGGGTCAGCGTCACGCAGGTCGCGATCGGCGATGCCAGGGGCCGCTGGGGGAGCTGCGCGTCGAGCGGGGTGATCCGCTACAGCTGGCGGCTGATCCTCGCCCCCGGCTTCGTGCGGCGGGCAACGGTGGCGCACGAGGTCGCCCACCGCGTCCACATGAACCACGCGCCCGCCTTCCACGCGCTCGTCGCCGATCTCTATGGTGAGGACCCCACCCCTGCGCGCGTCTGGCTACGCACGCATGGCGCGGCGCTTCACTGGGTCGGTCGATCGTCCTGAAAGCGGTCGCGCGAACTCTCGCGTGACCAGTCCCGCTGGGGCGCGCGCGGCTGCGGCGCGGCGGGATCGCGCCGTGGTGCGTCCCGGCCCGTCACCCTGTCGATCCAGTCCTGGTTCAACTGCTGCTGCGGCACCGGCGGTGTCTGGTCGGACGGGTCCGCATCGGGGCGCGGTATCGGCTCACCCGCCGGGGCATCGCTCGGCATATCCGGAACACCGCCAGGCTCGATCGGATTGCCATTCTCGTCGACCATCATCTGGCCGTTGTCGGGCTGGCCGAAATAGCTCTCCTCATCGGGTTCGAGCTGCCATTCGGGCAGGGTCACCTGCGTCTCGAACTGCTCGATCGGGCGATTGGCCGTGGCGGGCTTCATGAATGCCGCCCAAGCGCGCGCCGGCGCCGTACCGCCGTGCAGTCCCGAGATCGGCTTGGCATCGTCGCGACCCATCCACACGCCGGTGGTGATGCCGCTGGAGAAGCCGAGGAACCAGCCATCCTTCGACGAACTGGTCGTTCCCGTCTTGCCCGCCACCGGGCGGCCGATCTGCGCGGCGCGGCCGGTACCGGTGTTGACCGCGGTCTGCAACAGGTCGGTCATCTCGGCGGCGACATAGGGGGCGACGAGGACGTGGCTGCGATCGACCTCATGCGTGTAGATCGTCTGGCCGTTCGCGGTCACGCGGGTGATGCCATAGGGGGTCACCGCGACGCCCTTGCTCGCGACGCTGGCAAAGGCACGCGTCATGTCGATCACGCGGACCTCCGACGTGCCCAGCACCATCGAGGGATGCGTGTTGACCGTCGTCGTGATCCCGAACCGCCGCGCCATGTCCGCGACCGTCGTGAAACCGACCTCCTGCCCCAGCTTGGCCGCGACGGTGTTCAGCGAATAGGCAAAGGCCGTGCGCAGGCTGACGGCGCCGGAATTGCGCCGCGAATCGTTGCGCGGGCTCCATCCATCGATCGTCACGGGTTCGTCGACGATCGAATCCTCGGGCTTGTGCCCGGCCTCGAGCGCGGCGAGATACACGAACAGCTTAAACGCCGAACCCGGCTGGCGGACCGCCTGCGTCGCGCGGTTGTAGATCGACGAGACATAGTCCTTGCCGCCGACCATCGCCTTGACCGCGCCATCGCGGTCGAGCGACACCAGCGCGCCTTGCGCACCCGGGGGGGCATTCGCCCGGATCGCGGCATCGGCATCGCGCTGCATCGACAGGTCGAGCGTCGTCCACACCTCGAGCGGCGCCTCGGTCTCGTCAATCAGCGTGTCGAGCTGCGGCAAGGCCCAGTCGGTGAAGTAGCGGACGCTGTTCTGCTTCGGCTCGGGTGCCAGTTTGAGCCCCTGCACATCGGCATCGGCGGCCTCGCCCGCGCTGATGACGCCGGTTTCCGCCATCGTCTTCAGCACGACGCCCGCACGGCCCATCGCCGCCTCGGCATCGGCAGTCGGCGAATAGTTGGACGGTGCCTTGACGAGCCCGGCGATTACCGCCGCTTCGGCCAACGACAGGCGGTCCGCCCCGTGGCCGAAGAACTTGCGCGACGCGGCGTCGATTCCGTAGGCGCCGCCGCCATAATAGACCTTGTTAAGGTAGAGTTCGAGGATCTGGTCCTTGCTGAACTTGCGCTCGAGCGCGAACGCCAGGATCCACTCGCGGAACTTGCGCCCGAACTTCTTCTGGTTGTTCAGGAAGACGTTGCGCGCCAATTGCTGCGTGATCGTCGACCCGCCCTGCGTCCAGCGCCCGCGATCGAACCGGACCTTGACCGACCGTGCGATCCCGACCGGATCGACGCCGAGATGTGAGCGAAAGCGCCGATCCTCGACCGCGACGGTCGCGTCGCGCATCACCGCGGGGATCTGGCCATAGGAAAGCCATTCGCCGAAACTCGGCCCCATCGACACGATCACGCTGCCATCGGCGGCATGTACCCGGATCATCTGGCCGTTGGGCGAGGATTTGAGGCTTTCGAAGCTCGGCAGCTGCGCGCGGGCGATATAGATCGCGATCACCAGCGCGCCGAGCGCGAGGATGGCAATACCGGCGAGAACCTTCAGGAGGAGGACAAACCGGCGGCGCCATGAGGAGCGAGGCCGAGAGGGGCGGGAAGCGGGACGCGCGCGAGCCATGAAGGGTCGACGAAATACGCCTTAACCGCGGCGCCGACAAGCGGTTCGCGTGTACGCCCGCGGCACGCGCACTCCGCCCGGCGTTTCGTCGACAGCATTCATCGCCGCGCGACGGCGCGTCACGCGCCGATCCGCGTCGCCTGCGCGAGCATTCGGATCAGTGCAGGATGCGCGAAGGAGATAAGCCGGGCTGCACCGCGGCTTTCGGCCACCCGGCGCACCGCGCCCGCTACCCCGATCGGCCGCGCGAGCGTGCGCGCCAGCTGCTGCTGCCATGCCGCTGCGCCCCCTGCCCCGTCGGTGCGATAGGCGCGCGCGGCGGCGAGTCCGCTGGCCAGCGCGATGCCCATGCCCTCGCCGGCCAGCGACGGGATCACCCCCGCCTGGTCGCCCAGCCGGTACTGCCCCGCCTGCCCCGTCGTCTGGCGCCAGCCATAGGGGACGTTGGCAATCGCATCGATCGTCGCATCCGGCGCGATCGCGGCGACCCATTCGCCGAGCGCCGGTATCGCGCGGCCGAGCTCTGCGAGCAGATCCGCCGGCGTTCCCGCCTCCTGTAACCGCGAGCGGTGTACTGCCATGCACAGGTTCGCGCTGCCATCCTCCTGCATCGCAAGCCCGGCATAGCCCCGGTCGAAGAGATACAGGTCGATCTGCCCCGCCAGCGCCCGTGCCATCGCTGGCGGGGGCATGATGCGGACGCGTATCCCCAGCGTCGGATCGGCGCCGCGGGCGCTTGCCGGCCGTGCGGTCCCGCGGACATCCGACTTGCCATTGGCGAGGAACAGCGCGGGCGCGGCGAGTACCGCGCCATCGGCGGTCCGCACCTGGCCGTCTTCGATCGCCCGGACGGTCACCCCGCGTTCGATCGCTGCGCCCTGCGCCACCGCGGCGGCGAGCAGAACGGTGTCGAGTCGCCGTCGCGACACCGATAGTGCAGGCCTTGGCAGCGCGGCATGCGCGACGCGGCTACCGGCGAAGATCCGGACGGTCGTCGTTCGCGCCGGGTTGAGCTGATCCGGATCGATTCCCAGCCGCGACAGCGTGTCGAGCGTCCGCCAGCTGAGGAACCCGCCGCACAAGGCGTCGCCCGTCTCGCGGCTACGCTCGATCAACAGATGCGGCAGGCCCGCGCGTGCAAGTTCGATCGCGACCGCCGCCCCTGCCGGCCCGCCGCCGACGATCAGCGCGCGCGTCGCGGTCACCGCAGCCGTTCGACGCACAGTCGGAACGGGAACGCCCGGAACACGCGCGCACCGCGGATCCCCGCCTCGTCGAGGATCGCCGGCCATTCGTCGGGCCGGTACGACCGCGCGATCGACAGCGTCCCGTCGTGACGCACGATCGGATGCCAGCGCGCGAGCCGTGCCAGAATCGGAAATCCGCGATGCGCAAAGCCGTGGCGATGCAGGTCGTTGATCAGCCAGCACCGCGCATGCGTGTCCATGAACCGAAGGAAGGCGATCAGTTGCGCATGGCTCATATGGTGCGCGACCAGGCTGCTGACGATCGCGTCCCAGCGGGGTTCGGCGCCCCTCTGACCGGCGAGATCGGTGTAATCCCCCGTGACATAGCGGATCGTCGATCCCGCGTCCGTATGCCTGCGCGCGGCCTGTTCGCTGCGGGGATTGAGGTCGACCCCGACCAGTTCGGTGTTCACGCCTCGCCTGCGGGCCCAGCGCTCGATCGTCCTCAGCATGTCGCCATCGCCGAACCCGACATCGAGCAGCCTCAGCCGCGTCCGGCCCGCGATGACCCGCTTTAGAAAGGCAAGCGTCGGACGCGCCGCCATCGTCACGACATTCACCTTCGCAAGATCGGCGACCACCGCGGCATAGGTTTCCGGCGAAAGGTCGTCGGCGTCCATCAGTTCCTCGGCTTGCGCCCGCGTCGTCAACATCGCGGTGCGCTTCGGAAGCCGATACCCTCGGCTGCGAGACCCGGGCCGAACGCCAGCGCGACGCCGCGCGCGATGTCCGGCCCGGCGAGCAACCGCTGCAGCACGAACATCAGCGTCGCCGACGACATGTTGCCGTTCGCCGACAGCACCGCACGCGACGCGTCGAGCGCATCCGCCGGGAGCGCCAGGGCATGCTCGACCGCATCGAGGATCGATCGCCCGCCGGCATGGACCGCCCATCCGTCGACCGTATCGGCGGGGCGTCCGCCGCTCGCTGCGGCACGGAAGGCGGGATCGGCGAGCGCCTGCGCGATCCGCCCCGGTACTTCTCCCGACAGGTGCATCGCAAAGCCCTGGTCAGTGATGTCCCAGCGGATCAGCGCCTCGCTGTCGGGCAATGCGGTGGCGAACGGTGCTTCGAGTTCAAATCCGCTCGGATCGCTGGTCACCAGCGCCGCGGCGGCACCGTCGCCGAACTGGAGCATCGCCAGCAGCGGCTCGATCTCGGACACCGCCTGCAGGTGCAGCGTGGACAATTCGACGGTGACGACCAGCACCCGTGCACCGGGCTCTGACCGGACGATATGCCGCGCGCTGCGGAGCGCGACGACCGCGGCATAGCATCCCATGAACCCGATCAGCAGCCGCTCGACCGTCGCGGGCAGCGCGAGCCTGCGGGCGATGATCTGGTCGATGCCGGGCGCGACGAACCCGGTGCAGCTCGCCACCACCAGATGCGTTATCGTGCCGAGCGCGATTGTTTCCTGAAGCGCGGCGATGGCCTCGAGGGCAAGACCGGGTGCGGCGTCGGCATAGATGGCCATCCGCTCCGCGGTGCCGGGATGCGGATCGATCGCGTAAAAGCCGCCCGGGTCGACCGGAGACCCGGCATGCAGCCGCTGCGTGTCGCCGCTGTCGACGCCGTCCGCGACCGCGATGGCCTTTGTCGGGGGCAGGACCGACCAGCGGTGCGCGATACCCGATCGCCCCGCCATACGATCGAAAAGCTTGGCCGAACGGGCATCGACCCGGTCGCGCGCCCAGCGGATAAACGCCTCGTGAATGTCATGGCCGGGGACCGCAGTCCCGATCGCGTTCAGATAGGCAGGCAGGGAAGCGGGCACGACATCCTTTCGCACGGTTGATACGGCCAACGCGTGACGTCCGGACATCGGCCCGACATGCGGCTATAACAAGCCCTTGGCATGCGGAACCGCGCTGGCTTTAGTCCTGATCGATCGGGTCGAGATGGTCGTGCCCGACCAGGTACTTCTCCTCGACCATCGCCATGCTGACACCGACATAGGCCGCAATCGCATGATCGCCCGCCTGTTCGAGCGCGCGACAGGCTTCCTGCAGAAGCTCATAGGTGCGTGCAGCATTCATCGCGTATCTCCGAGGAGGGCGTCCGAGCCGGAGGATCATCCCAGACGCGGGCAAAATCGATCAAACCTTATATTGGTTTCACATTGGTACAAAATTCTACCTGTTGCAGCCCAAAAACCCACACGGGGCAAGCCACCAATCACAACCAAACTGAACAGATTTCAAACCGTTTTGCATATCTTAAGAGAGTTCCGAGACTATCGCGTGTACCGAAAAGAATAGAGCGGTAAAACAGATAGCTGAATGATGTTGACCATTATGCCGGCCTGCCGCCATATTTGGATCATTATGGGCTTAAGACCCTGTGGGCGACCGGGAGCATGTGGTGAAAGACGAATCCGTTGCCGACTTGATCAAGGATCTGGGATCGAGGCTGGCCGCCGTCAGCGAGGAGTTCACGGCGCGGGCATCGCGGGTCGTCGACCAGCGGGCCGAGGATGCGACGAGCCCGATCAGCGAGGAAATGCTCGTCGCCCGGGCCAAGGAGATTCTGGCGCATCGTAAACTGCGCCGTCGCTTCCTGCCGGGCGAATTGTTTCACGAGCCGGCCTGGGACATGCTCGTCGCATTGTTCGTTTCGCACCGCGATCACCGGCCGACCAACGTCAAGGCGCTGGTCGCGATGGCGGATGCACCGGTCACCACGTCGCAACGCTGGATCGAGCATCTTCACAAGCTGAAGCTGATCGACCGCGTTAACGACCCGACCGATCGGCGTCGCATCGAAATCTCGCTGAGCGCAGCTGGCTATGACGCGGTCGCCGGCTACCTCACCGCGATCGCCCGACGCTGACCGGCATTCAGCATGGTATTACAGTAATTTCGGTTTTGTAGTAATTAGTTAAGCCGCGCCTAGCACGGTTCGCCGACACCGTTCGGGGATATCAAATGTGCGGCAAGGCAGATCAGGCTCAAGCACCAGATGGCGCGATCGCGCACCGAAAGGGCGGTGCGTGCTGATCGCGCGTCGCGCCTCCCGATCGCATGGCGGCGGGGAGACGGCGCGTGCTCTCGGGGCCTGACGAAGGAGACGAAACCGGCGGTGACGGCGGGAGCGGAGCAGATCTGCGCCGGCCCGCGGACCGCGACCGGCGTGCCGGTCGACGCCATGCGACCGTCCTGCTGATCGGCCGGGTCATGCATGCCGACCGCGGCTCGATCTGTCTCGTCCATGACATTTCGACCGTCGGTCTGAAGGCGCGCTTCACCACGCTGCCGGCGCTTGGTGAGACGCTCGAGATCAAGGTGCGGGGCATGCCGTTGCTTCGCGCCACCGTCCGCTGGGTCGACGGGTTTCGCGCAGGAGTCGATTTTGACGAGCCGCATGTGATCGACCCCGTCTTCGCGACGCGCGACGCCGCCGGGATGACCGCCCGATCGCCGCGATTCGTCGTCTCGGCACCAGTCAGGCTGAATGTCGAGGGGTATTGGTATGCTGCACGGCTGGTCGACGTCTCGACCGGTGGCGCGAAACTCGAGGTCGCGACGTCGCTCTGCGAGCATTTTTCACAGGGGCAGGCGGCCCAGCTCGTCGTCGATCCCGGCGGACTCGCGATTTTTGCGGCAATCTGCTGGCGGCGTGGCAACCGATTCGGGCTTCGCTTCGTTGCGCCGCTATCGCTCGTGACTTTGTCCCGGGTGCTGGAGTCAAACCCCGATTGTCAGGTCCCCATCCCCCCTCCCAGGGGCCTGGCAACGACGACCGGCGACTAAACCTCGTCGGTCGTCAACTTCACCTTGTTGGGAAGCTTCTTGCCCTTGGTGCGGCGCGACGGGAGCTGCACGGGGTGCTTCTTCTTCCACTGCGCGAACGTCATCGGGCCATCGGGCGTTTCGATGATCTGGTCGTCGATCGAATCGGCCATCGCCGTGCTCCGCTTTGACAGGATCCCGCAGGACGGACCGTCATGTCCCCCATGGGGGTGGTTCTGATCCGGGTCGGTAGAAACGAGGAAAGTGGTGCGGCCGAGAAGACTCGAACTTCCACGGGCTTTCGCCCACAACGACCTCAACGTTGCGCGTCTACCAGTTCCGCCACGGCCGCACGTGAAACACTGACCGGACAAGCCGGCTAGCTGGTAGGCCGGTGCCACTAGCAAGGCTTTTGCGATCCCGCAACGCCCTTTCGCCATCGAATGCGCGCCGCTGCGAGAAAATCATGTCGCAGGGCCCTATGCCGCCACCGCGTCGGGGCGGCGGAACCGGATCAGGAGGCGTTTTCGCCGGCAAAGCTCAGCTCGAGCCGTTTCGAATTCGACGGCACGTCGAGTTTGGCGGAATTGAAATCGATCGCCGCGCCAGGTGTCAGCGTCCGCTTTTGCGGGGTGATCGTCCAGCTATACACGATCCGGCCCTGCGCATCGCGCAGCTCGGCGCGGATGTCGGGCACGCGCTGCGTCGAATCGGAGGGATTGGTGACCTGGCCGCTGACCGCGAACAGCTCGGATCCGTTGTCCAGTTCGCGGCGCTCGATCGGATTGTCGCGCAGTCGCAGCGGTGTCTCGTCCACGCCCGTCACCAGTCCCAGCTGCGTCGCAAGGCCAGGCGCGCCGACATAGAGGATCGCAGCGACGCCCAGCAGCATCAGAAGCCCGGCCGCCACCGCACCGATCGTCCACAGCCGGGTGGTGTTGCGCCGTGCGCGGAACGGCGGGGCATGTGCGAATGCTTCATAGGAATCGGCGTCGCTCCGGCTTCCCGCATAGGAGGACGGAGCGGCGCTGTCGGTGGTCGTGGCGGACACGGTCGTCGCAGCCGCAGGCGGCACGGCCTGCACATCTTCGACATCCGGTGCGGCAGCGGGCGGGGCAGCCGGCGCGGCGACCAATGGCGCAAAGGGTCGGATGATCGGCGGCGGCAGATCGTCGGCGGTCTGCGCAGCCGAAGGCGGCGAAGACATCGGAACCCCGGACGGGGTGGGCGAGGACGGATTGGGCCACGCCGGATTGGGCCAGACCGGGGGCGCGGCGGGCTCGGCGTCGAACGCCGCGCCGAACGGCGGCGCGGGCGCGAAGCCCAGCGGGGCCGCAGGCATCGCCTCCGCGGCGGCTGGCGCGTCGGGCGCCGTGATGTCCGTCGCGGCCTGGAACCAGCTGTGGCGGCAATTGGCACAGCGCACGGTCCGACCTTCGGTGCCGATTGCGCTGTCGGGGACCAGATAGCGTGTGCTGCACTCGGGGCATTGGAGGATCATCGGGCACGATTCACTGCGGGCCGCGGGACGGGGCCGTTCGCCGTCAAACTAAGCACGTGGCCCCCGCTCGTGGCAAGCATCATGCGCCCGGATGCTGTCTGCCGCGCTGCAGATGGCCGCCAGCTTGAAGCCGCGCGCGCTTTCATGCGAAAGCGAGGCTCACGGCACAGGCGAACTCGGGCGGGCGCGACCAATTTCATGGCGAATATCGTGCAGTTCGAAAATGTTGGCTTGCGCTACGACACCGGCGCGGAAACGCTGTCCGACATCTCGTTCACGCTGCGCAGCGGCGCCTTCTACTTTCTGACCGGCGCAAGCGGCGCGGGCAAGACGTCGCTGCTCCGGCTGCTCTATCTCGCCCAGCGCCCGAGCCGCGGCGTGATCCGGCTGTTCGGCGAGGATGCCGTGCTGCTCCCGCGTGACCGGATGCCGGGGTTCCGCCGCCGCATCGGCGTGGTGTTCCAGGATTTCCGGCTCGTCCCGCATCTGTCGACCTGGGACAATATCGCTCTGCCGTTGCGCGTCGCGGGTATGCCCGAGGCGGATCTGCGCCAACCGGTCGAGGAGATGCTCGCCTGGGTCGGCCTGACCGAACGGGCCGAGGCACGACCGGCGACCTTGTCGGGCGGTGAGCAGCAACGCGTCGCGATCGCCCGCGCGGTGATCGCCCGGCCCGAGATGCTGGTCGCGGACGAGCCGACCGGCAATGTCGATCCCGACATGGCCGAGCGGCTGCTGCATTTGTTCGAATCGCTCAACAAGCTCGGCACGACGGTGGTGGTCGCGACGCATGATCTGCACCTTCTCAACCGGATTCCGACCGCGCAGATGATGCGGCTCGATCACGGCCGGTTGCTCGATCCGACCGGGTCGTTGCAGTACCCCCCATCGCCCCGGGCCGAGCCATGAGCCGCGCATCCGAACGTCGCGTGCTCGACGAGGCCGGCGGCGTCCGTGCCATGACCTGGGTCATGGCGATCATGCTGTTCCTCACCATGCTTGCCGCCGCGCTGGGGCTGGGGACCGCGGGTGCCGCCCGCGCGCTCGATCGTCAGCTGGCGGGGCGATTGACGGTCCAGATCATCGACGGCGACCCGGTCCGGCGCGACGCCAGTGCCGCCCGCGTCCTCGCGACGCTGCGGACGCTGCCGGAGGTGACCCGCGTCGCCGCGGTCGATCGCGCCGAGCTGACGCGGCTGTTGCGACCCTGGCTCGGCAGCGACGGCGCCGATCCGGGGCTGCCGGTGCCGGCGATGATCGACGTCGATCTGGGCGGCCAGGACGATGCCGCGGTCGCTGCGGTCGCGCGCGCGGTTCGCGGCGTCGCGCCGACCGCGCGCGTCGACCGGCACGAAACCTGGATGTCACCCGTCAGCGGGGTGATGCGTTCGCTGACGCTGCTCGCGCTCGGTATCGTCCTGCTGATGGCCGGCGCGACCGCAGCGGTGGTCGTGCTGGCGGCGCGCGCGGGACTTGAAACGCACCGCGCGACGATCGAGGTCATGCACATGCTGGGGTCGACCGATCTGCAGGTCGCGCGTCTCTTCCAGCGTCGGGTGGCGATCGACGCCGCGATCGGCGGCGTGGCCGGTGCCGGCGTCGCGATCGCCGTCATTTTGCTGATCATGACCCGGTTGCAGGGGCTGGGCTCCGAACTGCTCGACGGGGGGCGGTTGTCCTCGACCGACTGGGCCACGCTGGGCGCGATGCCGATCGGGTTCATCGTGCTGGCGATGGTCGCCGCGCGCGCGACGATCGTGCGCGCGATGAGGACGACCCTTTGATCGTCCGCCTTCTGGGTGTCGGTGTGCTCGTCTGGGCGCTGGGGTTCGCCGCGTTCATGCTACTCCTGCCGCCGCCGCTCAACGGCTCGACCACCGATGCGATCGTCGTGCCGACCGGCGGGGCAGGGCGGATCGATCGCGGTCTGGCGCTGCTGCGCGACCGCCAGGCGAAGCGGATGCTGGTGACCGGAGTCGCGCCGGGCGTCCGCCCGATCGACCTTGCACTCGAATATCGCACCTCGCCCAGCGTGTTCGCCTGTTGCGTCGATCTTGGCGCGGATGCGGTGGATACGCGGTCGAATGCCGAGGAAACCGCGCGCTGGGTCAAGACGCACGACTATCGCACCGTGCGCCTCGTCACCTCGGACTGGCATGTCCCGCGCGCCAAGATGGAGCTTGCCGCAGTGCTCGGGCCGCGGGTGCTGGTGCTCGGCGACGGCGTCCCCGGCACGCCGCGGCTTGGGACGCTGGTCAACGAATACAACAAGTTGATCCTGCGACGGATCGCATTGTGGATAGGATTTGGCGCATGATCGCCTGGTTACGAACGATCGTCTTCATGATCGTCTTTTACAGTATCTCGGCGCCGATCGTGCTGACCGTGCCGATCAGCGCACTGTTCGGGTCGCGCGCGGTGATCGTCCATTCGACGGTGTGGACGCGGTTCCACCGCTGGGCGACGCGCTGGATCCTCGGCATCCGGATCCGGATCGAGGGGACGCGGCCCGACGGCGCGGCCTTCTACGCCTGCAAGCACCAGGCGATGTTCGAGACACTCGAGCTCCAGGCGCTGCTCGACGGGCCGGCGATCGTGCTCAAGCGCGAACTGGCGGACATCCCCGCCTGGGGCTGGGCGGCGCGGCGCTATGGTGCGATCGTCGTCGACCGCGACGCGTCGGCCAAGGCGCTGCGCAACATGATGCGCGAGGCGATCGCGGCCAAGGCGACCGGGCGCTCGGTCCTGATCTTCCCCGAAGGCACCCGGGTCGCGCCGGGAGAGCATCCGCCGCTCAAGCCGGGTTTTGCGGGCCTCTACCGCGCGCTCGGCATGCCGACGGTCCCGATCGCCTGCGACAGCGGCACCGTCTGGCCGCGCAAGGGGCCCAAGCGGGCGGGCGTCATCACCTTCCGCTTCGGCGAGGTCGTCCCCGCCGGTCTCAAGCGCGAGGAGGCCGAGGCGCGCGTCCATGCGGCGATGAACGCGCTCGACGGCTGACGCCGCTGGCGGCGCTCCGAGCGGGGTCAGTCGTGCGTGCGGCCGAAATCGGCGGCGTCGTCGTCCTGACCCTGTTCGACGATCGACCGGCGCACCGCGCGCGTGCGCGTGAACAGGTCGAACAGCTCGTCGCCCTTGCCCCAGCGGATGGCGCGTTGCAGCGCGCTCAGATCCTCCGAAAATCGCTGCAGCATGTCGAGCACCGCCTCGCGGTTGGTCAGGAACACGTCGCGCCACATCGTTGGATCCGACGCGGCGATACGCGTGAAATCGCGAAAGCCGCCCGCCGAATATTTGATCACCTCGGACTGGGTGACCTCTTCCAGATCGCTCGCGGTACCGACGATCGTGTAGGCGATCAGATGGGGCAGATGGCTGGTGATCGCCAGCACCCGGTCATGATGATCGGGGGCCATGAACTCGATCTGCGCGCCCAGCCGCCGCCAGAATTCGGCGACCCGCTCGACCGCAGCCGGATCGGCGCCCTCGGGGGGCGTGACGATGCACCAGCGATGGTTGAACAGCGTCGCGAACCCCGCCTCGGGCCCGCTGCGCTCGGTCCCTGCGACCGGATGCGCGGGGATCACCGTCGCACCCGGCAGCGCCTCCGCCAGCACGCGCGCGACCTCGGTCTTGCTGCTGCCGACATCGCTGACGATCGCTTCGGCGGGCAGGTCCGCGGCAAACTCCGCCGCGACCGCCGCCATCGCGCCGACGGGGACGCACAGGATCACCAGATCGGCGTCGATCACCGCACTGCCCGCGGTGTCGGCGATATCGTGGCACAGCTCGAGCCGGTCCGCGGTCGCACGCACCGCGGGATCGGCGTCATAGCCGGTGAGCCGCACCGTCGGCATCGCCTGCAGCACGCCGCGCGCGATCGACGACCCGATCAGCCCCAGTCCCAAAATCGTGACGCGTGCGAACGGCAGCATCAGCCCCGCTCGACCAGCGCGCGTAGCGCTGCGATCACGCCGCGCGTCTCATCCTCGGTGCCGATCGTGATGCGCAGCGCGTTGGGAAGGCCCTGTCCGGGCAGCCAGCGGACGATATACCCCGCCTCCATCAGCCCGTGATAGGCCGAGTCGGCGGTCAGCTGGCCTTCGAACAGGACGAGCACGAAATTCGCTTTGGAGGGCACGCAGCGCAGGCCGGCATTGCCCATCTGAGCGACCTGCTCGACGAACCAGCCGCGCCAGCGGTCGTTGTGCGCGCGAGTCGCATCGACGAAGCCGGTATCCGCCAGCGCCGCAACCGCCGCCGCCTGGCCCGCCGTCGTGACGTTGAAGGGCGCGCGGATGCGGTGCATCGCATCGATGATCGGCGCACAGGCATAGCCCCAGCCGATCCGCTCGGCGGCCAGACCGTGGATCTTCGAGAAGGTTCGCGTGACGAGCACGTTGGCCTCGGTCATCGCCAGCGCGAGGCCGGCATCGTCCTCCTCGGGGCTGAGATATTCGGCATAGGCCTGGTCGAGCACGAGCAGCACCGAGCGCGGCAGGCCGGCGTGCAACCGGGCGATCTCGGCGCGCGGCGTGAACGTGCCGGTCGGGTTGTTCGGGTTGGCGACGAACACGACGCGGGTGCGTTCGGTGACCGCGGCGAGGATCGCATCGACATCGGTTGCATAGTCGCGGTCGTCGACGACGACCGGCTCGGCGCCGACGCGCCGCGTCGCGATCTCGTACACCGCAAAGCCGTAGCGGACATGGATGATCTCGTCGCCGGGGCCCGCATAGGCGCCTGCGACCAGATGCAGGATCTCGTCCGATCCGGTGCCATAGATCACGCGTGCCGGATCCAGATCGTAATGCGCCGCCAGTGCCTCGCGCAGCGCGGTCGCGCTGGCGTCGGGATAGCGTTCGAGCGTGTGATCCGCGCCATCGAACGCGGCCTTTGCCGCGGGGCTCGTCCCGAGCGGGTTCTCGTTCGACGACAGCTTGATCACCGTGCGGCCATCATCGGTCGTCGAGCGACCGGGCGTGTACGGCGCGATCCCCAGGATCCAGGGCTTCGGCGTGGGTGCGGGCATGATGTTTGTCATGGCCGCGGGGCATAGCGGTCGGTGTGGCGCAGTGGCAAATGGTTGTGGTAGCGGACGCGTCATGCTCGACACGATTGATCCCGACCGGACGACCGACGCGCGCTTCGGCCTGGCGCGTCGCGTGACCTTGCCGGGACCGTTGCGGCTCGATGGCGGCGTCCTGCTGTCGCCGGTCGACATTGCCTATGAAACCTATGGCACGCTGAATGCCGACGCCTCGAACGCGGTCCTGATCTGTCATGCGCTGACCGGTGATCAGCATGTCGCCTCGACGCATCCCCGGACCGGCAAGCCCGGCTGGTGGACGCGGATGGTCGGTGAGGGGCGACCGATCGATCCCGCGCGGCATTTCATCGTCTGCGCCAATGTGCTCGGCAGCTGCATGGGCTCGTCGGGACCGGCGACGATCAACCCTGCGACCGGGCGCGCCTGGGCGATGGGGTTTCCGGTCATCACGATCCGCGACATGGTTCGCGCGCAGGCGATGCTGCTCGACCATCTCGGCATCGACGTACTGCAGGCAGTGGTCGGCGGATCGATGGGCGGGATGCAGGCGCTGAGCTGGCCCGCGACCTTCCCCGACCGCGTCCGCGCCTGTGTCGTGATCGCGTCGACCGCGCGCCACACCGCGCAGAACATCGCCTTTCACGAGGTTGGCCGTCAGGCGGTGATGGCCGATCCGAACTGGCGCGGCGGCGATTATCACGACGAGTCCGCGCCGACCGCGGGGCTCGCGGTCGCGCGGATGGCGGCGCACATCACCTATCTGTCGGAAGCGGGACTGACCGAGAAGTTCGGACGCCGGCTGCAGGCGCGCGATGCCAAGTCGTTCGGCTTTGACGCCGATTTCCAGGTCGAGAGCTATCTGCGGCATCAGGGGCTCGCCTTCACCGACCGGTTCGACGCCAACTCCTATCTCTATATCACACGCGCGATGGACTATTTCGATCTTGCGGAGGAGCATGGCGGGCTGCTCGCCAACGCCTTTCGCGCGACCAGGGCGCGCTTCTGCCTCGTCAGCTTCGACACCGACTGGCTCTATCCGACCGCGGAATCGCGCAGCATCGTTCAGGCGCTCAATGCCGCAGGCGCGCCGGTCAGCTTCGTCGAGCTCAGCAGCCCGTACGGCCATGACGCGTTCCTGCTCGAGGCGCCCGAACTCAACCGCGTCGTCGACGGATTTCTGAGGGCAGGGGCATGAGCACCCCGACGCCGCAGGAGACGCTGCGCGCCGACCTGGGGATCATCGCGCATCACGTGGCCCGTGGGTCGCGCGTGCTCGACGTCGGATGCGGCGACGGCGCGCTGATGGCGGCGCTTCGCGACGAGCGCGGTGTCGATGCGCGCGGGCTGGAGATTGATCCGGGCAACGTTGCGGCCGCGGTAGGGCGCGGCCTGTCGGTGATCCAAGGCGACGCCGATGTCGACCTGCAGGGCTATCCCGATGCCAGCTTCGACTATGCGATCCTCAGCCAGACATTGCAGACCGCGCGCGCGCCCGACCTGGTGCTCGACCATCTGCTGCGGATCGGTCGGCGCGCCTTTGTCAGCTTTCCCAACTTCGCGCATTGGCGCGTGCGGGTGTCACTGCTGTGGGGCGGGCGGATGCCGGTCACGCGGCAATTGCCCGAAAGCTGGTACGACACCCCCAACATCCATCACGTCACGATCGACGACTTCCGTGCGTTCCTCCGGCAGCGCGGCGTGATCGTCGAGGGCGCCTGGTTCCTGTCGGGCGACAAGCAGACGACGTCGGCGGCCGCCAACCTGCTCGCCGAGCACGCCGTATTCCTGTTGCGGGGCGAACCGGGGGCATGACCCGGGCGCTCCCCCGGTAACACAGGTTATTTGTTTCAATTCGCTACACGTTCTTGATTCAAATCAATAAACCGAAGGAACGGATAGCCCGGCCAACGGTTGCCACGACAATGACCAAGACCGCCATGATCGTTGAGGATGAGATCTTCGTCGCGCTGGATCTCGAAAGGATCCTGATCGACGCCGGATATCACGTCGTGGCGATCGCGGCGGATCGCGAAAGCGCGCTCGTCGCTGCGGCGGGATGCGACTTCGCCTTTGTCGACGTCAATCTGCGCGACGGTCCGACCGGTCCGTCGATTGCGGAGACGATTGCGCGCGATCACGGCGTGAAGGTCGTCTTCGTCACCGCCAATCCCAGCCAGATCGGCGATGCCGATTGCCTCGGCTATATCCGCAAGCCGTTCAACGATGCCGCGATCCTCGCCGCCGCCGAACTGGCGACCACGGGTCAGGCGCTACGCGGCGGTAGCGAACTGATCCAGATCCGACGGCGCGGGAACTGACGGGGAGACCGCGCGGTCAGCGGCAGAAGGAGGGGAGGGGGACCCCGATCTCGACGCACAGCCCCTCGGGACGCCAGTCGCGCCGCACCGTGCCGCCCAACTGGCGAACCGCACTCATTTCGATCAGCTGACTGCCGAAACCCTTATGGCTCGTCGGGTGTGCGATCGGCGGACCACCCTGCTCGCGCCAGATCAGGCGCACCATGCCTGTGGCGCCATCTTCGTCATGCCCGATCGTCAGCGCAACATGCCCATCGACAGTCGACAGCGCGCCGTATTTCGTCGCGTTCGTCGCAAGCTCGTGGAACAGCAGGGCGAGCGGGGTCGCGGAACGATCGTCGATCCGCACATCGTCGCCGATCACGATCAGACGATCCGTCCCATCCTCGCGATAGGGTTCGAACAGATCGCCCAGCAGGCCCTTCAGACTGTCCTGCGGGGCTTCCGGACGCGACTGGGTGCTGTGCGGGCGGACGAAGTCGTGTGCACGGCCCAGTGCCGTGATGCGGTGGCGCAGATCGGTCGCGATCCCGGCAAATTCGGGTTTGCCGCGCGCGGAAAAGGCGATGAGTCCGGCGATGACGGCGAAGATGTTCTTGATCCGGTGGCTCAGCTCCTGGCTGATCACCTCGCGCTCTTCATAGGCGAGCTTCTGCTCGTGGATGTCGGTGCAGGTCCCGAACCAGCGCGTGATCGCGCCCTGGTCGTCGCGCACGGGCAGCGCGCGGCCGAGCACCCAGCGATAGGTGCCGTCCCGGTGCCGCAACCGATATTCGATCGTATAGGGCTCGCCGCTCGCGAGCGAATGGCGCCAGATCGTCCAGGCGCGGTCCTGGTCCTCGGGATGGAACACGTCGTTCCAGCCCTCGCCATCGGTCGTGCCGGGCGTCGTGCCGGTAAACTCGTACCAGCGCGCATTGTAATAATCATGGAAGCCGTCGGGCAGCGTCGACCAGACCATCTGCGGCATCGTGTCGGCCAGCGTCCGGAACCGCAGATCGCTCGCCTCGAGCGTACGCCGCGCCCGCGCCTCGGCAAAGGCCTGTTCGCGCGCGGTCCGGCGATCGTCGAGCCGCCCCATCGCCGCCTTGGCCAGCAGCGTCAGCCCGTCACGCTGGAACGGCGTAAGCCCCGCCCGCGACGTCGTCGCCAGCACGCACAGCGCGCCGAGCGGCACGCCTTCGCTCGATACCAGAGGCGCCCCCGCGTAGAAGCGGACATGCGGAGCACCGGTGACGAGCGCGTTGTCCACGAACCGCGGATCGGCCTGCGCGTCGGGCACTTCCATCACGTCGTGATGGTGCATCGCATGCGCACAGAAGGACTGGCTCCGCGGCGTCTGGTCGAGATCGGTGCCGCTGCGTGAGAGGAACCGCTGATATTCCTCCTCGACCAGGCTCAGCAGCGCGATCGGCGCATCGCACAACCGGGCTGCGAACGACACGATGTCGTCCAGCTCACCCTGCATGCGCGCGCCCGCGACATCGTAGGACGAGATGACGCGTGATCGCGCCGCCTCGTCGAACACGCTCGGCGCTACTGGAGTCGAAACGGGTGGCGTCACGACGCTTAGAACGGCACGTCGTCGTCAAGATCGTCCGAGAACCCGCCGGTCTGGCCAAAGCTGCCGCCGCGCGCGCCGCCGCCACTGCCGCCACCCGACGGCGCCGAGCGGCCACCGCCGCCGCCGTAACCGCCGCCGCCCGACGAGCCGCCGCCAAAGTCGTTGCCGCCGCCGGCCCAGTCGTCGCCGCCGCCGCGGCTACCACCGCCACCGCCTGCGCCGCCGCCCTGGCCGCCATTCGGGCCGTCGAGCATCGTCAGCACGCTGTTGAAGCCCTGCAGCACGATCTCGGTCGAATACTTGTCCTGGCCCTGCGCGTCCTGCCATTTGCGGGTCTGGAGCGCGCCCTCGATATAGACCTTCGAGCCCTTGCGCAGATACTTCTCCGCGACGTTGGCGAGGCCTTCGTTGAAGATGGCGACCGAATGCCATTCGGTCTTTTCCTTGCGCTCGCCCGACATCTTGTCCTTCCAGGACTCGGACGTCGCGATGCGCAGATTGACGACCTTGCCGCCGTTCTGGAACTGCTTGCTTTCGGGATCGCGGCCGAGATTGCCGACGATGATGACCTTGTTGACGCTGCCTGCCATGATGCCCCTCAGAGGCCGGCGAACACCGCCAGCCAATATGTGATTCCGGCCATGATGTAGGCGGCGGCGAACAAATAGCCAACCATGAACGCCGGCCATTTCCACCCGTTCGTCTCGCGACGCGTGACGGCGATCGTCGAGATGCACTGCGGCGCAAACACGAACCACATCAGGAAGGCGAGCGCGGTCGGCAGGGTCCAGCGGCCACGCAGATTCTCGACCATCGCCTTCCCGCCCTGGTTGCTTTCGGGATCGTCGATCGCATAGACGGTGCCGATCGCCGCGACGGCGACCTCGCGCGCGGCCATCGCCGGGATCAGCGCGAGCACGATGTCGCGGTTGAAGCCGATCGGCGCGAACACCGGGGCGATGCCATTGGCGATCCGTCCCGCCGCCGAATAATCGACCGGCGATACCTTGCTGCCCTCGGGCGGCTTGGGGAAGCTCAGCATCACCCAGAGGATGACGGTGGAGATCAGGATGATGCCGCCCGCGCGCTTCAGGAAGATCTGCGCGCGGCTCCACAGGCCGATGCCGACGTCGCGCCACTGCGGCCACTGATATTTCGGCATCTCCATCATGAAGCCCGACGACACGCCCTTGGTGACCGTCCGGCGCAGCACCAGCGCGGCGACGAACGCACCGACGATGCCCATCACGTACAGCCCGAGCATCACCAGCCCCTGAAGGCCGACGAACGGCAGCACCTGCGTGTTGGGAATGAACGCGCCGATGATCAGCGTGTAGACCGGCAGCCGCGCGGAGCAGGTCATCAGCGGTGCGATCAGGATCGTCGTCAGCCGGTCCTTCTCGTCGTCGATCGTCCGCGTCGCCATGATCCCGGGGATCGCGCAGGCGAAACTCGACAGCAGCGGGATGAACGCGCGCCCCGACAGCCCCACGCTCGCCATCACGCGGTCCATCAGGAACGCCGCGCGGACCATGTAGCCGCTCGCCTCGAGTACGAGGATGAACAGGAACAGGATCAGGATCTGCGGCAGGAACACGATCACAGCGCCGACGCCCTTGATCACCCCGTCGACCAGCAGCGACCGGAGCAGCGAATCGGGAAGCTCCGACGTGATGAACGCCTGCAGCGCCGTGAAGCCGCCGTCGATCAGGTCCATGAACGGCTGCGCCCAGCTGAAGACCGCCTGGAACATCAGGAACATGATCGCCAGCAGTAGCACCGGCCCGGCGATGGGATGCAGCGCGACCGCGTCGAGCATGTGCGTCCAGCGCCGTACCGGTGTCTCGGACAACGTGGCGGCCGTCGCGATGTCGCGCGCGCGCCGTTGCAGCGTGACGATGTCGTCCTGCACGCTGCCATCCGACTTGCGCAGCCGGATCGGACCATTGACGACGGTCTGCGTCAGGATCGCACGCAGCGCGTCGAGCCCGCGTTTGCGGACCGCGACGGTCGGGATCACCGGCACGCCAAGTTCTCGCGAAAGCACCGCCGCATCGAGTTTCAACCCGTCGCGTTCGGCGAGATCGACCATGTTGAGCGCCACCACGACGGGCAGGCCGAGCGCGATCAGCTGGAGCGTGAAGCGCAGATGATTGTCGAGATTGGCGGCATCGACGACCACGACCAGCGCGTCGGGCAGGCGTTCGCCGTCCTGCGTGCCGGTGACGACGTCGCGCGTGACGCGCTCGTCGGGGGACGATGGCTCGAGGCTGTAGGCGCCCGGCAGGTCGACCAGCTCGACCGGGCGGCCGTCGTCGAGCGTCAGCCGTCCGGCCTTGCGCTCGACCGTCACGCCTGGATAATTGCCGACCTTCTGCCGCGCACCTGTCAGCGCATTGAACAGCGCGCTCTTGCCGGCATTGGGATTGCCGACCAGCGCGACCAGCGGTGCTGCGTTCATAATGTCAGGCTGATTATTCTGCGGCGGCTGGCGTGGGTGATACGCGAATCGCACCTGCGACCGCACGCCGCAATGCGACGGTCATCCGGCCGATCCGGCAGGCGATCGGACCCTGGCCCAGCGTCGCGCGGTGAAGAACCTCGACATCGACACCCTCGTCAAAGCCCAGTTCGCGCAACCGGCGTGCCTCCGGGCCTGCCAGTTTGGCCCAGTCGATCGCAGCAACGATGCCATGCTGCTTGCGGGGCAGCGTTTCGAGACTGACGGAACGATCGGGGCGAGTGTCCATGATGCGACTGATTATCAGTAACGGATCACCAAGGGAAGCCCCGGCACGCGCGCTTGACGCAGATTGCGTGCATTCCATCGCCGCGTGACGGCGCGCCGCGACAGGCTCATGCCACCGGATAGCGCAACCGCCCGACGAACCGCGACAGGCTGAAGCCATGCTCTGTCCGCTTGAGAAAGCCCGACTTTGCGGTTTCGAACCGCATGATGCCGTCGATCCGACGGCTGAGGAACGCGCGCGTCTCGGCAAACCCCTCGCTGTCGTCGTCGAGGAAGACCGTGACCGTCGCGGCATAGACGCCGAGCAGGATCGTCCGCTTGGTATAATGATTATAATCGGTCGCGACGTCGCCCGCGGCGCGCCAGATCGTGTCGACCGTCCGCCAGCCGAGCCGCCCCGCCTTGGTCAGATTCTGCGGCAGGGCGAGGATCGCCAGCGCGCGGCGCAGCGATTCGCGGTCGGCGGCGGTCGCCTGCAGCCGGGCCTCGATCAGCGCGGCGATCCGGGCGCGGATCTTCATCGCCGACAGCCGTTCGGGTGGCACGCTTTCGAGCATCGCGACGTCGATATCGGCGAACCAGGCGTCGATCATGTCGACCGGTCCCTCTTCGAAGGCGAGCGCGGCGACGTCGCGGTCGATGCCCGCCGCGTCCGCCGCCATGTCGCGCGCCGCGTCGCTCCACCCGTCGAACGCCGCATTGGCGGCGATGCCGGGGGCGAGCAGCGAGCGGATTTCGTCGAGCGTGAGGTCTTGGGTCATACCGTCTCCTGCCGTCCAAGATCAGGCGTGTCGAGCGCCTCTTCAATAGGGGGGCGATCGGCCGGGGTCCGGCGGACCAGCACCAGCGCGATCGCCACCATGACGACGCCGACCAGATCGGGCAGGCCGAGCCGCTCGCCATAGACCAGCCAGCCGACCGTTCCCGCGACGACCGGCTGGATCAGCAGCGCGATGCCGATCACCAGCGGCGAAAACCGTCCGAGCGCATAGATCATCAACCCCTGGCCCAGCACCTGGCTGCACAGCGCGAGCCCGATCAGCGGGCCCCACTGCGCCGGCACGATCCGCTCGCCCATCGCCAGCGCGAACACCAGCAGCGGCACGATGCCCGCCAGGGTCGACAGCACCAGCGCGGACAAGGGGGCGAGCGTCGTCCGCGCGCGCGCCATCAGGATGAAATACACCGTGTAGAGCAGCCCCGCGAGGATGCAGAGCAGATCACCCGCCAGGTTCTTCGTATCGAGCTGATAGGAGCGCCCGAGCAGCAGTGCCGCACCTGCCGCCGCTAGCATCAGCGCCCAGCCCTGCGTCCGCGTCGGCCAGGTTCGCGCGACGAGAAACCCGTAGATCGGAAACATCAGCGTCGCCGCATTGCCGAACAGCGTCGCATTGGCGAGCGTGGTGCGCAGGATGCCGAGATGCCAGCTGCCGAGATCCGCGGCAAAGCACACGCCGCCCGCGATCAGCCCGATCCAGACGCCGCGCCCGAGCCGCGTCGGTCGCGCGCCCTGCTGCGCTGCGAGCAGGACGAGAAACGGCACCGCCAGCGTCAGCCGCCAGAATCCTGCCGCGACCGGTCCGACCTCGGTCGCGCGGACGAACCACGGCCCGAATGCGAGCGCGACATTGGCGATCAGCAGCGCGCCGAACGCGAGCGTGCCGGGGGCACCGGTCGTCGTCGCCGTCGGCGTTTCGGGCACGCTAGATATTCTTTGCGGGGCGGGGCGATGCATGCCGCGCTGTAGCGTCCTATCTTGCCCCCGTCAGGCATTAAGGAGCCCCCATGCCAAGCCTTTTCGATCCCATCACGCTCGGCGCCGTCGAAGCGCCCAACCGCATCCTCATGGCGCCGCTCACCCGCGGGCGTTCGGACAAGGACGCCGTCCCGTCCGACCTCATGGTCGACTATTACACGCAGCGCGCCAGCGCCGGCCTAATCATCTCGGAAGCCACCGGCATCAGCCGCGAAGGTCTGGGCTGGCCGTTCGCGCCGGGTCTGTGGACGCAGGCTCAGGTCGAGGCGTGGAAGCCCGTCACCGCAGCGGTGCACGCCGCCGGCGGCCGCATCATCGCGCAGCTCTGGCATATGGGCCGCCAGGTCCATTCGTCGGTGATCGGCGGCCAGCCCGTCTCGTCGTCCGCAACCAAGACCGAAGGCCAGGCGCACACGTTCGAAGGCAAGAAGGATTTCGAGGTCGCGCGTCCGCTCGAGCTGAACGAGATTCCGCGGCTGCTGAACGACTATGAGCTGGCGACGAAGAACGCGCTCGAGGCCGGGTTCGACGGCGTCCAGATCCACGCCGCGAACGGCTATCTGATCGACCAGTTCCTGCGCGACAACGCGAACAGCCGCACCGATGACTATGGTGGCAGCATCGAGAACCGCATTCGCCTGCTTCGCGAAGTCACCGAGCGCGTGATCTCGGTCGCCGGCGCCGATCGCACCAGCGTCCGCCTTTCGCCCAATGGCGATTCGCAGGGCGTTGACGACAGCAACCCCGAGCCTCTGTTCACCGCCGCCGCCAAGGCGCTGTCCGATCTCGGCATCGCCTTCCTCGAGCTGCGCGAGCCCGGCCCCGACGGCACCTTCGGCAAGACCGACGTGCCAAAGCTCAGCCCGGCGATCCGCAAGGTCTTTAAGGGCGTGCTGGTCGTGAACTCGGATTACGACACGCTCGAAAAGGCGCAGGCCGAGCTCGACAAGGGCGATGCCGATGCGATCAGCTTCGGCCGGACGTTCATCGCGAACCCCGACCTGCCCGAGCGCCTGCGCACCGGCGCACCGCTGGCGCAGGATAACCCGAAGACCTGGTACAGCCAGGGCCCTGAGGGCTATATCGACTATCCGGCGCTGGAAACGGTGCCCGCCTAAGCCGACCGCCTGATTGTCACCGGTGACGCCATCGCATAGCAGCGCGGCTTTCGCGTCGTGCGCGGCGCACCGGTGACGACAGGACATGACATGACCGACGGCTGGGGCCCGCCGAAATCGCCCCCCAAATCCAGCCTCGCATCGGCCTGGCCGCTGAACGATCGCGGCCCCGGCCCGTTGCTGCCCGGCACCGCGGATCGCGCTGCCCGCCGCGCTGAAGAGCGTGCACGCGAGCGGGAACAGCGCGCCCAGGACCACCTCGCCGCGACTGATCAGCGCGCCGAAGCGCGCGCCGCGCAACGCGATGCGCTCTCGCAGGACCGTGAACGTGCGCGCGAAGCCCGCCGGGTCGAGGAAGCGCAGCGGATCCGCGCGCGCCTCGACGCGCCGCCCGCCAATGACGAGGAAGCGCTCAAGATCGCGAAGCGCCGCCGCTCGGGCGCGCGTGCGCGTAGCGGCGAGGAAACGAAGACCGAACGCGACACGCGCGGCTATACGACGATCGTCGACCCCGCCCGCATCTGCACGCTCGCCGCACGCGGCGCGTCGATCGCCGCGCTGGCCGCCGCGTTCGGAATTACTGCCGAAGAGGTCGAGGCCGCCCTGCGCGACACTCCCGAGGAATGACCAGGGCGATCGTGGGTGGATGAGGGCGGACGTCCGAACGCCCAGGCATCCTACGCGACGAAGCGGTCCTTCAGCGCCAGCATCGCGAGCGCCGCCTTGGCCGCGGCGCCGCCCTTGTCGCCCTCGGTCGGGCGCGCGCGGGTGAGCGCCTGCGCCTCGTTCTCGGTGGTCAGGATGCCGTTGCCGATCGGCAGGCCGTCCATCGTCAGCGCCATGATCCCGCGCGCGCTCTCGCCCGCGACGATCTCGAAATGATAGGTTTCGCCGCGGATCACGACGCCCAGCGCGACATAGCCGTCATAGGTCTCGCTTTCGGCCGCCAGCGCGATCGCGCCGGGCACCTCGAGCGCGCCGGGGACGGTGATCGTCTCGTGGCTGTGCCCCGCCGCCTCGATCGCCGCGCGCGCGCCCTCGATCAGCAGGTCGTTCAGATGGTCGTAGAACCGCGCTTCGACGATCAGGATATGCGCCATCAGTTGGGAGCCTTTTCGGTGTCGAGGGGAGCGATCGGGCGTTCGCCGACGATCGACAGGCCATAGCCGTCGAGCCCGACCAGCGTGTGGTGCGTGTTGGTGATCAGGACCATGTCATGGACGCCGAGCTCGGTCAGGATCATCGCGCCGACGCCGTAGTCGCGCAGCTCTTCCATGTCCGGGGTGATCTCCGCGCCTGCCTTCTTCAGCACGGCAGAGGTGAACGCGTTGCCGCGCGGCCGGTTGATGACGACGATCACGCCCGCGCCCTCGTCCGCGATCATCTGCATCGACCGCGCGAGGATCCGGCCGCGATCGCCCGATTCGCCGAAGATGTCGGCGAACGGCGACAGCGCATGCATTCGGACGAGCGTCGGCTTTGCGGGGTCGATCCGGCCCTTGACCAGCGCGACCTGCTCGGTGCCCGTCGCCTTGTTCCAGAAGGTCAGCGCAGTCCAGTCGCCGCCCCATTCAGACGTGAACCTGGCCTCGGCGCGCTTCTCGACGAGATGGTCGTAGCGGCGGCGATACGCGATCAGGTCGCGGATCGTGCCGATCTTGATGTTGTGGAACTGCGCGAAGGTGACGAGGTCGTCCATCCGCGCCATCGTCCCGTCCTCGTTCATGATCTCGCAGATCACGCCCGAGGGGTTGAGCCCGGCCAGCCGCGCGACGTCGACCGCCGCCTCGGTATGGCCGGCGCGGATCAGCACGCCGCCGTCGCGCGCGACCAGCGGGAAGACATGGCCTGGGGTGACGATGTCCGCCTTCTGCTTGGTCGCATCGATCGCCACTGCGATCGTCCGCGCGCGATCCGCCGCAGAGATGCCCGTGGTGACGCCTTCGAGCGCCTCGATCGACACGGTGAACGCGGTCTCGTGCCGCGTGCCGTTGTTGCGGCTCATCAGCTCGAGTCCGAGCTCTTCGGTCCGCGTCTTGGTCAGCGCAAGACAGATCAGCCCGCGACCGAACTTCGCCATGAAGTTGATCTTCTCGGGCGTCGCCATCTGCGCGGGGATGACCAGGTCGCCCTCGTTCTCGCGGTCCTCGTCATCGACCAGGATGAACATCCGGCCGTTGCGCGCCTCGTCGATGATCTCTTCGGGGCTCGACAGATATCCATGCTTCAGGCGCCCGAGTTCGGCGCTGCGTTCAGCTGGCATTGACACGGTAATGCTCCATCCGTTGGAGATAGCGGGCAAGGACGTCGATCTCGATATTGACCGTCCGGTCCGTCTCGATCGTCCCGAGCGTGGTCACGCCCCAGGTATGCGGAATGATGTTCAGCCCGAACTCGACCGCGCGTTGCCCGTCGGGGCCGTCGACGTCGCGGACGGTGTTGACGGTCAGCGACACGCCGTCGATCGTGACCGATCCCTTGGCGGCGATGAACGGCGCGATGTCGGTGCCGGCGCGGACGGTGACGCGGTGCGAGCCGCCTTCCTCGACGACCGACACGACCGTCCCCAGCCCGTCGACATGGCCGGTGACGATGTGTCCGCCCAGTTCCTCGCCGAGCTTCAGCGCGCGTTCGAGGTTCAGCGGGCGACCTTGCGTCCACTGGTCGCGCGCGGTGCGGCTGATCGTCTCGCCCGAGACGTCGACCGCGAACCAGTGCGGTCCGTCGCCACCCGCGGACTTGTCGACCACGGTCAGGCAGACGCCTGAACACGCGATTGACGCGCCCAGGTCGATCGTGGCGGGATCATAGGCGGTCGCGATGACCACGCGCGTGTCGCCCTGCTGCGCCACGCTGGTGATTGTGCCGATGTCGGTGACGATTCCGGTAAACATTATCCCTCGTTTCGCTCGCGCTCGTAGACCTCGACTCGGTCGCTGCCAAGTTGCCGTGAATCGACGATCGACCAGCGCCCATGCGCGCTGGAAAGATCGCCGAGACCAATATCGCCAATGGAATGCCGGCCGTTCCCGATCAGGATCGGCGCGCGGTACAGCAGCAGCCGGTCGACCAGATCCGCGGCAAGGAACGCTGACGCTACGGCCGCGCCGCCCTCGACCAGCAGATGGTCGCCGGGCAAGGCCGAAATATCCTGCGGATCGGCGATGACGTGCCACCCCGCGTCCGCATCGGGCACCGTCCGCGACAGCAGCACGCGAAGCGGCGCCCGCGACTCTAGTCCCGCAAGCCGCACGTCGAGTCGCGGCGCATCCGCCTCGAACGTCCCGCGCCCGACCAGGATTGCCTCGTGCCGGCTGCGTTCGAGATGCGCATGCGCGCGCGCCTGTGGCCCGGTGATCCAGCGGCTCGACCCGTCCGCCATCGCGATACAGCCGTCGAGCGAGGTCGCGAGCTTCAGCGTGACATGCGGCCGACCGCGAACGAGTCGTGTAAGGAACCCCGCCATTGACCGTCGCGCCTCGGCGGCGCGCACGCCCGTCTCGACGCGGATCCCGGCGTCGCGCAACCGCGCGAACCCGCGCCCCGCCGTCCGCGGATCGGGATCCTCCAGCGCCGCGACGACCCGCGCCACGCCCGCTGCGATCAACAGGTCGCTGCACGCCGGTCCGCGCGGTGATTCATGCGCGCAGGGCTCGAGCGTCACATAGGCCGTGGCTCCCCGCGCCTCCGCGCCCGCCTGCGCCAGTGCCATCGCCTCGGCATGCGGCCGACCGCCTGCTTGCGTCCAGCCGCGCCCGACGACGCGCCCGTCCGAGACGATCACGCAGCCTACACAAGGGTTGGGTGCCGTCCGCCCACGTCCCCGCGCGGCCAGCGCCAGCGCTGCCCCGACAAACCGGCCGGATTCGATGGTCAGATCCCCAGCGCCTTCAGCTTGTCGTCCATCCGCTTGAACGACGCGCGGGTTTCCTCCTCGCGCTTCTTCTGTTCGGCAAGCCGCGCGGCCTTGATCGGCGCGTCGATCTTCTGCTGGGCGACGATCTGCGCATCGGTGCGATCCGCGGGCCATTGCTCGACATAGACGATGTTCGGCCGATATTCGCGCTCGGCATAGCTGTCCTTCGAGAAGGCGTAGATCAGGAAGCCCGTGACGAGCATCGCCAGCGCGAGAAAGCCGAGCTCGTACGGCTGCCGGCCCCGGAGGAACAGGCGGAGGTCGCGATAGGCGCGGACCGGCGAGAAACGACTGAAAGAGCCCATCGCGCAAAGATAGGCATGCAGGCCCCCCAAGGCCAGTACCTTGGGCGACGACCCGGGGGGCCGACCTGCAGGCCCATCCTTGCGACGGGTCGCCGCCCGCGGTTCAGTTTTCCAGCACGAACGACAGGTTCATCGTCTTCCACGCCTCGACCGCGACCCCGTCGCGCGTCGCCGGCCTGAACCGCCACTTCGTCAGCGCACGGTCCAGCGTCGCGCGGTAAAAGGCGTCGCTGGTGGCGGTGACCCGCTCGACCTGTTTCACGCGCCCGTCCGCGCCGATCAGCACGCGCAGGACGACTCGCCCCTCGCGCCCGGCCCGGCGTTCCTCGGACGGATAACCCGGCTGGAAATCCGCGGCATAGCGCGGGTCGATGCCCGGCTGAACGACCAGGGGCGACGGCTTGGGCGGATCGACCGTCACGCTGCCTGTGCCCGTGCCGACGACGTCGATCGGCGGGGTGAAGGGCAGGGGGTCCGGCACGACCTCGAACCCTTCGGTGGCTGGCGTCGGCACCTGCCGGACCGGTGCATCGGGTCGCGGCGCTGGGCGCGGCTGCTGGCGGACCAAAGGATCGGCGGGCGGCACCGGCGTGGGCGGCGGCGGGGTGTGCGGGATATAGATTGTGAGCGGCGGGTCGGGCGGCGCGAACGGCACCAGTTCCGGTGCTGCAAAGAACAACGCCCCGATCACCACGCCGTTGATCGCCAGCGCGACGCCCAGGCTTCCGGGGTTCAATCCGCCCGTCCGGCTCATTCTGTTCGCGTACATCCGTCCGTCTCCTTCGCATCTCCTCGAGGATGGCGGCGCGATCGATACCGCCGAATGAAATGGTACATCATTACATATACATCGCAAGCGCGATTGGTACCGTATTAGACGCCGTTTGATTAGGGACAGCGAGCGGGGTTCAGCCCGCCCGGCCAAGCCTCAGCCGGCGCGTGCGGCCACCAGTCGCGCCAGTGCCCGCTCGCGCCCGATCAGCGGCAGCAGCGCGGCCATGTCGGGCCCGTGATCGCGCCCGGTCAGCGCGCGGCGCAGCGGCAGGAACAGCGCCTTGCCCTTGCGCCCCGTCTCCGCCTTCAACCGGCTCGTCAGCGCGTGCCAGGGGTCACTTGCCCAGTCGATTGCCGTAGCGGCCGCCAGCGCCTGGTCGAGATACGTCGCCTCCTCGTCCCCGCCGACCGGCTCGACCGCGACCGGCCCCTCGATCACCCGCCACCAGTCGGCGGCATCGGCGAGCGTCACCAGGTTCGGGCGCACCGCCTCCCATGCGGCCTCGCCCATCCCCGCGGGCAGGCGGTCGGCGACGTCGGCAAAGGGCAGCGCATGCAGGATCCGCGCATTCAGCTGCGCCAGCTCCCCCTCGTCGAACCGCGCCGGCGCGCGGCCGAACCGCGCGAAGTCGAACGTCGCGATCAACGGCGCAGCGTTGGCGATCGGCTCGACCGGATCGCTCGTCCCGATCCGCGCGAGCAGCGCGCGCACCGCCTGCGGCTCGATCCCGACGTCCCGGAAATGATCCGCGCCGAGCGAGCCCAGCCGCTTGGATAATTTCCCTTCTGCGCCGGTCAGCAGCGCTTCGTGCGCAAACTGCGGCGCGGGTGCGCCAAGTGCTGCGAACATCTGCAGCTGCAGCGCGGTGTTCGACACATGATCCTCGCCGCGCACGACATGAGTCACGCCCATATCGGCATCGTCGATCGCCGACGGCAGCATGTACAGCCACGACCCGTCCGCGCGCCGGATCACCGGGTCGCTCATCGTCCGCGCCTCGAAATGCTGGTCGCCGCGGATCAGGTCGGTCCAGGCGATCGGCGTGTCGTGATCGAGCTTGAATCGCCAGTGCGGCGCCACCCCGTCGCGCTCGTACGCCGCGCGCTGCGCCTCGGTGAGCGCCAGCGCCGCGCGATCATAGATCGGCGGCAATCCGCGCCCCGCCTGAATCTTGCGCTTCAGGTCAAGCTCCTGCGCGCTCTCATACGCCGGATAGATATGCCCGCTCTCGACCAGCGCCGCGAACCGCGCCTCGTACAGCGCGAACCGCGCTGACTGGCGTTCCTCGCCATCGGGCGTCATCCCCAGCCAGTCGAGATCGCTACGGATCGCGTCGACGAACCGTTCCTCGCTGCGCGCCGCATCGGTGTCGTCGATCCGCAGCAGGAAGCGTCCGCCTTGCGCGCGCGCGAACATCCAGTTGTGGAGCGCGGTACGGATGTTGCCGACGTGCAGCCGGCCGGTGGGCGAGGGGGCGAAACGGGTTATGACGGTCATGCCCTGCGCTGTACGAAGCGGCGCGCGCGCCGGCAAACCCCTTCGGCCCTTTCCCCATTGGAACACCGGGACTAAGGGGCGTGCGACTGGGCGTGGAGCGATTTTGATGAAACTGATGACCGGCAATTCCAACCTGCCTCTGGCGCAGGAGATCGCCGCCTATCTCGAAATCCCGCTGACCGATGTCAGCGTCCGCCGCTTTGCCGACGAGGAAGTGTTCGTCGAGATCAACGAGAATGTCCGCGGCGAGGACGTGTTCGTGATCCAGTCGACCGGCTTTCCGGCGAACGACAACCTCATGGAATTGCTCATCATGATCGACGCGCTGAAGCGCGCGTCGGCACGCCGCATCACCGCGGTCATCCCCTATATGGGTTATGCCCGCCAGGACCGGAAACCCGGCCCGCGTACGCCGATCTCGGCCAAGCTCGTCGCGAACCTCATCACCGTCGCGGGCGCCAACCGCGTCCTCTCGGTCGATCTCCATGCCGGGCAGATCCAGGGCTTCTTCGATATCCCGACCGACAATCTCTATGCGGCGCCGGTCATGTCCGCGGATATCCTTGCGCGGTTCAAGGGCAAGAACCTGATGGTCGTCTCCCCCGACGTCGGCGGCGTGGTGCGCGCGCGCGTGCTCGCCAAGCGCCTTAACAACGCGCCACTCGCGATCGTCGACAAGCGTCGCGAGCGCGCAGGCGAATCGGAGGTGATGAACATCATCGGCGAGGTCGAGGGCCGCTTCTGCATCCTGGTCGACGACATCGTCGATTCGGCAGGCACGCTGTGCAATGCGGCGGCCGCGCTGATGGAGGCGGGCGCCGAGGGCGTCGTCGCCTATGTCACGCACGGCGTGCTGTCGGGCGGCGCGGTCGCGCGGGTCGAGGGCTCCGAACTGCGCGAGCTCGTCATCACCGATTCGATCGGCAATCACGACGTGATCAAGGGCGCGCATGGCAAGATCCGCCACCTGCAGATCGCACCACTGCTCGGCGAGGCGATCAAGCGGATCGCGGATGAAACCAGCGTCTCGAGCCTGTTCGACTGAGGCGCGCCGCTGTCGGATCGTGGTGCGGTCGCCGGGTTACCGCTGCGACAGCGCCACGATGTGGTCGAACACCGCAGGGTGTAGCGGCTTGGCGAAGGCGCAGCCATATTTGAACTTGTCGCGCCACGCGACCACCGCCTCGAGCGCGGCGAGGCCGGGCAATGTCAGCCACACGACCGTCCCCGGCCAGAGCGTGAAGCTCGTCTCGGCCCGGAACCCCGATAGCGACAAGTCGGTCACTTCGATCTCGAACCGCGTCTGGCCGCGGTCGCGCAGATGCGCACGCATCCTGACGGATTTGCGCAACGCCCGGCGCAACTCTCCACCGGGCTCTTCACCGGTCCGAGTCTCAGGCGAGTCGTAGGCGGGGTCTGTCATGGTTCAACTCTGGCACGAAAAGGGTTACTTTTCCGCAAATGTTTGTGATCCGGCAGGCGTTTCGATCCGCGGCGGCGCGCATCCGCAAAATGGCCAAAAATCAGCGATCCCCTCACTCTATTGCGAACGAGACGCAAGTGCAAATGCCTTAAGGGTGGATTTGCGGCGCGCCCTGTGCTTTACGCGCTGGTAATTCCCGAGTTTCCCAAAAATTGCGTGGAGCCTTCCCGATGAACATCCATGAATACCAGGCCAAGGAACTGCTGGCCAAGTTCGGCGTCCCCGTCCCCGCCGGTTTCGCGGCGCTGACCGTCGAGGAAGCCGTCGAGGCCTCGAAGAAGCTCCCCGGACCGCTCTACGTCGTCAAGGCGCAGATCCACGCCGGCGGCCGCGGCAAGGGCAAGTTCGTCGAGCTCGGCCCCGACGCCAAGGGCGGCGTCCGCCTCGCCAAGACCGAGGACGAGGTTCGCGCGGCCGCGACCGACATGCTCGGCAACACGCTCGTCACCATCCAGACGGGTGACGCGGGCAAGCAGGTCAATCGCCTGTACGTCACCGACGGCGTCGACATCGACAAGGAATTCTACCTCGCGCTGACGCTCAACCGCACCACCGGCCGGGTGATGATGGTGGCCTCGACCGAAGGCGGCATGGACATCGAGGCGGTCGCACACGACACGCCCGAGAAGATCCAGTCGATCGACATCGACCAGGCGACCGGCTTCATGCCGCATCACGGCCGCGCCGTTGCCGCAGCACTCCAGCTGACCGGCGATCTCGCCAAGCAGGCCGCGAACACCGCGTCGAAGCTGTATGACGCGTTCATGGGCACCGATGCCGAGCAGATCGAGATCAACCCGCTCGCGGTCACCAACGACGGCAAGCTGATGGTGCTCGACGCGAAGGTCGCGTTCGACGGCAACGCGCTGTTCCGCCACAAGGACCTGCTCCAGCTGCGCGACGAGACCGAGGAAGATCCCGCCGAGCTCGAGGCGTCGAAGTACGACCTCGCCTATATCAAGCTCGACGGCGACATCGGCTGCATGGTCAACGGCGCAGGCCTCGCCATGGCGACGATGGACATCATCAAGCTCAACGGCATGTTCCCGGCCAACTTCCTCGACGTCGGCGGCGGCGCCAACAAGGAGAAGGTGACGGCCGCGTTCAAGATCATCCTCGCGGATCCGAACGTGAAGGGCATTCTCGTCAACATCTTCGGCGGCATCATGAAGTGCGACATCATCGCCGACGGCATCGTCGCGGCGGCGAAGGAAGTGAACCTGTCGGTCCCGCTCGTCGTCCGCCTCGAGGGCACGAATGTCGAGAAGGGCAAGGAGATCCTCGCGAACTCCGGCCTGGCGATCGTCCCGGCGAACGACCTTGGCGACGCCGCCAAGAAGATCGTCGCAGAGGTGCAGAAGGTCGCGGCGTAAACGCTGTCGGCCTCGCATACTGACTTCGCGAAAAACGGGGCTCGGACGGAAACGTCCGGGCCCTTTTTCGTTGGTATCGCAGCCGGTCCGACGGGGCGGTCGTCGTGACGCTACGGTATCCGATGTTTCCGTACCGCACTTGCGAAAACGACGCGAAACCGCCATCTGTCGCACCAACGCAGCCGGTAACCGGCGGGCGAAACGAACATATTCACCTTGGAAGGAATCCTGATGAAGGTGCTGGTGCCGGTCAAGCGTGTGCTTGACTACAACGTTAAGCCTCGCGTGAAGGCGGACGGAACGGGCGTCGATCTGGCGAACGTCAAGATGAGCATGAATCCGTTCGACGAGATCGCGGTCGAGGAAGCGATCCGCCTGAAGGACAAGGGCGTGACAGAGATCGTCGTCGTGTCGATCGGCGAGCAGAAATCGCAGGAAACGCTGCGCACTGCGCTCGCCATGGGTGCCGACCGCGCGATCCTCGTCCTCAGCGAGACCAAGGTCGAGCCATTGGGCGTCGCCAAGATCCTCGCCAAGATCGTCGAGGAAGAACAGCCCGACCTCGTCATCCTCGGCAAGCAGGCGATCGACGACGACAACAACCAGACCGGGCAGATGCTCGCCGGCCTCCTTAACTGGGGCCAGGGCACGTTCGCGTCGAAGGTCGAGATCGCTGACGGCTCGGTCCATGTGACGCGCGAAGTCGATGGCGGCGCGGAGACCGACACGCTCAAGCTGCCCGCGATCATCACCACCGATCTTCGCCTCAACGAGCCGCGCTATGCGTCGCTGCCGAACATCATGAAGGCCAAGTCGAAGCCGATGGCGACCAAGGCGCCGGCCGACTTCGGTGTCGACGTGACGCCGCGGCTGACCACGCTGAAGGTCGTCGAGCCCGCCAAGCGCTCGGCGGGGATCAAGGTCGCTGACGTCGACGAGCTCGTCGGCAAACTCAAGACGATGGGAGTCGCAAAGTGAAGACGCTCGTTTGGGTCGAACATGACGGTCAGGTCGTCAAGGACGCCACGCTTTCCGCGGTCACTGCCGCGAGCAAGCTCGGCGAGGTCCATTTGCTGGTCGCAGGGCAGGGGGTCGACGCCGTCGCCGCCGCCGCCGCGAAGATTGCCGGCGTCGGCAAGGTGCACGTCGCCGACGACGCAGCGTTCGCGCACGCGCTCGCCGAAAACGTCGCGCCGCTGATCGTCGAGCTGATGGGGCATCACGACGCGTTCGTCGCGCCGTCGACCACGCACGGCAAGAATATCGCGCCGCGCGTCGCAGCCCTGCTCGACGTCATGCAGATCAGCGACATCCTCTCGGTCGAGAGCGACGACACGTTTACGCGCCCGATCTATGCGGGCAACGCGATCGCCACCGTCCAGTCGTCGGACGCGAAGAAGGTCATCACCGTCCGCGGCACCGCGTTCGAAAAGGCCGCCACCGAAGGCGGCTCTGGCGATATCGAGGCGGTCGCCTCGACCGGCGACAAGGGTCTGTCGACCTTTGCCGGCGCGGAGATCGCGAAGAACGAGCGTCCCGAACTGACCAGCGCGAAGGTCATCGTTTCGGGCGGCCGTGCGCTGGCCTCGAGCGACCAGTTCCACGCGCTCATCGATCCGCTCGCGGACAAGCTTGGCGCGGGCGTCGGTGCAAGCCGCGCCGCGGTCGATGCGGGCTATGCCCCGAACGACTATCAGGTCGGCCAGACGGGCAAGATCGTCGCCCCCGAAGTCTATGTCGCAGTCGGCATCTCGGGCGCGATCCAGCATCTCGCGGGCATGAAGGATTCGAAGACGATCATCGCGATCAACAAGGACGAGGACGCGCCGATCTTCCAGGTCGCGGACATCGGCCTGGTCGGCGATCTGTTCAAGATCGTCCCCGAACTGACCGAAAAGCTCTGACGCCGCCCCTCCTCCCCCGCCAGGGGGAGGTGGCAGGCATAGCCTGACGGAAGGGGAGGATAGGCGGACCCATATTGCCTGTCCTCCTCCCCCACCCACCAAACCCCCGGACAGCGCCGCTTGCCCCGCACAGATCCCCGGCTACTATCCCCCGCAACACCCCGGGGGACCCATCACATGAACCGTCGCGCCTTCCTCTCGTCCGCGAGCATGCTCGCCACCCTCGCCCTCGTCCCGCGCGCAGCCCTCGCCGCCGGCGCCACCCCCGGCGACGCGAAGCTCGACGCGCTCCTCACCTCGATCTTCGACGCGAACCTCAAATACGCCCCCGAATTCGCCACCCAGCTCGGGCTCGACAAGGGCGCCAACGCCGCGCTGAAAAGCCGGCTCGGCGATTACACCCCCGGCGCGGTCAGGGCGAACCTCGCGCGCACCACCCGCACGATCGCGCAGATCGAGGCCGTGCCCCCCGCCACCCTCTCCGACGCCGGCCGCCTCAACCGCGAGGTGGTGCTCTATTCGCAGAACCAGCAGCGCACCGCCGCCGAGCGGTTCGGGCTCGGCTCCCCCACCAACCCCTATGTTATCAGCCAGCAGGACGGCGCCTATTTCGACGTCCCCGACTTCCTCGACAGCGCGCACACGATCAAGACCGCCGCCGACGCGGACGCCTATTGCGCGCGCCTCGACGCGTTCGCGACCGCGCTCGACGGCGACACCGCGACGCAGGCCGAGCGCGCGAAACGCGGCCTCGTCGCCCCCGGCATCTCGCTCGACCTCGCGCTCGGCCAGATGGCGGCGCTGCGCGCCCCCGCGCCCGCGCAGAGCGGCCTCGTCACCTCGGTCGCGACGCGCACCAGGGCCGCCGGGCTGACCGGCGACTGGGACCGCCGCGCCACCGCGCTCGTGACGGACAAGGTCTATCCCGCGCTCGACCGCCAGATCGCGCTGGTCAAGCAGCTCCGCACCACGGCCCGCACCGAGGCCGGGCTCTGGGCGATCCCCGGCGGCGACGCGATCTACGCCGCCGCGCTCGCGCAGGCGACCACCACCAATTTCACCCCCGACGAGGTCCACAAGCTCGGCCTCGACCAGGTCGCGCAGATCGGCGCCGAACTCGACACCATCCTCAAGGCGCAGGGCCTGACTAAGGGCAGCATCGGCGCACGCCTCGCCGCCTTCAACGCCACCCCGGCACAGCTCTATCCCGACACGCCCGCCGGCCGCACCGACCTCATCGCCGGGCTCAACACCGGGCTCGCCGCGATGCAGGCCAAGCTCCCCCAGGCGTTCATAAACCCGCCGTCCGCCCCGCTCCAGATCCGCGCAGTCCCGACCGATATCCAGGACGGCGCCTCGAACGGCTATTACCGGCTCGCCGCGCTCGACGGCTCGCGCCCGGCGATCTACTTCATCAACCTGAAAAGCGTCGCCGACTGGCCCAAATACACGCTCCCCTCGCTCACCTATCACGAGGGCGTGCCGGGCCATCATCTCCAGCTCAGCCTCGTCGCCGGGCTCGACACGCCGCTGCTGCGCAAATTCTCGTTCTTCGGCGCCTATGTCGAGGGCTGGGCGCTCTACGCCGAACAGCTCGCCGACGAACTCGGCGGCTATGCCGGCCCGATCGAACGCGCGGGCTATCTCCAGTCCTTCCTCTTCCGCGCCGCGCGCCTCGTCGCCGACACCGGCATCCACGCCAAGCGCTGGACGCGCGAACAGGCGACCGACTATTTCGTCGACACCGTCGGCTTCGCCCGCCCCCGCTCGCAGCGCGAGATCGAGCGTTACTGCACGATGCCGGGCCAGGCCTGCAGCTACAAACTCGGCCACATCAGCTGGCTCCGCGCCCGCGACACCGCGAAGAAGATCCTCGGCGACAAGTTCGACGTGAAGCAGTTCCACGAAGTGCTGCGCGACGGCGCCGTCCCCCTCACGATCCTCGAACGCCTCGTCGAAGCCCGCGCCACCGCGCTGGCCAAGGCCTGACGCCTAATCCTCCCCCAAGAACAAACGATGACGCCGCGCAACGGGGCGGCTAGAGAGCGGGGATGCACCGTCCCGCGCTCTCCGTCGTCGTCCCCTGCTATAACGAGGCCGCCTGCCTCGACCTCCTCCACGCGCGCATCTCCGGCGCGGCGCAGAGCGCGGTCGGTGAGGATTACGAGATCGTCCTGATCAACGACGGCTCGCGCGACGACAGCTGGTCGGTGATGCAGCGTCTCGCCGCCGCCGATCCCCGGCTCGTCGCGATCAACCTGTCGCGCAACCACGGGCATCAGCTCGCGCTCACCGCCGGGCTCGACCTGTGCGCGGGCGAGCAGATCCTGATCATCGACGCCGATCTCCAGGATCCCCCCGAGCTCCTCCCCCAGATGCGCGCCGCGATGGCCGAGCAGCAGGCCGACGTCGTCTACGCGGTCCGCCGCCAGCGCGCGGGCGAGACCGTGTTCAAGAAAGCCACCGCCGCCGCCTTCTACCGGCTGCTGACCAAGATGACCGACACGCCGATCCCGGTCGACACCGGCGATTTCCGGCTGATGAGCCGGCGCGCATTGGACGCGTTCCTGTCGCTCCCCGAACAGGCGCGCTTCATCCGCGGCATGGTCGCCTGGATCGGCTTCCGCCAAATCCCCTTCGCCTATGACCGCGCCGAGCGGCACGCGGGCGAGACCAACTATCCGCTCGCCAAGATGATGCGGCTCGCCTTCGACGCGGTCACCGGCTTCTCGACCGCCCCGTTGCGCTTCGCCAGCCATGCCGGCCTCGCGCTCACCGGCGTCTCGCTGCTGCTGTTCGTCTACATCGCGATCGGCTGGCTCTCGGGCAGCGCGGTGCAGGGCTGGACCTCGACGATGCTGGTGACGGTGTTCCTCGGCGCGGTGCAGATGTTCGTACTCGGCATGATCGGCGAATATCTCGGCCGCCTCTACGTCGAATCCAAACGCCGCCCCCTCTACATCGTCGCCGACATCGCCGGCCCCATCCAGGGCAAGGCCACATTGGGCTTCCGCGCCGAACCCACCGAAACCCCCGTTACGTAAAATAGCCCCTCCTCTTCAGGGGAGGGGTTGGGGTGGGGGCTCACCCCGCAAGCACCCGCCCGACACCAATATTGACGCGCCCTGCAAAGCGGCGCAGCCTTCCACCCGCAAGAGGGAGGCAGCATGATGCTAAGGCTCATCGTGTCGATCATGGCCGGCCTGGCCATCGCGGTCCTGCTCATCGTCGCCACCGACACGCTGTTCCACACCGTCTCGACCACGCCCCCGCCCGATCCCGGCAACGCCGACGCGATGCGCGACTATGTCGCCCGTCAGCCGCCGGCCCTGCTCGGCGGGATCGTCCTGGGCTGGTCGCTCGCGGCCTTTTCGGGCGCGGCCGTGGCGGCGCGCGTCGCCGGACGTCGCCGGGGTGCTGGCTGGAGTGTCACGCTGCTCGTCCTGCTCGCGACCGCGGCGAATTTCGTGCTGGTCGAGCATCCCGCCTGGATGGCCGCAACCGCGCTCCTCGCCATTCCCGCCGCCGGCGCGCTAGCCACCCGCCTCGCCACCCCGGCGAAGGCCGGGGCCCAGTTGGGAAGGTCAGAGTAACGAAGCGCCACAGCCGTCAGCACCGTCCCCCAACTGAACCCCGGCCTCCGCCGGGGAGGAATTGGAGAGACGTCACGTGCGAAACCCACCCAACTACAGCCCCCCCCGTTCGTGCTGAGCGCAGTCGAAGCACCGCCCCACGGCACCCATCCTTCGACTGCGCTCAGGGCGAACGAACATGGGACGGCGCCTGGCCAGATTGCGGACATAAGACCGTCGTGACATGTCTTCACGCAGAGGAGATTGGGATGGCGACGGTAACGGCACGGTTGGCGAACAGGCTGCCCCCGCGGCTGCGTATGGCCATGACGCCATTTCTGTCGTTTGCGATCGGTTGGCTCGCCCTGACCGGTCTGATCGAGACCGTGCAGAACGGCGACGCTTTCGACCTGGTGAAGCTCGGCGCACTGATCGTCGGGTGCGTCCTGGCGGCGTTCGTCCGTCCGATCCCGGATAGATATCGGCAATCACCGGACCAGCAAGAGTGACGGAGAGCGCAGACACAGTGTCGCGCTCGCCACCCCCTACCCCGGCACCGCCAGCGTCACGATAGACACCCCCGGCGTCATCGGCACGCGCCCGACCAGATGCCGCTCCAGCCGGAAGATCCGCTCGAACAGCGCATTCAGCGGCTTGGCGGGCGGCGAATCGTCGCTGTCGTCGCGGCCCGACAGCCGTCCGGCGATCCGCGCCGCCGCTGCCAGCGGGAACAGCAGCGAATTGAAATAGCCGAGCTTGTCGGGCTTCAGCCCCGCCGCCGCGATCGCCGTCTTCAGCGTCGCCTTCGAATAGCGCCGATGGTGATGGTTGACCGTGTCGTGCGCGCTCCACAGCCACTGGTGCGCCGGCACCGCGATCAGGATCTTGCCGCCGGGCGCGAGGCACTGCGCCATCGCCTTCAGCGCCGCGACGTCGTCCGCGATATGCTCGACCACGTCGAGCACCGCGATCAGGTCGTAATGCCCGCGCGGCACCCCCGGCAGCTCCGGCAAAGGCGCCGCCCCGACCGGCTTGCCGAGCCGTGCGCTCGCGATCTCGCGCGCCGCCGGGTCGATCTCGATCGCGTCGATCTCGCCGAACCCCGCCAGCATCGGCAGATTATGCCCCGTTCCGCAGCCGATCTCGAGGATCTTCGCATCCGCCGGCAGGCCGCCATAGCGCGTCAGATAATCCGCCAGGATGTCGCGGCGCGCGCGGTACCACCAGTGCGTGGAATCATGCGCGGCCATCCGGTCGTAAACGATGCGGTCCATCAGCAATCGGCCATAATCAAGAGAATACCCAGAAGCGGTTGAGCACGAACGTCACGATCGCGGCAAGGAACACCGCGGGGACCAGCGGTACCCAGGGATGCAGATGAAGGAACGCGGTCCCGACCCAGGTGATCAGCGCGTTGAGCGCGAGCCCCGTCCCCTGCACCAGCACGAACTTGACGTGCTTGGCCCCGCCCGGCTCGGCGGCATGCCCCTTGAAGCTCCACCGGCTGTGCAGGAAATAGCCCGCGGTCACCGCGACGGCAAAGGCGAACGGCACCGCCGCGACCGCCTGCTCGGGCGGAAACACGAACTTGGTCAGCGGCAGATAGACGAGCGAATAGATCACGCTCGACAGCCCGCCCGCAATCCCGAAGCGGAAGAGCTGGCCGAGCACGCCGCTCGCCCGCATCTGGTCCATCTGTCGCCTGATCGCCTGCATGCCCGCCTTGTTCTTTACACGCGCGTCGATACAGCGGCGCTCAACGTCACGCCCCGCGCATTAGTCCGCGCGCGGTCAGGAGGAAAGCGTTTTGGATCAGCCCCACCAGTCCCCATGGCAGCGGGGGCGCGACCTGCTCGATCGCCACTGGGTCGCGTTGACGCTGCTGGCATGGCTCGGCGTCGCCGCCTGGTCGCTGGCCGACCGCTGGGGTCAGGTCCGCTGGCTGTCGCTCGGCGATACCGACGACAATATGCGCCTGATGCAGGTCCGCGCATGGCTGGACGGCCAGGGCTGGTATGATCTGCGCCAGTACCGGATGAACCCGCCCGCCGGCTTCGACATCCACTGGAGCCGGATCGTCGACCTGCCGATCGCCGGCCTCATCCTCTTCTTCCGCCTGTTCACCAGCAACAGCTGGGCCGAACGGCTCGCCTGCGGGATCGCGCCCTTGCTGCCGCTGTCGATCGCGATGCTCGGCATCGGCGCGACCGTGCGGCGGCTGATCCACCCGCTCGCCTGGCCGCTCGCGATCCTGTTCCTCGTCGGCGCGACCGCGACGATGCTGATGTACATGCCCGAACGCATCGACCATCACGGCTGGCAGCTCGCGATGCTCAGCCTCACGCTCGCCGGCCTGTGCGACCCGCGCGCGCGACGCGGCGGCGCGCTGGTCGGGATCGCGAGCGCGGTGTCGCTCTCGATCGGGCTCGAACTTCTCCCCTATGCCGCGATGGCGGGCGCGATCATCGCACTGCGCTGGGTCTGGGACCGCGCCGAGGCGCCGCGGCTCGCGGTCTATGCGCTGACGCTGGGTGGCGGCAGCACGCTCGGTTTCGCACTGTTCGCCTCGAACGCGAACCAGGCGATGCGCTGCGACGCGCTGACGCCCGTGTGGCTCAGCGTGATGATCGCCGCCGGAATGCTCCTCTTCCTGCTCGCGCGCTTCGGCCCTGCATCACGCGGGGTGCGGCTCGCGCTCGCGGTCGCGGCGGGCGCGGCGATCGTGATCGGCTTCGCGCTGATGTTCCCGCAATGCCTCGCCCGGCCCGAGGGCGTCTCGCCCGAGCTTCAGCGCAACTGGCTGAACAATGTCCGTGAGGCGAAACCGATCTACAAGCACAGCTGGCGCACCGGCGTCGCGATCGCGACGCTGCCGGTGATCGGCCTGCTTGGCGCGCTGTTCGCCGCATGGCGCGCACGCCGCCGCCCGAGCGCGATCGGCTGGGTCGCGGTCGCGCTGTTCACCACCTTCGCGGTGCTGATGCTGTTGTGGCAGGTCCGCGCCGGTCCCGCGGCGCAGATGCTCGCGGTCCCCGGCGGCGTCGCGCTCGCCTGGGTGATCGTCCCCCGGCTGCTCGGCCACCGCTCGATGCTGGTGCGCGTGCTCGGCACCGCGGGCGCGCTGGTGATCGTCTCGGGCTTCTTCGTCGGCATCGCGCTCAAATACGTCCCCGTGGGCAAGCCCAAGGGCTATGAAAAGCGCGTCAACATGGCGACCGGCAACTGCCTGCGCACCACCGTGCTGCTCGCGCTGAACAAATACCCCGCGCAGACGATCTTCACCTTCGTCGACATGGGTCCGCGGCTGATCACGATCACGCACCACAATGCGATCGCCGGCCCCTATCACCGCAACGGCGCTGCGATCCTCGACGTCCAGCACGCCTTCGGCCGCACCCCCGACGAAGCCCACGCGATCATCAAACGCCACGGCGCGACCCTGTTGCTGCTCTGCCCCAACGCGGCGGAATCGACCAACTACAAGGCCCGCAGCCCCAACGGCTTCTACGCGCAGATGGCAAAGAACCAGGTCCCCACCTGGCTGACCCCGCTCCCCC
>NZ_LR733875.1:2829691-2877394 GCF_902506585.1 Sphingomonas sp. T1
CGCCCACCCCCCGGCCCCCTCCCGCGAGCGGGAGGGGGAGAAGCAGCCAGGCTCAGCCATCCAGCTGCGCCAGCCGGTCCGCCTCGTCCTGCGACACCAGCGCGCCGATCAGCTCGGCCATGTCGCCCGCGACGATTTCCGGCAGCCGGTGCAGCGTCAGGTTGATGCGGTGATCGGTCACGCGGCCTTGCGGGAAATTATACGTCCGGATCCGCTCCGATCGATCGCCCGACCCGACCATCGATTTGCGCGCGCCCGCGCGCTCGGCATGCAGCCGGTCGCGCTCCGCCTCGTAGAGCCGCGTCCGCAGCACGCGCAAAGCCTTGGCCTTGTTCTTGTGCTGCGACTTCTCGTCCTGCTGGATCACCGTCAGCCCGGTCGGGATGTGCACGATCCGCACGGCAGAGTCGGTCGTGTTGACCGACTGGCCGCCCGGCCCCGACGAGCGATAGACGTCGATGCGCAGGTCCTTGTCGTCGATCTTGACGTCGACCTCCTCCGCCTCGGGCAGCACCGCGACGGTCGCCGCCGAGGTGTGGATCCGGCCGCCCGCCTCGGTCGCGGGCACGCGCTGGACGCGGTGGACGCCGCTTTCGAACTTCAGCTTCGCGAACACGCCCTGCCCCGTGACGCTGGCGACGACTTCCTTGAAGCCGCCCGCGTCCGACGACGATCCGGAGATCAGCTCGACCCGCCAGCCCTGCGATTCGGCATAACGCTGGTACATCCGGAACAGGTCGCCCGCGAACAGCGCCGCCTCGTCCCCACCTGTCCCCGCGCGCACCTCGAGCATCGCCGAGCGCTCGTCCGCGGAATCGCGCGGCAGCAGCGCGAGCGCGAGCTTGCGGTCCGCGGTCTCGAGCAGCGTGCGATTCTCGTGCAATTCCTCCGACGCCATCGCGCGCAGTTCGTCATCTGCATCCTCGGCCATGAAGGCGAGGCTCTCGGCCTCCTGCCGCAGCCGCCGCACTTCGGTCGCCGCCTGCGCGACGGGTTCGAGCTCGGCATATTCCTTCGACACCGCGACGAAACGATCCGACGGCAGGTCGCCGGTCGACATCAGCGCCTGCAACTCGTCCCGCCGCGCCTCGATCGCGCGAATCCGGTCCGGGGAGATCTGGGTCATGCGGACGCTCCCTCTTGCGTCATCCCCGCGAACGCTGGGATCCAGGGTGATCGGGCGCAGCCTTCATGGCGCTGGATCCCGGCCTGCGCCGGGATGACGGGGAGGCTCAACGCAGCGCCTCCGCCAGATCGGCGAACGCGACCTCGGTCTGCGTGCCGGTCGCGAGCGCTTTCACCGCGCCGACGCCCTTGGCGAGCTCGTCATCGCCGAGAATGATCGCAAACCGCGCGCCGAGCGCATCCGCCTTCGCCATCCGCGCCTTCATCTTGCCCTTATACGCCATCTCGACCGCCACGCCCGCACGCCGCAGGTCCGCAACGATGCCGGTCGCGCGCGCTTCGGCCGCGGCACCCATCGGCACGACCACCGCATCGATCCCCGCCGCCGCCGGCTCCTCCAGCAGCATCGCCAGCCGCTCGACCCCCGCCGCCCAGCCGACACCCGCCGTCTCGGGCCCGCCGAGCGACCCGATCAACCCGTCATAGCGCCCGCCGGCCAGCACGGTGCCCTGCGACCCCAGCCGATCGGTCACGAACTCGAACGCGGTGTGCCGGTAATAATCGAGCCCGCGGACCAGCCGTGCATTGCGCTCCCACGCGACACCCGCGGCATCGAGCCCGGCGGTCACCGCGTCGAAGAACGCGCGCGCCTCGGGCGTCAGATACGCGTCGATGTCGGGGGCGCTGTCCGCGATCGGGCGGTCCTTCGGATCCTTCGAATCGAGGATCCGCATCGGATTCTTCTCGAGCCGCGTCAGGCTGTCCTCGGACAGCTCGCCGCGATGCGCCTCGAAATGCGCGACCAGCGCCGCACGCCATGCCTCGCGCGTGTCGGCATCGCCCAAAGTGTTCAGCTGCAACGTCACGCCGTCGGCAATGCCGAGCTCGCGCAGCAGCTGGTCCGCCAGCACCAGCAGTTCGACGTCCGCCGCGGGCTCCGCCGCACCGATCACCTCGGCGTCGATCTGGTGGAACTGCCGGAACCGCCCCTTTTGCGGGCGTTCGTAGCGGAACACCGGGCCGCTCGTCGTGATCTTGAGCGGCGCGAACTGCTGCCACCCCTCGGTCAGATAGGCACGCGCGATCCCGGCGGTGAATTCGGGCCGCAGCGTCAGCGAATCCCCGCCGCGATCCTCGAACGTATACATCTCCTTCGACACGACGTCGGTCGTCTCGCCGAGCGAGCGCGCGAACACCGCGGTGGATTCGAACACCGGGATGTCGATCCGCTGAAAGCAATACAACGCACGCACGCGTTCGAAGGTGCTGAGAACATGCGCGAAACGGCGCTGCTCGTCGCCGAAGATGTCCTGAGTGCCGCGGATGCGACGCGGGGTTTCTGTTCTGGCCATGATGCGCGCGTATCTAGGCGACGTGCCCGCGAAGCGCTAGCGCCGTCACATGAGCAACGACGTCCGCTATTGGGGGCTCGGCCGGCGCATCGCCCCGCCGCGCTTCGTGCTGTTCGCATGCGTTTTCGCGATCGGCCTCGTCGCGCTGATCCCCCGACTGGGTCTGGGGCGCGGCACGATGGCAGCCTTCGATATCGCCGCAGTCCTGTTCCTTGCCACCGTCGCGACCTTGTTCGGCAACGCCACCGCGGAGCGGATGCGGCGCTATGCGGACGAAAACGACGCCAACCGCGCGGTGCTGCTCGCGTTCAGCGGGACGATCCTGATCGTCGTGCTCGTCGCGGTGGCGAAGGAATTGCAGGGCAAGACCGATCTCGTCGCGATCCTGATCTCGGTCGCGACCCTGGTGCTCGCCTGGCTGTTCTCGAACATGGTCTACACGCTGCATTATGCGCATCTGTTCTACAGCGACGCCGCGGATGGCAGCGATGCGGGCGGGCTGGATTTCCCCTCCTGCGCCGAGCCCGATTACTGGGACTTCGCCTATTTCGCCTTCACGCTCGGCATGACCTTCCAGACCTCCGACGTCGAGATCACGTCGCGGCGCGTGCGCAAGGTCGCGCTCGGCCAGTGCATGGCGGCGTTCGTCTTCAACATCGGCGTGCTCGCCTTCACCATCAACGTGCTCGGCAGCAGCTGACGCGGGTCCGTCGCTGTTTCGTCATCCTGACGAACGTCAGGACCCAGAGCCAGACACGCCACCGCCCGTAACCCTGGGTCCTGACGTTCGTCAGGATGACGGGAAGAGGTCATGGTGACCGGGTGAACTATACCTCCCGGCAAAGGGCTGGACGACTGCCCTTTCTGCCGCTTACACCTTGACCATCGTCTCTCTGCCGAAGGCCTTTTCCTTGATCCGCAAGCTTCTCGTCGCATCCCTGCTCGCGTCTGCACTTCCCGCGGTCGCTCAAGTCCCCGCCGGCAACACCGCACCACAGCCGGTGCCGTTCGTCGACACGATCCCCGCCGCGCAGGACACGCCCTATCCCGGCACGATCCTGCTCGACATCGACGCGACCGATACCGAGCGCGGCATCTTCCGCGTGAAGGAGACGATCCCCGTCGCGAAGTCGGGCAAGATGGCGCTGCTCTTCCCGAAATGGCTGCCCGGCAACCATGCGCCACGCGGCGAGATCGAGAAGCTCGCCGGGCTGGTGATCCGCGCGAACGGCCGGATCCTTCCCTGGACGCGCGATCCGGTCGACGTCTACGCCTTCCACATCGACGTCCCCGCGGGCACCAGACAGCTCGACGCGACCTTCCAGTTCATCTCCGCGACCAAGGCGGACCAGGGCCGTGTCGTCATGACCCCGACGATGATCAGCCTCCAGCCGAACTCGGTCAGCCTCTACCCCGCCGGTTATTATACGCGTCAGATCCCGGTGAAGATGACGGTCACCTATCCGACCGGCTGGACCGCCGCGGGTGCGGTCCCCGCCAAGGTCTCGGGCGCGACCTATGCCTATGACCGGACCAATTACGAGATCCTCGTCGATTCGCCGATCCTCGCGGGCAAATACGGCAAGGTCTGGCCTTTGAGCCCGAAGGTCGACCTCAACGTCTTCGCCGACACCCCCGACCAGCTCGCCGCCAAGCCCGAACAGATCGATGCGCATAAGCGGCTCGTCGACCAGGCCGCGCGCACCTTCGGCGCCGAGCATTATGATCATTACGAGTTCCTGCTTTCGATCACCGACCAGCTCGGCGGGATCGGGCTCGAACATCATCGCAGCTCGGAAAACGGCGTCCGCCCCGGCTATTTCACCGAATGGGAGACGGGCGCGTCGGCCCGTAACCTGCTGCCGCACGAATTCACGCACAGCTGGGACGGCAAGTTCCGCCGCGGCGCCGATCTGTGGACGCCCGATTTCCGCACGCCGATGCGCAACTCGCTGCTCTGGGTCTATGAGGGCCAGACGCAGTTCTGGGGCTATGTGCTCCAGGCGCGCTCGGGTCTGGTCAGCAAGCAGGACACGCTCGACGGCTATGCCTCGATTCTGGGCACCTACGACACCGCGCAGGGTCGCCAGTGGCGCCCGCTGATCGACACCACCAACGATCCGGTCATCTCGTCGCGTCGTCCCAAGGGCTGGACCAGCTGGCAGCGCTCGGAGGATTACTACAACGAAGGGCTGATGGTCTGGATGGAGGTCGACGCGATGCTCCGCCAGAAGTCGGGCGGCACCAAGTCGATCGACGATTTCGCGCGAGCCTTCTTCGGCATCCGTAACGGCGATTACGGCGAGGTCACCTACACGTTCGACGATGTGGCCAAGACACTGAACGGGATCCTGCCCTATGACTGGGCCGGCTTCTTCACCACGCGCCTGACCGAGACGGGCAAGCCCGCGCCGATCAACGGCTTTGCGATGAACGGCTACAAGCTGGTCTATGGCCCCGTGCAGAGCCCGTATCTGAAGCAGGCGGAGAAGACCCGCGGCACCGATGTCAGCTATTCGCTGGGGCTGGTGATGAACAAGGACGGCGTCGTGACTGCCTCGATCTGGGACAGCCCTGCGTTCCGCGCCGGGATCGACGTCGGTACAGAAATCGAGGCGGTCAACGGCGAATCCTACTCGTCGGACCGCATGAAAGCGGCAATTCTGGCGGCCCAGGGCACCAAGCTGCCGATCCGTCTGACTGTAAAAAACAACGAGCGATTCCGCGACGTCTCGCTCGATTACCATGACGGCCCGCGCTATCCGCGGCTCGAGAAGGTCGGTACAGGTGACGGCGGACTGGACAAGTTGCTGATGCCGCGCTGACAGTTTTGATATTTTTCCGGTGCCGGCCGCCTCCCCAAGGGGAAGCGGCCGGCACCGCCATTTCTGAAAGGACCGCCATGCGTATCGACCTCATCCCGACGGGTAAGAATCCGCCCGAAGACCTGAACGTCATCATCGAAGTCCCGACCGGCGGCGAGCCCGTGAAGTACGAGTTCGACAAGGCATCGGGCGCGCTGTTCGTCGACCGCATCCTGCACACGCCGATGCGCTACCCCGCCAATTACGGCTTCGTGCCGCACACGCTCAGCCCCGATGGCGACCCGCTCGACGCGCTCGTGATCGCGCGCTCGCCGTTCATCCCCGGCTGCGTCGTCCGCGCGCGCCCGATCGCGGTGCTCAACCTCGAGGACGAGGCCGGCGGCGACGAGAAGCTCGTCTGCGTCCCCGTCAACGACGTGTTCCCCTATTATTCGAACGTCGGCGGCCGTGCCGACGTGCCCGAGATCGTGTTCGAGCAGATCGAGCATTTCTTCACCCACTATAAGGACCTTGAGAAGAAGAAGTGGGTCCGCGTCGGCAAGTGGGGCGATGCCGAGGAAGCCAAGCGCATCACGATTGAGGCGATCGAGCGCTACGAAGAGGCCAAGAAGCAGGGCGACGAGCCGATGAACGCGGACGACGCCGCAGGCCGCTGATTACAAACGACCGAAGTCGAAGCGGCGCGCACCCGGCGCGCCCTTCGATTGCGCTCAGGGCGAACGGGGCCGCAAAACACCAAACCCCGTTCGTGCTGAGCGAAGTCGAAGCACCTGCCCCGCCCTCACCCAGCCGCCCCGCCCTTACGGCGCCGGCCGCTCCGCCTGTGCTTCCGCCAGGTACAGCGAGAACAACCCCGCCGGATCGGTCCATTCGCGGATCGGCGTCCACCCGCCCGACCGCAGCAGGATCCGCGCATCGCGCGACCCGTATTTGTGGCTGTTCTCGGTGTGGATCGTCTCGCCCGCGGCGATATCGAACGGCCGCCCCTCGATCGTGAACGCGGCGTCGCGCTGCGCCTCGAGATGCATCTCGATCCGCGCGCGGTCGTCGTTCCACACCGCCTTGTGCCGGAACGCCTCGACCGGCACGTCGGCGTCGAGCTCGCGGTTGATCCGTTCGAGCAGGTTCATGTTGAACGCCGCGGTCACGCCCTGCGCATCGTCATAGGCGGGGACCAGCACCGCCGGATCCTTGATCCGGTCCATCCCGATCAGCAGCATCGCGCCGATCCCGAGCGACGCGCGCATCGCCTTCAACAGGTCGACCGCCATCAGCGGGATCATGTTGCCGATCGTCGACCCCGGAAAGAAACCGAGCTTGGACGTGTCCGCGATCGTCTTCGGCAATGCCAGCGGCCGCATGAAATCCGCCTCGAACGGCAGGACCAGCAGCTCGGGGAACTGCGCCGCGAGCACCCGCGACGATTCGCGCAGGAAATCACCCGAGATATCAATCGGCACATAGACCGACGGCGCCACCGCGCTCAGCAGGATCGGCGTCTTGGTCGACGACCCCGACCCGAATTCGACCACCGCACGTCCCGCGCCGGCAATCTCGGCGACCTCGGGGCAGGCGGTCTCGAGAATCGAGCGCTCGGTCCGCGTCGGATAATATTCGGGCAGGTCGGTGATCGCCTCGAACAACTCCGACCCGCGCCGGTCGTAGAACCAGCGCGCCGGAATCGCGCGCGGCCGCCGTTCCAGCCCGGCGAGCACGTCCGCCCGGAAGGCGGGGTCGGCCAGGCTCTGCTCGCCGTCTTCGATTTCACGCTTCAACATCAGATATCCTTGGCAAGCCGGACGCCGGTGAACTGCCAGCGCTGGTGCGGGTAGAAGAAATTGCGGTAGCTCGCGCGCGCATGGCCGCGCGGCGTCGCGCAGCTCCCGCCGCGCAGCACGAACTGCCCGCTCATGAACTTGCCATTATACTCGCCGACCGCACCCTCGACCGCGCGGAAGCCGGGATAGGGGCGATAGGCGCTCCCCGTCCATTCCCAGACGTCGCCGAAAAAGGCCGGGTCGCCGGCGCGTGCCGGTCGCGGCTCGACCGGGCCCGCCGCATCCATCTGGTTGCCGCCATCGCCGGCATAGTCCGCCGCGACGGCCTCCCATTCGGCCTCGGTCGGCAGCCGCACGCCTGCCCAGCTGGCATAGGCGTCCGCCTCGTAGAAGCTGACATGCGTCACCGGCGCGGCGGGATCGATCGCGCGCCGCCCGTCGAGCCCGAACCGCGTCCAGCCCCCGTCGCGTTCTTCCCAGTACATCGGCGCGACGACGCCCTCCGCCTTCACCCAGGCCCAGCCATCGGCGAGCCAGTGGCGCGGCTCGCGGTATCCGCCATCGGCAATGAACGCCGCCCATTCGCCATTGGTCACCGTCCGGTCGGCGATCGCGTGGCGCGCGAGCAGCGTGTCGTGCCGCGGCGTCTCGCAATCGAACGCGAAGCCGTCACCGTCATGCCCCATCCGCGCGATCCCGGCGTCGCGCTCGATCCAGCCGATCGCGCCCGGCATCTCGACCGGCACCTTGCGCGGCGCGGCCCAGACCGCGGGCTCGAGGGGATTTTCCGAAAACAAATGGAGGATGTCGGTCACCAGCAATTCCTGGTGCTGCTCCTCGTGATGACAGCCCAGCGCCACCAGCTCGCGCGCCGCCTCGGGCAGGTCGGGCAGCGCCGCGATCAGCGCCGCATCGACATGCGCGCGGTACGCCCGCACCTCGTCGAGCGTCGGCCGCGTGATCATCCCGCGCCGGTCGCGGGCATGCCGCCGGCCTTCCGCCTCGTAATAGCTGTTGAACAGGAACGGGAAGCGTTCGTCGTGCAGCCGGTAGCCCGCGACATGATCGCGCAACACGAACGTCTCGAAGAACCAGCTGGTATGCGCCAGATGCCATTTGGTCGGCGACGCGTCGGGCATCGACTGCACCGTCGCATCCGCATCCGACAGCGGCGCAGCCAGCGCAATCGACAGGTCGCGCACGGCAGCGAACCGCGCACCGAGCGCGTCCGTGTCAGGCAGGGTCGCGGGATTATGGGTGGGGACGGGGTTCGGCATCGACTGTCCTCGTGCGGGCGATGCACGCGGCATGGCCCCTTATAAAAGGATGCAGCGATACGGAGCGCTATCCGCGCGTTGCCCCCGGTCGCCAAAGAACGTCGCTCGCCCCGTTTTGGTTCACCGCACGCGCGGCGACGAACAGGAAATCCGACAAGCGGTTAACATACGCTAATGCCAGCGGATTGATCGGGTCGTCGACCGCGACCACCGCGCGCTCGGCGCGCCGCGTGATCGCGCGCGCCAGATGCAGCGCCGCAGCGCCCGGCGATCCGCCCGGCAGGATGAAGCTGGTGAGCGGCGCCATCTGCGCGGTCATCGCGTCGATCTCGCCTTCGAGCCGCTCGACCTGCGAACCGATGATCCGCAGCGTCATTTCGGAAGGCGCGAAATCCTCGCCCGGCGTCGCGATGTCCGCGCCGAGATCGAACAGGTCGTTCTGGATCCGCTCGAGCGCTCGGCCAAGCGGATGATCGCCCAGCGCCACCGCGGCCACGCCGATCGCGCTGTTCGCCTCGTCGACATCGCCGATCGCCTGCATCCGCGGGCACGCCTTGGACACGCGCGACCCGTCGACCAGCCCCGTGGTCCCCGCGTCGCCGGTCCGCGTGTAAATTTTGTTCAGCTTCACCATGACGTTACGCCCTTCGGGCTCAGGTCCGGCCCGCGGCGAACAGGATCAGCACGACGATCAGGATCGCGATCGCCTGGAAGAAGATGCGCTGCTGCATCATCCGGTTCGATTTCAGCGACGCGGCGCTCGGCCCCCCGTCCTTCACCTGCGCCGACTGGTCCTGCAGGAACGTCACCACCCCGCGCACCAGAGCAACGAGCGTCGCGATCATCGCCGCGATTAGGAGGATGACGAGGAAGGTGTTCATGACGACAATCTAGGCATGCGCGCCCCGCCCCGCAATGGCCGTTCCGACGGTCGCCGGACAAGCCTCGAAACGGGCGGAATTCTACGCTGACAGCCCCGATCTTCCCGGCTAGCATCGTGACAAATGGGGGAATGAGTATGCGTAACGGACGGATCGGCGCCAGCCTGGCGATGCTGGCTATGTTGAGTGCGTGCGGCGGAGACTCCGGCGCGGTGTCGGGATCGACCGGCGGTACGCCCGGGGTGTCCACCCCGACCACCGGCACGACCACCCCGACGACCGTTGCCGGATGCAGCCTGCGCGAGCGCCAGGACTGGGTCGCAGGCCAGCTGCGCGAATGGTATCTGTTCCCCGAGACGCTGCCCGCCAGCCTCGACCCGACACCCTATACGACCGTCGACGCCTATATCGACGCGCTGACCGCGACCGCGCGCGGCCAGCGCCGCGACCGCTATTTCACCTATCTGACGTCGATCAAGGAGGAGGACGCCTATTATGAGGCGGGTTCCAATGCCGGCTTCGGCTTCCGTCTCGGCATCGATGGCAGCGGGCGGCGCGCTTATGTCATCGAATCCTTCGAAGGCGGCGCCGCGCTGGCGGCGCAGGTCGATCGCGGTGCGGAAATCGTCGCGATCGGGACCAACGCCAACACGCTGCGGACCGTCAGCGCGATCTTCGCCGCAGAGGGCAGCGCGGGCGTCTCGACCGCGCTCGGCCCGGACACGGTCGGCACCAGGCGCGTGCTGCAGATCCGCGATGCGCAGGGCACGCGCGACATCACGCTGACCAAGACCGATTTTGCGCTGCTCCCGGTCTCGAGCCGCTACGGCGCGAAGGTCATCGCCGATGGCGGGCGCAACTATGGCTATATCAACCTCCGGACGTTCATCTCGACCGCCGACCCCGCGCTGCGCGCCGCCTTTGCCAGCTTCCGCGCGCAGAACGTCACCGATATCGTCATCGACCTGCGCTATAATGGCGGCGGGCTGATCTCGATCGCAGAGCTGATGACCGACCTGCTCGGTCGCAACCGCGCGACGTCCGAAGTGTCGAGCTACACCACCTTCCGCACCGAAAAATCCGCCAACAACACGACGCGCTTCTTCGCGCCGCAGCCCGAATCGATCGCGCCGACGCGCGTCGCGTTCATCGGCACGGGCGGGACCGCCTCGGCGAGCGAACTCGTCATCAACGCGATGATCCCCTATCTGCACAGCGCTGCCGGGCTGATCGGTACGAACACCTATGGCAAGCCCGTCGGCCAGATCGGGCTCGACCGCGCCGCCTGCGACGACCGTCTGCGCGTGGTCGCGCTGTCGACGCAGAACGCCGCACGCCAGGGTGCCTATTATGACGGGCTCGCCGGCACGGTCGAGGCAAGCTGCCGGGCCGAGGACGATATCCGCTATCCGCTCGGCGACCCGCGCGAAGCCTCGACGCGCCAGGCGATCGACTTCCTCGCCGGCCGCAGCTGCCTGCCGGTCACCGCGACCGCGGCCACCGCGTCGGCCCGTACCAGCACGCCCGCGCCGACGACCGATCTCCCCACGCGCGCGCTGCTCATCCCCGACCACCCCACCACCCCGCAACGCGAAGTCCCCGGCCTCTATTGACCCGCCCGGCGCGACGGGGCCGGGTCACCCGCTCGGGAGCGGGTTCGACGCCGGCTTCGCGGGCGTTGGCGATGACGTCGCGCGACGCCTTTTTGCGGCTGCGCTTGGCCTTGATGCCCCAGAGCAGCCCGGCGATCACGAAGAGCGCGAGCACCGCGATGATCGCGAAATGGATCGTCGTCAGCGTGGTGATGCCGTCGGGGAGCAGGCTGTCGCCCGAGGCGGACGTCGCGGAAGTTTCGTTCATTTGCCTATAGTAGCGGGGTGGGTCGGGGGGGGCGAGACTTAATGCGTGGTTCTCGGCGCTATCGCTGGCGTTGCGGTTGGGGATGCGCCCCACCCCAACCCCTCCCCTGAAGGGGAGGGGCTTTTTGCTTTGGGTCAGCGGGTGAGTTCGCGCCAGCCTATGTCGCGGCGGTAGAAGCCTTCTTCGAAATCGATCGCCTCGACCGCGCGGTAGGCGTTGGCTTGCGCCGAGGCGAGGTCGTCGCCGGTGGCGGTGACCGCGAGGACGCGGCCGCCCGCGGCGACGAGGCCGCCATCCTCGAGCCGGGTGCCGGCGTGGAAGACGGTGCCGCCTGCCGCGCGTGCCGAATCGAGGCCGATGATCGCGCCGCCGGCTTTTGGCGTGCCGGGATAGCCCTTAGCCGCCATCACCACGGTCAGCGCGGTGGCGGGGCTGAAGCGGGCGGGGGGGAGGTCGGCGAGGCGACCTTCTGCAACTGCGAGCATCGTCGCGATCAGGTCGCCCTCGAACCGCATCATCAGCACCTGCGTCTCGGGATCGCCGAAGCGCGCGTTATATTCGATCAGCTTGGGGCCCTGCGCGGTGAGCATGAGGCCGGCATAGAGGACGCCGCTGAACGGGATCCCGTCCGCCGCCATCGCCGCGACCGTGGGCGCGACGATCTCGTCGAGCGCGCGCTGTTCGAGCGCGGCGGTAAGGACGGGGGCGGGGCTGTACGCGCCCATGCCGCCGGTATTGGGGCCGGTATCGCCCTCGCCGACGCGCTTGTGATCCTGCGCCGAGCCGAACGGCATCAGCGTGGTGCCGTCGGTGAGGACGAAGAGGCTCGCCTCCTCGCCTTCGAGGAATTCCTCGATCACCGCCTCCGCCTCGCCGTCCGCGAACAGCGCGTCGAGCGCGGCATCGGCCTCGGCGCGGGTGAAGGCGATGACGACGCCCTTGCCCGCGGCGAGCCCGTCGGCCTTGATGACCACGGGCAGCGAGAAAATGCGGGTGAGCGCGACGTCGGCGTCGGCACGGCTCGCGACGCGGACATAGCCCGCGGTCGGGATGCCTGCGCGCGCGCACAGATCCTTGGTGAAGCCCTTCGACCCTTCGAGCTGGGCGGCGGCCCTGGACGGACCGAAGACGGGGATGGCGGCGGCGCGCAGCGTATCGGCGAGGCCGTCGACGAGCGGCGCCTCGGGGCCGATCACGACGAGGCCGATGGCCTTTTCGCGGACGAAGGCGACGACCGATGCGTGATCCGTCGCATCGAGACGCACGAGCGTCGCAAGGCTGGCAATGCCGGGGTTGCCCGGCGCGGCATAGAGCGTATCGAGGCCTGGAGAAAAGCTGGCCGATTGCACCAGCTTCCACGCGAGCGCATGTTCGCGGCCCCCCGAGCCCAACAGCAGGACGTTCATGCCCGATCCCTTTTCCGATGACGTCGTGTCCAGCGACATGCTGGCGAGCGATATGGGGCGGCTGGTAGCCGAGCCGGTCGCCGGCGACAACGCACTCGCCATGTCGGTCGGCGAACTCGCGTTCAAGCTGAAGCGGATGGTCGAGGGCGAATTCGGCCATGTCCGCCTGCGCGGCGAGATTTCGGGATGGAAGCGCGTCGCGTCGGGGCATTGCTACATGGCGCTGAAGGACGATCAGGCGGTGATCGACGGCGTGATCTGGAAGGGGAGCGCGGCGCGGCTCGCCTTCGTGCCGCAGGACGGGGTCGAGGTGATCGCGACGGGCAAGCTGACGACCTATCCCGGGCGGTCGAAATACCAGATCGTGATCGACCGGATGGAGCTGGCGGGCGCGGGCGCGCTGATGGCGCTGCTCGAGAAACTGAAGGCGAAGCTCGGCGGCGAGGGGCTGTTCGACGCGGCGGCCAAGAAGCCGCTGCCGTTCATGCCGCAGGTGATCGGCGTCGTCACGTCGGGGACGGGCGCGGTGATCCGCGACATTCTCCACCGGCTCGAGGATCGCTGTCCGACGCATGTCATCGTCTGGCCGGTCAAGGTGCAGGGCGAGGGGTCGGCCGCCGAGATCGCCGCGGCGGTGCGCGGGTTCGATGCGATCACGCCCGGCGGACCGGTGCCGCGCCCCGATCTGGTGATCGTCGCGCGTGGTGGCGGGTCGGTCGAGGATCTGTGGTCGTTCAACGAGGAGGTCGTGGTGCGCGCGGTCGCCGCCTGTTCGATCCCGATCATCTCCGCGGTGGGCCATGAGACCGACACGACGCTGTGCGACTATGCCGCCGACCTGCGCGCGCCGACGCCGACCGCGGCGGCCGAGATCGCGGTGCCGGTGCTCGCCGACCTGAGGCTGACGATCGACAGCCACCGCAACCGGACCGAGCGGTGTGCGCGGCGCTATGTCGAGCGCGGGCGCGAGCGGCTCGACGCGCTGGCGCGGCATCTGCCCAGGCACGACCAGCTGCTCGGCCCGCAGCGGCAGCGCGCGGACGATGCCGGGCAGCGGCTCGACCGCGGGCTCGAGCGGCGGCTGACGCTGGCGCGCGGGAGCCTCGACCGGTCGGGCGCGGCGCTGCGGCCGGCGACGCTCGAGCGCAAGCTGGAGGGCGCGCGGGCGCGGCTCGACGCGACGTGGCGGCTGGTCCAGTCGCTCAACCCCGATGCGATCCTCGACCGTGGCTATGCGCGGGTGACGTCTCGGGCTCCGGGGGGCACGACGCTCGCGTCGGCGGCGGCGGCGCGTGCAGCGGGCGCGCTGACGCTGCATTTCCGCGACGGGATGGTCGATGCCACCGTCGAAGGCGGTGACAGCGAGGTCGCCGCCAGGCCGAAGCCGGCGAGCCGGCCGACGCCGCCTGCCGCCCCGTCTCCTTCGGCCACGCCGCCGCGCCAGCCGACCCTGTTCTGATCCTTCCCCCTGTGACGACGAGAGAAACCCGATGCTGATGTCCAATTCCGACCGCGCCGCCAAGCTGCATTACATGGCGAACGGGTTTCGCGTGCTGAGCCCGGGGGATCATGTCGTGTGCGCGGTCACCGGCCACCGCATCCTGCTCGAGGATCTGCGCTACTGGAGCGTCGAGCGGCAGGAGGCCTATGCGACCGCGGCGGGCGCCGCCGAGGCGATGAAACCGCGGTGATCCGCCCGCTGCTGCTGCCGTTGGCGCTGCCATTGGCGCTGCTGGCGTCGGGCGGCGTCGCGCAGACCGTGCCTTCGCCTGTCGCGGCCGTTCCCGCGGCGACGGGGTTCGTCTGGACCGGGACGCTGAGCCAGGGCGGGCTGATCCTGGGCACTGCGCCTGTGGGGACGCGCACGCTGACGCTCGACGGGCGGGCGGTGACGGTCACGCCCGATCGCCGCTTCGTCGCGGGGTTCGACCGTGATGCGGGGACGCAGGCGATGCTCGTCGCGACGCTGGCGGACGGGCGCGTCGTGCAGCAGCCGCTGGGAATCGCGGCGCGCGGCTGGGACATTTCGCGGCTGTCGAGCCTGCCCAAATATCCGGTACCCGCACCCGAATTCGCGCGCGTGCGCCCCGGTGAGCTGGCGCAGATCGTCGCGGCGCGGCGGATCGCGGCGGTGTCGGACGGCTGGCGGCAGGCGTTCGTCTGGCCGGTGACGGGGCGGATCTCGACGCTGTTCGGGTCGCAGCGCGTCTATGCCAATGGCGAGGCGGGCTCCTATCATTCGGGGATCGACATCGCGCGGCCGACGGGGACGACCGTGGTCGCGCCCGCGGACGGCGTGGTGATCCTGGCGGCGGATCACCCCTTCACGCTGGAGGGCAATCTGCTGATGATCGACCACGGCATGGGGCTGAACAGCGCGTTCCTGCATCTGTCGCGGATCGACGTGAAGCCGGGCGACCGGGTGACGCAGGGCCAGCCGGTCGGCGCGGTGGGCAATAGCGGGCGCGCGACCGGCCCGCATCTCCACTGGAGCCTGCGCTGGGGGGATGCGAAGCTCGATCCGCTGCTGGTGGCGGGGGTGATGAAGTAAGAGCGCGCGACGTCTAGTTGAGGCGGCGGACCTTGACCGCGGGCTGACCGCCGACGCTCATCCGGAAACTGCCGAGTGCGGCGCGCTTGATGACGACCGCATCCTTCGCGCGGGGGCGCCGGGCGATCACATTGTCGTCGGTCTGGATCCAGCGCGCGCCGTCGGCGAGCTGGAAGCGCCAATGGCCGGAGTCGTCGACCGACGCACCCGCGAGAACCGCCTCGATCTGCGGCAGGTCCTCGGCCTTGCCGAGCAGGCCGGTCTCGGGGAGCGCGATGCCGAACACCGCGCGTCGCGTCTCGCGCACCTGCTGCTGATCGATGATGACGATCGTCCGGTTCGCTTCAGCCTGTTCGAGCGCGGCGACCGAGCGGTCGAAACAGGCGAGCCGCGCGGCGGCCTCCGGCAGCGTGCGGCACTGGGTGAGCGCGACCAGCACGGGCGCGCGTGCGCCGCGGGGCGACCCCGCGGTCGCAGCGGACGGCAGGCCCGCGATCAACAGGGCGGTGGTCAGCAGGCCGGCGATCAGCAGGCCGGGGGCCGCGCGTCGTGTCGATATGTGCATGTCCGTGTCATCCTCGTATCGGCTTCGGCAATCCGGGGCCGATCCGCGGCGGGGGCGCGCAGGGCCCGCCATCCCCGGAATATCCCCTTTGATTCCTTCGGAAAACCCGCCGCAGGGCGCCGGATTCACGATGTTGCCTTTTTGTAACAATGGTACGTCAATGCGATGATCCGTTACTATTTTACAATTTTATTTTGGACAAAAGCGCTGCCGTTTGCGTAACCGGCCCCCAGTCAGTGCGCCGGAGCGCGCCGCAACACATCGCGTCAGTCATCACGGATCGACGGCGCGAAAGGGGAATGAATACATGCGGAATCATATGTTTCGGGATTGCCTGCTCGCGTCCACGATGATCGCGGGCGCCGTCGTGGCGCTTCCGGCAGCGGCCCAGACTGCACCGGCAGCCGAGCCGGCTCCCGCACCGCAGAGCACCACCAGCGACGACGGCGCGGCAGCGACGACCCCGGCAGTCTCAAACACGCCGAGCGAGGATCCCGCTGCAGCCGGGACCGCCGCGGGTACCGACATCGTCGTCACCGGATCGCGTATCTCGAACCCCAACCTGACCTCTGCCAGCCCGATCACCGTGGTCAACGCGGCGGACATCAAGCTGCGCGGCGCGACGCGGATCGAGGACGTGCTCAACAGCCTGCCGGCGTCGTTCGCGACGCAGACCTCGTCGGTGTCGAACGGTTCGACCGGTACGGCGACGATCAACCTGCGCAACCTGGGTGAATCGCGCACGCTGGTGCTGGTCAACGGCCGCCGCCTGATGCCGGGCAACCCCTCGTCGAGCAGCACCGCGAGTGCGGCCGCCGACGTCAACATGATCCCCGCCTCGCTGATCAAGCGCGTCGACGTGCTGACCGGCGGCGCCGGTTCGGTCTATGGGTCGGACGCGATCGCGGGCGTCGTCAACTTCGTGCTCGACACCGATTACGAAGGCTTCAGCGTCGACGTGTCGGGCGGCATCAACAACCACAACAACCGCAGCGAGCGGTTCCAGGCGCTGTCGGCGGCAAGCGGCTATCCCGCGCCGAGCGGCCAGGCGTTCGACGGCACGCAGTTCGACATCAACTTCAAGGTCGGCGCGGCCACCAGCGACGGCCGCGGCCATGTCGTCGGCTATGGCGGCTATCGCAAGATCGGCGCGATCCTGCAGGGGTCGCGCGACTATAGCTCGTGCGGGCTGAACGCGCCGTCGGGCAATGTCGGCAACGATTATGTCTGCGGCGGATCGGCCACCGCATTCCCGGCGAACTTCACGCTCGGCGATGCGACCGAGGGCGGGCCGCCGACCGGCTATACGCTGAACGCAGCAGGCCAGCTCGTCGCGGGGCGGACGCTCTACAACGCCAACCCGCTGAACTATTACCAGCGTCCGGACACGCGCTACACCGCGGGCTTCCTCGCCAAGTATGAAGTCAGCGACGCGTTCAAGCCCTATGCCGACTTCATGTTCATGGACGATCGCTCGGTCGCGCAGATCGCGCCGTCAGGTGATTTCAACAACACGACGGTCCTGAACTGCAACAACCCGCTGCTGTCGGCGGCGCAGGTCTCGACCTTCTGCCGTGCGTCCAACCTGGTGACCGACGCCAATGGCGCGGTGGTCAACCTGACCAACCCGGACGGCTCGCAGTATCAGCAGGCGAAAGTCCGCATCGGCCGTCGCAACGTCGAGGGCGGCGGGCGCCAGGCGGATCTTCGCCATACCCAGTATCGCTTCGTCGCGGGCGCGACCGGCGATATCGACAAGGGCATCTCGTACGAGGCCTATGGCCAGTTCGGCAGCACCGTGTTCAGCCAGGTGTATCGCAACGAATTCTCGATCTCGCGCACCACGCGCGCGCTCGACGCGATCACCGACACGCGTCCCGGCTCGGCGACGCTCGGCCAGGCGGTCTGCCGCTCGGTCGTCGACGGCACCGATCCGAACTGCGTCCCGCTCAACATCTTCGGCGCGGCCGGGATCACGCCCGAGGCGCTGAACTATGTCCAGACCCCGGGCTTCCAGTCGGGCGAGAACAAGGAAACCGTCCTCAACGCGAACTTCACCTTCAAGGGCGCCGAATATGGCGTGCAGTCGCCGTTCGCGAGCGAGGGCATCGCGCTGAACGTCGGTGGCGAGTACCGCAAGGAATCGCTGAGCCTCGAAGTCGACAACGCGTTCCTGAGCGGCGATCTGGCCGGCCAGGGCGGCGCGACGCTGCCGATCCGCGGCAGCTACACCGTCAAGGAAGTGTTCGGCGAAATCCAGGTGCCGCTGGTCAGCGACCGCCCGTTCGTCAACGAGCTGACGGTGAATGGCGGCTATCGCTATTCGAGCTACAGCACCGCGGGTTCGGCGCATTCGTACAAGGGTGAGCTGGTCTGGGCGCCGGTCTCCGACGTCCGCTTCCGCGGCGGCTACAACCGTGCGGTCCGCGCACCGAACACGCAGGAGCTGTTCGCACAGCAGTCGGTCCAGCTCGACGGTGCGACCGATCCCTGCGCCGGCGCCGCGGTCAACGGTCTGGTCAACGGCAACACGGCCGCGCAGTGCGCGCTGACCGGCGTTCCAGCGAACCGGTTCGGCCTGATCGCCGCCAACCCGTCCGAGCAGTATAACGGCCTGCTCGGCGGCAACCCGAACCTGCGCCCCGAAAAGGCCGACACGTTCACCGCGGGCGTGATCCTGCGGCCGTCGTTCCTGCCGGGCTTCAACCTGTCGGTCGACGGCTTCCGCATCAAGCTGAAGGACCGGATCGGCGTCGTCGGCGCGGACACGATCATCGCGCAGTGCCTCCAGACCGCCGACGACCAGTTCTGCAGTGCGATCAACCGCGATGCCAACGGCACGCTGTGGCAGGGCAATGCGGGCTTCATCGTCGACACCAACGTCAACGCAGGGTCGCTGACCACGCAGGGGATCGAGACCTCGGCGGGCTATACCTACCGCTCGGACAGCATCGGCACGATCGGGCTGTCGTTCAACGGCACCTATGTCGACAAGTTCACGTCGGACAAGGTCGGCACCAAGTTCGATTGCGCGGGCCTGTACGGCGCCCAGTGCGGCTATCCGATGTCCAAGTGGCGTCACCAGGCGCGTCTGTCGCTGACCACGCTGGGCGGCATCGGCCTGTCGGGCAACTGGCGCCATCTGTCGGCGACCAAGTTCGAGCGGACCAGCGGCGATGCGGACCTGGCCGGGCCGTTCTTCGCCAATGACGGCCGCGTGAAGGCGCAGGACTATTTCGATCTCGCCGCGACCATCCGGGTCGCGGACAAGGTCACCTACCGCCTCGGCGTCAACAACGTGCTCGACAAGACGCCGCCGATCCTCAGCGCGACGGCCTCGCCGATCGGCTCGTTCGGCAACGGCAACACCTATCCGGGCATCTATGATGCGCTCGGCCGGTACCTGTTCGTCGGCCTGACGATCGACATGTAAGCGATCCTTTCGGACGCGATATCGGGGGGCGGCGGATCACGGATCCGCCGCCCCTTTTTTTTGGTTCGGGCGGCCGGTCCGGAGTGACGCTGAAGCCCGAGCCGTGGCCTCGCCAAGCTGCTGTCGCGGGTGCGACGTGAAAATGCCTTTGCCTAATTATTATGCGTAGCGAGGATCTGCTGTCGGAAAAAGCAACAGATTGTAAGAAAAAGCACCAGTGATTGTGTCTTTTTCGCTACACGAGATTGCCAAAGCATTCGGCCGCCCGGATGCATTCTTTACAGGATGCGACAGCACCTCCATCCCATCGCCATGTCCTTCGGGGTCGTGCTTCGGCGCGATGAAAGGGGCGGAAAATTGCCCGGCGTACCGCGATGCGGGCGACCGGGTTCAAGCGAGGGATCATGATGACCAGCATTTCGTTGACCAAGAAGGCGCTCCTGCTCGCGGCTGCGACGCCGTTCGCGTTCGCCATGGCGGCGCCGGCGTTCGCGCAGCAGGCGACCCCGCCCGAGCAGAACGGTGTCCCGTCGAGCGACGTCGCCGCGCAGAACCAGCCCGCCGCCGGCGACGAGATCGTCGTTACCGGATCGATCATCCGCGGTACCGATACCGGCATTTCGCCCGTCACCACGCTGACCACCGAAAATCTGGATTCGCGCGGCATCAACACGGTGCAGGCCGGTATCCAGGCGCTGTCGTCGAACAACGGCCCGGCGCTGACCAACTCGTTCACCGCCAACGGCGCATTCGCCGCGGGCGCGTCTTCGGTGTCGCTGCGTGGCCTGTCGACCAACTCGACGCTCGTGCTGTTCGACGGTCTGCGCGCCGCCTATTATCCGCTGTCGGATGACGGATCGCGCAACTTCGTCGATCTGAACACCATCCCCGACGACATCGTCGAGCGCATCGACGTGCTGCGCGACGGCGCATCGTCGAGCTACGGTGCCGATGCGATTGCAGGCGTGGTCAACGTGATCACCAAGCGCAAGTTCAACGGCATCAGCGGTCGCGCCGAGGCCGGCATCTCCGAGAACGGCAACAACGCCAACCAGCGGCTGACGCTGACCGCGGGTACCGGCGACCTCGACGAGAAGGGCTACAACGCCTACGTCAGCGGCTTCTATTTCCGCAACGAGGGCGTGTATCAGCGCGACCTGCCGGCGCCCTTCAATTCGGACAACCTGACCGGGATCTGTTCGAACCGCACCGGCACCACGCAGTGCGGCCCGAACAACACGTCGAACGGCCTTGACGCGAGCGGCGCCCTCAACGGCTTCGCGATCGGTACGGGCAATTTCTACGTCCGTCCGGCCAACGCCGCGAACACGGTCGCATCGGGCCGGTACCAGCTGCTGAACCCGGCAGCGGGCTGCCTCAACGGCACCCCCTACAACCCGACCGCGGCGCAGCTCGGCACGCCGGCGAACGTGACGACGCCGACCACGGTCTGCCAGGTCGACAACACCAACAAGTACGACATGGTGACGCCGAACATCGAGCGTTTCGGCGGCTCGGCCCGTTTCAGCGCAAAGGTCGGTGCCGACTCCGAGGCATATCTGCTGGTCAATTTCGCCCAGTCGGCGAGCAACTATACCGGTCGTCCGTCGGTCATCCGCGGTAACGCACCGGCCGGCATCCTCTCGCCGCAGTTCTCGACCTCGCAGGCGCAGACCGCCGCGCTGGCCGCTGGCTCGGGCGTCCTGGCATTGCCGGTCTATGTCTGCGCCGCGCGCGTGAATTGCGGTCCGACGAACGGCACGCTGAACCCGAACAACCCGTTCGCGGCACAGGGCCAGGTCGCACGTCTCGTCGGCGCGCTGCCCGACACCGTCACGCAGAACGAGACCCGCAGCCGCGTGTACCGTGCCGCATTCGGCCTCAAGGGCACGGTCCTCAACGGCTTCGACTATGACTTCAACGCAACGGCGATGCACACCGACCTGCGGGTGAAGACCAACGGGTATGTCTATATCCAGAACCTGCTCAACGTCATTGCCGACGGCAGCTACAACTTCGTCAACCCGGGCCTCAACACCCAGGCGGTGCGCGATTATCTGACGCCCGAGAACATCACCGACACGACGTCGGATCTCTATCAGGCGCAGCTGACCGTCCAGAAGTCGCTTGCCACGCTGCCCGGCGGCGACCTGCGCGTCGCGGTCGGTGGCTCGATCTTCTACGAAGCGGTCGACGCGCCCAGCGCGAACGACGACTATAACGGCGCGACGCAGCGGTACTTCACGCTGAACGCCTTCGGTACCAAGGGTAACCGCACGGTGAGCTCGGCCTTTGCCGAAATCAACGCACCGGTGCTCGACGTGCTGACGCTCAACGGTTCGGGTCGCTACGATCACTATTCGACCGGGCAGAGCAACTTCTCGCCGAAGGTCGGCGCGATCTTCACGCCGCTCCAGCAGGTCACGGTGCGGGGTACCTATTCGCGAGGCTTCCGTATTCCGAGCTTCGGCGAGGCGAATGCACTGCCGACGACGGGCTATGTGACGCAGCAGATCTCGGCGATCCCCGATGCGTTCCTTGCCCAATATGGCGCAGGCTGTTCGCAGGCGAACCCGACGGCGTGCCCGGCCTATCTGACGTCCTACTCGATCGGACAGACGACGCTGGCATCGCCGGAGCTGAAGCCTGAAAAGTCGCGCAGCTTCACCGGCGGGCTCAAGTTCGACCCGATCCGCAGCGTGTCGCTGACCGTCGACTACTACAACATCAAGAAGACCGGTGCGATCACGACGCCGGACAATTCGGCCGCGATCGCAGCCTATTATGCCGGTGCCGCACCGGTTGCCGGGTTCGAGGTCATCGCCGACGCACCCGACGTCAACAACCCGAACGCGCGTCCGAAGATCGCCTTCGTCCGCTCGCAGTTGATCAATGCCGACACGATCAAGTCGTCGGGCATCGATTTCGGGATCAACGGCGCGTATGACTTCGGTCCGGTCAAGTGGACGTCGAACCTGAATGCGAGCTACATCATCGAGCTCAGCACGACGATCGACGGCGAGAAGCAGCGCTATGAGGGCACGCTCGGCAACTTCAACCTGACCGCAGGGTCGGGGACGTTCGAGTGGAAGGGCAACTGGCTCAACACGTTCGACTTCGGCGACTTCGCGGTCAGCACCACGGTCAACTACACGTCGGGCTATGACCTGTCGGCGACCGATCAGGGCGACGAATACAAGGATTGCGGCCAGGCTGCCGTGTACAATGACTGCCACGTGAAGAGCTACATCACGGTCGATGCGAACGTGAACTTCAAGGTCACCGACAAGTTCAGCTTCTACGTCAACGCGCTGAACCTCTTCGATCGCCTGCCGCCGGTCGATACCGTCACCTATGGCGCGTATCTGTACAATGCGATCCAGGGTGGCGACGGCATCTTCGGTCGTCAGTATCGTGCAGGCGCGAAGTTCAACTTCTAAGCCGATACCCACGCGACATATCGGGGCGGGTCCTTCGGGACCCGCCCTTTTTTTGTGCCTGCGGTTCGGGGGCTCACCCGACCGCGAGCACCAGTTTCCCGTCGCCCTCGTCGATATGGACGGTGGCGCCGTCCTTGACCTCGCCGCGCAGGATCATGTCGGCGAGCGGGTCCTGGAGGTAGCGCTGGACCGCGCGTTTGAGGGGCCTTGCGCCGTAGACGGGGTCGTAGCCGACGCGGCCGAGCCAGGCGCGGGCGGCTTCGGTGAGGTCGAGCGTGATCTTGCGGTCGGCGAGCAGCCTGTCGACGCGCGACACCTGGATGTCGACGATCGGCGCCATGTGCGCCTGGCCCAGACGGTGGAACAGGATCACCTCGTCCAGGCGGTTGAGGAATTCCGGGCGGAAGTGCGACCGGACGATCTCCATCACCTGCGGTTCGACCGACGAGACGTCGTCGCCCTCGGCCATGTTGGCGAGATACTGGCTGCCGAGATTGCTCGTCAGGATGATCAGCGTGTTGCTGAAATCCACCGTGCGGCCCTGGCCGTCGGTCAGGCGGCCGTCGTCGAGCACCTGGAGGAGCACGTTGAACACGTCGCCATGCGCCTTCTCGACCTCGTCGAACAGGATCACCTGATAGGGACGCCGGCGGACCGCCTCGGTAAGCACGCCGCCCTCCTCATAGCCGACATAGCCGGGAGGCGCGCCGATCAGCCGCGCGACCGCGTGCTTTTCCATGAACTCGCTCATGTCGATGCGGACCATCGCCGAGGGATCGTCGAACAGGAATTCGGCGAGCGCCTTGGTCAGCTCGGTCTTGCCGACGCCGGTTGGCCCGAGGAACAGGAAGCTGCCGAGCGGCCGGTTGGGATCCTGCAGCCCGGCGCGCGCACGGCGGACCGCGGTCGAGACGGCCTTGACCGCATGGGCCTGGCCGATGACGCGCTTGCCGATCGTCGCCTCCATCGCGAGCAATTTGTCGCGCTCGCCCTGGAGCATCCGTTCGACCGGGATGCCGGTCCAGCGGCTGACGACGCCGGCGATGTCGTCGGCATTGACCTCCTCGCGCAGCATCGCGCCCTTGGTCGCGCCCGCGGCCTCGTCGAGCTGGCGCTGCAGCCCAGGGATCGTGCCGTAGGAGAGCTCGCCCGCGCGTGCGAGATCGCCCGAGCGCTGCGCCTGCTCCAGCTCGAGCCGCGCGGCGTCGAGCTGTTCCTTCAGCCGCGCCTCGGCGTTGATCTTGTCCTTCTCGCCCTTCCAGCGCGTCGTCAGCTTGGCGGACTGTTCCTCGAGATTGACGAGGTCGCCCTCGAGCGTGTCGAGCCGGTCGATCGACGCCTCGTCGGTCTCGCGCTTCAACGCCTCGCGCTCGATCTTGAGCTGGATGATCCGGCGGTCGAGAGTCTCGATCTCCTCGGGCTTGGATTCGACCTCCATGCGGATCCGGCTCGCGGCCTCGTCCATCAGGTCGATCGCCTTGTCGGGGAGGAAGCGGTCGGTGATGTAGCGGTTCGACAGCGTCGAGGCGGCGACGATCGCGCCGTCGGTGATGCGGACGCCGTGGTGGAGCTCGTATTTCTCCTTGAGGCCACGCAGGATCGAGATCGTGTCCTCGACCGTGGGTTCGCCGACCATGACGGGCTGGAACCGGCGCTGGAGCGCGGGGTCCTTCTCGACATATTTGCGATATTCGTCGAGCGTGGTCGCGCCGACGCAGTGGAGTTCGCCGCGGGCGAGCGCGGGTTTCAGGAGGTTGCCTGCGTCCATTGCGCCTTCGGATTTGCCCGCGCCGATCAGCTGGTGCATCTCGTCGATGAACAGGATGACGTCGCCCTCGGCGGCCTTCACCTCGTCGAGCACGCCCTTCAGCCGCTCCTCGAACTCGCCGCGATATTTCGCGCCCGCGATCAGCGAGCCCATGTCGAGCGACATCAGGCGGCGGTCCTTGAGCGTATCGGGGACGTCGCCATTGGCGATGCGCAGCGCCAGGCCTTCGGCGATCGCGGTCTTGCCGACGCCGGGTTCGCCGATCAGCGCGGGGTTGTTCTTGGTGCGGCGCGCGAGGATCTGGATCGTGCGGCGGATCTCCTCGTCGCGGCCGATGACGGGGTCGAGCTTGCCGTCGCGCGCCGCCTGCGTCAGGTCGCGCGCGAATTTCTTGAGCGCGTCATAGCGATCCTCGGCGCCCGCGGTGTCCGCGGTGCGGCCCTGGCGGACGCTGTTGATCGCGGTGTTGAGCGCCTCGGGGGTGACGCCGCCGGTCTTCAGCGCCTTGCCCGCGGCGGTGTTGAGCGACAGCGCGAGCGCGACGAGCAGCCGCTCGACGGTGACGAAGCTGTCGCCCGCTTTCGTCGCGATCTGCTCGGCCTGGTCGAGCACACGGACCGCGTCATTGTCGATGCCCGGCGTGGTCTGCGCGCCCGAGCCCGACACCGCGGGGATCCTGGCGAGCGCGAGATCGGTCTCGGCCGTCGCGCGCTTCGCGTCGCCGCCCGCGGCCGCGATCAGCCCCGCGGCCATGCCCTGTTCGTCCTCGAGCAACGCCTTCAGCAGATGCTCGGGCGCGATCCGCTGATGGTTCATGCGGATCGCGACGGTCTGCGCGGACTGGAGGAAGCCTTTCGCGCGGTCGGTGAATTTGTCGATGTTCATGGGCGTATCCCTGTGGTCTTTGGCCAGAGATGGTGTTGTATTTAGGCAACACAAGAGGGCGGCGTTGCATCATGCTAGGGACAAGCGCGGCGGGCCGGAATAGCGTTTATTGTCGGTGTCGAAGCAGCGTCGTCATCGCTATAAGCCCCCGCCCATGCTATATAGGTGGGGTGTCAACAGCCATTCCCCATATCTACGCCATCGGCATCGAGCCGGCCGACATCGACTTCATGGGTCACGTCAACAACGCGAACTATCTGAAGTGGGTACAGGCCGCGGTGATCGATCACTGGCAGCGGCTCGCCCCGGCCGAGGCGGTGGCGGGGCATTTGTGGGTCGCGCTGAAACACGAAATTACCTACCGCAAGCCGGCGTTTCTGGACGACGACGTGATCGCGACGGTGCTGCTCGAAAAGGTGCAGGGCGCGCGGGCGTTTTACGAGACGATCATCAAGCGTGGCGAGGATGTGCTCGCCGAGGTGAAGTCGAGCTGGTGTTGCCTGGATGCGGAGACGCTTCGGCCTTCGCGACTGGCGAGTAACGTGGTGGAGCGGTTCTTTCCGAAGGATTGAGGGGGCGTTTGCCTTGGCCGTTCTCCCGCGGAGGCGGGAGTCCAGGGTTATGAAGCGCTGCGCTGCTTGACCCTGGGCCCCCGCTTTCGCGGGGGAACGGGTTTTTTGACCGGGACGTGCGTCCCGTGCCGTCATTTCCGCGGAGGCGGGAAGCCAGACTGGCTGGCCTTTGTGGGTATCGCCGTGGTTTGCCGGTCTGGATCCCTGCCTTCGCGGGGATGACGGGTTTTGGGGGCTGTGGGCTGGATGCCGCTGCCTGTCCTGGGTCGCCGGATTGGGGCGAGTGGTCAGCCAAGTACACTACCTCCCCGGCGGAGGCCGGGGTCCAGGTGGGAAGGCCCTCGTGACTCCGCGTTGTCCTTCGTTATTTCGGTCCCCCAACTGGGCCCCGGCCTTCGCCGGGGGGGTACTTAGGCGAGGGGCGTGCTCACACCACCTCATACGGCACCGCGCCGCGGCGGTTGGGGTCGACGCGGATTTCGCTGGCAGCCGGCGGAAAGGCGCGCTGGTCGCAGTCGGGGCGCAGGCAGATGCGGCAGGATGCGCCGATCGGGGTGGCGATGCCGCCGGTGCCGAGCGCGTCGGCGTAGATGAATTCGGACGCGTTCGCTTCCTCGCAGCCCAGCGCCACCGCATAGCGGCGCGCAGGCCGGGTATAGGTTTCGGACGGTTTCACCAGCCCCTTGGCCATCGAGACGTAGCGGATGCCGTCGCTGGTCTCGAGCAATTGCGTCAGGATGCGGTCGGGGATCGCGACCGCTTCGTGGACGATCCACAAGGGGCAGGCGCCGCCGAAGCGCGCGAACTGGAGGCGGGTGGCGGAGTGGCGCTTGGTGATGTTGCCCGCCATGTCGACGCGGCAGAAGAAGAACGGGATGCCGAGCGCGCCGGGACGCTGCAAGGTCGAGAGCCGGTGGCAGGTCTGTTCGAAGCTGGTGCCGAAGATCCGCCGCAACCGGTCGATATCGTGGCGGACGCTGCGCGCCTCTGCGCGGAAGCGGGTATAGGGCATGACGATCGCGCCCGCGGCGTAATTGGTGAGCCCCGCGGTCAGCAGCGCACGCGCGGTCTCCGACGCCATGTCGGAGGCGGCGACGATGTCGGCGATCAGATCGGCGAATTCGCCGCGCGCGACCTGATGCGCGAGCGAGAAGAGCGTGGTCTCGCCGGGTTGCGATCCGTCGAGCCGCAGCGTCGCGCCGTCATAGTCGCGTAACGGCGCGGCGAGCGCGCCCGAGATTGTCACCGAGACGCCGCGCGCCGCAAGCCGCGCCTCGAGCGCTGTGATCCGGTCGCTGCCGAGCGTCTCGCCGATTTCCTCCGCGCGACGATCGAGCGTGTCGACATAATTGCCCGCGGCGTGAAACCAGTCGCGGACATCCTCCCAGGGGAGCAGCCCGGGTGCGCCTGACCCCGCCACCAGCCGGTCGTCGAGCGCGCGCAACTGCTCCTGCGCGCGGCGATAGGCGTCGTGCATCGCGACGAGGCGTTGCGCGAGCAGGGGCTGATGCTTCACCGCGCGGCGGATCGCGCTTTCGTCGAGCGTGGGGGCGGCGACGCTGGTGTCGGTGACGGCCTCGAGCGTCGCGACGAGCAGCGCGATGTCGTCGGCGGCGTCGATGCTGCCCCAGTCGGCGGGGAATTCGCGCGCCAATGTGACGAGCACCGCCTCGCTGACCGGGCGGTCGCCATTTTCGATCTGCGAGAGATAGCTGACCGAGATGCCGATCCGGACCGCCATCGCTGCCTGGCTGATCCCGAGCGTGCCGCGAAGGTCGCGCAGCCGGTGTCCGACGAAGAGGCGGCGTGGGGGATTGGTCATGCTGAGGGTGTAGTTTGCAAACATGGGTGGCACAAGTTTGCAACATTGCATTTGCGCAATGGCTCACGCTCTGTGAAAGCCCCCAGCAGGACGGAGAGACGATGTCATCGACGATCGAAGAGCTTGAACGACGCCGCGAAGCCGCAAGAGTGGGCGGGGGTATCAAGCGGATCGGAGCGCAGCACGCCAAGGGAAAGCTCACCGCAAGGGAGCGCCTTGACGTGCTGCTGGACGAGGGATCGTTCGAGGAGCTCGACATGTATGTCGAGCATAACTGCGTCGATTTCGGCATGCAGGACCAGGTGATCCCCGGCGACGGCGTGGTCACGGGCTCTGGCACGATCAACGGCCGCCTCGTCTTCGTGTTCAGCCAGGATTTCACGGTATTCGGCGGGTCGCTCAGCGAACGCCACGCGCAGAAGATCTGCAAGGTGATGGACAGCGCGATGAAGGTCGGCGCGCCGATCATCGGGCTGAACGACAGCGGCGGCGCGCGCATCCAGGAGGGTGTCGCGAGCCTTGGCGGCTATGCCGAGGTGTTCCAGCGCAACGTGCTGGCGAGCGGCGTCGTGCCGCAGTTGTCGCTGATCATGGGGCCTTGCGCGGGCGGCGCAGTCTACAGCCCGGCGATGACCGACTTCATCTTCATGGTGAAGGATTCGAGCTACATGTTCGTGACCGGGCCCGACGTGGTCAAGACGGTGACGAACGAGGTGGTGACGCAGGAGGCGCTGGGCGGCGCGGTAACGCACACGACCAAGACGTCGGTCGCGGACAATGCGTTCGAGAACGACATCGAGGCGCTGCTCGCGGCGCGCGACTTCTTCGATTTCCTGCCCGAATCGAACCGTGCGGGCGTGCCCGAGCGCCCGACCGCGGACGCGTGGGACCGGGTCGAGGAGAGCCTCGACACGCTGATCCCGGCGTCGGCGAACCAGCCCTATGACATGCATGAGCTGATCCGGAAGGTCGTCGACGAGGGCGATTTCTTCGAGACGCAGCCGGCGCATGCGGCCAACATCATCACCGGCTTCGGGCGGATCGAGGGGCGCACCGTCGGTTTCGTCGCGAACCAGCCGATGGTGCTCGCGGGCGTGCTCGACATCAACAGCTCGAAAAAGGCGGCGCGGTTCGTGCGCTTCTGCGACGCGTTCGAGATACCGATCGTGACGTTCGTCGACGTCCCCGGCTTCCTGCCCGGCACCGCGCAGGAGCATAACGGCATCATCAAGCACGGCGCGAAACTGCTGTTCGCCTATGGCGAGGCGACCGTGCCGAAGATCACCGTGATCACGCGCAAGGCGTATGGCGGCGCGTATGACGTGATGGCGTCGAAGCATCTGCGCGGCGACCTCAACTATGCATGGCCGACCGCGGAGATCGCGGTGATGGGCGCGAAGGGCGCGGTCGAGATCATCTTCCGCGGCAAGACGCCCGAGGAGATCGCCGCGCGCACCGCAGAGTACGAGGCGCGCTTCGCCAACCCGTTCGTCGCGGCGAGCAAGGGCTTCATCGACGAGGTGATCCAGCCGCATTCGACACGGCGGCGGATCGCGCTGGGGCTGCGCAAGCTGCGCGGCAAGCAACTCGAAAATCCGTGGAAGAAGCATGACAACATCCCGCTCTGAGGGGGCGGCTTGTTGGGTCATGCCAAGCACATTATCATGTCATGCGAAGGAGTCGTGACATGCAGACCGAACGCGTGACGTTTCTGACCACCCCCGATCACAAGGCGGCTCTCGACGCGTTTGCGGCGAGCAACGGCATGTCCGTGGGGCATGTCGTTCGCGAGGCGACCTCGCGCTATGTCGTGGAGGGCGACATGACCGAGGACGACCGCTTCAAGCTGTTGATCCACGAACTCGACGAGGCGCTCCCGGCGATGCACGCCGCGCTCGATGCGGCGATCGAGGGGCAGCAGCGTCTGCGCGCCGATATCGACGCCAGGCTGCGCGACGCCGGCCTGCTCGACGCGGAGCGTGTCGCATGAGCATGATCGGCGACGCGATGCGGACGATCGAATCCGTCATCCTGCTCCGCAGCAAGGTGGAACGGTTGAATGAGGAACTTGCCGCGACCAACGGGCAGGTGCGACGTGTGGTCGACTCGGTCATCCAGATCAACGGGCGCCTGATCCGTCTGGAAACGTTCGAGGAAATGCGGTCCGGGATACGACCGACCCCGAGGATCGAGCAATGATCGCGCTTCTGCTTCTCCAAGCCGCGGCTGCGACAAGCACAGCAACGCCCGCGTGGAAGCTCGCCGACCGGACCAATGCGGCGGGGGTGCGGAGCATCTCCACCTCGGTCACGGGCAATGACGGGCTGTCGCGGTTCGTCGTGAAGTGCGACGTCGGCACCGAGTCGATCGTGTCGATCCAGTTCATCCAGCCGCAGTCGCTCGGGCAGGGCGCGGACAAGCCGGTCGCGGTGCGCTTCGATGGCGGGCCGGCCTTCACCTATAACTGGCAGTTTCCGGGGACGGGGACGTACATCACCGATCCCGTGGCGATCACCCGGCTGACGACGTTCCTGGTCAAATCGAAGACGCTGCGGGTCGAGGCGACCAATGGCGCAGGCTTTGCGGTGCAGGCCAATTTCGCCGCGCCGGCGAGCGATGCGATGGTGCGGCAGGTGCTGGGGGTGTGCGGCTACACGCTGGGCGTCGTGCCACCGCCGCCGCCTGCGCCGCCCGCGGCGGAGGATGCGCAATGACTCTCGGCCGCCTCAACCATGTCGGGGTCGCGACGCCGTCGATCGCGAAGTCGGTCGAGACGTACCGGTTGCTGCTCGGCGCGACTGCGATCGGGGAGCCGTTCGACCTGCCTGCGCAGGGCGTGAAGGTGTGCTTCATCGATGCGCCCAACACGCAGATCGAGCTGATCGAACCTTATGACGACAGCTCGCCGATCGCGGGGTTTTTGCGCAAGAACCCGGCGGGCGGGCAGCATCACGTCTGTTTCGAGGTGCCCGATATCGCGGCCGCGGTCGCGGATCTGAAGGCCAAGGGGGCGACGGTGCTCGGCGAACCGCGGATCGGTGCGCATGGCACGCCGATCGTGTTCGTCCACCCGAAGGACTTTGGCGGCATGCTCGTCGAGTTGATGGAAACGCCGGGGGAGGATCATTGACCCCGCATCCTTCGTCCGTTGGTGCTGGGCGTGGTCGGAGTGCGTGGGACTCAGGCCCTTCGACTTCGCTCAGGGCGAACGGACCGGGTGGGGCTGGCGGATTCGAGCGTAATCGATGGGGGAGACTGGCATGACCGCCTATGAGCATATCCTGAGCGAGCGGCGTGGCGACGTGCTGGTGCTGACGCTCAACCGGCCCGACCGGCTGAATGCGGCGCCGCCGGCGATGTTCGAGGAGCTGCGTGCGGCGCTCGGCGATCTGGACGGTGCGCGGGCGGTGCTGATCGCGGGCGCGGGGCGGGCGTTCTGTTCGGGCGCGGATGTCGGTGGCGGGGCGCTGGGGTCGGACGATCCGGGTGCGGCGACCTATCAGGCGCTGACGGGGAGCTATAATCCGGCCATGGCGGCGATCGCCGATCTGGGCGTGCCGGTGGTCAGCGCGGTGCGCGGACCGGCGGCGGGGATCGGGTGCAGCCTGGCGCTTGCTGCGGATTTCTGTGTCGCCAGCGAAAGCGCGTATTTCCTCCAGGCGTTCGTCAATATCGGGCTGGTGCCCGATGGCGGCGCGTCGTGGATGCTGCCGCGGCTGATCGGGCGTGCGCGCGCGACCGAGATGATGATGCTCGGCGAGCGCGTGCCCGCGGCCAAGGCGCTCGACTGGGGGATGGTGCACAAGGTCGTCGCGGACGATGCGCTCGACGCGGAGGCGTTCGCGCTGGCGGAGCGGCTGGCGGCGATGCCGACGGTGGCGCTGGGGCTGATGCGGCGTGCGATCACGGCTGCGTATGCGAGTGATTATGCGGGCGCGATGGAGGCCGAGGCGGTCAACCAGCGGGCCGCGCGCGGGTCCGCGGATTCGATGGAGGGCGGGATCGCGTTCCTGACGAAGCGCAAGCCGGTGTTCACGGGGACGTGACGACCGTTTGTCGCGCCACCCCGGCGGAGGCCGGGGCCCAGTTGGGTAGCGGCGGATTGGCCGGTGCTGCGCTTCGTTACTGCGACCTTTCCACCTGGGCCCCGGCCTTCGCCGGGGGGGTGTTTTGGGCATGACTGGCGCGACGAGTTCGACCCGTTCAGACGGGCTGGCCGGTGTTCACGGGGACACGGCGCCCATCGATCGCGCCACCCCGGCGGAGGCCGGGGCCCAGTTGGGTAGCGGCGGATTGGCTGGTGCTGCGCTCAATTATTTCGACCTTTCCAACTGGGCCCCGGCCTTCGCCGGGGTGGTGTTTCAAGCATGACTGATACGCACAAACCAAATCCGACGCTTGCCGAGTGGGAGGCTGCTGCTGCCAAGGAGGTGAAGGGCGCCGACCTGACCTGGGCGACGCCCGAGGGGATCGACGTCAAGCCGCTCTACACCGCGGCGGACGTGACCGCCGACCCCGGCCTCCCCGGGTTCGCGCCGTTCACGCGCGGGGTGCGGGCGTCGATGTATGCGGGGCGGCCGTGGACGATCCGGCAATATGCGGGGTTCTCGACCGCGGAGGCGTCGAACGCGTTCTACAGGCGGAATCTTGCCGCGGGGCAGAAGGGGCTTTCGGTCGCGTTCGATCTCGCCACGCACCGCGGGTACGACAGCGACCATCCGCGCGTGACGGGCGATGTCGGCAAGGCCGGCGTCGCGATCGACAGCGTCGAGGACATGAAGATCCTGTTCGACGGGATTCCGCTCGACAAGATGTCGGTCAGCATGACGATGAACGGCGCGGTGATCCCGATCCTCGCCTTCTTCATCGTCGCGGGCGAGGAGCAGGGCGTGCCGCGGCACCTGCTCGACGGGACCATCCAGAACGACATCCTCAAGGAGTTCATGGTCCGCAACACCTACATCTACCCGCCCGAGCCGAGCATGCGGATTATCTCGGACATCTTCGGCTATACCAGCCGCGAGATGCCCAAGTTCAACAGCATCTCGATCAGCGGCTATCACATGCAGGAGGCCGGGGCGACGCAGCTCCACGAGCTCGCCTTCACGATCGCCGACGGCATGGAATATGTGAAATACGGCGTCGCGAGCGGGCTCGACATCGACAAGTTCGCCGGGCGGCTGTCGTTCTTTTTCGCGATCGGCATGAACTTCTTCATGGAGATCGCCAAGCTGCGCGCCGCGCGCGTGCTGTGGCACCGCGCGATGACGGAGCTGGGCGCGCAGGACGAGCGGTCGAAGATGCTGCGCACGCATTGCCAGACGAGCGGCGTCTCGCTGACCGAGCAGGACCCGTACAACAACGTCATGCGCACGACGATCGAGGCGATGGCGGCGATGCTGGGGGGCACGCAGTCGCTCCACACCAACGCGCTCGACGAGGCGATCGCGCTGCCGACCGACTTTTCCGCACGAATCGCGCGCAACACGCAGATCGTGCTGCAGGAAGAGACGGGGATGACAAAGGTCGTCGATCCGCTGGGCGGCAGCTACTATGTCGAGAGCCTGACGCAGAGCCTGGTCGACGGCGCGTGGACGCTGATCGAGCGGATTCAGGCCGAGGGCGGGATGGCCAAGGCCGTCGCGGCGGGCTGGCCCAAGGCGATGATCGAGGAAGCCGCGGCGGGGCGCCAGGCGCGCGTCGATCGCGGCGAGGACGTGATCGTCGGGGTGAACAAGTACAGACTCGCCGAGCAGGACGCGATGGAGATCCTCGACGTCGACAATGTCGCGGTGCGCGCAGGGCAGGTCGAGCGGATCGCGCGGGTGAAGGCGACGCGGGACGAGGATGCGTGCCGGGCGGCGCTGGATGCACTGCGCGAGGGCGCTAAGGGCTCGGAGAACCTGCTCGCGCTCGCGGTCGAGTGTGCGCGGGCGCGGGCGACCTTGGGCGAGATCTCGTCGGCGATGGAGGATGTGTTCGGGCGCTACGGGACGCAGCCGACGCCGGTGTCGGGCGTCTATGGCGGCGCCTATGAGGATGATGCGCGCTGGACGCGGCTGACCGACGGGGTCGCAGCGACCGAGCGGCGGCTGGGCCGCAAGCCCCGCATGCTGGTCGCCAAGATGGGGCAGGACGGGCATGACCGCGGCGCCAACCTCGTCTCGTCGATGTTCGGCGATCTGGGGTTCGAGATCGTGCCGGGGGCGCTGTTCCAGACCCCGGCAGAGGTCGCCGCGCTGGCGCTGGCCAAGGACGTCGACGTGGTCGGCGCGTCGAGCCTGGCAGCGGGGCACAAGACGCTGATCCCCGAGCTGATCGGCCACCTGCGCGAGGCGGGACGCGCGGATATCAAGGTGATCGCGGGTGGCGTTATTCCCGCACAGGACTATCAGGCGCTGCGTGATGCCGGGGTCCAGGCGATCTTCGGACCCGGCACCAACCTGATCCAGGCCGCCGAGGACGTGTTGAAGCTCCTCGGCCATAATATGGGCCCGCAAGAGGAAGCCGCAGAATGACCGATACGATGATCCGCACGAGCCCCTCCGGTGACGGCTATGGCGCGCCTGCGAGCCCCTCCCCTTCAGGGGAGGGGTTGGGATGGGGTTCCGCCGCGAGCGCGACGTCGGATATGCGGACGGGCCCCACCCCCAGCCCCTCCCCTGAAGGGGAGGGGGGCACGGTGCGTATGGACTGGACGCGCGCGGAGATCGCGGCGTTGTTCGACCTGCCGTTCGACGCACTCATGTACCGGGCGCAGACCGTGCACCGGGCGCATCATGCGGTGAGCGAGGTGCAGCTGTGCACATTGCTGTCGATCAAGACCGGCGGGTGCCCCGAGGATTGCGGCTATTGTTCGCAGTCGGCGAGCGCGGACACGCAGCTGAAGGCGGAAAAGCTGATGGACGTCGATGCCGTGCTCGCCGACGCCGCGCACGCCAAGGCGGCGGGATCGCAGCGTTTCTGCATGGGCGCGGCCTGGCGCAACCCTAAAGCCCGCGACATGCCGAAGGTCGTGGCGATGGTCGAAGGCGTCCGCGCGATGGGGCTGGAGACGTGCATGACGCTCGGGATGCTCGACGCGGAGCAGGCGAAGCAGCTCGCCGATGCGGGGCTCGATTACTACAACCACAATATCGACACCTCGCCGGAGAATTACGGCAACGTCATCACCACGCGGACCTTCGAGGATCGACTGGAGACGCTGGCGAACGTGCGCGATGCGGGCATCTCGGTGTGCTGCGGCGGGATCGTCGGGATGGGCGAGACGCGCAGCGACCGCGTCGGCTTCGTCCATGCCCTCGCCACGCTGCCGCGGCATCCCGAGAGCGTGCCGGTGAACGCGCTGGTGCCGGTCAAGGGGACGGTGCTCGGCAACATGCTCGCGGACACGCCGCTCGCGAAGATCGACGATATCGAGTTCGTGCGGACCGTCGCGGTCGCGCGGATCACGATGCCGCTGAGCATGGTGCGGCTGTCGGCGGGGCGCGAGAGCATGTCCGAGGCGACCCAGGCGCTGTGTTTCATGGCGGGGGCAAATTCGATCTTCACCGGCGACACGCTGCTGACGACGGGCAATGCGGGCGACAGCGCGGATGCGGCGTTGCTGGCCAAGCTCGGCATGACGCCGATGGTCGGGCCGGAGCCGATGCGCGAGGCCAAGACATGCTGCTGATCGCACTTTTGATGGCCGCCGCGCCGATGCAGACACAGGCGCAGATGACCCGGTCCGCGGGCAGCAGCTATGCGCAGGCGGACGCGGCGATGACCGCGCAGTGGAAGCGAACCTATGCCTATATGAAGCGGCGCGATGCGCAGGACACGTCGCGTGGCGGTGGCTTCGGGTTTGCGGGATCGCTGCTCGAAAGCCAGCGCGCGTGGCTGAAGTTCCGCGATACGCAGTGCGTGATCGAGGGCGGGCAATATGCCGGCGGATCGGCGCAGGCGATGACGATCGCCGGCTGCCGCACCGGCCTGACCAAGGCACGGACCGCGCAGCTCAAATCGATGATGTGGTACCAGTAACGACACGTCCGCACCCGGCGCCAAGCCGGGGAGACGGCACAGTTTAGGGCGAGAGATGTTTAAGAAAATCCTGGTCGCCAATCGCGGCGAGATCGCATGCCGCGTGATGCGCACCGCCAAGGCGATGGGGATCAAGACCGTCGCGGTCTATTCCGACGCCGATGTGCGCAGCCCGCACGTGCTGATGGCGGACGAGAGCGTAAGGCTGGGGCCCGCGCCCGCGGCGGAGAGCTATCTCAAGGCCGAACTGATCCTGCTGGCGGCCAAGGAGACGGGCGCGGACTGTATCCATCCGGGCTATGGCTTCCTGTCCGAGCGCGAGAGCTTCGCGCGGGCGTGTGCCGAGGCGGGGATCGCGTTCGTCGGGCCGCCGCCGGCTGCGATCGCGGCGATGGGCGACAAGATCGAATCGAAGAAGCTCGCCAAGGCGGCGGGCGTCAACGTCGTGCCGGGCTATCTGGGCGAGATCGCGGACACCGACGAGGCGGTGCGGATTGCGGGCGACATCGGCTATCCGGTGATGATGAAGGCGTCGGCGGGCGGCGGCGGCAAGGGCATGCGGCTGGCCTATAGCGAGCAGGACGTCCGTGAGGGGTTCGAGGCGACCAAGCGCGAGGGGCTGGCATCGTTCGGCGACGACCGCGTGTTCATCGAGAAGTTCATCGAAAGCCCGCGGCATATCGAGATCCAGCTGATCGGCGACCAGCATGGCAACATCGTCTATCTGAACGAGCGCGAATGCTCGATCCAGCGGCGCCACCAGAAGGTCGTCGAGGAGGCGCCGTCGCCGTTCGTGACGCCCAAGATGCGCAAGGCGATGGGCGAGCAGGCGGTCGCGCTGGCGCGGGCGGTGGGCTATTATTCGGCCGGGACGGTCGAGCTGATCGTGTCGGGCGCGGATACGAGCGGCGAGGGATTCTACTTCCTCGAGATGAACACGCGGCTCCAGGTCGAGCATCCGGTGACCGAGGAGATTACCGGGCTCGATCTGGTCGAGCTGATGATCCGGGTGGCGGCGGGCGAGCCGCTGGGGTTCGCACAGGACGACGTGAAGCTGAACGGCTGGTCGATCGAGAACCGGGTCTATGCGGAGGATCCGTATCGCGGGTTCCTGCCGAGCATCGGGCGGCTGGTGCGGTATAATCCGCCTGAGACGTCTCCCCTCCCGCTTGCGGGAGGGGGGGCAGAAGAACCCCGCGTCCGTGTCGACGACGGCGTGCGCGAGGGGGGCAAGGTCAGCATGTTCTATGACCCGATGATCGCCAAGCTGATCACCTGGGCGCCAACGCGCGAGGGGGCGGTCGCGGCGCAGATCGCGGCGCTCGACGCGTTCGAGCTGGAGGGGCCGGGGAACAACATCGATTTCCTGTCGGCGATCATGCAGCAACCGCGCTTCCAGTCGGGCGCGCTGACGACCGGGTTCATCGCCGAGGAATATCCCGACGGGTTCCACGGCGCGCCCGCGGATGCGACGTTGCTGACGACGCTCGCCGCGGTTGCCGCCTTTGCCGCGACGGCAGAAGCCGACCGCGCGCGGCGGATCGACGGGCAGCTCGGGCGGCGGCTGCGTCCGCCCGCGGACTGGGTGGTGACGATCGGCGGGACCGATCACGACGTGCGCGTGTCGACCGACGGGATTTCAGTCGATGGCGTCGAGCTCGACTTGTCGCTCGAATATACGCCGGGGGACCGGATGGTGATGGTCGAGGGCGACGAGCATCTCACGATCCGGATCGCGAAGGCGCGCGCGGGTTTCAGGCTGACGACGCGCGGCGCGAGCCATGTCGCGCGCGTGCTGCCCGCACGGGTCGCGCCCTATGCCGCGCACCTGATCGAGAAGGTCGCGCCCGACCTGTCGAAATTCCTGATCTGCCCGATGCCGGGGCTGCTGGTGCGGCTCGACGTCGCGGCGGGGGACCGGGTTGAGGCGGGGCAGGCGCTCGCGGTGGTCGAGGCGATGAAGATGGAAAATATCCTGCGCGCGGAGAAGACCGGCGTGGTGAAGTCGGTATCGGCGGCGGCGGGGGACAGCCTGGCGGTGGATCAGGTGATTTTGGAGCTGGAATAGGCGTTTCGGCCCTTGTGTCCCCGCGGAGGCGGGGACCCAGACTGGGCTCCCGCCTTCGCGGGAAAACAAACTGGGCTCCCGCCTTCGCGGGAGAACAAGGGGTCCACCACCCCGGCGTAGGCCGGGGTCCAGTTGGGGGACGTGGCTGGGCTGATGCTGCGCGTCGTTACTTCAGCCTTCCCAACTGGGCCCCGGCCTTCGCCGGGGTGGTGTGTAGGGAGGGCGGGCCATCGCGGCGGGCTCTCCCGTTTTTGGCTGTGACGCTGTAGAGCCGGGCGGATGATCGTTTTGCGCTATTTCGCCGCGGTGCTGCTGCTCGTGTCCGCTGTGCCTGCCCTGGCGCAGGACGAGGCGAGGGTGGCGACCGTGGCGGCGGGGCTGACGCGGGCGTCGGCGGAGTTGCAGGCGGTCGACGATGCGGCGGTCGAGGCGCGTGACGATGCGGCGCGGCAGGCGTTGCGGACGCGGGCGGAGGCGGTGCAGGCGACCGCAGCGGAGGCGGTGCGCGTGCTGACGCCCGAAATGGCGCTGGTCCAGGCGCGGGTGACCGAGCTGGGCGCGGCGACGCCGGGGGTGGTCGAGGCGCCCGAGATCCGCCAGCAGCGCCGGTTGCTCGCGCAGAGCCAGTCGGCGATCGATTCGGCGATCAAGCGCGCGCGGCTGATCGGGGTCGAGGCCAAGCAGCAGATCGACGATATAGGTGCGGCCGAGGCGGAGGAGCTGGGCCAGCAATTGTCCGAGCGCAGCGCGTCGCCACTGTCGCCGACGCTGTGGACCGCGATCGTCGATCACCTGCCGCGCGACACCGCGCGGCTGAACCGGTTCGCGGCGACCGGCGCGCGCCAGTTCGTGCAGCGGTTCGACATGCAGGCGGCGATGATCGCGCTGACCGGGCTGCTCGCCGCACTGGTGCTGCTCGTGCCGGTGCGCGGTGCGCTCCACCGGCTGGGGCGCGGCTATGCGACCGATCATGCGCCGGGGGGGCGGATCCGGCGGTCCGCCTATGCGCTGTGGCTGGTGGTGATCGGCACGATGTTGCCCGGATTCGCCGCGCTGGCGTTCGTTCAGTCGCTGCGCTGGTCCGCCTTGCTGTCGCCCGCGTTCGACCAGATCGCGACGCGTTTTGTCGGATTGTCGTTCTTTGCGGCCTTCCTGTCGGCGTTGGGCGGCGCGTTGCTGTTGCGCGCGCAGCCGAGCTGGCGGCTGTTGCCGATCGGCGACAGCGCGGCGCAGACGCTGCGCCCCTTCACCTGGGCAGCGGCGGGGTTGGTGTTCTTCGGCCAGCTGCTGATCACCGCCAACGCGCTGGTCGGCGCGAGTGCGGCGGCGTCGACCGCGGCGAACGCGCTGATCGCGCTGCTCCACCTGGCGCTGATCGCCGGCGTGCTGGTCGCGCTCGGGCGACTGAGGGCGGCGGCCCAGCCCGATCCCGAGAAGCCCGCCCGCAACAGCCTGCTCGCGATCGTCGCGCTGGTCGTGTGGCTGGCGGTGCTGGTCGCGTTCGTCGCGACGCTGACCGGATACGTCAATTTCGCGCTGAAGACCGCGCAGTGGATGGTGTGGGGGGCGATCGTCGGCGCGACGCTGTACCTGATGATGACCTTCACCGACGACGCCTGCCGCGCCGCGCTGTCGAGCAGCAACCGGATCGGGCGCAGCGCGAACAGCGGCTTCGGGGTCGGCAACCGGACGGTCGACCAGATCGGCGTCCTGCTGTCGGCGGTGCTGCGGCTGATGCTGATCATGCTGGCGTTCGGCGCGGTGATGGCGCCGTTCGGGGCGGGCGTGACGTCGGTGTTCGAGCTGTTCGGGACGCTTGCGGGCGGGATTACGGTCGGCGAGATCACGATATCGCCTGGCGCGGTGCTGCGGTCGATCGCGGTGCTGTTCGTTGCGCTGGCGATCATGCGCGGGCTGCAGCACTGGCTGGTCAACAGCTACCTGCCGACGACCGCGATGGACGCGGGCGCGCAGAATTCGGTGACGATGGTCGCGCGCTATGCGGGGATCATCGCCGCGGTGCTGTGGGCGCTCGCCGCGCTCGGGATCGGGATGGAGAAGCTGGCGGTGGTGCTCGGTGCGCTGTCGGTGGGCATCGGCTTCGGCCTGCAGGCGATCACGCAGAATTTCGTGTCGGGGCTGATCCTGCTCGCCGAGCGGCCGGTCAAGATCGGCGACTGGGTGCGGATCGGCAACCAGGAGGGCGACGTCAAGCGGATCAACGTGCGGTCGACCGAGATCCAGGTCGCCGACCGATCGACGCTGATCGTCCCCAATTCGGAGCTGATCACCAAGACGATCCAGAACATGACGCTGGCCGCGCCGATCGGGCGGATCCAGCTGCAGTTCTCGGTCCCGATCGAGAGCGATCTCGACGCGGTGCGGACGATGCTATTCACCGCCTTTGCCGACCAGAGCGAGGTGCTCGACGATCCCGAGGTGAAGGTGTTCATCGATTCGGTCGATGGCGGCCGCGCGAAGCTCAACTGCTTCGCCTATGTCGCGAGCCCGCGCGATGCCTATCCGGTGCGCAGCGCGCTGCTGTTCACGCTGTTGCGCCAGTTCCGCGAGGCGGGGATCGACCTGGGTGCGACGACGACGCGGATGGAGCTGATCGGGACGCCGCCCGCCGTCGGGGCCGCCGGAATCATGGCCGGACCGACCGACGCGGCGCGGTGAAGCGGCATAATCCTGCGACAATTGGCGCCTAGGTGCCGGGGTCAGGTCGATGGGATATCAGGGTTATGCGTACACTGGGTTTGATGCTGGCGGTGAGCCTGCCGGCGATGGCGGCGGCGCAACAGGCGCCTGCGCCGGTGCCGGCGACAGAGGGCGCGCAGACGGACGGTGCCGCAGCCGAGCCGGAGGATAGCGTCGAGGGCGAGGAGATCGTCGTCACCGGATCGCGCAAGCTGCCCGGATCGGTGGTCGGCGACATTCCGCCCGATCAGACGCTGGGGCAGGCGGACATCCGTTCCTACGGCGTCAGCTCGGTGTCCGACCTGCTCGCCGAACTCAGCCCGCAGACGACGAGCGGGCGCGGCAGCGGGGGCGCGCCGGTGGTGCTGCTCAACGGGCGGCGCATCTCGAGCTTTTCGGAAATCCGCGACATCCCGACCGAGGCGATCCAGCGCGTCGAGATCCTGCCCGAGGAGGTCGCGCTGAAATATGGCTATCGCGCGGACCAGAAGGTCGTGAACTTCGTGCTGCGCCGCCGCTTTCGCGCGGTGACCGCGGAGGCGATCGACCGGATGCCGACCGAGGGGGGGACGAACACGCCGCAGGCCAAGCTCGACCTGCTGACGATCGCGCGTGACCGGCGGGTGAACCTCCACGCCGAATATACGACGAGCTCGGCGCTGACCGAGGCCGAGCGCGACATCGTGCCGATCGCGGGGGGCAACGGCAGCGGGGCGGTGGGAGCGGGCGGCACGGTCGTCGATCCGACGCCGTTCCGCACGCTGCAGGGCCAGACGAGCACCTTCACCGCGAACAGCGTCTATGCGCGCAACATCTTCGGCAATGTCGGCGCGACGATCAACGGACGGCTCGAATCGACCGACAGCCGCAGCCTGAACGGCCTGCCCGTCGCCGCGCTGACGCTGGCGGACGGGAGCGTGATCAACCGCGCGCTCGACGATCCGGGCTTCCTGCCGCTGGCGCAGCGCGCGTCGTCGATCGCGGCGCATCTGGGCACGACGCTGAACGGGGATGTCGGCACGTGGCGTTGGACGGTGACGGGTAATTACGATCGCAGCGATACGCAGACCTTCACCGATACGGGCGTCGATGCGGGCGCGTTCAATGCGCGGCTGGCGGCGGGCGATCCGACCGCGGTGCCGCTGGGCGCGCTGACCGCGGCGGATATCGGCGCGGCGGCGGGCAACCGCGCCTATGCGACGCAGAGCATCGGCGGGATCGACGCGGTCGCCAATGGCCGGCTGTTCGCGCTGCCCGCGGGCGACGTGTCGACGACGCTCAAGCTGGGCGCGGAGACCGCCGATTTCGACAGCCGGTCGGATCGCGGCGGGTTCGCGCAGCGCGGTCAGGTGGCGCGCGACACGGTCAACGGCCAGGTCAATGTCGACCTGCCGATCGCGAGCCGGTCGAAGGACGTGCTGCCGTTCCTCGGCACGCTGTCGGCGAACTTCAACCTGGCGCAGGATCATTTGTCGGATTTCGGCACGCTGACGACGCTCGGCTATGGCGCGAACTGGGCGCCGATCCCGGCGGTGCGGCTGATCGCGTCGGTGACCGACACCGACCAGGCGCCGACCGCGCAGCAGCTGGGCAATCCGTCGATCACGACGCCCAATGTCCGCGTGTTCGATTATGTCCAGGGCACGACCGCGACGGTGACGACGATCAGCGGCGGCAATCCCGGGCTGAGCGCGGACAATAACCGCGTGACCAAGCTGGGGCTGACGGTGAAGCCCTGGGCGGGGCGCGAGGTGACGCTGACCGCCAATTATGTCGACAGCCGGACCGACAATCCGATCGCCGCCTTCCCGGCCGCGACCGCGGCGGCGCCCGAGACGCTCAATTTCGGCGGGCTGGCGACCGCAAACGTGCGGCTGTTCGCGGATCTGGGGCAGCGGCTCGAATGGGTGAAGGCGCGGCCGTGGCTGCGCGGGATGCGCGTCACGCTGTCGGTCGACAATGTGTTCAACACGCGGCAGCGGGTGACGGATGCGAGCGGGGCGGTGCCGAATACCTATCAGCCGGATTATCTCGATCCGTTGGGGCGGACGGTGCGGTTGAGCGTGCGGAAGTTGTTTTTCTGAGGCTCGCGTCATCCTGACGGAAGTCAGGATCCAGAGCCCAACAGCGCCGCCCTCCGTGGCTCTGGATCCTGACTTTCGTCAGGATGACGGGGTGGGGGCGGTTCAGCGTTCGGGTTACAGGCCGATCTTGCTGGCCAGCCAGCGGGCGGCGGCTTCGGGGGTCTGTTTGTCGGTGTCGCGGTCGACCTGGTAGTTGGCGGTGCGCATCGCCTCGACCGGGATGCGGCCGACGAGCGGGCGGAGCGCGGCGGCGAAGCGGGCGTCGTTCGCGCGGGCGGGGGCGACCATCAGGATCGCGTCATAGCCCGGGATCGCGTGGCGCGGGTCGGTGAGCACGGTCAGCTTGTCCGCGGCGATCCGGCCGTCCGAGGAAAAGGCGGAGATGACGTCCGCCTTCCCGCTCTGCAGCGCGCGGTACATGAAGGTCGGGCTGTACGGCGTGGTGCGTGCGAAGCGGAGCGGATAGGCGCGTTTCACTGCCGCCCATTCGGGGCGTTCGAGGAATTCGAGGTCGCTGCCGAGCGTCAGGCCGGGCGCGGCCTTCACCAGATCGTCGAGGCTCGCGATGCGCTGGCGGCGCGCAGGCTCCGCCTTCATCGCAAAGGCATAGGCGTTCTCGAACCCGAGCGTGCCGACCAGGCCGACGCCGTGCGTGCTCTTCGTCCAAGCGCCGATATCGGCGACCATCTTGGTGCGCTCGGGCACGTCGCTGCGCTTCATCTCGTTGGCCCAGATCGTGCCGGCATAGTCGACATAGACGTCGATATCGCCGCCGGCGAGCGCACCGAAGACGAGCGCTGAGCCGAGCCCGTCGCGATAGGTGACGGTGTAGCCCGCGCGCGTCAGCCGGTCGCCGATGAGCCGCGCGAGGATATATTGCTCGGAGAAATTCTTCGCGCCGACGACGACCGTCCGGTCGCCGCCGCCGCCGCGGGGCCAGAGCGGCGCGGTGGCGAGCGCGGTCCCTGCGACCAGCAGCGCGGCGCTCGCGATCCACAGCCAGCGACGGCGTGCGCGGATGCCCTGTTCGATCCCGCCGATCAGCGCGTCGACCGCGAGCGCGAGCGCCGCTGCGCTGACGCAGCCGGCGAGGACCAGCGCCCAGTTCTGCGTCTGGAGCCCGGCGAAGATCAGGTCGCCCAGACTCGGCTGGCCGACCGTGGTCGACAGCGTCGCCGCGCCGATCGTCCAGACCGCGGCGGTGCGGATGCCGGCGACGACGACGGGGGCGGCGAGCGGGGCCTCGACGAGGCGGAGCTTCTGCGCGGGCGTCATGCCGACCGCGTCGGCGGCCTGCGACACCGCAGGATCGAGCCCCTGCAGCCCCGCGACCGCGTTGCGCAGGATCGGCAGCAGCGCATAGAGCGTGAGCGCGATCAGCGAGGGGAGGAAGCCCAGCGCCGGGATCCCGCCGCCGACCAGCGCGGACAGGCTGAGCAGCAGCGGATAGAAGAGCGCGAGCAGCGCGAGGCTGGGGACCGTCTGGACGAGGCTGGCGAAGCCCAGCGCGACGCGCGCAACCGTGGCGTTGCGCGCGGACCAGATGGCGAGCGGCAGGCTGATCGCGATGCCGAGCAGGAGTGCCGCCGCCGACAGCAGCACGTGGCTGGCGAGCAATGGCGGCACGCGGGTCAGCGCGTCCAGAAGCGCGCTCATGCGACGAGCGCCCGGAGGCGGTCGGCCTGCGCGCGCGGGACCTGGACCAGAGCCTGCGCGTCGTCGCCGCCCTCACCCGCGACGAGCGCGGCGGGGGTCGCATCGGCGACGATCCGCCCGGCCTTCATGACGAGCACGCGGTCGGCGAGCAGCAACGCCTCCGCCATGTCGTGCGTGACGAGGATGGTGGTGAGGCCCAGCCGGTCGTGCAGCTCGCGGATGCGCGTGCCGAGCGCGTCGCGGGTGACGGGATCAAGCGCGCCGAACGCCTCGTCGAGGAGCAGCAGCCTTGCCCCCGGTGCGAGCGCGCGGGCGATGCCGACGCGCTGGCGCTGGCCGCCCGACAGCGCGTCGGGCAGGCGTCCGGCGATGTCGCGCGGCAGGTCGACGAGATCGAGCAGCGCGCCGACATCGGCCTCGTCGCCGCGGCCGGCGATGCGCAACCCGATCGCGATGTTCTCGGCGATCGTCATGTGCGGGAACAGGCCGATATTCTGGAAGACATAGCCGACCCGGCGGCGCAGCGCGGGCGCGGGGCCGTGCATGACGTCGGTGCCGTCGAGCAGGACGCGGCCGTCGCTGGGCTCGACGAGGCGGTTGATCGTCTTGAGGAGGGTCGACTTGCCCGATCCGGAGGTGCCGACGAGCGCGACGAAGCTGCCGCCCGCGATCTCGAGCGAGACCGCATCGACCGCGATCGTCGCGCCGTAAGCCTTGGTGACGCGTTCGAAAGCGAGCGCTGGAGATTGATCTGGCATCTGGGCGCAGGATGCGGGAAACATACCGCAAAATCAAACGGAGAGGATCGGCCATGAGCCAGCAGAGCATATTCATCACCGGCGGCGGATCGGGGATCGGCCGCGCGACCGCTTTGCTGTTCGCGCGCAAGGGCTGGCGGATCGGGCTGGCCGACGTCAGCGCCGCGGGGCTGGCCGAGACCGCGGCGCTGCTGCCCGAGGGGGCGTCGACCTATGTGATGGACGTGCGCGACCGCGAGGCGTGGGTGGCGTCGCTCGATGCGTTCACCGCCGTGACGGGCGGGCGGCTCGACGTGCTGTTCAACAATGCCGGGATCGGCTCTGGCGGGCCGCTCGCGACGACCGACTTCGCCGAGATCGACCGGGTGGTCGGGGTCAACCTGGTCGGCGTGCTGAACGGCGCGAAGATCGGCCATGGCTATCTGAAGCGAACGCCGGGATCGTGCCTGCTCAACACCGCGTCGGCGTCGGCGATCTATGGCTCGTCGGGGCTGGCGCCCTATTCGGCGACCAAGTTCGGGGTGCGCGCGATCACCGAGGCGCTCGACGGCGAATGGGCGGGCGACGGGATCAAGGTGCGCGCGATCGTGCCGAGCTTCATCGACACGCCGCTGCTGAACACGACCGCGGGGGGATCGAACCGGTCGATCCGCGAGACGGTGACGGGCGCGGGGCTCGAGCTGACCGGGGTCGAGGCGGTCGCCGACGCGGCCTGGGCGGCGGTGCACGGCAACGCGGTCCACACCTATGTCGGCAAGACGGCGCACCGCATGGCGTTCGCCGCGCGCTGGATGCCGGGGTCGCTGCGCAAGCGGATGCGGCGGAGTGTGAAGCGGTAGGGGGGCGCCTCCGTCATCCCGGGCTTGATCCGGGACCCAGTGTCACGGGCGTTGCCGTTTGGGGCTCTGGATCCTGACTTTCGTCAGGATGACGGGGTTGGTGCCGTCAGGAGTCGCCGACGATGGCGTCGATCGCTTCGGCCATTTCGATGTCGCGGGGGGAGAGGCCGCCGGCGTCGTGGGTGGTCAGCAGGATCTCGACGCGGTTCCAGACATTCTTCCATTCGGGATGATGGTTGGCGCGCTCGGCGATCAGCGCGACCTGGGTCATGAAGCCGAATGCCTCGACGAAATCGGCGAACACGATCGTCCGAGTGATCGCGTCGCGGCCATCGTCATAATCCCACTCGTCGAGCCCATCGAGCGCCTCGGCCCGCTCGGTCTCGTTCAGTGCCTCGATCATTCGCGTACCCTTGCAGCTATGGATCGCCAACGCGTATGGCTGGAGCCATGAGCGGGCAAGCGACAATCCATGGTGATACGCAGGGGCTCGCGCCCGATGCGGCTGCGATCGAGGCGATCGGGCGCGCGACGATCGCGCGGCTGCCCGCCGAATTCCGCGTGCATCTGGGCGACGTCGTCTTCGCTATCGAGGAATTCGCCGACGAGGAGACGCTGGCAGAGCTCGGCATCGAGCATCCGCTCGACCTGTCGGGGGTGTATCAGGGGCGGCCGCTGGGCGAAAAATCGTCGATGGATAGTGGCGCGATGCCCGACCGTATCACCTTGTACAGGCGGGCGATCCTCGAGGAATGGATCGAGACGGGGGTGCGGCTCGACGATCTGGTCGCGCATGTCACGATCCACGAGATCGGGCATCATTTCGGGCTGAGCGACGACGACATGCATGCGCTGGAAGACGCCGCGGCGTGAGCCTGGCGTTTCGCCGTGTCGCCTGCGATCGCGGCGGACGGCGGCTGTTCGACGACGTGTCGTTCGCGCTGGCGGCGGGCGACGCAGCGGTCGTCGCGGGGCCGAACGGCGTCGGCAAATCGAGCCTGATCCGGATCGCCGCGGGGTTGCTGCCGCCCGCCGCGGGTGCGGTGGCGGCGACCGGGCGCATCGCGCTGCTCGCCGAGGCGGCGGCGCTGGATGCGGAGCGCACGGTAAGCGAGGGGCTCGCGTTCTGGGCGGCGCTCGACGGGGCGGACGCGGCGGCGGTCGCGGGCTCGCTCGACGCTGTCGGGCTGGCGGCGCTCGCGGGGGTGCCGGTGCGGATGCTGTCGACCGGGCAGCGGCGGCGGGTGGCAATGGCGCGCGTGGTCGCGTCGGGCGCGCCGATCTGGCTGCTCGACGAACCGGGCAACGGGCTCGATGCGGCGTCGCTCGGGCGGCTCGAGGCGCTGATCGCGCGGCACCGGGACGCGGGCGGGATCGTGCTGGCCGCGACGCATCTGCCGCTGGCGATTCCGGGGGCGCAGACGATCGTCCTGTCTGGTGAGGAGGCGGCGTGATGCTGGCGCTGACCTTGCGCGACGTGCGGCGCGGCTATGCGGGGGGCGGGGCGGCGCTGGTCGTCGCGTTCTTCCTGCTGGTCGCGGTGCTGTTTCCGTTCGCGATCGGGCCCGATGCGGCGGTGCTCGCGCGGGTCGGGGGCGGGGTGATCTGGGCGGCGACGCTGCTCGCGGCCTTGCTGCCGGTCGAGCGGCTGGTGGGGCCGGATCTGGAGAGCGGGGTGCTCGACCAGTTGCGCGTGCGCGGGGTGTCGCTGGCGCTGGTCGCGGCGGCGAAGATCGTCGCGCATTGGGTGGCGTTCGCGCCGCCGCTGATGCTGGCGGCGATGATTGCGGCGGGGTTGCTCGACCTGTCGGGGGCGACGTTGCTGCGGGTCGAGATCGGGCTGGCGATCGGGACGCCGGGGCTTGCCGCGCTGGCGGTCGCGACGGGGGCGCTGGTCGCGGGGTTGCGCGGCGGGAGCGCGGTGGCGGGGCTGGTGATGCTGCCGCTCGCGGTGCCGTTGCTGATCTTTGGCGCGGGGGCGCTCGATCCGGTCGGCGGGGCGGGGGCGTTCAAGCTGCTCGGCGCGGTGAGCC
>NZ_LR733875.1:2877494-2889739 GCF_902506585.1 Sphingomonas sp. T1
GCGGGGGGGTGTGGGAGTGACGGGGCGTGTCCTGCCGCGTCGTCATCCCCGCGGAGGCGGGGATCCATAGTCTATGCGGTTGGTGATGGATCGCCGGCGGTAGCCAGTCTGGATCCCCGCCTGCGCGGGGATGACGGGGGAGGGGTGAGGTGCTCCTTCTTCGTCATCCCGGGCTTGACCCGGGACCCAGGGTTGCGGGTGGTGCTGCTGGGCTCTGGGTCCCGACTTTCGTCGGGATGACGGGGGTGAGGACGGCGCGGGGGGCGGAGCCGCTTTCCCCCTACACGCGCTCGACGGTGTTGACGGCGTCGGCGGCGCGGAGGCCGGCCATGAGGCGCATGAGTTGCTGGATGTCGTGGACCTCGACGTCGATCTCGTTGGTGTGGAAGCTGGTGTCGCGCGTGTCGAGGCGGAGGTTGATGATGTTGGCCATGTGCGTACCGATGATCGACGCGACCACGCCGAGCGAGCCGGGCTCGTTCTTGACCATCACCGAGATGCGCGCGACCGCGCCTTCGGTCTTTTCGCCCCAGGCGACGTCGACCCAGTCGGTCTCGTTCTCGGTCCGCTCGGCGAGTTCGGCGAGCACGCGACAGTCGATCGCATGGACCTCGATCCCCGCATCGGGACGGCGCAGCCCGACGATGCGGTCGCCCGGCACGGGGTGGCAGCAGGTGGCGAGGTCATAGGCGACGCCCGGCGTCAGCCCCTTGATCGAGATCGCGCTCGACTGCGGGGCGACCGTATGGCCGAGATCGGCGCCGGTGGAGCCGGGCATCAGCGCCTCCATCACCTGTTCGTCGGACACGGTGCGGCGCGCGATCGCGACCATCAGCGCGCCCTCGTCGGCGAATTTGAGCCGCTTGAGCGCGGGCTCGGTCGCGTCGGGGCCGATCGGGGCTGGGAGGCGCGAGGCGATGTCGTCGAACAGCGTGCGGCCGAGTGCCTCCTGCTCGACGCGTTCCTTGTGGCGCAGATGGCGGCGGATCGCGGCGAGCGCCTTGCCGGTGGTCGCGACGTTGAGCCAGTGCGGTTGCGGCGACTGGCCCTTCGAGCGCAGGATCTGCACCTGGTTGCCGTTTTCGATCACGGTCGAGAGCGGCACGACGCGGCCGTCGATCTTGGCGCCGACCGCCTGGTCGCCGAGATCGGTGTGGACCGCATAGGCGAAGTCGATCGGCGTCGCGCCCTTGGGCAGCTGGATCAGTTCGCCCTTGGGGGTGAAGGCGAAGATGCGGTCGGCGTACATCGCCATCCGGGTGTGTTCGAGCAGCTCCTCGGGGCTTTCGGCGGTGTCGAGGATCTCGACCAGGTCGCGGATCCAGCTGACCTGATGCTCGCCGCCGCCGATCGTCTGGCCGCCGCTCTTCTGCTTGTACGCCCAGTGCGCGGCGAGGCCGAATTCGGCCTGGGCGTGCATCGCCTCGGTGCGGATCTGGATCTCGATACGCGCATTGTCGGCATGGATCACGCTGGTGTGGAGCGAGCGATAGCCGTTGCGCTTGGGCGTCGAGATGTAATCCTTGAACCGGCCGGGCACCATCGGCCAGCGCTGGTGGATGATGCCGAGCGCGGCGTAGCAGTCCGCCTCGGTCGGGACGATCGCGCGGAACGCCATCACGTCGGACAATTGCTCGAAATTGATGTGCCGTTCGGACATCTTGCGGAAGATCGAATAGGGATGCTTCTCGCGCCCCGCGACCTCCGCCTCGATGCCGGCGCGCGACAGCACGAGTTTGAGCCCCGAGGCGATCTTGGCGATGCGGTTGCCGTCGCCGTCCTTCAGCTGCTCGAGCCGGCGGTTGATCGATTCGGAGGCCTCGGGTTCGATCTGCTCGAAGGCGAGCGTCTGCATCTCGCGCATGAACTCGTACATGCCGATCCGCTCGGCGAGCGGCGCGTAGATGTCCATCGTCTCCTTGGCGATGCGACGGCGCTTCTCGGGCTTGGCGATGTGATGCAGCGTGCGCATGTTGTGCAGCCGGTCGGCGAGTTTCACCAGCAGCACGCGGATGTCGTCGGACATGGCGAGGAGGAACTTGCGCAGGTTCTCCGCGGCGCGCTCATTCTCGGTCTGCGCCTCGATCTTGCTGAGCTTGGTGACGCCGTCGACCAGCCGCGCGACCGACGGGCCGAACAGGCGCGTGATCTCCTCGGGCGTGGCGACGGTATCCTCGATCGTGTCGTGGAGGATCGCGGTGGCGATCGTCTCGTCATCGAGATGCAGGTCGGTGAGGATGCCCGCCACCTCGATCGGATGGCTGAAATAGGGATCGCCGCTCGCACGCTTCTGCGACCCGTGCGCCTGCATCGAAAACACATAGGCGCGGTTCAGCAGGGCCTCGTCGGCATCGGGATCGTAATCGAGGACTCGATCGACGAGTTCATATTGGCGCAACACGGAACATAGATGGGGCCGCAGCGTGTTGCTTTGCAACCAAAAGCGTCCGGTCACCGTGATAGACGCACTCGATGAGCGCATCGCGCGGCGGAATGCTATAGGCTAGACCGGGGTCGGGGGGAGCCGGGACGATGGGGATTTCGGGGGGAATTTCGCAGGGAATATCGCGGGGAATTTCGCGGGGGATTTTGCGCGAGCCGCTGCGCGAATGCAGCCTGCCGGCGGCGCTCGAGGCGATGGGGGAGCGCTGGTCGTTCCTGATCCTGCGCGCGGCGTTCAACGGGCTGCATCATTTCGAGGAATTCCAGGCCGAGCTCGGCATCGCGCGCAACATCCTGGCGAACCGGCTCGCACGGCTGGTCGAGCACGGCATCCTCGCGCGGCGGCCCTTGCCCGAGGATCGCCGCAAGATCGCCTATGGCCTGACCGAAAAGGGCTTTGCGCTGCTGCCGACGATGATCGCGCTCAGGCAATGGGGCGAGCGGTGGGAGACGCGGATCCCGGCCTTCCCGATCCTGGTCGATGCGCGCGACCGGCAGCCGATCGAACAGGTCGCGGTGCGCGCGCATGACGGCCGCGTGCTGGGCCGGGGCGAGCTGATCTGGGCGCTGCCGGGGGAGATCGGCGCGACGGACTGAGCGGTCAGGCGGGGGTGGCGAGCCGCGCGATATGGTCGCGGATCGCGAGCGGCAGGCTTGCGGGGCGGCCGGTCGCGAGATCGACATGGACGCTGACCATCGTGATCACCGTGTGGAGCGCGCCGGTAGCGGCATGCGTCAGCTCGATCCGCTTGGTGAGGCTCGACGTGCCGACCCGCTCGATCCGGACATGCGCCGCGATCGTGTCGCCGAGCCGGAAGGGCGCGAGATAGTCGATCTCGGTGCGGCGGACGTTGAATTCGGTGTCGTCCCAGCCGGGCACCGCGGCGGCGATCCCGCTCCAGTCCCAGAAGTCGGTGATCGCGACATCGGCATATTCGAGATAGCGCGAGTTGAAGACGATCTTCTGCCCGTCGATCTCGGCGTAGCGGACGCGGAAGCTGGTGGAGAAGGCGAAGCCGGGGCGGGTCATGGCTTTGGGGGATGGCTGGGGCGGCTTTCGCCGGGTGGGGGAGTGGGTTAGGCTTGGGCAAAAGGAGAGGTTGCCCATGTCCGAGACGCCGGGGATTGCCGCACCGACGCTGGCCGAGCTGCAGCACTGGACCTGGGTGATGGGGCGGGCGCAGCAGATGATGATGGCGCAGGGGCTCGATGCGATCACCGCGCCGCTCGACGCGACGGTGCCGGAGGCGATGGTGGTGCCGGGGTTCAACGATCCGGCGACGCTTTCGCGGGTGCGCGATTTCTGGCGGGACGGCTTTGCTTTGTGGCAGCAGATGCTGGTGCCACAGGGGGGCGGCGCGGCGCCGCAAACCGAGCCCGGGCCTGCGACCGACAAGCGATTCAAGGCGGCGCAGTGGCGCGAGCCGGTGTTCGACCTGATCCGGCAGAGTTATCAGACGATCGGCGACCAGATGCTGCGCAGCGTCGACGCGGTCGAGGGGCTGGAGCCGCGGCAGAAAGAGCAGCTGCGCTTTGCGACGCGCGGCTTCGTCGATGCGATGAGCCCGACCAACTTCGCGCTGACCAATCCCGAGGTGATCGAGAAGACGATCGAGACGCGCGGCGCCAACCTGTTGCAGGGCCTGCAGAACATGATGGCGGACATCGGCCGCGGGCAGCTGACCCACACCGCGCAGGGCAGTTTCGAGCTGGGCCGCAACCTGGCGATGACGCCGGGCAAGGTCGTGCTGCGCACGCCGCTCTACGAGCTGATCCATTATGCGCCGACCACCGAGCGCGTCCAGGCGACGCCGCTGGTGATCTTTCCACCGTGGATCAACCGCTTCTACATCCTCGACCTGAACCCCGAAAAGAGCTTCATCCGCTGGGCGGTCGAGCAGGGCTTGAGCGTCTTCATGGTGTCGTGGAAGTCCGCGGATGCGAGCATGAAGGACGTGATCTGGGACGATTATGTCGCCGCGCAGATCGAGGCGATCGAGACGGTGCGGAGCCTGCTCGACGTGCCCGCGGTGCATACGATCGGCTATTGCGTGGCGGGGACGACGCTGGCCGCGACGCTGGCGGTGCTGAGCGCGCGAGGGCAGGCGGAACGGGTGGCGAGCGCGACCTTCTTCACGGCGCAGGTCGATTTCGCGGATGCGGGCGAGCTCGCGCATTTCATCGACGACGAGCAGATCGCGCTGCTCGGCACGCTGTCGCCCGAGGGGTTTCTCGACGGGCGCTACATGGCGGCGACGTTCAACCTGCTGCGCGGGCGCGACCTGATCTGGAATTACGTCACCAACAACTATCTGCTCGGCAAGGATTATGTGCCGTTCGACCTGCTCCACTGGAACGGCGACACGACCAACCTGCCGGCGAAATGGCACAGGGCCTATCTGACCGACCTGTACCGCGACAATCTGCTGGTCGAGCCGGGGGCGATGGTGGTGGACGGCACGCCGGTCGACCTCAGTTGCGTGACGACGCCCGCCTATGTCCAGGCGGGGCGCGAGGATCATATCGCGCCGGCGGCGAGCGTGTGGAAGCTGACGACCGCGCTGTCGGGGCCGGTCCGCTTCGTGCTGGCGGGGTCGGGGCATATCGCGGGCGTGGTCAACCCGCCCGCCGCGGGGAAATATCAATATTGGACGCTGGATCCGGCGGGCGCCGAAACGCCGGCGAGCCTCGACGCGTTCGTCGCCGCGGCGGTCGAGACCAAGGGGAGCTGGTGGCCCGACTGGGTCGCGTGGCTGCGCGCGATGGGGGACGAAACGGTCGCGGCGACGGGGGCGCGGATCCCCGGCGAAGGGGCGCTGCCCGCGCTTGGCGAGTCGCCGGGCGAGTATGTGCGGATGCGGTGAGCTAAGGCCGCGTCCGGCGCCCGTTAACCAACACGTTGAATCGGGGAATATATTGCACTGCACAATGGCGATTGTCGGGGCGTTGCAACTGTGATATATTGCGACGCAACACGATAAGGCGGGGGCAGATGTGATGCGGGGGTCTGGTTCGAAGTCGGGCGATCGCGGGACGGTCAAATCCGTCGCGCCGGCGCGAGCCAAGCGAGTCGCCAAGCCCGTCGCGTTGCCCCCGGCCGAGATGGTCGCCGCGGTTGAGACGGCCCCGGTCGCGGAGCCTACCCCGATCGTCGAGCCGGCTCCGGTAGCCGTGCAAGCCCTCGAAATCGCACCGCCCGAGACCGCGCCCGTCGCACTTCCCGAGCCTGCGCCCGAGACGGCAGTGGCTGCGGTCGAGGGGGCGGCGGGGATCGCTGCGGCGGACATCGCCGCGCAGCCCGTGAGCCTTGACGAGCCGCAGCCCGCCGCGTCCGACGACGCGCAGCCTGTGAGCACCGACGAGGTGCCGCCCGCCGTGACGGGCGTCGCGGTGCCGCTTGCAACACCCGTTTCGACACCAGCAGACATCGTCGTTCCCGTCGGAGCGGCGCGTACAGGAAAGGATGGCATGATGAATTTCGACACCGGCACGATCGAAAAGACCCAGGCAATGTTCGCCGACCTCTCGACCCGCGCGAAGGGCGCGATGGAGAAGAGCGCGGCCGCGTTCGAGGACGCCAATGCGTTCGCCAAGGGCAATATCGAGGCGATCGTCGAATCGTCGAAGATCGCCGCCAAGGGCGCCGAGACGCTGGGGCATGAGGTTTCGGCCTATGCCAAGGCGTCGTTCGAGGGCGCGACCGAGGCGATGAAGACGCTCGCCGCGGCCAAGTCGCCGACCGAGTTCATGAAGCTGCAGGGCGATTACATGCGCAGCGCGTTCGACACGCTGATCGCGGACAGCGCGCGTTCGACCGAGATGATGATGAAGATGGCGGGCGAGATCACGCAGCCTTTGTCCAACCGGGTCGCGCTGGCGACCGAGAAGATGAAGATCGCCAACTGAGCCGGTGACCGGGGTCGGCGCCGCGCGCGCCGTCTCCGGCCGGACGCGAGACGGGAGGGGCAGGCAGGGGATCCCTTGCCTGCCCCTTTTGCGTGGCGCTTGTGCCCAGCCCTTTTGCCAGGCCCTTTTGCCGGGCCTCATAGGTTGCCCTTTTAGCGGGCGGGGCTTGCTCTTCGACCATCAGGTGCCATATTTTCACGTCATGGCGCTGACACCGAAAATACTGGTTCCGATGACGATGACCGAGCGACGCTATAACCGTGTTGAAGACGGGATCCGTGCCGAAGACGGGAATTCCGACGGCACCGGGGATTCCGGCGGCAACGACCGCGGGAATGTCGGCATCGCGACCAAGACGCGGTCGCGCACCAAGCAGCCGACGCCGTACCGCGTGCTGATGCTCAACGACGATTACACGCCGATGGAATTCGTCGTGCTGTGCCTGCAGCGCTTCTTCCGCATGGACATGGAGGCGGCGACGCGGGTGATGCTGCACGTCCACCAGAAGGGCGTCGGCGTGTGCGGAACGTTCAGCTACGAGGTTGCCGAGACCAAGGTCAGCCAAGTGATGGATTTCGCGCAGCAGAACCAGCACCCGCTGCAGTGCACGCTCGAAAAGGCCTGATCGCGGGGTTTTGAGCGCGCGTCGGGGGCTAGGCCCCCCGCCGGACCAGGGTGGTCAGCGCGCGGGCGGGAGCCAGCGCAGGTCGAGACCGTCGAACCGGTTCACGTAATTGGCGGCGCGCAGCAGCGCGGTCTCGTCGGTGAACGACACGCGGCCAGCGCCGCGCGCGATCAGCCCGTCCTCCTCGAGCTGGCGGAGCATGCGGTTGACATGAACCGCGGTCAGCCCGGTCGCGTCGCCAATCTCCTCCTGCGTCAGCGGCAGCGCGAAATCGGTGGTCGCGGCCTGTCCGGTCAGCCGGATGCGGTTGCGGATCTCGAGCAGCAGCGCAGCGACGCGGACCTTGGCCGAGGTCCGGCCGAGGGCTGCGAGCCGGTCGGTCAGCGCGACCTTTTCCATCTGGTTCATCACCATGATGACCGCGGCGAGCCGCGGATGTTCGGTCAGCAGCCCGGCCATCAGCGTCCGGTCGAACGGGCAGACGGTCAGGTCGGTCATCGCGACGATCGTCTCGGGCGAGTCGCGATAGACGAGAGCCGAGACCGCGAGCATGTCGCCGGGAAACAGGAAGCGCAGGATCTGGCGGCTGCCGTCGTCGAGCAGGACATAGCTCATCGCCATGCCGCGCTGGAGGATGAAGAGCTCGGCCATCGGGTCGTGCTCGCGCAGCAGGATCGTGCCGCGGCGCAGGTCGCGCGGGCGCTCCTCGAGGCGCGTCAGTGCCGTCGTCTCGCTCTCGGTCAAGGTGATGTAATCGCCGAGACGTTCGGCGAAGCAACTGTGCGGCACTGTGATCGGCTCCCCGTCGTTGCTCCACAGAGCAAACCCCCCGATTTTACGCATTAAAGTCGATCAATAGGGCCGGTATGAGCCGCATTTGGTTGACCGCCATGCGCGCCTGCGGACACAGGCCCGCCACGCGGCCGGGCTTGCGCGGATCGTGCGGGGCGATAGACAGCCGGGGATGGACCGTATTCTCATTCGCGGCGGCAACCGCCTGACCGGGCGCCTGCCCATTTCCGGCGCGAAGAACGCCGCGCTGACGCTGATGCCCTGCGCATTGCTGACCGAGGAGCCGCTGACGCTGCGCAATTTGCCGCGGCTGGCCGACGTCGACGGGTTCGGGCATCTGCTCAACCAGCTGGGCGCGTCGACCGCGATCCAGGGGACGCGGCCCGAGGATTTCGGGCGGGTGATGACGATCCGCGCTGGCAACCTGACCTCGACCGAAGCCCCCTATGACATCGTGCGGAAAATGCGTGCGTCGATCCTCGTGCTCGGGCCGCTGCTCGGGCGCGGCGGCGAGGCGACGGTGTCGCTGCCCGGCGGCTGCGCGATCGGCAACCGGCCGATCGACCTGCATCTGCGCGCACTCGAGGCGATCGGCGCCGAGCTCGAGATGGCGGCGGGCTATGTGAAGGCGACCGCGCCGGGCGGGCGGCTGACCGGGGGACGCTACCGCTTCCCGATCGTGTCGGTCGGCGCGACCGAGAATGTCGTGATGGCGGCGGTGCTCGCGCGCGGGACCAGCGTGATCGAGAATGCGGCGCGCGAACCCGAGATCGTCGACCTGTGCCGCTGCCTCGTCGCGATGGGCGCGTCGATCGACGGGATCGGCACCGAGACGCTGACGATCGAGGGCCGCGACCGGCTGCACGGCGCGACCTATGCGGTGATGCCCGACCGGATCGAGGCGGGCAGCTATGCCTGCGCGGCGGCGATCACCGGCGGCGACCTCGAGCTGACCGGCGTGACCGCGTCGGACATGGGCGCGACGCTCGACGCGCTGGTCGAGGCGGGGGTGAGCGTCACCCCGACCAAGGACGGCATCCGCGTCGCGTCGGACGGGCATCTCCAGCCGCTGACGCTGTCGACCGCGCCCTATCCGGGCTTTGCGACCGACATGCAGGCGCAGTTCATGGCGATGCTGTGCAAGGCGGACGGCGCGAGCGTGCTGACCGAGACGATCTTCGAGAACCGCTACATGCACGTGCCCGAGCTGGCGCGGATGGGCGCGGACATCCAGGTGCGCGGCCACACCGCGGTGGTGCGCGGCGTCGACAAGCTGGTCGGCGCGCCGGTGATGGCGACCGACCTGCGCGCGTCGATGAGCCTGATTTTGGCGGGTCTCGCGGCGGATGGCGAGACGTCGGTCGGGCGGGTGTATCATCTCGACCGGGGATATGAGCGGCTCGAGGAGAAGCTGAGCGCGGTTGGTGCGGATATCGAGCGGGCCAGCGACGGGTGAGGCTTGGGGCGTCGGACGTCCCTCCTCCGTCATCCTGACGAAAGTCAGGATCCAGAGCCGTGAAGCGCGGCGTCTGTAACTCTGGATCCTGACGTTCGTCAGGATGACGGGCTTGGCCGCGCGTCAGGCGATGCGGTCGGGGACTTCGGCGGCGTCGTGTTCGATCGTCGTGGCGGGGGCGACGGCTTCCCAGGGGAAGACGAACCAGTCCTTGGTGTCGCGGCGGTCGATCGTGCGGGCGGTGTAGTCGATGCGTTCGGCGGAGCTGAGATTGTCGATCAGCGTCGCGAAGCGGATCGCGCCGGGGACGGCGCCCGCGGCGGCGAGCGCGGTGCGCAGATGGGTGATCGTGCGGCCGGAATCGTTGATGTCGTCGAGGAAGAGCAGGCGCTCGCCCGACTGGGTGCGCGCGGCGAGCTTGACGAGCGGCTGGTCGGCGAAATCCTCGACCTGGCTCGAATAGTCGACCGAGAGCGTCGGGAGGCCGATCGCGTGGCTGAGGAAGACCGCGGGGACGAGGCCGCCGCGGCCGATGCCGATGATGAAATCGGGAGTCCAGTCGGCGTCCGCGCGCAGCTGTGCGGCGAGGGTGTGGATCGCGGCGACGAAGTCGTCCTGCGGGATGGTGGTGAAGATCGGCATCCGTTGCGCTTTAACGGGTGGGGGGCGCTGGGGCCAGCCGGTGTTCGGGTTCGGGTTCGGGTAGGGCGGGTTTGCTGGGCTCTGGGTCCTGACTTTCGTCAGGATGACGGGAAGGGGAGAAGGGGAAGGCGGGGCGCCCGGTCCGGGTGTTTCCCCGCGAAGGCGGGGACCCAGTCTGGGCTCCCGCCTTCGCGGGAGAACAAGGTTAGGCTCAGATCGCTTCGAGGGCTTGCGTGAAGTCGGCGATCAGGTCGTCGGCGTCCTCGACGCCGATCGAGATGCGCACCAGATTGTCGGTGATGCCGAGCGCCTGTTTGCGCGCGTCGGGGACCGAGAGGTGGGTCATGCCGGCGGGGTGGCTGGCGAGCGTTTCGGTGCCGCCGAGCGAGACCGCGAGTTTCGCGATCTTGAGCGCGTCGAGAAAGGCGAAGCTCTCGCGCTCGCCGCCCTTCAGGTAGAGCGAGAAGGTCGAGCCGCCGCCGGTGCAGTGGCGGCGATAGATGTCGGCCTGACGCTCGGCGCCGGGTTCGTCGGCGAGGAAGCCGAGATAGCCGACGCGCTCGACCTTGGGGTGATGACGCAGATAGGCGCAGACCTTGGCGGCGTTCTCGCCCGCGCGGCTCATGCGGAGCTCGAGCGTCTCGAGGCTGCGCAGCAGCATCCACGCGGTGTTGGGATCGGTGATCGTGCCGATCGTGTTGCGCATCGTCCGGATCGTGTTGATGTGCGCCTTGGTGCCGAGCACGCCGCCCGCGACGAGATCCGAATGGCCGCCGACATATTTGGTCAGCGAATAGACGACGATGTCCGCGCCGTGCTTGAGCGGCTGGAACCAGAGCGGTCCGAGGAAGGTGTTGTCGATCGCGATCGGCGGCTTCTCGTCACCAAATATCGCGTCGCGGCTGGCGGCGACCGCCTCGACATCGACCAGCGCGTTGGTCGGGTTGGCGGGGCTTTCGAGATAGATGAGCGCGACATTGCCGGTCGCGGCCTCGGTCATCACCGCGTCGATCTCCTCGCGCGTGGCGCCCGCGGGGAAGTCGAGCCACTTGACCCCGAACTTGCCGAGCACGCGGCCGATCAGCGTCTCGGTCGCGGCGTAGAGTGGGCCCGAATGGACGATCGTGTCGCCGGGTTTGACCATCGCGAGGAACAAGGTGGCGATCGCGGACATGCCGGACGAGAAGGCGAGCGCGTCCTCCGCCTCTTCCCAGACGCCGAGGCGATCCTCGAGGATCTCCTGGTTGGGGCCGTTGAAGCGCGAATAGACGAGGCCCTCGGCACCGCCCGGACGCTTGCCGGTGACGCCCTCGAAATGGCGCTTGCCCGCGGCGGCATTGGGGAAGACGAAGGTCGAGGTGAGGAAGATCGGGGGCTTGAGCGAGCCCTCCGACAGCGACGGGTCGTAACCATGGCCCATCATCAGCGTCGAAGGCTTCAGCTTGCGGCCGCCGATCTTCTCGACCTCGGGCTTGGGGGCGACGCGCGCGGCGACGCCGGTGAGGTCGGCTTCGGTCTCGGCGGGCATGCCGGTGGGGGTCGGGGTATCGGACATTCTAGGCTCCTGCATGACCCGTCTGGTGCGGGCCGATGCGGCGAGCCTAGCGATGCGCAGCCGCTTTGGGGAGGCGTCAGAGGCCGATGATACTGATCTGGCGACCATAAGTGGGTTCGCCGCGATGGGTCGCGCGGCGATAGCTGAAGAAGGCGTCGTCTTCGGTGTAGGTGTCGCGGCCGAGCGCCTCGACCCGGCCGACCCCCGCGGCGGCGAGGCGGTTGACGACATAGGCCTCGAGATCGAACTGGTAATGGTCGCTGCGGGCATCCGCGAAGAAGCGTTCGTTTTCGGGATCGGCCTCGCAGAAGCGGCGGAGGAAGCCGGTGTCGACCTCGTAGCTGGCGCGCGCGATGCACGGGCCGACCGCGGCGACGATCCGGTCGCGGCGCGCGCCGATCGCCTCCATCGCGAGCAGGGTCGCGTCGGTGACGCCGCCGAGCGCGCCCTGCCAGCCGGCATGCGCGGCGCCGACGATCCCCGCCTCGCTGTCGGCGAACAGGACGGGCGCGCAGTCCGCGGTGAGGATGCCGAGCGCGAGCCCGGGGCGGTCGGTGACGAGCGCGTCGGCGCGCGGGCGGAATGTGTCGTCGACCGGCGCGGTGATCGTCACCGCCTCCGCCGAGTGGATCTGGTAGAGGCCGACGAGCTGCGCGCCGGGGAGGACGGCATCGGTTGCGCGGCGGCGATTCTCGGCGATCGCGGTGGGGGAATCGTCGGAGCCGGTGCCGGTGTTGAGGCTGGCATAGGCGCCGGTGGAGACTCCGCCGGTGCGGGTGAGGAAGCCGTGGGGGATGGGGGCGAGCGATTTTGCGCGGATGGGGGTG
>NZ_LR733875.1:2889839-2894453 GCF_902506585.1 Sphingomonas sp. T1
CCCCTCATCCCCCCTTCCGTCATCCCCTCTTCCGTCATCCCGACGAAAGTCGGGACCCAGGGTACCAAAACGCAACGCTGCTGGGCTCTGGGTCCTGACTTTCGTCAGGATGACGGGAAGAAGTGAGCTATCCCAGCCGCACCCCCCTCAGACCATCCCCCGATACCGCTCCCGGATCGTCACCTTGTCGATCTTCTCCGTCCCCAGCCGCGGCAGCGGCGCGTCGGCGATCCAGACCCGCTGCGGCACCTTGAACGCCGCGATATGCTGGTGGAGGAACGCGCACAGATCGTCCGGCGTCAGCGTCTCGCCCTCCTGCAGCACCACGACCGCGCCCGGCACCTCGCCGAACCGCTCGTCCGCCAGCCCGAACACCGCCGCCTCCGCCACCGCGGGGTTCTGGTACAGCGCCGCCTCGACCTCCTGGCATGAGATATTCTCGCCGCCGCGGATGATGATGTCCTTCTTGCGGTCGACGATGAACAGATAGCCGTCCTCGTCGAGAAACCCGATATCGCCCGTCCGGAAATAGCCGTCCGCGGTGAACGCCGCCGCGGTCGCCTCGGGCCGGTTCCAATATTCCTTAAAGTTGCACACGCTGCGGATGCCCACCTCGCCGCGCACGCCCGCGGGCTGCGCGCGCCCGTCATCGTCGAGGATCGCCAGATCGACCAGCGGCGCGCTCGCCCGCCCCGCCGAATTGGGCTTGGCGATATAATTGCTCCGCCAGTTGCCCGTCCCCACCGCATTGGTCTCGGTGAGGCCGTAGCCGATCAGCGGCGCGCTTCCGCCCATCTCCTCGCCCAGCCGCCGGACATGCTCGACCGGCCGCGGTGCGCCCCCCGCGGCGAAATCGGTCACCGTCGACAGGTCATAGTCGCCGCGATCGGGGTGGTTGAGGATCTCGAAGCTCATCAGCGGCACGCCGACGAAATAGGTCACGCCCTCCGCCTCGATCAGCCGCATCGCCTCGCGCGCATCCCATTTGGGCATCAGCACCAGTTTGCGCCCCATCGCGAAGCTCTGCAGGAACACCGGCACCTCGCCGGTGATGTGGAACAGCGGGATCGTCAGCAGCGTGACCGGCTGGCCGACCGGCGGATTGCCCTGCGCGGTGGCGATGCCGAGCATCATCATCGCCTGCCCCAGATAGTTGAAGATCGCCTGGATGATCGCGCGGTGATCGCACAGTGCGCCCTTCGACTGGCCGGTCGACCCGCTCGTGAACAGGATCGTCGCATGGTCGTCGGGGCCCAGCGGCGGCAGCGCGACGCCGACCGGGTCCTCCTTCAGGAGCACGTCGAGCGCGATTCGCAGCGGCTGGGTGTCGTCGATCCCGATCACCGGCGTCGCCAGCCCGGCGATCTGCGCCAGCCGCTTCACGCGCGGCGGATCGGCGAACACCATGTTGCAGTCGACGTCGCGGATCGCCGCCTCCAGCTCGTCCGACTGCCACCAGCCGTTGAGCAAGGTCGCGACCCCGCCGGCCATGATGATGCCCATGTACAGCACGATCCACGACGGCGAGTTGCGCATCGCGATGCCGATCCGGTCGCCGCGCTGGATGCCGTGCGCGGACACCAGCGCGCAGGCGACGCGCTCGGCGGCGTCCTCGACCTCGGCGAACGTCAGCCGCTCGTTGCCTGCGACAAGGAACACCTGGTCGCGGTGCTCGCCGGCATAATGCGCGAAATAGGCGTTGAGCGCGGGCGGCGCGACCGCGATCGTCGGCAGCGTCACGCCGAACCGCTCGATCGATCCGAGCCCGAGCATCCCCCCGGGCGCGGTCAGCGCCGCCATCGTCGAATCCATCGCCGCGTCTAGCTCGGTCCGCATATCGCTCTCCCATTGCTACGATGACCCCGGTCTTATCGCCTTGGTCTTATCGTCACCGCTCATTATGCAGGCGCGAACGCGTGGGGAAAAGCCATTGATCCTGTCGACCTTAGCCGCCGTAGCCGGTGGCCTGCCTAGCCCCGCTACGGGCCAACATATCCGGTTCGAGGACCTGGGGCTCCACCCCGACGTCTTCTCGATCGGCTTCTTCACGCTGCGCTGGTACAGCCTTGCCTATATCGGCGGGATCCTGCTCGGCTGGTGGTATCTGCTGAAGCTGCTCGCCCAGCCCGGCGCGCCGATGGCCAGGCGGCATGCCGACGACCTCGTCTTCTACGCGACGCTCGGCATCATCCTTGGCGGGCGGCTCGGCTATGTGCTGTTCTACGCGCCCGAGATGATCCTGCGCCCGTTGCGCATCCTCCGGCTCTGGGACGGCGGCATGTCGTTCCACGGCGGCGTGATCGGCGTGTCGCTCGGGCTGATCCTGTTCGCGCGCAAGCACAAGCTCAACTGGCTGCGCGTCCACGATTACATCGCCTGCTGCGTGCCGTTCGGGCTGTTCTTCGGGCGGCTCGCCAATTTCGTCAACGGCGAGCTCTGGGGCAAGCCGACCGACGTCGCCTGGGGCATCGTCTTCGCGCGCACCGTCCCCTTCGGCATGATCGAGCCCGCCCGCCACCCGAGCCAGCTCTACGAGGCGGGGCTCGAGGGGCTCGCGCTGTTCGCGCTGCTCTGGTTCGCCTTCTGGAAGACCAAGGCGCGCTATGACCCGGGCAAGCTCGTCGGGCTGTTCGTGCTCGGCTACGGCCTCGCGCGCTTCACCGTCGAATTCTTCCGCGAACCCGATTCGCAGCTGCGCGCCTTTGCCGAGAAGACCGGGCTCCACATGGGCCAGTGGCTCTGCGTGCCGATGATCCTCGGCGGCCTCTACCTGATCCTCACCGCCGCCAAACGCCGCATCCGCGTCGAATCCATCGCCGGCTCGCAGAGCGTCGCGTAGCGGACACCACCCTCACCCTCATCCCCACCCCGGCGAAGGCCGGGGCCCAGTTGGAACGTCCCGCGTGACGGGCGATGCGCGTCGTGACATCGCCCTCCCAACCGGGCCCCGGCCTCCGCCGGGGAGGCAGAGAGCTTTACGATGACTGACACCACCCCCGACACCGCCCTCCCCGAACGCCTCGCCCGCGCGATCACGCTCGCCGGTCCCGTCCCCGTCGCGCAGTACATGGCCGCCGCCAACGCGCATTATTACGCGACCCGCGACCCGCTCGGCGCGACCGGCGACTTCACCACCGCGCCCGAGATCAGCCAGATGTTCGGCGAGCTCATCGGCCTGTGGTGCGCCGACCTGTGGGACCGCGCCGGCCGTCCGGACGTCGCCTGGGTCGAGCTCGGCCCCGGCCGCGGCACGCTCGCTGCCGACGCGCTCCGCGCCATGGCCAAGGCCGGCCTCGTGCCCCCCGTGCATTTCGTCGAGACCAGCCCCGCGCTCCGCACCGCGCAGGCCGAGCGCGTCCCCGCCGCGACCTGGCACGACGCGATCGACACGCTGCCGACCGAGCTTCCGCTGATCGTCGTCGCGAACGAATTCTTCGACGCGCTGCCGATCCGCCAGTTGCTGAAGCGCGAGGACGCCTGGCACGAACGCCTCGTCGCCGCGCAGGACCTGCTGTTCCTCCCGATCGCGGGCAAGCCGCTTCCCGACGCCGTCATCCCCGAGCCCTTCCGCGACGCGCCCGCCGGATCGATCCTCGAGACCGCCCCCGCCGCGGTCGGCATCGTCCGCGCGCTCGCCAAACGCCTCGTCGCACAGGGCGGCGCGCTGCTCGCGATCGATTACGGCTATGAAGGCCCCGCGCTCGGCGACACGCTCCAGGCGGTCCGCGCGCATGCCTTCGCCAACCCGTTCGAGGCACCGGGCGAGCACGACCTGACCGCGCATGTCGATTTCACCACGCTCGCCGCCGCCGCGCAGGCCGATGGCGCGGTCGCCTGGGGCCCTGTCGCACAGCGCGACCTGCTCGGCGGGCTCGGCATCGACACGCGCACCTCCGCACTCGCCAAGGCCTCGCCCGACCGCGCCGAGGCGCTCGCCGCCGACCGCCGCCGGCTGATGGACGACATGGGGTCGCTGTTCAAAGCGCTCGCGATCACGTCGCCCGGCTGGCCCACTCCGGCCGCCTTCGCATGATCACCTATCGCGACGCGGTCCCCGCCGACGGCCCCGCGCTCGCCGCGATGGCGCGCGCGTCGTTCACCGAGACGTTCGGCACGCTCTACCGCCCGCAGGATCTCGCCGCGTTCCTGGACCAGGCGTTCGGGCTGCAGGGCCTGCCGTCGCAGATCGGCGACCCCGCCTTCCGCATCCATGTCGCGCTCGACGAGGGTGAGATCGTCGGTTTCGCGAAGACCGGCCCGGTCGCCTTCCCCGGCGACTGGCCCGCCACCGCGGTCGAGCTCTACCAGCTCTATGTCCGCGCCGACCAGCACGGCGCCGGCGTCGGCCCCGCGCTGATGGACTGGGCGCTCGCCACCGCGCGCGCCGACGCCCGGACCGAGATGATCCTCAGCGTCTATGTCGACAACCACCGCGCCCACCGCTTCTACCAGCGCTACGGCTTCACCGAGATCGGCCGCTACGTCTTCATGGTCGGCGAAAAAGCCGACGACGACCGCATCCTCCGCCTGCCCCTGTGACGCGGCGCGCCAAACCCCACCCAACCCCCACCCCGGCGAAGGCCGGGGCCCAGGTGGGAAGGCCCAGCTAATGAA
>NZ_LR733875.1:2894553-2903861 GCF_902506585.1 Sphingomonas sp. T1
GGGCGGCGTGGGGATCGGGCTGGTCGTCGCCTGGGGGCTGTGGCCGCGCGACTATGCGCCGACGCTGGTCGCGGATCCGGGGGAGAGCGCGTTCGGGGCGTGGCTGAAGATCGGCAGCGACGGGCATGTCACGGTCGCGGTGCCGCAGGCCGAACAGGGGCAGGGCGTCTATACCGCGCTGGCGCAGATCGTCGCGGACGAGCTGGGCGCGGACTGGCGGACGGTGGGCGTCGAGCCCGCGCCGCTGAACCTGCTTTATGCCAATCCGGTCGGGCTGAACGCGCTGTTCGAGGGGATGCCGGGCGTGGTTCCCGCAGCGGTCGCCGGCCCCGCGCCGATGCTGACCGCGGGATCGAGTTCGGTGCGGATGTTCGAGGCGGCGTGCCGGAGCGCGGGCGCGGCGGCGCGGGTGCTGCTGTGCAAGGCGGCGGCGCGGCGCTGGGATGCGGACTGGGCGGACTGCCGGACCGAGGCGGGGTTCGTCGTGCAGGGCACGCGGCGGATCCGCTTCGCCGCGCTGGCCGAGGACGCGGCGCGCGAGACCTTGCCCGACGAGCCCGGCATCGGCGGGCCGGGCGCGGGCGCGCTCGCGGGGCGGTCGGTGCCGCGGATCGACACGCCGGCCAAGGTCGACGGATCCGCCAATTTCACCGGCGACGTCCGCCTGCCCGACATGGTCCATGCGGCGATCCGGCAGGGACCGGTCGGCGACAGCCGGCTGATTGGGGTCGACCGCGCCGCCGCGGACCGGGTGCGCGGCGTGCTGCAGGTCGTCGAGACGCCGCGCTGGGTCGCGGCGGTGGCGACGACCGGCTGGGCGGCGCAGCAGGCGCTGTCCGCGATGGCGCCGCGGTTTGCCACGCGGGGGCCTGTGATCGACAGCGGGACGATCGTTGCCGCGCTCGACGCCGCGTTCGAGGCGCCGGGCGCGACGATGGCGCAGACCGGGGAGATCGGCACGCTGCTCGACGGGGCGGGGGTGGTGACCGCCGCCTACCGCGTCGCGCCGGCGGTGCATGCGGCGATCGAGACGCGCAGCGCGACTGCGGCGTACCGCGACGGAATCCTGGAGCTGTGGCTGCAGACTCAGGCGCCGGGGCCCGCGCGTGCGGCGGCGGCGCGCGCGGCGGGGATCGACGAGGCGCAGGTGGTGATCCATCCGATGCCGGTCGGCGGGTCGTTCGGCGCCGCGCTGGAGCATGACGCGGCGGCGCAGGCGGCGGTGCTGGCGGTGCGGCTGAAGCGCCCGGTCAGCCTGGTCTGGTCGCGGGCCGAGGATCTGATGCACGACCGCTATCGTCCCGCGGCGGCGGCGCGGCTGGCGGCGCGACTCGATGCGCGCGGGCGGATCCTTGCGTGGCGCACGGCGATCGCGGCGCCCGCGACCGGCGCGGAGATCGCGGCGCGGGTGCTGCCGGGGATCGCCAGCCGGGCGGCGACCGCGCTGACGCGGGGCGATCCGCATGCGGTCGGCGGTGCGCTGCCCGCCTATGCGATCCCGGCGGTGGCGGTCGTGCATCATGCCGCCGAGATCGGCGTGCCGACGGGCGCGCTGCGCGGCGGCGCGCATGGCTATACCGCGTTCTTCACCGAGACGTTCGTCGACGAGCTCGCGCGGATCGCCGCGACCGAGCCGATGTCCTACCGGATCGGCATGCTGGGCGGCGGCGCGAGACTCGCGCGGTGCCTGTCGACCGCGGCATCGCTGGGCGGGTGGAATGGCGGCGTGCCCGGCAGCGGCCAGGGGATCGCGGCCCACGCCTTTCGCGGCAGTTTCATCGCGGTGCTGGCGGAAGCGCATCTCGGCGCGGACCGGCGGCCGGTGGTCGAGCGGCTGGTCGCGGCGGTCGATTGCGGGGTGCAGATCAACCCCGATCTGGTCCGCCAGCAGATCGAGGGCGGGCTGATCTTCGGGCTGGCGACCGCGCTGGGTGCGGCGACCGGCTTCACGCGCAACCTGGCCGATGCACGCGGGTTTGGCGACCTGCACCTGCCGCGGCTGGCGGACACGCCCGACATCACCGTCGAGCTGATCCGCAGCGACGAGGCGCCGGGCGGGGTCGGCGAGCTGGGCGTGCCCGCGGTTGCGCCGGCGATCGCCAACGCAATCTTCTCCGCAACGGGCTTTCGTCTGCGCGATTTGCCTTTAAGACCCTCGACATGACCCTGCCCCCCGACCATCCCGCGATTCCGAAGCCCCGGATCGGCGTCCTGCTGATGAACCTGGGGACGCCCGACGGCCCCGACGTGCGATCGGTCAAACGCTATCTCGGCGAATTCCTGTCGGATCGCCGCGTCGTCGAGATCCCGGCGATCGCGTGGCAGCCGATCCTGCGCGGCATCATCCTGAATACGCGGCCCAAGAAATCGGCGCATGCGTACAGCCAGGTGTGGCGCGAGGACGGTTCGCCGCTCGCCGCGATCACGCGGTTGCAGGCGGCGGCCGTGAAGGATTCGTTCGGTCCCGAGGTGCTGGTCGACTGGGCGATGCGCTATGGCCGGCCGGCGATCGCCGAGCGGCTGAGCGCGATGCAGGCGGCGGGCTGCGAGCGGATCCTGCTCGCGCCGCTCTATCCGCAATATTGCGCGGCGACGACCGCGACCGCGAACGACAAGGCGTTTGCGCATCTGGCGGGGCTGCGCTGGCAGCCCGCGCTGCGCACGCTGCCGCCTTATTATGACGATCCCTTGTATATCGACGCGCTGAAGACCGATCTCGAGACGTCGCTCGCCGCGCTCGATTTCGTGCCCGATGCGATCGTCGCGAGCTTTCACGGCATGCCCAAGCGCACGCTGGAGATGGGCGATCCCTATCATTGCCACTGCCAGAAGACCGCGCGGCTGCTGAGCGCGGCGATGGGGCGCGAGCTGACGGTCGCGTTCCAGTCGCGGTTCGGGCCGCAGAAATGGCTCGGGCCCGCGACCGACGAGACGCTGGTCGAACTGGCCAAGGCGGGGAAGACCAAGGTCGCGATCTTTGCCCCCGGCTTTTCGGCGGACTGTCTGGAAACGCTCGAGGAATTGTCGATTCGTGGGCGCGAGAGCTTCGAGGAGGCGGGCGGCAAGGACTTTGCCTATCTGCCGTGCCTGAACGACGGCCCCGCCGGGATCGCGATGCTCGAGCGGCTGCTTGCACGCGAGCTTGAAGGTTGGACGCGCCGCGGTTAGCCTCCGGTAAAACACGTATGGCGGGAGAGAAGGCATGGCACGCGTCGCGATCGTAACCGGGGGAACGCGTGGCATCGGCGAGGCGATCAGCCTTGCGCTGCAGAAGACCGGGCTGACCGTGGCGGCGACCTATGCGGGCAATGCCGAACGCGCCGAGGCCTTTGCGGCGCGGACCGGAATCGCGGTCTATCAATGGGATGTCGCGGATTATGACGCGTGCCAGGCGGGCTGTGCGAAGGTCGCGGCCGACCTGGGGGATGTCGACATCGTCGTGAACAATGCGGGCATCACGCGCGACGGCACGATCCTGAAGCTCAGCTATGACGACTGGAAGGCGGTGATCGACACCAATCTGGGCGGCTGCTTCAACATGGCCAAGGCGGTGTTCCCGGGCATGCGGACGCGCAAATGGGGACGGATCGTCAATATCGGCTCGATCAACGGGCAGGCCGGGCAATATGGCCAGGTCAATTACGCCGCGGCGAAATCGGGCATCCACGGCTTCACCAAGGCGCTGGCGCAGGAGGGCGCGCGGGCCGGGGTGACGGTCAACGCGATCGCGCCGGGCTATATCGATACGGACATGGTGGCGGCGGTGCCGGCGGACGTGCTCGAGAAGATCGTCGCGAAGATCCCGGTCGGGCGGCTGGGCCAGGCGAGCGAGATTGCGCGCGGGGTGGTGTTCCTGTGCTCGGAAGAGGGCGGGTTCGTGACCGGCTCGACGCTGAGCATCAATGGCGGGCAGCATATGTACTGACGGTTTTGCCCCGGCTGCGCGGCAGCCGGGGCAAAACCGTCACGGCCGGCGGACGGGTGCAACCCGGTCCGGCCGACGGCTTTGCCGGCGGCGTGAGTTTGGCGGCGGACGGTGGCCTGGGCTCTGGATCCTGACTTTCGTCAGGATGACGGGGTTGGGGATGTCCATTAGCGCCACCAAACCACCGTCATCCTGACGAACGTCAGGACCCAGAGCCACGAGCGTTGCGGGTGGTATCCTGGGTCCCGACTTTCGTCGGGATGACGGAGGGGGGATGTGGATGACGGGGTGGGCGTGATGGTGGCGTAGGCGGGCTTGCCGTCGGCGAAGCCGTCGGCCGGGTTGGCGCGGGCGCCACCCGCCGGCCGGTCCGGTTCCGCGCGGTGCGCGGCTCCGGACGAACACGAGGCCGGCCCCCTGTGGGGGACCGGCCTCTGCCCTCGATACGCTACGCGAGGGAACTGGGGGAACTGGGTGGCGCGGGTGCTCGGCTTGGCGAGCACCCGCGCTGTCGCGCTTAGCGGCGGCAATACCGGGGATTGTCCGACTTATCGATCGCGTTGCCGGCGAGGCCGCCGCCGGCGGCGCCGAGGAGGGCGCCGATCGTGCCGTTGCCGCGACCGGCAACCGTGTGGCCGAGCAGGCCGCCAGCGAGGGCGCCGACGATCGTGCCGCCGGTGTTGTCGCAGCCGCGACGGTTGTTGCGGTCGTTGCGGTAGTTGTAGCGGCGGTCGTTGCCGCGATATTCGCGGTCATAGCCCCGGCCACGATCATAGCCGCGCCCGTCGTAACCGCGGTCATAGCCGCGCTCGTAACCGTAGCGCTGTGCCTCGGCGGCGACGGGGACCAGGGTCGCGGTGCCCATTGCGAGCGCGCTGACGGCGAGGGTGAAGGTCTTGAACATCAAACGTCTCCCATTTGGGACCTGGGGGAGTGCGCCGGTGGCGGGCCCTTCGATCCTGATGACAGCCTTATGGTCGAGTCGGATTGAGCCGAGCCTGAATGCGTTCGTTATCAACGGTTCAGGCGCGACTCCGGTCCCGCGCCCTATCACGCGCGCCTGACTGGAAGCGGGTGCCCCCGGGCGCGGCAGCGGCTATGGGGCGGGCGTGCGGCGTATCCCGACCCTGTTGTTCGTGCTGGCGAGCGTGCACCTGCTGGTGCCCGGATGGAGCGGCACGTCGCGGCTCCCGCTGCTGGGTGCGGCGGCGGACATGACCGCGACGCGGGTGCGGATCGATCCGGCCGATCCGTCGCGGCGGCGGCTCGGCGGGCTGACCTATCTGGGCGGGGTGGTGCTGCGCAGTCGCGATTCGGCGTTCGGGGGGTATTCCTCGATTGCGGTCCGTCGCAGGGCTTCGCGGACGCAGGTGACGCTGCTGAGCGATGGCGGGAATATCGTCCGCTTTCATATGGGGGACGACTGGCGGCCCGCGGGGATCGGCTTTGCCGCGCTGCCGGGTGGTCCCGGGCAGGGCTGGTCGAAGCGCGACCGGGACAGCGAATCGCTGACGATCGATGCGGCGACGGGGACCGCCTGGGTCGGGTTCGAATATTGGAACGCGGTCGGGCGCTATGCCGCAGGGGCCGACGGCACGCTGCTGGCGCGATTCGAGGGGATGGTCCGGCCGCGGGCGATGCGCGAATGGCCCGACAATGGCGGGCCCGAGAGCATGGTGCGCCTGCGCGACGGGCGATTCGTCGTGCTGTCGGAGACCGCGCGGCCGCGGGTGCGGACGAGCGCGGGCGGGGTCGGGCGCGGGACCGGGCGGCGGGGGCTGTTGTTCGCGGGTGATCCGCTGACGGCGCGCGGGGTGGGCTTTACCTATGTGCCGCCGGTCGGGTTCAGTCCGGTCGATGTCGCCGAGTTGCCTGATGGGCGGCTGATCGTGCTCAATCGCGCCTTTGCGGCGCCGTTCGCGTTTTCCAACGCTGTTACGGTGATCGAATCGGGGGGGCTGGGATGGAGTAGGTTGGGGTTGCGGCTGGTGTTGGGGCAGGTGCTTCGACTTCGCTCAGCACGAACGGATCTTGGGGTTTGGGGCGGGGGTGTGCTTCGACTTCGCTCAGCACGAACGGTTTGGGGGTGGTCCCGCTTCAGTCGCGGGACCAGCGGGCCCAGATGGCGGTGGGGAGGGTGAGGCCGCGGGTCTCCTCGCGGACGCCGAGTTCGCCCGCTTCGACCTTGCCGGGCAGGTCGGCGAAGACCTGGTTGAGCAGTTCGCCGATCGCGAGCGCGGACATGCGGACCGCGTAGACGGTCAGGAACAGGAAGCGCGAATTCTCGTCGAGCAGCTTGCGGCAGTCGGCGATGAGGCGGGGGAGATCCTCCTCGAGCCGCCAGACCTCGCCCTCGGGACCGCGGCCATATTTGGGGGGATCGAGCAGGATGCCGTCATAGCGGCGGCCGCGGCGCACTTCGCGCGCGACGAACTTGGCGGCGTCGTCGGTCATCCAGCGGATCGGCGCGTCGGCCATGCCCGACAGCCGCGCATTGGCCTTGGCCGCCTCGACCGATTTCTTCGACGCATCGACATGGACCATGCGGACGCCCTTGGTCGCCATCGCCAGCGTGCCGACGCCGGTATAGCCGAACAAATTCATGCATTCCGGACTGTCGAGCCCGACGACGCGCTCGCGCATCCAGCTCCACACCGGCGCCATGTCGGGGAAGAAGCCGAGATGGCGGAAGGGGGTGGTCTGCGCGGTGTAGGACACCTCGTTCCACTTGAGCGTCCAGCCCTCGCGGGGCACGGGTTCCGAAAATTCCCAGCGGCCGCCGCCATCTTCGTCCGAGCCGGGGACGAACTCGCCCTGCGCCTTCCAGTCGGTCGAGGCGGGGGCCCACATCGCCTGTGGTTCGGGGCGGATAAAGCGGAAGCGGCCATAGCGTTCGAGCTTCTTGCCGTGGCCGGAATCGATCAGGCCGTAATCCGCCCAGGGTTCGCCGATGAGGGTGTCGAGCGTCTTCATGCCGACGGCTTCGCGCGGTCGGCGATATAGGCGGTGATCGCGTCGAAGGTCGCAGGGAGCGTGACGTAGCGTTCCTCGCGCTGGAACAGGTCGCCGACGCGTGCGGGGAGCGAAGGCCGGACGCCGGTCGCGCGCTCGACCGCGTCGCGGAACTTGGCGGGATGCGCGGTCGCGAGCGTGACGATCGGCGTGCCGGGCGGCACCTCGGTACGCAGCGCGGCGGCGAGGCCGATCGCGGTGTGCGGGTCGATCACCTGGCCGGCATGCTCGTGCGCCCAGCGCATCGCGAGCGTCATGTCGTCGAGATCGACACGGTCGCTCTGGAACAATACCGCGGCCCCCTGCGACTGCGCGTTGGTGAGCCGCATCGCGCCCGAGGATTCGAAGCCTGCCATCTGGGCTGCGAGCGCGGCGCCGTCGCGGCTCCCGAGGTCGAACAACAGGCGTTCGAAGTTCGAGCTGACCTGGATGTCCATCGACGGGGTCGGGGTCTGTTCGACGCCGGTCTTCGAATAGTCGCCGCTGCTGAGCGCGCGGTGGAGGATGTCGTTGACGTTGGTCGCGACGACCAGCCGCGCGACGGGAAGGCCCATGCGGGCGGCGACATAGCCCGCGAAGACGTCGCCGAAATTGCCGGTCGGCACGGAGAAGGCGACCTCGCGGTCGGGCGCGCCGAGGCGGACCGCGGCGTAGAAGAAATACACGACCTGCGCCATCAGCCGGGCCCAGTTGATCGAGTTCACCGCGGACAGCGCGAACCGGTCGGAGAAGCCGGGGTCGTTGAACATCGCCTTCACGAGCGCCTGCGCGTCGTCGAAGCTGCCTTCGATGGCGATGTTGTAGACATTGGGGCTGAGCACCGTCGTCATCTGGCGGCGCTGCACGTCCGAGATGCGGCCGGCGGGGTGGAGCATGAAGATGTCGATGCCCTCGCGCCCCGCGACCGCGTCGATCGCGGCCGAGCCGGTGTCGCCGCTGGTCGCGCCGACGATCGTCAGGCGCTTGGTGGTGCCGGCGAGGAAGCGTTCGAAGAAGAGGCCGAGCAGCTGGAGCGCGACGTCCTTGAAGGCGAGCGTCGGGCCGTGGAAGAGTTCGAGCAGCCACTGGTCGTGGTCGAGCTGGACCAGCGGCACGACGGCGGCGTGCGAGAAGCGGCCATAGGCCTGGTCGCAGAGCGCCTTCAGCTCGTCGCGGGTCATCGCGTCGCCGACGAACGGCGCCATGACGGCGACCGCGGTGTCGACATAGGAGAGGCCGGCGAGCGCGGCGATCTCGTCGCGGGTCATCGTCGGCCATGCTTCGGGGAGATAGAGGCCGCCATCGGATGCGAGACCGGCGAGCGTCGCCGCTTCGAAATCGAGGACGGGGGCCGAGCCGCGGGTGCTGATGTAACGCATGGCCAAGCCGGTTAGCGGGACGCAGCTTTCGACACAACCTTGCCGCGCTTGGCCAGTGCCAGGACATAAATGATCGCGGCGATGGCGGCGAAGAAGAACCACTGGCCGGCATAGGCGAGATGGTTGTTCGGGACCGAGGCGAGGTCGGGCTGGCCGTTGGGGGCGAGGCCGGCGGGCGGCGTGTCGGCGACGAGCATCAGCCGCGCCGGGGTCGGGTCGAACAGCGAACCGATCAGCGAGCGGCCGTCGGGGGCGTGGGTGATATAGCCCGAGACCGGGCCACCGGACCATTGGGGCTTGAGCTTCGGATCGCGCGTCGTGCCGAGCTGGACGATCATGCCGGGGCCCTCGGCGCCGGTGCGGCAGTCGGCAATGACGCGAAAGCCCGCCTTGCCCGCGCCGGCGAGGCGGATCGCGGTCGGCTCGAGGCAGACGCCCGTCGCGCGGCGGAACAGCAGCGTCTCGTCGGGCAGGCGGGGAAACGCCATCGGCGGACGCGCGGGGTTGGCGGCGAGCTGGGCGAGGAACGCCTCCTTCTTCGGGAGGCGGTCGAGCAGCTGCCACAGGCCGAGCGCGATCATCGCCGCGACCGCGACCGCGACGAGCAGCGTCGGGAGGACGGGGAAACGCCGGGTGGTCGTCACGGCTGGCTGCGACCCTCGCGCGCGGCGTTGCGATATTCGGCGGACATGAGCGCGCCCTTGGCGGCGCGGAGCGACAGGATGACGCCCGCGGCGGTGAACGGGATCCAGACCAGCATGTGCACCCAGAGCGGCGGGTGCAGCGTCAGCTCGAGCGTGATCGCGAGCGCGACGACGATCGCGCCGAGGATCAGCGTCAGGAACGCGGCGGGGCCGTCACCGACGTTGAACTTGCTGAAATCGAGGCCGCAATTGGAGCAGCGGTCGGCGAACTCGGCCCATCTGGCGAAGAGGGTGGGCTTGCCGCAGCGCGGGCACAGGCCCTTGAGCGCGACCTGGGCGATCGGGGGGGCGGAGGCGAGGGGGTAGGGG
>NZ_LR733875.1:2903961-3021522 GCF_902506585.1 Sphingomonas sp. T1
GAGCCCAGCCTGGCTCCCCGCGGGGGCGGGGAGCCAGGCTGGGCTCCCGCCTTTGCGGGAGAACAGGGGGCGGGTGCTGCATATCGCTTGCGGCATCGCCTTACCGGCAAGGGCCACCTCCCCGGCGGAGGCCGGGGTCCAGTTGGGGGACGTTGCCAACGCAGGGTAGCGCGTCGTTACCGCGGCCTTCCCAACTGGGCCCCGGCCTTCGCCGGGGTGGGGCCTATCGGGGTGGTGCCTACCGGGGTGGTAGGCAGGGATGGTGGCGTGAACGCTCAACCGCCGTGGACGGGGGCGCCCCAGCCGCCCCAGACATAGACGGTGACGAACAGGAACAGCCAGACGACGTCGACGAAATGCCAGTACCAGGCGGCGGCTTCGAAGCCGAAATGCTGGCGCGGGGTGAAGTCGCCCTTATAGGCGCGGACGAGGCAGACGATCAGGAAGATTGTGCCGATGAGGACGTGGAAGCCGTGGAACCCGGTCGCCATGAAGAACGCGGCGCCATAGTTGATCCCCTTGAACGGGAACGGCGCATGGACATACTCATAGGCCTGGATCGCGCTGAACAGCGCGCCGAGGATGACGGTCAGCCACAGGCCCTTGAGCACGCCGTCGCGGTTGCCGACGCCGATCATGCCCCACAGCCCGGTCTTCTCGCCACCGCGCTGGTTGTGGATCAGCGCATGGTGCGCCCAGGTGACGGTGGTGCCGGACGTCAGCAGGATCAGCGTGTTGAGCAGCGGGAGCTCGAACGGGTTGATGACGGTGAGGCCCTTGGGCGGCCACTGTGCGGCGACCGCAGCCGCACCTTCGGCGGCGCGTTCGACCTGGCCGTCGACGATGCTCATCGCGGTCGGGAAGAGCGAGAAGTCGAAGAACGCCCAGAACCAGCCGACGAAGAACATGACTTCGGAGGCGATGAACAGGATCATGCCATAGCGGAAATGGAGCTGGACGACGGGGGTGTGATCGCCCGCGCGTGCCTCGGCGATGACCTGTGCCCACCAGCTGTAGAAGGTGAAGAGCAGCCCGGCGAGGCCGATGAAGAAGATCCAGCCGCCGCCATTGGGCTTGTCGACATGGCCGCCATGCATCCACATGACGCCGCCGACCGCCATCACGAGTGCGGACATCGACCCGACCAGCGGCCAGACGCTGGGCGGCAGGATGTGATAATCGTGGTTCTTGGCGCCGGCCATGGTACTCCCCTATGTTCTTTACGACTGTCCTAGCTTGCGTTTTTCGCGGAATCCACCGGGTAAAACGTGTAGCTGAGCGTGATCGTCTGGATATCCGCCGCGTCGGGATCCTTCAGGATCTTCGGATCGACGAAGAAGATCACCGGCATCCGCGCGGTCTCGCCGGGCTTGAGCGTCTGCTCGGTGAAGCAGAAGCACTGGATCTTGGTGAAATATTTGCCGGCCTGCGCGGGCGTTACGTTGAATGTCGCGGTCCCGGTAATCGGCCGGTCCGAGGTGTTGGTCGCGGTGAAGAACGCCATGTCGCGCGCGCCGACCGCGATCGTGTCCGACGGGTTTTCGGGCGCGAACTTCCACGGCAGCTTCGGGTTCACATTGGCGTCGAAATCGACGCGGATCTGGCGATCGGTCCCGCCCGGGGCGACGAGCCCGCGCTGCGTCGTGCCGTTGAGGCCGGTGACCTGGCAGAACAGGCGGTAGAGCGGCACGCTGGCAAAGGCGAGCCCGGTCATGAAGCAGATACCGAGCACCGCGAGCAGGGCGGTTCGCGTGGTGCGCTCGACCCGCATCAGTGCGGCATCCCCGCTTGGATCTTGGCGATCGAGATGGCGAAGACGAGGATGACGAACGCGCCGAGCAGCAGCGCCATCACCTTGGCCCGGCCCATCTGGCGGCGGCGGATCAGGTCTTCGCGGGTCTTGTCGTCGTTCATGCCAGCCACCTATCGACGACGAGCGCGCCGAACATCGCAAAGAGATAGAGGATCGAATATTTAAACAGCCGCCGCTCGGGCTTCATCGTGTCGTCGACACCGGTCGTGCGCGTCGCGACGACGACCACGAGCCAGGCGAAGATGCCCGTCAGGACGGTCGCGACGACGCCGTAGAAATTGCCGACCAGGCCGAGCGGCCAGGGGAGCACCGCGGCGAGCGCCATCGGAATGGTGTAGAGCCCGATCTGGGTCCGGGTGACGCGCTCGCCCGCGACGACGGGGAGCATCGGGACGCCTGCATTGGCGTAATCGGTCTTCACGAACAGCGCGAGCGCCCAGAAATGCGGCGGCGTCCACAGGAAGACGAGCCCGAACAGCAGCAGCGGGAGCAGCGCGACATCGCCGGTCGCGGCCGCCCAGCCGATCAGCGGCGGGAAGGCGCCCGCCGCACCACCGATGACGATGTTCTGCGGCGTGCGGCGCTTGAGCCAGACGGTGTAGACGAGGACGTAGAACAGGATCGAGACGGTCAGGATCGCGGCCGCGGCGAGGTTGACCGCGAGTCCCATCAGTAGGACCGAGAAGCTGGCGAGCCCGACGCCGAAATGCAGCGCGGCCTGCCGGTCCATCCGGCCGGCGGGAAGCGGGCGCTTCTGCGTGCGTCGCATGACTGCGTCGATGTCGGATTCATACCATTGGTTGAGCGCCCCCGCCGCACCCGCGCCGAGCGCGATGCACAGGATCGCGGTGAAGCCGATCACGGGATGGATGCCGACGGGCGCGGCGAGCATGCCGCACAGCCCGGTGAACACGACGAGCGTCATCACCCGGGGTTTGGTCAGCGCCAGAAAGTCGCGCCATTCGGCGGGGGGAAGCAGGGGCGTCGCAGTGGTCATGGTTGCGCAGGCCTATACGCGACCCTGCCGTTCGGGGAAAGCCATGGTTCTGCTGGGCTTCTGCTGGGGAAATCGAAACCCCGGTATGGTGGCGAACGCCGATCAGGCGGCGGTGATCGGCTGGCCGAGGTCGAGTCGCTCGCCATCGGTGACGATCACGCGGTCGCCGAGCTTCACCGCGTCGAAGATCCGCTTCGCGAACGCCCTGGGCACGCCGATACAGCCATGCGTGGCATAGCCGTCGCCGACGTCGCTGCCATGGATCGAGATGCCGTCATTGGTCAGCCGCAGCATGTACGGCATCGGCGCATTGTAGAGGTTGGAGACGTGGTCGGCGTCCTTCTGCGTGATCGGGAAGACGCCCAGGGGCGTCGGCTTGTCGTCCGCGCCGTAGATGATGACCGCGGTGCCGATCTCATAGCCGGCGCGGAAGACCGAGACGGTCTGCGCGGCGAGGTCGACGGTGACGATGACGGGGCCCTGGGGGGCGCCGGTCTCGTCCCAGTAATGGTCGCCCTGACGCATGGGCCCCGGGATCTGGAGGATGCGCTTGACGGTGTAGGCGGCGGGATCCGGGGCGGCCGGTTTGGGGGCAGATGCCGCTGGGCGGGCCTTTGGCGCGGTGCGGGGTNTCGACCTGATCATTTCCGACGTGCTGATGCCGCGGCAGACGGGGCCTGAGATGATCGCGGCATTGCGGCCGCTGTTCCCCGACATCGCGATCCTGTTCGTCACGGGCTTTGCGGGTGAAGCCGCGACGAGCGAATTCGGTGAGCATGAGGTGTTGCGCAAACCCTTCACGCTGAGCGGCCTGGAACGCGCGGTCGCGGCGGCGATGGGCACCGACCGCCCTACCCCGACATCAAGGCCTTCACGGCGGATCGCCTGGAGCCACAGGATCGTCGCGAGCGACCCGGTGATCGACAGGTTGGGGCCGAGATCGACGCCGATCAGCAGCGCATCGACGACGACGCGCGGCGGCTGCGCCTGCGCGACCGCGGTGCTCGCGATCAGCCCGGCGGGAAGATTGTTGACTAGGTTCGACCCGAAGGCGAGCATCGTCCCCGTGGTCATCGCCGCGCGTGCAGGATCGGCGGCCTCTGCGCGCAACCACGCAACGACGTGGCCGATGACGCCGCTATGATCGAGCGCCTCGACCAGCACGAACAGCCCGGCGACGAGCGGCAGCACGCTCCACGACACGTCGCGCACGACCATGAGGGGTGACATGCGGACCAGCAGGCAGATGGCGAGCGTCGTCGCGACCCCGGCGATGCAGGTCGGCAGCCCCAGTTGCACGTCGAATGCCGAGGCCAGCAACAGCACGACCGCGGTGACGACGACTCCCGCCAGCGCCGCCTTGCCGCCGATGGTCAGCGGCGTGCGCGCGATCTCCGTCTCGCACTGCCCGACGAGCCGCGCCCGTTCGGTCCAGCGGAGCGCGCCATAGGTCACGACGATTGCCGCGACCGATGGCAGCGCGAACGACGCGAACCACTGGCCGAGCGGGGGCATCGTGCCGCCATAGAGCACGAGATTCGCCGGATTGGAGATGGGCAGCACGAAACTTGCCGCGTTGGCGATGAGCGCGCAGGCGAACAGCAGCGGCAGCGGATCCGCCTTCGCCTTGCGCGCGGCGGCATAGACGGCGGGCGTGAGCACCACCGCGGTGGCGTCGTTCGACAGGAAGGTCGTGGTGACGATCCCGGTGACGTAGACGAGCGCGAACAGGCGGACGGGCGACCCCTGTGCACCGCGCGCGGCGGTCGCGGCGATCCAGTCGAACAGGCCCTGCTGGCGCGCGGTCTCGCTGAGCAGCATCATGCCGATCAGAAAGAGATAGACGTCCATGCCCTGCCCGACCGCGGCCAGCCCCGCGGCGACCGGCAACAGGCCCAGCCCGAGTAGCGCGACCGCGCCGGCGACCGCCCAGACCGCCTCGGGCAGGCGGAACGGGCGCGCGATCACCCCGGCCGTCGCCGCCGCGCAGATTGCCCAGGTCAGACCAATTCCGGGGGTCACGCGCAGCGTCCGTCGCTGCTTCCAATGCGGCACCGGTTCGGCGCGACACGGCAGTCATTATGGCCACGATGACCAGCATAGCCGGTCATCACCCTGGTCGTCGCCATGGTCTTTTCAGACTAGGCGGCGTGATCGGGAAGTGTTGTTGCCCTAATGATTGTGTTACGCATTGATCCGGCCCCTGACATGACTTGCCGACAACTGGTGTCAGGCGCGACAACACAGCAGCAGGGGCAAAGGGCCCCGCTGCGATCGTGACAAATCGTTCATGTGGCAATCGGACCCGGATCGACGGGTTTATCGCCTGTTCCCAGCGGCTTGATTGCAGCGGCTGGGCGGCGAGCGGCGGCTAGGCCGGGGCCCGTCCTGCAGGACGTGGCCCCGGCGTCGTGGGTCGATCAGAGGAAGCGGTTGATCAGGTTTTCGAGGCGTTCCTGCTGGCCCGAAACCGGCTTCGGATCGATGTCGCGCTCGACCGCGAGATCGGCGATACCGGCCAGATCGAGCCCGCCGATCGTGCTGCCGAAGTCACCGTCCCAGCCGGCATAGCGCTTGGCCTTGATCGCATCGACCCGACCATCTTCGATGATCGCGGCGGCGGCGAGCAGCCCCTTCGCGACGACGTCGATGCCGCCGACATGGCCGTAGAACAGGTCGGCCGCGTCCATGCTCTGGCGCCGGACCTTGGCGTCGAAGTTGAAGCCGCCGGTGGTGAAGCCGCCGCCGCGCAGGATCTCGACCATCGCCAGCGTGAGTTCCTCGACCGAATTGGGGAACTGGTCGGTATCCCAGCCATTCTGTGGATCGCCGCGATTGGCATCGATCGAACCGAAGATGCCGAGCGCGTTGGCGGTCGCGATCTCGTGCTCGAAGGTATGCCCCGACAGCGTGGCGTGGTTCGCCTCGATGTTGACGCGCACCTCATTCTCGAGCCCGTAGCGCTTGAGGAAGCCGTACACCGTCGCGGTGTCGAAGTCGTACTGATGCTTGGTCGGCTCGTGCGGCTTGGGTTCGATCAGGATCGTGCCGGTGAAGCCGATCTTGTGCTTGTGCTCGACGACGAGGCTCAGGAAGCGGCCGAAATTGTCGAGTTCGCGCTTCATGTCGGTGTTGAGCAGCGTCTCATAGCCTTCGCGACCGCCCCACAGCACGTAGTTCTGGCCGCCGAGGCGATGCGTCGCCTCGAGCGCGTCGCGGACCTGCAGCGCGGCAAAGGCATAGACTTCGGGATCGGGGTTGGTCGACGCGCCGGCCGCATAGCGCGGATGGCTGAACGCGTTGGCGGTGCCCCAGAGGAGCTTGCGGCCCGACGCGGCCTGGAGCTGTTCGAGATGGTCGACGGCTTCGGCGAAGAAGCGGCGATGCTCGGTCACGTTGGCGGCATCCGCCATGACGTCGACGTCGTGGAAGCAATAATAGGGCACGTCGAGCTTCTTGAAGAAGTCGAACGCGACCTCGCGCTTGTGCGCCGCAGCGGCCGAGTCGTTGGCGCCTGCATGCCAGGGGCGGTTGAACGTGCCCCCGCCGAACACGTCCGACCCCGGCCAGCAGAAGGTGTGCCAGAAGCACGCGGCGAAGCGCAGATGCTCCTCCATCGTCTTGCCGAGCACGACCTTGCTCTTGTCGTAATAGCGATAGGCGAGCTCGTTGCTGCTGTTGGGGCCCTCATATTTGATCTGGGGGATATCGGCGAAGAAGTCGGACATCGGGGATTCCTATGACTTGGGGGTGATACGGGGATAGGCCTGGCGGAACGCCGCCTTTTTCTCGGCGAGCGCGGCGACGAGTGCGGGGTCGGGGGCGATGCGGTGCGACACGGGCGGTGCGACGCAGACGGTCGCGGGATCGCCGCCATCGACACCGAGCTGCGCGAGCCGCGCGGCGCCGAGCGCGGGGCCGACCTCGCCGCCCTGGAGATAGACGAGTTCGACCTCCATCGCCGCGGCGAGCACCGCACCCCAGTAGCGCGAGCGCGCGCCGCCGCCGATGACCGCGAGGCGTTCGACCGTCGTCCCCGCCGCACGCAGCACGTCGAGCCCGTCGGCGAGCGCGAAGGCGACGCCCTCGAGCACCGCCTGCGACAGCCGGCCGGCATCGGTGTCGTTGTCGAGCCGGAGGAACGCGCCGCGAACCTCGGCATCATTGTGCGGCGTACGCTCGCCCGACAGATAGGGGAGGAAGATCTCGGGGCCGCTGGCAGGACCGGCGGCTTCCGCGCGTGCGAACAGGTCGGCCGGGCCGGTCGCGCCGGTGATCCGCGCAACCCAGTCGATGCACGACGCAGCCGACAGATGGACCGACATCTGGTGCCACATGCCCGGCAGCGCATGGCAGAAGGCATGGACCGCGCTATCGGCGTTGGGACGGAACTCCTTCGTCGCGACGAAGATCACGCCCGAAGTGCCGAGCGAGAGCAATGCATCGCCGTCCGCGACCACGCCGACGCCGACCGCACCCGCGGCATTGTCGCCGCCCCCCGCCGCGACGGGGACCGGCGGCATGCCCCAGAGTTCGGCAACCTCGGCGGTCAGTGTGCCGGTGATCTCGGAGCCTTCGTACAGCCGTGGCATCTGCGCCTGCGTCAGCCCGCACGCGGCCAGCAGCGCGTCGCTCCAGCTCCGCGCGGCGACGTCGAGCCAGAGGGTCCCTGCGCTGTCCGACAGGTCGGACGCCTTGTCGCCGGTCATCAGCAGGCGGACATAGTCCTTGGGCAGCAGCACGGTCGCGATCTTCGCGAAGATCTCAGGCTCATGCTCGCGCACCCAGAGCAGCTTGGGTGCGGTGAAGCCCGGCATCGCGATGTTGCCCGCGATTGCGCGCAGATCGGGCACCGCACGCTCCATCGCTTCGCACTCAGCAAAGCTGCGGCCGTCGTTCCACAGGATCGCGGGGCGTAAAGGGCGGTCGTCGGCGTCGAGCAGGGTCGCGCCGTGCATCTGCCCGGCAAGCCCGACGCCGCGGACCGAGCGGCGGACGGCCGGGTCGATCGCCTGGACCGCCGCGGTGGTCGCATGCCACCACGCATCGGGATCCTGTTCGGACCAGAGCGGATGCGGGCGCTGGACGCTCAGCGCGGCGACGCCCTGGCCGACCACGCTGCCGGCCTCGTCGAGCACCACGGCCTTCACGCCGGAGGTGCCGATGTCGATTCCGAGGAACATCAGTTGACGAACGGATCGATGGTGGGGATCGAGCCGTCGGCGGCGAACTTCAGCTCGGTCACCTTGACGTTGCGCAGGTGATTCTTGTTGCTCAGCTGCGTGTCCGCATAGAACAGCCACCATTTCTTGTTCCACTCGATGATCGAATGGTGGCTCGTCCAGCCCTGCACCGGCTTCAGGATATGCCCCTTGTAGGTGAACGGCCCGTACGGATTGTCGCCGGTCGCATAGTTCAGGAAGTGCGTGTCGCCGGTCGAGTAGGTGTAGTAATATTTGCCGCCGCGCTGGAAGACCCAGGACGCCTCGAAGAAGCGCCGCTCATGATCGCCGCCGAGCACGGGCTTGCCGGCCTCGTCGAGGATCTGGACGTCGCGCGGCGTCTCGGCAAAGCTCTTCATGTCGGGGTTCAACCGCGCGATCTTGCCCGACAGCGCGGGCTGATCGTCCTGGCCGAGATCGGTGTCGGAGCCGTTGGGGTCAAACTTGCCGTCCTTCCAGCGCTGCAGCTGGCCACCCCAGATGCCGCCGAAATACATGTAGCTGGCGCCGTTCGCGTCGGTGAACACCGCGGGATCCATCGAGAAGCTGCCCGCGATCGGCTTGGGGTCCGCCTTGAACGGGCCGACCGGGCTCTTCGAGGTCGCGACGCCGATGCGGAAGGTGCCGAGCCCGTTCTTGTCGAGCTGTTTGTCGCGCACCGGGAAATACAGATAATAGGTGCCGTTCTTATAGGCGGCGTCGGGCGCCCACATCTGCTGCGACGCCCAGGGCACGTCCTTCACGTCGAGCGCGACGGGGTTCACCTTCACCGGCCCGCCGATCCGGTCCATCGACAGCACGCGGTAATCGCGCATCGCATATTGGTTGCCCAGATCGTCATCGGCCTTCGTCACGTCGATGTCGTGGCTCGGATAGACATAGATCTTGCCGTTGAAGACATGCGCGGACGGGTCGGCGGTGTAGATGCTGGTGACCAGTGGCTGCGACAGATAGCGCTTGCCCTCGGGGCTGCGCGGTTCGCCCTGCGGTTTGGCGGCGGACTGCGCCGTCGCGGTCCCGCCCGTGAACAATGTGGGTGCGAGACCCGCCAGCACGGGGATGACCAGAGCGGAGGCGGCCAGCAACGGGACCGCGCGCGCACGGCGGGCGGGCATGGGGAAACAGAGGCGCATGACCTTAATGATCCTTCCTAAGAGCTGGTCTTCTACGAGACCTGTCCTCCGCCGGGGCGGGAGATAGCGCTATCATATCCCTCTCGTGCGCCGGAACAAGGGGGTTCCGCATCGTCGCGCACGAAAAATACCCCATGAAAAGAACGGCAGGCGTCCCGCGACGGGGCGAGTCGTCCATCGAAGCCCGACGACGACGGCCGACTCGGGATCGGATCGCGTGGGGCTTTGCCGCGTCAAGGGGGTGCGCTAACGGTTGGTGCATGAACACTTCCTCGATCGGCCGCGTCAAGACGTCGCGGCGCACCGGCGGCGCGCCGACCATCAGCGACGTCGCGCGACTCGCCGGGGTCTCGCCGATGACTGTATCGCGCGTGATCAACGGCACGAGCAATGTGCGCGCCGCGACGCGCGATGCGGTGACTCACGCGATCGCGACGCTGAACTATGCGCCCAACCCGGCCGCGCGCAGCCTGGCCGGGGCGGGGCAGGTCCGCATCGGCCTGCTCTACAGCAACCCGAGCGCGGGCTTTCTCAGCGAGTTCCTGCTCGGCAGCCTCGACCAGGCGGCGCGCAGCGACGTGCAGATCATCATCGAGAAATGCGACCTGGGCGAGCACGAGATCGCGGTGACGCGTCACCTGATCGAGGGCGGGATCGACGGCATCATCCTGCCGCCGCCGCTGTGCGAGGCGGATGCGGTGCTCGACCTGCTGGCGGCGGCACAGGTCCCGACCGTGTCGCTAGCGAGCGGTCTGCCCGTGCCCGACATGCTGGCGATCCGCATCGACGACCGCGAGGCGGCGCTGACGATGACTCGGCACATCATCGCGCTGGGCCATCGCCGCATCGGCTTCATCACCGGCAACCCCAATTTGTCGTCGAGCGCGCGGCGGCTCGAAGGCTATGCGGCGGCGCTGGACGAGGCCGGGATTGCGCGCGACGAGTCGCTGATCGCGCACGGGCTGTTCACCTACCGATCGGGGCTCGATGCCGCTGAGACGCTGCTGGGGCTCGCCGAGCAGCCATCGGCAATCTTCTCGTCGAACGACGACATGGCGGCTGCGACGGTCGCGGTCGCGCATCGGCGCGGGCTCGACGTGCCGGGTGACCTGACGGTGTGCGGGTTCGACGACACGACGCTGTCGACCGCGATCTGGCCCGAATTGACGACGATCCACCAGCCGATCGCGGACATGGCGCGGTCGGCAGTCGAAATGCTCGCCTCGACCATTCGCCGGTCGCAGGCGATCGATCCGCAGGACCGGCACAAGACGTTCGATTTCACGCTGATCCGGCGCCAGTCCGACTCGGCACCGCGGCGCAGGCCGAAGGTTTCCGTCGACTGATCCGTCACCCGCCACCCCTCGATGATAGCGATATCATCGAGGGGTGGCGGGGGCCGATCAGGCGCGGGTGCGCTGCTTCACCGCGTGATCGGCGGCGCGTGCGGTCAGCGCAATGAAGGTGAGCGACGGATTGACGCAGGAGGCCGAAGCCATCTGCGCACCATCGGTGACGTAGAGGTTGGTGGCCTCGTGCGCGCGGCTCCATGCGTCGAGCACCGAGGTGCGCGGATCGCGCCCCATGCGCGCGCCGCCCATTTCGTGGATCGCGTCGCCGGGAACGTGCTCCTGTTCCGAACTCTTGACGTTGGTCAGCCCGGCACCGCGGAGCATCGCCTCGCCCTGCGCCCGCGCATCGGCCATCATCTTGAGTTCGTTGTCGTGGAAGCGCACGTCGAACCGGAGCAGCGGCACGCCGAACCGGTCGACCTTCGACGCATGCAGCGACACATGGTTGTCGGCATAGGGCAGGCATTCGCCGAACGCGCCCATGCTGAAGTGCCACGGCGCGTAGTTGCGCATCCCGTGCTTCATCGATGCACCGAATCCGACGGGTGCCGCAGGCGTGCGATAGGCGCCGCCCTGATAGCCATAGCCGCGTTTGAAGCCGACGCCGTCGTCGCCGCCGATGTTGCGGAAACGCGGGATATAGACGCCGCCCGGGCGGCGGCCATATTCGATAAACTCCTGCATCCCGCCGATCTCGCCGTCGACCCCGACACGGAAGATATGGTCCATCACATAGCGGCCGAGCGTGCCGCTCGTGTCGAAATGGCTGCGATCGCTGCCCGCCGGACGCGAATTGAGCAGGATCTGCGTCGATGCCATCGCCGAGGCGCAGAGGAAGACGAGGTCCGCCTGGACCGACTGCGCCTGGCCGGTCTTGGTATCGATGTAGCGGACACCGGTCACGCGCTTGGCCTTGGGATCATAATCGAGGCTGGTGACAACTGCGTCCGACTGCAGCGTGAGCCGGCCGGTCGCGCGCGCCGCGGGCAGCGTCACCGCCTGGGTCGAGAAATAGGCGCCGAACGAGCAGCCATTGCTGCACTGGTTACGGAACTGGCATTTGGTCCGGTTCTGCTCGGGCTTGTCCTCGGTCATGTTGGACAGGCGCGTGTTGATCAGCTTGCGACCGGGGAAGCGGCTCTCCAGATTCTGCTTCAGCCACTTTTCCGCGACGTTCATCGGGATGGGTGGCTGGAATTCGCTGTCCGGCAGATAGGGCAGGTTCTCGCGCGAGCCCGACACGCCGATATATTTCTCGACATAGCTGTACCAGGGCGCGACGTCGCCATAGCGGATCGGCCAGTCGCCATCGATTCCGTCACGCTTGTTCGCCTCGAAATCCTCCTCGCTCCACCGGAAGCACCAGCGTCCCCAGATCAGCGACTTGCCGCCGACCGCCGCGGGCCGGATCCAGTAGAATTTGCTGCCCTCGTCATAGGCATAGGGGTTCAGCCGGTCGTCATTGTAGAAGGCGCGGTTGCTGGGTGCGACATAGCCGTGCTTGGCGATGAAATAATCGCTTTTGACGAGCGCCGGGGGCATGATGTTGCGCGCGGGCACCTCGTAGGCGGGCTTGCCGTCATAGGCATAGCCTTCGCCGTGCTCGACCATCACGCCGCGGTCGAGCATCAGGACGCGCAGGCCCTTTTCGGTGAGTTCCTTCGCAGCGAACCCGCCGCTCACGCCCGATCCTATGACGATCGCGTCGAACCTGTTGGTTGCGGCCATGGTCTTGGTCTCCTGTCTCGATCAGAAGCGCAGTGCGCGCAGCGTCCGGAAGCTGGTGGTGATGTCGGGCAGATAGGGCGCGGGCGCCTGGTCGTTCTCGACGTAGAAATGCTGCACGCCGGCGCCCGACTTGCGCTTGAACAGCGCGGCAAAGTCGAGCGTGCCCTGGCCGACCGCGGTCATGCTGCGATCGGGGCGCATGTCCTTGACGTGATAGGCGTAGAGGCGGGTGGACAGCCGGTCGATCAGCGCCGCGGGATCCTCGCCCGCATGCGCCGCCCAGTAGATATCGAGCTCGAGCTTGACGAGCGCGGGATCGGTTTCCTTGAGCAGGCGGTCGTACAGGCTGACCCCGCCCGGCCGGACCGTGAATTCGAAATCATGGTTGTGATAGGCAAAGCCGAACCCCGCCGACTTCAGCTGCGTCGCGAAACGGTTGAAATTGGGCAGCGCGGCGTTCCAGCCCTGTTCGTTGCGATGTTCGTCAGTCATATACGGCAGCACGACCGTCTTCGCGCCGAGCGTCCTCGCCATCGCCACCGACGGTTCGAACCGCTGAAGCAGCGCGTCATAGCCGATATGCACCGAGGGTGCGGTCAGGCCGAGCCGGTCCATGGTCTTGCGCAACAGCGCGTGATCCATGGTCTCGTACCCGCCGCCGCCGAATTCGACCTCGCGGTAGCCGATCCGCGCAACCGCCTCGAGCGTGGCGACGGGGTCCTTCGCGAACAGCTCGCGCACGGTATAGAGTTGCAGGCCGATCGCCTTGAGCTGTGCGGCGGAGGCGGGGGAGATCGAGCGATCGACCAGCGCGAGCGCCGCCACCGCACCGGTGCCCGTAAGCAGGGTTCTACGGCTGAGGATCATGAGGAATACACCTTGTTGACCTGGGAATAGGGGAAGGCACCGTTATATTCGCCGGGGACCGGCAGATATTCGCGTTCCTGCGTGATGCCGATTTCGGACGTGTAATAGCCGGTGATGACGAGCTGCCGGAACGCGGTGAAGAACGCGCCGCCCGACGGCAGGCCGTCGTTCATCGCCAGGGTGAGCAGCGCGTCGTGCTGTGCCGCGGTCGCCCGGGCGCCGGCGACCTTGTAATCCTGCAGACAGCGCGCCTCGATCGCGTCGAGCCCGGCGATGATCGGCACGCGGTCCTCGGGTCGGGCCCAGTCGGCCAGCAGTTTCTCGATGAAGGCGGGGACGTCCGCCGCGATCGCGCCGGGGGTATCGGTGGTCGGCAGGACGCGCTCGCTGAGCGCGGTCATCAGTGCACGTTGTGCAGGCGTGAAGACCGGCGCGCTCGGTGGCCCTTCGCTGATCGGCGGGATAGCGCCCGCCGGCTGCTGCGCGAGCCCGGCCGCGCGCGCGATCGGGGCATAGAGCGCTGCGCCGAACATGCCGGCGACACCGGCCAGCGCGGTTCTGCGATCGATCATTTACCGTCCTTTCCAAGGTCCTGCGCGATTGCCGCATCGGTCAGCGGGCGGATCCAGATGTTGCGGAACGCCACGGGGGAATCATGGTCCTGCAGCTGGATCGGAGCCGCATCGGGATGCGCGGTGTAGCGTGCGACATGGCGCCAGTTGGTCGTGCCGAGCATCGCCTGATGGTTCTGGACGAGCACGCCGTTGAGCAAAGCGGTCACGTAAGCCGGCCGAACCAGACTGCCGTCGGCGGCAAAGCGCGGCCGCTCGAACACGATGTCGTAGGTCTGCCATTCGCCCGGTTTGCGCGCCGGGTTCACCAGCGGTGGCTTCCAGCCATAGACCCCGCCCACCGTGCCATCGGCATAGGTCGGGTTCCGATAGCCGTCGAGGATCTGCAGCTCGTAGCGCTGCATGAACCAGATGCCGCTATTGCCGCGGTCCTGCGAACTCTTGGTCGGCGGATTGGGCGAGCGGAATTCGAGATGCATCTGCACGTCGCCGAAACTCTGTTTCGAGACGAGATTGTTCTCGCCGCCGCTTTTTGCGCGCGACGGGATTATCAGCGCACCGTTCTCGATCGGCCAGGCGATGCGATCGGGCTTCCACGCGTCGAGTGAACGGCCGTCGAACAGCACGATCGCGTCGGCGGGCGGACCGCCGGGGGCGGCGGCCGGCGCGACGGCGATGGGCGCAGGGCGGTCGGCGTCGTGGACACGCCATTGGCCGCCGGGCAGCATCGGCGTGTCCGTGAAGCCCGGCTTGTCCTGCGCGGCAACGGACACCGTTGTCGTCAGCGCCATCGCCGCGACGACCCCCGCCATCACATAGCTCGTCATGCTCTTCCCCCTCATGCCGCGTCGATCGCGCGATAGGCGGCGATCAGGCGATCCTCGCCCGCGCGTCCCGCCACCGAATTGCCGTGTTCCATGCCGATTACCCCCGCATAGCGCCGGCCGCGCAGCCAGCGGACGATCGCGGCATAGTTGATCTCGCCCGTCATCGGCTCGTTGCGGCCGGGATTGTCGCCGAACTGGAGATAGCCGATCTCGTTCCAGCAGCTGTCCAGCGTGGGGATCAGATTCCCCGACTGGATCTGCTCATGGTAGAGGTCGGCGAGGATCTTGACCGCAGGGCTGTTCGCGCCGCGGGCGACCGCATAGCCCTGCGCGATCGTCTGCATATAGACGCCGGGATGGTTGGTGCGCGTGTTGAGCGGCTCCATCACCATCGCGATGCCGTGCGGCGCGACGATGTCGCCGGCCCGTCGCATGACGTCGATCACGCGCGCCGTCTGGATCTCGACGGGCAGTTTCGGGTCCATGAAGCCGGTGACGACCGTCATCCGGGTTGCGTTCAGCCGCTTGGCGACCGCGATCGACGCGCGGATATCGGCAAGGAACCCTTCGCGATCGGCGTCGTCATTGGCGCCCAGCAAGGGGCGCGACTTCGCCCATTTGGGCATGCTCGCGACGAAGACGCCCATCGTCATGCCGCGCTGCGCCAGTGCCTTGGCCATCCGCTCCTGGTCGGCGACGGGACGGGCCGCGGCCTCATTGTCCTCCCAGGCGGTGAAGCCCTGGTCGGCAGCGAAGGCGATCTGCTCGATCAACCCGCCGCGGCTCGCAAAGCTGCCCTCATGCGGCGCATAGCCGAGCGAGAAGCGGGCGGCGGTCGTGCCGCGGCGCTGCGCGGCGATCCCCGCGGGGAGCAGCGACGCCGCGGCGCCGGCCGCGATCAGCGTGCGGCGGGAGAGCGTCATCGCCGGATCCGTCTCATTTCGCGCCCGCCGCCTTCAGATAGGCGATGATCGCGGCGCGCTTTGCGGGATCCGGGGTGGCGATCGGCATGCGCGATCCGGGGACCTTCTTCGACGGGGCCGCGAGATATTCGCTCAGCGTCGCGTCGTCCCAGCGCAGCTTCGACGCCTTCAGCGCAGGCGAATAATTGAACCCCGGCGACGCGGCGGCGGCACGGCCGACCACGCCGTGAAGATTGGGGCCGATACCGTTGCGCCCGCCCTTGTCGACCGTATGGCAGGCCCGGCAGGCGGCAAAGGCCGGGGGCGCCGCGGCGGGCGTCGTCTGGGCGCTGGTCGGCGCACAGACGGCCATGAGGGCCGCCGCGCCGATGCCGGCCGCGCCAAGCCCGATGAAGAATTTCATTCCGTCTCTCCAGGATAGAGCGGCGACCATTTGCGGTCCGATGCCGCGTTGGCGATCACCGCCTCGATAAACCGCATCGTGCGAAGCCCGTCGACGACGCCGGGGAACCAGCGTCCGCCCTCGCCGCGGACGGTTGCCGCAAAGGCGCGATACAGATTGGCGAACGCCTCGATATAGCCTTCGGGATGGCCCGACGGGGTCCGCGTCAGCGCGGCGACACCGGGCTGCAGCGCGGGGCCGCCGGTGCGGACGATCTCGGCCGGGCGGTCGAGCCAGCGCATGACGAGCGTGTTCGGCTCCATCTGTGCCCATTCGAGCCCGCCTCGCTCGCCATAGACTCGCAGCGTCAGCGCATTTTCTTCGCCGGCCGCGACCTGGCTCGCCTTCAGCATGCCGCGCGCACCGCCCTCGAACCGCAGCATCGCGCTGACATCGTCGTCGAGCCGGCGGCCTGGCACGTGCGTCGTCAGATCCGCCGAGACTGCCTCGACCCGCAGCGCGCAGACATGTTCGGCGAGGTGGAAGGCATGCGTGCCGATATCGCCGAGACAGCCGCCCAGCCCGGCACGGGCCGGGTCGGTCCGCCACTCGGCCTGGCGGTTGCCGTCACCATCGATCGGCAAACTGAGCCAGCCCTGCAGATATTCGACCTGGACGAGGCGGATCGCGCCAAGATCGCCGCGTGCGACGCGTGCGCGCGCCTCCTCGATCATCGGATAGCCGCTATAGGTAAAGGCGAGCGCGAAATGCCGGCCGCTGGTCTTGGCGGCGGCAGCGATCGCCTCCGATTCGGCGACGCTCATCGCCATCGGCTTTTCGCACAACACGTCGAAGCCCGCGTCGAGCGCGGCGATCGCCATCGGCGCGTGGAGATGGTTGGGCGTGACGACCGCGACCGCCTGCGCGCGGATGTCCGCGGGCAGCGCGCTTTCGCCGGCGATCATCGCCTCGAACGACGCATAGACGCGTGCCGGGGCGAGCCCGAGCTGTGTGCCGGTACGCGTGTTGCGGCCGGCATCGGTGCTGAACGCGCCCGCGACGAGGTCCCAGTCGCCGTCGAGCGCGGCGGCCATCCGGTGGACCGCGCCGATGAACGCGCCCTCGCCGCCGCCGACCATCGCGAGCCGCAGCCGGGTCATGCGCGGTCCTCGGCCAGTCCCAGGATCGCGCGGATCGATGCGCGATCGATCCCGCTGGCGGCGAAATCGTCGAACGGGCGCTCGGTCAGGCGGATGATGTGGTCGCGGATGAACGGTGCGCCCTCGCGCGCGCCGTCCTCGGCCCGCTTGAGCGCGCACTCCCATTCGAGCACCGCCCAGCCGGCAAAGCCATATTGCGCCATCTTGCTGAAGATCGCGGAGAAATCGACCTGTCCGTCGCCGAGCGAACGGAACCGGCCGGCGCGGTCGACCCAGCTTTCATACCCGCCATAGACGCCCGATCGGCCGGTCGGGTTGAACTCGGCATCCTTGACGTGAAAGCAGGATATCCGGTCGTGATAGCGGTCGATGAAGTCGAGATAGTCGAGCTGTTGCAGCACGAAATGCGACGGGTCGAACAGGAGGCGCGCGCGCGGATGGTTGTCGACCGCGGCAAGGAAGCGTTCCCAGGACGCGCCGTCATGGACGTCCTCGCCGGGATGTACCTCGAACGCGCAGTCGACGCCGGCCTCCCCGAACACGTCGAGGATCGGGGTCCAGCGCCGCGCGAGCTCGGCGAACGCCTCCTCAATCAGCCCGGCCGGGCGTTGCGGCCAGGGATAGACATAGGGCCAGGCGAGCGCGCCCGAAAACGTTGCATGCGCGGACAGGCCGAGATTGGCGCTCGCACGCGCAGCCAGCTTGACCTGTTCGACCGCCCATTGCTGGCGCTCGGCGGGCTTGCCGTGCAGCTCGGGCGGGGCGAACCCGTCGAACAGCGCGTCATAGGCAGGGTGGACCGCGACGAGCTGGCCCTGGAGATGGGTCGACAGCTCGGTGATCGCGATGCCATGCGCGGCGAGCCGGCCGCTAAGATCGTCGCAATAGGTCTTGCTCTCGGCAGCCAGCGACACGTCGATCAGCTGCGACGTGCAGGGGATCTGCACCCCGACATAGCCAAGGCCCGCAGCCCATTGCGCGAGTCCGTCGAGCGTGTCGAACGGCGGCTCGGTGCCGAGAAACTGGGCGAGAAAGATGGCTGGTCCGCGCAGTCCGGTCATGCTGCAATCTCCCGTCGGGTATCGTCGCGAAACAGGATCTGGAACAGCAGCGCGATCACGGCGGCGGCAATCGCGGGATACCACCACATATGCTGCCAGTCGGCGATGGTCGGCGCGGCGGGCAGCTGCGCATAGAGCATCGCGCCGATCTGCGACCCGAGCAGCATGCCGACGCCATAGGTGAACAGCGTCAGCATCCCCTGCGCCTGTGCGTTCACCCCCTTGGGCGTCGCGATCGTGCCGGTGTAGATCGCGCCCGCGACGAAGAAGAAGTCATAGCAGACGCCGTGCAGCGCGACGCCGAGATAGACCGCCCAGAGGCTCGATCCGCCGTCGCCGATCGCGAACAGCGCGTAGCGCGCCGCCCAGGCGATCATCCCGACCAGCAGCAGCGGCTTCACGCCGAACCGGCGATACAGCCACGGCATCGAGAACATGAAGACCAGTTCGGACATCTGCCCGATCGCGAGCGTACCGCCGACATTGGTGATGCCGGTCGCGCCGACATAGGGCGAGGCATAGGCATAATACATGGCGAGCGGGATCGAGATCAGCGTCGCGCAGGTCATGAAGATCAGGAACGACCGCTGGCGGAGCAGCCCGAAGGCCTCGACGCACAGGACCTGGCGCAGCACGCTTTCATCGCGTGGCGCATCGGTTGCGACATTGGGCAACGTGAAGCTGTAGAGCCCGAGCGCGATCGAGACGACCGCTGCGACCCGGAAGATCTGCGGGCTCGCGGACAGGCCCGCCCAGCCGATGATCAGCCCCGCGGTGATCCAGCCGAGCGTCCCGAACGCGCGCACGAACGGGAAATTGTCGGTCCGATCGCCAAAGCTCTTGAGCGCGATCGTGTTCGCGAGCCCCACGGTCGGCATGTAGAGGATCATGTAGCCGAGCAGCAGCCAGACGAAGCTGGCGCCGCGCTCCGGCGTCACGAACGACGGCAGCACGAACAGGATCGCGCCGCCGACGAGATGGAGGATGACCATCAGCATCTTCGGACTGACATAGCGCGCCGCCGCCATGCCGAGCAGGAACGAGCCGACGATCGACGCGATCGGACCGACCGAAAAGGCATTGCCGATCAGGTTGCCGATCCCGACGGTCTGCATCGCCAGCCCGAGCGTGACGTTCCACGCACCCCAGACGAAAAACTGCATGAACATCAGCGCACTGAGGCGCGCGGTGAGCATGCCGCCCGTCGCGGTGTCGACACCGCGCAAGGGGGCCGTTCCCAGATCGTCTGCTACCGCCATTCGCCACCTCTCAACCGCAGTTTTGCTGCTTGTCTGACATAAGGCTAGGTCGGCGAAGCATCGATGTAAAGGATTACATCGGTTATCGGTCGACAGCGGCAGCGCCCGGATCCATGACCCGGCGATGCCGACGATCATCGAAGTGGCCGCGATGGCTGGCGTCTCCACCGCAACGGTGTCGCGCGTTCTCAGCCGACCGGACCAGGTGTCCGAGAAGACCCGGCTGCGCGTGCTCGCGATCGTCCGGTCGTCGGGCTACGCCCCCAATGTCGCTGCGCGCAGCCTGCGCACGCTGCGCGCCGCCAAGATCCTGCTGACGGTCCCCGACATCTCGAACCCGTTCTTCGCCAGCGTCATCCGCGGCGCGGAGGAGGCCGCGCGCGACGCGGGCTATTCGGTCGTTGTCGGCGACACGCGGCATGATTCCGCGGTCGAGGATCAATATGCCGACATGCTGTCGCGTCGCGAGGTCGACGGGCTGATCTTCCTCGGCCACCGCCTGCCCGACAGCCTGGCGTCGCTGCTCGCGCGGGAGGGGGGCGCCGCACCGATCGTCAATGGCTGTGAATATAGCGCGGATCTCGGCGTCCCCAGCGTCCATATCGACAATGCGGCGGCGAGCGCGGAGGCGATCGCGCATCTCGCCGATCTCGGCCACCGGGCGATCGGCGTCGTCACCGGTCCCGAGATCAGTCCGATCAGCCGCGACCGTCTGGCGGGTGCGCTGCGGGCGGCCGAGCTGCACGGTCTGCGCGACGCGCTGCACGTCGAGATCGGCGATTATTCCGCGGGATCGGCGTTCGTGGCGACGCACGCGCTGCTCGCCGCCGGGGTAACCGCGATCTTCTGCTTCAGCGACGAGATGGCGCTGGGGGCGCTGAGCGCGATCGGCGAGGCCGGATTGTCCTGTCCGCGCGACGTGTCGGTCATGGGGTTCGACGATCTTCCGCTCGCACGCTATTTCCAGCCCGCGCTGACCACCATCGCGCAACCCAAGGGGATGATCGGCCGGCGTACCGTCGAGCTGCTCGTCGACATACTGCGCGGCGTCGAATGCCCGCGGCGGCAGACGACGCTCGCGCATACGCTCGTGGTGCGCGGCAGCACAGCCGGGCCGCGCACCGACCGCTAAGGCGCGCGCGCGGCACCGTCCGACGGGCCGCCCGCATCGTCCCTGAGGCCGCGTCCCGCCAAGCGCGCGCGCCGGATGTCGTCGACCGTGCCTCGGCCCCGGCGGACCGCCGCGCCTGCCCGACCCTCGACCATTCTCAGAAAATATGAAGTTTCAGCAGGCGCTTAATGGTGCGGCCCGTCAAAACTCTCATGAAGGCAGCGGGGCTCATCTATTAGATGCTTACAATATGTTCGGCCTTATGTTTGCCGATGAAGTCTATAGAATGATTGTAGATATTCAGAAAACAAGATTGTATTATTTGATCAAGACTCGAGAAGCGCGATATTTATACAATTACATTGCCTTATTGAATGCAACATAGAGGGAAGGCTTGTGTTGCTTCGCAGAAGAACAAATGCGCTTTGCTATCACCGTGGGGGGTTTTGTGGCGACACGCGGGGAAATTCTTCAATATGGCGCTGAGCGCAGCCCGGCATCGCCAGCCATTTCTGTCGAACGACGCCTCATGCGGCTTTTCGACATTCTGCTCGCGCTCGTTGCCCTGCTTTTCTTTGCGCCGCTGCTCCTCGTCATCGCCGCGGCCGTCTATGTCAGTGACCCCGGGGCGATCCTGTTTGCGCAGCGCCGCATCGGCTATGGTGGCGCCTATTTCCGGTGCTTCAAGTTCCGCTCGATGGCGGTCAACGCCGAGGCGCTGCTCGCCGATCTGCTGGCGTCCGACCCGCAGGCCCGGCTCGAATGGGAATTGAGCCACAAGCTTAAGGAGGATCCGCGCGTCACTCGCGTCGGCAGCTTCTTGCGCAAGAGCAGCTTGGATGAATTGCCCCAGCTGTTCAACGTGTTGCGTGGAGAGATGAGCATTGTCGGGCCAAGGCCGATCGTCGAGGCGGAAAAGCGGCGCTACGGCCGGTATTTCGTGCATTACTGCATGTCGCGTCCGGGGATTACGGGGCTGTGGCAGATCAGCGGCCGCAGCGATGTCTCCTATCAGCGCCGGGTCGCCTTCGACGTCGCCTATTGCCGGTCGCAGTCGCTGTCGCTCTATCTCAGGATCATTCTGATGACCGCACCCGCGGTCCTGATGGCCAAGGGGTCCTACTGACCCGGTTGCACGGTCTGGAGATCGAAGATCGCGGCGAGGATGGTGCGCGCCTGTTCGCGCCAGGAATATCGGCTCGCCTGTGCCAGCCCGCGACCCGCGAGCATCCGCGCATAACCGGGATCGTCGAGCACCGAGACCACCGCACGATGGATCGAGTCGTGATCATAGGGATCGCAATAGGCCGCTGCATCGCCGCACCGCTCGCGCATCGACGGGATGTCGGAGGCCACCACCGGGCAGGCGAAATGCATCGCCTCGAGCGGGGGGAGGGGGGAGGCTTCGTAGAAGGACGGGAATAACAGGCACCGCGCGTTGCGGTACAGATCGCCGAGCCGGCCGAGATCCTCGACCTGACCCTCGAGGCGGATCAGATGTTTGACGTCGTCGGGGATGCTGACGGGGAGCGGCGACAGGAACCCGCCGGACGATCCGACCAGTACGAGCGGGATGCCGCGTTCGCGCGCCATCGCGATGCCGACCGCCAGCACCCCGGCGATGTTCTTGCGATGCGACAGCGAGCCGACATAGAGGATATAATCGCCCCGGGACGCGTCGATATCGGGCGGCGGGGCCGCACGCGCGTCGCAGCCGGCACGCCAGCCGCCATTCTGCGCGACGATCAGGCGGTGGCGTGCGCCCGGCACCAGGCTGGTGAACATTGCCTTTTCTGTTTCGGACACCGTCACGATCGGATCCGCGCGGCGCAACAGGAACGGCAGCATGAACGCATGGCCGAGTTTGTAATGACGGCGATAGGCATCGGGAAACAACCGATAGGACAGATCGTGGATCATCAACGCGACCGGCTTGCGGCCGAGCAACGTCACAATCGGTGCGGTATTGCCGAGGCACAGCAGGCGTCCGCCCTTCACATGGCGGGGCAGCACGAACTGTTCCCAGACATGGCCATGCGCGTGACGCGTCCGTTCCACCTGCATCGCGCGCAGGTTGAGATCGCCGATATCGGCATCGGCTTCGCAGACCAGGCGGACGCGCAGCGGCACGTCGCCGTTCGCAACGAGGTGATCGATCTCGCGTGTGATTTCACGTGCAACGCGTTGAACGCCGGTCGTGGGCTGCATCAAGAAGCGCCCGTTGATGACCAATTCCCGCAGCTGGTCCGTCATTATTATCCCCGAACCAAAAGACATGTCGTCCGCGACTAACACCATCATTATGAAAATAAAGTATTTCTATTTTATCAAATTGTACAAAAGATTTTCTGACCAGTAATAGTAAGCGACATGCTTGCTATGAATAGAAGGTACGTTACAAGACAAGTCGTCAAGCAGCTATGCTGGATATTGCTTGGGGGCGAATATTGGCTTTGATGTATGTCGTCGTGGCCACGGTCGGTCGGGCGTCACTGACGCGTCGAACGATCGATCTGCTGGAACGACAGACGCGACGGCCCGATCGGGTGATCGTCGTGTCGGTCTCGCCGCAGGACGTCGAGGGTGTCGCGGAAAGTTCGGTGCAGCCCGAGATCGTGTTCGCCGGACGTGGCCTGTGCCGGCAGCGCAACGCGGCGCTCGACATGATCGGCGACGCGGCGGCGTTCGTCACCTTCTTCGATGACGATTTCGTCCCCGCGCCCGACTATCTCGAAATGGTCGAGCGCGTGTTCGAAAGCGATCCTGCGATTGTCGGGATCACCGGCGACCTGCTCGCCGACGGCATCAACTCGAGCGGGCTGAGCGTCGAGGCCGCGCTGGCGATCGTCGCAGCGCGTGCCGCCAGCCCCGATTCCCAAGCCGATCCCCAAGCCGACCCGGCGCTGCGCGATCGTCAGGCGCTCTATGGCTGCAACATGGCGATCCGTCTGAGTGCCGCGACCGGACTGCGTTTCGACGAGGCGCTGCCGCTTTATGGCTGGCAGGAGGATATCGATTTCACGACGCAGATCGGACGACGCGGCCGACTGGTTTCGTCCGCGTCGATCACCGGCGTGCACATGGGCGTGAGGTCCGGCCGCACGCCGGGCAAGAAGCTCGGCTATTCGCAGATCGCGAACATCGTCTATCTGAAGCGGAAGGGTACGATGCAGCCGCGGCTGGGCGAACGGCTGATGACCGCGAACGTCATCGCGAATCTGGTGCGCAGCCTGTGGCCCGAGGCGCATGTCGATCGGCGCGGGCGCTTGTGGGGCAATGTCCTGGCCTTTGCCGACCTGACCCGCGGCAAGCTCGATCCCCGCAAGATCGAGCGGATGTGAGCAGCACCGCGACGCCGATCTATTTCAACGGCAAATTCTATGCGGGCGGGATGAACGGGGTGCACCGCGTGTCCGATCGCCTCATCCGCGAAGTCGACGCGCTGCTCGCCGCGATGCCGCCCGAACGTCGCCCGCCGGCCCGCCTGCTGATACCCGCGCGGCGGCAATGGCAGCCCGCTCTGCGCGCGATCGAACTGGTCGAGCAGGCGGACGGTGATACGCAGCGATGGGAGCAGCTCGTCCTGCCCGCGCGCGCGGCCGACGGCGTGCTGGTCAACCTCGCCAACCTCGCGCCGATCCGGCATCGCCGCAAGATCCTGCTGATCCACGACGCGCAGTTCCTCTTCCCCGACAGCTCCTATCCATGGCGACAGCGGGTCGGATACCGGCTGCTCGTGCCGCGCATGGCGCGCAGCAGCGCGGCCGTCCTCACCGTGTCGGCCTATTCCCGGCAGATGCTCGACCTGCTCGGCGTGGTCGATCGGCGGATGACCGAAGTCCTCCACAACGGCGTCGACCATATTTTCGACGCGGAGCCCGACCGTGACGCGCTGTCGCGACTGGGGCTCACCGCAGGGCGCTATGTGCTCCTGTTCGGCAGCCCCAAAGCGTATAAGAACAACCATGTCGTGTTCGAGGCCTTTGCCGATGGCGCGCTGGCGCCGTTGCAGCTGGTGGTGGTCGGCGCGGATCGCGCAGTAATCGACGCGGTCGGTCTGACGCCGCCGACCGACGCGGTGTTCGTCGGTCGCTGCGACGATGCGACGCTGCGTGCGCTCTATACGGAAGCCTATGCGCAGGTCTTTCCGTCGCGCACCGAAGGCTTCGGGCTTCCGCCGCTCGAGGCGATGCTGTGCGGTTGTCCCGCGATCGTCGCGCCGGCGGGCGCGATTCCGGAAATGTGCCGCGATGCGGTCCTCTATGCCGATGTCGACGATCCGGCGGGGTGGCGGCAGGCCATCACCGCGCTGGCCGATCCGGTCGTCCGGTCGGCGAAGCGCGCTGCCGGCTATGGCCGGGCCGCGGCGTTCCGCTGGGATTCGGCAGGACGGCAGCTGCTGGACGTTATCGAGCGTGTCGCGCGTGACTGACCGCACCGCCACGCGCGCCTGCGCGCCTGCGGGGTCGGGGCCCGACCGAAGCGATCGCGGCGTGACCCGCCAGCGCCCGCATTATGCCGCGCTCGACGGGCTGCGCGGGCTGGCGGCGATATCGGTCCTGCTCTTCCATCTTGGCCATTGGCAGGGTCATCCCTGGCTGGCGGCGAATGCAGGGCTCGCGGTCGATTTCTTCTTCTGTCTCAGTGGCTATGTGCTGTCGGTAGCGTATCGCGAGACGCTCGATCAGGGGATGGCAACGCGGACGTTCGCCGTCCTGCGGCTCGTCCGGTTGATGCCGCTCGTCATTCTCGGCACGCTGATCTCCGCCGCCTATCTCGCCGCACGCATCGTCCTGCTGCACGATCCCGCCATCAGCGTCGCCGAACTCACCCGCGCGACCGCGTTCGGATTGCTGTGCCTGCCGATGCTCGACGCCAGCCGGGCGATCGGCGGGCCGCAGGTCTTTCCGCTGAACGGGCCGCAATATACGCTGTTTCTCGAGATCGTCGTCAACATCGCCTGGGCGGCGCTGCGCCGGATCGACGGGATGGGGAGCGCGCTGGCGATCGTCGCGGCGGGATATGCGCTGATGGCGCTGGTCGGGATCGGCGGGGATGAGGTGGCGAGTTTCTGGACCGGCCTGCCGCGCGTGTTCGGGGCCTTTTACGCCGGGGTCGGGCTCTATCATGCGCAATCGGGGTTTGCGCCGATCCGCGATGCGCGGTGGCGGTTCCTGTTCTGGCCGTTGCTCGGGTTCAGCGCGCTGCTCTTCTACTGGCCGCAGGGCCTCTCCTTCTGGGTCGGATGGAGCTGGTCGCTGATCGTCTCGCCGCTGCTGGTGCTCAGCGGGGCGCATGTCGTGTTGCGCGGCCGGGTGGCGCGGGCATCGGCAGTGTTGGGGGCGCTCTCGTTCCCCGTCTATGCGCTGCATTATCCGATCTTCGTCTGGATCAACGCGGCCTATCAGGCGATCCTCGGCAGCAGGAGCTTTGCCGTCGGGACGGGGCTGGCGCTGCCCGGCGTGCTGATCGCGAGCTGGCTGATTCTGCGGTGGTGGGACGAACCGGTGCGCCGTGCCATGACGACGTGGTTGCGCACCCGCGCGCCGCAGCGCGTTGCGAACGGCGTCTGAGATGACGCAGGCGGCCCCCATTGCCGGACGCACCACTGCGGGTGCCGCGTGGCTCATCGCCTCGCGGTTCCTCGCGCGGCTGATCGACTTTGCCAGCCTCCTGCTGCTCGCCAACTATCTGGTGCCGCAGGACTTCGGTCTCGTCGCGATCGCGATGACGCTGGTCCGGATCGTCGAGGCGGTCTTCGAACTGCCCGTGGGTCAGGTGCTCGTCCGCGCCGAGGCGATCAGCCGGCCGATGCTGGAGACCGCGTTCACGCTCAGCGTGATACGCAGTGCCGTGCTCGCGGTAGGTCTGGCCTTGCTCGCGATACCCTTTGGCTATTTCTACGGCGACGCGCGGCTCGTCCCGCTGATCTGCTTCATCGCGCTCGCCCCCGCGCTCCGCGGCCTCGTCAGTCCGAAGATGGCGCAATATGCCAAGGATATCAGTTTCCACCGCGACCTGATCATCGAGGTCGGCGGCCGCGGCTGCGCCTTTGTCGCGGCCGCGGCATGCGCGATCCTGACGCGCAGCTACTGGGCGATCGCCGCGGGAACGGTCGTCGCCCCCGCCTTCATGGTGCTGGCCTCCTACTGGTTCGCCCCCTTCCGCCCGCGCTTCGGACTCGGGCGCTGGCGCGAATTCGCCGACCTGCTCGGATGGACGACCGCCGCGCAGGCCGTGACCGCGATCAACTGGCAGATCGACCGGCTGGTGCTCGGCTTCACCGTCTCGCGCGCGCAACTCGGGACGTTCTCGCTCGCCAGCGACCTTGCCAGCCTGCCCGACCAGGCGGTGCTCAAGCCCACGATCCGGCCGCTGCTGGCGGCCTTCTCGATGGTGCGACACGATCCCGAACGCCTGCGCGAGGCCTATCTGCGGACGACCAGCACGATCGTCAGCGCCGTCCTTCCCGTCCTCGTCGCGATCAGCATCCTCGCGCAGCCGCTCGTCGCCTTCGCGCTCGGGCCGAAATGGCAACCGGCATCGCCGCTGCTGCAATGGCTGGTGCTGGCAATGATCCCGACGCTGTTCGCTGCCGCGCTCGCGCCGCTCGCCATGGCGCTGGGCCAGACCGCGATCTTCTTCCGGCAGAGCCTGTACGAACTGTGCATCAAGGTGCCTGCGACGATCCTCGGCGCGCTGTATTTCGGCGTCGCCGGCGCGATCGCCGCGCGGGCGGGATCGTCCCTGGTCATGGGCATCGTGTCTGCGGCCTATGTCCGGAGCCTGATCGGCGTGCCGCTCGGCGTGCAGCTTGTCCGGCCGTGGCGGGCCTTTGCCGCATCCGCTGGGATGGCCGCGCTGTTGCTCGCGCTGCGCCCCTGGCTGCAGACGCTGACCGGGTTCGACCGCGGGCTCGGGCTCGTCGGCGCCGGGGCGGGGGGGATGATGCTGTATCTCGTCGTGCTGATGCTGGTCTGGCATGCCAGCGGACGCCCGCGAGGGATCGAGACGGTCGCCGCGGACCGGTTTCACCGGCTCGTGTTACGGCGTACGCGCGGGGTAGCCTGACCCCCGCGGCCCGCCCCCTCGCGCGGGGCGGGTCACAGCAGGCCGTATTTACCAGGAATGACTCCAATATGTGACAACCGCGGCGTCCGGAAAGAGAGAGCGGCCGACTTCGATCGGCAGGATGCGGCGGTCGGTGCGCAACCGGTTGCACAGCCGCTTGTGGAACATATTGGTCCAGTCGAGCGGATACCAGTTCCGCCCGTCGAGCAGCGTCGGCCGTGCATAGCGCAGCCGGGTGCGCTGTCGCTCGGTAAGCTTGGCGAGGAGGGGGGCGAGCAGCGCCATGACCGCGGCTTCGTCGAGCGCGACGAACGCGTCATAGGCCTGTTTCAGCAGCACCGGGCCGGTCATCGTCTCCGGCCCGGCGGCGATCCGTGCGGCGGCATCCGGGATGCGCTCCGCCGCCTCGATCATGCAGTGGATCGCGAACAGCCAGAAGATCTGTGACGGCCGGGATGCCATGATCGCGTTGGGGATGGCGTGCGCGAAATCGGGATTGCCCCCCATGCGACACAGCACGACCGCGCCGGTCGACGCGCTGGGCCGGATCGGGCGCAGGCATTCGGTATCCATGTCGGCGTACAGGCCGCCGAATTCGAGCAGGAAGAAGAACCGAACGGCATCCGCGCGGAAGATCTCCTGCGGATAGCTGTCATAGACCGGCAGCGCCCAAGCGAACCGATCGGCGATGAAGGCGCGGTTATCGGCGTCGTCCCAGAGCAGCACGCGACAGTCGGGGTTGGTGTCGACGAAGGTCTGCCGCCAGTGCCGGTAATTGCCGGGAATCACCGACCGGCTTTTCCACGTCTGGAAGATCACGGCAGGAAAGTCGTCCGGATCCGCGTCGTCGAGCATGACCACGTCATTGCGATAGCTGCCCGCAACGGGATCGTCGGACACCACAGGCGTAACGGCCGCGCGATCGCGTGCGTCGTCGCGCAGAAACCGCGCGATGCGCCAGGCGGAATCATCACGCAGCGAATGCACGACGCGTTTCACTCGCAGACTTAAAGGCTCCGCCATTGCCGTAAATCCCTCATTATTGGTCATAAGTCTGAACATAGAAGAAAGTCGAGTTGTAGCCCGTGATGCAGGATATTGAGCCAAGTAATGGAATCAAAGGCAAAACATACTAGTGTCTAAGAAATAAAGTCTGCCGCACGAAATATACACAAAATACATGCGGAAAGAATGTGGAGAGGATCAGATTTGATGTTCTGGACGGCCTGCGGGGCGTTGCCGCCTTCGCTGTTCTTGTCATGCACGTCACGCCGTATAATGCGATCCTGATAACCCCGCACGCCGCGCTGGCGGTCGACTTCTTCTTCGGCCTAAGCGGTTTCGTGATCGCGGCCGTCTATGAGGAGCGGATCAAGGCGGGGATGTCGTTGAAGGCCTTCATGTGGGTGCGCGTGGTTCGCCTGTATCCGTTGATCGTTCTCGGCGCCGTCATCGGTGCGGCAGGGTTTGTCCGTCTTTACGATGGCGGGATGCTGGCGCTGCTCTTCGTGACCGGGGTGCTGATGATCCCGACCCCCTATGGTGCGCTGTCCGAAGACCAGTGCATGTATGCGCTCAATGCACCCAGCTGGTCGCTGCTGTGGGAATTGCTCGTCAATCTTCTCTATGGCGCGATCGCACCGCTCCTGAATAACCGGATGCTTGCGGTCATCGTCGGCGTATCGGCCATCGCGCTGGCAGCGACCGGCCTTCATTTCGAGACGCTCGCGGTCGGCCCTTATTGGCCGGAAGGCTGGGCGGGGCTCCCCCGCGTGATGTTCTCGTTCTTTGCCGGTGTCGGGGTGTACAGGCTGCGCCGGGCGGGCCTGCTCGACCGACTGCGCGCGCCCGTCTGGGCGGTAATCGCGACGCTGTGCGGGATTATGGCGATGCCCCGGCTGGGTGCGTGGACCGGCGTGTATGAGGTCGCTGCGGCGATCCTCATATTCCCGCTTCTGGTCGCGGCCGGCGCCAATGGCACGGTCACGCGCACCGTCCCGCTGTGCCGCACGCTGGGCGCTCTCTCCTATCCGGTTTATATCCTGCAGGGCGGTATCGCTCCGCATATCCGCGGGCTGGCCGGTCATCTGCACATCCAGGGGCTGGCAGCAACGCTGCTGGCGATCCTGATGTCGGTCATATTCACGGTGTTCGCATGGGTTGCGGTGAAGACGTTCGACGAGCCTGTGCGCAAGTGGTTGCTCCACCGCACCCGCCTGGCACATCCCGCCAAGGCGGCAGGCTAGGCCCAGGGTCAGGCCATCGCGGTATCGTGCATCGCCGCCTGGCCGGACGGCGGTCCGGCCTGGATCCGCTGCGGTTTGCGCGATACCGCCGGGCGCAAGGCCAGCGCGGCGCCGGCAAACACCGCGAAGAGCACGCCCGGGTCGGGTGTCGGGCTGCCGACCGCGGCGGGCACCATCGAGGCGAAGCAGACCCAGGACGCCGCGGCGCCGACTGCGGCGCGAGGATCGGCGGGGGAGACATAGGTGCTCAGGCGCAAAGGTTTGAACACCTGCAGCAGATAGCTCACGAAGCAGACGATCCCGATCACGCCCATCGATCCCATGATCGCGGTGATCAGCGACGACGACCGGAAGCTGCCCGCGCCGATACCGAGGCCATAGCTTTCAAGAAACGCCCGGTAGCCGATCAACGACCAGAATTGCCGTTGTTCGCTCGACTGCGACTGGGATTTTTCGAGCGTGAAATGGGTGATCATATCGCCGAATTCGGCGACGAGCCGCGGGTACCAGACGCTGGCCGCGGCGACCACCATGAGGAAGAGCATCGTCGTCGCGCCGAGCACGAGCAGGCGATCCACCCGCATCGTCTTGGGAAAGACGACCGACCGGAGAAAGACCAGGACGGCATAGGAGACGAGGCCGAGATAGGCCAGGCTCGACGTGCTGGCGCCCAGCGCGAGCCCCAGCGCGAGCGCACACGGGCCGGTCAAACGCGGCATCACGTCGCGGATCCAGCATTCGAACAGGAAGACGAACAGCATGAACCCGAATCCGCCATAGGCGGACGCCTCGGGCGCGATGCCGTTCATCCTGACGAAACCGCGATAGCTATTGTCGATCTGCGCATAGGCGCCGTTGCGAAAGAAGGTCAGGACCGCGTTGCCCGGCACCGCCACGCTGGCGATGCCGATGACGACGTGGATCAGGGCTACGACGGCGACCGTCTTGACCAGCAGACGCCACGCATCCTTGTGCGTGAGCGCCACATAGGCACAGATCGCGACCATCACCGTCCCGAGCAAATAGATGGCAGTGGTCAGATTCTGCGACGTCGGCAGCAGGCGCTGGGTCGCATAGGTGAAGCGTTCCATCGATTCGTAGCGGTTCAGCGCGCGGACGCGCATCGGCACGACGTCGATCTGCCCGGCATAGAGCCGCGGCAACAGGATCGCGCCGACGATGCCATAGGCGACGAAGAAGATCATCAGGATGTTGGCGCGCAACGCGGCCGCCAGCGCGGGCACGTTGATCGATCCGGGCAGCAGCACGCGGATCGTGAGGAACACGGCGGCGAACTCGATCGGCGGGATCGACGACGCGCCGATCGCGGGAAGATCGATCGCCGACGACCCCATCATCAGCGCGGAGACGATCACGAAGGCGAGCATGCTCGGCACGGTACCGAACATGAGCAGGAGGAAGCCGATGACGAACTGAGCGGCGCCGATGAGCGTCAGATGCATCCTGCAGGTCCCTTGGTGGCGTCGGGCGAAATGGTGCCGCCCGCTTCGGTGAGCCGGATCCGATAGGTAAAGGCGTCGTGTCCCGGGATCTGGTTGGGGCCGACCGACAGATCGACCGTCTCGCCGGTACGCAGCGTCACGGTCTGATCGGTGGCCGTCCAGCGATCGACGACGACCGCGCCTGCGACCCGCTTGCCCCTGACCAGAAGCGCGACGTCGAGCCCGTCGCCACCGGGTGATTTCGCGATACAGGCGGCGACGCGCGCGGTCATCGCGGCGGGGGCGGTGTAGCGGATCACGGCGCGGGCCGCATGCGCCGCATCGCCCGCGACCGCGCCGCCGGTGTCGCTGATCGCCAGCGGCCGCGTGAAGCGGCTGCCAAAGGCGCTCGTCCACATCCCGTCGAGGATGCCGAGCGCGTGGCGCTGTCCGTCGGCGCCTTCGGCCCAATAGGACCAGGGGGCGCTGCCATAGCCGCTGAGGCTATCGGCGAGCACCGTGCCGCGCGTGAAAGCGAAGCGTGCAGCGCCAATCACCACGACCGGATCCGGACCGATCGCGACGCTGGTGCCGGGCAGGGGCCGGTTGCGCGCCGATAGGATGCGCCCCGCATCGAACCGCAGCGTCCCGGATGGACCCCAGACCACCCAGCGATCCACACCGAAGCGGTAGAGCCGGACATCGCGATCGCCCGTGTCGATAACGCTGCGCGCGCCCGGCGGGCAGCATGTGCGTCGTGAGCAGCGTGAAGGCCTCCGCTGCGGGCTTGGTCGCCTGCGACTGTGTGAAGAGGCCCATGTTCCGAAAGAACCGCTGGTCGATCAGCGCGTACCAATAGGCGCGCCGGACCCCGCTCGCGCTCATCAGCGTGACGAACTTGACCAGTTCGGGCGCGGCGAGATCGGGTGTCGGGTAATTGTCGCTGAACTCGGTCGCCCAGATCGGGATCGGCGTGCCGTAGCGGCGCATCGTCGCGTCGAGATGCGCGATCTCCCAGTCGATATTGTCCGCCAGGTGGCGATAGGGATGCACCGCGACGCCGTCGGCGACACCAAGCATCCCGGCCTTGAACAGCGTCTCGAGGAACCCGGTGCCGATCATGTTGGTCGAACCGCCGAGGATCGCGACGGACGGGTGGCGCGGCTTGATCCGGTCGCGGACGACCGTCAGCAGCGCGACATAGGCGGCGGCGGGGTCGACACCCTTCGGATAGGCCAGGTTGCCGCTATTGATCTCGTTGCCGACCTCGATCGCGGTGACGCAGCCGGGGAGGCGATCGAGGACCGTGCCGACATAGGCGGCATAGGCAGCCATCGCCGCCGGCGTGCTGACGGTATGGCCGCCGTCGTAGAGCGGGTGGCGCGGGTCGAGCGTCAGCAGGACGTCACCGCCGCTGCGGTGGCAATAGCGGGACAGGGTGCCAGCGACGCTACCCTCGATCGCATATCTGCCCGGACGCGGTTCGCCCGACGCCCAGGGGAGCGAATCGCGCAACGACCCGGCGGTGACGTCGATCGCCCGATCGCCCCATGCGGCGGGCCAGTTCTGGCTGAAATGGGTCTGGACGCCGAACCGCATCGGCGGGGTCGCGGGCTGCTGCTGCGCGCTGCCGGCGACCGCGAACGCCGCGCTGATCGCCGCGATCAAGGCCCTTCGGCGCATCATGCCTCCAGCGCCGCCAGGATCCCGGCATCGAAATGCTCGGGGGCGAACCGTTCCGCCTGCGCCACCGCATCGGCGGGGTCGAATTCCGGCAGCCATGCCTCCATCGCGCGAACGCCGTTGATCAGCGATCCGACCGTCTGGTGCTCGAAGAACAGTCCGGTCTTGCGCTCGACCAGGCTGTCGCGGATCCCGCCGCGTGCATAGGCGAGGACCGGGCGGCCCGATGCCATCATCTCGACCGGCACGATCCCGAAATCCTCCTCGGGCGTGAAGATGAGCGCCTTCGACGTCGCGTAGGCGTGGCGCAACTCGTCGAAGCGCATCCGCGGGATGATCCGGATCGTCGGGCCGGCGCGCTTGCGCAGCTCGGCCGCCATCTCGCCGTCGCCGACCATCAGCAGGGGCAATTGCAGCGCGTTGAACGCATCCACCGCCAGGTCGGCACGCTTGTAGGGCGTCATCTGGCCGACCCACAGATATTCGTCGCCAACCACGGCGGCCGGGGTGAAGAGACTTGTGTCGACCGGCGGATGGACGACGACCGCATCGCGGCGCCACGCCTTGGCGATCCGCTTCTTGATGAACTGCGAATTCGCGACGACGATGTCGATCCGCGCCGCGCTCGTCATGTCCCAGTGGCGCAGCCGGCCGAACAGCAAGGTCATCATCAGCCGGGTCAGGCGTCCCGCGCTGCCGCGATACTGATGGTAATGATCCCACAGATACCGCATCGGCGAATGCGCATAGCAGAGGTGCACCGTATCGGGATCGGTGATCACGCCCTTGGCCGGGCCCGATTCGCTGCTGATGACGAGGTCGAAGCCGCGCAGGTCGAGCTGTTCGAGCGCCATCGGCATCAGCGGCAGATATTTCTGATAGTGACGCCGGGCCCCCGGTAGCCGGTTGATGAAGCTGGTATGGACCGGGCGCTCGCGAATCGTTTCAGACACCGCGCTGGCGTCATAGACATGCGTGAAGATCTCGGCGTGCGGAAACAGGTGCAGCAGCCGCTCGACCACCCGTTCGCCGCCGCGCATCGTGACGAGCCAATAATGCACGATCGCCACCCGCTGCGGCCACCCTTCCGGGCGGCTGCGATTCGGGACGAACGGGGCGCGACATGGGTCGCGACACGGGGCACCGGGCATGATCGTTTCAGCCTGGCGGGCCAGACTGCCGATGCCGGCATCGACGGCCAGCTCAGGCATAATAGCCCTTGTAGTCGTGGTAATAATAGGTCGAGTCGCCATAGCCGAACCGCGCCTGTTTGCGGATGTCGACCTTGGTCAGCGCGATTCCGGCAAGGTGGATGCGGTCGAGTGGCAGGAGCCGCAGTGCCGAGCGGATCGCATGATCGGGTGTCTTGCGCCACCGCGCGACAAACACCGCGACATCCGCCTTGCCGAGCATCAGCCGCGCATCCGCGATCGGCAGGACCGGCGCTGTATCGAGCACGATGACGTCGAACCGGTCACGCAGCGCGTCGAGCAGTCCGTCCATCTTGTCGCCGATCATGAGGTCGCCGTCAAAATCGTCATCCGCGGCGATCGGCAGGACCATCATCCCGGTCGCTGTGTCCTCGACCAGCGCGGCTTCGAGTGTCGCCTCGCCGCGAAGCACCTGCATGAGGCCCGGGCGATCGGCTTCGGTGCGCAGGAACCGGCTGACGCCGTGGCGGCGAAGATCGCAATCGACGAGCACGACCTTTTCCCCGGCCAGACCCATCGACCTGGCCAGGCAGATCGACGTCGTCGTCTTGCCTTCCTGCGCGAGCGCGGACGTGATCGCGATCACCTTGGCGGGGGCGTGGGCGGCAAAGGTGATCGACGCGCGCAGGCTGCGGATCGATTCGGCGAACGCCGATCGCGGCTCGGCCGCGATCGCCGAGGGCGGGGACTTCGCCGATTTGGTCACCGAAGCGAGCAGCGGCACCGCGCCGAGATAGCGGACGCCCAGACGCTGTTCGATATCGTCGCCCGTGGTCAGCCCCGTGAACGCCATCTCGGTGAGGAAGGCGGCGACCAGGCCAAAGCCGAACCCGAGCACGGTCGTCAGGATCAGGTTGAGCAGGATATTGGGGCTGGTCGGGGTGTCGGGGATCGCCGCCAGCTTCAGGACGGAGGCATCGGCCTGCTCGGTGCCGAGCCGGGCCAGCTGCTCCTGATAGCGCGTCAGATAGGATTCATAGGTCGACCGCGCGGTCTTGTTGTTCTGTGCCAGGTTGTTGAGTTCGACAGTGGCGGCGTTGTTGCCGGCCAGCGCGGCCTGCGCCCCGCTCAGCGTTCCGGACAGCGACGCGAGACGGCCCTCCGACACCCGCGTCTTCGCCGCGAGGTTCGAGATGACGCGCGCGATTTCGTTGCTGATCTGCTTGTCGATCGCGGCGAGCTGGCTGTTCGCGCGCTGCACGTCGGGATGACGCGCGCCATAGCGGGTCGTGAGCTCGGCGACCTGAGCACTCAGCGCCGACTGGTTCGCGCGCAGACCCGACACGACGGACGACCCCAGTGCTTCCCCGACATCATCGCCGCGCGAGCCGGAACGAAGCTGCGCCCGCGCGGTCGACAGGCGGGCCTGGTCTTCGGCCAGCGCGGCCCGGGCTGCGGCGACGGCCTGGTTGTACGTCGAGATCTCCTGCTCGGTAAGCGAAAGGCCCTGCGTGCTCGTCAGGTTGTGCTGGATGCGATAGCGTTGTTCGGCCGCGTCGGCGGCCTGCCAGCGTGCGCGCAGATCCTCCGCGCGGCGGGCGATCATCGCGGTTGAATCGCGGTTCTCGACCTGCTTCTTCGCCAGCGACCCCTCGGTATATTGCCGCGCGAATTCGTTGACGATCCGCGCCGCCATCGCCGGATCGGTGTCGCTGAACGAGATGTGGAGCGCGTAGGTCGAGTTCAGCCGCGTCGCGGTGACGCCGTCCTGAACATAGGTGATCGCCGCGTCTTCCGCCTCCGCCGCAGTCGGTCGCGCGAGTTTCGGCGGCGCCGTGAACCAGCTTGTGATCCAGGTGCGGATGCCGTGCGGCTCCTGCACCGTTGTGAACCGCGGATCCGACGGCAGCGCCAGTGCCGAGGCGACGCGCCGGGCAAAGGCCTCGGAGCGGATGATTTCGACCTGGGTATCGACGAAATTCGCGCTGGGTTCGGCGCGGTCGAGATCCGGCCGCTCGCCGACCCCCGCTGGCGTGAGCGCAGATTGTTTGACGTTCAGCGACACCTGCGCGACCGCGGTATAGGACGGCGTCTGCCGGAACGTCAGTACCAGGCCGATTATTAGGATGCTGAGGAAGACCAGGAGGAAGATGCCGAGCCGCCGACGGAACATCGCGACAAGCGCGCGCGCATCGATCCGATCCTGCGCGACCTCGCTGGCCTGCGGGGTATAGGGGCTGATCGGCATCGCATTGCCGCCGCCATAGACTTGGATCGCGGTTGTCACTTGCTCATTCTCCATATCCCGGGAATGTCGTTTGCTGGTCGGATCATCGGCGCGCGGCTCATAGTTGAAGCCGCATGCCGAGAAATATCCGGGTCTTGTCGAAGCGTCGGCCAATGCCCAGACTGTCGACGCCGCTCGCCTGATCGGGGCGAGTTCGAAGATAGTCGAGCCGAAGCGTCGACGAGATCAGTCGGCTGAACAGATAGGTCGCACGCGCCGAGCCTGTCATCTGCGTCTGCGTGCGGTCGATCAGGCCGTATAGATTGCGCGAATAGCCCGCGGTCGCGCCGACTATCAGGTTCCGGCGGAGTTCGTAGTCGGCGATCAGCGTCCCGGTGGTCGTCGTGATCGCGCCCAGCGTCGGGCTGGGCGCGCGCTGCAGCGCGCGATTGAGCGTGAACGACGCGGTGGCGAGCGGGGTCGGGTTCCAGGTGATCGCCGCAGAATAGTTCAGGCCATTGGTGCCATCGAGCGAGGGCTCGCGGTAGGTCTGGGCGAAATATCCGATGCCGATGCTGCCGTAGAGCAGCGGGGTCACGCCGAACGCGATGCCGGTCAACGCGCTATAGCTTGTCGAATCGCCGCTCGGCCCGGCAGGTTCGTTGATGTAATCGGCAGTATTGACGGTGCCGCGAACGAACACGCCGGCGGCAGGCGCGACGGGCATCGTCAGCTGGATGTCGCCGAGGATCGAGCGGTAATTGCGCTGGCTGTTGTCGACCTTGCGCCCGCCCGCGGCTTTGCGATCGCCATAGCGGAATTCGTCGAACGTGAAGCTGGCGCGGGTCAGAAGCGGGCCGAAATCATGGTCCGCGCCCGTGCCGAAATGATAGTCCATGAAATTGACCGGTTCGCCGTCCAGCGCCGTGTCGCCGGTGCTGCCGCGCGCTTCGATGAGCCGGCCGACGCGGGCGTCCGCGACCAGATGCGTCCTGCTGCCGATATCGAAGCGACCATCGGCGCCGATTTGATATTGTTCGGCATTTTCGACGGGACGGTCGACAAAGCGTTGGATGTCGCTGCTCGCCCGCACCGTGACTGCGTTGCGCGACCAGTTGGAGCGCGCGACGACCGCGGGGCGCAGCGTGAAGATGAGGTCGTCGAGCACCGGGCTTTGCAGCGCGCGGACATTGCTGTCGTAGCCCGTGTTCGCGTCGAGCGAGGGCAGGATCGTGAACGTCCCGAGGCGAAGCCCGATCGGATCATAGTCCGGCCGCGTGCGCTCGAGCACCGACTGCGCGCCGAACCGGCCCGCCGACATCTGCGCCGACGCACTGCCGGCCCTGCCGCCGCCGCCAATGAGCAACGTTGCGCACACTGCCCGCGCGATCAGCGCGACACTCTTCTTACGCTCAACCAATACGCCGCCCCCCAAGAGCTCTGCCCGGCCCCGCCGCCGTCTTTGTGTCGAACTTCGGCAGGATCGGAGAAGCCGTGCCCCATCACATCCGTATAACTACAATATTCTGTCGATGCGGCAAATGATCGTTATTGTATGCAAGTTACAGTTGGTGTGTCATTTGGTAAAAAAGTTGATCTTACAATCGGTGCTGTAACATGCGTCCTGTGGAGCAGGCTCCAATACATTTCATAATGTAGGCGGGGGTTGTATGGGGAGGCTCTGAAGGCGGGATAAGGCCAGAGGACATATGATCAGGCGTCCTGCCTTCGGGCTCGATCGGAACATGATATCAGACGATAACGGCAATCGAGGCTAGGTTTTGCTGATCCGCAGTGAGCAGGTGTTTCACCGATAAGAACCTGAACTGTATAGGAAGACTTTGAGTCGCTCGCGCCGAACCCCTTGGGGTTTTTGCGAGCCGGGCGCTCTTCGGCCTGGCCGCGTCGGCATCATGCGCCAGCGGTGCGACGTGTCCGCGGACCGGGCGCCGGTCGGCATCGGCGGTCCCGATGCTATCGCCATTCGGCCCTGGCCGAAACGCCTCGCTCCAATGAAAGCGGCGATTATTTACAATGGTCATGAATAGCGATGTCTTGCCCGAAGAAAACGTAGATACCGTCGTCAAAGCACATGATGTCGGGCAGGCCGGGTCTGGTTGTGTCTGGAACTTTGGCAGTAAAGTTTCTGTTCTCAACGCCGTACGGATCCCTGATCCTGTCGCCGTCTCATTGTCGAACCGAAGGGCGAAGCGAATCATGACGGCGATCATCACGCGTTCGATTGCGGGTACGCGGCGGCGCGGCACGCGTGTCGGCCGCCACGTCGATCGTCAGCCCTGCGCCGCGTTGCGCGGCAATCGATTCCCCTTTGCGGCGCAGCGGGCGGTGCGACGATGACGGCCCTTACCCCGGCCGCGCGCACCGGGGCCGATCATGACCGCAAGTTGCTGCTCGATCTTCTGCGGGGGCTCGCGGCGATCGCTGTGATCGCGCTGCACGTCGGCGATATCGTCTTCGTGCCGCTGATGCCCGGCGGGTATCTGGCGGTCGATTTCTTCTTCGTGCTCAGCGGCTATGTCATCGCCACGGCGTATGACCGTCGTCTGTCGACGACGATGCGGTTCGGGCCGTTCGTGGGAATGCGGCTCATCCGGCTCTATCCGCTGTTCCTGGTCGGGGCAGGCCTGGGGTTGGTCAAGGTTCTGGCGCAGTCGCATCTGCACGCGCGGTTCGCGCTCGACGGCGGGCAGTTGGTGCTCGCCACGGTCAGCAACCTCCTGATGCTGCCCTATCTCCTTCCCTATCCCAGTGTGTTTCCGCTGAACGCACCAGCCTGGTCGCTCTCGTTCGAGCTGTTCGTCAACCTGCTCTACGGATGGATCCTGTTCCGCGCCCGAACCCTGTGGATCGTCGCGCTGGCGGTCGCTGCGGCGGTGGTGATCGTCGCGGGGCCCATGCTCTACGGGACCGACCGGCTGATCGCCGGATCGACCGCGGATCGACTGCCGTTCGGGCTGGCGCGGGTGTTGTACGGCTTTCCGATCGGGATGCTGCTGGCCCGATTACCGGCGATCACCGCGCGGCCATCGGCCAAGGCGAGCATGGTGCTGGCAGCGGTGCTGCTGCTCTGCCTCGCGCTGCCGCTCACCGGCGCGGCGTCTCTGGCGAGGGATCTCGCGTTCGTTCTGGCGGGCGGGCCGCTGCTCGTCTGGGCGGGGAGCCGGTTCGAGGTGCCGCCCCGATGGCGGCGGGTGGCCGCGTTCCTGGGCGATCTCTCCTATCCGCTGTACATCCTTCACTATCCGATAGTGTTGTCAGTCGCGTTTATCGGGTTGCGGCAGGGTTTCGCCCCCGCGACCATTATCGTGGCATCCCTGGCGATCGTAATTGCCGCCTCGATTGTCGCCATGCGCTATTATGATGGACCAGTTCGGGTATGGCTATCAAGACGATACCATCGCCGGGAATCGGCCATGCCATTGTCGGCGACGGTTATCCCAAGCTGATATCTCTGTATTTCTCTTTGTCGGCAATTCCGATATAGTCATGACAATCATAGTTTGGGGAAAATCATGCGTCCTATAGTCTATTTTCGGGCCGTCATCATTGCATCCCTGGCGATGGCGACCGGATGCACGCAGGCGGAGCCGCCGGTTCTTTCCGCGTCCGACATGGCGATCGTTGAGGGATACAGGCTGGGTGCCGGCGACAAGCTGCGGATCACAGTGTATAACGAGCCCAATCTGACCGGCGAATATAGCATCACGCCGTCGGGGACTGTCGCGTTCCCGCTGATCGGCGCGATCAAGGCGGGTGGCCAGACGATCGAGCAGGTGTCGCAATCGGTGACGGCAAGCCTTGCCCAGGGCTATGTCAACAATCCGCACGTCAGCGTCGAGGTCCTCAACTACCGCCCTTATTATATCCTGGGCGAAGTCGCGCGGCCGGGCGAGTTTCCGTTCGTGAACGGCATGACGATCGAGCAGGCGGTCGCGGCCGCGGGCGGGTTCTCCTATCGGGCCAATCGCAACCATATCTATATCCGTCGCGCGCGGGCGACCGAGGAGCGCACCGTCGTCATTCGCGAGCAGCCGATCGAGGTCCAGCCCGGCGATACGATCCGCGTCGGCGAACGCTATTTCTGATCGCGATCCACGACGGGTTTAACCCGAAATTGAGGTGTCCCGGTTATGGCTGTGGCCATGATTCGAGGACCCTCCCACTGGATCACCGGCGCAGACGTGGTCATGGCCGCGCGCGGCGGCCTGGTGCTGCTCGTCGTCGCGGCGGGTCTGCTGTCCGCCGCGGATCTGATCGCGGCTCCGCTGGGCGCAATCATCGCCTATGCGCTGGCGCTGTTGCTGCTGCTCGGCCTGCCGATGGTGCGCAGCGCGGATATCGCCGGGCTTGGCGCGATCGGCCTGACGCTCGGCGAATTCGCGGGATCGGCGTTTTTCCATCATTCGATCGACGCGATGCGGTTGCTCTATGGCATGGCGGCCTTGGGCGCGGCGATCCTGCCGATGCGTGCGCAACGGCTACGCGCGATGGCGCTCGCTAATCCCTATCGGGTCCTTGCCGGCAGCGAGCGCCGTGGCGCCGGCCGCACACGCGCCGGAAAAACCACTATGGCCGACGACGGTAGGGGCGTCGTCAATACCGGCTATGCGACGACAGCCGCGGCCAGGACCGCCCGGGCGGACCGCCGGGGTGCACGCGGGGGCGCATTGCCGCTGCCGCTGCTGCTCCCCGCGCCGGCGTCGGTCACGCTGCCATAGCCAGGCGACGTGCATAGGCGTCGAGCAGGCGGTCGATCCACGCGTCGGGCGTCAGCGCGAGCCCGCGGGTGTGGCCATAGGCCGCCTCGCTCATTCGGCGTGCCAGCGCATCATCTTCGGCAATCAGCCGGATCGCGGCGGCAAACGCTAGCGTGTCGCGCGGTTCGATCGCCAGCCCGGCGCCCGCCGCGACGATATCGTCTGCGAGGAAGGCGGTATCGGTGATGATGACGGGCAGGCCGCTCCACAGCGCCTCCGCCGCGACCAACCCATAGGGCTCGGGATAACGGCTCGGCATGACGAGCATCCGCGCGCGTTCCGCATAGCCGCGGATCGCCGCCGGCGGTTGCTGGCCCATGAAGGACATTTCGGGATAGCTGGCCTGTAACGACTCGCGCAGGACGCCGTCACCGATCACGCGCAAGGTGCACCCCGCCGCCCGCGCCGCCGCGGCTGCGAGATCGGGTCCCTTGGTCGCTTCGAGGCGGCCGATGAACAGGATTTCGGCATTGCGTTCGGCCTCGACCCGGGTGCTGCACCAGGGCACGACCGGATTGGGCAGCGCTTCGATCGCCGCGTCCGGAATGCCCGCGCGCATCAAATACGGGCGCATCGATTCGTGGATCGCCAGAACCGGCGGCGAGTGGCGCGGATCATAATGATGGCGTTGCACCGCCTGCCGACCGACCCGCCAGAGCTTGTGCGCGTAACTGCGACGATCGCAGTTCGCGCCGATGCAGCCGGGCGACATCGGCGTCAGCGTGCAGACCGCGCCGGTCTTCAGAAACGCGAACGCGCCGTTTGGACAGGCCAGGAAGAAATCATGCGCCGAATAGACGAGCCGCGCCCGCACTGGTGCGATCGCGGCGAACAGCGACGGCGACAGGATCTGTGCCCAGCCATGCACATGATACACCGTCGACGGGCGATCATTCGCGGCGATCCAGCGCGCGACCATGTCGGCGGCCGCGCGATTATAGACGCCGCGGGTCAACGCGGTCAGCGCGCCGCCCGACAGCAGCCGCTTGTTTCCCAGTGCGACGATCTCGACACCCTGGTCGCGGAGCGCCGGGTTGTCGCCATCATCGCCGGTGACGAAGGTGACGCGGTAGCCGCGTGCGCGGAACGCCGATGCGGATGCCAGCGCGAGTGCGGTCGCCCCGCCCTTGGGTACCGACAGGTCGTTGATGACGACGATATGATCGATCATGAACGCGCCGCGACCGCCGCCCTGAGTGCGCGGGCAAGCGCCGCAACGTCGCCCGCCGCCGCATCGATCAACGCCGTGCACGCGGCCCGATCGACCCCGGCCTGCTCGGCCCGTGCGGCCAGCTCGGCCAGCGCGGTCGGCGTGATCGTCGCGGGGTCGACGAAATAGTCCGATCGGCCCGCAATCTCGGCAAAGCTTTCCAGCTTCGGGTCCCATTTGAGCAGGATCGTCGGGACCGCGAAGGAATGCGCGGCGATGCAGGCGTGCATGCGGTGCGCAACCATCAGGTCGCAGCTCGAGATGAACGTGGCGAGGTCACCGGGCGTGGCGAAATCGGCGATGCGGGTGATGCGCGTCGGCGCGGCTGCCGCGATCCAGTCGGCCGCGTTGCGATTGAGATACGCCCGGTCTTCGGGGCTGCCGTTGGTGAACAGCCCGACGGTCCATCCCGCCTGGGCAAGCGCCGTCGCCACGCTACCATACCAGTGCGCCATGTCTCCGGCATCCGTGTCATGGCCGTGATAGCGCAGCGCGAGCGGATCGGTGATGCACAGCCCGACGCTGCGGCGATCGGTGGAGGCGGGGCCTCGCGGATAGTGCCGGCTGGCCAGCAGACCCGGGTCGCGAACCAGCCCCGCCCGGGGGATCGGTGCGGGAAGGAGGTCGTCCCAGATCTCTCGCGATCGTTCGTCGCGCACCGTCGCATAGACCATCGTGGCATTTCGCAGTCCGTCGGCGAACAATCGCCTGCCGGTCGCGGACCAGTTCCGCGCCACGCCGACCGCAAATACCGCGGCCGGCAGGTTCACCGCTTCAGACAGCGCGGCGTGGATCTTGACGGGAAAATTGAGATCGCTGTCGCTGAACAGATTGCCGCCGCCGACGACGACCGCATCGCAATCGACGAGCTGGCGGCGAAACGCCGGGCGCAGCCGGATCGCCGCTAGCGCCGAGAGGATCGTGCGGGTCGCGACGCGGCGCAGCGGTGCGGGCATTCCCTCAAGCACGGCGAGCATCCTGCCCCGGCTGGCATTACCGGGCGCGTAGCCCGTCCTGCCGGCAAGATCGATCGAGACCGCATCGATCCCGGCGCGGTGCAATTCGAGCTCGGTGCATTCGGACAGCAGTCCATCGCCCAGATTCGGGCTGTATTTCACATTGAAAAGCGCGACCTTCAAAGCAGCGCCTCCTAGGCTGACAGCAGATTATGACGGGGACCCGACGGTTGGCGCAAGTGCGGAATCAGACTTTATCGCGCCGATAGGATCAAACCTATCGACGAAATATCCTGCGTGCAACATCAGAGCAGCAATTCGAGTAAATATAATCTAAAAATGATCAATCAAATCGGTAAATTGATGATAAGATTTGTTAATTGCACGGCATATTCACGAATATAAGAGATCTGAAACATTGCAGACATATGAACTGCAAATGCCAGAAGCAGGCGTGCATTGTTAATCGTGACTTCAGATCATGGTAAAAGCCGTCGAGCCTTAGCCATTTTGGGCATGGTGTCGGCCGCCGGACAGTGCCCAAAGCCGTCGCGACACTTGGCCTAGCCGCGAGCCGCCCTTCAGCCCCTCCGCACTGCGGTCGAGCAGATCGTAGCGCAGTTCGTGGATCACGAAACGCGGATCGCGCGAGATCAGATAGTGGCTGAGGTTCTTGCGCGTCGTCGCATGCGCGACCTGCTCGAGTTCGCGGCCATCCTCGTCGCCGATCAGGCTCGCATAAGCGGTGCGCACCAGCGATCGCAGCCGCCAGTCGTGGGCCAGGTCGTCCCGGATCGCGCCGGGCAGCGCTGTCTCATACAGGGCGTGGCTGAGGATGAGTCCCGCCGCCACCAGTCGTGCCGCCCCCCGCTTCTGTGCACGCGCATAGAATTGATCGAGGTCGGCGAGCGTCTCGGCGGCAAGGATCGCGCCGATATCGGCCAGCCATTTCAATCGCGCCCAGCCATGTTCGGTACCATGCGCGAACAGGTACAGGATCGCTGGCGCGCGCGGGAGAACCGCCACGCTGGCGCCCGGCACGAGCTGCATCGGCTCGCGCGCATCGAGATCATCGCCGCGCAGCAGATAGGGATTCTGGAACAGGCGCCAGTGCAGCTCGATCATCAGCCCCGAATCGGGATGTTCGAATGCGAGATCCTTGTAGCGCGCCATCCGCGCCCGCATCGTCGCCGCGCTCGCATCGGCCGCCGGCGCGATCCGCACATAGCCCCGCGCATCGAGCAGGCTGGCGGCGTGCGCGACCTGGTCCTTGGCGACGATCAGATCGATGTCCATGCTGTAGCGGACACCATAGCGACCAAAGGCGAGCATCGCCGCGGTCGCGCCCTTCAGCACCCGGACGGGAATGCCGGCCCCCTCCAGCATGCGTACCAGGTGCAGCGTTTCGAAGACGGATTGCAGCTCCTGCACCGCGCTGTCCCGCGCGAGCGCCCCGATCGCCGCGCGCGCGTCGGTCCCGGCATCGATGTCCGGCAGGCCCGCATGGTTCAGGCCTGCCGCAAACAGGCCGGCAACGCGGTGGCGCTCGACGATCGCCGCGACGCGCGGCCAATCGGTGACCCGTGCCGCCAGCTCGCGAATCCGTGCTGCCCGGCGCGGATCATTCGGCCACCGCGTTGCTGCTACGACGAGCGCAAATTCCGGGGTGGCGATCTGGGCATCGCCGTCGAGCAGTGCGTCGAGGTTCAGCACGGCCGAAATCCGCTGGCCTCACGTCCCGGCGGAAACGACGCCAGGATCGCATAGCCTCCATCGGGCGGCGTGCCCGTCACGTCGAATCCCTGATCGAGAACCCAGACATGCGCATCGAGCGGCATCGTCGAACCGGGGCGGATCCCATAGAACAGCGTCGAATCGACTCCGCGCCGCCGCAGCATGACCTGTGCGGTGAGCCCGCGCTCGAAACACAGCGCGCGCAGGCGGCTGCGCTTGGCCGCGCGATCGACGGCCCAGGCGACGATCTCGGCCAGGTCGCGCCGGCGTGGCCCTGGCGGGAGCGGGCGGGGCAGCGGGCGCGAGGCGATCCGGCCGAGCCGGGGCAGCGCCCCATGGCGGATCAGCGGTGCGCAGATCGTCAGCAGGATGGTCGCCTCGGCAAGGGCGAACCGCTCCTCCCACGAAAAGCGGCCGAACTTGGTCCAGAATCCGTCCTGGCGGTGTGGCACGATCACGCCTCCAGCCAGAACCATGGCACGTCGCGGTCGTGCCGGCCGCAGATCACCACCGCCTGGCCGTCGGCGACGTCGAACGGCTCGACCGGCGTCACCTCGGTTTCGAACGCCCGCACGCCGGGATCGATCGTGTCGTAGACGATCCCCTCGGCCAGATGGAACCGGATCCACTGGATGATCCCGTGCACCCGACCTGCGGTGGCGTGGACCGTGACGGCGTTGCGCGCCGCCGGGATCGGCGGGCCGGTAAAGTCCATGTCGAAGATCGCGACGCCGTTCGAGCGAAGGTCGATCGCCCCCCGGTCCGGCGTATCATGGGCGACCGCGAGCTGGTTGAACGGGGTCATGTCGAAGCCGTCGACGATGCCCATCGCATAATCGGCCGGGCGACGATGCGTGGCGAGCCCGACCATGATCTCGGCCCGGTACGGCATGATCACCGCGTCCCGCGTGAGCAGGCGCGCGCGCGCATCCTCGACCGTCTTCAGTCCGCCCGCACCGATCAGGTTGTTCGCGAGGTTATCCCACAGCAGCAGATTCGCAGGGGCGGCCAGATCGACTCCGATCTGCAGGTCGCGCGCGTCCTTCGGGATGATCGTCACGCGGTCCGCATAGCCGTTTCTGGCGACGACCGCGGCCGCGGCCGCGGCAACCGCGGAATCCCGCTCGCAGGCGATGACGCGCGCGGCACCGGCTCGCGCCGCGATCATCGCGAAGAGGCCGGTCCCGGCACCGATATCGAGCAGCGTCGCATCGGCGGGCATCACGCTGCGCAGCGCCGCGGCGTAGAGCGCGTGGCGATCATCGTCCTGCACCATCGTGAAATACCATTTGCCAACCCCGGCGGATCGGATCCGGCGCGCCTGCGCCGCGATCTCGCGATCATCGGGGGCGAGCGCCAGCGCAGCGTCGCACAACCGTCGCGCGGTCTGTGCCAAGCCGCGGGGCAGCAGGAGAGTCAGGGCCAGTGCGACCATCGCATCGGGCCGGCCGTCGACCGCCGCGATCAGCCGCTGAATACCCGGATCGAGACGATCGTCCGGGGTCATCAATAATTGCTCCCGGCGGTCCGACGCATGTGGCTGGCCAGTGCGACGGCGTGCAGCAGATTTTCGCGATAGGCGATCTCGTAGGCGATATCCGTCCACAGCGGCGAATCGGCGGGCGGCATGTCGTCGACCAGCTTCTGGAGCCGGTCAACATTCATCGTCCCGGCGGTCTGCTCGAACATCTTGATCCGGTCGATCTCGTCGCGCAGCCGGTCGCGCGAGGCGACGAGCGCGACGGGCCAGTCGGCGCCCTGATAGCCGCGCAGCCGGGTATCGAGCACACTCGGCGGTGCCTTGCCCCGCATGGCCTCGCGCAGGATCGCGCGGGGCTCGCCGCCCCAGGCCCAGCGTTCGACCGGCACGCGCAGCGCCCATTCGACGAGGCGCCGGTCGGCAAGCGGATCGCGGACGTCGATCCTGAACTCCGCCAGCATCGCCTTGAAAAAACTGCCGTCCTCATTGCCGGCCACCATGCGCAGATTGGCGCCGACAGGATCGGTGCCGTACCGCATCGCGTCGGACAGGTCCGCCGCATGCGCCGGGTCGATCGTCGGGTTCTCCGCGGCGATGCGCGCCTCGACCCGGGCGAGCGTCTCAGGGAGCAGCGGGATGGCGGTGGCGACCGACGGCATCACGATGCCGCGGGCGCGCATCACCCGTTTCCACAGCGATACGGGCAACAACGGGCCGATCGTGTTCCAGCCGACGCCTGGCCAGCGCATCCACCCCGACCGGACCAGCCCCCGGCTGAGCCGCGCCCAGGCGAGCAACCGTCCGCGTCGCGCCAGCGACGGCAGCGCCGCGACGCCCGATGCGCTGATCGAAAGATTGCCCATCGTGCCCTCGAGCAGGACCCGGATGCCGCGGCGCTGCACCGCCGTGTTGATCGCGTCGACCCACACCATGTTGCACAGATTGGGGATCGGCTCGGGATAGAGATCGACGGTGCGGTCGAGCGCCGCGAGCGTCGGGGTATCGCTGCGGATCACGACATGTTCGACATTGGGGTACATCGCCGCGGTTTCGGCGGCGAGCGCGCTTTCGTCGGAGAAATGATGCGTCTGGTAGGTCTGCGGCGTGTGATGCGGGGCGGCGGTATAGGCGACGATCCGCTTCGGCGTATCCGCGAGAAGCCGCGCCGCCGTCACGACCACCGTGGTCGAATCGAACCCGCCCGAGAGATGCGCGGCGATCTCGTCGCCCGCACCGCGCAGCGTTGCCGTGACCGCAGCGTCGAGCCGGGTGAGCATCTGGGTTTCATAGTCGCGCTGCGTCTGGCGTCGCAGCGGCGTCCGATCGGGTTTCCAATAGGCGTGCGTCGTCGCCCCTTGCGCGGTGAAGACGCCGTAATAGCCCGGCATGATGCGCGAGATACCGGCCATCGGCGTGCGATCCGGCGAAAGCGGCGCGCGGCGAAACAGGCGCAGATATTGGTCCTCGTCCGCGGCACGCGGGACGATGCCGAGCGCGTGCAGCGCGTCGGGCATCGAGGCAAAGGCGAGTGTGCCGTCCTCGGCGCGCAGATAATAAAGCGGGCGCTTGCCGATGAAGTCGCGCGCGAGCAGCAGCCGCTGGTCCTGCGTGTCCCAGGCGGCGATCGCGAACCAGCCATAGAGGCGGTCGAACGCGCCCTCGCCCCAATGTTCGATCGCATCGGCGACCAGCATCGCATCGGACAGCGCCGACGCCGAGCCGCCCGAATGGCCGAGTTCGCGTTCCAGCTCCGCACGCTCGGTAAGATGCACGTCCGCAACCACGGCGTAGCGGCGGTCGCGGGCGTGGATCGGGGCGACGAACCGGTCCTCGTCGAGCAGGAAGGCGTGACGCGCGCCCAGCGCGATCGTCCCCCCCCGCCAGATTTCGTGCGCGTCGCGGCCATAGCGGGCCAGCACCGTACCCATGCGGTCGGCATCGGCATCGACGTCCCGGTCGGACCAGTGCGTCAGGCCATAGATCGCTGTCACGCCATGCGCTCCCGATCGATGCGCGTGCCTCCGCGGATCAGGCGGATATCGCCAACTCCGCCGCGAGCAGCTCGAGGATCAGATCGAGCGTCTGCTCCTCGGCGGTCGTCTGGTCGACGTCATATTCGTCCACGAGGATCGCGCTGATCGCTCGCGCGGACATGGGGGATTCGATCAAGCCCCAGATGCGCGTGCCGACCTCGTTGAGGCCGTAGCAAACGCCCTTGTTGATATCGAGCGCGACCAGTTGCCCGTCAATCTCCGCCGTTGCCGCCGATGTGCTGCGGCGAACCGGCGTATCCATTTCTGCACGAGCCAAACAAAATTCCCATGCTTTTTGACGCGTTTCTCAGGCCGTCCGCGGAAGCGGCATGCTTGGTGGGCCGATCGATGCCCAACAAAAACCGCGCGGCATTACCGCCGCGCGATTTCCCGTGCCTATTCAGGCCTGAAGATCAGGATGGGCCCATCTGACGACGAAACTGGTCGCGGTTATAGGCCTGTCCGAAATTCTCGGCATCAGCCGCGTCCATGCGAACAAGTGCAGGGCGCTGCCATGTCTTGCGAGTCTTGACCATATCGATACCCCTTGTAGCATTCGCTGTATCGGCGGCATGTCGATCAGCTTCTGGCTTTCGCAATAATTGCATAAACCGGCCAAAAGTCGTGAATAGTTTTCCTTACTATTTGCAATTTGACGGATAACATGAATGATCGTAGCGATTTGACACCCGTGAACCAACAGGATTTGCTTGAAGAATCCTGGTGACGTGATCGAGCGGCCGTGAAAGTCAGCGAAATCTTGCAGCGTCATTATCGAACCGGAATGCGAGTTCAGCGTGGTTCGGAGCCGGGTGACTGCACATTCCTGGGCGCGGCACCGCTATGATCGTGACTGGGTTCCCGAGATCGACGCGCCCCGGTGCGCTTCGTCGACCCGCCGGGACTGTGGAATCAGGACGGGCCCATCTGGCGGTGATAATAATCGCGATTATACATCAGCGATGCGCTATCGGCGTCGGCGGCATCCATGCGAACAAGTACCGGACGCTGCCATGTCTTGCGATGCTGTGTCATGACTAATTCCCAAAGATCGTGTTCAATGCGATTTAAGACTATTACGTGTTGTTAACCGGTCGTCGCACACATTATCAAAGTCGTCGCAACCGTTTTGCTTACAATGGCAGCGTTGCGTCCCTTATTGGGTCATCTTGACGCCGAGTAGATGGGCTTCGGCAAGGGCGGCATCTTCGACAACGTTCTCCAGCCCCCATCGTCGATTAAACCGGAAAATGGGAACGGTGCGGATCAGCGCCATCGATTCCGCCAGATATCCGGGCGCGCGGCCAAGGAGGTCGGCGATGCGGCGGCGATAGATGTTTGCCGTCACCGCATTGGCAGCCTTGAGCCCCTGCAGTCGGTGGATGCCCGGCGGCGCAGTCTCGTCGGCCTGACGCAGATGATAGATGGCGGCGACGGGATAGCGGCGATCCTCGGCGGCGCGCGACATCGCGACCTCGAACTTGTCCTCATACCAGGGAATGCGGGTGACCTCCGCGCTTTCGCGGCCGAGTGCGGTGAGCGATTCAATCCAGAGCTTGAGCCGTGGGATTCCCGGGGTGGCCGAAAACCGGCCTTCCGCATCCGCCGCCACCGCGCACAGATCGTCGGTGAGGAGAGGATAGCCCCGCGCTTCGAACACGGCGGCCAGCGTCGACTTGCCTGCGCCGGAGTCCCCGCAGAACAGATATGCCCTGCCGTCATGGACGATCGCGTTGCAATGCAGCGGCAGCAGCGCGCGCTGATGGAGCAGCGCCCCCAGCGCGGTCCCCAGGAGATAGGGCGGCATATGTTCCGCCGGGATGCCGGCGCGCGCCTCGTAGATGATGCGCGCACCCCCCGTCACGTCGAACCAGCCGCATTCGGGCACGGACAAGCGTAACGAGGTGCCGCTGATCTCGACCCGCATATCGTCGACGGCGACCCCCGGATCGGGGCGTGCCGGGGCGCCGCATCGGATATCGACATCGGGCTGCTGCGCCGCGATGCGGTTCGCGGCGAGCGACCCGAGCGGGATGTCCGAGCGAAACACCAGTCCGAACGCGCGATAGAAGTTCACGATGCCCCCTGCGTCTGTGCGACGTGCGGCGCCGCGGCGGTCGCATCGTCGCGCTCGACCGCGACCAGCCGCGATCGCATCGTTTCGAACGATCCCTGTGCAACGACGCGCCCGGCATCAAACAGGAGGATCCGGTCACACCGGCGCAGGCTTTCGAGCCGGTGCGCGATCATCAGGATGGTCGTGTCGGGACACGCCTCGCGCAGCCGGTGAAGGATGATCTGTTCACCATCGATGTCGATCGCGTTGGTGGCCTCGTCGAGGATCAGCAATTGCGGATCGCGCAACACCGCGCGGGCGAGCGCTAGCCGCTGGCGTTCGCCCCCGGAGATCAGGCTGCCGCGTTCGCCGACCCAGGTGGCGAGCCCCTCGGGCAATCGTGCGAGCAGGTCATCGGCGTCGGCAATCCATAGCGCCCGGGCGATCGCCGCATCGCTCGCGCCCGGGTTGGACCAGAGCAGGTTCTCGCGAATGCTCGCATGGCGCATGAACGGATCCTGCGCGACATAGGCGAGCCGGTCGCGCCAGGCGCTGTGGTTCGCCAGCGTGACGGGGGTGCCGTTGAGCAGGATGCGCCCAGCCTGCGGGTGGTAGAGGCCGACGAGCAGGTCCGCGAAACTGGTCTTGCCCGCGCCCGATCGCCCCGCAACGCCCAAAAACTCGCCGCGCCGGAGTTCCAGATCGAGCGCGTCGACGCCGGAACCCGCGCCGTCGGCCCCGCGCGGGTGACGATAGCCGACCCGGTCGAACGACAGGACCTCCAGCGCCGGCAGGATCGCGTCGGTCGCAAGACCGCGATCGCTGGCGAGTTCGGCCTCCAGCTCGCGAATCTGCGCATAGGCCGGCAGCGCGCGAACGACCTCGAGCGCCTGGGTCTGCAGCGCCTGCGCTGGTCCGGCCATCCGCGACAGGATCAGCAGCAGCGCGACCAGCGTCGGGACGGGGACTGCGACCACGCCCAGTCCGATCCCGGCGATCCCGCCCGCCATCACGATGCCCGCCACCGTCATGCGGAGCCGCGATCGGTTTTCCCGCGCGACGAAGGTCAGCTCGGCCTGGACCGAGTCGGTCATGGCGTTCGAAAAATCGGCGACGAACCGGGGGGCCAGGTTCTGGCTCATCGCGAGCTTGAGGGCCCCGAGAAACTGGCCGACTTCGTTCACCATCATCAGATTGGCATCGGTCACGCTGTCGCCGACCTGTCTGGCGGCGCGGAACAAGGGGGCACTGAGCAGCGCGCCCGTCGCGACGAACAGGACCGCGAGCAGCGTGAGCAGCGGGCTGAGCAGCATCGAGATGGTCAGCTGCACCGTCAATGTGATCGCCGCCACGATGGACTGGACGAGCCCGATCGCAGCTTGGCCGAGCCGCTGGATGTCGCTTCCGAGGATACGATTGACCCGGGCATGCCGCAGCCCGACGATCGCACTCCAGGGTGCTGCCCCCAGGCGTTCGATCAGCCTGATTTGCAGCGAGGACAGGAATTCCAGTTCCAGCCGGATGACCGCGCTCTGCCGGATCGAGATCAGCGCGGCGCGCACGAGCATGAGCACGGCAAAGGCCAAGAGCACGAGCGTGATCTGCTCCGGGCGGCTGTCGATATGCAGCCGGGCGAGCAGTGTGGACCAGTGTCCGCGAGCGCCCGTCCCCCCGGCAATCTGAAGAAGTGGAATGATGAGGACGAGGCCAAGCGCCTCGACCAGGCCGGCAATCGCAACGAGCAGGCCCGTCGCGAGCGACGCGCGCGGCTTGAACAGGCAGAATGCGATGACGAAGGCCCGTGCTTCCTGCCAATTCACAAGGTCATGCCCGTACCGTCGTGATGCGCAGCGCGATCCCCGAGGCGGCGTCACAGGCCGTCGGATCGATGCTGGCGATGTCATACCGATGCGCGTCGATCGGGGAGCTTGGGGTATATGTCATTGGCACACCATATAGTCTTTCCGCCTAAGGCAGTGTGCAATGATCAGCAATGACACGGGCCATTATTGGACGTTTCAGCGTTATTCTCTGAGGTTATTGTTTAAGAAAACAAATATTGACTTGCTAAGCATCTGTATAAAGGCATTTGTTCAGGGGTTAACTGCAAATATGATGATGCCAGACTGCGCTGATAATCTTGTGTTAAGAGCCGCGACTTATACGGCCCTTAACCTGGAGGACCGATGTCACTCACCGCAACCATGCAGATCATGCCCATCGATGCGCTGACGATGCGCGAAAGCCGTGCCACACGGCGCTTCGTCTCCGCCGACAGCACCTTGCGGCTCATGCCGGGTGTCGCGCATGACGTGATCGTCGAGGATTTCTCGACGACAGGGTGCCGTCTGCGGTCCTCGATCCCGATGACTGTGGGGACGCGTCTGCGTCTCGCACTGAGCGGCGGCGGCGCTACCGTCGAGGCAGACGTCGTCCGTCTCGCACCTGGCGGCTATGGATGTGTCTTCGCGGTGCCCATTCCAGAAGAGACGTTCGCAAAGGCCTTTTCCGGCCAGACGATCGTCCACGCGATGTTCGAAAAGGACCCGGCGGCGCACGATGCACCCGTGTCTGAGTCCGTGCCCGACATCACACCCTGGCCGCGACCCGTGCGCGCCGTCGTCATGGTCGGGTGCGGGGTCGGTGCCTGGGTGCTGCTCGGACTGGTCGTTGGCTGGCTCTGACCACCAATTCCGAGATATCAGTACTTAGATCAGCAAAACTGCTGTTTGCCAGTAGTTTGGCAGTCTTATTATTCAGCAGTACTGCAAGAATACGATATTCAAGCCAAAAAATGCCGACTTCATCCATTTTAGACTCATCTGTTCTACAAGTGGGGTAGGAAAAGTGCGGCGACTCGTCGTGAGGGCGACGGGCATGTTTGGCGCGGGGGGCGTTCGAATGCAGGCGAAACTAGCGGTCGGTCTGGCAGCGGCGACGTTGTTGTACGGGGTCACGGCATTTGCGATCGGCGCGAGCGGCGCATCTGTGTCCGACCCGGCGATCACGGTCGTCTCGACATCCGCGACGGCGTCTCAACCGGCGAGTGGCCGGCAGGACGCGGGCGTGACGACCGGCACTGCGGCAACGAGCGCTCTGCCGAGCGAGACCGGGTTCGCGTTCGGCGTGCAGACCCATTTCAGCCAGGGATGGAGCCCGGCGTGGCTCGATCTTACGACGCCGCTCGCGACCAAATCCGTGCGCGATACGGTCAACTGGGCCAGTGTCGAGCGGACGGCGGGCGTGTACGACTTTTCCGGTACGCCGGTTCAGACGCTCGCCACATTTTGCGGACGCGGCGGTGCGCTGACGCTCACGATCACGCCCAAGAACGCACTCTACGACGGCGGGCGGATGGTGTCGTCCGCGGCGGGCCGGACCGCCTATGCGAATTATATCGCCGCGCTGCTGACGCGGTTCGGATCCTGTGTCGTGGCGATCGAGGTCGGCAACGAAGTCAACAGTGCCGGCGCGCTCGATTATCCGGCCGGCGTCGACAAGTTCCGCGCCTATGTCGACATGCTGCGGGTCCTCTATGCCCGGGTGAAGCCCGCCAACCCGCAGGTCGCGATCCTCGGCGGATCGACCAACGTGATCGGGACGGGGTTCCTGACCTCGCTGTTCGCGGTCGGCATGCTCGACGTGATCGACGGCGTCGCGGTCCATCCCTATCGCCCCGATGCCGAGGGGATCGATTTCGAGATCGCCAATCTCAACGCCGCCATGAGCCGCTACGGGACGCCAAAGCCGATCTGGGCGACGGAATTTAGCTTTGGATATGCCGATACGCGGCGCGCCTCGGCCGGTTTGGTGAAATCGGTCGTCGAGCTCTATGCCGCCGGCGTCCGGCATGCGTCCTGGTACGCGCTCGTCGAACAGACCCATTTTCCGTATATGGGGCTGTTTACCGGATCGCTGATCAAGCCGCAGGGCAGGGCCTATCGCAACGTCGTCGATTCGCTGTTGCCATACGGCCAGCCGGTGCGGGTCGATACCGGGGACCAGCCGTTCAACCTCTACCGGATCGGTGCCGATCGCTGGGTCGTCTGGGGGCTGCGCGGCATGATCAGCTTCACCGGCGGCACCGTTCGCGACATGTACGGGGTGGCCTTGCCTGCTGGCCCGGTCAAGATCGGATCCGAGCCGCTGATCGTCACCGGGGCCACCGGCTATACGATCACCGCGTCGCAGGTCGTTGCCGACACGATGCTGCAATATGGCAGCGGATCCTGGAGCTACTGGCGTCGCGACAAGGCGAATGTCGATACCCGGCTCGGCGTGTTCGACACCGATTTCGCGAGCCATTTCGGCGATCGCTGGTCCAAGCCGCTGCGCATCAACAATACCACCGCCGCACCGGCAGGCGATGGCGCGAACCCGATCCGCGCGGTGATCCGCTATACCGCGCCGCGCGCGATGCAGGTCGAACTGTCCGCCTGTTTCAGCAAGGCAAATACGGGCGACGGCGTCGATTACCGCATCACCCGCAACGGCGTGACGGTCGCCTCGGGAATCGTCGTCGACACCGCCACGGTCAACGGGGTCAAGTTCGGCCTCGAAATCGGCGATAAGGTCGATCTCGTGTTCGGCCCCAACCAGACCTATGGCAGCGACTCCTTCTTCTACCGCGCCACGCTGAGCAACCGTGGCCAGGGCACGACGGTGGTCTGCCCCACGGCGTGAACCGAACCGGCCCCGGCACTGCGCCCGGTGCCGTGCGCGCTCAGGCGTTGGCGGCGCGGGTGAGGCTGAGGAACACGTCCTCGAGATCGGGTTCCTTGGTCGAGACGTCGACGATCCCGAAACCGCCCGACTGGACCGCGGCGAGGACTTCGCCGGCGTTCACGCGGTCCTTGGCATAAGTGATTTCGAGCGTGCGCGTGCCCTTGAGCGCGATCTTCTGGAAGCAGGCGTTCGCCGGGACCATGCCGACGTCGCGGTCGACGGTGACGGCGACGATCTTTTCCTGCGCCTTGCCGACGAGTTCGCGGGTCGGCTCGTTGGCGATCAGGCGGCCGTTGTTGATGATCGCGATCCGGTCGCAGAGCTCTTCGGCTTCCTCGAGATAATGCGTCGTCAGAATCACCGTGACGCCCGCTGCATTCAGGCTGCGGACATAGGTCCAGAGCTGCTGGCGCAATTCGATGTCGACGCCCGCGGTCGGCTCGTCGAGGACGAGGACGGGGGGCGAATGGACCATCGCCTTGGCCACCATCAACCGGCGTTTCATGCCGCCCGACAGCGTGCGGGCATAGGCATGCGCCTTGTCCTCCAGATGCACCGCGCGGAGCAGTTCCATCGTCCGGCGCTTCGCCTTGGGCACGCCGTAGAGCCCGGCCTGGATCTCGAGCGTCTCGAACGGCGAGAAGAACGGGTCGAACAGGATCTCCTGGTTGACGATCCCGATCGACGCCTTGGCGTTGCGCGGGTGGCCGTCAATGTCGAAGCCCCAGATCGCGGCGCTGCCATCGGTCTTGTTGACGAGCCCCGCCAGGATGTTGATCAGCGTCGACTTGCCCGCGCCGTTCGGGCCGAGCAGCCCGAAGATCTGGCCGCGCGGGACGTCGAACGTCACCCCGTCGAGCGCGCGCTTGGGTTCCGCCGTGCCAACGGGGGCGTAGGTCTTGCAGAGATTGGTGATGGCGATCGCGGCTTCGGTCATGGTTGCGGCATAGCGGGGCGGGGAGGGCGGGTCATCCCCTCGGGCGTGGCAAAGAAGATTTGTTCGCGCGGAGGCGCGGAGGCGCGGAGATGTCGTATCCAGCCTGTCGGTCGGGAGACCCACGCCCTGTTCCGCCATTCCTGATGTGAAGGTCGCTTCGCGACAAGCGCAACACCTCCGCACCTCCGCGCCTCCGCGCCTCCGCGTGAACAAATCCTTCCTTCCTATCACCACCGAAGAACCAATTGCCCGCCCCGCCCGCGCTTGCTATCGCGCCCGCATGCATCCGCCGCTCGAAACCACCCGCGTCACCCACGCCCGCGTCGCCTGCGACGGCGCCACCGACATTCCCGGCGGTGCAGCGCTCGGCCATCCGCGCGTATGGCTGCAGATCGACGAGACCGGCTATGTCGATTGCGGCTATTGCGATCGGCGCTTTATCCTGGTCGGCGGGGCCGCCGATGGCGCGGACCAGTCGACATTGCGCGACCATGGGGATGGCGCAGGGCGCTAAGCCGCTTATATCTATCGGATGACGATAGCTGCAGACCCCCGTTCGTTCCTCTACCGCGACACGCTCGACCCCGAGCAGGCGCAGGCCCTCACCGCCAAGGCGCTCGCCAAGGCCGATGACGGCGAACTCTATCTCCAGTACCGCAAGGCGGAGGCGTTCGGGTTCGACGACGGCCGGCTGAAGACCGCGTCCTACGACACCAGCTCGGGCTTCGGCCTGCGCGCGGTGTCGGGCGAGATGACCGCGTTCGCGCATTCGAACGAGATGACCCCCGCCGCGATCCGCCGCGCCGCCGAGACGATGGCGCTGATCGAGCCGGGCGTCGCCGCCAAGGCCGGCCCGCCACAGGGCACCAACCGCCACCGCTACACCGCGGCCGACCCGCTCGACCTCGTGCCGTTCGCGGACAAGGTGAACCTCTGCCAGACGATCGACGCCGCCGCGCGAGCACGCGATCCGCGCGTGGCGCAGGTGTCGGTCAGCCTGTCGGGGACATGGTCGGTCGTCGAGATCGTCCGCGCCGACGGCTTTATCGCGACCGACGTGCGGCCGCTGGTGCGGCTGAACGTGTCGATCGTCGCCGAGCAGAATGGTCGTCGCGAAACGGGCAGCTACGGTATCGGCGGTCGCTATCTCTATACCGACCTGTTCCAGCCCGAGACGTACAACCGCGCGATCGACGAGGCGCTGTCGCAGGCGCTGGTCAATCTTGAATCGATCGCAGCGCCCGCCGGCGAGATGACCGTGCTGCTCGGCAATGGCTGGCCCGGCATTCTGTTGCACGAAGCAATCGGCCACGGGCTCGAGGGCGATTTCAACCGCAAGGGCACGTCGGCCTTTTCGGGCCGGATCGGCGAGCGCGTCGCGGCCGAGGGCGTGACCGTGGTCGACGACGGATCTCTTCAAGATCGCCGCGGCTCGCTGACGATCGACGACGAGGGCACGCCGACGCGCGAAACCGTGCTGATCGAGGACGGCATCCTCAAGGGTTATATGCAGGACAGGCTCAACGCGCGGCTGATGGGCGTCGAGGCGACCGGCAATGGCCGCCGCGAAAGCTATGCGCACGCGCCGATGCCGCGGATGACCAACACCTTCATGAAGGCGGGCAATGACGATCCCGCCGAGCTGTTGAGCCGCGTCAAGAAGGGCATCTTTGCCAAGGCGTTCGGCGGCGGGCAGGTCGATATCGTGTCGGGCAAGTTCGTGTTCAGCTGCACCGAGGCGTATCTGGTCGAGGACGGCAAGCTGGGCGCGCCGATCAAGGGCGCGACGCTGATCGGCGACGGCCCCAGCTCGCTGACCAAGGTGCGCGGGATCGGCAACGACTTCGCGCTCGACGAGGGCATCGGCATGTGCGGCAAGGGCGGGCAGTCGGTGCCGGCGGGTGTCGGCCAGCCGACGCTGCTGGTCGACGGGCTGACGGTCGGCGGCACGGCGGCGCAGTAACGGGCGTCGCCGTTTAGCGGCGTCCTAGTCCTCGATCCCGAAGTTCAATCCGCGCGAGACATTGGGGTCGACGACCGCGACCAAAAAATAGGCGCCGAACTGCTTCACGCGCTGCAGCCAACCGGTCTTTGCTTTGTAGAGCGCCGGCGTGATCTCGGTCGAGGCGGCGATTTCGGCGTCGACATAGCGGCGGACATGCGCGGCGAAACCGGGATCCTCGATCCGGATCATCAGCTCCATGTTGATGAACAGGCTGCGCATGTCGAAATTGGCGGAGCCGATATGGACCGCGTCGTCGATGACATACAGTTTGGTGTGCAGCTTGGTCGGCTGATATTCGAAGACGTGCACGCCCTTGCGCAACAGTCCGGCATAGGTGAACCGCGCGGCGGCGATTGTCGCGTTGTTGTCCGATTTCGCGGCGGTGACGATGCGCACGCGGTCGGTGCGGCGCCCGGCACGATCGAGCCTGCGCAACATTGTCGGGCTCGGCGTGAAATAGCCGGCGATGATGTCGATCCGCGTCGCGCGGCGCATGTCGTCGCGGACCGCCCGCGCCCAGGGTGACAGCCGTCGCGTCGGTCCGCCGATCAGCCAGCGTGTCGGCCCCTGCGTCTCGCTATAGCGGCGCAGCGCGTGGTTCAGTTTGCGCAGCTTGCCCTTGGGCTGGTGGATCCAGTTGCTCAGCGCATCGAAATAGCCCGTCAGCCGCCCCGCGGCCGGGCCTTCGATCAACAGGCCGAGATCGCGCCAGGCATTGTCGGCGACGGTGCCGAAATAGTCATCCTCGACGTTGAAGCCGCCGACGATGATCCGCGCGTCGTCCTGTTCGCCGTCCGCCAGCGCGAGCTTCTGGTGATTGCGCAGCAGATATCGCCGGCCGAATCGCGCGGAGAACCGGCACACCGCGATTCCCGCGGCTTCGAGCGGGTCGAAGAAATCGGCGCTCGCCGCATCGTCGCTGCCAAAGCCGTCGACGATCAGCGCGACCGTCACGCCGCGTTTCGCCGCCGCGATCATCGCCGCGTTCACGCGCTGGCCGGCATCGTCGTCGGCATAGATGTAATAGAGGATGCGCAGCGACTGCCGCGCGCCGTCGATCAGCCCGATCAGTGCCGTCAGGCGTTCAGGGCCCGCCTCGAGCAGCGTCAGCCGGTTGCCATCGACGGTGAAGACCGACTCCGCCGCCTGCGGGGTCGTGATGCGATCGAGCTCGGGGGCGGGCATGGTCATGGCCGGGGGTAGTGGACATAGCATCGGGCCGATGCAACCTCGTGGCGGCGCGACACGGGGTGGCGCGCGACGCCCCGCCGGCAAAATCTTGACTTTGTGGTAGGGTGTGGGTAGGCGCCCATGTTCTCCCTATCGGTGTTTGTTGCGAAGGAAGCGTCATGGCGCGCGTTACCGTCGAAGATTGTGTCGACAAGATCCCCAACCGGTTCGACCTGGTGCTGTTCGCAGCGCAGCGTGCGCGGCAGATCTCGGGCGGCGCCGAACTGACGCTCGACCGCGATCGCGACAAGAACCCGGTGGTCGCGCTGCGCGAGATCGCGGACGAGAACGTCAAGCCGGCGCATCTCAAGGAATCGGTCATTCAGGGCCTGCAGAAGGTTCGTGTCGACGATGACGACGAGGTCGATGCCGTCGGCAGCCTCGCGGCATCGGCAGAGGCGCTGCGCCTCACCGCCGCCGCCCCGCCGCGCAACCAGAATCTGGGTGCCGATTACGAGGGTTGATCGCACGCATGTGGTGTGGCGCGAGCCGGACCATATTGTGATCCGACCCTGATCGGTTTCCGGCGAACGATGCTGCGGCATCGCTTTGCTGGTGTGATTGAAAGGCTCGTGGACCTGAAGGTCCGCGGGCCTTTTCTTTGCTTGGGTGTCGTTGGGGGTGAGGCGGGGGGTAGCGGGGGCGGTTCGCATTCGCCGTCACGGTGGCCACCGGACGCTACCCTCATACCGGCCGCCACCCCGACACCGGTCGCCATCCCACACCGTGCGTCACCCCCACGCCGTTCAACACCCGCACACCGTTCGCCACCGCCGTACCGTTCGCCCTGAGCGTAGTCGAAGGGCATGGGACTAAAGGTGCTTCGACTGCGCTCAGCACGAACGGGGGGAGGGGGCGGGCTACCGGGCTTAGTCTGAAGGGCTCAACGCAAGCGCGCCCCCGGCCATGCCGCGGCCATCATGCCTAAAACCACCCCTCCGCGGCAAAGCCGCGTCGTCAGGAGCTGCACAGCGGCGTTGGCCGCGTCGATCGGTGGATCAGCGCTCCCGATCGACCGATCGCCCCTTGAACCCCTGCGCCACCACGAACCACTCGACCGACCCCTTGCGGCTCGCCGGCGGCTTGGCGTGCTTCACGCTGGTGAAGTTGCGCTTCATCTCGGCGACCAGCGCGGAATCGGCGCCCCCCGCGAACACCTTCGACACGAAGGTCCCGCCCTTTTCCAGCACGTCGCAGGCGAAATCGAGTGCCGCCTCGACCAGCGCCATCGTGCGAAGCGCATCGGTCTGTGGATGGCCGACGGTGTTCGCGGCCATGTCCGACAGCACCAGATCGGGCGCGCCGCCGAGCGCGTCGATCAGCATCGCGGGCGCCGCGTCGTCCATGAAATCCATCTGGAAGATCGTCACGCCGTCGATCGGATCGACCGGCAACAGGTCGATCCCGACCACCGCCGCCTTGGGCAGGCGCCGTTTGATTACCTGTGCCCAGCCACCCGGCGCGATGCCGAGATCGATGACGCGCTTTGACCCCTTGATGACCTCGAACCGTTCGTCGAGCTCGGTCAGCTTGTACGCCGCGCGGCTGCGATAGCCCTCCGCCTTGGCGCGCTTGACGTACGGGTCGTTCAGCTGGCGTTCGAGCCAGCGCGTCGACTGCGCGGTCCGCTTGCGTGCGGTGAGGACGCGGGTGTGCCCGCCCGAGCCGCCGCGACTCATGGCCTGGGGCTCCCCATCAGGCGGCGCAATATGCCCTCGCGAATGCCGCGGTCGGCGATGCCGAGCCGTTCGGCGGGCCAGATGTCCATGATCGTCTCCAATATCGCGCAGCCCGCGACCACCAGGTCGGCACGCTCGTTTCCGATGCAGGCGAGCTTTGCCCGCTCCTCGATCGCCATGTGCGACAGGCCCGCGCTGATCCGCCGCATCGCGCTGGCGGGCACGATCAGCCCGTCGACTTCCGACCGGTCGTAATGGCTGAGCCCCAGATGCACACTGCCCAGCGTCGTCACGGTGCCGCTGGTACCAAGCAGCCGGGGGCGCTCGACGTTGAGCGGCAGCCGCGCGGCGAACGGCGCGATGCTGTCCGCGACGACCTGGCGCATCCGTGCATAGGCCGCGCGTCGGCCCGCCTCGCCCTTGCCGCCGCCCGCATGTTCGGTCAGCGACACGACGCCCCAGGGGGCGGAATGCCAGTCGAGCACGGTCGGGATCGGCGTCGACGTATCGACCAGCACGAGCTCGGTCGAACCGCCGCCGATGTCGAAGATCAGTGCGGGGTCGTTCCCAGGTTCGATCAGCGCATGGCAGCCGAGCACGGCCAGCCGCGCCTCTTCCTCCGCGGTGATGATGTCGAGATGGATGCCCGTTTCGGCAAGCGCGCGGGCGATGAAGGCGGGGCCGTTGCGCGCCTGGCGACAGGCTTCGGTTGCGACCGAGCGCGCCAGCGTGACGTTGCGGCGCTTCAGCTTGTCCGAACACACGCGCAGCGCGGCGATCGTGCGCTCGATCGCGGCGTCGCTCAGCTGCCCGGTGGATGCGAGCCCTTCGCCGAGCCGGACGATCCGCGAGAACGCGTCGATCACCGCGAATCCGCCGGCCTGCGGGCGCGCGATCAGCAATCTGCAATTGTTGGTGCCGAGATCCAGCGCGGCAAACGCCTGCGCATCGGCCCACCGCCCTCGACCGGGCCGGGTCGCCGCCGGACGGGCAGGACCAGCCTGCCGGGACGGCATTCGGGCGGAAACATCCCCCATCGCCGTAAAACTCACTATCTATATCTGCCGCCGCGGGAAAATACCCGCCCGGTGCTTGGCGACGAATGTAGCGCAGCGCGGCGATTACGCAAGCGACGTGGCGAATTGGCACCATCAGGGCGTTGACACGGCGCAAACCCCCGCTTAGATCGCGCCCTCGCTGATGCCCCGTCGTCTAATGGTAAGACTGCGGTTTCTGATACCGCCTATTGAGGTTCGAATCCTCACGGGGCATCCAGCGCTTCACCCTTCGACGCCGAGACCGAACCTCTATGACAGAGGTATGCGACGGCGTGCCGTCCTTTGGGATCGGCCGGGTGCAGTTCTGCCGCATAGTTGCTGATGCCCCATTTGTGGGTTTGGACCATCGCTGCGGACTCAGCGGTGGTCTGGCTTTGCAGTCTTTGGGCGTTCCGTAGCGGCTCTGTCGGTGTTCGGGCGACACAGGCGGGTCAGAGGCTGGCACGCTATGCCCGGGCTCGAGCAACGCTGCTTGCCATCGGTCGTCGTGCAGGCGCGGCATTCGCGGCGTGTATCGATGCATCCTTGCGGTGCTGCGAGCAGGAGCGCGAACATGAGAACCATCATCTTGTCCTTACATCGCGGGAAGTGTCAGCAGATTGCAGGCGCATGCTCTGCTGCGTCAAGCGACGGATCGGAGCCGCAAGAAAGTGGACTGCGGTCTATGTCTTCGGTGGCCACGCAACGGTATCATGGTCAGGATGCTGAAGGGATCTAATTCCTGCCAGATGCTCCGCCGCTCGTGGCTCATCTAGCGGGTGTTCGGGGAGATTCGCCAATGCCTGAACGTCGGCGATGCGCTCGGACGACGCGAGCTGTTCGGTCAGATGAACCAGGCGTGGTTCGTCCATGGCACCGAGCGTGAAACAGATGCTTCCCTCACCATATTCGAAGGTGAGCGGCGTGCCACAATCCCGGCAAAACCCGCGACGAGCCTTGTTCGAACTCTGAAAATGACCGGGCTGACCGCGGGTCCAGGTCACGGCAGACAAGGGCGCTCCGACATAAGGCCCGAACAGTCCGCCCGTTGCCTTCTGACACATTCGACAATGGCAGATGGAGGCGTCTTCCAGATCAGCGTCAATCCGGAACCGCACCGCGCCACACTGACATCCTCCAGTGCTGGTCATCATCGCTCGAGAATTCCATATCGGCCGACCATTCGCAATGGGGACGACGCGGAATATTCGGGGCGGGGCGGCAAGCGGAACGGCAGCATCTGAGGGGGCGTAGCTAGTCACACCGAATGCGGCGTCTTTGCCGACTATCAAGGCACTTTGGGAGGCGCGACGAACCCAGTCGAGCTTGCGGAGCGACGATTTTGCCGGGCATGATCTGATAAGACAACGAGCAGCAATCTGGTGGAGAGATCCGATGGCAGACGCTTCCAATTGGCTCCTTGATCATACCGGCATCGGTGTCACTGACATCGTTCGATCCGCGCGGTTCTACGAAGCAGCACTTCGCCCCCTCGGGGCTAAAGTCGTCATGCGGATCAACGCGACTATGGGGCCGGCGGACGAGGGCGACGCCGACCTGGCAGGTGTTGCGTTCGGTACCGAATATCCCGCGTTCTGGCTGGACGTTTTCCATCCAACCGGCGCGAGGCAACACACGGCGTTCCGCGCTACATCGCGCGAAGCTGTCGAAGACTTTCACCGCCACGGGCTGGCTGCGGGAGGGGTGGATAACGGCGCACCCGGTCTGCGTTCGGATGGCTATCCCGAGGGCTATTATGCAGCCTTCATGTATGATCCCGACGGCAACAATATTGAGGCCGTGTACCGTGAGTCGAGGGGGGCGACCTGAGGCGCTTACCCCGTCCCGATCGGAAGCCCCTGACAGGGCTTCCCGATCTCCCGTCCGCGAGATGGAACATGGGGAGTAATCAGTCTCAACAATGTGGACATGATGCACGATCATGCATGATTGATGGATAACCATCTTGTTTATGCACGATGTGAGGGCTAGGAACAGCGGATGCCCAATGACATCCCGTCCAGCCGTCGCGATACGATCCTTGCCCGTCTATCCCTGGGCGAACCGGTTCATGCTGGTGCGCTTGCCAAGGAGTTCGGCGTTTCCGAGGATGCAATCCGGCGGGATCTGCGGGGTCTTGCCGCGGAGGGCCTGTGTCGCCGCGTCTATGGCGGCGCCTTGCCCGTCGTCGAAGGGGCGAGGCCGATGGCCGAGCGCGTCGGCGAAGATGTGCACAGGAAGCGGGCGCTGGCTGACGCCGCCGTTCGGGTCATCGAACCGAGCAGCCTTGTTTTCATGGACAATGGCAGTTCCAACCTCGCCCTTGTTGAGACGCTGCCGTCCTATCTCAATCTGACCATCGCGACGAGTTCGGTGACGATCGCCGCGGCACTCCAGCATCGCGACGACATCGATCTGCTGGTGGTGGGGGGCATGATCGACCGGATGGTCGGCGGCGCCGTCGATGGTACGGCGATCGAGGCGATCGCGCGGCTCAACATCGACCTGTGTGTCCTCGGCGCGTGCGCGGTCTCCGCCGAGGGGGGCGTCAGCGCCTATGACCCGGCCGATGCCAGTTTCAAACGCGCGCTGAACGCGCACAGCCGCAGCACGATCGTCCTCGCGACGAACGAAAAGCTCGGCCAGCACGCCCCGCACCGGGTCCTCGGCGTCGATGCCCTTACGCAGATCGTCGTCGAGCACGACGCCGATGCCGACCTTGTGCGCGATCTGACGAAAGCCGGCGCCACCATCGCGCGTGCCGACCCGCAAGACCCGCGCGGCCAGCGCTGATCCAAGGATATCCGCAGTGACGATGCAACATTCCGGGGCGCGCCTCGCGACGCGTCTGGCCTTTCTCGTATCGGGCTTCGGGCTCGCCTGTTGGGCGCCGCTCGTTCCACTTGCCAAGCAGAGGCTGGCGATCGGGGACGGATCGCTCGGGCTGCTGCTGCTGTGTCTCGGTCTCGGCTCGGTGGGCGCGATGCAGCTTGCGGGGCCGCTGACATCGAAGCTGGGCGCGCGACCGGCGATCCTCGTCGGCGGCATCGGGCAGGCGATCCTGCTGCCCTTCCTTGCCTTTGCGCCCACGGTGCCGACCATGGCGGTCGCGCTGCTGCTGTTCGGCGCATTCCTCGGCGTGATCGAAGTCGGCATGAACGTGCACGCGGTCGAAGTGGAGAAGCAGGCCGGCACGCCGCTGATGTCCGGGTTCCACGGGTTGTTCAGCGTCGGCGGCTTCGTCGGATCGGCGCTGTTGACTGCCGTCCTGTCGTTGAAGATCAGTCCGGTCGCCGGGGCCGTCGCAGCGTCGGTCCTGATGATCGCGGCGCTGGCACTGGCCGCGCCCCGGCTCATCCCGACCCCCAGGACCGAGGAGGCCCCGCTGGTCGTGATCCCGCGCGGGATCGTGGTGCTGCTAGCGGCGCTCGCGGCGATCACCTTCCTGACCGAAGGCGCGATGCTCGACTGGGGGGCGTTGCTGCTGAGTGGCAAGGGCCTGTTGCCGGTCACGCAGGCGGGACTGGGCTACAGCGTCTTTGCGGTGGCGATGACCGCCGGCCGCCTGACCGGCGACGCGATCGTCGCCAGGCTCGGGGATCGGCGGACGATGCTGTGGGGCGGGCTGCTCTCGCTGCTCGGCTATGGCGTCATGCTGCTCGCGCCGGTCGCACCGGTCGCGCTCCTGGGGTTCCTGCTGATCGGTCTCGGTTCGTCGAACGTCGTGCCCATCCTGTTCCGCCAGGCTGGCAAGCAGACCGTCATGCCCGCGGGCCTCGCGATCGCCGCGGTCACGACGATCGGTTACGCGGGCATCCTCGCCGGTCCCGCCGCGATCGGCTTTGTCGCGCAGGGCATCGGCCTGCCCGCCGCCTTCTGGCTGCTCACAGCCCTTCTGTGTCTCGTGCCGCTGTGCGCGAAGGCCGCCACCGCCAACGGGCGTCGATCATGATCCTTCCCGACGCCGCGTTCCTGCATCGCCTTGCCGACCTTGCCGATGCCGAGACGATGCCCCGCTACCGCACCGACATCGCGGTCGATACCAAGGTGAAGGAGGGGTACAGCTTCGACCCCGTGACCGAGGCGGACCGGGAGGCGGAGGTCGCGATCCGCGCCGAGATCGGTGCGCATTTCCCCGGCCATGCCATCCTCGGCGAGGAATTCGGGCTGACGGGCAGCGGGCGTGTTCGATGGGTGCTCGATCCGGTCGACGGGACTCGCCCGTTCATCTGTGGCCTGCCCGTCTGGGGGACGTTGATCGGGCTGACGCTCGACGGCCGGGCCGAGCTGGGAATGATGAGCCAGCCCTTCACGCGCGAACGCTTCTGGGCGGATCGCGACGGTGCCTGGACCGAGCGGGACGGTGTGCGCCGACCGCTGGCGACGCGCGACGTCGGCAGCCTCGATCGCGCGATCCTGCACACTACCTCGCCCGAGCATTTCGGCGACGACCTCGCGCCCGGTTTCGCACGGTTTAAGGCGGCTGTGCGGATGATCCGCTATGGCGGCGAATGCTATGCGATGGCGATGATCGCGGCAGGCCGGATCGACCTCGCGATCGAGCCCTCGCTCCAGCCCTATGACATCGTCGCGCTGATCCCGATCATCGAGCGCGCGGGCGGTGTCGTCACGCGGCTCGACGGCGGCCGGGCCGAGGAAGGCGGCGCAGTGCTGGTCGCCGCGACTCCGGCACTCCATGCCGAAGCATTGCGGATCCTGGGATGACCGCTTCCTCGCCGCCCGTGGCGTCACGTGCTGCCCGTCATCGCGCGGATGTCGGCCTGCAGCGTCGGCCCGTCGGGGTTCCAGCCCAGCCGCTCGCGGGTCAGCGCGCTCGACACCGACATGTCCTTCGACACGAAGGCGGCGAGCCAGCCGAAATGCGCGCCGGCTTCGTCTGCGCTTACCGACGTCACGGGCAGGCCGAAGGTTTCGCCGATCGTCTCGGCAATCGCGCGGAAGGGAATAGCTGTCTCGTCGGTGGCGTGGTAGCGCGCGCCGATCGCGTTACGCTCCAGCGCCAGCCGGTATAGCCGGGCCGTGTCGGAGACGTGCGCGGCCGACCAGCTGTTGGCACCCTCGCCGACATAGGCCGACACGCCCTTTTCCCAGGCAAGCGCAATCACCTCGCTGACAAGGCCCTGTTTGCGCGTGTCGTGGATCTGCGAGTTGCGCAGCGCGATGACGTGGATGCCGCGCTCGAGGAGGGCCTGCCCTGCCAGTTCGGACGCGACCCGAGGATTGGGGCTGTGCGCTGCGAAAACGTCTTCCGACGCCGGGTCACCGGGCGCTGCCGATCCCATGGCGGTGCCGGACGTGATGACGAGCGGCTTGCTGGTTCCCGCCAGTCCGCTGCCCAGCGCCGCGATCGCGCGGGCGTCCTTCTGGCAATTGGCGACGAAGTTCGTGAAGTCATGATCGAACGCCGTATGGATCACGCCATCGCACGACGCTGCACCCCGCGTCAGGCCCTCGAGATCGTCGATGTCGCCCCGGTACGGCTCGGCGCCCGCCGCAACCAGGGCCGCGGCACCGGCGTCGGAACGGGTCAGGCCGACCACCTGGTGGCCAGCCGCCAGCAATTCGGGAATGATGTGCGAGCCGATGAAGCCGGTCGCACCGGTCAGAAATACACGCATCGATGTTCTCCATTGAAGATCGATGCCTGATCGGCGCATTCGTTATCCGGGAACAGCAGTGACCTCTTCCTAGTATAATTGCTGACAGGCTGGTGATGACGACGACCCCCGATAACCCCCTCGGCCTGTATCTCCGCGATCGCCGCACCCGGCTCGACCCCGGCGCGTTCGGCTTTCCGATCCAGCGGCGGCGCACGCCGGGACTGCGCCGCGAGGAGGTCGCGCAACGCGCCAACATCAGTCCGACCTGGTACACCTGGCTCGAACAGGGCCGTGGCGGCGCGCCATCCCCCGATGTGCTGAACCGCATCGCTGGCGGCTTGATGCTGACCGAGGCCGAGCGCGAGCATCTGTTCATGCTCGCGCTCGGTCGTCCGCCGGAGGTGCGCTACCGCGCCGCGGACAGCGTGACGCCGCGGCTCCAGCGCCTGCTCGACGGGATGCCCGCCAGCCCCGCGATCATCAAGACCGCGACCTGGGACGTCGTGGCGTGGAACCGCGCAGCCGCGCTCGTGCTCACCGATTACGGCGCGCTGCTACCCAGGGAGCGCAACATCCTGCGGCTGGTGTTCGGCAATGACCGGGTGCGGCGCGCGCAGGAGGATTGGGAAAGCACCGCCCGCTTCGTGGTCGGCGCATTCCGGGCCGACGCGGTCCGCGCGGGTGCCGTGTCCGAGGTTGGCCAGCTCGTCACCGAGCTGTGCGCAACCAGTCCCGAATTCGCGGCTCTATGGGCGGACAACGACGTGCGCTTCCACGGCGAGGGCACCAAGCGGCTGCACCACCCCGTTCTGGGCGCGATGGAGCTGGAATATTCGGGCTTTGCGGTCGATGGTCGCCCAGACCTGGGGATGATCGTCTACAACCCGGTCGATCCCGATATGGCCGATCGCATCCGATCGATACTTGCGGGCTAGTCAGCAAGCAGGCAGCAGGAGTTTTCGTGTCTGGCGTCGGATGTTCCTTAGGATCCCGATGGGGAAATGAGGCGCACGGACGAGATGCAGAACAAGCGACACGCGTGATACAGAAGGGTGCGCTTACCCTGAATGCCGATGACGCGCCCGTCCTGCTTTCGCGGCGGAGCGGCGCGTCGTCGTGCGGGGCGTTCAGCGGGCCTCGGCGATCAGCTTTGCGGCGGCGGGGGTGTTCCATTCATAGCCACCCAGCATCCGCCAGACTTCGCGCCCGTCCGAATCGTAGAGGATCGTGGTCGGCAGGTTCGCCTGATAGGCGATGCTGAGCGAGGCCTTGGCGTCGAGATAGGGTTTCAGCGTCGTGAACGCCTTTTGCGCGAAGAACGGCGTGACCTTCTCGGCGCCCTGAAGGTCCTGGCTGACCGCGACGACCTGGACCTTGTCCTTCAAGCTTCCCGCGACCGCATCGAGCGTCGGCATCTCGGCGACGCAGGGCGCGCACCAGGTCGCCCACAGGTTGAGCAGCAGCGGCTTGCCCTTGAAGCTGGCGAGCGTGACGGACTTTCCATCGGGGGCGGTGAAGCTGGTCGTCGGCCCCGTCTCGCCCTTGTGGCTGCGGTCGATCTTGTCGACCGGGGCGGTGGGGGTGCCGGTCGCTTCGTCGGGCGAGGCCGCGACTTCATCCGATGCGGCGCCATTGCCCAGCGCGGCGCCTGCCGCGTTTGCTTGCTCCGGAGCCGGCGATTTCCTATCGCAGCCCGCAATCAGCATTGCGCTACCCAGGAGACAGACGATCGACGCCCTTGAGAGCAGAGAAGGGGAGGACATGGACGGCTCCAATGCGATGTGGGGTGGACGCTTCGCCGAGGGTCCGGCCGCGGTCATGCGGGAGATAAACGCCTCTATCCCCTTCGACAAGCGACTGTGGAAGCAGGACATCGCCGGCTCCAAGGCGCATGTCGCGATGCTCGGCGCGCAGGGTATCGTCTCGCCCGACGACGCCGCGACGATCGCCGCGGGACTCGACCGGGTCGCCGAGCACTATGCCGCCAATGGCGTCGCCGAGGACCTCGTCCTCGAGGATATCCATATGCAGACTGAGGCGCGGCTGGCCGAGGCGATCGGTCCGGTCGCGGGGCGTCTGCACACCGCGCGCTCGCGCAACGATCAGGTCGCGACCGATTTCCGGCTTTGGGTTCGCGATGCGATCGATCAGGTGCTCGCGGCACTCGGCGGGTTCCAGGCGGCGTTGCTGACGCGTGCCGAGGAGCATGCGGCGAGCGTGATGCCGGGGTTCACGCATCTGCAATCCGCGCAGCCGGTGACGCTCGGCCATCACCTGATGGCGTATCACGCGATGATCGCGCGCGACGTCAGCCGGTTCGCCGATGCGCGCGTGCGGATGAACCGCTCGCCACTCGGCTCGGCGGCGCTGGCGGGGACGGGGTTCCCGATCGACCGCGAGATGACCGCGCATGCGCTCGGGTTCGACGGGCCGATGACCAACTCCCTGGACGGGGTCAGCGACCGCGACTTTGCGCTCGATTACCTCGTCGCGGCCACCCAGTGCGCGTTGCATCTGTCGCGGCTGGCGGAGGAATTCGTGCTCTGGGCGTCGCAGCCCTTCGGCTTCGTCGCGCTCAGCGACCAGTGGTCGACGGGCAGCTCGATCATGCCGCAGAAGCGCAATCCCGATGCCGCCGAGCTCGTCCGCGGGCATTCGGGGCGGATCATGGGGTGCATGACCGCGCTGATGGTGACGATGAAGGGCCTGCCGCTCGCCTATTCGAAGGATATGCAGGACGACAAGCCGCCGGTGTTCGAGGCGCACGACCTGCTCGCGCTGTCGATCGCGGCGATGACCGGGATGGTCGAGAGCGCGACGTTCCGGACCGAGCGAATGCGCGCGGTGGCCGAGGCGGGCTTTGCGACCGCGACGGACCTTGCCGACTGGCTGGTGCGCGAGGCGGGGCTGCCTTTCCGTGAGGCGCACCATGTGACCGGGCGTGCGGTGAAACGCGCGGAGGATCTGGGCATCGCGCTCGACGCGCTGTCGATCGAGGATCTGCAGGCGATCGATGCGCGGATCGACGACCGGGTGTACGGCGTCTTGTCGGTCGACGCGTCGGTCGCCAGCCGGACCAGCTTCGGTGGCACCGCGCCCGACAATGTACGCGCCGCGATCCGCGCCGCACGGGAGACGAGCGAATGACACGCCTGATCCTTCTCGCCGGGCTGACCCTGTCGGGCCTGTCGCTGACCGCCTGCGGGGCGGCCGACGGGCTCGAGCCCGCGCCCGGCAAATCGCTGCCGGTCGCGCCTTACGGCGCGAAGACGACACCGACGCCGACCGCGCTGCTGACACCGACGCCGCAGCAGCGCCCCGAACGCAGTGATGAATTGCTCACCAGCTCGCGTGAGCGGCGGAGCGACGAATTCAACCTGCCGCCTTCCAACTGATCACAGGCCAGCATGGACCATTTCCACTATCGCGACGGCGTCCTTCATGTCGAGGACGTCGCGCTTCCCGCGATCGCCGAGGCGGTCGGGACGCCCGTCTATGTCTATTCGACCGCGACGTTCCGCCGTCACGCGCAGGTGTTCCGCGACGCGCTGAAAGGCGCGGGGCGTGTGCATCTGGCCTATGCGATCAAGGCCAATCCGAACGTCGCGGTGCTGCGCGTCCTCGCCGATGAGGGTTACGGCGCGGACGTGGTGTCGGCGGGCGAGATGGCGCGCGCGCTGGCGGCGGGCATCCCCGCGTCGGACATCGTGTTTTCGGGTGTCGGCAAGACCCGCGACGAACTGGCCCGCGCGCTCGATGCCGGGATCGGCCAGTTCAACCTCGAGCTCGAGGAAGAGGGCGAGGTGCTCGCCGCACTCGCGCGCGATCGCGGGATCCGCGCGCCCGCGGTGCTGCGCGTGAACCCCGATGTCGATGCCGGCACGCACGCCAAGATCTCGACCGGGCGCAAGGAGAACAAGTTCGGCGTGCCGATCGACCAGGCGCCGGCGATGTTCGACCGGTTGTCGAAGCATGACGGGCTCGATCTGCGCGGGGTGGCGATCCATATCGGCAGCCAGCTCGCGGATCTCGCCCCGCTCAAGGCGGCCTATGCGCGGATCGGCGAACTCGTCGCCGAACTGCGCGCGGCGGGGCACGTCATCAGCCGGGTCGATCTGGGCGGCGGTCTCGGCGTACCGTACAAGCCCGACGACGTGCTGCCGAGCCCGGCCGACTATGGCGCGATGGTCGCGCGCGCGACCGCGGGCTGGGACGTCGAACTGATGTTCGAGCCCGGGCGCGTGATCGCGGGCAATGCGGGCGTGCTGCTGACCAAGGTCATCTGGGTAAAGCCGGGGGTCACCAACCCCTATGTGATCGTCGATGCGGCGATGAACGACCTCGCGCGTGTCGCGATGTACGATGCCTATCACGACTTCGTCGCGGTGGAGCCGGGCGGCGAGCGGATGACCGCGAACATCGCCGGGCCGGTGTGCGAGACCGGCGACACCTTCGCGATGGGGCGCGACATCGACGTCGTGAAGTCGGGCGATCTGGGCGTGTTCCGCACCGCAGGCGCGTACGGCGCGACGATGGCGTCGACCTATAACAGCCGCGCATTGGTGCCCGAGGTGCTGGTCGATGGCGACCGGTTCGCGGTGGTCGCAGACCGGATTGAGCCCGAGACGATTCTGGCGGCCGAGCGCGTTCCCGAATGGCTCAAGCGGTGAGCCTGCACAGCCTGCCGCTGTTCGTGCGGCTGGCGGGTCGCCCGGTCATCCTGCTGGGCGAGGGCGAGGCGGCGGATGCGAAACGCCGGCTGCTCGACCGCGCCGGCGCGCACGTCGTCACCGATGAGGCCGCGGTCGCGGCGCTGGCGATCGTCGCGATCGACGACGAGGCAGAGGCGCTCGCGGCGGTCGCGCGGCTGAAGGCGCGCGGTGTGCTCGTCAACGCGGTCGACCGGTCCGAGCATTGCGACTTCACGCTGCCCGCGATCGTCGACCGCGAGCCGGTGCTGATCGCGATCGGGACCGGCGGCGCGTCGGCCGGGCTGGCGGCGGCACTGCGGCAGCGGCTCGAGGCGCTGGTGCCGGCGGATCTGGGCGGGCTGGCAAGCGCACTGCAGCGCGCACGCGGGGCGATGCGCGCGCGCTTCCCCGATGGCGGTGCCAGACGGCGTGCGCTGGCCGATGCGCTCGCGCCGGGGGGCGTGCTCGATCCACTCGGATCGTCGCGCGACGTGGCCGGCTGGCTCGACCGGGGATCGGTGCAGGACGGGGCGATCGTGCGAATGACGCTCGCGTCGCGCGACCCCGACGATCTGACATTGCGACAGGCGCGGGCGCTCGCCAGCGCCGACCGGGTCTATCACCGTAGCGACGTGCCGCCGGCGATCCTCGATCGTGCGCGCGCGGATGCCGCCCGGATCCTGTGCGACGCGCCGCCCGATGCGCGGGGATCGGGGCTGGTCGTCGATGTGGCGATGCGCGCGTGAGCGGGTTCGGGTTCAAGGTCGCTGACGGAGTCGCGTCGCGGCTCGCGGTCGAGGCGGCGCCCGCCGCGAGCGGCGATCTGGTCTGGGTGCATCTGTCGACCACCGAGGACGAGGCGCAGGCCTGGCTCCGTGACGAGGCCGGGCTCGAATCCTATGTGATCGACGCACTGACCGCGACCGAGACGCGGCCGCGTTGCGAGGCAGTCGGCGAGGGGGCGTTCCTCAACCTGCGCGGGCGGACGAACGAGGAGATGGATTCGTCCGACCTGCTCGCGTCGCTGCGCATCTGGGTGGTCAAGGGACGCGTCTATTCGCTGACGCGCAAGCCGCTGATCGCGATTCCGCTGGTCGAGAAGGAGGTCGAGGCGGGGCGGGTGCGCGATCCCGGCGACCTGATCACCGCGTTCGCGACCGCGATCACCACCGATCTTGACCCCGAGGTGGCGGCGCTGGGCGACGAGCTCGACGATTGCGAGGAGCGGCTCGACGCCAAGCATGTCTTCGCCCTGCGCCGCACCGTCAGTGAGGTCCGCGTGGCGGCGATCAGCTATCGCCGGTTTCTCAATCCGCAGCGTGCCGCGCTCGAGAAACTGGCCGCGTTGCCCGGCGACTGGCTGCGCGACGACGACCGGCTGCATCTGGCGGCGGCGGCGGACCGCGCGGCGCGGATGGCCGAGGAGCTCGAATCGATCCGCGAGCGATCCGCGCTGACGCACGAGGCGCTGACCGACCTGCGCGCGGAACAGATCGACAATCGCTCGCTGATCATCTCGGTAGCGGCGATGGTGTTCCTGCCGCTGACGTTCCTGACCGGGCTGTACGGGATGAACGTGAAGGGGCTGCCCTTTGCCGAGGAGCCCTGGGCGTTCGATGCGATCGCGGGCGGCTGCCTGGTGATTGCGCTGGGTATCGTGATCTACTTCGTCCAGCGGCACTGGTTCGAACGGTAGCGGCTCAGGCCGCGCTGGCGGTGCGCCAGGCCTGCGCGATCTCGTCGAGCGTGTCCGCGGTCGTGCGGAAGACCGAGCCGTCCTGGCCGACCGAGGCGTCGACGATCGTCCGGCGCGCGCCTGCATAGAGCCGCGCGAGCGTTTCCGACACCGCGCCGCCGCGGTCGAAATCGAGCCCCGCCTCGAGCGCGAACAGGATCGCGGTCGCGCGTGTCACGCGGTCGCTCTTGGTCGCATATTGGCGGTTGTCGGAGGCCCAGGCGGCGGCACGCAGCGCCGCGACCAGTTCCTTGTAGAGCAGCTGGACGAGGCCCGGGCCATCGGTCGTGGTGCGGCCGACCGCGTCGATCTGGCGATAGGTGGCGAACGGGTCGCGCGTGAGGGTGGTTGCGTACATCACGAGTCGCTCTTGTTCCAGGCGGCGATCTGGTTGGTGAGGAAACTCTGGATCGACTTGTACGACGACACGCGCGCATTCATGCTCGAGAATTGCTGGGTCAGGCGGGTCGTCATCGCCGCGGACTGATCCGCGATCTTGGCCTCGGCATCGGCGATCGCGGACTGTGCCGCGGTGTAGCGCGTCTGCGAGGCGCCGAGCCCGATTGTCGTATTGGTCGCGCTGGTCGTGATCGCGTTCAGCACCGCGCCAAGCCCGGCCTTGCCGTCCGCCGAGCCGTTCAGCATCGTCTCGATCGCTGTCGAATTGGTCAACATCGCGTTCGACAGCGCGGCGGCATCGACGCGCAACGTGCCGTCACGATTGGTCGCGACGCCGATCTGCGCGAGCGTCGTCGGGCTGCCGCCACCGGTGTCGCCCGACAGCGGCGCCAGCGTCAGCGCCTTGAGCGACGACAACAGCGTCTTTGCCGCCGGGTCCGCACGCAGCACGCCGGTCACCGGGTCGGTCTGCTCGGTGAGCGTCGCCATGACCTGGTTATAGGTCTCGACGACGTCGGATACCGCCTGCGACAGCGCGCTGGTCGGCGTCGTGCTGCCCAGCGTGACCGGGCCGGTCGACACGGCGTTGAGCTGCAGTTTGACGCCCGTCACCAGGTTGTTGATCGTGTTGCTCGCGCGCTCGACCGCGATCCCGTCGACGGTCAGCTTGGCATTCTGAGCAGCCGCCGTGACGCTGGTGTTGGTGGCGCCGGGACCGACATTATAGGCCGCCAGCTTGCCGCTTGTATCGGTCGTCGCCGTCATCGTGAACGCCTGCGACGCGCCGGTCGCGCCCTTCATCGACAGATAGGCGCTGCCGTTCGAATCGGTTACGACCGAGGCGGTAACCCCTGCGCCCTTCGCGTTGATCGCCGCGGCGATCCCGTCGAGGCTGGCGTCGGTGACGTCGATCGTCACCGCGGTGCCGCCGCCCGCGGTGAAGCCGGTCATCGTCGTCCCCGCCGCGTCATAGGTGGCGCTGCCGAAGTTGAGCGTGAAGCTGCCCGAGCCGATCACCGCGGTGCGATCGGCGACCGCGGCGGTGGTGCGGATGGTCTGCGCGGCGGCGAGCTGGTTGACCGAGATGGTCGACGACAGCCCCGAGACCTTCGCGCCCGCCAGCGCGCTGACGCCGAGTGCCGCGGTGTTGGAGCTGGTCGGCTGGCTGGTCAGCGTGCCGCCCTTCACCAGCGCGGCATAGGCGGTCGAGAAGCCCGAGATCGCGCTTTTCAGCGTTGCCAGCCCCGAGATCTGCGTGGTGATCGTCTTCGACTTGGCGGTCAGCTGCGCGGTCTTGGCGGCGAACTGCGCCTCGACAAGCGAGGGTACCAGGCTTGCGGTGTCGATCCCCGAGCCGGCATTGAGCGAGGTCAGCAGCGACTGCGCCGCGTTTTTCGTCACGCTCGCCGCGGTCGGCGTCGGCGTTGCCGCCGGGGTCGGCGTCGCAGTGCTGCTCGTCGTCGAAATTGCCATGCCGGAATCCTTGCGCGCTCGAATGGAATAACGACCGCGGCCGCCGGATCTTTAGGGAAGTTTCACACCGTTTTCGTCGAACCGCGCATCGACCGGCACGGTGATCGCGGGCTGCGGCATCGGCGTGCCGCCCGCCGCCGCGTTCAGCCCGAACACGAAGGCGAGGACGGTCGCGATCGCCATGTACAGGTCGTCGCGCACCTCCTGGTTCTCCTTGCTGGTGTAATAGACCGCACGCGCGAGCAGCGGATATTCGAGCACCGGCACGCGGGTCTCCGCGGCGAGTTCGCGGATCGCCAGCGCGGTCGCGCCGCGGCCCTTGGCGACGACGACGGGCACCTGGTCCTTGCCGCGATCATAGCGCAGCGCGACCGCGAAATGCGTCGGGTTGGTCAGGATGACGTGCGCCTCGCCGACCGCCTTGCGCATGTTGCCGCTGGCCATCGCACGCATCTTGGCACGCTGCTGGCCCTTGGCCTCGGCATTGCCCTCATTGTCCTTGTGCTCGTCCTTCACCTCCTGTTTCGACATGCGCATCTTGCCGAGGCGGCGGATGATCTGGATCGGCACGTCGATCCCGGCGATCGCGACAAGCCCGAACGCCATCGCGATCAGGATCGACGAGAAGGTCCCACCGAGCGTCGTCAGCGCCTGGTTGAGATCGGCGGACGAGGCGAGCCCCATCGTCGTGTGCGACGCCTGCCACAGCATCCAGCCGCCGATCGTGCCGAGCAGTGCGACCTTGAGCAGCGACTTGCCGAGCTCGATCCAGCCGGTCGGGCCGAAGATCCGCTTGAGCCCCGAGGCGGGGTTGATGCGGGTGAACTTGGGCGCGAGCAGCTTGCCGTTGAAGCCGAGCGAGCCGAGCCCTGCCTGGCTGAGCACCGCGGCGACCAAGCTGACCACGAACAGGGTGACCAGCGAGGGCGCGAGCTTCCACCCCGCTTCCTGGAGCGGGCGCCAGGGCGAGAAATCCTCGACATCGGCGCGGCCGAACTGGAAGCTCGACGCCATCACCGCCTTGCACGCGGCGATCAGCGAGGGGCCGGCATAGATCAGCCAGGCGACGCCCGCGAGCATGCTGAGCGCGGTGGCAAAGTCGCGCGAGCGGAGGATGTCGCCCTTCTCGATCGCATCCTTCTTGCGCTTGTCGGTCGGGGCTTCTGTCTTTTCGCCGAATTCGTCCGCCATCAGCCGAGCACCAGGCTCTGCGTGGCTTCGAGGCCTTCGCGGATGATCACGACCATATAGTCGCCCATCGCCGGGAAGCCGACCGCGAGCGCGACGACGCCGACCGCGAGGCTCGCGGGCAGGCCGACCGAGAACAGGTTGAGCGCGGGTGCGGCGCGGCTGATCATGCCGACGACGATGTTGAGGCACAGCAGCAGGAAGCCGACCGGCAGCGCGAGCAGCAGCCCGGCGAGAAACGCATAGCCGCCGAAGAACGCGATTCCGCGCAACCGGTCGACGCCGAGCCACGCGGCGCCGGGCGGCATCACGTCATAGCTTTTAACGAGCATCTCGACGAGCACGAGGTGGCCGTCCATCGACAGGAACAGCAAGGTCAGCATGATCGAGAAGAACTGGCCGAGCGCGGGGCTCGACCGGCCGTTCTGCGGATCGACCGACGAGGCGAAGCCGAGGCCCATCGACCCGCCGATGATCTCGGCGGCAATCACCGGCGCGGCGAACGCGATCTGCAGCACGAAGCCGAGCGCGAGCCCGACCAGCGCCTCGGCGGCGACCGCGAGCACGGTCGCCGTCGCGAAGATCTGCTGTGGCGGCTGGACCGGGTGCGCGGCGAGCACGAGGAAACCGATCGCGCCCGACAGCGTGACGCGCACCGTGACGGGTACCGACACGTTGCCGAACACCGGCGCGGCGATGAACGTCGCGCCGATCCGCACCATGACGAAGATCAGCGCCCAGAGCTGCGGCTCGATCGAGAGGCCGAAGCCCAGCACCTGCCTATTTCACCAGATCGGGGATGCGTTCGAAGATGCTGACGGTGAAGTCGCTCAACAGCCCGAGGATCAGGCTGCCGAAGATCATGATCGACACCGCGACGACGAGCAGCTTCGGCACGAACGACAGCGTCTGTTCGTTGATCGACGTCGCCGCCTGGATCATGCCGAGGATCAGCCCTGCCAGCAGCGCCGGGATCAGGATGGGCGCGCTGGCGAGCGCCAGCACCCACATCGTCTGATTGGCGATGGTTAGGAAATATTGCGCGTCCATGGCTTATAGTGCTTCCGTTCGCCCTGAGCAAAGTCGAAGGGCCTGGGGCTCATGTGCTTCGACTGCGCTCAGCACGAACGGGAGTGTGGGTGCATCCACCGGGTCAGGTCGCGAACGAGTTGGCGAGGCTACCCATCGTCAGCGCCCAGCCGTCGACGAGCACGAACAGCAGCAGCTTGAACGGCATCGAGATGATCGTCGGCGACAGCATCGCCATGCCGAGCGACATCAGCACGGTCGCGACGACGAGATCGATGACGATGAACGGCAGGAAGATCAGGAAGCCGATCTGGAACGCGGTCTTGAGCTCCGAGGTGACGAACGCCGGGAGGAGCACCGAGAAGGGGATGTCGCGCGGCGACGCATAGGGGCCCGACTTCGCCATCTCGGCGAACATCGTGACGTCCTTGATCCGCGTCTGCTTGACCATGAACGCGTGGAGCGGGACGCCCGCGGTCGTGATCATCTGCGTCCCCGCGAGCTGGCCGGCGGCATAGGGCTGGATCGCGGTCGTGTTGATCTGGGTGATCGTCGGCGCCATGATGAAGAAGCTGAGGAACAGCGACAGGCCGAGCAGCACCTGGTTGGGCGGCGTCTGCTGCAAACCGAGCGCCTGGCGCAGGATTGCCAGCACGATGATGATCCGCGTGAAGCTGGTCATCATCAGCAGGATGCCCGGCAGGACCGTGAGCAGCCCCATGATGATGAGGACCTGCAGCGACAGCGACAGCGAGCCGCTCTGCCCGCTATTGCCCGCCGCCTGGCCGCCGAGCTGGCCGAGCGCGCGGTCGACCGCGTCGCCGACCGCGGGGCTGGCAGGGGCGGGGACGGCCTGCGCGAAGGCCGGCATGGCGAGGAACAGGGCGACCAGCAGCGCGAGGCCGACCCACAGCCACACAGCGCCACGCGACTGCGTCCTGGCCTGTACAGCGGTAATCAGCGCCGGGCCCGACCCCTTGCGCGTAACGATCAGGCTCATGCGTCGACCTTGTCGATCAGGTGCACGCCACCGCGACCGACCGAGACGAGCAGCCGCCGGCCCTCGAAATCGATCACCGCGAGGCGCAGGCCCGGCGAGATCATCATCGTTTCCTTGACGCCGATCAGCCGCGACGTGGGCTTGCCGGGCATGCGGCTCTCGAACTTGCGCCACAGCAGCAGACAGCCGACCATCAGCCCGCAGACGAGCGGCAGGAGGATGACGAGCTTCAGGATATAGGACCAGAGCATCGGATCAGCCGCGCGCCGCGAGCGACTTGTCGGGGCTGACCAGCTCGGTCATCCGCACCCCGAACCGCTCCCCGACGGTGACGACCTCGCCGCGGCCGATCAGCGTGCCGTTGACGAACACGTCGAGCAGCTCGTTGGCCTGGCGATCGAGCTCGATCACGCTGCTTTCGCTCAGCGCGAGCAGTTCGCGCAGCGTCAGGCTGGTCGAGCCGATCTCGACGGTCAGCTTGACGTCGACGTCCTGCAGCAGCCTGAAATTGGCGGCCACGGCGGCGTCGACCGGAAAAGTACCGGCCATGTCGGTCATGCTGCGAATCCTTCGTCGATACGGGTAATGGAGGTGAGCTGGATGGCGGCGAAGCCGTTGGACGTGCCGACCGTGCCGCAGCCGAGCCGGTCGTTGCCGACCATCACGGGGACGTCGCCCGAGATCGTGATCGGGATCACGTCGCCGGGTTTCAGGTCCATCAGCATCTGCAGCGACACGACGGGTTCGGCGAGCACCGAGCGGATCGGGAAGCGGATGTTCATCGCCGCGCGGGTCAGCTCGTTGCGCCAGGCCGGATCGGGCTCGGCGGTCTTGCCGAGCACCTTGGTGGTGAGCGACGGGGCGTGCGGCTTGAGCGCGGTGACCGGATAGACGAGGTCGAGAAAGACCGGCTTGCCCGCCCCCGTCGCCAGCCCGAAGCGGGTGACGATCATCGCATCCTCGCCGTCGAGCTCGGCGATCATCGCCGGGTTCACCTCGACACGGGTCGGCTGGAACTCGAACCGCGCCATCGGCTCCCATGCGGTCTTGAGCGGCGTCGCGATCAGCTGGCCGATCCGCGCGATCATCGCCTCGCCCGCGGGCGAGAATTCGGCCGGCAGCACCGGTGGCACCGCGCCCGTCCCGCCGAAGAACAGGTCGAGCAGCTCGAGGATGAACCGCCCGTCCATCACGCACAGCGCCTGCGCGGCGCCCGGCGTCATCACCATCGGCAGCCAGGCGATCAGCCCGTCGCCGCGCTCCGCCCGGTAATCGGCAAAGCGCTGGACGACGAGCGGCTCGGCCCAGCTGCGCACTTCCTGGCGCAGCATCGGCTCGAACACGCCGCGCAACGTCCGCGCGAACCGGGCGGACAGATGCTGCAGCGTGTGCAGGTCACCGAAGGGATTGAGCTTGGCCGACCCCAGCATGCCCGAATGGGCCGCCTGGGGACGATCGCGCTCGCGCCGCTCGCGCATCGTCGTGTCTGGGGGGGCGTTAACCATGCCTCACTGAACGACGAAACTGGTAAAGTAAACGTTACCGATCCCCCCGAAACCTTCCTTCTGCTTGAGCGTCGCGTTGATCGCCTTGGCCAGTTCACCCTGCAATTTCCGCTTGCCCTGCGCGGTGAAGACCTCGTCTTCGGTCGCCTCGCCGAGCGCCATCAGGATCGCGGAGCGGACCGCGATCTCGTTGGTCTTGAGATGGTCGATGACGCTGTTGTCATAGGGCGTCGAGACGGCGACGCCGACCTGGATGAAATGCGCACTGTCCTGGAGGTTGGCGGTAAATTCCTTCTCCAGCGCATAATAGGTCGACGCATAGCGGTCGCCGCCCTCGCCCGCAGGCGGCGCCATGCCGTGATTCTCGGGTGCGGCATCCTCGCCGCCGCCATGCCCGCCGCCTACGCCGTCCCCTTCGGCCCCGGCGGACTTCTGCTCGCTTTTCGGAATGAGCTTGGGCTTGCCGTCATCGGCCGCGGCATGGCCGCCACCGATCAGCCCCGCGCTCGAGGCATAGACGCCAGCCCCCACGCCGCCGCCCACCAGGACGAGCAGCGCGACGCCGCCGATGATCATCTTGCCCATCTTCCCCTTCTTCTTGGGCACGGGGGCTTCGATCTTGTCGCTCATCTACGTAGTCCTTCGGGTCAGGCGAGTCGGGTGTCGGTGGAATCGGTATCGGCGGCGGTCGCGGTTCCGGCGCGGGCGCGCGCAGGCGCCGAGGGCTGGTGCGGCGTCGCAGCGCGCTGCTGCTGCTGGCCGGTGCCGGTATCGACGCTGCCCTGCGACAGCTTCAGCCCACGGGCATCGGCGAGTTCGGCGAGCCGGGGTTGCGCTTCCTGCAACAGGCTGCGCGTGGCGGCCTGTTCGGCGGCGAAATGCACATGGACGGTATCGCCGTCCCGACGGACCGAGACGTCGATCGTGCCAAGCGCGTCGGGAATCAGGCGGATCCGCGTGTCGGTCGCGTTGGCCGCATCGCGCAGGATATCGATCCGCTCGATCATCGCGCTCGGCCAGCGCTCCTGCCGCATGTCGAGCGGCGGCTGTGTCGAGACGGCCGGGGTGGCGGTCATGACCGGGGCGAACGCTCCGAGGGCCGGCGCGCCCCCGGGCTCGCCCGGGTCGTCACGCCGCCGCGACGCGGCCTGAATCGCCGCGCCGAATACCTGCGCCGCCGAGGCGATGGTGCCGGGCTGGAGCGGCGGCTGGGCCTGAGGCTGGCCCTGCGGTTGCTGCGGCACGTTGGCCGTTGTGGTCCCGCGCGCGTCCTCGACCGAACGGGCGAGCGCATCCGCGTCGATCATCGTCGGCACGGCGGTCGTGGGGGGCGCGACGGGTGCAGACGTACCGGGCGCAAGAATGGTGCCGATCGACACGGCTGGCGGGGCCGGAGCGGTGTCGGCTCGCAGCGGCGCGGCGTCGGTGATGCGCGGCGGCGCCGCCATCGGTGCGGGTGCGCGCGGGGCGATGGGGATTGCGGGGGGCGTGATGACGACACGCCGCGCAGCATCAGATAGCCGCTCCAGCCGACCGCCTGCCCTTTTCCGCTCGGCCGTTCTTCGAGAACAAGGCGCGCGCGTTCTGGACGCTGCAGGCGGTCGGCTGGAGCGGCTATCTGATGCTGCGCGGCGTGTCGTCGGTGTCGAATGGCCTCACGCTCACCTCGATCATCCCGGTCATCATCGAGGCGATCGTCGGCTATTGCATCACGCTGCTGCTCTCGACGCTTTATGGCTATTACCGCCGCATCCCGCGCGTGATCGGACTGTTCCTGACGATCGCGACGCTGGCAGCGGCGACGTTTCTCTATGCGGTGCTCGACGCCTTTTCCTTCTCGTTCATCCAGACCGCGACGCCGGGGATCACGATCACCCGCATGCTCGGCTTCGTGTTCCTCAACTTCGTAACGCTGGCGGGCTGGTCAGCGCTGTATTTCGGGATCAACTTCTACCTGATCGTCGAGGAGCAGATCGATCAGATGCAGCATCTGGAGAATCAGGCCTCCTCGGCGCAGCTGGCGATGCTGCGCTATCAGCTGAACCCGCATTTCCTGTTCAACACGCTGAACTCGATCTCGACGCTCGTGCTGCTCAAACAGACCGAGCGGGCGAACGCGATGCTGTCGCGGCTGTCGTCGTTCCTGCGCTACACGCTGGCGAACGAGCCGACCGCGCACGTCACCGTCGCGCAGGAGATGGAAACGCTCAAGCTGTATCTCGAGATCGAGAAGATGCGGTTCGAGGACCGGATGCGGCCCAAATTCGACATCGACCCCCGCGCCGAACGCGCCCGCCTGCCCTCGCTTCTGCTGCAACCGCTGGTCGAGAATGCGATCAAATATGCGGTCACGCCGCAGGAAGAAGGCGCCGAAATCTGCGTCACGGTGCGGCTGGCCGGGGAACGGGTGCAGATCGCCGTATCCGATACCGGACCGGGCTTGATCGAGGGGCGGATCAGTCCAAGCCTTTCAACAGGCGTCGGGCTCGCTAATATTAGAGACAGGTTGGCGCAGGCATATGGCCCCGACCATCGTTTTGAAACCCGCTCCACGCCCGCTGGCGGCTTCTCGGTCGAGATCGAGATTCCCTACCAGCTTGAAGACGTGAACAGAGAGGCCGCATGACCATCCGTACCATTCTCGTCGACGACGAGCCGCTGGCGATCCAGGGGCTCGAACTCCGCCTCCAGGCGCATGAAGACGTCGAGATCATCGAAAAATGCTCGAACGGCCGCGAGGCGATTCGCGCGATCAAGACGCACAAGCCCGATCTCGTCTTCCTCGATATTCAGATGCCCGGCTTTGACGGCTTCTCCGTCGTCCAGGGGCTGATGGAGGTCGAACCGCCGCTGTTCGTGTTCGTCACCGCCTATTCGGACCACGCGCTGCGCGCGTTCGAGGCGCAGGCGGTTGATTATCTGATGAAGCCGGTCGAGGAGTCGCGGCTCGCCGATACGATCGAACGCGTCCGCCAGCGCCTGTCGGAAAAGCGCGGCGTCGAGGAGGTCGACCGGTTGCGCGAAGTGCTCGCCGACGTCGCCCCCGATGCCGCCGCCGACATGCCCGATGGCGATGCGGTGTCCGCCAACCGCTTCGAAAAGCTCATCAACATCAAGGATCGCGGCCAGATCTTCCGCGTCGACGTCGACACGATCGAGCGGATCGACGCAGCCGGCGACTATATGTGCATCTACACCGGCGACAACACGCTGATCCTGCGCGAGACGATGAAGGATCTGGAGAAGCGCCTAGACCCGCGCCGGTTCCAGCGCGTGCATCGCTCGACAATCGTCAACCTCGACCTCGTCAAGCAGGTGAAGCCGCACACCAATGGCGAATGCTTCCTGGTGCTTAATTCGGGTGCCAGCGTGAAGGTGTCGCGCTCCTATCGCGACGTGGTGGCGCGCTTCGTCCACTAGTACGCGGCGGGTCGTCTCCCGCCGCTCCATAATCCCCGCCGTCATCCTGAGGAAAGTCAGGATGACGGGAGGGCGAGAGGCGCCGCCCCACGATCGGCGCTGCGCTGCCCCGCCTCGCCCGCCCTCTCGCAAAACCATGCTGCATCTGCTAACGCCCGCGGCCATGCTGAACCTGAACAATATCACGGTGCGCCTCGGCGGACGCGTTATCCTCGACGGCGCCAGTGCGGCGCTGCCGCCGGGCAGCCGCGTCGGGCTGATCGGCCGCAACGGCGCGGGCAAGTCGACGATGGTGCGCGTGATCGCAGGGCAGCTGGAGCCCGATGACGGCTCCGCCGACATGCCCAAGGGTGCGCGCATCGGCTATCTCGCGCAGGAAGCCCCGCACGGGGTGAAGACCCCGTTCGAGACCGTGCTCGAGGCCGATCTCGAGCGCGCCGCGTTGATGCTCGAGAGCGAGACCAGCGAGGATCCCGACCGGCTCGGCGACGTGTACGAGCGGCTGATCGCGATCGACGCCTATACCGCGCCCGCGCGTGCGGCGCAGATCCTGCTCGGCCTCGGCTTTGACGAGGAGATGCAGGCACGCACGCTCGACAGCTTCTCGGGTGGCTGGAAGATGCGCGTCGCGCTCGCCGCGCTGCTGTTCTCGCAGCCCGACCTGCTGCTGCTCGACGAGCCGTCGAACCATCTCGATCTCGAAGCGGTGATGTGGCTCGAAGACTTCCTCAAGAGCTACAAGGCGACGATCGTGGTCGTCAGCCACGAACGCGATTTCCTTAACAACGTCGTCGATCACATCCTGCATCTGCAGGGCGGCAAGATCACGCTGTATCCCGGCGGCTATGACGCGTTCGAGCGTCAGCGTGCCGAGCGTCTGGCGCAGATCGAGGCGGCACGCGCGAACCAGGCGGTGCAGCGCGAGAAGCTGCAGGAATATATCGCCAAGAACAGCGCCCGCGCCTCGACCGCCAAGCAGGCCCAGTCGCGCCAGAAGATGCTCGCGAAGATGCAGCCGATCGCCGAGAGCTACAATGATCCGACGCTCTCGTTCGGCTTCCCCAACCCCACCGAGCTGCGTCCGCCGCTGATCACGCTCGACATGGCGACGGTCGGCTATGCGGACGTGCCGATCCTGAAGCGGCTCAACATGCGGCTCGACCCCGACGACCGGGTCGCGCTGCTCGGGCGCAACGGCAACGGCAAGACCACGCTCGCTCGGCTGCTCGCGGCGCAGCTGACGCCGATGGACGGCGACATGGCGTCGTCGAACAAGATGAAGGTCGGCTATTTCACCCAGTATCAGGTCGAGGAACTCGATCCGCACGATACGCCGATCGAGCATATGACGCATCTGATGAAGGGCGCGACGCCCGCCGCGGTGCGCGGCCAGCTCGGCCGGTTTGGTTTCTCCGGCGACAAGGCGACGACCAAGGTCGGCAAGCTGTCGGGTGGCGAACGCGCCCGGCTCGCGCTCGCGCTGATCACCCGCGATGCGCCGCATTTGCTGATCCTCGACGAGCCGACCAACCATCTCGACGTCGACGCGCGCGAGGCGCTCGTGCAGGCGCTCAACGCCTATACCGGCGCCGTCGTGCTGGTCAGCCATGACCGTCACATGCTCGAGCTGACCGCCGACCGGCTCGTGCTGGTCGATGGCGGCACGGCGAAGGAATTCGACGGCAGCCTCGACGATTACATCGCGTTCGTCCTGAAGGGCGATGCGGGCAAGGGCGATGCGGCGTCGAAGGCCGACAAGAAGGCGGGCAAGAAAGCCGCGGCGGAGGCCAAGAGCAACGACGCGGCGCTGCGCAAGACACTGCGCGAGGTCGAGGAACAGACCGCGAAGTTCACCAAGGAACGCAACGCGATCGATCGTGCGATGGTCGACCTGGCCAACGCCGAGCCGCGCTTCTCGCGGATGTCGATGGGCGATCTCAGCAAGCGTCGTGCCGAGGTGAATGCGAAGCTCGAGGCAAGCGAAGCCAAGTGGCTGGAGGCGAGCGAGGCTTTGGAGGGCGTGGCGGCTTAAGCCACGCCCCTTCCCCGTCATCCTGACGAAAGTCAGGATCCAGAGTTACGCAGGGTGGCGCCTGTGACTCTGGATCCTGGGTCAAGCCCAGGATGACGGGGTAGGTTTCGTGAACGCGAGGCTTAAACCTCGTCGGCGTCGTCCGTAGCCCCGTCCGAAGCCGCAGGCCGCTCGAACCATGCCTCGACCGGCCCCGACAGCTTCAGCGTCAGCGGGTTGCCGTTGCGATCGACCTTCTTGCCGAGCGCGACGCGGATCCAGCCTTCGGAGATGCAATATTCCTCGACGTCGTGGCGCACGCCATCCTTGAAGCGGATGCCGATCCCGCGCTCCAGCAGCTCCTGCTGGAAGAACGGGCTGCGATGGTTGGTCGAAAGGCGATCTGGGGGGGTGTCGGTCATCGCGCGCGCTTAGCCGCAAGCGGGCGGGTGGCGCCACAAAAAAACGGCGCCGGGATTGCTCCCGACGCCGCGTTTTCCGTCAGACCAGATCAGCTGCAGACCTGCACCTGGACCTGATCGCCATAATAGGGATCGACCCGCCACTCGCTCCAGCACCGCGGGCGATAATCCTGGCGGTAATAGGTTCGTACCGGCGGACCATCGTAATAGCCGCCATTATAATAGCCGCGGTCGACATAGCGGTCGCGGTTGCTGCTCGCGATCGCCGCACCGACACCGAGCCCAAGGATACCGCCCAGCACCGCCGCACCCGCGACATTGCCGCCGCCGCGATGGTGATACCCACCCCAGCCACCGCCACGATAGCCGCGACCCCAACGCTGCGCATCGGCCGGCGCCGCCGCGGTCAGCGCGGTCGCTGCAAGTGCGATGCCGAGACCTGCCTTCTTCATCAATCCGTTCATCGGGAACCTCCTCTACGTCCGGTCCGCAAGAAGCAAACGCATGAACCGCGACCGTGGTCCCGCTCTATCCGAGTCGGGCTGAACCGAAGCGGAATGTGCTGTTAAGCTGAGGTTTAACGGCGTGGAGAGCATCCCCGCCCCGCCATGACGGCCTGCTAGGTCTCGTCGCGATATTTCATCTCCAGGAAGCGACCGCGCGTCGCCAGCGTGTCGAGATCGTCCTGCGCGAGCCTTTGCGTCATCTCGCCAATCTCCTGCTCGATCAGCGACAGTCCCGCGACGAGTTCGGCATCGGGCGTGCGGCCATTACGCGGCGTCGTGCGCAGCGCCTGGGGCACGCGTTCGTAATCTTTGACGAACGCGGGCAGCTGCTCGCCGACCAGCTTGCGCACCTCGATCGCCTCGGGCGCGTCGTCGGCGAACCGCGCGAGCTGCGGCGCAAGCGTTTCGAGCCGCAAGCCGATCCGGTCGACCAGGGTCACCGCGGGCGCGGGCAAGGCGGGGCGCTGCGCCTCCAGCCAGCGTTCGGTCTGCAGCGGCAGCGCCTTGATATCGACCGATGCGAGCCGCTCGGGCGTCGGCGCGCGCTCGGCGGGCCACACCGCGAACAGCAATGTCGCCGCGACCAGCAACGCCATCACCAGCATCGCCCCGCCGATCCCGAGCGGCACCACCCAGCCGATCACCATGGCGGCAATCAGGATCACCGCATCCGCCACGACGATCCGCGTCAGCCGCTTGCCGATCGCCTGCGTATTGCGCGCACGGGCCCGCGTCGGCAGCCGGGCCGCGCCGACGGCGCCGCGGTCGTCCGATATCCGCGACCAGGAGGCGCGCGCGCTGGCGATGGCGTCGTCGACTTCGCTCACGCCCTACATCGCCTCCAGCTTGAACGCGCTTGGCGACGGGCCGCCCAGCTGCCCCTGCGTCGCGCCCTCCGCCCGCGCTATATAGCCGCGCGACTTGTCGACCTCGTTCGACAGCGCGCCGACCGTGGTCTTCATGCTGTCGAGCGCCTTCAACTTGAACACGTCGATCGCGTCCATCGTGTCGTAGATATTCTGGAACGCGCGCTGCAGCGTCTCCAGCGGGATCGTCGCCGATGCGGCCTGTTCATGGATCTGCGCGGTCTGCGACTTGAGCAGCTTGCCGGTCGAATCGATGATGTTCGCGGTCGTCGTGTTGAGCGCGGTGATCTGTTCGAGCACCAGCTTCTGGTTGGTCAGCGCCTGCGCGACCGTCACCGCGGTGCGCAGCGCGGACACGGTCGTGGTCGAGGCGCGGTCGACGCCCTTCACCAGCTCGACATTATTCTTCTTGACCAGATCGAGCGCGAGATAGCCCTGCACGGTGACCGCCATCTGCGTCAGCAGGTCCTGCGTGCGCTGGCGCGTGTAGAACAGCGCCGTCTCGCGGATCGCCTTGGCCTTGGCCGGATCGCTGTGGTCGAGATCGTTCGCGACGTCCTCGAGCTTCGCATCCATCGTCTTCGACAGATGGATCATCTGTTCGAGCCGCCCCATCGCCGCCCACAGATTGGCGCGCTCGGTATCGATCGCGGCATTGTCCATCAGCAGCTCGTCCTTGCCCGACGACAGGCTCTTCAGGATCTGCGCGATATGGGTCTGCGACGATTTGTAGCCGTCGAAATAATTGCGCATCTTGCCGCCGAACGGGATGATCCCGAACAGCTTCTGCGGCGCGGTCAGGTTACCCTTCTTGCCGGGATCGAGATCCTCGACGACGCGGCGCAGCTCGGCCAGATCCTTGCCGACGCCGGTTTCCTGATCCATCGCGCGGACCGGGCGGTCGAGGAACCGGTTCGACTGGCCCGCCGCCTCGCGGATTTCCTTCGCCCCCATCGCGGTGATCGCATCGACGCGCTTGCCGAATTCGGGGCTGTTGACGTCCTGCGCGACCAGATCGGTGACAAAGCCCGCGACGCGATCGTCGAGCTGTGACTTCACCCCCGCATCGACCGGGACGAGTCCCGCGGCCTTCGTCGCGGAGACAGTCGGCACGGGGTCGGGCGGCGTCAGGACCAGGCCGGGCTCGGTCGTCAGCGTCTCGGGTGTCGTCGCCATGCAATCCTCCAATCGGTGCCGCATCCTAGGGGAACGACACCCGCATTCAACTGTGGTGTCTAGATAATACACGCAAGCCACGCAATCGTCTTGGCGGCTCGCCCGGAGACTGGCGCGGGCCACCCCGAAACAGGCTCGCGATCGGCGATTTTTCCGGCAGCGGGGAACCATTCGGGCGGCAATCGAAACGCCAAACTTGCCGCATCGCGGAATAAACGCTAAGCGCGCCTGCAAATTCCGTCCAAACCGAAAGCATTCCCATGAGCCTCCGCAACGTGGCGATCATTGCGCACGTCGATCACGGCAAGACGACGCTGGTCGACCAGCTCTTCCGCCAGTCCGGCACCTTCCGCGACAACCAGCGTGTCGAAGAGCGCGCAATGGATTCCAACGACCTCGAAAAGGAGCGCGGGATCACGATTCTCGCCAAGCCGACCTCGGTCGACTGGACGCCCCCGGGCGAGAGCGAGAGCATCCGCATCAACATCGTCGACACGCCCGGCCACGCCGATTTCGGCGGCGAAGTCGAGCGCATCCTGTCGATGGTCGACGGCGTCGTGCTGCTGGTCGATTCGTCGGAAGGCGCGATGCCGCAGACCAAGTTCGTCACCGGCAAGGCGCTGGCACTCGGCCTCAAGCCGATCGTCGTCGTCAACAAGGTCGATCGCAACGACGCGCGCATCCAGGAAGTGCTCGACGAAGTGTTCGATCTGTTCGTGTCGCTCGACGCGAACGACGACCAGCTCGATTTCCCCGTGCTCTACGCCTCGGGCCGCAACGGCTATGCCTCGACCGACATGGATGCGCGCGAAGGCACGCTGATCCCGATGTTCGAGACGATCGTGAAGCACGTGCCGCCTCCGGCCGTGGAAGTCGCCGGCGTGCCGTTCACCTTCCTCGTCACGTTGCTCGACCGCGATCCGTTCCTCGGCCGCGTCCTCACCGGTCGCGTCAATTCGGGCACCGTGAAGACCAACCAGGCGATCCACGCGCTCGATAACGACGGCAAGATCATCGAGACGGGTCGTGCGTCCAAGATCATGTCGTTCCGCGGTCTCGACCGCGTGCCAGTCGACGAAGCCAAGGCCGGCGACATCATCTCGCTCGCAGGGCTTTCGGTTGCGACCGTCGCCGACACGATCGCCGACATCACGGTGACCGAGCCGCTGCACGCGCAGCCGATCGATCCCCCCACGCTGTCGATGCGCTTTGCCGTGAACGACTCGCCGATGGCGGGCCGCGAGGGTACCAAGGTGACGTCGCGCATGATCCGCGAGCGTCTGTTCCGCGAAGCCGAGTCGAACGTCGCCGTGAAGGTGACCGAGGCGGCCGACAAGGACAGCTTCGAAGTCGCCGGTCGTGGCGAGCTTCAGCTGGGCGTGCTGATCGAGACGATGCGCCGCGAGGGCTTCGAGCTCGGCATCTCGCGTCCGCGCGTGCTGTTCGGCGAGGACGAGGACGGCAAGAAGACCGAGCCGTACGAGACCGTCATCATCGACGTCGACGAGGAGCATTCGGGCACCGTCGTCGAGAAGATGAACATCCGTAAGGCCGAGATGACCGACATGCGTCCGTCGACCGGTGGCAAGACCCGCATCACCTTCTCGGCGCCGAGCCGCGGGATGATCGGCTATCATGGTGAATTCCTGTCCGACACGCGCGGCACGGGCATCATGAACCGGCTGTTCGAGAAGTATGGTCCGCACAAGGGCCAGATCGAAGGCCGCAAGAACGGCGTGCTGATCTCGAACGGCTCGGGCGAAGCGAACAACTACGCACTGGGTCCGCTCGAAGAGCGCGGCATCCTGTTCGTGGGCCACGGCGAGGCTCTCTATGAGGGCATGATCGTCGGCGAGAACGCGAAGCCGGACGACCTCGAGGTCAACCCGATGAAGACCAAGGCGCTGACCAACTTCCGCGCAAGCGGCGGCAAGGACGACCAGGTCCGCCTGTCCCCGCCGAAGCGTGCGACGCTGGAGCAGGCGATCGCGTACATCGACGACGACGAGATGGTCGAAGTCACGCCGAAGTCGATCCGTCTGCGCAAGCGCTTCCTCGACGCGAACGAGCGCAAGCGCGCGAGCCGGGCTAAGCAGAGCGCGTAAGCCTGACACGGCGAAGCCGGCCAGGCTTACAAGCTCGGCCGGCCTCGCTCACGCGAGGTCCGACGACGCGGCTTAGCCGCGGCGCTCCCCAAAACGAAAAAGGCCGGAGGGAAACCTCCGGCCTTTTTCGTGTCCAGCGAAGCGCCCAGCCCTACCCCAGAATAGCCGCCGCCCGATCCGCCAGCCGCGCGATCGCCGCGCGGTGGATCCCGCGCGTGCTCGCGACGACCCCGAACGCCTGCGGGCGCGGCTTGTTGAACACCAGCGGGATCCCGACCGCGTCGGTCACTGCGGCGCCCGCCTCGCTCGCGACCAGCGCGGCGGCGGCGATGTCCCACTCATTTCCCCAGCGCAGCGTCGCGACCAGATCCGCCCGATCCGCCGCGACCATCGCGATCCTGAGCGCGATAGAATTGGGTTTCTCGACCACCACGAGATCGCGGTCCGCCTTGGGCAGCGCATCGGTCGGCACGCGCGATCCGGGAAAGTCAGTGCGGGATCCGGCGCGCAGCACTGCACCGTTGAGCGTCGCGCCTTCGCCCAGCGCCGCCGACCAGATCTCGCCCCGTGCCGGCGCATCGAGCACGCCGATCACCACCCGCCCGCGCTCGACCAGCGCGATCGACACGCACCAGCCCGGACGTGCCCGGATATAGTCGCGCGTGCCGTCGATCGGGTCGACGACCCAGAGCCGGTCGCGCGCGAGCCGCGCGGGATTGTCGGCGGTTTCCTCCGACAGCCAGCCGGCATCGGGCAAGAGTGCGGACAGCCGCACCTTCAACATCCGGTCGATATCGATATCAACCTCGCACACCGGGCTGCCCGGCGTCTTTTCCCAGCGGTGGAAATCGGTCCCGAACCGCGCGAGCGCCATCTGCCCGGCTTCGGCAGCGATCGATTCGACCGCCTCGCGCAACGTCGTGACGGGACCCGGGGGCGGTTCAGCCACTCGCCACCGTCATCCCCTCCACGCGCAACGTCGGCACGTTGATGCCGTAGCGGAATTCGAGATCGTTGGCGGGGGTCATCGCCAGGAACATGTCCTTCGCATTCCCCGCGATCGTGAATTCGGCGACCGGCCCGGTGATGACGCCATTCTCGATTCTGAAGCCCGCCGCGCCGCGGCTGTAGTCGCCCGTGACGCCATTCGCGCCGCCGCCCATCAGTTCGGTGACATAGACGCCCGACACGATATCCTCGATCAGCGTCTCGGGGGGCATCGTGCCCGCCTCCATGAACACATTGCTCGTCGACACACCCGGCGCGCCGTTGACGCCGCGCGCGGCATGGCCGGTTGGCTCAAGCCCCAATTGGCGTGCCGAGGCCGAATCGAGCAGCCAGCTTTCGAGCATGCCGTGCTCGATGATCGCGGTCGGCGAGACCGGGAGGCCTTCGCCATCGAACGGCCGCGACCGCAATCCGTAAGGCCGATGCGGATCGTCGCGGATCGTTATGCCATGCGCAAACACCTGCTGGCCCAGCGAATCGAGCAGGAAGCTGGTCTTGCGCGTGATCGCCTGCCCCGCGATCGCCGCGATCAGGTGCCCGAGCAGCGAGCTGCCGACACGCGGATCGTACACCACGGTCATCGGCCCGCTCGCGAGCCGCCCCGGATTGAGCCGCGCGACCGCCTGCTCGCCCGCGCGCTGCCCGATCGCCTCGGGCGATTCGAGATGCTGGCGGTGCCGCACGCTGTGATAGGCATAGTCGCGCTGCATCGCGCCGCCCTCGCCCGCCAGCACGCTCGCCGACACGCCATAGGCGGTCGAGGCATAGGCGCCCGCGAAGCCATGGCTCGTGGCAAGCGCCCAGACACTGCTCGATGCGCTCGCGCCACCGCCTTCGCTGTTCGTCACGCCGGGCACCGCGCGCGCCGCATCCTCCGCCGCGGTCGCCGCATCGCGCAGCTGCTCGGGCGAGACCCCACCGTGATCGGCAAGCCCGAGCATCGGCGGTACGCCGTGCAACAGGCGGTTTTCGGGGGCGAGGCCGGCCCAGGCATCCTCGGGCGCCTCGCGCGCCATCGCCACCGCGCGCGCCGCGAGTGCGTCCATCGCCGCGGACGACAGGTCGGAGGTCGAGACGCTCGCGGATCGCTTGCCGACGAACACGCGCAGGCCCAGGTCCTCGCTTTCCGACCGGCCGATATCCTCGAGCTTGCCGAGGCGGATCGAAACGTCGAGCGAGGCATCGGCGGCGAAGACCGCATCGGCGGCATCCGCGCCGGCGGCCTTGGCTCGCGCTACGATGTCATGGGCGCGGTCGCGGGCTTGATCGGGTGTGAGCATGTCGCCGATCTAGGGTCACAGGCTCGTGCCGACAACCACGCAGGCAAGGAAGATCAGCAACCCCGTGAAGCGGTTGGCGCGGAATCGGGCGAGCGCGCCGGCGCCGTCGTCCGCGTGCAGCGTGACGACCTGCCACCCCAGATGCAGCGCGGCGGGCGCCAGCGCGGCGATCGCAAGCGGATCGGGCCGCATCGTCCAGAACGCCGCCGCCCAGAACCCGACCGCGATCGCATAGAAAATCCCGACCCCCGCCTTTACATGCCGCCCCATGCGCAGCGCTGACGACCGGACGCCGATCATCGCATCGTCCTCGCGGTCCTGCAGCGCATAGATCGTGTCATAGCCGATCACCCAGGCGATCGACCCCGCATAGAGCAGCCACATCGGCAACGTCAGCGCGCCGGCGATGTCGCTCCACCCGACCAGCAACGCCCAGCTGAACACCAGCCCGAGCCATGCCTGCGGCCACCAGGTGATGCGCTTCATGAACGGATAGGCGGCGACCGGCGCGAGGCTCGCCAGCGCGACGATCGCGGCGAGCGGCGTCAGCTGCAGCAGCACGACCAGCCCGACGAGCGCCAGCACGCCGAGCCAGATCCACGCCAGCCGCAACGAGACGAGCCCGCTCGGGATCGGTCTCGCGCGCGTCCGCGCGACCTGCGCGTCGAGATCGCGATCGACGATGTCGTTGAACACGCAGCCTGCGCCGCGCATCGCGATGCTGCCGAGCAGGAACCACGCGATCAGATCCCAGCGCGCCCACGCCCCGCCCGCCAGCGCGATCCCCCAGGCGCCGGGCCAGAACAACAGCCACCAGCCGATCGGCCGGTCGAACCGCGCGAGCAGCGCCAGCCCGCGCAGCGTCGGCGGCAGCCGCGCGACCAGGCCGCGATGTTCGCTGTCGGGGACGATGTCCAACGGGCTCGGTGTGGTCTGCATGACGCGGGGCGTAGGAAGACGGCGTTTGGCGCGCAAGCCCGCAGCGGCTAGGATAGCGTCAGTGTCGCGTTCGAGCCCCTTTGCATGATCGGCCTGTCGGTCGCGGTCGGCCGTTTCGTCGAGGCGCTCTTCTGGGGCATCTTCCGCGTCGCCGGCGCGGTCGCGGGCGCGCTGATCCTCGGCATCGCGGTCGCGATCATCGTGTGGATCGTCGCCCGCAAACTCTGGAACCGCCGCTAACCAATCCTCCGGACGGCGGAGGATCGCGAACGAGCGAAACGCCCTCCCCGCATGCGGCGGGATTTGCTAGGCCCCCGCAATGCCTGCAACCCCAGCCTGGCCGCCGCAATCCACGCCGCGGCTGTTCGTCGACACGCCGCTAAGCTCCGGTCCACTCCCGGTCGACGGCCCCGCCGCGCATTATCTCGCGGGCGTCATGCGGCTGAAGATCGGCGACCCGGTCAAGCTGTTCGACGACCGCACCGGCGAATGGCTCGCCACCGCGGCCAGCGTCGGCAAGCGCGACCTCGTCCTCGACGTGACCGAACGGCTCCGCGAACGCGAGGCGGTGCCCGATCTGTGGCTCTGTGCCGCGCCTATCAAGAAGGGCCGGGTCGACTGGTTGGCGGAGAAGGCGTGCGAGCTCGGCGTCGACCGGCTCGTCCCGGTCGTCACGCGCCGCACCGTGGTCGACAAGCCCAATACCGACCGTCTGCGCACGCACATGATCGAGGCGGCCGAGCAATGCGGGCGCACCGCGCTGCCGCAGGTCGCCGAACCGGTGAAGCTCGCAGCTTTGCTCCGCGACTGGCCCGCCGATCGCACGCTGTTCTTTGCGGACGAGACGGGCGGCGCGCCCGCGCTCGCGGCAATGCACGCGCATGCCGGTCCCGCGGCGATCCTGATCGGCCCCGAAGGCGGTTTCGACGCCGACGAGCGTGTGGCGATTCGCGCGCACCCGCAGGCGGTCGGCATTGGCCTCGGCCCGCGCATCCTCCGCGCGGAAACCGCAGCGGCGGCGGCGGTCGCGCTGTGGATGGCCGCAGCGGGCGATTGGGCGGCCGAACCGCCCGTCCCGTCACCCGTCGCGTGACATTGCTACCGACCGGTCCGAATCCCCTCTAGCACCCTCGTTCATCGCCGCGTAAGGCGCGGCGATGACGAGCAAGACCGCCCCTGCAAAGACCAGCCCGACGATCGAGTCGCGCGACCAGTTGATCGCCAGCTTCGCGCGCGGTGAAAAGCCCAAGGACCGCTGGCGGATCGGCACCGAGCACGAGAAATTCGTGTATGCGAAGGACGACCATCGCGCGCCTTCGTACACCGAGGCGGGCGGCATCCGCGCGCTGCTCGGCGACCTCGAGCAATATGGCTGGGCCCCCGTGTTCGAGCGCGGCCCCGACGGTACCGAGAACGTCATCGCGATGACCGGTGCGGACGGGAGCATCAGCCTCGAGCCCGCGGGCCAGTTCGAACTCTCGGGCGCGCCGCTCGAGACCCTCCATGAAACCTGCGCCGAGACCGGCCGCCATCTCGAACAGGTCAAGGCCGCGGGCGAGAAGCTCGGCATCGGCTTCCTCGGCCTGGGCATGTGGCCCGACAAGACCCGCGCCGAGCTGCCGATCATGCCCAAGGGGCGCTATGCGATCATGCTGCGGCACATGCCGCGCGTCGGCAGCATGGGGCTCGACATGATGCTGCGGACCTGCACGATCCAGGTGAACCTGGATTACGCATCGGAAGCCGACATGGTGAAGAAATTCCGCGTCGGCCTCGCGCTTCAGCCGCTCGCGACCGCGCTGTTCGCCAATTCGCCGTTCACCGAGGGCAAGCCCAACGGCATGCTGTCCTATCGCAGCCATATCTGGTCCGACACCGACCCGCACCGCACCGGCATGCTGCCCTTCGTGTTCGAGGACGGCTTCGGCTATGACCGCTACACCGACTATGCGCTCGATGTGCCGATGTACTTCGTCTACCGCGACGGCAAATATATCGACGCGGCGGGGCTCAGCTTCCGCGACTTCCTGAAGGGCGAGCTCAGCGTCCTGCCCGGCGAAAAGCCGACGCTCGACGACTGGACCGATCATCTCTCGACCGCCTTTCCCGAGGTGCGGCTGAAGACCTTCCTCGAGATGCGCGGCGCCGATGGCGGACCGTGGAACCGGATCTGCGCGCTGCCCGCGCTCTGGGTCGGGCTGCTCTACGATCAGGGTGCGCTCGATGCGGCATGGGATCTGGTCAAGGACTGGACGATCGACGAACGCCAGTCATTGCGCGATTCGGTGCCCAAGCTCGGGCTGAATGCGCCGATCGCAGGTGGCGGCCAGTTGCGCGACATCGCTGCACAGGTGCTTGATATCGCGGGTGCCGGCCTGTCGTCGCGCGCGCGGCTGAACAAGGCGGGCGACAACGAGACCGGCTTCCTCGATCCGCTGCGCGAGATCGTCCGTTCGGGCAAGGTCCCCGCCGAGCTGCTGCTCGACAAGTATAACGGCGCCTGGGGCGGCGATATCGCCAAGGTTTACGGCGTGGAAAGCTTCTAGGCGCCTGACGCGCGGCGCGACCCGGCCACCCACGCCAGGAGGCGCGGTACCGGTCCGTTGCGCGCCATCCAGTCGCTATAGGCGCGGTAATCGGGGTCGAGGCCCAGATGCCGCTCCTCGGTCCGCGCACGCCAGTAATAGACCCCGCTGACCGCCGTGAGCAGCAGGGTCGCGCGCACCGCGTCGATCGGCGTCCCCGTCGTCAGCACGGGGATCGTCGACAGCCACCAGAACAGGTTTTTCGACAGATAGGCGGGGTGCCGGGACCAGGCATAGGGCCCGTGCGTCAGGATCCCGCGGTTGGTGAGATTCGAGAATCGCAGGCCGAACGCCATCGTCGCCCACGCATAGATCGCGGTCAGCGCGACCAGCACCGCGCCGATCAGCACCAGCAGGACGGGGTGATACTGGAACCAGACGTCCCATTCCTGCGTGCCCGGGTGATAGTCCATCGGCCCGCCGTCACTCATCAGGATGATCGGCGGATAGCACATCAACGCCGCCATCCACGCCGCCGCAAACGGATTGGCGCTGCGGATATGCGAATCGAGCGGTCGCAGCGTCAGGACATAGCCGACCGTCGCAAAGGCGACGTCGATCAGGAACATGAAGGTGATCAGCCACCTGGCGAGCGCGACAGGGTCGCGCAGGATCGCGCTTGTGTCGCCGCGGATGAACTCGCCGAACCCGCCCGGCACGATCGCGAGCATGAAGGCCAAGAAGAACGCCTTCACTCCCCAGCTGCGCAGGTGGTTGTGAAGCGCAGCACGGTCGACCCCCGGCTGCCCGGTCAGCCATGCCCCGAGCGACCACGCGCCGTCCTTCGGCGCGACCAGATAGCGGTCGAGCCAAAGGACATAGGGGATCGACACGAGGACGAGGATCGGCGCGGCGTTGGTGAAGCACCACATCGCAAAGGCGAAATTTCCCTCCCAATAGAATCGCCCGGTGCCATAGATCACCGCGATCCCCGCCCAGGTCACCCAGAAGGCGGCGAGCTTTGTCAGGCTGACGTCGATCGTCTCGCGCCATGGCCGGGGCCGCGACCAGTCCAGCCCGGTGCTCGGCCGGCGATGGACCTTGTCGACCAGCACCGACCACAGGATCATCGGGACCGCGCAGGCGAGCAGGTTGACCAGCGCGGCATAGGGCCCGTCCATTCCCCAGCCGCGCGCGCACGCCACCCAGCCGAGCACGCCCGCCAGCCCCGCCAGCCCGGCGCCGTGACTGACCGCGGACGCGGGGCGCGGATCCGCGGCGCGGCGGCGCTGCAGGGTCAGGCTCGTCGTCTCGGGAAGCACGGGCGCGTCGGACATGGCGCCAGGGGTAGCCGATTTTCGTCAGCAAACCATGAACCATCCTGCCCCGGCTTGCACCACCCCACGACCCGCGCTATCGCGACCCTACACCTTCTGCCACCCGTCTCGCCTTCGCGACGGTCAGAGCGGGGGCGCAGGCCGCGGCAACGCCGGCTTCGCGGGTATAGTACAATGGTAGTACAGCAGCCTTCCAAGCTGAATACACGGGTTCGATTCCCGTTACCCGCTCCATCGTTTCCAATCTTGTCAGCCAGTCCCGACGGGCATGACCCGGTCATCGGCTAATGATGGCGTAAGACGCGCCACCACAAGTAATTACTTCTGGCTTAACTAATACTGCGCCTTAGATAACACGACCCCTTGTCTTCGGATTGGTTCAAATTGAGGACTTGTTTCAGGTTTCGACGTGACCGATCTGTATATTGCTGTTAATTATTTTATCTAAATTGTTGATCGATTTTGGATGAAATACTATTAGCAAGCATTTTCAACGATGGGACGTCGACTTCACCCTTTCACTTCATAATCGAACTGGAAAGTATTTTATCGGCAGGGACATTATCGACACGCTCCCGGAGGTATTTCGCAGCGTGAAGATATGGAGACTTGCCGAAAGGGTCGGCATCAATGCCTTGTCCCGCAAAGTCATCGGTCGATTATGGGCCGAAGAGGATCGCCTCAGAGCCCGGTATCCCAAGCGGCTGCCGCGACAGCGGAGCCGACGCGCGGTCCTTCATCTCGATCCGATGACCGTGCTGGGCTGGCACGTCACGTCGCATGATGCCGTGCTGTGCCACGATCTCGGCCCCCTGACGCATCCCGAACTCTTCGCCCCGTCCGTCACCGCGCTCTACGAGCGGGTCTATGCACGCATCGCCGAACGCCAGCCCCGCATGGCCTTTGTCAGCCAGGCATCGCGGACAGCATTTCAGCGGCTCTATGGCACCGGGTCCCCCGCCACCGTGATCTATCCACCGATCCGCACCGGCGTGGCGGGTGGCGCGCAACACGCCGTGGACGGCGTCGAAGGCCTGTTTCTGCTGACCGTGGGCAGCATCGGGCGCCGCAAGAACCAGCTGGCCAGCATCCGCGCATTCGCGCATGCGGGCCTCGCCGATGCGGGCTATCACTATGTCATCTGCGGCAGTCGCGAGCCGGGATCCGAGGCCGTCATCGCCGAGGCCGAGCAAACCCCCGGCGTCATCCTCCTGCCCTATGTCTCGGACGAGCAGTTGCGCTGGCTCTATGCGCATGCGCGGGGGTTCGTGCTGGTGAGCCTTCTCGAAGGATTTGGCGTCCCCGTCGCAGAAGCGATGCGTAACGGACTGGTGCCGCTGATCAGCGCCGACAGCGTCCTCGAAGAGGTCGCGGGACCAAGCGCGATCGCGGTGGATCCGCACTCCGTCGAGGCCATCGCCGCGGGGATGATACAGCTTGCCGAACTCCGCCCGGACCAGATCGCGGCACGGCGGGTCGATCTCGAGGCGCGTCTCGACGCGTTCTCGATGCCGACCTTTGTCGATGCGTGGAGGGCCTTTCTGAGTGCCGAGGCCGAGTGTCACCCCGCGCCGTCGGCCGTTTCGGTTTAGCGGACCGGGACGACACGGCGCTGGAGGAGCAGCTGAGCCCCCAGACCGGCGAGCATCGGCGTCTCGACGAAGCGACGAACTCCGCTACGACAAGCGCAGCCCCGCCATATCGTCCGTCGCCCGACGGTCTCCCCGGCAATGCCGGGGAGGGCGCGATCGAGGACAGAGGTCAGAGGGCGAGGTCGGGGCTGCGGTCCGGCTTGACGCGCATCGCGGCGGGCCGGGGCTTGGTCGCGACGTGGACCGCCGGCGAGGCGATGGCGAGTTGCAGCGTCTCGGCGGTATTGCCCCAGTGATCGGCGAGCAGTTCGGGATGCTCATTGAGCTTGATGCCGTAGCTCGGGACGATCTCGCGGATCTTGGCCTGCCAGCCGGCGGTCGACAGCCGGTTCGGAAACACCTTCTTGAGCAGGTCGAGCATGATCGACGGCGCGGTAGACGCACCGGGCGACGCGCCGAGCAGCGCCGCGATCGAGCCGTCCTTCGACGCGACGATCTCGGTGCCCAGCTTGAGCACCCCGCCCTTTTCAGGGTCGCGCTTGATGATCTGCACGCGCTGGCCCGCCTGCCACAAGCGCCAGTCGCCGTCCTTGGCGCCGGGGAAATATTCGCGCAGCGCCTCCATCCGGTCGGCATCCGACATGATCAGCTGCCCCGCGAGATATTCGACCAGCGCGAAATCGTCCCAGCCGACTGCGACCATCGGCCGGAAATTGTCGATCGTCACCGATGCAGGCAGATCGAAATAGGACCCCTGCTTCAGGAACTTGGTCGAGAAGGTCGCGAACGGTCCAAACAGCAGCGCCTGCTTGCCGTCGAGATAGCGGGTGTCGAGATGCGGGACCGACATGGGCGGTGAGCCGACCGCGGCCTTGCCGTAGACCTTGGCGAGATGGCGATGCGTGATCTCCGGCTTGTCCGCGACCAGGAAGGAGCCGCCGACCGGGAAGCCGGCATAATCGTCCGCCTCGGGGATGCCCGACTTCTGCAGGATCGGCAGTGCGCCGCCACCCGCGCCGGCAAAGACGAAGCGCGCATTGATGACCTGCTTGTCGTCGGTCTTCATGTCGCGCGCGGTGACTTCCCAGCCGCCCTTGGCGTTGCGCTCGAGCGACCGGACCTCATGCCCCGTCGTCAGCGTGAAGTTCGCCTGCTTGTCGAGCGCGGCGATATATTGCCGAGTCACCGCACCCCAGTCGCAATCCGTGCCGAGCGGCGAGCGGGTCGCTGCAAGCGGCAGCGACGCGTCGCGGCCCTGCATCATCAGCGGCACCCATTTGGCGATCTGGGCGCGGTCGGTGGAGAATTCCATGCCGGAGAAGAGCGGGCTGGCGCTCAGAGCTTCCCAGCGCTTGCGCAGGAAGGCGACATTTGCGTCGCCCCAGACGAGGTTCATGTGCGGAGTAGAGTTGATGAACGTCCGCGGTGCGCCGAGCATGCCGGCCTTGACCTGGTGGCTGAGAAACTGGCGCGTGACCTGGAACTGCTCGTTGATCTCGACCGCCTTGGCGATCTCGACACGGCCGTCGGCCGCGTTGACCGGCGTGTAGTTGAGTTCGCACAGCGCCGAATGGCCGGTGCCCGCGTTGTTCCAGCCGCCCGAGCTCTCTTCGGCGACCTTGTCGAGCCGCTCGACCAGCTCGATCGTCCAGCTCGGCTCGAGCTGGCGCAGCAACACGGCGAGCGTCGCGCTCATGATGCCGCCGCCGATCAGCAGCACGTCGACCGAGCGTTCCGTCGTCGCGGCCTGCGCCGACGACAGGGGGACCATGGCGGAGGACCCCGCGACGCCCGCAACGATCGCCGAGCCTAGAAGATTGCGGCGCGTTACGCCCGTGCCGGCCGCCGGAGCGTCGCCTGACTGCTCGGCGGTCCGCGTGTCGTCGTTCGATCCAATTCGCACTATGATGCCTTTTTCGTTACCGCCTGCCCGCCCCCGATCCCGGCCCCCGAGGGGCGGAGACGGCTAAGGGCGCATCGCCGGATGATGGATGGGCTGCGCAGGATCGGCCGAAAGACGCAAAGAAGCGATCGACCGAGCACAACCGTTGCTCAAAGTCCTCGCCCATTTGCCGGAATTTATTGGGAGGCCCGCAAACCAGTAAAATTGACGGGTATCCGAGACTTACATGCCATCGCAGGCGCAATTTTTCAAGCTTTGGATGGCGGATGGCCGGATCGGGGCCCGCCATGCGCGCCGGATCGAGCCGTGCGGCAGCGGCCGCGAAGACGCCCGGTCGGCGCCGGCCGCAGGCATCTTGTTCGTTCGTCCGTCAAGCTCGACCGGTCACCCGGCCGGCATGAGGATCAGCAATCCACCAGACCCGCGAGCAGATCGCTCATCCGCTGACGCCCGACGACCGACAGCTGGATATGCGATCGTCGACCGTCATTCTTGTCGCGGGTCCGCAGGACGAGACCCGCCTCCTGCAGGATCGCAAGGTAGCGCAGCGCCGTCGCCGAGGGCGCCCGCGCGCCGATGCACACCGCGGACACGCTGAGCTGACGCCCCTCGTGATGCGAGATGAACAGGTCGAGCAGCATGTCCCAGGCGGGTTCGGAGAACAGGTCCGCACCGAATGCCGCGTCGCGCTGGCGACGCAGTTCGTACAGATGCTTGGCAGCGCTCACCAGGCGGGCGGGATCGACGGCGGCGGGTGCAAGAGCCGGCCCGGGCCGTGCGCCGTTCAAGAGTCGCATGAAAGGAATGGCATAAGACATTTAAAGCCTCAGATGCAGGGCTAAGGAAGGGTCGGGTCCTGGCGGCTCCAGTCGAGATCCCAGCCTCGCGACCGGACCCGTCTGGCATGCCGCATCGTTCCGACGGCGAGCAGCAGGACGATGGGGTAGCTCCACATGACCGACAGGACCGCATAAGCGAGCCGGATCACGTCGGGGTTGATCGCCCGGGCCAGATGCGCCCCGGTCCCCAGTGCATGGAGCGCGGTGACCCAGGCCGGCCAGAACCGATCGGCGTGCAGCGTGATGGCGATCATCACGCCGAGCAGGACGATGTCGACGGTCATGATACCGATCTCGACGTCGACGAACTCGCCTGCGCCAAGCTGGTGAAACATCCGCGTGGCCAGTGCCGCGAGCAGCAGGGCAAGCCCGGTCAGCCGCTCGGGGGCACCGCCACGCCAGAATGCATAGCCGGTCGCCGCCAGTTGCAGCGCGTTGAAGATCCAGACGCGGTCCACGTTATCGGGTCAAGCGATCCACCGGCCGCGTCGTCAGGCGGCAACGACGAGGTGCAGTCGCGCATCGTCGCGCAAAGCCCCTTCGTTGGGCGGACACTCGCCCTCGTCACCATAGGCATAAAAGGCACCGAGGCCGATTTCGCTGCGTACCGCGACCAGCGCCCGGTGCGCGTCGACGAAGCGCTGGCGGGCCTTGATCAGATCGGACGATGCATCCGCGACGAGTTGCAGCGCGGCGATCCCGGTCGCGACCGGCAATCTTGCCGCCGCACGCTGCTGCAACAAGGTCGCGACGCAGGAAGCAGCGAGCGACGCGGCCTGGTCGACCGCTGCCTCTGCCTTCAGAAAGTCCGCGGTAACCCTGTCGGTTGCCTGACGACGTTCCTTCAACATGTCGAATTTCCCACCCCAGCGCGACGAATGCTCAACCCGGGGAGAGGCGGCGCTGCCGCGAACCTGCCTGAACAGGCTCGTCATGGTCATCGTCATTGTCACCAGCGCCACCGTGGTGATCGCCAGCAACGCCATGAGCCCGACCAGCCGGATCAGCCTGTCCCCCTTGGACAGGCGGTTCCGCGCCGCTCCCTCCGGTCCGCCTCCGGGCGTCATCCCCATGAAGCGGCGGACGAGCCCCCATGGATCGTCCTGGCCGACCTGTGGCGGATGCGACGGCGCGCGCGCTACGTCGATTGGTTCGGATGGGAGCCGATCATACGTCGCGACCAGCAGGTCGGACGACGGCATTGGCGACGTCCCGTCCTCCGTCCTGTCGTTCGCGGCGCGGGGCGCGGGCGTGGCGGAGGGCGTGACGCGGGGCTCTGCGGGCACATCGAAATCCCCGGCGGTTTCGTGCCGTTGCAACAGCCGCGCAGCCTCGAACCGCGACCCCGCACCCAGCATCTGAACCGCGCGTTCGATCCGCTTGTCGATCGCCGACGGCGACACGCCGAGCAGCGCTGCGATCTCCTTCGAATTGTGATGCGTCAGGACCAGTCGAAGACAGGCCCGTTGCGCTTCGGTCAGGAGATCAATGCGGCTGGCAGACATAGACCTACATTAACCGCAATTCCGCGGTTAGGCATCCCTGTTTGAAGCGCGCCGAATGCCGTCGCGGGACGCGTTTTCGCGCACAATGTCCGCACGACATCCCGGCACAGATCTGAAGGTTGTGAGGTTCGCGCCTGGCCTTGCTACCGGCGAAGGACCAAAGCTTGGGCGGTGATACCGCAAAGCTTTGGTGGACAGGGCTGCTACTGTGCTGGTCATTCTATATACCTGTAAAGGTTGCTTTTTCTTGATTGTACTCTCATCGGGTGCCCCCTTCCGTGCCCCCTATATATTGGCTCGCTCGTGAATGGAAATCGTGGCCATGCGCGCACGCAGCCAAGAATCTACGTCCGATTGCCACCAGCCGATGCAGCGCTTCGTCAGCAGATGCTGAGGCGGGAATTCCTCGTTCGCAATCATCCGGTAGATCGTCGAGCGGCTTAGGCCCGTACTCGCGATCACGTCATCGATGCGCATGAAGCGGCCGCCTGCGCTGGCGTGGCCGGCCTGCTTCGCCTGAGCGACGTTCTTCATGCTGCTTCCTTGCGATATTCGACGTCGTACAGTGCGGCGATGCGGTCGCGGATCTGCACGGGTGGGCGGGAACGGGGCATCCAGGCCGGCGATCGGCGCCCACACCGCTGCGGTCTCAACCAAGCCAATGATCGCGGTTGACGCTGCAACGAGTGTGCAGGCGATCCATCGCAGCGAGCAACGGTCGTGATTGACGCGGGGACTGCAGGTCGCGCGGTCTGAACGGACTGATCGGTGAGCGGACGGCTCGTTTCAGCTGTGACATAGGCGAGCACCGTGTTGAGCAGTGTCGGCGCTCCCGTGCTTTTGCGGACCCGCGACAGGACGGTGATCCGGACCTCGCCTGCCGTCGGAATGGTCGCGCTAGCGTCGAGCAGGTCAAAGGCAGCGGACAGCGCTTGGAAGATATACGCGCCCTCGGGGCGGGTACCCGAATAGCCCTCTAGGGCGCGGTGCTGGCAGCGCCGGAATTCCGCGTCGCCTGCACAGACCGGAGGCGCATTCGCATGCATGTTTCCTGGGGTGATGAGCAGGAGCTTGGCGCTCATGAGTGCGGCAAGGTTGTCGAGATCGGCACCGATTGCGCAGGCTGGCATGACGGCGCGAGCAGCGGCGTTCACGCGGGCGGGCGGGAGCATCTTGCGATAGGCGGCGAACTTGAGCAATTTGACGACGGACTCGGATTCGGCTGGCCCATCGGATGTCGGCAAGAGCGCCTGTAGCTGGCCGTATAATGTATCTAGATTGAGGGTCTCGCCGATCGTCGGCGCCGGAAGGCGCAACAGGTCGACAGCGGTGAAGGTGGACGGCTCGGTCATTTGACCATGTCGTCGATTAGGTCATTGCAGCGCCATCATGCTCGAGTGTGAAATCCGATTTCACACTCGAGCATGATGGTTTGGCCTAAATCGGTTCGCGAAGGTTCGTCTCAGGCGACCTTGGTTCGAACGACTAAATGGATCGCGTTGGGAGAGATCGATCACTCGCGAATTTGTCGCGTAATCCGCCATTCTCGCCCCTCCCCCGCTTCCCAACCTCAGACACTCCTTCAGCTCCGCGCTGACCGTTTTTGGCGTCCAATAGTCCGTCATGAACGTCGTGGCCGGACAGGGAAGTGGGCCGGCAGCCGATGAGAGCGACCGGCTCGCACGCCACAGCAAGTACTGCAGCCATTTGCTCTGGCGTGCAGCTCCGGGCTAGTGCGCAACGCGCAGGAGATCATTCATGAAAACAGCGCCGGTCGCCATTCTCTACCAAGCGCTTCCGCCACCGTTGATCGACGGATTGCGAAAGGACGCAAAACCGGGCGGATATTCAGATGGCGGCGCGGATATCGCTTTTGCATTGCGGACGGCAGGCGTGACTGTGGTCACGCCCACCTGTTTGCCAGACCCCTCCAAGGCGCTCGACTGGGTATTCCCGGACACGGCCGAGGGCATCCGTAGCGCAGGCGCAGCCGGCGCATCGGTCCTGTGGGCGAACACGGTCTTGTTCGAAGGGCATCCGCTCGAGACGGCAATGGTCAACTTCGACATCGTCGGGCAGCTTCCCGCGGCGATGCAGGCGTTCGACGACAAGTTCGAGACCAACCACCTCCTAGCCGGGGCTGGCCTGCCGGTAGCGCGATCGTTTCTGTTGTCCGGCACGGGCAAGGAGAATGTCTGTGCGCTAGCGGACGTAGAAGACGCGTGTACTTCCCGCGGCATGTCCTTTCCGATGATCGTCAAGCCGGTGCGCGGACGTGGCAGCCAGGGCGTAACCCTGGTGGAAAGCCTCGGCGACTTGCGCGCTGCCGCGGCTGCGTTGATCGAGGCAGCCACCTTCGGCGACATGCTGATGGTGGAGGAGTTTCTTGGCGGTGACGAGATGACCGTCACCGTCATGCCGCCCGCGTCTCCGCGTTCAGACGGTTCGCGGGCATCGACGCACTGGGCCTTGCCGCCCGTATACCGCTTCGATCAGCGCGGCGGAGTAGCACCGTATAACGGCGACGTTCCGGTTACCGCCAACAGCATCGCAATCAGCCCCGAGCAGCTCCGCAATCCCGCGATCGCGGCCATGATCGACAGCTGCGTATCGGCAGCCGCGCTGGTCGACGCCCGCACCACAATCCGAATAGACTGCCGGGCCGATCGCCATGGTACGTTCAAATTGTTCGACCTTAACATGAAACCCAACATGACGGGGCCGGGCCGCCCGGGGCGCGAAGATCAGGATTGCCTCTCGGCAATCGCCGCCCGAGCCAAGGGCTGGAGCTACGTCGATCTTCTGCTAGCAATGTTTTCTGCCAAATGGACGTTTGAGCCATCGGACAGAGTTTAGCTGCACAGGCCCTTTACTTGGCGAACACGCTCCTGGCTTACGGCTTCCGGCAAGACTTACAATTAGGACGTTCAGCGTGTCCTTGGTGCTCTGCAACTTCAAACGCTTGTTCAGGCAGCCTACGGTCACTGCCGGCGAACGAGATTTGCCCGTGATTGATCGAACGCTGTCTGCGGGTCAAAAAGCCAATCTCCCCATAATTCACCTCTCGTGAGCCGACGTTTGTGCGTGCCGGCAGGCATGGTCACCAGCAGATTGTCGACCTAGATGGCGGCGATGATCGATAAGCAGACTTCCTCCTCCATGAGTCCCGGTGAGTTTGTCGCGTTCGTCGCCGCGCTGATGGCGGTCAACGCCTTGGGCGTGGACCTGATGCTGCCTGCGCTCGCCGACATCGGCCATCAGCTTGCCATCACGACGGCCAACCACCGACAGTGGATCATCACGGTCTACATGCTGGGCTTCGGTGCGGGACAGCTCGTCTACGGGCCTCTAGCGGACAGATATGGCCGCAGGCCGATCCTGCTTGTCACCCTTGCCGGCTTCGTCGCAGCCAGCATCTTCGCCGCAGGGTCGCAGACGTTCCCCGCCCTTCTCGGCGCGCGCGTGCTCCAGGGCCTCATGTCGGCATCGACCCGTGTACTTGCGGTCGCGATCGTGCGGGACCGCTATTCGGGTCGCCAGATGGCGCGCACGCTCTCGGTCGCCCAGATGATCTTCTTCCTGGTACCGATCATGGCGCCCAGCCTCGGCCAGGTCCTGCTGGCCTTCGGGCCCTGGCGCTTCATCTTCTACGCGCTGGCGACCTTTGCGGCCGTCGTCCTTACCTGGTCCGCGCTCCGCCTGCAAGAATCCCTGCCGGTGGAACGTCGTTCTCCCTTGTCGCGGGCTTCGCTCGGCCGCGCCTACCGGTTGACGCTGACGAACCGCTTCTCCGCCGGCTATGCCGTGGCGGCGTCGATGACGTTTGGCGGCATCATCGCCTTCGTCTCTTCCGCCCAGCAGATCTTCGTCGATGAGTTCCATGCCGGTGAACGCTTCACGATGCTGTTCGCCGTCTGCGCCTTCTCAATGGGCTGTGCATCCTTTGCCAACAGCCGCCTCGTCGAGCGGCTTGGCACCCGGCTCATCTCCCAGTCCGCCTTGCTCGCCCTGATCGCGCTGTCACTGCTTCACCTCGTCGTGATCGGCGTCGGACGGGAATCGCTGGAGACGTACATGCTGTTCCAGGCACTCAGCATGACCTGCATAGGCCTGTGCGGGTCGAACTTCGGTGCCATGGCGATGGAACCGGTAGGGCACATCGCCGGTACGGCGTCCTCGATACAAGGCTTTATCACCAGTGTCGGTGCGGTGGTCGTCGGCTCCATTATCGGGCAGGCCTATGACGGAACAACCTATCCGCTGGCCCTCGGTTATCTCGCGATCGGCGTTGCAGTTCTGGGTGTCGTTTTCTTCACGGAAGGACGAAGCCTATTTCGGGCGCGGCATGCGGGTGACAAGTCAGGGCACGTCTAGACCCAAATCAGGGCATTCAGGCGTTTCAAGAGGTCGAGGTCGTTCAGCGTGGCGCCGGCAACGAGACACCTGCCTGTGTCTGAACAACCGGCCCCATTGTTCCATCCGGGTTGTAGAACAGCCGCTCCACGGTCACCGCACGCCGACCAATTGCTCCACTCATGTCGCCGATTGCGAGCATAGCATTGTGCAGAAACAAGTAGGACTGCCCCTTGAAGTCGACGATACCGGGATGGATAGTGAAACTGTACTTGCCGGATCCGGTCAGCTCGCCGTGATATTTCCATGGCCCGCGCGGGCTGGTCGCTGTCGCATAGGACACGCGTTCGTCCCGGTGCTTAGATCGATTGAGCGAGGCATATGTGAGATACCAGAGCGCACCGCGCTTGTGCAGCCACGGCCCTTCCTCGAAATTCGGTGGCGTAATCTCAGTGATCGGACCATCGATCTCGATCATGTTAGCCTTCAGCTTGGCGATATACGCCTGCCGGTTACCCCACGCGATCCAAGTCGTGCCCGTCTCGTCCGTATAAACGGTCGGGTCGATATCCTCCCAACTATGCGTACCCTTTGGGGTCATTTGGTTGGTAATGAGCGCTGCGCCCTTCGCATCAACGAACGGCCCGGTCGGCGTGTCCGCCACCGCCACTGCGATCGCCTTTCCCGGGTGTGTAGCATCATGCTCCACCGCAGCATAAAACCAGTATTTCCCGTTCTTCGCGATCGTCTGTGATGCCCATGCATCCTGCTTGGCCCAACGGAAATCACTGACCTTCATGATCGGCCCATGATCCTGCCAATGCGTCATGTCCGTGGTCGAATAAACGAGCCATTCTCGCATGTTGAACATTTCGTCCCGTTGCGCTTGGTCATGTCCGACATACAGATACAACCGGTCGCCAACGACCATCGGCGCGGGATCCGCGGTGAACTTGTCGCGGATGATCGGGTTCGATCCGGGCACGGCGTTTGTTGCGACCGAGCCGGTCTGGCAGAAGCCCGCGGCCCCCATGCCGGCCATGCAAAGCGCGCCTGCCAATTTGCTTATCGCGTATCGCACACAAGATCTCCGTGTTGTGCGCCCAGATTAAAGCACGGTTATAAGGTCTCGTCACCCGACCCGTACTTGTCACCCCTGCAGTGCCGTCAGGCGAAGCGGACATTCGCGCGCTGGCGGCGACGCATGACACCGCCGAGCAGACCGAAGCCAACGATGAACATGGCCCAGGTGGCAGGTTCGGGAACCGCTGCCACGACGGCAACGGGTGTGACGATGGCATCGGTCGCGATGAACGGCGTCGCATTGCCTGCGGCGGTGAAGCTCAGCATCGCACGGGTCGGACCAGCAGCGCTGGCATCGAACGTGAAATAGAAATCGTCGGTGCGGTTCAACAGCGTGTTGCCGCCGTTAAGCGCGCCGCCCACGCCCAGGCGGGGGAAGGTCGCCATCGGACCTGCTGCCGGAAAATAGCCAAAGATCGGCGCCGCCGCGAATGGCCCGGCATTGGGCACACCATTGGTGATGCTGCTGAAACTGGTCGGCGCACCGACAAAGCCGCTCATGCTATCGTCATAAGTCAGCTGAAATGCCGCGCTCAAGGCCGTGATCGGCGACGGCGTGCCGTTGAAGTTTTGAAAGTTGCTCGCCGTCAGCGAGTATGCGCGCGTTACGATCACCGCGTTCGCTGGCGCGACGCCCATTAGTGCCAATATGGTTGCCAGAACGACCCGCATCTCTTCCCCCATTTAACTGTTGTTTCGCACGATCTTAACAGCGTGCTATTCCGACGCAATTGTCCTGTTGAAAGTGTGTCCGCGCGACGATGGCCTTGGGCGACGACGGAGCGTTGCGGCTACCATTGTCGCCTGGCCGACCATCCGCGTCAGTAAAAAGCAGACAGCCCGGGTCCGCCAGCAGGCCTTGGCGCCACCCCCCGCCGTGTCCATGGCCGCGATGCCAAATGTCCGCAATTAGACGATCATTATCCTTCAAGATCAGCGCCAGCCCATTGTCGCGGTGCCGCCTATCGTAGCGGGTTCACCCTTCGCTGCTGCCTTGAGCAACTCGAGCCGAAAAATCTATTTACTATGCTTCGATCATGCAGCGCGCGCCGTATCAATCACCTGATGCCCTTGATTAATCAGGTCAAGCAATGAGTTACGACGAAATGGCGACTATGACCTTCGGTGAAGAGACGGTATCCCGTTACATTAATTGTAAAAATATTGAAATAATTCTTGGGTCCTGCTTTGATCCAGAACTTAAGATCAGGCGTTACTCCGACGATCAGCCTCGCATATGGTTGCTGTGGAGTTGTCATGTCATCTATTTTGAATGAAAAGCGCCAGATTAGTCAATGGCTTTCAGAGGAAGCAGCGGCGCGGGATGCGTGCAGAAAAAGTACCAACCCGGTTGAGCAGGAACAGCATTTTATGCGCGCAGAACATTTTGCCGATTACGCCTGGAGCCTTGCTGAGACGAATAGTCACGCGTTTATCCCGTCGGAGATTTGGTATCCAAGCTCCGGCAAGCGCGAGAGAATGGCAGCATAGGACGCAGCTCAGTTCTTGCTATGTAGAACATGCTAAAAATCGTTGGACTATGGTAGCGCTATCGATATCCTTAAATAAGAACGATAAGATCGGGAGAGCGACCATGGGATACGGATCCCGCTTGAAAGCCACCCCTCGATGGGTTCGGCCCCTTTTTTCGTACCTCTCCTGCTTGACGATTTGCGCAATCTCCCTCGCGCTGGCGCAGACCGATGTCATGGCTCGTATCGCCACCGCGGCGCAGACGAGCCCGGCCGTCAGTGATACGGGTAATCTTGCAGGAGCAAGCGCACGCCCGGCTTCCATCCTGACCGCGCGCGCAGCAGTGGCCGCAATGGTACAAGCCAAGTGAAACGGGCCGTGCTCATGGCAGTTGCGCTGCTGGCGGCCGTTCCGCTCGGGGCGCAGGATCCCGCGCCCGAGCAACCGCCGCACTACACCGTGATTAAGCTCTGGCCCAACGGCGCGCCGGGATCGGCTTCGCACCACGGCGAGGCCGAGATCGCGCGCGATTATTGGGTTCGCAACATTCATGATCCATCGCTGATCGCCTTCCCCGCCGCGCCTGCGCACCGCAACGGGGCGGCGATGGTGATCATGCCTGGTGGCGGCCACAAACTGCTCGTGTGGACCAATGAAGGCACCAAGGTCGCGACCGCACTGAATCGCATGGGCGTCACCGCGTTTGTCCTCAAATACCGGCTCGCGAACGAGCCTGGATCGAAATACTCGGTCGAGGGCGATGCGGCGGACGATGCGCGGCGCGCGTTGCGCTGGGTTCGCGCGCATGCCACCGACTATGGCATCGACCCGAAGCGCGTCGGTGCGATGGGCTTTTCAGCCGGAGGCGAACTCGTGTCGCTGATCGCGGACAATCCAGAGCCGGCTCGGCGCAGCGCCCTCGATGCCGTCGACAAACAATCCGCACGCCCTGATTTCCAGGTGCTTGTCTTCCCCGGACCGCGTGGCATCCCAGCCACCGCCGTCAAGAACGCGCCGCCGGCCTTCCTGGTCGCCGGAAGCCGCGATCCCTGCTGTGCAGCACCCACCGTCGCGCTCTACGAACAGCTGAGGAAGAGCGGCGTGTCGGCTGAGTTGCACATGTATGCGGACAGCGGCCATGCGTTCAACCTCGACGAGTCGGATCGGATATCGATCCTGCACTGGCCTGATCGCCTGCAAGACTGGCTGGCCGACAGCGGCTGGCTTTCGCCACGAGGGACGAAGTGAACTGCAGATGGTACCGCTCGATCGGATTGACCATCCTGCGCTGCGATCCGCAGTCTCCACTCACGAACTGGCATTGCCGGACTTCAGCAACCCGCGTGAGATCCGCTGTCCATTCGAATTTCCGGTTCGGGTCATGATGTCCGCCGTCGCGCTGCGAGCGTGGTCAAAGACGACATCGTCTGCACGGTGTTCGTCTCCGGCGGAGCAGGTGACGACATCATGATACGGTTGATGATGATCGGTTTTGCGACGATCGCCGTTCTCGCTCCCGCAAGAGCCGACCCGACCCCGGCTGCCGACGCGTTTTCCGTGGTCATAGAGGTCGATGCCGGTCGTCCCGAACGACCCGTGAAACCTGTGTGGCGCTTCTTCGGCGCTGACGAGCCAAACTATGCGACGATGAAGGACGGACGAACCACGCTGGCGACCTTGGGTAAACTCGCGCCCGACCACGTGTATTTCCGCACCCATAACCTTTTGACCTCGGGCGATGGCACCCCAGCACTAAAATGGGGGTCCACTGGTATCTATTCGGAAGATGCGAGCGGCCGCCCGGTCTACGACTGGACTGTGGTAGACCGGATTTTCGACACGTACCGTGCGCGCGGCGTCAAACCCTATGTCGAGCTCGGCTTCATGCCCGAGGCAATGTCGACCAGGCCGGTCCCCTATCAGCATGATTGGCGGCCTGGCAGCGGCGCGTTGCGCACCGGCTGGGCCTATCCACCACGCGACTACGGGCGTTGGGAAGACCTGATCTACCAGTGGGTGCGTCATTGCATCGACCGCTATGGCCGCGAAGACGTCGCGAGCTGGTATTTCCAGACCTGGAACGAGGCCAATCTGCCGCAATATTACTGGGGCGGCACGCGCGAGGAGTTCTTCCGTTTGCACGATGCCGCGGTGCGCGGTGTCCGGCGGGCGCTACCCGGCGCGCGGGTCGGAGGACCGGACAATGCCGGAGCCGGTGACGACTTCCTGACGGCATTCATGGCTCACGTACAGGCGGAGCGCACACCGACCGACTTTCTGTCCTTCCATGCCAAGGGCCAGCCCGAGCTGGTCCAGGATGCGAAGGGCGGCCATGTGCGCATGGGCCTGAACACCCACCTCAAAGCCGCCGAGCATGAATTCACAGCGATTAGCGCCAACCCGGCATTCCGAGACAAACCCATCGTAATCGGCGAATCCGATCCGGAAGGCTGCGCGGCCTGTCAGGGGCCGGTCAATGCGTACCGCAACGGCACCATGTACTCGAGCTACACCGCGGCATCCTTTCCCCGCCTGCTGGCGCTTGCCGACCGCCATCACCTCAATCTGGAGGGCATCCTGTCATGGGCGTTCGAGTTCGAGGATCAGGCACCGTTCGCGGGCTTTCGCCAACTCACCTCGAACGGCATCGACCTGCCTGTCATGAACATGTTCAAGATGTTCGCGCAGATGAAGGGTCGCTACGTCCCCGCCATGTCCGACCATCAAGTCGCGTTGGACACAGTGATGACCGAGGGCGTGCGCGGCACCGCGGACGTCGGCAGCGTCGCCAGCCTCGACGGCGATAAGCTTGCGGTGCTCGTCTGGCACTATCATGACGACGATCTGCCGGGGCCGAAAGCGGCGGTGCGACTGCAGCTGCGCCAATTACCGCGCGCCTTTGCCAAGGGCGCGACACTGACCCACTACCGGATCGACGCCAGCCACTCGAACAGTTTCGCCGCATGGCGCGCCATGGGATCGCCGCTCGCCCCGACGAACGAACAGCGTGCCACGTTGCTGAAGGCCGCCGAACTCACGACCATGGATGCCGCGCCGACGCGCCTGACGGCTCGCAGGGGTGACGCCACGCTGGCGTTCGATCTGCCGCGGCAGGGCGTCTCGCTACTGGTCATCACGCCCACGTCACGCGACGCCGGGCATCGGCGGACCGGTGGCAGTAGCCAATGAGTGGCAGTAGCCAATGAGACGCCGGGCAAATGCCATCCGAGCCCGGCAATGTGGACGGACGTCCAGCGCCGACGCATCACGCGTTCGACGCGATAATCGGCTGGTCGCTCGATCGCGTTTGCGACACACCGGCCGCCTGTATTGAGAGGATCGCCTGTGCCTGCTTATCCTAGACTGTCCATGGCTGCGCTGTCGCTGCTGATCGGCTGCGGACCGACGGACCGCGCCGCACCACCGGCCGGCTCGCAGGCGCCCGCGCCACCGGTGAACTACGGCGCGGCGACCCCCGCGTCGTCCAAGCCGTTCAAGGTCGATCCCGTCGCCGCGTTCGACTCCCCCTGGGCGCTGGCCTTTCTGCCGGACCAGAGGATGCTGGTGACCGAAAAGCCCGGCCGGCTGTGGCTGGTCAGCGCGGCGGGCGTGAAGACGCCGGTTGGCGGCGTGCCGCGCGTCCACTTCGAGGGACAGGGCGGTCTGTTGTTCGTCGCCACCGCGCCCGACTTCGCGCAGAGCGGGCACGTCTACCTCACCTATGCCGAACCCGGCGCGGGCGGCGACGGTCTGGCGCTGGCGCGCGCGACGCTCGATCCCGGCGCGGCGCAACCGGTGCTGAGAGACCTTCGGGTTGTGTGGCGGCAACTGCCCCGCGGCAAGGGCGGGCAGTTCGGCGGCTACATCGCATTCTCGCCCGACGGCCGCTATCTTTTCCTCACCTCCGGCGAACGCCAGCGTTTCACCCCCGCGCAGGACCCCGATCAGGCGCTCGGCAAGATCCTGCGGCTGACGCTGGATGGCACGCCGGCGCCCGGCAATCCCGCCGCGGGCAAGGTTGGCGCTAGCACTATCGGTATCATCGATCCGCCGGAGAATACCGGTTCCGCGGCCACCGCGCCGGTGCGCCAGGTCACGATACCCGGCCCGAACCTGACCCGGGCGGAGACCTGGACGACGGGTCATCGCAACCCCTACGGGCTGGCGTTCGATGCCAAGGGTCGCCTTTGGTCGACCGAGATGGGGCCGCAGGGCGGCGACGAGCTGAACCTGATCGAGCCCGGCAGGAACTATGGCTGGCCGATCGTATCCTACGGCAAGAATTACGACGACACGCCGATCGCCTCGCCCGCCGGCAAGACGAAATTCCAGCAGCCCGCGCTGTACTGGAGCCCGATCATCGCGCCGGCCGGGCTCACCTTCTATGACGGCACGATGTTTCCCCAGTGGCGCGGCTCCGCTTTTGTCGGTGGACTGGCGTCGGAAGCGCTGATCCGCATCGCGTTCGACGGCGCAGTCCCCAGCGAAGCGGAGCGGTGGGCCATGGACGCGCGGATCCGCGCGGTCATGGCCGGCCCGGACGGGGCGCTATGGCTGCTGGAAGACGGACCCGGCGGGCGACTGCTCCGCCTGTTCTCCAATCGCGCGGGGTGAGAGTTCGACAGGGGAAGCAGAATCAGCTGCTAAGGGGCGCCAGTCCGACGCGTGGCTTATGGCTCGAGAAACGACTTTAAGCCCGCATGGCCCGATAGCCGGACATTAGCGACGTATTCGCTCCTTCCCGGTTACCGCCATTCGTTAAGGGGCACCGACTTCCCTTCTGACCTCTGTGATGGCCGCTCCGACCGATTGCCCGATGGTCTTCGTCAAGATAAACCGGCGCCGCTGACCTGTTCGATCCGAGCAGGGCGGCATGATCGCGTCGGTGCCCCGGAAGGGGCTTAATAGGGAACGCGGTGAGGGTGGTTCGCCACCTGAAGCCGAGGCTGTCCCTGCAACTGTAAGCGGCGAGCGCGATGCATTTCGCTTCTTCCTGAACCGGAAGAAGCAGCCACTGGGCCGCGGGCGGTGTCGCGGGGGCGCGGGGGTATGAGGCGCAGGTGCGCGAGGCGTATCTGGGGAATGCGGTGGCGCAGCGGGCGGTGAAGCTGGTCGTCGAAGGCGTCGGGTCGGCGCCGCTCGACGGGTCGGATCCGGCGCTCGTCGCGCTCGTCACCGCGCGGTCGGGGGGGCAGATGCTGATCGAGACGGTGGCGGCGCAACTGCTGCTCCACGGCAATGCCTATGTCCAGGTGCTGCGCGATGCCGATGGCGGCGCGGCCGAGCTGTACGCACTGCGGCCCGAGCGGGTGAGCGTCGAGGCGGATGCGGGCGGGTGGCCGGCGGCGTATCGCTATGCGGTCGGCGCGCGGGTGACGCGGCTGTCGGCGGATCCGGTGCGGCCGCAGGTGATCCACCTGAAGGCGTTTCATCCGGTCGACGATCATTACGGGCTGGGGTGCCTGGGCGCCGCCGCCGCTGCGGTCGGGATCCACAATGCGGCGGCGCGGTGGAACACGGCGCTGCTCGACAATGCGGCGCGGCCCTCGGGGGCCTTGGTCTATGATCCGGGGGACGGGTCGGCCTTGTCGGCGGACCAGTTCGCGCGGCTCAAAAGCGAGCTGGAGGCGTCGTTTGCGGGGAGCGGGAATGCGGGGCGGCCGATGCTGCTCGAGGGCGGGCTGAAATGGCAGGCGCTGAGCCTGACGCCCGCGGACATGGATTTTGCGGGGACGCGGGGCGCGGCGGCGCGCGAGATCGCGCTGGCGTTCGGGGTGCCGCCGATGCTGCTCGGGCTGCCGGGGGATAACAGCTACGCCAATTACCGCGAGGCGAACCGGGCGCTGTGGCGGCTGGCGATCCTGCCGCTGGCGACGAGCGTGCTGACGGGGATCGCGCAAGGGCTGTCGGGCTGGTTCGAGGGGGCGGCGCTGCGGGTGGATCTCGACCGGGTGCCGGCGCTGGTCGAGGACCGCGAGCGGCTGTGGGGGATGGTCAGCGCGGCGACGTTCCTGAGCGATGCGGAGAAGCGCGCGATGCTCGATGTGAAGGAGGGGGCGTGATGGATGGGCATGTGCTGGCGCAGCTGATGGCGCAGGGGGCGGAGCGGGGGGCGGACCTCGTCACGCTGCGCGCGATCGCGGAGGAGGCGGGCGAGCTGGGCGCGACGCGCGCGCTGGCGCGGCTGGGGCTGAGCGACGAGCGCGCGCGGGGTGACGTGGCCGAGCTGCGCGAGCTGCTGGCGGCGTGGCGCGATGCGAAACGGTCGGTGTGGAAGGCGGTCGCGGGGTGGATCGCGCGGCTGTTCGTGGCGCTGATGCTGGCGGGGCTGGCGGGGCTGGCGGTGAAGCTGGGCTTCGCGGCGTGGCTGAAATGATCCCTCGATACGCCGTCTCGACAGGCTCGACGGCCACTCGGGACGAACGGGGCGGGGTGGCGTTTGCGGGCTATGCGGCGGTGTTCGACGTGGTCGACCGCGCGGGGGACGTGA
>NZ_LR733875.1:3021622-3026941 GCF_902506585.1 Sphingomonas sp. T1
GGGGTTGCGCGTCGAGGGGGTGGTCGAGGATCCCGAGCTTGTGGGGCTGGTGCGGTCTGGGGCGGTTGCCGGACTGTCGGTCGGGTATCGGGCGGTGCGGGTCGTGCAGGGGGCTCGGCGGGTGCTCGAGGCGGTGGAGCTGGTCGAGGTGAGTCTGGTGGGGGTGCCTATGCAGGGACTGGCTCGGGTGGAGGTGGTGGGGTGAGGGTTTTAGCCTCACGTGCCCTCACCCTCCCACGCTTTGCGTGGGCCCCTCCCTCTCCCCCAAGGGGAGAGGGGTTTTAGGGTCCCTCTCCCCTTGAGGGAGAGGGAAGGAGGAGCCGTCAGGCGACGGGAGGGTGAGGGGTGGTTGGGATGGGGGCGTTGGCCTCGCATGCTCCGCGCCCTCCCACGGTTTTTCAGGCGTCCTTCGGGGCGCCTTTTTTTGTTTCTTGGCAGGGAGATGAACATGACGGTGATGGATCGGCCGATGCTCGAGGGGGCGGCGCCTTCGGGCGCGTTTGCGGGGTTCGTGCGGAGTGGTGCGACGATCGAGATGAAGGCGTTTACCGGGGTGACCGGCGATGCGGGCGGCTATGCGGTGCCGCGCGAGGTGGATGCGCAGATCGATGCGGTGCTGAAAGGGATCTCGCCGATCCGGGGGATCGCCAATGTCGTGAAGGTGGGCAGCGCCGGGTATCGCAAGCTCGTCACGACGGGCGGCACGCCGTCCGGCTGGGCGGCGGAGAATGCGGCGCGGCCCGAGACGGCGACGCCGGTGTTCGTCGAGATCGTGCCGCCGACCGGCGAGCTCTATGCCAATCCGGCGGCGAGCCAGGCGATGCTCGACGATGCGGCGTTCGACGTCGAGGCGTGGCTGGCGGGCGAGATCGCGATGGAATTCGCCAAGGCCGAGGGCGCGGCGTTCGTCGGCGGATCGGGCAGCGGGCGGCCCAAGGGGTTCCTGACCCAGCCGACCGCGGCGACCGCGGACGGGACGCGGGCGTTCGGGACGCTGCAATATCTGGCCTCCGGCACCGCGGGGGATTTCTCGGCGAGCCCGCAGGAGCGGCTGATCGACCTCGTCCAGGCGCTGCGCGCGCCGTACCGGCGGGGGGCGAGCTTCGTGATGAATGCGAGCACGCTGGCGCGGATCAGGAAGTTCAAGACGAGCGACGGGGCGTTCGTGTGGGCGCCTTCGCTGGCGGCGGGGCAGCCGGCGACGCTGCTCGGCTATCCGGTGATCGAGGCGGAGGACATGCCGGACATCGCGGCGAACGCGCTGTCGATCGCGTTCGGGAACTTCAAAGCTGGGTATCTGATCGCCGAGCGCGCGGAGACGGTGATCCTGCGGGATCCGTATTCGAACAAGCCGTTCGTCAATTTCTACGCGACCAAGCGGGTCGGTGGGTGCGTGACGAATTCGGAGGCGATCAAGCTGATGAAGTTTTCGGTGAGCTGATGGGGTGTGAGGGGGTGGGGGTTTTTAGCCTCGCTTGCCCTCACCCTCCCACGCTTTGCGTGGGCCCCTCCCTCTCCCCTGCGGGGGAGAGGGGTTTTTTTGGGAGAATCCTATGGGTGAGCAGGGGGTGCCGGTGGCCGTGGTGGCGGACGCGGTGGTGGCCGTGCGGGAGGTGTTGCGGCTGGAGGGGAGTGCGGAGGCGGCGTTGCTGGGGCGGGTCTGTGCGGCGGCGATCCTGGTGTGCGAGGCGTTCGTCGGCGGGGCGATCGTCGCGCGGGTGGCGGGCGACGGGGCGGCGGAGACCTGGGACGCGGTGCCGGCGCCGGTCGCGCAGGGCGTGGCGATGCTGGCGGCGCATCTGTTCGATCACCGCGAGAGCGATGCGGTGCCGCCCGCGGCGGTGGCGGCTTTGTGGCGACCCTATCGGCGGCTGCGGTTGAGCCCGGACGTGGCGGCGTGAGCGCGCGGGGGGTGCTGCAGGCGGGCGTGGTCGCGCGGCTGCAGGCGGTGCTGGAGGGCGGGGTGTATGACGCGCCGCCGGTGCGTAGCGCGCTGCCCTATGCGGTGGTCGACGAGCCGGTGCTGAGCGACTGGAGCACGACGACGTGGCGCGGGCGCGAGGGGCGCGTCGTCGTGACGCTGCACGATGGCGGCGAGCGGCCGGTGCGGCTGCGGGCTGCGCTGGCGGCGGCGGAGGAGGCGGTCGAGGCGCTCGACGCGGATCTGGGCGAGGGGTGGCGGCTGGTGCGCGTGCAGATGCTGCGATCTCGCGTGCTGCGCGTCGGCGAGCGGTGGCGGGGGGCGAGCGAGTTTCTGGTGCGGATGTACCGCGAGAATTGAACGGATTTGGGGGGAGACGGACATGGCGGTGGAGAAGGGGAGCGCGTTCCTGCTGAAGGTCGGGAACGGCGCGGCGACGCCCGTCTATGCGACGGTGGCGGGGCTGCGGACGACGCAGATGTCGGTGAACGGCGAGGCGATCGTGGTGACGACGAAGGATTCGGGCGGCTGGCGGCAATTGCTGTCGGGGGCGGGGGTGCGAAGCGTCTCGGTATCGGGGGCGGGGGTGTTCACGGGCTCGGCAGCGGAGCTTCGGATCAAGGCGAGTGCGCTGTCGGGGGTGCTCGACGATTACCGGCTGGCGTTCGAGGGGGGCGATACGATGACCGGGCGGTTCCTGGTGTCGCGGCTGGATTATGCCGGGGATTTCAATGGGGAGCGATCCTACACGCTGAGTCTCGAGAGTTCGGGGGCGGTGGTGGCGGGGTGAGGTTTCACTCTTGGCTTCGTGCTGAGCCACCTTCGTCCTGACCCATTTCCGTCATCCTGACGAAAGTCAGGATCCAGGGTCACGAGCGTTGTCCTGTGCGGCTCTGGATCCTGACTTTCGTCAGGATGACGAGTGGGGTGGGGGCGGTGTTCCTAGCCTCGCTTGCCCTCACCCTCCCACGCGCAAGAGCGCGTGGGCCCCTCCCTCTCCCCCGGGGGGAGAGGGGTTTTTGGAGGATTTCTTATGATCGATGTGGCGAATGTTGTGCGGGGGGAGCGACAGCGCTTCGCGTGGGTCCCTCCCTCTCCCCCGAGGGGAGAGGGGTTTTGGTTGCTCCCCTTGGAATTGGAGATGGTTCATGGCGCAGTGGGTGTGTTCGGGGCGGACGGGGCAGGTCGAGGGGGTCGTGTCGCGGTTCGATCCGCGGTTCTGGACGGTGGATTTTCCGCGGCCGATGATGGCGTCCGTCGTGACCACGGGGCCGGATGCGCTGCGCGTCGATGCGGTGTTCTACAGGGCGGATGATCTGGCGGGGCTGATCTGGGCGGCGGAGGATCGCTATGATCATCCGTTGCTGCGGTACGAGACCGTGCGGGATTTTCGGGGGTGCCGGCTGCGGTTCCGGTGGCGGTCGGGGGGTGTGATGCCGCTCGATGCAATCAATGGCCCGACGCTGACGATCGAGGGGCGTGATGCGGCGGGCGTCGCGCGGGCCTGGTATGTGCGGTTGTGGAATTATGCCGAGGGCACGCCGGAGGATGCGCTGGTGTCGCTCGATTTCGCGGCGCTGGTCGGCGGGTTCGACCTGCCCGGGGACAGCGATCCCGTCTGGGCGGGGGATATCGATCGGATGTTCGTGTCGCTGGTGCCGCCCGAGTATCGCGGCGTCGACGCGCCGCTGGCGGGGATGCGCGAGGGCTGGGTCGAGCTGACGCAGATGGCGTGCGAGGGGCCGGGATCAGTGCTCGCGATCGGCGAGGCGGTGGTGCCCGAGCATGGGCTGCGGATCGCGAGCGGCTATGACGACAGCTATAATCTGACGCCCGCGCGGCTGCTGCGCAACGCGCTGCACCTGGGGTATCGCGGGAACATCGTCCATTATGTGGGCATGAGCCATTATTTCCGGCTCGCGGGCGTGGGCGGCGGATTTTACGTGTCGCTGGCGGGGGGCGTGCTGAACGCGGCGTGCGCAGCGTGGCACCGGGATTTCGCGGGGCGCGCGAAGGCGCTGGGCTACGGCGTGATCTGGTCGTTGAGCTACGAGCTGTTCGACGCGCATTGCTGGAACGACTGGAAACAGCGTGCGGCGGATGGTGCGCCCGCGCTGACCGGGTGGGAGCCGCCCTCGACCTTGCTGTCGCCTGCGCATGCCGGGGCGATGGCGTATCTGCAGGCGGTGGCGCGCGCGTTTGTGGGCCTCGCGGTGGCGGCGGGACTGCCGGCGCAGTTTCAGGTCGGCGAGCCCTGGTGGTGGGTGATGCCCGACGGGCGGCCGTGTCTCTATGATGCGAGCGCGGTCGCGGCGTTCGCGCCGGTGGCGATGGCGAGCCTCCGCGGGGCCAAGAGCGCAGACCAGATCGTGACGCTGGAGGCGGCGGGGGCGTGTCTGGCGGCGTCGACCGCGGCTATGGTTGCGGCGGTAAAGGGGGAAGCGGGCGGGTGCGTGACGCATCTGCTGACCTATCTGCCGACGGTGCTCGATGCGGGAGCGCCCGAGGCGAAGCGCGCGAACATGCCGGTCGGCTGGGCGTCGCCGGCGTTCGATGTGCTCCAGCTCGAGGATTATGACTGGGTGACCGCGGGCGATGTCGCGTCGTCGGCGGATGCGGTCGCGCTGGTCGCGGCGCGGCTGGGCTATCCGGTCGCGCGGCAGGATTATCTGTCGGGGTTCGTGACCGCGCCCGAGCGCGCGGGCGACTGGGCGCGGATCGAGGCGGCGGCGGTGGCGGCGCGGGGGCGCGGCGTCGGCGAGACGTTCGTCTGGGCGCTGCCGCAGGTGATGCGCGACGGGTTCGTGCATTTCGAGACCGAAGGGGGAGACGATATCGTGGACGCGCATGACGACGTGCTGTTTCCGCTCGCGCTGGGGCGTGAGGCGGAGGTGATACCGGGATTTTCGACCGCGATCCTGACGAGCGCGGGCGGCGCCGAGCAGCGCAACGCGGCCTGGGCGGAGGCGCGGACGAGCTATGACGTCGGGCCGGGGCTGCGGAGCGAGGCGGATATCGGCGTGCTGCTGGCGTTCTTCCGCGCGCGGATGGGGCCGGCGCGCAGCTTCCGGTTGCGCGATCCGTTCGATGCCGAGGCGGTCGGGGAGGTGCTGGGGGTCGGCGACGGGATCGCGCGGCGGTTCGCGCTGGTGAAACACTATGACGCGGCGACGCGGCGGATCACGCGGCCGGTGGCGGGGAGCGTGACGGTCGCGGTCGACGGCGTCGCGACGTCGGGCTTCTCGGTGGTGGCCGGGGGGTGGGTGGTGCTCGACGCGGCGCCGGCGGCGGGTGCGGTGGTGAGCGCGGGGTTCGCGTTCGACGTGCCGGTGCGGTTTGCCGAGGACCGGCTGAGCGTCGCGCGGGCGACGTTTCTGGCGGGGGTGGCGGCTTCGGTG
>NZ_LR733875.1:3026962-3042084 GCF_902506585.1 Sphingomonas sp. T1
CTCTCCCCCGGGGGGAGAGGGGTTTTGGAGAATTTCGATGACGGATGTTGGGGTGACGACGGTGGCGTTGTGCTGGCGGGTGGAGCGGCGGGATGGGGTGGCGGTGGGGTTGACGGGGCATGACCGGGATCTGCTGGTCGACGGGCTGGTCCACCGCGCGGCGCCGGGGATGACGCCGTCGGCGATCGCGCGGTCAGGGGTGCTCGAGCCGGGGGCGGAGGCGGATACGATGGATGTGGCGGGCGCGCTGAGTTCGGCGGCGATCGGCGAGCGCGACCTGCTGAGCGGGCGGTGGGACGGCGCGCGGGTGCGCGTGTTCGCGGTCGACTGGAGCGATCCGCGCGACCCGCTGACGCTGGGCGAGGGGGTGATCGGCGCGGTCGAGCTGGGCGAGGACGGGTTCACCGCCGAGCTGCGCGGGGCGAGCGCGGCGTTCGACCGGCCGGTGGTCGAGGAGACGTCGCCCGAATGTCGCGCGACGCTGGGCGACCGACGGTGCCGCGTGGCGATGGCGGCGCGGCGGCGGTTCGCGCGGGTGACCGCGTGCGCGGGGGCGGTGGTGACGCTCGACCTGGCGGCGGCCGGGGATGGCGATCCTTATGCGGGCGGGCTGCTGCGGTGGTTCGGGGGCGCGAACAGCGGGCTCGAAAGCGCGGTCGCGGCGTCGGAACCGGGGGCGACTGGGACCACCCGCGTGACGCTGGCGCGGGCGCCGATGCTGGCGGTGGTGCCGGGCGTGCTCGTCGAGCTGAGCGAGGGGTGCGACAGGAGTCTGGCGACCTGTGCGACGCGGTTCGGCAATGCGGTGAATTTTCGCGGTGAGCCCTATCTGCCGGGGATCGACCTGCTGACGCGGTATCCCGGGGCATGAGCGGCGGGAACGTCGAGGCGGCGGCGCTGGCGGCGGTGGGGAGCCGGTTCCGGGTGCATGGCCGGGTGGCGGCGACGGGGCTGGATTGCGTCGGGCTGGTCGCGCTGGCGCTGAAGGCGGGCGGGTGCGGGGTCGCGGTGCCGACCGGCTATGCGCTGCGGGGCGGCGATCCGGTGCGGGTGGCGGCGTGGCTCGATCGCGTGCTGGTGAGGGTGGACGCGGCAAGCCCGGGCGACGTGCTGATGCTGCGGACGGGGCCGGGGCAGCTGCATTTCGCGGTCAGGACGACGCGGGGACTTGTCCATGCCGATGCTGCGCTTCGCCGCGTGGTCGAGCGGCCGGGGCCGGTCGAGGCGCCGGTGCTGGGGTGCTGGCGGATCGGCGAAGGCAACAGCGGGGAGGTGGGGCCGTGGCGACATTGATCTTGAATGCGGTCGGGCGGGTGATCGGCCGGCCGCTGGGCGGGAGCACGCTGGGCGGGACGATCGGCGCGCTGGTCGGGCGGACGATCGACGGTACGCTGTTGCGGCCGGCGCGGCGCGAGGGGCCGCGGCTGACCGAGCTGGCGGTGCAGACCTCGAGCTATGGCAGCCAGGTGCCCAAGCTGTTCGGGACGATGCGCGTCGCGGGGACGGTGATCTGGGCGACCGACCTGATCGAGAGCCGGGCGACGAGCGGCGGCGGCAAGGGGCAGCCGAGCGTGTCGACCTATAGCTACGCCGCGTCGTTCGCGGTGCTGCTGTCGGCGCGGCCGGTGCTGGGGATCGGGCGGATCTGGGCGGAGGGGAAGCTGCTGCGCGGCGCGGGCGGCGACTTCAAGACCGCGACCGGGTTCCGGCTGCACACAGGCGGCGAGGACCAGGCGGTCGATCCGCTGATCGCGGCGGCGGAGGGCGGCGCGATGACGCCCGCGCATCGCGGCTGCGCCTATGCCGTGTTCGAGGGGATGGCGCTGGCGGATTACGGCAACCGGATCCCGTCGCTGACCTTCGAGGTGATCGCCGATCCGGGGCCGGTGCCGGTCGCCGCGATCGCGCAGGACGTGTCGGCGGGCGGCGTGTCGGGGGCGGTGGCGCTGGCGCTCGACGGGTTCGCGGCGGCGGGGGGAAGCGTCGGCGCGGTGCTGGCGGCGCTGGCCGAGGCGAGCGGCGCGTGGTTCGTGTCCGCGGGGGACGGCGACGCGCTGGTGATGCGCGATGCGGCGGGGCCGGTCGCGAGCGTTGCGGATGCGGGGGTGGTCGAGGGCCAGGGGGAAGCGGGCTCGCGGCGGGTGCGCACGGTGGCGGCGATCGAGACGGTGCCGCGGACGATGACGCTCGGCTATTATGATGCCGCGCGCGATTACCAGGCGGGGCTGCAGCGGGTGGCGCGGCCGGGCGCGGGGGTGCGCGATGCGCGGGTCGATGTGGCGGCGGTGATCGATGCAGGGACCGCCAAGACGATCGCGACCGGACTGCTCGCGCGCGCCGAGACCGCGCGGGTGCGGCGGACGGTGCGGCTGGGGCTGTCGGGGCTGGCGCTGGTCCCCGGCGGCTGTGTCGAGATTACGGGAGAACCGGGCGTGTGGCGGATCGTCGAGACGCGGGTCGAGGCGATGGTGACGAGCCTGGTGCTGACCCCGCTCACGCCCGCGCCGCTGCCGGTGCGCGGGAGCAGCGGGCGGATCGTCGGCGCGGCGGATGCGCTGATCGGGACGACGCGGATCGCGGCGTTCGAGACGCCGGGGCTCGAGGATGCGCTGCTCGCCGCGCCGCGGCTGTCGGTGGCGGCGACGGGCACGGGGGCGGGGTGGCGGCATGCGGCCTTGCTCTATTCGCTCGACGACGGCGCGAGCTGGATCGCGGCGGGGGCGAGCGCGGCGCCGGCGACGATCGGGACGATCGCGGTCGTCGCGAGCGCGGCGCCGGCGACGCTGACCGACCGGGCGGGCGCGTTCGAGGTCGTGCTGGTGCGCGGCGACCTGGCGCTCGCTGACGCTGATGCGGCGGCGCTCGATGCGGGGGCCAATCTGGCGATGGCGGGGGGCGAGCTGATCCAGTTCGGCCGCGCGGTGCCGCTCGGCGGCGGGCGGTGGCGGCTGACGCAGTTGCTGCGCGGGCGGCGCGGGACCGAGGCGGCGATCGGCACGCAGGCGCCGGGCGACGGCTTCGTGCTGATCACGGCGGATTCGGTGCGGACGATCGACCTGCCCGTCGCGGCGATCGGCGGGACGGTGCGGGTGATGGCGTCGGGGGTGGGCGATGCGGTGCCGGTCGAGACCCGGCTGGTGCTGGCGGGCGCGTCGGTGCTGCCGCCGTCGCCAGTCGGCTTGCGCGCAACGATCGCGGCGGATGGCGGCGCGACGCTCGGCTGGACGCGGCGGAGCCGGGCGGGGTGGCGCTGGATTGATGGCGGCGACGTGCCGCTGGGCGAGGGCGGCGAAGCCTATGCGGTGACGGTCCTGACGGGCGCGGGCGTGACGCGGCTCGTCGAGACGACCGCGCCGGTGGCGACGCTGTCCGCGGCGGAACGCGTAGCGGGCGCGGTGCGGGTCGAGGTGCGCCAGCGCGGCGACTTCGGCGTGTCGCTGCCCGCGGTGCTGATGGTGTGACGAGGGGGAGAGTGGCGATGACGGACGAGACGAGCGTGCGGACGGGGTTGCCGCTGCTGCAGCCGGGGCAGGCGCAGAAGGAGATGGTGCATAACGAGGCGCTCGCGCTGATCGACCTGCTGCTCCAGCCGAGCGTGGTCACGGTCGGGCTGAACGTGCCGCCGGCCGCGCCCGCGCCCGGCGCATGCTGGATCGTCGGGGCCGCGCCGACCGGGGACTGGGGCCCCCACGCGCAGGCGCTGGCGGGCTGGACGCCGGGGGGCTGGCGGTTCGCCGCGCCGCGTGCCGGCATGACGGTGTGGCGCGAGGATCTGGCGACGCTGATCCGGCATGACGGGACGGGCTGGACAGCCGCGGATATCACCGGCGGGCGAGTCGTGATCGGCGGCAACAAGGTGGTCGGCGCGCAAGGCGCGGCAATTGCCGATCCGGTCGGCGGAACCGTGGTCGATACGTCCGCCCGGGCTACACTTTCCGCCGTTCTGGTGCTATTGAGGAGCCACGGATTGATCGCCGCCTAAACACTCTAAAAACTGTGGCGTTCCAGCAACACCTCGAACTTTTGTGCGCTTGCGTGGAAACAAGCCGAAGGATAGGGAGTTTGCGATGTCCGTGTGACACTCATGAAAGGGGATTTATATGCGGAAGCTTGCCGTCGTTCTGGCACTCGCCTCCACCGCACTCGCCACTCCTGCCCTCGCCCGCGACAAGTCGTGGTACGTTGGCATCGAAGGCGGTGCGATGATCGTTGAAGACATCGATTACGACATCGGTGCTCTGAACAATGCCGGTTCGGTCGACCATGACTATGGTTATGACGTCGACGCAGTCATGGGCTACGATTTCGGTGGCTTCCGCCTCGAAACCGAAGTCGGTTACCGCAAGGCCACTGTGGACGGCTATTCGTCGACCACGACCACGCCGTACTTCACGGGCGCAGGCGCACTCGTCAACGCACCGGCTGGCAACTATGACTATGCTGGCGGTTCTTCGTCGGCACTCAGCTTCATGCTGAACGGCCTGCTGGACTTCGGTCCGGATGACGGCATCCAGGGCTTTGTCGGCGGTGGTGTCGGTGTTGCTCGCGTCAAGGCGAACTACGCCCTCAACAACAACGGTTCGTTCCTGAACGATTCGGACACCGTGTTCGCCTATCAGGGCCTCGCCGGTATCCGTGCACCGCTGACCGACCACATCGACGCGACGCTGAAGTATCGTTTCTTCAACGCCGAGAACGTCAAGCTGGTCGACAACACCAACCGCCTGTTCGACGGTCGTTACCGTTCGCACAGCATCCTTGGTGGTGTGACGTACAACTTCGGCGCCCCTGCCGAGCCGCTGCCGCCGCCCCCGCCGCCAGCACCTGAGCCGATGGCTCCGCCGCCGCCGCCGGCGCCGGTCGAGGTCGTTTGCTCGCCTGGTCCGTTCATCGTGTTCTTCGAGTGGGACAAGTCGGACATCACGCCTGAGGCAGCGTCGATCCTCGACAACGCCGTCACGCAGTACCAGTCGTGCGGCAACGCACAGGTCATGCTGGCAGGCCACGCCGATAAGTCGGGTTCGGCGTCGTACAACGTCGGTCTCTCGCAGCGTCGTGCAGACGGCGTCCGCGCCTATCTGTCGTCGCATGCGATCCCGGATGGCGTGATCTCGACCGAAGCGTTCGGTGAGAGCCGTCCGCGCGTCGACACTGCCGATGGCGTGCGCGAAGTGCAGAACCGTCGCGTGGAAGTCACCTACGGTCCGGGTTCGGGCCAGTAAGACTTTCGCCTTCCGGTCCTTTGGGATCGGATGCGGGAAAAGATCGGGGAGGTCGGCGCGAGCCGGCCTCCCTTTTCTTTTGTCTGGCGTTCTTGGGGCGGGCGAAGAAGGTTGGTTCGCGCGGAGGCGCGGAGACCGCGGAGTCTTTTGGGTAGGCCGCGGGGGTGCATCACGGAGGTCTCGGCAGGATTTGGCGTGCCGCACGGGATGCTTCGGCGCGGTCGCGCATGGGCGTGCGTTGGAAGTGTTCACGCGAAGGCGCGAAGGCGCGAAGATCTTGAGGCTGCGTTGCTGTGTGCCGCCGGGCGGCGGGGCGCGGCTTCGCCGATCGTTGTTGGGGCGGCCGGCCGGCTGACGTGCAATCTTTGCGCCTTCGCGCCTTTGCGTGAGATGCTAATCACGGCGCCTGGCGGCGGCGTTTATGCCTTGGGGGGATCGTCGGCCTCTAGCGCCGGCGCGAGCCAGGTGGGGATGAGCGCGTCGCCTAAGGCGTCGGTGCGGCGGTGGTCGATCATCAGGGCGAGGTCGGGATAGGTGACGCGGGTGCGGCTGCTCGGTTCGGTGAAGGGGGCGACGACGAGGCGGCGGTTGACCTTCGAACGGTGGTGCATCCGCGCGGTGTTCTCCTGGCCGACATAGCAGCCCTTGGTGAAGCTGACGCCGTTCAGCTCGCGCGCATTGCATTCGAGCCAGAGCGTCTCGCCATTGCCAAGCTCGGCGACGCCTTCGGTCACGCCGAGCGACAGGCGGTGCGCGTGCCAGGCGGGTGACGCATCGCCTGCCGCTGCGTCCGCGGGGGCGAGCCAGCGGTGGCCGAGCGCGGGAAGCCGCGGGTCGGGGCTGCCCTCAGTCCCCGTCGGCGCCCAGTGGACGCGGAGCGGATCGGGGGCGATCGTGATCGCGCGGCGCAGACGGTAGAGCGTCAGTCGCTTCGCCAGCGCCTCGGCCTGCGTGGCCTCGACATCGACCAGCACGTCGGCATCATCCGCCCAGAGGATAAAGTCGAACAGCACCTTACCCTGCGGCGACAGCAACGCGGCCCAGGCGGGCGCGCCGGGCGCGAGCAACGCGGTGTCGGCGGTCACCAGCCCCTGCAGGAAGCCGCGGACGTCCTCGCCCGCGATGCGCAGCACCGCGCGGTCGGCGAGAAGGGTTGCGCTGTCGGTCTGGGTCATCTTCTCCACCTAGTGCGCGTCCGGCGATTTCCAAGGCGCGCAACCGTCTGGCGTCGCCTGCCGCGCGTCGGTAGGAGGGCGCATGACCGACAGCATCACGATCCGCCGCCCCGACGACTGGCATCTCCACCTGCGCGACGGCGCGATGCTGGACGCGGTCGCGCCGCACAGCGCGCGGCAGTTCGCGCGCGCGATCATCATGCCCAACCTCACCCCGCCGGTGACGACGATCGCCGCCGCGCGCGCCTATCGCGAGCGGATCCTCGCGGCGGCCGGCGGTGCCGATTTCACGCCGCTGATGACCTGCTATCTGACCGACGGCACCGATCCGGCGGAGATCGAGCGGGGTCATGCCGAGGGCGTGTTCACCGCGTGCAAGCTCTACCCCGCGCATGCGACGACCAATTCGGCGCACGGCGTCACCGATATCCGCGCGCTGACCGGCGTGCTCGAGACGCTGCAGCGGATCGGCATGCCGCTGTTGATCCACGGCGAGGTGACCGACAAGTCGATCGACATCTTCGACCGCGAGGCGGTGTTCGTCGAGCGGACGCTCGCGCCGCTGACGCGCGACTATCCGGGGCTGAAGATCGTGCTCGAGCACATCACCACCGCCGAGGCCGCGGCGTTCGTGACCGAGGCGGATCACCCGATCGCCGCGACGATCACCCCGCAGCATCTGCTGATCAACCGCAACGCGCTGTTCGACGGCGGGCTGCGGCCGCATGCCTATTGCCTGCCGGTGCTCAAGCGCGAGACCCACCGGCTGGCGGTGCGGAAAGCCGCGGTGTCGGGTAGCCCGCGCTTCTTCCTCGGCACCGACAGCGCGCCGCATGTCGTGGGCGCGAAGGAATCGGGCTGCGGCTGTGCGGGGATCTTCAACGCGCCGTTCGCGCTCGAGGCGTATCTCGGCGTGTTCGACGCGGAGGGCGCGATCGACCAGTTCGAGGGGTTCGCGTCGGAGCACGGCGCGCGCTTCTACGGGCTGCCGCTGAACGAGGGGACGGTGACGCTGGTGCGCGAGCGCGTGATCGTGCCCGAGCGGGTCGGGGAGGGGGATACGTCGGTCGTGCCGTTCCTGGCGGGGACGGATGCGGGGTGGCGGTTCGCGGGCTAAGGCGCGAACGCCTCTGCCTTTTCCGTCATCCTGACGAACGTCAGGACCCAGAGCCCAGCAGCGACGGCGTTCGTGACCCTGGGTCCTGACGTTCGTCAGGATGACGGTGGGGGTCAGTTCGCCGGATCCTCCTGAGCCAGCCGGTCGAGCCAGAGCCGCGCTTCCTTCTGTTCGCCGGGTGCGCTCGCGCTGACCGGCCCGCGCGCGGCGAAGAAATCGCGGTGGAGCGCGAACGGGTCGAGGATCAGCCGGTCGCGCATCGCGTCGATCTCGGTGCCCATCTCGGTCAGCGCGGCGATCGTCGGGGCGATCGCGGTGCGGACGCGGCGGTCGCTGCTGCGGTCGAACAGCCCGAGCGCGCCGTTCGCGGTCTTTTCGAGCGCGGCGATCAGCGTCGCGCGATACTCGGTTTCGAGATCCTCGCGCTGGGCGTCGAGACGGGCGAGGCGGTCGGGTTTGGCCATTCGCGTGGCGTTAGGCGATTGTGGGGGTGGGCGCTACCGGGGGCTGGTGTCGCCGTCGGTGCCCGGCGGCCCGCCGCACACGCTGTTCTCCCGCGAAGGCGGGAGTCCAGGGTTGTGGGGGGGTGACGGGTGTTTGGCGGGGGTGGTGCCGCGCCGCGGGCAAAGCCCGCGTCGTCGGACGGGCTGTCGCCCGCCGGCCGGGCTTGCGCGAGTCGAGCGGGCGTTGCCGCTCGCCGCGCTGCGCCTTAAAACGGTAGCCACCTGCTTTTGTGGGTGATGTTCATGTACCCGACGTTCACGCCCGCACGCCAGCCGACGCCGAGGCGGATCGGGATCAGCACGACGTTGCCGCGGCGGAGATAGGTCGCGGCGAATCCGCCGACGAGATAGAGCCGGCCCTCGACCGCGGGGAAGCGCTTGTAGAGCTCCTCGGTGTCGTAGAGGTTGTAGACCAGCACGAAGACCTTGTTCGCGTCGCCGCCGACGTCGAAGCCGACCGACGGCCCGGTCCAGTAGACCGGCTTCTCGCCCTCGACCTTGTGATTCATCAGCCCCGAGCCGTAGCGCACGCCGAGGATGAACGCGCCCGACGCCTCGCGGCCGGCGATATAGGCATTGGGCTGGCCCTGGTCCTTCAGGATGTTCTCGAGGATGCCGCCGAGCCCGGCCGCGCCCTTGCCGAACACGCCCTCGCCCGCGGCAAGCAGGTCGTCGCGCTCATAGGTGTCGGCGGCGCTCATCGTCGCCTCCGCGCGCGTCGTCGCGCCGGGGCCAGACGCGGGCGGGGGCGGGGCGGCGGGCTGGACCGGCTCGACCGGCGCGGGCTCCGGATAGCGCTGGTCGGGGACCTGCTGGCCCCGCGATGGGGCGGTGCTGGTCTGGGGCGCGAGATCCCCGTCGATCGCCTGGTTGGGATCGATCGTGCGGACCTGTGCGGGCGCGCTGCTCGCGATCGACGCTGCGAAGGCGCCGAGGCCAAGCCAGAAACTGCGCATGATGCTATCTTCCCCAATGCCGAGTGCGCGTGAGTTAACAAACCCCCGCCTGACCCCGCAATGAATGAAACGGCGGGAAGAGTCGAATTCGCGTCCGGTACCCGCGTAACGACGGTTGCCCCCGCCGCAGACCCTCGCTATAGCCCCGCATCTGCTGCAGCCGGAGACGTGGGTGAGTGGCTGAAACCAGCGGTTTGCTAAACCGCCGTACCGGGTTTACTGGTACCGAGGGTTCGAATCCCTCCGTCTCCGCCATTTTCGTCACCGCAGCGTATCGGTGATGTGCCCCCCATTGTAGCGTGCCGATGCAGGATAGCGGGCCGGTTCCTCGGTGGGCCAGGCGCGACTAAGACGTCCGGCGTCTTCGATCACCGCCGCGCTTCGATATCCCACCTAACGGATCGGCGTTGAATATCGGCTGTTGTCGTGTATGCGTGTGGGACCACTAAGAGGGTTGATCATGAAGAAGATTTTCGCTGTCGCCGTCGCTGCCGGCCTGTTCTCGCTCGCAGCTTGCAACACCAGCCCGCGCGAGCAGGCAGCCGACAACATCGAGTCGAACACCGAGGCGGTCGCTGACAACCTCGAGGACGCTGCCGACGTCACGGGCAACGAAGCAGCCGAAGCCAGCCTCGAGAACAAGGCTGACGCGGTGCGTGCGACCGGCCAGAATCAGGCTGAAGACATGCGCACCAACGACGCGGATACCAATCTGTCGAACGGTATCTGAGCCACAGCGCTCAGGGTCGCGGGCCAAGCTGCCTGCGACCCTGAGCGACGTGCAGAGAAGGGCATCCGGGGCGACCCGGATGCCCTTTTTGCGTTCGGGGACTGTGAGCCGGGCGCCGCTGGCGCCGCTTATCGCGCAGTCGGCTGGTCAGGCCGCATCGGCCCGCCGGGCGGCGCGGGCGTGTTCGCGCGTGAAATCGCCGACGCCGCGATCGGTGTGGCACAGCCGGTCCCAGTGGCGGAAATACAGGCCGTAATTGCAGCCATAGAGCTCGTGATGGCGCTGATGATGGCTGGCGGTGATCAGCCATCCACCCAGCGGGCCGCTCCACATGAAGCGCGGGAAGATCTCCCACCCCATGTGGTTGGTCACGCCCATCACCGTCATGATCGTCAGCACGACCCCCAGCCCGTAGATGTGGATCGGCACGAAGAAGACGAGCAGCGGAATGACGATGGCGCCGCTCAGCGCCTCGATCGGGTGGAACGCCATCGCCGCCCATGCCGTCGGCGGACGGCTGGCGTGATGGAGCGCGTGCGCGAGCTTGAACGGGGCGGGGCGGTGCATCCACCGATGCGTCCAGTAGAACCAGGCATCGTGGAGGAGCAGATAGGCGAACACCGAGACCGGCAGGTACCAGAGCGGATAGGCGTGGACATCGGCATAGACCTCGGTCCAGCCGCGATGCTGCCAGCCCCAGGCGACGACGCCGGCGGGAATGCCGTAGAGCGCGGCGGAGGCGAGGCTCCAGACGATCTCGCGCCGGACCTGCGGATCGAGCCCGAGATACAGCCCCGGATGCTTGCGCGTCGTGATCCACGCGAACGCGCCCGACACGAGCAGATAGCGGACCCCGACGATGACGGTCATCGCAATGGCGGAGAGGATGATGGCAAGCGTCATGCGGGGTCCTCTACACCGCGGCGGTCGGCGGCGCGAACCGCAAGCGCACGCCGCCGCGCGGGCAGCCCCCACCACGGCGTGCCCGGCGAGAGATGATGTTCGTGATGATAGCCGCCGAAGTGGAAACAGGTCATCAGCGACAGCGCGGGTCCGATGTCGAGGCTGTGCGCGCGGTGGGTATCCGCGAAGGGCAGGTCGCGCTCGCGGTGCGGCAGCCAGGTGCCGAAGACGAACAGCTGCGCGACGGCGCCGAGCGCGGGCAGCGCCCAGAAGATCACGATGTTGCCGAGCGGTGCGCCGAGCAGCAGCGTATAAACCAGCGCCACCAATGTGATGCGGATGATCTGGCCGTGCGAATAATAGGTCTTGAAGAACTGCAGGAACCAGCGGGTCAGCCGCGGATCGCCGCCATGGAAATCGGGATCGCCGGCGCGTCCGGTCTGCTTGTGGTGGAGATGATGCTGCGGGAGCAGGGACGCATAGGACAGGCAGGCATAGAGCGAGAGACAGGTCGCGCCGATCGCCCGGTTCAGCCTTGGATGCTCGGGCGCGAGCGCACCATGCATCGAATCATGCGCGACGATGAACAGCCCGGTGGAGAGCCAGGTCTGGACGAGGACCATCAGGACCGCGATCGGCAGCGTCGCGAGGCTCCATTCCCAGAAGAATATGCCGGTGATGTGGATGGCGAGCCACGCGACCATGATCGCGGCCGACAGCGACACGCCGATCCGCATCTGGCGCTTCATCGCGTCCGACGGGTGTGCGGCGGTGATGCTCACCCGCGCTGGTCGGCCGGACTGGTGTTCGGGGTCCGCGCGGGACGGGCCGCACGACGCTGCGCATCGGCATTGGCGCGCAACTGCGCCTTCAGCACCGCAGGCTTGCGCGCGAACAGGAAGCCGTGGCTGACGGTGCCGTCCTTGCCCTCGACCGCGTGATGCAGGCGATGCGCCTGGAGCAGCCGCTTGAAATAGCCCTGTTTGGGGACCCAGCGGAAGCCGCCGCGCTGATGCACGAGCATGTCGTGGACGAAGGCGTAGATGCCGCCATAGACGGTGATGCCGAGTGCCGCCCACCAGAGCGGCGGGTACCAGAGCCCGACGACGAACAGCACGATCGGGACGATCGCGAAGACGATCGCATAGAGGTCGTTCTTCTCGAACCAGCCCTCATGCTCCTCGTGATGCGACTTGTGCCAGCCCCAGCCCCAGCCGTGCATCACATAGCGGTGCGTCGCCCAGGCGAAGCACTCCATGAACAGGACCATGCCGACGACGATCGCCAGTTTCTCGACCCAGGTCACGACGCGCGATCGGGCAAATCGGCGCTGACCAGAAGCAGTGCATTCAACATGACGTATATATAACCGTTCGGGGCGGACGATGCGAGGGCGCGCCGCCATAAAAGCACGCGCCGCACCGCGTCGGCGGCCGCGGGCCGGCGGTGGCATACACAGGTAAATCATACGGATGCGATCGATCGCGGCACCGCAGGGCGGGACGCTGCGTTCGACCCCGATGCCCGCTTCGAATTTCCGTGCCGACCACCGCGACACCCCGTCCTGGTTGCTGGTCGCAGCCATGATCCTCAGTTTCCTCGTCGCGCAGCAGGATGACCGCTTCACGGTCGATCCGCTGCGGGCGGTGCCGGCGACCCTGTCGCTGCTCGCGCTGGGCGGCGCGCTGGCGATCGGCCGGTATAGCGCGCGACCGCGGCTTGCCGCGGGGGCGAGGGCGTTTCTGCAGATGACGCTGTTCACGCTGTTCGGCGTGGTCCTCGCCTATGCGCTGGCCGCGAAGTCCGGCACCTTGTGGGATGCCCGGCTGGCGGCGGCGGATCGTGCGGTCGGCTTCGACTGGCCGGTCGTGCTCGCACTGCTCGACCAGTGTCCGCCGCTGATCTGGCTGCTGGGCCTCGCCTATCACAGCCTGACGGTGCAGATGATCGTGGTCATCGTCGCGCTGAGCGGGATGGGGAAGTTCGACACGCTGCGGACGATGGTGTGCGCCGCGATCCTGTCGGGGTTCGTCACGATCCTCATCTCGGGTCTGACGCCCGCGATGGGAAACCTGTTCGACCCGGCGCGCTACGTGCATCTCTGGCCGTCGATCGCATGGATGGAACAGGGGCTGATCTCGGGGCTTCGCGACGGATCGTTGCGCGTGCTCGATCTCACCATGCTGATGGGGATCGTCAGCTTTCCCAGTTTCCATGCGACGCTCGCCGCGATCTTCATCTGGGCCTTCGGTGCGATGCCGCGCATTGCCGGACCGGGCCGCGGCTGGGCGATCCTGACGATCGTCGCGACGCCGGTGTTCGGCGGTCACTACGGGGTCGACGTGCTGATGGGGCTGCTGCTCGCGCCGCCCGCGATCGTCGCGGCGCAGCGCCTCACGCAGCGCAGGCAGCCCTGTCCTCAGCCAGCTCCAGGCCTGCCGGCGTAACGATCGCATCGTCGCGCAGCGCCGCCTCGACGCACGCGGCCGCGTCGGCGGCGCCCCCCGCCATCGCCATCTCCGCCGCGAGCAGGCCGGCCGCGCGGCGATAGCCCGGATCGGTCAGGACAAGGCGCAGCGCGGGTTCGAGCCCGCCTCTGGCGGCGTCGGCGGCGGATACGATGCGCGCCGCGCCGATCCGCTTCAGCCGCGCCGCGGTCGCCGGCTGTTCGAACGCCAGCGGCACGGTGACGATCGGCACGCCCGCCGCGAGCGCGTCGAGCACGGTGTTGAAGCCGCCGTGGAGGATGGCTGCCGAACAGTGCGGCAGGATGCGCGTCTGCGACCAGAAGGCGCGGACCAGCGGGTCGCCGGGCAGCGAGGCCGCGTCGCCGTCGCTCAGGCCGCCGCCATGCGCGACCACCGCGCGCACCCCGACCGCGGCACAGGCGGCGGTCATCGCGGCGAACAGCGACCGGCGCGCGCCCTGCAGCGACCCGAGCGAGCAATATATCAGCGGTCGACCGTCGCTTTCGGGGATGTCGTCCACGGGTTCGTCGAGGCGCCACGGCGCACCGTACCGGAAGCTCGGTGGCAGGGCGGTGCGCGGAAAGTCGAGCCCTGCCGGGCATTGCGCGATCTGCAGGCGGTCGGACCATTGCTGCTGCGGGTCGGGATCGAGCCCCCAAAGCTGGGCATAGGTCGTCACGATGCGGGTCACCGGGCGCATCAGCAGGTCGCTGACCGCATAGCCGCCATTGTTGCGATTCCGCCCGAGCGCATCGGCCCGGTAGGCCCAGCCGAGAAAGGGCGGGGGGATCATCGGTTCGCGGAGCAGCGGGAGTCCGGTGATCGCGGTCACGAACGGCAGGCCGAGATGTCGCGCCACCAGCGCCCCCGCGGGCTCGACCGAATCCGCCACGACCGCATCGACGCCGAGCCGCGTGAGGGTGGCCGGCAGCGCCGCGAGCAGGAGCTCGGTCATCGCCGCGGTGCTGCGGATCATGCGCGGCAGCCCGACCGGCCCCGAGGGCTGGGCGAGCTTGCGATAATGTTCGGCCAGCAGGCCCTGGCGATCGGCGGGATGGTCGAGCGGCGCGAACGCGACATCGCCACGGGGCAGCATCGCCGCGACGTCGGCCATATGCACCAGCGTGACCCGGTGTCCCGCGGCGACGAGCGATGTGCCCAGCGCGACCAGAGGATTGATATGCCCGGCGGTCGGCGGCGCGATGATGGCGATATGCCGCCCTGCAACAGTCAATTCAGGAGCTTTCCGACGCCGTCTGGTAGGGCCGCCACTATCAGCATGGATGCGACGCGCGATAGTCGCAATACGGTGATCGAGTATAACTTGGTAACGATCTCCCTCTGCGATCGATCTCGCCGCATGGCCGCGCCTGCCGAGACCCGCGCGGCTGCGCGGTGTCATCCCGGCTTCACGATGGACGCATAAGACGCCCCGAATCGCAAGCGGGGGGCGTGGTGAACAGGGACGCGGGGGTTTTCAGGGGCGTCGGGGAGCACCGGCCGGTGACGCCGGCGCTGGCGATGCAATGCCCGGACGCGGCGCTGTCACGCGCGCTGCGTGCGTTCGTGCACGGGCGGCTGGGGCATCACGCAGACGGCGACGACGTCGTGCAGGAAACCTATCTGCGGCTGTTCACCTATCAGGCGAGCGCGCGGGTCGAAGACATGAAGGCGCTCTGCTTCGCGATCGCGCGCAATCTGCTGCGCGATCATCACCGCGTCGCCCGGCGCGGCGCGCATGTCGAACTGGACGAGGCGATAGTCTGTCCGCTGCCGGCGGCGGATCGGGTGGTGGCGTTCCGCCGCGCGGTCGCGCTGATGGCGGGCGCGCTCGAACGCATGCCGCCGCTGCGCCGCGAGATATTCCTGCGCCGACGGCTGGACGGCCTCACCACCGCAGCGATCGCCGACCGGCTCGACATGAGCACCGCCGCGGTCGAGAAACACGTCGTCCGGGCCTTTGCCGACCTTCGCACCGCGCTGGCGCGGCGGGGGTTCACGATGGAGGCGGGGGCGTGACCGCCGGCAGCAGCAGCAGGGGTGGGGGC
>NZ_LR733875.1:3042184-3210243 GCF_902506585.1 Sphingomonas sp. T1
GGTCGGACGGGTCATGGCATCGGGATCGCATATCATGGTCCCGACCGCTACCAGTCTTGGTACGTCCGGATCGGCCAAATTCTCGTTGCGAAACTGAAAGGACCCGTCATGATGCGTCTCGGCAATGCATTGCGGAGCGGCATGATGATGCGGACGACATGGTATGGATCGGCGGTCCGATCGGGTCTCGCCGCGGTGTCGCTGATCGTGGCGGCGCCGTCCGCGCTCACTATGGCAGCGGCCGGTGCGACGATGGCGCACCGCGATGAGGCGCCACCGGCCGCGACACCGCCGGCCGAGCGTCGGATCTGCAAGCGATCGGCGCCGTCGGGATCGCTGATCGAGACGCGACGCGAATGCCATACGCGCGCGGAATGGGACCAGATCGCACAGGCGGGACGTGCCGCGGGACAGGATATGGTCGAACGTGCCGCACGCAGCGGTGCGCAATAACGGCGCCCCGGTGATGCGCCAGCAGCCGGGGCCGTCGCTCGAGATGTTGTTGCAAGCCGCCGAAACCGCGCAGCGTGCCGGCGACGGTGCGCGGGCCTGCGCCGTCTTTCACGACGTGCTCGGCATTGCGCCCGAACATCCTGTTGCGCTCAACGCGCTGGGCCTCGACGCGTTGGCGCGGGGCGATGGTATGGCGGTCGGCTATTTCGCGCGCGCGACGACGGCTGACCCTGCCGCGTCGCCGCTCTGGATGAACCTGGCGAGCGCCTATCGCGGGCTCGGCGACAGCGTGGGTGAACAGACCGCGCTCGAACGCGCACTTGCGCTCGACCAGCGCAATCTGATGGCGAACGTCCGGCTGGCCGAACTGCAGGACCGCGTCGGTAACACTGCGGCGGCGGCGTTTCGCTGGGGTGGGGTGGCCACGATCGTTCAGTCGCTCCCCGAGCGGTCGCCGGCGTTGAGCCAGCTCCTCGTCCGTGCCTCTGATAGGATCGCGCAGCATACACGTGCGCTGTCCGATGCCATCGATACGGCGCTTGCACCGTTGCGGGAGGATGCGGCCGCGGACGACCGACGTCGCATCGACGTCTGTATCGATGCGATGCTCGGTCGTCGGGCGATCCATGCGCCGGTGCCCCACGGGCTGCATTTTCCATTCCTGCCCGCCGACGAATTCTTTCCCCGGCGGCATTTTCCCTGGCTGGCCGCGTTCGAAGCCGCCACGCCGGCGATCCGCGCAGAGCTGGAAAACCTTCTTGCCGATGGGGCATCGGGCTTCGCGCCCTATGTCGCGATGACGCCGGGCACGCCGCCGAACCGGTGGACCCCACTCGACGGGTCGGATCTGTGGAGCGCCCGATATCTGTGGCGGTATGGCGTGCGCGACGAAGCGGTGTGCACGCGGTGCCCGCAAACCGCGGCGATGCTGGAGACGCTGCCGTTGGCGGACATTCCCGGCCGCGGGCCGTCCGCCTTCTTCTCGGTCCTCAAGCCCGGCACGCGGCTGCCGCCGCATACGGGGGTCAGCAATATCCGGTCCGTCGTGCATCTCCCCCTGATCGTTCCCGACCGATGCGGCTTTCGGGTCGGTGGCGAGACCCGAGCGTGGCGCGTCGGTGAGGCGTTCGTGTTTGACGACACGATCGAGCATGAGGCGTGGAACGACAGCGACGAGATTCGCGCCGTCCTGATCGTCGACGTCTGGAACCCGCATCTCACCGCGAGCGAAATCGCGATGATGCGGCGGATGTTCGGGACGCTCGGCGCGCAGCTGGGCATGGCGGGCGACGTGGTGGATTGAGCTTGCCCGCGCGAGGCTGCGGTGGTGAAATACTGGCTGGGAGACGAAACTATGCGGACGACGCTGTCATGGGCAAGCCGAGGGTCGTGGGTCATCGCGCTCGTCGGGGGTATGGTCGGCTTATCGGCCGTCGGGGCGCAAATCGCACCCGTCTCCACTGCATCTGGAGACGATCCCGCGCTGCAGGCGCTCCGGGAAAAGAATGCACGGGTTCAGCTCGCCAATTATCCGCGCGGAGCGCTGCGTCGCGGTGAGCAGGGAACCGTCGGGATCAGCGTCACCGTGGACCGGCAGGGGCGGTTGCGCGAATGTGCGGTTTCGAAGAGCAGCGGTTTTGCGTCGCTCGACGAGGCGACGTGCGACTTCCTGTTCTCGCATGCGCAGATTGCGGCCTATGTCGCACCGGGCGGCGGCGGGCCGACGACCCGGCAGGAGGGGCAAGTCGTGTGGACGCTGCCTGCGGGTGTCCGACCCACGACCGCATCAGCAACCGCGGGGCCCTTGCCGGAGAAGAAGATCTGTCGTGCGCAGGCGAGGACGGGCTCGCTGGTCGCGAGCCAGCGCATCTGCCTGACCAAGGCGGAATGGCGACGCCAGTATGAACTGGCGCAGGACGAGACGCGCGAGATGCATACCCGCGCGATGCCGGGCGACTGATCGACACGCCGGCCGCGCTTAGCCGGTATCGACCACGGGACCCTGATACCGGTCGATCGCGGCGAATATGTCGGTCAGCGCGCCGCGTTCGCTTGCGGTCAGTTCGGGACGCCAGACTTCGAACAGCAGGACGATCCGGGTCTGCGTCCCCCGGTTCCACGCCTCGTGCTCGAAAGAATCGTCAAATATCAGCATCCTGCCGTCGCGCCACGGCCGCGTCTCGGACCCTACGCGCAGCGCGCATCCGTCAGGGGCGATGAGGGGGAGGTGGCAGATCAGCCGCGTGTTGAGCATGCCGTGATGCGGGCGGATATGCGTGCCGGGGGTCAGGCGCGAGAAGATCGCCATCGGCGACCGGCCGGGAATGACGGGAATCGGCGCCAGCGACAGCGCGGCCATCGTGTTCGGGCACATCGTTGCATTGGGCTCGACCGGCACGCCACCACGCCAGAGGTGAAAGGCGCCCCAGCCCGGATCGTCGAGCAGCGGGTTCGCCGGCGGTGGTCGACCGGCCATCGTCTGTACATAGGGTGCAAAGCCCTGTCCGGCCGCGAGCACTGCGTCGAGTTCGGCTCGGATCGCGCCGGTCGCCGCTTCGATCGGGGCGACCCAGTCAAACTCTTCGCGCTCGAAATAGGCACGCTGCGCCAGGCCCGGGAAATAGAACATCGAGGGTTGCTGAAGATAGAGCTCGCTCCGGCCGAGCAACAGGTCGAGCGCGTGATGGATCCGGGGACCCGCCACGCGCGGCATGTCCTTGAGAGCCGCGTCGAGATGCGCCGAGAAGCGGCCAGCGACTTCGGTCAGGAAGGTCTCGCCCGCCCGAAGCAGGGGGACGAGCGCGGGGGCGATGGTCGCACCCGGCTGGGACGCGACCGACAGCGCGGTGCGATAGAAGGACTCCGCCGCACGATCGTCCCCACGACGACGCTTGAGCGCCGCCATCGTCAGCAGTGCGCCGAGATGCCGGGGCTCGGTCGCGAGAAAGCGGACGAGCGCGTCGTCGGCCTCATCGTCGCGCCCGAGCGCCTGCGCCGCCTGCGCGATCAGAAACCAGGGCGCGGGCGTGCCCGGCGCGCCGTCGCGCAACAGCGACAGCCTTTCATAGGCGACAGCGGCGTCGCCGTTGCGCAGCGCGGTCATGCCCTCACGGGCGAGCGAGTCGGCCTGTGGGCGGGTCAGGTGCATGACGCAGGCTAGCTTGGCAATGAACCGGATACAGCTAAAAACGTCCGGATCGGACCCGCCCGTCTTTCAACCAGATCGTGCCGGTTCAGCGTGTCCAGAGATCGGTGGCGAGCCGGTCGAGATAGTCCGCGGCGCTGGCGGCGGCGGTGGAGGTGTGGAGGCTTGCGAGCGCTGTGGGATCGAGCGCCTTGGCGGCGTCCAACAGGCCGCGCCACGGGGTCGATGCACCGGGCCAGCTTGGCACCAGGATCGCGGCGCCGAGTTCGGCCAGGCGTTCGGCCTTGCGCATCTGTTCGTCGAAATAGCGCCACTCGGGCGCGCAGACATACGGGCGGCCGATGCGCGCGATTTCGTGGACGATGGTATCGCCACTGGAGGCGACGACGACGTCGGCGGCGGCGATGTGCGCGGTGATCGTCGACACCCAGCCGCGCAGGTGGAGATTGCCGAAATCGGTCTCATGGCCTTCGCGCTGGACGGGGCCGAGCACCAGCCAGTCGGTCTCTGGCAGCGCGCGCGCGGCCATGGTCAGCGGCGCATAGGGCGTGCCTGCGCCGCCGCCGCCGGTCAGCACGACGACGATCTCGCGGTCGGGGGAGAGGCTGAGCATCGCCCGCGCCTCCGCCTTGCCCGGCACGACGTCCTGCGCGGTGCAGAGCCCGCCCGCATAATGGGTCATGGCGCGGATCCAGTCAGGGGTCTCGGGCTGTTCGAGCGCTTCGTCGAAGGGCGCGAGCAGGCCGACACAGGCGCGATAGCCGGCGAGATGCGCGGCATCGCCGCGGTTGCCGTGCATCCGGATCCCGATCGCAGGGACGCTGGCGATGCGGGCCAGCAGCGCGATCTCGGCGGAGACGTCGACCACGAACAGCGCGGGATCGACCGTGTCGAGATGGTCGAGGATCGTCCGCATCGTCGCGCGGATCGCCGCGTCGCCGATCGGTGCGCGGTGGAGGATGTCGGGGGTGGGCTGCGCGGCGAGCGCCGGCGGGGGGCTGTCGCTGGCCGCGCCCTCGTCGGGCAGGGGCACCAGCGTGACGGCGCGCGCGAACCCGTCGAACAATGCGGGGCGTGCGGTCAGGATCGTGACGGCGCGCTCGGCGGGTAACGCGTCGATGATCGCCATTGCGCGATTGGCATGGCCGCGGCCCTGATGGCCGACATAGAAGGTGATCGGTTGAGGCATTGTCGGGGGATACCCGCTCTGCAGCGTGAAATCCCCTGGGAAATCCCGCGGGAAATCGACGGTGGCCCCGTCGCCGCAAGCCGCCTAGTCTGTGCCGCATGAGCGATGATGACAGGTCCGAACCGACCAAGCTGACGCGGTCGAAGCAACGCTGGGCAAGCGAGGGCAAGTTCCTGACGGGAGCGACGGACCGCGCGGAGGGCGACCGGTTGCCGCCGGGGCAGCATCTGGTCCGCGACTGGCCGGTGCTTGATCTCGGCCAGCAGCCCGATATCGCGCGCGAGCGGTGGCGGCTGACGATCGACGGGCTGGTCGAGCGGCCGGTGACGCTCGACTGGGCGGGGTTCATGGCGTTGCCGCAGACCGCGGTGCGGTCGGACATTCACTGCGTCACGACCTGGTCGCGCTACGACAATGACTGGTCGGGCGTGGCGACGCGCGACCTGCTCGACCATGTCGGCCCGGGGGATGCGGCGGCGTTCCTGACGCTGCACGGCTATGACGGCTACACCACCAATGTCCCGCTGGCCGATTTCGCCGCGGCGGACGCGCTGCTCGTGCACAGCTGGCAGGGCAAGCCGCTGACGCGCGAGCATGGCGGCCCGGTCCGCCTCGTCATCCCGCATCTCTATTTCTGGAAAAGCGCGAAGTGGATTTCGCGGATTGAATTCCTTGGCGCGGACAAGCCGGGCTTCTGGGAGGTCAATGGCTATCACAGGCGCGGCGATCCCTGGGCCGAGGAACGCTACAGCGAGGACTAGAGCAAGGTCGCGCACGCCTCCTCGATCGCGGCATAGATCGCGTCGAGATCGGGCTCGTCGATGCAATAGGGCGGCATGACGTAGACGGTGTTGCCGAGCGGTCGCAGCAACAGGTCGTGTGCGGTGAAGAAGCGCAGCAGTTTCGGGCCGAGATCCGACAGATAGCCGCGATCGCCGACCTGCAGGTCGACCGCGGCGATCGTGCCGATGCGGCGCGGGTTGGTCACGCCGGGCAGGCGGGCGATGCGGTCGAGATGCGCCGCCTGTCGTGCGCCGAGCGTCGCGATCCGGTCATGCACCGGCTCGTCGCGCCAGATTGCGAGGTTCGCGTTGGCGGCGGCGCAGGCGATCGGGTTGGCGGTGTAGCTCGAGGAGTGGAAGAACATCCGCGCGCGGTCGTCGGACAGATGCGCGTCGAAGATTGCCGCGGTCGCCATCGTCACCGCGAGCGGGACCGCGCCGCCGGTCAAACCCTTGGACAGGCAGAGGATGTCCGGCACGACGCCCGCCTGTTCGCAGGCCAGCAGCGTACCGGTGCGGCCCCAGCCGGTCATCACCTCGTCGGCGATGAACAGCACGGCGTGACGGGCGCAGATCGCGCGCATCTCGGCGAGCACGTTCGGCGGATAGATCAGCATGCCGCCCGCGCCGAGCACGAGCGGTTCGACGATGAACGCGGCGGGTGCGGCGCGGCACGCTGCCTCAAGCGCGTCGAGCGTGGCCTGTTCGGCGCCGGGGTGGGGGAAGGGGATGGTGCCGACGTCGAACAGCAGCGGCGCATAGGCGCGGTTGTAGACGCCGCGTTCACCGACCGACATCGTCCCGATCGTGTCGCCGTGATAGCTGTGTTCGAGTACCAGGATCCGGTCGCGCGGTTCGTCGCGGTTGCGCCAGTAACCGAGCGCCATCTTCAGCGCGACCTCGACCGCGGTCGAACCGGAATCAGAGAAGAAGACGTGGCGCAGCGCCTCGGGCATGATCGCGACGAGTCCGCGTGCGAGCGTTTCGGCGGGTTCGTGCGTCCAGCCGGCGAAGATGATCTGGTCCATCCGCCCCGCCTCCTCGGCGATCGCGGCCATGATCCGGGGATGGCGGTGGCCATGCGTCGTCACCCACCAGGACGAGATCGCGTCGACGATCCGCCGCCCGTCGCTAGTGTGGAGCGTCGCGCCCTCGGTCCGGACGATGCGGGGGATCGGGTCGCCCAGACCATGCTGGGTGAAGGGATGCCAGATCGGCGACGTCATCGGAAATCCTCGAGCCGGAAACTGGCGGCGAAGGCGGCACTGAGCGCGGCGGCGTCGAGCCGGGGGAGCATCGGCAGCCGGCCGAGATGTCGCACGTCGCCCAGCCGGACGATCGCCGCCTCGCTGTGCGGGACCGCATCGCCGACGAACGCGACGCCGAGGATCGGCACGTCGCGGCAGCGCAGCGCCTCGATCGACAACAGGCTGTGGTTGATCGTGCCGAGCGCGGTGCGCGCGACGATCACGACGGGCAACCGCCACTGTGCGAACAGGTCGGCAAAGACGCGGGTGTCGGTCAGCGGCACCATCACCCCGCCCGCCCCCTCGATCACCAGCGGGCCGGGCAGCGCGGGGGGAACGAGCCGGTCGAGGTCGATCGTCACGCCGTCGATCGTCGCCGCGCGGTCGGGCGAGCAGGGCGTGGTCAGCCGATAGGCCTCGGGCAGGATCCGCTCGCGCGCGAGGCCGGACAGCGCGGCGACGCGCGACGCATCGCTGCCGCCGTCGAGCCCGGCCTGAACGGGTTTCCAATAGCTTGCGTTGAGCGCTCCCGCGAGCGCGGCGGCAAAGACGGTCTTGCCGACATCGGTGTCGGTGCCGGTAACGACGAGGCGGGTCATGACAGGGCCTTTTGCAACGCGTCGCCGAGCCCCGCAATCTGGGGTGCGGTGACGTTGAGCGTGAGCGAGATCCGCAGGCGCGACGTGCCCCTGGGCACGGTCGGCGGGCGGATCCCGCGAACGTCGAACCCTGCCGCCTGGACCGCCGCGGCGACGCGCATCGTCGTCGCATCGTCGCCAAGCACGAGCGGCAGGATCTGCGATCCGGTCGGCACGACGCCGTAGGGCGCGAGCACGGTTTCGGCGGTGGCGATGAGCGCACGCAGGGCGGTGCGGCGGTCGGGTTCGTCGGCGAGGATCTGGAGGCTCGCGCGCGCGGCGCTCGCCATCAGCGGCGAGGGCGCGGTCGAGAAGATGAACGCGCGCGCGCGGTTGACGAGGAAGTCGCGGACCACTTCGGGGCCGCAGACCAGCGCGCCCTCGCACCCCATCGCCTTGCCGCAGGTGCGCAGCGTAACGATGTCGGGCCGTCCCTCCAGATGCCCGGCGAGGCCGCGGCCATCGTCGCCGAACACGCCGGTGGCATGCGCCTCGTCGATCAGCACGACGCCGTCATGCGCCTCGGCGAGCGCGACGAGATCGTCGAGCGGCGCGCGGTCGCCGTCCATGCTGTAGAGGCTTTCGACCGCGATCCAGGGCCGCCCGGTGCCGCCCGCTCGGCGCCACTGCGCGATCGCATCGGCGAAGGCGGTGACGTCGTTATGCGCTGCCGAGACCGTCTCCGCACGGCCGAGCCGCATCCCCTCATGCGCGCTCGCATGGATCAGCGCGTCGTGGACGACGAGGTCGCCGGTCTGCGGCAGCGTCGCGAACAGCGCGGCGTTGGCGGCGTACCCGGTCGAGAAGTACAACGCCGCCTCCGCACCGAAGAACGCCGCCGCCTCGGTTTCGAGCAGGATATGTTCGGGGTCGTTGCCGCGGAGCAGCCGCGATCCGCCCGAACCGACCGCGACGCCGCGCGCGAGCGCGGCCGCGACGGCCGCCGCGATCCGCCCGCTCTGGCCAAGCGCGAGATAGTCATTGGACGCGAAATCAACCCCTTGCCGCGCAATCAGCGCGCGGCGGCGCGTTGCTGTGGCAAGCGTGGAGAGGTCGCGATGATGCTGGTCGAACGCGGACATCGCGGCAGCCTCTAACGGCAATGCCGCGCCAGCGCGAGCCGATTGGCCGAAACACCCCGTCATAAACAGGGATCGTTCGGTCGGATCGGGCATTTCTCTCCTATGGTATAGCAGGATCGGCTTGGCTAACCACGATTGCATTCTCCATTCCGGTCGAAGGTACCCTGCCCATGAAGCGCAAGACGCTGACCCAGTTCCTGATCGAACAGCAACGCGAGGCCGGCACGCTGCAGCCGCAGCTGCGCCTGCTGATCGAGGTCGTCGCGCGGTCGTGCAAGGCGATCAGCCATGCGATCGGCAAGGGGGCGCTGGGCGGCGTGCTCGGCAGCCTCGAGAGCGAGAACGTCCAGGGCGAGGTGCAGAAGAAGCTCGACGTGATCGCGAACGAGATGCTGCTCGAGGCGAACGAGTGGGGCGGGCATCTGGCGGCGATGGCGTCGGAGGAGATGGAGACGATCCACCTCGTCCCCAATCGCTATCCCAAGGGTGAATATCTGCTGCTGTTCGATCCGATCGACGGGTCGAGCAACATCGACGTCGACCTGTCGGTCGGCACGATCTTTTCGGTGCTGCGCGCGGCCGAGACCGCGTCGGGCGCCGATGTGTCCGAACAGGACTTCCTTCAGGCCGGGCAGACGCAGGTCGCGGCGGGCTATGCGGTCTATGGTCCGCAGACGATCCTGGTGCTGACGGTCGGCGCGGGGGTGCACGAGTTCACGCTCGACCGCGAGATCGGGTCGTGGGTGATGACCGATACCAACATCCGCATGCCCGGTGGCAAGCGCGAATTCGCGATCAACACGTCGAATGCGCGGCAATGGTCGCCCGAGGTGACGCGGTTCATCGACGAGCGGATCGCGGGCAAGGACGGGCCGCTCGGTACCGATTACAACATGCGCTGGACCGGATCGATGGTCGCCGACGCGCACCGCATCCTCAAGCGCGGCGGCGTGTTCCTGTACCCGCGCGACGTCCGCCAGCCGGGCAAGGTCGGCAAGCTGCGGCTGATGTACGAGGGCAATCCGATGGCGATACTGATGGAGCAGGCCGGCGGCGCCGCCACCGATGGCGAGCAGCGCATCCTGTCGATCGAGCCGAGCAGCCTGCACCAGCGGATCGGCCTGATCATGGGCGATCCCGCAGAAGTCGAAGCGATAACGACCGCCTATCGGGAGTAGCGCGCATCGTCATCCGCCGGCGGTCGGGGGTTGGGGCATGACGGACGAGGGCGCGCGTTGAAAAGGGGAGAAGTTCGATGGAAGTCACCTCACAAAGACTCGCCGAACAGCGTGACGACCGGACGTCGTGGCGACGCCTGATCGACGATCATGACCGTATCGCCGAACGCTGCGCCGACCTGGTCGCGCTGTTGCAGCGGCGCGGGCATAATTGCGCGGCGGCGTCGCGCAAGCTGCTCGAGCTCGCGGTGCTGGTCGCGGATCATCTGGGCGTCGAGGACGAGGTGATCGACCTGACCGCGATCGCGACCGAGGCGGACTATTCGCCCGAGACGGTCGCGGTCATGGCCGCCGAACTCGACGCGCTGCGGCGCGAATGGCGGGTGTTCATCGCGCACTGGCTGCCGACGATCGAGCCTGCGGACTGGTATGAGTTCTGCGGCGAGGCCGAGGCGATGCTCGCGCGGCTGACGCATCAGGTGCAGCGCGAAAGCGCGCTGCTCTATGACGATGCGCTGCGCGCGGGGGTGATCGCGACCGGGCCGGTCGACCTGCAATAATCGCGGCGACAGGGTTCTTAACCCGGCGGCGATATCAAGGGCCATGATGCGCGTCCTGACCCTGTCCACGCTGTTTCCCGATGCGAGCCGGCCCAATTTCGGCGTCTTCGTCGAGCGGCAGACGCTGGGGCTCGCAGCGCATCCGGGGGTCGATCTGCACGTCGTCGCACCGATCGGCCTGCCGCCCGGGCCGCTGCGTCTGATGCCGCGTTTCGCGCCGCTCGCGCAGCTACCGCTCGAGGAGAGGTGGCGCGGGGTGGGCGTGCAGCGGCCGCGGTTCACGACGATTCCTGCGACCGGGGGGCGGTGGCATGCCGCGGCGCTGACCCGCGCGCTGATCCCGGTGCTCGACGCCGTGCGGCCAAGTTTTCCGTTCGACGTCATTGATGCATCGTTCTTTTTTCCCGACGGCGTCGCCGCAGTCGCGCTCGGGCGACGCTATGGTGTGCCCGTGTCGATCAAGGCGCGCGGGGCGGATATCCATCACTGGGGTCGCGCGGCCGGCACACGCGCGCAGATCCGGCGTGCGGGCTGCGCGGCGGACGGGCTGCTCGCGGTCAGCGCGGCGATGCGGGCGGACATGATCGCGATGGGGATGCCGGCGGCACGGATCCGGGTGCATCATACCGGGGTCGACCAGGCGCGGTTCCGCCCGATCGAGGCGGCGGCGCGTGCGGCCGAGGCGGCGCGGCTCGACGTGACGGGGCCGCTGGTGCTGTCGGTCGGGGCGCTGATCCCGCGCAAGGGGCATGACCTGGTGATTGAGGCGGTCGCGCGCCTGCCGGGTGTTTCGCTGAGGATCGCGGGCGAGGGGGGCGACCGGGCGCGGCTGGAGGCGCTGATCCGCGATCTGGGCGTGGGAGACAGGGTCCGGCTGCTCGGCAGCGTCGCGCATGAGGCGATTCCGCGGCTGGTCGCGACCGCCGATGTGATGGCGCTGGCCTCGGCGTCCGAAGGGCTGGCGAATGCGTGGGTCGAGGCGCTCGCCTGCGGGACGCCGATCGTGATCACCGGTGCGGGCGGCGCGGGCGAAGTGGTCACGTCGGACGAGGCGGGCCGGATCGTGCCGCGCGACGCGGCGGCGTTCGGTGCGGCGATCGCGGGGATCCTGGCGGCACCGCCGGCCAGAGAGGCGACGCGGCGTGTCGCGGCGGGCTTTACCTGGGAGGCGAACAGCGCCGCGCTGTTCGCGCATCTGGCGGGGCTGGTCGGGGGCGGGGCCTAGCGCGCCCCACCAAATACCTGAAAGGCCTCAGCCTTCGAGCGGGTAGAGCGCGGCGGCGATCCAGCGGCCTTCGCCGCGGAGCACGGCCCAGGCGCGCGCGGCGGCGCGGCTGTCCATCGCCTCGATCCCGACGCCCTGCGCCTCGACCGCGCGGCGGAAGGCGGCGGCGGGCTGGCGCAGCTGCGATCCGGTGCCGAGCAGCAGGAATTCGGGCCTGGGTGACAGCGCGAGGACGCTGGCGACATCGTCCGCGCCCAGTGCCTCGAACGGCGGCGGGGTCCAGCCGTCGGCGCGCGACGGGGTGATCAGCAGCGCGGTGTAATAGCCGTCGTCGACCCGGAACCCGCCGTGACCGATCGCCGAGATCATCGGTCCGTCGGTCTTTTCCTTGTCCATTCTCACGCGCTTGTCCTCACGTGCCGGGCCCGCCGCGCATCAGCGGCCGGCCTTCGGACCCACGCGCTCGGCGTCGTCGCGGTCGCCCTTGCGGCCCTCCGGCTCGGCGCGCAGGCCGAGCGTGATGAGCAGCGACGACGACACGTAGATCGACGAATAGGTGCCGACGACGATGCCGAGGATCATCGCTGCGGTGAAGCCGCGCAGCACATGGCCGCCGAGGATCAGCATCGCGAAGAGCGCGAGCAGGATCGTGACCGAGGTCATGACGGTACGCGGCAGCGTCTCGTTCACCGACAGATCGATGATCTCGCGCATGTCCATTTTCCGGTAGCGGCGCATATTCTCGCGGATACGGTCGTCGATGACGATCTTGTCGTTGATCGAATAGGAGATGATCGTCAGCACCGCCGCGACGATGTTGAGATCGACCTCAAAATAATCCCGCATCAAAGCGAAAAAGCCGAGCGTCATCAACAGGTCGTGAACGATCGCGACGATCGTCGACACGCCGAACTGCCATTCGAAGCGGACCACTGCGAACAGGCCGATGCCGAGAATGGCCAGTGCCACCGCAAGCGCACCGTTGCGGATCAGCTCGTCCGAAACCTTGCCCGAAATCGTGTCGTATTTCGAGAAGGTTGCGCCCGGGAACTTGACGGCCAAGTCGTCGGACACCCTCTTCACGAGCGCGTTGGTTGCACCCTCGTCGTTCGTCTCGGGCAGCGGCAGGCGGATCGACAGCGTCCGGGGATCGCTGAAGGACTGGATCGACGCTTCGCCGAGTCCGAGCTGGTCAACCTCGGTCCTGACCGCCTCGATCGACGGCGGGGTGGCAAAATTCTCCTCGATCAGCACGCCGCCGACAAAGTCGACGCCCATGTTGAGGCCGCGGACCGCGACCAATCCGACCGCCAGAACGGACAGGAGGATGGTCAGCCCGAACGCCCATTTGCGGAGCGAGACGAACTTCAGGTTGGTGTTGTCGGGTACGAGTTTCAGCAGGCGCATGATGATGTCTCCCGCCTCAAATATTGATCGTGGTGGGGCGGTTCTTGCGCAGCCAGAGCGCCACGAGCATCCGCGTGAAGGTCACCGCGGTGAACACGCTGGTGCAGATGCCGATCAGCAGCACGACCGCAAAGCCCTTGACCGGGCCAGAGCCGAGCAGGAGCATGATCACGCCGGTGATCGCGTGCGTGACGTTGGCCTCGAAGATCGTCCGCGACGCCTCCTTGTAGCCGAGCTCGACCGCCTGAACGATGTTGCGTCCGCGGCGGCGTTCCTCGCGAATACGCTCGTTGATCAGCACGTTGGCGTCGACCGCGGTGCCGATCGTCAGCACGAAGCCGGCGATGCCGGGCAGCGTCAGCGTCGCGTTGAGCATCGCCATGACGGCGACGATCACGAGGATGTTGATGACCACCGCGAGGTTCGCATAGAGGCCGAACCGGCCATAGGTCACGAACATGAACACGATCACCGCGAGCGCCGCGACGATGCTGGCCAGCACGCCGGCGCGGATCGAATCCTTGCCGAGATCGGGGCTGACGGTGCTCTCGGCGATGATCTTCAGATTGATCGGCAGCTTGCCCGACCGCAGCGAGATCGCGAGCGAATTGGCCGATTCGACCGTGAAATTGCCCGAGATCGAGGCGCGACCACCGAGAATCGGCTCGTTGATGTTGGGCGCGGAGATCACCGAATTGTCGAGGATGATCGCGAACGGCTTGTTCGTGTTTTCCTGCGTGACCTTGGCAAAACGTCGGCCACCGACCGCGTCGAAGGTGATCGCCACCTGCGGCGCGTTGGTCTGCGGCTCGAACTCCTGGCGGGCATCGGCGAGCTGATCGCCCGAGATGATCACCGATCGCTTGACCGCGATGAACGGAATGCCCTGCGGATTGCCGGGATAAGGAATGACCTGGCTGCCGACGGGGGCGATGCCCTTGACGAGATCGGCGGGGTTCGCGGTCTCGTCGACCAGCTTGAATTCGAGCTTTGCGGTCTTGCCGAGCAGGTTCTTGAGCGCCTGCGGATTCTGCAGGCCCGGCACCTGGACGACGATACGCGTCGCGCCCTGGCGGACGATCGTCGGCTCCTTGGTGCCGAGTTCGTCGATGCGGCGGCGGACGACTTCGGTCGCGTCCTTCATCGCGGTATCGATCGCCTGCTGGAGCCCGGCCTCGGTCGGCTTGAGCACGAACCGGCTCGTGTCGACGACGTTGATGTCCCATTCGCGCTGGCCGCTCATCCCGGCGCCACCGCCGGTGATCGAAAGCAGCCGCTCGCGCGCGGCATCGACCTGGCTCGGATCGCGGAGCAGGAAGCTAAGCTGCCCGCCACGCACCGAAATATCGCCGATGGCGATCCGCGGCGTGCCGTTGCGCATCGTGCCCGCGATGCTGTCACGCATCGCCTCGATCCGCGAATTGGCGAGATCGGCGGTGTCCGCCTCGAGCAGCAGATAGCTGCCGCCCGCCAGATCGAGACCCAGGTTGATCCGCTTATGCGGAATCGCCCCCCACTTGCTGGTCGTCGATTCGGAGAAGAAGCTCGGGATCGCAAGCGCGCAGAGCACGGCCAGCAGGCCGATGATCGACGCGACCTTCCAGCGGGGGAAATCCAACATCAGTCGTTCGCCGGCTTCGTGTTCGGGCTGGTGATGTCGGTGAGCGTCGCCTTGACGACGCGGACGCGGGTGTTGGGCGCGATCTCGATCTCGACGATCGCGTCCTCGACCTTGGTCACCTTGCCGATGATGCCGCCCGCGGTGACGACGCTGTCATTCTTCTTGACCGCCGCGACCGACGCCTGGAGCGCCTTCATCCGCTTTTGCTGCGGACGGATCATCAGGAAATAGAAGACGACGAAGACGAGGAAGAGCGGCGCAAGGCTCAGAAACGAGGCGATGCCGCCCGATGTCGCCGTCTCGCCGGCGGCCTGCGCATATGCTGGGGAAATGAACATGGAGTCCCGTTTTGGCTGGTGGGCAGGCGCCATACGCCCGCGCTCGCATGGGCGATGCCGCTATCACCGGTTGCCGCCCCGCGCAACCAATGTGCGCCGGTGAAGCGTGGCCGGGCCGCGATGAGACGGACGAATATGGGCTTTGCCGCAATCGCGTGCTTGCATCGCGCGCAACATCCGCATAATGCGCGCCCTTCGGTCGGGGCGTAGCGCAGCCTGGTAGCGCATCACACTGGGGGTGTGGGGGTCGCAGGTTCGAATCCTGTCGCCCCGACCAGAAATTTCCGGAGCCGGCCGCCAGAGGCGATGCCGCTCCCGGGCACGAAATATCGTGCCATTCCAGATCCTGGCGTCAGCGTTTGCAGACAGGACCGGTGTGTGCCGCGACCTGATCCGCGACGATCCGCATCGCGCCCTTGTCGGTCTCGCCGGTCATCGTCATCCGTGCGGTAAAGCCGGTCGCGCCATAGCTGCCCGCGCGGACGATCCGCATCGGCGGCCCCTTTTTCTGCGGACAGCTCATGACATGGTCGATCCGCCCGCCCGCGAACTGCGCGCGCTCGACGGTGCAGCGCGCCTCGGGCTTGGGGACGAACAGCGCGGCGACGCCCGACGATGCCTGTTCGGGGGGCAGGCATTTGCGCTCGGTCTTCGATTTTCCGCGCATCATCCGCAGGATAAACCCCGGCGCACCCGGAATAACGAGCTCGACCGCGGTCGAGGTGATCGCCCAGGCGCCGGGCGGCAGCGCCTGCGCCGACGCGGCGGCGGGGAGCAGGAGGAGGGCGGACAGCAGGACGGGATGGCGCATAGGAGGGGCAGTCTGTAGCGCCGGCGGGGTGCTGGCAAGCGGTGTGACAGGGGTTTTCATGGGCGAGATCATCAATTTGCGGCGGGCGCGCAAAGCGCGGGTGCGGCGCGAGGCGGGGGTGGTGGCGGACGCGAACCGGGCGGCGTTCGGGCGGACCAAGGCGGAGCGCGCGCGGGATGCTGAGGAGCGGGCGCGGGGGGAGCGGGTGCTGGATGGGGCTCGGCTTGATGGGGAGGAAAGCTGAGGTTTGGGAGCGGGTTGCTGGGTGATCGAGGGGGTGGGTTTTCCTTTTTCGTCATCCCGGGCTTGACCCGGGACCCAGGGTTACGGGCGCTTGCGCTGCTTGGCTCTGGGTCCTGACTTTCGTCAGGATGACGATGGGGGGTGTTTGTCTTTTACCATTACCGGCTCCGATATTGCTTTTTGCTAACCTATATGGTTATAGAGTGCGCGGCGAATCGGGGGATCGGGGATGGAGATCGGTGGGCTGATCGATGCGGTGATCGATCGTGAGGGCGGGTACGGCGATCATCCGGCGGATCGCGGGGGGGCGACGCGGTTCGGGATTACGCAGGCGGTGGCGCGGGCGCATGGGTTTGCGGGGGACATGCGGGTGTTTCCGCGGGCGGCGGCGGTCGCGATCTATCGGCAGGCTTACTGGATTGACCCGGGATATGAGGGGGTTGGCCGGATCGCGCCGGATATTGCGGGGGAATTGTTCGACACCGGGGTGAATATGGGGCCGGCGGTCGCGAGCGGGTTTCTGCAGCGGGCGCTGAACGCGCTCAATCGCGGGGCGAGCGATTATCCCGATCTCGTCGTCGATGGCCGGATCGGGGCGGGGACGCTCGCGGCGCTGGCGGGGTTCCTGAAGCGGCGCGGCGCGGGGGGCGAGGCGGTGCTGCTGAAGGCGATCGAGGCGCTGCAGGGCGAGCGCTATGTCGCGCTGGCGGAGCGGCGGCCGGCGAACGAGGCGTTCCTCTATGGCTGGCTCGCCAACCGGGCGTGAGGCGAAAAGCGCCACTTTTCCAGGGGGGTGTCATGACGAGAGGCGTTGAGGAGGGGGCGGAGCTGCCCGCCGATCCGTGGGTGACGCGGGCGCGGCCGGGGTTTCTGTATGTGATGTACGCGTTGCTGCTGGGGGCGATCCCGGTGGGGCTGCTCGCGGCGGTGCGGCCGGGGGCGGCGCAGGCGATCGCGGCGGGCGTGGGGGGTGGGGGTGTGGTCGGCGCGGGGGGCTGCGCAGCTGTCGCCGACACGGTCAACGCGGCGCCCAGCAGGGCCGCCGCCGTCAGGATCACGCGCATCTCCGCCCCCCTCATAGTGTCGGGTCAGCCTAGCACAGCGCGGGCGGAGTGCGAATCGATGCGGCGGGTCGGGATTATCTCCCGGCGCGGGGAGATTGTCGGCATCCGGATCGTTCAATCCCCGTCCGATCGGCCCGTGCGTCCGATGTCACACGGGGGAGACGAGACGATGCATCGGACGGCGTTCGGCGACTCAAGGGTCTAGGCGAGGATGAGCCGGCCCGGGATCAGGCGCATCGTCGTCATCGCCGTCGTGCTGCTGGGTCTGTGCGGGATCGCGTTTGCCGCAATCGCCTACCGGCCCGCGATCGCCCGCGTGACGCGCCCGGATCCCCGGCAGTTCGATCCCGCGCTGGTTGCGCGCGGCGCCAATCTGGCACGGCTTGGCAATTGCGTCAGCTGTCATCAGGCGGCGGGCGGGCGTCCCTATGCGGGCGGCTATCCGATCAAGACGCCGTTCGGGACGATCTATGGCAGCAACATCACGCCCGATGCCGCGACCGGGATCGGATCATGGTCGCCCGTCGCGTTTCGCCGGGCGATGCACGAGGGCGTCGGGCGCGACGGCAGCCATCTCTATCCGGCCTTTCCCTATACGCATTATGCGGGCGTGGCGGACGGCGATGTGGACGCGCTCTACGCATTCCTGATGACCCGGCCGGCGGTGCGCGCGGTGCCGCCCGCGAACCGGATGATCCCGCCGCTCGGCTTCCGGCCTCTGTTGGCGGGCTGGAAACTGCTGTTCTTCGATCCGCAGCCGGTGATCGCCGATCCGCGCCAGTCGGCCGCATGGAACCGGGGGCGCTATATCGGCGAGACGCTGGCGCATTGCACCGCCTGTCACAGTCCGCGCGGGCTGTTGCAGCAGGAGAAGCGCGGCGACCGGGCCTATGACGGCGGCTGGTCGGGCGGCTGGTATGCGCCGCCGATCAACGCACGCTCGCCCGCGGTCCGTGCCTGGACCGTCGAGCGGCTCGACGCCTATTTCCGGACCGGGCTCAGTACCGCGCATGCCGCGGCCGCGGGGCCGATGGGGCCGGTTACTTATAATCTCGCGCGCGCGAAGCCGGCCGACGTCCGCGCGGTCGCGACCTATTATGCGTGGCAGATGCGCGCTGCGCCTGCCGCGCGGGCCGAGCCGCGGCTCCCCGATCGTCGCGCGCTCGCGAGGCAGCGGCATCCCGAGGGCGCGCGGCTGTACGACGGCGCGTGCGCGGTCTGCCACGAGCCGGGGGCGGCGATGATGGTCGCCGGGCGACCCGCGCTGTCGCTCGGCACGCCGCTGCACGAGGCGAACCCGCGCGACACGATCCAGGTCATTCTCAAGGGGCTGAAACCGCCGGTCGCGCCGCGTGGGCCCTATATGCCCGCCTTTGCCGATGCGCTGGACGACCGGCAGGTGGCGGAGGTCGTCGCCTATCTGCAGGCCCGGCACGGGACGGGGCCGGCCTGGCCGGACCTCGAGAAGGACGTCGCTGCGGCGCGCAAGGAGGGTGAATGATCGACCTGACCGTCAACGGGGCGACCGCGCACGTCGATGTCGATCCCGCCACCCCGCTGCTCTATGTGCTGCGCGACGACCTGCGGCTGCATGCAGCGAAGTTCGGGTGCGGGCTGGGGCAGTGCGGGGCGTGCACCGTGCTCGTCGACGACCGGCCGGTCTTTGCCTGCCTGCTGCCCGTCGGTGCGGTCGGTACGCGCACGGTCACGACGGTCGAGGGGCTGGGTACAGCAGCGGCGCCGGGTGACGTCCAGCGCGCGTTCCTGCACGAGCAGGCGGCGCAGTGCGGCTATTGCATCCCCGGGATGATCGCGCGTGCCGAGGGGCTGTTGCGCAAGACGGTCACGCCGACCGAAACCGAGCTGCGCAGCGCGATGGCGCCGTCGCTCTGCCGGTGCGGGACGCATATGCGGATCCTGCGCGCGGTGCGGCGCGCGGCGGTGATGCGCGGCGGCGGGGTGGTCGAGCCTGCGGAGCCGGTGACGTGAGCGGACAGGCGTCGCGGCGCGACATACTCGGCGGGCTGCTGGTCGCCTTCGCGCTCGCGCCGACGGCCGGGCTGGCACAGACCGGCGGCGGCGAAGGCAGTGGTGGACCGCCGACGGTCGCGCCCGATTTGCCGGGGACGCTTGCCAAATTCCCCGATCTCGACGCGTGGATCCGCATCGGTGGCGATGGCCGGGTCACGGTGTTCACGGGCAAGGTCGAGCTCGGCACCGGTGTGAAGACCGCGATGGCGCAGCTGGCCGCGGACGAGCTCGATGTCGCGATCGGGCGGGTCGACCTGATCACCGCGGATACCGCGCTGACCCCGAACGAGGGCGTGACCGCGGGCAGCCAGACGCTCGAGCAGAGCGGGACCGCGATCGCCAATGCTGCCGCCTGTGTCCGGCTGCTGCTCGCCGAGACCGCGGCGGCGCGCTGGGGCGTGGCGGCGACGACGCTGTTCACGCGCGACGGTGTCGTGCTCGACGGGCAGGGACGGCGTGCGACCTATGCCGAGCTCGCCGCGTCGACGTCGTTGGCGGTGCGCGCGCGCGCCGATGTGCCGCGCAAGCCCGTGGCGGCGCGGCGGCTGATCGGGCGACCGGTGCCGCGCGTCGACCTGCCCGCCAAGCTGACCGGCCTGCCGAGCTATGTGCAGGACATGCGGCTGCCGGACATGGTGCATGCGCGCGTCCTGCGCGGGCCGTCGTCGGGGACGCGGCTGACGCCCGATCTTGCCGCGCTGCGACGGCAGCCGGGCGTCGCGCGGGTCGTTGAGGTCGGGCGGTTCGCGGCGATCGTCGGTCCGCGCGAATGGCCGCTCGAACAGGCGCTGCGCGTCGCCAATCAGAGTGTGTGGGCACGCGACGCGGCCGTGCCCGCGCTGCCGCCGATGCCCGACGGATTGCTGGAGATGCGGCGCGAGAGCACAGTGATCGACACGCGGCGCGACGCGGCCGCCGCGTCGGGCGTACGGCGGCTGTCCGCGCGGTACGACCGGCCCTATCTGATGCACGGTGCGATCGGGCCGTCCTGCGCGGTGGCGCTGATGGCCGAGGGGCAATTGACGGTTTGGACGCACAGCCAGGGCGTCGAGCCGCTGCGCACCGCGATCGCCGAGCTGGTCGCGATGCCCGCCGACCGCGTCCGCTGCGTCCACCGCGAGGGGGCGGGCTGTTACGGGCATAATGGGGCGGACGACGTCGCGGGCGATGCCGCGCTGATCGCACGCGCTATGCCCGGCGTTCCGGTCCGGCTGCAATGGAGCCGCGAGCAGGAGCATGGCTGGGAACCGCTCGGGCCGGCAATGCTCGCGCAGATCGACGCGACGCTCGATGCGTCGGGACGGATCGTCGACTGGCGGCATCAGGTGTGGAGCAACACGCACAGCACGCGGCCCGTGGCGGCGGGCGACCTGCTCGCGGGCGTGGAGGTGGTGCCGCCGTTCGCGCCGACGCCGCCCAAGCCGATCCCGCAGCCCAATGGCGGCGGCGATCGCAACGCCATCCCGCTCTATCGCTTTGCCAACCAGAGCATCGTCAGCCATTTCCTGCCCGACATGCCGGTGCGGGTGTCGGCGCTACGCGGGCTGGGCGCGCATCTGAACATCTTCGCGCTCGAAAGCGCGATGGACGAGCTGGCGGCGGCGGCGGGGCGCGATCCGGTCGCGTTCCGGCTGGCGCATCTCGACGATCCGCGCGCTGCAAAGGTGATCCGGCGCGCGGCGGCGCGGTTCGGGTGGAGCCGCTACCGGCCCCGGCCCAATCGCGGGCGGGGCTTCGCCTTTGCGCGCTACAAGAATCACGGCGCCTATTGCGCGGTCGCGCTCGATGTCGAACGGATCCCCGACGAGGGGCGGCTGATCGTCCACCGCGCGGTCGTCGCGGTCGACAGCGGCGAGGCGGTCAATCCCGACGGCATCCGCAACCAGGTCGAGGGCGGGGTGCTCCAGTCGCTGAGCTGGACCGCCTACGAGGCCGCGGGGCACGACGGCACGCGCCGGACCGATTATGACTGGAGCGGCTATCCGATCCTGCGGTTCGCGGACGTGCCGCACAGCGTCGCCGTCGAGGTCATCGACCGGCCGGGCACGCCGTTTCTCGGCACGGGGGAGTGTGCGCAGGGGCCCACCGCCGCCGCGCTCGCCAATGCTCTGGCGGCGGCAACGGGGGTCAGGACCAGGAGCATGCCGCTGGCGGGGGGGCTGGCGACGCGCTCCTGATCATCGGCGGTCGTGGGGCGACCGCCGTATTGGTTGGGTCAGGCGCCGCCGGCGACCGGGGCGAGCGTCTGCTGGTGCTGGACCACGCGCCATTCCTCATGCTCGAGCCGGCGCATCGTCGTCGTGCAATAGGCGGTATAGCCGGTTGCGCCTTCGCGGCTCGCCTCGGCCTTGTAGGCGATCGCGATCAGGCCTTCCTGCGGGCGCATGATCTGCTGTTCGCTGAACCGGACCTCCGACCAGCGCGGCGTGTCGGCGACCGCCTCGATCGCCTGCGCGCCGGTCATCACGAAGGGCTGCTCGGGAAGCACCATCACGCATTCGTCGTCGATCAGCGTGTGATACTGGTCCGCGTCGCCCGTCCACAGGCTTTCTTCAAATGCCCAGACCCTGGTGTCGTCCATTGCTCGTCTCCTTCTGTCGGGGTCGAGCGCGGGGACGGCCTACTTCGTTCCTCACAATCGGTGAGACGAGGGTCTTTTGGCGATCGGAGCATCCTATGTTTCCGACGCCTGTGTGGCTGCCGACCGGCGCGCCAGTCGGCAGCCCGCGTCCTACAGCCCGTAGGAGAGCCGCAGGTACCCGAACCGGCCCGGGATGTCATAGGTCGTCGGGTCGAAGTTGTTCAGGCTGCAGCTGAAGCAGGCGGGGGGATCCTTGTCGAAGACGTTGTTCACGCCGAAGGTCAGCGCGAGCTTCGAATCGAGCCAGGCCGGCCGGAACTGGAGCTGGACGTCGCCGTAGAGGCGGCTCTTCAGGGCGTTCTCTGCAGCGATCTCGTCGACATTGTCGATATAGCGTCCGGTGACGCTCGCGGTGACCGGCCCCACCGACCAGTCGATCGTGCCCAGTCCCTTGAAGTGCGGATAGGTCTGATCGGGCGAGCCGCGTTCGGTGCCGACATAGTCGGTCGTGACGAAGCCGTCGGTCGCGGGCGTGCGCTCGCTGTACTTGAGCAGATAGTTGCCCGAGACGTAGAGGCCGAAGCGCCCGGCGCCGGTCTCACCCGAGCGGACCGTCAGCGTCGCGTCGATGCCCTTGGTGCGGATGCCGCCGGTGTTGAGCAGCAGGCCGTTGATCGCGGTCACGATGCCGCTGGGGGCACGCCGCACCGCCGCGCAGCTGAGCGCGTCGCCGGTCTGGGCGCAGCGGCTGAGCAGCACCTGGGCGGGGATCGACGCGATCGAGTCGTCGACCTTGATGTCGTGGTAGTTGACCTCGAGGCTGAGCGCCGAGAGCGTGCCGCCGCGGGCCCAGCTTGGGCTGTAGACGCCGCCGAACAGCAGCGTCCGGGCGGTTTCAGGGCGCAGCTCGCTGTTGCCGCCGGTGAGCACCGGCAACTGGCCCGAGGGTTCGGCGTAGCTGCCACTGGCGGGGACGCCGTTGGCGACGCAGTTCGCGCGGACCGTCGGGTTGGACTGGAACAGCCCGCCCGCGGCGCTGGTGCAGGGATCGTCGATCGAGGCGTCGAACCGCGACTGCGCGCCGAACAATTCGCCGATCGACGGTGCGCGCAGCGATTCGGCATATTGGGCGCGCAGCAGCAGGTCGCTGACGGGCTTCCACAGCGCGCCGCCGCTGAGCGTCGTATTGCCCCCGAAGGTCGAATAGTTCGAGTGGCGGACCGCGCCGTTCAGCTCGAGCGAGGCGATACCGGGAATGTCGCGCAGCAGCGGCAGGCGGATTTCGCCATAGACCTCGTCGACGTTGAACTTGCCGCTGGCTGCCTGTGCCGGGATGTCCGCGCCGAGGCCCGCCTGGATGATCGGGTCGGGCGTGAAGCTGCCGAACTGATAGCGATGCTCATAGCCGACCGCGATGCCGACCGGCCCGCCGGGCAGGTCGAACAGCTCGCCGGAGATATTGGCGGTATAGTCGTTCAGCTTCTGGCGGCTGCGGTCGCGTTCGTCGAAGCCGATATAGCCGAGCATCGCCGGGGTGATCGAGCCGACCCCGCCGAAGAAGTTGAACGGTACGCATTCCCCGGTGCACTGGCTGATCGGGCCGATCGCGCGGGCAAGGCGCGCGGCGTTGATGTTGCCGGTAAACAGCTGCTTGGCATCGTTATAGCCGATGACCGCGCTCGCATCCCAATACCAGTTGTGCCCGAACATCTGGAACTTGCCGTCCAGCGTGCCGGTCAGCGACATGGTGTCGACCTGCTGGCTGTAGGTGCGCTGCCCCGCCTCGACGAGGCGGCGGAAGATCCCGGTGTAGTTCTGCCCGGGGACGAGCGTCACGCCGAACGGGTTGAACGGGTTGGTGGCATCGACCGAGAGCGTGTCGAGCATGTTGCCGTTGCCGACGTCGGGACCGATGCCGAGCGGGAGGAACGCCGCCTGGTTCTGCGAATTGCGGCGGTTGTAGACCGCCTTCACGCGCAGGTTGAGCGCCTCCGAAAACTCGGCGCGCGTGTTGACGAAGCCGCCGAACCGCTCGACCGGCGTCAGGAAATAGTTGAGCGGGGCGAAGTTGAACCGGTCGGCGGCGGTGAACGCCTTGAAGTCGCCGGTGGCGAGCGTCGGGTCATAGACCGGCCGGCCGCTGGCGACGGGGCCGCGCAGCGTGATGTTCTGGCCGTTCACCAGGAACCGGCCGAAGGGCGTGAAGCTGGAGCAGCCGCCGATGGGTTCGGCGCAGCTGGTCTGCCCCGGATTGGGGAATTGCGAGATGTCGCGGTCGGCGGCGCTGACCGATTCCTGCTTGGTGTAATAGCCGCCCGCGACGACGTGCACGCCCTGGCTGCCGAAGCCGTAGCTCAGTTGGTAATCCTGCGTCTTGCCGTCATTGTCGCCGAGATACTGGCCATATTGCGCCGATCCCTTGAACCCCTTCTGGTTCTGTTTGGTGATGATGTTGACGACGCCGGCGATCGCGTCGGACCCGTATTGCGTAGAGGCGCCCGATTGCAGGACCTCGATCCGTTCGATCATCGAGGACGGGATCGAGTTGAGATCGACCGTCGCCGGGATGCCGCTGGCCGACGCGCCGTTGACGAAGCGCAGTCCGTCGACGAGCACGAGCGTCCGCTTGGGGCCGAGATAGCGCAGGTCGAGCACCGCGGAGCCGGCGCCGACGCCGCCGCCATCGGGCGGGTTGCCGAAATTGCCCGAGCTGTTGAACTTCGAATTGAGGCCGCCCGACGAGGCGGGCAGGCGCTGCAGGATGTCCGCGACGGACGACAGGCCGGTGCGCGCGATCGCGTTCTCATCGACGGTGATGACGGGCGATGGCTGATCGAGCGGGTCGCGGCGGATGCGCGATCCGGTGACGATGATGTCTTCGGTGGGGGCCTCGGTCGCCGCGGGGGCGGTGGGCGTCTGGGGGTCGGTCGCCAGTTGCGCCGCGGCGCCATTGGCCGCGATCAGCAGGCCCGCGCCCATCGCCATCCGCGACGAGCGCATCATCCATTTCGTCCAACGCATTTCTGTCCCCCTTGTGACACCCCGTTTTACGGCGGTGCACCATGGTTACGACGAAAATGGTTTTTATGACCATATGTTGCTGCTCCGTTACGATCAGCAATGGTAAATTGCGAAAAGGGTGTTGCTTGCGGGTTACACCATCGGGCGTCCGTTCAGGGGGTGCTGCGTTTGCGTGTGGGAGCGCGGAAGTCCGGGGGCTTGTCGATGATCCAGCGCAGATAGCGGCCGATATCCTCGCGCGCGCGAAGCTGGTCCATCGTCGCATAGCTGGTGGCGAGGTCGCGGTTTGCGACGAAGGCGTGGATGGTGCGGTGACAGATCGGGTGCACCGGCACGGTCTGTGTACCGCCCTCGCTCTTGGGGACGACGTGATGGCGCTCGACGCGGTGGCCGAGCGGACGGCCGCACAGCGCGCAGGGCGGGTCGTCCGCAGCCTGCGCGGTCCGTGCCGCCGCCTCGGCCAGTCCGGCCATCCGCTTCACGCGCCCGCCCATCCCCTCGCACCTATCGCCGGGGCGCGAGCAGGCTGTCGAGCCCGACCGGTGCATAGTCGTGACCCTCGACATCGACGCCGACGTCGAACTGGCGGAGCATCGGCTTCAGCCTGCCATGGCTGTGCCCGTGGAGATTGATCGCGCCGCGGTGCTGGCCGTTCCAGCTGCGGAACGGGTAGTGACACAGGACGAGCCGCCGGTCGTCGAGCGTGATCTCCGCATAGTCGGCGACGCTGGCCCAGCCGGGTGCCGCCAGCGTCGCGTCGGGATCGTTGTTGCCGCGCAGCAGGTGCTTGGTCCCGTGCAGTCGCGCGAGCAGCCCGGCCACGTCCGCGGGGCGACGCGCGACGTCGCCAAGGTGCCACACCACGTCCTGCGGCCCGACGACCGCGTTCCACCGGTCGACAAGCGCTGTGTCCATCGCGGCGGTGTCGGCGAACGGTCGGCGCGCGATGTTGATCGTGCGGTGGTCGCCGAAATGCGTGTCGGCGGTGAAGAAGACGCTCAACGGTGCGGCTCCGCGACCGCGGGCAGGGCGACGGCGGCGAAATGGGTGCGGATATAGTCGAGCTTGGGATCGATATAGCGGCGGCAGAAGGGCCGGTCGGGATCGGTCCGGTAGTAATTCTGGAAGCGCGCGTCCGAGGGCCGGAAGCCGGTGCACGGCAGGACCAGCGTGCGAGCCGGTGCCGCCGTCTCGGCTGCGAACCGGGCGATCGCGGCTTCGGCGTCGGGGCGCTGGCCGTCCTCGAACACATAGATGGCGCTGCGATAGCGTCCGGCGGGGGAATAGCCGGATTTCGCCGAATGCGTGCGCAGATGGACCTCGGCCAGTGTCGCGAGGGTGATGGCGGCGGGGTCGAACGTCACGATGACGCCCTCCGCCCAGGCGTCCGACGGGGCCTCGGACTGAAGGAAGCCCTGCTCGACCGCCGGCACGCCGCGGAGCGCCTGAAAGACGCCCTCGGTGCACCAGTGGCACCCGCCGCCGAACCCAATTCGGTGCACGCGCTGTTCCGTCATCCGGCGATCGTGAACACCGAGCCGGAATCGACGCGGATGCCGGCGCCGTTGATGAAGCTCGCGCGCTCCGAGCAGAGGAAGGCGACGGCGGCGGCGACCTCCTCGGCCTTGCCGCGACGCTTGAGCACCATGCCCGGGCGTTCCTTCTCGAGGAAGCTGTCGATCGCCGCGTCGAAGCTCTCGCCGCGTTCCTCGGCGCGCTTGCGCATCATCTTGTCGGTCATCGGCGTGGCGATGAATGCGGGCGAGACGGTGTTCACGAGGACATTGTCGCCGCCATAGGCCTTGGACAGCCCTTTCGCGAGCGCGAGGATCCCCGCCTTCGACGCGCAATAGGCGAGTTCGTCGACATAGGGCTGCACCGCATCCTCCGACGCGAACAGCACGATCCGGCCCCAGCCGCCCTTGCGCATCGCCGGAATCGCCTCGCGACACATGCGCACCGCGCCCATGAGGTTGATGTCGAGCGTCTGCTCCCAGCCCGCATCGTCGACGTCGAGAAAGTCGCCGGTCGCGCCCGTCACGCCCGCGGCGTTGACATAGATGTCGGGATCGCCGAGCCGCTCGCGCACCTCCGCCCAGATCGCGCGGACATCGTCGAGGCTGGTGACGTCGCCGGTCACCGCGACGACCTCGCCGAGCGGCGACAGTTCGGCGAGCGCCGCGTCGAGCGTGCCGCCCGGCTGATCGGTGATCGCGACGCGCACGCCCGCTTCGAGCAGCAGCCGTGCGGTCTCCTTGCCCATGCCGGAATCCGCGCCGCTGATCAGCGCGATACGATCCTTGATACCCAGATCCATGTGAAACTCCTCAATCGTCGGATGCGAGAAAACGGTCGGCGGTGCGCAGCGACAGCGCCATGATCGTCAGCGCGGGATTGGCCGCCAGTGCGCTCGGGAAGATGGAATTGTCGCAGATCCGCAGGTTCGCAATGTCGAAGCTGCGGCCGTCGGAATCAACCACCGCGGTGTCGCCGTCATGCCCCATGCGGCAGGTGCCGATCGTATGCGCCGAGCGATCGACCGCGAAGATGTCCTGCGCGCCCGCCGCCGCCCAGATGTCGCTGAGCGTGCGCCGCGCGTGGCGATCGATCGCCTGTTCGTTGGCGTGATAGCTGAAGTCGATCCGCGCCTTGCGGTGGCCGAAGGCGTCGACCTCGTCGGCGAGCGTCAGCCGGTTGTCGGCATGCGGCAGGCATTCGCCGTTGATCCCGATCCCGGCCATCCGGTTATAGCCGCGCAGGAGCGTCTGGAGCCGTTCGCCCCACAGGCCGGCGCCGCGGGCGAGCCCGGTGGCGAGGTTGACGGGGAGCACGCCAAGACTCTGGATCAGATAGCCGCCAGCGCAGCCGGCATCGCCGGGTCGCATCATGTCCTCGCTGATCAGCGACGAGGGATAGCCGCGGTTCATCCGCATCTCGGCGTCGAACCGGCCCCAGACCTGGGTTGCGACATGCGCCATGAAGTTGCGTCCGACCTGACCGCTCGAATTGGCGATGCCGAGGTTGAGCAGCAGCCGCGGCGTTTCGATTCCGCCGGCGCACAGAAAGACCGCGGCGCAAAGCTGGCGATGCTCCTGCCCGTTCTGGCTGTACACGACCGCGCTGATCCGGCCGCGGCCGTCATAGTCGAACGCGATCACGCGCGCACCGGCGCGGATCTCGGCCCCATGCGCGACCGCGAGGGGCAGATAGGTCGTGTCCATGCTCGTCTTGGCGGCGTTGCGGCAGCCCTGGTGGCAGGCGCCGCAATTGACGCAAGCCTGGCGCTGTCCCCAGTGCGGCTGGTCGCGATCGCGCGAGACCAGGGCGGCGGGGGCGTCGGTCGCGGTGATGCCGAGCGCCGCGCAGCCGCGCGCCATCGCGTCGGCGGCGGCGTTGCGCGCGACCGGGGGATAGGCGTAGCGGCGGGTGGCGTCCCACGGATAGTCGGCCGGGCCCGAGACGCCGGTGTACGCCTCGACCTCCGCGATGTACCGGGTCAGCTCGTCAGGATCGATCGGCCAGTCGGCGCCTTCGCCGGTCAGCGTCTTGAGCCGCAGGTCGCGGGGATCGGGACGCGGGCAGAAGGCGCCCCAGTGCAGCGTCGAGCCGCCGACCCCCATGCCCGAATTGTTCGCCCCGAACGCGGTCGGCGTCGATCCGCCGCTCAGCCGTTCCTCCATCCAGTAGATGTCGGCCGCGACCTCGTCGGCGACATGCTCGTCGGGGCGGAAGGCGCGGCCCGCCTCGAGCGCGACGACCGACAGGCCCGCCTGTGCGAGCCGGGCGGTGAGCGGCGCACCGCCCGCGCCGGTGCCGATCACGACCGCATCGACGACGTCATTCGCTCCATGCTGCCTCGTCGTCACGCCCCGCGCTCCTGCGACGGGCGCTGCCACGCTTCGGGATCGTCAGCGCCGGTGCGGGTATAGCCCTGCTTGCGGGGACCATCGCCGCCTACCGCAAAGCCGTCATAGCCGATCGCCGCCATCGTCGCGGGCTGCGCCATCCAGATGCGGACCGTCTCGGCGCGGACATCCTCGAACCAGAGGCGCATCTGCACGGGCGACAGGCGGGTCGCGTCCTCCTCGATGCCGACCGTGCCGCCGGCGATGCGATCGAGCCAGCCGTCCTGGTCCGGATCGGCCAGCGCGACGAAACCGCCGGTCGCCGTATCGAGCGTCGCGAGCCCGCGCGACCAGGCCGCGCGGTCGTCCGGCAGCTCGGCGAAGCGCCAGCCGTCACCGACACCCTGCGCGACCGAGTCGAGGATGCGACCCGCCAGCGCACGGTCGGCGCCGCAATCGGGAAGGATCCGGGCCACCAGCGCGGCGACGGTCGCATGGTCGGCGTCGTCCCATAACGCGGTACCGACGGGCATCGGGTAGATCCGGTCGAGCATCGCGGCGCGCGTTCCGCTGCTGACGCGATCGGAGTCGAGCAGCCGGGCGAAATCTTCGGGCAGCGCAGCCGTCGTCGCCAGTGCCGCATGCTCGCGGATCAGCGCGGCGAGCGCGCGGGGTTGTTCATAGGGGATGAGGTGCGCGGCACCCTGGACGACGCGCATCCGGGCATTGGCATAATGCGGCAGGTTAAGCCGGCGCTGCGCATCCTCGCCGAGATCGCCGTCTTCGGTCCCGGCAATGATCAGCGCGGGGAGCGCGAGTTGCCCGACCGCGGCGGCCCAGTCCTCGCGGCTGCCGCGTTCGAGCCAGCCGAGCCAGGCCTCTCGGTTCGAGCGCCGCACGTCGTCGATCGCCTGGTCGCGCAGGGCCTCCGGGAGCGTCTCGGCGCTGTTGGCATCGACGAAGGTTTCCGCGTCGTCGCGCGAGGCCGGGCCATCGGCGAACCACGTGATCATCTCCGCCCGGCGCGTTTCGTCCATCGGTTCGGGCGAGGGGGGCGAGGCGGCGACGAGCACGACACCGAGGATGTTCGCAAGACCAGGCTCGCCCGCGGCGGCGCGCGCGGCGACGAGCGTGGCGATCTTGCCCCCCATGCTGTGCCCGACGAGCACGCAGGCGGTGAGGTCGCGGGCGCGGATTTCCTGCGCCAGCCAGTCGGTCATCGTCCCGACATCGGCATGCCCCGCATCGGCCGCGTCGCCGAACCCCGGCAGGTCGAGCGCGATGCAATCATGGTCGGACAGGTGATCGGCGACCTGCTGCCATTCGCGCGCACTGGCGCCAAGGGCGTGTAAAAGCAACAAGGTGGGTGGGGTCATGGGGCCTCGCGAAACTGACCCCTACCGGACGATGCAGGCGCGAGACTGTTCCCTCGCATCGGCTATAAGTATTGACCTAGATCAACTTGGGGGTCGATCTGCGACCACTTTGGGTGCGTCTGTGGCGCCGCGCGGGTCTGGACCGGGCGCGCAAAGACCGGCATCCTCGCGCGATGGACGACAATAGCGGTCAGCGCGCCCCGATGATCGACCGTGCCCGCAGCGTCGCGGCAGGGTTTGCCGATGTCGGGCTCACCCAGGCCGAAGAGCTGCTCCGGCGGCTGTCGCCCGAAGGCCGCGAGCAGGCGCGGCGCGAGCGCGAGGCGCGGGCGCGTCGGCAGAAGCGGCTGATGGTCCGGCTGGTCCTTGCGGCGATCGTGTCGCTGCTCGGCGGCGCGGCGCTTGCCGCGGTCCTGCCGGCGATGCTGGCGCTTGCCGTCGCCGCGGCGCTGATGCTGCTGCTGGTGATCGTGATCGTCGCGCAGGCCGATCCGCGCGCGCCGGGACGCGAGGCGCTGGTGGAAGCCGGGCTGGCCGGGCTCGCCGAACAGGCGGGGATCTGGCTCGTCGCGCAACGCCGCGGGATGCCGCTGCCTGCGCTGCGGCTCGCCGATGCTTTGGGCAGCCGGTTCGAGGCGCTGGCGCCGCGCCTCGCCCGGCTCGATCCGCGCAGCCCGGCCGCGGCGTCGATCCACAAGCTGGTCGCGGTCGAGCTGCCCGCGCTGGTCGACAGCTGGCGGATGGTCGGCATTTCGGCGCGGCGCGAAATGCAGGCGGATGGCCGGACGCCCGACGATCACCTGATCAACGGTCTGCGCCTGATCGACGCCGAGCTCGCGCGCGCCGGCGAATGCCTCGGGCGGAGCAGCCTCGACGAGATCGCGATCCAGGGGCGGTATCTCGAACTCAAATATGACGCGGACGGCCCGGGCCTGTAGGACGGGACACCTCGCGTCAGCCGGTCGTTAGAGGCGGATGATCCGTTTCAAAATCCCCGCCGCGATCGCCGTCGCTGCCTTCGCCGTCTCCGCCACGCCGGGCCTCGCCCAGACCGTGCCGCTCGGCGCCAATCTCGAGCGCTTTGCCTATCCGGTGTCGCTGCGCTGGTATGACGGGTCGTCGCAGGGGCAGGCGGTGCGGATGGCGTATCTCGACCTCGCACCGACCGCGCGCGCGAACGGCACGACGGTCGTGCTGCTGCACGGCAAGAATTTCTGTGCCGCGACCTGGGACGAGACCGCGCGCGGGCTTGCGGGTGCAGGCTACCGCGTGATCGCGCCCGACCAGGTCGGCTTCTGCAAATCGTCCAAGCCGACAGGCTATCAGTACAGCTTCAATGCGATGGCCGAGCTGACCCGCGGGCTGCTCGACCGGGCCGGGGCAGGCAAGGTCATCCTGGTCGGCCATTCGACCGGCGGGATCCTCGCGACGCGGTTCGCGCTGCTCCATCCCGAGCGCGTGTCTCGGCTCGTGCTCGTCAATCCGCTCGGGCTGAACGATACGCTGGCGCAGGGCGTGCCCTATACCGATCTCGGCGCGCTGCGGACCGAGGAGGCGAAGACCGATGCCGCGTCGATCAAGGCGTATCAGCTGCGCAACTATTATCACGGGGAATGGCGCCCGGCCTATGATCGCTGGGTCGCGATGCTGGCCGGGCAATATGCCGGTCCCGACGGCGATGTCGTGCGCGATGCGCAGGCGCGGCTGTCCGACATGATCCAGACCCAGCCGGTCGCGGCCGAGCTGTCGCGGCTGGCGATGCCCGTGCGGCTGATCATCGGCGACCGCGATCTCACCGCATTCCGGGCGAACCGCGCGGCACCCGACCGGCGCGCACAGGTGCAGACCGTGCCGCAGGCGGCGGTGACCGCGGCACGACGCATCCCCGACGCACGGCTGATCCGCCTCGAGGGGCTGGGTCATGCGCCGCAGGTCGAGGCGCCGGCGCGGTTCCTGCAGACGCTGGAGGCGGCGATCGCGTCGTGAGGCGCGCGGTTACTGCGCCGGCTTGATCCAGCCGTGCATCGCCATCCAGCGCGCGAATTCGTCGAACCAGCCGGTGCTCGTGGTGGTCTTCGGATACATGCCGAAGCCGTGCCCGCCCTGTTCGTACAGGTGAAACTCGACCGGGCGTTTGGCGGTGCGCCAGCTGTCGATCAGCCCGTAGCCGGCATTGCCGAATAGCGGATCGTCCGCCGCCAGCGCGACGAACATCGGCGGGGCGTCGGCGGGCACCGTCATCGCGGCGAGCGGGCCGTAGATGTTGCCGATGAATGCGGGCTTCGCGTCCTGACCTGCCATTGTTGTCGCCATCGTCAGCATCGCGCCCGCGGAAAAGCCGACCATGCCGATGCGCGCCGGATCGACGTGCCATTCGCCCGCCCGCTTGCGGACGAGCGCGAAGGCCGCGCGCGCATCGGCGATCTGCGGCGCGAGGCCTGCCATCATCGCCGCGGGGTCCCGGCGTGGCGGGGTTGCGCCAGCGGGGGCACCAGCGGGGGCGGGACGTGCGAAGGTTTCGAGATCCGCCGGCGTCTGGTTCAGCCGGTATTTGAGCACGAACGCCGCGACGCCCCGCGCGGCGAGCGCGCGCGCCACGTCCCAGCCCTCATTTTCCATCGACAGCGTGCGGAACCCGCCGCCCGGCGCGACGATCACCGCGGTGCCGTTGGCCTTGGCGGGATCGGGCAGGACGGGGGTCAGCGTCGCGACCGTGACGTTGCGCGCGAACACGCTACCATATTGGCTGTGCCAGGCTTCGGGAGCGGTCGCTCCGGGGAGTTTCCCGGTGCCGAGGTCGATTGCGCCGGGCTGCGCGGGGATGGCGATCGACGCCATGGTGTCGGAGGACTGCGCCAGCGCGGGCGGGGCGACCGCGATCGTCAGGCCGACCAGCCATGCAAGACGACGTCTTGCCCCTCGAGCGACTTCGTTGCCGCGACATCCGATGCGCATATCCGCTCTCCCCTTTTCGACTGTTTTCGGGATGATATCGATAGCGCTATCACTGCACAATGGTGGTTGGACGGTTTTTCCTTGCGATCGGCGGTTGTGGGGAAGGTGAAAGGCGGGTGCGATAAATCACCGCTGCAATGCGCACAGACTTTGCTGCGGTGCGGCAATGTCGAAGGGCGTAAAGGCTCAGACCTTTGGCGAACATCCTTGCGAGCGATGGCGGGCTTTGCTGGTTCATCTGCCGCGTCCGGCCGTTGGGTGAGTCTCGCTGGTCCGGCTGTACTTGCGTAGAGCGTCGGCCGCGATCGTTGATGCTGTCGTGACGGCGTAGGCCGCTGCGCTGGCTGCGTGGCGAACCGCGTCCCCGCGCGGCGCGGGGCGCTGTGTCGGTATGGGACAAGCCGTTGCCCCTTTTGTAAGAATCTGTGCATGGGGCGGACGACGCGACGACAGCAGTGGGGCCGCAGGATGCCGGATTTCGCAAGAGACTGTTTGAAAGCCAGAAATGACGGCCGTATCGCCGCCAGCGATCCGGTCGGCCATCTCGCGCTTTGCCCCTATGACGAGATTCGCGATCCAGTGCTGCGCGCGATGTGGCAGGACGGGTTTGTTGTCACGCGTCTATATGGGTCAGAATCTTAACTCAGATTACACGGCCGTGACGGCGACCGTGACGGCGGAAATCCGCGATGCCGATGCCGGAATAGTATCTGCAGCCGTGCGACGGCGCCCGGGCATGCGCAACCTCTCTGGCCGGTTAAGCAGCGTTTTAAGGAGGTTGCGGCCGGAGGCAGGCCATTTATCGTCACGGGACATCGTGAAGAGGAATGAACGGCAGACCCATGCCAGACCAAGACCCGACCCCCGACTATGAGCGGCTGACGATCGACGCGCTGGCCGCGGCCGCGGCTGCGGAGACCGACGAACAGCGTCACCTGCTCCTCGATCAGGCGGCGATCTACGCCGCGCTCGGCGAGAAGACCCGCGGCTATGCGCTGACTGGGCGCTAGACGCTGTCGGGGCCGCATCAGCCCCAGTCTTCGAGCTTGCCCAAGGCCGTGCGCGGAACCGCCGTGCCGAAGCGATAGGCTTTCGGGCGCTCGGGATCGGTGAGCCGGGCCGCCGCGACATGCTCGATCCGCGCGGACAGCCGGGCGGGGTCCTGACCGGGTTGCGGCACGACGAACGCCTTCAGCCGGCCATTGCCGTGCAGCCGCACCGCGACGTCCGCGACCCCCTCCACCGTCCGCAGCACGCCGGCGACACGCCCGGGCCAGACATTGTGCCCGGCGACCTGGACCGCGCCGTCGCGCCGACCGGTCGGCCGAATGACGCGCTCGCCGAGACGCGCGACATGGTCGGGCAGGTCGTGGTGCCGGCCGTCGCGGTCGACGAGCCGCCACTCATCCGGATCGGCGGCGGTGAGCTGCCAGCGGGGCAGCAGCTCGTAGTCGAGCGCGGGCAGCATGCGGATGGCGATACCGCCGGTTTCGGAGGCGCCGTAGATATCGGCCAACCCGGCAAGCCCCGCCGCGAGCAGCACGGCGGCGATGGCGTCGTCGAGCGGCCCGGCGGAACTGATGCCGATGACATCCCCCGGCCAGTGGCGCATCATCCGCGACAGCGCGCGCCACTGGTCGGGCACCGCGACGACGAGATCGCCCGCCTCGAGCGACAGCGGTGCGCCGATCGTCCGCACGGCGACGGGAATATCCAGCACGTCGGGCAGCAGCGCGGTCCAGACCAGCCCGTAGAGATGATCGGCGGGGACCAGTGCGACGACCCGGCGCCGATCGGCGAACCGTGTCGCGAAGACTGCCGCCTCGTCGAGCAGGTCGGGGACGGCATGGACGCAGAGGCGCGGGCTGCCGGTCGAGCCGGACGTCCGCACCGCGATCCGGCCGGGCCCTGCGGCGTGCGCACGCAGGATCCAGTCGGTCCAGGCGCCGACCGTCTGCGGCGGACCCTCGCCGAGCGTATCGTCGTCGAGGTCGAACGCCTCGGCGAGCGCCCCCAGCGCGCCGAGCTGCTCCATCGAATCGAGCCCGAGGCCCTCGTCGCCGATCGGCATGGCTTCGGGCCAGTCGCCGCGTGTCGCGGCCGGCGGCGCCGGATCGCGCAGCCGCGCCATCTCGGTCGCGACGACCGCGCAGGCGATGCGGTGCACCGCGGCGCGCGACAGTCCGGCCCGGGTCACGCGGTCGCGGTCTCGCGCGAGCGGACCCGGTTCCGACCGGCATGCTTGGCGGCATAGAGGCGATCATCCGCGAGCGCGAGCAGCGCATCGATCGAACCGTCGGTTTCGTTCAGCGTGGCGCAGCCCAGGCTGGCGGTGACGTGCAAGCCACCGCGCGGCGTGTCGACCGCGATTCCGGCGATCGCCTCGCGCATCGCCTCGGCGAGCGCCGCCGCCTGATCCTCGTCATAGCGCGGCAGCAGGACGCCGAACTCCTCGCCCCCGAGCCGCGCGAATATCCCGCAGGGCGGGAGCAGCGCGGTACACACATCGGTTACGCGGCGGAGCAGCGTGTCGCCGACCGGATGGCCATGTGTGTCGTTGACGGCCTTGAAATGATCGAGGTCGAGAACGATCAGCGACAGCGATTGCCGCAGCTCGCGCCAGTGCCGCTGTTCGCGTTTCAGCACCTCGCCGAAATGCCGTCGGTTGGCGGCGCCCGTCAGGTGATCATGGTTCAACAGGCGGCGCATGTCTTCCGCCGCCTCGCCACGCCGCGGCACGTCGCGCAGGATGACCGAGAAGCCGGAGGCGCGCGGCTCGCCCCGTTCGGATCGCGCGACGACGAGCCGCTGGCACCAGTAGCGCTCGCCATCCGCGCGCTGCTGCCATCCCTCCTGGAGATGCCAGCCCTCGCGCGCCGCGATCAGCAGCTGCTCGTCGAGGCGAAGATCGCCGCCGCTCGCCTCGCTCCCGCCGATCTCGGCGAGGTGGCGTCCGATGACATCGGCGGCGGCGTGTCCGGTCTGGCGGGCGAAGCAGGCGTCGGCGGACTGGATCTCGCCGCTGGGGGTGATCGTCAGCGCGGCATAATGGCTGACGCTGTCGAGCAGGGTCGCAAACCAGGTATCCGCCTGACGCAGCCGCGCCTCCTGGGCGACCTGTTCGCTGATATCGGACAGCGTCGCCATCAGCCGATCGGGGCCGAGCTTGACCAGGGTGCACGCCAGCACCTTGGGCGCGGTACCGCGGCGACGCGTGGCGAGATCGACGAAGATCCGGTGGCCGTCGCAGATCCGTCCCGTCGCCGGCGCATAGGCCGCGAAGATGCTGCGCAATTCGGGCGCATGATGTTCAAGCGCGGCAAAGAGATTGCCGGGATCGCGCGGCCCGGCGAGCGGCAGGAGATGCTGCATCGCGTGCGGGTTCATCATCGCGATCGCGCCGCTGCTGTCGCACTCGATCAGGCCGACGGGGCAGGCGTACAGAAACTCGAGAAGCTCTTCCTCGCTCGACCTATCGCTCATCGAAGCGGCTTAGCGTTCGATGAGGATATAGCGGCGCGCAATGCCGGGTGTCGCGAGCAGACGCAGCCGGACCCTGGTCGGGCGCATCCGCAGCGTGAGGACATAGGGGACGATGTCGTCGATCTCGGGCTCGTCCTCGAACCGCTGCGCGACCATGAAATTGTTCATGCACTGCGCCACCGCATCGAAGAACGGCACGCCCATGACGGTCGCGGGATCCAGGCCCGACATCCGCGCCTCGGTCGCGTTATAGACCTGGACGAGCGTGTCGGCATTAAACCCGACCACCCCGAACGGCAGGGTGTCGCGGTCCTCGACGCGCATCGTGTCGAGCTCGGGCAGCGCGACATTATCAAAACTGTATTGTTCCAGTACCATAGCCACGGTCTCCCTGCGACGACGCTATGGGGCGGCGGAGTTAAGCATAGCCTAAGATCACCTGTTTCTTACAACGGCACGCACGTGACGCGCGCCTCGACCGCGAACCGGACGAGCTGCGCCAGGCTGGTCGCGCCCGTCTTGCGCATGAGATGCTCGCGGTAGGTTTCCACCGTGCGCGGGCTGATATCCAGCCGCGTCGCGATCTGTTTCGCGGTCAGCCCCTCGACGATCTGGCGCAGGACCTGGCGTTCGCGGTGCGAGAGCGAGGCGAGGCGCTGCTCGAGCAGGGTCGACTGCAGGATCCGGTCGCGGACCGCCGCCACCGCGCCGAGCAGCCGTTGTGCCTCGAACGGCTTTTCGAGCAGGTCGGCGGCGCCTGATTTCATCGCCGCTACCGCCATCGGGATATCCGCGTGACCGGTGACGAGGATCACCGGGTCCGACCGGTCGAGCGATGGGAGGGTCTGCAACAGCTCGAGACCGCTGAGGCCGCCCAGCGCGACGTCGCTGAGGATGATCCCGGGCGGAAGCCGCGGGAGGTCGCGGATGAATGCCTCGACGCTGGGGAAGGACCGGGTCTCGAAATCCTCCAGCGCGAGGAGCATTTCGAGCGAGCGGCACATCTGGGGCTCGTCATCGATGATGTAGATCGGCCGGTCACGCGGCATGGGCGACCATTTCTCCACTGGACCCGATACCAGGACGTTGTGGCAGCGAGACGCGGAAGGTCGCGCCGCCGCCGCTGTTCGTCGCGGCGGTGATCGTCCCCTCATGCGCGTCGACGATCGCGCGGCAGATGGCGAGCCCGACGCCGAGGCCATGGGGCTTGCTGGTCCGGAACGGGGCGAAGATCGCCTGTTCCTGGCCGGCTGCGATGCCGGGGCCGGTGTCCGAGACGGTGATCGTGCACTGCCCGTCCGGCCCCGAGACGGCGCGCAGATCGATCACGCGGACCGCCGTGTCGGACACCGCATCGGCCGCATTGGCGATCAGGTTGAGCAGGACCTGCTGGATCTGGATCGCATCGATCCACAATTCGCCGAGATCGGGCGCGATATTGACCTTCAGCTCTGCTCCGGCCTGACGGACCGCGAGCATGCCGAGCATCGCCCCCTCCGCGATGATGTCGCGCGCATCGACCCATTGCGCCTGCAGCGGGCCGCGCTCGACGAACCGGCGCAGCCTTTTGAGCACGGCGGCCGCGCGGAAGATCTCCTGGACCGCGCCGTCGAGCGCCGCGCCGACCTCGACGGTGTCGCGGCCGCGCGCCAGCGCCGCCTGCGCGACGGTGGCGAAGTTCGCCGCGGTCGCCAGCGGCTGGTTCAGTTCGTGCGCGATCGCCGAGCCGAGCTGGCCGAGCGCCGTGGCGCGTGCGAGCTGGTGGAGCTCCGCCTGCAGCAGCGCGAGCCGTTCGGCGGCGGCGTCCTGTTCGGTCTCGTCACGGAGATGGAGCGTGCGCAGCCCGGTCGCGGCGAACGGCAGCGGCCCGCTCGACAGCGACAGCGCGAGACGCGTGCCATCGGCGCGGCACAGCTCGTGCGCGGTCGCTGTCTCGCCGGACAGGTCGGGCAGGCCGGGGAGCAGGTCCGCGAGCCGCAGGCGTCCGGTATCAGGGTCGGTGATCCCCAGGATGCCGCGCGCGCTCCGGTTGATCGCGAGCACGTCGCCCGCCGCGTCGACGATGAGCATCGCCGCGGGGGTGGTGTTGAAGATCGAGTGGAGACAGAGTTCGCGCTGGTGCGACCGGCCCTGCGCGAGGCCGGCGCGCTGGCGCAGCAGCGTCATGCGACCGCCGAACAGCGCGAGGATGATCGCAAAACCGGTCACGACCAGCGTGTTCAGCGGCGTCACGAGCGGATGGTGCGCGCTGAACACCAGTGCGGTGGGAATCGTCGTCGCGGCGCCCACGCACGCGGTCAGCGCACCCCCCAGGACGGCGCCGATTGCGATCGCCGCCAGCGCGAAGGTGAAGGGCAGGTCGATCCCGAACAGGTTTCGGCCGACCGCCGTGGCAACCAGCGCGGCGCTGCCGAAACCCACGCCTTGCAGCAGGTTCCAGCGCCAGTCGGACGCGGTCTCCTGCTGGTCGACGATGGCCCATAGCCGCTGCACGATCGCTCCAAATTCGAATCCGCCGGAAAGAACCAAAATGCTACGCTTTCCGCATAGGGGTTTCCAGACACCGGCCGGGGTCTTCGTGCAGTGCAACCGTCTCAAATTGAAGCAAAGCCGGTGTGGTGGTCATGGTGTGCCAAGCCTGAACAGACTGTCTGGGGTCCGTATCCGTACGGACTTGCCTAAGAGCCGGCGTGGTCGCAGCCTCGGCCAATGGTCTAGGCAGCTTTGGTAAGATTATCGCGTAATATTACAAAAACATCCAATGGAGGGGCGTCATGAATGAGCAGATCATTCGCAATGATGAATTGGATAGATCCAACGCTATTGTCGCAAGCAATGCCGAAATATTACGCTACGCCATATCGAGCATTCTCAGCCAGCAGCATCTAGCCGATACGGTTCTGACGACATCGAACTGGAGCAGCGTCCAGGCGCATCTCGTGAGGGCGCACTGCACCAAGCTCGCCGTCATCAATACCGATGTTCTGAACGGCCAGGGTCACGGGATGATGCGCCGGCTGCGCCTGTCCTACCCGCACCTTCGGATCATCGTCGTCGGGCAGACGCGCGAGCGGATGAAGATCCTGTCGCTGATCAGCGCGGGCGCGCACGCCTATATCCTCGAATCCATGCCGATGGACGAGATCGCCAAGGCGGTGCGGATGGTCGCCGCGGGCCATATCTACCTGCCCGACATGGTCGGCGACCTGTCGGCGCCCGAACCGGACTCGGTGCGGGCCGAGGGCGCGCTCACCCGGCGGCAGCAACAGGTGCTGCAACTGCTCGTCGGGGGGGCGTCGAACAAGGAGATCGCGCATGCACTCAACCTCGCCGAGGGGACGATCAAGGTGCATCTGTCGGGGCTGTTCAAGGCGCTCGGGGTGCACAACCGAACCGGTGCGGTGGCGTCGGTGCATGCGCAGGCCTATTGACCCGGCCTGCAACCATGCCGCGCGGCGACCCGCCCGGGCCCTGCATCGTCCATGGTCTTAGACCGAGCGGCCTACTTGATCCTGCAGCAGCGTCTGGCACCTAAATACCGGGAAATCGGGCAGATATTGCGCTGCGCGAACGTCATGGGGATAGTCGATGGAGCGCCGGGACTTTCTGAAGATTGGGGCCGGCGCAACGACGGTGGCGCTCGCCGCGACGGCGCAGCAGATGATCACGCCGACCGACACGCCGCTCAGCAGCCCGGCGCCGACGCCGATGTCGCTGTCGGGGTCGTCCGATCTTGCGCAGTCGCTCCGGCTGGTCATCGAGCCGGTCGAGAAGGAGATGATCGACGGCAAGATCGTCTACATGGTGTTCTATTTCCACGAAAACGGCCAGCCGCAGCCGGTGCTGCGGTACCGCGAGGGCGAACCCGTCTCGATCAGCGTCACGAACAACGACCTCGTCCCGCACGGCTTTGCGATCACCGGCATCCCGCAGGCGACCGTGCCCGAAATCCCCCCCGGCCAGACGCGGCAGGTGCCGGACTTCGTCGCGCCGGTCGGCGGCTCCTATCTCTATCATGATCCGTATGAGCCGCCGCTCAACCGCATCCTCGGGCTGCACGGCGCCTTCATCGTCGACCCTGCGCTGGGCACGACGGTTGCGGGCTCGGCGACGCCGTTCAGCCGCGCGATGCACACGCCGCAGATCGCCGCGGTGTTCGATGCGTTCGGGCGGCACCCGCGCTTTCCCGGCGAGGGGTGGAAGGCGGGGGATCCGGCCCGCGACAAGCTGTGGCTGTTCTCGCAGACCGATTCGGCGATCAACGCGCGCGTGGCGGCGGGGTATCGGATATCGGGCCAGGCGCTGATCGATGCGTTCCTGCCCGATTATTTCCACATCAACGGCCTGAGCGGGTTCGATACCGCGGTCCACGACACCACGGCCAGCGTCGACCGGGCGGCCGCGCAGGCGATCGAGCCGGTCGGGAAGCAGGGCCAGCCGACCTTGCTGCGGGTGATGAATGCCGGGCTGTGCACGCATTCGGCGCACATCCACGGCAATCACCTGTTCGAGTGTACCGAGGCGGACGCGAGCGGCGTCCCCTATTGCGAGACCAACGTCTACGAACGCGACGTGTGGGTCATGCGGCCGATGGACCGCAAGGACATGATCCTGCCGTTCGAGCGACCGCCCGACGTGCCGGTCTGGCCGCCGAGGGAGGAGCCGTTCCCGCTGAAGTACGTGATGCACTGCCACACCGAGATGTCGCAGACCGCGGGCGGGGGCAATTATCCGCAGGGACTGGTCACGCACTGGACGATGACCAGCCCGATCTACGCCTTCTGATCCGGTCGAGACGATGGGGAATGACCATGGGCGATGAGAGTATCAGTCCGTCGGGGATCGACTGGACCAAGACCGCGGCACAGGGCGTCACCAATTTCCAGACGTTCGGGTGCAACGTCTTCAAGGCGAGCCTGCCGACGCCCGACCGGCTGACGCCCGACATCAGCTTCGTCCGGCAGGTGACGACCAGCGGCACCCTGGTCGCGCCCGACGGGGTACGGCTGCGCTACTGGGCGTTCGAGGATCCGGCGAGCGGCGTCAAATCGCCCTATCCCTCGCCGCTGATGCGCGTGCGGCAGGGGCAGATCGTGCATGTCACTTTGCTCACCGCCAAGCATGCGCACACGATCCACCATCACGGCATCGAGCCGACGACGATGCATGACGGCGTCGGCCATGTGTCGTTCGAGGTGGCGAACCAGTTCACCTATCAGTGGAAAGCGTCGAGCCCGGGCACCTTCTTCTATCACTGCCACCGCAACACGCCGCTGCATTTCGAGATGGGGATGTTCGGCGGGCTGATCGTCGATCCGCCGGAGGGGCCCGGCTATCTCTATTCGTCGCCGATGGCGAATGCGCCGCACCAGCGCTATCAGGTCGAGCGGCTCTGGGTGTGCGACGACATGGATGCGCGCTGGCACAATGTGCTGAGCAACAACCATGATGCGGGCATGTGCGGGGAGAATGTCGGGTTGAACCGGTTCGAGCCCAAATATTTCCTGATCAACGGTGTGTTCCCGACCAAGACGATGACCGATCAGAAGGTTGCGGCGAAGGCGCGGGTCGGCGACACGATCCTGATCCGGCTGCTCAACGCGAGCTACTCGATCCTTCGGGTGACGTTCCAGGTGCCGGTGACCTGCGTGTCGTGCGACGGGCACCGGCTGGGCAAGGAAAACTGGAATGCGCCGATCGTCTTTCCCGCGGGCACGCCGATCGAGCTGACCAGCGCCGCTCGGCTCGATTTCCTGATCACCGCGACTCAGCGCGGCGCGATCAACGCAACGATCGAATATCTCCACTGGATCACCCGCCGCGTCCAGGACAATGGCCGCGGCGTGGCCAAGACGCAGATTGTCGTATCATGACCACATTCCCGACCCGATCCGCCCCCCCGTCCGCCTCCCCGTCCGCGCGTCCCGGCCATGCGACGCATGTGGCAACGCCCACGCAGTTGGGCGGAGCGTTCGACTTTTCCGATGTCGCAGGCCGCCCGATCGGGCCTTCGGACTTTCGCGATCGCTGGACGCTGCTGTTCTTCGGTTACAGCCGCTGCCGCGCGAGCTGCCCGATGGCCATTCCGCGCATGGTGCAGACGGCGGAACGGCTGCGCCAGTCGGGGATCGCGGCGCGTGCGCTGTTCGTCGACATCGACGTGCCGCCGCTCGGCGTGGTGCGATTCCGCCGGCCGGGTGCGGCGGCGGCTATGGCGCTGCAGGCGCCGCCGCATCACGGCCATGGCGAGCTCGATCGCATCGCGGCGATGCGCGCGCTGGCCAAGAAGTTCGACGGGCGGCTGGTCGTGGCGACCGGCACGCGCGCGCAGCTGAACGCGGCGACGCAGGCGTTCAACGTCGCGCGCGAGCACATCCCGCCAAGGCCCGGCGAGATGGGGCACAGCATCAACCATTCCTCGCTCATCTATGTCCTCGCGCCCGACACGCGTGTCGCGGGCTATGCGATGCACGACCAGCCCTCGGTCGCGCTCGAGGACATGATCCGTCATCTGGCACGCCGCCGGGGCTGACCCGGCGGCTCTAGTGTCCAGTATCGTCTCGACCGGCTGACTCGCTCGCCGGATCGGGACCCCGCCGCCGGAACGAGCCCCCCCTCACTGGCGGCGGGGTAGCGCCGCGCATGGCCCCGCTCGACCTCGCACAGACCGGGATCCGAAGCGTGTTCGGGTCCATCGCCAGGCGGAACGCCCGCGAACCCGGCCGTTCGGCCTAGGACAGGGCCTAGGCTGCCAGGGGCCGGCGTAGGTCCTTCATGGGCCTTATCCCGCCGAACGAAGAATGGAAGGTTGGCGTCACGACGTGTGCCGGTCTTCGATCACGACCCGATCACGATCGCTCGAGACGTTTCGCGTTTCGTCATTCAGAGGGGAAATTGCATCATGTCTGGTGACTTTACCGTCGATCTGGGAGATCTGAACTTCATCCTGGCGCAGATCAGGATCAGCGAGCGCAATGCCGCTGGCGAGTCGCTCGCGGATATCCTGGGCCCCCAGGCGCAATTAATCCCCTATGGTCTGCGGACCGTCGATGGCAGCTACAACAACTTGCTGCCGGGCAATGCGGTGCTGGGCGCGGCGGATCAGCTGCTGCCGCGGCTGACGACGCCGGTGTTCCGCAATCTGAACGACGGCGCGACGTTCGGCACCGGGCCCGGCGGGCCGGTCCTGACCAACACGAATTACGGCACGCCGGGCAGCGTGGTCGATGCCGACCCGCGGCTGATCAGCAACCTGATCGTCGACATGACCAACACCAATCCCGCGGCGATCGCCGCCTGGTACGTCAACGCGCATGCGCAGGCGGCCTATGCCGACGCGCATGGCGGCGCCGCGCCGCCCGATGGCTATATCCCGACCAACGAGGAACTGGCGTCGATCCCCAACATCTCGCCCGACATCGGCCTGTCGCCGTCGTTCAATGCGTGGATGACGTTCTTCGGCCAGTTCTTCGATCATGGTCTCGACCTGATCACCAAGGGCGGCAACGGCACGGTGCTGATCCCGCTGCAGCCCGACGATCCGCTCTATAAGCCCGGCGGCCCCAATTTCATGCCGCTCACCCGATCGACCCAGTATGACGCCAACGGCAACCAAGTCGTCGGCGGGACCGAGACGGTCAACACCACGACGCCGTTCATCGACCAGAACCAGACCTATACGTCGCATGCGTCGCACCAGGTGTTCCTGCGCGAGTATGAGTTCTCGGTCGATTCGGACGGCGACGGGGTGAAGGATTCGCATGCGATTTCGACCGGGCGGCTGCTGGACGGCGCGATCGGCGGCATCGCGACCTGGGCCGATACGAAGGCGCAGGCGCTGACGATGCTCGGCATCCGGCTCGACGATTATGACGTGCTCAACGTGCCGCTGCTGCTGACCGACGCGTACGGCCGGTTCATCCCCGGCGCGAACGGCTATGCGCAGATCATGCTGAAGGACGGCACGCTGCTCGAGGGGACGGCCGAGGGCGTGGCGGTGCCGGCGAACGCGTACTTCACCGGCCATGCGTTCCTGAACGACATCGCGCATCATGCCGAGCCGGTGTTGGTCGACCTCGACCATAATCCGGCGACGCCCGCGGTGCGGCAGACCGCCGATACCGACATGCTCGACTATAATGGCGACGGCGTGTCGGACGAGGCCGATCTGGTCGCGGGCGCGGCGCGGATCGTCGATGCGGACGGCGACGGCGAGATCACGCTCGCCGACCTGCGCGACGTCAACCTGGATGGCGTGATCGATGCGCGTGACCTGATCGCCGACGACAACAACCCGCTGACCTATGACAACGAGATGCTCGACGCGCATTTCATCACCGGCGACGGACGCGGCAACGAGAATATCGGGCTGACCGCGGTCCACACCATCTTCCATTCCGAGCATAATCGCGTGGTCGAGGCGGACAAGCTGACGATCATCGCATCGGGTGACCTTGCTATCGTCAACGAATGGCTGCGCCCCGCCGCGGACGGCACGCGCAGCGCGATCACGCAGGCGGAGCTCGATGCGATCGAGGCGCTGACCGGGACAGCGAAGACGCAGGCGATCGATGCACTCGACTGGGATGGCGAGCGGCTGTTCCAGGCGGGGCGCTTCAGCACCGAGATGCAGTATCAGCATCTGGTGTTCGAGGAGTTCGCGCGCCGGATCCAGCCCAATGTCGATCCATTCGTCTTCAGCAACACCGCCGACATCGACCCTGCGATCACCGCGGAGTTCGCGCACGCCGTGTACCGGTTCGGCCATTCGATGCTGACCGACACGATCGAGATCACCGATCCGACGCTGTCGACGCAATCGCTGAGCCTGGTCGAGGCGTTCCTGAACCCGCAGGCCTTTGGCGAAGCCGGTCTGGATCCCGTCACCGGCGAGGAGGATGCGGCGATCGCCGCGGGCGCCATCATCCGCGGGATGACGCGCGTCGAGGGGAGCGAGATCGACGAGTTCGTGCCCGATTCGCTGCGCAATTTCCTGGTCGGGCTGCCGCTCGACCTCGCCGCGCTCAACATCGCGCGCGGCCGCGATGCCGGCGTCGCGGCGTTCAACGTGGTGCGTGCGGAGCTCTATGCCTCGACCAACGAGTCGCAGCTCAAGCCCTATACGAGCTGGTTCGACTTCGCGCAGAACATCAAGAACCCGCTGTCGATCGTCAATTTCATCGCCGCTTATGGCACGCATCCGCTGATCACCGGCGAGACGACGCTGGAGGGCAAGCGCGCCGCCGCGACCCTGCTGGTGATGGGCGGCGCGGATATCGTCGTCCATGCGAATGCCGCGATGGGCGTCGAGGAGCATGTGCTCCAGGCCCCGGCCGATCGGCTCAACTTCCTGCAGAGCAAGGGCAACTGGGCGCCCAGCATCGTCGACGGGGTCAATAGCCACGAAACCGGGCTGAACCTGGTCGATCTGTGGATCGGCGGCCTGGCCGAGGAGAAGATGGAATTCGGCGGGATGCTGGGTTCGACGTTCAACTATGTGTTCGAGCACCAGCTCGAAAGCCTGCAGAACGGCGACCGGTTCTATTATCTCAGCCGCACCCAGGGCATGAACATGCTCAACGAGCTGGAGAAGAGCAGCTTCGCCGATCTCGTCATGCGCAATTCCGACCTGGGCGACGTGCATTCGACGCATGTCGACGGGCAGATCTTCAACACGGCGGATTATATCCTCGAACTCGATCCGCTGACGCCGCAGATCACCAACCTCGGCGAGGACGGCGAATATCTGGCCGGGGGCACGTTTGATCCGATCTGGACGAACGGATTCCAGCAGGCGATCGATCCCAAGGTGGTCCGGATCGCGCCCGGCCTTGACGTCGACGGCGACGGCTATGGCGATGGCGGGATGCTCAAATATAGCGGCGGCGAGCATGTCGTGCTCGGCGGGACCGAGGGCAATGACCGGCTGTACGGCGACAAGGGCATCGATACGCTGTGGGGCGATGGCGGCGACGATTACCTGAATCCGGGCATGGAGTCCGACCAGGTTTATGGCGGTGACGGCGACGACATCATCGAGGATCCGTTCGGCGACGATTTCCTGCGCGGCGGCGAGGGCAACGACGTCGTCAGCGGCGGCTCCGGGCTCGACATCATGTTCGGCGGCGGCGGCAACGACTTCATGGTCGGCGGCACCGATGCGAAGGAGATGTTCGCAGGCCGCGGCAACGACTTCCTGCTTGGCGGCAGCGGCAGCGACAATCTGATGGGCAATGAAGGCGACGACTGGCTCGAGGGCGGCGACGGCTTCGACGGGCTGACGGGCGAAAATTCGAACCTGTTCTTCAACAGTCCGATCATCGGCAACGACATCATGAACGGTAACGGGAACGACACCGATTATGACGGCGAGACCGGCGACGACATCATGGTCCAGGGCGCCGGGATCCAGCGCAACAACGGCATGGCCGGGTTCGACTGGGCGATCCACCAGGGCGATCAGACCGCCGCGAATTCGGATCTCGGGCTGAGCGCCGCGGTCAACCAGCAGGCGTTCACGCTGCGCGACCGCAACGACCTGGTCGAGGCGCTGTCGGGCTGGAAATATGCCGACACGCTCACCGGCCGTCAGATCCCGCTCGGGCTGGTCGGCACGGGCGCCAATTTCCCCGACCTGCTCGGCGACACGAACCCCCGCATCCTCGGCAACGACCTATACGAGGACGGCGTCCGGCTGATCACCGGGCTTCGCGAGCTGCTGAGCTTCAAGACCTGGGACGAGAGCGACGTCAACGCGCTGGTGCTCGACGGCGACACGACCGACGACCTGCTGATTGGCGGCGGCGGTGCGGACGTCATCAAGGGGCGCGCGGGCAACGACATCATCGACGGCGACGCCTATATGCACGTCTTCATCAGCGTGCGCGAAAACAAGGACGGGTCGGGCGCCGAGCTGTTCCGCGCGGATTCGCTGACCGAGATCCAGGCGCGGCTGGTGAACGGCACGATCAATCCGGGGCAGCTCGTCGCGTCCCGCGAGATCGTCTACCGCGAGACCGTCAATGGCTATGCCACGGGTGCGGCGACGATCGCGTCGGGGCTGGATACCGCGGTCTATATCGGCAACCGCTCCAACTTCACGATCACGCTGCGGCCCGACGGGCGGGTCAGCGTCGTCGACAATGTCGGGGACGAGGGCAGCGACATGCTGCGCAACGTCGAGCGGATCCAGTTCGCCGACAGCGTCGCCGAGATCAACCGTCAGCATTCCGGCAGCTTCGAGATCGATAACGTCGAGCCGGAAATCGATCAGGTGCTGAAGGTCACGACGGGCAGCTTCATCGATTATGACGGCACGACGAGCTTTGCGCGGCAGTGGCAGCGTCAAGTCGAAGGGACGTGGGTCGATATCGCGGGGGCGACCGACGACACGTACAAGGTCACGGTCGACGATATCGGCCAGCCGCTGCGCGTCGCGACCAACTATACCGACAATCGCGGGTTCAGCACGCAGGGGACGAACCAGCCGGAATCGGTGGTCTATTCCGACGCGACGATGGCGGTGGCGATCCCCGATTACGCGATCCTCGGCGACGGTGAGGCCAATTTGCTCACCGGCACGGCTGGCGACGACCTGATCTTCGCGCGCGGGGGCGATGACACGCTGCTCGGGATGGACGGGAACGACCGGCTGTTTGGCGAAGCGGGCAACGACAGTCTCGACGGCGGTGCCGGAGCCGACCGGATGGCGGGGGGGCTGGGCGACGACACCTATGTCGTCGATGACGGTGGCGACACGGTCGTCGAGGGCAGCGAAGGCGGCACCGACACGGTGACCAGCAGCATCAGCTACACGCTGGGCGCGAACGTCGAGAATCTGGTGCTCGGCGGCTCTGCGGGGATCAGCGGTACCGGCAATGCGGGCAACAACGTGCTGACCGGCAACAATGCCGCCAACACGCTGACGGGGCTCGCCGGTGCCGATTTCCTTGATGGGGGAGCGGGCGCCGACACCATGGCGGGCGGGCTGGGGGACGACACCTATGTCGTCGACAGCACCGGCGATGTCGTCAGCGAAAGCGGTGGCGACGGGACCGACACCGTCCTCAGCAGCATCGGCTACACGCTCGCGACGGGGCTGGAAAACGTCACGCTGACTGGAAACGCGGCGCTGAACGCCACCGGCAACGCGGTCGCGAACATCGTCACCGGCAATGACGGGGACAATAGTCTGGCGGGGCTCGCGGGGGACGACCGGCTGACCGGCGGCGGCGGCAACGACCGGCTGGACGGCGGCACCGGTGCGGACGCGATGGCGGGCGGGCTCGGCAACGACACCTATACGGTCGATAATGTCGGTGACGCCGTCGACGAGACCGGCGGGGACGGGGTCGACCAAGTCAACAGCAGCGTGAGCTTCGCGCTGGCGGCCGGGGTGGACAATCTCACGCTGACCGGCACTGCGGCGATCAACGCGACGGGCAATGCCGATGCGAACGTCCTGACGGGCAATGCCGGGGTGAACCGCCTCTCCGGGCTCGACGGCGCGGACACGCTCCGCGGGCTGGCCGGCAACGACCAGCTGATCGGTGGCGGCGGGGCCGATGATCTCGACGGCGGCACCGGCGCGGACGCCATGTCCGGCGGCACGGGCGACGACAGCTATACCGTCGACAATGCCGGCGACGTCGTCGACGAGACCGGCGGCGACGGCGTCGACCTAGTCAAGAGCAGCGTGACCTTCACGCTGGCCACGGGCGTCGAGAATCTGACGCTGACGGGGAGCGGCTCGACCAGCGGCACGGGCAACACCGCCGCCAACATCCTGACGGGCAATGGTGCGGCGAACACGCTGACGGGTCTCGACGGCGACGACACGCTGATCGGGTTGTCGGGCAACGACCGGCTGAACGGGGGTGCGGGCGCCGACATCCTGAACGGCGGTACCGGTTCGGACATCATGACGGGCGGTGACGGCGACGATCTCTACATCGTCGATGCGGTCGGCGATGTCGTCGACGAAACCGGCAGCGACGGTATCGACACCGTCACCAGCAGCATCACCTACACGCTCGGCGCCGGCGTCGAACGCCTCACCCTGAGCGGGACGGGGGCGACCGCGGGGCGGGGCAATGCCGCCGACAACGTCATCACCGGCAATGACGGCGCCAACGCGCTGTCGGGCTTTGCCGGCAACGACCAGCTGTCCGGCGGCGCGGGCGCGGATACGCTCGACGGCGGCACGGGCCAGGACGTCATGTCCGGCGGGCGCGGCAACGACAGCTATATCGTCGACGATATCGGCGACGTGGTCGACGAGACCGGCGGCGACGGCCTTGATACGGTCACCAGCAGCGTGTCCTTCACGCTGGGGGCGGGGGTCGAGCGTCTGACGCTGAGCGGGGTGGCGGCGATCGATGCGACGGGCAGCGCGGATGCCAACATCCTGACGGGCAATGCCGGCGTCAACATCCTGTCGGGCATGGAGGGGGCCGATACGCTGCGCGGGATGGCCGGCAACGATCAGCTGTTCGGCGGTGGCGGCGCCGACACGCTCGACGGCGGCACCGGCGCGGACGTGATGGCAGGCGGTCTCGGCGACGATATCTACATCGTCGACACTCTGGGCGACAGCGTCGACGAGACCGACGGGGACGGCGTCGATCTCGTCACCAGCAGCATCACCTTCACGCTGGCCGACGGGCTCGAAAACCTGACGCTGACGGGCACTTCCGGGGTGCACGGCAACGGCAATGCCGGCGCGAACGCACTGACGGGCAATAGCGCGGGCAATATCCTGTCCGGGTTCGACGGCGACGACCTGTTGCAGGGGCTGGGGGGCAATGACCAGCTGCTGGGCGGCGCGGGGCAGGACCGGCTCGTCGGCGGCACCGGCAGCGACCGGCTGACCGGGGGCACGGGCGACGACGTGTTCGTCTTCGCCACCGGGCAGGGCAATGACACGGTGGTCGATTTCGACTTCGATGCGGCCGGGGGACAGGACCTGCTCGATGTTTCGGGTTGCGGCATCACCGCCGCCAATTTCGGGGCGCAGGTGCTGATCTCGCAGGTCGGCGTCAACACGGTGATCACGATCGGCACGCAGACGATCACGCTCACCGGGGTGAACGCGACGACGATCGACCACAGCGATTTCGGGTTCTGATCGATGATGCAGATGTTCGAGGACCGGCTGCCGCTCCCGGTACGTGACGCGGTCAGGCACTGCCGGTCGCATGTGGTGGCCGCTCTGCTGTTCAGCGCGCTGGTCAACATCCTGTACCTCGCGCCGACGCTGTACATGATGCAGGTCTATGACCGGGTGGTGCCGACCGGGGGCGTCGTCACTCTGGTGATCCTGACGCTGGTGCTGGGGGCGGCGATCGCCACGATCGGGGTGCTGGAGGCCCTGCGGTCGCGGCTGATGGTCAAGGTGTCGCTGCGGCTCGACCAGCGCGTGTCGCGGGCGATCCTGGCGCGGCTGATCGAGCGCGGTCACACCCGGCAGCGCGACCCGACGACGGCACAGGCGATGCGCGAGTTCGACACGCTGCGACAGGTGATCACCGCGCCGACGCTGGTCGGGATCTTCGATGCGCCCTGGACGCCGATCTATGTTCTGGCCGCGGTGCTGATCCATCCGCTGCTGGGGCTGTTCATCATCGCTGCGGGCGCGTGCCTCGCGGTGCTGACATGGATGTCCGAGCGGGGGACGCGCGGGCTGATGACCGTTGCGCACACCGCCAATGCCCGGTCGGCGATCGTCCAGGAGGATATCGCCCAGCAGGCCGAACTCGTCCGCGCGCTGGGCATGGGCCGCGCGATGGTCGACCGGCAGATCGCCGAACGCAGCGACGGGCAGGCGGCGCTGGCCGCGGCGCAGATGGCGACCGCACGCTATGCTGCGATCGCCAAGTTCATGCGGCTGTTCCTCCAGTCGCTGGCGCTGGGGCTCGCCGCGATCCTCGCGGTCCAGCGGCAGATCTCGGTCGGATCGATCATCGCCGCCTCGGTGCTGCTCAGCCGCGCGCTGCAGCCGGTCGAGCTGCTGATCGGCGGCTGGTCGAACCTGCAGAGCGCGAACGAGGCACTGAAATCGCTGAAGCAGCTGTTCGACACGGACACGGCGGCGGCGCCCGCGACCGTCCTGCCGGCGCCGCTCGGCCGGATCACCGCGCGCAAGATCACCACGCGCAGCGCCGATGGCGCGGCGATGCTGCTCAAGGGGGTGAGCTTCGACCTGCAGGCGGGGCAGATGCTGGGCATCGTCGGGGCATCGGGGGCGGGCAAGACGACGCTGATCCGCATCCTCGCCGGGGGTATCGCGGCCGAATCCGGACAGGTGCTGCTCGATGGCGCGGACTCGATCCTCTGGGATGCGCAGCGGCTCGCGCGGTACCGCGGTTATGTGCCGCAGGAGCCCGGCTTTCTGACGGGCACGGTGGCGCAGAACATCGCCCGGTTCGCCGATCCGAACGCGGTGGACCCGGTCTCGTTCGACCGGCGGGTGATCGACGCGGCCAAGGTCGCGGGGTGCCACGCGCTGATCCTGTCGCTGCCCGGTGGCTATGACTGTCCGATCGGGCGCGGCGGCCTGGCGCTGTCGGCGGGGCAGCGGCAGCGGATCGCGCTGGCGCGGGCGATGTTCGACGACCCGCCGATCCTCCTGCTCGACGAACCCAATGCCGCGCTGGACGCGGAGGGCGAGGCGGCGCTGATGCGCGCGCTGGAAACCAGTCGCCAGCGCGGCGCGACGATCGTCATCGCGGCGCATCGTACCAGCGTGCTGGCCGCCGCGGATCGGCTGCTCGTCCTCAACGCAGGGTCGGTCGACTGCGAAGGTCCGGCCGAGGAGGTTCTGGCCGAGCTGGCGCGCCGCGCCGGCGGAAGCCGCGGCAATGTCGTCGGACTGAAGGGGGCGGTGTCATGACCATGATCGACGATTCGGCGCGGGTGGAGATCCGGCGCGGCCTGCGCGTCGCGGCGCTGTTCTTCATCGGGCTGCTGGGGGGCGCGTCGATGATGCCGCTCGACGCCGGCGTCTATGCCCGCGGCGCGGTGATCGTGTCGGGCAAGCGGCAGGCGGTGCAGAATCGCGACGGCGGCATCGTCACGGCATTGCGCGCCGTCGAAGGCCAGAAGGTCGCCCGCGGGCAGGTGCTGCTGGAGATCGCGTCGGCGGACCTGCACGCGCTTGAACGCGGGATGACCGCCGAGCTGATGATGCTGTTTGCGCAGCGCGAACGCCTGCTCGCCGAACGCGACCGGCGCGCGGTGATGGCCGAGCCGGTCGAGTTCCGCGCGCTGCCGGCGGCGGACCGGGTGCTGGCGGAGGATGCGCTGCGCGGGCAGCGGTTGCTGCTGGCGGCGCGCCTGCGGACCGCGCAGACCGAGAAGGCGGTGTGGATGCGGCGCGCCCACGCCAATGCCGAACAGATTGGCGGGTTCGGCGAACAGATCGCGGCGAACCGCCGGCAACGCGCGCTGCTCGACGACGAGCTGACGGGGATGCGGGTCATCGCGGCCAAGGGCTTTGCCTCGATCAACCGGATCCGCGCGCTCGAGCGGACCCAGGCCGCGCTCGACGGGGAGCATGGCGCGCTGGGTGCGCAGATTCTCCAGACGCGCGATGCGATCGGCGAAGCCGAACTGTCGGCCGCGGGCGTCGATCGCCGCCAGATCGAGGAGGTGGAGGGGAGCCTGCGCGATCTGCTGGTCCGGATGAACGAACTGCAGCCCAAATTGCTCGCGGCGCGCGAACAGCTCGCCCGTTCGATGGTGCGCGCGCCGGTGGCCGGCACGATCGTCGGCCCGACGATCTACACGATCGGCGGCGTGGTCTCGCCGGGGCAGACGCTGATGGAAATAGTGCCCGATCGCAGGGCGCTGGTGATCGAGGTGCAGGTCTCGCCCGACGATGCCGACGACATGCGCCCCGGCCAGACGACGCAGGTCCGCTTCACCGGATTCCACGACCGCGCGATGCCCGCGCTCGACGCCCGGATCGACACGGTGTCGGCGGACAGCTTTACCGAGGAGCGGACCGGCAATCGCTTCTTCCGGGCGGAGGCGTCGTTGCTGCCGGAAAGCTATCGAACGCTCGTCGCGCTGAAGGGGCCCGGCGCACTGACGCCGGGCATGCCCGCCGAGATCCTTGTCCCGCTCCGGAAACGGTCCGCGCTCGACTACCTGATCGGCCCGTTGAAGGAGAGCCTGTGGCGCGGCGGTCGTGAAGCCTGAGTGAGTGCGGGGTCAGGCGGCCAGCCCGTTCGCCTCGACATGCGCGGCGATGTCGCCGGCGGTGGTCCACCAGATGCGCGGATCGTTCGCCGCGCGGAGTTCGGTCAGTACGCGGGCCAGTGCGGGGACGCGGTGTGCCTGTCCCATGATATAGGGGTGGAGCGCGATGCCCAGGACGAGCGGACGCCGGTCGCATTCGGACAGCAGCTGTTCGACGCCGTCGCGGATCATGGCGGCGAACGTCACCGCCTCCTGCTTGCGCGCGATGATCGCGGGCAGGTCGTTGATTTCCTGGGAATAGGGGATGGAGAGCAGCCCGCCATGAGAGGTTGCGAGCCGGGTCGGCTGGTCGTCATGCGCCCAGTCGAGGACATAGCGATAGCCATTTTCGGCGAGCAGGTCTGGCGTGATGTCGCTCTCCGATATCCACGGTCCCAGCCAGCCGGTGGGACGTACGCCGAGTGTCGCCAGCCGCTCGGTCACGTCGGCGATCATCTGGGTCTCGCGCGAGCGCGCAAGGGACCCTTGCGCGGTCGCGTTGGTGCCGCCATGCGCCGCGATCTCGTCGCCGCGGTCCCGGCATGCCTCGGCGAGCCCCGGGCAGCGATCGAGGACGTCGGCGTTGAGCAGCGCGGTGGTGCGCAGGCCCAGCCGATCGAACAGGTCGAACAACCGCCACGCCCCGACCCGGTTGCCATAATCGCGCCAGGCATAGTTCATCACGTCCGGGTCGGTCTGCGCGGGGGCCAGTTCCGGACCCAGCCCGCCGCCGAAATCGAACACCTCGTAATTCACCCCGAAATAGATGGCGAGGCGGCGGCCGTCGGGCCAGTCATAGTCCGGGCGGTCGACGATCGGGCGATAGGCGTAGCGGCCATGGTGCGACGTGCTCATCGCGCTGGAACGCGTGGGTCGCGGGATAGAAACGCCCTAATGCAGATACTTATCGAATCCATGATCGCGGCCGGAGCGAGCGAGCCGTCGGGTCCGACCCGCTCAGCCGTCCACAGGGGCGAAACCCTCGACGGTGGCACGGTACAGATCGGCGCGGGCCTGGCTCAGGGCGGCGTCCTGGTCGTCGCCTTGACCCACGACCAGTCCCGCGAGCGCGCGGACCGGGCCGATCCATGCGCCGCTGCCGCGCAGCCTGAGGCGACGGGTTTCGAACGCGGCGATGGCTTCGTCGGCAAAATCGCGGGCTGCCGTCAGGGCGACGTCGGTCACGACGACGACGAATTCATTGCCGGTCCAGCGGATGATCTCCTCGTCGGGAAACACCCGTCGCAGGTTCGCGACAAAGGCGCTCAGCACATTGTCGCCGACGGCGTGGCCGAAGCGCTGATTGACCCCGGCCAGATCGGCGACGCTGAAGATCATGAGGACATAGCTCCGCGCCTGTTCGGCAAGCTGTGCGAAGATCGGCCGCGCGCCCTCGGACGTCAGCGCGCCAGTGGCTGCGTCGCGCATCGGATCGTGCCGCGCCGTACCGAGCGAGCCGAGGTCGGACTGGAGCCGGGCGACGTCGCGGCGCAGCTCGGCCAGCTCGCGTTCGGCATCGGCCAGCCGGGTCACGAGCAGCGTCGCATCGGGCCAGTTCTCCGCCTCGCTCGCCATCGCGCTGACGTCGTGGCTGAGCGACCGCGTCAGCATCTGCGCATCGGTGGTCAGCGCGCCGAGCTGGTTCGCGCGGGCTGTGACCGCGCTGTCGCGTTCGGCGGTCGTGTCGCGCTTGATCGCAAGATGGCGTTCGCTGAGCGTTTCGAGCGCGCGTGCGGTCAGCCTCAGTCCGCCATCCGTCTCGGCCGCCACGGCGCGCGCCAGATCCGATCCGGGATCGGCGACCACGGCAAGCGCGAACGTATAGTTTTCAGCCACCGGTGCGAGACGATGTGCCTCGAGAAAGGCGAGCGCGTCGCGCGCCGCACGAAAAGCCTCTGGCATGCTTGTCTCGAACCTTTTTATGTACTGGATTGTACAACGCGGGATCGCGCGCGTCCGTTTCATCCCGCCGCCCCCTAGCGCGAAAGAGCGTGCGATCAATCCTTGCTCGGCGATCGGTTCCGCGCTCGGGGGCGTGTCGCGGCTACGGGCGGCGGCTGATCGCGGGCGGCAGCGGCGCGGTTTTTCTTATGATGGGGGGCATGTTCCGGGATGGGACGGCCCGCCGGCGCCGGTTGTCCGCTATAGAGGGGTATGTTGCGCCAAGGGGGGAGTCCCGTCGTACCGGTTTCAGTCCATTGCCGGAATAGCTGCACCGGGCTGCTGGGCGGTGCTGCGCGCATGCTGGGGGCGCTGCGACGACGGCAAGGTGGTGGCGGTGGCATCGCGGCGGCGGGCCGCGTTGCGCAGGCGGCGCGGTGCGTGCCGACCGGGTGGCGCCCCGATGGGATGAGCCGCGCATCTCGGCTCTGGTTTCTTCAAACCGCCTATGGCAGAGCCTTGGCCCTGCTGAGCATAAGTCGAGATTGTGGCGGGCAGGGAGCTGGCACTGTGGAAAATACTAAAGTTACCGGCACGCGCGGTGCAGTGTTCGATCGTATTGGCTCGACCTCGCATCGTCACCAACTGCGCATCGCTCTTTATATCCTGTTGGTGTTTGCTGATCTGCTCGCGGTGGTTGCTGCATTCGAGCTCGGTATATTTGCAAAATATGGCCGTTTTGCTGTTACGTCGCATATGAACGTCGTCATCGTCACGGCGCCGATATATGTGCTGACGGCGTTCAATAATGGCGCCTACTCGATCGACGTGCTGCGCAAGGCCCGGGCCGGCATCATGCGCTCGGCGACGGCGCTTTTACTAGCCTTTTCAAGCTTTTTGTTCATCTCCTACTATTTTCGGGCGGTGCAGGCGGAATCCCGGGGCGTCATCAGCATCGGAATGCTCGGCAGCTTCGTGCTTCTGGCAGTCTTTCGATTGGTCATCGATCGGTTTGTCCGCCTGACGATTGGCGGCAACGTGACCACCGATCTGGTGATCTTGGACGACGTCGAATTCGCGGTGCCTGCACATTGCAAAGTCGTCGAGACGCGGGCCGCGAACCTTCGCCCGAACATGCAGGATCCGATGATGCTTGATCGACTCGCTCGCCAATTGCGTGGTGTCGACCGCGTCGTGATCGCCTGCCGGCCCGACAAGGAGCGCGAATGGGCGATGCTCCTGAAGGGGGCGGGCATTCGCGGCGAGATTATTTCGAACGAAATCGACCAGGTCGGCGCGATCGGGCTCGACACTTTCGTCGGGCGGTCGACCCTGGTTGTCGCGGTCGGACCGCTGAGCACGCGCAACCGGATGATCAAGCGGACGTTCGATCTGGCCTTTGCGGTGCCCGCGCTGATCGTCGTGCTGCCGCTGCTGCTGATTACCGCCGCCGCGATCAAGATCGACAGCCGCGGACCGGTCTTCTTCCGGCAGGATCGCGTCGGGCGGGGCAACGCGCTGTTCAAGGTGTTCAAGTTCCGGTCGATGCGGGTCGAGCAGTCGGACGCCAGCGGCAGCGTTTCGGCATCCCGCACCGACGACCGGATCACGCGCGTCGGTCGCGTGATCCGCGCGACCAGCGTCGACGAGCTGCCCCAGCTGCTGAACGTGCTGCTCGGATCGATGAGCATCGTCGGGCCGCGACCGCATGCACTGGGGTCGCTGGCGGGGCAGCAGCTGTTCTGGGAGGTCGATGAACGCTATTGGCACCGTCACGCGCTCAAGCCGGGGATCACCGGTCTCGCGCAGGTGCGGGGATTCCGGGGTGCGACGCATCGCCGCGACGATCTGACGCAGCGCCTTCAGGCCGATCTGGAATATATCCTGGGCTGGTCCGTGTGGCGCGACTTTGGCATTCTCGTGTCTACGGTACGGGTCGTTGTGCACCGCAACGCATTCTAGTGCACCGTAAAACACGTACAAAAAATGCCGCGACAGCAATTTAACATACGCTTTCTTAACCACCAGTATGGCATGGTGTCGTCATGCCCCTTCACGCACCTCTTGCTAACCTGGCTGACCCCGTATCGCCACATGCGGCGTTTCGTGGCGGCGATCCGCTTTCCGGCGCTACGACGGATTCGTTCGACGGGGCGCGTTCCGTCGCAGACCCGCTCGCGGCCGAGCTTCAGGTCGTCGACCCGCGTGCCGCCAACCCGTTGGCCGGCGACCGGATCGATTATGAGAACTGGCTCCTTCCGGTCGAGCCCGCCTCGTTGGGTGAACGCGCGATCCGGGCCGGTTCGACCATCGCCGGCGTGGCGGTCTTCGCCGCGGCGCTCGCTGGTGTCCTTGCCTGGATCATCTAGCGTGCGTGCGGAGATGACGGCGATCGAGCCGGTGGCCGAGCGCCGGCGAAAGCCGAGTCGTGCGGCAATAGCGCGCGCGAGCACGGTCCGTGCGGCCGATGCGCGGGCGATCGACGTCCGTGTCGAGGATCTGTCCGAAGGCGGTTTCCGTTTTTCCAGCGCCAGCGTCCTGCCGGTCGGCGCCCATATCCGCGTCGGCCTGGCCGGTGCGGGGCAGGCGACGGCGCGGATCGCATGGCGCGACGGCGAGGCGCATGGCTGCGCGTTCCAGCCCCTGCTGACGAACGACCAGATCCAGTCGGCCTTCACGCACACGATCTGCGAGTCTGCAGTCCTGTCGTTGATCCCCGACAGCGCGGTGGTGCCCATGCCCGCCGCGGGTGCGGCGCTGGCGCCGCCGCAGCGCTTTGCAGCGCCGGTGCGGCTTATCCTGCTGGTCGTGGCGAGCTGCGCATGCTGGGCTCTCGCGACGCTGCTGCTGCGAGGACTTTCATCGTTCTGAACCGACGCTGACGCTGGTGTGGTGGTCTGCGAGGTGCAGCCCTGCTTCGGGGGCGTTTGCCAGCCTTGCCGACCCGCTGAACGCACAAGATTTTCAGGATCTTAGCTAATTTTGCGCTAGTCTAGATATTAGTATTGATTATTTATGACCCCTGTCCCATGTTGAGACAAGACGGTTGAAACGACCGCTGAGGAGAGTGTTCATGACTGCGCTTCCCGGCCCGGCTATCCAGGCCCCATCCTATCCCGAAATCCCCTCGGCCGTGCTCGGTCTCATCACCGGCCTCGCGGTCAGCGTTGCGCTCTGGGCGTTGATCGTCCTGATGGCGTTTTTCCTGGCCTGATCTCAAGCACATGGGCGGTCGCTGTCTTGCGCCCGCCTGTGTCTGACGATCCCGGTCGTCGGACTGTCAAAGTGCTTAGGCGCCTCGGATATGACGCTTCGCCTTCGCCCTAGGGCCGCGGTGATCCTCAGGCTTGATCCGTGGCCAGACCCGCTCCATGCAACGGGCCTTGCACGCTCGCGGTGATGTCACCTTAGTCGACATGGGCATGGTGATCGATGCTCAGCGACGATACGCTTCTCGTCACCCAATCACCTCGGAATACGCGCCACGGCACCCCGGCGTTTTCAGCCCTGTACGCCGCGTTTCCGCAGGACATCTTCATACACATCGGCGAACTGCCGCGCGACGCTACGCCAGTCATAGGCCAGACTCGCGGCGATGTTGTTCGCGCGGTTCGACTCATAGGCAGCGCTCGCATCGCGGTGCGCGGCCTCGATCCGGCCCGCACCAGCCTCGACATCGTCGATGTCGAACAGGATGCCGCTGCCGGACGAGCGGACCAGCCGACGGAAGGGCGGGATGTCGCTGACGATCGGGGTCAGGCCAGCGGACAGGCCTTCGACCACGCTCAGCCCGAAGCCTTCATAGCGTGACGCCGAGCCGATATAGCTGGCCTCGCCGATCAACGCCTTGATACCCTCGTCGCTGGGCGACGGCACGAGCGTGACCGCCCGTTCGGTACCGGTCCGGCGCATATGCTCCTCGATCTGTGCAGGCGTGACGTCGGCCGGGCCGCCCGCGATGATCAGCCGCCAGTCGCTGTGAAGCCGGCCGAGCGCGGCGACGAGGTCGATCAGGCCGGTGATGTTCTTGTTCGAGGAAAAGCGACCGATATAGATCATCGTCTGCGTCGGCTGCGACGACCCTGCACCCTGCCACTTGCCGATATTGACGCCATTCTCGATCGTCACCGTCTTGCTCGCGGCGATCTGGTTGAACCGGGCGGCGTCGCTTTCGCTCGAGGCGATGATCCGGTCATAGGCGAGCGACGACGCGCGCGTGACGCTGGCGAAATAGGCGAGCTTCAGCCGGCTGGCGAAATCGGTGTGGAAGAAGCCGCCATGCGTCGAGGCGACCATCGGCCGGCGGTGGAGCGGGCGGGTGAGCGCCATGCCGTCGAAAAACGAATCGATCGCATGGACATGGACGATGTCCGCCTGGCCGAGATGCTGCAGCACGGTGGGTGCGAGCGGATAGCGCGTCGAGCCGCGGAACGGGATCCGCTGCACGGGCACGCCCTGATAGGTGTCGCGCGGCGGCAGCGTCGCGTCGAGACGCGAAAACTGGCGGTCGAGCGTGACCACCGACGTCGTGATTCCGCAGTCCCGCTTGAGCGCGACCGCGAGATTGCTGACGGCGTCTTCCAGCCCGCCAATGGCCGGATAAAATTGACGAACGACGTGAAGAACGTGCATCGGCTTCCCAACGTGATCCAGATTGCCAGCCCCTTTGTCTGATTACGGCCAACCGTCCAGCCCAAAGTCGATGGAGTGTCATGCATGTCCGATAAGCCAGCGCCGGCGCAGCCAAAGCGTTCCCGTGTCGTCATCCTGTCGGCATTTCAGGATTACCGGACGCCCAAGCGCGCCAGCATCCACCAGGTCGCGCATGCGCTGGCGCAGGATGGCTGCGACGTGTCGTTCATCTCGACCCGGTTCAGCCTGATCTCGAAGAAGAAGGGCGATTCGCGCTTGTTCCTGTGGGACCAGGCCAATGCCTGGCACAAGGTGGACGGCGTCAATTGCTATCTCTGGCGGACGCCGCTGCATCCCTTTGCGACGAACAATGCGGTCGCCGATGCGGTGATGGCGAAGCTGTTTCCGCTGTTCGCCAGACTGCCCAATGCCGATATCGACGGCGCGTTCCAGGCGGCGGACTATATCGTCATCGAATCGAGCGTCGCGGCGATCTTCCTCGACCGGATCAAGCGGCTCAACCCGACCGCCAAGATCATCTATTACGCCACCGACCGGCTCGATACCGTCGGCGCGCATCCCTATGTCCGCAGCCATCTGGTGAAGAACGCGCGGCATATCGACCATGTCTGCCTGCGGTCGACCAAGATGGTGTCGGATTTCCTGTGGGCGAAGGATCGCCTGTACCGCGCCGAATTCGGGATCGATCCCGCCGACTTCGAGACCGTCGGGCCGTCGCCCTATACCGCGCAGCGCAATGCCGTCGCGGTCGGGTCGATGCTGTTCGACGAAAGCTTCTTCCATGCGGTCGCGCCGCAGTTTCCCGATGTGCATTTCCACGTGATCGGCTGCGGGAAGAGCTTCAAGGGGCCCGACAACGTGTTCGTCCACAAGGAAATGCCGTTCCGCGCTACGCTGCCCTATATCAAGCATGCGAGCATCGGCATCGCACCCTACCGGCTGGCGCCGGGGGTCGAGTATCTTGCCGAGTCGAGTCTGAAATTGGGACAATATGAATATCTGCAGATCCCCGCGGTCTGCCCCGATTTCGCGGTCGGGACGAACCCGTTCCGCGCGGGCTATGTGTCGAACGATCCGGCGTCGATGATCGCGGCGACCGAAAAGGCGCTGGCGCTGGCGGGGCAGGTGCCCGCGCGGCATTTCTCGACCTGGACAGAGGTCGCCGACCGCGTGCTTCGTCCCGAAAACTACCCTGACGCCCGCATCGTCGCGGACTAAATGGGCGGGGCCGGCGCGTCGCCCGCGGGCGCGGGCCGGCCCGCCAACCCTCTCGGATATCGGCGTTTGATCGGTATCGGCACGGATCGCTGGAGCAGCGTACCGGCCCGCCGCATCAGGTGAACCACCTTATTGATGGCCGGCGGTTCATCTTCTAGGAGTTCCGTCGAATATCAATGTCCGTACGACGATCGTAGGGACCAACATCGTCTGAGGGATTATAATGCGCATAGCGATGGTGGGATCGGGTTACGTTGGTTTGGTGTCGGGTGCATGTTTCGCCGATTTCGGACATGACGTGATCTGCATCGACAAGGATGCCGGCAAGATCGCGGCGCTCGAAAACGGCATCATGCCGATCTACGAGCCGGGTCTGGATGCACTGGTGGCGCGCGGCGTCGAGGCCGGGCGGTTGCGCTTCGGTACCGATCTTGCCGCGAGCGTGAAGGGTGTCGACGCGGTCTTCATCGCCGTCGGTACGCCGTCGCGGCGCGGTGACGGTCATGCCGACCTGTCCTATGTCTATGCCGCCGCCGAGGAAATTGGCGGCGCGATCGACGGCTTCACCGCGATCGTCGACAAGTCCACGGTCCCGGTCGGCACCGGCGACGAGGTCGAGCGGATCATCCGCCGCGTCAATCCCGATGCCGACTTCGCGGTCGTGTCGAACCCCGAATTCCTGCGCGAAGGCGCCGCGATCGACGATTTCAAGCGTCCCGACCGCGTCGTGATCGGCAGCGACGATGAGAAGGGCCTCGCGGTCATGCGCGAGATCTATCGTCCGCTCGCCCTTGGTCGTTCGCCGCTCGTCGAGATGAGCCGGCGTGCTGCCGAGCTGACCAAATATGCCGGCAACGCGTTCCTGGCGACCAAGATCACCTTCATCAACGAGATCGCCGATCTGTGCGAGAAGGTCGGCGCGGACGTGCAGGATGTCGCGCGCGGCATCGGCCTGGACAACCGTATCGGCTCCAAGTTCCTGCACGCAGGCCCCGGCTATGGCGGTTCGTGCTTCCCCAAGGACACGCTCGCGCTGCTCAAGACCGCGCAGGATCACGACGCGCCGCAGCGCATCGTCGAGGCGGTCGTCGCGGTGAACGATAATCGCAAGCGCGCAATGGGCCGCAAGGTCATCGCCGCCGTCGGTGGCGACGTTCGCGGCAAGACGATCGCGGTACTCGGCCTGACGTTCAAGCCGAACACCGACGACATGCGCGACAGCCCGGCGATCGCGCTGATCCAGACGCTGCAGGACGCGGGCGCGACGATCAACGTCTATGATCCCGAGGGTCATGAGCAGGCGAAGGCGGTCATCAAGGACGTGACCTATTGCACCGGTCCCTATGAGACGATGGAGGGCGCCGAGGCGCTTGTCATCGTGACCGAATGGGACATCTTCCGCGCGCTCGACTTCAAGCGCGTCAAGTCGCTGCTGGCGTCGCCGGTGCTCGTCGACCTGCGCAACATCTATCCGCGCGACATGGTCGAGAAGGCCGGGCTGACCTATCACGCGGTCGGCCGCTGATCGACCGGGACAGGCGGCGCGCCGATCGGTGCGCCGCCTGTCTAATCAAGCCAAGGGCCAGTCCGGTTATTCGACCAGGCTGGCATATTGCATATGATCCGGGTCCCGCATCGTGTCGGGAGGGATGACCGCATCGTCGGTATCGCTGGTGGCCGGTGTGCCCGCGTCGGCGCCGGTCGCCGCTGCAGGCGATGCCGCTGCTGCAACCGCAAGAGCGGACTCGCTCGGTCCGACCCCCGATCTGACGACGACGATCCCCGCCTGCTCGGGCGCTTCGACCGCGGATCCGCAGGCGGCGAGCATCGCCAGCGCTGCGATGCCGACCATGCCGCGCAGGGCAGCGCCGGCGCGCGCGGGTCGGCCACCATCATAAAGAGAGTCCGTCAGGACACGGTTCAGGGCATGCGGGCGAGCGGCCGGGGCCGTCGCGGCGGACGCGACGGCGCGATGCGCGTCGTGGATCAGGGGCATTGGAAATTCTCCGTTGGCACCCGATCCTTCACTCGGCCGATGCAAAGGAGGTCTCTTCAAACCTGGTTAGCGGCGGGTTTAGGGTAATGGAGATCCTGTTCTACCATGATCAACCGCTGCTGCCGGGGCCGGCGCGTCCGGCCGGCCGGATCAGCGCCCGGGCAGGGATGGGCGCAGCACGTAGATGATATAGCCGACACTGGCCGCGAGCACGAGCACGGCGGGGATCGCATAGCCTTCGTTGCCGAGCCAGTTGCTCAGCGCACAGGCGATCGCGGGCGGCAGATAATGCCACACCGTATCGACCGGCTCATCCTCCATCGAGCGTTGCAGATAGAGCAGCGCCAGGCCCGCAAATACCGCGACGCTCAGCCAATCGTAAATTGTTTCCATGATATACTTCCCAAGCCGCCCGGAACCCGGCCGGCGCCACATTCCGTCAGAGGCGATCCCTATGCCCGGTCCTTCTAGATTTTCTCATCGTCTCGGGCAAATGCAGTATCTTGCCCCCGCTCTCGCGGTGGGACTGCCCTGACGACGACCACGGCGCTGCGCCCGACCCCGAGCGGGGGCGACGTCGAGGCCTGACGGGCTCGCGACCGGGCAGATGCAGTCGGGGATCAGCCAGCGTCAGGCGGTACTGCGCAAAGCAGCGAAGATCGACGATGCGAAGGGCTTCGCGCCGAAGGTCAGCCCGACGCCAGATTCCTGAACCGCGCGAGCATCGCGCTCGACAGGCGCATCGGGTCGAGCGGCTCCAGATCGGGGCGGCCGCCCGGCGGGCTGGTGCGAAGCGTGTCGATGCTCGCGCGCAACGCCGTCGGCGCGAGCGGCGGATCGAACAGCGTGACCCAGCCGCCGGCGATCTCCGCCGCCAGGCTGGGCAGCGTGCCGACCGCGGGGGCGAGCAGCGGGCGGTCGAGCGACAGCGTGACGAGTGCGGTGCCCGAATTGAGCGTCGACGTCTGGTTCATCAGACAGGCATCGCAGGCGGCGATCGCCGAGGCGAAGCGCAGATCGTCGAGCGGTCCTGTCACGACGCGGATCGTCCCTTCGGACCGTGCCGCGACGCCCGCCAGCTGCCCGACGATGTCGTCATCCCCCGCATCGCCCGCGATCAGCAGCATCTCATCAGGCCGGCGGATCGCGAGGAACGCCTCGGCGGCCTCGACGAGGTTCTTGCTGGGGCGGAGCGACCCGATCATGCCGAGCACCCAGATACCATCGGGAATCGCCCAGGCCGCGCGCGCTTCGGCGCGGGGGATCGCGGGATAGTCCTCACGATAATGCGGGTGCGGAACGATCGTCCCCGCGACCGCGGCGATCGCCGGATGCGCGGCGCGATAACGCTCGAGCGAGGCCGCGGACAGGCCGATCAGGTGATCGATCTGGCCGAGAAGCCGCGCATGATAGGCGTGCCAGATCCGGTGCCGCCAGCCGGTAAGGTCGCGGTGCGGCGTGACATTGTGCGCCGTCACGACGAGCTTGCCGCCCGATCGCCGGATCCCCCGGGCGGCGTTCAGCACGCGCGCTGCCTTGGCCGCGACGATCGCCGGGTTGTTGCTGCCCGAGCCTTCGAAGATCCCCTCGGGCCAGTGGATATGGAAGATGTCCGCGGCGGGGATGTGCCGCATCAGTGGACGGAACGCGGTGACCGAGGCCGCGGGCGCGCGGAACGCGCCGTACATGCGGCGGACATAGGGGTTGAGGTCGCTCGGATCACCGGCGGGCCAGGCGAGGATGCGGAGCGGATCAGCCACGGGCCACCGCCGTCCGCGCGAAGCGGATGAGCGCGAGCATGTCGCGGCGGCCGATCACGAACAGTGCGGCAGCATAGACGACCGCGCCGACCGCGACGTGGATGACCAGCGCGAGCAGCGGGGAGGGGACGTCGATCGTCCGGTGCAGCAGAAGGAGCGCCCCGACCATCACCGCGGATGCGGCAAGCGAGGGTGCTATGCGGGCAGCATAGGCCATCGGTTTTATCCTCAGCAGGTGGAGGGCCGCGCCGACCGAGAGCGGGTAGAGCAGGACGGCGCGGACGGTGAAGCCGATCGCGAGCGCCTGGAGACCATAGCGCACGACGACGAGAAACAGCGATATGTTGCTGACCGCGTAGATCGAGGTGAGGACCGTCTGCCAGTGCGGCTTGTCCTTCACCAGGATGATCGCCTGGTTGTACTGGCCGATCGTCGTCAGATAGGCGGTGCCGGCGATGATCGAGATGATCGGTGCCGCTTCCATCCATTTCGCGCCGAGCGCGACGCGCACGACCAGATCGCTGACCGCGATGAGCGACAGGAACATCGGCGCGGTGATCGCGGTGGTGAACGATACCGCGTTCAGAAACGCGCCGCGAAGCCGTTCCTCGTCGTCGCGAAGTCCGGCAAAGGTCGGCAGCGCGACGCGCGACAGCGCGGACGCCATCAGCTGGTTGAGGCCGAGCAGGATGCGCTTGGCGGCGTTGTAGATGCCCGTCGCCGACGCGCCGAGATAATAGGACGAGAAGAAGGTGTCGCTCTGCGTGTTGGCGAAGTTGGTGAAGCCGGTGATCGCGACGTGCCGGCCATAGCGCCAGGTCGCGAGCAGCTTTGCCCGTTCGACGCGCAGGCTCGGCCGCCAGTCGCTGACGACCCAGAGCAGGATCGTCGACAGCAAGGAGGTGGTGAGCTGCTGGACGACGAGCGCAGTCAGGCCCCAGCCGTTCATCGCGAGGAACAGGCCCGCACCGCCGCCGACGAGCAGCGCGAGGATCGAGCGGATCGCGAGCGGCTTGAACAGCAACTGGCGCGTCATCCACGCCTCATGCGTGCGCGACAGTCCCGAACTGAGCAGCAGGACGGAGGTCAGCCGGAGCGCGAACTCGATCCGCTCATTGTGCATGATCTCCGAGATGAACTGCGCCGACAGCAGCATCAGCGCCGCGCCGATCACCGCGCCGATCTGGATCAGCAGGAAGCAGGCGTTGTAGTCGCCGGCGTCGGGCGCACCGCGCGAGACGATCGCGGTGGCGAAGCTTTCGACCGAGATCTGCTTGAACAGCTCGACGAAGAGCAGACAGGTGGCGAGGATGCCGAAATCGGCGACCGGGACGAACCGCGCGGTCACCAGGAAGACCAGGAGGTTGATGACCTGGACGAGCGCGCTGTTGACGACCGACCAGATTGCGCCGCGTCCGACCTGTTTACCTAATGAGGGGGCAGCCATGACTCACTCCCACAAATCGTGCGGGAATGTCGCGAGCAGCGCCTGGGGATCGAAGGATATCGGCGGCGCGCCCCCCATTTCGAGCGCTTCGGCGACACTGTTCGCGGAGTCGATGCCGGATCGTCCGGTCCCGCGCGCATAATCGTCATATTTGAACGGCGGCTCGGTCTCGGTCAGGCGGACATGCCGCGCGGGAATGCCGAAGGCCTCGGCGATCACGACGCCGTGGAGCGAACTTGCGAGCACCAGATCGGCGCCGACGATCTGCTCGACGACTGCGTTCCAGCCGCGCAGCGGCGACACGAACGGCAGGCCGAGCGTCGGCGCGAGCGTGAGGTCGTGGAGGTTGGGGACGAACAGGACCGGCAGGGCGCTATGCCGCTTGAACCGGTCGGGGAACAGCGTCGGCAGCAGCAGCGCGGGGTCGCCATAGACCGCCGGGACGTCCAGCCCGCGCTCCGCGAGGAACGCCGCCGTCAGCGGACCGCGGACCGCGCGGATGTCGAGTGCGTCGAAAGCGTGACGATCGGCGGGAATCTTGCCGTTGACGCCCGAGCCCCAGACGGTGTCGCCGGTCTTGGCGAAATGCATCACCGATCCGACGGTGAACAGCGTCGCGTCGCGCGCCGTCTCCTCGTCGAGGCTGCGGCCGTGCAGCGCGAGAACACGCTCGGCGACGACCGTCGCGAGCCGGTCGCCGAAATTGATCGCGCTGCCCGCGGGACGCCATTCGAACACGTCGACGCGCGGATAGCGGTCGTCATAGGACGGTGGCGGCGCGTTACGCAGGCGCGAGAGTGCGCGGTGCAGGCGAGGAGGCATCATCTGTTTCATCGCTTCATCCGTTGTCCGAGTGTCGCGGCCAGGAAGGTCGCGTTCCCGACCAGATAGCGAGACGCCATCCGTCGGGGCTCCTGCAGAAGGCGGAAGGTCCATTCGATGCCCGCGCGCTGCATCCAGAGCGGCGCGCGGACGAACTGGCCCGCAGTGAAATCGAGAAAGGCGCCGATGCACAGGATCACCGCACCGACCGCGCCCGCATTGGCGGCCGCCCATTTTTCCTGACGCGGCTGTCCCATGCCCGCGAGCACGAGCCGCGCGCCCGATGCGCGGATCCGCTCCGACAGGGCGGGTGCCTCGTCGGCGCTGAAAAAGCCGTGATGGCTGCCCGCGATACGGATGTTTGGGAAGCGCTCTGCAAGGATCGCGCCGGCCCGCTGCGCGACGCCCGGCGGGCTGCCGAGCAGGAAGACGCCCGTTCCCGCCGGCAGCGCGGCGAGCACCGCGGGCGTCAGGTCGGTGCCGTTGAGATTGGCCGGGAAGCGCGTGCCGTAGAGCAGCCGGCTGGCGATATCGACGCCGCTGCCGTCGTTGAAGAACACGCCCGCCCGCGTCGCGGTCACGAAGGCGGGATCCGCCCGCGCAAGGTTGACGCTGTGCGCATTGCAGAAGCCGAAGATGGCCGGACCGTCGCCTTCTACCGCGGCAACGACCTGTGCAACGGCACCCGGTACATCGGTGGCGACCACATCGATGTGGCCGATTCGCCGAATCTCCATCATGCCCACCATGCTCAATCGATCAGGATCGAGCCGAGCACGGGGGTGGCATGCTCCTGCAGCACGGCCGCGGCGTTGCGCAGCGCGCGCGCATCCGACCGGTTGCGGCGCGCGACGATGATCGCCGCGTCGAGCCCGAAACAGGCCTCGAGCTGTGTCGCGCTGGCGGGGCCGGCATCGAAGATGACCAGCCCATAATGGTCGCGCAGCGGATCGAGCGTGTTGGCGAGACGCTGCCGGTCGAAGAGTTCGGACGCGTTGGGGACGCTAGGACCCGCCGACAGCAGCGACAGGCCGGGGATCGCGGTGGTCTGGGCGATCGCCTCGACGCGGCCGCCCGACGACAGCAGCGTCGACAGACCGGTGCGGTTGGGCAGGCGGAAGAGCCCGTGCTGACGCGGTGCGCCGATGCCGCCATCGACCAGCAGCGTCGAATAGCCGGCCTGGGCGCACGCGACCGCGAGATTGGCGGTGAGCACGGTGGTATGCAGCGTTTCGTCGTCGATCCCGATCATCGCGATCCCCTGAAGCGGAGAGCCGTCGGGACGGACGTCGCGCGTCACGATCGCGCGAATGTCGCGCGCGGTGACCGCGATGGGATCGTCGGGCGCGAATGCTGCGACGACGAGCGGATCGACGCGCTCATCGCCCTCGGCAAGAACCGTGAAGCCCTGTTGCAGCTCGATCGCGCGGCGCACCTGCTCCTCGGTCGCAAAGCCGAGCTGGACCGCCGCCTCGCCGAACAACAGCCCGGTTTCAGCCTGGCGATGCTCGATCTGGCGATGCGCCTCGGGCGACAGCGACAGCAATTTGCCCAGAAGCTGCCGCTGGCTGGGCGCTTCGGCGCCCGGCGCGACCGCGGGACGAACGACATTTGCCGTTTCGCTCGAACGAAGCCTCATGACGTCTGCCTTCCACCCAGCAGCGACGCGACGCGCGACTGCGAAAACGATACCGAGCCCAGCACGGGCACACCCATGGCCGTCGCTGCGCCACTCGACGTCCGCACCCGCGGCCGCCACAGTTCGAGCGCCAGCGCCGTCCCCGCCGCGAGCATCCCGCCCAGCACGAGGCCGAGCGCCAACCGCATCGGCACGTTGGGCGAGGAGGGGAACATCGGCGGCTGCGCGACGTCGAGCTGGACGACGTTGGTCGACGGCGCCTCGCTCTGCAGCCGCATCGTGCCCAGACGCTGGGTCACGGTATCATAGGCCGCACGGGCCGAATCGACGTCGCGCTGGAGCACGTCGAGTTCGGCGCGGTCGCCCGCGAGCGACAGCATCTTGCCGCGCTGCTGGTTCAGCAGGGCGCGCATCTGGCTTTCCTTGCTGCTTGCCGCACCGCTGGCGACGCGCACCGCATTGGTGCTCGTCCCGGTCTCGACCGCGAGCCGGCGACGCAGCGCCGACAGTTCCGCCTCGGCAGCCTGACGCTGCGGGTGGTTCGGACCGAGATCCGCGCTGAGCTGTGCGACTTCGGCCGTCTTGGCCGAGATCTGCGTGCGCAGACCCTGGACGACGCCGGCCGACTGCACGTCGAGTCCGGTGCTGCCGCCGCCCGCCCGCGCGCCGGCATCCGCCGCCGCCGCTTCGGCCGCGGTCAGCTGGCCGGACAATTCGGTCAGGCGGGCGGCGTCAGTGTTGTTGGTCGTCGTGTCGACGATCCCGGTGCGACGCTGGAACGCGGTGAGCCGGCCCTGTGCCTGCTCAAGCGCGGTGCGGACCTCGCGCGTGCGATCCTCGAACCAGCGCGAATAGGTGCGGGCGGGATCGGTCTGCAGTTGCAGGCGCGCATCTAGGTAGCTGGTGGCAAAGCCATTGGCGACCTGGGCCGAGAATTGCGGATCGGCCGATTTGAAGCGGATCGCGAGCACGCGCGAGGTCCGGCCCGGTATGACCTCGAGCCCGCCGAGCAGCTGACGACCATACCAGGCGTTGACGTCGCCGGTGCCACCGGTGCGCGCACGCCACTGGTCAGCAACCTGCGGGTTGGCGGCAAGCTTCAGGTCGCGGACGACCGCGGCGGCGATCGCCTCGCTCTGCAGGACGTCGGCCTGGGTCGCGACGAGCGCGGCCACGCCATCCTGCGGCGCCGCCTCGTCGGTAACCGACTGGGCCGGGCCGCCGTCGAACAGCAGCGAGGACTGCGCGACATAGGTCTTGGGCGTGACGGCCGTCCAGAGTGCGACCAGCACGACGATCAGCAGAATGATCGCCAGCTCGATACGCCAGCGCGCCTTGAGCGACGCGATCAGATCAGCGGGTATTAGCAAGGTTGCTCTCCTGCGGTGCGCCAAGCCGGGCCGCCGTGGTGGAAACAGGGGTCGTCATCAACAGCGCGATCAGCATCTGCGGCGCGGTACTGTCACGGAAATACACGCCATCGTGTTCGCCGTCATTGCCCCGTTCGCGGACCAATGCGGGGTCTAGCATCGAAATGGCACGATCATATCGATCGGTATCAAGCAAAACGACGTCCATTGTCGCGGCGGCGCGGGCCAAAGCCTCGAGCGCATCGCGCTGTTCGAGCGTGCAGCCGAGCACGACCTTCGCGAACAGCCGTGCATCGGGCTCGTTCATCTGCGCCCAGTGGCTGAACGCATCGACAAAGCCGGTGCGGGTATGCGCCTTAGTAACGATATCCGCGTCGCTGCTGACAGCGGCGAGCGACGAATGCCCGGCCAGCATACGCAGGTGATAGGGCGAGCCACAGGCGGCATCGGCGATCATCGCGCGCGCATCGGTATCGAAGCGGACGCCGGTATTGGCCTCGCCGCGTGCGATCAGCGCGTCGACGCTGTCGGCGCCGATCCGGCCCAGCGACACGATCCGCATGTGCCGGCGCAGCGACGGGTGGCCAGCGACGACGTCGGACACGGTCCGCGCGATCCCAACCAGCACGAACAGCACCGGCACGAGCGCGTCGGACAGCAGCTTCATCGCCGCGGCGACGTCGCTCTTCACGCTCGCATCCTCGATCCGGTCGAACTCGTCGAAGATCAGGATCGTCGGCGCGGTCACGCGGTCTGCCACCAGATCGACGAACGCCCGCGGGCCGAAATTCTCCGGCATTTGTTCGAGCTTCTGCGCAAAGGCGCGCTGCCCGCCCGGTGCGAAGGCTGCGGGCGGGAGCGCGTCGAGATAGAGCCGGATGATGTCGGCGAAGGTCGCATGCGGTTCGCACGCGAAATAGAGCACGACGGCGCCCGATTCATCCGCATGCTCACCGAGCACGCGCACCAGCGACGTCTTGCCCGAGCCGCGCGCACCGTGGATCACCGCATGCTGGTGAAAGTCGAGCGTCGCGGCGAGCAGATGGTCGAGCTCGACCGCGCGTCCGAACAGCTCGCCGCGGGTCCGCACCGGGCGTGCGGCATCGAACGTGTCTGCGATCCGGCGCCGGTCGCCGATCAGCCGCGTCGCGGTGCTTGCCGGGGCAGGATCCGCGGGCAGGTCGACGACCGGCGCGGCGGGCGGGGTGTAGCGATGCGTCAGCTCGATCACGGGGGGCTCGGCCCATCCGCGGCCGTCCAGCCAGCGCGTCAGCGATGCAATCCATGACTTCAACATAATTCTTGTATCTGCCTTGCCGATCCGGGGAGCGGGTACGCGACGTTGCTGCAACGCACAATAGGATTGCCGTACGGCTCCACGGGGCCACTATACCCTGTGATCATTAAGATTTGTGCCGTATCAGGATAGACATTTGCGGTTTGTCCCCGGTCTTGTCGGGTTGCACGCTGTACATATACGGCCCCCACAGGGCGCCGCCTGCCCAATAGGTCCAACCGAGCCAGACGTCTGAGCCCGCGTCAAGTGTGACGAGCACCGCATCGAGCGCGGCGAGGCAGTTCGGGTCGCTGCTCGCGCCGAATTCGCCGAGAAATCCCCGTGCCTTGTTGGCGCGCAGCCAGGCGGTGGCCGAGTCGAATGCCTGTGCGGCGGCCTTTGGCGACACGCATTCCGGATGCGTTCCCGAGGAGTCGGCATCCGGATATTGGTGCATCTCGAACGCCATGTTGTTCGCCGGGTCGACGAGCGTTTTCAACGCCTCGCCGTTCGAGTCGCTGCCTTTCGTCCAGGAATGAGCACCCGACCAGTTCGTTCCCGGGACGAGCACCAGATTGCGCGCGCCCGTCGCGCGGATCGCCTGTAACGACGCCTCCGCAATCGGTCGCCACGCCGTGGCGGAGAGGCCATTGGGTTCGTTCATCACGCCGAACGCGATGCGCTGATCCCCGGCATAATGGCGGGCGAGGCGGGTCCAGAGGTCGGCGAGCATGGCGCCGCGCGGGTCGATCTGGTCGAGCCGTTGTCCCCGGTATTTGGCGTAATTGTGCACGTCGAGGATGATCAGGCCGAACCCGCCGAGCCCCGCGATCGATTCGTCGAGCCGTGCGAGTTCCGCGGCGTCGATCGGGGCATTGGGCCGCGGTTGCAGCCGTTCCCAGAGAACGGGCACGCGGATCGCGTTCATGCCCGCGGCGACGAAGGGCGCGGTCTCCTGTGGCTTGGGGTAGAAATAGTCGAAGCCGTAGCGCCCGGGAATGCGCTTGGAGGCAAAGCCGCCCGTCGCGATGTTGACGCCGGTATAGCGCGGATGCGCAGGCTTGCGCGGCCCAGTCGCGGAGGGGGCATCGGCGGCGGGATCGAGCGTGATCGGCAGACCGGTTCGCGCGGGCGCAATCATGACCGCAACGCCAGCCGTCGCGACCAGCGCAGCGCCCCCCAGCGCGATGAACAGGCCGTTATGTCGCATCGGCACGCCCATCACCCAAGCCGGTGACCCGTGCAAGCGTCACTCGACCAACGCCGGGGGAATCGCGACGGCTGGCCCGGGTAGCGAGGTGCGCCGGCGCCGGCGGCGACGGACGTGGCGGGGCAGTAGGGCATGAAAAAAGGCGCCCCGTTGCCGGCGCGCCCTCTTCTCAGGCCGTGGCCGCAGACGTCAGGCTGTTGCGAAACGGACCTGGCGACGACGAACGCGCAGGGCACCGCATGAAACGAGACATCCCGGCCACCGGAATCCGATCACTGATTCAGAGCCATTTTTCATTGATGAAGACCGAGTCCTCGGCCTTCAGTTCGCCGTCGAGATCGACCTTCTTCAACTTCTCACCATCGCGGAAGATCGTGACGTTCCGCGTCGATCCGGCAAGCGTCGGACCACCGGCGCGAGCCAGTGCCTGGCGAACCGTCATCCCGGTCTTCAAGGGGAAGGATCCGGGCGAATTCACCTGACCGTAGATATAGACCACAGGCGCGACCGGAACGAAGAGCGTGTCCTTCGCCTCGAGCAGCGTCGCCGCGCTCCATTCGCCGCTGAGGTCCGAGAGGAGGATGCGGTGTTCGACCGGGTCGCCGTCGCGCTTCAGGATTGCAAAGTCCGCGCTTGTTCCACGCGTGCCGCCCGCGCGGGCGAGCGTCATGCCGACGGTCAGCTGCAGATCGAGCGGATAGATGCCGGGAGTTCCGACCTCGCCGAACACGGTCACCGAACTGCTGACGAACTGCGTGACCTCGACATTGACGACGGGCTTGACGAAATAGCCGCCGCTTCGCAGCCGGGCGGCGATGTCCGCGGCCAGTTCCCGCGCGGTCTGGTTGCGCACCTGGACCGCGCCGAGGAACGGCAGGGTGATCGTGCCGTCGTTTTTGACGCGCGTCTTGACCACCTGACCCGGACCCTGGCCGAAAATCGTCACCTCGACCTCGTCATTGGGGGCCAGCCGATACCCGTCGTTGGGCACGGCACCGGTCGACGCAGGCGTGGGGGGCGCGGTTGGTACCTGCGCCCCGGCGGCCGCAGCGGCCATGAGCAACGGCAGAACAAGCGAATGCGCCATGCGGATCTTCATCATCATCCCCTTAGAAACGGGCCGTGACACCCGCCGATGCGGATGTGGCCGTATAGTCGTAAATCGCATTGTCAGCCGTGCGGCGCTGGTGAGCGACGTTCAGGCTGAGCCGTAGCGACCGGTGAAAATCGAATGCATAGCTTCCGCCGACGACGTTCAGCCTGTCCTTGCCGCGTGGTGGCTGAAGCGTGAGCGCCAGATCCTCGCCGCGCGGGTCGCGTCGCGCGCGCTGGGCGAACAGCGTGGCGGTGCTACGCGCCGAGAGCAGATAGGACACGTTGAGATTATAGCTGTCGGCGATGATATAGGTCGCGCCAAACGAGCTCTGATTCTGCACCGCACGGCGGCCGGAGCCGACGATCGTGAACCGGGGCACCGGGCGTATCGTCACCTGCGCGTCGAACGACGGGCCGCTGAAGGACGGCACGGCCGCGCGCTTGGGGTCGGCATGCGTGATGCCGCCGCCAAGCCGGAAGCTGACGCGCGGCGCGACCGAACGTTCGAAGACCAGCTGGACGTCGGTGATCATCGTCGAATCGTCGATCCCGGTCAGATCCTCGATACCCGGGCGCGCGATCTTCGCAACCGAGCCAATGAGCTGCAGCGTACCGAGGCTGGGCCGCCCATAGCCGATCCCCGCGCGTAGCGCCGACTGGTTCGTGTCCAGAACCTTGCGGCTGCTGTTGGTGAGCGACACGCGGTTGACACCCACCGCGGGAAAGAACCCCGCCGCGGCGCGGCAGCTCGCGCCGACGTCATAGACCTGGCGCAGGAAGCTCTCGGTCACCACGGTGTTGGTGTCGCCGAGATCGAACTGTGCGCGTTCGAGCGCCGCGCTGCCGGTCACGCTGCAGGGCGCGCCGACCGGGGTCGTCACGCTCGAGGTGAGGTTGATCCGCTCGCGATCGAGGCCGCTGAACCGGGTGTTGAAATCATAGCCGACCGTGCCGCCGGCGGTGACGCGGGTGCGTCCGAAGATGCGGTTCAGATCGACCGCCAGCGCCGGCGAAACGCGGATATTGTCGCGCGGCCCGCTCCCGCGCGCGTCGTTGAGACGCAGCACGTTGCTGTCATAGACACTGGTGATCACCGGCACGACACGAAACCGGTCGACATTGCCCGCGACGGGCACGCTGACGGGTGTGTTGACGTTGACCGTCTGTGCCTGCGCACCGCTCACCAAACCGCCAGTCATCGCCGCCGCGAGCGCGACCTTGCCGATCCGTGCAGTTCGCTCGTCTCGAGCCCTTCGCATTGTTTCCCGTCATGTTTTCAATTGCTACCCGCATGATGCGCGGTCGCATTTGTCCTTCGAGCTATTCCGGCGCTTGTCAAATCTCGACTCGCGGCACCGGGCCCAAGGGCACCGCGTCTCGATAAGTGAAAAGCGCGATCAGGTCGAGTGACGGCGTCGCACGGTGCTGTCCCTTGATCGTACACCGGGTCGCGACGATTCGGGTGTCAGGCCTCGGCGATCAGGCTGAGAACGTCGCCGATCAGGCGTCGCATCGCGTCGCGCGCACCATCGGCATCGCGCGCGGCGATCGCGACGGCGACCGCGGCATGGTCGGCGATGTTCGCGCTGCGCCCCTTGATCCGGTTGGTGAAGCGGATCGAGGTGCGAAGCGCGGTTTCGACCACCGACTGGAACTGTGCGTAGAAGGGATTGCGCGACGCGCGCAGGACGGCGACGTGGAACGCGATGTCCGCGTCGAGCGGATCGTCATAGCTGCGCTCCGCAGCGGCCATCCGCGCCAGCCCCGCCTCGATCGCGACCATGTCCTGTTCGGTGTGGTACAGCGCCGCGAGCGCCGCCGCTTCGGGTTCGATCCCGATCCGCAGCTGGTTGAACTGCTGCAGCAGTTCGACCGAGAATTTGCGGTCGAGCAGCCAGCGCAGCACATCGGTGTCGAACAGGTTCCAGCTGCTCGCTGGCTGCACGATCGTGCCCTGTCGCGGGCGCGCGCTGACCAGTCCCTTGGCGGTGAGCATCTTGACCGCCTCACGGGTGACCGATCGACTGACGCCATGCGCCACCGCGATCTCCGCCTCGGTCGGGAAGGGCCGATCCGTATATTGGCCGGTCACGATGGCCTTGCCGAGCAGGTCGAGCATGCCATGCGTAAGGTTCCGTCCCAGATCCCGATTCTCCAGGGCAACGACGTCGGTCAGCACACGCTCCATAAAGCCTGTGTGGCGCAAACCGGTCCGGCTGTCACCCACTGCAAGCGTCTGGGCGGGGTGGATTGTCATATAATTCTGCCGCGCGTGTGCCGGGACGGCGCTGCGGACGGGCAAACGGGCAATAACGCTATCGCCGGAGGACCGAACCGCCTAGACGGCGCGCTCCCCGGGGGGCCGCTGACGCGCGGCTGAGAGGTGGGCTGCAGCCCATGACCCGCTGAACCTGATCCGGTTGATACCGGCGTAGGGAGGGCTGGCGGCGCGTCCGTCGTCCCTCCGTGTGGAGTGGACGCAAGACCGTGATGATCCTTCGATTTGACCTGATGGCGGGCCGGCCGCCCCGTGTTGCATGCAGTGCGCTGGCAGTGGCACTTGGTGCTGTGGTGGCCTTCGCCCCCGCCGGCGCGCAGACGCAGGCGGATTCGCGGGACGGCGCCGACCCGGTCGATATCCGCGTCGTCGGCCTTCTCGATCCCGAAGGGCTGCTCCCCGACCAGACGGTGCCCAAGTCCGAGAGCGCGATCGCCGCGGCGTTCATCACCAAGCAGGCGCCGACGCTCAACGCGTTCCAGCTGGTCAACCTGCTGCCCGGCGCGACCGTCGCGTCGAGCGATCCGTATGGCCTGTCGACCAGTTCGAGCCTGACGTTGCGCGGGCTGGGGCAGGACGAGATCGGTGTGACGATGGAGGGCGCGCCGCAGAACGACATCGGCTATTATTATGCCTATCCCTCGCAGTTCGCCGATACCGAGAATCTGCAGCGGATCGCGCTGGCGCAGGGCGCGGTCGATATCGCGTCGCCGACGCTGGGTGGTGCGGGCGGGTCGCTGTCGCTCTGGCTCGACGATCCGAGTGCGGCGCCGCGCGGGCTCGTCGACCTGTCGATCGGATCCTATGCGGCGCGCCGCGGCTTCGTCCGGCTCGATACCGGGCGGATCGGCCAGACGGGGTTGCGGGCCTTCGTCTCCTATTCGAACACGCGCGCGAACAACTGGCGCGGTGCCGGCCATGACACGCGCCAGCATGTCGATGCCAAGCTGCTCGGCGAATGGGGGAATGGCAATCGCGCGAGCCTGGCGCTGTCGTTCAACGATGCGAACTCGTCGACCTATCGCAGCCCGACGCTCGCCGAATGGCGCGCGCAGGGACGCGATTTCAACTTCGATGCGCGGTACAGCGCGGGCAACACCAATTACTGGCGGCTCTACCGCGCGCCGTTCCGCAACCTCTATGCGTCGGCGCCGGTGCATCTGGCTCTGGGCGCGGGGGTGACGCTCGACAGCACCAGCTATCTGCAGTTCGGCTACGGTAATTCGCCCTATGGAACGCAGCTCGGCACGACCGGCAATTTCCTCGGCATCGAGCCGCTCGCCGATCCGATCGCGCTGCCGGGCGCGGTCGACGGGGTCGCGACGGTGCTGGGCAATTACACCGGCGACCAGCGCCGCGTGGGCACGGTCAACACGCTGACGATCGAGCGCGGCATCCACCGGCTGACCGCGGGGCTGTGGTTCGATCACGGCACCGATCGCGTCGTCCAGTCCTACACCGCGGTCGGTGCCGACGGCGAACCGGCCGATCGCTGGGGCTATCGCGCAAAGGCGATCCGGACCGCGGACGGCCGGCTGCTCGCCTATGAGAACCAGCGGACCGTGACGGTGACCAAGGCGGCGTTCCTGGCCGACCACGTCACGCTGACCCCGCGTCTTGCGGTCGATATCGGGTTCAAGGGCGTCAATGTGCTTCGCAGCGGGCGCAATTACCTGCCCGGGCCGCAGGACCGCGTCCGCCTCGACAGCTTCGCCGCGCTGCCGCGGGCGGCGGTGCATTACGAGATCGACGACCGGCAGCAGCTGTTCGCCAACATCACCACCAATTTCCGCACGCCGAACGAGTTCACGCTCTACGACAGCTATGCGGGCGGTGCGCTGGTCAGCGCGGGGACGACCGCGCTGAAGAACGAATATGCGGTCTCGCAGGAGCTGGGCTATCGCTATATCGGGCCATCGCTGTCCGCATCGGTGACGGGGTTCCATTATGATTTCCGGAACCGCCAGCTGGCGACGGTCATCACCAGCGGCGGCGCGCTGGTCAATTCGACGCTGAATGCCGGGGGGCAGAGCTCCTACGGGATCGATGCCGAGATCGACTACCGCCCGGCGCGCGGCGTAAGCGTCTATGTCTCGGGCGAATATCTGCGCGCGCGGGTCAGCGACGACCTGCCGGTCGGCGACGACTTTCTGCCGACCCGCGGCCGGCATGCGGTCTCGAGCCCGACCGTCCAGGTCGGTGGCGGCGGGACCTATGACGACGGACGGCTGTTCGGCAGTGTCGCGGTGAAATATGTCGGGCGGCAATATGCGACCTTCGTCAATGACGAGAGCATCAAGGGCTATGCGACGCTCGACCTGTCGGTCGGCGTGCATCTGGCGTCGATGCTCGACGGCAAGCGGACCGACCTGCGGCTGAACGCGATCAACGTGACCAATCCGCGCGTGCTGGCGGGCGTGCAGTCGGTCTCGACCAATGCGCGTGACGTGATCGGGCGCGGCGGGACGCTGATCGCGGGATCTGCGCCGACCTATTATGTCGGAAGTGGTGCGGCCGTCATGGCGACCATCTCGCGCGGCCTGTGACCGGAGCGTGCGCGATGATCGGCGCGGGCTCGCCGGCGGCGCATCTGGTCCACGGGATGGGCACCGACATGGCCGCGCCGAGCTGGCCGGCGATCACCGCCGAGGAAGCCGCGACCGTGGCCGCGCAGTTTCCGGCCGCCGGTCCGCTCGAGCGCGTGCACTGGCATTCGCCGCGGCCCTTCTCCGCGGCGGCGCTGATCGAGGCCGGGCAGGGGATGTTCCTGCTCAAGCGGCACCACCGCCGGATGCGGACGCCCGATCAGCTCGGCGCGGAACACCGGTTCATCGCGCACCTGCGCCCGCACATTACGGTGCCCGAGGTCATGACGCTCGCCGCCAGCGATAGCGGCGCGCTGGCCCGCGGCGACTGGACCTATGAATTGCATCGCAAGGCCGCCGGCGTCGACCTGTATCGCGACCGGCCGTCCTGGACGCCGTTCCTGTCACTGGCGCAGGCGCGGGCGGCGGGCGTGGCGCTGGCCCGGCTGCACCGCGCGTCGCAGGGGTTCGATGCGCCGCCGCGACCGCCGCAACCGCTGGTCGCCAGCTTCACCATCCTGCCCGATCCCGATCCGATCGCGGCGGCGGAACGCTATGTCGCGGCGCGGCCGGCGCTCGCCGCGTTCCTCGCCCCGCGGCCGTGGCGGCGCGAGCTCGTGTCGCTGTTCAGCGCGCTCGGCGACGGCTTGCAGCCACGGCTCGCCGCGCAGCCAGCCTTGTGGACGCATAATGACTGGCATCCCTCCAACCTGCTCTGGGAGGAGGAGGACGTGCGGACCGTCATCGATTTCGGGCTGGCGGACCGGACCTGCGCGCTGCACGACCTGGCGATCGCGATCGAACGCAGCGGTGTCGCCTGGCTGGCGCTCGGGCAGGGCGAGGATGCCGCGATCAGCCAGCCCGAGGCGGCGTGCGCGCTGCTGGCTGGCTATGCGGCGACCACCGCGTTCGGTGCGGAGGACCGGGCGACGCTCGTCCGGCTGCTGCCGCTGGTGCATCTCGAATTCGCCTTGTCGGAGGTCGCGTATTTCGCAGGGGTGCTCGGCGACATGAGCGCGGCGGCGCTGGCCTGGGACGGCTATCTGATCGGCCATGCGGCGTGGTTCCTGTCCGAACCGGGGCAGGCGTTCCTCCGCCGGATCGCCGATGCGGAGCACGGCGCGTGACGATGCTCGAGATCGCCGCGGTCGCGGTCAGTTTCCTCGGCATCTGGCTGACCGCGGTGCGGCGGCTGTGGTGCTGGCCGGTCAACCTGCTGGCCTGTGCGCTGTACTTCAAGCTGTTCCTCGACGTGCGGCTCTATGCGGACATGATGCTGCAGGCGGTGTTCGCGGGTGCGCTGCTCTATGGGTGGCGCAACTGGACGCGCGGGCGGCAGGATGCGGGCGACGTCGCTGTCGTGCCGCTACGGCCGATCCCCGCGCTGGCGGGGCTCGGCGCGGGTGCGGGTGCCGCGATGGCGATCGGCTTTGTCATGAGCCGCTATACCGACGCGGCGCTGCCCTGGATCGATGCGACGCTGAGCAGCTTCAGTCTGGTCGCGCAATATTGGACCGCGCGGCGGCACAGTGCGAGCTGGCTGCTGTGGATCGTCGTCGACATCGTCTATGTCGGGATGTTCGTCGTGAAGGGCCTGATGCTGACCGCGGGGCTCTATGCGGCGATGATCCTGCTCGCGCTGCTGGGCTATCGACAGTGGCAGGCGGCGCGTCAGAACCAGGCGCGCACCCCGAGCGCGAGCGAGACGCCGCCGGTCGTATCGCCATCGCTGCGCGCATAACGCGCGGTGGCACCATAGCGCCGCTCCCAGGACAGCCCGACATAGGGCGCGAATTCGCGGCGGATCTCGTAGCGCAGCCGCACGCCGAGTTCCGCCGTCGATAGCCCCGCGCCGATCCGGCTGCCGGGCATGTCCTGCGCGGCGAGGTTCAGCTCGACACGCGGCTGGAGGATCGCGCGCTGGGTGATGCGCTGGTCGTACCAGGCCTCCGCACGCGCCAGCACGTCGCCCTTGTCGGACAAGAACAGCGTGCCCTCGACGTCGAACCAATAGGGCGCCAGACCCTCGACCCCAAGCGCGGCATAGGTCCGTTTGGCACCTGCGCCGAGATCCTGGCGGACGCCCGCCTGCAGGTTCCAGTACGGGTCGAGCGCGCGCGAATAGAGCGCCTGCACTTCGGCGGCCTCGACCCCGTCGCCGAAGCCACCCTCGCCCTCGGTCTTGACGACAAGGCGGTGGATGTCGCCGCCGAACCAGCCTGCGCCGTCCCAGCGATAGCCGTCGCGACCGTTGCGCACCTGCACCTCGGCGAGGTTGAAGAGGATCTGGCTGAACCGCATGCCGCCATGCTCGTCGCGCATCATCCGATTGGCCGTCGCCATCGTTGCGGAATCGTAGAAGCGCGCCGCCGCCAGCGTGGTCGGCGGCGCGGGGGGCGGTGCGTTGCCGGCGGGTTGGTCCGTGCCCGCCGGGGCGGCGGGACTGTCAGACGCGGCCGGGGTGCAATGGCCCATCGCGGCGTGTTCGGGCAGGCACGGGTCGGCGGCGGTCGGATTGGCTGGGGGTGGCGGGGCCGCGCCAGTCGCGACGGGTTGGCAGTGGCCCATTGCGGCATGCTCGACCGAGCAGGCGGCGGTCGGGGACATGTCCATCGCGGGCATCGCCGATGCAGCGGGCTTCGCAGCGCGCGCCCGCGCGGGCGTCGCCTTGCGTGCCGCGGGTTTTGCCGGGGCGGTCTTTTTGGGTGCCGGCCTTTTTGCTGCGGGCTTTTTGGGCGCGGGTTTGGCGGGCATCGCCATGCCGGGCATCTTCATTCCGTGCATCTCGTGCATCTGCGCCGCGGCGGGCGTGGCCGTGACGGTCGCGAGGAAGAGAGCGAGCGTCTTCATGCCGCTGCTCCCGCTTCGCTGTCGGGGCGGACGGTGACGACCTGCATCATGCCCGCGTGCATGTGGTAGAGCATGTGGCAATGGAACGCCCAGTCGCCGACCGCATCGGCGGTGAGGTCGAAGGTCGCGGTGCCGCCGGGGGCGACGTTGATCGTATGCTTGCGCGGCGCATGATCGCCGTGACCAGTCACCAGCTCGAAGAAATGGCCGTGCAGGTGAATTGGGTGCGCCATCATCGTGTCGTTGACCAGAGTCACGCGGACGCGTTCGCCCTGGCGGAACGGGATCGGCGCCTTCACCTCGTTCAGCTTCACGCCGTCGAACGCCCACATATAGCGTTCCATGTTGCCGGTCAGGTGGATCTGCAGCTGTCGCGTTGGCGCGCGCAGGTCGGGATTGCGCTCGAGCGCGACGAGATCGCGGTACACGAGCACCGTGTGGCCGGTGTTGCTCAGGCCCTGCGGCGGCTCGCCGGTGCGATCCATTGGCATCGGCGCGACGGTCTGCACGGTCGGCGTCTTCGGCAGGCCCGGCGCGTTGGCAAAGTCACGCATGCTGTGGCTCATGGCCGGCATCGGTGCATCGCCGGCGGGAGCCTTCACGGGCTTGTCCATGCCCGGCATCGCGCCGTGGTCCATCCCCGCCGTGCTGCCCATCGCGCCATGATCCATCGCGGCCATGTCGCCCATGCCCATGTCCTTCATGGTCGCGAGCGGGCGTTTGCGCAGTGCCGGGACCGCAGCGACCATCCCGATGCGCGGCGTCAGCGTGGCGCGCGCCATGCCCGACCGGTCCCAGGCCTCGGCGACGAGCGTGTGGGCGACGGGCGCGGCGGGTTCGACGATCACGTCATAGGTTTCGGCGACCGCGATCTGGAACTCGTCGACCGCGACCGGACGCACGTTCTGGCCATCGGCCTGCACGACGGTCATCTTCAGCCCGGGAATACGGACGTTGAAATTGGTCATCGCCGAGGCGTTGATGATGCGCAGGCGGACGCGCTCGCCGGGCGTGAACAGCGCGGTCCAGTTGTCTGCGGGGCCATGCCCGTTGACGAGATAGGTGTAGGTCGCGCCCGTGACGTCGGACACGTCGGTCGGGTCCATCCGCATCCCGCCCCACATCCGCCGTTCGCCCGCCGGCTGATCCCGGCCCGCGAGCAAGCCGCCAAGCGTCTGCTTCTGATAGTTGAAATAGCCGCCCTGGAGCTTCAGCTTGCGAAAGATGGCGTGCGGGTGAAGCGGGCTGTGATCCGACAGGACGATCACATGTTCGCGGTCGGACACGATCGGATCGGCGCCGGCGGGATCGATCACGATCGGGCCGTAATGCCCCATCTGCTCCTGCAGCCCCGAATGGCTGTGATACCAATAGGTCCCCGCCTGCACGACGGGGAAGTCGTAGGTGAAGGTGGTTCGCGCCGGGATGCCGGGAAAGCTGATCCCGGGCACGCCGTCCATCTGGAACGGCACGAGCAGCCCGTGCCAGTGGATCGACGTCTCCTCGTCGAGGCTGTTGGTCACCGACAGGCGGACCTGCTGCCCCTGTTTCAGCCGGATCAGCGGCGCGGGGCTGGTGCCGTTGATGCCGATCGCGTGGCTGCGCGTGCCGTCGATCGTCCGCGTCAGATGCGCCACGGTCAGCGCGATATCTGTGCCGGACAGCATCGGCAGCGGGGTCGCGATCCCGGCGGACACGGGCTGGGCCCAGGCGGGCAGCCAGGGCAGCGCAAGCGCGCCGCCGCCAAGCGTGGCGTCGCGGAGGAATTGGCGGCGGGTCGGTCGGGTCATGCGGATCCTCGGGCCGGGAGCGACCACGTCTGTCAGGTCATACGCCGCCGATCGGCTTGCCCCTCATGACGTTAGACAAATCAGGTGGCGGCGGCGAGTGCTGCGCGGGCGCGACGGATCCGGGTCTCGACCGCCTTAACGCTGATCCCCAGCGCCTGCGCGGCCTCTGCCTGGCTCAGCTCGTGGATCGTGCACAGCAGCAGCGGCTCGCGCAGCGTGGCGGGGAGCCGCGCGATATCGGCCAGCGTACGCGCGAGGTCGTCGCGACCGATCGCGTTCGTCTCCGTATCCGCCGCCCCATCCGCGACCCGCTCGCCCGCCTCGATCGGCAACACGCGGGCGAGCATATGGCGGACGCGGCGGCGACGGTGCCAGTCGCGGCATTTGTTGATCGCGATCCGCGCGAGCCACGCGCGCAGCGACCGGTCGCGGTCATAGCGGGACAGCGCGGCGTGCGCCGCGACGAAGCTCTCCTGCAACAGGTCGAGCGCCTCGTCGGGATCGCCGATCTGCGCGAGGATCAGGCGGTAGAGCGGCTGCTTGTGCCGCCGCATCAGCGCCGCAAACGCCGCCTGCCGGTCCGCCGCCGGGCCGGCGAGATGCGCGGTGACCAGCGCGGCGTCGTCATAGGCATCGAGATCGATGCTCGTGCGGCGCGCGGTCCTGTCGGGGCGGGGCGGGATCAATGCGCGGGGGTCAGCGCCTGCACGACGACCCGGTCGAACGCCGCGGTCTGGTCGGCGCGCATCACGCCGCGCATCGCAAAGACATGCGCGAGCGTCGCCTTTTGCAGCGCGCCCATCGTCCGGTGCGACCGGTCGACCGCGGCGGCGACCGCGGGGCCATTGGCATGCTCGCGCTCGATCGCGGCGGCGAGACGGACATTGTCGGCGCGCAGCTCCGCTTCCAGGGCCGCGCGGCGGACCGCGAACTCTGCCTCGAGCCGGTCGAGCGCCGCCTCCTGCGGGGCGTCGAGCACCACGTCGCGGTGGAGCAGCGTGTGGAGTTCGGTGCCGTGCGCTGCGCCCGGCGTCCGGATCCAGCCGCCGATAAACACGCCGGCGATCGCCGCGAGGAAGGCAAGGACGATCGTCGGTGCCGCACGCCGGACCACGAACGTCACTGCCCGAGCAGCAAGGTCGAGGGGGCGAGCGCGCCGTCGATCCCAATCGGGATCGACGCCTGCGCCGGCGCGCCATGGCCGATCGGTGCCGCCCCGCCGATCAATCCCAGCACCAGCGCGGTACCGACCGACCACCGCCCGACCAGGAGGCTGGTGTGCCGACTGCGCGCATTCTCGGCGATAGCATCGAACACCGACGCCTCGACGCCATCGAGCGCACGGGGCACCGGCATCGCCGCCAGCCGGGTCAGTCCTTCATCGACAGGATCCTGCATCGTCTGCTCCCTCTGCATCCAGACATACGCACCGCCGCGCGCGATCCCGCATGGTTTTTGGCGGGTGGCGAGAATGGGCTTGCCGCCGCGATGCTGACGCTACTGCTTGAAGCAGTGCGCGCGGTGCCATTGCAGGAAATGGGCTCACGGCGGACTGCGCACGACCGGATATCCGCCCCTGATCGTTGAAAACGCCGCGTTCGACCGGGCCATCGGGGCCAGCAAAGGGCACCGGCGTCGCGAAGTCGAGATAGGAGCCGGGCTCGATCAGCGCGAGATACATCGCCGGCGTTGAGGGATCGGGGATGATCCGCTCGACCTTGGCGACCGCGAAATAGCCGCGCGTGGCCGCGACCTTGCGGGGTTCGTAATAGAGGATCCAGTCGCCGATACTGGGCTGCGCACGGCTCAGATACTGGGCGGGAAACTGGTATCGTTCGGCCGGGCTGTCGTCGTAGATCGAGTCCGAGCGGTGAATGAAAACGCCAAAGGCCATGGCCTGACCTTAGCGCATCGCCCCCGATCCACCAGCCGCGACCGCGCACGCCCCGACGGGAAGATCAGGCGAACATTTCCATCTGGCGTGGCTTCGGCGCGACGATCGGGCGGAGTTCGGCGCGGTCGGACAGCGCGACGGGGCGCCAGTCCTCGGCGATGATGAACGGGCGGATCTTGGCGACCGCCACGGTCAACCGCGCGATATCGGCGAGGTGGAGGCGGCGCCAGCGGCGGCTGGTCAGGATGCCGTTGACCGCCTTCACGCCGAGCCCGGGGACGCGGAGCAGCATCTCGCGCGGGGCACGGTTGACGTCGACCGGGAACGACCCGCGGAACTTCAACGCCCAGGCCAGTTTCGGATCGATGTCGAGCGGAAGCATGCCTGTCGCGTCGTCCGCTGCGGCGACGACCTCGTGCGGCTGGAATTCGTAGAAGCGCATCAGCCAGTCGGACTGATAGAGCCGGTGCTCGCGCATCAGCGGCGGGCGCTGCAGCGGTAAAACGGCGCTGGCGTCGGGGATCGGGCTGAACGCCGAATAATAGACGCGGCGAAGACCGAACCGGTCGTACAGCGTCGAGGCCTTCCGGACGATGTCCCCATCGGTCGCGGCATCGGCGCCGACGATCATCTGCGTCGACTGGCCCGCGGGGGCGAAGCGCGGCGCGGACTTGTACTTGGCCTTGGCGTCCTTGCCGTCGACGATCGAGGCCTTGACCTCGCGCATCGCGGTCTCGATCCGGACGCCGTCCTTTTCGGGGGCGAGCCGCTTGAGCCCGCCTGCGGTCGGCAGCTCGACGTTGATCGACAGGCGATCGGCGTAGAGCCCCGCTTGGTGGACGAGTTCGGGATCGGCGTCGGGGATCGTCTTGAGGTGGATATAGCCGCGGAAATGATGATCCTCGCGCAAGCTGCGCGCGACCTCGACCATCTGCTCCATCGTGTAGTTGGACGAGGCGATGATCCCTGAGGAGAGGAACAGCCCCTCGATATAGTTGCGCTTGTAGAAGGCGATCGTCAGGTCGACGACCTCCTTGGCGGTGAAACGCGCGCGGCGGACGTTCGAGCTCTTGCGGTTGATGCAGTAATGGCAGTCGAAGATGCAGCTGTTGGTCAGCAGGATCTTGAGCAGCGAGATGCAGCGGCCATCGGGCGCATAGGCATGACAGATGCCCATGCCCTCGGTCGAGCCGAGCCCCTTGCCGTCCTTCGAATTGCGCTTGGCAGTGCCCGACGACGCACAGGATGCGTCGTACTTCGCGGCATCGGCCAGGATCTCGAGTTTCTCACGGGTGTCGAGCTGGGCCATGCGTTCATCTTACGTTCCGCGCATGGGCCTGTCGATTGATGCGGATCAACTGTCCGGGGGATTATCCAAACAGGCCAGCGACGTAGCGGATGATGTCGACGAAGCTGCCAAGGCTGATCGGGAGGAGCATCAGCGCGAGCGCATAGACGAGGAGCATGCGGCTGAGCGCCTTCTCATGGCGGAAGGCGGGCTTGCGCGGCGGAAGATCGTCCTTGCGCGGCCAGATCGTCGAGTCGTCGAGGAACATCCAACCATTATAGCGCGATTGCGCGCGTTTCGCAGCGGGTGACGCCTTTATGCCGCGACGAGGATGGTGGCGGCCTGAAGATCGACCGAGACGAGGCGACTGACCCCGGGTTCGATCATCGTCACGCCGAACAGCCGGTGCATGCGGCTCATCGTGACCGCATTGTGCGTGACGACGAGGTAGCGCGTGGCGGTGTCGCGCGCCATCCGGTCGAGCAGGTCGCAGAAGCGGTCGATATTGGCGTCGTCGAGCGGCGCGTCGACCTCGTCGAGCACGCAGATCGGCGCGGGATTGGTCAGGAACAGCGCGAAGATGAGTGCGACCGCGGTTAGCGCCTGCTCGCCGCCCGACAACAGGGTCAGCGACTGGAGCCGCTTGCCGGGGGGCTGGGCGAGGATCTCGAGCCCCGCCTCGAGCGGATCGTCCGAATCGACAGGCTCGAGATGCGCGCTGCCGCCGTTGAACAGCGTTGCGAACAGCCGCTGGAAATGGCCGTTCACCGTCTCGAACGCCGCGAGCAACCGCTGTCGCCCCTCGCGGTTGAGCGTGCCGATCGAGCCGCGCAGCCGGTGGACCGCCTGACCCAGCTCGTCGCGGTCGGCCGCATTGCCGACCGCCTCGCTCTCGAGCGCGGCGAGCTCTTGGTCGGCGACGAGATTGACCGCGCCGATCCGCTCGCGCTCGGCGGTCAGGCGGTCCGGCGCGCGGGTCTCGTCCGCGGGGGTGCGGACATCGGCGGCCGCGAAGCCGAGGCGTTCGGGCAGGACGGGGGCGGGGCAGGCGAAACGCTCCCCCGACAGCCGCCCGAGCTCGCGGCGGTGCTGGTCCTGCGTATCGACGCGCACCAGCGCGCCGGCGCGGTGTTCGCGGGCCTCGGCGAGCGCTTCGGCCGCGCGGCGATGCGCGTCGTCGGCGGTGCGGAGCGTGGCTTCGGCGGCGCGTTCGGCAGTCTGGAGCGTGTCGGCGTGGGCGCGCGCAGCCGTGTGCTCGGTATCGAGCGTGGCGATCGCGGCATCGAGCGTGGCGGGACGGTCCGCGAGCGCCTCTGCATCGGCGGCGACGTCGCGGGCCCGGCGGTCCAAGGCGGTGATGCGGGTTGCGGCTTCGCCCGCGCGCGCACGCCAGCTGCGGATATCGGCCTGTGCGGCGGCGAGGCGTTCGCGCGTTTCGGCGCGCAGCCTGTCCTGTGCGGCGCGGTCGCTGCGCGCCTGTGCGACCGCGCCGCGGCGGGCCTCGGCGTCGCGGTGGAGCGTCGCGACCGCGTCGGCGCTGGCGCGACCGTCGGGCAATGCCGCGGCCGCGGCCTCGGCGGCGGCGAGCTCCGCGGCGGCGTCGGCCTGTTCGGCATGGACGCGGTGGGCGCGCTGGTCGAGATCGGCACGCTGTCCGGCGCGGCGTTCAAGCGCGGCGACGGCGCGATCCTCGCTGCGCTGCGCGTCACGGATGCGGGTCTCGGCCGCGGACAGGCGTGCGCGAGCGTCGTGCGCAGCGTGGCGGTGCGCGGCGATCCGTTGGTCGATCGCGGTGCGCGCCGCGTCATGCGTGGCGAGCGTGGCGGCGGCGGCGGGGCGCGCGGCCTCCAGCGCGTGCAGGCGATTGCGACGTTCAAGCCGCTCGGCGGCCGCGGCGCCGCTGCCCTGCGCGACGAAGCCGTCCCAGCGGCGCAACACGCCGTCGCGGGTGACGAGGCGCTGGCCGACTGCGAGCGGCTGGCCGTCGTCACGGTCGGTGACGAAGACCTGGGCGAGCCGGCGCGCGAGGGACTCGGGCGCGTCGACGTCGGCGGCGAGCGCGGTGGTGTCGGGCGGGGGCGCGGGATCGCCGGGCGCGGGCACAGCGCCCGCCCAGGCGGCGGGGTCGGTATCCAGATCGTCGCCAAGCGCGGCGGCGAGCGCGCGCTCCAGCCCCGGCGTCGCGGTGACATGGTCGAGCAGCCGGTCGCGACCGCTGCGCTGGGTCGCGCGGGTGAGCGCGGCGGCCTCGCTGTCGAGCGCGGCGAGCTCGGCGCGGGCGGTGGCGCGCGCGGTCTCGGCGGCATCGCGCAAACCACTTGCGGCGCGTTCGTCGCTATCGGCCTGCGCGAGTGCATGGCGGGCGGCGGCGGCGTCCTCCAGCGCGGCGAGACGCGCCTCGGCGGCTGTGGCGCGATCCGCCTCGAGCGGGGCGGAATCGCCGAGCGCGCGGTGCGCCGCCGCGATCTGCGCCGCGTCGCGTGCGGCGCGATCGGCGCGGGTGCGCGCGGCAGCGAGCGCGGCGGCGGCGACGCGCGCCTCGGCGACGTCGCTCGCATGGCGGGTCATCGCCTGCGCCAGCGCGACCTCGACGTCGCGCGCGGCGCGTTCGGCCTCGGCCTGCGCCGCATCGAGCGCGGGAAGCGCGGCGGTGGCGGTGGCGATCGCGGCATCGAGCGCGGCGATCTCGGTCGCGAGGCGGGCGAGCGCATCGGCGGCGTCGCTGGCGAGGCTGCCCTCGCGCAGCCGGTCCTCGACGATACGGCGGCGCGAGTCGGCGAGATCGGCGAGGCGGCGGTCGAGCGCGGTGCGTTCGGTCCGCAGGCCGGCCAGCCTATGGCCGGTGTCGGCGGCCTGGTCGCGCGCGGCGAGCGCGGCGACGCGGGCGGTGGCGACCGCGGCGGCGGCGTCGTGCTGCGCTTTCGCGGTAAGGGATTCGGCGGCGGCGGCAGCGGCCACTCGCGCCTCGGCCTGCGCGGCATCGGCGGTCGCCGACTCGGCGGCGGCGGCGGCGTCCCGCCAGCGCGCGTAGATCGTCCGTGCCTCCGCGACGCGGATCTGGTTCGACAGCAGGCGATAGCGTTCGGCGGCGCGCGCCTGGCGTCTGAGCGCGGCGGCGCGTGCGTCCTGGTCGGCGATGACCGCATCGAGCCGTGCAAGATTGGCCTCGGTCGCACGCAGCCTCGCCTCGGCATCCTTGCGGCGGACGTGCAGCCCGGCGATCCCGGCGGCATCCTCGAGCATCGCGCGGCGGTCGGCGGGCTTGGCGGCGATGACCGCGCCGATCCGGCCCTGGCTGACCAGTGCGGGGCTATGCGCCCCGGTCGCGGCGTCGGCGAAGAGCAGCCCGACATCCTTCGCGCGGACATCGCGGCCGTCGATCCGGTAGGCGGACCCTGCGCCGCGTTCGATCCGGCGGACGATTTCGCGTTCGTCGGCGCCGTCGGGGCCGGCGATCTCGGCGAGGATCGAGACTTCGGCGAAATCGCGCGCGGGGCGGGTGGCGGTCCCCGCGAAGATCACGTCGTCCATGCCGGCACCGCGCAGCGACTTGGCGCTGGCCTCGCCCATCGTCCAGCGCAGCGCCTCGAGCAGGTTCGACTTGCCGCAGCCATTGGGGCCGACCACGCCGGTCAGCCCGGGTTCGATCACCAGGTCGGCGGGTTCGACGAAGCTCTTGAACCCGGTGATGCGGAGGCGTTTGATCTGCATGGCGCGCGCTCTCCCTTCACGATTGGCGAGCGTAGCGCGCTTCTGGTCTCCCGCGAAGGCGGCAGCCCGGACTGGGTCCCCGCCTTTGCGGGGAAACAGTCCGGGCTGCCGAATGCCCGCCGGACGGGATGCGGCTTACGCGCCGGCGGCCTTCAGCGCCTTTTCCATCTCGCTCCACGACAGCACGTTTTCCATCTTCTTGCCGTTCAGCAGGAAGGTCGGCGTGCCGGTGACGGTGCCCGACTGCATCGCATTCTCGGTCGGCTTGGCCATGATCTCGAGCTGCTTCTGGTCGGCGAGGCAGGCACGCGCCTTGGCCTCCGGGATGCCGCGCTGCTTGACGAAGTCGATCGCGCCCATGTGCTCGGCGAGCTTGGTCGCGACCGCGGTCGGGGCGAGATTGGCAAGGCTCTGCTGCATCGCCGGGGGCATCGTCTGGAGCTTGTCTAGGAAGGCGTTCTGGTTCTGGTACATCTGCTCGAGGATCGGGAAGAACGGGGCGGTCCCGCCGCACTGCCCGAGCAATGTCAGCGCGACGTCGGGCGCGCCGTGGACAAGAAAGTCGCGAAATTCGAAGCTGACCTTGCCGGTCGAGACGTAGTTGTCGGTCAGCGGCTTGAACGCCTCGCGGCCGAACGCGCCGCAGGTCGGGCACGAGCGCGCGCCATATTCGACGAGCTTGATCGGGGCATTGGGGTTGCCCATCAGATAGCCCTCGTCGGTCTTGACGACGGTCTCGGTCCAGTTCTGACCGGCGGGGGCGGTCGCCGCGGCGACGGGTGCTGCGGCCTGGGTGGTGTTCGACGAATCGCCCCCCGAACAGGCAGCGAGCGCGAGCGGCAGGACGGCGATGGCAGTGACGAACTTCATGCGGGATACTCCAACGAAATTAGCGGGCGCCGGCAGTGCGCAGCGCGGGTTCAAGCTGGGCCCAGCCGCCATGCGGCATGACCTTGCCGTTGATGAAGAAGGACGGCGTCGAATCGACCTCGGGCGGTGCCGCCGCGGTGATGGCGAGGATCCGGTCGATCTCCGCCGTATCCGCGAAGCACGCGTCGATCGCGGCGGCGGACAGCCCGCGCGCCTTGACCAGATCGGTCAGCCCCGCGCCATCGGCATAGGCCTTGAGCTGCGCCGGCCGCGGATAGAGGTTGATGCGCGCGGCGTTGACCTGCTGGAACTCGATCCCCTTTTCGAGCCAGGCGGGCTGCGCCGCGAAGATCGCCGCCGATGTCGGGAAGAAGCCACGCGGCCCGGTGCAGCGGGCGAGCACCGCCGCAGCGAGATCGAGCCGGTCACGGATCATGTGGCGGAATTCGAGGCTGGTCGATCCAGACGCGATCATCTTGCCCTTCAGCACCGCCTGCGACTGGGTCGAGAAATCGGCACAATGCGAACAGGTGTAGCTGGCATATTCGACCAGTTTGACCCGGGCTGCGGGGCTGCCGAGCACATAGGTGCCGCTCGCCGTCCGGGTGACGGGCACGGGCTTCGGGGCGGGCGCGGCCGCGGCGAGCAGCACGAGACCGAACAACGCAAAGAACAGACGCATTCAGCTGATCCTGGGAAGGCCGCTCGTCGAGGCGACGCCGGCGGCGAGGGATTCGAGGACCGCACGCAGTTCGGGATCGGCGATGCTCTTCAGGCTGAGACCGAGATCGGCGGGAACGGTGCGGAGCGGGGGCGGCGCCGCCTTGACGCGCGGCTTCGCAACCTCGCCTTGGCGGATGGTGATGCGCGCGACCGCGGCGTAGCCGAAGAAGCGGTTCACGCGCTCGGTAATCTCGGGAATGACGTGCTGCATCATCGGCGCATGCGCGCCGCGCACGGTCAGCGTCAGGACGCCATCCTGTTTCTGTCCCATCGGGAAGCGGATCGATTCGGGCGTGCTGACACCGGAAAAGCGCTCGCCGACGATCTCGGGCCAGCGGCTGACGACCGAGGACTGGATGAAGCCGAAGCGCCGGAACGCCGCGCCGCCGATCGCGGGGAGCAACTCGGCGACGGCGCGCGACCGGTTGGCGCGCGGCGCATCGGCGTCGACTTTGGGTTTGCGGGCAGCAGCTTTGCGGACGGCGGTCTTGCGCGCGGGCGGAACGTCCGTCGCGTTGGCCGCGGTCGCGGACTTTTGTTCGGTGGTGATACCGGGCGGGTTGCTCATCGCGCCACCCATGCCATAGGCAGCGCGTGAACGCCAAGCGCTCTTCGGTCCCCGTGGCCCTGCTCGACTGGTATGACGCGCATCGTCGCGTGCTGCCGTGGCGCGCCCGGCCGGGCGAGACGGTCGATCCCTATCGCGTCTGGCTGTCGGAGGTGATGCTGCAGCAGACCACGGTCGCCGCGGTCACCCCGCGCTTCCTCGCCTGGACCGCGCGCTGGCCCGATTTCGCGAGCCTCGCAGCGGCGGACGATGCCGATGTGATGGCCGCCTGGGCGGGGCTCGGCTATTATGCCCGCGCGCGCAACCTGGTGAAGGCGGCCAAGGCGGTGGTCGCGGAGCATGATGGCGTGTTTCCGCGGACCGAGGCCGAGCTGCGGACGCTCCCCGGGCTCGGCGCCTATACCGCGGCGGCGGTGGCGGCGATCGCGTTCGGCGAGCGTGCGGTGGTGGTCGATGCCAATGTCGAGCGCGTCGTCGCGCGGCTGTTCGCGATTGCGACGCCGCTCCCCGCCGCGCGTCCGGCGATCCGGGCGGCCGCGGACACGATCACGCCGGACATGCGAGCGGGCGATTTCGCGCAGGCGATGATGGACCTGGGATCGTCGATCTGCACGACGCGCAACCCCAAATGCCTGTTGTGCCCGCTCCGCCCCGACTGCGACGGCTTTGCGGAAGGGGAGCCCGAACGGCTGCCGATCAAGGCGAAGAAAGCCGCCAAGCCGCAGCGTCACGGGACGATCTTCTGGCTCGAGCGCGACGGACAGGTGCTGCTGGTGCGTCGCCCCGACACCGGGCTGCTTGGCGGCATGCGCGCGCTGCCGACCGGGCCCTGGACCGACCAGCCGCCGGGGTTCGAGGCCGCGCCGGCACAGGCCGACTGGCAGATGCTCGACGACCGCGTCACGCATGGCTTCACGCATTTCGACCTCGAACTCGGGCTTGCGGTGGCGCGGGTGGAGGCGCATCAACCCGGCGAATGGTGGCCCGTCGAGACCCTGGATACCGCCGGGCTGCCGACTGTTTTCGCCAAGGCCGCCCAGGCTATACGGGCGCGATAGGGAGGCCTGCATGACGCGTGCACACTGGATTTCGACCGGCGTGATTGCCGCACTGGCGGCGACCGCAGCCTTGGGGCAGGCGCAGCGACAGGCCGCCCCGGGCCCTATCGCCGTCACCGAACGCGCGGGCGATCCCGCACGCGCCGCCTTGCCGAGCGTCGAACGACTGTTCGACGGCTATGTCCGCGACAACAAGATGCCCGGGATCGTCGGCGCGTTCGGGCTGGGCGATCGGCCGACCCTGTTCCTCGCGAGCGGAAAAGTCGGCGACGAGCCGGGGCGGCCGTTCGCCGATGCCGATTCGCTGTGGCGGGTCTATTCGATGACCAAGCCGATCACCGGTATGGCGGCGATGATGCTGGTCGAGGACGGTCGGCTGAACCTCGACGATCCGCTGAGCAAATACATCCCCGCATTCAAGACGATGACGGTCGCGACCAACCCCGACACGTCGCTGGCGACGCGGCCCGCGACGACGCCGATCACGATCCGCATGCTGCTGACGCATACTGCGGGGCTCGGCTACAGCATCAACGTGAAGGGACCGCTGCTCAAGGAATATGAGCAACGCGGTGTGCTGCCGATGTCGGTCAATGCACAGATGGAAACGCAGATGGCCAAGGTGCGCCCGACCTCGCTCGAGGACTTCGCGAACCGTGCAGCGACGCTGCCGCTGGTCGCCGAGCCGGGCACCAAATGGAGCTATTCGATCGGGCTCGACGTGATGGGCCGGGTGATCGAGGTGGCGAGCGGAATGTCGTTCGAGCGGTTCCTGCAGACGCGGATGTTCGCGCCGCTCAAGATGAATTCGACCTTCTTCATGGTGCCGCAGGACCAGCTGAAGCGGCTGGCGACCAACTATGCGTTCGTCGGCGACAACCGCACCCCGCTCGACCCTGCGGCGACGTCGGTGTTCGCGGAGCGGCCGAGCTTTCCCTATGGCGGCGCGGGGCTGGTGATGTCGGCGCGCGATTATGACCGGTTCCTGCACATGCTGCAGGATGGCGGGACGCTGGGCGGCGTGCGGGTGATGAAGCCCGAGACGGTCGCGCTCGGCATGTCGAACCTGATGCCCAAGGGGGTGTCGTTCGGCGGGATCGGCACCGGGACCGGTGCGGCGGCCGCAGGTAATGCGATGGGGTTCGGCGCGGGCGGGTCGGTGTATCTCGCGGACGTGCCGGGCGGCGCGTCGAAGGGCACCTATGGCTGGGGCGGCGCGGCGGGGACGTTCGCCTGGGTCGACCCGGTCCGTCATGTCCGGAGCACGGTGATGGTCAATTATTTCCCCGGCGAGAAATGGCCGTTGCGGAAAGAGGTGGTCGGCGCGCTGGTCGCCGATGTCGCGCGAAGCGGATCCGCGGGGGGCGTGCGCCGATGAGCTCGACCGCGGATCTCATGCCCGATGTCGCACCGGGTTTTACCGGCGGGACGCTCGATCGTGCCGATGCTCTGCGCCACGATGCAGACGCTCTGGCGGCGGCGCAGGGCGACTGGCGGGCGCGGCTGCTCGCGCTCGACGGTCTGTTGCCCGCCGTGACGGGCGAGGGGCGGCTCGAATGGACGTCGATGGTGGACCTGCCCGACGATGCCGAGCCGATCCTGCTCGGGCTCGACGAGAGCGGGCGGCCGCATTTCACGGCGCTGCTGGCGGGCATGGGGGTCGACAACGCCCCGGCGATGCGCTCGCCCGCGCTGATGGCGGTGCTGGGCAGCCTCGCGCCGGGCGAGGCGGCGACCTATGCCGCGGCGCGCAGCGTGCTCGACTGGCATGTCCGGCACCGCTTCTGCGCGAAGTGCGGGACCGCGACGGCGATGTTCCGCGCAGGCTGGGCGCGCAAATGCCCCAATTGCGCGACCGAGCATTTCCCGCGCGTCGATCCCGTCGTCATCATGATCGCCGAGCATGACGGGCGCGCGCTGCTCGGCCGCGGCAAGGGGTGGCCGCCGGGGCGCTATTCGGCGCTGGCGGGGTTTCTCGAGCCCGGTGAGTCGATCGAGGAGGCGGTCGCGCGCGAGATCGCCGAGGAATCGGGCGTGCGTGTCGGGCGCGTCCGCTATGTCGCGAGCCAGCCCTGGCCCTTTCCCTCGTCGCTGATGATCGCGTGCGTCGCGGAGGCGGTCGACGACGCGATCACGCTCGACGTGAACGAGCTGGAGGATGCGATGTGGGTGCCGCGCGAGATGGTGCGCGCGGTGCTGCGCGGGGAGGAGGGACCGTTCCTGCCGCCGCCGCCCTATGCGATCGCGCACACGCTGCTGACCGTCTGGGCGAAGGGGTGACTCAGCCGCGCGTGCGCGCCTGGCGGTAGGTGCCCAGCACGCGGAGCCATTTCGAATGGAAGCCGAGTTCCTCGAGCGCGTGGTCGAGGTTCGCGTCGCCTGGCTTGCCGACCACATCGGCGTAGAATTCGGTCGCGGCAAAGCTGCCGTTGCGCTGGTAGCTTTCCAGCTTCGTCATGTTGACGCCGTTGGTCGCGAAGCCGCCCATCGCCTTGTAGAGCGCGGCGGGGACATTACGGACCTCGAAGATCAGCGTCGTCATCCAGTCGCCGCCCGCCGGCTCCTGCGCCGCCGGTGGCTTGCCGCCGCGCGCGAGCGTGACGAAGCGCGTCGTGTTGTGATCGGCATCGGCAATGTCGGTCGCAAGCAGATCGAGCCCGTAGAGCGCAGCGGCGGCGGGCGGCGCGAGCGCGGCGATCGTCGGGTCGGCAAGCTCGGCGACCTTGGCCGCGGCGCCCGCGGTGTCGGGATAGCTCACCGGCTCGATCCCGTGCGCCTTGAGCCAGTGGCGGCACTGGCCGAGCGCCTGCGGATGGCTCATCGCCTGGCGGATACCATCGCGCGGGCCGCAGCCCATCAGCGCGTGGCGGATCGGCAGGAAATGCTCGCCGGTAATCACCAGCCCCGATTCCGGGAGCAGGAAATGGATATCGGCGACGCGGCCGTGAAGCGAATTCTCGATCGGGATGATCGCGCAGTCGGCGCGGCCGTCCTTCACCGCGTCGATCGCATCGGCAAAGTCGAAACAGGGCAGCGGCAGGCCGTCCGGAAATGCCTCGGTCGCCGCGACATGGCTGTTGGCGCCGGGCGCACCCTGAAACGCGACCGCGCGCGCGGGCTCCGCCATCGCGGCTTGGGTCATCCGCGCGACGATCGGACGGGCGGGGGCGGCGAAGTTTTCCATCGCCACGGCGCGTAGCCAGCGGGCCGGATGCAATCAAGGGCGCGCGGCGCCCGCGCAAGACGGGGCGCAGCGTTTGCTTGCGGTGTCGGTCAGGCTTTTCTATGGCTGTCCTAAATCAAATAGGGGTGGGTGCGCTTTATGGACGACAGGACCAATACGATCGCCGGCTGGGTGCTCGCAGGTTGTGGTGCGGCGCTTGGGCTGTCGATCGTGGGGGGCATGTTGTTCCACGGCGAGCGCCCCGAGAAGATGGGCTATGCGATCGAGGGCGTCGTCGAGGAGGGTGCCGGCGGTGGCGCTGCCGAGGTGGCGATCGCGTCGCTGCTGCCGACCGCCGACGCCGCCAAGGGTGCCGAGGTCTTCAAGAAGTGCGCCGCGTGCCATACGATCAACCAGGGCGGCGCGAACGGGATCGGTCCGAACCTGTATGCGACGCTGGGCGAAGGGATCGCGCAGGGCAAGGGCGGCTATGCCTTCACCGACGCGCTGAAGGGCGTCGGCGGCAAGTGGGACTTCGACAAGATGAACGCGTGGCTGACCAGCCCGCGCAAGTTCGCGCCGGGCACCAAGATGACCTTTGCCGGATTGGGCAGTGCCGAGGACCGCGCGAACGTGATCCTGTATCTCAACCAGCAGGGGTCGAACCTGCCCTTGCCGGCAGCGCCTGCCGCCGGTGCAGAACCCGCCGCCGCTGGAGATCAGCCTGCGACCGCCAACGCCGCCGAGGCTGCGGTCGAGAACGGCGGCGATACCGCGGATATCGCGAACACCGGCACGGCCGCCTCGGGTGCGCCATCGGTCGATCCGGAAGCCGCACGCAAGGGTGCGCGGACGGAGCAGTAATCGCGGCTCCCTCTCCTCGGTGAGGAGAGGGGCTGTTGCGGGGTGTGCGCTGCCTGGCGGCCCCTCACCCCGGCCCTCTCCCCCGAGGGGAGAGGGGGCAGAAGGTCAGGCTCCTGCGGCCTCTGCGGCTTCGGCCGCAGCGCGCTCGCGGTAGAAGGACTGGACCGCGGCCCAGGCTTCGTCGGCGGTCTCGACATAGCGGAAGATCGACAGGTCCTTTTCGCTGACCACGCCTTCCTCGACCAGCGCGTCGAAATTCACCACGCGCTCCCAGAACTGGCGACCGAACAGCAGCACGGGGATCGGCTGGATCTTGCCCGTCTGGATCAGCGTCAGCAGTTCGAACAGCTCGTCGAACGTGCCGAACCCGCCCGGGAATGCGGCGAGCGCGCGGGCGTGGAGCAGGAAGTGCATTTTCCGGAGCGCGAAATAGTGGAACTGCACCGATAGCGACGGGGTGACGTACGGGTTGGGGGCCTGCTCATGCGGCAGGACGATGTTCAGCCCGATCGACTCGGCCCCGACATCGGTCGCACCGCGGTTCGCCGCTTCCATGATCGACGGACCGCCGCCCGAACACACCACGAACTGACGCCAGCCGCGCTCGTCGCGGGGCAGGACGCTGACCTTGGCGGCGAGCTCGCGCGCGACGTCGTAATATTTCGACTTCTCGACCAGCCGCTCGGCGATCTTCTTCGACTTTTCGTCGCTGGCGAGTTCGAGCAGCGCCTGTGCCTTGGCGGGCTCGGGAATGCGCGCCGAGCCGTAGAAGACGAAGGTCGAGGCGATCTTCGCTTCCTCGAGCACCAGTTCGGTCTTGAGCAGCTCGAGCTGGAACCGCACCGGACGAAGGTCTTCGCGGAGCAGGAAGTCCATGTCCTGGAAGGCGAGCCGGTAATGCGGATGCTGGGTCTGCGGCGTGGAAACGATCTCGCGGGCGGTTTCAGCGTCCTGGCTGGCGTTCGCGAAAACGCGTGAGGGAATGCGGGTATCTGTCATTTCGGCGGATTTAGTCGAAAGCCGTGCGCAGGGCTAGACCGGTGTACTAGCGGCAGAAATTCGCGCGATCGTCCTCGAGATGGAGGTGGTTGCGGTGCGCGGCGTTATAGTCGGGGCTGAGCACCGTCCCGAACCGCTTGCAGGCCGAGGCGCGGATCGTCTGGAGGAACTGGCGAACCTGCGGGTCGGGCGACGACCAGTCGTTCAGGATGCTGATCCGTCGTCCGTCCTTCAGCACGAACCCGCCGATATCGACCGCGTTGGCGACTGCATGGCCCGAGCGGCGGCTCGCGTTGCGGGTCGAGCCGACGACGTTGCGGCATGCATAGCTGCCCATGCTGTCGATCCGCGCGAGTTCGCTGCCGAGCATCTGATAGGCGGCGGGGGCGACCGCGTTGCGCGTCCAGCCGATCAACGCGCGCGCCGCGCCGCAGCGGACTGCGGTGAGGTTGGCGACCGGGACGCCGATATCGACCAGCTTGACCGTGCCCGCGAGCCCGCAGCCGGGGCCGGTCTCGCGGTCGGGCAGGAGCTGGAACGAGACGTGGAGCTGGCGCAGGTCGGCGAGGCACTGCGCGGTCTCGCGATTGCTCGGGACCGAGAGGTTGGGGCGGGTCTGTTGCGGCGCGGCGGGGCGATCGGCGCGGCCGCAGGCGGCGAGCGCGAGAATGGGCGCGAGCGCGAGCAGGACAGGGTAAAGGACGCGGTACATGGAGCCATCATCCCCGCGTGGCACCGGCTTGTCACGCGTCGCGGGGCGGCGTTGCGGCGAGTCGAGGCATGGGCGTGTGCGGCGCGGCCCTTCGACTTCGCTCGGGGCGAACGGGGGAGCGTGGCGACGGAAGCGCATGCGCGGACAAGGTTGACTCGCCGCGCTACGTCGTTAGGGCCGGCGACGGGCCACGCGGTCCCAACGCCGCGCGTGCTCTCTGTGAGGAGAGATACATGACTGATACGACCTACGCCACCGCCACAGGTGCGCCTGTGCTGCCTGCAACCAAGCCAGCACGCCCCTTTTTCTCCAGCGGTCCCTGCGCGAAGCCTCCGGGCTGGTCCGCGGACAAGCTCGCCACCGATTCGCTCGGCCGCTCGCATCGCTCGAAGATCGGCAAGACCCGCCTCCAGTACAGCATCGACCTGATGCGTGAGCTGTTGAAGCTTCCCGATACGCACCGCATCGGTATCGTCCCCGGTTCCGACACCGGCGCGTACGAGATGGCGATGTGGACGATGCTGGGCGCCAAGCCCGTCACCGCGCTCGCCTGGGAAAGCTTCGGCGAGGGCTGGGTAACCGATGCGGTCAAGCAGCTCAAGATCGACCCGACCGTGGTGCGCGCCGATTACGGCCAGCTGCCCGATCTGGACTCGGTCGACTGGTCGAACGACGTGCTGTTCACCTGGAACGGCACCACCAGCGGCGTGCGCGTGCCCAACGCGGACTGGATCCCAGACGACCGCGAAGGCCTGTCGTTCGCCGACGCGACGTCGGGCGTGTTCGCCTATGACATCGACTGGACGAAGATCGATGTCGCGACCTTCTCATGGCAGAAGGTGCTCGGCGGCGAGGGCGCGCACGGCGTGCTGATCCTCGGCCCGCGCGCGGTCGAGCGGCTCGAGAGCTACACGCCTGCGTGGCCGCTCCCGAAGGTGTTCCGCCTCGTCTCCAAGGGCAAGCTCGCCGAGGGCGTGTTCAAGGGCGAGACGATCAACACGCCGTCGATGCTGGCCGTCGAGGACGCGATCTTCAGCCTCGAATGGGCGAAGTCGCTCGGCGAGGACGGGCTGATCGCGCGGTCGGACGCGAATGCGGCGGCTCTGGACACGATCGTCGCGAAGCGCGACTGGCTCGGCCATCTCGCCGCTGATCCGGCGACGCGGTCGAAGACGAGCGTCTGCCTGACGGTCGAGGGTGCGGACGAGGCGATGATCAAGGCGATGGCCGCCGCGCTCGAAAAGGCGGGGGCTGCGTATGACGTGGCGGGCTACCGCGACGCGCCGCCGGGCCTGCGCATCTGGTGCGGCGCGACCGTCGACACCGCCGATATCGTCGCGCTCGGGCCGTGGCTCGACTGGGCCTACGCGACCGCCAAGGCGGGTTGATCTAGCCTAGCCGCTCTCAACTTCTGTCCGTCATCCCGGCGCACGCCGGGACCCATGGGCACGGAGCATCCGCTCATGACGCGGACCGCAACCATGGGCCCCGGCGTCCGCCGGGGTGACGGGGTTGGCGAGGCGGGTTTTCCACATTGAGCGCACCACAGTTTCCCGACATTCCCAGGAGCAATCCCATGCCAAAAGTCCTCATTTCCGACAAAATGGATCCCCGCGCCGCCCAGATCTTCCGCGAGCGCGGCGTCGAGGTCGACGAGATCACCGGCAAGACGCCCGCCGAACTGATGGCGATGATCGGCGAGTATGACGGTCTCGCGATCCGCAGCTCGACCAAGGTCACCAAGGAGATCCTCGAGCACGCGACCAACCTGAAGGTCGTCGGCCGCGCGGGCATCGGCGTCGATAACGTCGACATCCCCGCCGCCTCGGCGAAGGGCGTGGTCGTGATGAACACGCCGTTCGGCAACTCGATCACCACCGCCGAGCACGCGATCGCGCTGATGTTCGCGCTCGCCCGCCAGCTGCCCGAGGCCGATGCCTCGACCCAGGCGGGCAAGTGGGAGAAGAACCGATTCATGGGCGTCGAGCTGACGTCGAAGACGCTCGGCCTGATCGGCGCGGGCAATATCGGCTCGATCGTCGCCGACCGTGCGCGCGGGCTCAAGATGAAGGTCGTTGCGTTCGATCCGTTCCTGACCCCCGAGCGTGCGATCGAGATCGGTGTCGAGAAGGTCACGCTCGACGAGCTGCTCGCGCGCGCCGATTTCATCACGCTGCACACGCCGCTGACCGACCAGACGCGCAACATCCTCTCGGCCGAGGCGCTCGCCAAGACCAAGAAGGGCGTGCGGATCATCAACTGCGCGCGCGGCGGGCTGATCGACGAGGTCGCGCTGAAGGCGGCACTCGATTCGGGGCAGGTCGGCGGCGCGGCGCTCGACGTGTTCGTCGAGGAGCCCGCCAAGGCATCGCCGCTGTTCAATACGCCGAACTTCATCAGCACGCCGCATCTCGGCGCGTCGACGACCGAGGCGCAGGTCAATGTCGCGATCCAGGTCGCCGAGCAGATGGCCGATTTCCTGATGTCGGGCGGCGTCACCAACGCGCTCAACATGCCGTCGCTGTCGGCGGAGGAAGCGCCCAAACTCAAGCCGTACATGGCGCTGGCGGAAAAGCTCGGTGCGCTGGTCGGGCAGCTGACGCATGGCGCGGTGACGCGGATCTCGGTGCATACCGAGGGCGCGGCGGCCGAGCTGAACCCCAAGCCGATCACCAGCGCGGTGCTGGCGGGGTATCTCCAGACGCAGACCGCGACCGTCAACATGGTCAACGCCCCCGTGCTGGCGCGCGAGCGCGGGCTCGAGGTGCGCGAGGTGCGGACCGAGCGCGAGGCGGATTACCACACGCTGCTGCGCGTGTCGGTCAAGACCGAGGATGGCGAGCGGTCGGTCGCGGGCACGCTGTTCGGCGATTCGGCGCCGCGTCTGGTCGAGCTGCTCGGGATCAAGATCGAGGCGGATCTGGCGGGGCCGATGCTCTATGTCGTCAACGAGGATGCGCCGGGGTTCATCGGGCGTCTCGGGACGGCGCTCGGCGAGGCGGGGGTCAACATCGGCACGTTCCATCTGGGCCGCCGCCAGGCGGGCGGCGAGGCGGTGCTGCTGCTGTCGGTCGACGAGGCGGTGACGCCGGAACTGCTGACGAAGGTGCGCGCGCTGCCGGGGGTTAAGACCGCGATGGGTCTCAACTTCTAAGGCTCGCGAACGGGGGGCGAAGTGGTTAGAGGCACGCGCATGACTGCTTTGCTCCCCGAAGGTTTTCGAGACCGCCTGCCCCCCTTCGCCGATTCGGCAGCCGCGCTCGAAGCGCGTGTGCTCGAGGCTGCACGCCTGCACGGCTATGAGCGCGTCGATCCGCCGCTGGCCGAATTTGCCGACGGCCTTGAAATGCGGTTGAAGGCGGGCGGGCTGCACGATGCGGTGCGGTTCGTCGATCCGGTGTCGCAGCGTACGCTCGCGATTCGGCCCGACATCACCGCGCAGGTCGCGCGGATCGCGGCCACGCGGATGGGGCATCATCCGCGGCCGGTGCGGCTGAGCTATGCTGGCTCGGTACTAAAGCTGCGCGCGTCGCAGCTCGCGCCCGCGCGCGAGACGCGGCAGATCGGCTGCGAGCTGATCGGGCTCGATTCGGTCGCCGCCGCGCAGGAGGTCGTCGCGGTCGCGGTCGACATGCTCGGTGCGGCGGAGGTCCGCGGCGCGTCGATCGACTTCACGCTCCCCGATCTGGTGTCGACGCTTGCGGCGGGCCCGCTGCCGGTCGCGCCCGACCAGGTCGCGACGCTGCGCGACCGGCTCGACGCGAAGGATGCCGGCGCGGTCGCCGCGCTCGCGCCCGCCTATCTGCCGCTGATCGAGGCGGCGGGGCCGTTCGAACCGGCGATGGAGCGGCTGCGGATGTTCGATACGACGGGCGCGCTCGCGTCGCGGCTCGACGCGCTCACGCGGATCGCCATGGCGCTCGATGGCCGCGTCGCCCTGACGCTCGACCCGACCGAGCGGCACGGGTTCGAATATCAGACCTGGCTCGGCTTCTCGCTGTTCGCGGATGGCAGCGCGCGTGAGGTCGGGCGTGGCGGCACCTATACCGTGGTGCATGAGAGCGGGGCCGAGGAAGCGGCGACGGGCTTCTCGCTGTTCGCCGACCCGCTGGTCGACCGGGTCGTCAGCGTCGATCGCCGACGGCTGTTCCTGCCGCTGGGTACACCGGCGGCCGACGGTGCGGCGATGCGGGCGCAGGGCTGGGTCACGGTCGCCGCGCTCGACGCGGGCGATACCCCCGAAGCGCAGGTCTGCACGCATCTTTGGGTGGCGGATGCGCCCCGCGCGCTGTAGGCGCTGCGGGTAATTCTCAGGAGATAGAGTTTGGCCAACGTAGCAGTCATCGGCGCGCAATGGGGCGACGAAGGCAAGGGCAAGATCGTCGACTGGCTCGCCGAGCGTGCCGACATGGTCGTGCGGTTCCAGGGCGGTCACAATGCCGGCCACACGCTCGTCGTCGGCGAGAATGTGTACAAGCTGTCGCTGCTGCCGTCGGGCATCGTCCGCGGCACGCCGTCGTTCATCGGCAACGGTGTGGTGCTCGATCCTTGGGCGCTCAAGGACGAGATCGCCCGGCTCGGCGCGCAGGGTGTCGTCGCGACGCCCGAGACGCTGCGCATCGCCGATACCTGCGCGCTGATCCTGCCGTTCCACCGCGATCTCGACGGTCTGCGCGAGGATGCGAGCGGCGCGGGCAAGATCGGCACGACGCGGCGCGGCATCGGCCCGGCCTATGAGGACAAGGTCGGTCGCCGTGCGATCCGCGTGTGCGACCTGGCGCATCTCGACGATCTGGGGCCGCAGCTCGACCGTCTGACCGCGCATCACGACGCGCTGCGCGCCGGGTTCGGCGAGCCGCCGATCGACCGTGCGGCGCTGATCGCCGAGCTGCGCGAGATTGCCGGCTTCGTCCTGCCGTTCGCCAAGCCCGTGTGGCGCGACCTGAACGCGGCGCGCTCGGCCGGCAAGCGGATCCTGTTCGAGGGCGCGCAGGGCGTGCTGCTCGACGTCGATCATGGCACCTATCCGTTCGTCACCTCGTCGAACACGATCGCAGGCGCTGCGGCGGGCGGTTCGGGCCTGGGGCCAAGCGCCGTCGGGTTCGTGCTCGGAATTGCCAAGGCGTACACGACGCGGGTCGGGTCGGGGCCGTTCCCGACCGAGCTCGAGAACGAGACCGGCGAGCGGCTCGGCGTGCGCGGGCATGAGTTCGGGACGGTGACGGGGCGCAAGCGTCGCTGTGGCTGGTTCGACGCGGTGCTGGTGCGCCAGTCGGCGGCGGTCGGCGGCATCACCGGGATCGCGCTGACCAAGATCGACGTGCTCGACGGGTTCGAGACGGTGTCGATCTGCACCGGCTATCGTCTGCGCGGCGAGACGCTCGATTATTTCCCGGCGCATGCCGCCGACCAGGCGCTGGTCGAGCCGATCTACGAGACGATGGAAGGCTGGCAGGAAACGACTGCCGGTGCGCGCAGCTGGGCCGATCTGCCAGCGCAGGCGATCAAGTACATCCGGCGTATCGAGGAGCTGATCCGCTGCCCGGTGGCGCTGGTCTCGACCAGCCCGGAGCGGGCGGACACGATCCTGGTGCGGGATCCGTTCTCGGACTGAGGCGACGGTCGCTGACACGAAAAAGGCCGGGCGATTGCCCGGCCTTTTTTTGGATCAGCCCGTGTGGCTCAGCGTGGCGGCGTGCCGCCGACGGTGCCGCCAGTTGTTGCCGAACCGCCCATGGTGCCGCCCATGGTACCACCTGCGGCCGTGCCGCCCATCGTTCCACCCATGGTGCCCGGGCCCGTGCTGCCGGTCGACATCGAACCGGAGGTGGTGCCGGTCGTGGTGCCGGTGCCGGTCACCGTATCGGGACCCGTGGTGGTACCGGTCGTCGTACCCGTCGTGCCGCGCGTGCGGCTACGGGCGCGGGTGCCGCGCTGGGTGCGGGTCTGGGTCGCGGAATCGGTGGCCGTGGTGCCCGACTGCGTCGTCGGTCCCCTGGACATGCCGCCCATCGCGCCGCCGGTGGTGCCGCCACCCATGGTACCGCCCATGGTGCCACCAGTCGTGCCGCCGCCCATCGTACCGCCCATGGTGCCACCTGCGGTACCGCCGGTGGTCTGGGCCATGGCGGCGGCCGGAAGGATCAGGGCTGCCGCTGCGATCGAGGTCAGAATACGCATGTTTCTCTCCTATCGTGTTGGAGACACAGCGTTCCGGTTCGACTTATGTTCCCCCGTCAGCCGCATTGGCCGCGGTGGAGCAGCGCCTGATCGGCAAGGACGAGTGCGACCATCGCCTCGACGACGGGCACGCCGCGGATGCCCACGCAGGGGTCGTGGCGGCCCTTGGTGGCGATCGTCGCGGCCTCGCCGGACGGACTGATCGTCTCGACGGGAGTGAGGATCGAGCTGGTCGGCTTGAACGCGACCCGCAGGCGGATCGGCTGGCCGGTGGCGATCCCGCCGGCAATCCCGCCGGCATGGTTGGCCAGGAATTCGGGGCCTTCTGCGCCCGGGCGCATCGGGTCGGCATTGGCCTCGCCCGACAGTGCGGCGGCGGCGAACCCGTCCCCGATCTCGATCCCCTTGACCGCGTTGATGCTCATGCAGGCCGAGGCGAGTTCGGCATCGAGCTTGGCATAGAGCGGCGCGCCCCAGCCCGCGGGGACGCCGGTCGCCTCGCACGCGATCACCGCGCCGAGCGATGATCCCGCCTTGCGCGCGGCGTCGACCAGCGCTTCCCAGCGCAGCGCCGCTTCGGCATCGGGGCAGAAGAACGGGTTCTGATCAATCTGTGCGTCGTCGAAGTTCGCCGGGTCGATCGCGTCGCCGCCGATCGCCTCGACCCAGGCGCGGACGCGCACCTGCGGCACGACGAGCCGCGCGACCGCGCCGGCGGCGACGCGCGCCGCGGTCTCGCGCGCCGACGACCGGCCGCCGCCGCGATAATCGCGAAACCCGTATTTGGCGTCATAGGCATAATCAGCATGGCCGGGACGATAGGCCTTGGCGACGTCCGAATAGTCCTTCGAGCGCTGGTCGACATTCTCGATCATCAGGCTGATCGGCGTGCCCGTCGTGCGGCCGTCGAACACGCCCGAGAGGATGCGCACGGCATCGGGCTCGCGCCGCTGCGTGGTGAAGCGCGAGGTGCCGGGGCGGCGCTTGTCGAGCCAGGGCTGGATGACGGCTTCGGTGAGGGGGATGCCGGGGGGGCAACCGTCGACCACCGCGCCGAGCGCGGGTCCGTGGGACTCGCCCCAGGTGGTGAAGCGGAACATCCGCCCGAAGCTGTTGACGCTCAAAACCCTCTCCCCTCGGGGGAGAGGGAGGGGCCCGCCGCAACGCGGTGGGAGGGTGAGGGGGCGTTGGCGCGGGCGACGATCGCCGCAGCAACACCATCGATATTCGTCATCACGTCATCATTCCCGAACCGGCATATCCGGTAGCCTTCGGCTTCTAATAACGCGGTTCGCCGTTTGTCATAGGCCTGCGCATCGGCGGACGCGTGCGTGTCGCCGTCGATTTCGATGACGAGCGCAATCTCGGCGCAAAGAAAGTCGACGATATAGGGGCCAATCCAGACTTGGCGGCGGAATTTGAGGCCGGCCAGCTGGCGGTTTCGGAGGATTTGCCAGAGGCGATGTTCGGGTTCGATGGGCGCTTTGCGTGCATCGCGTTGACGGTCTCGCGCTGCGACGCCGGGTGGCCGTTTCATCCCCTCACCCTCCCATGCTTCGCACGGGCCCCTCCCTCTCCCCTGAAGGGAGAGGGGGTAGTCTGTGCTTGTTCCGTTTACACCAGTGCGATGTCGGGGGCGTCTTCGGCTTTCATGCCGATCACGTTGTAGCCGGCGTCGACATGGTGGGTTTCGCCCGTGACGCCCGATGCGAGGTCGCTGAGCAGGTACAGCCCGGCGCCGCCGACATCGTCGATCGTCACGTTGCGCTTGAGCGGCGAGTTCAGCTCGTTCCACTTCAGGATCAGGCGGAAGTCGCCGATCCCGCTGGCCGCCAGCGTCTTGATCGGGCCGGCCGAGATCGCGTTGACGCGGATATTGTCGCGGCCGAGATCGACTGCGAGATACTGGACGCTCGTCTCGAGCGCGGCCTTGGCGACGCCCATCACGTTGTAATGCGGGATGACCTTCTCGGCGCCGTAATAGCTGAGCGTGAGCATCGAGCCGCCCGGGTTCATCATCTTCGCCGCCCGCTGCGCGACCGCGACGAACGAATAGACGCTGATGTTCATCGTCATCAGGAAGTTGTCGAGGCTGGTGTCGACGAACCGCCCGCGCAGCTCGTTCTTGTCCGAAAAGCCGATCGCGTGGACGACGAAATCGATCGTCGGCCATTCCTCTGCCAGCTTGGCGAAGGTCGCGTCGAGCGCACCCATGTCGGAGACGTCGCAGTCGAACAGCCGCGCGACGCCCAGTTGCTCGGCGAGCGGACGGACGCGCTTCTCCATCGTCTCGCCCTGATAACTGAACGCGAGCTCCGCGCCGGCCTCGGACAGCTTCTTGGCGATTCCCCAGGCCAGCGACTTGTCGTTCGCCAGCCCCATGATCAACCCACGCTTGCCCGCCATCAAACCGTTCACGCCGTTCTCGCCTTCGCCTCTACCTCGTCAGCCGGTTGCTCTAGCGCTGTTTCGAGGGGTTCCGCCAGTGCCGCGTTCAAATGCGCCCCGAATACGAGCCCCAGACCGATGACGTAGAAGAACAGCAGCATGATGACGACGCCCGCCAGGCTGCCATAGGTCAGGTCATAGCCACCCAGGCTCGACAGGACGATCGGCAGCAATGCGGTAGCGCTGATCCACCAGACGGCGGTGAAGAGCGCGCCGGGCCATTTGCGGCATTTCGAATAGCGATAGCGCGACGGCGTCACCGAGTAGAACAGCAAATACAGCGCGCCGAACATCAGCAGGCCGGGGATCAGGCGGGACAGGCCGACCCATCCGGCGGCGTCCTGCGCGAAGGGGACGAGGCGGTAGATGAACTGTTCGGCCGCGGTCAGGATGCCCTGCACCAGGAAGGAGAGCAGCGCCATGATCACCGATCCGACGATCACCGCCGACGAGCCGAGCCGCGATTTCCAGAAGGGTGCGGTCGCCTTGATCCCATAGGCGCGGTGAAAGATGTCGCGGATCGTCTCGACGAAGCTGCCGACGGTCCACAGCCCGACCAGCGCGCCGAGCCACAGCAGCGAGCCGGTGCGCGCCGCCAGCACGTCGGCGATCGGCTTGCGCAGCAGGTCGGCGACGTTGGGCGGCAGCACGTTCAGGAAGGATTCGACCGCACGGATCGTCTCGGTGCTCTGCCCGAACAGCGACAGGATCGCCGCGGCCACGATGAAGAACGGAAAGACCGTCATCAGCGCGAGATAGGCGAGGTTGCCCGCGTGGATGAATCCGTCGTTGAACACGCCGACCGCGGCACGCTTGACGACCTCGAAGGCGTGGCTGCCCGGCTTGACCTTCGCCATGCCGCGATTGAGGCGCCTGCGCGTGCCGCCGTGATCATGGGCACGCGCCTCGGGCGTAAGATTGCTGTCGTTCACAAGGCGTTCAGACGCCCATGGCCCCCCGCGGGTTCCCGGTATTGCTCTTCGCCCAGCCCTCGACGAAGTCGGCAAGCGCCTTGTTGTCGGCCGGAATGTCGATCATCAGCGTGACGAGCTGATCGCCGCGGCCACCGGTTTTCTTGTGGAAGCCCTTGCCCTTGAGGCGCAGCGTCTTGCCCGAGGTCGTACCCTTGGGGATCGTCAGCATGACCGGCTTTTCGACAGTCGGCGCCTTGATCGAGCCGCCGAGCACCGCCTCGGCAAGGCTGATCGGCAGGTCGATGCGAACGTCGTCGCCGTCGCGCGTGAAGAAGCGGTGCGGCTGGACATCGATGGTCAGGATCGCATCGCCCGCGCCGCCCGGGCCCTGCTCGCCCTTGCCCGCGAGCTTCATCTGCGTGCCACTCTCGACGCCTGCGGGCAGTTTCAGATCGAGCGTCTTGCCATCGGAGAGCGTGACGCGCTGGGGCTCGAGCGTCGCCGCGTCGACGAACGGGACCTGCAGGCGATAGGCGACGTTTTCGCCCTTGGGCTGCGGGCGCCGGCCGAAGCCGCTCGCGAATCCGCCGCCACCGCCGCGCTGGGCGCCGCCGAACAGCCCCTCGAAGATGTCGCTCATGTCGGGGCCGCCGCTCTCATAACCTTCGCTGCGAAAGCCACCGCCGGGCTGAGGGCGCCCACCGCCACCGCCACCGAAGCCGAACGGCGCGGCGGGGTTGCCGTCGCCGTCGATCTCGCCGCGATCGAAGCGCGCGCGCTTGTCCTTGTCGTTCAGCAGATCGTACGCGTTGGTGACCTGGCTGAACTTCTCCGATGCCTTCGGATTGTCCTTGTTGCGATCGGGATGAAGCTCCTTGGCGAGCTTGCGATACGCCTTCTTGATGTCGGCTTCGTTCGCGTCGCGGGCAACGCCCAGGGTCTTGTACGGATCGGCCACTTAGGTCCCCACTCTGTCTTGCGCGTCTATGTGGGGCCGCCGCGGGCGCAACGCAATTCCCGTGCCGTGCGTTTGGCGGGCGAGAGGAGACGATGATGGCTGACAAGCAACCGATGCAGGGCGTGCCCGAGGGCGATGATGGTGCCAAGCAGAAGGACGGGGTGAACGATGCGCCGGCCAAGGACAAGGGCGGCGAGAGTGGCGGCGGGTCCTATCCGAACCCGCATGAGGGGAAGGACTGACCTGTCTGTTCTCCCGCGAAAGCGGGAGCCCAGAGTCGCGGGGACGGCGTTCGTGGTTCTGGGCCCCCGCCTTCGCGGGGGAACACATAGGAGCTAGCTCGAAACCGTGTCGTCCAGCGGAGCGACGTCGACGCTGACGTCCATGCTCTGTGCGCCCGAGCCCAGCACCACGCCGTCGACCGGCGCGATCTCGGCATAATCGCGGCCGACCGCCATGACGATATGGTCGCTGGCCATCCAGATGCCGTTGGTCGGATCCATCCCGACCCAGCCATGCACCGGCCCGCACCACAGCAGGACCCAGGCATGCGTCGCGTCCGCGCCGACCAGCCGCGGCTGGCCCGCGGGCGGGATGGTGCGGATATAGCCGGACGCATAGGCGGCAGGCAGGCCGGCGGCGCGCAGGCCGGTGATCATGATCTGCGCGAAATCCTGGCACACGCCCTTGCGGTGGAGAAACGCCTCGTGCGGCGGGGTGTCGACCAGCGTCGCGTCCGCATCGAACACGAATTCGCGCTGGATCCGGCGGGCGAGCGCGATCCCTGCTTCCAGCGCGCCGCGCGCGGGGTCGAGATCGGCCGCGCAATAATCGGCGATCGCATGGTCGAGCGGGATCAGCGGCGAGGGATAGAGATAGGTGGCGGGGCTCGCCGCGGAGAGGTCAGTGCTCGCGCGCGCCAACGCCGCGATCTCGGCGAGCGTCGGGTCGCCGGCGGCGGGGACGGGGACGAGCCGGTCGACCGTGATCCGCGACCGGCTTTCGATCGTCAGGTGGCGTACCGGGCTGTCGACCACCAGCCGGGTGACGTTGGCGAGCCCCGCCTCGGCGCGCGCGGGGCTGACGCGTCCCGCGGGATGCACCGAGAGCGTGTAGGCGTCGAGCCGCTGGCCCGGCCAGTCGATCGGCTTCAGCCGCAGGTTGCAGCGCGCGAACTTGACGCTCGCGCCATAGTCGAAGGTGGTGACGTGACGGATGTCGTATATCATGCGAGCGTCAGTTCGCTGGTGCGGAGCGGTTCTGCGCCCTGCAGGAAATAGCGTCTCGCCAGCGCGTCCGACACGCCCGCCAGCCGGCGTTCGACGTCGCCCAGCGTATCCGCGTCCAGCTCGGCCGCAGTCGCGGTCATCACGATCGCCATGAGTGCGGTCGCCTGCGCCTGTTGCGGTTCGGCCATCTCGTCGTCGCTCAGCACCGGCAGCTCGGCGAGCCGGGCGGCGATGCGGTCGGCGGAGAAGGCGAGGCTGCGCGGGTTGCCGGGGTCGAGCGCGACGAGATCCATGACCGGCACGCGCGCGATCCCCGTCGGATAGCGCTGGCGATAGGTGATCTGGCTGTCGGCGAGGTCGAGCAGCACCGACAGGTCGTCGGGCGAGGCGCCGGGCATGCCGAACAGCCGGATCGCGCGGGCCATCGCCATCGCGCGCTCGATCCGGCGGCCGAGATCGTGGAACCGCCATGCCGCGGTGCGTCCCATATGCTCGGCGGACAGCCCGGCGATCGCGGCATAGCGGCGCTGGAGCGAACCGGCGCGCTCCAGCATCCCGCGATGCGTGGGGAAGGGCGCCTCGAGCAGCCGGACCATGTCCGAGGACAGTCGGTCGCGCGATCCCTCGCCGATCGCACGCGCATGGCGGTTGATCGTCGCGACCGACTGCCAGCCCTCGTCCTCCATCGCGGTGCGCGCGAACGCGGTCAGGTCGGCACGGCGCAGCGCGGGGGGATGCGGTGCGGCACCGCTGCCGACGATCAGCCCGACGAGCTTGCCGACGGTCTGCGACGACAGCACCGCGCCGCCGTCCGCGTCGATCGAATTGCCGAGCATCACGCGGATCGCCGCGAGCAATGCCTCGCCGCGCTCGAGATAGCGGCCGAGCCAGTAGAAATTGTCCGCGACTCGGCTGGGCAGCGTGCCGGGATTGCGGCGGACGTGGAGCGAATCGGGCGCGGTAAGCAGCGAGACGGGTGCGACCGGTTCGGGCCCATAGACGCAGACATCGGCGGACCAGATGCCCTCGCCCATCACTGCGGCGCGCGCGTCGGGATGCTCGCCGATCCGCGCGAACCCGCCAGGCAGCACGGTCCATTCGCCGTCGCCGCCGCGTGCTGCAAAGACGCGCAGCGTGAACGGGCGCGGCTCGAGCGTGTCGCCAACCACGACGGGCATGGTCGAGAGGCGGACGATCTCCTGCCCGACATAATCCTGCGGGCGGCGGGCCATGTCGGCGAGCAGCGCGGCACGGTCGGCGCCGGTGATGTCGGCACCCGCGGTCGCGCCGTTGGGCAAGCCGAGCGGGCGGGTGTGATAGGCGGGGGCGATCAGCAGCCGGTCGAGATCGGCCTCGACCGCGGCCCGCGCCGCGTCCTGCCCGCACCACCAGGTCGCGATGTTGGGCAGCAGCAGGTCTTCGCCGAAGATCGTGCGCGCGAGTCGCGGCAGGAAGGCGGAGAAGGCGGGGGCCTCGAGCACCGCGGAGCCGGGCGCGTTCGACAGCACGACATTGCCGGCGGCATAGGCGTCGATCAGGCCGGGCACGCCGATCTGCGAATGCGTGTCGAACGCCAGCGGATCGAGCAGCCGCGGATCGAGCCGCCGCCACAGCGCGTCGATCCGCTTCAACCCGCCGATCGTGCGGACATAGAGGTTGTCCTCCAGCGCGGCGAGATCCGCGCCCTCGACGAGCAGCAGCCCCAGATAGCGCGCGAGATGCGCCTGTTCGGGATAGCTCGGGTTGAACCGGCCGGGGGTGAGCAGCCCGATCCGCGGATCGGTGCGCTTGCACATCGCCGCCAGCCCTGCGCGGAATGCGGCAAAGAAGGGCGCGTGGCGCTGGACGTTCAGCCGCGCCTGCAACCCGCCGAGCGTCCGGCCGACCGCGAGCCGGTTCTCGAGCGCATAGCCCGCACCCGCGGGTGCGCGCAGATGGTCGGCGAGCACGCGCCATTCGCCACTGGGCCCGCGGCCGAGATCGATCGCGATGAAATCGAGATGGCGGCCGCCGGGCGGATCGAGCCCGACCATCGGCCGCAGGAAGAACGGGCTGCCGGTGACGAGCGCGGCGGGGATATGGCCGTCCGCGACCAGCTTTCCCTCGCCGTACAGATCGGCGATCACCGATTCCATCAGCGTCGCGCGCTGGACCACGCCCGCGGCGATCCGCGCCCACGCGTCCGCCTCGATCAGCAGCGGGACGGGGGAGACGGGCCAGGGGCGCTCGTCGGGTTCGTCGGCGATGCGGAAGCCGGTGCCGATGTCGACCGCGTGGCGCTGGACGCGTTCGCGAACGTGGCCGAGATCGTCCGAGGCGACCATCGCGAGCTCGGCGAAGGTCGCGGTCCAGGCGGGGTCGATACTGCCGTCGGCGGCGGGGCAGAGCATGTCGGTGGCGGTGCTGCGCGCGCAATAGTCGGCGATCCAGCGCTCGGCATGGCGTGTCGCGTCATAGGCGCTCGATTGCGCCGTATCGGTCGGGGGCGTGGATTGCGTCGCCATCTCCATGCCTTGATGCCTTCGAATAGTGGCGGCGGGTGTTTCACCTTTCGCTGGTGCGGCGCAACCTAAATTGTCGGGCGTGGGGTAGGTCGGGGAGGGGGAACAGGACTTTCCCGGGCTGGCCGTTCCCCGGCGGAGGCCGGGGCCCAGGTGGGAAGGTGGTCGTAACCTTGCGCTGCATATCCTTTGCGACTGTTCCCCAACTGGGCCCCGGCCTTCGCCGGGGAACGAGCCATATACAGGCGGCCGCGCCTTCAGAAATCCGGCAGGACCTGGTCCGCCACACCCCAGCCCTTCAACCCGCGCGACCCGGCGCGTGCGATCAGGTCGTCGGCGTCGCGCACACCCCAGCGGGCGGCGGTGTCGATGTCGCGCAATTCGCTCCACGACACGGGCGCGGCGACAGGTGCGCCGGCGCGGACGCGGGCGGAATAGGGCATCACCGCGGTGCTGCCGCGCTGGTTGCGGAGCCAGTCGATGAAGATCCGGCCCTTGCGCTTGGCCTTGGCCATCGATGCCACGAACCGGTCGGGTTCGGCACTCGCCAGCGCGCGGGCGAAGCGGTCGGCGAAATCCTTGACCGCGGGCCATTCCGCCCTGGGGGTGAGCGGGACGACGACATGGACGCCCTTGCCGCCTGACAGCATTGCGAAGCTGACGAGGCCGAGTTCGGCGAGCTGCGTCTTCAGATACTCTGCGGCCTTCTTGGTATCGTCGAAGTCGAGCCCCTCGTCGGGGTCGAGATCGAAGACGAGCCGGTCGGGCTTTTCGAGCGTCTCGTTGGAGGATCCCCAGCCGTGGAACTCGATCGTCCCCATCTGGACGCAGGCGACCAGCCCGTCGGCATCGTCGACATAGAGATAGTCCTCGGTCGATCCGTCCTTCTCGCGGATCGGTACCTGATGGACCGCGTCGCCGAAGCTGCCGGCATCGTGTTTCTGGAAGAAGCAGGCGCGCGACCGGCCTTGCGGGCAGCGGACGAGGCTGATCGGGCGGTTGCCCGCGAAGGGGAGGATGAGGCCCGACAGCGCGGTATAATAATCGGCGAGATCCCCCTTGGTGACGTCGGACTCGTCGAAGATCACGCGGTCGCGGTTGGTGATCTTGATCGTGGTCTCAGGCGCGGCATCGGGGAGCGGGGCGGGGGTCTCCGCGACGACGTCCTTCGCCGCCTTGTCCTCGCGCAGGCCGATGAAGCTTGAATGGCGCAGCACGCCGTCGGGGGTGGTTTCGGCAAAGGCGATCTCGGCGACGAGCTTCGGCGTGACCCAGCGCGCGCCGCGGACCGCGGCTTTCGGGGCTTCGACGGTCGGCGTCTTGCGGCCGAGCGCCTCGAGCTTGCCGCGGAGCTCGTCCATCAGCGCCTGGTCGAAGCCGGTGCCGACCTTGCCCGCATAGCGATAGGTCTTGCCGTCGCGGACGCCGAGCAGCAGCGACTTGAAGCCGCGCTTCTTGTCGGACGGGAGCCAGCCGACGATGACGAATTCCTGGCGGTGCGTGCATTTGACCTTGAGCCACGCCTTGGTCCGCTTGCCCTGATAGGGCGCGTCGGCGCGTTTCGAGACGATGCCTTCGAGGCCTTCGCGGCACATCGTCTCGAACAATTGCTCGCCCGCGCCGATGACGTGGTCCGAATAGCGCAGGCGGTCGTCATCGGCCGGGATCAGCGGTTCGAGCCGGGCCTTGCGGTCGAGATTGGACAGGCCGGTCAGGTCCTCACCGTCGACTTCGAGCAGGTCGAACGCGAACAAGGTCATGTCTCCGCCGCTGGAGATCGCGTCCTTCAGCGTCGAGAAATCGGGGTGGCCGTTCTTGAAGGCGACGATCTCGCCGTCGAGCAGCGCCGACTTCACGGGGAGCTTCGCGGCAGCGGCGGCGATTCCGGCGAACTTGTCGGTCCAGTCGAGGCCGGTGCGGGTGAAGACCTTGGCCTCGCCGTTCGCGACCGCGACGAGCGCGCGGTAGCCGTCATATTTGACCTCGTGCAGCCAGGCGGTGCCGGTAGGGATGGCGTCGACGAGCGTGCAAAGTTGGGGGTCGCGGAAATCGGGGAGCGTGCCGTCATCCTGGCGAAGGCCAGAATCCAAAGTATGGGCCGCGACGCTTTTGGCTCTGGATCCCGGCTTTCGCCTAGATGACGGGGGAGGGGCGGGTTTGCTCACGCGTGCCGGCTTCTTGCCTTCCGCGATCTCCGCCATCGTACGCCCTGTCGAGACGCTGGTGAGCGCTTCGTCGACCAGCGTGTCGGTGCCGCCCGCCGCGGCGTCGTCGATCTTGCGGAGCAGCCAGTTCTCGCGCTTTTCCTTCGCGCGGGGTTTCAGGCGGATCAGCAGCCATTCGCCCTTCATCCGCTCGCCATCGAGGACGAAGTGGAGATGGCCCTTGTCGAGGTCCTTCGCCGACTTGCCCTTGATCGGTGCCCAGGTGCCGCGGTCCCACAGCATTACCGTGCCGCCGCCATATTCTCCCGCGGGGATCGCGCCTTCGAACGTGGCGTAGCTCAAGGGATGGTCCTCGGTGCGGACCGCGAGGCGCTTTTCGTCGGGGTCGAGGCTGGGGCCGCGGGTGACCGCCCAGCTTTTCAGGACGCCGTCGATCTCCAGGCGCAGGTCCCAGTGGAGGCGGGTGGCGTCGTGCTTCTGCACCATGAAGCTGTTGCCGTTGCCGGGGGTCAGCGTGCCCGCGGGTTCGGCGGTCTTCGCGAAGTCCCGCTTGGCATTGTAGAGCGCAAGGGGGTCGGGGGTGTCAGCCACCATCGGTCTCCCGCGAAGGCGGGAGCCCAGGCTGGGTCCCCGCCTTCGCAGGGACACAACAGGGGGCGTTACGCACGTTTCTTGGCCGGGGTCTTGGTCGCAGTCTTCGGCGCGGTCTTGGCCGGGGCTTTCTTGGCGGGCGCCTTCTTCGCAGCCGCGGTGCCGCCCGATTTCTCCATCGACTTCTTCAGCGCCGCCATCAGGTCGACGACGTTCGACCCCTTGCTCTCGCCGCTGTCCTTGTCGTCGATGATCGTCTTGCCGTTCGCCTTGCGCTTGCGTTCGATCAGGTCCTTCAGCGCGTCGACATACCGATCGTGGAAGTCCTGCGGGTGGAAGTCGCCGCTGCGCTTCTCGATCAGCGCCTCGGCGAGTTCGAGAAGCTCCTCGGAGGGCTTGTCGTCGGGGATGTCGCGGAAATAGCCCTGGGCCTTGTGCACCTCGTCCGCGTAGCGCAGCGTCTCGAGCACCAAGCCGCGCCCGCACGGCTTGAGGCTGACGACATATTCGCGGCCGCGCATCGCGAGCTGGCCGAGCCCGACCTTCTTGGTCCGCCGGAGTGCCTCGCGCAGGACGATGAACGCCTCCTCCGCCAGATCGTCCGCAGGGACGACGAAATAGGGCTTTTCATAATAGAGCACGTCGATCTCGCTCGCATCGACGAACTGGGTGAGCTCGAGCGTCTTCTTCGATTCGAGCTTCACCGCGTCGATCTCGTCCTGGTCGAGCAGGACATATTCGCCCTTTTCGACCTCATAGCCCTTCATGATCTCGTCCGCATCGACCGGGCCGACGCCGGTGACGACCTTATCGTAATGGATCGGCTGGCCCGAGGGTTCGTGGATCTGCTTGAACGGGACCGCCGCACCCGATTTGGTGGCGGAGTAGATTTCGACCGGGATCGAGACCAGCGCGAGCCGGATCTGTCCCTGCCAATAGGCGCGCGCTGCCACGGTGCGGTTTCCTTCGTTGCGAAACCGATTCAATCGTCGGCGTCGCGAGTCGTTCCGTGAGCGCCGTGCCGTGCGGTGTTTCGCGCCCCGTGAAGTTTCGCTATGGCGCTGCCATGTCCGACAACCCGATCACGCTGTTCGACGCCTGGTACGCCGAGGCCAGGCAGACAGAAATCAACGACTCCAACGCTGTAGCCCTCGCCACTGCGGATGCGCAGGGACGTCCGTCGGTGCGGATGGTGCTGCTGAAAGGGCATGGCCCCGATGGTTTCGTCATCTACACCAACCGCGAGAGCCGCAAGGCCGGCGAGCTGACCGCGAACGCGCATGCGGCGTTGCTCTTCCACTGGAAGTCGCTGCGCCGGCAGGTCCGGATCGAGGGGCGCGTCAGCCTTGTGAGCGATGCGGAATCGGACGCCTATTTCGCGACGCGCGGCCGTGATTCGCAACTCGGGGCCTGGGCGTCGGAGCAATCGCGCCCGCTCGACACGCGCGACACGTTCGAACGCCGTTTTGCCGAGGCGCAGGCGCGGTTCGAGGGTGGCGACGTGCCGCGGCCGCCGCACTGGGGCGGGTACCGGATCGCGCCCGATCGCATCGAGCTGTGGCAGGACCGCGAACACCGCCTACATGAGCGGCGACTGTTCGTGCGCGACGGTGAAGGCTGGACCGAAGGATTGCTGTTCCCATGACCCAGGACGAACGCCGCAGGGTGATCCCGCTGGCGACGCGCGCAGCGCTCGCCAGCGTCGCGATGGCGTGTTTCCTGCTGCTGCTGAAGGGCTTTGCGGCGTGGACGACCGGATCGGTCGCGATGCTTGGCTCGCTGGCCGATACCGCGCTCGACCTGCTCGCCAGCCTCGTCACGCTGTACGGCGTGCGGCTCGCGGCGACGCCTGCCGATCACGACCACCGCTTCGGCCACGGCAAGGCGGAGGCGCTCGCCGCGCTGTTCCAGGTGATGCTGATCACCGCGTCGGCGGCCGGCATCGCCTGGCGCGCGATCCTCGCGTTCAACGATCCTCAGCCGACCACGGGCGCCGATTTCGGCATCGGCGTGTCGGTCGTCGCGATCGTCGCGACGGTGTTCCTGCTCGCCTATCAGCGCCGGATCATCCGCCAGACCGGATCGGTCGCGATCCTTGCGGACAATGTCCATTACCAGTCGGACGTGCTGCTGAACGGGTCGGTGATCGTCGCGCTGGTGCTCGACCAGTATTTGGGGTGGAGCGGGGCGGATCCGATCTTCGGCATCGTCATCGCTTTGTGGCTCGCCTGGGGTGCCTTCTCGGCATCGTCGAATGCGATCGACCAGTTGATGGACAAGGAATGGCCCGAGGATCTGCGTGCGCAGTTCCTCGACGTCGCCGCGCGCCAGCCCGGCATCCGCGGCATCCATGACTTCCGCACCCGCCGGTCGGGCAGCCATGATTTCGCACAGTTCCATATGGAAGTCGCGCGCGACCTGACCGTTGCGCATGCCCACGACATCGTCGAGGCAGTCGAGCGCAACCTGCGCACCGCCTTCCCCAAGGTCGAAGTGCTGATCCACCTTGATCCCGAAGGGCATGTCGATACCGACAATCCGCTGGTCGAGGCGGACGTGACGCCGCATTGGTTTGGCAAGCGGGTTTAACCCGCTAGGTGCCCGACAACCGGGTATGAGGGGCAGCAGCATGAGAATACCGTTCGCGCAGATCGATGCGTTCGCCGACACGGCCTTTGCGGGCAATCCGGCGGCGGTGATGCCGCTTTCGGCGTGGCTCGACGATGCGGTGCTGCTGGATATCGCGCAGGAGAACAACCTGAGCGAGACCGCGTTCATCGTCCCCTCGGCCGAAGAGGGCGTCGATTTCGACCTGCGCTGGTTCACGCCGGGCGCAGAGGTCGCGCTGTGCGGTCATGCAACGCTGGCGAGCGGGCATTTCGTGCTGTCGTCGGATAGCGCGCGCGACAGGGTCCGGTTCGCAACGCGGCAGGCGGGGATCCTCGAGGTCGCCTGCGCGGATGGCGGATACACGCTCGAGCTGCCGGCCTGGGCGCCCGCGCCGAAGGCGATGCCGGAGATCGTCGCGGCACTGACGATCGATTCGCCGGTCGAGACCTTGTGGCACGACAAGGGCTATGCGCTGGTGATCGTCGAGGACGAGGCGATCGTCCGCAACCTGAAACCGGATTTCGTCGCGCTGGCGAAGTTTCCAATCGTCGCGATCGTCGCGGCGAAGGGGTCAGCGACCGCGATCGTCAGCCGCGTCTTCACGCCTTATTATGCGATCAACGAGGACCCGGTGACGGGGTCGGCGCATGCGGTGATGGTGCCGTACTGGGCGCAGACGCTGGGCGACAGTTTCACCGCGTTCCAGGCGAGCGCGCGCGGGGGGCGGCTGACGTGCCGGCTCGAAGGCGACCGGGTGGTGCTTGGCGGTGCGTGCGTGACGGTGATCGAGGGCACGTTCCTGCTGCCGTGATCACGGTCTAAATCAGCCCGTCATCCTGACGAAAGTCAGGATCCAGAGCCAAGATCGTCTCGCTCCGTCACCCTGGATCCTGACTTTCGTCAGGATGACGGGTTGGGGAGCGGCGTGGCGCTTAGCGCTTGCGGCCCTTGGTCATCGGGTCAGGCTTCTTGGGCTTCACCCAGCCGGGCGGCGGCGTCAGGCGTTGCTGGCTGGTGCCCAGACCCATCGCGCCGGGTTGCTGGCGGGTGAGTCCCGCGGTGTCGGCGACGGTGCCGCCGCCGCGGAGCAGGCTGATCTGGTCGCGCAGCCGGCCCGCGGTCTCGAAGTCCATCGCCGCGGCGGCGGCTTCCATCTGGCGTCGCAGGTCGTCGATATCCATGCCACGCCCAACGCGTCAGGCGGCGGCGAGTGCCGCCTCGGTCGACGCGATCCAGCCGCCGCCGAGCACGCGGTCGCCGGCATAAAGGACAGTCGCCTGTCCCGGTGCGACACCATATTCGGGTGCGTCGAACACGACGCGGTCGCCGACCAGGCGGGCCGGGACGGGCTTGGCCATCGAGCGCACCTTGGCGGTGAGCGGCCCGGTGAAATCGTCGCCGAGCCAGTTGATGTCGCTCAGCTGTGCCGCCGAAACCGCGAGCGCCCGGCGCGGGCCGACGACGACGCGCTTCGTGTCGGGCTCGACGCGCACGACGTAAAGCGGCTCGGGGCTGCCGCCGATCTCCAGTCCGCGACGCTGGCCGACGGTGAAGTGGATGAGCCCGCGATGCTCGCCGAGCTTCATGCCGCCGATATCGACGATATCGCCCGCGGTATCCGCCTCCGGGCGCAGCTTCTTGACCAGTCCGGCGTAATCGCCGTCGGGGACGAAGCAGATATCCTGACTGTCGGGCTTGGCCGCGACGCCTAGGCCGAGTTCGGCCGCGATCTCACGCACGCGCGCCTTGGGCAGGCCGCCGAGCGGAAAGCGCAGATAGTCGAGCTGCGCCTGCGTCGTCGCGAACAGGAAATAGCTCTGGTCGCGGGCAGGATCCGCGCCGCAGTGGAGTTCGGCGCCGTGCGTCCCCTCGACGCGGCGGACATAATGGCCGGTCGCCAGGCAGTCCGCGCCGAGATCGCGCGCGAGCTTCAGCAGATCGGTGAACTTGGGTCCCATGTTGCACTGGACGCACGGGATCGGCGTGCGCCCCGCGAGATAAGCGTCGGCAAAGGTGTCGACGACCTGTTCGCGAAAGCTCGATTCATGATCGAAGACGTAATGTGCGATGCCCAGCCGGTCGCAAACCGCGCGCGCGTCGCGAATGTCGCGGCCCGCGCAGCACGAGCCCGCGCGGCCGACCGCCTCGCCGTGGTCGTAGAGTTGCAACGTCACGCCGATCGTCTCCGCGCCGGTCGCATGCGCGAGCGCCGCGACGACCGAGCTGTCGACCCCGCCCGACATCGCGACGACGATCCGTCGACCGGCCAGCGACCCCGACCCTGGTGTCGCGCCGCCGAGCTGAAAATCCGCCTGTTCCATCGGTACACCATAGTCTCTGCGACGAGGCGTTGCAAAAAAAGCGACAGGCGCGACAACTCTTTGTCCCGAACTTTACCTCGTTTTCATTCCCCGGCGTTTAGACGGAACCTCTAGTTGGTGTTTTGCGAGTGTCGCGTTGGATCTGAGCTTCCCCCGTTTCGATCGAGAGGCCGAGCTGACCGTTCTGCCCGGTGACCTGGCGGTGTTGATCGTCGGGATCGCCGCGCGTCAGGCGGCGAGCCCGACCGCGGCGGTTCAGGCCGGGTTTTCGCGGGGTGCGATCGATCCCAAGCTGTTCGCCCCCGTCCACGGGGCGTTCAACGGGCCAATGGCGGATGCCTTGACGCGATGGAAACAGGAATGACCGCGGCGTTTACCGCGGCGTTTCAGCCATTCTTCAACTCCCTTGGCTACGGGTCGTAGCCACGTATCGAGAGGGGGCCCCCGCCCCGATCAGAGGTTGTAAATGATCGAGAACCAGAAGTTCCGCCCTGCCAAGGTCATCGGACCGCTCGGCGAGCAATTGACGCTGGATTCGCTGCCGCCGCCGAGCACGACGCGGTGGGTCGTACGCCGCAAGGCCGAGGTCGTCGCCGCGGTCAATGGCGGTCTGTTGTCGGTCGACGAGGTCTGCGACCGCTATGGACTGACGGTCGAGGAATTTGCCGGATGGCAGCGCGCGATCGACCGGTCGGGGATGCCGGGCCTGCGCGTGACACGGATCCAGCACTATAAGTCGCTGTACGAAAGGCAGCAAAAATACTGACCCGAATCAGCCTACATAATCAAAACGCGGGCGGAACAAACGTCCGTGCTCGCACGTCTTTCCGCCATCGCCCGGCTACGGGAACAACGGAGGGAAAGTAAAATGGGTATCATTCTTTGGCTGATCATCGGCGGCGTCATCGGCTGGATTGCCAGCATGATCATGCGCACCGACGCGCAGCAGGGCATCTTCCTGAACATCATCGTCGGCATCGTCGGCGCCTTCATCGGCGGCCTGATCCTGTCGGGTGGCTCGATCAACAGCGCACCGCTGACGCTGACCTCCTTCATCGTGTCGCTGCTTGGCGCGATCGTGCTGCTCGCGATCGTCAACCTCGTGCGCCGCGGCAGCGTCCGCTAAGAGCGGTCGCTACACAGCGTTGAAAAAGGGCCGTCCGGGCGACCGGGCGGCCCTTTTTCTATGCGCTCAGTTCAGCAGGAAGCGGACCTGGACCGAGACGGTGACGTCCTTCTCGCCCGCGACGATCTGGGTGCTGTCCTTGGCCATCGAGGCGCGGGCCATGAACACCGGCGGGTTCGGGTTGCCGGCGTTCTCGCCATTCTCGGTGATCGAGACGATCCGCGAGACGCGCATCCCGGCGGACCGCGCATAGATCTCGGCGCGGGCACGCGCGCGCTTGACCGCATCGGCCCGCGCCTCGTCCAGCGCCGCATCGGGCTGGTCGATCGACAGATTGGGCCCGTCGATCTGGTTCGCACCTTCGGCGACCAGCGCATCGAGGATCGCGCCCGACTTCGCCACGTCGCGGAAGCGGATCGAGACGCTGTTGGTCGCCTGATAGCCGGTGACCGCCGGCGGCTGGTTGTCGGCATAGCGATATTGCGGCGCGAGCCCGACCGTCGCGGTGGCGATGTCGCGCGGCGCGACCCCGGCCTTCTTCAACGCTGCGAGCACGCGATTCATCCGCTGCGCATTGTCCGCCAGCGCAGCCGCGGCGGTCGTCGCCTGCGAGACGACACCCGCACGGATCGTCGCGACATCGGGCACGCGCGTGGTGCGGCCCTCGGCGCTGACGTCGAGCACGGTCCCAGTCGCGGGGACCATCGGTTCGACCGTCGACGCCTGCGCCTGCGCCGAAGCGGCGGCGGGGATCGCGGCGGCGAGCGGAACCGCCGCCAGCGTCGCGATCATGGTGAACCTGGTCATATCGTGTCTCCCTGTAAGTCAGCCTGCTTTCGCGATTGATCGAAGCCGGGTCAACGCAGGCTGAACATCGCGTGCAGCTTGCAGACAGGTGCGATCCTGGTCATGTCTGACATTTGGCTGCGCGGCGTGCCGGGGGGCTTGAGCACGGTGATCTATTTATATAATACAGCTGGCGAGTGGTCCGGCGGATTCGGGTCGGGACGGGGATAGCGCGCGCATGAACTACGAAGCCAGGACGATCGGCGGCGAGCCGCAGCAGGTGCTGACGGATCAGACGCCGCCGTCGCATACCCGTCGCAACATCATCATCGCGGTGGTCGTCATCCTCGCGGCGCTGGCCATTGCCTGGTTCGCGTTCGGATCGGGCAAGAAGGATGCGGCGGCGCCCGGCGCGCCGACCGAGCAGATTCCGAGCGTCACCGTCATCGTGCCCGGTCGCCAGACCGTCGACCGCGTGATCGCCGCGACCGGTACGCTGGCCGCGCGCCGCGAAATGCCCGTCGGCGTCGCGGGCGAGGGCGGGATGATCACGCGCGTGCTGGTCGAGCCGGGCCAGTGGGTCGCGGCGGGGCAGGTGCTCGCGACGGTCGACCGCTCGGTCCAGACCGAGACCGCGGCATCGCTGTCGGCATCCGTATCGGTGGCGCGGTCGGACGAGACGATCGCACAGGCGGAGCTCGACCGTGCGCAGCAGCTGGTCGATCGCGGGTTCATCTCGAAGGCGGATCTCCAGCGCAAGGCGGCGACGCGCGATGCGGCGGCGGCGCGCGTCAAGGTGGCGCAGGCGTCGCTCGGCGAGGCCCGCGCGCGCAACGGGCGACTCGACATCCGTGCACCGGCCGCCGGCCTCGTGCTGACCCGCGGCGTCGAGCCCGGGCAGATCGTCAGCTCGGGGACCGGCGTGCTGTTCCGCATGGCGATGGGCGGACAGATGGAAATGCGCGCAGCGCTGGCCGAAAGCGATCTGCTCGGCCTTCCAGTCGGCGCGCGGGCGACGGTGACCCCGGTCGGTTCGGCCAAGGGGTATAAGGGTGAGGTCTGGCAGGTGTCGCCGGTGATCGACCCACAGACGCGCCAGGGCGTCGCGCGAATCGCGCTCGCCTATGATCCCGCGCTGCGCCCGGGCGGGTTTGCCGCGGCGTCGATCGTCGGTGGCGCGACGGTCGCACCGCAGCTTCCCGACTCGGCGTTGCAGAGCGACGACAAGGGCAGTTTCGTGTATGTTGTCGGTCCCGACGACAAGGTGGTGCGCCGCGACGTGAAGATCGGTCAGGTTTCCGACAGTGCGGTGACGATTGCAGGCGGGCTGCAGGGCAACGAACGCGTCGTCCAGTCGGCCGGCGGGTTCCTCGCACCGGGGCAGAAGGTCAAGCCCGTGACCAAGGCGACGACCAGCGCGACGACGACACCCACCAGTATCAAACGGGGCTGACGCACCATGGGTTTCCGCAACATCTCGGCTTGGGCGATCCGCAACCCGGTACCGCCGATCGTGCTGTTCCTCGCACTGACGCTGGCGGGAATCGTCAGTTTCATGCGGATGGACGTGAACAACGATCCGGATATCGATTTCCCGATCGCGATCGTCGTCATCAGCCAGCCGGGCGCGGCGCCGACCGAACTGGAAACCCAGGTCACGCAGCGGGTCGAGGCGGCGGTGCGGACGCTCCAGGGCATCGACCAGATCAGCTCGACGGTCACCGAAGGTACGTCGCAGACGGTCATCCAGCTCAATATCGGCACGCCGATCGACCGCGCGGTCAACGACGTGCGCGACGCGATCGCGCAGATTCGCGGCGACCTGCCCGAGGGGATCCTCGAGCCGCAGGTGTTCCGCGCCAACACCACCGACGAGGATATCGCGAGCTATTCCGCGATCGCCAGCGACATGACGGTCGAACAGCTCAGCTGGTACATCGACAATACTGTAGCCAAGGAGCTGCTGTCGGTATCGGGGCTTGCCGCGGTCAACCGCAATGGCGGGGTGAGCCGCGAGATTCGCGTGATCCTCGATCCCGTCAAGCTGCAGAGCCAAGGCCTGACGGCGAGCCAGGTCAACGCGCAGTTGCGTCAGGTCAATCTGAACGCGGCGGGCGGCCGCGCGGAGATCGCCGGATCCGAACAGTCGGTCCGCGTGCTCGGCAATGCCAAGAACGCCTATGACCTTGGCCAGACGCAGATCTCGGTCGGCGGGCGGACCGTGCGGCTGGCGGACATCGCGCAGGTCCGCGACCTTTATGCCGAGCAGCGGACGGCGGCGGCAATCAACGGTCGCCAGGTCATCAGCTTCGACTTTCAGCGTGCCAAGGGCGCGTCCGACGTCACCGTGTTCAACGATGCGGTCAAGAAGCTCGAGGCGCTGGAGAAGCGCAATCCGGCAGTGCATTTCGTGCTGCGCTCGAACAGCGTGAAATATACCGAGGAGCAATATCACAGCGCGATCGATGCGATGATCGAGGGCGCGGTGCTCGCGGTGATCGTGGTGTTCCTGTTCCTGCGCGACTGGCGCGCGACGATCATCTCCGCGCTCGCGATTCCGCTGTCGGCGATTCCCGCTTTCTGGTTCATGGATCTGCTCGGCTTCACGCTGAACCAGATGACGCTGCTCGCGCTCAGCCTGGTCGCGGGCGTGCTGGTCGATGACGCGATCGTCGAGATCGAGAACATCGTCCGGCACATGCGGATGGGCAAATCCGCCTATCAGGCGTCGATCGACGCCGCCGACGAGATCGGGCTGGCAGTGCTGGCGACGACGATGTCGATCGTCGCGGTGTTCCTGCCGGTCGGACTGATGCCGGGTATCTCGGGTCAGTTCTTCAAGAATTTCGGTCTGACCGTGGTCGCCTCGGTGCTGATGAGCCTCGCGGTCGCGCGCCTCATCACGCCGATGATCGCGGCCTATTTCCTGAAGGCGCACGGCACCGCCAGTCACGGCGAAGGCAAGCTGATGGACTGGTACATGGCGTCGCTGCGCTTCACGCTGCGGCACCGCTGGCTGCCGGTCGTGGCGGGTGCGGCGGCGACCGCGATCACGATCGCGATGTTCTTCGTCCTGCCCTCGACCTTCCAGCCGCCGCGCGACAGCGACACCAGCACCGCGACGATCGACATGGTCCCCGGCACGACGCTGGCGCAGACTCAGGCGGTCGTGACCCGGGTCGCGAGCATCCTCCAGGCGCAACCCGATGTCGCATCGGTCTATGCGCGCACCGCAGTCGGCAATGGCCGCGTCACCGCGACGCTAAAGGACGATCGCTCGATGAAGAGCACCGCGTTCGAGCGGAGCCTCGCGCCGCAACTCGCGGCGATCCCCGATGCGCGCGTGTCGTTCCGGTCGCAGTTCGGCTGGGGCGGCAGCAATCGCGACGTGACGATCACGCTGGGCGGCGACGACCCGGTCAAGCTCGACGCGACCGCGCAGAAGATCGTCACCGAAATGGCGAAACTGCCCTCGCTCGTCGCGCCGCGCGTCGCGGGCAATCTGCAGCGGCCTGAAATCGTCATCCGACCGCGGCTCGATCTCGCCGCCAATCTCGGCGTGACGACGCAGGGCCTGTCGAGTGCGATCCGCATCGCGACGCTGGGCGATATCGACCAGAACAGCGCGCGCTTCTCGCTCAGCGATCGCCAGATCCCGATCCGCGTCGCGCTCGATCAGAATGCGCGGACGAGCCTCGCGACGATCCAGAACCTGCCGGTCGCCACCGCGACGGGTGGATCGGTGCCGCTCAGCCTCGTCGCCGATATCGGGCTGGGCTCGGGGCCGACCAAGATCGACCGCGTCAACCAGCAGCGTCAGCTGTCAATCGGTGCGGACCTGGCGCCCGGCGTAATCAGCGGTGATGCGCAGAAGCAGATCCATGCGCTGCCGACGATGAACGCGCTGCCGATCGGGGTGAGCGAACTCGTGCTCGGCCAGGCCAAGTGGCAGGCCGAGATGATCAGCAACTTCATCGTCGCGGTGGTGGCGGGCGTGCTGCTCGTCTTCGCGGTGCTCGTGCTGCTCTATCGCCGTCTGTTGCCGCCGTTCGTCAACATGGGCTCGCTGATCCTCGCGCCGCTCGGCGGACTGCTCGCCTTGTGGGTGACGGGCCATCCTATCTCGATGCCGGTCTATATCGGGCTGCTAATGCTGCTCGGGATCGTCGCGAAGAACTCGATCCTGCTGATCGACTTCGCGCTTGAGGAGATGGGCAAGGGCGTCGATATCTGGACCGCGATCGTCGATGCCGGGCACAAGCGCGCGCAGCCGATCGTCATGACCACGGTCGCGATGGTCGCGGGCATGGTGCCGACCGCGCTGTCGATCGGCGGCGACGGATCGTTCCGCGCGCCGATGGGCATCACCGTGATCGGTGGTCTGGTGATGTCGACCGTGCTGACGCTGCTGATCGTGCCGGCGACGTTCAGCATCGCGGTCGGTATCGAGCGCTGGGCAGGGCCACGACTGGGTCGTCGTCTGCTCACCTTCCGGCCCGGCGACGACGGGGCGGAGGTGGTCGGGATCGCCGGCCCCAACGCGCCGGCGCTCGGACCCGCATCGCCCAAGATCGGCTTTCGCGACGGCGATGGCGGGACACAGCCGGCGGAATGATCGCCGGCGTGATACCTCACGGGTGAACTATCCCTGCGTTCGGGGATTGTTTCGGACATGACATCGAATTCCCGCGTGCGCCTGGCCAAGGAAGCGACCAACCCGGCTCTCATTCGCATGCGGATCGTCTCGACCGGGCTGCTGGTATTGATGGCGGTCGTGTTCCTGGTCAGCCGCGTGCTGGTCGACCGGCATCCTGCGATCGGCTTCGTCCGGGCCTTTGCCGAGGCGGCGATGGTCGGCGGGTTGGCGGACTGGTTTGCGGTGACCGCGCTGTTCCGCCATCCGCTCGGGATGCCGATCCCGCACACCGCGATCATTCCGCGGAACAAGGACCGGATCGGCGACACGCTGGCGATATTCCTGCGCGATAATTTCCTGCTGCCCTCGGTCATCTCGCGCCGGATGCGGCGGCTCGACGTCGCGGGCGCGATCGCACACTGGCTGACCGATCCACCCGAAGGGGCAGGGGGACGGTTCCGGTCTGGTGCGTCAAAGCTGGTCGCGCAGATCCTCGAAGGCCTCGACCCCGCGCGGCTCGGCGGCATGGTGAAGGCCGGCATCCGCGCGAGGCTGCGCCAGACCGAGATATCGCCGATCCTCGGCCAGCTGCTCAAGGCGGCGATCGCCGAACGTCGTCACGCCCCGCTGCTCGAGGCGGCGATCCGCTGGGCATCGGTCACGCTCGCCGCGAACGACCATCTCGTCCGCGCGATGGTGCACGAGAAGTCGGGTTCGATCCTGCGCTGGACGGGGCTCGACACCACGGTCGCGGACAAGCTGATCAACGGGTTCGACCGCCTGCTCGCCGAGATGGCAGAGGATCCCCAGCACCCGTTGCGGCTGAAGGCAGAGGAGGCGCTCGAGCGGCTGGCCTGGGACCTGCAATATGACCGCCGCATGCGCGAGCGGGTCGAGGCGATGAAGAACGACCTGCTCGACAACCCCGCGATGCAGCGCTGGCTCGACGGTCTGTGGGAGCAGGCACGCGGTGCGCTGTTGGCGATCGCGCGCGATCCCGAGCGGGCGATGGCGGGCAAGCTGGGCGACGTGCTGCGCCAGCTTGGCGAGACGCTGCTCCACGATCCGCGGCTGTCGCATACGATCAACCGGTTCGTCCGCCGCGCGGTCGTCGGCATCGCGGCGGATTATGGCGACGGGATCGTCCGGCTCGTGTCGGAGACGGTGCGCGGCTGGGATGCCGAGACGATCACCAGCCGGCTGGAGAATGCGGTCGGTCGCGATCTGCAATATATCCGCGTCAACGGCACAATCGTCGGCGGGCTCGTCGGCCTGGTGATCCACACGGTCGACCGGATCCTCTAGTCGCCCCGGTTATCGCTCCCAGTCGGGCATCGGCCAGCCCTTTGCCTTTGCCAGCAGGCGGAGCGGACCGTGCGCGTTGACCGCGAACGGTTCGTCGGCCCAGGCAAAGGTCGGCGCATCGGAGACATGGTCCGAATAGAAGCGGACATGCGCATCGTGTCGCGCGATCCCCTCACGCGCCATCCAGCGCTCGATCATCGCGAGCTTGGCGGGGCCGTAGCAATTCTCGCCGTCGATCCCGGCGAGCAGATGGCCGTTCGCGTCGCGCAGGCTCTCGGTACCGATCACCGCATCGAAGCCGAGCCGTTCGGCGATCGACTCGACGTAGAAGCGGTAGGAGGCGGTCGCCATCACCAGCCTGTATCCCGCCGCGCGATCCGCCTCGATCTGGCGGAGCGCGGCCGCGAAGACCCCGTCGCGCATCACGCGGTCGGCAAACGCCTCGGCGGCGCGACGCTCCTGCGCCGGGGTCAGCGTTTTGCCGAGCATCATCCGCTGCATGATGTGCTTCAGGCGGCCGCGGCTCATCAGCTTGGCGAGATACCCCGCCGCCGCAAGCGCCGCGACCGGCACCAGCGCGAGTCGCCACGGCGCGCCGCCGGTGCGCGTGGTGTGGATCAGGAACGGCGTCCAGGTCGGCGCGTGGGTGATCGTCTTGTCCATGTCGTAGATGGCGAGAAGCTGGGTCATTGGGCCGGCTTACACAGCATTCGTCTTGCCGATCCAGTCCGTTTGCCGCAAAGGTGCCGCCGATGAGCGCGATGGCCGATTTTCAGCAGGACGGTGCCGACACGGGTACGCTTCGCTTCACCGGCGATCTGTCGCTCGCCAACATCGGAAATCTTCCCGATCGGCTCGAGGCGGTCGATGCCGCGTCGATCAAACGGGTCGATCTGAGCCAGGTCGACCGGATCGACACGATCGGCGCCTGGATCGTCCACCGCTTCGCCGCACGCAACGACGCGACGATCGACGGGCTCGATGCCGACGGCCAGAATTTGTTCGATCAGGTCGTCGCCTCCGACCAGCCGCTGGCGGCACGCGGCAAGCCGGTCGGTTCGGTAAAGCGCGTGCTGGGCGAGATCGGCGACGCGGTCGTGCTGACCGGCCGGACGATGCTCGGCCTGCTCGCCTTTCTGGGCGCGACGACGATCGCCTTCGGCAGCGTCATTCGCCACCCCAAGCGCTTCCGCTTCAACGCGGTCGTCCAGCGCTTCGAGGTCGTGGGCATCGCCGCACTCGGCATCGTCGGGCTGATGAGCTTCCTGATCGGCGTCGTCATCGCGCAGCAGGGTGCGGTCCAGCTCCGCCAGTTCGGCGCAGAGGTGTTCACGATCAACCTGGTCGGGCGGCTGACGCTGCGTGAACTCGGCGTACTGATGACTGCGATCATGGTCGCGGGCCGGTCGGGCTCCGCCTTTGCCGCGCAGCTCGGCACGATGAAGCTGACCGAAGAGATCGACGCGATGCGGACGATCGGGGTGTCGCCGATGGAGGCGCTGGTCCTGCCGCGCGTGCTGGCGGCGATCGTGATGATGCCGCTGCTCGCCTTCTACGCGTCGCTGATCGCGATCATCGGCGGTGGGCTGCTGTGCTGGATCCAGCTCGGCATCCCGCCCGTCACCTTCATCGCCCGGATCCGCGAAGTCGTGCCGATCACCGATCTGTACATCGCGCTGATCAAGGCCCCGGTCTTCGGCGCGATCATCGCGGTCGCGGGCTGTTTCCAGGGCATGCAGGTCGAGGCCGACGCCGAACAGGTCGGGCTGCGCACGACCTCGGCGGTGGTGCAGGGCATCTTCCTCGTCATCGTGCTCGACGCGTTCTTCGCGGTATTCTTCACCTGGATCGGCTGGGACTGATGGCCCGCAAGACTGACGACAGCATCATCTCCGTAAAGGGGCTGAGGAACGAGTTCGGCGATTCGGTCGTGCATGACGGTCTCGATCTCGACGTCCGGCGTGGCGAGATTCTCGGCGTGGTCGGCGGGTCGGGGACCGGCAAGTCGGTGCTGATGCGCTCGATCATCGGCCTCCAGACGCCCGCCGAGGGCGCGATCACGGTGTTCGGCGAATCGAATATCGGCCGCGAGGAGACCGAGGCGACCGAGATCCGCAAGCGCTGGGGCGTGCTGTTCCAGGGCGGCGCGCTGTTCTCGACGCTGACGGTTGCCGAAAATGTCGAGGTGCCGCTGCGCGAATTCTATCCCGATCTGCCGCCCGCGCTGCTCGCCGAGATCGCGGCGTACAAGGTCGTGATGACCGGCCTGCCCGCGGATGCCGCGAACAAGTTTCCCGCCGAACTGTCGGGCGGCATGAAGAAGCGCGCCGGGCTCGCGCGCGCGCTCGCGCTCGACCCCGAACTGTTGTTCCTCGACGAACCGACCGCCGGGCTCGACCCGATCGGTGCGGCGGCGTTCGATTCGCTGACCCAGTCGTTGCAGAAGACGCTGGGCCTGACCGTCTTCCTAATCACGCACGACCTCGATACGCTTTACGCGATTTGCGACCGTGTCGCGGTGCTCGCCGACAAGAAGGTGATCGCGGTCGGCACGATCGACGAACTGCTCGCGCTCGACCATCCGTGGATCGAGGAATATTTCAAGGGGCCGCGCGGCCGCGCCGCAGTGGCGACCAAGGAGGCGCATCGCAGCGCCGACGCGGTTGCCGATGCCCACCCGACCGAAGTCCAGTCCAAGCAGTCCGCGCCGGACGACGCCGACGCGACATATGCCGAGAAAGAAGCAAGGACGCTCTGATGGAAACCCGTTCGAACCATGTCCTTGTCGGCGCCGTCGTGCTGATCCTGCTGGCGATGCTCGCGCTGTTCACCGTGTGGATCGCGCGGCTCGGTGGCACGGAAGAGAAGGAATATGACATCTTCTTCCGCCAGTCGGTCGATGGTCTGGCGCGCGGCTCCGCAGTCACCTTTTCGGGTGTGCCGTCTGGTCAGGTGAAGTCGATCTCGCTGTGGAAGAACGACCCGCAGTTCGTCCGCGTCCGCATCAGCGTGAACGAGGAGACGCCGGTGCTCCAGGGCACGACCGCATCGATCTCGGGCGTCGGCTTCACCGGCGTCAGCCAGGTGTCGCTCGATGGCGCGCGCAAGGGTGCGCCCGCGGTCGGCTGCCCCGATTCGAACGGCCAGCCATGCCCGTATGGCGTGCCGGTCATCCCGACCAAGCAGGGCGGGCTCGGTGCAATCCTCAATTCGGCGCCGCAGCTGCTCGAGCGTCTGTCGACGCTGACTGAGCGGCTGACCGGGCTGCTAACCGATCGCAACCAGGCGTCGATCGCCGGGATCCTCGAGAACACCAATCGCCTGACCGATGCGCTGGCCGATCGCGGGCCGGAGATCGCCGCAACGCTGGCGCAGACGCGGGTCGCGATCCAGCAGGCGGGCGATGCCGCGCAGCAGTTCGGCGTGCTCGCGCAGACCACCAACGGGGTGCTCTCCGAAGACGTGAAACCGGCGATGGCCAATCTGAACAAGGCGATCCAGTCGGCACAGACCAGCGCCGAAACGCTGAACGCGGCGATCGGCGACGCGCGGCCCGGGCTGCAGGCCTTCTCGAAGACCACCATTCCCGAAGCTAACCGCCTCGTCCACGATCTGCGCACCACCGCCGCGGCGCTGTCCTCGGTTGCCGAACGTGTCGACCAGCAGGGGGCAGGCTCGCTCGTCGGGCAGCAGAAGCTTCCGGACTATAAGGGTAAGTGATGACCGCCATGAAGACACCGCTGTTCATCCTCCTCGCGGCCCTGCCGCTCAGCGCCTGCATCAGCTTTGGCGCCGCACCGCCGCCGACCCTGCTGACGCTGACGACGCAGTCCGCGGTCGCGGTCGGGCAGAACCAGAATTCGGCGACGTCGAAGTCGATCACGCTGCAGGTGCCGACGGTGCCGCAAGCGCTGGCGACCGCGCGCGTGCCGGTGCAGGCGACTGCGACGTCGATCGCCTATGTGAAGGACGCGCAATGGGCCGAACCGCCCGCGCGGCTGTTCGCGCGACTGATGTCCGACACGGTGGCTGCGCGCACCGGGATGGTCGTGCTGTCGACGGTCCAGGCAGTCGGCGATCCGAGTGCAATGCTGGGCGGGGAGCTGCGCAATTTCGGGCTCGACGCGACGACGCGCGAGGCGGTCGTGACGTTCGATGCCTCGCTGACGCGGGCAGGGATGCAGTCGGTCGAGAAGCGTCGCTTCGAGGCGCGCGTCCCGGTCGCGTCGATCGATGCGCCGTCCGCGGCGGCGGGGATCAACACCGCGGCCAACAGCGTCGCACAGCAGGTCGCGGACTGGGTCGGCCGCCCGCGCTGAGCCGGGGTCAGCCCGCGGGCTGACCCGCCTGTGCGAGCATCGCCTCGGCTTCGGCGAGGTGGAGTCGTTCGACCATCTGACCGTCTAGCCGGATCGCGCCCTTGTCCGCAGTGGCGCCGTCCGCGAACGCCGCGACTATTGTCCGGGCCCAGGCGAGCTGGTCGGGGGTGGGGCCGAACGCGGTGTTCGCCGCCGCAATCTGTGCCGGATGGATCAGCGTCTTGCCGTCATAGCCGAGGCCTGCGCCCTGTTCGGCTTCCACCGCGAGGCGCGCCGGATCGTCGAGCGCGTTGCAGACGCCGTCCAGCGCCACCAGCCCGGCCGCGCGCGCGGCCGTCACGATCGCCATCAGCGCGGGGATGATTGGCATTCGATCGACGCCGGGGCGGCAGCGCAGCTCTTTGGCGAGGTCATTGGTGCCGGCAATCAGCGCGGTGAGCCGCGATCCTGCTGCGGCACGGGCGATCGCAGGGAGTTCGAGCACGCCGCCACAGGTCTCGATCATCGCCCAGATCGGCGGCCCGTCGGTACCCAGTGCGGCGCGGACGGCGGCAAGATCGACGGCGCCGGAGATCTTGGGCACGAGCACCGCATCGACGCCGATACCGCGCAGCGCGGCGATGTCGTCGGCACCCCATGGGGTATCGAGCGCGTTGATCCGCACCACCAGCTCCCGCGTGCCGCCCCCCCCCGTGCCGATCTCGGCAACGACACGGTCGCGCGCCGCCGCCTTCTCGTCGGGCGCCACCGCATCTTCGAGGTCGAGGATCACGACGTCGCAGGCCAGACTGCGGGCCTTGGCGATGGCGCGGGGGTTGGAGGCGGGCATGTAGAGCGCGCTGCGGCGACGGCGAAGGATCATGACGGCCAGCCTAGAAGACTATGGCCGGGGTTTGAACCCCGGCCCGCCTGCCGCGGGGCGACGCGCTCAGGTAACGACGTCGGGCGCGCTGCGGCCGGTGTGCTGCGCGATCCCCGCGATCGATTCGGCCGCCGCGACGATGCTCGCCAGCATGTTGCCGGTTTCGCGGTCGAGATCACCGCCGACGGGCTCGTAGCGTTCGAGATAGACGCGCAGCGTCGCGCCGGTGGTGCCGGTGCCCGAGAGGCGGAACACGACGCGGCTGCCGCCTTCAAACAGAATGCGGACGCCCTGGTTGCGACTGATCGAGCCGTCGGTCGGGTCGGTATAGGCGAACTCGTCCGCGGTCTCGACGGTGAGATCACCGAACTGCTTGCCGGGCAGGGTGGCGAGGCTGGCGCGCAACGCGGCCATCAGCGCGTCGGCGCGCGGGGTCTCGATGCCCTCGTAATCGTGGCGGGCGTAATAGTTGCGGCCGTACTTCGCCCAGTGATCGCGCGCGATCGCGTCGACGCTCTCGCCGCGGACCGCGAGGATGTTGAGCCAAAGGAGCACTGCCCAGAGCCCGTCCTTCTCGCGAACGTGATCGGACCCGGTCCCGGCGCTTTCCTCACCACAGATCGTCGCCATGCCGGCATCGAGCAGGTTGCCGAAGAACTTCCAGCCGGTCGGCGTCTCGTACGCGGGAATGCCGAGCGCCTGTGCGACGCGGTCGGCAGCCGCGCTGGTCGGCATCGAGCGGGCAATGCCCTTCAGCCCTCCGGCATAACCGGGGGCGAGGTGCGCGTTTGCCGCGAGCATCGCGAGGCTGTCCGACGGGGTCACGAAGCGGTGGCGGCCGATGATCAGGTTGCGGTCGCCATCGCCATCCGATGCTGCACCGAAATCGGGGGCGTCGGGCGCCATCATCGTCTCGTACAGCTCATGCGCGTGGACGAGGTTGGGGTCGGGGTGATGCCCACCGAAATCGGGCAGTGGGGTGCCGTTGCGCACCGTGCCCGCGGCAAAGCCCAGGCGGCGTTCGAGGATCTCTGTCGCATAGGGCCCGGTGACCGCGCTCATCGCGTCGAACGCCATCGTCAGCTTGGCAGCGCGGATCGCGTCGAAGTCGAACAGCGTCTCCATCAGCGCGGCATAGTCCTCGACCGGATCGACCACCTCGACCGGCATGTCGCCGACCATGACCTCACCGTCCTGGTCGAGATCGATGTCGGCCGCGTCGACGGTCAGCCAGCGGTCGATCTCGAGCGTCCGCGCGTTGATCGCGTCGGTGATCGATTCAGGCGCGGGACCGCCATTGGCGATGTTGTACTTGATCCCGAAATCCTCGTCGGGACCGCCAGGATTGTGGCTGGCGGACAGGACCAGCCCGCCGATCGCCCCACGCTTGCGGATCATGTGGCTGGCGGCGGGTGTCGACAGGATGCCGCCACGCCCGACAATCACGCGACCAAAGCCGTTCGCGGCGGCCATGCGGATTGCGACCTGGATCACCTCGCGGTTGAGAAAGCGGCCGTCGCCGCCGATTACCAGCGTCGTGCCGGTCTTGTCCTCGACCACGTCGAACACCGACTGGACGAAATTCTCGGCATAGTTAGTCTGCTGGAAGACCTTCACCTTCTTGCGCAGACCCGATGTGCCCGGCTTCTGGTCGGTATAGGGCGTGCTTGTAACGGTACGGATCATGTAGACTCCACAAGGTTCGAATACAGGGTCGCATAACGCCGGCCACTCTCGTCCCACGAGAAGTCCGCGCGCATCGCATTGCGCTGCAACATGGCCCAGCGATCGGGGCGTGCATAGAGCGCGATCGTTCGGCGCAACGCATGGCTAAGCGCTTCGGGCGTGATGCCGTCATGCTGAATACCGGTAGCAACGCCTGCGGCGACCGCCGCCTCGTTCGCGTCGATCACCGTGTCGGCCAGCCCGCCGGTGCGCGCGACGACGGGGATGCAGCCATAGGCCAGCCCGTAGAGCTGAGTCAGGCCGCAGGGTTCGAAGCGCGAAGGGATCAGGATCGCATCCGCACCCGCCTGAAGCAGATGCGAGACCGGCTCGTCATAGCCGATGCGAACGCCGACCCGGCCCGGATGCCGCTCGGCGGCGGCGAGAAAGGCGTGCTCCAGCGCGCTATCGCCCGACCCGAGCAGTGCCAGCCGGCCGCCGAGCGCCACCAGCTCGTCGATTGCCGCGACGAGGACGTCCATGCCCTTTTGCCAGGTGAGCCGGCTGATGACGGTGAAGATCGGGCCGTCGCCGGTGTCGAGGCCGTACAGCGTCTCGACCGCACGCTTGTTGATGCGGCGGCGGGTGAGCGTGCGCGCGGTGTAGCGCGACGGTAGCGCGGCATCGGTGGCGGGGTTCCAGACTGCGGGATCGATGCCGTTGACGATTCCCGTCAGCCGATCGGCACGGACGTTGATCAGCCCTTCGAGGCCCATGCCGAATTCGCCGCGACGGATCTCGGCGGCATAGGTCGGGCTGACCGTGGTGATCGCATCAGCAGCCTCGAGCCCGGCCTTCAGGAAACCGACGCCGCCATAATATTCGATCCCGTCGAGCGCGAACGCCGCGTCGGGCAGCGCGAGGTCGGCGAAGATCTCCGCGCCATAGCGGCCCTGGAAGGCGATATTGTGTATCGTCACGATCGTCTTTGCCGGCGTGCCCGGCCCGGGGGCGTAGCGCAGATAGGCCGGCGCCATTGCCGCCTGCCAGTCATGCGCATGGAGGATGTCGAACTGCTGCCCGTCGACAACGCCCGAGGCGAGGTCGGCGGCGGCCCGGCTGAACGCGGCAAAGCGCAGCCAGTTGTCGACCCAGTCGGCGCCGGTCGTGTCGCCATACGGACCGCCGCCACGCGCGAACAGGCTGGGCGCGTCGAGGATCAGCAGCGGATGGTCGCCGATGCTCGCCGCGAGGATCCGCGCCTCGACGCCGAGCAGGTCGGTGTAGCGGTGGACGACCTTTGCCGTCCGCATGACCGCGGTGAGCGCGGGATAGCCGGGAAGGAAGGTGGTCATCGCGACGCCGTGATGCGCGAGCGCGGCGGGCAGCGCGCCGACGACATCCGCAAGGCCACCGGTCTTGATCAACGGATAGGCTTCGGACGCTACCGAGAGAACACGCATCAGCCGGGCCCCTGTCCTGATCGAGAAAGCGTCGTATACACCCTCACGCGATCAGCCGGTCGATCATGGATTTGGTTACGAGCACCACGCCGCTGTCGGTGCGGCGGAAACGCTGCGCGTCGAGTTCGGCATCCTCGCCGACGACGAGGCCGTCAGGGATGACGACGCCGCGATCGACCACGACTTTCGACAGGCGCGCGCCGCGGCCGATCTCGCAATGCGGCAGGATCACCGCCTGATCGAGCATCGAATAGCTGTGCGCACGCGTGCCCGTGAAGATCAGGCTACGGTGGATCGACGATCCCGAGATGATGCAGTCGCCCGAAACGAGGCTCGACACCGCTTCGCCGCGGCGTCCGTCATCGGCATGGACGAACTTGGCCGGCGGGGTGACCTCCGAATAGGTCCAGAGCGGCCAGCTGCGGTCGTAGAGGTCGAGCTTGGGCACCACGTCGGTGAGGTCGATATTGGCCTCCCAATAGGCGTCGACCGTGCCGACGTCGCGCCAATAGGCCTCGACCTCGCTGCCCGAGCGGACGCAGCTGTCGGAGAAGCGATGCGCGACCGCCTTGCCGTGCTTGACGAGGTAGGGGATGATGTCCTTGCCGAAATCGCGTGCGGATCCCGGCGTCTCGGCATCGCGACGCAATTCGTCGAACAGCAGCTTGGTGTGGAAGACGTAGATCCCCATCGACGCCAGCGCGATGTCCGGGTTGCCCGGGATCGCGGGCGGATCGGCCGGCTTCTCGACGAACGCGGTGACATTGTCATGCTCGTCGACTGCCATCACGCCGAAGCCGACCGCCTCCATCCGCGGCACTTCGAGGCAGGCGATCGTGACGTCAGCACCGGTCTCGCAATGCTGTTGCAGGATCAGCTCGTAATCCATCTTGTAGATGTGATCACCCGCCAGGATGACCATATATTCGGGCGCGTGGCTCTCGATGATGTCAATATTCTGGTAAACCGCGTCGGCGGTGCCCTCATACCATTGAAACTCGCTGATCCGCTGCGAGGCGGGCAAGATGTCGAAGCTCTCGTTGCGTTCGGAGCGCAGGAAATTCCAGCCGCTCTGAAGATGGCGGATCAACGAATGCGCCTTGTACTGGGTCGCGACGCCGATCCGGCGGATGCCCGAATTGATCGCATTCGACAGCGCGAAGTCGATGATCCGTGCCTTGCCGCCGAAATACACCGCGGGTTTTGCGCGGGTATCGGTCAGCTCCATCAACCGACTGCCGCGACCACCGGCCAGCACATACGCCATTGCGTCGCGCGCCAGTGGCTGTCCCCGCCGTTCAACCATGTCCGTCTCTCCCTAATCGTCCGCCGTATAACGCCCCGTTACCCGCGGCTTGTTCCGTCTCAGCCCTCAAACTCGAGCATGATCGTCGCGAGCGGGGGCAAGGTGACCCAGGCCGCACCGTCCTCCGCGACCACGCCGCCGAGGTTGCCGAGCCCGCTGCCCCAATATTCATGCGCGTCGCTGTTGATGATCTCGCACCAGCGGCCGTCGAGCGGCAGCGGGATGCGGTAAGGCGCGCGCGCGATCGGCGTCATGTTGGCGATCACGGCGACCGGCTTCGCGCCAGGTGCCTTGCGCAGCCAGGCGAAGACCGAATTGGTGGCATCGTCGGCGATCAGCCATTCGAAACCCTCGGCCTCGCAATCGCGCGCATGAAGCGCGGGCTTGTCGCGATAGACTATGTTCAGATCGCGGACGAGGTTGCGGATGCCCTCATGGCTGCGGCTGTTGCGCAGGCACCAGTCGAGCGCACGACCTTCGGACCATTCGCGGCGCTGCGCAAACTCCTGCCCCATGAAGAGCAGTTTCTTGCCCGGATAACCCCACATGAACGCGTAATAGGCGCGCAGATTGGCGAATTGCTGCCAGTCGTCGCCGGGCATCTTGGTCAGCAGCGAGCCCTTGCCATGGACGACCTCGTCATGGCTGAGCGGCAGGACGAAATTCTCGCTGAACGCATAGACCAGCCCGAAATTGATCTCGCCGTGATGATGCTTCCGGTGCAGCGGATCGCGCGCCATGTACTGGAGCGTGTCGTGCATGAAGCCCATGTTCCACTTGAACCCGAAGCCCAGGCCGCCGCTCTTGCCGTCGTCGCCGACCGGCGCGGAGACGCCCGGCCATGAGGTCGATTCCTCGGCGATCGTGAAGATGCCGGGATGCTGGCCATACACCGCGCGGTTCATGTCCCGCAGGAAGGCGACCGCCTCCCAGTTCTCGCGCCCGCCGGTGTCGTTGGGGATCCATTCGCCCGCCTCGCGCGAATAATCGCGGTAGAGCATCGACGCGACCGCATCCACGCGAAGCCCGTCGATATGATAGCGCTCGGCCCAGAACAGCGCGTTGTTGACGAGGAAGGACGATACTTCGCGCCGCCCGAAATTGTAGATCGCGGTGTTCCAGTCGGGGTGGAAGCCGAGCCGCGGGTCTTCATGTTCGTAGAGCGCGGTACCGTCGAAATGCGCGAGCCCGAACGCGTCGGTCGGGAAGTGCGCGGGAACCCAATCGAGCAGCACGCCGATCCCCGCCAGATGCGCGCCGTCGACGAACCGCGCGAACCCCTCGACATCGCCGAACCGCGCGGACGGCGCGTAAAGCCCGGTGGTCTGATAGCCCCAGCTCGGATCATAGGGATGTTCGCTGATCGGCATGAACTCGATGTGCGTGAAGCCCATCTCGACCACATACGGGATCAGCCGGTCGGCGAGCGCATCCCAGGTCAGGAACCAGCCCTCGGCATCGCGGTCCCACGATCCGGCATGCACCTCGTAGATGCTGATCGGCACGCGGCGCGGATCGACCGAGGCCCAGTGTTTGCGGTGGCTCGTATCCGCCCATTCATGCGCGAGCGTGCGGGTGATCGATGCGGTCGCGGGACGCAGCTCGCTGGCAAAGGCGAAGGGATCGGCCTTCAGCGGCTGGAGCCGGCCGTCGGGGCCGACGATCTCGTATTTATACGCGCGATATTCGGCGATGTCGGGAATGAAGATCTCCCAGACGCCGACGTCGCCGCGCCTGCGCATCGCATGGCGGCGGCCATCCCAGTCGTTGAAGTCGCCGACCACCGAAACGCGCTGCGCATTGGGGGCCCAGAGCGCGAAATGCACGCCGGGCGCGCCTTCGTGCTCGATCAGGTGCGCGCCCAACTTGTCATGGAGGCGGTGGTGCGTGCCCTCCGCCATCAGCAGGTCGTCGATCGGGCCGAGCACCGGACCGAAGCTGTACGGGTCGGTCACCCACCAGTCCGCGCCGCCACCCTCGGCGTGATATTTCACCGGTTGCGGATCGCCGTCGATCGGTCCCTCGAACAGCCCGCGATCGTCGATCCGGGGGAGGGTGCCGAGCGTCGTGCCGTCGAGCGCATGCGCCTCGGCGGTCGTCGCACCCGGCAGCCAGGCGCGCGCAAACGTGCCGCCGGGGCCGGCATGCACGCCGAGCAGCGAGAAGGGATCGTCGTGACGCCCCTCCAGCAGGGCAACGATGGCGCCTTCGGGCGGCTTCACATTACCGTCCAGATATCGCGGGCATATTCACGGATCGTCCGGTCCGACGAGAACCAGCCCACACGCGCAACGTTGCGCACGGTCGAGGCGACCCAAGCGTCGCGATCGTTCCAGCGCGTGTCGACGCTGCGCTGCGCGGTGGCATAGCTGTCGAAATCGGCGGCGAGCATGAACCAGTCGCCCTCGTACAGTCCGCCCATCAGCCCGGCGTAGCGCTGACGATCATCGGGCGAGAATACGCCCGAGGCGATCGCCGAGACCGCCTGGCAGAGCTCGTTCGACCCGTCGATCACGCTGCGCGGATCATAGCCCGATGCGCGCTTCGCTTCGACCTCGTCCGCGGTCATGCCGAAGATGAAGATGTTGTCGTCGCCGACGCGGTCCTTGATCTCGATATTCGCGCCGTCGAGCGTGCCGATGGTCAGCGCGCCGTTCATTGCGAACTTCATGTTGCCGGTGCCCGACGCCTCGAGCCCGGCGGTCGAGATCTGTTCGCTGAGATCGGCGGCGGGGATGATCTGCTCCGCGAGCGACACATTATAGTTGGGCAGGAACGCGACCTTGAGCAGTCCACCGACCGACGGGTCCGAATTGATCCGGCGCGCGACGTCGTTCGCCAGTTTGATGACGAGTTTCGCATTGTGATAGCTCGACGCCGCCTTGCCCGCGAACAGCTTCACGCGGGGCGTCCAGTCGCGTTCGGGATGGCTGCGGATCTGGTCGTACAGCGCGACCGTCTCGATGATGTTGAGCAGCTGGCGCTTATATTCGTGAATGCGCTTGATCTGCACGTCGAACAGCGCGTCGGGGTCTATGCGCAGCCCCATGCTGTCCTTGATATGATTTGCCAATGCCACCTTGTTCGAACGCTTCACCGCCCAAAACCGCTCCCTGAACGCGGGATCGTCGGCAAAAACATCGAGATCGATCAGCCGTTCGGCATCATCAAGGAAGCCGTCGCCGATCGCGTCGCGGATCAGCGTGGTGAGGCCCGGGTTGCACTGTTGAAGCCAGCGGCGCGGGGTGATCCCGTTGGTCTTGTTGTTAATCCGCGTCGGATAGAGGCGGTGGAGATCCGCGAAGACCGTCTTCTTCATCAGCTGCGTATGGAGTGCTGCGACGCCATTGACGCTGTGCGATCCGGCAAAGGCGAGGTTGGCCATCCGCACGCGCCGCTCGCCGCCCTCGTCGATCAGGCTGATCGCGGCGATCGCGCGGTCGTCTATCCCTGTGACCCCGCGTGCCTCGCGCAGCAGCCTTGCGTTGATCGCGTAGACGATCTGCATGTGGCGCGGCAGCAGACGCTCGAACAGCGGCAGCGGCCAGCTCTCCAGCGCCTCGGGCAGCAGCGTGTGGTTGGTGTAGCCAAAGGTCGCGCGCGTGATCTTCCACGCCTCGTCGAAAGCGAATTCGTGATGATCGATCAGCAGCCGCATCAGCTCGGCGACCGACACCGCGGGGTGCGTGTCGTTCAGCTGGATCGCGGCCTTGTCGGGCAGCGTGCGGATGTCGCCGAAATACTGGATGTGGCGGCGGACGATGTCCTGGATCGAGGCGGACGAGAAGAAATACTCCTGCCGCAGCCGCAACTCCTGCCCCGCGGCGGTCGAATCATTGGGATAGAGCACGCGCGTGAGCGTCTCGGCGCGGAGCTGGTCCGCAAGCGCACCAGAAAAGTCGCCCGCGTTGAACCGGTCGAGCTTGATCGGATCGAACGCGCGCGCGGTCCACAGTCGCAGCGTGTTGACGTGTTCGCCGCGCCAGCCGACGACGGGGGTGTCGACCGCCATCGCCTCGACCGCCTCGGCGGGACTCCAGTGAACCTGACCGCTGTCGGTCGCGATGACCTCGCCGCCGAAGCCGATGAAATAGGCGCTCTCGCGGCGTTCGAACTCCCAGGGATTGCCGTGCGCGAGCCAGCTTTCGGGCATCTCGACCTGCCAGCCATCGTCGATCCGCTGACGGAACATGCCGTTCACATAGCGGATGCCATAGCCATAAGCGGGCAGCGCGAGGCTCGCCATGCTCTCCATGAAGCACGCCGCCAGCCGCCCGAGCCCGCCATTGCCGAGCGCCGCGTCGGGCTCGATCTCCTCGAGCGCGGCAAGGTCGACGCCGTGCAGCGCGAGCGCCCGCGACACCTCGCCGCTGCGTTGCAGGTTGGTCACCGCATCGCGCAGCAGCCGGCCGATCAGAAATTCGAGGCTGAGATAATAGACGCGCTTGGCGCCCGCCGCATGCGCCGCCTTGGTCGATGCCATCCAGCGTTCGACGATGTCGTTGCGCACGGTGAGGATCGTTGCCGCGAGCCAGTCGTGCGGAAGCGCGGCCTGCGCATCCTTGCCGATCCGGTGGACGAGCGTGTCGAGGATCGAATCGGCCAGCGTCTGGACGGAGCGCTGCAGGGCGGGGTTTGCGGTCACGCGAATTCCGGATCTCGTTGTCGTCACCGGTGATCCTAGCCGCGCGGACACCTTTGTCACGCGGACTTGCGTGGTCGCGGGACGCGATCGGCCAGTGAACCGTGCATCCCCTGATCCATGTCAGTTTATCTCAGAGCATGCCGATCAGCAGCGTCGCGTTGAGGCCGATAATGACCGCGGCGATGACCCAGGCGAGCGCTTTGAGCCAGACCGGGCTGACGAGCGAACCCATGATTCGCGCGTCCCCGGTGAACTTGACGAGCGGCACGACCGCGAAGGGGAGCTGGAGGCTCAGCACGACCTGGCTCAGCACCAGCAGCCGGGTCGCGCCCGCATCGCCCGCGGCGCCGACGACGAATACCGCGGGGATGATCGCGAGCAGCCGCGTCACCAGCCGGCGTAACCAGACGGGCATGCGCAGGTTGAGGAAGCCCTCCATCACGATCTGGCCGGCGAGCGTGCCCGTCACGGTCGAATTCTGGCCCGAGGCGAGCAGTGCGACTGCGAACACGACGCTCGCAGCCCCCATGCCGAGCATCGGCGCGAGCAGCGCATGCGCCTGGTCGATATCGGCGACGTCGGTGCGCCCGGCGACGTGGAAGGTCGCAGCGGCGAGGATCAGGATCGCGGCGTTGATGAAGAAGGCGAGGCCGAGCGCGATCGTGCCGTCGATCGTCGCCATCGTCACCGCGTCACGCTTGCCCGCCTCGGTCGGCGCGAACGCACGCGTCTGGACGATCGACGAGTGGAGATAGAGGTTGTGCGGCATCACCGTCGCACCGAGGATGCCGATCGCGATATAGAGCATCGCCGGGTTGGTGACGATCTCGGTCGTCGGTACCAGTCCGCCGAGCACCCCCGCCATGTCGGGCCGCGCGAGGAACAGCTCGAAGATGAAGCATCCGGCGATGATCACCAGCAGCGCGACGATGAACGCCTCGAGCTTGCGGAAGCCAAAGCGTTGCAGCGCGAGGATCAGGAACACGTCGAGCGCGGTGAGCACGACGCCCCAGACCAGCGGCAGACCGAACAGCAGTTTGAGCGCGATCGCGGTGCCGAGCACTTCGGCCAGATCGCAGGCGATGATCGCGATCTCGCACAGGAACCAGAGCACGACCGAAACGCGCTTCGAATAATGCGCGCGGCAGGCCTGGGCGAGGTCGAGCCCGGCGACGATGCCGAGCCGTGCGGACAAGGCCTGGAGCACCATCGCCATCAGGTTGGACAGCAATACGACCGAGAGGAGCGTGTAGCCAAACGCCGAGCCGCCGGCGATGTCGGTCGCCCAGTTGCCCGGATCCATATAGCCGACCGCGACGAGATAGCCCGGCCCGACGAACGCGAACAGCCGCCGCCAGAAGGGCGCGCCTTCGGGAATGGCGACGGTGCGATAGCTGTCTGACAGCGAATGGGCGAGGGCGGAACTGGGCGGCGGCATCGCCCGTGCTTTGCCGGATGGGAGCTGAGGGGACAAGCGGTTCGGTTGGCAGGCGGATATCGGGCGGGCGGCGCACCGCTTTTCTTGCTTTCGTCAGGATGACGGGAGGGGGCGAGTGGGGTCTCGCGGGCATGGCCTCGCTTAAGCGGCCGCGCTCAGATCACCTTCATGTCGGCCTGGTAATGGTGCCAGAGGAAGATCGCTGCCGCGCCGCGGTGCGGGCGCCAGGCTTCGGCGAGTTCGCGGGTCAGCTTCTCGCTCGGGCGGGCGTCGTGGCCGAGGATGCGGCCGATCTCGATCTGGACCGCGAGGTCGCCCGCGGGCCAGATGTCGGTGCGGCCCTCGGCGAACAGCAGGTAGATTTCCGCCGACCAGCGGCCGATTCCCTTGACCCGGATGAGGGCAGCAATCGCCTCCTCGTCGTCGGCGGGCAGGTTCGTCAGGTCGAGCCGGCCGCTCGTCACCTCGTCGGCGAGGCTGCGGGCGTAGCCGAGTTTCTGCCGCGACAGCCCCGCGCTGCGCAGCGTCTCGTCGCTGGCGGCGGCGATGTTGGCGGGGTCCGCGGCACCACCGACGAGCGCGTCGAGCTTGTTCCAGACCGATTGCGCGGAGGCGACGCTGACCTGCTGGCCGAGGATGGTGCGGAGCAGCGTAGCAAAGCCGCGCTCGCTGATCCGCGGGGCAGGGTGGCCCTTGTTCGCGACCGCCACCGCGAAGGCGGGTTCAATCGCACACAGCGCGGTCATGGCAGCCTGCAACTGGGCGGCGTTCAGGCCCATGACGCGAACCTTGCAGCTTGATCGGGGCGGCGGCGCGCGGCATGGACCGCGCACGGTTTTTCGGAGGACAGCATGCCCAAGCTTATCGTCGTGACGCGGGACGGGGAAGAACGCGAGCTCATGGGCGAAACGGGTCTTTCGGTCATGGAAGTGATCCGCGACGCCGGGATCGACGAGATCCTCGCCCTGTGCGGCGGCTGCTGCTCCTGCGCCACCTGCCACGTTCATGTCGACCCGGAATTTGCGGCCAAACTCAAGCCGATGAGCGAGGACGAGAACGACCTGCTCGATTCAACGAGCGACCGCGACGACTATTCGCGGCTGTCGTGCCAGATCGACATGACCGATGCGCTTGACGGGCTGAAGGTCCGGATCGCCGCCGAGGATTGATCCGGTCCCTTGGGACGGGCGGTTGGGGCGGGGGTTTCGAACCCCACGCCCCTCACCCTTCCCACCGCTGCGCGGCGGGGCCCTTCCCTCTCCCCCGGGGGGAGAGGGCGATAGTTAGCGCGTCGTCACCGCATAGAGTGCGATCGCGGCGGCGTTCGAGACGTTGAGGCTCTCGACCTTTTCCGAGATGGGGAGCTTGGCGAGCTCGTCGCAGTGATCCTCGGTGTTCTTGCGCATGCCTTCGCCCTCGGCACCGAGCACGATCGCGATGCGCTGCGTCCCCATCGCGTCGGACAGCGTCTGTGTCGCATGGCCGGTGAGGCCGATCCGCCAGAACCCGGCTGCGGCGATTTCCTCGAGTGCGCGAGCGAGATTGACCACGCGGATCCACGGCACCGTCTCGAGCGCACCCGACGCGGCGCGGGCGATCGTGCCCGATTCGGGCGGTGCGTTGCGGTCGGGGGTGACGATGCCGAGCGCATCGAACGCCGCAGCCGAGCGCAGTATCGCGCCGACATTGTGCGGATCGGTCACGCCGTCGAGGATGACGAGCGGACGGTTGTCGTCCTTGCCATGCTCGAGCAGGTCGGCGAGCCACATGTCCTCGAGCGGCTCGACCTCGATCACCACGCCCTGATGCGGGGCGTCGCCCGGCACCAGTCGCGCGAGATCGGTGGCCTCGGCGAAGGTCACCGGCACGGCCGCGGGTAGATCGAACCCGGCCAGCGCCTCGCGCGTGCCCATGATCTTGCGCACCGTGCGTTCGGGATTGGCGAGCGCTGCGCCCACCGCATGCTTGCCCCAGAAGCGCGGACGCCCCGCGGGGGCCTTGCTCGGCCGGTGGCCCTTGCGTGCTGCCATCAGAGCGCTCCCGTCATCATATCAGTCATCGTCATCGCTATATCCATAAGGGTCGGTCACCACCGGCTTGGTCGGCAGTGGCGTGCGTGGCAGCGCCTTGTCCGCATTCGCCGCGCTGAGCAACACCGATGCGAGCACGATCGACGCCTGGCGCATGTCCTCGGCCTTCAGGTGATCGAAGGTGTCGGCCGACGTATGATGGATCCGGCTGCCATAATCGAGCGGATCCTGGATGAACTGGAACCCCGGCACGCCGACCTGTTGCAGGAAGACGTGATCAGTGCCGCCGGTCGGCCGCAGGACGACGTTCGACGCGCCCATTGACGCGAACGGGCTGAGCCAGTCGCGAAAGATCGGCACGACCGCGGGGTTGGTCTCCGCATAGAGCCCGCGCAATTTGCCCGAGCCATTGTCGATGTTGAAATAGGCAGCGAGGTCGGCATGACCCGGCAGCGGGGTAATCGGCCATTTCTGTGAAAAGCCGTAATAGCTCTGCATGCCCGTCTGCGGCGGGTCGTTGGGACTGCCGCGTGTCGCCAGGTGGCGGGTGACATAGGCCATCGAACCGAGAATGCCCTGCTCCTCGCCCGACCAGAGCGCGAACCGGATCGTCCGCTTCGGGCGGACGCCGGTTGCGGCCAGGATCCGTGCGGCCTCCATGATCATCGCCGAGCCCGCCGCATTGTCCGCGGCACCGTCCGCAGCGACCCAGCTGTCGAGATGCGCGCCCGCCATGACATAGCCGGCCTTCGGATCGGTCCCGGGAATGTCGGCGATGATGTTGTACGCCTGCGCATCGCTGTCGTCGAAGCGGACGTCGCTGACGATCTCGAGCGTCGGGGCGGGGCCCGCCTTGGCGAGCCGCGCGAGGCGTCGGTAATCCTCCGCGGCGATCTGTACGCCCGGCAGTGCGGGCGTGTCGCCGACACCGAACAGATAGCCTTCGCCGCTGACCAGCTTGCCGTCGTGATAGGCCATCGTCGCGGTCGCGACCGCGCCTTCGCTTTTCAGGAACGCATCGAGTTTCTTCGAGAAATCGAGCCGCTTCATCCGGCGGTCGGCGGCATCGGGGTCGTAATTCGGCTGCTGGAACCGGTCGAGCCTCGCGATATCCTCGCCGCTCAGCCGCTTGAAGGCGGGCTCGGCAGGTTCGTCACCGGTGCCGGGCCGCGTGAGCATCACGATCTTGCCGCTGAGCTTGCCGCGCCATTTCGCGAAGTCGCGCTCGCGCGCCATCGGTGCGACGATCACGGGCGCGCTGAGTGCGGTACCGTTCGTGCCGGGGGTCCAGGCAATGGGAATCGCGGTCAGTTGCACCACCCGCGGGGTCGTCATCCGCACGCTCGACCGTTCGATCGACCAGCCGCGACCGAAGGCGAACCCTTCCTTGTGAACATTCGTGAGGCCCCAGTCGGCGAAGCGGCGCTGAGTCCACGCCTCCGCCGTACGCATCGACGGCGAATTCGTGAGCCGCGGGCCGATGACGTCGGTCAGATGCTGGACGGTCACCATGACCTGGCTGTGATTGGTCCCTTCGTCGATGATGCGGTTGACCATGGGTTGATCAGGCTTTGCGGTGCCGCCACGCTCCCTGGCGGCCGCGGGGCTGAGCGCGATGATCGTTACGGTTGCGGCGAAAATGGCAAGTCGGCACGGACGCGATTGGTGCATGAAGGTCCCCCTGGGCAATTTTTTATGCATGAAAGGCTATGCGGGGGCGGAAGTTGGCGCAACCCGCGTTGACAGCACCGACAAGCTTCGCCATTGAGCCGCCTCGCTCGAGAGAGTGGCCCCTTTGGACAGGTGGCCGAGTGGTTAAAGGCAGCAGACTGTAAATCTGCCCGGGTTTCCCGTACGCTGGTTCGAATCCAGCCCTGTCCACCATCCTTTTATTTCATGTAATCCCATTCGGTCTCTTCGGAGACCGAACAGGCCCTGCCTGGGGCTTGTTCGTTGTGTCAGTGCGTTCCAAAGCGTGTCTATGGAACGCGAGCGATTCAGGGGCACTTTGGGGGCACGGTTTGAAGCCCTTGGGGGCACCGGATGCTGACCGATACGGCCTGCAAAAGGGCGAAGGCCTCAGAGAAGCCGTACAAGCTGGCCGATTCACAGGGGCTGCATCTCTACGTGACGCCGACCGGCTACAAGAGCTGGCGCTGGAAGTATCGTTTTGCAGGGAAGGAGAAACGCCTAGTTTTTGGCGCCTATCCAGAGCTTACTCTCGCAGAGGCGCGGGGGATGCGCGAGGATGCCGCCCGGCAGGTGCGCGCCGGCATCGACCCATCGGTGGAAAAGCGTCAGCGATTTGCGGCGCATCTGGCGCGGGCCGGCAGTACCTTCGAAACGGTTGCGAACGACTGGTATGCGAGCCAGGAACGGACATGGTCTCCGCGGTACGCGAAGATTGTTCGCCGCAGTCTCGACAAGGACGTCTTCCCGAAGCTGGGCAACTTGCCGATCGATTCGATCACGACGCCGCTCGTTTTGCAGGTGCTGCGCCCAATCGAGCAGCGTGGGGCAATCGAGACGGCTCATCGCGTGCGCCAGCGGATTTCGGAAATCTTTGCGCGAGCTATAGCGAGCGGCATCGCCACCAACGACCCTGCAACTGTGGCAGCCAGAGCGCTGTCGAAGGTCAAGAAGGGCAAGTTTCCCGCTGTGCGGACGGTAGACGCTGCACGGACGGTACTGCGCACGGTAGAAGCCCAGCCAGGACACCCGTTGACCAAGCTGGCGTCTCGTCTGCTGGCGCTCACGGCAGTGCGTTCGGGCGTGCTCAGGATGGCGGAGCCGAAGGAGTTCGAGGAACTCGACGGCGACAATCCGATCTGGCGCATACCGGCCGCCAAGATGAAGCTCGTGCTCGAGCGCAAGGAAGACGCAACGTTCGAGTTTATCGTGCCACTGGCGCGGCAATCGGTCGCTTTGGTCAAGCTGGCGATGGAGTTCACCGGTGCGCATCAGCCGCTAATCTTCCGGAGCGTGCGTCATCCGCGCAAGCCCATCAGCGACAGCACAGTCAGCAAGGCATACCGCGAGGCCGGCTTTTCGGGGCTGCACGTACCTCACGGATGGCGGTCGACATACTCGACCATCATGAACGAGCTGGCGGCGGTGGAGAATCGTGTTGGCGATCGACCGATCATCGATCTGATGCTTGCGCACGTGCCGGAGGGAGTGGAGGCGGCATACAATCGCGCCGCGTATATGCCTCGACGCCGCGAGTTGGCGCAGGAGTGGGCCGATATGTTGGTTCAGGGGCTCGTCCCTGCGGAAGCGCTTTTAACGGGGCTGCGGCAACACGCCTGATCTCGAAAGGAGCCGCGGCATGACCGCGCGCTCCTTCAACGAGGTGACCACGGGAATTCGCGACCGGGCTCGTTCGGGTTCGCCGGTTCGTCGCAACAGCCGGAACGCTGGCGGCGCAGAGGTCTCCCTCTGGCGCACGCACAACATGTTTCCCAAGACGGAGCATAACGCACGCATGCGCGCGGCCGAGGCGTTCGATCACGAGACCAAGCTGCCAGGCAAGCGCAATGGCGCCCTCGGCGCGGTCGGGCTCGAGGTTCTGCGCTGTCTGCTTCGCCTGCGCGGCCGCAAGGACGGCCGGCTTGACCCTACGTATCAGTGGATCGCTGACCGGATACATCGCTCGCGTAGCGCCGTCGGAGAGGCACTGGAACGCCTGAAGGCGTGCGGCTTCCTGGACTGGATACGTCGGTGCGTACCGATCGAGGACGCACTGCCTGACGAGCAGCAAAGCGAGCAGATCTCGAATGCCTTCATCCTGCTGCAGCCGCCAACGGTGCGAGAGTGCGTCCGCCGCTTGCTGCGCCGGCCGAGCGAATTCGTCCGCGCCGTTGCTGAGAAGCTGGCGCGGCAGAAAAAGCTCGACACGGCGACGGTCGACGACGTGATCGCCGAGGTTCAGAGCCCAGAGCTTCGGGCTATCCTCGCCCGCGTCCGTGCTTTCGTCGATAGTGCAAATCCGCCGAGCGGTCACACAGAGGCCCTGTAAGATCTAAATATAGAAGGAACGCCTACGGCGTGGGCAATTTGAAGCTCCACAGGTCCCCGAGGCCTCGAACCCAACTGGTTCAGCGTCCAGCGACCGCGGGTGAGCGTGCCGGCTTGCGCCGACCCGTGCATCCTGGGGAGGATGCGTGACTTCGGGGCCGGATGCATATTAGCGCTAGGCACATGCCAAGGCGGCGATGCCCTGATCACGGCGCCACATGAACGTCCGGGATGGAGAGAAAGGCGGACGAACCACTCAAGGAAAGGTCGATAGCGATAGCCGACGTGCCGCAGCACACTATTTCCCGAAAACGATCCGGTTTCCAGAATGACGTTCAGCTTAACGTGGCGAGGCGGCGGGCGCGTTCGATATCCTTGGGCCGGCCAAACTTTGCGAGCATGGTTTCCATTTCCGCCCGCTCAGGAATGAAGACCATGGTGCCGTCTAGCTCAACCGCCTGCCGGGTTGTCGGGCGAACCGGCACCCACGCCGTGCCCGAGTAGCGGCGGAAATCCGCCATGAATTCAACCGGCAGTGCTGTCTCCGTCCACCTGCCGAAAATGCTGGAGCGGAATAAAGCGTGCGCAGATCCTCTGCGAAGCTCAATGCCGATCGTCGGAAAGATACGCCGTGCATCAGCGACGCTCAACAGCACGTCCACGTCTCCAACACTATCTGGATCAGCCCCGTGGAGCGCGACCGCTGCGCTGCCCATGATCCACCACGGATCAGTCGCCCCATCCATAATGGAGCCAATCGCTGTCAGCGATGTGGCAAGGTCTGGGCTGATACTCATCTGCCTCAAAAGCACCTGGTGTTTTAGCGAGCGTCGTTACCTTGGCGGACTGTAACGTTTTTCGCCGCCCGACAAGGTAGCAGTTATTGCGCTTCCGACGGACCGAGTGCCGGCTTTCCGTCCTGAATCTGCATCAGGACCGTCGCGGCGGTAAACGGCTTCGAGATCGATGCGTAGGTGCATCAATCTGCATCAGGGGAGGATCTCTAAAAGGGGCCCAGAAACCCGCATTCTCCCAAGGCTCGCATCATAATTCGAGTTGCATCAAAAGAGACGCAGAAAGCTCGCGGGCGAGGCGGGGGTTCTTGCGCTGGATTTGGGTGGGGGACACGGGCCGACGCAATCTGGTGGAAAGCAGCCTGTCTGCTTTCGGCCGGCGATCGGCATAAACGGACGTTCGTTCAAAAGAAGGGGCGGGGGGCCGAGTGGCGCTCCTTGGTGGAAAGCCGGCAGTTCGCATTAGGTGGCACTTTTAGCGTAAAACGCCGGTTGTTCAGGTGTGCCCCGTCGCCCTTCAAGGCGTCCCGTTCCGGACGTAGTTCCGATCATCAGGGGCGGCGACGCAGTCGCGCCCCATAATGACCTGCGTACGATCAAACGGGCTATCGTCCGATTGGACGCGTCATTTCTGGGAGGTTCCAGCCTCGTAACGTCACCGCCGCCGGCGCCGCGCCGACCGTCTTTGGATAGCGGATTTCGATGCGCCGGGTCTCACCGGGCAGGAGCGCGACATAATTGTCGTTGTAGAATGCCGGCAGGATGCGCTTTCCCGCCGTATCGACCAGCGTCAGCTTCGCATTGAGCGCGGGCACTTTGGTGTCATTGGTGAGCGTCACGGCCACCATCATGTCGTCACCGACCGATATCGGGGCGGCAACCGAACTGCTCAGGGTAACGCTCTGCAGGCTGTTGAGCATCTGATAGGCAGCCTCGTCCTTGCCGCGCCAGTAGAAATTCTCCGCAACCGTCTTGCCGGACTGATCGGTCATGTCGAGCTTGACCAGAAGCATCGGGTGCGATGCGAACAGGCGGTCGAGCGGCACGGCGGCAAGCGGGGTTGCCGCATTCGCCTTTGCATCGAGACGATCCTCGCGGCTGAACAGTTCGGCATTGTCGAGCCCGACGACCCGCGTGCGTACGAGAAGGCCGGGGCGTGGCTCGCGGGTGGTATTGAGTACGACCAGTTCGTTGCCCGGCAAGTTCAGCTGAACGTGGAGCGGCTCCGCGGCCTTTTTCGCCCCGTAATATGCCGCATGAGTATCATAGTCCCAGCTGTAGATCTGCCATGCGTTCGACGGCCAGGCCGGGTGGGTCATCCACAGGAGCCGACCGGAGTTCTTGGTCCAGAGATGGCCCAGAAACCCTTCATACATCGCCTTGTGCGTCTCGAGATTCATCATCTGTGCTTTCCGCTCGAAATCGGCGAAGCTCGTCGCAGGCCCGAACATCGTCGCCAGCGTCGTCATGAACGTCTTGGTGTCGCCGTTCCCGGCAAAGTGCCAGTCGTGATAGGCCAGCGTGTCGCTGAGCGGCCAGGTCTCGCTATCGGGCATGGTGGCGCGGACGGATTCAAGCGTCGAGAGCGACGGCGTTCCCGTTTCGACTGAGAAGCCGCTGGCCAGATCGGTGAAATAGCCCACCGGTGGCCGGTAGTTGTACGGCCCCGATCCCTGCAGATTGACGACGTTCGAGCTGCCCGTGAACCAGCGCGTGCCATCCTCGCGCGCGATGAGATCGTCGAGCCCTTCGTTCAGCGTGGGATAGGGCACGCCTTCGTTGCGGCCGAACCACAGGATGATCGACGGGTGATTGCGATAGCGCCGCACGACGTCGTCCGCATTCTTGAGGAAGAGCTCTGGGTCCTGCGGCTCGACCTGGAAATTCTGCGTTGATTGCCAGAAATCGTTGAGCACCATCATGCCGGTCTCGTCGGCGAGGTCGAAAAACTCGGCTTCGGTGTTATTACCCATCCAGTTGCGGATGACGTTCATGTGCGCCTCCTTCTGGAGACGGAAATAGGGTGCCAGCCGGTCCCGGCCGACGCGTTTCATCGCATCGTCCATGCCCCAGTTGCCGCCGCGCGCCGCGATCTGCACGCCGTTCACGCGGATGGTCAAATGCGGCTCGGGCATCGTCTCCTCGACAGGCGTCACCGCCGGTGAGGTTTGGCCGGCGACGGTCAGCGACTCGGTCCACCCGTTCGGCGACTGCTTGATCGCTTCGTGACGGACGTCGATAAGACGTTCGCCGCGCAGGCTGCCATCGGTGAACTGCAGATTGACCCGCCGGAGCGCGCCCGCGGTATCGAACAGCGACAGGTCGTAGCTCACCTCACGGATCCCGAACCGGTCGGTACGCGTGTCCGACAGCCGGCCATCAGCCAGCGCCTCGAGCGACAATTGGTACAGCGCCTGCTCGCCATAGCCGTTCGGCCACCAGAGTTTCGGATTTGCGACGCGCAGCTGGGCGAAGTCCTTGGGCGAGAAGGCGACCTTCGTCTCGCCGGGCGATACGGTCACCGTCTTCTCGACATGCACATCGCCAAACGCCGCGCGAACGGTGACGCTGCGCGGCGTGGTGCCGTCGTTGCGAACGGGGACGGTGATGTAAACATCGGCACGGTCGGTCCGTGGCAGCGGCAGGTCGGTGACGACCTGTGGGTCGAGCAGGCGGACGTCGCCATGCGCCAGCAGTTCGACCGGACGCCACAGCCCGGTGTTGCGGTCGCGGATGCCGGGAATCCAGTCCCACCCTTCGGTGGCGACGAAGGTCGGACCGTCGATGGCGAGCTGCCCGCCATTCTCGCCGACGCCGGCGCTGATCGACTGTTCGTGCGGAATGCCGGGATGGGGCGGCGGCGACACGCGCACCGCGACGACATTGTCACCGGCGACGGGGATGAGATCGAATTGGCCGCGGATGAATGCGCCGCGTGTGCTGCCGAGCTTGCGGCCGTTTGCCCAGACGTCCGCGGCATAGTTGATGCCGCCGAAGACGAGCGTAAGCCGCTTTCCGGCGGCTTCGGGCGGGACTGTGAAGCTGGTGCGGTACCAGTAATCCTGCCGGGCGAGGCTTTCGGGAATCTTGAGGTTATTCAACCCGTAATAGGGGTCGGGATAGACTCCGCGATCGACCAGCGTGGTCAGCACGGTGCCCGGCACGGTTGCGGCACGCCAGGTGCCGCTGGGCACGCCCGGACGTGACAGCGTCGCACCATCGTCGCGCACGTCCGGCGCGGCGGCGAGCTGCCAGCCGTTCACCAGCCAGCGGCCGTCGCGTGCCGGCGCCAACCCCGTTGGCGGCAAGGGCATATTTAAGACCGGCGGCGTGGTGGCGTCGCCGCGTGCCTTTGGCAGCGTCCACGGATCCTGTTGCTGCGTCAAACCGATATTGGCTTGTTTCTGGAGCGGCCAGCCGACGCCGACCTGCCAGAACTGGACGAGCGCGAAGTCTGGCTGCGCGCGGGCTTCGTCGGCCAGTGCCGCGGCGCTCCGCGCGCGCGCGTCGAACGTCGCGTTGGCCAGCGATCCGCCGAAATGCTGCTTCGCGCGGCCGGTGCCGGTAACGGGTGCCAGTGCCAGACGGGGCGTGACGGCGACCGAGCGGCCGGCGCGCGACGCGACCGGCCGGCCGTCGACATAGAGCGTCAGCGTGCGACCGTCCGACACGGCGGCGACATGCGTCCAGCGACCGGCGGCGAGCATGCTTCCGCCGGTGACGCGGACGCTGCCGTCGGCGCCGGTGACGCGGCCATCGACGAGCGAGAGACAGCGGCAGGCCCCCAGCGGACCGCCGACGGCCAGCAGGGTGCCGGTCATGCGCGTTGCACCGGGCCGGACCCAGGTCGACAGTGTCCAGGGCGCATCGGCGGCGACCCCTGCCTGCGCGCCGGTCAGGTCGCGCTCGACGCCGATCCCGCCGGCGAGGATGTCGACGTTATAGGGGCCGGCGTTGCCGATCGCTGCTGGCGCGTCGGCTGGCGTGGTTTGCGCTGCGACCGCGCCCGACAGGGCCGTTCCTAGCAGTAACAGGGTGGTGAGTGTCGCCAGTCGCATGAATAGTCCCTCCTGAGGTGCCGGCTTGGCAGTGCTGCCGGTCAGTTTTGAGCCGCGGTATGCCGGGTCAGTGACCGACCTGCGGATCTTTTGTCCACAATCTTGCGGCACCGCGAACGCCGGAGGCGTCGCCCCAGCGTGCGGGCACGATACGGCCGTCCCACAGGTCGGAAAATGTGTGGTGGCGCACGACATCGGGCAGGCCGGCGTAGATTTCGGTGACGTTCGACATGCCGCCGCCAAGGACGATCACCTCGGGGTCGAGCAGGTTGACGACGAGCGCGAGCACACGCCCGAGGCGATCGACATAGGCACTTAGCGCGGCGCGGGCCGCGGGGTCGCCGGAGCGCGCCGCGGCAACGATGTCGGGCGCGCTGAGCGCCAGCCCGTGTTCGGTGGCCGCGGCCCGCGCAAAGCCGGTACCCGAAACCCAGCTCTCGATGCAGCCCGACAGCCCGCACCAGCATGTCGGAGCATCGGCCTCGCGTCCGCCGGGCCAGGGCAGGGGCAGATGGCCGATCTCGCCAGCGATCCCGTGTGCACCATCAATCGCGGCGCCTGACAGCACGACGCCACCACCAACTCCGGTACCGATCACCAGCGCAAAGACGCTCTGCGCACCCGCAGCGGCACCATCGATCGCCTCCGACAGAGCCAGGCAATTGGCATCGTTGACGAGCCGTACGGGGCGACCGAGCGCCCGGGCGAGGTCCTCGCGAAAGGGGCGGCCATTGAGATAGGTAGAGTTGCTGTTGCGCATGATCCCGGTTCGCGGTGACGGCGAGCCTGGTGCACCGATCCCGACCGTGCAGCGCGCGCCCCCGGCGTCGTCCGCCGCGGCGACCAAGTTCGATATCGCGGTCAGCGCGCTGTCGTAGCTGCCGGGATTGGGAATGCGTTGCCGCCACGCAGCCGCGCTGTTTTTCGAGAGCAACACGGCTTCGATCTTCGTACCGCCGAAATCGATACCGAGCGCCGGCGCGGCATCTTCGCATACCAGCCCGCCGATGTTGGCAATGGTACCACTCTCCCCCACGATATCCTCCCCCAAGCTCGTGACCGCTACACGGCCATCCTGATCGACAATGCCAGTTCGAAAAATAAACGCAAATTGATTATCCAATTGACGGCGGTTTGCGGCGCGGTAGAACACGGGTGCCAAGACAACGGTAAGTTGCGGCTGGCACGTGGGAGAGGGGTAGGGCGCCGCGGCGCCGATCAACTTCATTCTCGCAGGCTAAAGCGTTCGCCAATCGCTGGCGGTGTTGATTGTGAGGGAGAGGGTCGGAATGTTGCGCGCAAAATCCAAGAACATGTTGATGGTCGCCGCGTCGGTGACGGCGTTGGTCAGCAGCAGTACTGCGCTCGCGCAGCAAACATCGACGACGCAGGGGGTGTTGCAAAGCGCGCCCACAGATCAGGCTGCATCACCGTCCGCGGCTGCGGCCGATCAGGCGAGCGAAACGCAAACCCCGACCACCCCGACGAGTGATGCCGCCGCAGAAAGCGAGGACATCGTCGTTACCGGCATTCGCGGCGCGCAGCGGCGTGCGGTCAACCTGAAGCGCGATGCCGCGTCGGTCACCGATTCGATCTCCGCCGAAGACATCGGCAAGCTGCCCGACGTGACCATCTCGGATTCGCTCCAGCGTATCCCTGGCGTGCAGATCCGCCGCGACGCGGGTGAGGGGGCCGCAATCAACATTCGCGGCCTGCCACAGGTGACGACGCTGCTCAACGGCGAGGCCTATCTCGGCGCGCAATCGATCACGACGATCCAACCGAATTTCAACGACATCCCGTCGCAGCTGTTCGCCGGCGCCGACGTCATCAAGTCGAGCACGGCGGACCTGCTCAACGCGGGCATCACCGGCACCGTCAACCTGCGTACGCGCCGTCCGTTCGACCTGAAGAAGGGCTTCACCTTCGCGGCTGCCGCCGAGGGCGCGTACGGCGACAAGACCAAGGAATTCGATCCAAACCTGAACGGCTTGTTCGGCTTCCGTGGTGAGAAGGTCGGCTTCCTCGTGTCCGGGGCCTATTCGAACCTGCATCTGTCGAACTCGCACAACGGCATCCAGGAAGGCTATGGCGCAGCGCTCCACAACGAGCAGTTCAACACCGCCGCCAACCCGACTGGCGACGTCAACCTGAGCAGCGGCTTTTCGCCCGCCAATCGTCCCAAGGGCACGATCGTAGGTACCGGCCGCGACGTGAACGGCGATGGTGACTCGAACGACGCGTTCATCGTCCCACAGGGTTTCACCGCCTGGGACAAGGTGAACCAGCGCGAGCGGATCGGTATCAATGCTTCGGCGCAGTGGGAGATCAGCGATGCGCTGACCTTGAACGCCGACGCGTTCTTCACCCGCCAGAGCGAGAACGACCGGACTGCCGGGATCCAGATGCAGAACGTGAACTGGCAGGCGGCCGAATTCGTCCCGGGGCAGTCGCGTAACACGGGTTCGGTTGTTTCGCTCAGCAACGGCGGCGTGACTCGCGACTATGACCTGAACACCACACAAGTCTATAATTACGATCTCGGCAACTTCGACTCGTACGCGCAGAATGATCGCTTCAAGTCGCAGTCGCAGAACTACAATGTCGAACTCAAGTACGACAATGGCGGTCGCTTCAAGGCAAGCCTGCGCGGTATCTACGGCAAGGCCTATTCGAATTACGACCAGAGCTATCTGCAGTTCAGCCCGTCCAACGGCGCGCAGTGGCAGCCGGGCGGGATCGGTCATTATCCGACGGGAGACGTCGCGTTCAATCCCGGCGGCTATGTCGTTAACACCCTGGCAGGCGCGGCGTCGCTACCAGCGACGGTCGATTTCACCGGCAACCAGCCCGTGTTCACGCTGCCATCGCAGCTGACGAACGCGCTTGGCAATATCGACAGCTACACGATGAAGACGACCTCGTCGGAGGGCAATTACCGGCGCAAGGGCGACCTCAAGCTGATCCGCGGTGACGTCTCCTACGAGGCGAACGACAATGTCAGCCTGGCCCTGGGTGGCCGGTATAGCGAGCGCACGGTCGACGATTTCGAATTCGATCGCGCGGCACCGCTCTATGCCGGGCAGGCGTCGCAGGCGGGTGGCTGCCTGGTCAAATGGAAGGCATTCGACGTCCCCCTGAACGATGCTTCGTGCCGTGCCGGTACGGGCACATTCGGGACCGCCAGCTTCGCTCCCTACACCGCAGGGCAGGTCCGCAAGGCGAGCGATCCGATCTTCAACGGGCAGGTCAAGCAGTACAACCTGCCGGGCGCTGGCCTGCCGCCGATCTACGTGCTGGATCCCAAGGTAATGGACAACGCGCTGGCGTTCCAGAACAGCTTTTATCCCGGCAACGTGGAAGTGCAGAACCCCGGCGCGTCGTTCAACGTCGGCGTGAAGCAGATCTCGGGCTACGCGCAGCTCAACGTCAAGGGCGACGTATTCGGCATCCCGGTGTCCGGCAATGCGGGCCTCAAGGTCATCAACACCAAGCTCGACATCACGCAGTTCGTCACCGGTTCGCCACAGCCCTATGGCCTGGCCAATCTGAGCAACGGCACCGTCGAGACCAAGCGCAGCTTCACCGACTTCCTGCCCGCCTTCAATCTCGCGTTCAACCTCGCCGAGAATGTGAAGCTGCGGCTTGCCTATTCGAAGACGATGACGTTGCTCGACCTCAATCAATGGGGCGGCGGCCTTAACCCGACCTATGCGATCGACACGAGCAACCCCGGTTCGCCCGTGTTCCGCGTCACCGGCGGCAGTTCCAACGGCAACCCGCAGCTCGATCCGTGGCGCGCCACCAACGTCGAGGGATCGCTCGAATATTATATCGGCGCGAGCAGCCTGATCAGCGTCGGTGCCTTCTACATCGACGTTGCGAGCTTCATCCAGTCGGGCAACATCGTCCGCACCGACCTGCCCGACAATGACGGCGTCGTTCGCAACCGAACGGTCTCGATCAGCACGCCGGTGCAGGGCGATGGCGGGACGCTGAAGGGCGTCGAGGCAGGCTGGAAACAGTCGTTCAGCGACCTAGGCTTCATGCCGTCGATCCTGACCAACTTCGGTATCGACGCGAACATTACCTATTCGCCGTCCGACTCCGGGGCGGTCGATCTGAAGGGCGATGCGATCCCGTTTCAGGATAATTCGAAGATTCAGACCAATCTGGCAGGCTTCTACCAGGACGATCATTTCCAGGCGCGTGTCGCGTGGAATTATCGCTCCAAGCGCGCGGTGCAGCAGAATTTCGGCGGTATCCAGGGTCTCGAACTCTATCAGCAACCAACCAACTATGTTGATGCGTCGATCAGCTACGACTTCACGCCGAACCTGACGCTGTATGCGCAAGGGTCGAACCTGACCGGAGAATACGAGAAATACTATCTGACCTTCCCGGATGAGAAGGCCTACAACAACATTTACGAGCGCCGGTTCATGGCGGGTGCACGCTTCAAGTTCTGAGGCGTAATGTGTGACGCAGATGCCCGCCGGCTTTCATCGGGGTGGCGGGCACCTGTACGCCGGACAGCGTTGACGGGGAGTTGGTCATGACGGGCAGAACACCGGGTCCGGCATCCGCCCGCGGGCCGCTGCGCTCGATCGTCATCGTCGGGGGCGGCACGGCGGGGTGGATGGCGGCAACGTTGCTCGCCCGGCGGCTCGACCGCCAGCCGGTCAAGATCACGGTCATCGACTCCAGCGCGATCGGCACGGTCGGCGTCGGCGAGGCGACCGTGCCGGGCATCCGCGATTTCTTCCGCGAAATCGGCGTCACCGAGCAGGAGGTGATGGCGGCGACGCAGGGCACGGTCAAACTCGGCATCGAGTTCGTCGACTGGAAGCGCGAAGGCGAGCGCTTCTTCCACCCGTTTGGCCTGTACGGCATGCGATCGCGCGGCGTGGCGTTCCATCATTACTGGCGCAAGATGAACGCTGCCGGTCACGCTTCGCCGCTGGCCGATTTCTGTCTCGCGACCGCGCTGGCGAAGCGCAACCTGTTCATGCCGCCGACCGACCGGCCGGTTCACGATCTGCTGTTTTTCGACTGGGCGGTGCACTTCGATGCCGGGCTATTCGCACGGTTCCTGGCGCAGAAGGCGATCGCATGGGGCGTCGAACACATCGATGCCACTATCACCGATGTGCGCGTCGACGGTCGCACGGGGTTCATCAGCGGGGTGGACACCAGTTGTGGCAAGGCGATCGACGGCGATCTGTTCATCGACTGCTCGGGGTTCCGGTCGCTGCTGCTCGGCGGCGCCCTGGGCGTGCCGTATGAAGACTGGACGAACCTGCTGCCGTGCGACCGGGCAGTGGCGATGCCGTGCACGCGATCGGGGCCGCTGACCCCGTATACACGCAGCACCGCGCTCGAAGCCGGTTGGCAGTGGCGCATCCCGCTCCAGCACCGCGTCGGCAACGGGTATGTCTATTCGAGCCGTCACATCTCTGACGACGAGGCGGTCGCTACGCTGAAGGGGAGGCTCGAGGGCGAAGCGCTAGGTGAGCCAAACATGATCCGCTTTCGCACTGGGCGGCGTACGGCCTTCTGGCAGGGGAACTGTGTCGCACTTGGTCTCGCCGCGGGCTTCATGGAACCGCTCGAATCGACCAGCATCACGCTGATACAGACGGGTATCGAAAAGCTTCTCGCCCTGCTGCCCGATCGCGGATTCGATCCCGCGCTGGCGGAGGAATATAATCGCACGACCGGATTGGAATATGAGCGGATCCGCGATTTCCTGCTGCTCCATTATTTTGCCAATGTCAGGCGTGGAGAGCCGATGTGGGATCGCTGCCGCGACACGGCGCTTCCCGAGGCGCTGGCGCACAAGCTCCGGTTGTTCAAGGCGCGCGGCCATCTGGTCCGGTATGAGTGGGAATCGTTCCAGGATCCGAGCTGGCTGTCGATGTATGCAGGCTTCGGGATCGACGCGGCCGCGCATGATCCCGGTGCCGACCATTTCTCGATTCCGGCCCTGGAATCGGCGTTTGCCCGCATGAAGGAGTCGATTGCACAGGCAGTAGCGCTCGCGCAGCCGCACGACGCGTTCCTCGGCCTGTCGGCGCGCCATCCGGCGCGCGCGCAGGCTGCCGAGCCCGGCGGCGCTCCCGATCGCCTGATGATGCCGGCGCGTTAGGGAATGTCGCGCAGCGTGCAGATTGGCCCGCGCAGGTCTCGCCGCGCAGCCGGGCCGGTCTGTTCGAACGCCATGTAAGCGCGCGTGTCGGCCGAATAGCGCGCCCATAGGGGCAACCCGCCGCTGTTGGGATTGCCGGTTCTGACGAAGTTGACCCAATAGCGTTGCAGCGGCGGCTGGCCGGGTTGCGGCGGGTTGAACACATAGCCGATCTCGCTTGCATGGCTGACCGTGCGGCCAGTCGGCGCGTAGTCGAACTGATACTGCCACACCGGTACGCCTGCGCGTGCGAATGCCCTCGAGACGGCGATCGTCGGACAGCGAAAGGTCACGTCATCGGCGATCTGCGTGGTGACGTCACCCAGGCGCGGGTCGTCGACAGGTATGCCGCCGCGCTGGAGCCCGTAGAGATCGAGCGCCCGGTCGGCGCCGGCACCGAATTCGCGTCGAACCGTCGCCTCCGCCGCCGCGCGACCGCCATGTAGGGGCAGTTCCTTCGCGTTGACGCCGATGACGAGCGGCGTCCGTGCGAACCGGCCGCTCGCCAGCAGCTTGGCGGGCGTGTCGGTCAGGACGCGACCGTCGATTACCGCCTGCAACCAGATGAAGCTGTCATCGTCCAGATCGGGAACATCGACTGCGTCTTGCGCCTCCAGGATTTTGTCGACGGACAGGTTGCGGAGCTGGGCGGTCGGGGCCGTATCCGGCAGTCCGGCGGCCCTTATGAGACGTTCACCCAGGCGTTCGTTCTGCGCGAGCGTGCGCGGCGCGACGCCGAAACCGGGCGTTCCGCTTTCTTGGATCGCCTGCGCGAACAATCCGCGCGAAGCCGGGGCCAGCTGGTGTAGCGCGACGTCCTGCGCGCCGGCGGATTCCCCCGCAATCGTGACGCGCTTTGGATCGCCCCCGAAGCGCGCGATGTTGCGCTGGACCCAGGCGAGCGCCGCCTGCTGGTCCATCAGCGCGTAATTGCCCGAACGCCCGCCCTGTTCACGGCTGAGGGCGGGATGCGACAGGAAGCCGAGCGCGCCGAGGCGGTACTGGATGCTGACCAGCACGATGCCTGCTTCGGTGATCCGCGATTCGACGGTGCCGCCGCCGGCGCCCGCGCGATTGCCACCGCCGTGGATCCATACCAGCACCGGCAGCGCCGCGGTCGCGCTCGACGTCGGCGTGCGTACGTCGAGGAACAGGCAATCCTCCGAGCTATGGATCGCCGCGTCCCGGTTCCAGTCGCCATAGACGGGTTGCGGACAGGCCGCATGGGGCGCGATTGCCTCGACAGGTTCAGTCCAACGCGTCGGCCGTTCGGGCGCGCGCCACCGCAGCGGTCCGTTCGGCGGTTTGGCGAAGCGGATGCCGCGGAACACCGCACCGCCGTTCGCAAGCGCCTCGCCGCGGACCGGACCATCGTCGGCGCGCACCACCGGGCCGGCGGTGACGGCTGCGAGCGCCAGCGCGAGAACGATCACCGGGCGAGCGCCTTCGGGGCAGGCTTGGCGAGCGAGGCGCGGATCGCCGCTTCGGCAACCGGTCCCATGACGGCATATCCCGCCTTGTTCGGATGGACGCCGTCATAGGTCAGGCTCGCACGGAACCCCTTGCCGTCGTGTAGCGCCGTCCAGTAATCGGCATAGGTAGCGCCGGTCTGCGCAGCATATCCCTTCAACCAGCTATTCATCGCCACGATCTTGTCGGCGGTTTCCAGGCCGGGCCGCCACGGAAAATTTGCGGCGGGCGGGATCGAGGCGAGGATCACACGGATCCCGTGCGCGCGCGCGAGTTCCGCCATCGTCATGATATTAGCCTTCGACTGGTCGGGCGTCATCGGCCCGGTATTACCGGCGATGTCGTTGGTGCCGGCCATGATCTGTACGACTGCGGGTTTCAGATCGATCACGTCCTGGCGAAAGCGCAACACCATCTGCGGCGTTGTCTGCCCGCCGATCCCGCGTCCGATGCGGTTGTTGTCGGTAAAGAAGGTAGGGGCCATGTCGAACCAGCCCTGCGTGATTGAATCGCCGATGAAGACGACGCGTGGGCCCGCCATGCCGGCAGGCAAGGCCGTATTGGCCTCCGTGTAGCGGCCGAGCCATGCCCAATCGGTATGCAACCGCTCCTCCGCTTGGCGCGCGGCGCTGGCCTTCACATCATCCGTCTTCGCGATTGTCGGTGCGGCCACTGCTGCCAGAGACAAGCTGAGTAAGATCGTGTTCATATTGCGTTCCGGAATTCTCGCAGCGCTATCGCATAATGAGACGGCAAAGCTAAATTTTGTGCGACCGGCCAACTATGGGTTGTGGTGCCTTATCCTCACACTGATCCAGGGCAGCGTGGGTTTCGCAGAGCGTGGGGCCACGACGGTCTCCAACTTGTTGCCTGCAATCTGGCAGCACGCTTGGGGCGGCGGTGCTGGTCATTGAGCTCAATGACAGCCTAGCACGCTGACCCGCTGGGCCGCTGCAACAGATTCAGTAGATACTCGTAGGGCAGGGGTCGGCGGCAAGCACAGTGGCGAAGTGGGCAGGGCTAGCGCGCGGCCTGCACCTGACGTTCTAAGGCGTCCTGATAATCGTAGGCGTCACGCTCGCGCTCTCCGTGTTCGTGCCGCAAGCGACCAAGGAGCACAGCGTGCCAACCTAAACCGATGTCTGTTTGCGGGCCGCGGAAGGAGCGGCTTGAAAGTCTGCCCGTGGGTCGCCGCAGCCGCAGCTCCTGAATATGACGTTGTTGAGCTGACTTCCGATACTGGAATGGGCAAAATATGCGAATTAAGCCCTAGCTTCAATCGCCGCCAAGATTGCGGATCCTGTACGGTCCTGAGCGCTTTGCAAGCGGCTGTCCCTTCCAGCTGAGCCGTACCAGCCCGTTGCTCACTAGCTCGTCTATCGCTTCATGGACTGCAGGCATTGCGCTACGCCAATCCTGTGCAATTGAACGGGCCACTTCGCTTGGGCATATCGTCGCCCCCGGTGCGCGGCGCTCGAGCAGGGAAAGTGTGGCTGCCTTCGGATCCGTCATTCAGACTGCGTCGACCGCGCGCTCCGGCTGGTCAAGGTGCTATTGGCATTCGGTGCCTTCCTCGGGCAGCTTATCCGTGCAGAACGTGGCAGGATGGTCGTGAGAAACTCGCGGCAAGCGGAAATACCTCTGGTCGACGGATTCGACGAAGAACCGGATATTACCGACTGCGCGCGCCGATGTGATCTCGGGTCCGTTCTGGAACGACCTCCGCGCGGCAGCTGCAACGATGGGTGTGTGGAGCTTCTATCGCAAAGAGCGGATGGGACCCCGGAGCGAGCTTGGCCAAGATCTCCGCCTGCGGGTGCAGGCTGGGTTAGTCGTCTCGGCGCAGTCCGGCGATCGTTCGCCGTCAAGAAGGACATCTCGGCGGAACTGCGCGGCCAGTTCAAGCGGAACTGGTCAAACCGGGCCGACAAAAAGCATTCTTGCCTATACTTTGGGCCGAGCATCACTTTCGGGACGAGGTTCTAGCCCATCGGATGCAGCCGGCATGGTCGACGAGGGCCCCATTGGAACGCCTGCTCGGCTAGCCTGTCGCGGCGGGCGCGTCGGCTAGAATACGAAGCTAAACGAACGTCGCCTCTTCGGGCGAAGGTAGGACGGTCTGAGCGTCGCCTTATGGGTCTTTGCGGATTCGGTGGGAAGGCGTCGCCGAGCTCGGCGTCTACCGGATCGATATCTTGTTCGGGCGTTCCAAGGATTGGCGGCGTATCGGCACCCGCTACGACCAGTAACCGACGGACTTGCTCTCCGCCGTCGCTCTCGCGGACACCGTCATTTTGGCTATGATCAACGTCTCATAACCTTAATGGCGCAGCGCACCGATCAGAGCGAACAAGCGCCGTTGTTTGGGTCAGAAAATCAGACGCACAATGTCGCGTTGCCCTTCTGATGCGGTCTCGCCATTATAGCAAGGACCGGGGGAGAGTGACGTGCGCAAAAGCATCTCGAGAGCGTGTGGTTTGGTGATGCTGCTCGGGTCGATTTCGGCAGCCGCTCAGCAATTGCCGCCCCCTGCTGATTCCCCGACCGCCGGAACGGCGCAAGGCGACGTGTCGGTCACCATCTACACCAACGACGTCGCCCTGGTGCAGGACATCCGTCCGCTGAACCTGGCGAGCGGGCGGGTTCGCCAGAATTTCCCCGACGTGAGCGCAGCGATCCGACCGGAAACGGTGTCGCTGACCGTGCCCGATGCCGCGATCGTCGAGCAGAATTTCGACTATGATCTGCTCAGCCCGTCGAGCCTGATGGAGAAAGCGATCGGCGAGACCATCACGCTGGTGCGGACCAATCCGGCCACCGGCGCGGAAACCCGCGATCGCGCGAAAGTGCTGGCGGTGAACGGCGGCGTGGTCATCGAAGTGAACGGTCATGTCGAGGTACTGCGCGACGACGGCCTGCCGGTGCGCGCGGTGTTCGACCGGGTGCCCGACGCGCTGCGGGCGCGCCCGACGCTGTCGGTGACACTGACCAGCACGCGCGGAGGAACCCGCCCGGCGACGCTGTCCTACCTGAGCCGCGGGCTCGGCTGGAGCGCCGATTATGTCGCGCTGTTCGACGACAAGAGCGGCACGGTCGATATCCAGGGCTGGGTAACGCTGAAGAATAGCAGCGGGACGACGTTCGCCAACGCCAAAACGCTGCTGGTCGCCGGCGAGGTCGGCAGCGCCGACGATGACGGCAGCGGCGGCTATGCGCCGCGTCCGCGCCGCCGAACGACGACACGCCCCGGCACCGAGAGCGCCGCGCGCGAGCAGCTCGGCGACTTCTACCTCTATCCGCTGGCCGAACGCACCACGATCGCCGACAAGCAAATTAAGCAGGTCAGCTTCCTCGATGCCAAGGGCGTGGCGGCGGGCGCCGGCTATCGGTTCGAGAATGGCTGGCTCGGCAGTTCGGACGAACCACGCAGCGCGCACTCGGTGCTGCGGTTCAGTAACTCGGGTGCAGCAGGCTTGGGCGATGCGCTGCCGGCGGGGGTGGTCCGGGTCTATGTCCGCGATGCACGCGGGCAGCCGCAGTTCACCGGCGAAAACCGGATCGAGCATACCCCGCAAGGGTCGACCATCGCGCTTCCCACCGGCGACGCGTTCGACGTGAAGGTGCAGCCCGTCACCGTGTCGCGCACGCGGCAGGGCGACAGCCGCTGGCGCACGGCGATGCAGTACAAGCTGACTAACGCCCGCGCCCGTCCGGTCACGGTCGAGCTCATCCAGGGCGGGCTCGACTGGGGCGACGTCCGGGTCGTGGAGGACAGCGCAAAGGGTGAACGTCGCACCGCCGGCACGCTGGCGTGGCAGGTATCCGTGCCGGCCAATGGCAGCACCACGGTGACGGCGACCTTCGACACGCGCTACTGATGCGCCATCTGCTGCTCCTGACGGTCGCGCTGCTGGCGGGCAAGGCGGAGGCGCAGACGACCGTCACCTCGTCCGCGCCGGACCGCGTCTCGCTCACGGTGTACCGGGCACCTTATGGCCGCGGGGCGATGACCCTCCAGTATCTCGGTGGCTTTGCATTGGTAACGGAGACGCGTCGCGTCCGGCTGCCGCGCGGACCGGCGGTTCTGCGGTTCGAGGGCGTGGCGCAAGGGATCGTGCCGGTCAGCGCAGTCATCGACGGCCTGCCCGGCGGCACGATCGAGAAGAATCGCGACGCCCGCCTGTTGTCGCCGGCCTCGCTTGTCGACGGTACGCTGGGTCGTGACGTGACGCTGACCCGAACGGACAGGGCGACCGGACGACCGACCAGCGAGCCCGCGACCATTGTCGCCGGCCCGGCACCGGGCGTCATCCTCCGCACGGCGACGGGGATCGAGGCTTTACGCTGTTCGGGTCTCGCGGAGCGGCTGGCGTTCGCCAGCGTCCCAGGCGGCCTGTCGAGCAAGCCGGTGCTGAGCGTAACGACCATCAGCCCGGCGGCGCGCACGGTCACGGTGCGTCTGTCCTATCTCGCGTCCGGGTTCGACTGGCGGGCGAGCTACGTCGCTGCGCTCGCCGCCAACGGGCGAACGGTCGACCTGTTTGCCTGGCTGACCCTCGCCAACAGCAACCCGGAAGTGTTCCCGAAGGCCGAGGTGCAGGCCGTCGCGGGCCGGCTCAACCGGGTGGCGTTGCCCGCGGTTCCGGCGGCGGCGGGCGGGCTGCGGCTGGTCTGCTATCCGCTCGGCACGACGACGTCGGATCTGCCCGAAACGGAGTTTGAGCCTGCCGACGAGATAGTGGTGACGGCGTCGCGCGCGATGGCGCCCCCCCCGCCGCCGATGATGGCGCCCCCGGCACCAC
>NZ_LR733875.1:3210343-3630343 GCF_902506585.1 Sphingomonas sp. T1
GGCGATCCCCGAGCCGCTCTATGCGCTCTTCGGGACGGGGTATCTGGGGTATACCGCGGCGCGTGAGTGGGGGAAGCGGCGGTGAGCGGTGCTGTCTTCGGGGCCGCGCGCGTGGCGTTCGGGGCTCTGGGTCCTGACTTTCGTCAGGATGACGTAAAGGGGGAAGGTAACCGGGAAGCTGACAGGGAAGTCGAGCGGGAGGGTGAGGGGGTCGTGCAGGGGGTGGATGCAGCGGACCGTTGCGTGGTCGAAAGCGCACCCTACATCGCGGTCATGAGTGCAAATGATCCCCACGCCATGCCGGTCTGGCACGGCACCACCATCCTTTCGGTCCGGCGCGGCGGCAAGGTCGTCGTGATCGGCGACGGCCAGGTCTCGATGGGCCAGACGGTCATGAAACCCAATGCGCGCAAGGTGCGGCGGCTCGGCGACGGGTCGGTGATCGGCGGGTTTGCCGGCGCGACCGCGGACGCCTTCACGCTGTTCGAACGGCTCGAACGCAAGCTGGAGCAGCATCAGGGGCAGTTGCTCCGCGCCGCGGTCGAGCTTGCCAAGGACTGGCGGACCGACAAGTTCCTGCGCAACCTCGAGGCGATGATGATCGTCGCGGACAAGGACGTGACGCTGATCCTGACGGGCAATGGCGACGTGCTCGAGCCCGAGAACGGCGTCGCGGCGATCGGATCGGGCGGCAACTACGCGCTCGCCGCGGCGCGCGCGCTGGTCGAGTATGAGAGCGACGCCGAGGTGCTGTGCCGCAAGGCGATGGGAATCGCGTCAGAGCTCTGCGTGTACACCAATGACCGGCTGACCGTGGAGTCGATGGACTCGACCAGCTGAAGACCCGGAAGCCCCTCTCCTTCAGGGGAGGGGTTGGGGTGGGGGGCTTCATCAAGCGCTCCGCCCGCGGATAGTCCCCACCCCCAACCCCTCCCCTGAAGGGGAGGGGCGAAGAAGAGTGATCATGAACGACCAGCTTACCCCCAAGGCCATCGTCGCCGCGCTTGACGCGCATATCATCGGCCAGGCCGCGGCCAAGCGCGCGGTCGCGGTGGCGATGCGTAACCGGTGGCGGCGCCAGCAGCTTAGCGAGGATCTGCGCGACGAGGTGACGCCGAAGAACATCCTGATGATCGGGCCGACCGGCTGCGGCAAGACCGAGATCAGCCGGCGTCTGGCCAAGCTCGCCGATGCGCCGTTCGTCAAGGTCGAGGCGACCAAGTTCACCGAGGTCGGCTATGTCGGCCGCGACGTCGAGCAGATCGCGCGCGACCTGGTCGAGGAGGCGATCCGGCTGGAGAAGGAACGCCGGCGGATCGCGGTGAAGGACAAGGCGGAGGAGGCGGCGATGGGCCGGCTGCTCGACGCGCTGGTCGGCAAGGATTCGAGCACCGCGACGCGCGAGAGCTTCAAGCAGCGGTTCCTCGACGGGCATCTGAACGCGGCCGAGGTCGAGATCGAGGTCGAGCAGACGCCGACGACGCCGTTCGAGATCCCCGGCGGTGCGCCGCAGATGATCAATATCGGCGAGATGATGAAGTCGCTGGGCGGCGGGCAGCAATTGAAGCGCCGCAAGCTGACGGTGACCGCGGCGTGGGACAAGCTGGTCGAGGAAGAGGCCGACAAGCGTCTCGACCAGGACGAGGTGAGTCGCGTCGCGCTGGCGGATGCCGAGGCGAACGGGATCGTGTTCCTCGACGAGATCGACAAGATCGCGGTGTCGGACGGGCGCGGCGGATCGGTGAGCCGCGAGGGCGTGCAGCGCGACCTGCTGCCGCTGATCGAGGGGACGACGGTCGCGACCAAATACGGGCCGATGAAGACCGACCATATCCTGTTCATCGCGAGCGGGGCGTTCCATGTCGCCAAGCCGAGCGACCTGCTGCCCGAATTGCAGGGGCGTCTGCCGATCCGGGTCGAGCTGAAGGGGCTGACCGAGGGGGATTTCGTCGCGATCCTGTCGGATACCAAGGCGTCGCTGCCGCTGCAGTACAAGGCGCTGATCGCCACGGAAGGCGTCGAGATCCGCTTCACCGAGGACGGCATCGCCGCGGTCGCACGGATCGCCGCGGAGGTGAATGCCGAGGTCGAGAATATCGGTGCGCGGCGGTTGCAGACGGTGATGGAGAAGCTGCTCGAGGACGTCAGCTACAATGCCGAGGATCGCGGCGGGTCGAGCGTGGTGATCGACGGGGCGTATGTCGACAGCCAGCTGAAGGAGATTGCGCGGAATACGGATCTCAGCCGGTTCGTGCTTTAGTCTGGGGGTTTTCGGGTGCGTTCGGGGGCGGGGGTGCCATTGCGCTCTCCCGCTCCGTTCGTGCTGAGCGAAGTCGAAGCACTGGGCGCAAGCCCTTCGACTTCGCTCAGGGCGAACGGGTGGGGGCGCAGGCCTTTCGACTTCGCTCAGGGCGAACGGGTGGGGGGCGGTTCCCGCCCTCTTCGTCATCCTGGGCTTGACCCAGGATCCAGGGTTACGGGCGGGGTCGCTTTTGGCTCTGGGTCCTGACTTTCGTCAGGATGACGCGGGGGGTGAGGTGGCGCGCGCCCCAACGGTCGTCAGCCTGGGGAGGCGGGGACCGTCGCGTGGCGGGCGCTACAGAACCACCGTCTGCGGGCGGGCGGCTTTCAGCGCGGCGAGGACCATGGTTTCCCAGATGGCGGGGTCGCCGGCGGCGGCCATGGTCTGGTCGGGTTCGCGCAGGGTGCGCAGGACCGCGAGCGCGTCGGGGAGATAGTCGGTCCAGGCGTCGTCGATCAGGCGCGACGCGGAGGCGGCGTCGCCGCCGGCGTTGGCGCTGATCCGCTGGCCCGCCAGGACGCGGGCGATGCGTTCGGCGATCGGGGTATTCGAGACGTCCATCAGTCTTCTCCTCGCAGGTCTGCCTATAGCAAACCCGCGAGGCAAAGACATGGGGCCTTAGCGTGCCGAACTGGGGCCGGCGCCGCGGCCCTGGCCGCCGGGGCGACCGCCACCGGCGGGGCGACCACCGCCCTGGCCGCCGGGACGACCGCCGCCCTGGGGACGACCGCCGCCGCCACCCTGGCCGCCGCCGCCCTGACCGCCACGGCTCGCGCCCGCATAGTTGCGGCCGGTGGTGCCGGTCGCGCGGGGCGCGTGGGTGGCGCGGGGACGCGCGGGATCGCGCGGACGGTCGATCCGGACCTCGGGATCGGCGCCCATCGTCTTGACGCGGGTCTGCTTGATCTGGTTCGACAGGTTGACGAAATCGTCGGGCAGCGGGCGGACCGTCACCTTCTGGCGGGTGATCCGCTCGATGTCGCGCAGATAGGCCTTCTCGTCATCCGCGCAGAACGCGACGGCGATGCCGCTGGCGCCCGCACGCGCGGTGCGGCCGATGCGGTGGACATACTGCTCGGCGACGTTGGGCAGTTCGAAGTTGATGACGTGGCTGACGCCCGAGACGTCGATGCCTCGCGCGGCGATGTCGGTCGCGATCAGGACCTTGACCTTGCCCTGCTTGAATTCGCCGAGGGCGCGCTCGCGCTGGCCCTGGCTCTTGTTGCCGTGGATCGCGTTCGAGGCGATGCCGTTGCCCGCGAGCAGCTTCACGACGCGGTCCGCGCCGTGCTTGGTACGCGTGAAGACGAGCGCGCGGTCGATCGCGGGATCACCCAGCGTGATCGTCAGCAAAGCCTGCTTTTCCGACTGGTTGCAGAAGGTGACATACTGGTCGACGCGCTCCGCGGTGGTCGCGGCTGGCTTGACCGACACCGTCTTCGGATCGAGCAGGAACTGCGAGGCGAGGTCGCGGATCGCGGTCGGCATCGTTGCCGAGAAGAAGAGCGTCTGGCGCTTCTTCGGCAGCATGCGGACGATCTTCTTGAGCGCGTGGATGAAGCCGAGGTCCATCATCTGGTCGGCTTCGTCGAGCACGAGGATCTCGATCATCGACAGGTTGCAGAAGCCCTGCTCGATCAGGTCGATCAGGCGGCCCGGCGTGGCGACGAGGATGTCGACGCCGCGGCTGAGGTCCTGGCGGTTCTTGTTGATGCTGGTGCCGCCGAAGACGGTGGTCACCGACATCTTGCTGAACTGGCCGTAGGCGCGTGCGCTGTCGGCGATCTGGCTGGCGAGTTCGCGCGTCGGCGCGAGGACGAGCATGCGGCAATGCGTCGGCAGGACGCGCTTCTGCGTCTCGGTCAGGCGCTGGATCGAGGGGAGCACGAACGCGGCGGTCTTGCCGGTGCCGGTCTGCGCGATGCCGAGCAGATCGCCGCCCTCGAGCAGGATCGGGATCGACTGGGCCTGGATCGGCGTCGGCTCGGTATAGCCCTTGGCTTCGAGCGCGCGGACGAGGGGCTCGGCGAGGCCGAGGTTGGAAAAGGACATGAATAGTCTCTCAAATGTGCCGGGCTCGCGAATCCACAGGAGGACGCGCGAGGGGCGTGGTGTTTTGACACCCCGCGTGAAAAGGGAAGCCCGTTAGAAACGACCGAGGCGGAGCCTGGACCTTGTTCAGGTCCGATCACGCTGCATGACACCTCGATGGCGGTCAGATGCGCGCGACCGGCCGAAAAGTCAAGAGTGGCCGGGTCGGGGCGGCTCTGGCCCCGTCCTCAGGCCCCGTCCTCAGCTGCGCGTCTGGGTCAGGTGGAGATAGCGTTCGTTGAATTCGGCGGCGTCGCGCAGCGCGCACCAGTCGACGACGCCGATCTGCCGCTTGCGGCGCGTGATCAGCCCGTCGGTCTCGAGCGCGCGGAGCACGCGGTTGACGTGGACCGGGGTCAGGCCGAGCGCATCGCCCATCTGTTCCTGCGTCATCGGCAGTTCGTAGCTGCCGTCCGCGTCGCTGAGCGAGGAGGCGCGCAGCCGGGCGGAGAATTCGCAGAGCAGGTGCGCGAGCCGCATCTTGGCGTTGCGGCGGCCGACGTTGAGCAGCCATTCGCGGTGGATCGACGCCTCGACCAGCGCCTCGATCCACAAGGCGGTGGCGATCTTCGGCGAGACCGCGACGATCTCGCGCAGCGCGGGGATCGGGATCTCGGCGACGGTGATCCGGGTCAGCGCCTGGACGTCGTGATCCGATTCCTCGAGAAACAGGTTCTGGAGATCGATGAAGTCTCCGGGCATCAGGATCGAGACGATCTCGCGCTCGCCGTCGGGGGTGAGCTTCTGGCGATAGGCGAAGCCGTCGATCACAAACGCGCAGCGCAGCGGGCGTTGCCCCTCGCGCAGCATATAGGTCGACTGGTCGATCGTGCGCAGCTTGCACGGCAGCGCCGCGATCGCCACGCGATCCGCCGCGCTCAGCTCGACCCAGGTCGCGAGCTTGGCAATCAGATGATCGGTGACGACGATGGGGTAATCCACATGCAGGCTCCGCTCGGGCGGGAGCATATCGAACTCTCAGTCGCCGGGTTAAGCATAGCTTGCCCAGAGGCGCCCTGCACTATCACAGGCGTTATAGTCTCGCTCAAACATAGGTTAGACGCGCATTTCGGAAATTGTCGGTTATTGTAAGAAAATGTCGGGTGCCTCGCGCTATACGGATGGCGCGGAACCGATCGTCGCGCAGGGGCGTAGACGCCTTGCGAGAAACAGGGGCGAACACTGGGCGCGGCAGCGCCGGTCGCCCCGGCCGTCGCGTCGAACGCACAGGATGTCGCTGATGCCGCGATACAGATTTCAGATCGCCCTGCGCGGCGAGGTGATCGAGGATCACGAGGGGATCGAGCTAGCGCACCGCGCGGCGGCGATCGAGCATGCGATCGTCGCGATGCGCGAGATGCTGGCGGAGGACATCCGCCAGGGCTGTGTCGACCTGACGATGCGGATCGAGATCATCGAGGGTTGCGGTGCGACGGTCCACGTCGCCGACTGTGCCGCGGCGATGGCGGCCGGGACGATGCCGGCCCGCCGCCGCGCCTGACGCGCGGCGGGCGGGCCGACGATCCTTACCAGTGGCCCTTACCAGTGGCCGGTGTTGGGCATCGACGCCCAGGGCTCGGCGGGATCGAGCCGGCCGTCCTGCAACAGCTCGATCGAGATGTTGTCGGGGGTGCGGACGAACGCCATGTGGCCGTCGCGCGGCGGCCGGTTGATCGTCACCCCGGCGTCCTGAAGCCGCTGGCAGGTCTCGTAGATATTGTCGACGCGGTAGGCGAGATGGCCGAAATTGCGGCCTTCGCCATACTCTTCCGGATCCCAATTGTGCGTCAGCTCAACCTCGGCGCTCTCGTCACCGGGCGCGGAGAGGAAGATCAGCGTGAAGCGACCCTGCTCGTTTTCGAGGCGGCGGGCCTCCTTCAGCCCGAGCAGCTCGAAGAACGCGATCGTCTTGGCCGGATCGGTGACCCGGATCATCGTGTGCAGATATTTCATGGACGGCCTTTTCGGGTTGGATCGCCGGTAGATAGGCGGCGCCCCGTCGGGGTTCCAGAGGGGCGGGTGGGGTTGTGGCCCCCTCCCCCGCAACTCCCCGCTGCGGCTCTTCAAGGTCGACTGAGGCCCAGGCACCCCCGCACGACGGACGCGGACGCGCACCGTCATCCCCGCCCCCCTCCCGTCATCCCCGCGAAGGCGGGGATCCAGACGGGCAACCGCTGCGAGTCATCAGCAAACGCATAGACTATGGATCCCCGCCTCCGCGGGGATGACGAAGGGGGCTGCGACACCGTCACCCCCCCCCCGTCATCCTGACGAAAGTCAGGATCCAGAGTTACGCGCGGTATCGGTATTGGCTCTGGATCCTGACTTTCGTCAGGATGACGGCAATCGGCGAACGGCCCACACCTTCGCCCCAGCCTACCGCAACACCACCGACAACCCATCGAGCACGAACTGCACCGCCAGCGCCGCCAGCAGCACGCCGAGCAGCCGCGTGATCACCGCCTCGATCTTCGCGCCCAGGATCCGCATGATCGGCCCCGCCGCGAGCAGCGCGACCAAAGTCAGCAACAGGATCGTCACCATCGCCGCCAGCACCACCGCCGAGCGCTCGATCCCGCTGTTGCGGCTCATCAGCAGCATCACCGACGCGATCGAACCCGGCCCGGCGATCATCGGCATCGCCATCGGGAAGATCGACACGTCGTCGGCCTCGGGATCGCTCGCGACCTTGGCGGCGCGGTCCTCGCGGCGTTCGGTGCGCTTTTCGAACACCATCTCCAGCGCGATCAGGAACAGCATGATCCCGCCCGCGATCCGGAAGCTCGCCAGGCTGATCCCCAGCCCCTTGAGCAACGCCTCGCCGAACAGCGCGAACACGAACAGGATCGCCGCCGACACGCCGACCGCGCGGATCGCCATCGCGCGCTTCTGCGCCGCCGACGCGCTCGCCGACAGCCCGGCATAGATCGGCGCGCAGCCCGGCGGATCGATCACCACGAAGAAGGTGATCAGCGACGAGATATAGAGCTCGATCATGCGCCGGCCCGGTCGAGCGCCGCCTCGTCGATCGCCACCCCTTCGCGACGCCCCGCCGAGACGAGCGTATTGCGCAACAGGCACGCGATCGTCATCGGCCCGACGCCGCCCGGCACCGGCGTGATCGCGCCCGCGACCCCGACCGCGCTCGCGAAATCGACATCGCCGACCAGCCCGGCCTCGGTCCGGTTGATGCCGACGTCGATCACGGTCGCGCCGGGCTTCAGCCAGTCGCCCTTGATCATCTCGGGAATCCCGACCGCGGCGACGACGATGTCCGCGGCGCCGACATGCGCGCGCACGTCGCGCGTCCGGCTGTGCACGACGGTCACCGTGCAGCTCTCGCGCAGCAGCAATTGCGCCATCGGCTTGCCGACGATGTTCGACCGCCCGACGACCACCGCCTCCATCCCGCTCAGGTTCGGCACGACACTTTTGAGCAGCATCACGCAGCCGAGCGGCGTGCACGGCACGAACCCCGCCGAACCCGTCGCCAGCCGCCCCGCATTGATCGGGTGGAAGCCGTCGACATCCTTGTCGGGATCGATCGCCGCGATCACCGCCTGCTCGTCGATATGCTTGGGCAGCGGCAGCTGGACGAGGATCCCGTCGATCGTCGGATCGGCGTTCAGGTCCGCGACCAGCACGAGGAGCGCCTCGGCCCCGACATCGGCGGGCAGCCGGTGCTCGACGCTCACCATCCCCGCCTCGCGCGTCGCCTTGCCCTTCGACCGGACATAGACGTTGGACGCGGGGTCTTCGCCGACCAGCACCACCGCGAGCCCGGGCGCGCGGCCCGCCGCTGCGGCAAAGGCGGTGACGCCGGTGGCGATACGGGCCCGGAGGCCGGCGGCGAAGGCCTTGCCGTCGATGATGGTCGCACTCATGCCCGCCGTCCTAAAGCGCGGCGGCGATTTCCGCCAGCGCAGGCGTGTCGCCCGCGACATGCAGGCGTTTCAGCCGCGCGGTCTCGCCCGCGACGATTCTCACCGCGCGTTTGGGCACGCCGAAGCTCTTGGCGACCAGCGCGATCAGCGCGGCATTCGCGGCGCCATCGACCGGCGCCGCCGCGAGCCTTGCGGCCAGATGCTCCGGCGTTCCCGCCGCCAGCGCATCCCGCCCGCCGCGCGGCGTCACGCGGACCGCGATCGCCAGACCGCCGTCCACCGCACGCCAGGCGGCCGGTTCGCTCACAGCCCGGGGGCGAGCAGGCTTTGTGCGATGTTCGGCACGACGATGTTGGTCAGGATGTACAGGATCAGCAGCACGACGAGCGGCGACAGGTCGAGCGTGCCGAAATCGGGCAGGATCCGCCGGATCGGCCGATAGAGCGGCTCGGTGATCCGCTGCAACGCCTCCCATACCGACCGGACGACATTGCTCTGCGTGTTGATGATGTTGAACGCGATGAGCCACGACATCACCGCCTGGATCATGATGACCCACCAGACGAGGTTGAGCAGCAACTGGACGATCTGAAGAAGGGCGAGCAAGGCAAGGGTCTCCGCTGGTGTATGCCTTATATAAGGCAGCGGACCGACAACGAGAACCCCGCCCCCTCCAAACAACCCCCTTCCGTCACCCTGAAGAAAGAAGAGCATCCCCCTGCCCCAACGCCGTCATCCTGACGAAAGTCAGGATCCAGAGCCAAGCAGCGTCATCCCCCGTAACCCTGGATCCTGGGTCAAGCCCAGGATGACGAAAAAGGGGTAACCCTGCCCCAACTCCGTCATCCTGACGAAAGTCAGGACCCAGAGCCAAGCAGCGTCAGCCCCCGTAACCCTGGATCCTGGGTCAAGCCCAGGATGACGGGAAGAAGAACTCCCTACCGCGCCCGCCCGTTCGCACTCACCAGCGTCCCCGCCCCCTGCCGCGTAAAAATCTCCAGCAGCATCGCATGCGGCACGCGCCCGTCGATGATCACCGCCGCGTCGACGCCCGATCCGACCGCCGCGACGCAGGTCTCGAGCTTGGGGATCATCCCCCCCGTGATCGTCCCGTCGGCACGCAGCTCGGCGATCTTCGCGGGATCCAGATCGGTCAGCAATTCGCCCTGCTTGTCGAGCACGCCGACCACGTCGGTCAGCAGGAAGAACCGCGCCGCGCCCATCGCCGCGGCGATCGCGCCCGCCATCGTGTCGGCGTTGATGTTGTAGGTGTGGCCGTCCGCCCCGATCCCGATCGGCGCGATCACGGGGATGATGTCCGCGGCGATCAGCGTGTCGAGGATCGTCCGGTCGACCGCGATCGGCTCGCCGACGAACCCCAGGTCGACATGCCGCTCGATCCCCTGCAGCTTGTCGGGCTCGCGCCCGTGCCCGACCTTCTGCGCCAGGACGAGCCCGGCGTCCTTCCCCGAAATCCCGACCGCGCGGCCGCCCGCCTGGCCGATCCAGCCGACGATTTCCTTGTTGATCGATCCCGCCAGCACCATTTCGGCGATCTGCGCGGTCTCCTTGTCGGTCACGCGCAGCCCGTCGACGAACCGCGATTCGACCCCCAGCCGCTTCAGCATCGAGCCGATCTGCGGCCCCCCGCCATGCACCACGACCGGGTTGATCCCGACCGCCTTCAGCAGCACCATGTCCTCGGCGAAATCGCGCTGCAGCTCGGGGTCGCCCATCGCGTGCCCGCCATATTTCACGACGAAGGTCTTGCCGGCATAACGCTGCAGATAGGGCAGCGCCTCGGTCAGCGTCTCGGCCTTGGCGAGCAGGGCGGGATCGGGCGTATGATCGGTCATCCCGCCCCCTTAGCCAGTTGAGGGGGGGAGCGAAAGCCGCCGGGGGCCCGCCTGCCTCCCTGTTCTCCCGCGAAGGCGGGAGCCCAGTCTGGGTCCCCGCCTTCGCGGGGACACATCAGGTGGCCGGCCCGGTCAAACCCGGTCCAGCCGCCGCCCCAGCCGCACGAAGAACGTAATCGCAAACGGCACCAGCACCACCGACAGCACGACCTTGGTCAGCATCTGCCCCGCCATCAGCTCGACGATCGGCCGCGCGCCGAGGAACGAGATGGTGATGAACAGCACCGTGTCGATCACCTGCGACACGATGCTCGCGATCATGCCGCGCAGCCACACCAGCCGCCCCTCGCCGCCGACCGGCCCCGCCAGCCGCGCGAAGATCAGCACGTTGAGCGTCTGCGAGATCCCGTAGGAGATCAGCCCCGCCATCATCATCCGTGCGCCCTGCCCGACGACGACCGGGAAGGCGTCGACCGCGGGCGGGTACATCCCCGGATCATGCGGCAGCGCGAGCACCAGCTGGATCAGCGCGGCCGACACCAGCAGCGGAATGAACCCCAGCCGCACCAGGAACGTCGCGGTCTTCTGCCCGTGCAGTTCCGAAATCGCGCTGCTGATCACCACCAGCAGCAGGAACGCGAAGATCCCCGCCTCGACCGCGAGCGGCCCGAGCGCGACCTGTTTCACCCCCAGCACGCCGGCGATGCACACCATGCCGCCATAGAGGACAGAGAAAATGAAGAGCGAACGCGGGAACGCGGGAAGGTCTGTGGTCATCGCGCCGGACGCTAGCGAAATGCCGCGCGCCGTCAAATGCCTAGCCCCCATGAAACCGCGCCGTGAAAGCGTGCGGGCGTCAAATGACTGGCGAGCACGGCGTACCCGTGTCATGTCGGCCGCTTGCGCAGCCGGGGGGCCGCGTGTGTCACCGTACCAAAACGCAGGGCGTCCATGGAAAGACTGATCATCGGCCTTGCAGGCATCGCCGTCATCCTCGGCATCGCGGTGCTGCTGTCGAGCGACCGCCGCGCGATCCGGCTGCGGATCGTCGGCGCCGCCTTCGCGCTCCAGGCGGGCATCGCGATCCTCGTGCTCTATTCGAGCTTCGGCAAGGTCGTGCTCGGCAGCATGTCGGGCGGCGTCGCCAATCTGCTCGGCTATTCGCAAAAGGGCACCGAATTCCTGTTCGGCAAGATGGCGACCCCCGAGATCGGCGGCCAGAGCTTCGCGATCGCCGCGCTCCCCGTCATCATCTTCTTCGCCAGCCTCGTCTCGATCCTCTATTATCTTGGCATCATGCAGTTCGTGGTGCGCTGGGTCGGCGGCGGCATCGAGAAGGTGATCGGCGTGTCGAAGGTCGAATCGCTCTGCGCGGCCGCCAACATCTTCGTCGGCCAGAGCGAATCGCCGCTCGTCATCCGCCCCTATCTCGCCGGCCTCACCCCCGCGCAGCTCTTCACCGTGATGACCAGCGGGATGGCCGGCGTCGCGGGCACGATCCTCGCGGCTTACGCCTCGATGGGGATCCGCATCGACTATCTGCTCGCCGCCAGCTTCATGGCCGCGCCGGGCGGGATCCTGATGGCGAAGATCATCATGCCCGACCGCGTCACGCCGCCCGAGGGCGAACTCGCGCTCGGCGACCTGCCCGGCGAATCCTCCGCGGGCGAACCCATGCCGCAGGCGACGCATGACGAGGAAAAGCCCGCCAACCTGATCATGGCGGCGGCGCAGGGCGCGCAGACCGGCGTCCGCCTCGCGGTCGCGGTCGGCGCCATGGTGCTCGCCTTCGTCGCGCTGGTCGCCCTCGCCAACGGCCTGCTCGGCGGGCTCGGCAACATGATCGGGCTGCCGGGGCTGAGCTTCCAGGGGCTGCTCGGCTATGTCTTCGCGCCGATCATGTTCCTCTTGAACGTGCCGTGGAGCGAGGCGGGGATCGCCGGCGGGCTGTTCGGACAGAAGATCGTGCTGAACGAATTCGTCGCCTATATCTCGCTCGGCACGCAACCCGGGCTCAGCCCGCGGACGATCGCGGTGATCACCTTCTCCTTGTGCGGCTTCGCCAATTTCTCGTCGATCGCGATCCAGATGGCGGTGACCGGCAGCCTCGCCCCCAACCAGCGCCCGATGATCGCCAAACTCGGCCTCCGCGCCCTCGCCGCCGGCAGCCTAGCCAACCTCATGTCTGCCGCCCTAGCCGGCCTCCTGATCAGCTAAACATACCCCTCTCCCCCCCGGGGGAGAGGGAGGGGCCCACGCGAAGCGTGGGAGGGTGAGGGCACGAGAGGCTCGAGACCGCTCATCCCAACCACCCCTCACCCTCCCGTCGCCTAAAGGCTCCTCCTTCCCTCTCCCCCAAGGGGAGAGGGACCCCAAAACCCCTCTCCCCCAGGGGGAGAGGGAGGGGCCCACGCGCTCTTGCGCGTGGGAGGGTGAGGGCAAGCGAGGCTCGAGACCCTCACCCCCTCACGGCAGCATCACCGTATCGATCACATGGATCAGCCCGTTCGACTGGCGCACATCGGCGATCGTGATCCGCCCCTTGTGCCCCTTGCCGTCCATGATGCCCCAGCCGCTGCCCGACTTCATGAACATCAGCGGCTCACCCTGCACGGTGGTGTAGCTGGCCGTCCCGCCATCCGCCTTGGCCTTGGCGGCGATGTCGGCGGCCATGATCGTCCCCGGCACGACATGATAGGTCAGCACGCCCGCCAGCTGCGCCTTGTTCTCGGGCTTGAGCAGCGTGTCGACGGTCCCCGCGGGCAGCTTCGCAAACGCGGCATTGGTCGGCGCGAAGACCGTGAACGGCCCCGGCCCCGACAGCGTCTCGACCAGGTCGGCGGCCTTGACCGCGGCGACCAGCGTCGTGTGATCCTTCGAATTGACCGCATTCTCGACGATCGTCTTGGTCGGGTACATCGCGGCGCCGCCGACCATCGGGTTGGTCTGCGCGGCGACCAGCGCGGTGCCGCTGACGGCGACAGCGGCGGCAATGATCGTGGTACGAAACAGGGGGGTCATGACAGTCTCTCCTGATCGGCGCCGATGATCCGGCTGCCGCAGCGAAGATACGGCCACCCCGGCCGCAACGATGCACACGCTTTTTTACATTCCGGTGCGCAATGTTTCCCAGGCGGCAATCTCTTCGTCATGCCGCCGCGCGATCACCAAGTCGCGCGCACCGGTTTCACCCGGATCCAGATCGACCGTCACCGACCCGGTCCATTCGACCGTCGCATTGCCCGACAGCGTCACCATGCCGTCCGCCCCCGCCTCGGCGCGGACCAGCCCGCCGCGGTTGAACACCGTCGTCGGCGTGTCGTACGCGATCCGCCCCGTCAGGCACGCGGCAAAGGTCGACGCCGCCATCGCGCTGCCGCAACTGTCGGTCAGCCCGACCCCGCGCTCATGCGTGCGGACGAACAGGTCGGTCCCGCGCACCTCGACAAAGCTCACATTGGCGCGGTTGGGCAGCCAGTCGGGCGCCGCCTCGCACGCCATGCCGACGCGGACCAGCTCGGCATCGTCGACCGCCTCGACGAACGCCACCAGATGCGGGTTGGGCATCGCCACCGCGGTAAACGCGCGCGTCGAGGGCAGCCCGGCCAGCGGCGCCTCGACGATCTGGTCCGCATCGACATGCATCGGCCACGCCGCAACGTCGAGCGACGCCGGCCCCGCGGTCTCGCGCACCGTGAACACGCCCGGCGCAATCTCCGCGTCGCGCACGACCAGCGCATCGCTGGTCTTCAGCCGAGCGGTCGCGCGCGTCAGCCCGGTCGCGGCGAACCCCGCACGCGCGACACAGCGCAGCCCGTTGAGGCACGTCTCCGATTCGCTCCCGTCCGAATTGAACATCCGCATCCCGAACGCCCGCCCCTGCGCGTCGCCGCCCGTCAGCAGCAGCAGCCCGTCACCCCCGACCGGCCCCGCACGATCCGCCAGCGCGCGTGCGACCCGCGCCCAGTCCGCATCGCCCAGCGACAGCGCACGCGCGTCGATCAGCGGGAAATCGTTGCCGGAGCCGTGACATTTGATCAGATCGAAGCGCATGCCGCGCCCTTACCCGCGTCGCCGCGCAAAGGCGAGCCGCCGCCCCCCTCGCGCCCTCTGACGTCCCCGTCCTCATAATGTGTCGCCAGCCGGTCGAGCGCGAGCGTCAGCACCAGCCGCCCCGCACGCGCTGGCCAGGACAGCGCGCGCTCCGCCGCGGGCAGCCCCTCGCCCGCGCACACCACCCGCCACAGTATATCCGCGAGCCCCGGCCCCGCCGCCGCGATCGCCGCATCGAACCGCCGCTTCGCCGCGATCTGCGCGACGGTCGGGTCAAGCGCATCCTGCCCGCCGCCATCGACCCGCGGCGTCCAGCGCATCGTCACGCTCGGCGCGATCGACGCGGTCTCGTACGCCGCGCGCAACCGCTCGCCCGCCGCAAACTGCCGCGCATCGATGAGCCCGCGCGACCGCAGCCAGGTCAGCGGCGACTCCGCCCGGTTGACCGTCACACTCCGCCCGCCCCGCGCGACACCTTCCCTCTGCACTTCCCGGCCAAGGTCCCGCTCAACCACCCTGTCAGCTTCCCTGTCAGGCTCCCGCCGCATGCCCCGCCCGTCGATCGCGACCTCGATCAGATCCTGCATGCGCCGCCCTTTCCATTTGCCGAGTCCCGTTTGTCTTGCCATATTCGACCAGAAATTGCAAGAGAAACTAACCTATCTGGTTTGTGCAAGCGACGGAGCCTGTCGATGATCACTGCTATCCGTGCCGTCCGCCGCGCCAAGGGACTGACGCTCGACGACGTTGCAAGGCGTTGTGATCCCCCGACAACCGCGCAGACGATCGGCCGGCTCGAGACGGGGACGCGGACCGTGTCGGTCGGCTGGCTCAACCGGATCGCCGCCGCGCTCGACGTCGCCGCGGTCGATCTCGTGACGATGCCCGAACGCGCCGATCTGCCCGTCGTCGCGATCCTGGATTCGACCGGAATTCAAGCCCCTACCCGCCCCAACCTCGCCACCCCGCCGCATGTCGAGCCGGGTCAGGTCGCGGTCACGGTGGCGGCCGGCGTCGGCGACTATCGCACGGGCGACGTGCTCTGGTGCACCACGCTCAGCCCCGACGAGTTCGAGAGCGCGCTCTACCGCGACGTGCTCGTCCCCCGCCCCGCCGGCCGCTTCGCCTTTGGCCGTCTGGTCGCGCTAACCGACGGCAGTCCCACGCTTATTCCGGTCGGCGACGATGCCGCGCCCCAGCAGATCGAGCGCCCCGTCTGGATCGCCCGCGCTGTCCGCCTGATCCGCACGCTCTGAGTCGTAGCCCCGCATTGACGGCCCGGAGGCGGCGGGCCATCGCTGCCGCATGATCCGCGGCTTTTTCCTCTCGCTCGGCCAGCTCGGCGATCCGCCGGTGCTGCGCGTCTTTGCCAAGTCGATGGCGGTGACGTTGCTCGTCTTCGCCGCGCTCGGCCTGCTCATGTGGCTGGGCGCAAAGGCGATTTTCGCCGCCTGGCTCGGCAGCGACCAGGCCGGGATCGCCGCCGCGGTCGCGCTGTTTCTGACCATCCTCGCGGTCTGGATCCTGTTTCGCGCGGTCGCGATCGCGGTCGTCGGGATCTTCGCCGACGATGTCGTCGCCGCGGTCGAGGCGCGGCATTATCCCGCCAGTCTCGCCACCGCGCGGCCCGTGCCGTTCGCGCGCAGCCTCGCCATGGGATTGCGCTCGGCGTTCCGCGTCCTGCTCGTCAACCTGTTGATGGTGCCCGTCTATATCGGCCTGCTCGTCACCGGTGTGGGGACCGCGGCGGCGTTTTTCGTGGTCAATGGCTGGCTGCTCGGGCGCGATCTCGGCGACATGGTCGCGGCGCGCCACATGGACGCCGCGGCGATGCGGGGCTGGCGTGCGACGACGCGGGCGTCGCGGTTCGTGCTGGGTCTTGCGAACACCGCGCTGTTCGTGGTTCCGATCCTCAACATCGCCGCCCCCGTGCTGGGCGCGGCGATGGCGACGCATTTTTATCACGGGACGCGCGCAGCGGTGCGCGCCCGGGGGACCAGCTGATGACGAGATCACGTGTCAACGCGTTGAAAGGCTTCGCAATCCCGCGGTCCGCCCCGGGCCTGGCTATGGCCCTCGGCCTCGCGCTCGCGGGCTGCGCCGCGCCCGTCGCGACCGCCCCGGTCGGTCGCCCCGCCATCCCCTATACCAGCGTCGGGCTCGAACGCGTGATCGGCCAGACCGCCGCCGGCCTGACCCGGCTGTTCGGGGATCCCGACGCCGATGTCCGCGAGGGCGCGGCGCGCAAGCTCCAGTTCCAGAGCGGAATTTGCGTGCTCGACGCCTATCTCTACCCCGCCGGATCGGGTGAGCCCAAGGTCACCTATATCGACGCGCGCGAGCTCGACGGCAGCACGATCGACCGCGCCAGCTGCGTCGCCGCGCTCACCCGCCGCGACGGCGGCCGCTAAGCCGCTCAGGGCCCGGGCGGCGGCACCGTTTCGGTCGCGCCCGCCGCGCCGACCGGGATCCGCGTCGCGGGTAGCGCCGCCTGGCATTCGGGCGGCGGCGCCGGTGGCCGGCGGTGGAGATGATCGATCTCCGCCTGTCGCCGGTGCAGGTAGAAGGCGCGCGACGATGCATAGGGATCGCCCACATCGTCATGCAAACACTTGAGAGTTTCGTCGAAATCGGCGCGGTGGTCGAGCGCGCCGAGCACGCCGGCCGGCACCGTGTAGCTCGCATCGGTGAACGGCGACCCGATCGCCGTGGGCAGCAGCAACCGGTCGAGCGTCCCGCCGATCAGGTCGCGCACCGTCGTCGGCCCGACCAGCGGCAGGAACAGGAACGGCCCGTTGCCGATGCCGTGATAGCCCAATGTGTTGGCAAAGCCGTTCGACCGGCGCGGCAGCCGGAACGGCCGCTTCTTGGCGACGTCGATGACCCCCGCCGCGCCGACCGTCGAATTGATTACGAACCGCCCGACCGTCTCGGCCGCCTTGCCCGGCTTGAACTGCAGCAGGAAGTTCACGAACACGATCGGCTCGCGCAAGTTATAGAGAAAATTGTGAATACCCTTGCGGATCGGGCTCGGCACCTTGCGCTTGTAGACCCGCGCCACGGGTCCCACGACCGCGCTGTCGACCGCCTGGGTCGCGCCGAACGCCTGGGCATTGACCCCGCGAAGCGGATCCCCCGCATCCCGCGACTGCCCGACGACGACGATGTCCTTCTGCGCGTTCGGCTCGGCAGGCACGGGCGCAGGAACCGGGGCGGTCTGCGGCGCTGCAACCGGCGCTACGGGCACCACGGGCGGCGATACCGGCACGACGGGCGATTCGGGCTCGCGCTGCTCGTCCGCAACCACCGCTGACGGCGCGACCGGGACCGGCGCGACGGGCAGCGGGTCGACGGCCTGCACCGCCAGCGCGGCGACCATCGTAGCAGTGGAAAATGCCAACATATGCAATCATCGCCCCTTGGACCGCCACCGCTGTCCGCATTGCCCCCGCAAGGCAAGTCTCGAATGCGCGCCCCTACACCGCCGTTCGTGAATAATTTCCCCTGTCGCGCGTCACTTGGCCCGCGTCAGCTTAAGTTCGCCCGGTCCCATTCCGCGCGGACGCCGTCGTCATTTTCGCCGCCACGACGCTGCGCTTCCTCGGCCGCGAATCGCACCGCGTCGAGTCGCGACAAGGCCCACACCGCCGTCCCGCGCACCACCGGCACCGGGTCGCCCAGCAACGCCGCGACGCCCTCCGACAAGGCCGGATCGCCACTATTCCCCGCCGCGATCAACGCGTTGCGCACCATCTTGTCGCGCCCGATCCGCTTGATCGGCGATCCGGCAAAGACCTGACGGAATCCCGCATCGTCGAGCGCGATCAGGTCGGCAAGCTCGGGCGCGACCAGCTCGGCCCGCGGCGCAAAGGCGAGATTGGCGTTCGCCGCGGCGGCGAACTTGTTCCACGGACACACCGCCAGGCAATCGTCGCAGCCATAGATGCGGTTGCCGATACCCGCCCGGAATTCCTCAGGAATTACCCCCGCATGCTCGATCGTCAGATACGAGATGCAACGCCGCGCATCGAGCCTGTAGGGCGCCGGAAACGCATCGGTCGGGCATGCGCGCTGGCACGCGTCACAGCTGCCGCACAGATCCCGACCCGCGGCATCGCCCTTCAGCTCGAGCGTCGTGTAGATCGCGCCGAGGAACAGCCAGCTGCCCTCTTTCCGGCTGACCAGATTGGTGTGTTTGCCCTGCCACCCCAGCCCCGCCGCCTCCGCGAGCGGCTTCTCCATCACCGGGGCGGTGTCGACGAACACCTTGAGATCGAACGGATACTCGATACCGACCGCGTCGCTTGCGAGCCACCGGCCGAGCGCCTTCAGCTGCCGCTTGATGACGTCGTGATAATCCGCCCCCTGCGCATAGACCGAGATCCGGCCGACCTCGCCTTGCTCCGCCAGCCGCAGCGGATCGTCCTTCGGCGCATAGCTCATGCCCAGCGCGATGACGCTGCGCACCGCGGGCCACAGCCCGGCGGGGCTCGCCCGCTGCGCGCGCCGCTCCTCCATCCAGATCATGTCGCCATGCCGCCCTTCGGCCAGCCACTGGTGCAGCCGTTCGCCCGCCAGCGGCGCCGCATCCGCGCGCGCAATCCCACACGCCGCGAAGCCCAGTTCGGCCGCCTTGGCCTTCACGCGTGATTCGAGGTCGGATGGCTTGTCGTCGGGCACGTCCGCCCGCTACCACAGGCGATCGGCTTGAAGGAAGTTTGCGCGTGGGCGAGGAATGGGCGGTCAAGGCCAGCGGGCTGGTCAAGCGCTTCGGTGACCGGCGGGTGGTCGACGGCGTCGACATCGCCGTGCCGACCGGCGCGATCTACGGCGTGCTCGGCCCCAACGGCGCGGGCAAGACCACGACGCTGCGCATGCTGCTCGGGATCATCGAACCCGATGAAGGCCATCGCACGCTGCTGGGCTTCGACAGCCCGCGCGACGCCTCGGATCATGTCGGCTATCTGCCGGAGGAACGGGGACTTTATCCCGCGATGAAGGCGCGCGAGGCGATCGCGTTCATGGGCGCGCTGCGCGGTCTCGACTGGAAGACCGGGCGTGCGCGCGCGGTCACGCTGATGGAGGGGGCGGGGCTCGGCCATGCGGTCGACGAGAAGATCCGCAAATTGTCGAAGGGCATGGCGCAGCTCGTCCAGCTGCTCGGCTCGGTCGTCCACCAGCCCGATCTGCTCGTGCTCGACGAACCCTTTTCCGGGCTCGATCCGGTCAACCAGGAACGTCTTGAAAAGCTTATCCTTGTCGAGCGCGATCGCGGCGCGACGATCCTGTTCTCGACGCATATCATGAGCCATGCGGAACGGCTGTGCGACCGGCTGGCGATCATCGCCGGCGGCAAGCGCCGGTTCGAAGGCACCGTCGACGACGCGCGCGGCGTCCTGCCCCAGCGCGTTCACTACACCCCGCACCGTCCCGACCCCGCGATCCGCGGCGTGCTGCCCCCCGATGCGCTGTTCGATCGCGACGGCTGGCGGTTCGAACTGCCAGGCGGCGGGATCGAGACGCTGCTGGTCCGGCTGATCGACGCGGGATACGGCATTTCCGGGCTCTCGATCGAACGCCCCGGGCTGCACGAGGCCTTCGTGCGAATCGTCGGCCAGCAGGAGGCGCAGCCATGACCCGCTTCCGCCGCACGCTGCGCCAGACCTTCACCATCGCCCGCCGCGATTTCACCGCGACCGTCTTCACCCCGATCTTCCTGCTCTTCCTGTTCGCGCCGCTGATCATGGGCGCCTTCGGGGCGGTCGGCGGGCTCGGCGCGGCCAGCGTCACCGACGGCGCGCAGGACAAGGCGCAGATCATCGCGATTCTCCCCGCCGCCGAGTCGCGTATGATGGCCGAGGCCGACACGCGGCTGCGCGGCATCTTCCGGCCAGGCGAGGGACCGCCCGACCTGACCACCCAGCCGGCCTCCGCCGATCCGGCGGCACAGGCGCGCAACGCCTTCAACCGCAACGATATCGACGCCGCCGCAGTGCTTTACAGCCCGCTCGCGGCGCCACAGATCCTCTATGGTCCACGCGGCGACCGCGCCGCGGGCTATCTCGCCACGCTCGCGCAGACGACGCTGGCGGCGCAACAGGCGGGCGGCACGCTGCCCCGGATCGACGTGACCAAGACCCGGATCACGCGGTCGCGCGGCTCGGTCGGCGGCCAGCATCAGTCCGCCTTCTTCGCGGTGTTCGGGATCTTCTTCCTGACGCTGTTCCTCTCCGGCCAGGTCGTCGGGACGATGGCCGAGGAGCGCAACAACAAGGTGATCGAGGTGCTCGCCGCCGCGGTCCCGCTCGAATCGGTATTCTTCGGCAAGCTGATCGGCATGTTCGGCGTCGCGGTGCTGTTCGTCGCCTTCTGGGGAACCGTCGTCGGACAGGTCACGACATTGCTTCCCGCAGGCGCGGCGGCGGCGATCGGCGATCTCCGTCCCGCAGTCGGCGGCCCAATGTTCGCGCTGCTGTTCGCGGGCTATTTCACCATGGCCTATCTGCTTCTGGGATCAGTGTTTCTCGGCGTCGGCGCGCAGGCCTCGACGATGCGCGAGATCCAGATGCTGTCGCTGCCGATCACGATCCTTCAGGTCGCGATGTTCGGCCTCTCGTCCGCCGCGGTCTCGCGCCCCGGCAGCTGGATCGCGACGCTCGCCGAGCTCTTCCCGCTCTCCTCGCCCTTTGCGATGGCCGGGCATGCCGCCAACGCGCCCGAACTCTGGCCGCACGTCGCGGCGCTGGCCTGGCAGGCCCTGTGGGTGACGATCTTCATCGTCGTTGGCGCACGACTGTTCCGCCGCGGCGTGCTGCAGTCGGGCAGCGCGCGGCCCTTCTGGCGCCGCGCGAAACCGCACTGACACAGGTTGTTGACATCGCTGTCAGTACTTGGTCTCCTGCCCGAAAACAGGAGAGTGATGGGTGGCGACGCTTGCAGGCGAAATCACGACGGCTCCGATCAGCGAGCGCGTAACCAACGGGGCGGCAACCGGAAAACACCCGATCGACCCGCTCGATGTCAGTCGCGCGGACCTCTACCGCGACGACGTCTGGCACGTCCCCTTCCGCCACCTGCGCGCGCATGCCCCGGTCCACCATGTCGCGAGCTCGGATTACGGCGCCTATTGGTCAGTCTCGAACTACCGGGGGATCGTCGAGGTCGAGTCGCTGCCTGACCTCTACTCCTCCGAAGCCGGCGGCATCACGCTCGCCGATTTCGATCGCGATCGCGACGTTCGCATGCCGATGTTCATCGCGCGCGATCGCCCGATCCACACCAGCCAGCGTCGCACGGTGGCCCCCGCCTTCACACCGAGCGAGATGACCCGCATGGCAGCCGATATCCGGCGGCGCACCGCGGAGATCCTCGACGGGCTCGACTGGAACACGCCGTTCGACTGGGTGGACCGCGTCGCGATCGAACTGACGACGCAGATGCTGGCCATCCTGTTCGACTTCCCCTGGGAGGATCGGCGCAAGCTGACCTTGTGGTCGGACTGGGCGGGCGACATCGAACTCGTCAAGAACGAGGAGACGCGCAAGCAGCGGCTCGCGCATATGTTTGATTGCGGGGCCTATTTCCAGACGCTGTGGAACGCCAAGATCGACCGGCCGCCAACCCCCGACCTGATCTCGATGATGATCCATTCAGACGCGATGGCGCATATGGAGCATCACGAGTTCATTGGAAACCTGATCCTCCTGATCGTCGGAGGCAATGACACGACCCGCAACTCGATGTCGGCGCTGGCCTATGGCCTCGACGCATTTCCTGACGCCCGCGCCATGCTCGAAGCGGATCCGGCGCTCATTCCCAACGCCGTGAGCGAGATTCTCCGCTGGCAGACGCCGCTCGCGCACATGCGGCGCACCGCGACGCAGGATACCATATTGCAAGGCCAGTCGATCAAGGCCGGCGACAAGCTGGCCCTGTGGTATCTCTCGGCGAATCGCGACGAAAGCGTGTTCGGCGACGATGCCGACGCGATCCGCGTCGATCGCCCCAATGCGCGCCGCCATCTCGCCTTCGGCCACGGCATCCACCGTTGCGTCGGGGCCAGGCTCGCCGAGATGCAGCTCGCGATCCTGCTCGAGGAGATGGCGAAGCGCCGCATGCGGATCAACGTGGTCGGCGCCCCCACCCGAGTCGCCGCGTGTTTCGTCCACGGCTATCGTTCGCTCCCGGTCGAGATCAGCCGCTACTGACTTTCATCGCCCGCCCCCGCGCGCATCCTGTTCGCGGCAAGGTTCGTACTTATATCATGACCATGACACATACATCGCCCGATCGCCGCACGTTCCTCACGCTCGCCGGCGCCGGCGCGGCGGGCTTTGCCCTCTGGGGCTGTTCGTCGCAGTCCGCCCAGGCTGCCGAACGCTTCGAGGTCACATTGAGCGATGCACAGTGGCGCAAGAAGCTGTCGCCCGACGCGTATAACGTGCTGCGCAAGGAAGCGACCGAGCGACCCTATTCGAGCCCGCTCAACGGCGAACATCGCGCCGGGATCTTTTCGTGTGCCGGCTGCGCATTGCCTGCGTTCTCGTCGAAGACCAAGTTCGAGAGCGGGACGGGATGGCCGAGCTTCTGGCAGCCCTTGCCCAATGCCGTGCGGACCCGGGTCGATTCGACGCTCGGGATGGCGCGGACCGAAGTGCATTGCCGACGCTGCGGCGGGCATCTCGGCCATGTGTTCGACGACGGCCCCAAGCCGACGGGAAAGCGCTATTGCATGAACGGCGATGCGCTGACGTTCCGGGCGATGGCGGCCCGGTAATCGCTTAACTGGTTCAGCCCGCGTCGTTTACGAGCGTGAAGATGCCGCGCGGGTCGGTCGGGCCATGCTGCACCGTGGCGAGCTGAGCGGCATTGGCACGCTGCGTCGCGCTGGGCGCGCTGACCATCTGAAGCGACGGCTGGGCGGGGGCGTCGAGCGTGTCGCCACGCGGTGCATGGCCTGAATAGATGAAGCCCTTGGTCGGATAGGCCGAGGTACCGAGATCGCCCTGCGGCCCGTACCAGACCTTGACCATGCTCCAGTCACCCGCGTCGGACACGTCGATCGCGCGGACATTGGTTTCGATCGCACCGCGACGCGACCAGTTGGCATGGGTCAGGAGCACTTCGCGGTCGCTGACGACCTTCGAGACCATCGCGACATGGCCGACGCGCATCCGCGAGGTCGGCGAGAAGGCGAGGACGGCACCGGCCTTTGGTGCATGGCCACGCTCGTAACGGCCCTCGGCCTGGCTCCACCAGGTGTTGGCATTGCCACGGATCTCGATGCCCGACACCGAGCGGGCAAAGGTCACGCACTGCCAGAACTGGGCCGCTGCCGGTGTGGCCGTCATCAGGCCGCACGATACCACCAGCGCAAAACGCGCTGCTAACGCCTTGAAATTCATCGAGACCCCCCGGTCAAAACCCGTTCGTCACAGTCTGGCTACGGGAGTGCGGATTTAATTGAAAGGCGTCGCGGAACCATATCCGACGAAGCGTGTTGCCGCGCCGACGAGCCCCTTTTTGTGCCGTCCACGCGGCCCCTTGTCCGCTGTTCTGCCATTGATGCAGCGGACAAGCGCATGCGGCGGGGATCTTCGTCCCGCACGCATCAAGAAAGCGCAGGATGGCCGGCTTTGCGATGACAGTACGGCGCACCGCCTCGTCAAACTACGGCGATTCGAAAAACGGGTTTGCTACGGGCAGCGCGCGGCGATACCAGTCGCAAAAATCTCTGGAGGATGCCGCATGGATACGACCACCCTGTTCCGTCTCGACGGCCGCGTCGCGCTGATCACCGGCGGCAGCCGCGGCATCGGCAAGATGATTGCGGCGGGCTTCATCGCGCAGGGCGCGAAGGTCTATATCTCGTCGCGCAAGGCGGATGTCTGCGAAGCCGCCGCGGCCGAACTTGGCCCCAACTGCATCGCGCTGCCGCAGGACGTCTCGACCGTCGCCGGTTGCAAGGCACTCGCGGCGCAGTTCGCCGAGCATGAGAGCCGGCTCGACATCCTCGTCAACAATGCGGGTGCGGCCTGGGGCGTGCCGTTCGAGGAGTTCTCGGAAGTTGGCTGGGACAAGGTCATGGACCTCAACGTCAAATCGCCCTTCTTCCTGACCCAGGCGCTTCACGCGGCGCTCAAGGCCTCGGGCTCGCGCGACCGGCCGGCCAAGGTCATCAACATCACCTCGATCGACGGCCAGCGGCTCAACCCGTGGGAAACCTACAGCTATCACGCGTCGAAATCAGCGCTGATCTATCTGACCAAGCGCATGGCCGCGCGGCTCGTGACCGATTCGATCAACGTCACCTCGATCGCCCCCGGTGCATTCGCCAGCGACATGAACAAGGCGGCCCGCGATCACGGCGACGCGGTTGCGCAAGGGATTCCGGCCAAGCGGGTTGGTGTCGACGAGGACATGGCCGGTGCCGCGATCTACCTCGCCAGCCGCGCCGGCGATTACGTGATCGGCGAGACCATCACCGTCGACGGCGGCCTCGTCCACGCCTCGCTAGGCACCAGCATCGACGCCTAACCCTCAGAAAACCCTCTCCCCCCGGGGGAGAGGGAGGGGCCCGCCGCGAAGCGGTGGGAGGGTGAGGGCACGCGCCGCATTCCCGCCCCTGCCCTCACCTCCGCTCGCTCCCTCTCCCCGCCGGGGAGAGGGCTTGCCTGTCACCGGGCAATCCCACCCGCGGCGAGCACCGCCAGCGTCACCAGCTCGCTCGCCGTGCTCGTCATCGGCGCGACCTGCACCGGCTTCTCCATGCCGATCAGCATCGGCCCGATCACCGAATCGCCACCAAGCTCGCGCAGCAGCTTGGCCGAGATATGCGCCGACTGAAGACCCGGCATGATCAGCACGTTCGCCGGCCCCGACAGCCGCGCGAACGGATAGTTCGCCAGCTGCTTCGGGTTGAGCGCCACGTCCGGCGCCATCTCGCCCTCATATTCGAATCCGACCTGACGGCCGTCGAGCACCGTCACCGCGTCGCGGATATTGTCGAGCCACTCGCCCTTCGGATTGCCGAAGTTCGAATAGCTCAGGAACGCGACGCGCGGCTCATGCCCCATGCGACGCGCGACCGCTGCGGTCTGCTCGGCGAAATCGGCGAGCTGTTCGGCGGTCGGACGTTCGTTGACCGTGGTGTCGGCGATGAACACCGTGTGGCTCTGCCCGACGAGCAGATGGATACCGAACGGCGTCTTGCCCGCGGCCGGATCGATCACGCGGTAGATCTGGCGCATCGTCTCGCCATAGGTGCGCGTGATGCCGGTGATCATCGCATCGCCCTCGCCGAGCTGCAGCAGCAGCGCACCGAAGATGTTGCGATCCTGGTTCACCATCCGCTCGCAGTCGCGCCGCAGATACCCACGACGCTGGAGCCGGGCGTAGAGCAGCTCGACCATCTTTGGCACGAGCGGCGAGACGCGGCTGTTGTGCAGCTCGAAGCTCTCGGGGTCGGTGACGCCCAGCGCGCGCAACCGGTCGGGCACGTCGTCGCGGCCGACCAGCACCGGCGTACCATAGCCGCCCTCCTTGAACGCGATCGCCGCCCGCAGCACGACCTCTTCCTCGCCCTCGGCGAAGATGACGCGCTTGGGATGCGCCCGCGCGCCCTCATAGGCCATCGATAGCACCGAGGTGGTCGGGTTGAGACGCGCGCGCAACGACTGGCGATACGCCTCGATGTCCAGGATCGGCTTGGTCGCGACGCCCGATGCAATCGCCGCCTTGGCGACCGCGACGGGAACGACCTCCATCAGCCGCGGATCGAACGGCGCAGGGATGATATAGGCGGGGCCGAAGCTGTGGCTGACGCCATAGGCCAGCGCGACCTCCTCGGGCACACGCTCGCGCGCCAGCTCCGCGATCGCATTGGCCGCGGCGATCTTCATCGCGTCGTTGATCCCCGTCGCGCGGACGTCTAGCGCACCGCGGAAGATGAACGGGAAGCACAGCACGTTGTTGACCTGGTTCGGATAATCCGACCGGCCCGTCGCGACGATCGCGTCGGGGCGCGCAGCCATCGCCAGCTCCGGGCGGATTTCCGGCTCGGGATTGGCCATCGCGAAGATGATCGGCGCGGCCGCCATGTCCTTGACCATCTCGGGCTTGAGCGCGCCTGCCGCCGACAGGCCAAGGAACACGTCGGCGCCGACCAGCGCCTCGGTCAGCGTCCGCGCGCTGCTCGTCGTGGCATGCGCCGACTGCCACTGGTTCACGTCGTCGCGACCCTGGTAGATCACGCCGGTACGGTCGCACATGATGACGTTGTCGGGCCGCACGCCCATCGCCTTCATCAGCTCGGTGCACGCAATCGCCGCCGCGCCCGCGCCGTTCACGACCAGCTTGATGTCGCCAAGCTTGCGCCCGGTCACGAGGCAGGCGTTGATCAGCCCGGCCGCACAGATGATCGCGGTGCCGTGCTGATCGTCATGAAATACGGGGATATTCATCCGCTCGCGCAGCGTCTGCTCGATGATGAAGCATTCTGGCGCCTTGATGTCTTCAAGGTTGATGCCGCCGAACGTCGGCTCCATCAGCTCGACCGCATCGATGAAGCGATCGACATCCTCGGTCTTCAGCTCGATGTCGATCGAATCGACGTCGGCGAAGCGCTTGAAGAGCACCGCCTTGCCCTCCATCACCGGCTTCGACGCGAGCGCGCCGAGATTGCCCATGCCGAGGATCGCGGTGCCGTTCGAGATCACCGCGACCAGATTGCCCTTGGCGGTATAGTCATAGGCGGTCGAGGGATCGTCGGCGATCGCCTGCACCGGAATCGCCACGCCGGGCGAGTAGGCGAGCGCGAGGTCGCGCTGCGTCGCCATCGGTTTCGACGCAATGATCTCGAGCTTCCCGGGACGGCCTTCCGAATGGAACAGCAGCGCTTCGCGTTCGGAGAACTGGAGATTATTGTCGTCGGACATAAGCGAGGCCTCGGGGGTATCTGCAGGGGGAGCCCCTGCCTTTACGGAACGCGTGGCTGTTCGTCACCCCTTGGGAACCCTTCGCAGTGCTATTGGACGTGCGGACGGTTTTCGCTACCCCGCGCCGATGTCCACTCCCGCCGCTACCCCGATGATGACGCAGTATCTCAGCCTCAAGGCCGAGGCGCAGGATTGCCTGCTGTTCTACCGCATGGGCGATTTTTTCGAGCTGTTCATGGACGATGCGCGCATCGCTGCGGCGGTGCTCGACATCGCGCTGACTGCCCGCGGCGAGCATGAGGGCAAGCCGATCCCGATGTGCGGCGTGCCGGTGCACGCGGCCACCGCCTATCTCCAGCGGCTGATCAAGGCCGGACACCGCGTCGCGATCGCCGAGCAGGTCGAGAGTCCGGCCGAGGCGAAGGCGCGCGGCGGTTCGAAGGCGCTGGTCGCCCGCGCGATCGTCCGCGTCGTGACCGCGGGCACGCTGACCGAGGAAGCCTTGCTCGACGCGCGCAGCGACAATTGGTGCGTGGCGATCGGTGAAGCCGGGGGATCCGTCGCGATTGCCGCGGCCGACGTGTCGACCGGCCGGTTCGAGGTCATCGACGTCGCCGACGACGCGGTCGGGGCCGAACTTGCGCGACTTGCCGCGGCCGAGATCGTCGTCGCCGAGGCGAGCGGTTTTGCAGAGGCCGCCACGACGCTGCGCCCCAGGAGCGATTTCGACAGCGGTGCGGGCGAAGCGCGGCTCAAGCGAATCTACGGCGTCGCGACCCTCGACGGCTTCGGGCAGTTCGGGCGGGCCGCATTGGCCGCGGCCGGCGGTCTGGTCGCGTATCTCGAACATAATGCGAAGGGCGCGCTGCCCTTCCTGCGGCCGCCGCGAATCGGGCGGGCGGCACAGGTGATGGCGATCGACGCCGCGACGCGGGAAAGCCTCGAACTGACCTGCACCACCGGCGGCGTCCGCAAGGGAAGCCTGCTCGACGCGGTCGATCGTACCGTCACCGGTGCCGGTGCGCGGCTGCTCGGTGCCGATCTTGGCGCGCCCCTGATGGACAAGGCCGCGATCGACGCGCGGCTCGACCTCGTCCGGTTGTTCCATGACGACCAGGCGCTGCGCGAACGGTTGCGCGCGACGCTGCGCGCGCTGCCGGACATCGGCCGGGCGCTTGGCCGCCTCGCTGCGGGTCGAGGATCACCGCGCGATCTTGGCCAGTTGCGCGACGGTCTCGACGGCGCCTGGAACCTGGGGGAGCGGCTCGATGCACTTACCGATCCGCCGCGCCTGCTCAGCGACGTCGCACCGCTGTTGCGCGGGCATGGCAGCCTGATCGACCTGCTCAAGCGTGCGCTCGTACCATCGCCACCGATCGAAGCCTCTGACGGGGGGTATATCGCGGCGGGATATGACGCCGCTCTCGACGACCTGCGCGATACCGGCGCTGGGGGACGCCGCGCGATCGCCGCACTGGAGGCCGAGTTTCGCACCTCGACCGGCGTGTCCGCGCTCAAGATCCGCCACAATGGCGTGCTCGGCTATCATGTCGAGGTCCCTGCACGAGCTGCCGATTCGCTGATGAAGCCCGACAGCGGTTTCACGCACCGCCAGACCCTCGCAGGTGTCGTACGCTTCAACACGCCCGCGCTGCACGATGTCGCAACGAAAGTGTCGCAGGCGAGTGCGCATGCCACGGCGGCGGAGTCGGCCCATCTCGAGGATCTGACCGCGCGGGCGCTCGCAGGGCGCGAGGCGATCGCCGCGACCGCCGATGCGCTTGCCCGGCTCGATGTCGCCGCCGGTCTCGCCGAGCGCGCAGCCGAGGGGCAATGGTCGCGCCCGATCCTGGTCGACCATGCCTGTTTCGAGATCGAGGGAGGCCGGCACCCGGTCGTCGAGGCCGCGGTCGCCAAGTCGGGCGACCGGTTCGTCGCGAACGACTGCAACCTGTCGGAATGGTCGCGATTATGGCTCGTCACGGGCCCGAACATGGGCGGCAAGTCGACCTTTCTGCGCCAGAATGCGCTGATCGCGGTCCTGGCGCAGGCGGGCAGCTATGTGCCGGCGACCAAGGCCACGCTGGGTCTCGTCGACCGATTGTTCAGTCGCGTCGGCGCGTCGGACAATCTCGCGCGCGGCCGTTCGACCTTCATGGTCGAAATGGTCGAAACCGCTGCGATCCTCGCGCAGGCGACGCCGCGGAGCTTCGTGATTCTCGATGAGGTCGGTCGTGGCACCTCCACCTATGACGGCCTCGCGATCGCCTGGGCCGTGGTCGAGGCGATTCATGAGGACAATCGGTGCCGCTGTCTGTTCGCGACGCATTATCATGAGTTGACCCGGCTCGCCGAACGCTGCGAGGCGCTGTCGCTGCATCATGTGCGCGCGCGCGAGTGGAAGGGCGAGCTCGTCCTGCTCCACGAACTCGCCGACGGGCCGGCGGATCGCAGCTACGGTCTGGCGGTCGCGCGCCTCGCCGGCATGCCGCCGCTCACCGTGCAGCGCGCCAAGGCGGTGCTAGCAAAGCTGGAAGCCGGGCGTGCCAAAACTGGCGGCCTGGCGGCGGGGCTTGATGATCTTCCGCTGTTCGCGGCCGCCGCGCAGATCGAGGAGGTGGCGTGCGACGTGCTGCGCGAAGACCTGGCGAAGCTCGACATCGATGCGATGAGCCCACGCGACGCGCTCGACGCGCTCTACCGGTTGAAGGCGCTCGCAACCGAGGGCTGAGCGCAAACCCGGCGAAAACCACAGTATCGTCGATACTTGTCCCCGGTCTGCAATCCCATCGCGCGGCGTCCTAGTATCACATGCAAGACGGATGCTACGCGCCGGCCGAATCATTGGAGCATGGGCTTTGAGCGGACACGGGCACGGGCATGCACACGGGCATGCAGGACATGGGCACGGCCATGCACACAGCCATGCTCCGGCATCGTTCGACCGCGCGTTTGCGATCGGGATCGGGCTCAACGTGGCGTTTGTCGCGGTCGAGGCCTTGGTGGGATTGCGGATCAACTCGGTTTCGCTGCTCGCGGACGCCGGGCATAATCTATCCGATGTACTTGGCTTGGTCGTCGCCTGGGGGGGGACAATGCTCGCGCGAACCGAGCCGACCAAGCGCTTTACCTATGGGCTGAAGGGGTCGACGATCCTTGCCGCGTTGACCAATGCGCTGCTGTTGCTCGTCGCGCTCGGGGCGATCCTGCTCGAGGCGACACAGCGTTTCGCAGACCCAACGCCCACGGCGGGCCTGACCGTATCGATGGTGGCCGGAATCGGCATCGCGGTGAATGCGATCACCGCCTGGATGTTCGCGCGCGGTCGCAAGGGGGACGTCAACATCCGTGGCGCCTATCTGCACATGGCGGCGGACGCGCTGGTATCGGCGGGGGTCGTGATCGCGGGCGTGCTGATCTGGCAGACCGGGATCTCATGGATCGACCCGGCGGTCTCCATCGTCATCGCAGTCCTGATCTTCTGGCAAACCTGGGGATTGCTGCGTGAAACCGTCGAAATGGCGCTGTCCGCGGTGCCGCGCGGGATCGAATTCGACCAGGTCGACGAGGCGCTATGCACCCTGCCCGGCGTGACCGCGATCCATGATCTGCACATTTGGCCGATGAGCACGACGGAGCCCGTCCTGACCGCGCACCTGGTCATGCCGGGCGGCCATCCCGGCGATCCGTTCCTCACCGCGACCCGCACGATGCTGCAGGAGCGTTTCGGGATCGGCCATGCCACGTTGCAGGTCGAGACGGGCGACGGTCAGCCATGCTCGATGACGCGCCACGCGGTGATATGAACCTTTGGGGCGTTGCGCGGGTTATCCCAGTATAGTTCTGGAGTAATACCCGATGAAGAAGCATTTTATCGCTGCGCTGATGTCCGTTGCCGTCGTCGCCCCCGCAATGGTGCCCGTCGAAGCCGCTGCCCAGCGCCATGACGACCGCCGGGGCCATGACGACCGCCGCAACAACGATTCGCGTCGCGGCAACGACCGCAACTGGCGCGGTGACGATCGCAACTGGGATCCTTCGCGCAGCTATCAGAACGGCAATTACCGCGAGCGTCGTCTCGGCCGCAATGATCGCATCTATCGCGGCAACGATGGCCGGGCCTATTGCAAGCGCAACGATGGCACGACCGGGCTCGTGATCGGCGCACTCGGTGGCGGCGTTCTTGCCAATCTGATCGGCGGCGGCACGCTCGGAACGCTGGCGGGTGCCGGTGGCGGTGCACTGCTCGGACGGTCGGTCGACCGCGGTAACGTCAAGTGCCGCTGAGCTTTTTTGCTCGGTAAAAGAAGATACGGCGGCCGAGCGATCGGCCGCCGTTATTGTGCCTGCCTCAGCCGGCTGAACTTAATAAGCGCGAGCCACCGCAAACTCGACCGCTTCGATCATCGCGTCCTTCGCCTCGCCATTGGCAAAGCCCGCAATCGAATCGATCGCCCGCTGACCATAATGCCGCGCCCGCGCAAACGTGTCGTCGATCGCGCGGGTTGCCCGGATCAGGCGCACGGCATGCTGCAGGTCGGCATCGGTGTCGCGACGCCCCTCGACCGCATCCTTCCAGAATTGACGATCCTCGGCCGACCCGCGCGCATAAGCGAGGATCACCGGCAGGGTCATCTTGCCTTCACGGAAATCGTCGCCCGCATCCTTGCCCATCGTATCCGCATCCGAGACATAGTCGATCGCGTCGTCGACAAGCTGGAAGGCGATGCCGAGGTTGCGGCCATAGGCGTCGAGTGCCGCCTCTTCATTCTCGGGCCGATCGGCCACCACCGCAGCGATTCGGCAGGCGGCAGCGAACAGCGCCGCAGTCTTCGCGCCGATGATGTCGAGATAGCGCTCTTCACCCAGATCGACGCGGCGGGCCGCCGTCAGCTGGTTGACCTCACCCTCGGCGATGACCGCGCTGGTCGATGAGAGGATCTTGAGCGCCTTCAGGCTGCCCGCCTCGACCATGAGTTCGAAGCTGCGGCTGAACAGGAAGTCGCCGACCAGCACGCTGGCAGGATTGCCCCAGATGATGTTCGCGGTGCGGTTCCCACGCCGCAGGTCGGAGCCATCGACGACGTCGTCATGCAGCAACGTCGCGGTGTGGATGAATTCGACGGCTGCCGCGAGCAGGTGATGCTGCGTCCCGGCATAGTCCAACAGCTGTGCACTCGCGAGCGTCAGCATCGGGCGCATCCGCTTGCCCCCGCCCGCGATCAGATGACCCGCCAGTTCGGGGATCAACGGAATATCGGAGGTCATGCGCGCGACGATCACCGCATTGACCTGGTCCATGTCGGTGGTGACGAGCTTGACCATCGGGTCCAGCGAAGGCTGTGGCCCGGAATTCGAACGAGGGGAGTCGAGGCGGTGGACGGTGGCGCTCATCTGCCCGTGCCTCTGACGGCTACCGCCTCGCAAAGCAACCCTTGCCGGCTCGGCAAACCCTCACCAAAAGGCAGGCGACGGCAATAGGTGGAGGTTACACGATGCCCGACGACTTGCTGAGCGGCTATCGCCAGAGCATCGACAACATCGATGCGGCACTGATTCATATGCTTGCCGAGCGATTTAAGGTGACGCAGGCGGTTGGCCGGCACAAGGCGGAGCACGGGCTGCCGGCTGCCGATCCCGGACGTGAGGAGCGTCAGATCGCGCGGTTGCGTCGGCTTGCCGAAGAAGCCCAGCTCGATCCGGAATTCTCCGAAAAGTTTTTGCGGTTCATCATCGACGAGGTGATCCGCCACCACCAGAAACTTTGCCAATGACGCGCTGGGCGGTGGTGGCCGATTGAATGATTCACGGCATCGCCAAGGGCGGCCGACATCCCCGCCAGGCCGCACTTCCCGTATATTTGCGTCAGCACAGCTTTATCGACCTGCACGCGCCGGTCGGTTAGGGGAGCGCGATGAGCTTCCTCCTCGCTATCGAAGGCGCCGACGGCGCCGGTAAGGCCACGGCCTCCGCACTGGTCGTCGACCAGTTGCAGGCCGCCGGGCGCAGCGCCGCGGTCATTTCGTTCCCGCGCTATACGGACACGGTCGGCGGCTGGGCGCTGGGGGCGATGCTCGCGGGCACGTTGCCACGCGGCACGACGCCAAAGGCCGCCGCCGTGCTCTATGGGCTCGACCGGATGGAATCGCGCGATCACCTGATGGCAACGATGGCGGCGAACGACGTCGTCGTGTTTGACCGCTATATCGCGTCGAACATGGCGTATCAGGCGGCGCAGGTGCCCGTCGACGAAGCGGATACGATGATGGCCTGGATCGCGGATCTCGAGACGCGCAGCTTTGCCCTGCCGACGCCTGATCTGTCCGTCTACCTCGATACGCCGGCAGACATTGCACGCGGGCTGATCCGCCAGAAGCGCAAGCGCTCCTATACCGACGATGCGTTCGACGCGTATGAAGCGGATACCGGGCTCCAGGACCGCGTCCGCATCAACTATGCCGCGATGGCGGCGGCAGGGCTGCTGGGCCGCTGGGCGACCGTATCGACGGTCGCGGCCGGCGCTTCGCGGCTGCCAGCGGACATTGCACGCGATATTGTTGCATTGCTGCGCTGAACGCCCCGGAAGGAGATCGGCATGGCCGTCACCGATATTGCCACGCGTACCTATGACCACGGCTTCCGGCTCGATCCGATCGTCCGCAGCCTGCTCGATACCGATTTCTACAAGCTGCTGATGTTGCAGATGATCCGTCACCTCCACCCGACCGTGCAGGCGACGTTCACCCTGATCAACCGCACGACGAACGTGCGGCTCGCGGATATCATCGACGAAGGCGAGCTGCGCGCGCAGCTCGACCATGCGCGCACGGTACGATTCGGCAAGAAGGAGTTGATCTGGCTCGCGGGGAACAGCTTCTATGGCCAGGATCGCATGTTTGCGCCCGAATTCCTGCAGTGGCTCGCCGCCTTCCGGCTTCCCGAATACGAGCTGCAGACCGTCGACGGACAGTTCGAACTGCGCTTCGAGGGCTGCTGGGCGGAAACGACGATGTGGGAAATCCCCGCGCTTGCGATCATCAATGAATTGCGCGCACGCGTGGCGGTCCACGATCGCGGACGTTTCGCGCTCGACGTGATCTATGCGCGCGCGAAGGCCAAATTATGGGACAAGGTCGAACGGCTGAGGGATCTGCCCGATCTGGTCCTGTCCGACTTCGGTACGCGGCGCCGCCATGGCTTTCTGTGGCAACGCTGGTGCGTCGAGGCGCTTAAGGAAGGGCTTGGCAGCCGTTTCATCGGCACGTCGAACGTCTTGCTGGCGATGGATAACGATCTGGAAGCCATCGGCACCAACGCGCATGAATTGCCGATGGTCTATGCCGCACTGGCCGACGACGACCGGGGGATAGCGGATGCGCCCTACCGAGTACTCGATGACTGGCGACGCCATTATGGCGGCAATCTGCTGATAGCGTTGCCCGATGCGTTCGGAACGAGCGCCTTCCTCGCGAACGCGCCCGACTGGGTCGCCGACTGGACGGGCTTCCGCCCCGACAGTGCCCCCCCGATCGCCGGTGGCGAAGCGATCATTGCCTGGTGGAAGGCACAGGGTCGCGACCCGAAAACGAGACTGCTGATCTTCTCGGACGGCATGGATGTCGACACGATCGAAGAAACCTATCGGCATTTCCACGGCCGGGTGCGGATGAGTTTTGGCTGGGGGACCAATCTGACCAACGATTTCCGAGGGTGCGACCCCGATGGCATGGCCGGACTCGAGCCGATTTCGCTGGTTGCCAAGGTCACGCAGGCCAATGGACGCCCGGCGGTCAAGCTGTCGGACAATCCGGCCAAGGCGACCGGCGATCCGGGCGAGATTGCCCGGTACCTGCGAATCTTCGGCGACGAGGGCCGCACGAACGCGAAGGTCGCGGTCTAGACCCTGCGCCACCGCCCTAAAATGGCCATGCCCTGCCGCCACGGGTAGCGCCCATGGCTGTTTCGCGATTCCCCCTCGGCGCGTCGATTACCTGGTCGGGACGCATCGCGCTGCTCTTCGCCGCGCTGCTGCCGCTCACCCCGGCACAGGCTGACCCCGCGGCCTTCGACCTGTCTGGTCCGGCGCTGAACGTCATGGTGACGCACGGTGCGACGAGGTTGCCGATCGGGCAGGTGCCCAATCTCAGCGAAGGCGACCGGATCGCGGTGAGTGCGGATTTACCCCGTGATCAGGGTGTCCATTACCTGCTGGTGGCCGCATTCCTGCGCGGCGCGACCAATCCGCCCCCCAAAAACTGGTTCACGCAGGCCAAGACGTGGGAGCGGAAGAAAAACACTCTCGACCTGACCGTGCCCGCTGGCGCACGCCAGCTGATCCTCTTCCTCGCGCCGGAAACCGGCGGGGGTTATGACTCGATCGTCGACGCCGTCCGCAAACAGCCCGGCGCGTTCGTCCGCGCCTCGCAGGAGCTCAACCAGGCGTCGCTCGACCGCGCGCGGCTCGACACGTTCCTGGACTCGATCCACCGCCTCGAGCGCACGCATCCTGAACGGATCGAGACCGTATCACCCGTCCTGACCCGCAGCCTGTCAATCACGCTCAAGGCCGAATGCCTCGAGCAGGCGATCGATCTCCAGGCGGCCTGCCTGACGCAGAGCCGAAGCTCGCTACTGCTGGCCGACAGTCACAGCGCATCGCTGACCGAAACCCTCGTCGGCGCCCCCACCGATCTGGCCTTGCAACTCGCCGCAACACCCGAGGCCGGATACGGCTATTACAGCTCCTATATCGGTGTCGTTCGCGATCTTGCCCGGATTTTTGGCGCATTCCAGTCGACCCAGTTCCAGTATATTCCCGCCCTCGGCCGTGCGGCAGAGGCGCGCCTGTCGCTGTTGCTGAACGCCGCCCCCTCCTTTGCAAAGCCCAAGTCGGTCATGGTCGCGGCGCTTCCGGCGATCGAGGCGCCCGAGCCGCCGCCGCTGCGGACGATCGCGCCCGGTCGCGCGCTGTGTCGAGCACGAGAGGGTGTGCTGCTTCCAGTCGAAGGCGCGCCGCTGATCTATGCCACGCGCTATGCGCATGCTATGGCGGTCCGCGTGACGCGTGCCGACGGCAGCACGCTCGATCTGCCGGTCAGCGCCGATGTCGAACGCGGGGGTTTCCTTCTCGCCGGCCCGGGCAGCTACGGCGGCGATCTGCGAGTCAGCTTTGACGCCACGCTTCACGGCGTATGGGGCTTCACCCCGTTCGACGGTCCACGCTTTCGCATCCAGAGTCCGCGCGCGAACAGCTGGCGCGCGATCGAGGGCACCACGGTGATCGCCGGACGCGATAACAGCCTGACGATCGAGGGCGGAGCAGCCGCCTGTGTCGAGGACATCGCGCTCGCCCGCACCTCCGGCACGACCGAGCCGCTCAAATGGGCCGCATTGCCGGATGGCCGGGTCACCGCAACGATCCCGAAGGCGCAGATCGCGGCGGGGCAAATCAACCTGCTTATCCGCCAGCAGGGAATCGCAGACGTCGACACTATCGCGTTGACGGCCTTGACCGAGACGGGGCGGATCGACGCGTTCACGCTGCACGCCGGCGATCTTCATGGTGTCCTGACGGGCACACGGCTGGACACCGTCGCCTCGTTGAGCGTCGATGGCGCGGTATTCAGCCCTGGTGCGGTGGTACGAACCGGCAAGGCCGACAAACGCGTCATGACGGTCGACACGCCTGCTCCGGTCGCCGCCTGGACCGCAGGCCAGGATCGATCCGGGCGGGTGGCGCTGAAGGACGATCGCGTGCTGCCGGTCGCCGTGCATGTCGCTCCCGCGCGGCCGTCGGTCACGCTCATCGACAAGACCATCGCCCCGGCGGCGCACGCAGCGTCGCTGCCGATCACATTGCCGTCGAGCACCGTCATGCCGCTCGATGCCAGCCTGACCTTTTCACTCCGCGGCGCGGGGGCAACCCGTTTCAGCGGGCGCGAACAGGTCGAGATCGCCACGGTCGACGGACGCGCGTCGACGGTCATCGCTGCAGCGAACGGCTACCGCGTCCAGAGTGCACAGGTCGCGATTGCGACGATCGAACCGGCCAAGGCGCTGGGCGTATCGGCCTATGGCCCGCTGCGCTACCGCCTCCTGCAGGACGGTGTGGAAAGCGATTGGGCGCCGCTCATCACCCTCGTCCGCCTGCCCGCACTCACGGGCGTGACTTGCGACAAGGGCGCGCCCCGCTGCCTGCTGACCGGTGACGCGCTGTATCTGCTCGCCGCGGTTGGCGGAGACGCGCAGTTCACCGGCGCTGCGGCAATTCCCGACGGCTATACCGCCAGTACGGTCGCAATTCCGCGCCCGACCGACACGCTGTTCCTCAAGCTGCGCGACGACGATTCAGTCGTTGCGACCGCCAAGCCGAACGTCGTCGACCGCTAGCCCAGCGGGGCGTCGAGCCTTGTCACCGATCCTTTGGCTCGCGTGAAAGGCGGGCCATCAGGATCGCGGCGCGCTTGGCCTGACGGCGAATGCTCGCAAGGTCGACCGTCTCCCCCGGTGCATGATCGCCGCTGCTCGCGGTTCCGAGCCCGATCAGCCCGTCGACATCACCCGCGACGAACGCAATGTCGCCCGCACCCCGCTTGAGCGGATCGAGCGCTGCCGTCTCGGGCAGCCCCATGTCGCGATTGACCAGATTCAACCGGTCGAGCAGCGCGCGATTTCCCGCCGTCGGTGGCATGGCGGGATACCCGCTTTCGAACCGGATCGTCGCATTCGTGCCGGGCGCATGCGCCGCGACGATCCGCTCCATCTTCGTACGGACCCGCATGGTCTGGTCTTCGCTCAGGGTTCGGAAGTCGCCACGGGCGACCGCGGTTGCAGGGATGATATTGCCCTTGCCCGTCGCGCTCGCCCGGACGCCGTCGCTGTCGAGCGCTGCCGTCGCACCGCCCGCGACCACGCCCGTATTGAAGGTCAGATTGGGTTCGGGCAGATCCTTGCGAAATACCGCCAGGATCCGGGCCATCTCGTTGATGGCGCCGTCACCATAGGCGTCCGAGAAGATCAGCGACGAGTGCCCGGTCTTGCCCGACGTGGTGAGCACCCAACCGTTCGACGACCGCCGCGCGATCGATCCCATGTCGCGACCTTCGACGACCGACAGGCCTTCGAAGTCGAGCGCGACATTGGCGCGCTTGCCCGCTGCGATCAAATCGCCCCGCGCGATCGCCACCGGGTCGCCCGCATCTTCCTCATCGCCGGTCAGCACGATCTCGATATCGGCGGCGTCCAGCAGGCCGGCGGCCTTCATCGCGCGCAGCGCCGACAGCATCACGACGATCCCGCCCTTGTCGTCGCCCGCACCTGGCCCCGTCGCGCTCTCGCCTTTGCGTTTGAACCGTTGGAACGGTGAGTCCTGCTCGAAGACGGTGTCGAGATGACCGATGAGCAACAGGCGTTTGGCGCCAGGCTTGCCCGGGTGCCGCGCGATCAGATGTCCCGCCCGCTGCGTCTGTGGCATCGGTTTCCAGGTCACTGCAAAGCCGAGTGGTTCGAGCTCCGCACGGACCATCGCACCGACCTTGGCGACCCCTTCAAGATTCATCGTGCCGCTATTCTGGTCGACGAGCGTCTTGAGCAGCCCGATCGAGCGCTCATGCTCGGCGTCGACGGTCGCAACCGCCCGCATTTCTGCCGGCGTGAGGCGCGCCTGCGCTGCCCCTGCGAGATGGATACCCCCGACCACCGTCGCGACCCACCAGAATTTCTGTCGTGCCATAAGCGTCTCAACTCCCTTGGCAGCATGAAAGCGGGGTTCGGCCGCCGCGTCCAGTGTCGGGAGATATGGTGGGCGCTGACGGGTTCGAACCGCCGACCTACTCGGTGTAAACGAGCCGCTCTACCAGCTGAGCTAAGCGCCCTCTCGGGATGAGGCCCTGAGGTGAGGGTCCGATGCCAAAGCTATGGCGTCGGGGCAAGCCCCAAAGCACATGCGTTCAGGCGATCCGCAGCTCGTTGCGCAAGACTGCGCCGAAATAGCCACGCATTGCGTCGCGCGCGGGCGGCGACAGCGCCATATAGGCGCGGCGGCGATCATGCGGATCGGGCTGGCGTTCGAACAGCCCGCTATCCGTCATGCGCGCGATCCAGCGCAACGCCGTCGTCGGCGCGACGGCTGCGGCGATGCACAGGCTCGACACCGACACACGGCGCCGCTCGAGATCGGCGGCGTAGAGATCGAGCAGCATGTCCCAGCCCGGATCCTCGAACAGCGTGCCGCCAAAAAACTGGTCGCGAAGCCGCCGCGCGCGGATCGCGCGTCGAATGTCGGTCGCGTCGTGTTGCGTCGCCCCGGGCGCTGCCTGATAGGCGACCGATCGATCGCCGACGATCGCGGGGGGATCGGACGGTCGATCATGATCTGCCTGTGTCAGCCGGGCAAGCGCCTCGGCAATGCGCCCGACCTCCGCGCTTAGACGCTCCAGCCGGGCCCCGTCGCTTTCGCGGGTGACGTCGAAGACCCCGGCAGGCTGGCGCGATCGTTCGATCGCGATCGCCACCGCGGCAACGCACTCGCCGATCCCGGGATCGACGAGCAACGATGTCGCACCGCCAAGCGTCAGCGCGGTGATCGCGTCGATTTTGTCGGGCCGCAGCGCCACCACCAGCGCAGCATCGGTATCGGCGGCCCAGGCCACGATCTGCGCCATCCGCTCGGCGAGCAGCGGTCCGTTGATCCCCACCGTATCGACCAGAATGATACGCGGTGTCGCGGACCGATCGAGCGGGACGTGCCAGTCGATCCGGGCCATGAGGCGCCCGCCCAGCGCACCCAGCGCGGTCGCGAGCCGATCCCCTGCCCCCGCACCGCCAAGGTCCGCAATCAGAACCGCAGCGGCACCGCCATCATAGCGTATGTCCGCCGATAGCGCGTCGATCGCCGTCATTGCCGCATCCCCCGCCAGACGCGATTAGGCCATGGATCGTACCGGATTTACACGCCAAATGGGTCGGTTCTCGGCGGATCCGGCGGACAGGCAGACGCCGTCAGTCGAGCGCCTTGACGATGTCTTCGACCATCTTCTTCGCATCTGCCAGAAGCATCATCGTATTGTCGCGGTAGAACAAGTCGTTGTCGACGCCGGCATAGCCGACCCCGCCCATCGACCGCTTGATGAACAGCACCGTCTTCGCCTTCTCGACGTCGAGGACCGGCATGCCATAGATTGGCGACGATTTGTCGGTCTTTGCTGCCGGGTTGGTGACGTCGTTCGCGCCGATCACGAAAGCCACGTCGGTCTGCGCGAATTCGCTGTTGATGTCCTCAAGCTCGAACACGTCGTCATAGGGCACGTTCGCCTCTGCCAGCAGGACGTTCATGTGGCCCGGCATGCGCCCCGCGACGGGGTGGATCGCATATTTCACGCGCACCCCTTCCGCCTTCAGCTTGTCGCCCATCTCGCGCAGGACGTGCTGCGCCTGGGCGACCGCCATACCGTAGCCGGGCACGATGACGACCTGTTCGGCCTGGCTCATCAGGAAAGCGGCATCCTCCGCCGATCCGCGCTTCCAAGGGCGGTCGCTGGCAGCCGCGGGGCCACCGGCATCGGCCGACTGTCCGAAACCGCCGGCGATCACGCTGATGAAGCTGCGGTTCATCGCCCGGCACATGATGTAGCTGAGGATCGCGCCCGACGAGCCGACCAGCGCGCCGGTGATGATCATCGCGGTGTTGTGGAGCGTGAAGCCCATCGCCGCCGCCGCCCAGCCCGAATAGGAATTGAGCATGCTGACGACCACCGGCATGTCGGCGCCGCCGATCGGCACGATCAGCAGGAAGCCGATGACGAAGCTCAGGGCCGTGATCGTCCAGAAGATCCACGGCTCCTGATTGGTGACAAAATAGGCGATCAGCCCGAGGATCGCGGCAAGCAGCGCGATGTTGATGACGTGGCGACCGGGCAGCATGATCGGCTTGCCGCCCATGTTGCCGTTGAGTTTGAGGAAGGCGATGACCGAGCCCGAGAAGGTGATCGCGCCGATCGCGACGCCCAGCCCCAGCTCGATCCGGCTGACCGGCCGGATGATCGCGACCGGATCGCCGAGCAGCGGGATCATCAGGTCCGAGATCCCGAATGCCTGCGGGTTCAGATAGGCCGCAACCCCGACCAGCACCGCGGCAAGCCCGACCAGCGAATGGAACGCGGCGACGAGCTGCGGCATCGCGGTCATCGCGATCCGCCGGGCGGTCACGAGCCCGATCGCGGCACCGATGCCGATCGCGACGACGATCTCCCAGATGCCGACGTTGAGATGCGTGACCAGCGTCGTGACGACCGCGATCGTCATGCCGATCATGCCGAACCGGTTGCCCCGCTGGCTCGTCGCCGGGCTGGACAGGCCGCGCAGCGCGAGGATGAAGCACATGCCGGCGACGAGATAGGCCAGCGCGACCCAGGGGTTCACGGCTACGTCATGCATCACTCAGTTCCCCTCGGATCCGTGACGGTCACTTGGCGACCGGCCGTTCCTTTTTCTTGTACATCGCCAGCATCCGCGCGGTGACCGCAAAGCCGCCGAAGATGTTGACGCTCGCCAGCACGACCGCGAGCAGCCCGAGATATTTCGCGACCGGCGATCCCGCCGCGGCGGACGCGATCAGCGCGCCGACGATGATCACGCTGGAAATCGCGTTGGTCACCGCCATCAGCGGCGTGTGGAGTGCGGGCGTCACCGACCAGACGACATAATAGCCGACGAAGCAGGCCATGACGAAGATCGACAGGATCGCGATAAAGTCCATCTCAGCCCTCCTGAGCCCCGCGAATGTTGCGAATGTTGAGACGCAAACGGGGTTTTGTATCGTGCCGGGTCATGGCTGCAAACGCGGATTGACGACCGCGCCATCGCGGGTCAGGCGGATCGCGTCGCCGATTTCCGCATCGAGCACCGGCCGCCCCGTCTCCTTGTCCCAGAAGGCACTGAGAAAGTTGAATAAATTGCGGCTGAACAATGCACTGGCGTCGGCAGCGAGCCGGCTCGGGACGTTGCGGTGGCCGACGATCCTGACGCCGTTCACCTCGACGATCTCGCCCGCGACCGCACCCTCGACATTGCCGCCCTGTTCGACCGCAAGATCGACGATCACCGACCCGGGCTTCATGCTCGCGACCTGCGCGGCCGAGATCAGCCGCGGCGCGGGGCGGCCGGGGATCAGCGCGGTGGTGATGACGATGTCCTGCTTGGCGATGTGCCCGGAGACAAGCTCGGCCTGCGCGGCCTGATATTCGGGGCTCATCTCGCCCGCATAGCCGCCCGTCCCCTCGCCCTCGATCCCGGCGACGCTTTCGACGAAGATCGGTTTCGCGCCGAGCGACTGGATCTGTTCGCGCGTCGCGGCGCGGACGTCGGTAGCGGAAACCTGCGCCCCGAGCCGGCGCGCGGTCGCGATCGCCTGGAGCCCGGCGACGCCGACCCCCATCACGAACACGCGCGCGGCGCTGATCGTCCCCGCCGCGGTCATCATCATCGGAAAGGCCCGGCCATATTCGGCCGCGGCGTCGAGCACCGCCTTGTAGCCCGACAGGTTCGACTGCGAGGACAGGATGTCCATCGACTGCGCGCGGGTGATGCGCGGCATGAACTCCATCGCCAGCGCCTCGAGGCCCGCCGCGGCATAGGCATCGACCCGGGCGCGCTCGCCAAAGGGATTGAAGCTGGCGACGACCCAGGCGCCGGGCGCGGCGCCCGCCAGCGTTGCCGGATCCGGCGCCTGCACGCCGAGCACGATGTCCGCACCCGAAATCGCCGCCGCCCGGTCGGTGACGCTCGCCCCCGCATCGGCATAGGCGGCGTCGGCGATCGACGCGGACTGGCCGGCCCCCGCCTCGACCGCGAGCGTCGCGCCCAGCGCGACGAACTTGCGGACGGTTTCGGGCGTCGCGGCAACCCGCCGCTCGCCGTCCACCTGCTCCTTGAGGACGGCGATCTTCATCGGATCAGGAAATCAGCCAGATGACGATCGCGACGATCACCGCACAGGCGATCGCGCCGATCTTCATCACACCGATGACGCTGTCATAGGTCGCAGCATGACCCTTGATGTTTGCATCGTCCGCCATGATCCGTCCCTCGCCATTCTGTTATCGGTGCGACCTTATCGGGCCGGTGCCCCAGCCTCAACCCCCGCGCTGCCAAACCCCGGCTTCGCGCCGTCGTGCAGCCGCGGCGGCACGGTCGGAGCGCATCGCAACCGCCTCAAAGCGATATTTAAGTCGCCCTTTACCTGAAAAGGCTAAAGACTGTCCGCAAACGGGACAGGATTCGCCATGACGCGCAACGGGCAGCGCCTGCTACTACTGATCGACAACGAGCCTGCACAACGGCGGCTGGTGTCCGCACTGGCGTCGCGTGGCGGCTGGCGGACCGTGTTCGCGAGCGACGGCGAGATGGCGATCGCCACGCTCGGCACGCAGGACGGGATGCAGCTCGACGCGATCATCCTCGACCATTCCGCACCGCATGAGGACGCATCGGCGGTGATCGCCGAGCTGCGCAATCGCCGCCCGGCACTGCCGATCCTGATGCTGACCGCGAACGGATCGGTCGAGCATGCGGTGAACGCGATGCGCGCGGGCGCGACCGATTTTCTGGTCAAGCCGCTCGCCCCCGACCGGCTGCTCGCCTCGCTCGATGCAGTCGTCGCCGGCACGACCGCGGGCGAGCTGCGCCCGCTGACCGAGAAGATCCCCGCGCTGCTCGCGTTCGACGAGATCGTCGGCTCGTCGCCCGATTTCCGCGCCGCGCTGGCGATCGCCGCCAAGGCCGCGCGCGGCCGCGTCGCGATCCTGCTCGAAGGCGAAAGCGGGGTCGGCAAGGAGGTCGTGGCCGAGGCGATCCATGCGGCGTCGCCGCGTGCCAAACGCCCGATGATCAGCGTCAATTGCGGCGCGATCCCCGCCAATCTGGTCGAGAGCGAGCTGTTCGGGCACGAGGAAGGCGCGTTTACCGGCGCGTTCGAGCGCAAGATCGGCCGGTTTCGCGAGGCGGACGGCGGCACGCTGTTCCTCGACGAGATCGGCGCGATGCCGATCGACGCGCAGATCAAGCTGCTCCATCTGCTCGATACGGGCGACGTCCATGCACTCGGTGCGCGGCATCCGCAGCAGGTCGACGTCCGGGTGATCGCCGCGAGCAACACGACGCTGATCGACGAGGTCGAGGCGGACCGGTTTCGCGAGGACCTCTATTACCGGCTGAACGCGGTGCAGGTGACGATCCCGCCGCTGCGCGAGCGAACCGGCGACATCCCGGCGCTCGCCCGCCACCTGCTCGCGCGGATCGCGCAGCAGCCGGGGCTGCGTCCGCTTGGGATCACCGACGATGCGCTGGCGCTGCTGGTCCAATATGACTGGCCGGGCAATGTCCGGCAGATGCAGAATGCGCTCTTCCGCGCCGCGGTGCTGTGCGAGAGCGACGCGCTGACACGCGCCGATTTTCCGCAAATCGCGGCGCTCGGCAGCCGTCGCAGGCCCGAGCCCGCGACCGGTGCCGGTGCCGGTGGTGTGACGCTGTTCAGTGCCGACGGCCATCTGCGCACGCTGGAAGAGATCGAATCGGACCTCATCCGGCTCGCCATCGGTCATTATCGCGGACGGATGACCGAGGTCGCGCGGCGGCTCGGGATCGGGCGGTCGACGCTGTACCGCAAGCTCGCCGAACTCGGGATCGACAACGTCGCCTGACCCCTAAGCGACGTTGTCCTGGAGCCGGACGAAAGGCGGCGACCTACCAGAGCACGCCCTTGACCGGCTTCAGCGGCTCGGGGGCCTCGTCGCCGATCGCCTGGAGCAGGTCGATCTCGATCGTCCGGCACATCGCGTTGAGCGGCACGTCGTGGATCGTGTCCGCGAACGGATCGACGAGATCGTCGCCGATCTGAAGCACCGCGAGGAACATCAGCCCTGCGATCGTCGAGCCGATCGGGGTTGCGAAGCCGAGCGTCTCGACCAGCCCGATCGGCAGCAGGATGCAGAACAGCCGGGTGAAGAGCGTCGGGAAGAAGCGGTACTGATTGGGCAGCGGGGTGTTCTTGATCCGCTCCATCCCGCCCTGCGCATTGGCGATATCGACAAGCAGCCGTTCGAACGACGCCTGCTGGATCGTGTCGATCCAGCCATTGCGGCGGGCGATGTCGATCCGCCGCCCGGTGCCGTCGAGCAGGCCGTTGGCGGGATTGGTCCGCGCGAGCGCGAACGACGCCTCGTCCTCCGACAGGAACCGCAGGACGTCGGGCGCGACCGGCTGGCGACGGAGCTGACAGCGCAGCGCGTTCACATAGGCGATCTGGCGCAAGACGATCGTCCGCTTGAGATCATGGCCTTCGGGTTCAGGGAGCAGGTTGCGCGTCATGCGGGCAAGGCTGCGCGAGGCGTTGGTCATCAGCCCCCAGAGGCCGCGGCTTTCCCACCAGCGCTGATAGGCGGAATTGTCGCGAAAGCCGAGGAACAGCGCGAGCGCGGTGCCGAACAGCGTCAGCGGCAGCGACGGCGCGTGAAAGGGCAGGACATAATAGGTGATGGTTACCACGACGTCCCAGACAAAGAGCCCGAGCAACGGGCGCCAGACTTCGCTGAGGATCTGGCTTAGGCGCGGTGTTGCGGTAACGATCAAACGAAAGGCTCCTTGCTGACGCCTTGTCTAATGCGCGATCGCGCATTTCGCTGCAATGCGGCGATATTCCGCCCCGAACATGTGACCAGAAGATCGGCGCCGGGTCAGCCGCCGACGAGTGCGAGGTCACGCATCCCGCGCCAGACGCGCAACGCCTGAACGGTCTCGGCGACGTCGTGGACACGCAGGATCTGGACGCCGGCTTCAACGCCCTTGAGCGCGAGCGCGAGCGATCCGGCGAGCCGGTCGCCGACCGGGGCCTCGTTCGACAGCGCGCCGATCAGCCGCTTGCGGCTCGCCCCGAGCAGGATCGGGCAGCCGAGCCCGTGAAATATCGCCAGGCCGTTGAGCAGCGCGAGATTGTCGGCGAGCGTCTTGCCGAAGCCGATGCCGGGATCGACGATGATCCGCGTGCGATCGACGCCGCCCGCGACGACCGCGGCGATCCGCGCCTCGAGCCAGTCGAACACGTCGGTGACGACGTTTGCGTAGCCGGTCCGACCGTGGCCGCCCTCGCGGGGGTCGGGCGAGTGCATCAGTACGACCGGACAACCGCTGGCGGCGACGACCTCGAGCGCGCGATCGTCCCACAGCAGGGCGGCGACGTCGTTGACGATATGCGCGCCGGCGGCGAGCGTCGCCGCCATCACGCCGGCCTTGCGCGTGTCGACCGAGACGATCGCGCCGGCGCGGGCGAGCCGCTCGACGACGGGGACGAGCCGGGCGATCTCGTCGCCTTCCCAGACCGCCGCCGCGCCGGGGCGGGTCGATTCGCCGCCGACATCGATCATCGTCGCGCCCGCCGCGGCCATGTCGATCCCGGCGGCCGCGGCGGCGGCGGGGTCGTCGACATGCTTGCCGCCATCGGAGAAGCTGTCCGGGGTGACGTTGAGAATAGCGGCGACGAGCGGCTGGTCGAAGCGCAGCATACGCTCGCCGAGCGGGAGGGGCGCGCGCGGCGCGGTGATCATGGCGTGGAGATGCGCCCCGCGGTCACCCAGCGTCGCGACGTCGGCGACCGGGATCGTGCGACGCGCGCCGCGCTCGATCACCTCATAGGCGGCGAACCACTGCATCCCGCCCGCGAGCCGCGCGACGCTGCCGTCGGGATGGCCGATCGGGGTGTCGACGAACTGGACGGGGCGGAGGTGGAGGCTGGTCATGCCCCCCTTTTCCCCAAATCCGCATGCCGTTCAAACGGCTAATCCCGTTCGTCCCGTATAGGCATCGAGCACGTCGAGATGCCGTATCGAGGGGCATGTACCTCGATACGAGCCCTCGACTACGCTCGGTCTCTACTCGGCACGAACGGCAATTCGCTAGACCGTCGTCGCCAGCAAATAGGTCTGGCGGAGGTCGTCGATCGGTTTCAGCCCCTTGTCGCTCTCGTAATGCCAGAAGCTCCAGCCATTGCAGGCGGGCGCGTTCTGGAGCGTCGAGCCGAGCTTGTGGATCGAGCCGATCGTGCCGCAATCGCTGAGCAGCGAGCCGTCCGCGCGGATCGTCGCGCGCCAGCGGCGCTTGCCGTCGGTCAGCACCGTGCCGGGCGCGAGATACGCATTCTCGACGAGCACGCCGAACGCGACCTTGGGCTGCGCGCGCGGGCTCATCATCGTCGCCAGCGCGGATTCGTCGAGCGGCAGCGCGGCCTCGATCCGCTCCTGCGCCGCCTCGATATACTCGCCCTCGCGGTCGATCCCGATCCAGCTGCGCCCCAGCCGCTTGGCGACCGCACCGGTGGTGCCGGTACCGAAGAACGGGTCGAGCACGACGTCGCCGGGCTTGGTGCACGCGAGCAGGATCCGGTAGAGCAGCGCCTCGGGCTTCTGCGTCGGATGGACCTTGGTGCCGTTCTTCTTCAAGCGCTCGGGCCCGCCGCAGATCGGGAATTCCCAGTCGCTGCGCATCTGCAGCTCGTCGTTGAGCGTCTTCATCGCGCGGTAGTTGAAGGTGTATTTCGCCTTCTCGCCCTTCGACGCCCAGATCAGCGTCTCGTGCGCGTTGGTGAAGCGGGTGCCGCGGAAATTGGGCATCGGGTTGGTCTTGCGCCAGACGATGTCGTTGAGAATCCAGTAGCCGAGATCCTGCACCGCCGCGCCGACACGGAAGATGTTGTGATAGCTGCCGATGACCCAGATGCTGCCATCGTCCTTGAGGATCCGGCGCGCTTCCTTCAGCCAGGCGCGGGTGAAGCGGTCATAGGCGGCGAAGGTGTCGAACTTGTCCCACTCGTCGGTGACCGCGTCGACATGGCTGCCATCGGGGCGATAGAGTTCGCCGCCGAGCTGGAGATTGTAGGGCGGATCGGCGAAGATCATGTCGATCGAGTTCGACGGCAGCGCCTTCATGCGCTCGATACAATCGCCGCGCAGGATCTGGTCGAGCGGCAGCGCGGGCTGCACGGCCGGCGCCGTTCCCTTCTTTACCGCGCGCGGTCGCGCGATCGTGTCGATCAAACCCATGTTTTTGCGCCCCTTGTCGACCCCCATAGCTGCGGAATTGTCCGACTCCGTCAAGCAGAGTTTCATGAACGGCGCGCGCGCGCGAATCCGTCGGTGCGACCAAACGAGTCGCCGTCGCCCAGATGTTGAGTCGTGACAGACTCGCGCCTCAAGCCCTTGGGGTGTGGCGCGAAAGACTCAGCTCGTCGTTTCCTTCGCGAAAAGGCCCTCGCGCGTCAGATAGGCCGCCGCGACGGGGGCGAAACTGCGGCGATGAATCGGTGTGGGGCCATGATCGCGCAGCGCCTTCATGTGGTGCGCGCAGCCATAGCCCTTGTTCGAATGCCAGTTATATTCGGGGTGGACGTCGGCGGCGGCGATCATGATCAAGTCGCGCGTGTGCTTGGCGACGATCGAGGCGGCGGCGATCGACAGCGATTTCGCATCGCCCCCGACCAGCGGGGTTGCGGGGTAGGTCCAGCGCGGCAGGCGGTTGCCGTCGACGAGGACGTGGCCCGGCGCGTGGCCGAGTTCGGTGGCGAGCGCGTCGACCGCGAGCGTCATCGCCTTCATCGTCGCCCAGTAGATGTTGAGCGTGTCGATCTCGTCGGGCTCGACGATGCCGATACCGACGATAGCGCAGCCTTTCAGGCGCGCGCAGAGCCGTTCGCGTTCGGAGGCGGAGAGCTTCTTCGAATCGTCGATGCCGCGGGGCACGCCCTTCGCGGGCAGGATCACCGCGGCGGCGACGACCGGGCCGGCGAGCGGACCGCGACCGGCCTCGTCGACGCCGGCGACGGGGCCGACGCAGAGCTTTTCATGTTTCATGCCGGGCATGTGCGGTCTTTCAGCTGGTCGAACGGGCTGACGCCGAGCGCGTGCCCCATCGGCCCGTGCCCTGCGCCAAGCCCCGGCGGCTGCGCAAGCGCGGCGCGAACGAACGCGATCGCGCGCGCGATGGCTGCGTCGAGCGGCATGCCCTGGCCGAGCCCGGTGGCGATGCCGCTGGCGAGGGTGCAGCCGGTGCCGTGCGCGTGACGGGTTTCGATGCGGGGGTTGGTCCAGAGGGTTTCGCCGGCGTCGGTGACGAGGCGGTCGGTGACGAACGGGCCTTCGGCGTGGCCGCCCTTGATGAGCACGGCGGGCCCGAGGGCACGCACCGCCGCCTCGCCGCCGAGCGCTGCGAGTTCGGGGAGATTGGGGGTGACGAGCGTGGCGATCCGCATGAGGCGGGCGAAGGCGGCGATCGTGTCGGGGGCGGCGAGCACCGAGCCGCTGCTGGCGATCATGACCGGGTCGAAGATGATCGGGATGTGTCTGGCGAGGCGACGGTCCTCGCCGCCTTGTTCTCCCGCGAAGGCGGGAGTCCAGTCTGGGCTCCCGCCTTCGCGGGAGAACATTGACGTCAGGCGGTCGGCGACGGCGTTGGCGGTTTCTGCCGAGCCGATCATGCCGATTTTCACCGCGTCGACGCCGATGTCGGCCACGACCGAGTCGATCTGCGCGAGGACGATGTCGGTGGGCACCGGGTGGACCGCCTGTACGCCGAGCGTGTTCTGCGCGGTGATCGCGGTGATGGCGGTCATCGCGTGGCCACCGAGCATCGTGACGGTCTTGATGTCCGCCTGGATGCCGGCGCCGCCGCCTGAATCGGAGCCGGCGATGATGAGGAGTCTCGCGGTCATTGGCGGTGCCGGGCGGGGTTGGAGATCATGGGTCGGGCTATGGCATAGTCGGTGCGGTGCGGGACAGGGCCATGCCACCACCCCGGCGGAGGCCGGCGGCCAGTTGGGAACCGTTGCTGGGTGAGCGCAGCGCTTCGTTACTGCGACCTTGCCAACTGGGCCCCGGCCTTCGCCGGGGTGGTGGAGATGGGGGGGTGCTTACGCGAACCAGTCTAGTGCCGCCGGCCCGAGGCGGGTCTTTGTGGCGGGGCATCGCCGAACCGGGTCGGACGGTCGAGGAGTTCGCCGCCGCAATTGGGACAGCGCTCGTCGAGCGCGTCGGCGCAGGAGGCGCAGAAGGTGCATTCATACGAGCAGATGAACGCGCCGGGCGCGTCGGCGGGAAGCTCGGCGGCGCAGCGTTCGCAGGTGGGGCGCATCTCGAGCATCAGGCGGCGACCTTGCGGACGGCGTCGCAGATCCGGTCGACGACGCGCCCGACCTGACCCGGATCGTCGCCCTCGGCCATCACGCGGATCACGGGTTCGGTGCCCGACGGGCGGATGACCAGCCGCCCCTTGCCGGCGAGTTCGGCCTCGGCCTGCGCGATCACCGCTTTCACCGCCTCGTCGTCGAGCGGCTTGCCGCCGCCGAACCGGACGTTCTTCAACAGTTGCGGCAGGGGTTCGAACCGGTGGAGCACCTCGCCCGCGCGCGCGCCCGAGCGCTTGACCTCGGCGAGGATCTGGAGGGCTGCGACCAGGCCGTCGCCGGTCGTGGCATAGTCGCTGAGGATGATGTGCCCCGACTGCTCGCCGCCGACGTTATAGCCGCTCGACCGCATCTTTTCGAGCACGTGGCGATCGCCGACCTGGGTGCGGACCAGCCCGAGCCCTTGCGCGGCGAGATGGCGTTCGAGGCCGAGATTGGACATCACGGTGGCGACGAGGCCGCCGCCCTTGAGCCGCCCCTGCCGCGCCCAGCTTGCCGCGATCGTCGCCATCAGCTGATCGCCGTCGACGATCGTGCCGGTCTCGTCGACGACGATCAGCCGGTCGGCGTCGCCGTCGAGCGCGATGCCGATATCCGCGCCGCTCGCGACGACCGTCTCGGCGAGCGCCTGCGGTGCGGTCGAGCCGACGCCGTCGTTGATGTTGGTGCCGTCGGGCGTGACGCCGATCGCGACGACGTCCGCGCCGAGTTCCCACAGCGCGGAGGGGGCGACCTTGTAGGCGGCGCCGTTCGCGCAATCGAGCACGATCCGCATCCCGTCGAGCCGCAGGTTTTCCGGGAAGGTCGACTTGGCGAAATGGATGTAGCGCCCCTGCGCATCATCGATCCGGCGCGCGCGGCCGATCTTGCTCGATGCGACCAGCGGCACGTCGCCGTCGATCAGCGCCTCGATCGCGGTTTCGGCCTCGTCGGACAGCTTGAAGCCGTCGGGGCCGAACAGCTTGATCCCGTTATCGGCATAGGGGTTGTGGCTGGCGGAGATCATCACGCCGATATCGGCGCGCATCGACTGGGTCAGCATCGCGACCGCAGGCGTCGGCATCGGCCCGACCATCACCACGTCCATGCCGACGCTGGTGAACCCTGCGACCAGCGCGGATTCGAGCATATAGCCCGACAGCCGCGTGTCCTTGCCGATCACGACGCGATGGCGATGATCGCCGCGCAGGAAATAGGCGCCCGCCGCCATGCCGACCTTCATCGCCATCTCCGCGGTCATCGGCGATGCGTTGGTGGCACCGCGAATGCCGTCGGTGCCGAAATATTTCCTTGCCATCGTCAATGCTTTCCGTCCGGTATCGCTCTCTGGCATCGCTGATAGCGCGGTGGAACACGAAGGGCGAGCATGTCGCAGACTACACGGATACTCGCAGCGCTGTTCGGCGGCATCGGGATCGGCATCGCCGCGGCCGCCTGGTCGCCGGCCCACGCGCTCGCAGCGACGGCGGTGACCCAGCCGATCGGCGCGGCCTGGCTGCACGGGTTGCAGATGGTGATCGTGCCGCTCGTCGTCGGGCTGCTCGTCACCGGGATCGGCGCGACGACCGAGGCGGCACGCGCCGGGCGGATCACGATGCGGGCGATGGTGATGATCGTCGTCATCCTGTGGAGTTCGACGATCATGTCCGCGCTGGTGATGCCGTTGATCCTCGATGCCTTCCCGCTGCCACGCGGGCTCGGCGCCGCGCTCCGCGCCGCGCTGACCGGTGCCGCCCCGGTCGGGCCGGTGCCGGGGATCGGCGCGTTCTTCGACACGATCGTGCCGACCAACATCGTCGCCGCGGCATCGAGCGATTCGTTCCTGCCGCTCACCGTCTTCGCGCTGACGTTCGCCTTCGCCGTCACGAAACTGCCCGACGATCGCCGCCGCGTGCTGACCGGCTTCTTCCAGGCGGTCGTCGACGCCTTGCTGATCATCATCAAATGGGTGCTGAAGCTTGCCCCGATCGGCATCTTCGCGCTCGCCTACGGTGTCGGTGCGCGCACCGGGACGGCGGCGTTCGGTGCACTGCTGCACTATATCGTCTGCGTCTCGGCGATCGGCTTCATCGTCCTGCTGAGCGCCTATCCGATCGGCATGATCGGCGGCCGGGTCAGCCTGGGCCGGTTCGCGCGTGCGGTCGCGCCGGCGCAGGCGGTGGCGATCAGCACGCAGTCGTCGCTCGCCTCGCTGCCGGCGATGCTGAAGGCCTCGACCGAGCTCGGCGCGTCGCCCGCCACCGCCGGGATCGTCCTGCCGCTGTCGGTCGCGGTGTTCCGCGCGACCAGCCCGGCGATGAACCTCGCGGTCGCGCTGTACGTCGCGCACTGGCTGGGGCTGCCGATCGGGCCGGGACAGATGGCCGCGGGCGTCGCGACCGCGGCGATCACGACGATGGGATCGATCTCGCTGCCCGGCACGATCAGCTTCGTCGCCTCGGTCGCGCCGGTCGCGCTGGCGATGGGCATCCCGCTCGAGGTGCTCGGTCTGCTCATCGCGGTGGAGACCATTCCCGACCTGTTTCGTACGGTCGGGAACGTGACGATGGACACCGCCGTCACTATCTCCGTCGCGGCGCGGTCCGATCACGGCGGCGGCGCCGAGGAGATTCCGCATGAAATATCGCACGCTCGGCCCTGATTTCGAGGTTTCCGCGCTCGGCCTCGGCTGCATGCCGATGGCCGGGGTCGGCAAGGACATGTACGGCAGCGCCCCCGCCGACGAGAGCATCGCGACGATCCACCGCGCGATCGAACTGGGCGTGACGCTGTTCGACACCGCCGAAATCTATGGTCCGCTGATCAACGAGGAGCTGCTCGGCAAGGCGATCCGCGGCAAGCGCGACGGCGTCGTGATCGCGACCAAGTTCGGCTTCCGCTATGACGAGAACGGCATGACCGGCGTCGACAGCACGCCCGCCAATGTGCGGCGCGCGTGCGAGGGATCGCTCAAGCGGCTCGGCGTCGAGACGATCGACCTGCTCTACCAGCACCGCGTCGATCCGGGCGTGCCGATCGAGGAGACGGTGGGCGCGATGGCGGAGCTCGTCCGCGAGGGCAAGGTGCGCCATCTGGGGCTGTCGGAAGCCGGGCTCGACACGATCCGGCGCGCCGCGGCGACGCATCCGATCGCGGCATTGCAGAGCGAATATTCGCTGTGGGAGCGCGGGGTCGAGGACGAGATCCTGCCGCTGTGCCGCGAGCTGGGGATCGGGTTCGTGCCCTATTCGCCGCTGGGCCGCGGGTTCCTGACCGGGCAGATCACCGCGCGGTCGGACCTGCCCGAGGGCGATTACCGCCGCAACGACCCGCGCTATTCGGACGCAAACTTCGCCAAGAACATGGAGATGGTCGCGGTGGTGAAGGCGATCGCCGACACGCATGGCGCGAGCCCGGCGCAGGTCGCGCTGGCGTGGCTGCTGGCGCAGGGTGACGACATCGTGCCGATCCCGGGGTCGAAGCGCCGCGTCACGCTGGAGGACAGCATGAAGGCGGCCGACGTCACGCTGTCGGCGGACGATCTGGCGAAACTCGATGCGGCGGCGCCGAGGGGTGGCACGGCGGGGCCGCGCTATGGGGAGAAGGCGCTGTCGATGACGCGGATCTGACCGGGTCTACTGCCTTATAATCGTCATCCCCGCGGAGGCGGGGATCCAGACTGGCGACCCGTGGTCTCTTACGAACCGCAGAGTGTCTGGATCCCCGCCTTCGCGGGGATGACGGTTTGAAGGAATGATATGCCGGCGGTCCAACAGCTTACTGGACCCCGTGCATCCACTTCTTGATCAGCGGCGAGATCAGCAGCAGCAGCACGCCGATCCCCGCCGAGACCAGCCCGATCGTCCAGAAAACGCCGGCATAGGTGTCGAGGCTGACTTTGAGATTGGTCACCTGTCCGCCGACCGTCTCGACGCTGGCGACCTGCGCGACGATGCCCGCGACATATTGCGCGACCGAGATCGACAGGAACCACACGCCCATCATCAGCCCGACGACGCGCGCGATCGACAGTTTGGTGATCATGCTGAGCCCGACCGGCGAGATGCAGAGCTCGGCGAAGGAGTGGATGAAGTAGAGCCCGGCGAGCCACCAGATCGCGACCTTGAACGTCGGCCCGACCATGCTCGCGCCCCAGACGAGGAACAGGAAGCCGACGCCGACGCCGATCAGCGCGATGCCGAACTTGACCGGGATCGACGGCTCGATGCCCCGGGCGGCGAGCTTGGTCCACAGGATCGACATCACCGGCGCGAGCGCGACGATGAAGAACGCGTTGAAGAACTGCGTCTGCCCGGCCGAGATGCTGAACAGGCCGAACACGCTGAGATCGGTGTTGCGATCCGCGAACAGCGTGAGGCTCGAGCCTGCCTGCTCGAACAGCGTCCAGAACACGACGTTGAACACGATCAGCACCATCGCCGCGAGCATCATCTGGAACTCGCGCCGCTCGCCATTGACGAACGACCAGATCAGGATGCCCGGCACCGCGACCAGGAACGTGCCGAACAGCAATTTGCCCATCAGCGACAGCGAGACGATGTAGCCGATGATCCCCGATCCGGGCACCGGCGGCTCGGCGTTCATCAGGTTGACGAACAGCAGGTAGAAGATCGGGATGCCGAGCAGCGCGAGCGCATAGATGCCGAGCGCGCGATCGGGGCCGCTGCGCACCGGCGGCTCGCCATATCCGTTGAGTTTGCCGCCATCGAACTGGATCAGCGTCCACGAGAACAGCATGCCGATCGCCGCCAGCCCGAAGCCCGCCCACCAGCCGAACGCGACCGCGAGGAACGGGCAGAGCAGCTGCGAGAAGAGCGAGCCGAGGTTGATCCCCATGTAGAAGATCGTGAACCCGGCATCGCGGCGCTTGTCGCCCTGCGCATAGAGCTCGCCGACCATCGTCGAGATGTTGGGCTTGAAGAAGCCGTTGCCGACCGAGATCATGCAGAGTGCGAGCAGCATGATCGTGACGTAGAAGCTGCTGCGTTCCGCGCCCGATTCAAAGCCGCCCTTCTCGACCGTGCGCGCGGTCGATCCGTCCGCCGCGAGCAGCGAGACGGTGCCGTCGTCGTTACCCTTGATCTTCAGCTTGTTCGCGCCGTCGACGAGGTAGCGGACCTCGCTGTCGGCCTGCTCGACGACCTGGATCTCGTAGCGCTGGTTGGCGATCGTCGCATAGGGCTTGGCGGTCTCGCCGCCGAAGCAGAGCAGCAGATAGCCCATCGCCATGATGATCGCGCCGAACTTCACCGCGCGCTTCGAGCCCAGATACTGGTCGGCGAGATAGCCGCCGACCAGCGGCGTCAGATACACCAGCGCGGTATAACCGCCGTACAGCCCGGTCGCCTCGCGATCGCCGAACACGAAATGCTTGGTGAGGTACAGCGTGAGCAGCGCGCGCATGCCGTAATAGCCGAAACGCTCCCACATCTCGGTGGTGAACAGTCGCGCGAGCTGGCGGGGATGGCCGAACCACGTCTCCCCGCTGGCGGGGTTCACATGGGTGATATCCGGCTCTCGCGGCGTATCCGCGGTCGGGGTGTCCACCATCTTTTACGCTCCCTGAAACGCTGGGCCGCCGTCGAACGCGGCGGCTTCATTGCGGCCTTACCTAGCGGCAAAGCCGGGACTGTAAATATCGGTGGCCGCGGGACCGCCTGCTAAATCGCGGATGCGGCTGTAAATTGCCGCGCCCCGTGCCTATCTGCGGGGCGATGTTCAACGACACTTCCAGCCCGCTTTCGCTGCTCGCGACCCGCCGTTCGGGCAAGCCGCGCGACCTCGTCGCGCCCGGTCCCGATGCCGACCAGCTTGCGCAGATCCTGGCGATCGCGGCGCGCACCCCCGATCATGGCAAGCTGGCGCCGTGGCGGTTCGTGGTGGTCGGCCAGGACCAGCGTACCGCGCTCGCCGCGCTGATCATCGATGCGTACCGCGTCGAGAGGCCGACCGCGTCGCGGACCGAGATCGAGGCGCTTGACCAGTTCGCGCACCAGGCCCCCGCGCTGGTCGTCGTGCTGTCGTCGCCCAAGCCGAGCCACATCCCCGTGTTCGAACAAGAATTGTCGACCGGGGCGGCGTGCATGAACCTGCTCCACGCGGTCCACGCGCTGGGCTTTGCGGGCGGCTGGCTCACCGGCTGGCCGAGCTATTCGGACACGGTGCGCGATGCGTTTGGCGAGGGTCATGAGCGGATCGCCGGGTTCCTGTTCGTCGGCACGCCGTCGCGCCCGCTCGACGAACGGCCCCGCCCCGATATGGAACGTGTCGTCTCGCGCTGGCGGCCCTAGGACTCGACGAAATGGCCAATTGCTGTATTAAGGCAGCATGACAGCGCTCAGCAGCGAAGACAGCCCCGTATATCTCCGCCTCCGCGCCACGATCGCCGCCGGGATATTACGCGGCGACTATCGCGCGGGTGATCAGCTGCCCTCGGTCCGTGCCTTTGCCGCCGAGCACGGCGCCAATCCGCTGACCGTCGCCAAGGCCTATCAGACGTTCCAGGACGACGGCTATGTCGAGGTCCGGCGCGGCGTCGGCATGTTCGTCCTGCCGGGGGCCGCGGAGGCCCTGCGCGTGGCGGAACGCGAGACGTTCGTCACCACGCACTGGCCGCGCATCCTCGGGCATATCGACCTGCTCGGCCTCGACGCGCGCGACCTGCTGGCGCACGAGCGGGCCTGAGCCGCCCCGCGGGGTGATCCCGAGCGGCGGGTGACTCAGAACAGATTCAGGGCGGCGATGTCCTCGACGCTCAGGTCGATCCCGAACAACAGGCTCATGCGGATCCGGTAGACGCGCGGGTCGGTGATCTCGCCGCTCGCCGTGTCGGTGCCCGACCGCCGGCGATAGGTGCGCCCCATCAGCGACGCGAAACCGTTGGGCAGGACGATGCTGGCGATCGCGGTCTGCGTGAAGCGGCTCGCGGGCGCGGTCGACGTCCAGTGATTGCCGAGCAGCAGATCGGCATCGAACACCTCGGCGATCGTGAAGCTGTATTGCGGCTGGAACCCGCCGCTCGCGCCGCGTCCGTCGGTGGTCATCGGATCGCCGTCGCGCAGCAGCATCCAGCCCTGTTCGCCGTGATCGCGGCTGGTCGCCTCGAGCCGGAAGCGCGCGCCATCGGGCGCGGTCGCCTCGGCACCGTCGGCGAGCGGGAGCACGGGCGTGTAGCTGCCGCCGAAGCCGGTGTCGGCGATCCAGGCCTGGCCGTCGATCGTCACCAGCGAAAAGGTGTGCGTGAGCGGCGGCACTTCGGTTGCGGCGATCCAGACGCGCGCCAGTACCGGGCGGGCGGCAAAGCCGAGTTCTGTGAGCGCATCGAGGAACAGCCGGTTATGCTCGAAGCAATAGCCACCGCGGCGCGCGCTGCTTGGCTCTGGATCCTGACTTTCGTCAGGATGACGGGGGTGGGTCCGCCCCGGCGGAGGCCGGGGTTCAGGTGGTGAGGTCGGCGTAACTGGGCGCGGTCCGTCATCAGCGGCGTTTCGCAACTGGGCCCCGGCCTTCGCCGGGGTGGAGTTTCGGGAGGGGCGCGGGGTTATTGCGGCGTGCTGGGGTCGCGGCGCGCGCTGCTTGGCTCTGGGTCCTGACTTTCGTCAGGATGACGGGGGTGGTTCCCCGGCGGAGGCCGGGGTCCAGGTGGTGAGGTCGGCGTGACTGGGCGCTGTCCGTCATCAGCGGCGTTTCCCAACTGGGCCCCGGCCTTCGCCGGGGAACATGGGGGCGGTTCGTGGGGTGTCGGTGCGTGGCGGGTTGCCTATATCGGCTGGGCGACGGCATAAGCGCCGCTCTTCCATCACGAGAAAGTTCCTCATGTCTGCCATGTTCCGCATTACGCTTCCCGACGGCTCCGTCCGCGAGGTTGCGCCCGGGACTACGCCCGCGGATGTTGCCGCGGCGATCGGGCCCGGCCTCGCCAAGGCTGCGCTGGCGGCGCGGATCGATGGGCAGGTGCGGGATCTGAGCCGGCCGTTCGAGGGGGATACGCAGCTGGCGCTCGTCACCGCGCGCGACGAGGCGGATGCGCTCGAGCTGGTGCGGCATGACCTGGCGCATGTGATGGCGGAGGCCGTGCAGCATCTGTTTCCCGGCACGCAGATCACCTTCGGGCCGGCGACCGATGACGGCTTCTATTACGACTTTGCGCCGAAGGACCGGCCGTTTACCGACGAGGACCTGCCTGCGATCGAGGCGGAGATGCGGGCGATCATCGCGCGGAACGAGCCGTTCCTGCGCGAGGTCTGGTCGCGCCAGCAGCTGATCGACCGCTGGACCGAGCAGGGCGAGACGTTCAAGGCCGAATGGGCCGCCGAGCTGCCCGAGGGCGAGGAACTGACCATCTATCGCCAGGGCGAATGGCTCGACATGTGCCGCGGGCCGCACATGGTGTCGACCGGCAAGCTGGACCCGGCTGCGTTCAAGCTGACGCGCGTGTCGGGTGCCTATTGGCGCGGCGACCAGAAGAACGCGATGCTCAGCCGCATCTACGGCACCGGCTGGCTCAACAAGAAGCAGCTCGACCAGCACCTGTTCCGGCTGGAGGAGGCCGCCAAGCGCGATCATCGGAAAATCGGGCAGGAGATGGACCTGTTCCACCTCCAGTCCGAGGCGCAGGGGTCGGTGTTCTGGCATCCCAACGGCTTCGTGCTGTGGCGGCAGCTGGAGGCGTATATGCGCCGGCGGCTCGATGCGGCGGACTATGCCGAGGTGAAGACGCCACAGCTGATGGACGCCAAGCAGTGGGAGCAGTCGGGCCATTGGGGCAAGTATCGCGAGAATATGTTCGTGGTGCCCGACGAGATCCCCAATGTGGAAGACGAGGGCGCGGTCCTGTCGGGCGAGGGCGACCTGATGGCGCTCAAGCCGATGAACTGTCCGGCGCATGTCCTGATCTTCAAGCAGGGCATCAAGTCGTATCGCGACCTGCCGATCCGGATGGCCGAGTTCGGCTGCTGCCACCGCAACGAGCCGCATGGCGCGCTGCACGGCATCATGCGCGTGCGGCAGTTCACGCAGGACGACGCGCATATCTTCGTCCGCGAGGACCAGCTGGTCGAGGAGGTGCGCAAGTTCTGCGAGCTGCTCGACAGCGTGTACAAGCATCTGGGCTTCGAGGACTATGCGGTGAAGCTCGCGCTGCGGCCCGAGAAGCGGTTCGGCGACGATGCGATGTGGGACAAGGCGGAGGCCGAGCTGCGCGAGGCGGTGATGCAGTCGACGCTGAGCGACACGATCAAGGCGAATTTCGAAGAGCTGCCGGGCGAGGGGGCGTTCTATGCGCCGAAGCTCGAATTCCACCTGACCGATGCGATCGGGCGGACGTGGCAGGTCGGCACGATCCAGTCGGACCGCGTGCTGCCCGAGCGACTCGACGCGTCGTACGTTGGCGCGGATGGCGAGCGGCACCGGCCGGTGATGCTCCACCGCGCGATCCTGGGCACGTTCGAGCGGTTCATCGGCATATTGATCGAGCATCATGCCGGGCGCTTCCCGCTGTGGCTGGCGCCGGTGCAGGTGGTGGTCGCGACGATCGTGTCGGATGCGGACGACTATGCGCACAGTGTCGTCGCCGCGCTGCGCAAGGCGGGGATCCGCGTCGAGACCGATCTTCGCAACGAGAAGATCAACTACAAGGTGCGCGAGCACAGCCTGGCGAAGGTGCCGGTGCTGTTCGTGGTCGGCAAGCGCGAGGCGGACGAGGCGACGGTCGCGATTCGGCGGCTGGGCAGCCAGGGGCAGGAGATGCTGTCGCTCGACGAGGCGGTGGCACGCCTTGCGATCGAGGCGCGCGCTCCCGATATGTGATGGACGAGGCCGGCTTTCCGCGCAGAGCTTTCTGCGCTATAAGCCGGCCCAAATACTTCGTCAGAAACAACAGGAGCAACCCCCATACGTCCTCCCACGATGCGCCGGCCCATGCAGACGCCCGCGATGAACGGCCCGCGATTCAACGAATTCATCCAGAGCCAGAAGGTCCGCGTGATCGATCACGAGGGCGAGAATCTGGGCGTGATGTACACGCGCGAAGCGATCGAGCAGGCGGCCGAGCATGGCCTGGACCTGGTTGAGGTCTCGCCCAACGCCGATCCGCCCGTCGCCAAGTTCCTCGATGTCGGCAAGTTCAAGTACGAGGCGCAGAAGAAGGCGAACCTCGCACGCAAGTCGCAGAAGACGCAGGAGATCAAGGAGATCAAGATGCGTCCGAACATCGACGACCATGATTACGACACGAAGATGAAGAAGGTGAACGACTTCATCGGCGAGGGCGACAAGGTCAAGATCACGCTGCGCTTCCGTGGCCGCGAGCTGAGCCATGGCCAGCTGGGCATGAACCTGTTGAAGCGCGTGCAGGACGACGTCGCGGAGATCGCCAAGATCGAGGCGTATCCGCGCATGGAAGGCCGTCAGATGCTGATGGTGCTCGCGCCCAAGTAACGGCGTGACGACGCGGCCCGCGATGCGGGACGCGATACGACGATAGCGACCGGCCCATCGCCCCCTGTCCGGGGCGGTGGGCCGTTTGCGTTGGGGTCGGGTTGGGGGATTGAGCGCGCGATCGCAGGTTCCGTAGCGTCAATCGCGGGGAGCGAACCGCCCGTGCGCGATGCATCGATTTCGGGGCTATCACGCGGTGTTATTGCTCGGTGTTGCGGAAGTGCGACACAGCGACCGGAAAGTTACTTCCGCATACGGAAATCGGTGGACGCTGCATGAAAATTCCAATTACCTCCTGACCAAACCGGAAATTCGAAATAATTCGAAGCCGCCAGGAGAGATGCCCATGCGCATGACCGCATATCTGTTGTCTGCCGCCGCGACGATCGCGATCGCGGTGCCGGCCTTCGCACAGGATGTCCCGACGACGCAGCCCGAGGCGCAGACCGTACCCTCAAATACATCGGGTACCGCCGCCGCGTCGGTCGATGCGCAGCAGCAGCCGGTCGCCGAGAACGCGAATCCCCAGCCGATCAACGCAGGCGACATCGTCATCACCGCGACCCGGCGTTCCGAGCGGCTGTCGAACGTGCCGATCGCGGTGTCCGCGGTCGGCCAGGCCGCGCTGCAGAATTCGGGTGCGACCGACATCCGCCAGATGACCCAGCTCGCGCCGTCGCTGCTGATCTCGTCGACGGGGTCGGAGGCGAACGCCTCGGCGCGTATCCGCGGCATCGGCACGGTCGGCGACAATCCCGGCCTCGAAAGCTCGGTCGCGGTGTTCATCGACGGCGTCTATCGCAGCCGCACGGGGTCGGGTCTGAACGATCTGGGCGAAGTCGACCGGATCGAGGTGCTGCGCGGGCCGCAGGGGACGCTGGCCGGGCGCAACGCATCGGCGGGCACGATCAACATCCTGACCAAGCTGCCCTCCTACCAGTTCGGCGGTTACGGCGACGCGACCTATGGCAATTACAACAATATCCGCATCGCGGGCGGGCTGACCGGGCCGATCATCAAGGACAAGCTGGCGTTCCGGCTCGACGGCGTGTTCGGCAAGCGCGACGGCTATTATTACGACGTCATCAACCAGACCGATTACAACGACCGCAACCGGTATTTCGTGCGCGGGCAGCTGCTGTTCGAGCCGAGCGCCGACGTGTCGGTGCGGCTGATCGGCGATTACACGCGGCGCGACGAGAAATGCTGTGGTGCGGTCTATATCGACACGCGCGAGAAGATCGATCCGACGCCGGGCGTCGCGGGCGACTTCGCGATCAACCCCGCGGGCAACCGCATCCAGCAGGTCATGCAGAGCATGGGCGCGGTGTTCCCGAGTCAGGGCGACCCGTATAACCGCCGCATCGCCAACACGCTGGGCCGCGCCTATTCGAACATCACCAAGGATTATGGCGGTTCGGGCCAGATCGACGCGAACCTCGGCTTTGCGCAGCTGACCTCGATCACCGCGTATCGCGAATACAAGTCGGGCGGCGCGGCCGACATCGACTACGGCAATCTCGACATCGGCTACCGCGCGGACGACGGCAACAGCTATCGCCAGTTCCACACCTTCAGCCAGGAAGTCCGGCTGAACGGGTCGCTGTTCGACGACAAGCTCGACTGGCTGGTCGGCGGCTATTATTCGAAGGAAGACCTGGTCGTCGCGGACAATCTGAAGTTCGGGACGCAATATGGCGCGTTCGCCGCGTGCCGGATCGTCGCGACGGTCAACCCGGCGGCGGCGCTGCGCAATCCGGCCAATCCGGGCTGCCTCAGCGCGGCGGGACGTGCGGTCCTGTCGGGACAGGCTCCGGGCACGCAGCCCGCCTTCGGCGCGCTGACCGGTACCATCCTGAGCGGCATCGACCGGCTGAGCACGCTCAACAATCTGGGCGACCAGCGGTCGACCTATTATCAGGACAGCGAGAATTACGCGTTCTTCACGCACAACATCTTCAAGGTCACCGACAAGCTGTCGATCACCGGCGGGCTTCGCTACACGCATGAGGCGAAGGATTTCCACGCCGATTTCAACAACAACAACACCGTCTGCCCCGCGCAGCAGGCGGCGCTGAGCCCGCTGCTGGCGAGCGCGGCGGTGCCCGCCAGCCTGAAGACGCTGGTCGGCGGGATCGTCACGCTGACCTGCACGGGCAATTCGACCTCGGCGCTGAACGGGCTCGATCTGAACGACGGGTTCAAGGAAGGCGAGTTCAGCGGCACGGGGATCGTGTCGTACAAGCCGCGTACCGACACGCTGCTCTATGCGTCCTATTCGCGCGGCTACAAGGCGGGCGGCTACAACCTCGACCGGTCGGACCTGACCGCGAACGTGTTCTCGTCGCCGACCAATGCGAGCGCGAGCCGGCTGCGGTTCGATCCCGAGACGGTCAATTCCTACGAGCTCGGGCTCAAGTTCACCTCCGCGCAGTTCACCTTCAACGTCGCGGGCTTCCGCCAGGAGTTCAAGAACTTCCAGCTGAACACGTTCAACGGCACCAACTTCATCGTCCAGAACATCAGCTCGTGCGACACCAGCCTGAACGGCGCGGATCGCGATGCGAGTGCGGCGACGGGCGCGTGCACCGGCGACGTGAAATACGGCGTGCGGTCGCAGGGCGTCGAGCTCGAGGCGGGGCTGTTCCCGGTCCGCGACGTCGCGGTGAGCCTCGGCTACACCTATGTCGACACGACGTTCAAGAACAACCTGGTCGGGTCGGAGACGGGCGAGGCCCTCGACCCCGCGCTGTTCCTGCTGTCGGGCAACACGCTGTCGAACGCGCCCAAGCACACGGTCACCGCGTCGGGGACGTGGACGCCCGAGCTGGGGTCGTCGGGGATCACCGGGCTGTTCTACATCGATGGCCGCATGACCAGCGACTATAATACCGGGTCGGACCTGTTCACCGAGAAGGCGCAGGACGGCTTCTTCCTGATGAACGCGCGTATCGGCATCCGCGGGCCGGCGCAGAAATGGGCGGTCGAATTGTGGGCGCAGAACCTGCTCGACACCGATTACCAGCAGGTCGGCTTCAACGCGCCGTTCCAGGGTGCTGGCAATCTCGACCAGGTGAAGGCGTTCGGCGGGGTGGGGAACCAGATCTTCACCTCGTACCTCGCCGAGCCGCGGACCTATGGGCTGACGGTGCGCACGCGGTTCTGAGCGTTCGACGTCGCTAGGGAAGGCCGGTCCGCTCGGGAGAGCGGGCCGGCCTTTTTCGTTTGTGGCGGGCCTTCGCTCACGTCCGTCATCCTGACGAAAGTCAGGATCCAGGATAACTCAGCGAGACGTTCGTGGCTCTGGATCCTGACTTTCGTCAGGATGACGAAAAGAAAAGGAGGATGACGGGAGGGGTCAGGCGGCGAGGTCTAGTTCCTTGCCGGCGGCCGCCGCGAGCAGGCGGCGTTCGAGGGTCTTCAGCCGGGCGGGGGCGGTGATGCGGTCGCCGGTGAGGTCGGTGATGTAGAAGGTGTCGACCGCGCGTTCGCCGTACGTCGCGACATGCGCGGAGTGGATCGTCACCTTCGACTGGAACAGCGCCTGGGCGAGCCGGTTGAGCAAGGCGGGGCCGTCGCGGGCATTGACCTCGATTACGGTGAAGCGGTTCGAGGCGCGGTTGTCGATCATCGCGTTGGGGACGATGTCGAACGCCTCGGCGCGCGCGCGCGGGAGCGGCTTGGCGACGAGGCGGTCGGCGAGCTTGCCGCGGTTGGCGAGCGCATCCTCGATCGCGGTCTTCAGCCGGGCGAGCTGTTCTGAGCCGTCGAACGGGCGGCCGAACGGGTCCTGGACGAGGAAATTGTCGACCGCCATGCCGTCGCGCGTGGTGTGGATCCGCGCGTCGATGATGTTGCCGCCCGCGACATGGATCGCGCCGGCGATGCGGTAGAAGAGCCCGGGATGATCCGCGGCGTAGATCGTCACGAGGGTCGCGCCGCGGCCGGGATAGACATGCGCGTCGATCGCGAGCTGCGCGTCGCCGGTGCCGGCGAGGAAGCGGGCATTGTGGACGAGCACGTCCTCGGGCTCGGCGATCCAATAGGCCTCGGGCATGCGGCGGACGAACGCGGCGAATTCGGCGTCGCTCCAGCCGAGATCGGCGTGGAGCGTTTCGTGCTTGGCGGCGATGCGTTCGGCGCGGCCCTTCTGCTTGTGGCCGAGGCGGAGCACCTCCTCGGCGGATTCATAGAGGTCGCCGAGGAGCTGGCGCTTCCAGCCGTTCCAGACGCCCGGGCCGACCGCGCGGATATCGACGATGGTGAGGACGAGCAGGAGGCGGAGTCGCTCGGGGCTTTGCACCACGTCGCAGAAATCGAGGATCGTCTTGAAGTCCGACAGGTCGCGCTTGAACGCGGTCGCGGACATCAGCAGATGCCAGCGGACGAGCCAGGCGACGGTCTCGGTCTCGGCCGGCGACAGGCCGAAGCGCGGGCAGAGGCGCTGCGCGACCTCCGCGCCGAGGATCGAATGATCGCCGCCGCGACCCTTGGCGATGTCGTGGAGCAGCACCGCGACATAGAGGACGCGGCGCGAGACGATCTGGCGGAAGATCGCGCTGGCGAGCGGATGGTCGTCCTTCAACGCGCCATTCTCGATCCGTGCGAGCAGGCCGAGCGCGCGGATCGTGTGTTCGTCGACGGTGTAGTGGTGGTACATGTCGAACTGCATCTGCGCGACGACGCGGCCGAAATCGGGCACGAACCGGCCGAACACGCCGGTCTCGTTCATCCAGCGCAGGACGAGTTCGGGATCGCGCGGCGAGCTTAGGACATCGAGGAACAGCGCGTTGGCGGTCGGATCGTCGCGGATGTCGTCGACCAGCTTCACGTCGCGGGCGGCCGCGCGCATCGCGAGCGGGTGGATCTCGAGCGCGTTGCGGTCGGCGAGCTGGAAGATCTCGATCAGCCGGACCGGACTTGCACGGAAGAAGTCGTCGTCGGGCAGCGCCAGCCGGCCGCGGTCGAGGACGAAGCCGTTCAGGCGGCGCGGGCTGCGGCGGATCGTCGGCAGCCCGAAGCGGCGGCCGCGCGCGGCGAACTTCTCGTCGAGATGCGCGAGGAACACGCCGGTGAGGTCGCCGACGGTCTTCGCCTGGAGAAAGTAGAAGTGCATGAAGCGCTCGACCTTCGGTTTGCCCGGGCGGTCGGAGAAGCGCATCCGGTCGGCGATCTCGCGCTGGACGTCGAAGGTCAGCCGGTCTTCGGCGCGACCGGTGATGCTGTGGAGGTGGCAGCGCACCGCCTGGAAGAAATTGTCGGCGCGGTGGAACAGCCGGTATTCGGCCTTGGTGAACAGCCCGACATCGACGAGCTGGGCCGCGCGCTGGACGTCGTAGATGTACTTGCCGATCCAGAACAGCGCGTGGAGATCGCGCAGGCCGCCCTTGCCCTCCTTGACGTTGGGTTCGACGACATAGCGCGTGTCGCCCATCTTGCGGTGGCGCAGATCGCGCTCGACGAGCTTGTCGGCGATGAACGCGCGCGCGGTATCCGCCTGGACCTCGACCTTGAAGCGGCGTGAGGCCTCTTCGTAGAGATCCATGTCGCCGGTGACGTAGCGCGCCTCGAGCAGGGCGGTGCGGACGGTGATGTCGGCCTTGGCCTGGCGGATCATCTCGTCGAGCGAGCGGCTGGACTGGCCGAGCTTCAGGCCGAGATCCCAGAGCGTGTAGAGCATCGATTCGATGATGCGTTCGACCCGCGGGGTCTGCTTGCCCGGCGTGAGGAAGCCGATATCGACATCCGAATGCGGCGCCATCTCGCCGCGCCCATAGCCGCCGACCGCGATCAGCGTGAGCCGGTCGTCGGGGGTGGGGGCGGGCGCAGGGTGCAGCCGGGTGGTGGTGAAGTCGAACAGCAGGCGGAGCAGCTGGTCGATCAGATAGGCCTGCGCGCTCGACACCTCGAGCCCGCGGCTGGGATGTTCGGCGAGCCGCTTGGCGACCTCGACCCGGCCCGCGTCGAGCGCGGCCTTGAGCAGGATCGTCGCCTGGCGGCCGAGCGCGACCGGGTCGGTCTCGTCCAGCGCGGCGATGGTGTCGGCGACCGCGCGGCGATCGATGATCGCGCGGCGGTTGGGCAGGTGATCGAAGCGGCCGGTCATGCGGGACCAGATAGGGCGCGCGGCGCCATTCGTCATCTTGATTGCGGGAATCCTTCCCGAACCCTAGGTCTTTGCGCGGGTTTGGCGAAAGGAAGACGATGAGCGAAGCGTTGCGCGTGGGACTGGCGGGCCTGGGAACCGTGGGGGGCGGCGTCATCCGGCTGCTCGACGCGAACCGCGAGCTGATCGCCAGACGGGCCGGCCGCGCGATCGAGGTCGTCGCGGTGTCGGCACGCGACCGCTACAAGGATCGCGGCGTCGATCTGACGCGGTTCGCCTGGGTCGACGACACGACCGCGCTGGCGCAGCAGGCGGACGTCGATGTCGTCGTCGAGCTGATCGGCGGATCGGACGGCCCCGCGCTGACGCTCGCGCGCTCGACGCTCGCCGCGGGCAAGTCGTTCGTCACCGCGAACAAGGCGATGCTCGCGCATCACGGCTATGAGCTGGCGACCGCGGCGGAGGCGGCGCGCGTCGCGCTGAAGTTCGAGGCGGCGGTCGCGGGCGGGATCCCGGTCATCAAGGGCCTGCGCGAGGGCGCGGCGGCGAACGCGATCGGGCGGGTCTACGGCATCCTCAACGGGACGTGCAATTTCATCCTGAGCAAGATGGAGGCAGAAGGGCGCGATTTTGCCGAGATCCTCGCCGAGGCGCAGGCGCTGGGCTTTGCCGAGGCGGATCCGAGCTTCGACATCGACGGGGTGGATGCGGCGCACAAGCTGTCGATCCTCGCCTCGATCGCGTTCGGGACGCGGCCGGCGTTCGACACGGTCGCGGCGAGCGGCATCCGGCACCTGCTGGGCGCGGACATCGCCGAGGCGGCGGCTTTGGGCTACCGCGTGCGGCTGCTCGGGCTGGCGGAGGACGGGCCGGACGGGCTGTTCCAGCGCGTGCATGCGCATCTGGTGCCGGTCGACCATCCGCTCGCGCATGTCACGGGGTCGCTCAATGCCGTGGTCGCGGAGGGCAATTTCGTCGGGCGGCTGCTGTTCCAGGGCGCGGGCGCGGGCGACGGGCCGACCGCGAGCGCGGTGGTCGCGGACCTGATCGACATCGCGCGCGGCGAGTACGGCCCGCCCTATGCGATGCCGGCGGCGTCGCTGGTCGCGGCGGCGACCGCCGACAGCGGCGAACGGCGGGGCCGCGCCTATCTGCGCTTCACGGTCGCGGACCGGGTCGGCGTGCTGGCCGAGATCGCCGCGGCGATGCGCGACGCGGGCGTCTCGATCGAGAGCCTGATCCAGCGCGGCGCGATGGCGGACGGCAGCGTGCTGGTCGCGATCGTGACGCATGAGGGGCCGGAACGGTCTGTGGCGCAGGCGCTGGAGAAATTGCGCGGGTCGCAGAGTCTGGTGGGGCAGCCGTTGTGGATGCATATTCTGGGGTGAGTGCCCGGCCGGCGTCATCCCGGGCTTGACCCGGGACCCAGGGTGGCGGGGCGCTGCGCTGCTTGGCTCTGGGTCCTGACGTTCGTCAGGGTGACGGGTGGGGGCGGCGGGTCAGCCGGCGCCCTGGGCGGGGGTGTTGACGCCCATGCTCTGGAGGTAGCGCTTCACGTTGCGCGCGGCCTGGCGGAGGCGTTGTTCGTTTTCGACCATCGCGATGCGGACATAGCCCTCGCCATTTTCGCCATAGCCGACGCCGGGCGCGACCGCGACGTGCGCGTGGGTGAGGAGCTGCTTGGTGAATTCTAGGCTGCCGAGATGCGCGAGCGCGGGCGGCAAGGGCGCCCAGGCGAACATCGAGGCGCGCGGCGAGGGGATGTCCCAGCCGGCGCGGCCGAAGCTTTCGACCAGCACGTCGCGGCGCTTGTGATAGAGCTCGCGGTTGCGCGCGACGATGTCCTGCGGGCCGTTCAGCGCGGCGCAGGCGGCGGCCTGGATCGGGGTGAAGGCGCCGTAGTCGAGATAGCTCTTCACCCGGCTCATCGCCGCGATCAGCGTCTTGTTGCCGACCGCGAAGCCGATCCGCCAGCCCGCCATCGAATAGGTCTTGCTGAGCGAGGTGAACTCGATCGCGATGTCCTTGGCGCCCTTGACCTGGAGGATCGAGGGGGTCGGATTGCCGTCGTAGTAGAGCTCGGAATAGGCGAGGTCGGAGATGATCCAGACCTTGTTCTCCTTCGCCCAGGCGACGAGCCGTTCGTAGAAGGCGAGGTCGACCGCCTCCGCGGTCGGGTTCGACGGATAGTTGACGACGAGGATCGACGGGCGCGGCACGGTGAACGCCATCGCGCGCTCGAGGCTCTCAAAATAGGCGTCGTCGGGGGTGGTCGGCACCGCGCGGATCGTCGCGCCGGCGATGATGAAGCCGAAGGTGTGGATCGGATAGGAGGGGTTGGGCGCGAGCACGACGTCGCCGGGCGCGGTGATCGCGGTGGCGAGGCTGGCGAGCCCTTCCTTCGAGCCCATCGTCACGACGACCTCGGTCTCGGGATCGACGTCGACGCCGAAGCGGCGGCCGTAATAATTGGCCTGCGCCTTGCGGAGGCCGGGAATGCCGCGCGACTGCGAATAGCCGTGCGCGCCGGGCTTGCTGGCGACCTCGACGAGCTTGGCGATGACGTGCTCGGGCGGCGGCAGGTCGGGATTGCCCATGCCGAGATCGATGATGTCCTCGCCGCCCGCCCGCGCCGCCGCCCGCATCGCGTTCACTTCGGCGATGACATAGGGTGGCAGGCGTTTGATGCGGTAGAAATCGTCGGACATGATCGGCCCCGAGCTGGAGGAAGGGGTGCTGTACCGTATGCCGCGGGGGGCGTCATCCACCGCGTTTGGGTTCTGGCGGGAAAGGTGGGGGGTGGAGGCGGCGTGCCCGCCCTTCTTCGTCATCCCGGGCTTGACCCGGGACCCAGAGCGGCGGGCTTGTACGCTGCTTGGCTCTGGGTCCTGACTTTCGTCAGGATGACGGGAGGGGGTGGGGTGCGGGCCCCCGCCAACGCCCCCCGCGTCCGCGTCGTCCAGCCCGATATCGGCCAGGAGGATCGCAGCGAATCGGATGGCGAACGCGTGCTTTCCGCGCTCGAAAAGCTGTCGGGCACGCCTGGCGCCACCCCCCGCCTCGTCGTCTGGCCCGAGGGCGTGGTGCGCGACTATCTCGAGGACGGCTATCCCTTCTACGCCTATGACTGGTCGAGCCCGCTCTATCTGCGCCGCCGGATCGCGCGGCTGCTCGGCCCCGACGACATCCTGCTGACCGGCGGCACGTCGCTCTCGTTCGACCGCGAGGACCGGATCGCGGGCGCGACCAATTCGGTGTTCGCGATCGACGCACAGGCGCGGCTGCGCGGTCGCTACGACAAGGCGCATCTCGTCCCCTACGGCGAATATCTGCCGATGCCGTGGCTGCTGAAACCGCTCGGGCTCGCGCGGCTCGTCCCCGGCGACATCGACTTCACCTCGGGCGAGGGGCCGGGCAATCTGACGCTCGCGGGCTTCGGGTCGATCGGCATCCAGATCTGCTACGAGATCATCTTCTCAGGGCAGACGGTCGACCGCGCGCATCGCCCGCGGCTGCTCTTCAACCCCTCGAACGACGCCTGGTTCGGCAGCTGGGGCCCGCCGCAGCATCTGGCCCAGGCACGGATGCGCGCGATCGAGGAGGGGCTGCCGATCGTCCGCGCGACCCCGACCGGCATCTCCGCGATCATCGCCGCGGACGGCCGCCTGCTCGCCACCGTCGCGCACGAGACGGCAGGTGCGGCCGAGCTGCCGATGCCGCCCGCGCTGCCCGTGACGCTGTTCGCGCGGCTCGGCAATCTGGCGGCGGGGCTGGTCATGGCGGCGATGATCGCCTTGGCCGTTGCCCTGCGCCGCCGCGAACGCTAGAAGGACATATAAAGCTTTCCTTATATGATGCTCCGTGGTGCCCCACCGCCGGGCCTTTTGCGAAGAGGTTTCATGCGCAAGTCCTTTCTCTTCACCTCCGAGTCGGTCTCCGAAGGCCATCCCGACAAGGTCGCCGACCAGATCAGCGACACGATCGTCGACCTGTTCCTCGCCAAGGATCCGCAGGCACGTATCGCCTGCGAGACGCTGACGACCACGCAGCTCGTCGTCCTCGCCGGCGAGATCCGCGGCAAGGGCATCTATGAGAACGACCAGTGGGCCGACGGCGTGCTCGACGAGATCGAGGCGGCCGTCCGCAACACCGTCAAGGAAATCGGCTACGAGCAGTCGGGCTTCCACTGGAACGAGTTCCGCTTCGAGAACAACCTCCACGGCCAGTCCGCAGAGATCGCGATGGGCGTCGACGAGAGCGGCAACAAGGACGAGGGTGCCGGCGATCAGGGCATCATGTTCGGTTACGCGACCGACGAGACGCCCGGCCTGATGCCCGCGACGCTCTACTACAGCCACAAGATCCTCGAGCGGATGGCCGCCGATCGCCATTCGGGCGCGGCCCCGTTCCTCGAGCCCGACGCCAAGAGCCAGGTGACGCTCGCCTATGAGAACGAGAAGCCGGTCCGCGCGACCGCGCTCGTCGTCTCGACCCAGCACGCGCCGGGCTATTCGGAAAAGGGCAAGAATCCCGATCCGGCCAAGTATGCCGAGCTGCGCGACTATGTCATGGGCGTGTTCACCGACGTGCTGCCCGCAGGCTTCATCTCGGACGAGACCGCGATCTACATCAACCCGACCGGCGCGTTCGAGATCGGTGGCCCCGACGGCGACGCCGGCGTCACCGGCCGCAAGATCATCGTCGACACCTACGGCGGCGCAGCCCCGCATGGCGGCGGCGCGTTCTCGGGCAAGGATCCGACTAAGGTCGATCGCTCGGCCGCCTATGTCGCGCGCTATCTGGCGAAGAACGTCGTCGCCGCCGGGCTCGCCCGCCGCTGCACGATCCAGCTGAGCTACGCGATCGGCATCGCCGAGCCGCTGTCGGTCTATGTCGACACGCACGGCACCGGCACGGTCGAAGAGGCCAAGCTCGAGGCGGTCCTGCCCAAGCTCGTTCGCCTGACGCCCAAGGGCATCCGCGAGCACCTCAAGCTCAACGCGCCGATCTACAAGAAGACCGCGGCCTACGGCCATTTCGGCCGCGAGCCCGAGGGTGACAGCTTCACCTGGGAGCGCACCGATCTGGTCGACAAGCTGAAGGCCGCAACCGCCTGACGCACCTCGCCTGATAGGTGATACAGAAAAGCCTCCCCCGGACCGTTCGGGGGAGGCTTTTTCATGTCCGCTACGACAAATCGGAACCGATCAACCGGGTGGCGACCGGTCGGCCCCCGCCGCGTCGCCGACCATCGGCGCGCTCGCGCGCTGCCGGTGCCGCTGCTCGGTCAGGATCTGCCACGACGCCAGGAACAGCGCCGCGACCAGCGGCCCGACGACGATGCCGCTCAGGCCGATCAGCTCGATCCCGCCCAGCGTCGTGACCAGCACGACGAAATCGGGGATCCCCGTGTCGCGCCCGACCAGGATCGGCCGCAGGATATTGTCCGCCATGCCGATCACGACGACGCCCGAGATGATCACCACCAGTCCCTGCCAGATCGCGGTGGTCGCGAGCAGATAGACCGCAACCGGGACCCAGACGATCGCCGGCCCGAGCGCAGGGAGCAGCGAGGTCAGCGCCATCAGCAGGCCCCAGAGCAGGGCCGCGGGCAGCCCGACGATCCAGAAGGTCGCCGCCCCCAGCCCGCCCTGGACCAATGCGACGATCACCGTGCCCTTGATCGTCGCACGCACGACCGACACGAACTTGTCGACCAGCGCGGCGGTGACCGACCGCTCGAGCGGCAGCGCGTCGCAGATCTTCGGACCGATCGTCTCGCCGTCGCGCAGCAGGAAGAACATCACGTACAGCGCGATACCAAAGGCGAGCAGGAAGGCGGCGGCGTTGCGCCCGATCGACAGCGCCTGGCTGGCGATCGTCCGCACGCTGTTGCCCATCGTCTGCGACAGCCGCGCCTGGATCCGCTCGATCGAATCGAACCCGGCCTTGTCGAGCAGCGTCTGCAGGCGCGTCGGCAACGCATCATGCACCTGGTTGAAATAGGCGGCGAAATTGATCTCGCCATTCTGGATGCGGGTATACACCGTGCCCGCCTGGTCGACGATCATCCCGCCGATGATCATGCTCGGCACGACGACCGCGAACAGGATGATCAGCAGCGTCAGCGCAGCGGCGGTGTTGCGACGCGTCGGCATCCGCTCCAGCAGACGCTGGAACAGCGGCTGGAACAGGATCGCGGCGAGCGCGGCCCACAGCAGCGCCAGGGCGTACGACCAGACGACCACGACGAGCGCGATCGTGATCACCACCAGGAATATCAGGAATCCGCCCGTTTCGAGCCGGCGCCGGTTGATCATCATGCATCCCCCCCAACATCGTCGGTCGGCCCCAGGCGCCGCCGACGATACCGCCCCCGCCCGAATCGGCGGGGACGGCATCATTGTACTTAGCGCAGCGCGGCGCTGCCGTTGACGAGGGCCGCCTTCTGCTCGTTCGACATCGCGGCGGCGTTCACGTCCGCGTCGTCGACCGCCTCGCCCTGCTTCTCGCCCTGATCGCGAACCGCCTCGGCGCGATCCTCGAGATTGTCGGCAGCCGCCTCAAGCGCGTCGGCACGGTTTTCCGCGGCGCCTTCGACCTGGCTGCCCAGCTTGTCGTCACCCTTGCCGCCACAGGCTGCGAGCGGAATGGTCAGCGTTGCGAGCATGAGCGCGGTAGCAATGGTCTTCATGAATAAATCCCTCTTGTGAGGCCATCCAAACCGTCACGCAGGCGGAACGGTTCCCTGGACCCCGTTCGGCAACGTCGCGGGATCGTGCTCCGCGGATCTTTCCGTGTTTTCAATAACATGCTCGACGACCGGCGCGACACGGTCGAACAGCGCGCTGACCGCCGCCTCGGCGATCCAGCCGACCGCCGCGCCGACTACCAGGTCGGACAGATAATGCTTGCCGTTGACCGGCTGCGCCGCCGCCACCGCGACCGTCGCCAGCGCCGACGGCATCGCCGCGCCGTCGATATCGCGCGACGCCGCACGCGCGACCGCCACCGCGCCTGCGGTATGGCCCGACGGGAAGGACGTCTGCTTGTGGTCCTGGCTGTCGCCCGTCTCGAACCGCGCCTTGCCGGTGTCGAGCGCATGGCCCGGCCGCGTCCGGTCGACCGAATGCTTGATCACCGATTTCGCCGCGGTCGCCGCCAGATGCGAGGCGAGCATCCGCGCGCCGCCGCGGATCAGGTCGGGCCGCCGTGCGACCAGCCCGATTACCAGCGTGCCGATCGACGTCGCGATCAGCTGCGGCTGGTCGGCAACCTCGGCGAGAAAGCCGGTCGCCTTCACCACCGGCGCATCGCGGTGTTCGGCCAGCTTGTAGGTCGCCTTGCGGTCGACCTCGGTGATCTTGGCCGCCGCACTCTTGCTCTTGCCCGTCATCATCAGTCCTTCTGTCGCATTTCGCCGCGCACCTGCGCATGCGCCAGCAGCGCGAACACCCCCGCACCACCGACGAGATTACCCGCGATCGCCGGCAGCAACAGCCCGGCAAAGGTCCGGACCAGGTCGACATGCCCGGTGAACAGCAGCAGGAACGCCTCGTCCGATCCGACGATCGAATGGCTGAACCCGCCGATCGCGACCACATAGGTCACCGCGAAGATCACCATGAACGCCTCGCCGCGCGCATTGGGCAGCGACCAGGCGAGGATCGCGATCATGAACCCCGCCGGGATCGCGTTGACGAACGTCGCCCAGGCGCCAAGCTCGGTGATCCGCATCGACACCGCGATCATCGCTTCGCGCAGCTCCGCCCCGCCAAGCACACCGCCCGCGATCGCCGCGGCGGTCAGCGCGGTGCCGAGCAGGTTGGCGCCCAGCACGATGCCCCACAGCCGCAACGTCCGCCGCAGCGCCCAGCGCGACGGCGTGGTCACCAGCGGCAGCATCGCGCTGATCGTGCTTTCGGTGAACAATTGCATCCGCCCGAGAATGACGACCAGGAACCCCGCCGGATAGCCGAGCGACACGACCAGCTCGCGCCACGGCGTATCGGGCAGCGCGGCATGAAGCGCGCCCTCGGCAACCAGCGACGCGGTGATCGCCAGCCCCGCCGCGAGCGCAGAGAAGAACAGCGAAACCCCCGGGCGCGCGAGTTCGTCCTCGCCCGCCTCGCGGACCGCGCGGTGGAGATCGCCCGCGTCCGCCGCCTTCAGTTCCTCGACGTCCTGCTCGGGCCCCTCGGGTGCGGACCCGGTGTCCGACGTGGTGGTGCTGTTTTCGGCCATTACGGCCTTGTAACGGACCGCTCCGTGCTTTGCTCCCGCGCAATCGACCGCTAGAGCGCGCGGCGATGAACGATCCCGCCACCATTCGCCGCCTCTATGGCCGTCGCCAGGGCCACAAGCTTCGCCAGGGCCAGTCCGCGCTCGTCGAGGAGATGCTCCCGCGTCTGTCGGTTCCCGAGACGGGGATCGTCGACGCCGCGACCCTGTTCGGCGACGACCGTCCGCTGCATGTCGAGATCGGCTTCGGCGCGGGCGAACATCTCGCCGGCCAGGCCGCAGCGAATCCGGATGTCGGCTTCATCGGCTGCGAACCGTTCCTCAACGGCGTCGTCGGCGCGCTCGGCCATATCCGCGACGGCGGGCTGACCAATGTCCGGCTCTATATGGGCGACGCGCTCGAGGTGATCGAGCGGCTGCCCGATGCCAGCCTCGACCGGCTCTACCTCCTCCACCCCGATCCCTGGCGCAAGGCGCGCCACGCCAAGCGGCGCATGGTCAATCACGGCCCGCTCGACACGATCGCCGCCAAGCTGAAGCCGGGCGCCGAATTCCGGCTCGGCACCGACGATCCGACCTATTGCCGCTGGTCGATGATGATCATGGACCAGCGCCGCGACTTCACCTGGCAGGCGCGCACCCCGCAGGACTTCCTGACCCGCCCCGACGACTGGCCCGAGACGCGCTATGAGCGGAAAGCCCGGCGCCAGGGCCATGAGGTCTGGTATTTCCGCTATATCCGCGACTAGCGCCCGCCGCTGCGCCGCCACCAGCCGGCCAGCGCGCGACCCGCAATCGCGGGCAGCCCGGGCCTGAGCAACAGCCAGTCGCGGATCGGTGCGCCCTCCGTCGCGCCGATCACCCGCTTGTAGCCGCTGTCGCCCGCGCCCCAGTCGACCCTGGTCGCGCCGCGCGCCATCGCCGCGACCAGGTTGCGCCAGTAGAGCAGCTTGCCCGGCGAATGCTTGGCGAAACGCGGGTCGTAGCTGTTGGCGATCGCGTAGATCAGCGCCCCCGTATCGATGTCAAACGAGAAGGCGGCGGGCACGCCGTCGACGCGGAGCAGCGCCGCGCGGAACATCGCTGCGAGCACCGGATCGACCGCCGCCGCCTGCCAGAAGGCTAGATGCCCGTCGGTCGTGAACTTCATGTCGTGGCGATCGGTCTCCTGCGCGACCCAGCTCGTCTGCTCGACCGCGCCCAGATCGGCGAACCGCGCCGGCCAGTCCGCCCCCGCCAGCGCCTGCCAGTCGAGCGCGCCATGCTCGGCAAGATGCTTTTCGTGAAAGCGGTTCTTGCGCAGCGTCGAGTTGCGCGGCCAGCGTTCGCCATCGACGCTCGGCACGAGGTCGAGCACCCAGGCGTCGCCGAGGTGCCGGTCGATCGCGCACCAGCCCGCCGCCCGCGCGCTCGCGATCAGCGCGTCCGCCGCCGGATCGCCGTCCTGAACGGGGCCGATCCGCAGGCCGTTGCACTGCGCGGATAGTCCGCGCAGCGCCGCCGCGCGCGCCGCCTCGCTCGCGCCCATCGCCATGCCGAAACTGCGGAACGGCCAGTAACAGCCCGGCACCGTCGCCAGCCGCAGCCACGCCGGGCCGAGCGCGACGAACGGCAACGCGATCGCCGCGACGCCGTCCTCCTCGACCACCAGCGTCTTCGCGCGGCCGCCATAGGCGCTCAGCGCGGCGGCATACCAGCCATAGCGCAGGAACCGGTGGCTCGGCGCCGCGCGCGCGGCGACCGCGTCGATCGCGATGCTCAGGCCCTCGACCACGCTCGCCTGCGCGCTCGGTGGCACCGGCACGCGGTCGGACAGGAGCATCGGTTTCGACATCGCACGCCCCCTAGCAGCAATCCCTTACCAGGTAGTGCAGGATCGCACCGGGCGCCGCGGGGCTTCAGGGCGGGGCGGGATTGGCTTCCCTCCGGCGCGGTTATTCCGCATGATGATCAGGATGATACCCCTTCCCGCCGTTTCGACGATCGCGCAGACGATCCAGCTATCGCTCGCGCCGGTGTTCATGCTCGCGGGCATCGGCCAGCTGCTCAACGTGCTCGCCGGTCGTCTCTCGCGCGTCATCGACCGCGCCCGCCAGCTCGAAAAGCTCCATCCCAGCAGCGCGGGGCCCGAACGCATCCGCCATATCTGGGAGTTGCGGCTGCTCGACCGGCGGATGACGATCATCAACGCCTCGCTCTTCCTCGCGGTGTCGAGCGCGATCATGACCTGTATCGTCATCGCGCTGCTGTTCATCGCCGAACTCGCCAAGCTACACTTCGGGACCTATGTCGCGGTCTCGTTCATCCTTGCGATGATCCTGCTGATCGCCGCCTTTGCCAGCTTCATGATCGAGGTGCGGATCTCGCTGGTCGCCTTCCGCATCCGCCCCGAACTGCTCGACAACCCCGAACTGCTCGACAAGCTGACATGATGCTCGAAAAACGCCTGCTGCAGGGCGTCGTCGCGATCGCCTGCCTCCTGCCGCTGCTCGTCGGCGGTCAGGGGATCGTCCACGGCCCAGCCCCGTTCGGCCACCTCGCCGACGTGCCGCGCGATCTCGACAGCCATTTCCGCTATATCTCGGGCATCTTCTTCGCGACCGGGCTCGGCTTCCTCAGCTGTATCCCGCATATCGAGACCAAGGGCCCGCGCTTCCGGCTGCTCGGCGGGCTGATCGTGGTCGGCGGCTTCGCGCGGCTCGTCTCGCTGATCGATGTCGGCATGCCGTCGCGCGGGCATGTCCTCGGGTTGGGCATGGAAATCCTCGTCGTGCCGCTGCTGATGCTCTGGCAGGCGCGCCTCGCCCGTCGGGCCCTTTCCAACGCCGGACCGAATCCCTAGACGACGCCTGACCATACCCGGTCCTCGAAAGGTCCAAGCATGCGTGAAGCCGCCATCGTCTCGACTGCCCGTACCGCCATCGGTAAAGCCTATCGCGGCGCGTTCAACGCGACCGAGGCACCGGTGCTCGGCGGGCATGTGATGACCGCGGTGGTCGAGCGCGCCGGGATCGACCCCGCGCGTATCGACGAAGTGTTCTGGGGCGTCGGCAACCAATGGGGGACACAGGGCGGCAATGCCGGACGCATGGCGCTCTTCGCCGGCGGCCTGCCCGAATCGGTCCCCGCGGTCACGCTAGACCGCAAATGCGGCTCGGGGCTGACCGCGGTCGCGCTCGCCGCGCGCACGATCATCTGTGACGAGGCCGATGTCGCGCTGGCGGGCGGGATGGAATCGATCAGCTACACCGTGACCAAGGACGCGCCGCGCTACGTCAACCAGAGCGTCACCGCGCGCGAGCCCGCCGCCTATATCCCGATGATCGAGACCGCCGAGATCGTCGCGCGCAAATACGGCATCAGCCGCGAGGCGCAGGACGCCTATGCCGCGATGAGCCAGCAGCGCGCCGCCGCCGGCCTCGCGAGCGGCGCGTTCGCCGAGGAGATCGTGCCAATCACCGTCGAGAAGGCGCTGTTCGACAAGCAGGGCGCGCGCACCGGCAGCGAGAACGTCACGCTGACCCAGGACGAGGGGATCCGCGCGGGCACCACCGCGGAGGCGCTCGCCGGGCTGAAGACGGTCTGGCCGGGCGGCGACTTTTCCAGCCCGGGGACCAGCGTCACCGCGGGCAATGCCAGCCAGCTCTCCGACGGCGCCTCCGCACAGCTGCTGATGGACCGCCGGACCGCGGAGGCCGAGGGCAAGGAGATCCTCGGTATCTATCGCGGCTTCCAGTCCGCGGGCTGCGATCCCGCCGAAATGGGCATCGGCCCGGTCTTCGCGATCCCCAAGCTGCTCGACCGCGCCGGGCTGACGGTCGCGGACATCGGCCTGTGGGAGCTGAACGAGGCGTTCGCGTCGCAATGCCTCTATTGCCGCGACCATCTCGGCATCGATCCCGAAAAATACAACGTCAATGGCGGCGCGATCGCGGTCGGCCACCCCTTCGGCATGACCGGCTCGCGCCTCGTCGGCCACGCGCTGATCGAGGGCCGCAAGCGCGGCGTGCGCTATGTCGTGGTCTCGATGTGCACCGCCGGCGGCATGGGCGCCGCCGGCCTGTTCGAGATCGTCTGACGTGACGGGGGGGGAGGGATGACGCACCCTCCCGTCGCTCCGCACCATCCACCCTGCCCCCTCCCGTCATCCTGACGAAAGTCAGGACCCAGGGTAACCGGCCACAGCGCGTGTGGCTCTGGGTCCTGACTTTCGTCAGGATGACGGCGGGTATAGAGGCTCAGCCTGTCCGCGATCGCCGACCCGGCGAAGGCCCCGAATGACAAAGGTCGTGCCCTGCACATGCGTTTCCTCCTCCTCCCGGCACTCGCCCTGCTGGTCGCCCCCGCCACCNCTGACGCGGATCAAGCGCGACGTCGACAAATACGGGCGCAAGCTGCGGCTGGTGCAGCGCGACGGGCGGTCGCTGGGCGACACGCTGGTCCGCGAGGGGCTCGCGCGGCGTTATGGCGGGGGGAAGCGGTCGCCCTGGTGCTGAGCGGGGCTCTGGTCGTCGGAACGCCGATCCTGTACGATCCGGTGCATGACGCACGACACCGTCCCGTTCGACACGCCGGACTCCGCGGCCGAGGCTGAGGCCGATGCGCGGGCGGACGCCGATGTGCGAGACGGGCGGCTGATCAGCCACGATGCGGTCAGGCGCTGGCTGTCATCCCTGGGCTCGGCGGCACCGCTCCCCCGACCGCGCGTCGGCGAGTAGTTGCGGATCGTCTGGACGGACGACGCCGTCGCCAATCTTGAGGCGATCATCAGCTATGTATCTGCGTTCGACCCGGCTGCCGCGCGGACATTGGCGGCGCGGCTGATCGCGGTTGCGGACAGCCTGGCGGTGTTTCCCGAGCGTGGTCGCGATGCCGGTGCGGGGCGCCGCGAGATGACGATCGTCTGGCCGTACATCCTGCGGTACCGGATCAAGGGTGACGCGGTGATCATCCTTCGCGTGCGGCACGGGGCGCGCGATGAGGAGCCGAGCGATTAGTCCGATGCGATGTTATCGAGGGGGCGGGGTACGTACAGCTGGTGGTCGCAGCGTCGTGCCGGGAACCTGTTCGAAGGCTGCGATCACCATGTGGGTTCTGCCACTATGGATTCCCGCGTTCGCGGGAATGACGGGGCGGCCTGGCGGATACAGATGGGGATACACGTCCACCGTCTTCCTCGCCGAGCGCGAAGTTCGGAAATAGAAGATGCTGTCCGGACGATTGTGAGGCGTGACAATGCGCTAAGGAGGATTGGCAGACTGCCAATCCTCCCCAAACCGCGTTAACGGCAGTTGAGGTGGAAGCTGATGAGGTGACTGGACGCCTGCAAATCCTGCGTTGCTAAGTCGATTTCAGCAAAGCAACGATCGGAACGCAGATATGTGCTGCCAGTCTCGTCAGTAATTTCCCACCGCCAAACGCCATCGCGGCCCTTGATAACCTCGTAGGTCATGTTGGGCGCCTTTAGCTATTAGCCATCTCGTTCGATCGTGAGATCCATATGTGCGAGGCTTGGAAGAGTCTGACCGCCTTTTCGGTCTATTCTGCCGCCATCTAACAGGGGCCTAAGATCATAATGGTCCGTGTCATCACGAGATAGTCTATTGTCGTGGATAAGCACTGAGCTCATTCTTATGCTACGGCCATACCATATCATTCTCCCCCATCAGAAACTGAAAATCTATTCCGCCGCAACCCCAGCCAGCGAGAACATGTCGCCGCCGTCGGCGAGGTCCTCGTTGGCCGCCGGGCCCTTCTTGGCGGTCTGGCGCTTGTCGAAGCTGTCCCAGACGTCGTTCCACTGGCCCTTGGTTGCGGCCTTCGAATATTCGGTGGCGCGCTGTTCGAAGAAGTTGGCGTGCTCGACGCCGTTGAGCATCGGGGCGAGCCAGGGGAGCGGGTGCTCGTCGATCATGTAGATCGGCTTCAGGCCGAGCTGGGTCATGCGCCAGTCGGCGATGAAGCGGATATACTTCTTGATCTCCTTTGGGGTCATGCCGTTGACCGGACCCATCTCGAAGGCGAGATCGATGAAATTGTCCTCGAGCCGGATCGTCGTCTGGCAGACATCGGCGATGTCGTCCTTGACCGCCTTGGTGAGGCACTGACGCTCGGCACAGAAGGTGTGGAACATCTTGATGATGCCCTCGCAGTGCAGCGATTCGTCGCGGATCGACCAGGTGACGATCTGGCCCATGCCCTTCATCTTGTTGAAGCGCGGGAAGTTCATCAGCATCGCGAACGAGGCGAAGAGCTGGACGCCCTCGGTGAAGCCGCCGAACATCGCGAGCGTGCGCGCGATATCCTCGTCATTGTCGACGCCGAAGCTCTGCATATAGTCATGCTTGTCCTTCAGTTCGGCATATTCGAGGAAGGCGCCATATTCGCTCTCGGGCATGCCGATGGTGTCGAGCAGATGGCTGTAGGCGGCGATGTGCACCGTCTCCATGTTGCTGAACGCGGCCAGCATCATCTTGATCTCGGTCGGCTTGAACACGCGGCCGTACTTCTCGTGGTAGCAATCCTGCACCTCGACGTCGGCCTGGGTGAAGAAGCGGAAGATCTGCGTCAGCAGGTTGCGCTCGTGGTCGCTGAGCTTCTGCGCCCAGTCGCGGCAATCCTCACCCAAGGGCACTTCCTCGGGGAGCCAGTGGAGCTGCTGCTGGCGCTTCCAGAATTCGAACGCCCAGGGGTATTCGAACGGCTTGTACTGCTTGCGGGCTTCGAGGAGGGACATGGGATACTCCGGGACAAATTTGGGAAATTGAAGAAACTGGTGAAGCTAGAAACGGCTTGAACTGGTGATGACGACGACGAGGAACAGCAGCGACGCGATCGGTGCGGCGATCATCAGCACGCGGCCGCGCTGGCGGATCTTGCCGATGTCGAGCGCGCCGGGGTTCCAGCCGGGGGTCGGACCCCAGAAGGTCTCGCCGCGAAAGTCGCCCGACCAGGGATTATGGTCGAGCCGGCTCCAGTGACGGCCGAGGATCATGTTCGCCGCGCAGATGCCGACGACCGCGAGGATCAGGACGAGCGTGTTCACGATTCGAGCGTCCATTGCCACATCGCACCCGCCGACAGCGCGAGCACGATCGCGCCCGAGGTGAGCATGATGCCGATCATCCGGAAGGCATAGACCTGCTTGTCGCTGACGTCGGGGCTGCGCAGCCGCAACAGCATCGCGACGCCGATGATCCCGAGCAGGGCCGCGACGACAAACATGATGGCGCTGCCATAGGTCATGCGACCAATGCCCGAGACGCGCGTTCTGCACCCGGACCCACCACAGGAGACGCAAAATGGTCGACGCAACCCAGATCAAGGAACACGCTGAAGTCATCGGCGCGGACGGCGTTCATGTCGGTACCGTCGATCATGTCGACGGCGACCGCATCAAGCTGACCAAGAATGATTCGCCGCAGTCGCAGGACGGGCAGGGCGCCAAGCATCACTATATCTCGCTCGGCCTCGTCGCCGAGATCGAGGGTGACAAGGTCCGCCTGAGCGCGACCGGCGCGAACGCGCTGACGTTCGAAGAGAGCGAGTAACCGCGCGGCGCCCTCTCCCGAGCGGAGGGGGCGCGCCGAGTGCACGACAGGGGCGTTCCGGAGCGATCCGGGGCGCCCTTTTCGCGTCGTACGTACGCGGCCTCGCGCTGCTGCACCGGCCACCCGAATCGGGGTGGCTTCGGCCAGTGTCCGCCCGGCGGCAGAGTGCGATTTGCTGCGCATGTCGTCTCCGTCCTAGCTGGGCCCGGCGTCGCCGATGGGCGGCGCTGCGTGACGCCATTTATCTACATGATCGGGCCGGATATCGCTATGCACTTATTTCGATAAGAGCCGCGAATTATCCGACTTGCACCTAGGGATGGTGTGGTCGGGCGCGTTTCGACACCAGATACGGGATCGGGCGTCGGGAGGCGGTCGGGTGGTCGAGACCCCCGCCGGGCCGCGGAATTCCGCGGGTTTCGGGGCCGGACAGGCGTTGTCCGGGCCCCGAAACGACGCGATCAGGCGGCTTCGGGGTCGTCGTCGACCGGGGCCGCGCGCCCTGCGGTCGGGAGCAATGCTGCGAGTGCTGCGATCGCGTCGCCGGTGAAGTGCCGGACCGCGCCCTCGGGCCCGATCTGGAGCGCATGCTCGGGCGTCAGTGTCGCGGCGCGCTGATGCTCGGGATCGAGCGTGGTCCAGGTGCGGACCGCGGTCTCGAGGCTGGTAACCTCGGCGACGTCGGTGTCGCCGCGGGGCACGTTTTCGAGCGCGGCGCTCATCCGCCAGTCGATGTCGGGCGGCGTCGTGTCGCCCCAATAGGCTTCGGTCATCGTCATACCTCCATCATACGGGATCCAGATGGAAGCGCCCGGTGGGCGGCGGAGGTTCCGTGGTCAGCCGGCCTCGGTCCGCGCCGCGGCGGTGCGCAGCAGGACATAGCCGAGCGCACCGGAGGCGAGCGAAGCGGCAAGCACCGCGAGCGACGCCATCTCGGTCCGCTGCGCATCGGGAAAGGCGAGATTGGCGATGAACAGCGAGATGGTGAAGCCGATCCCCGACAAGGCGCCGATCGCGAGCACCATCCGCCAGGTGACCGCGTCGGGCAGTTCGGCGGCGCCCGCCTTGACCGCCAGCCACGTCGCGGTGACGAAGCCGAGCGGCTTGCCGAACGCGAGCCCTGCGAACACGCCGATGCCGAGCAGCGATCCCGCGGCGTCGGCGAGCAGGTCGGACGAGAAATGGATCCGCACCGCGGACAGCGCGAACAGCGGCAGGACGACATAGGACACCCAGGGGTTGAGCATCTGGACGAGACGTTCGGCGGGTTCGTCGGTCGCCTCGGTCATTTCCTGGATATAGCCGAGCTGTTGCTGCGCCTTGCGCTGGATTTCCTCGTTTTCCTCGGGGTCGCCCGACTCCGCCTCGTCGACCGCCTGCTTGAAGCGGTCGATCGGGGCCTGGACGCGCTCCGCGAAGCGGCGTTCGGACAGCCGCGACTGGGTCGGCGACAACAGCCCGAGCATCACGCCCGCGATCGTCGCATGGATGCCCGACGCATAGACGCCCGCCCAGACGATCAGCCCGAGCAGCACATAGGGGATGGGCGAGACGAGCTTCAGCCGCAGCAGCACGAAGATCGCGACATAGGCGACCGCCGCGACGACGAGCATCGGCAGGACCAAAGTGCCGGTATAGGCGACCGCGATGACGAGCAGCCCGCCGACATCGTCGATCGCCGCGAACGCCAGCAGCACCGCGCGGATCGACACGGGCAGCCGGGTCGCGAACATGCCGATGATCGCGAGCGCGAACGCGGTGTCGGACGTGATGACGGTGCCCCAGCCGCTCGCCGCCTCGGTCCCGTAATTGAAGGCGAGATAGACCGCGACGGGGACGAGGATCCCGCCGATCGCGCCGGCGAGCGGGAACATCGCGGTGCGCACGGTCGACAGCGCGCCCTTGATGAATTCGCGCTTCACCTCCGCGCCGATGATCAGGAAGAACAGCGGCAGCAGCGCCTCGTTCACCCAGTCGGCGAGCGGGTGCGCGGCGCGGAAGCTGCCGAGCCGGATCTCGAGCGTGCTGTCCCACATCGTCTGATAATCATGCGCGATCGGCAGGTTGGTGCAGACCAAAGCGACGATCGTGGCGATGAGCAACGGCCCGCCGACGACCTGATCGGCGGCGAAGAACGGCGCGAGGCGGTGGAGGAAACCGGCGGCGGCGGGCGAATGATGCGCGCGCGCCGCCAGCTTGCCGGAGAGACGGGGGGTGAGGGCCATGATGTTCCAGGATCGCGTCGGCAGGACGCGCGTGCGGGTATAACGGTGCAGACCGCCTGTCGTATCCCTTGTCGTATCCCTTGCCGTATCCCTTGGGCGCGTGGGACACTTCTGGCGGCGGACCGACGCCGCCGGGGGTTGCGTCGCGCGTCACCTGCGGTATCGCCGCTGGCAGGAGGCCGCGCGCCATGACGACCATCGGAACCAAGATCGACGAGACGGGGACGCTGATCCGTGACGGTGGTGCGTTCTATCTCCGCCGCGACATGGGCGGGCGCTATGAGCTCGAGCTCCACCGCACGCCGGTCGACCTGGTCGAGAAGCGCGTCCGGCTGGTCGGCACGCTGGTCGGCGACGACCTGGTGAATGCGGACGGCGTCTCGCCCGTCTGAAAGCCGGCCCGGGGTGGATCGAGACCGCCCGGATGCTACACCCTCCCCGAATCAGGGGAGTAGTCCATGCATCGTCGTCGGTTTCTAACGAGTGCCGCTGCCGCGTCCGTCATCGGCGCGGTCCCGCTGAAGGGGGCCGCCGCGGCGGGATCGCGCGACGCGGCACTGCGCACGATGCTCGACCGGTTCTTCTATGCGCGGCTCGACGACTCGCCCGAACAGGCGACGCGGCTGGGGCTCGACACGGGAACGCGCAGCGGGCTGAAGGCGCGGCTCGACGACCAGTCGGCGGCGGGACGCGCGCGCGAGCTGGCGCAGGCGACCAAGGAACTCGCCGAGCTGCGCGCGTTCGGGACAAGCGGGCTGTCGAGCGACGCCGCGCTCGATCACGAGATCGTGACCTATCAGCTGACGCGCGCGGTCGCGGGCGCGAAGCGGTTCACCTATGGCAGCAGCCTCGGGCGGTTCGCGCCCTATGTGCTGAGCCAGCTGACCGGGCCGTATCGCGACGTGCCCGATTTCCTCGAATCGCAGACGCGGGTGCGCGATGCGGGCGAGGCGGATGCGTATCTGCAGCGGCTGTCCGCGCTGCCCAAGGCGATCGACGACAGCAGCGAGCAGCAGCGCAGCGACGCGGCGCGCGGCGTGTTCGCGCCTGACTATATCCTCGACACGACGCTGAAACAGCTGGGCAGCGCAATGGAGGGCGCGGCCGCGCAGAGCGTGATGGTGACGAGCTTCGCCACCAAGCTGAAGGCCGCGGGGCTGCCCGACGACCGCGTCGCGCGCGCGACCGCGATCGTCGAGCGCGACGTCCGCCCCGCGCTCGAGCGGCAGCGTGCGCTGGTCGCCGACCTGCGCACCAAGGCGGTGCATGATGCGGGCTGCTGGCGGCTGCCCGATGGCGACGCCTATTATGCCGCGGCGGCGGAGGCCGCGACGACGGTGGCGATGAGCGGGGACGAGATCCACCGGCTCGGCCTTGCGCAGGTCGCCGAGATCGGCGCGCGGATCGACGGCATTTTGAAGACGCAGGGGATGACGCAAGGGACCGTCGGCGAGCGGCTGGTGGCGCTCAACAAGCGGCCCGACCAGCTTTATCCCAACACCGATGCGGGGCGCGACGCGCTGCTCGCGCATCTCAACCGGCAGATCGTCGCGATGCAGGCGCGGCTGCCCGAGGCGTTCGCCAGCCTGCCCAAGGCGCCGGTCGAGGTGCGCCGCGTGCCGCCGACGATCCAGGCGGGCGCGCCGGGCGGCTATTACCAGAACGCCTCGCTCGACGGGTCGCGGCCGGCGATCTACTATATCAACCTGCGCGACACGTTCGACCGGCCCAAATTCGGGCTCGCCACGCTGACGCATCACGAGGCGGTGCCGGGGCATCACCTCCAGGTCAGCCTCGCGCTCGAGAGCGAGCAGATCCCGCTGATCCGTCGGCGCGGGTTCTTCAGCGGTTATTCGGAGGGCTGGGCGCTCTATGCCGAACAGCTCGCCGACGAGATGGGGATGTACGAGGGCGATCCGCTGGGGCAGGTCGGCTATCTCCAGTCGCTGCTGTTCCGCGCGACGCGGCTGGTGGTCGACAGCGGGATGCACGCGAAACGCTGGAGCCGCGAAAAGGCGACCGATTACCTGATCGCGACGACGGGGATCGCGCGCGGTCGCAGCCAGGGCGAGATCGACCGCTACACGGTGTGGCCCGGCCAGGCGTGCAGCTACAAGATCGGCCACACGGTGTGGACCCGCCTGCGCGACGAGGCGAAGACGCGGCCGGGATATACGCCGAAGGGCTTCCATGCGGTGCTGCTGAAGGGGGCGATGCCGCTGGCGATCCTCGAACGAGTGGTGCGCCGGACGGGGGCGGGGGCTTAAGGCCCCCCAGTTCTCCAGCTTCCCCGACGCGGGCGGACCGCGGTGACTTTTGCAAAAATTCCGCAGCGGAAACTTGTGCGTTGCCGGGGGGTTGTTGGGCGGGGGCTCTCGAACCGGACATGGTCCGGCGCGGCGCCCGGACTGGCCTGGAGAAATGTCGCGTGCGCCAAGAACCGTCATCACCCTCCGACGGGAGCGTCGTATCGACCGGCCTCGACCCGCTGAACTATATCCTCGACGGCGGCTATGCGTATAACCGCGTCCACCTGATCGAGGGCGAGCCGGGGTCGGGCAAGACGACGCTCGGGCTGCAGTTCCTGCTCGCCGGGCGCGATGCGGGCGAGCGGTGCCTGTACATCACGCTGTCGGAAAGCCGCGACGAGCTGCTCCATGTCGCCAAGACGCATGGCTGGGACATGACCGGGGTCGACATCTTCGAACTGGTGCCGCCCGAGCTCAGCCTCGACGTCGATCGCGAACAATCGATCGTCTATTCGTCCGATCTCGAACTCGGCGAGACGGTCAACATGGTGATGGAGGCGGTCAGCAAGGTCGAGCCGACGCGGATCGTGTTCGACAGCCTGTCCGAGATCCGCCTGCTCGCGCAGGGGCCGCTGCGGTTCCGCCGGCAGCTGCTCGCGCTCAAGCATTATTTCGCGCAGCGCGGCTGCACCGCCTTGTTCCTCGACGATCTGACGCAGACCGAGGACGATCTCAGCCTGCACAGCCTGGCGCACGGCGTCGTCCGGCTCGAACAGATCGCGCTGCCCTATGGATCCGAGCGGCGGCGGCTGCGCGTGTACAAGATGCGCGCGCGCGCGTTCCGCGGCGGTTTCCACGACTTCGTGATCCGGCGCGGCGGGCTGCAGATCTTCCCGCGGCTGACCGCGGTCGCGCATCCCGATACGGGTTTCGTCGACCGGCTGGCGTCGAGCGGGATTGACGAGCTCGACACGCTGTCGGGCGGCGGTCTGGATTACGGTACGACGACGCTGATCATCGGGCCGTCGGGATCGGGCAAGACGACGCTGTCGCTGCAATATGTCTTCGCCGCGCTCGAACGCGGAGAGAAAGCGCTGTTCGTCAGCTTCGACGAGACCGAGCGCGTGTTCATGCGCCGCGCGGCGGGAATGGACCTCGACCTCAGCGACCATGTCGCGGCGGGGCGGCTGTGCTTCCGCCAGGTCGATCCGGGCGAATTGTCGCCGGGCGAGCTGACGGGGATCATCCGCGACCAGGTCGAGCGGGTCGGCGCGACGGTGGTCGTGCTCGATTCGCTGTCGGGCTATCAGCTCGCCATGCCCGAGGAGCAGCACATGCTGCTGCAGATGCACGAGGTCGTGACCTATCTGAACCAGCAGGGTGTGCTGGGCCTGCTCGTCCTGACGCAGACCGGGATGATCGGGACGATGCAGTCGCCGGTCGACCTGACCTATCTGGCGGATTCGGTGATGCTGCTCAGGTTCTTCGAGGCGGATGGTGCGATCCGGCGGGTGATGTCGTTCCTGAAACGCCGGATGGGTCCGCATGAGGGGACCTTGCGCGAGTTCCGGATCGACAGCGGCGGGATCCGCGTCGGCCCGCAGCTGACCGGGTTTCGCGGTGTGCTGACCGGGACGCCCGAATATGGGGGCAGCGCCGCCCTGCTGACGAACCGTGACGAATCCTGACCGACCGGCGATGATGACCGATGATTTCCTGGTGGTCGCGCCGACCGGCCGCGACGCCGACGTGACCGCGCAGGTGCTGCGCTCTGCCGATATCGCCGCGGTGGCGGATGCCGACGGGACCGCGTTGTTCGCGGCGATCGCGGGGGGCACGCATGCCGGCGCGATCCTGACCGACGACGCGCTGTCGCGGCTCGACCAGGAGCGGCTGCTCGCGGCGATCGCGGCGCAGGCGCCCTGGTCCGACTTTCCGTTCATCCTGCTGAGCAAGCGCGGCGAACCGCGGCGCGGCGCGCGCGAGGTCGAGGCGGTCGCCAATGTGACCTTGCTCGAACGCCCGCTCCACCCCGCGTCGCTGGTCAGCGCGGCGCGCGCGGCACTGCGCGCGCGACAACGCCAGCGGCTCGCGGCACGGCATTTCGAGGACCGCGAAAAGGCACGCGCCGAGCTGCGCGATCTGGCCGACACGCTGGAGGCGAAGGTCGAGGCGCGGACGCGCGAACTGGCGGCGGCGAACGACCGGCTGACCGCGGAGATCGCCGAGCGCGAGCGGGCCGAGGCGCGGCTGGTCCAGGCGCAGAAGATGGAGGCGATCGGCCAGCTGACCGGGGGCATCGCACATGATTTCAACAATCTGCTGACCGCGGTGATCGGCTCGCTCGACCTGTTGCTGCGGCGGACCGACGACGAGAAGATCCGGCGGCTGGCGAGCATGGCGTTGCAGGCGGGCGAGCGCGGCGCGACGCTGACCGCGCAGCTCCTGTCCTTTTCGCGGCGCCAGCACCTGTCGCCGGTACCGGTCGAGCCCAATCAGGTGGTGGCGTCGATGGCGGATCTGCTCGCGCGGTCGATCGGTGCGGCGGTGACGGTCGAGCTCGACCTGGCGGACGATGTCTGGCGCGCGATGGTCGATCCGACGCAGCTCGAGGTCGTGCTGCTCAACCTGGCGATCAACGCGCGCGACGCGATGCCGTCGGGCGGGGTGGTGCGGATCGCGACTCGCAACTTGGCCGCGGTGCCCGACGCGCTGACCGCCGAGCTGAACCCGGGCGCTTATGTTTCGATCGAGGTCGCCGATACCGGTGCGGGGATGACGCCCGCGGTACTGGCGCGCGCGTTCGAGCCGTTCTTTACCACCAAGGGGCAGGGCAAGGGCACGGGCCTGGGGCTCGCGCAGGTCTACGGCTTTGCCCGTCAGTCGGGCGGCACCGTCCGGATCGTCAGCGCGGAGAACGAGGGGACGGTGATCACCTTGTACCTGCCGCGGACGACCGAGGTCGCCGATCCGGTCGCGATCGAGCGGCTGGCCCAGGCGACCGGGTCGCGGCAGCGGATCCTGGTGGTCGACGACGACAATGACGTTCGCGGGGTCGCCGCGCAGATGATCGAGGAGATCGGCTATCAGGTGGTCGCGGCGGCGAGCGGGTCCGAGGCGCTGACCGAATTCGGGCGCGCGTCGTTCGACCTGGTGCTGACCGACGTGGTGATGCCGGGCATGTCGGGCGTCGACCTGGCGCGGCGGATCCGCGCGGTCGCGCCCGCCATGCCGTTGCTGTTCGCCAGCGGCTATGCCGATGTCGCGACGTTCGGCGACGAGCTGGCGGCGGAGACGGTGCTGAAGAAGCCCTATCGTATCGGCGAGGTTGCGGCGCGGATCGGCGACGCACTGTCGGCGGAGTCGGCGCAGTAGCGCAGGTGACGGACATTGCAGCGTTTCGCGGTGGCGGTGCGGTGTATAGGATGGGGTTAAGGCCCGTGCGTGTAGGGTGATCAGGGACGCAGGATTTCGGACCCGGGGTGGGGGCAAGGTGGGGCAGCGTGACTGAGCGGCATGGATTCCTGGGCGACGGACCGCTCGCGGCGCTGATCGCGGCGTTCGATTGGTCGGCGACCCCGCTCGGCCCGATCGAGGGCTGGCCGCCGCATCTGCGGACCGTGGTGTCGATCCTGTTGCGCGCGCCGGTGCCGATGGCGCTGCTGTGGGGCGAGGAGGGAATCCTGCTCTACAATGCGCGCTATGCGACGATCGCGCAGGACAAGCACCCCGCGATCCTCGGCATGCCGGTGCGCGAGGCCTGGACGGAGGCGGCGGCGTTCAACGACGGCGTGGTGCGCGCCGGGATGGCCGGCAAGACGCGGAGCTATGCGCGGCAGGAGCTGACGCTGTACCGCCATGGCGAGCCCGAGACGGTGTTCCTCGACCTCAATTATTCGCCCGTGCTCGATGCGGACGGGGTGCCCGCGGGCGTGCTGGCGGTGGTCATCGAGACGACCGACGCGGTGCTCGCCGAGCGCAGCCTGCGCTGGGAGACGCACAGCCTGGAGACGCTGAACGTCACCGGCGCGGCGCTGGTCGCCGAGCTCGAGCTCGAGCCGCTGATCCAGATGGTCACCGATGCGGGGGTCAAGCTGACCGGGGCGGAGTTCGGCGCCTATTTCCACAATTTGATGGACGAGACCGGCGAGCGGCTGCACCTGTTCACGCTGGCCGGCGCGGAGCGCGCGGCGTTCGAGAAGCTCGGGCGGCCGCGCGCGACCGCGGTGTTCGGACCGACCTTCCGCAACGAGGGCGTGATCCGGTCGGACGATATCCGCACCGACCCGCGCTACGGAAAGAGCGCGCCGCATTACGGGATGCCGCGCGGGCATCTGCCGGTGCGCAGCTATCTGTCGGTGCCGGTCACGTCGCGCACCGGGGTGGTGCTGGGTGGGTTGTTGTTCGGCCATTCCGAACCGGGACGTTTCGGCGAGCGGCACGAGCGGCTGCTGGTCGGCGTCGCGGCGCAGGCGGCGATCGCGATCGACAATGCACAATTGTTCAAGGCGGTGCAGGAGGTCAACGACACGCTCGAACAGCGCGTGGCCGAGCGGAGCGCGGAGCTGACCCAGGCGCACGAGGCGCTGCGCCAGGCGCAGAAGATGGAGACGCTGGGCCAGCTGACCGGGGGTATCGCGCATGATTTCAACAATCTGCTGACGGTGATCCGCGGATCGACCGACCTGTTGCGGCGTCCCGACCTGAGCGCGGATCGGCGCGATCGGTACATCACCGCGATCGCGGACACCGCCGATCGCGCGACCAAGCTGACCAACCAGCTGCTCGCCTTTGCCCGGCGATCGTCGCTGACCCCCGAGGTGCTCGACGTCCGCGCCGTCGTCAGCGGGATGACCGACATGCTGGCGACGCTGTCGGGATCGTTCATCGACATCGCGCTGAGCCTGCCCGACACGCCGTGCCTGACGCATGCGGATGCGAGCCAGCTCGAGACCGCGATCGTCAACCTGGCGGTCAATGCGCGCGACGCGATGGCGGGGCGCGGTGCGCTGCGGATCGTGGTCGGGCGCGCGGCGCGGATCCCGGCGGTGCGCGGCCATGTCGCGCGCGACGGCGATTTCGTCACGATCGGCGTGCACGACACGGGCAGCGGGATCGACCCGGCGCATATCGAGCATATCTTCGAGCCGTTCTTCACGTCGAAGGCGATCGGCCATGGCACCGGGCTGGGCCTGTCGCAGGTGTTCGGGTTCGTGAAGCAGTCGGGCGGCGAGGTGATCGTCGAGAGCACGCCGGGCGCGGGTGCGACCTTCACGCTGTACCTGCCGCATGATCCGACCGGCGTGCCGGCGGGGGTCGGCATCGCGGCGGAGGCGCGCGGCGACGGGCCGTCGCTGCGGATCCTGGTGGTCGAGGACAATGCCGCGGTCGGCGACTTCGCGATGTCCGCGCTCGCCGATCTGGGGCATGCGATCGTGTTCGCGCGCGATGCCGAGGAGGCGCTGGCGATCCTGGCGCGGGAGGTGGACGCGTTCGACGTGATGTTCTCCGACGTGGTGATGCCGGGGATGAACGGCGTCGCGCTGGCGCAATATGTCCGCCGGGACTTTCCCGCGATGCGCGTGCTGCTGACCAGCGGGTATAGCGACGTGATCTCGAAGGACGGCGCGCAGGGCTTTGCGCTGTTGCACAAACCCTATTCGATGGCGGAGCTCGCGCGGGCGCTGCATGCGGTGATGGAGGCGGACCGGCCGCTGGCGGCGGGCGCGTTCTAGAGCGCGGCGCTGTCGGTGAGGCGGTGGACGTCGCCGAGCAGCCGGTCGAAATAGTCGGTGCGCGGCGCGTCGAAGGTGACGATGTAGAGCAGCCCCGCGACGATCGCCGCGCGCGCCTCGCCCCGGCGCGGCAGGTCGTCGCCATCGACATAGGCATAGCCGAAGCGGATGCCGGCATGGCCGAGAAACGGGTCGGGCGCCGCGGTGGTGAGCGTGAAGTCTGCAATCCCGCCGGCGCTGCGATAGGTCGATTCGAGCAGTTCGGGGATTTCGGCGAGCAGCATCGCGTCGCTGTAGCGGGGGAGGGTCTTGCGGCGCCGGGGTTCGCGCAGCAGCGCCTCGCCCGGTGCGATCCCGCCGAACCAGGTGACCGCGTTGAGCCGCTCACCGTCGAGTGTCCAGACCTCGGCCTTGCGGCCCGGTCGGGCGGAGAGCTGGTTCCAGTCGCGCGGCGGGGTGACGGTCATCGTCCGGGCGACGCGGACCGGCTTGCCCTGCGCGCGATAGGCGTTGGCGTCGGCGGGCGCGGGCAGGAGCATGAGGAGGGCGGGCAGCAGCGGGTAGCGCATCAGCGGTCCTCCGGGGCGGCGATCAGTGCCGCGATCATCCCCGCATCGCCGGCGGCGGGGTCGAGCGCGAGATAGCGGCGTAGTGCTGCCTGTCCCTCCGCGAGGCGACCGGTCCGGATCAGCGCCAGCCCCAGCCCGCGCTGTGCGGCGGCGAGGCTAGGGTCGAGCGCGGTGGCCTGCGCGTAGAAGTGCGCGGCGTTGACGAGGTCGCGGGGGTTCCCGCGGGCGCGGTACAGGTCGCCGCGCGCGCGCCACAGCGCCGCGGTCCAGCCGCGCGCGGCACAGGCGGCGATCAGATAGGCGCTGGCGCCGAAGTCGTTGAGCTTGATCTGGTCGTCGAGGAACAGCGGCAGCCACGGCGCGAGCGCGTCGGCATGGCGGTCGGCGCCGTCGTCGCGGTCCGCCGCCTCGGGCAGCGCGAGCGCATCGAGCGTGGCGGCGCGTTCGGCCTCGGGCGGGTGCGAGGCGTAGAAGCCGATGCGGTCGAGCCGCGGCCGGTGCGCGCCGCGCGCGACCGCGGAGGCCCCGGCCTCGGCGATCGCGTTCTGCCACAGCTGCGCGGCGGCCTGCGGGCGGAGGCGGCTGGCGTTGAGATAGCCGATCCCGAGCCGATCGGCCTCGCGCTCCTGATCGCGCGAGAAGCGGTAGAGTGCGCCGTAGACCGAGCGGCCGAGCGTGGCGAAGCGGCGGCGCAGATCGGCATCGGGGGCCATTGCGGCGAGCACCGCCCCCCAGCAGAGCAGGTCGGAGCCGGTACGCTGCGCCCGGAACTGCGCAAGCGTGTGGCGGCGTTCGAAATGGCCGAATTCATGCCCGAGCACCGCGCCGAGCTCGGCCTCGCTGCGCGCGCGGAGCAGCAGCCCGCTGAACACGCGCATCGTCCCGTTCGCCGCCATGCTCGCGTTGAACAAAGGCACGCGCAGGACATAGACCCGCACGCCGGCGCAGCGCGCCGCGCCGACCGTGTCGCAGAGCGCGCGGCGGACATAGGCGTCGAGCGCGGCGTCGCGGATCAGCAACGGCGACAGCGCGAGCTGGCGCTCATCCTCGTCCGCCTCGGCCCAGGCGCCGATCTCGTCGACGCCGACCGGCTGATAGGCGCCGGCATAGGGGGGCGGGGCGGGGGCGGTCGCGGCGAGCAGGGCGAGGGCCAGCGCGGTGACGGTCGGCCAGCGCGGTGACGGTCATCGGGGGGCGGGGGTGTTGCCGGGGAAATCGGCGAGCAGCTGCTGGACGCGGCGGGCGGCGCCTTCGGGGGTGCGCAGGTCACCACCCATCGCCCGGTCGGCGTTGAGCCAGAGCAGGTCGCCCGTCCGCAGATCGACCAGCCCGGCATAGCCCGCATGTTCGCCCGCGCGGAGCGGGATGCCCGGCCCCAGCATCGCGACGATCTGCAGCAGCTTGCGCCCGGTAGAGCCATAGGCGTCGCTGGTGCTGAGGAAGAGCGCGTAATCGGCGTCGCGCGCGCCGGGCAGCCGGGCGATGCCGGGCCCCAGCGTCCAGTCGAACCGCCCGGCCTGCGTCGCCAGCTTCTTGGTCGGCAGCCGGTCGCCGGCGAAGAACTGATAGCGGATCACCGATTGCGAGACCGCGGCGAACAGCGCGGCATAGTCCGCCACGAGCCGCGCCGCATCGCCGTCCGCTACGGGCGCGGGGATCACGCGGTTGCCGAGCGCCTGTTGCTGCGCGGCGAGTGCGGTTTCTATGTTGCGACGGGCCTGGTCGGTCCAGTCGCCATTGGGTTCGAACATCCCGCCGGTCGAGCGCGCGCCGACGCGTATGCTCGGGCGGACCAGGAGGATGGTCCTGCCGCTGCCCGGGGGGAGCGTGAAGCCGGTCTTCTGCGCGCTTCTCTGGCGGGCGGCGGCGGGTGGCGCGGGCGCTAGCGCCAGCAGCATGATCGCCAGACGCGTCGCGAGCCTTGTCCCCATCGACGCCCCCCAGCGCGCTGTCCCGGCGACCGGGCTAGGCCGCGCGCACGGGTGCGACAAGCCGCAGACCGGCCCGCTTTGGACCTAGCCGCGTCCCCACGAAAAAGCCTGTCGCACAGGAAGCGCGACAGGCTGTTCGATCAGGCGGCGGGCGGGCCCGCCACGGTGATGGGTCGGGGGCTTACTGGCAGGCGAGGCACTCGTCATAATCCTTCGATTCGACGTCGATCTGACGCAGGTCGATGGTGTTGTCCGCCTCGACCCCGCCCGCGAAGCCGGCGCGCTGTACCGATTTCGAGCGGAGATAGTAGAGCGACTTGATGCCGAGCTCCCAGGCGCGGAAGTGGAGCATCAGCAGGTCCCACTTCTCGACGTCCGCGGGGATGAACAGGTTCAGCGACTGCGCCTGGTCGATATAGGGCGTGCGGTCCGCGGCGAGTTCGAGCAGCCAGCGCTGGTCGATCTCGAAAGACGTCTTGTAGCAGTCCTTTTCCTCGGTCGAGAGGAAGTCGAGATGCTGGACCGAACCGCCCTGTTCGAGGATCGAGTTCCACACCGCGTCGGAGTTCTTCGACTTCTCGGCGAGCATCTTCTCGAGATACGGGTTCTTGATCGAGAAGCTGCCCGAGAGCGTCTTGTGCGTGTAGATGTTCGCCGGGATCGGCTCGATGCACGCCGACGTGCCGCCGCAGATGATGCTGATCGACGCGGTCGGTGCGATCGCCATCTTGCAGCTGAACCGCTCCATCGCGCCGACATCGGCGGCGTCGGGGCAGGGCCCGCGCTCGATCGCGAGCTGCATCGAGGCTTCGTTGGCCTGCGCGTTGATGTGCTTGAACATCCGCAGGTTCCACGACTTGGCCATCGCACCCTCGAACGGGATGCCACGTGCCTGAAGGAAGCTATGGAAGCCCATGACGCCGAGGCCGACCGAACGCTCGCGGCCCGCCGAATAGGCGGCGCGTTCCATGCCGGGCTCGTGGCGGTCGATATAATCCTGCAGCACGTTGTCGAGGAAGCGCATCACGTCCTCGATCAGGCCCTTCTCGTCCTTCCACTGATCCCAGGTTTCGAGGTTCAGCGACGACAGGCAGCAGACCGCGGTCCGCTCGTTGCCGAGATGATCCTTGCCGGTCGGCAGCGTGATTTCCGAGCAGAGGTTCGAGGTCGAGACCTTAAGGCCGAGCTCACGGTGATGCTTGGGCATCGCCTTGTTCACGTGATCGGCAAAGACGATGTAGGGCTCGCCGGTCTGGAGACGCGTCTCGACGAGCTTCTGGAACAGCGAGCGCGCGTCGACGGTGGCGCGGATCGCCTGGTCCTTCGGCGACCGCAGATGCCATTCCTCGCCGTTGCGCACGGCCTCCATGAAGGCGTCGGTGATCAGCACGCCGTGGTGGAGGTTCAGCGCCTTGCGGTTGAAATCGCCCGAGGGTTTGCGAATCTCGAGGAATTCCTCGATCTCGGGGTGCGAGACGTCGAGATAGACGGCCGCCGAACCGCGGCGCAGCGAGCCCTGCGAGATGGCGAGGGTGAGCGAATCCATGACGCGGACGAACGGGATGATGCCGCTGGTCTTGCCGTTGAGGCCGACCGGCTCGCCGATGCCGCGGACATTGCCCCAATAGGTGCCGATGCCGCCGCCGCGCGAGGCGAGCCAGACATTCTCGTTCCAAGTGTCGACGATGCCGCCGAGGCTGTCTGGGACCGAGTTGAGATAGCAGGAGATCGGCAGGCCGCGACCCGTGCCGCCGTTCGAGAGAACGGGGGTGGCGGGCATGAACCAGAGCTTCGAGATCGCGTCGTAGAGGCGCTGCGCGTGGCCGGCGTCATCGGCGTACGCAGAGGCGACGCGGACGAACAGATCCTGATAGCTCTCGCCCGGGAGCAGATAGCGGTCCTTGAGCGTCTCCTTGCCGAATTCGGTCAGCAGCGCGTCGCGGCTGTGATCGACCTCGACCGGGTAAATCTGCGCGCGCACGGAATGGCTGTCCTGCGCCTGACGCGGCGCCTTGGGGGCCTCTGCTGCGGGCGTGTCGAGGGTCTGTTCGATGGTGTCGGTCGTCATGTCGCTATCCCGGCTGCTGTCTCTGAAATCCAAAAGACCGCTCCTAAAATTCTGTAATCGTTCGAATCGGGAGCATATCCCATGCTATCATCGGGCAGATCAAAAGCAGAACAAAAACTGATCGGCAGCGCGTGGTCACGCCTGTCGACAATCAGGGTGGCAGCCCAAGGGGCGCACCATGTTCTACCAGAGATAGGGCCTGCCGCTGTAAGTAGCCCCCAGATACTGTGCCAATCCCGCAGCGGGTGCAAGCCGCTAGTTGGCCCGTTGCGGCCCTGCCTAGGGTGGATTGGGGTGTCCGGACGCGGCGGCGGCGGCGCGACGCGTGGATCTGCGCCGGGTTCGCGATACGCAAGCGGATTTCGCGCCTTTCGAAATATTTTCGAGCGAGCCGAGCGGACCCGTGGTCAGCCCGCGCGGCGCATCCCGCGGACCAGCGGCGGGGGGCCGAGCCGTTCGATATCGACCGGATGGTCGAAGGCGAGCCCGGCGCGGCCGTCGCGCAGCCAGCGAATCTGCGCGCCGATCATCTGGCCGTCGACGAGCTCGATCGAGACGCCGGCGCCGGTCGGATCGCCGCGGACCATCAGCCCCTCGACCATCGCGCCGCTGGTCGAGATGTCGCGGACGCGGACATCGACGAGCGTGTCCTCGACCAGCAGCCGCGCCGAGCGCAGCATCCGCACGCGCGGCGCACGGCTGGTCTTGAACCCGGCGGCGGTCGCCACCCCCGCGGCGGTGGCAAGCTGTTCCATCACCACCTCGTTGAGGACCGGGCGGCCATAGACATAGCCCTGGATATGGCTGCAGCCGAGATCGCGGACGAGCGCGATCTCGTCCTGCAGCTCGACGCCTTCCGCCGTCGTCTCCATGCCGAGCGTGTCGGCGAGCATGACGATCGCCTTGATGATCGCGGCGTTACGGTTGCCGGGCTCGGCCGCGCCCTTCACGAACGACTGGTCGATCTTGATCTTGTCGAACGGCGCGGTGCGTAAGTAGCCGAGCGACGAATAGCCGGTGCCGAAATCGTCGAGCGCGAGCCGGACGCCGATTCCTTTCAGCGCCTTGAACATCTGGTCCGAGGACGCGCTCTCGTCGAGGAAGACGCCTTCGGTGATCTCGAGCTCGAGCCGGTTGGCGGGCAGCCCGGACTGGGCGAGCGCGCTGGTGACGAGCGCTGGGAGCGCGGGGTTGGCGAACTGGATCGGCGAGACGTTGACCGCGACGCGGACGTCGGCGGGCCAGCGCGCGGCCGCGTTGCACGCGGTGCGCAGGACCCAGGTGCCGATCGCCTCGATCAGCCCGCATTCCTCGGCGATCGGGATGAAGTCGGCGGGCGACACGGGGCCGCGCGTCGGGTGGTTCCAGCGGATCAGCGCCTCATAGCCGACGATCCGCGTCGATTTCGTGCTGACGACGGGCTGGTAGCAGAGGTGGAACGCGCCCTCGGTCACCGCGATGCGCAGATCGTCCTCGAGCTGCTTGCGCGATTTCGCCCCCGCCAGCATGTCGTCCGAATAGAAGCGGTGGACGCCGCGGCCATCGGCCTTGGCCGCATAGAGCGCGAGATCGGCATTGCGGATCAGCGTCTCCGAATCCTTGCCGTGCTGCGGCGTGATCGCGATGCCGATCGAACAGCCGATCGAGACCGACGCGCCGCTGATAAAATAGGGTTGCGACAGCGCGAGGATGAGCTCGCGCGACAGGGTGCTGAGCGTGTCGCGGTTGTCGACGCCGGGCAGGACGACTTGGAACTCGTCGCCGCCGAGCCGGCCGACCAGCCCTGCGTCACCGACGACGCGCGTGAGCCGCTGCGCGACCTGTTTGAGCAGCAGGTCGCCGGCCTGGTGGCCGAGCGTGTCGTTGACCGCCTTGAACCGGTCGAGATCCATCAGGAACAGCGCGGTCGGGCGGTAGGGCCCGGCCTGCTGCGCGAGCGTCTTGTCGAGCGACAGCCGCATCCGCTGTCGGTTGGCGAGCCCGGTCAGCCCGTCGAACAGCGCGAGGCGGTTGATCTCGGCATCGGCCTTGCGCTTTTCGGTGAGGTCGAAGCCGGTGCCGATAAAGCCCTGGAACCGGCCGATCTCGTCGATCACCGGTCGGCCCGACATCGACCACCAGCGCTCGGGCGCGGGGTCGGCGGCGGCGCAGACCGAATAGTCCGAGAAGGAGGTGCGCGACGACAGATGGAAGGCGAGCGTGCGTTCGGTGCCGGGCGCCTCGCTGTCCATGCGGAACAGGTCGGTGAGGATGCAGCCGACCAGCCCGGACGACGGGTCGCACCCCTCCTCCGGATCCGACGGCGGCGGGAGCGCGTGCGCCATCTTGGGCGAGATATAGGTGATGCGGCCGCGCCGGTCGGCTTCCCAGAACCAGCCGGGGCCGTAATTCTCGAACTCCGCCATCAGCTTCATCGCGAGCCGGCCCTCGCTCGACTGGTCCGCATGATCGAGCGCGAGCGCATAGTCGATCCGCGCCATCCGGTAGGCGACCGCGGCAAAGCCGGCAAAGGCGGCGATCGCAACGACCGGCGCGATCCCCACGCCCGACAGCAAGGTCAGCATCAGCGCCAGGCCGATGCCGAACCCCAGGGTCGCGGCGCGCACGGCGTAAAGCGTGATCGCGGTCACGCTGATCGCACCGACGATCGCAACCAGCCCGGCGAGCTCGATCGGCCCGCCCGGCAGCTCGACGGTGACCCAGAGCAAGGACAGGAGCGCGGCGGACAGCCCGGCGGCGCAGGTCGCGAGCACCGCATTGCGGCGATGGATCGGCCATTCGCGCAGCGTCTTGCTGCGCACCGTTGCAAAGGCCGCGCCGGACAGCAGGGCGATCACCCCCGCATGCACCGCCACCGCCGCGATCAGCGCCGGCCGTGCCGCCAGCGAGACGCCGAAGACGATCGCCGCGGCGACCAGATGCGCGATCAGCGCGACCGGCCAGACCGCGCCGACCTTGGCGAGGCGGACATGCTGCGCGGCGCTCCACGCATCCTCGTCGCTTTCGACGAGCCCGAACAGGATGAGGCTCGTGGCGTCGGGATGATCGCGGAGGGGAATGGCGGGAGAGCGCGAGAACATCCCGCAAGCGTACCGCATCAGCGGTTGCGCAATTGCCCTCCGATCATGCTTAACAGATCGTAAGCGCCTGCATTTATCAGATAAACAGCCCGGTCAGCCAATAGGTCGCCGCCCCGATCGCGGCGGCGGCGGGCAGCGTCACCGTCCAGGCGATGATGATGTTGCTGGCGACGTTCCAGCGCACCGCCGACAGGCGGCGCGCGGCGCCGACGCCGACGATCGCGCCGGTGATCGTGTGCGTCGACGAGACCGGCACGCCCCAGAAGGTCGCCGCGAACAGCGTGATCGCGCCGCCGGTCTCCGCGCAGAAGCCTGTGCGGGCGTCAGCCGGGTGATCTTCGACCCCATGGTATGGACGATCCGCCAGCCGCCCGACAGCGTGCCGAGCGCCATAGCCGCCTGGCAGGACAGCACGACCCAGAAGGGCACATGGAACTCGCCGCCGAGCAGCCCCTGCGAATAGAGCAGCACCGCGATGATCCCCATCGTCTTCTGCGCGTCGTTGCCGCCGTGGCCGAGCGAATAGAGCGCGGCGGAGATCAGCTGGAGCTTGCGGAAGCGCTTGTCGACGCCGAGCGGGGTGAGCTTGAGGCTGGTCCAGGCGACCAGCAGGACGAGCAGCAGCGCGAGCAGCAGCCCGACCGCGGGCGAGACGAAGATCGCGCTGACGGTCTTGATCACGCCGCTCCAGACGATCGCGCCGAAGCCGATCTTGGCGACGCCCGCGCCGAGCAGCCCGCCGATCAGCGCGTGGCTGCTGCTCGAGGGGATGCCGAGCACCCAGGTGATGACGTTCCACGCGATCGCGCCGATCAGCGCGGCGAAGATCACCTGCGCGTCGATCACCTGCGCATGGACGATGCCGGTGCCGACGGTCTGCGCGACGTGGAGGCCGAAGACGGCAAAGGCGATGAAGTTGAAGAACGCCGCCCAGAGCACGGCATATTGGGGTTTCAACACGCGCGTCGAGACGACCGTCGCGATCGAGTTCGCAGCGTCGTGCAGGCCGTTCAGGAAATCGAACAGCAGCGCGATGCCGATCAGGCCGATGAGGACCGGAAGCGAGAGGATCATGCGGGGATGCCTGCCGGTGCCAAACTACCACCCCGGCGAAGGCCGGGGCCCAATAGCGAAGGCCGCAGTAACGGTGCGCGATCCGCAGTTATTGCCGTCCCCCAATTGGGCCCCGGCCTTCGCCGGGGGGGTGCTTTGGGGGAGTTTTCGGACTGAAACGACGCGTAACGAACGATCGATCCAGCCATGGCCGTCGCCCAACTGGGCCCCGGCCTTCGCCGGGGGGGTGTAACGGGAGAGGCTTCGGGCCGAAACGACGCGTCACGCATGGTCGATGACGAGTCCCTGGATCTCGTTGGCGACGTCTTCGAAGCGGTCGACGATCTTTTCGAGGCTCGAATAGATTTCGCGGCCGATGATGAACGCCATCGGGTCGGCATGGCTCTTCGACGCTGCGAACAGCGCGCGCAGGCCGGTGTCGTGGATGTCGTCGGCGTGACCCTCGATCTGGATCAGCCGGGCCGTCAGGTCGTGGAGACGGCCGGCGTTGCTGCCGAGCGAGCGGAGCAGCGGGATCGCCTCGGCGGTGATTCGCGCGGCCTCGACGACGATGCCCGCCATGTCGCGCATCTCGGGCGCGAATTCGGTCACTTCGTAGAGCGCGATCGCGTTGGCGGTGCCGTTCATCTGGTCGATCGCATCGTCCATCACGCCGATCAGGTCGGTGATCGCGCTGCGGTCGAACGGCGTCACGAACACGCGGCGGACGTCCTGCAGGACCTCGCGCGTGATGTCGTCGGCCTCGTGTTCGCGGCGCACGATCTCGGCGATCTGGCTTTCGATCGAGCCCTCGCCGTGGAGCAGCCGGGCGAGCGCGTCGGCGCCCGCGACGAGCGTCGCGGCATGCGCGTCGAACAGCTCGAAGAACCGCCCCTGCTTGGGCATGAGTGCCTGGAACCAGCCCAGCATCGGAAAACGCCTCCTCATTCGTGACCGCAGCACCGGCAGCACGCGTTGTTCGAACGCCACCGGGATCGGTGGCTTTCGGAATCCTCGGATCAGAGCCTTGAGTTCGGGCTCGTCGACCGCGGCGGCGGCCTTATCAGGCGGAAACCACCGTGTCTCGCGCTGATCCCGCTCGGGCCAGTCCGCGACCTGTTCGACGACCTGCATCGGATAGACGCTGACGATCATCGGCCGGAGACGCCCGCTGCGGCGCCGCTTGTCGTAGCAGAAATCGCCGACCGCGCTGGGGCAGGGGATGCCGCGAATCCCGGCTTCCTCGAACGCTTCCTGCGCGGCGGCCTCGTGTGAGGCGAGGCCGGCAATCGGATTGCCCTTGGGGATCACCCAGCGCCGCGTCTCGCGCGAGGTGATGAGCAGGATCTCGGCGGATCCGTCGGCGGTGATCCGATAGGGCAGGGCAGCGATCTGGCGGATCGGTCGGGTCCTCGGGCAAGGTCAAACCCGATGTCTGACACGCACCGCGCGCGAGCGCCAGACGCTCCGCAAGGGTGGCGTGGCGGATGAACCGCCACGATCCGCAAGGGGATGGCGTGGCGGGGTTACCGCCACGCCGGCCGTATCAGCGGAACTTGCCGCTGAGCGAGACGCCGATGATCCGCGGTTCGTTGAACACCGCGGCCATGTAGTTCTCGATCACGCCCTTCAGGTTCTTCTCGCCGGTGATGTTGCGCGCGAACACCGCGAGTTCATAGGCATCGTCGGGCGCGGCATAGCCGATCTTCAGGCCGCCTTCGAAGTTGCCGTTCGCGGTGAACTCCTTGGTCTTGTAGAGCACGAACTGCGTATAGCCCTGGATGTTGAAGTCGCCCGCGATGAACGCGCGACCGCCATTGCCGAGCGGCTGGTCGTAGCGTGCGGTCAGGTCGACATTATACTCAGGGGCATTGGGCAGGGGCTCGCCGTCGATCTTGACGAGGAAGGTCGTGCCGAACGCGCCGGGGACGGGGCGGACCGCCGCGGACGGCGTGCAGACGACCGCGTTGTTGAGCGCGCAGATCTGCACCTCGGTCGTCTTGTCGCGAATCGCGCTGTGCAGCAGGCTGAGCCCGGCGCCGAGCGTGAGGTTGGGAACGGGCTTCCAGTTCGCCTCGGCCTCCATGCCGTACGCCTCGGCCTTGTTGCCGTTGAACAGGATGCCGTTGCCGTTGAGATCGTTGCCGTTCAGCTGGATGTCGTTGACGCGGTAGCCGAACACGGTCGCGTTGAGGCTGAGCGTGTTGTCGAGCAGGCGGGTCTTGATGCCCGTCTCCCACGACAGGATCGTCTCCGAGTTGGCGGTCGAGAAGTCCGAGTTGAACACCGCCGAGCGGCCCTGGATCGTCGGTCCGCGGAAGCCCTGTGCAATGCGCGAGTAGAGGCTGATGTCGGGGCTCGCCTGGTAGAGGAGGCTCGCGTCCCAGCTCGGCTTGGTCGCCTTCAGCGTGACGTCGGTGCGGAAGCCGGCGGGATACTGGCTGATACCGGCGACAGTCTGGACGGGCTTGAGCAGCTGCGTGCGCTTCTTGTCCTCGGTGATGCGGCCGCCGGCGGTGAGCGTCAGCCGGTCCATCAGCTCGTAGCTGACCTGGCCGAAGCCGGCCCAGGAGGTGTTGACGTCGTGGAGGCGGACCCAGTTGTTCGGGTTGCGCTGCGCGGTCGTCAGGAAGAAGGTCCGCTGGTAGAAATCGGTGATGTCGCGGTTGTCGAAATACAGGCCGCCGACCTGCCAGTTGAAGCGGCCGCCCTGCGTGCCCGACAGACGCAGTTCCTGCGACCACTGGTCAAGATCGCGGATCTGGCCCTGCGACTGGCCGAAGCCGTTCGCCGTGCCGCGGACGGGGAAGTTCGCGCCCGCGCCGCCATCGGTGTCGCCGCGGCTGAAGCCCGAGGTCGTCTCGTACGCGGTGATCGAGGTGAGCGCGGCTGGACCAAAGTCGTAGGTCGCGCGGACCGAGCCGCCATAGGTGGTGTAGCTCTGCGGATTGTCATTGCCTTCGTCGAGCGCGACGATGTTGCGCGGCTCGGCCTGGACGTCGTTCGAACCCTTCTTCAGCGCGGCGCGGTGGAACAGCGTCGAGGTGCCGTCATACCAGCGCGCATGGCCCGACAGGTCGAGCGAGAAGGCGTTGCCCGGGGTCAGCGCGAGCTGGACGCGGACGTTGCGGTCGTCGAAGCCGCCCATCGCGTTCTTGCGCGGGGTCGCGGTGCTGTCCTGCGTGACGCCGGCATAGACGTTGTCGACATAGTTTTCGCGGTGCTGGAGCAAGGTCGAGACGCGGATCGACAGCAGGTCCTTGATCAGCGGGCCACCGACGCCCGCATCGACGCTGACGCTGCCATAGGTGCCGACCGAGGCCGAGGCGCGGCTGTCGAAGTCGTTGGTCGGCTTGATCGTGTCGAACTTGATGATGCCCGCGGTCGTGTTGCGGCCGAACAGCGAGCCCTGCGGGCCGCGCAGCACCTCGACCTGGCGGACGTCATAGACCGGGTTCGACTTCAGCACGACATGCTCGAGGATCACGTCGTCCTGGATGATCGTGACCGGCTGCGACGCGCCGAGGTAGAAATCGATGTTGCCGAGCCCGCGGATGTAGAAGCGCGGGAAGATGCGCCCGGTGGTCGTCTCGACATAGAGGCCGGGGACGCGGCCCGACAGCGACAGCAGCGTGTCGTCGCCACCCGCCTGGAACGCGCGCAACGCATCGCCCGAGGCGACGCCGACCGACAGCGGAACGCGCTGGAGATTCTCCGAGCGGCGTTCGGCGGTGACGACGATCTCGCCCAGGCCGTCTTCAGCGGGGGTGGCAGCCGGGGCGGTGGTCGTGTCCTGGGCGGCGGCGGGCAGGGCGGCGAGCAGCAAAGTCGCGGGTGCGATGCCGCGCAGGAGCGACGTGGTCAGACGGGTGCGTGTCACGGTGATATTCCCTGGATGATCTTCTTGGTTTTACCGAAGGGACACCCGACGAGCCGCGCGCGCCGATCGCGGCCACCCCCGTGGACCGTGATCGCCGTCGCGCGGCTCATGCTGTCGCAATGCCCCCCGGCGATGCGCTAGGCGCGGATCATGTTGGAAAAATGACAGTCGGCGCATCCGGCTGCCACGGCGCGAATTTGGGCATGACGGCGGCGAAGAGCGGGCTTGCGAGATAGCGGCCCAGCCAGTCGTGAAGCGCGGGGAGGGGGAGCGTGTCGAACCAGGCGCGGTCGGTCTGCGCGAACTGGCGGACGAACGGTAGGATCGCCATGTCGGTCAGCGTGACGCGGGGGCCGGCGAGGTGGCCGGTGGCTGCCAGCCGCGTGTCGAGTTCGGCGAGGATCGCGGTGGCGGCGGCGCGGTGCTCGAGCGGGTCGGTGCCGTGGCGATCGGCATATTTGTAGCGGTCGAGATGATGCTTGAACGCGCCGTCGTTGGTCGCGATCAGGTCGGTGTCTTGTCCGGCCAGCCATTCGAGCGGATCGGCGAGTGCCAGCGCCCAGTGCATGATGGCGAGGCTCTGGTCGATGACGCGGCCGTCGGGGAGGATCAGGACGGGGACGGTGCCCTTGGGGGAGGCGGCGAGCATCGCGGCGGGCTTGTCGCGCAGGACGATTTCGCGGAGCTCGACCGCGATGCCGCTGGCGACGACCGCGCTGCGGGCGCGGATTGCGTAGGGGCAGCGGCGGAAGCTGTAGAGGATGGGGAGCATGGGTTGGGTATAGGGNNCGCCGAGCGTGACCGGGGTCGACTGGAACCCCTTGGCCGTACGGACGAAAACGACTGATTTGCCTTCGACCGTCTGCACTGCCGTCGTCGGCACGCGGACCGCATTGCTGCCTCCGCTACCGCTGAGTTGGACCGCAGCGGTGACGGGCTCGCCGACGCGCCACTGACCGCCACCATTGTCGAGCGTCGCGATGACCGGCACCTGCCGTGTCTGCGGATCGAGGGTGGCGATGATCGGGCGGTTCGCGCGGCTGCACTAGCGGTTCGCGGCACTCGTCCCTATTCCAGACATCATGAACCTCACCGCCCTCGATGTCATCGTCCTGCTCGCGGTTGCCGGCGCCGCCGTGCTCGGCTTGATTCGCGGATTCGTGACCGAGGTGCTTTCGATGTTCGCCTGGGTGGCGATGGTGGCGATGCTCAAGCTGTTTCACATCCCCGTCGCGGCGGCGCTGACGCCGGTCATCGGGACGGTCAGCGGTGCGGCGGTCCTCGCCTTCGCGATCATCACCGGGCTGACCTATATCGGCGGGAGGCTCGTCGCCAACGCGATCGGTGCGCGGACGCGGACGTCGATCCTGGGACCGGTCGACCGCGCGCTCGGGTTCGGGTTCGGGGCGCTGAAGGGACTGATCCTCGCAAGCCTCGTCTTCCTGCTGGCGACGCTGGTGATCGACACAATGAGCGGCGGTGCGGCGCGGCGGCCCGAATGGATGACCCGTTCGCGCACCTATCCGCTGCTCAATGCGACGAGCGCGAGCATCGCCGATTTCGTCGATCGCCGCCGTCGCGGCAAACCGGTGTTCGGCACGAAGCCGAACGTCTCTCGATCCGATACCGTAAGTGAGCCGACCCCATGAACGCCCCCCTCTACAATGCCGAGATCCTGCGTCTTGCCGCATCGATTCCGTATCATGAGCGCCTGACCGCGCCGATGGCGACCGCGGAACGCCGCTCGCCGATCTGCGGCAGCCGCGTGACGGTGGACGTCGATATGGGCGCGGATGGGCGCGTCGCCGCGGTTGGGCTGCTGGTGCGCGCCTGTGCGCTGGGTCAGGCGTCCTCGTCGTTGCTCGCCTCGAGCATCGTCGGGCGGACGCCTGCGGAGCTGGCGGCGGCACGCGATGCGATCACCGCCTGGCTCGCCCGCACCGGCGAGGCACCCGACTGGCCCGGGATGGATGTCTTCGCACCCGCACTCGACTATACCGCGCGGCATCCGTCGATCCGCCTCGCTTTCGAAGCGGCGGCGGAGGCGGCCGAAGCCGCGGCGAACACTGCGTCGGGTCATGCGGAGGTGTCGGTCACGGCCCCCGCGAGCGCAGCTGCCGGGACCGATGTCTGATGCATGACGGCACGCCGACGTCGCTGTTGCGGGACGGGGTGGTCCTGCTCGGCTTCGGGCTGGTGTTCGTACTGCTGTTCCGAAGGATCGGGCTCGGCGCGACGCTGGGCTATCTCGTCGCGGGGGCGGTCGTCGGGCCGCATGTCCTGGGGCTGGTGGGTGACGCGGAGGCCAAGCTCGGGTTTGCCGAACTCGGTATCACGTTGCTGCTGTTCATCGTCGGGCTCGAGCTCAACCCGAGCCGGCTGTGGCGGATGAAGCATGAAATCTTCGGGCTGGGCCTGATGCAGGTCGTTGCCTGCGGTCTCGCGATCACCGCGATCGTGTGGCTCGGCGCGCGCTTCTCGTTGCCCGCCGCGCTCGCCTTGGGGCTGCCGCTCGCGCTGTCGTCGACCGCGCAGGTGTTGCCGATGCTGCAATCCTCGGGGCGGATGCGGACGCCCTTTGGCGAGCGCGCCTTCTCGATCCTGTTGTTCCAGGATCTGTCGATCGTCCCGCTGATCACGATCGTCGCGGCGATGAGCCGCAATCCCGCCGACGCGAATGCGCCCCCCGGATGGCTGCTCGCGCTCTACACGGTCGCCGCGGTCGTCGGGCTGATCATCGCCGGGCGGTTCCTGTTGCGGCCGTTCTTCCGGTTGATCGGCAATATGGGCGAGCGCGAGATGTTCGTGTTCGCCGGCCTGTTCACGGTCATCGCCAGCGCCGCGGTGATGGAATGGCTCGGCCTGTCGACCGCGCTCGGCGCGTTCATCGCCGGCGTGATGCTCGCGGACAGTCCGTACCGCCATGAGCTTGAGGCCGATGTCGAGCCGTTCCGATCGATCCTGCTCGGACTGTTCTTCCTCGCGGTCGGCATGCTGCTCGATCTCGGCGCGATCGCCGAGCGGCCGCTGTTCGTGCTGGCGATGGCCGCGGCGCTGATCGTGACGAAGACCGGTGTGATCATGGCAATCGGCATGGCGTTCAAGATGACCTGGCGGCAGGCCTTCGCGCTCGGCCTGTTGCTGAGCCAGGGCGGCGAATTCGGCTTTGTGCTGTTCGCGCAGGCGCAGGCGGGGCTGCTGATCGATCCGGAAGCGGCGAGCCTGTTCGGCGCGATCATCACGCTGTCGATGGCGACGACCCCGTTCCTGATGGGGATCACCCGCCGGTTCCGGACCGAGCCGATTGCCCCAGGCACCGATCGTGAGGGCCCCGTCGCCGATGGCGCCAATGCGATCATCGTCGGCTATGGCCGGTTCGGGCAGACGGTTGGTCAGATGCTGCTGGCACAGGGCATCCCGGTCACGCTGATCGATACCGATATCGAGATGATCGACATTGCAGGCGAGTTCGGCGCCAAGGTCTATTACGGCGACGGCACCCGGCTTGACCTGTTGCGCCAGGCGGGGGCGGCGGACGCCGAACTCATCTGCATGTGCATCGACGGCGATCAGATCGAACCCGAGACGATCGCGGCGATCCACGAGGCGTTTCCCAAGGCCGAGATCTATGTCCGCGCGTTCGATCGCCGCACGCTCGTCAAGCTGAAGAACGGCCCGGCGACCTATGTCGTTCGCGAGGTTCTCGAATCGGCGGTCAAGATGGCGCGGCTTGCGCTGCGTGGGCTCGGCGTGGCGCCCGCGGAGATCGATCGCGCGGAGGAAGCGTACCGGGCGCGCGACAAGGAGCGGTTGCGCATCCAGATCGCCGCCGGCGACATTCGTGCGGCGCGCACCGAAACCGCGCAGCGCTTTCCATGGGGAAATGATCCACAATGATGCTCGCAGTTCTAGCGGCACTGTCAGGCGCCATCGCGGTCGCGGCGGGCGCGTTCGGTGCGCATGGCGCAAGCGGTCCCGCGGTGGAGTGGCTGAAGACGGGTGCGCAGTATCAGCTGATCCATGTCGTCGCGGCGCTGGTCGCGGTGCGGATGGAGGCGCGGGGGCCGGCCTGGCTGTTCGTCATCGGCGCGGCGATCTTCGCGCTCACGCTCTACGCCATGGCGCTCGGGGCGCCGCGCTGGTTCGGTGCGATCACGCCGATTGGCGGCGCGTTGCTCATCGGTGGCTGGCTGTGGCTGGCGTGGAGCGCAGCGCGCAGCTGACGGTGCTGCTGCGCTATCGCTTCTTGCGGCAGGCATCCGAGCAGTAGATCACCGAATCCCAGTCGCGCGCCCATTTCTTGCGCCAGGTGAACGCCCGTTCGCAGGCCGGGCAGATCTTCGTCGGCAGGTTCTGCTTGGCGACGCCATTGGGCATCAGCGGGGCTCCGCGTCGAGGAAGGCGGCGACATCGTCGAGGTCGACGGTCGTGTCGAGATAGGTCCGGCCGATCCCGCGGGCGAGCAGGAAGGGCAGGGTGCCCGCCGCCATCTTCTTGTCGTGGCGCATGTGATCGACGAGCGTCGCGCCATCCGCGGCGACATGCGCGCCGGCCAGTCCGTCGGGGAGTTGAACCGCACGCCAATGGGCCGCCACCCGATCGGCCTCGTCGCGCGAACAGAGCCCGTGGGCCGCCGAATAGCGGAATGCCAATGCGCAGCCTGCCGCGACGCCCTCGCCGTGGATCAGCGTCTGCGAGAAGCCCGTCTCGGCCTCGAGCGCATGGCCGAAGGTGTGACCCAGATTGAGCAGCGCGCGCGTGCCGGTCGTCTCATGCTCGTCCGCCGCGACGATGCGTGCCTTGGCCGATACGCTGTGGATGATGGCGTATTCGCGGAGTGCGATGTCGCCGGCGAGCAACGCCGCGCCGTTCGTCTCGCACCAGGCGAAGAAGGCGGGGTCGTCGATCAGCCCGTATTTCACCACCTCGGCATAGCCGGCGCGTAGCTCGCGGATCGGCAGCGTGTCGAGCACCTGCGGGTCGATCAGGACCATCGCCGGCTGGTGGAAGGCGCCGATCAGGTTCTTGCCCGCACGCGTGTTGATCGCGGTCTTGCCGCCGACCGAACTGTCGACCTGCGCGAGCAGCGTGGTCGGGATCTGGACGAAGCGGCAGCCGCGCTTGAGGATGGCGCAGGCGAAGCCGACAAGATCGCCGATCACCCCGCCGCCAAGCGCGACGACGTGATCGCCGCGCTCGATGCCGATGTCGAGCAGGCGGTCGCACAGCCGTTCCAGCGTTGCCCAGCTTTTCGATCCCTCGCCGGGCGAAAGCACGATCGCCTCGCTCGCGACGCCGTGCGCCGTGAGTGACGCCTGGAGTGTCGCCAGATGGCCGCTCAGATTCTCGTCGGTGACGATCGCCATCGTCCGACCGCGCGCCAGTGACGCCAGATTCTCGCCGGCTTCCTCGAGCAGCCCGGCCCGGATATGGATCGGATAGGTCCGTGCGCCCAGATTCACGGTGATGACGGTCATAGGCCGATGGCTTTCAGGATGGAGGCGACGGTCGCCTCGTGCGGCGCCTTGTTGCTGGCGATATGGATATGCGCCTTGGCGTAGATCGGGTTGCGGACGCGCGCGAGCTCGGCAAGCACCTGGCCCGCGTCGCGGTTGCGCAGCAGGGGGCGGGTGTTGCGACGCCCGACGCGCTCGACAAGGATCTCGGGCGGTGCGCTGAGCCAGATCGCGGTGGCTTCGGCGAGGATCAGGCTGCGCGTCTCGTCGTTGATGAACGCGCCGCCGCCGGTCGCGATGACCTTCGGCGTGCCGTCGATCAGCCGCGCGATCACGCGGCGCTCGCCGTCGCGGAAATAGGCCTCGCCATATTTGGCGAAGATCTCGCTCACGCTCATGCCGGACGCGGCCTCGATCTCGTGATCGGCGTCGACGAAGGGCAGCCGCAGGCGGTGCGCGAGGCGGCGGCCGACGGTGGTCTTGCCCACGCCCATCAGGCCGACGAGCACGATCGGGGGGCCGCTCCAGGGGGCAATCGGGTTGTGGCTTTGCAACATCGCGGTCCGCGCTATACAGCGGCACTGCGCGGGGGGAAACGGCATCCGCATGCCTATTCGCATCCGTCAGCAATGTCCTATCAGTCATTACAAGGTTTTGCGTATGTCCCGCCTGATAGTCTCGGTCGTCGTTATCCTGGTCGTCGTCGTCGGTGGGTTGTTCCTGCTCGCCGGTCGCGCCACGGAGCGCCCGCAGACGCAAGTCGAGAAGGCCGTGACGCTTGCGAACCTGTCCTAAGGTCACGCTGGCGGCGCTCGCCGCCGCCTGCAGCCTTGCCGCGCTCGCGCCGGCGATCGGGCAGGACCGACCGGAATCACTCCTGCCGCCCGGCTTCGGCGATACGACGCCAGCCCCTGCGCCGCGCCGGACTCCGCCGGCCGCCAGCCCGGCGCAATCGCAGCCCAACGGGTCGGCGCCAGCACGGTCTGCACCGACGACCCCGTCTTCGGGCCCGACCGCGTCCCCCGGCGCTCCCGTTCCGGCGCCGCCGGCCGGGATGGCGACGATCCAGCCGCTGCCCGCACCTGATGGCAGCATTGCGCCGCTGACGGCGACGCCTGCCGCTGACACGCCGCCAACGATCGATCCGGCGGTTCTCGCGCAATATGAGATGCCGGCCTCGGCCCGCCGTTCGCTCGACCGTGTCGGGCCGATCGGCCCCGGCGAGGGCGGTCTTTCGGCCGACGCGTTCGGCGATGCCGAGGGCCCCTTTCTCGAAACGCTGATGCGGCGGTTAAGCGCGCCGCTCCCGTCACGCTGGATGTCGATCCTGTTGCGACGGGCGCTCGTGTCGCGGGTCGAGACCCCGGTCGGCGTCAACGGCGCGGATTTCGCCGCCGAGCGCGCCTGGCTGTTGCTGCGCATGGGCGAGTCCGTCGCCGCGCGTGCGGTGGTGCAGGGCGTCGATACCGGCAATTACACACCCAAACTCTATCAGGTAGCGATGAACGCCGGTCTCGCCGCGGGCGATCCAGGCGCGCTGTGCCCGCTCGTCGAGGGCGCGATGCAACGCGCACCGGCACGCGGCTGGACGATGGCGCAGGCGATGTGCGCGGGGCTGTCGGGATCGCCGACCCAGGCCGGCACGCTGATCACCGCGGCACGGCGCCGCAACGTCGCGTCGGGCGTCGACATGCTGCTCGCGCAGAAGGTCGTCGGCGCGGGCGGGCAGGGGCGTCAGGCGGTCACGATCGAATGGGATTCGGTCGACCAGCTGACCTCGTGGCGGTTCGGCCTGGCGATGGCGACCGGCGTCGCCGTTCCCGATGCGCTGTACCGGACCGTCGGCGTGCAGGCGACCTATTGGCGGGCGCTGTCGCCTGCGATGACGATCGCCGACCGCCTGCCCGCCGCGGACGCCGCCGCGGCGCAAGGCGTGCTGTCGAGCGCAGCACTGGTCGATCTCTATGCGGCGGCGGAGGCGGACGACAGCGTGCAGAGCGCGGTGGCCGCGACCGTGCAGGACCTGCGCACCGCCTATGCCGACCGCAACGCCGAAGGCCGGATGACCGCGCTGCGATCGATCTGGGGCAAGGCGGACGATGCTTGGCCGTCCTATGCCCGGATGGTGCTGACCGCGCGGGCGGCGGCACGGATCCCGCCCGCAAATGGCGAACGCGATGCGGACCGGATGGTCGCCGCGATGCTGTCCGCGGGGCTCGACCGGACCGCGGCGCGCTGGCGCGGCACGGTCGCCAAGGGGGGCGATGGCTGGGCGATGATCGCGCTGGCGGATCCCGATGCGACCGGTCGCCTGAGCTATGGCGATCTGGCTGCCTATAGCGGTGGCCGCGGCGATTCGGCCCTGAAGCAGCGTCTGCTGTTCGCCGGACTGGCCGGGCTCGGGCGTCTGAGCGCGGGCGATATCGAACGGGCCGCGCAGGCGCTGGCGGTTCCGATCGGCACCGAAAATGGCTGGACGCGTGCGCTCGACAAGGCCGCGCGGGCCGGCCAGACGGGGACGGTCGCGCTGCTCGCGGCGACGGGCATGCAGACCGCCAGCTGGCACGGCATGCCGCCCGAGGCCTTGTACCGGATCGTCGCGGCCCTGCGCGCCGTGGGACTTGAGGGCGAGGCCCGGATGATCGCGGCCGAGGCGATCGCGCGCGCGTGACGCGGGCCCGATCATGACCGATGCGGTCGCCGGGGCAAATGCGTTCGAGCGCGCGCCGCCGGCGAGCGACCGGGCGCTGATCGAGCGGTTCCTCGAGATGATGGCGGCGGAATCGGGCGCCGCGGCGAACACGATCGCGGCGTATCGCAGCGATCTCATGCTCGCATCACGCGTCGCCGAGGGCGCGCTGGCCCGCGCGGACGGCGATGCGCTGGGGCGGCTGGCGGACAGCTGGAGCAGCCTGTCGCGCGCGACGGTAGGCCGCAAGTCCGCGGCCTTGCGGCGCTTTTTTGGATTTCTCGCCGACGAAGGGCATCGCAGTGACGATCCGGGCAAGGCACTGCCGCGGCCGGGCACGGCACGGCCCTTGCCGAAGATCCTCAGCCATGCCGATGTCGACCGGTTGTTCGCCGCGATCGTCGAGCGCGTCGCGCGCGATCCGATGGATCCGGCCGACCTGCGGCTCTCCGCGCTGATCGAACTGCTTTACGGATCGGGGTTGCGTGCGACCGAGCTCGTCAGCCTGCCACGCGCCGCGGTGCATCCCGACCGGCCGTTCCTGATCCTGCGCGGCAAGGGCGGGCGCGAGCGGCTCGTGCCGATTTCCGACCGGGCGCGTGCCGCCGTCGCGCTGTGGCGCACGCATGTCGCGGCGGATCAGCCGTGGCTGTTCCCCTCCGGCAAGGGGCATTTGTCACGGATTCGCCTGTACCAGATCGTCAAGGCGCTGGCCGCAGAGGCGGGGGTGCCCCCCGACCGCGTCAGCCCGCATGTCCTGCGCCACGCCTTCGCGACGCATCTGCTCGCGGGGGGCGCCGATCTGAGGGCGTTGCAGGCGATGCTCGGGCATGCCGATATCGCGACGACGGAGATCTATACGCATGTCGAGGCGAGCAAACTGATCGAGCTCGTCAACACCCGCCACCCCCTGACCGATCCGGAGCACGCGACCTCACGTTGACGTTCCGGCGCGCGCCCCGTAACCGACGCGGATGCCAAGCTTCCTCGACTTTGAGAAACCCATCGCCGAACTGCAGGGGCGGATCGACGAACTTCGTGAGACCGCCAGCGATGGCAATCTCGATCTGTCCGCCGATATCATGCGGTTGCAGGCGAAATCCGACAAGCTGCTGAAGGACACCTTCGCCCGGTTGACGCCGTGGCAGAAGACGCAGGTCGCGCGCCATCCCGAGCGGCCGCACTTCAAGGATTATGCGGCCGCGCTGTTCGAGGAATTCATGCCGCTCGCCGGTGACCGGGCGTTCGGCGACGACCAGGCGATCCTGGGGGGCTTTGCGACGTTCCGCGGCCGCAAGATCATGGTGCTCGGCCATGAGAAGGGCGACGATACCGCAAGCCGGTTGCGGCACAATTTCGGCATGGGCAAGCCCGAGGGCTATCGTAAGGCGATCCGCCTCGTCGAGCTTGCGGACCGGTTCGGCCTGCCGATCGTGACGCTGGTCGACACGTCGGGGGCGTTTCCCGGCATCCAGGCGGAAGAGCGCGGGCAGGCGGAGGCGATCGCCCGGTCGACCGAAGCCTGCTTGAACGCAGGCGTGCCGATCGTCTCGGCGATCGTCGGCGAGGGCGGATCAGGTGGCGCGGTCGCGCTGGCGGCGGGCAATCGCGTGCTGATGTTCGAACATGCCATTTATTCGGTGATCAGCCCCGAAGGCTGTGCGTCGATCCTGTGGCGTACCGCGGACAAGGCGGCTGAGGCGGCGGAGGCGATGCGGATCACCGCGCAGGATCTGAAGGCGTTCGGCGTGATCGACACGATCGTCCCCGAACCGCTGGGTGGCGCGCACCGTGACCGCGCGGTGGCGATCGACGCGCTGGGCGACGCGCTGACGGATGCACTCGACTCGCTCGTTCCTTTGTCGCCGGTCGAGCTGCGCAAGGAACGCCAGGCCAAGTTCCTCAAGATGGGTCGTCTCTGAGCCCGACAACGAAAGGGCGGCGGATCCGAAGATCCGCCGCCCTATGCGTTTCGTTTCGATCCTGGGACCGAGCAGATCAGGTCGTCGAGCCGTTCAGCTTGGTCGAGACGTTGTTGAACGTCTTGTTCAGGCTGCCACCCAGGCCCTGCATTGCGGCGATGGCTGCGACGGCGATCAGCGCGGCGATCAGGCCGTACTCGATTGCGGTTGCGCCCTTGGTGTTCTTGAAAATCTTCCGAAGCGTCTGCATTCCGGTCTCCATCGTTAAAAGCATCAGTCACCCGGCCGCCCGGGGCTACACCGGATCAGCAATTCCGTGACTAGACGTGACCCATTGAGAAAAGCTTAAACGGGCGGATTTTTGCTATGGTTAGCGCGCGTTAGCTACTCGGTTGTGCAGCATGCTCCAGAGCGCCGTAGTGCCATCAGCAAGATAGACGAGTCCGGCAATCATGCCGAGAACGACGAGCGCAAGAATAAGGCCGTATTCGACTGCGGTAGCGCCGCGCCGGTCGGTGATGAGCGCGGCCGCAGCGGCGCGGATCTTGCGACGCATGGTCTTTACGACGATCAGCTTCGGCTTCATGGCATGCCCTATACAGCGCGGAGATTAACGAATGACCAAAGTCGCTTACTTGTTGCCGGTCGTCGCCGCCGCGCTGGTCGATGCGGACGGCCGCGTCCTGCTACAGCAGCGCCCCGAGGGCCGCTCGCTTGCAGGTCTGTGGGAGTTTCCGGGCGGCAAGGTCGAGCCAGGCGAAACGCCCGAAGCCGCCTTGATCCGCGAGTTGGAAGAGGAACTGGCGATCACCGTGCCGCAGGCCTGCCTTGCCCCCGCCGCCTTCGCCAGTGCGCCGCTCGACGACCGGCATCTGCTCCTGCTTCTCTATATCACGCGCAAATGGACCGGCGTGCCGCGCGCGCTCGAGGCATCCGCGTTGCGCTGGGTCCGCCCGGCGGACATGCACGACCTGCCGATGCCACCTGCCGACCGGCCGTTGATCGGACTGCTCGACGCCTTGTTGTGAGCTCACCTCCGGCGTTTCGGCGCCAAAGGGCAGACGGCGTCAGTCGATCCGGTACTGGATCGGTTTGAACGCACCGCCATTGGACTGGAGCGCGGAACAGGCGGTCAAGCCGATGATCAGGTCCATCTCTGCGCGGAACGTGACGGTGTCGCCGGCGCGGCTGAGGGGTGGTTCGACCGTGAACGCCCCCGTCGTGCCATCGATCGGCACGTTCATGAAGCAGTTGAACGCGACCGGGATCGCATCCGGCTCGATACCATAAGGCGCGAGGGCGGCCGCGAGATTGCCGAAGCAGCCCCGGTGCGGATCGGTGTCGCCGTAGATGATCGCGAAGGTTTCCTTCGAACACGGCGTCAGCAGGAAATCATGCCGGCCGACATCGTCGGCGATGATGTCGAGCATCACGGTGCTGCGGTTCGAATAGAGCCGGTCGCCCGTGGTGAGATAGAGCCGGCTGGCATAGTCCAGCGTCCGCCCCGACGAAATCACCTCGCGCGTGTCGGCGCAGCTATAAGCCAGAAGATCGGCGACCTGCCGGCCCTCGGGATCGATCACGGTCAGCGTCTGGCCGCGATCGAGCATGAAGGCTGTCCCCGACCGGGGGCTGATCGTCTCAACCATGTGCACTGCTCCGCTTGAACGGGCATTTCCAGGAATCATCGACGACCCGCCCGCTATACTGGCGTGCCTCGCTCGATTCGCCGTGGCGCGCAAGCATCGGGTTCATCGACCCCGCCAGCTCGAGATCGCGCGCCAGGATCGACGTGCGCAGCTTGTCGTAACGCTGTTGCGTCCGGAGCACCTCGAACTGATCGTGGAGGTTGAACACCATCGCCGGCGCCTCGAAACGACGCGCGGGACGACTGGCCTGCGGATGCAGGCCGACGACGAAAAATGCCTCGCCGGAAAAGCTCAGCGAAAAATGCGGATCATCGGGATCGGCGCTGACCGATGGATCGGGACGATGACCAAGCCACGCATCCTTGTCGCTCAGCGACTGGGCCCGGGCCCAGAGGTGCGCTTCAAATTCCTCTTCGCTCAGGTGCGTGGCACTGTCGGCCGGACCTTCGAACAGCACCACGAGCGTCCGGAAGATCGCGCGGTCCTCATGATATTTTCGAACCGTGTCGCCCAACATGGGCAGGATGCGCAGGTCGTCCCATGCCGATCGAAGGTCGCGCGCGACGATGATGTCCATCTGCCCCTTCGCCAGCGCCGACTTGGCGCCGACACACGGGAAGGCAGTGTCCTTGATCGTCACGATGAACGCGCGTGCGAGCGGATGGTCGTTTTGGGATTGCGGCTGATACATGGTCGACGAGGAACAGATGGCCGGCGGCTTTGTTTCGCCTTCGACGCGATTGACTCATCTCGATCAATATGAATCCGCTGATGAGCGCGTCACGTGCGCGGTATTGCGGTGGGGAAACAGGCATGCTGACGGAAAAATTTTTGCTGGGCCGAGGCCGCGAGGACCTGAGCGCACAGGAAAAGCAGATCCTGGAAGACAGCGTCGCCGAGGTAAGGTCGCTGCCGCCGCGTCATCGCCTCGTGCGTGCCGGCCAGCCCGTCCAGACGAGCACGCTGCTGCTCGAAGGGTTCATCTGCCGTTACATGGATGATCGGGATGGTCTGCGGCAGCTCGTCGCCGTCCATATCCCGGGGGATTTTGTCGATCTTCACGCCTTCCCGATGAAGCGGCTGGATCATGACGTCGCCACATTGGGGCCGGTAAAGGTCGCGACGTTCGATCATGCGACGCTGAAGACGATTACGGAACGGCATCCGCATCTGACGCAGCGGCTCTGGTTCAGCACGCTGCTGGATGCGGCGATGCACCGCGAATGGATTTTCCGGATGGGGCGGCTCGGCGCCGAGGGCCGCGTGGCGCATCTGTTCTGCGAGATCTACGCACGATTGGCGATGGTCGGCTTGGCGAAGGACGGCTGCTACACGCTGCCGATGACCCAGCCCGATCTGGCGGAGGCCTGCGGCATCACCGGTGTCCACGTCAATCGTGTGCTGCGCTTGCTGCGAGAGCGCAAGCTGGTGACATTCCGGGCAAATACCGTCGAGATCATGGATCCAGCCGGGCTGGCGAGTGTTGGGGAATTTCATCCCGACTATCTTTACGGGACGAGCGCCACCCCCGCCGGAGCCTTTGCATGAACGACAGGTTGAAGCCGGAGGACGAGCCGGGCGTAGCGGCGGCCGAGCAGGGGCAGGTGACGCTTGATGGACCCAATGGCCTGGCAATCGCGATGACGCCCGCGGCGGCGGCCGAAACGGGCCGCCGGCTGATCGAGGCGGCACGTCTAGCTGAACAGCAGACCCCGCCTTCAAACGCTATGGATGGGCATTCAGAGGCGTCTGACGACGTCTAGTCCCGGGCAGCCTGACCGGTCCTTCGGCGCCTTGGACACGGCCTGCCAGCGCGGGCCGGGGGGTGCCGCCGCGGCACGCGGGGTTCCGCATCTGCACATTGTCTCTATGATGGCGTCAACATCGTCCGGGAGAACCATGTGCATTTTCTACCCCTCGCAATCAGTGCAGCCGCATTGATGGCGTCAGCATCTACCATGGCGCAGACCGCGGTCGCGCCCTCCGCCAATCCGCTGCTTGCCGACTGGACCGGCCCCGCAGGCGGGGTGCCGCCCTGGGACAAGGTCCGCCCCGAACTGTTCCCGCAGGCGTTCGAGACGACGCTGGCGGAGCGCACCGCCGAATATCGCAAGATCGCCGATAACCCGGCCAAGCCGACCTTCGCGAACACGATCGTGCCGATGCAGCTTGCGGGCAAGCGCTACGGGCAGGTGATGACGCTGTTCGGCGTGATGACGGGCAACATGAATACGCCCGCCTATCAGAAGCTCGACCGCGAATGGTCGCCCAAATTTTCCGCCGCGTCGGATGCGATCACGTTCGACAAGCCGTTGTTTGCGCGGATCCAGGCGATCTACGACGCGCGCAATTCGAGCGGGCTGGACGCGCAGCAGATCCGGCTCGTGACGCGGATCTATGACAGCTATGTGCGCCAGGGCGCGAAACTGAACGATGCCCAGAAGGCGCAGCTTTCTCAGTATAACCAGCAGCTCGCGACGCAGTTCTCGACCTTTGGCGAGAAGTTGCTCGCCGACGAGAGCAAGGCGATCTCGGTCACCGACGAAGCGCAGCTGGCCGGGCTTCCCGACAGCGTGAAGGCGGTCGCCAAGGCCGCGGCGGCCGAGCGCAAGCTGCCGGGCTTCGCGATCGTCAACACGCGCAGCGCGGTCGATCCGGTGCTGACCTACGCGACCGACCGCGCGCTGCGTGAGAAGGTGTGGCGCGCGTTCGTCAATCGCGGCGATAACGGCGATGCCAACGACACGAACGCGACGATCGCGCAGATCGTCAAGCTGCGTGCCGACCGCGCGCATCTGCTCGGGTTCAAGACGCATGCCGACTGGCGGATGCAGGACACGATGGCCAAGACGCCCGCCGCGGCGATGGACCTGATGATGCGCGTCTGGCCCGCCGCCAAGGGGCGCGTCGCCGAAGAGGTCGCCGACATGCAGAAGATCGCCGGCGCGTCGCTGACGATCGAGCCCTGGGATTACCGCTTCTATCAGGAGAAGGTCCGCAAGAGCCGCTACGATCTCGACCAGGCGCAGCTCAAGCCGTATTTCGAGCTCGGCAACATCATCCAGGGATCGCTTTACGCCGCCAACCGGCTGTACGGGCTGAACTTCAAGGAGATCACCGGCACGGTGCCGGTGTTCGAGCCGAACATGCGTGTGTGGAGCGTGACGGACAAGACCGGCAAGGATGTCGGGCTGTTCTACCGCGACGATTTCGCGCGGACCGGCAAGCGCTCGGGCGCCTGGGCGAACACCTATCGCGGGCAGCGCGGGCTTGCCCCGGCGCAGCTGGTGCTGTCGTCGAACAACAATAACTTCGCCAAGGGCGCACCCGGCGAGCCGATCCTGATCAGCCTCGACGATGCGCAGACGCTGTTCCACGAATTCGGCCATGCGATCCACGCGATGCTGCAGAACGTCCAGTATCCGGGCCTTGCAGGGACGCCGCGCGACTTCGTCGAATATCCGAGCCAGGTGAACGAGCATTGGCTGCTCACCCGCGACGTGCTCGACAAATATGCGCGGCATTACCAGACCAAGGCGGCGATGCCGCAGGATCTGCTCGACAAGATCGAGAAGTCACGGACGTTCAACCAGGGTTTCGCCACCGCGGAATATCTGTCGTCGGCAATCGTCGACATGAAGATACACACCGTGGCCAATGGCGTGATCGACCCGGACAAGTTCGAGGCGGCGACGCTCGCCGAAATCGGCATGCCGAAGCAGCTGGTGATGCGGCACCGCGTGCCGCAGTTCCAGCATCTGTTCTCGTCCGACAGTTATTCAGCGGGCTATTACAGCTATCTCTGGTCCGAGACGATGGACGCGGACACGTTCGCTGCGTTCGAGGAGGCGGGCAGCCCCTGGGACAAGCCGACCGCGGACAAGTTCGCCAGGCTCCTGCTGTCGACGGGTAACGAGACCGATCGCGCGGAGGCGTACCGCGCCTTTCGCGGTCGCGACCCGGATGTGAACGCGTTGCTCAAGAAGCGCGGCTTTGCCCCAACCCAAGCCGCACAGGACGCGAAATAATGGCCCCCGATCAGAAGACACGCCTGAAAGCGATCATCGGCGGATCGACCGGCAATCTCGTCGAATGGTTCGACTGGTACGTCTATTCCGCCTTCACGCTCTACTTCGCGCCGCACTTCTTCCCCTCAACCGACCGCACGGCGCAGCTGCTGAGCGCGGCGGCGATCTTTGCCGTCGGCTTCCTGATGCGGCCGATCGGCGCGTGGATCATGGGGGTCTATTCGGATCGCCACGGCCGCAAGGCGGGGCTGACCGTCGCGGTGACGCTGATGTGCGCAGGCTCGCTGATCATCGCATGCACGCCGGGATACGAGACGATTGGCGTGTTCGCGCCGATCATGCTGGTGATCGCACGCCTGATGCAGGGGTTGTCGGTCGGCGGTGAATATGGCGCGTCGGCGACCTATCTGACCGAAATGGCGGGCAAGGATCGCCGCGGCTTCTTCTCATCGTTCCAGTATGTCACGCTGATCTCGGGCCAGTTGCTCGCGATCTGCGTGCTGCTGGTGCTCCAATCGACGATGAGCGAGGCGGCACTCGATTCCTGGGGCTGGCGCATTCCGTTCGCGATCGGTGCGGTCCTGGCCGTGGTCGTGTTCTATATTCGTCGCGGGCTGGCCGAAACGCAGAGCTTCGAGAATGCCAAGTCCGAGGCGGGCGACGGCAAGCCCAAGTCGGGCTTCCTCCAGCTGATCACCAAGCATCCGCGCGAGACGATGACGGTGATGCTGCTGACCGCAGGCGGTACGCTCGCCTTCTACGCCTACTCGATCTACATGCAGAAGTTCCTGGTGAACACGAGCGGTTTCAGCCGCGAAGTGGCGAGCCAGATCAATGCCGCGACGCTGTTCGTGTTCATGCTGCTCCAGCCGATCGCGGGCGGGTTGTCGGATCGGGTCGGCCGCAAGCCGCTCATGATCGCGTTCGGTATTGCGGGCGTGCTGTTCACCTATCCGATCTTCACCGCGCTCGAGACCGCGACCAACCCGCTCTATGCCGGGTTGCTGGTGATGGCGGCGCTGCTGATCGTGACGGGCTACACCTCGATCAACGCAGTCGTGAAGGCTGAGTTATTCCCTGCGCATATCCGTGCGCTGGGTGTGGCCTTGCCCTATGCGCTCGCCAACACGCTGTTCGGCGGGACCGCCGAATATGTCGCGCTCAAGTTCAAGGATTCCGGGTTCGAGCGCGGCTTCTACTGGTATGTGACCGGGATGATCGCGGTGTCGCTGATCGTGTATCTGCGGATGAAGGATACGCGGACCAACAGCCAGATCGTCGAGGACTAGGCGAGCATTGTCCCCCTCTCCGGTGGGGAGGGGGAAGACCGGTCAGCGCGGGAGTTCGATGATCGCGTCCAGGCCGCCGCCCGTGCGGTTGACGAGGCGGATCTCGCCGCCGGCCTCGCGGATGATCGCGCGGGCGAGCGCGAGGCCCAGTCCGATGCCACCGGTTTCGCGATTGCGTGACGTCTCCAGCCGGGTGAACGCATCGAACACGTCGCCCATGCGATCCTCGGGGATCCCGGGTCCCTGATCGGCGACGACGATCGCGACGCGGCGCGCATCCGCCTCGACGCGGACCTCCGCCGACACACCATATTTGACCGCATTTTCGATCAGGTTGCGAACTGCACGTCGGATCAGCGAGGGGCGCAAGTGCATCCGCAGCCGCCCCGCCTCGACGAACGTCACATTGTCACCGATATCGCGGAAATCCTCGACCACCGCGTCGACCAGCGCCGCCAGATCGACATCGGTCGGCGGCTCGCTCGGACGGCCGAGCCGGGCGAGCGACAGGATGTCGTCGAGCGTGCGGTTCATCTCGGCGATCGTGTCCGCCATCCGCGTGCGATCGGTGTCGTCCTCGACCGATTCGATACGGACACGCAGTGCTGCCAGCGGCGTGCGCAGGTCATGGCCGATCGCACCGAGCATCCGATCCTTCTCGTCGAGCATCGCGGTGACGCGCAGCCGCAGCGCGTTGAAGGCGCCGACCAGCGCGGCGACGTCGTCGGGGCCGCGAACCGACAGCGCGATACCCGGCTCGCCCGGCCGGAACGACTCCGCCGCGGCGCGCAGATCGCGCAACGGGCGCGACATCCGCCGGACGATCCACAGCACCGGCAACAGCACGATGACGTACAGGATCGCGGTCTGGCTCAACAGTGCGAACAGCAGCCGCCAACCCGGCTGCGGCCACGGCGCGGTGATCGCCAGCCACCCGCGGCCCGGCTGTTCGACCGCGATCACCAGCGTGGGGCCCTGCAGGTCGCCCCGCCGGTCGGCGTTGCGACGACCCTCCCGCCGCCGGGACCCGGCATCGTCGTCGGAAACCGGGCGCAGACCGGTATCGATCCGGCCCACCGTCAGCCCTTGGTCGGCAAGCTGGCGACGGAGTTCCGCCGCGACCTCCGGATGCCGCTGATAGGCGAAGGGGGCGAGCGGATTGGCGGTGAGGCGACGGACCCGGCCGCGGTCGGCGGTCAGCGGCCGCCCGGCATGCGCCTCGCGTTCGAGCGCATCGGCAATCCGCGTCGCCACCGGTCGCGTGGCCTGGGCGAGACGGAATTCGGTCCGGTCGCGAAGGATGAGCCCGAAATTGATCGCCTGCGCGACGAACAGGGCGAGTGCGATGAGCAGCGCCATCTGCCCTGCCAGACTGCGCGGCCAGGGCCGGGACGCCGTCACGGGTGCGCGATCACAGACGGATGACCTCGGCCGCCAGCGTATAGCCGCCGCCCCAGACCGTCTTGATAAGTTCGGGCGTCTTGGCATCCGCCTCGATCTTGCGACGCAGCCGGCTGACCTGGTTGTCGATCGCGCGATCGAACGCGGCGGCCTCGCGCCCCTGGGTCAGATCGAGCAGCTGGTCGCGGGTCAGGACCTGGCGCGGTCGCGTGACGAGCGCGAGCAGCAGGTTGTACTCGCCGGTCGACAACGGCACCGACACGCCTTCACGGTCGACCAGCGCGCGTTCGCCCGATTTCAGAACCCAGCCGGCAAAGGCGTAGGAATTGGCCTCGGGCGCATGCTGACGTGCGCCGCCCGCGGTGGCGCGGCGCAGGACGACCTTCACCCGCGTCGCGAGTTCGCGCGGCGAGAAAGGCTTCACGACATAATCGTCGGCGCCCATTTCCAGCCCGACGATCCGGTCGGTTTCCTCCGCGCGCGCGGTGAGCAGGATGACCGGCACGTCGCTGGTCGCGGCGATGTGGCGGCACAGGCTCAGCCCGTCCTCGCCCGGCATCATGATGTCGAGGATGACGAGGTCGATCGCATAGGCGGTCAGCCGCGTCCGCGCGGCTTCCGCGTCGCCCGCCTGCGTGACGCGAAATCCCTGCTTCGTCAGATAGGCGGCCAGTGGCTCGCGGATCGAACGCTCGTCATCGACGAGCAACAGATGCGGCATGTCTCCCATGGGGGCGACGTCTAGCATGGTGCGTGTCCAAAGGAAGCGCCGGACGATCGCAGACCGTCCGGCGCGCAGGGGCAGGGGGGCAGATTACTGATCGGTGTCGCCGCCAGCCCGGTCCATCCGGTGCCCGCGACCATGGCGCATCGCACGGCGATCCGGCCGCTCGCTCGCGTCGAGCTGTCCGTCACGATTGGCGTCCATCCGGTCGAAACGCTGCCCGGCACGGTCGATGAATTCGGCGCGTGTGAGCACGCCGTCACCGCCGCCGCGCCTGCCGCGCATCATCTGGCCCTTCCTGCCGTCCGCCATGCCTGCGCGCTCGGGCGGGAGCGTCTTGCCGCGTGCCGCCATCCGGGCCTCGCGACGATCGCGCATCGCTTCGCGTGCCGCCTGGCGTTCGGCCGCCGTCACGATGCCGTCGCCGTCGGCGTCCAATCGGGCGAACTGGGCCTCGGCCTGCGCGACGACTTCGGCGCGGGTGAGGACGCCGTCGCGATCGGTGTCGGCCTGCATCATCGGCCCGCCGCGCATCCGGCCTGCGCGCTGCGGGCCGGGACCGCGCGGGCGCGCTTCGGGCGCCGCCTGCGCCTGGCCGGCGATGGTCGTCTGCAGCGCGGCGCGATTGGCGGCGCTGGTGGCGGCGGCGTCGGCGCGGTCGGCGGGGGCGGACTGTGCGCCGCATGCCGTGGCGGCAAAGCTGCTGGCAGTCAGCGCCAGCGTGAGCAGGGTCTTGCGCATCGCGTATCTCCGGTCGGACGGGGCTGATCCCCATCGAATGTCCCGGTTATGATGGTCTGCTGTCGCGACGCTTTGTCAGGTGACGGATAAACTGTCGCAATCTGTATCGTGCACGTCACATTCGCGCGCGGCCGACCTGACGTGGCCGTCAGGCGAAGATCGCGACGCTCTGCATCTGTTCGGCGATCGGCAGGCCTTGCGCGTTCCAGATCGCCATCGACTGGCTCGAACTGCCGTCGCGGACATAGTCGGTCGTCGCGCGCAACAGCCACCAGCCATTTTGCGTCACCGGTTGCGGGCCGAGAATGTTGAGCAGCCAGGTCATCGAGCTGAGCGGTGCCGGCCCGCCGAGCAGCTTGAGCGCGGAAGGTGGCAGGCAGTCGGCGACCGCGATCAGTTCGACCATCGGATCGATGCCGTCGCGATCCGCCAGCCGGACCCAGCGCAACCATTCGGCGGGGCCGACGCTGTCGTCGCGCCGGTCGAGCAGATCGAAATTGCGCGAGAAGGCGACCGCGCTGTGGCCGCGATAGGTCGCGGTGTCGGCGTCGGGTACCGCGAAGGCGGGCGCGGTGCCGGTGTGGTGGTCGACGCGCGAGGCGATCGGCCCCATGAAGACGAAGGTGGCGCGCAGCCCGAGCCCTGCCGCGCTTTCGACGTCCGCCTGGACGAACGCGGCATTGCGGCCGCGTCTTAGCCGCGTCGCGCGGATGACGATGTCGCCTGACAGCGGCCCGATGAACGAGACTTGCGCCGACCGGAGCGGTGGCAGGTCGGTGTCCGACATTTGCGCGGCATGCAGCGCGAGCGCGGCCGAGAACCCGCCATAGGCGGTGCGCCCCTGCAGCCAATTGTCCGGCACGGTCCCGCGCCAGCCGCCCTCGGTCGGTTGCAGCGCGTCGATCGCCTGTCGGAGACTGGTCATGCCGGCGTGCCCGTCAGCCGGTCGCGCAGTTCGCGTTTGAGCACCTTGCCGATCGCGCTGCGGGGAAGTTCGCTGGTCGGATGGATGCCCGACAGGCGCTGGGTCTTGCCGAGCTGCGCGTTGGTCCATGCCAGGATATCCGCCGGGTTAGCCTCGGGCGAGCGAGGGACGATGACCGCAACCGGCGTCTCGCCCCAGCTCTCCGACGGCATGCCGATGACCGCGCAATCGGCGACGTCGGGATGCTGCCCAAGCACCGCCTCGAGGTCGGAGGGGTAGATGTTGAACCCGCCCGAGATGATCAGGTCCTTCTTGCGATCCATCAGGATCAGGAAGCCGTCCTCGTCGAACCGACCGACATCGCCGTGGCGGATATAGCGGTTGCCCTCGGCATCATGCCATTCGGCGTCGCGCGTCGCAGCGCTGCGGCCGTGATAGCCGTTCATCATTGCGGGCGAGCGGCCGACAACCTCGCCCATTTCGCCCGGCGGCACCTCGACGCCGTCGTCGTCGATCAGGCGGATCTCGTGCCCCGGCATCGGCTGACCCACGCTGTGCAGCTTGGTCGGATGCGCGGTCGCGTTGAGCGCGCAGCTCGCTCCGCCTTCGGTCATGCCGTAGAACTCGAGGAGCAACCCTGGCCAGCGTGCGACGACGTCGGCCTTCAGCGCGGCGGAGAAGGGCGCGCTGGTGCTCGTCTTGAAGCGGAACGCCGACAGGTCGAACGCGTCGAAATTGGGGAGCGCCATGATCCGCTGATACTGGACCGGGACGAGCATCGTGTGCGTCGCGCGGTAGCGCTCGGCGAGCGTCAGATAACCGCGCGCGTCGAACTTGCCCATCAGCACGACGCTGCCGCCCCAGCCGAGCGTCGGCAGGACGCTGACCAGCGTGGTGTTCGAATAGAGCGGCGTCGCGATCATCGTGACCGCAGTGTCGAACCCTGCGGCGCTGTTGCGCGCGATATGCGCCCAGCGCATCGCATGGCTCTGGACGATCCCCTTGGGCGTGCCGGTCGTGCCCGACGAGTAGATGATGTTGAACGCATCGCCAGGCGCGATCGCCACGGGCGTGGGGCGTGCGGCATCGGGTGCGAGCCAGCTCTCCAACAGCTCGGCGTCGCCGGACGGCCCCTGGGGCGGCAGGTGGGCATCCGACATCAGCAGGGTCCGCGCGGTGATGCGTTCGTCGGCCAGAGCCTGCGCCATGGCCTCGTCCAGCACGACGATCGGCGCGCCGCTGTCCGCGATCATCGCCGCGATCGCTGCGGGAGTCGCCGACGGCGCGATCGGGGTCGCAACACAGCCGGCCCGTACCGCGCCAAGGAAAACACAAAGATAGCTGGTCGACGGTGCGGCAACGATCGCGATCGCCTGTCCCGCGGCGATGCCGTCGCGTTGCAGCGCTGCCGCGACACGGTCCATCGTCCGGTCGAGCGTCGCATAGTCGATACTGCCCTGTGAATCCGCGATGGCGGTCGATGATCCGCGTTCGCGGGCATGCGCGCGGATCAGATCCGGCAGGGTCGCGAAGTCGGTAGCGAGCAAATCGGAGGCGATCGTCATATCCGCGTGGCTAGGCGAAGTGCGCGTCGAATGCCATACGCGATATTCGAAAAGGCGACTCGCAAAAGGATCAGCTGATGTTGTTCTACGACAGTGCCTCGCCGGCGCCCAACCCGCGCCGCGTCCGGATCTTCCTTGCCGAAAAGCAGGTGCGCATTCCGATGGTGCAGGTGTCGATACCAAAGGCGGAGCACAAGGCGGCGCCGTTCCTCGCGGTGAACCCCTATGGCCGGACGCCTGCGCTGGCGTTCGACGATGGCCGCGTGCTGACCGAGAGCGTCGCGATCTGTCGATATTTCGAGGCCCTGCATCCGGAGCCGCCGCTTTTCGGGCACGGCGCGCACAATATCGCCGAGGTGGACATGTGGACGCGGCGGGTCGAATTGCGGCTGATGACGCCGCTGTCGCTGGTGTGGCAGCATACGCATCCCTGGACGGCGCGGATCGTGAAGCCGCAATATACCGAATTCGGCGAAACCCAGAGGCCGCGTGTCCGGGCGGCCATGGCGGAGTTCGACGCTGCGCTGGCGGACACCGAATGGCTCGATGGGGTGCGCTATACCATTGCCGACATCGTCCTGCTGACGACGATCGATTTCGCCGGTTTCGTCGGCATTCCCATCCCGGACGAGTTGGAGCATCTCAGGGCCTGGCACGACCGCGCGTCGGCCCGTCCGAGCGCAGAGGCCTAGCGCCGCTGGCGTCCCGGGTCTTGGCCCCGGCCTCGTGCTTCGGACCGGCCCGACGTGGTCGGAGGGCTCTCATGTTGGCATCCCCGACTTTAGTCCGGCATCCGCGACGGCGCCCGAACTTCCCTTTGCATCCCCCGGCGAATCATGCCAATAGCTGCCCATACCTGATGTTCAGTTTCGGAAAGAGACGGACTTAGGGTGGTTGAGCCTCGCAGCACTCGCGCAGTGCTCGGTATCGACAGGCAGGCAGTCCAACAGGTCGCCGCCTTGACGAGTTTGGAGAGGGGATAAGGCGGAAGGACGGCAAGGCCGTACCTTCCGCCGTCCTTCCTGAAACCCCAGCATCAGCGAGCATTGTGCGACCTGGCCTGACGTCGCGTGCGCTGCCCCGTTTTGCGTCATCATCGGCGTGATCTGATTGCGGCGCTTGAAGGCCGGCGGCGGCTGGTTTCCTTAGGGTCGGACCGCTGCGGCAAAGGCCCTCTCCCCGGGGCCACATTATCGCAAGATCGAAAAATGGTTCTGGCCGATCCGGAACTGGCGAAAGCCGTCTACATGACAGTATTGGCAGGAATTAGTGGCAATATGCTACGATTTTCCCGCTTGACGCGTAAGGCGTAGAAGAATCTATTCGATGATGCGGTACGGGCCAAAGTGCTTCGGCCGAACAGGGGAGAGTGATGTGGCCAAGCAGCGCTATTTCGTCGCGTCCGCGTTTTTCGTCATTGCATGGGCCCTTGCCGTTCCGGCGGCAGCGCAAATCGGGGGTGATCCACAACCATTGGGAACGACGGGAGCGGGGCAGGTCACAGCGACCCCCGCGCAGTCTGCCGCCGTCCAGTCCGAAAATGCCGACATCATCGTCACCGGCTCGCTGATCCGCGGGTCGTCCGAGGATGCCGCCGCACCCGTCGACGTGATTTCGGGCGATGAACTCGCGAAGCAGGGCGCGCCGACCGCGGTCGAACTGCTCAAGAACCTGCCGACCTCGAACGGCGTGACCGGCGACGCGAACCAATTCGACAGCCGCAGTCAGGGCAATGAAGGCGTCGCGTCGGTCAACCTGCGCGGGCTGGGGCCGCAACGTACGCTGGTGCTGCTCAACGGCAAGCGGCTGGTGCCGGTCGGGGGCGGTATTCCGATCGTCGACATCAACCTGATCCCGTCGGCCGCGATCGGCCGCGTCGAGGTGCTCAAGGACGGGGCCGCCGCGACTTATGGCTCGGACGCGATCGCGGGCGTGGTCAATTTCATCACGCGCACCGACCAGCAGGGTTTCCTGGTGTCGGGCGACTATCGCTATATCGACGGGTCGAAGGGCGATTACGGCACGGCCATGAGCTATGGTCACAGCGGCAACGGCGTGCGGATGCTGGCGTCGTTCGGCTATCAGCATCGGTCCGAGCTGCGTACCACCGATCGAGATTTTACGATCCAGCCCTACGCCAACAATCCCCAGGGCGGGTGGACCGGCGGCGGCAACCCCGGCAATCTCGATTTCAACGCGACCGTTCCGTTTCTCGACCCGGTCAGCGGGCGTCTGTTCACCGGCTATGGCGCGAACGGCGTGTCGAACGGGGTGAATTTCGTTCGCGATCTGGGGTGTGAATCGCTCGGCGGATTCCGCAGCGTCGCGGGCTCGACCACACCGACGCCGACTGCGGTCGGGACGATCGCCGTGCCGACCGATCGATGCTTCAACAATTACGGTCAGTTCGGCAATCTGGTCGAGCCGGAGGACCGGTATCAGGCCTATGCCGAGGTCGCGATCGACCTCACCAGTTCGCTGCAATTCACCGCGACCGCGCTCTATGGAGCGACATCGACGCGGATCACGACGTCGCCGACCTATCTGCCGACGCTGCCGCCATCGGCGAATGCGGCGGGCGGCGGCGCGGGCTTCTTCCAGGTGCCGACCTATGCACCCGCACTGCGCGATTATTGCCAGGTCTATGGTGCGGCGGCGGGCTGCCTGACCGCGAACGGCACGCCGCTCGCACCCGCGCTCGCCTTCCCCGTGCTGTTCCGTCCGGCACTGCTTGGTGGCAATCCGGTCATGCGGGGCGGGGACAATGACCGCGGATCGGCATTTTCCAAGCGCCAGTCCGAGGAAATGCGCTTTACCGCGGACCTGTCGTGGGAGGTCACCGACCGGATCAACCTGACCGCGAGCGGGACCTATTCGCAATATGTCCGCGAGAATGAGGGGACCGACACGTTCGGTGACCTGCTGCAGAACGCGATCGCAGGTTTTGGTGGCCCCAATTGCGCCTATGCGACCACCGCGTCGCGCGCCGGGCTGACCGCTGCGCAGATCGCTTCGCTTGCCGGAACGAATGGCTGCACCTTCTTCAACCCGTTCTCGACCGCGGTGGCGGCAAACCCGGTCACGGGCCAGGTGAACCCCAATTATGCCGGGTCACGCGGTACCAACGGGCTCAGCACCGCGCCCGGTGCGGGATTGGTCAACGACATTGCGACGGTCGACAATTTCTTCCGGACGACGCGCACCGTCTACAACACGCAATTGTTCGTCGGCGATCTCGTGCTCGGCGGGCGGACGGGGCTGCGACTGCCCGGCGGCGATGTCGGCTTTGCGATCGGCGGCCAGTATCGGCGCAATTATTATGCCGTGAACTATAATGCCGACAGCAATCTGGCGGTCAATCCCTGCCCTGGGACGCCGCTCAATCCGCGTGCGACCTGTACGCCGCAGACGGGTGCGCTGGGCTTTCTTGGCACCAACCGGAACGCGTCCTCGGTGGGCGACGTGAAGGCGCTGTTCGCCGAGCTGCAGCTGCCGATCCTCGAGGCGATCAACGCCCAGCTGTCCGCGCGGTACGAGGATTATGGTGGCAATGTCGGGTCGACCTTCAATCCGCAGGGACGGTTGCGAATCCAGGTGGCGCCGTGGCTGGCGCTGCGCGGCGGGGCCGGGACGACGTTCCGTGGACCGCCCGCGCAGCAGCTCGAAGGCAATCTGACCGCGCTGCAGATCATCGGCACCTCGTTCCGCGCGGTCGACATCAACGGCAATCCGGATCTCGAGCCTGAAAAGGCGACGACCTATAGCGGCGGCGTGATCCTCGACGCGGGCGGGTTCAATGCGAGCGTCGATTATTTCCGCTACGACCTGAAGGGGCCGATCGAGCAGGAGCCGACACAGGGCATCGTCAACGCATTGTTCGGTGCGAGCGGCGCGGCCAATTGCGGCAATGCCGCCTTTGCCGCGCTCCAGCAGCGCTTCACCTTCACCGGTGCGGGCTGCGGCGTCGGCAATGTCCAGCGGTTGCGCACCGTCTATGTCAACAGCGCCAATGTCACGACCTCGGGTCTCGACATCCAGGCAAGCTTCCGCGGCGAGCTCGGGCTGGCGACCGTCACGGTGGGCGCGACCGGCACCTATGTCATCGACTACAAGACCAAGGACGTGACGGTCGAGGGGATCGTCGTGCAGCCCGCGTTCGACGGTGTCGGCCTGCTCAACTACCAGACGACCGCCTATCCGGTGCCCGAAATCAAGGGCAACTGGTATGTGCAGGGTGATTACGATGTCGCCAGCCTGCGGGTGCAGTTCAACTATATCGATGGCTATACCGACCAACGCGGCGCGGCGATCTTCGGGCCGAACTTCGGTGCTCTGGCGGGTGGATCGGTGACGGGCGGCAAGGAGATCGGCGCGTTCAAGACGATGGACGCCACGCTGAGGATCGCGTTGCCGACCGGATCGACGGTGTCGCTGTCCGCGCTCAACATCTTCGACCGCGCGCCGCCCTTCGCGCGGCTGGACCAGAATTACGATCCGTTCACCGCCTCGCCGCTCGGGTTCACCGCAAAACTCGGTTTGTCGCAAAAATTCTGATTGCTCTCGGCGCTGGCCTTGCTTTCAACGATTGGGTACGGTCCCAACAAGGTCGCAAGGCCAGCAACGATACGAGAGGATGACCATGGCGACAGCGTTGAAGACGCATTCCGACATCGCCGATTCCCTGGCCATGAAGCGCCGCGGCCTGACGCTCACCCTGCTCACGCTCACCTATTTCTTCAGCTATATGGATCGGCAGATCCTCGCGATCCTGCTCGAACGCATCAAGGCGGACCTCGTGCTGACCGACACGCAGCTTGGGCTGCTTTCGGGACTGGTGTTCGCGATCTTCTACGCGACGCTCGGCATTCCGGTCGCGCGACTGGCGGACCGGACGAGCCGTCGCAACATCATCGCGGTGAGCCTGACGATCTGGAGCGCGATGACCGCGATGTGCGGTCTGGCGCAAAACTTCACGCAACTCATGCTGTTCCGCATCGGGGTCGGAATCGGCGAGGCCGGATCCAGCCCGCCCAGCCATTCGATCATCGCCGATCTCTACCCGCCCGAAAAGCGCGCGGGTGCGATGGCGGTCTATTCGCTCGGCGTGGTGCTGGGGGCGGGCTTCGGGACGCTGATCGGTGGCGTCGTTGCACACAGCTATGGCTGGCGGGTGGCGATGATGACCGTCGGGCTGCCCGGTATCGCGCTGGCGGTGCTCGTCCGGCTGTTCATGGTCGAACCGCGTCGCGGCCTGTCCGACGCCGGCCCGGTCGCCGCGCCGGCGCCGATGCCGAGCGTCGCGCAGGGCTTTGCCTCGATGTGGGCGAGCGCGCCCGCGCGGCATCTCGTCGTCGGCGTGACCCTGACCTCGATGATCGGGTACGCGCTGACGGGGTGGGGGCCGAGCTTCATGCAGCGCTCGCTGGGTATCTCGATGCTCGACGTGTCGCGCTACATCGCGCTGCCGGGTGCCCTGTTCGGGGCAATCTCGGCGCTCGCCGGCGGCAAGATCGCCGATGTGCTCGCCAAGCGCCACGGCCTTCACGTGCAGAGCTGGGTCGTGCTCGTCATGAAGGGGCTGTCGCTGCCCTTCGCGCTGGCCTTCTACCTGATCGACGTGCCGGCAATCGCGATCGGCAGCTATTTCGTCTACCTGATCTTCGCCAATTCCTACCTGGGGCCGAGTTTCGCACTGATCCAGCATCTCGCGCCGCTGAAGACCCGTGCGATGTGGGCGGCGATCACGTTGCTGGTCATCAACCTGGTCGGCCTCGGCCTCGGCCCGACGATGGTCGGCTGGCTGAGCGACCTGTTAAAACCGACCTTTGGCGAGGAATCACTACGCTATGCGCTGGTCATCATCGTGATGATGACGCCCTGGGCGCTCTATCATTACTGGCGTGCGGGCGTGCTGCTCAAGCGCGACGAGCATCAGGCTGCGTTCGCGACGGCCTGAGACGTCGGGGGCGGGGAGCGGCGCGGCAGTCTGCCTGTGCCGGTCCCCGCCGCTCCTCTGCCGATCAATCGTCGAACAGGCCGTACATCAGCGTCGAGGCATACATCGCCACAGCCCGCTCGCGCGGCATCGTCGACGCCCATTTGCGCATGTCGAAGGCGGCATTCTGGACCGCCATCAGCGCCTGTGCGGCGATGAGCGCATCGACCGCGCGGATCGAGCCTTCGCCGATCCCGTCCATCATCATCCCCGCATAGCGCCGCGCGATCCCGTTCGAGCGCTCGACCATCGCGTCGCGGACGCTCGGCGGCAGGCCGCTGAGCGCCGTCGTGCGGAGCAGCGGACCGCGTTCGGCGAACTGGACGTCGAGCAAAGTCGCGACGGTGCTCGACAGCTTGTGCCAATAGCTGCCGCCCTCGGCCTCACCGCGTCCCTGCGCATCGGCGATCGTGTCGAAGCTGCGGCGATAGCAGGCGATGACCAGATCGTCCTTGGCATCGAGATGGTGGTAGAAGCTGCCCTTGGTGACGTTCAGTTCGGACGCGATCTTCTGCACCGATGCGCCGCGATAGCCTAGTTCGTTGATAAGCCGCGTCGCCGCCAGCAGGAACGCCTCGCGCCCCGGTTCGGCATCGTCATGGCTAAGGTCGAGCAGCGTCGGTGCCCAGCGCGCACCCGGCCCGGCGATGCCGTGCGCGAACACGTCCATCAACCGCGCCTCGACACGGGTATATTGGTCGGGCTCGTAGCGCGTCAGCCAGATCGGCAACCAGAAGGTATTTTCGAGCAGGACGTGCGCGCGCGCGCTCTGAATGTCGGTCTGTGCGCGGCCGGTCGACGGGCCCCAGAGGAGGCGGGTGCGGCGGAACACTTCGCGCCAGCCGTTCATCAGCCGGCTGCGGATCGGGTCTTCGGTGGCGCGCAGATCGGAGAGGACCGCGAACGCCTTTTCCTCGCCGCGCTGGATCCGGCCGAGCCGCGCCATGTTGAGCGCAAGATAGCGGGCGACGCGCGCCTGCGGGGTCGGTTCGACCATCGCCTCGTCGAGCATCCGCAGCAGATAATCGAGCGTGTTCTCGAACGCGGCGGCGGCAAGGTCTTCCTTGCGCTTGAAATAGTAAGTAACGCTCGTCGTGTTGAGCCCGACCCGCCGCGCGACGTCCGCGAAGGTCATGCCCTTGGCGCTTTGCTCGTTGATCGCCTCTGCGGCTGCGGCGAGGATGGCGTCACGCTTGGCACGGAAGCGCTTCGTTCCCTGTTCGCCGTCTTCGATCGCCTCTGCCGGAACCTTCATCAAAATACCCTAACAGCTTCGATTTGAAGTTACAGTGCTTTTTAGGCGCTTTCGTGGCCGAGCGGAAAACCGGCTTTCGGCACGCTCCGGGATGCTTTACCGAATACGCGGTATGGTCTAATCGACCGCCAGACCGTGGACCGATGGAGAGCCCGCATGGATTTCAGCTTCAGCGACCGAGAGACCTATTTCCGAGATCGCGTGCGCGACTTCATCGATCAGAATATCCGCCCGCGTCAGGCCGACTACGACGCGCAGGCCCACCATGGCGAGCGCTGGAAGGTGATTCCGGTAATCGAGGAGATGAAGGAAAAGGCCAAGGCCGCGGGGCTGTGGAATTTCTTCATGCCCCCCCATTCCGGGCAAACTCACGTCGATGACAGCTTCGTGTTCGAGGGAACGCAGCTGACCAATCTTGAATATGCGTTATGCGCCGAGGAGATGGGCAAGGTCAGCTGGGCGAGCGAATGTTTCAACTGCTCGGCGCCCGATACAGGCAATATGGAGGTATTCCATCGCTATGGAACCCGCGAGCAGAAGGAGGCGTGGCTCGGCCCGCTGATGCGCGGCGAGGTCCGGTCCGCCTTTTTGATGACCGAGCCTGCGGTGGCGTCATCGGACGCGACCAATATCGAGACGTCGATGGTCCGCGACGGCGATCATTACGTGATCAACGGGACGAAATGGTGGTCGTCGGGGGTCGGCGATCCGCGCTGCAAGATCGCGATCGTCATGGGCAAGACGAGCTTCGAGGGATCGCGGCATCAGCAGCAGAGCCAGATCCTGGTGCCGATGGACACGCCCGGCGTGACGATCAAGCGGATGCTGTCCGTCTATGGCTATGACCACGCGCCGCACGGGCATGGCGAGGTCGTGCTCGAGAATGTCCGCGTGCCGGTCGAGAACGTGCTGCTGGGCGAAGGACGCGGGTTCGAGATCGCGCAGGGCCGGCTCGGGCCGGGCCGCATCCACCACTGCATGCGGACGATCGGCGTCGCGGAGACCGCGATCGAGGCGATGGCGAAGCGGCTGCTGAGCCGTGTCGCGTTCGGCAAGCGGATCGCCGACTTCTCGGTCTGGGAGGAGCGGATCGCGACCGCGCGGATCGATATCGAGATGACGCGGCTGCTGTGCCTCAAGGCCGCGGACATGATGGACAAGGCCGGCAACAAATCCGCACAGATCGAGATCTCGATGATCAAGGTCGCCGCGCCGAACATGGCGCTGAGGATCCTTGACGATGCAATCCAGGCGCATGGCGGCGGCGGCGTGTCGGACGATTTCCGGCTTGCGCACGACTGGGCGGCAATGCGGACGCTGCGCTTCGCCGATGGTCCCGACGAGGTCCACAACCGGTCGATCGCGCGTAACGAATTCGGCAAATACGGGGACTTCCGAAAGGGGAGCGTGTCGAGCGGGGATGTCGGGGTGAGCCGCTGACCCTGTCCCGTTCGTCCTGAGCGCAGTCGAAGGACATGCCCCGAACGAGCCAGTCCTTCGATTTCGCTCGGGACGAACGGCATTTTTGATTGCGCGCCCGCCAAATCTGGAGCCAGACCACCCATGAAAGCCGCAGTCCTTTTTGAAGCCAATACGCCGCTCAGCATCGAGGACGTCACCGTCTCGAAGCCGGGTCCGCGTGAGGTGTTGATCCGTACCGTCGCGGTCGGGGTGTGTCGCTCCGACCTGCACTTCGTCGACGGCGCCTATCCGCATGCGATGCCGACCATCCCGGGGCACGAGGCTTGCGGCGTGGTCGAGGCGGTCGGTGACGAGGTCGCCATGGTCAAGGTGGGCGACCATGTCGTCACCTGCCTGTCGGCGTTTTGCGGCCACTGTGAGTTCTGCGTGACCGGCCGCATGGCGCTCTGCGTTGACAGTTCGGTGCGGCGTCCAAAGGGCGCGCCGCCGCGGCTGATGCTGGGTGACCGGCCGATCGCGCAGATGCTGAACCTGAGCGCCTATGCCGAGATGATGCTGGTGCACGAACATGCCTGCGTCGCGATCGACCGCGACATGCCGATGGACCGTGCGGCGCTGCTCGGCTGCGCGATCACGACCGGGGCGGGCGCGGTGTTCAACACGACCGACGTGACGCCGGGCGAGACGGTGTGCGTGGTCGGGTGCGGCGGGATCGGGCTGGCGGCGGTGAACGCTGCGAAGATCGCGGGTGCGGGCAAGATCATCGCGCTCGATCCGGTGCCGGAGAAGCGCGCGATGGCGGAGAAGCTTGGCGCCACGCACAGCTTTGACGCGCTGTCCGAGACCGCCGCGGACGAGGTCGTCGCGCTGACCAGGGGCGGCGTCCACCATGCGATCGAGGCGGTCGGCCGGACGCAGTCGGCGGCGACCGCGGTCAAGGTGCTGCGGCGCGGCGGGACCGCGACGATCCTGGGCATGATGCCGCTGGGCGAGAAGGTCGGGCTGTCGGCGATGGACCTGTTGTCGGGCAAGCGGCTGCAGGGCGGGTTCATGGGGTCAAATCGGTTTCCGGTCGACATCCCGCGGCTCGTCGATTTCTACATGCGCGGGCTGCTCGATCTCGACACGATCATCGCGGACCGGATGCCGCTCGAACGGATCAACGATGCGTTCGACGAATTGCGCCGCGGCGACACGACGCGCAGCGTGATCACCTTCGCATGAGCAGCGACGCAGCCAGCACGATGGTCGGTACGATCCCGGTCGGCGAGCGGGACCGGCTCGATCTCGACCGTTTGACGGCATGGATGACGGAGTCGGTCGAAGGCTTTGCCGGGCCGCTGCGCTACGCCAAGTTCGCCGGCGGCCAGTCGAACCCGACCTATCGGCTCGACACGCCGGCGCGCGCCTATGTCCTGCGACGCAAGCCGTTCGGGCCGATCCTGCCCTCGGCGCATGCGGTCGAGCGCGAATATGCGGTGATCGCCGGGCTTCATCCGACGGGCTTCCCGGTGCCGCGACCGTACGGGCTTTGCGAGGATCCCGACGTCATCGGCGCGCCATTCTACGTGATGGAGATGGTCGAAGGCCGGACAATCTGGGACGGCGCGATGCCGGGTGCGACGCCCGCCGAACGCCGCGCGCATTATGACGCGATGATCGACGCGCTCGCCGCGCTCCACAACACCGATTACGCGGCGGCGGGGCTCGCATCCTATGGCAAGCCCGGCAATTATTTCGAGCGGCAGGTGGGGCGCTGGACCAAGCAATATCGCGCGGCGGAGACCGAGCGGATGGAGTCGGTCGAGCGGCTGATCGACTGGTTGCCGCGCACCTTGCCCGACCAGACGCGGACGTCGATCGTCCACGGTGACTATCGCATCGACAACATGATCTTCGCCAATGCAACGGACGGCGCGGGCGCGAAGGTGATCGCGGTGCTCGACTGGGAATTGTCGACGCTCGGCGATCCGCTCGCCGACTTTTCCTACATGCTGATGAGCTGGGTGACCGAGCCCGAAGGCCGGTCGGGGGTGCTCGGCCTGACCGGTCCGGAGACCGGGATTCCGACGATCGAGCAGGTCGTCGCGCGCTATTGCGCTGCGACCGGGCGGGACGGCGTCCCCGATCTCAACTGGTATTTCGCCTATAACCTCTTCCGGCTCACCGGGATCGTCCAGGGGATCAAGAAGCGGATCATCGACGGCACAGCGTCGAGCGCGCAGGCCGAAGCGACGGTCGCCAAGGTGCACGCGCTGGCGGATGCGGCATGGGGCTTTGCGGTGAAGGCGGGCGCATGACGCACGTCCCGAATGCGGAAGGGGAGAGGCAGGGCATGACGCAGTTCGACCTGCGCAGGAAGGTCGCGATCATCACCGGATCGTCGCGCGGGATCGGCAAGGCGAGCGCTTTCGAGCTGGCGGCACATGGCGCGAGGGTGGTGATCTCCAGCCGGAAACAGGAGGCGTGCGATGCCGTCGCGGCGGAGATCAACGCGCGCTACGGCGAGGGCCGCGCGATCGCGGTCGCGGCGAACATCGCCGACAAGGCGGCGCTCCAGCATCTCGTCGACACGACCCGCAGTGCGTTCGGCCGCATCGACGTGCTGGTCTGCAACGCCGCCTCCAACCCCTATTACGGACCCCAGGCGGGGATCGGCGACGACCAGTTCCGCAAGATCCTCGACAACAACATCGTTTCCAACCACTGGCTGATCCAGATGGTCGCCCCCGGCATGACGGAGCAGCGGGACGGCAGCATCATCATCATTTCCTCGATCGGCGGGCTTCGCGGATCGCCGGTCATCGGCGCCTATTGCATCAGCAAGGCCGCCGACATGCAGCTCGCACGCAATCTCGCGGTCGAGTTCGGCCCGTCGGGCGTCCGCGTGAACTGTATCGCGCCAGGCCTGATCCGCACCGATTTCGCGCGCGTGCTGTGGGAGGATCCCGAGCGGATCGCGGCGGCGAACACCCGCGTGCCGCTGCGACGCATCGGCGAACCCGAGGAAATCGCGGGCGCGGTGGTGTTTCTCGCCGCATCCGCGAGCCGTTTCATGACCGGGCAGACGCTGGTCATCGACGGCGGCGTCACGATCTAAAGGGGAGGGCATCATGCGGTTCGAGAACAGGTCGATCATCGTCACCGGCGCAGGATCCGGCATCGGCCGCGCGGCGGCATTGCTGTTCGCGGCAGAGGGCGGGCACGTCGTTGTCGCGGACCGTACCGAGGGTGCGGACGAGACCGCGCATCTGATCAGCCAGGCCGGCGGCATCGCCACCCCGATCCGTGTCGACGCGGGGGAGGAGGAGGACGTGATCCGCATGGTCGCGCTCGCCTGTGATACATATGGCGGGCTCGACGTGCTGTTCGCCAATGCCGGCATCTCGGGCGGCATGGCCAATCTCTTCGACACCGACGTCGCGCTGATCACCGAAGTGCTGCGGGTCAATCTGATCGGTCCGTTCCTCGCCATCAAGCACGCGGCACCACGGATCGTCGCGCACGCGGCCGAGACGGGCAGGGGCGGCGCGATCGTTCTGACCGCGAGTGTCGCCGGGTTACGGTCGGGCGCGGGGTCGCCGGCCTATTCCGCGTCCAAGGCGGGGGTGATCAACCTCGCGGCGGTGTCGGCGCAGCAGCTGTCGGGTGCGAACGTCCGGGTCAATGCGATCTGCCCCGGGCTGACCGAGACGGGGATGACCAAACCGGTGTTCGATTACGCGCGCGAGGCCAACAAGATGGACCGCGTCGGCCGTCTCAACCCGCTCCACCGCGGCGCGCAGCCCGAGGAGCTTGCCCGGGTCGCGGTGTTCCTCGCCTCCGATGACGCAAGCTACGTCAATGGTCAGGCGATCGTGGTCGATGGCGGATTGTCGTCGAGCCATCCCGTGACGCGACAGGATTACGGCAAGACCGCAGCCTGAGGTGGTCCGCTCAAGCGGCTGAGAGATGGAGGTCGGCGAAACCGGTGAAATAGCCGCGTAGCGTCGGGTCCTCGATCGGTGCGATCAGCGCCGCGATCGTGGCGGCCGGCGACGCCGCGCCACCACCAGGCGCGGCGCCGCTGGCAAATCCCATCGACCAGCTGCCGAAGCTGCGCTCGGTGATCGTCTGTTTCGCGAGCTGCACCATCGCGAAATGCCGGTCGTCGCGCTGGATGCGATCGAAGGTGCGCGACACGGCGAGATCATCGCCTTCGAGCACCTGAAGGAACCTGTTGCCGCCAGCGATGAGCAGACCGGTCACGCCCGCGGCGGCATTGTTGCGCCGCGAGACCCGCAGGATCTCGTCGATGACCGGCTGTGTCACACGGCCACGCGACGTGCTGATATAGAGAAGGCGCTGCATGCCGATGATCCCGGAGAATGATTCCGCGGGACTAATCGGAAGTTACGAAGACCGGGTTAACTCGCGTAAACCAAGGCTATTTTCGCATCCGGATCAGCCCCTCCTGCGCGACGCTCGCGACCAGCCGTCCGTCGCGGGAGAAGATCTTGCCGCGGTTGAAGCCGCGCGCATGGCCCGACCAGGGGGCATCGCAGGCATAGAGCAGCCAGTCGTCCGCGCGGAAATCCTCGTGCAGCCATAGCGAATGATCGAGGCTGGCGGTCTGCAGACCCGGCGTGATCCAGTTGATCCCGTGCGGCAGCAACGCGGTTCCCAACAACGCCATGTCCGAGGCATAGGACAGGACCGCGCGGTGCATCGCCGGGTCATCGCCGATCGGCGCCACGATCCGAAACCAGTTGGCATGGTTCGGCGCCTGCGCGGGCGGATCGATCCAGCTGCGCGGGTTGACCGGGCGGACCTCGATCGGGCGCCAGCGCAGCATGTGCGCACGGAATTTCTCCGGAATGCCGTCGATATTCTCCAGCCGCAGGTCACGATCGGAGCGCAGGTCCTCGGGCGGCGCGACGTCGGGCATCGCGTCCTGATGATGAAGCCCGTCCTCGGGGGTCTGGAACGATGCCGCCATGTTGAGGATCGGCTGGCCCTTTTGCATCGCAATGACGCGACGCGTGGCAAAGCTGCGGCCCTCGAAATCGCGGACGACGCGGTAGACGATCGGGTAATCCTCGTTGCCCGGCCGCATGAAATAGGCGTGGAGCGAATGCGCGGCCTTGGGCGCCTCGGTCGAGCGCTGCGCGGCCTGGAGTGCCTGCGCGATCACCTGTCCACCGAACACGCGGCCGACGCCGCCGGGCTGGCGCTTGCCGACATAGAGGTCGGTGTCGACCTCGTCGATCTCGAGCAGGTCGACGAGGCCCTGGGCGAGGGCTTGGGGTGTTACTTCGGCAGTATCGTCAGGCATTTGACCTCCTTGGTCTCCCGCGACGGCGGGAGCCCAGTCTGGGCCCCCGCCTTCGCGGGGGTACAAGTTCGGGTCAATAGCCCGCGGCGATGGCCAGCCGGTCGGCGTGGAAGTTGGCGTCGCCGAACAGCTCCGCCAGGACGCGCGCGCGCTTCATGTAGAAACCGATGTCATATTCGTCGGTCATGCCGATGCCACCGTGCATCTGCACGCTTTCCTGCACGCTGAGCGTCGTCGCGAGCGCGGTCATCGCCTTGGCGACGGAGACGGCCTCGTCGGCCTTGTCGTGGCCCAGATCGAGCAGCTGCTGGGCCTTCAGGACCGCGGCGCGCGCGACCTCCATCTCCGAATAGAGATGCGCCGCGCGGTGCTGGAGCGCCTGGAAGCTGCCGATCAGCGTGCCGAACTGTTTGCGCTGCTTCATATAGCCGATCGTCATGTCCATCGCGCCGCCGCCGACGCCGAGCAGCTCGGCGGACGCGCCGGTGCGGCCCGCGCGGAGCAGGCGGTCGAGCGGGGCGCGGCCGGCATCGACCTCGCCGATCACCGCGTCGGCATCGACCTCGACCCCGTCGAAGTCGAGCCGTGCGGCCAGGCTTGCATCGGCAAGGCGTTCGGCGTTCGCGCTGAGCCCGGCGGCGTCCTTCGGCACCGCGAACAGGGTGATGCCGTCCGCATCGTCCGCGCCGCCTGCGGTGCGCGCGGCGACGATGATCAGGTCGGCGGTGTGGCCATGCGCAACGAAGCGTTTGGCGCCGGTCAGCCTGAAGCCGTTGCCCGCGCGTTCGGCGGTCATCGCGATGCTGTCGCGGTGCTTGGCAGCCTCGTCGATGGCGAGTGCGGCGACGGTCTCGCCGGCGATGATGCCGGGGAACCAGCGTTCGGCCTGGCCGGTGCCCTTGAGCGCCTCGACCGCGGCGACGGCGGTGGTCAGGAACGGGGAGGGCGACAGGTTGCGACCGATCTGTTCGAGCACGACGCCCGCCTCGACATGGCCAAGGCCGAGTCCGCCCTGGTCCTCGCCGATCAGGATGCCGGTGAAGCCCATCTCGGCGAACTGCTTCCACAGGTCGCGCGAGAAGCCGGTGGCGTCCTCGGCATCGCGAAGCGCGCGCATGTGGCTGACGGGGGCGTGTTCGGCGACGAAGTCGCGGATCGTGTCCTGAAGGACGGTCTGGTCGTCGTCGAGATAGAGTGGCATTTCTGTTCCCCCGCGGAGGCGGGGGCCCAGGAGCCCCGCGCGCAGCGTTCGTGATTCTGGGCTCCCGCTTTCGCGGGAGAACGGTAGAGCTCAGGCCGGCAGTTCGAGGATTCGCTTGGCGATGATGTTGAGCTGGATCTCGCTCGTCCCGCCCTCGATCGAGTTCGCCTTGGTGCGCAGCCACGAGCGCGGGATCGCACCGCCGCGCGAGCGGTCGCTCTCCCATTCGAGCGCGTCGGAGCCGCCCGCCGCCATCATCAGTTCGTAGCGCGACTTGTTCAGCTCAGTGCCGTAATATTTCATCATGCTCGGCTGCGCGGGATGGGCCTTGCCCGCCTTCAGTTCGTCGATGAAGCGTTCGGACATCGCCCCGAACGCCTTGGCGCGCACCTCGAACAGCGCGATCGACGCGCGGAGCAGCGGGTCGGCGAGGCGGCCGTCATGGCCGAGCCCGACGGTGGCGATCGCACCGTCGATCAACGGGTTGCCGCCCGACGAGGCGAGCCCCATGCCCGAGATCATCTCGCGTTCGTGGCCGAGCAGATATTTGGCGACGTCCCAGCCCTTGTTCTCCTCGTACACCCGGTTGACCTTGGGGACCTCGACATTGTCGAAGAAGGTTTCGCAGAAGGGGGAATTGCCGCTGATCAGCAGGATCGGCTTGGTCGAGACGCCGGGGGTGGCCATGTCGAACAGCACGAAGCTGATCCCGCCCTGCTTCGACGTCTTGTCGGTGCGGACGAGGCAGAAGATCCAGTCCGCCATGTCGGCATAGGACGTCCAGACCTTCTGGCCGTTGACGAGATAATGGTCGCCCTTGTCCTCCGCCGAGGTGGCGAGGCCGGCGAGATCGGAGCCCGCATTGGGTTCGGAATAGCCCTGGCACCAGCGGATCTCGCCGCGCGCGATCTTGGTCAGGTGATCGAGCTTCTGCTCCTCGGTGCCATATTTGAGCAGTGCCGGCCCGAGCATCGAGATGCCGAAGCTGTTGAGCGGGTTGCGCGCCTTGATCGCCGCCATCTCCTCGCGCAGGATCTTGGTCTCGGCAGGCGACAGGCCACCGCCGCCATAGGCCTTGGGCCAGTCGGGGACGGTCCATCCCCTGGCGGCCATCCGGTCGAGCCAGTCCTTCTGCGCGGGGCTCGATGGCTTGAACTGGCGACCGCCCCAACAGACATCGTCTTCCGAGCGGACGGGCTTGCGCATCTCGGGCGGGCAGTTTTCCGCGAGCCAGGCGCGGGTTTCGGTGCGGAAGGTGTCGAGGTCGGTCATCGGGTCTTCCTTTCTCCCTCTCCCCTGCGAGGAGAGGGTGGGGTGAGGGGCTGCCAGGGGCGGAGCACGGCTTGGCTGCCCCTCACCCCGGCCCTCTCCCCCGAGGGGGAGAGGGCGTAAAATTTACTTGATCTTTCCACCGCTCGCGGCGGCGTCCTTGAGCGACTTGGCAACGGGGAAGCCGTATTTCTCGAGCCCGGCGACGACCTTTGGCAAGCCTTCCGACTGCGCCCAGAACATCGGGCCGCCGCGATAGACCGGCCAGCCGTAACCGTAGATCCACACCACATCGACGTCGGACGCACGCTGCGCCTTGCCCTCTTCGAGGATCAGCGCGCCTTCGTTGACCATCGTGTAGAGCGTGCGCGCGACGATCTCCTCGTCGCTGATCTCGCGCGGGGTGACGCCAGACTTTGCGCGGAAATCGTCGATGATTTCGGCGACGCGGGGGGAGTTGGACGGCGTGCGCTTCTCGTCATAATCGTAGAAGCCCGCCTTGGTCTTCTGGCCCCAACGGTTTTCTGCCGCCAGTGCATCGCGGATATTCTCGATCCGGCTCGGGTCGCGGTGCCAGCCGATGTCGACGCCGGCGAGGTCGCTCATCTGGAACGGGCCCATCGGCATGCCGAATGCGACATGGACGCGGTCGATCTGCTCGGGGCTCGCACCTTCGAGCAGCAGCTTGGTCGCCTCGACCTGGCGCGGCATCAGCATGCGGTTGCCGATGAAGCCGTAGGTGACGCCCGCCACCACGGCGACCTTCCTGATCTTCTTGGCAAGCGCCATGACGGTCGCGAGCACGTCGTCCGCGGTCTTGTCACCGCGAACCACCTCGAGCAGTTTCATGACGTTGGCAGGCGAGAAGAAGTGCATGCCCACGACGTCCTCGGGACGCTTCGTGCACGCGGCGATCTCGTCGATGTTCAGATAGGAGGTGTTCGAGGCGAGGATCGCGCCGGGCTTGGCGATCGCGTCGAGCTTGGTGAAGATGTCCTTCTTCACCTCCATCGTCTCGTACACCGCCTCGATGATCAGGTCGCATTCGGCGAGGTCGGCGAAATCGAGCGTGGGCTTGAGCGCGCCCATTGCCTGTTCGACCTGTTCGGGCTTCATCCGGCCCTTGGCGGCGGTCGCCTCGTAATTCTTGCGGACGACGCCGGTGCCGCGGTCGAGTGCCTCCTGCTGCATCTCGACGATCGTGACGGGGATGCCGGCGGACAGGAAGTTCATCGCGATGCCGCCGCCCATCGTGCCCGCGCCGATCACGCCGACGCGTTTGATCTCGCGCAGCCTGGTATCGGCGGGGACGTCGTCGATCTTGGCGGCCTGGCGCTCGGCGAAGAAGATGTGGCGCTGCGCGGCGGACTGGACGCCCATCATGAGCGCCATGAACTGCTCGCGTTCAAACGCGACGCCATCGGCGAAGCTCGACCCATCAGAGGCCTTCTCGACGCAGGCGATATTGGCGGCGGGGGCGTCGAAGTTGCGGAAGCGGCGGGCGTTCTCCTTCTTGAATGCGGCGACCGCGTCGGGATCGGCCTGCGCGGTCTTCTCGGACGCGCGGGGCAGGGGGCGCTTCGCCGCGATCTCGCGCGCGAAGGCGATCGCGTCGGCTTCCAGGCTGTCCTCGCCGACGATCTTGTCGATCAGGCCGGCGTCGAGCGCCTTCTTCGCGGAGATCGGATCGCCCTTGGCGGTCATCTCGAGCGCGAGCTTGACGCCGGCGATGCGCGGGATGCGCTGCGTGCCACCCGCGCCGGGGAGAAGGCCGAGCTTGACCTCGGGCGTGCCGATCTTGGCCGAGGGAACGGCGACGCGGTAATGGCAGCCGAGTGTCACTTCGCAGCCGCCGCCGAGCGCGGTGCCGTGGATCGCGGCGACGACCGGCTTGGACGACGCCTCGATCATGTCGACGACGGTCGGCAGGCCGGGCTCGACCATCGGCTTGCCGAATTCGGTGATGTCGGCGCCCGCGAAGAAGGTGCGGCCGTCGCAGCGGATCACCATCGCGGTGATGCTCGCCTCGGCGACGCCGTCCTTGATCGCGGCCTCGAGCCCCTGGCGGACTGCGGCGCCGAGCGCGTTGACCGGCGGGTTGTTCGAGATGATGACGAGGACGTCGTCATGGCGTTCGGTGCGGATCGGGGTGGTCATTATTCTCTCCTGGTGACGGCCGCTGACGGGTCAGGTCATAGCGGCGTAGATCATCGTCTTGAGCTCGCGGCGGATGGGGTAGAGGCTGCTGGGCGAGACCTGGGTCATGAAGACCATCGACAGGCGTTCGACCGGATCGATGAAGAAGGCGGTCGAGAACATCCCGCCCCAGTAATATTCGCCCTTCGACCCCGGCATCATCGACCGTACCGGGTCGATCGTCACCGCAAAGCCCAGCCCGAAACCGGTGCCGGCATTGGTCGCCTCGCTGAACATCGACCGGGACATCGTCGTCAGGTCGGCGCCGCCGGGCAGATGGTTCTGCGTCATGAGTTCGAGCGTCTTGCGGCCGAGGATCCGCGCACCGTCGAGTTCGCCGCCGTTGAGGCACATCTGGCAGAAGCGCTGATAGTCGAGCGCGGTCGAGACGAGCCCGCCCCCGCCCGACAACAGCGTCGGCGGACGGCTCCACGCGCTCTTCTCGCCGCGATCGAGCATCGTGCGCTCCTTGCCCGGCGCGACCGTGTAGCAATCGGTCAGGCGATTTGTCTTGTCGGCGGGAACCTGGAATCCCGTGTCGTCCATCTTCAGCGGCACGAAGATCCGCGTCGTGAAGAAGGTGTCGAGCGTGACGCCGGACACGCGCTCGACCACCGCGCCGAGCACGTCGGTTGCCACCGAATAGTTCCACGCGGTCCCCGGCGAGAATTCGAGCGGCAAAGCCCCCAGCGCGGCGACGAAGCCGTCGAGATCGAGATTGCCGTGCCAGTTCTCGATCTTGCCTTCGCGATAGGCGGCGTCGACGTTCGACCGGTTCTGGAAGCCGTAGGTCAGACCCGAAGTGTGGCGGAGCAGGTCGATCATCCGCATCGGCTCGGCGGTCGGTTTCACCGCAAAGGGGACCCCCGCACCGCCGCCATTATAGACGCCGATCCCCTTGAACGCGGGCAGGACGTGATGGACCGGGGTGTCGAGTGCGACGAGGCCCTGTTCGACCAGCATCATGAACGCGACCGAGGTGATCGGCTTGGTCATCGACGCGATCCGGAACAACGAGGTCTCGTCGATAGGCGCGCCGCCCTCGCGGGCGAGGCCCTGATGCGAGAAATGCACGGTTTCGCCGTCGCGCGCGATCAGCAGCTGCGCATTGGGGAGCTTGCCGGTGACGATATAGCGGTCTTTCAACAGCCTATCGATCGCGGCGAGCCGTGCCGGATCGAAGCCATGCCGTTCAGCCGCCCCAGCGAACGCGGCGGTCATCGCCAGCTTCCCCGCATGCACCATACCCCCGGTTCGAACATAGGCACTCCTATTGCCTTGAGTGGCGTGCAAATCAACTCTAAACGTGCATCTGGTTGGCGGATAAGCCAAACCCGAAATTCATATTTGGAGTAGGCTGGCCTTGGCTCATGAACCAATCATCGCCCTGGACCCCAACTGGCCGGTCATGTCGATGGCGGAAACCGAACGGCGTCTGACTGCGCCCGGCGGCAAGTTCGAGATGGAGACCGTGTCGATCGGCGGGGTCGCGACGCGCGTGTGGAAGAATGCGCCGCCGTCGCTGCGTTACCTGATCCAGGCCGCGCGCGGGCATGGCGAGCGCGTCTTCACCATCTATGAAGACGAGCGCGTGACCTATGAAGCGACGTGGCGCGCGGTGACGACGCTGGCGGCGCATCTGCGTACGCAGGGCATCGGGCCGGGCGACCGTGTCGCGCTGGCGATGCGCAATCTGCCCGAATGGCCGGTCGCGTTCTTCGCAGCGACCGCGATCGGCGCGGTGATGGTGCCGTTGAACGCGTGGTGGACGGGTGCGGAGATGGCCTATGGTCTCGCCGATTCGGGTGCCCGGGTCCTGATCACCGACGATGAACGCCATCACCGGCTCGAGGATATCTACGCGACGATCCCGTCGCTGGAGCAGGTGCTGGTCAGCCGCGCGGTCGCGCCGCTGACCGGTATCGCAGCGCCGCTGGAGGGCGTGATCGGGACGTCCTCGCACTGGGCGGCGCTGCCCGACCGGCCGCTGCCCGATGCTGTGATCGCGCCCGATGACGATGCCACGATCTTCTATACCAGCGGTACGACCGGTGCCCCCAAGGGGGCGCTGGGGACGCATCGCAACATGATGTCGAACATCCTGACCGGGGGCTATTCGGGCGCGCGCTCGGCCTTGCGGCGCGGCGAGGCGCCGCCCGAGCCGACCCCGCGCGTGACGCTGACCGTCATCCCGCTCTTCCACGTCACCGCCTGCTCGGCGGGCATGATGGGCGTGATCGCGACGGGGAGCACGATGATCTTCATGCGCAAGTGGGACACCGTCCGTGCGATGGAGATCATAGAACGCGAAAAGGTGAACGTGACCGGCGGCGTGCCGACGATCGCGTGGCAGCTGATCGAGCATCCCGACCGCGGCAACTATGATCTCTCGTCGCTCGAATCGATCGCCTATGGCGGCGCGCCCTCGGCCCCCGAGCTGGTCAGGCGCATCCATAGCGAGCTCGGCGCGCTGCCCGGCAATGGCTGGGGCATGACCGAGACGATGGCGACGGTTACGCATCACGGCGCGGAGGATTATCTCAACCGGCCGAGCAGTGCGGGGCCCCCCGCGCCGGTCGTCGACCTGAAGATCGTCGCGGAGGACGGCGTCACCGCGCTTCCGATCGGCGAGGTCGGCGAGCTCTGGGCGCGCGGGCCGATGATCGTGAAGGGCTATTGGAACAAGCCGGAGGCGACCGCGACGACGTTCATCGACGGCTGGGTGCGCACGGGCGATCTCGCGCGCCTCGACGAGGAGGGGTTCTGCTACATCGTCGACCGCGCCAAGGACATGATCATCCGGGGTGGCGAAAACATCTATTCGTCGGAGGTCGAGAATGTCCTCTACGCGCATCCCGCGGTCACCGACTGCGCGCTGATCGGACTGCCGCACCGCACGCTCGGCGAGGAGCCGGTTGCCGTCGTCCACCTCGCCCCCGGTGGTGAGGCGAGCGAGGCCGAACTGCAGGCCTGGGTGCGCGAACGGCTCGCGGCGTTCAAGACGCCCGTCGCCATCCGCTTCGTGCCCGAGACCTTGCCCCGCAACGCGAACGGCAAGATCCTGAAAAAGGACCTGCAATCGCTTTTTGCGGATCGGATTCCCGCCACGGCATCATAGTTCAGGGCGATTCGTTCTGCATCGCGCAGGCGGAGCGTCAACACCGCTTGAATGCCGCCCCGATTGTGACAAGGGGAAGGGCAAGCGAGGGGTAACGGCATGGCGAACGACGATTATACGGCCCAGGCGGGTACGGCGGACGTCCATGAGGGAGGGCCGCCGCCCGCCGGGGGCGGGGCAACCACGGCGACCAGCGCGGAAGGGGTGTTCGAACCCCCGATCGGCGTTGGTGTCGAGGATGCGATGCGGATCGCGCAGCGACGCGATCGCCTGCTCGCCGCGCTGACGCTGACCGCCGGAATCGGGCTGGTCATCGCCTTGCCGTTCGCGTTGAAGGCAGGGGCGGAGTTCTTCCTGCCGCTGACGACCGCGCTGGTGATCGCCGTCGCGCTGATTCCGGTGCTCGAATGGCTCGAACGGCGGGGCGTGCCGTCGCCGATCGCGGCCCTCGCGTGCATTCTGGTGTTCCTGGTCGCCGCCAATGTCGCGATCGCCGCGATCCTCGTGCCGGCAACCGACTTTTTCCGGCTGCTGCCGACCCGACTCGACCGGATCCAGAGCAATCTCGCGCCGCTGCTCGATCTGTATTCAAGCCTCGAGAAATATGTGAACCGGACGCTGCGGCAGGTCGCGTCGACGCCGATCAAGCAGCCCGCGACCGCGGGCGTCGCGGCACCAAGTTCGATCCTCGAATTCGCCGCGACATCCGCGCCGGCAGTCATCGTCCAGCTGCTGTTCGGGATCCTGATCGTGTTCTTCTTCCTGTCCGGCTGGACGGGCATGCGGCGGCAGACGATCACGGGTCGCACGAGCTTCGACGGGGCGATGGCGACCGCACGCGTGATTCAGGACGTGGTCGACGACGTCTCGGCCTATCTCGGCACGATCACGGTCATCAATGTCCTGCTTGGGATCGTGACCGGTACCGCCTTGTGGGCGATCGGCATGCCCTATCCGGCGATGTGGGGCGGGATCGTAGCCCTGCTGAACTATATCCCCTATTTCGGACCCGTGATCGGCGCGTTCCTGCTCGGGCTGGGCGGGTTGATGACCTTCTCGGATATTTGGATGGCGTTGCTTCCCCCGGCATTGATGTACGGGCTGCATCTGGTCGAGGCGAATGCGATCACGCCGTTCATCGTCGGCCACCGGCTGACGATCAGCCCGCTGCTGATCCTGATTTCTCTGAGCTTCTGGGGCTGGGTCTGGGGCACGCTCGGCGCGTTGCTGGCGGTGCCGCTGCTGATCATCATCCAGACCGTGCTGGGCGCGGCGGGCAAGCCCGATATCGCGGGGTTCCTGTTCGAGCACGGCACGCTGGTCCAGCAGAAAAGCGGGCGGAATCGCCGTCGGGGGGACGCGTCCGACGACCAACGTGAAACAGGCGGCTGAATGGGGGTTGACGCTATCCCAACCCTCGCCTAGTTGCCGCCTCCACGCTGTTTCAGCGGGTGTAGCTCAGTTGGTTAGAGCGCCGGCCTGTCACGCCGGAGGTCGCGGGTTCGAGTCCCGTCACTCGCGCCATCGTTAGTCGATGGTGTGAGATAGTGTCTACGACGGTGACGACCGCCACACCCGTTTGCGGGTAGTGTGCAGAGGTCGTCATTGGGAATGCGGGTGTAGCTCAGTTGGTTAGAGCGCCGGCCTGTCACGCCGGAGGTCGCGGGTTCGAGTCCCGTCACTCGCGCCACCCCAAGGGGTGGCCGAGCCCCCCTTTAAAATATCAGCCGCCCCCAGATGCTGTCCGGATAGCGACCGGGATCAGCGCCCCGTCTCCATCCAGCGCAGCACGGGTTTCAGCGGCGCTATCCAGATCAGCCCTGTGACGAGATAGAATGCCAGCTGGCCCAGCCAGTGCCAGCTGCCGACGATCGTCGACAGGCTGACGATCGCGACGCACCACAGCGTGATCAGCAACAGGATGCCGAGCATCCCGGCGGGTTTGCGCCAGCTAGGTGTCATGGTGTGATCCAGTCCTTGTCTGTGGCGATGGCGTGAAGCGGCACGTCCCAGGCGTCGGGCGTCAGCGCGTCGACCTCCTGGATCGCGAGCGCGATGCCGATTCGCCATGCGTCGGGATGCGCAAGAAATGCGCGGTCGTAATAGCCTGCACCCTGGCCGATGCGATTGCCATGGCGATCGAACCCCACCAGCGGGGTCAGGATGATATCTGGGGCGAGCGCGGCGGCATCGGCCGGGGGCTGGTGAAGCCCGAAGGGGCCGGCGATCAGCGCAGCTTCCGTCTCCCAGGCGAGAAACCGCATCGGCTGGTCGCGGCGCACGACGTGGGGAAGCGCGATGACGCACCCTGCCTCGACAGCGGCGCGTGCGAAGGGGGAGGGATCCGCCTCGCCAGCCATCGGAACATAGGAGGCGACGGTCAGGCCGGACGAGAGCCGGGCCAGGAACGCGTCCGGGACGCGGATCTCGACCGGCGCGGCGGCCGCACGGGCGGCCCGCAATGCGGTGCGGAGCGCGGCCTTGTCGCTCACGGGTGCGGATCGATCATGCGGGTATCGTCCGATGACGGGAATGGTGATGTGGCGGGCCCACCATGGCCGTGTGCCGGGTTATCCACTGACGCACGGTACGTCAGGTGGGGACCATATGCTTCGGACCAGGGTCCTAACAGGGACAGCCCCCTATGGATGATGAATAGCCTCAGGGATAATAAAGGCTCGTACCGGGCAGAACCCGCCAAGACCAATCTAGGCGCTCGGCGGGCTTTGCTCAAGGGCCTGTGCGAGTCCTTCGAGACGATCGGCGATGCGCGTCAGTGCGATCTCGCTGACCGCCGATCCTTCGGGCGGCCGATGCGCGGCTTCGTCGAGATCATCGGCGAGCATGAGCGCTACGAACAGCATCGCGCGTTCGGCACTGAGCCCCCCGGCGGCGCGGTCCGCGACCGGCCAGCGTTCGGCGAGCATCGCGCCGAGCAGACGCACGCGCGACTCCTCGCCGTCGCGACACGCCACCGCATGCGGGCGGCCACCGATATCGAGCATGACCTGCGCCATCAGATGGGGCTCCCGCGGGTGATGACGTCGTCGAGCGCGGCGACCGCCTCCGCCATGCGCGCCTTGAGTGCGGCATGCCGCCTGGCGAGTGCGTCGCCGCTTTCGGCGCGTGCGTGGATCGCGGCTTCGATCCGGCCGATAGCGGCGTCGATCCTGTCGACCGCGGTTGGACCGTCGGGAGGCCTGTCGACGGCCGTCGGCGCGTCGGGAAGAGTATCTGGCATAGATTGCGAGATAGCATGGCCGGGGGGCGCGGCAAGCGGCTTTCGCCCGTGCCGCACACCGTCCATGGTGTTGACAGGGCGCCCCACCGCCCCGCAAAGGCAGCGCGCCCGGAACGGACTCACGGGCGTAGCGGAGATACAGCAATGACGGTCAAGGTTGCGATCAACGGTTTCGGGCGGATCGGCCGGCTCGTTGCCCGCGCGGTTCTCGAGCAGTCGAACGGCGCACTCGAACTCGTCGCGATCAACGATCTCGGCGACGCCAAGTCGAACGCCTGGCTGTTCAAGCGCGACAGCGTTCACGGCAAATATCCGGGCGACGTGTCGGCCGAGGGCAATGAACTCGTCGTCGACGGCAAGCGCATCCGCGTCACCGCCGAGCGCGACCCCGCGAACCTGCCGCACGCCGAACTGGGCGTCGACATCGTGCTCGAATGCACCGGCTTCTTCACCGACAAGGCAAGCTGCCAGAAGCATCTCGACGCCGGCGCCAAGAAGGTGCTGATCTCGGCACCGGGCAAGAATGTCGACCTGACGGTCGTCTATGGCGTCAACCACGACAAGCTGACGGCCGAGCACACGATCGTGTCGAACGCGTCGTGCACGACCAACTGCCTGGCTCCCGTCGCCAAGGTGCTGAACGACGCGATCGGAATCGAGCGCGGGCTGATGACGACGATCCATGCCTATACCAACGACCAGAAGATCCTGGACCAGATCCACCCGGACCTGCGTCGCGCACGCGCTGCGGCGATGTCGATGATCCCGACCACGACGGGCGCCGCGCGCGCCGTGTCCGAAGTGCTGCCCGAACTGAAGGGCAAGCTCGACGGGTCGGCAATCCGCGTGCCCGTGCCGGACGTCTCGCTGATCGACCTGACCTTCACCCCGTCGCGCGACACGACGCGCGAAGAAGTGAACGCGGTGCTGAAGGCGGCATCCGAGAGCGGCCCGCTGGTCGGCGTGCTCGACTGGTCGGACGAGCCGCTCGTCTCGATCGATCTCCAGCATACCCCGGCCTCGTCGACGATCGACAGCCTGGAGACCGCAGTGATCGACGGCAAGCTGGTCCGCGTCGTCAGCTGGTACGACAATGAATGGGGCTTCTCGAACCGCATGGTCGACACGGCCACGGCGATGGCGAAGTTCATCTGAACTTGCGATCCATGTACCCCCTCTTCCGTTCGCTTCGAGCGCAGTCGAGAAGCCGCTTCGCGTGACAGATGGTGTCTCGACTGCGCTCGACACGAACGGGCAGGGGGCGGTGGCCTCGACCTTGAATAGGGCAGGCACGATCGCCGGCATCGCGCGTCACGCCCGCGCGAAAGCCCCGATGGAGGTTCTCGACCATGTCGAGATCACCATCGAGGCCGGGCTGCATGGTGACTTTCGCGGCTATGTGAAGCCCGGCGGCAGGGGGCGGCGTCAGGTCACGTTGCTCGAACGCGGCGACTGGGATGCCGCGATGGCCGAGGTCGGCTGTGACATTCCCTGGTACGAACGCCGCGCGAACCTTCTCGTCGACGGCTTCGACCTTCCCCAGATACCCGGCACGCGGCTTCGCATCGGCGCGGACGTGGTGCTGGAGGTGACGCGCCACACCGATCCGTGCGAACGGATGGAAGCCCTGGCGCCAGGATTGTTCGCCGCGCTCACGCCCGACTGGCGGGGCGGGGCGTGTACCCGCGTTTTGATGGGCGGCAGAATCGCCGTCGGTGACGAGATCAGGATCGAAGAACCATGAGCAAGCCATTCAAGACGCTCGACGACATGGGCGATGTGCGGGGCAAGCGCGTGCTTGTCCGCGAAGACCTCAACGTGCCGATGGCCGAAGGCGCCGTCACCGACGACACGCGCTTGAGGGCGACCGTCGCAACGGTCGGCGAACTGGCCGACAAGGGCGCGATCGTCCTGATCCTTGCCCATTTCGGCCGCCCCAAGGGCAATCCGAGCCCGGAATTTTCGCTCTCGCAGGTCGTCCGGCCGTATAGCGACGTGCTGGGCCGCGAGGTTCGCTATGTCGACTGGGAGGGCGCGGACGACGCGGTCGCGATGCTCGAACCCGGTGACATCGCGGTGCTGGAGAACACGCGCTTCTTCGGCGGCGAGGAGACGAATGATCCGGCGGTGGTCGCGCGTTTCGCCAGCCTCGGCGATCTCTACGTCAACGACGCCTTCTCCGCCGCGCACCGCGCGCACGCCTCGACCGAGGGGCTGGCACACGTCCTGCCGGCCTTTGCCGGCCGTGCGATGGAGGCCGAACTCGACGCGCTCCAGAAGGCGCTGGGTGCGCCGGAGCATCCTGTGGCAGCAGTCGTTGGCGGCGCGAAGGTATCGTCGAAGCTCGACGTGCTGCGGCACCTGGTCACGCGCGTCGATCACCTGATCATTGGCGGCGGCATGGCCAACACCTTCCTCGCGGCGCGCGGCGTCGATGTCGGCAAAAGCCTGTGCGAGCATGAGCTCGCCGCCACCTGCGAACAGATCATGGAGGCCGCCGACAAGGCGAACTGCACCGTCCATCTGCCGTACGACGTCGTCGTTGCGAAGGAGTTCAAGCCGAACCCCGCCACGCGTACGATCAACGTGCACGAGGTCGCAGCGGACGAGATGATCCTCGACGTTGGCCCGGCTGCGGTCGAATCGCTTGGCGACGTCCTGAAGAATTGCCGGACTCTCGTCTGGAACGGTCCGCTCGGCGCGTTCGAGACGCCGCCATTCGATACCGCCACGGTCGCGCTCGCCAAGACGGCGGCGGCACTCACCGAGGGTGGTTCGCTGGTCTCGGTCGCAGGGGGTGGCGATACGGTCGCGGCGCTCAACCATGCCGGGGTCGCGGATGCGTTTACCTTCGTGTCGACCGCCGGCGGTGCGTTCCTGGAATGGATGGAGGGCAAGGACCTTCCCGGCGTCGCCGCGCTGACCCGTTAAGGCGTCGGCGCCGGCTCGTTGAGCAGGGGCACGAGCAGCGTGTTCAGGTCGGCCAGGTCGAACGCGCCGGGTTTCGCATAGCGGACGACCCCGGCGCGATCGATGATGTAGTTGGTCGGCAGCGCGCCCATGACGCCGAACGCCCCCTTGATCCGCCGCGCCGATGGTATCGCCAGCGCCGCGAAGACTGGTTTCAGCTTGTACGCCGGGAGCGAGTCTTCGGTTGCGACCGCGAAGACGCGCAGGCCATTGTCCTTGCGCAGCCGGTAATAGGTATCGAGCAGCGGCAATTCCGCCTTGCACGGCCCGCACCATGTCGCCCAGAAATTGAGAATGACGACCTGTCCGTGCAGGTCGGTGCTGCTGATCTTGCTGCCGTCGATCAGCGTCATCTCGAACCTTGGCGCCCGGTCGCCCACCTTGATCGTCGCCGACGCGTGGGACGGCATTATCGCGGTCGCCAGCGCCAGAGCGCTCACAATCACGCCCTTTGTCGAAACCGTCATCGCCCGCTCTCCCCCCGGAGGTTTGCCCTTCGACATCCTCGGCGTCCGGGGATCGTGCGTCAATCCATCCCTGGCGCGCGTTCGAGTGCGGTCGGGCAGGGGGTTGATCAAGCACCGCGCCTTGCCTATGTTTAACATGTTAAACGGAGACTCGGATGCTCGGCGTCAGGCTCGATAGCGACCTCGAAGAACGACTCGCGGCGGTCGCCCGCACGCAGGGGCGCAGCAAGAGCGATATCGCACGTGAAGCTGTGCGCCGCTACGTCGAACGCCACGATGAGGCGTTCCTTGCCGAAGCGCGGCGGCAATCGCTTGCGGCCGCAGCACTTGGCTGGACCGAAGACGACGAGGCATGGGAGCGGTTGGGCGTAGCCTGGGATGATCCGGAGCCTGCCAGCAATAGTCGGTCTGCCGCCGAATGAAACGCGGCGATATCGTGACTATTGCTGATGCCGGCGCGGGGGATTTTGCGCGAAAGCCGCGCCCTGCGCTCGTGGTTCAGGCCGATGCGTTCCTGCAGGATCACGACAGCGTTGCTGTGTGCTTGATCACCAGCCAGCTTGCCGGCCTCGGACTGTTCCGCATACCGATCGCGGCCAATGCCGATACGGGGCTACTCAAGTCGAGTGAGGTCAGTATCGACAAAGTGCAATCGGTCTGGCGGCATCGCATTGGTCGACGGGTCGGCGCGGCGTCCGACGAAACCATGTTTGCCGTGGATCAGGCACTGCGCCGGTGGCTCGCCCTTTAGATTTTGGAAAAGGACTTATCATGACCTCGACGATCACACCGCAAATCAAGACTATCCTCGACAAGTATGAGGCCACGAGTTCGGCGGTAAAGGCGAACCTTGCGCGCATCCTGATGCAGGGCAAGCTCGGCGGTACCGGCAAGCTGGTGATCCTGCCCGTCGACCAGGGCTTCGAGCACGGCCCGGCACGCAGCTTCTCGGTCAATCCGGCGGCCTATGACCCGCATTACCATTATCAGCTCGCGATCGACGCCGGGCTCAGCGCCTATGCAGCGCCGCTCGGCATGCTCGAGGCGGGCGCGGACACGTTCGCCGGGCAGATCCCGACGATCCTGAAGTGCAACAGCTCGAACAGCTGGGCGACGTCGATCGACCAGGCGGTGACCGCGACCGTGGCGGACGCGGTGCGGCTCGGCTCGGCGGCAATCGGCTTCACCATCTATCCGGGCGCGGACCAGTTCTTCGACCTGGTCGAGGAAATCCGCGAGCTGAGCGAAGAGGCCAAGTCGGTCGGCATCGCAACCGTGATCTGGTCCTATCCGCGCGGCGGCGAGCTGACCAAGGACGGCGAGCTCGCACTCGACGTCGGCGCCTATGCCGCGCACATGGCCGCGTTGCTCGGCGCGCACATCATCAAGACCAAGTTGCCGACCGATCATATCGAGCAGAAGGAAGCCAAGCCGCTCTATGCCGGGACCGACTGGTCCAAGCAGGCCGATCGCGTCAAACACGTCGTCCAGTCGAGCTTTGCCGGGCGTCGCATCAACGTGTTCTCGGGCGGCGCGTCCAAGGGTGCCGATGCGGTCTTCCAGGATGCACGCGACATTCGTGACGGCGGTGGCAACGGCTCGATCATCGGCCGCAACACCTTCCAGCGTCCGCGCGACGAGGCGCTGGCGATGCTCGACCGGATCATCCGGATCTACAAGAACGAGGAATAAGCGCGGCTTCGCCCGTCCGTTATCCCGGCTCTGCGCCGGGGTGACGGGCGCGGCGCGACCCGCTAGGGGCGGGGAATGACCGAAGAAGATCCGCTGGGCCCGCTCGACCCGACATTCGCCGAGAATTTCCGCCGCGACATGCGGCGGCCGCCATGTCAGCTCTATCTCGTCTCGCCGCTCGACGTCGGCGGCGACTTTCCCGAGCGGCTTGCGCGCGCGCTCGACGCCGGGCCGGTGGCCGCGTTCCAGTTCCGCGTGAAGGACATCGACCAGCATGCCGCCGCCGCGCTCGGCGCGCCGCTGCGCGCGATCTGCGCCGAGCGCGACGTCGCGTTCATCGTCAACGACGATATCGGGCTGGCGAAGCGGCTCGACGCGGACGGCGTGCATCTCGGGCAGAGCGATGGCGATCCGCGCGCGGCTCGCGCGCAGCTTGGCCCCAATGCGCAGATCGGCGTGACCTGTCACGGCAGCCGGCATCTGGCGATGGAAGCGGGCGAGGCCGGCGCGGACTATGTCGCGTTCGGGGCCTTTCATCCGACCACGACCAAGACCGTCGAGCATCTGGCCGAGCCCGTGCTCCTGTCCTGGTGGTCGACACTGTTCGAAATGCCATGTGTGGCGATCGGCGGGATCACGCCGGACAATGCTGCGGCGCTGGCAGCGGCGGGGGCCGACTTCATCGCGGTGTCGGGCGCCGTCTGGAATGGTGACGAGGTCGCTGCGGTCAAGGCATTCGGCGAGGTGCTCGCCAAGCGCTGAGACCCTGCGTCGCCCTCGGATACCTCAACTGTCGCGCTGCGCCTTGCGGCTCTGGATCCTGACTTTCGTCAGGATGACGGTTTGGGGTGATGGAGGCGCGTTGGCTGGCGTCACGGAAACAACCGTCGTTCCAACCGTTTGATGCAGTAGCGTAACGGTTGGGATGACGAGCATGACGGCATTTGTGACGAAAGCTTCGGTTCTTGCAGGTTGCCTGCTCGCGGCCCTGCCGGCGGTGGCGCAGCCTGTCCCTGCCAAGCCGGTACCGATCGACCGCAACGTACTGCACGTCCAGGTGATCCTCGATCATCTGGGTTTCGGTCCGGGCGTACTCGACGGACGCGGCGGGCAATCGCTCGTGGCCGCGCTCAAAGGGTTTCAAGAGGCCAAGGGGCTGCCGATTACGGGCAAGCCCGACACGCAGACGATGCGCGCGCTGTATCCCTATCGTGCGGCACGGCCGACCGTCACGGTCGCGCTGACGCCCGAGATGCTCGCGGGGCCGTTCGTCAATCCGCTGCCCAAGGACCCGGCGAAGCAGGCCGAGCTTCAGACGATCGGCTACCGGACGGTCATGGAGAAGCTGGGTGAGATGTTCCACACCACGCCGGCGGTGATCATGGCCCTCAACTCGCCGTCGACCAAATTGTCGGCGGGGACAAAGGTGGTGTTCCCTAACGCTCTCCCGACGTCGCGCGACTATGATCCGAAGTTCCGTCCCGACTGGCGCGCGACGCTCAACATGCTGAACGTCGATGCGAAGCAGCCTCAGGCGGATCACGTCGTCGTCGACAAGTCCGACGGCGTCCTCCGGGTGCTCGACGCGAACGACAAGCTGATCGCGCAGTTCTCCGCGACGATGGGGTCGAGCCACGACCCGCTGCCGCTGGGGACATGGACGATCAAGGGCTCCGACTATAACCCCAAATTCCACTTCAACCCGGCGCTGTTCTGGGATGCGAAGAAGGGACAGAAGAAGGAGATGCTGCCGCCGGGGCCGAACGGTCCAGTCGGCGTGGTGTGGATGGACCTGTCGAAGGATCATTACGGCATTCACGGCACGCCCAACCCCGAGACGATCGGGCGCGCCGAAAGCCATGGCTGTATCCGCCTGACGAACTGGGACGCGGCAAGGCTATCGATGATGATCAAGCCGGGGACCAAGGCGGTCTTCCAGGCCTGATCGCATGACGCGGACGTTCTGGGTTATTCTCGCGCTGATCGTCCTGGTGGTTGGCGCGTTCGCTTCGATGCTGTCTTTTGGGGATGGCGGGCGACGGTCGGTGGCGTGGCGCGCGTCGTCGCCGACGGCGTCGAACGTCGCGGTCGCGGAGGACGGGGTTGCGGACGCGCCCCGTTCGTTGACGATGCCGGTGCTGGGTGTCCCACGCACCGCGGTCGGCAACAGCTGGAACGATCCGCGCGGCGGCGGGCTGCGCGGGCATCATGGCACCGACATCATGGCGGCGGGCGGCACGCCGGTCGTCGCGGCGGCGCCAGGACGAATCGAGAAGCTGTTCCAGAGCGCGCTTGGCGGGATCACCGTCTATGTCCGGTCACCCGACCGGCGCTGGACCTATTATTATGCGCACCTCGCGGGCTATGCGCCGGGCGTGCGCGAAGGGATGGCGGTCGCGGCGGGGGACCGACTTGGCTATGTCGGCGACACTGGTGACGCGGGCGCAGGCAATTATCACCTGCATTTCGGGGTGAGCCGGATGCAGCCGGGCCAGCGCTGGTGGCAGGGCGAAGAGGTCAATCCCTACCCGCTGCTTGCCCGCGCGCGGCCATCCCGCTAAAGCGCGCGGCTTCGGGTTTCCGCACGGCCTTGCCTGGCGGACGGCCCCTAGCTCTTTCCAGCAGGAATCGGTCATGAAGATCAACGCGGTCGAGATTCGTCCCGGCAACATCCTTGAATATGAAGGCGGCATCTGGCGCGCCGTGAAGATTCAGCACACCCAGCCCGGCAAGGGCGGCGCCTATATGCAGGTCGAGATGAAGAACCTCATCGACGGCCGCAAGAGCAACACGCGCTTCCGCTCCGCCGAGAGCGTCGAGAAGGTGCGGCTCGACACCGTCGACTTCCAGTATCTGTTCCGCGACGGCGACGCGCTGACGTTCATGGACAAGGTCAATTACGAGCAGATCACGCTGGATGCCGACATCCTGGGCGACGCCGCGGCGTTCCTGCAGGACGGCATGGATGTCGTGATGGAGCTCTGGGAAGAGCGGCCGATTTCGGTCCAGCTGCCCGACACGATCGAGGCGCTGATCGTCGAGGCGGATGCGGTCGTGAAGGGGCAGACCGCCTCGTCGTCGTACAAGCCTGCGGTGCTCGAGAACGGCGTGCGCGTGATGGTGCCGCCGCACATCGGTGCCGGCACGCGGATCGTGGTCGACGTGTATGAGCAGACCTATGTAAGGCGTGCTGATTAAGGCCGAGCGGCCGAGACGGATAGCTTAAGCTATCCGCACGACCCGCCGGCCCGGCCGGCGGGCATGGCCCGGCCGACGACGCGGGCTTTGCCCGCGGCCTGGGTCTGCGGCACTGCCCCACCCCAACCCCTCCCCTGAAGGGGAGGGGCTGAAAGGATTGAAATGCCCAGCCATTCCGGCATCATGACCGTCATCGAGCGCGCCGCCCGCAAGGCCGCGCCGCGCCTGCGCCGCGATTTCAACGAAGTCCAGCAGCTGCAGGTCAGCCGCAAGGGTCCCGCCGACTTCGTCAGCCAGGCCGACCAGCGCGCCGAGCAGACGATCTTCGAAGAGCTGAGCCACGCACGCCCCGACTGGGGCATGTTGATGGAGGAGCGCGGCGAGGTCGCAGGCGATCCCAACAAGCCGCGCTTCATCGTCGACCCGCTCGATGGCACGTCGAACTTCCTCCACGGCATCCCGCATTTCTGCATCTCGATCGCGGTCGAGGAGCCGATGCCGAACGGCAAGCGCGAGGTCACGACTGCGCTCGTGTATCAGCCGCTTACCGACGAGAGCTTCTGGGCCGAGCGAGGCCGCGGCGCGTGGCTGACCGACCAGCGCCTGCGCGTGTCGTCGCGGCGCGATCTAGCCGATTCGCTGATCGCGACAGGTATTCCGTTCCTTGGTCATGGCGATTTCGCGCAGTGGAGCCGCATCTTCGGTGCGGTCGCGCCCGAGGTGGCGGGGATCCGCCGTCTCGGCGCGGCGGCGCTCGATCTCGCCTGGCTGGCAGCGGGGCGGTTCGACGGCTTCTGGGAATCGAACCTGAAGCCGTGGGACGTCGCGGCCGGGATGCTGCTGGTCAAGGAAGCGGGCGGCTACGTGACCGACTTCCGGGGTGGCGACCGCGCGATGGAGCGCAACGAGTTCCTCGCGGCGAATGATGCGCTGCATTCGCGGCTGCATAAGCTGGTGGCCGGCGCGCTGCGCTGATGCATTTCGGTCGGTAGGCCGGGCGGGCCTGCCAAATGTCCGTCACCCCAGTATTTGCTGGGGTGACGGTATTGCTGGGGGCTACGACCGGCGCCCGGCGGTTGCCGTTGCTTGCACAACCATGCAGGTAACGCAGGTTTCCCACGGGGCTCATACAGCTCTTGCGAGTGATTCTCACGGGCCGCCAGCCTTGCCCCACGGGGCCCATCGGCCTAAAGGCTCCCCATCTGTTCGCATCTGCGAGAAGCCATTTGGTCGACCTGTCGCACTATCTTCCGATCCTCCTGTTCCTCGGGGTCGCCATCGCATTGTCGAGCACGTTCGTGTTCCTGCCGATGGCTGTCTCCAGGCTCACCGGGTCGCACAAGCCTACGCCCGAGAAGCTGAGCGAATATGAGTGCGGCTTCCCCGCATTCGAGGATCCGCGCAGCCAGTTCGACGTGCGCTTCTACCTGATCGCCATCCTCTTCATCATCTTTGATCTCGAGGCGGCGTTTCTGTTTCCCTGGGCCGTCTCGGTCTTCACGCTTGGCTGGACCGCGTGGATCTCGATGATGATCTTTATCGGCGAACTGGCCCTCGGCCTCGCCTATGCATGGAAGAAGGGAGCACTCGATTGGGAGTAGAGCTCACATCGCAGCCCGGTTCCGGTCTGCTGGCACCCGCCGGCGGTGGCGCGATCCTGCCGCCCGACCAGGGCTTTTTCGACGGCCTGAACGGTGAACTGACCGACAAGGGTTTCCTGGTCACCTCGACCGAGGAGCTGTTCCAGTGGGCGCGTACCGGGTCGCTGTGGTGGATGACGTTCGGGCTCGCCTGCTGCGCGGTCGAGATGATCCACGTCAACATGCCGCGCTACGATCTCGAGCGCTTCGGCGCCGCACCGCGCGCGTCGCCGCGCCAGTCGGACGTGATGATCGTCGCCGGAACGCTGTGCAACAAGATGGCGCCCGCACTTCGCAAGGTCTACGACCAGATGTCGGAGCCGAAATATGTGATCTCGATGGGGTCCTGCGCGAACGGCGGCGGCTATTATCATTATAGCTACAGCGTTGTGCGCGGTTGTGACCGGATCGTCCCGGTCGACATCTACGTCCCGGGTTGCCCGCCGACTGCGGAAGCGCTGTTGTACGGCATCATGCAGTTGCAGCGGAAGATCCGGCGGTCCGGGAGCATCGAACGGTGAGGGCGCCCGCACCAGCCTATGCCGCCAATGACGGCGTGATCGACGCGGCTCGCGCCGCGCTCGGCGGCATGCTGCTCGACGCGGTCGACAAGGTCGGCGAGGTCGCTCTGCACGTCCGTCGCGAGGACCTGTACGACGCGATGATCGCGCTGCGCGACACGCCGGGGCTTGCCTATCAGCAGCTCATGGAGATCGCCGGCGTCGACTATCCCGATCGTGCCGAGCGGTTCGAGGTCGTCTATTGCATGCTGTCGCTGACGCGGAACCACCGCCTGCGCGTCCATGTCGCGACCGACGAGGACAAGCCGGTGCCGTCGGTTACCGACATCTGGCCGGTCGCCGGCTGGCTCGAGCGCGAAGTGTACGACATGTACGGCGTGCTGTTCAGCGGCAACCCGGACCTGCGCCGCATCCTGACCGATTACGGCTTTCGCGGCCATCCGCAGCGTAAGGACTTCCCGCTGACGGGTTATGTCGAGCTGCGCTATTCGGAAGAGGCCAAGCGCGTCGTGTACGAGCCGGTGCAGCTCGCGCAGGATTTCCGCACGTTCGACTTCATGAGTCCGTGGGAGGGCGCCGAATACGTCCTTCCGGGTGACGAGAAGGGCGCGCTGCCACAGGCCAAGGGCGCGCAGACGCCGCTGTCGGCCGATACGATCGTCAAGGCGGATGCGGCGCAGAGCGCGACCAAGGCGCCCGACGCGCCGAGCGAGCCCTATGCGAAGAAGGACGTCCAGAACACCACGCAGAGCGGTGCGGGCGAGCCCGATCCGGGCAACCAGAAGCAGGACAAGCCCGTGGAGTCGGACGTGATCCCGACCAAGGGCGGAGGACAGAACCAGTGAGTCTCTATGTAGAGGAGCTTCTGTGCGAGGGCGATGCGGCCGATCCCACGACCGGCGACGTCACGATCCAGAACTACACGATCAACTTCGGTCCGCAGCATCCGGCGGCGCACGGCGTGCTCCGTCTGGTCATGGAGCTCGACGGCGAGATCGTCGAGCGTGTCGACCCGCATGTCGGGCTGCTTCACCGCGGCACCGAGAAGCTGATCGAGTACAAGACCTACACGCAGGCGCTGCCCTATTTCGATCGTCTCGATTACTGCTCGCCGCTGTGCATGGAGCATAGTTGGGTGCTGGCGGTCGAGAAGCTGCTCGACCTCGAAGTGCCCGAGCGGGCGCAGTATCTGCGCGTGTTCTTCGCCGAGCTGACGCGCATCTCGAACCACATGCTCAACCTTGGCAGCCACGTCATGGACGTCGGCGCGATGACGCCGAACCTGTGGCTGTTCGAGATCCGCGAAGACTGCATGAACTTTTTCGAGCGCGTCAGCGGCGCGCGCATGCATTCCAACTATTTCCGTCCGGGTGGCGTGCATCAGGATGCACCGCTCAAGCTGCTCGCCGATATCGGCGACTGGCTCGACACGCGCCTGCCGCGGCTGTTCGAGGATGCGATTTCGCTCGTCGCCGACAACCGCATCTTCAAGCAGCGCAACGTCGACATCGCGATCGTCAGCCGTGACGATGCGATCAAATGGGGCTTTTCGGGCCCGATGATCCGCGGCTCGGGCATCGCCTGGGATCTGCGCAAGTCGCAGCCCTATGACGTCTATGCCAAGATGGACTTCGACGTGCCGGTCGGCACGCGTGGCGACTGCTATGACCGGTTCATGGTGCGCGTCGAGGAAGTGCGGCAGTCGGCACGGATCATGAAGCAGTGCCTGCGCGACATGCCCGAGGGGCCGATCGCGTCGCTCGACCGCAAGGTCGTGCCGCCCAAGCGCGCTGAGATGAAGCAGTCGATGGAAGCGCTGATCCATCACTTCAAGCTCTATACCGAGGGCTTCCACGTGCCCGCCGGCGACGTCTATGTGGCGACTGAAAGCCCCAAGGGCGAGTTCGGCGTGTATCTGGTCGCCGACGGCAGCAACAAGCCGTACCGCTGCAAGATCCGCCCGACCGCGTTTTCGCATCTCCAGGCCTTCGACTTCATGGCGAAGGGTCACATGCTGGCAGATACGACCGCGATCCTCGGCGCGATGGATATCGTTTTTGGTGAATGTGACCGCTGATGGCTGAAGCTCCGAAAATTCCCGACGAGGCAGAGACCCGCGCACGCTGGGGCTCGTTCGCCTGGACGGACGAGAACCAGGTGAAGGCGAACGAGATCCTCGGGCGCTACCCGAAGGGCCGCGAACAGTCGGCGTCGATCCCGTTCCTCGATCTCGCCCAGCGCCAGGTCGGTGCGGAAACGCAGACCCAGGGCTGGTTGCCGGTGCCGGTGATCGAGTTCGTCGCGCGTCAGATCGGCGTGCCGTACATGCGTGTCTACGAGGTCGTGACCTTCTACACGATGTTCAATCTCGCACCGGTCGGTCGCTATCACGTGCAGGTCTGTGGCACGACGCCGTGCATGTTGCGCGGGTCGGACGACGTGCTGGCCGCATGCAAGAACCGTGGTCTCGTCAAGGGCGGCACGACGCCGGACGGGATGTTCACGCTGACCGAGGTCGAGTGTCTGGGCACCTGCGCGAACGCGCCGATGGTCCAGATCAACGACGATAACTTCGAAGATCTCGACTACGACAAGACGACCGAGATCCTCGAGGCGCTGGCCAGTGGCGGCACGCCGACGCCGGGGCCGCAATTCGGTCGCCGCGCGAGCTGCCCCGAAGGCGGCCCGACCTCGCTCAAGGCGATGGTCGACGCGAACCACGATTACCGGGGGGAGTGGGCCTGATGCTCGCCGACAAGGACCGCATCTTCACCAACGTCTACGGCTTCCAGCCGTGGAATATCGACGCGGCGATCATGCGCGGCGATTGGGACAACACCAAGGACCTGATGGCGCTCGGCCAGGACGCGATCATCGACGTGATGAAGGCGTCGGGTCTGCGTGGCCGCGGCGGGGCAGGGTTCCCGACCGGCACCAAATGGTCGTTCATGCCCAAGGAGCCGAAGCCCGACCGGCCGAACTTCCTCGTCATCAACGCCGATGAATCCGAGCCGGGCAGCTGCAAGGATCGCGAGATCATCCGTCACGATCCGCACAAGCTGATCGAGGGCGCGCTGATCGCCGGGTTCGCGATGCGTGCGCGTGCCGCGTACATCTACATCCGCGGCGAATATATCCGCGAGGCTGAGACGCTGTTCGCGGCCGTTGCCGAGGCCTATGATCGCGGCTTCATCGGCAAGAATGCGTGCGGGTCGGGCTACGACTTCGACGTGTTCGTCCATCGCGGCGCCGGCGCCTATATCTGCGGCGAAGAGACCGCGATGCTCGAAAGCCTCGAGGGCAAGAAGGGCCAGCCGCGCCTCAAGCCGCCATTTCCCGCGGGTGCTGGGCTTTATGGCTGCCCGACGACGGTCAACAACGTTGAGTCGATCGCGGTCGCACCAACGATCCTGCGGCGCGGTGCGGCCTGGTTCTCGAGCTTCGGCGCAGAGAACAACCGCGGCACCAAGCTGTTCCAGATCAGCGGGCATGTGAACAAGCCGTGCGTCGTCGAGGAAGAGATGAGCATCTCGTTCCGCGACCTGATCGAGACGCATTGCGGTGGTATTCGTGGCGGCTGGGACAATCTGCTCGCGGTGATCCCGGGCGGCTCCTCGGTGCCGCTGGTGCCCGCCGCGCAGATCATGGACTGCGCGATGGATTTCGATGGCCTGAAGGCAGTCGGTTCGGGCCTCGGCACCGCGGCGATCATCGTCATGGACAAGTCGACCGACATCGTCCGTGCGATCAGCCGCATCTCCTACTTCTACAAGCATGAGAGCTGCGGCCAGTGCACGCCGTGCCGCGAAGGCACCGGCTGGATGTGGCGAGTGATGGAGCGGATGCGCACCGGCGATGCCGAGCTGTCCGAGATCGACATGCTCCAGCAGGTCACCAAGCAGGTCGAGGGTCACTCGATCTGTGCGCTCGGCGACGCCGCAGCCTGGCCGATCCAGGGCCTGATCAAGCATTTCCGCCCAGAGATGGAACGCCGTATCCGCGAACGTGGTGGTGACACCGCGCCGATGATGGAAGCCGCAGAGTAATGCCCTTAGTCAAAGTCGATGGCGTAGAGATTGAGGTGCCGCAGGGCGCCACCGTGCTGCAGGCGTGCGAGCTTGCCGGCAAGGAGATCCCGCGTTTCTGTTACCACGAGCGCCTGAGCATCGCCGGCAACTGCCGGATGTGCCTGGTCGAGGTGAAGCCTGGTCCGCCCAAGCCGCAGGCGTCGTGCGCGCTGCCCGCCGCGGACAAGCAGGAGATCTTCACCAACTCGCCGATGGTCAAGAATGCCCGCGAGGGCATCATGGAATTCCTGCTGATCAACCATCCGCTCGATTGCCCGATCTGCGATCAGGGCGGCGAGTGCGATCTGCAGGACCAGTCGGTCGCCTATGGCCGCGGCCATTCGCGCTATGACGAGAACAAGCGCGCGGTCACCGAGAAATATATGGGTCCGATCGTGAAGACGGTCATGACCCGCTGCATCCAGTGCACGCGCTGCATCCGCTTTGCCGAGGAAGTGTCCGGCGTCGAGGAGATCGGTGCGATCTTCCGCGGCGAGGACATGCAGATCACCTCGTATCTCGAAAATGCGGTCAAGAGCGAGCTGTCGGGCAACGTCGTCGACCTGTGCCCGGTCGGAGCGCTGACGTCGAAGCCCTACGCGTTCGAGGCGCGTCCGTGGGAACTCCGCAAGACGCTGACGATCGACGTCATGGACGCGGTCGGCACCAACATCCGGCTCGACAGCCGTGGCCGCCAGGTGCTGCGCTGCGTGCCGCGGATCAACGAGGACGTGAACGAGGAGTGGGCGACCGACAAGACGCGCCACGCGATCGACGGTCTGGTCCGTCGTCGTCTCGACAAGCCCTATGTCCGCGTGAACGGCAAGCTCCAGCCCGCGAACTGGGACGAGGCCTTCGCGGCGATCAAGGCGGTTGATGCCGGGTCGAGCGTGGCCGCGGTCGCAGGCGACCTGGTCGACTGTGAGACGATGTACGCCGCCAAGGCGCTGCTCGCGAAGATGGGCTCGACGATGCTCGAAGGCCGCCAGACCGGCATGGCCTATGACGCGTCGAACATCGCTGCGGTCAATTTCAACACGACGATCGCCGGTACCGAGCGTGCCGACGCGATCCTGCTGGTGGGCACCAACCTGCGCTGGGAAGCGCCGCTGGTGAACACGCGGGTTCGCAAGGCGATCAAGAAGGGCGCGAAGGTCTTCGCGATCGGCCCTGAGACCGAGCTGACCTACAAGGTCGAGTGGCTCGGCGACGATCTGGCCCTGCTCGGCAATCTGCCCGACGCAGTGACCGAGGCGTTCGGCAAGGCCGAGCGTCCGATGGTGATCGTCGGTGGCGCGGCGCTGAAGGGTGGCCACGGCGCCGCACTGAAGCTCGTCGACACGCTGGGCCTCGTCAAGGACGGCTGGAACGGCTTCAACGTCGTCCATATGGCCGCGTCGCGGATGGGCGGGCTGATGCTCGGCTATGCGCAGACGGGCGGAATCGCTGACGTGATGGGGGCGAAGCTCGGCTTCTTCCTCGGCGCGGACGAGGTCGATTTCAGCCAGTTCGCGGGCTTCAAGGTGTTCGTGGGGCATCACGGCGACAAGGGTGCGGCGGCTGCCGACGTCATCCTGCCGGGCGTGACCTATGCCGAGAAGTCGGGAACCTGGGTCAATCTCGAAGGTCGCGTCCAGCGCGGCGAGCGTGCAGTGTTCGCCCCCGGCGATGCGCGCGACGACTGGTCGATCTTCCGCGCGCTGTCCGACACGCTCGGCCACACGCTGCCGTTCGACAGCTTCGAGGGGCTGCGCGAAGAGATGTTCGCTGCCGTTCCCGCGCTGCGTCACCAGGCGCTCGCGACGTTCGAGTGGAGCCCGCCGTCGCTCGACGGTGCAGGCGAGGGGGTTCTGGCCGGCTATCCGATCAAGGACTTCTACCTGACCAACGCGATCTGCCGCGCATCGCCGACGATGCAGCGCTGCTCGGCTGAACTTCTCCACGGGGAAGACTTTGCGGAGGCAGCCGAATGATCTCCTGGTTCGAATCCTCGCTCGGTTACGACTGGGCGTTCTTCCTCGCGACGATCATCGACATTCTCGCAATCGCGCTGCCGGTGATGCTGGCGGTTGCGATGATCATCTATGCCGATCGCAAGATCTGGGCGGCGATGGCGCTTCGGCGTGGTCCGAACGTGGTGGGTCCGTTCGGCCTGCTGCAGAGCTTTGCCGACGGCCTGAAGGTGTTCCTGCAGGAGACGATCGTCCCCGCAGCCGCCAACCGCGCGCTGTTCCTGCTGGCGCCGATCATCACCTTCACGGTCGCGCTGATCGTCTGGGCGGTGATCCCGTTCCAGCCCGGCGTCGTGCTCGCGGACATTAATGTCGGCTTGCTCTACGTGCTCGCGGCGTCTTCGCTCGGCGTGTACGGGATCATCCTCGCGGGCTGGGCGTCGAACTCGAAATATCCGTTCTACTCGGCGTTGCGTGCGGCCGCGCAGATGGTCAGCTACGAAGTCGCGATCGGGTTCATCCTGATCTCGGTCGTGCTGTGGTCGGGCACGTTCAACCTGTCGGGCATCGTGACCGCGCAGCAGAACATGTTCGGGCTGCACATCAACGGCTATATCGTCAATCCGCTGCTGTTCCCGATGGCGGTGATGTTCTTCATCTCGAGCCTTGCGGAAACGCAGCGTGCACCGTTCGATCTTACCGAGGCGGAGAGCGAGCTCGTCGCCGGTTACCAGACCGAATATTCGTCGATGGCGTTCGCGCTGTTCTGGCTGGGTGAGTATGCCAACGTCATCCTGATGTGCGCGCTCAACGCGACGCTCTTCTGGGGTGGGTGGCTGCCGCCGGTCGACTGGGCGCCGCTCTATTACGTGCCGGGGATCATCTGGCTGTTCGCCAAGATCCTGTTCTTCTTCTTCCTGTTCAGCTGGGTGAAGGCGACCGTGCCGCGCTATCGCTATGATCAGCTGATGCGGCTCGGCTGGAAGATTTTCCTGCCTGTCTCGCTGTTCTGGGTTTTCCTCGTGTCGGGCGTGTTGATGCTGACGCGCGTTGGAGTGGGTTCATGAGCGTTGCTCAGATCATCAAGTCGTTCACCCTGTGGGAATTCGTGAAGGCGCACGCGTTGACGCTTCGCTATTTCTTCAAGGAAAAGGCGACGATCAACTATCCGTACGAGCGTAACCCGGTGTCCCCGCGGTTCCGCGGCGAGCATGCGCTGCGTCGTTATCCGAATGGCGAAGAGCGGTGCATCGCGTGCAAGCTGTGCGAGGCCGTGTGCCCCGCCCAGGCGATCACGATCGAGGCCGAGCCGCGCGACGACGGCTCGCGCCGCACGACGCGCTACGACATTGACATGACCAAGTGCATCTATTGCGGCCTGTGCGCCGAGGCGTGCCCGGTCGATGCGATCGTCGAGGGTCCGAATTACGAATTCTCGACCGAGACGCGCGAAGAGCTGATCTACGACAAGTCGAAGCTGCTCGATAACGGCGATCGCTGGGAAAGCGCGATCGCGGCGAACCTTGCCGCCGATGCGCCGTACCGTTAAGCGAGCGCCGCGATGACACAGATTAACTCCGTCATCCCAGCGCAGGCTGGGATCTCCCCGTTTCCGAGCGCGCCCGCGCGGCGTGAGACCCCGGCGTTCGCTGGGGTGACGAGGACCTCATGATCCAGGCCTTAGCCTTTTATCTCTTCGCTTTCGTCGTCGTCCTGTCGGGCGCCATGACGATCGCGTCGCGCAATCCGGTCCATTCGGTGATGTGGCTGATCCTCGCCTTCTTCAACGCGGCGGGTCTGATGATCCTCGTCGGGGCCGAGTTCATCGCGATGCTGCTCGTCATCGTCTATGTCGGCGCGGTCGCGGTGCTGTTCCTGTTCGTCGTCATGATGCTCGACATCGACTTTGCCGAGATGCGTGCCGGCGTGGCACGGTACTTCGGTATCGGGCTGGCGCTCGCGGTCGCACTTGCAGCCGAGGTCATGATCGCGATCGGCGCGTGGAGCACCGGGCCGATCCAGCTCGCGCGGCGCGCGGCGCCGATCGATGCGCGGGTGCCCAACATCCAGGCGATCGGCAACCTGCTCTACACGCGCTATCTGTTCGTGTTCGAGGCGGCCGGGCTCGTCCTGCTCGTCGCGATGATCGGTGCGATCGTGCTGACGCATCGCCAGCGTGGCGGCGTGAAGGCGCAGAACATCAGCCGTCAGAACGCACGCCGTCCGCAGGACGCAACGCGCAACACGCGCCCGGTCGTCGGGCAGGGAGTCGAACTGTGACGATCGGTCTCGTCCACTACCTCGTCGTCGCGGCGATCCTGTTCACCATGGGGGTGCTCGGCATCTTCCTGAACCGCAAGAACCTCATCGTTATCCTGATGGCGATCGAGCTGATCCTGCTCGCGGTGAACATCAATCTCGTCGCCTTCTCGGCCTTTCTCAACGATCTTGTCGGACAGGTGTTCGCGATGTTCGTGCTGACGGTCGCAGCGGGTGAGGCCGCGATCGGCCTGGCCATTCTGGTCATCTATTTCCGCGGTCGCGGCACCATTGCGGTCGACGACGTCAACCGGATGAAGGGGTAATACGGTTGATCCAGCTTATCGTCTTCCTGCCGTTACTGGCCGCGATCGTTGCCGGGTTCGGCAATCGCGCGATCGGCAACGTGCCGGCGAAAATCGTCACCACGGCCGCATTGTTCGCGTCGTGCCTGTTGTCCTGGCCGATCTTCCTCGGTTTCATGGCGGGCACCAGCAGCGCGACCGTCGAGCCGTTGCTCAACTTCATCCAGTCGGGCGACATGAACGTCGCGTGGTCGCTGCGCGTCGATGCGCTGACCGCGGTGATGCTCGTGGTCGTCACCTCGGTGTCGGCGCTCGTCCATCTATATAGCTGGGGCTATATGGATGAGGATCCCGACCAGCCGCGCTTCTTTGCGTATCTGTCGCTGTTCACCTTCGCGATGCTGATGCTCGTGACCGCGAACAATCTCGTCCAGATGTTCTTCGGCTGGGAAGGCGTGGGCCTCGCGTCCTACCTCCTGATCGGCTTCTGGTTCCGCAAGCCCTCGGCCAGCGCGGCGGCGATCAAGGCGTTCGTCGTCAACCGCGTTGGCGATCTGGGCTTCATGCTCGGCATCTTCGGCACCTTCCTGGTGTTCGGTACGGTGTCGATCCCTGAGATCCTGGCCGCGGCGCCCGGCATGGCCGGATCGACGATCGGCTTCCTCGGCTACCGCTTCGATACGATGACGGTGCTGTGTCTGCTGCTGTTCGTCGGCGCGATGGGCAAGTCGGCACAGCTCGGCCTGCACACCTGGCTGCCCGACGCGATGGAGGGCCCGACGCCGGTGTCAGCGCTGATCCACGCGGCGACGATGGTCACCGCGGGCGTGTTCATGGTGTGCCGCCTGTCGCCGATGTTCGAGATGAGCCCGGTCGCGCTGACCGTGGTCACCTCGGTCGGTGCCGCGACCTGCCTGTTCGCCGCCACTTGCGGCCTCGTCCAGACCGACATCAAGCGCGTCATCGCCTATTCGACCTGTTCGCAGCTCGGCTACATGTTCTTCGCCGCGGGCGTCGGAGCCTATGGCGCGGCGATGTTCCACCTGTTCACGCATGCCTTCTTCAAGGCGCTGCTGTTCCTGGGTGCCGGCTCGGTGATCCATGCGATGCACCACGAGCAGGACATGCGCTATTATGGCGGCCTGCGTAAGAAGATCCCGGTGACGTTTTGGGGCATGATGGCGGGTACGCTCGCGATCACCGGCGTCGGCATCCCCGGCATCTTCGGCAACACCGCATTCGGGTTCGCAGGCTTCCATTCGAAGGATGCGATCATCGAGGCGAGCTGGGCCGCGGGTCAGCCGGGCGTGTGGTTCGTCGGTGTGCTCGTCGCATTGCTCACCAGCTTCTATTCGTGGCGCGTGATGTTCCTCACCTTCTGGGGCAAGCCGCGCTGGGCCGCATCGGAGCACATCCAGCATGCGCTCCACGACGCCCATGGTCACGACGATCATGCGCATGACGCGCATCATGTCGACGATCATCATGCGAACCCGGCCAAGGCCGAGGATTCAGGCCATGCGCCGCATGATCATCACGATGCCGTGCAAGCGCCGGCAGAAGGCGATGGCGGGTATCATCCGCATGAGAGCCCGCTGCCGATGCTGATCCCGCTGATCGTCCTGTCGATCGGTGCGGTGCTGGCGGGCTTCGTCTTCCACGGTTACTTCATCGAGCCGAGCGCAGGCGAAGAGTTCTGGAAGGGCGCACTCGCGTTCCGCGAACATCTGATGCACGAGATGCACGGCGTGCCGCTCATCATCAAGCTGTCGGCGACGATCGCGATGCTGCTCGGCCTGCTGACCGCCTGGTACGCCTATATCAAGAACCCGTCCTTCCCGGGCAAGGTGATCGAACAGTTCGGCGTGCTCTACGACTTCCTGCTGCATAAGTGGTATTTCGACGAGCTGTACGACCTGATCTTCGTCCGTCCCGCCTTCGCGATCGGCCGCTTCCTGTGGCACCGCGGCGACGAGAAGACGATTAACCGGTTCGGCCCCGACGGGTCGGCCTGGCTGGTCCAGGTCGGCGCGCGCGTCGCCGGCCGCTTCCAGACGGGATATCTCTACACCTATGCCTTCGTCATGCTGATCGGCCTGACAGCCGCCGTAACCTGGGCGATCGGACTCTATTGATGACCGGCTTTCCTATCCTTTCCGTCCTGATCGCGGTCCCGATGATCGCGGCCATCGCGTGCCTGTTTGTCTCGGCGAACACGGCCCGGATGCTCGCGCTGACGGCAACGCTGATCGACTTCGTGCTCGGCATCATGCTGTGGATGAACTTCGATATCGGCGGCGCACAGTGGCAGTTCGTCGAGCATGCCCCCGGCATCTTCGGGCCGTTCGGCTGGTCGCTCGGCATCGACGGCTTCGCGCTGATGCTGATCATGCTCAGCGTGTTCCTGATGCCGATCTGCATCGGTGCCAGCTGGCGCTCGATCACGACCCGCGTGCCGGAATATATGGCGGCGTTCCTGTTTACCGAAGTGCTGATGATCGGCACGTTCGCGGCGCAGGACCTGTTCCTGTTCTACGTCTTCTTCGAAGCCGGCCTGATCCCGATGTACCTGATCATCGGGATCTGGGGCGGCGCGAACCGGATCTACGCGTCGTACAAGTTCTTTCTGTACACGCTGCTCGGCTCGGTCCTGATGTTCATCGCGATGCTCTACATGGCGAAGACCGCGGGCACGACGAGCATCCCGGCGCTGCTGAACTACGACTTCCCGGCGCATGTGCAGACCTGGCTGTGGCTGGCGTTCTTCGCGTCATTCGCGGTCAAGATGCCGATGTGGCCGGTCCACACCTGGTTGCCAGACGCGCACGTGCAGGCGCCGACCGCAGGCTCGGTGATCCTGGCGGGCGTGCTGCTCAAGCTCGGCGGATACGGCTTCCTGCGCTTCCTGTTGCCGATGTTCCCCGAAGCGTCGGGCCAGCTGACCTGGCTGATCTTCGGCCTGTCGGCGGTCGCGGTGATCTACACGTCGCTGGTCGCGCTTGTGCAGTCGGACATGAAGAAGCTGATCGCCTATTCGTCGGTCGCGCATATGGCGATCGTCACGATCGGCCTGTTCGCGTTCAACCGGCAGGGCATCGAAGGCGCGATGATCATGATGCTGAGCCACGGGCTCGTATCAGGTGCATTGTTCCTGTGCGTCGGCGTGATCTACGACCAGCTCCATACCCGCGAGATCTCGCGCTATGGCGGCCTGGCGATCAACATGCCGCGCTATGCGATCTTCTTCCTGTTCTTCACCATGGCGTCGATCGGTTTGCCGGGCACCAGCGGCTTCGTCGCCGAGTTCCTGTCGCTGATGGGCACCTATCAGGTCTCGACCTGGACGGCGCTGCTCTGCACGACCAGCATCATCCTGGGCGCGGCGTACATGCTGTATCTGTACCGCCGCGTGGTCTTCGGCGAGATCAAGTCGGACGACGTCCGCGGCATGGTCGATCTGTCGGCGCGCGAATTCTGGTTGCTCGCGCCGATCGCAGCCGTCGTGCTGTGGATGGGCGTCTATCCCGAGAGCTTCCTCGCGCCGATGCGCAAGGATGTGAGCGTCCTGCTCGCGCGCGTCGACCGCGCCAAGCCGGCCAGCGATTCGAACCCAACTGCGGGGAAGCCCGCCACCGTGCATGAAGCCGCGCACGGGGAGGCACACTGATGGAATACGCCGCTAACATCGCAATGACGCTGCCCGAGTTGGTGCTGGCACTGGGCGCGATCGCGCTGATGCTCGTCTCGGCCTGGGGCGGGGACACGTCGACGCGCGCCGTGTCGATCGCATCCGTGTTCGTTCTGGTCGGCGCCGGAATCGCGCTGGTCGGTCCGGCGTCGTCGGGCGGCTATGCGTTCGACGGCCTCTACCGTGCCGATGCGTTCGGTGCCTTTGCCAAGGTGCTGATCTACATCGCGTCAGCGGTCGCGATCATGATGGCGCCGAGCTTCTTCGCACGGTCGCAGGGTGAGGATCTTCGCCCCGAATATCCGGTGCTGATCCTGTTTTCGGCGTGCGGCATGGGCATCATGGTCTCGGCCAGCGACATGCTGACGCTCTATGTCGGTCTCGAGCTGCAGAGCCTTGCGGCGTACGTCCTCGCCAGCTTCATGCGGCGCGACGGGCGTTCGGCCGAGGCAGGCCTCAAATATTTCGTGCTCGGCGCGCTCGCCAGCGGCATCCTGTTGTACGGCATCTCGCTGGTCTACGGTTTCAGCGGCACGACTTTGTTCTCGGGCATCGCTGACGCCTATGCCGGGACCAAGTCGCTTGGCTTGCTGTTCGGTCTGGTGTTCGTCTTCGCAGGCCTCGCATTCAAGATCAGCGCAGTGCCGTTCCACATGTGGACGCCCGACGTTTATGAAGGCGCACCGACGCCCGTCACCGCCTTCTTCGCCTCGGCTCCCAAGGTCGCGGCAATGGCGATGGCGGTACGCGTCGCGATCGAGGCAATGGGGCCGGCGACGGACCAGTGGCGTCAGATCGTGATCTTCGCGGCGCTTGCCTCGATCATCCTCGGCGCGGTCGCGGCAATCGGTCAGACCAACGTCAAGCGCCTGCTGGCCTATTCGTCGATCAACAATGTCGGCTTCGCACTGATCGGTCTCGCTGCAGGGACGCCGGAAGGTGTGTCGGGCGTGCTGATGTATCTGACGATCTATGTCGCGATGACGTTGGGCTCGTTCCTGGTCGTGCTGCAGATGCGCGGCGATGACGGGCAGCCGGTCGAGACGATCGCGAGCCTGGCGGGCATGTCGCGGACGCGGCCGGGGCTTGCCGCCGCACTCGCGATCTTCATGTTCAGCCTTGCCGGTATTCCGCCGCTGTTCGGCTTCTATGCGAAGTTCGCGGTGTTCAGTGCGGCAGTCGATGCAGGCCTCTTCCCGCTCGCCGTGGTCGGCATCGCGGCATCGGTGATCGGCGCCTATTATTACCTGCGCGTCGTCAAGACGATGTACTTCGACGATCCGGCACCCGCCTTTGCGCCGATGGAGAACAAGGTCGAGGGCGGGTTGATCGCGCTGGCGGCGGTATTCGTCTCGCCGGCCGGCTATCTGCTCATCCCCGTGCTCGGCGCATGGACGATGGCGGCAGCGCGGGCGTTGTTCTGAGCATTATCCGTACCGTTGCGGAGACAGGATCGACCAATGCCGACCTGCTGGCGCTGGCTCGCACCGGCGCCGATGACGGCCTCTGGCTGAGGGCGGTTCGGCAGACTGCAGGACGCGGCCGGCAGGGGCGGGAATGGTCGTCCCCCGACGGCAATCTCTATGCGAGCACGCTGGTGCGGTTGCGCCTGGGCGATCCGCCCGCCGCCAGCCTCGCGCTCGTCGCGGCAGTCGCGTTGTATGAGACCGTGTCGACCTTCCTCGTTGCCGGTATCCGGCAGGGGACGACGGACCCGAACGCGACGCTGCTGCTCAAATGGCCGAATGACCTGCTGCTCGCCGATGCCAAGCTTTCCGGTATCCTGCTCGAGCGCGCGGACGACGCGGTCGTCGTTGGCTTTGGCGTCAACATCGCGCACCATCCCGAGTTGCCCGATCGCAAGACGACCGATCTCACGGTGCATGGCGTCGTCATTGAGCCCGCGTCGTTCCTCGACATCCTTGCCGACGGGTTTGCGCGCTGGGTCGCGCGTTGGCGGACGGAGGGGCTGGCGCCCGTCCGTGCGCGCTGGGTCGATTGCGCGCATCCGGCGGGAACCGCGCTGACCGCGCGGCTCGCGGACGGCGACGCGGTCGAGGGACTGTTCGTGGGGCTCGATAGCGATGGCGCGTTGATCCTGCGCACCGCGTCGGGCGAGCGCCGTGTCATCCACGCCGCCGACATATTCCTGCTGTGATGCGGCGCGTCATCGCCATCGCCACGGGTCTCGACTATGCACTATCCGCACGGAAAGGTTGAAGGTCCCCGCATGCTGCTCGCCATCGATGCCGGCAATACCAATGTCGTGTTCGCGCTCGTCGAGAAGGGCGTCATCGTCGCGCGGTGGCGGATCGCGACCGATCCACGCCGCACCGCGGACGAGTATGCGGTGTGGCTGAGCCAGCTGATGCAGCTCGGCGGGCACGACCGGGGCGCGGTCGAGGGCGTGATTATCGCAACGGTCGTGCCGCGCGCGCTGCACAATCTGCAGGTGCTGGCGTCGAAATATTTCTCGACCGAGGCGCTGATCGCCGGCCGCGCGCCGGTCGAATGGGGGATCGCGATCGACGTCGACGAGCCGGCATCGCTCGGTGCTGACCGTGCGGTCAACACGATCGCCGCGCATGCGCTGCACGACGGCGACCTGATCGTCATCGATTTCGGCACCGCGACGACGTTCGACCTCGTCGACTATCGCGGCGCGTACAAGGGCGGCATCATCGCGCCGGGGATCAATCTGTCGCTCGACGCGCTGGTCACCGCTGCGGCCAAATTGCCGCGCATCGCGATCGAGGCGCCCGCCGATACCAGCGTGATCGGGCTGAACACGGTCTCGCAGATGCACATCGGCATCTATTGGGGCTATGTCGCGATGATCGAGGGGCTGGTCGCGCGGATGAAGGCCGAGGTCGGGCGTCCGGTCAAAGTCATTGCGACCGGCGGACTTGCGACGCTCTTCGAAAAACAGACCGACGTGTTCGACGTCATCGAGGCCGACCTGACGATCCAGGGGCTGGCGATGATGTGGGACCGTCACCATATCTAGGGCCATTAGGCTCGCGCCAACCGGCCTGCGGGCCACATTCCCCTTTAATCCTGAAAGTAATCAATGACTCCGAAGAACGAACTCCTTTTCTGTGGCCTTGGCGGCTCCGGCGAAATCGGCATGAACGTCAACCTGTATGGCTGCCAGGGCAAATGGGTGATGGTCGATCTCGGCATCACCTTTGCCGATCCGCAATATCCCGGCGTCGACGTCATCCTGCCCGACCTGTCCTTCATCGAGGAGCGGATCGACGATCTGCTCGGCATCGTGATCACGCACGGCCATGAAGACCATATCGGATCGCTGCCCTATCTCGCCGAAGACCTTGGCGTGCCGATCTATGCGACGCCGTTCACAATGGGCCTGGTCCGCGGCAAGCTCGAGGAAGAGGGGATCGCCAACCGCGTGAAGCTCAAGATGATCCCGATGGGCGGCAACTTCCAGCTCGGGCCGTTCGGCTTCACCTTCGTCGAAATGTCGCATTCGATCCCCGAGGCGAACGCGTTGCTGATCGACACGCCCTATGGTCGCGTGTTCCACACCGGCGACTGGAAGCTCGACAAGAACCCGGTGATCGGCAATCCGACCAAGCCCGAAGGCTTCATGGCGATCGGCGACAAGGGCGTCGACGTGCTGGTCTGCGATTCCACCAACATCTTCAACACCACCGCATCGGGCAGCGAGAGCACGGTCCGCAAGGGTCTGTTCGAAGAGGTCAGCAAGGCCAAGGGCCGGGTGATGATCACCAGCTTCGCGTCGAATGCCGCACGGCTCCACACGTTCGGCGAAGTCGCGAAGGAAACCGGGCGCAAGCTGTGCGTCACCGGACGTTCGCTCGACCGGATCATCAAGGTCGCGCGCGCGACGGGGTATCTGAAGGACTTCCCCGAGACGATCGATCCCGACACCGCGATGCGTTTGCCCAAGAACAAGGTTCTGATCGTCGCCACCGGCGGGCAGGGCGAGGAGCGTGCCGCGCTCGCGCGGGTTGCCAATGGCAGCCACACGATCACGCTCGAGGCCGATGACACGGTGATCTTCTCGTCGAAGCAGATCCCCGGCAACGAGGTCCAGATCGGCCGCATCCAGAACACGCTGGCCGCCAAGGGCATCCGGATGGTGACCGAGCGCCAGGCGCACGTCCACGTCTCGGGCCATCCCGGCCAGCCGGAACTCGCGCAAATGTACGAGTGGCTGCGTCCCGACATGCTGATCCCGACGCATGGCGAGATGCGCCACATGATGGAGCATGCGCGCTTCGGGCTGGAGCAGGGGATTCCCCGTGCGCTGGTGCAGAGCAACGGTGACATCGTCCGGCTGGCGCCCAAGGGGCCGGTCAAGATCGGCAATGCGACAGTCGGCCGCCTGGTCCTCGACGGTGACGTGATCCTGCCGGCGGACGGCACCACGCTGAACGAGCGTCGCAAGCTGGCTATCAATGGCCAGATTTCGGTCGCGGTGGCGATCGGCAAGGACGGGCGGATGCTCGGCCAGCCGCAGGTCCGCGTTCAGGGCGTGCCGGTGGAGGAAGATCGTGCCGCGTTCGTCGCGGATGCGGTCCAGGCGGTTGCCGACACCGTGCGGGGCGGCAAGCGCGATATCGACAAGATGCGCGAGCAGGTCCGGCTTGCGGTCCGCAAGGTCTCGACGCGCTGGACCGGCAAGAAGCCGATCGTCGACGTTCTGCTGATCGAAGGCTGAGCTGATGCGCTGGACCTCGGCACTCGCGATCTACGTCCTGTTCTGGGCGTTCTCGGTGTTCTTGGTCCTGCCATTCGGTGTGCGGACGACGCGTGAGGTCGGGGGCGAAACCGTCCCCGGCCAGTCCGAGAGCGCGCCGCATGATTTTCACGCCGGCCGCGTGGCCTGGCGCGTGACGATCGTCGCGACGACGCTGTTCGTGCTGTTCCAGCTGAATTACGCTTACGGCTGGATCACGCCGCAGATGTTCGACCTGTTCGACACACGCGACATGGTCCGCCGCTAACCCGACCGGGGCGGGCGCCCCCTTTACCGCAGGCGTTCTATCGCCTGTGCGAGCGCCACGTAGAGCTTGCCCATATCCGACGAGAGCAAGGTGACACCGAGCGGTGAGCCGTCGCGCTGTGCGAGGATCGCACGCAACATCGATTCGAAGTCGTGGATGTAGCGGTTCACCATCTCGCGGAAGCCCGCATCGTCGTCATACAGGTTCGCGATCGCGCGGGCGTCGTTCGCATCCAAGATGCGCACCGCCCGCCGCGTGAAGACGCCGCGATCACCCTTGAGATAGGCGGCCCAGGCGCTGTCGGCGACTTCGGGCGCGAACGCCTTGGCGATGTCGATCGAGGCGGAGTTCAGCGATTCGATGAGCAGCGAGACCCGCCGCGCGAAGGTGTCGCGGTCGGCGGTTTCGCGGTCGTTGCGTGCCTCTTCGAGCCGGGTTTCGACGACCGCGGTCTGCTGTGCGATCGCATCGACCTGTGCCGCCAGCCGCTCGGTCGCGCGCGTCGTCGCGTCGACCGCGGCGTCGGTCGCGTCGCCGATCGCCTGAATCTGCCGATCGACGGTGTCGCCGGTCGCGCGACGCAGCGCAGCGCTGCTGGCGAGCTCGAGCGCCTGCGCGGCGTCGGGAATGACCTGAGCGAGCGTGTGGCGCGCGGTATCCGCCGCCGCGGTCGCGGTCTCGCGGACGCGCAGCAACGCCTCGACGAGACGGGGTGCGGCCTCTTCGGAGAAGCTGTTGGTGCGGTCGATCGTCTCGTCGACCATCTGGCCGAGTGCGTCCGCCTTGGCGCGACCCGAGGCCAGCGTGTCGAGCAGCGTGTTCGACAGACGATCGACCACGCTACGCTGTTCGGCGATGACACCGGCAATCGCCTCGATCGCGTCGTGCGTGCTTTCGGCCGCAGTGACGAGCGCGAGCAGTTCGGGCTTTGCCGCCACCACGATCGCCTTGCTGTCGGCGACGCGCCGGTCGAGCCGGGACAGCGCGTCAGGCAGGGTTTCGTCGATCTCGCGCGCCGCGGCGTCGAGGGCGATCAGCAGCGACTCGGTCGTGCCGATCGTCCGCCCCGCCATCGCCTCGCCCGAGCGGAGCGCCTCGGTCATCGCGTCCGCCGAGCCGCCCAGCGCGCTGATCGACGCAGCGAGCAACTGGGTCCGCTCGACACCATGATGGTGGAGCGTGTTGATCCGCGTCTCGACCTGGTCGAGGCCTGCACCGAGCGACCCGAGGATATCCTCCCCGGATGCGCGCTGATCCTCGAGGCGGCGGGCAACCTGTGCGATCGCCGAATCGACGCCGGCGATCCGGTCGGCGATTGCCTCGGCGCTTGCGCGCGTCGCGCCGTCGAGTGCAGCCTGATTGGCACTGACCATCGCCAGCACCGCGTCACCCTGCGCGGCGATACCCTTGCGTGCCTCGTCGACCGCATCGGCGGTGCGCCCGAGCAGCGCGTCGACCGCTGCGGACATCGTCTCGGTGACGGCCTCGAGCCGCGCGCCGGCGGTTTCGCTGGTCGCCTCCATCCGGATGATATGCGCGGCCAGCCGCTGCGCCGCGCCGCTCGCGACCGCATCGGCCTCCCGCCCACGGGCCGCCAGCGCGCCGATCTGCGCATCGAGGGCACCGGCATGTTCGCTGGCGGAAAGGCCTGCGCGCTCGAGCTGGTCCGCCATCGCTTCGGTCTCGGCATGCGCGCGCGGCAGCGAGGCAAGCAGGACACCGAGCGACGTCTGCGTCGCGTCTGCCGCAGCAACGAGGCTGCGCGTGTGTGCGTCGGCGCGTTCGATCTCGGTCGCGAAGCCTTCGCCGATCGCACCGAGAAATTGATGCGCGGTCTCGCCCATCGTCATCAGCGTGTCGACCTGATCCGCCAGATGACGGCGATTGCGGTCGATCGTCTGCGCGGTCGCGGCGACCGCCTGCTCGAGCCGGGCGGATTCCGCCTGCATCGCGCGCGCCGTGACACCGAACCGCGCCGCCTCGGCCCGGCTCGTCCGCATCGCGAGCAACCAGATGATGCCGATCAGCGCCGGCACGACGCACAGCGCCGCGAGAAGCTGGACCAGCGCGACCGGTCCGATCGCACCGATCTCGCCGCGGACGAGCCAGAGCATGACGGCGAGCCAGAGCAGGACCGCGGCGATCGCCGCACCCGCGAAGATCCGCCCGCGATCGGCGCCGTCGTCGTCCGCCGGCAGGATATAGTCGTCGATAAACACGGGTGCGCGTTCCTTCAAAGGCGGTGGTGGGACGTCGCCAAGGTCCGGATCCCGGGCAGGGTCCGCGCGCAGGCCGATGATGGAAGAACCCCCGTTCATGCCCGGGTTTTACCATGAAATCGGCTTTGACAAAGCGAATAGCGCAACCTCCCGTTAAGTCGGTCGCGTGTACGCCCCATCTCATGGCCTATGATCCCGGAGCAATCGACGCCGCCCTGGCAGCCGCGGTCGGGGACGATCCGCTGCTGATCGCCGACCTGCACCTCGCCTTCACCCACAGCGCGGCTGACGCGCTGGACGCTATGGTGGACGCATCCGGCGCCGAGGCGTGGCGCGCCGCGGCATGGCGGCTGAAGGGGCTGGCGGCGAGCTTTGGCGCGATGCCGCTGATGACGCTGGCGCGCGCGGCGGCCGACACCCCGCCCGGCGACGACGACATGCTGCGCCGGCTGCGCGACGCGGTCGAGCAGCTTTGACCCGGATGCAGGGCGTCGATCTGCACGCGCTTCCGACGCGCGGGCTTTGCATCCGCCGTTTCGACGCCTAACAGCCGCAGATGCTTGCCGGGCTTCTCTTTGCTATTCACGATGCCGACGATCGTCCCGATCGCCTGGCTGCCACTTTGCCGTTCAGCGGCGTCACGCTGATCGAGTATCAGGCGCGGTTGCTGATTGCAGCCGGCGTGCGTCAGGTCATCGTCGTCGTCGCGCGGCTGACGCCCGAGTTGCTGGGCGCGATCAATCGCATCAACCGCCGCGGTGTCGCGGTCGATACCGTCCGGACTGCGGCCGAGGCGATGGAGAAGCTCCATCCGCTGGCGCGCGTCTTGATGCTCGGCGACGGGCTGGTGACGACCGAGAGCATCGTCGCGGCGATGGCGAACGAGGGTGGCGATGCGCTGCTCGTCGTGCCGGAGGACGATGCCGGACCCGGGTTCGAGCGCGTCGGCGGCCAGATGGCATGGGCCGGTGTCGCCCGGCTGGAGCCCGCGCGGATCGCCGAAGTCGCGGGCCTTCCCAATGATTACGACCTGCAATCGACGCTGCTGCGGATCGCGGTGCAGGCGCGCGCGGTGCAGATCCTGTTGCCGACCGATGCAATTCGCAGCGGGCACGGCATCGAGCGCGAGGCGCGGACGCTGGAAGAACGCGGTCGTGCGGTGCTGGCAACGATCGTGTCGGGGCGTAGCGGCTGGTTCGACCGTTTCGTGCTCGCGCCGATCGCCAGGCTCGGCCTGCCGTTCCTGGTCGATAAGAGCGTTGCCGGCACGACCGTCGGCGCGACGTCGCTGGGTATCGCCGTAGCCGGGCTTGGCGCCATGCTGTTCGGCTGGCTGGCGACCGGACTGGTGCTTGCCAGCACGGCCTGTGTCGGTCTGGCGATCGGCTCGGTGCTGAGTGGCCTGCGCGACGATGAGTCGGTCGCGACGATGCAGACGCGTGGGATCGGCGTCGTCAGCGCGCTCGCCGTCCTGCTGTTTGCCTTTCTGTGGGCGGGCTATTCGGCGGACAACAGCGCGCTGGTCATGGCGGCCGCGCTGCTTGCGATCGCGGCACTGGGCGAACGCGCGATCGTCGAGCGCGCGCGCCGCATGTGGTGGGGCAGTGCGCCGGCCTATCTGCTGATCGTCACGATCGTCGCGATCCTCGGATTTCCGCTGTTGGGGCTTGCGATCGCCGGACTGTACGCGACGGTCACGCTGGCTGCGGCAATCGAGCATCTTCGTCTTCAGCCTTAGTACCGCCTTAACAATAAGGGGGTAGGCACGGCGCATGTCGGTTGGCTCTGAACCCTTGCCTGATCCCGCGCTGTCACGCGCGAGTGCGATCGCGCGCGCCGCGCGTGCGCGTCAGCGGGCCGACGACCGGCTGGAAACCACGATCACCGACTTTTTCCTGACCGCCGATGCGCGGCTGGAAGAACGTACGCGGTTGATGCTGGCGCATGTCCTGCGCGGCATCATCGGGGCGATCGAGGCGGATATCCGCCGTCATGCCGCCCGCGTTCTCGCCGGGCTGGGGGAGACGACGCGGGCGGAGGCGATCCTGACGCAGGGCGGCGCCTTGCTGCGACTGACGCGGTCGGGGGTGTTGCGCGACCGCGATCTGCTGAAGGACCTGATCGCACGCGTCCGGCATGACCTGATCGCCGATGCCCTTCCCGCCGCGATCGCCGGTCCCGAGGAGCCGAGCCTGTTGATCCGCCTGACGGGGGTGTCGGATACGACCGTCGCCACCGCGGCCGGCGCTCTGCTCGCGGCGGAAAGCCGGCGTCGCGCGGCCAATGAATCGGGAATGATCGCGGGAAGCGACGTGCCCGCCGACCTGCATCGCCGCCTCGTCTGGTGGGTTGCCGCGGCGGTGCGCGACGGGCTTGACGATGCCTTGAAGGACGCTGGCGAGATGGTCGCGATGCAGGGCCGCGGCCAGAGTGATCAGGCAATCACCGAAGCGGCGCTGCGCAGCCTTGCCGCGCATGATGACGCGGAGCGCCCCGAGGCCGTCGCGATCCGCCTCGCCGCGGCGATCGATGCCCGTCGCGACGAATTGCCGGCGCTGCTGGTCGAGGCGCTCGGCGACCGGCGTCTGACCCTGTTCGTTGCGGTGCTGGCGCATGCGATCGGGATCGATGCCGAACAGGTCCGGGTGATCGTACTCGATCCCGACGGAGAGCAACTGTGGCTGGCACTGCGGGCGGCGGATCTTGACCGGGAGACGATCGCGCGGATCGGGCTGGCGCTGGCCGATGCCGATCCACGCCGTGATATCGAAAGTTTCGCCGACGCGCTCGACAGCATCGCGAGCGTCGCGGTCGACGACGCGCGCGCGGCGATAGCACCGCTGGCGATGCACCGCGAGTTTCGCGCTGCGTTGCGGGCGCTGGCCGGGGCAGACCGACGATGACGGGATATACGACAGGCGACACTGCGGTCGCACTGGCGGAAGTGGCAGGGGACGGCGTGTTGCTGTCGGCGGATCCAATCCTGCTTGCGCTCAACAGCCGCGCCGGGGGGGTGATCGGCGCGCCGATCGCGGTGCCGCAGCTCGCGATGATCGCACGTCTGGCGCGCCGGCTGGGAATCGCGGTTTCGCGTAGCGTGGTGATCGCCGACGACGACGTCGATCTCGATCTGTGGGTCCGTGCGCAGCCCGAGGGCGATACGGTCGGCCTTGCGGTGAGCGGCTGGCGCGAACTCCAGCCATGGCGTCCAGCCGCGCCGAACCCCGGTGCAGGCGTCGATTTCCTGTCGAGTGGTGCCGACTGGCGCTGGGAAACCGACGCAGCACTTCGCCTGACATTTGTATCGCCCGACGCAGGGCCCCGCATGGGCGTCGACCCGCTCGCGTTGCTCGGCAAGCCGCTGACGAGCCTCGTCATGCTCGACAGCGGCGATGACGGCGCGCTGCCGATCCTCGACGCGGTCGCGCGCCGTCAGCCGCTCGACGCACAGCCCGCGCGGCTGCGGGGGTCGGGCCGCGCGATCATGCTGAGCGCCGTGGTCCGCCGTGACGCGGAACGCGCCTTTGCCGGGTTCATCGGCAGCGGGCAACTGATCGACGATCCCGCGGACGTACCATCGCCGCCCGCCAAGCCCCGGCCGGCAGGGGCGGACCAGCTGTCGCCGACCTTCACCGCCGGGCTCGACCGTGCACTGCGGACACCGCTGGCGCGCATCGTCGCGAACGCCGACAGTATCCATGCGCAGACCGATGGTCTGGTGCAGCCCGATTATGCCGATTATGCCGCGGATATCGCCAATGCCGGCCGCCATCTGCTGGCGCTGGTCGACGATCTGGTCGATCTTCAGGCGGTCGAGCGGCCCGACTTCGCGCTGCTTCTCGAGACGATCGATCTGGCCGATATTGCGCGGCGTGCTGCCGGGCTGCTGGCGGTGCGGGCGGGGAATGCGAATGTGACGATCACCCGTCCCGCCGCGGAAGCCCGCGTCGTCGCGCGCGGCGATTTCCGTCGCGTGTTGCAGATCCTGGTCAATCTGATCGGCAACGCGGTGCGCTATTCGCAGTCGGGTGGCGCGGTGCTGGTGACGGCGCATGCGGGTAGCGATCAGGTGACCGTCGTCGTCGCGGATACCGGCAAGGGCGTTGCGCCTGCGGATCATGCGCGGATATTCGAGAAGTTCGAGCGGGTTGATGCGTCCGAGCCGGGCGGCAACGGCCTCGGCCTCTATATCGCGCGGCGGCTGGCACGTGCGATGGGCGGCGACCTGACGATCGACAGCGCGATCGGCGAGGGCGCGCGGTTCGTGTTGTCGTTACCGACGCAGGCGGCGCGCAGCCAGGATCAGTACCAGGCCTAATACCGCAAGCGCGGCGCCGCGGTCCGCCCAAGGCCGCTGATCGAGCATGAAGCTCGATGGCGGCCAATGGACATAGCCAAGCCCCTGGCCGATCCACAGGAACCCCATCAGCGCGCACAGCACGCCGATGACCATGAGGATCGGCCGGAGCTTCATCTCAGCGCGACGCCATCGGCGTATAGTCGCGCTGCGTCGGGCCGCTGTAGAGCTGGCGCGGACGGCCGATCTTCTGGTCGGGATCGGTGATCATCTCGTTCCACTGCGCGACCCAGCCGACGGTGCGGGCGAGTGCGAAGAGCACGGTGAACATCGAGGTCGGGAAGCCGATCGCCGAGAGGATGACGCCCGAATAGAAGTCGACGTTCGGGAACAGCTTCTTCTCGATGAAGTAGGGATCGTTGAGCGCGAGACGCTCGAGCTCGATCGCCACGTCGAACACGGGGTCGGTGACACCCAGCTCGCCGAGCACTTCCTTGACGGTCGTCTGCATGACGGCCGCGCGCGGGTCGTAGTTCTTGTAGACGCGGTGACCGAAGCCCATCAGGCGGAACGGATCGTTCTTGTCCTTCGCGCGGGCGATGAACTCGGGGATCCGATCGACCGTGCCGATCTCATGCAGCATGTTGAGCGCGGCTTCGTTCGCGCCGCCATGCGCGGGGCCCCACAGGCAGGCGATGCCGGCCGCGATGCACGCGAACGGGTTGGCGCCCGACGAGCCGGCAAGACGGACGGTCGAGGTCGACGCGTTCTGCTCGTGGTCGGCGTGGAGGATGAAGATGCGGTCCATCGCCTTTTCGACGATCGGGTTCACGACGTACTTCTCGGCCGGGACGGCGAACGTCATCTTCAGGAAGTTGCCGGTGTAGCTCAGCGTGTTGTCCGGATAGACGAACGGCTGGCCGACACTGTACTTGTACGCCATCGCGGCGATCGTCGGCATCTTGGCGATCAGGCGGTGCGACGCGATGACGCGCTGTGCCGGATCGTGGATGTCGGTCGAATCGTGATAGAAGGCCGAGAGCGCGCCGACGACGCCGCACAGGATCGCCATCGGATGCGCGTCGCGACGGAAGCCACGGAAGAACTGTGCGAGCTGTTCATGCACCATCGTGTGGCGAGTGATCGTGTTCGAGAAGGTCGACAGCTCGTCTTCGCTCGGCAGTTCGCCGTTCAGCAGCAGATAGGCGACTTCCATGAAGTTCGACTGTTCGGCGAGCTCGCCGATCGTGTAGCCGCGGTGGAGCAGCGTGCCCGCATCGCCGTCGATATAGGTCAGCTTCGACTGGCACGAGGCGGTCGAGGTGAAGCCCGGATCATAGGTGAAATTGTCGGTCTGCGCGTACAGCTTGCGGATGTCGATGACATCGGGGCCGACCGTACCGGACATGACCGGATAATCGAATTCCTTGCCGTCGACCTTGAGGTTTGCGGTCTCGCTCATGCTTGTATCCTTCCTCGAAATCTTATCAGTCTGCCATCCGGTCGGCGATCCGACCGAGGCTCTCGTCACGCCCGAGCAGGTCGAGCACATCGAATATTCCCGGCGACGTCTTGCGACCGGTCAGCGCGGCGCGAAGGGGTTGTGCAACCTGCCCGAGCTTTAGGCTTCGCGCTTCGGCCACGCGCCGTACCGCGCCTTCGAGCGCTTCCGTATCCCACTTGTCGAGCGCGTCAAGTTCAGCATGCGCGTTCGTCAGAATCGCACTCGCTTCACCCTGCAAAAGGCTCGCTGCGGCGTCATCCATGGCCAAGGGGCGCTGGCTGAACAGGAAATTCGAACCTTCGGCGAGTTCGTTCAGGTTCGCTGCACGTGGCTTCAGGACAGGCATCGCCCGAGTCAGAAGGTCGAGTCCGCCATCGGGCAGGGCGTGACCGAGGCGATCGGCGGCGAGCTGGGCCAGACGCGCATCATCGGCCTCGCGGATATAGTGGCCGTTCAGGTTCTCGAGCTTCTTCAGGTCGAAGCGCGAGGGCGACTTGCCGACGCCCGACAAATCGAACCATTCGACCGCCTGTTCGCGGCTGATGATCTCGTCATCACCGTGCCCCCAGCCGAGCCGCAGCAGGTAGTTGTCGAACGCCTCGGGCAGGATGCCCATCTCGTCGCGATACGCCTCGATGCCGACGGCGCCGTGACGCTTGGACAGCTTGGCACCATCGGGGCCGTGGATCAGCGGGATGTGCGCATAGATCGGATCGGGCCAGCCGCCCTCGATCGCGTCCATCGCGCGGTAGATCGGCAGCTGGCGGAACGCGTTGTTGAGGTGATCGTCACCGCGGATGACGTGCGTGACGCCCATGTCGTGATCGTCGACGACGACCGCGAGCATGTAGGTGGGCGTGCCATCGGAGCGGAGGAGGACGAGATCGTCGATTTCCTCGTTGCGGACCGTCACCGATCCCTGGACGCGATCCTCGATCGTGACCGCACCCTCCTGCGGCGCGCGCAGGCGGACGACATGGGGAAGATCGGGGGCCTCGCTCGCCGGCCGATCGCGCCACGGGCTGCGAATGCGGAGCGGCTTCTTGGCCGCCTGCGCCTCCGCGCGCATCGCCGCGATCTCGTCATTGGTCATGTAGCAGCGATAGGCGTGACCGGCCTCGACCATCTGGTGCGCGACGCGGGCGTGGCGATCGGCGCCAGCGAACTGCATGACGACGTCGCCGTCCCAGTCGATCCCCAGCCAGCGCATGCCGTCGATGATCGCGTCGATCGCCGGCTGGGTCGACCGCACGCGGTCGGTATCCTCGATACGCAGCAGGAATTTGCCGCCATTCGCCTTGGCGAACAGCCAGTTGAACAACGCCGTGCGTGCGCCGCCAAGATGCAGGAACCCCGTCGGCGACGGAGCGAAACGAGTAACCACGGGTGCGGCCGAAACGACGGCATCCGTATCAGATATTGCGCCCAACCGCGGGTGCTCCCAGACTGTAGAAACGATGGCCGGATCAGCCGTCGCCGCCTCTAGCATGCGTCCCCGGCGGCGACAAATGGGCGTGCCGCCCTGGATGGCGGAGCCGGGCCGGGCGATCGAACGCTGGCTGGAGGCAGAGCGCGACCAGCTCATAACCTGGATGCCGGTCGGGCTTGGCGGCGGCATCGCGCTGTGGTTCGTGCTGCCCGATCCCGTGGCATGGGGCACCGCGATCCTGGTGCTGGTCGCTGGCGGTTTGGCCGGACTTGCGGTGGGGCGCGGCGGGCGTGCAGCGCGGATGCTCGCGATCGGCGCGATTGCGGCGGCGCTCGGCATCGGGCTGATCTGGGTGCGATCGGACCGCGTGGCGGCACCGGTGCTCGCGGGGCCGACATTCGTGCAGCTGTCGGCGCGGGTCGAGACGATCGAACCGCTCCTCGCGCGTCGACTGGTGCGGTTGACGGTGCGGCCCGTCAGGCCGGGGCAGGACGCCGATGGCGCGCCGGTTGCGTTGCCAGGCCGCGTCCGCATCAACCTGGCAGAGGCGGATGCGCCAGCGGCGCTCGCAATCGGCGCGACGATAAAGCTTCGCGCGCGACTCATGCCGCCGCCCTTGCCCGCGGTGCCCGGCGCCTATGACTTTGCGCGCGTCGCCTGGTTTGGCGCGATCGGCGCGACGGGGCGGGGCTTTTCGCCTGTGGTGGTAGCAGAGCCGGGCCGCGGCGGCGCTGGAGTCCGGGTGGCGCTGTCGCGGCATATCGTCGCGCAGCTTGACGGGAGCGCGGGCGGGATCGCGGCGGCGCTGGCGACCGGCGACGTCGGCGCGATCAGCGACGCGGATGCGGAGGCGATGCGCCGCGCCGGGCTGGCGCATCTCCTTTCGGTAAGCGGCCTCCACATCACCGCGGCGGTCGCCGCGACGATGCTGATCGTGATGCGGCTGCTGGCGCTCAGCCCATGGCTCGCGCTGCACACGCGACTGCCATTGATCGCCGCGCTTGCCGGTGCCGCAGCGGCGATCGGCTACACCGTGCTGACGGGCAGCCAGGTGCCGACGATCCGCTCCTGCGTCGCGGCGTTGCTGGTGCTGGTCGCGCTGGCGATGGGGCGCGAGGCGATGACGTTGCGGCTCGTCGCGACGGGAGCGATCGCGGTGATGCTCGCGCTGCCTGAATCGCTCGCCGGGCCGAGCTTCCAATTGTCGTTCGCCGCGATCACCGCGATCATCGCGCTGCACGAGCATCCCGTCGTCCGTGCCACGTTCACGCCGCATGACGAGGGCCGCGGCAGGACGCCTGTTGCGCGGCGCCGTGTCGCTGCTGCTGACCGGGCTCGTCGTCGAGGCGGCGCTGATGCCGATCGCGGTCTATCATTTCCACAAGGCCGGGGTGTACGGCGCGGTGGCCAATATCGTCGCGATCCCGCTGACCACGTTCGTCGTGATGCCGTTCGAGGCGCTGGCGCTGCTGCTCGACACGATTGGGCTCGGCGCACCCGCCTGGTGGCTGGTGCAGCATGCGCTCGACGCGTTGCTGTGGCTTGCGCGTGCGGTCGCCCACGCACCGGGCGCAGTCCGCGCGTTGCCTGCGGTTCCCGACGGGGCGTTTGCCTTGATGGTCGGCGGCGGTGTGTGGATCGCGCTGTGGCGGACGCGGTGGCGACGGATCGGGATCCTGCCCTTGGCGGTCGGCGCGGCGTGGGCGCTGACGACGCCGTCACCCGATATCCTTGTAACGGGCGATGGGCGTCACGTCGCGGTCCGGACCGCCGCCGGGCTCGCGCTGCTCCGCGATCGGGCGGGGGACTATGTCCGCGATACGCTGGCGGAGAATGGCGGGGTCGATGGTGAGCCGCTGCTTCTCGCGGATCAGCCCGATGCGCGGCGCAGCCGCGACCTGTGCCTGACCGATGTCGTAGCCCGCGGCCGGGCTTGGCGCGTGCTGGCGACGCGCAGCGTTTACCGGGTGCCGATTGCGCAGATGGTTGCCGCATGCCGGCGCGCGGACATCGTCATCAGCGAGCGCGGGCTGCCGCGCGGTTGTACGCCGCGATGGCTGAAGCTCGACCGGTCGATGCTCGCGCGGACCGGGGGGATCGCGTTGACGTTGACCACGGGGCGGATGGTGACGGTGCTCAATCCGGGGGACCGGCACCCGTGGCGCGATCCACCGACGCTGGCGCGGCCAATGCGACGGTTCGGGGCGGCGGGCGATCAGCATGGGCTGGCCGGGGGGGCGGCGTCGGTCCGGTTTCGGGTGCCGGCTCGGGGGTGGTCAGAGCGATAGGTCGCGACTGGGTATGTCGGGTCATGATCCTGCGAAGGTGGGGCCTCCGATTGGGAGGGCCGCAATTCCGAAACGCGGACGATGGTGCCTGGGGCCGTTGGTCACGAACGCCACTGCCGGTTGCGTGGCGGTGATGACCGCCAGCGCCCCCAGCATTCGTCAGTCGTAGCGGCGCAGGATACCCGACAGCTTGCCCTGAACCCGGACCTGAGCGGGCGCATAACGCTGCGGGTCATAGGCGCGGTTGGCCGGGTCGAGCCGGACCATCGCGCCCTCGCGGCGGAAATATTTCAACGTCGCTTCGCTGTCCTCGATCAGCGCGACGACGATCTCGCCGTCGCGGGCGATCTCGGTACGGCGGATCAGCGCATAATCGCCATCGAGGATGCCGGCTTCGACCATCGAGTCCCCCGAAACCTCCAGCGCATAATGCTCGCCAGTGCCAAGCAAAGCGGCCGGGACGGCAAGCATCGAGCTGCCCTCGAAGGCTTCGATCGGGACGCCGGCGGCGATCCGGCCGTGCAGCGGGATCTCGACGACGTCGTTCGCCGCGATGCGGGCGGGCGACGCGGGCGTGGCGCTGGCCGTGTTCGGCGCAGATACGGTGTCGGCCGATGCCGCCACCTTCGGCCCCGACTTCGCCGCCGTCTGCCCTGTTGCCGCCTCGGGACGCTCGGGCATCCTCAGCACTTCGAGCGCGCGCGCCCGGTTGGGCAGGCGCCGGATGAAGTTGCGCTCCTCAAGCGCGCTGATCAGACGGTGCACGCCCGATTTCGATTTCAGGTCGAGCGCGTCCTTCATCTCCTCGAACGAGGGCGACACGCCCGTCTCGGCGAGGCGGTCATTGATGAAGCAGACAAGCTCGTGCTGCTTGCGCGTGAGCATAACGGTTCTCCGTCCGGAACAGACGAGGAACTTCTATGGAACACTTGCAGCTTCGTCAAGCGGTGACGTCACGCGATGACGAGGATTTCCGCCGAGTCGCCCGCCCTTGCCGCCGGCGCGTCGCCATCGCGGATGATCAGGCAGGACGAGCGGGCGAGCGTCAGCAGCATCGAGCTGTCCTGGATGGTCGAGGCATAGGCGCGGCCGTCGCGCAGTTCGGCGCGCATATAGTCGGTCCGCGACTGGTTGGGCGGAAGATCCTCGCCGAGCAGCGCATGCGTCGTCTGCGGCAGGGGATCGCGCGCGCCGAGCATGTGCGCGACGACGGGGCGGACGAACAGGATCGCGGTGACGAAGGCGGAGACGGGATTGCCCGGCAGGCCGAGCAGCATCGTCCTGCCAAGCGTGCCCGCCATCATCGGCTTGCCCGGGCGCAGCGCGATCCGCCAGAAGTCGATGCTGCCGCCCGCTGCCTCGATCGCGGGGCGGACGAGGTCGTGATCACCGACCGACGCCCCCCCGGTGGTCACGAGCAGATCGGCATCGACCCCGGCAAAGGCGTCACGCAGCGTGTCGAGCCGGTCGGGGAGGATTCCGAGATCGATAATGTCGACGGGCAGGTCGGCGAGCATCGCGGCGAGCATGATGCCGTTTGATTCCGGCAGCGGGACGGGGTCGCTGGTCGAGCCGGGCGGGACGAGTTCGTCCCCCGTCGCGGCGACGGCGACGCGCAGCCGGCGGCCAACCGACAAGGCGCCGTGCCCGCCGGTCGCAGCGACCGCGATGCGGGCGGGCGTCAGCCGGTCGCCGGCCGCGATCAGCCGCGTGCCGGTCGCGAAGTCGAGCCCCTTGCGGCGTGTGTTGCGTCCCTCGAAGGCGGGGCCTTCGCCGTCGAGCATCAGCCCGTCGCCGTCGCGCGCCGCCTCCTCCTGGACGAGCACAGTGTCGGCGCCCGCCGGCATCGCCGCGCCAGTGAAAATCCGCGTAGCCTGTCCCGCGCTGACCAAGCGGGCGAAGGGGCGGCCGGCGGCGCTTTCGCCGATGACCGTCCACGGCCCGGGCAGATCGGCGTAGCGGATCGCATAGCCGTCCATCGCCGAGAGGTCGGTCGCGGGCTGGGTGCGGCGGGCGAGAATGTCCTCCGCCGCCCAGCGACCCATCGCGGAGCGCAGCGGCACGGTTTCGGCCGGCACGCGCGATGCCATGGCGAAGAGGCGGGACTGGGCTTCGGCGACGGGGACGAGAGGGCGCATGCGGGCTCCGTTCAGCGGGGCGATGAAGGTCTGCGCTGCTCGCACGAATGCCGCGGGGCGGAAAGCGGGCAACGCCGCGACCGGCAGGACACCGGTCGGTTACGCGATCAACGTACGAGGTACGGCAGACGTTGCGGTGAGATGGGACGACATGTCCGGCGTTGCGCCGCACGCAAATCCTGTCGTCAGCGCGGGCAAAACGCGCTAGCCCTGTGGCGCAGGTCCGACGCAAGCCGGATCCGCACAGATCGCGTCGGTGCCCTTCGGGGCTTGAATGGGAATGCGGTGCGGGGTTCGCCCCAAGACCGCAGCTGTCCCTGCAACTGTAAGCGGCGAGCGACACGCACGCGCCCCCTGCGACGGGGGCAGCCACTGGGCCGATGGCCTGGGAAGGTGTGCGTCGAGCCTTGACCCGCGAGCCAGGAGACCTGCCGGCGTCTGGTCGCTCTTGTCCCGGTCCAGGGGGTGGCCGAGGCACGGTGAACGCCGTCTGAGCGACGACCATGCGGCGGGGGCCGCATCGGCGACGCATGCCGGCCGCTCATGGCGTCCGGTCGGCGCGCGTCCCGGTCGTTCGCGGCAGGCCCCCGTCCTCGTCGGACGCCGGGGATGTGCTAATGACCAAGATCATGACCGGGCGGACCGCCGGGCGTTCGACGCGACACCGGATCGGCTGGATGTTCGCGATGCTGGTTGCGGCCAACATCGCCGCCTGGGGATGGGCGTTCGCGCTGTTCCAGGCGCAGCCGCTGATGCTGGGCACCGCGATGCTCGCCTGGGGGCTGGGGCTGCGCCACGCGGTCGATGCGGATCATATCGCGGCGATCGACAATGTGACGCGCAAGCTGATGCAGGACGGGCAGCGGCCGATCGGGGTCGGCTTCTGGTTCGCGATCGGCCATTCGGGGATCGTCCTGATCGCCGCGGTCGCCATCGCGCTGACCGCGAGCGCTCTGTCACAGTTCGAGGCGTTCAAGCAGGCGGGCGGGGTGATCGCGACACTGATCTCCGCGCTGTTCCTGTTCACGATCGCGGCAATGAACCTGATCATCCTGCGATCGGTGTGGCGGACCTTCGGCCATGTCCGCGGCGGGGGGCGCTATGTCGAGGAGGATCTCGACCTGCTGCTCGGCAATCGCGGGCTGCTCGCGCGGCTGTTCCGGCCGATGTTCCGGCTGGTGACGCGCAGCTGGCACATGGCGCCGCTCGGGTTCCTGTTCGGGCTGGGGTTCGACACTGCGACCGAAGTCGCGATCCTCGGCCTGTCGGCGAGCCAGGCGGCGGACGGGTTGTCGATCGGTACGGTGCTGGTGCTGCCCGTGCTGTTCGCGACGGGCATGGCGCTGGTCGACAGTGCCGACGGGGTGGTGATGCTCGGCGCGTATGAATGGGCGTTCGTGAAGCCGATCCGCAAGCTCTATTACAACATCACGATCACGCTGATCTCGGCGATCGTCGCGATCGCGATCGGCGGGATCGAAACGCTCGCGCTGCTGGCGTCGAAGCTGGGCCTCAGCGGGGGCGTGTGGGACGTCGCTTCGGCGCTGGGCGAGAATTTCAACGGGCTGGGCTTTGCGATAATCGCGCTGTTCGTGGCGTGCTGGGTGCTGAGTTTTGCGATCTACCGGTGGAAGCGGTTCGACGAGATCGAGGTAGTGCGGGGCTAACAAACAGCGTCGTCATCCCGGGCTCGACCCGGCACCCAGAGCCAGGCACCGCATTTTGTTTGGCTCTGGGTCCTGACTTTCGTCGGGATGACGGAGGTCAGGTGCATTGGCACAACCGCCAAACTCCTCTAAACCCAACCGCGAGGTTTGGTTCTACCGAACCTCGACAGATCGCGCCGGTGCCCTTCGGGGCTTGAATGGGAATGCGGTGCGGGAGGTTTGCCTCCCAATGCCGCGGCTGTCCCTGCAACTGTAAGCGGTGAGCGAGACGCACAGGCCCCCGATGCGGGGGCAGCCACTGGGTCACGGGACCTGGGAAGGCGTGCATCGAGCTTCGACCCGCGAGCCAGGAGACCTGCCAGCGTCATGGTCGCTCTTGCCTTGATCCAGGGGATGGTCGCGGCACGGTACTCCGTCTGAGCGACGAACGCGTGCGGCCGTCTTGGTCGCGCGCGCGTGTGGCTGCGGATGTGCGTCCGTCCGTGGCTGTCGTTCCGACGCCCGGAGAGTATCGCATGACCGAACCCCAGCCGACCCTGGCCAAGATTCCCGTCACCATCGTCACCGGATTCCTCGGCGCGGGCAAGACCACGCTGATCAGCCACCTGATCCGGAATGCCGGTGGCCGGCGGCTCGCGGTGATCGTCAACGAATTCGGCACGCTCGGCATCGACGGCGACATATTGAAGGGCTGCGCGATCCCCGATTGCCCGGCCGAGAACGTCGTCGAGCTCGCCAATGGCTGCATCTGCTGCACCGTCGCTGACGATTTCATCCCGACCGTCGAGACTTTGCTCGCGCTCGACCCGCGGCCCGACCATATCCTGATCGAGACATCGGGGCTCGCCCTGCCCAAGCCGTTGCTGAAGGCGTTCGACTGGCCCGCGATCCGGTCGAAGATCACGGTCGACGGGGTGATCGCGCTGGCCGATGCGGAAGCGGTCGCCGCGGGGCGGTTCGCGCCCGACCTCGCCGCGATCGAGGCGCAGCGTCGCGCGGATCCGAGCGTCGATCACGAGACGCCGCTCGCCGAGGTGTTCGAGGACCAGCTCGCCTGTGCGGATCTGGTGCTGCTGACCAAGGCGGATCTGGCGGGCGAGGCGGGGGTGGCTGCGGCGCGCGCGGTGATCGCGGCGGAGTCCACGCGTGCGTTGCCGGTGATCGCGCTGACCGACGGGGTGATCGATCCGCGCGTCGTGCTCGGGCTGAACGCGGCGGCGGAGGACGACATCGCGGCGCGGCCGTCGCATCATGATGGCGCGGACGATCACGAGCATGACGATTTTGACAGCATGATCGTCGAGCTTGGCGAGATCGCGGACCCGGCGGCGCTGGCGGCACGGATCGAGACGCTGGCGCGCGACGCCGACATCCTGCGCGTGAAGGGCTATGCCGCGGTGACGGGCAAGCCGATGCGGCTGCTGGTGCAGGCGGTCGGGGCGCGGGTGCGGACGCAATATGACCGGCCGTGGCGCGCCGACGAGGCGCGCCAGACGCGGCTGGTGGTGATCGCCGAGCATGACCGGATCGACCCCGCAAGGATCCGGGCCGCGCTTCAGGGCTGACGACGATGCACGTCGTCTTCCGCGAAAGCCACGGGCTGGAGGAAAGCGCGGTCCCGCAGGACCTGGCGCAGAGCCCGGCGGACCTCGTCGTCCTGTCCTTTTCGGACGGGGATCTCGGCGCGTTCGCGGCCGGGTGGCGGCGTGCGGCGGCGAGTGGGAGCCCGCTGCCGTCGCTGCGGCTCGCCAACCTGTCTGCGCTCGCGCATCCGCTGTCGGTCGATACCTATGTCGAGCGGACGCTGGCGGGGGGTGAAGGCGCGAAGGGGATCGTGATCCGGCTGATCGGCGGGCGGTCCTACTGGTCCTATGGGTTGCAGCAGCTCGAGGCGCTGGCGCGGGCGCGGGGGATCGCGCTGGCGGTGCTGCCGGCCGACGGGCGGATCGACGCGCGGCTCGATGCGGCGTCGACGGTGCCGGTGTCGACGCTGCGTCGGCTCGCCGCGCTGTGCGACGACGGCGGCGCGGTCGCGGCGCAGGCGGCGCTGGCGCAGATGGCGCTGGCGGCGGGGCTCTATGCCGGGCCGGTCGCGGGCGTGAAGACGGTCCCCGAGGTCGGTGGCTGGCAGCCGCGCGACGGGGTGACGTGCCCCGCGGCGTTCGCGATGACCGCGACGCGGCCGCGAATCCTGCTGATCTTCTACCGCTCCTACCTGACCGCTGCCGATCTCGACCCGATCGAGGCGCTGCACGCCGGGCTGAGTGGGGCGGGGTTCGACGTCGTCGGGCTGTTCGCGCCGTCGCTGAAGGCGCCGGGCGTCGCGGGGTGGCTGGCGCGCTGGGTCGTCGCGCTGCGCCCGGCGGTGATCGTCAACGCGACCGCCTTTTCGGGCCGCGGCGCGGACGACACATCGCCGCTCGACGGGGCGGGGGTGCCGGTGTTCCAGGTCGCGCTGGCGACGTCGGATCGCGCCGCCTGGGCGGGGTCGATGCGCGGGTTGTCCCCCGCCGACCTGGCGATGCACGTCGTCCTGCCAGAGGTCGATGGACGGCTGTTCGCGGGCGTCGCAAGCTTCAAGGAGGACGGCGTACGCGACGACGCTCTCGGCTATGCTCGGCGCGAGCACCGGGCCGATCCCGAGCGGATCGCGGCGATCGTCGCGCGCGTGACCGCGTGGGTGCGACTGGCGGCGCGGCCGGTCGCTGAGCAGCGGCCCGCGGTCGTGCTGTCGACCTATCCGGGCAAGGAGTATCAGATGGCGCATGCGGTCGGGCTCGACGCGCTGGCGTCCGCGGAGGCGATCGTCGAGGATCTGGCGGCGGCGGGTTACGCGACCGGAGGGGCGGCGCCGCAAGCGCTGTCCAAGGCGCTGGCGACGGGGCGGATCGGGTGGCCGGTCGCGGCGTATCGCGCGGCGCTTGGGGGCCTGCCGGCCGTGTTGCGCGATGCACTCGAGGAAAGCTGGGGCGCGCCCGAGGACGATCCGGGCTGTGTGGACGGCGCGTTCCGGTTCGCAGGCGTCGAGCGGGGGGGCGCGGTGATCGCGCTCCAGCCCGAACGCGGGCGCAGTGCGGCGCGGGTCGGGGAGTATCACGACCTGTCGCGCTGTCCCCGTCATGCCTATGTCGCCTTCTATCTGTGGCTGCACGCGCGGGGGAGTGATGCGCTGATCCATGTCGGCGCGCACGGGACGCTCGAATGGCTGCCGGGCAAGGCGGTCGCGCTGTCGGGGGAATGCTGGCCCGAGGCGCTGACCGGGGCGATGCCGGTGCTCTATCCGTTCATCGTCAACGATCCGGGCGAGGCGGCGCAGGCGCGGCGGCGGATCGGCGCGGTGACGATCGGCCATGTCCCGCCGCCGGCCGCGACGACGCGCAGCGGCGCGGGGCTGGGGCGGCTCGAATCGCTGCTCGACGAGTTTTCGACCGCCGACGGGCTTGACCCCGCGCGCCGCGACCGGCTGCAGCGCGACATCGCCGACGAGGCGCGCGCGACCGGACTGGCGGCGACGCTGCGGCTCGACGAGGCGGCGAGCCAGGCGGAGGCGATCACCCGGATCGACACGTTCGTGTGCGACGTGAAGGAAAGCCAGTTCGGCGACGGGCTGCACGTTTACGGTCGTGGCGAACAGGGGGAGGCCGAGCGCGACGGGCTGCTGAACGCGTTGCGCGGCAGGCGGATCTCGGCGGGGCCGTCGGGGTCGCCGTGGCGCGGACGCAGCGACGTCCTGCCGACCGGGCGCAACCTGTATGCGACCGACGCGCGCGCGGTGCCGTCGCGCGCGGCGCATGCGCAGGGCGTGCGGCTGGCCGACGAACTGGTCCGCCGGCATCTGCAGGATGAGGGCGACTATCCGCGCGCGCTGGTCGTCGACCTGTGGGCGTCGGCGACGATGCGGACCGCGGGCGAGGAGTTCGCGATGGCGCTCCACCTGCTCGGCGCGGAGCCGGTCTGGGATCATGCGTCGGACCGCGTCACGGGGGTCGAGATCCTGCCGCTGGCAAGGCTCGACCGGCCGCGGATCGACGTGACGCTGCGCGTGTCGGGGTTGTTCCGCGATGCGTTTCCCGCGCTCGGCCAGATGTTCGGGCAGGCGGTGCGCGCGCTGGCGGCGCGCGACGAGCCCGGCGACTGGAACCCGTTCGTCGGCGAAGTTGTGGGTGCGCGCGTCTATGGGCCCGAGCCGGGTCGCTACGGGCTCGGGCTCGGCGATGCAGGCGAGACGTACGGCGAGGCGGCGCGGGCGGCGGCGGGCGCGGCGTGGCTGGCGGCGTCGAGTCATGCGCTGGAAGGAGCGGGCGACGACGGTGCGACGCGGTTCGATCCAGCGGGGATCCGCGACCGGGTCGCCGCCGCCGACGCGTTCGTCCATGTTCAGGACCTGCCCGAAACCGACCTGTTGCTCGCCGCGGATTATGCCGCGCACGAGGCGGGTTTCGCGGCGGCGCAGGCGGTTGCCGGGGGTAAGAGCGCGGCGCTGTATCATCTCGATGCGCGCGACCCGGAACGGCCGCGTGCGCGGTCGCTGGACGAAGAGATTGCGCGGGTCGTTCATGCGCGGGCGGCGAACCCGGCCTGGGTCGAGGGGATGATGCGGCACGGGTTTCGCGGCGGCGCGGAGATCGCCGCGACGCTCGACCATATGGCGATGTTCGCGCAGCTGGCGCGGGTGGTGTCGCCCGAGCTGATCGATCTCTACTATGATGCGACATTGGGGCGCGACGCGGTGCGGGCGTTTCTGGAGAGCGCGAACCCCGCGGCGCTGGCGGCGATGACCGCGCGGTTCGCGGCGCTGCATGCGGCCGGGCTGTGGCCGACGCGGCGCAATTCGATCCTCGCGCAGCTCGACCTGCCGGCATGAGCGCGTTCGTCGTCAAGGGATGGTGCCCCGATGCGTGGCGGCCGATGGCGGCGGGCGACGGGCTGCTGGTGCGGATCCGCCCGCCGCTCGGCCGGCTGACGCGCGCGCAGACACTCACGCTGTGCGATGCGGCAATGGCGTGGGGAAATGGCGAGATCGACGTGACAAGCCGCGCGAATTTCCAGATCCGGGGCGTGACCGAGGCGGGCTGGCGGGAGCTGGTCGAGGCGTTGCTGGCCGTCGGGCTGATCGATCCCGATCCGGAGCGCGAGGCGTGCGGCGCGATTCTGGTCGCGCCCGACTGGCGGGACGGGGACGACACGCAGCATATCGCCACCGCGTTGCGCGAGCGGCTGTCCGACCTGCCGGTGCTGCCTGGCAAGGTTGGTTTTGCGATTGATGCGGGCGCTGCACCGCTGCTGACCCGCGCGCCCGCTGACTTTCGGGTCGAGCGCGCGGCGGACGGCAGGTTGCTGGTGCGCGGCGAGGGGCGTGCGGCGGGGGTGGACGTGACGCGCGACACCGCGGTCGACGCGCTGATCGCGCTGGCGCGGTGGTTCGTCGACAGCGGCGGTGCGGCGGCGGGGCGGATGGCGCGCCACGCAGCGGCCGTGCCGGAGCCCGCGACCTTGGTTCCCGCGCCCACGGCGCCACCGCCCGAAGCCGGGGCGCATCCGCTGGGCGCGGCGATCGCGCTCGGCTTCGGGCGGATCGCGGCAGTAGAGTTGCGCGACCGGATCGCCGCAGACCCGGTCACGGCGATCCGCGTGACGCCGTGGCGGATGCTGATCCTCGAAGGCGGTGTGCCGGATAGCGCGCGTGACCAGAGCAGCGTGCGCGCCGGGGTCGACGCCTGTGTCGGTGCGCCCGCCTGCCCGCAGGCGAGCGTCGAGACGCGCGACCTCGCGCGGCGGCTGGCTCCGTTGGTTGCTGGCAGCCTGCACGTGTCGGGATGCGCCAAGGGGTGTGCGCGGGCGCGGCCTGCGGACGTGACGCTGACCGGGCGCGACGGGCGGTTCGACCTTTCCCTGCACACGCGCGCGGGCGCGCCGCCGCTGCTCGGCGCGCTCGAACCCGCTCAGATTATCGCCCATTTCTCCCAGCCGTCCGGAGCCGCCTGATGCCCTATGCCTATGAGACCGAGGGGGCCGCGATCTATCGCCAGTCGTTCGCGATGATCCGAGCCGAGGCGGATCTCGCGCGGTTTGACGCCGAGGAGGAGCCGGTCGCGGTGCGGATGATCCACGCTGCGGGGCTGGTCGCGCTGGCCAAGGATATCCGCTTTTCGCCGGGCTTCGCACGGACCGCGCGTGCGGCGTTGCGGGCGGGCGCGCCGATCCTGTGCGATGCGCGGATGGTGACCGAGGGGATCACGCGCGCGCGTTTGCCGGCGGACAATGCGGTGATCTGTACGCTGCACACGCCCGAGACGGTCGCGCTGGCGAGAGAAATGGCAACAACGCGCTCGGCCGCGGCGCTGGAGTTCTGGCGGCCGCATCTGGCGGGTGCGGTGGTGGCGATCGGCAATGCGCCGACCGCGCTGTTCCACCTGCTCAATATGCTTGAGGATCCCGATTGTCCGCGGCCCGCGGCGATCATCGGCTGTCCGGTGGGTTTCGTCGGTGCGGTCGAATCGAAGGATGCGCTGTGGGCGGCGCAGCCGGTGCCGTGCGTGATCGTCGAGGGGCGGCTGGGCGGCAGCGCGATCACCGTCGCGGCGATCAACGCGCTGGCGAGTGCGGCGGAATGATCGGGGTGGTGGAGCCCGTGCCGATTTTGGTGCCGCCGCCGGGACAGGTGGTCGTAACCGGCACGATCCACGGCGTCGGGCTGGGGCCGGGGGCGTGCGACCTGATGAGCGTGCGCGCGGATCGGCTGGTGCGCGGCGCGCGGCACGTCGCCTATTTCCGCAAGGCGGGGCGGCCGGGGCAGGCGCGGCGGATCGTCGAGGGGATGCTGCGCGACGACGTGATCGAATATCCGATGGAATATCCCGTCACCACCGAGATCGCATTGTCCGATCCGCGCTACAACGACCGGCTGTCGGGCTTTTACGCCGCGTGCATCGACCACCTCGCGGCGCTGGCGCTGGGCGGCGAGGACGTGGTCGTGCTGTGCGAGGGCGACCCGTTCTTCTACGGATCGTTCATGCATCTCTATACGCGGTTGCAGGGGGTCGCGCCGGTCGCGGTCGTCCCCGGCATCACCGGCATGTCGGGCGCCTGGACCGCGAGCGGCGCGCCGATCACCTGGGGCGACGACGTGCTGACGGTGGTGATGGGGACGCTGCCCGAGGCGGACCTGGTGCGGCGCATCCGCGACACCGATGCGCTGGTGGTGATGAAGATCGGCCGCCACCTCGCCAAGCTGCGCCGCGCGGTCGCCGCGGCGGGGCGCGAGGAGGCGGCGTGGCTGGTCGAATATGCGGCGATGGCGGAGCAGCGCGTCACGCGGCTGTGCGAGGCGGATGCGGTCACGCCCTATTTCGCGATCCTGCTGATCCATGGGCAGGGGCGGCGGCCATGACCCTGGATGCAGGGACCGGCTGGCTGGCGATTGCGGGGCTGGGGCCTGGCGATGCCGCGCTGGTGACGCCCGAGGTCAGCGCGGCGCTGGCCGAGGCGACCGACGTGATCGGCTATATCCCCTATGTCGCGAGGGTTCCGGCGCGCGACGGTCTGACACTGCATGCGAGCGACAACCGGGTCGAGATCGACCGCGCGCGCCATGCGCTCGAACTGGCAGCGGAAGGCGCGCGCGTCGTCGTCGTGTCGTCGGGGGATCCCGGCGTGTTCGCGATGGCGGCGGCGGTGTTCGAGGCGCTCGAGGCGGGGCCGGCGGCGTGGGGAGGGATCGACATCCGCGTGCTGCCGGGGATCACCGCGATGCTGGCGGCGAGTGCGCGCGCGGGGGCGCCGCTGGGGCATGATTTCTGCGCGATCAACCTGTCGGACAATCTGAAGCCCCAGGCGCTGATCGAGCGGCGCGTGCGGCTGGCGGCGGAGGCCGATTTCGCGATCGCCTTCTACAATCCGCGATCGAAGGCGCGACCCGACGGGCTGGTCCGCGCGTTCGAGATCCTTCGCACGACGTGCGGCGACGATCGCCCGGTGCTGTTCGCGCGGGCGGTGTCGACGCCCGAGGAAGCGCTGTCGATCGTACCGCTGACCGACGCGCGGGCGGAGATGGCGGACATGCGGACGATGGTGATCGTGGGGTCGAGCCTGACGCGGATCATCGCGCGGGCGCAGCGGCCGATCCTCTATACGCCGCGGTCCGCGCCATGATCGAGCCAGTCGAGCACCGCGTCGACCGTATCGACCGCGTGCCGCGCAGGCAGCGGCGGGCGGTCGATCATGATCACCGGCAGGCCGAGCGTGCGCGCGGCGACGAGCTTGGCCGCCGCGCCGCTGCCGCCCGCGTTCTTGCAGACGACCAGGTCGGTCGCGTGGTCGCGCATCAGCCGGGTGTCGCCGGCCGCGTCGAACGGGCCGCGATCGACGACCAGTCGGTAGCGGGGCAGCGGCGGCGGGCGGTCCGGCGTATCGACGAAGCGCAGCAGATAGTCGTGCTGCGGCTGCTGCGCGAAGGCATCGACATGCATCCGGCCGAGCGCGAGCATTACGCGCTGTGGCGGGCCGGCGAGCGCCGCGACTGCGCCCGAGATATCGGCGACGCGCTGCCAGCGATCGCCCGCGACCGGGGTCCAGGCGGGGCGGGTGAGCGCGACATGCGCGGCGCCCGCCTGTGCCGCGGCGTCGACCGCATGGCGGTGCATCTGCGCAGCGAAGGGATGCGTCGCGTCAATCAGGTGCGTGACACGGTGCTCTTTGAGATAGGTAATGAGGCCTCCGACGCCGCCAAAGCCGCCGATGCGGACGGGGACCGGCTGCGCGCGCGGGCTGGCGACGCGGCCGGCATAGCTCAGCACGGTCGGATCGCCGCGCGCCGCCAGCCGTGCGGCGAGCGCGCTGGCTTCGGTGGTGCCGCCGAGAAGCAGGATGGTCGGAATGACTGAGGCTCCGTGGCTGACGATCGTCGGGATTGGCGAGGACGGCGTGGCCGGGCTGTCCGCCGCGGCGCGCACGGCGCTGGCCGAGGCCGAGATCGTGACGGGCGCGACCCGGCATCTGGCGCTTGCCGGCGAGCTTAGGGGGGCGGCCGAGGCTTGGCCAGTGCCGTTCGAGGACGGGATCGCGCGGCTGATCGGGCATCGCGGCCGGCGGGTGGTGATGCTGGCGTCGGGGGATCCGTTCTGGTTCGGCGCGGGCACGTCGGTGACGCGGCACCTGAGCCCGGGCGAGTGGACCGCGCATCCCGCACCGTCGAGCTTCGCGCTGGCGGCGGCGCGGCTCGGCTGGGGACTCGAGGACTGCACATGCCTGGGGCTGCATGCCGCGCCGTTCGGCCGGTTGCGGCCGCACATCGCGCGGGGGCGGCGCGCGATCGTGCTGGTGCGCGACGGGGCGGCGGTCGGTGGACTGGCGGCGTATCTGGATGCGGCGGGGTTCGGCGCGTCGGCGCTGCACGTGCTGGAGGCGCTGGGCGGGCCGCGCGAGCGGATCCGCCACACGACCGCCGCGACGATGGCGTTCGACGACATCGCGCATCCGGTCGCGGTCGGGATCGTCTTCGACGGGGCGGGCGCGGTCATGCCGCAGGCGGGGCTGTCCGACGACTGGTTCGCGCATGACGGGCAGATCACCAAGTCGCCGATCCGCGCGGTGACGCTGGCAGCACTCGCGCCGAAACCGGGCGAGAGCCTGTGGGATATCGGCGCGGGATCGGGATCGATCGGGATCTCGTGGCTGCTGGCACATCCGTCGACCCGCGCGACCGCGTTCGAGGCGGATCCGGTGCGAGCGGGGCGGATCGTCGACAATGCGGCGACGCTGGGCGTCGACCGGCTGGTGGTGGTCGAGGGGCGGGCGCCCGAGTGTCTCGAAACGCAGGCATGTCCCGATGCGGTGTTCGTCGGCGGCGGCCTGTCCGAGGCGCTGTTGCGCGCGCTGTGGCCGCTGGTCGAGCAGGGCACACGGATCGTCGCCAATGCGGTGACGCTCGAATCGGAGGCACTGCTGACGCAGTGGCAGGCAGCCCAGGGGGGGAGCCTGATGCGGATCGAGGTGGCGCAGGCGGTGCCGATCGGGACGCGACGCGGTTGGCGCGCGCAGTTCCCGGTAGTGCAATGGGCGTATCCGGCATGATCGTCGCCGGTTTTGGCTTCAACACGGCCGCGGATGCCGCCGCGTTGCGCGCCGCGCTGGCCGCCGCGCAACAGGGCCTCCCGCCGGTCGAGGCGCTGGCGGCGCCCGATGACAAGCACGGGCTGCCCGGCGAGATCGCGGCGCTGCTGGGTCTGCCGCTGATCACGGTCGATCCCGCCGCGCTGACTGCGGCCAGTCCCGTCACCCGGTCGCCGGTAAGCCTTGCCGTGCGGGGGACCGGCAGCGTCGCGGAGGCCGCTGCACTCGCCGCCGCGGGGCAAGGCGCGCGGCTGCTGACCCTTCGCCACATTTCGCCGTGCCGACGCGCGACCTGCGCCATTGCCCAAGGATTTCGACCATGACCGTGCATTTCATTGGTGCAGGGCCGGGTGCGCCCGACCTGCTGACATTGCGGGGGCGCGACCGGATCGCGATGTCACCGGTGTGCCTCTATGCCGGGTCGCTGATCCCGGAGGCGCTGCTGGAGCATTGCCCGCCGGGCGCGCGGATCGTCAACACCGCGCCGATGGACCTCGACCAGATCATGGCCGAGATCGTCACCGCGCACGCAGGGGGGCAGGACGTCGCGCGGCTGCATTCGGGAGATCTGTCGATCTGGTCGGCGATGGGCGAGCAGCTGCGGCGGCTGCGCGCGCTGGACATTCCGGTGACGATCACCCCCGGCGTCCCCGCCTTTGCCGCCGCCGCCGCCGCGCTCGAGGTCGAGCTGACTTTGCCCGAGCTGGCGCAGTCGGTGGTGCTGACGCGGACGCCGGGGCGTGCGAGTTCTATGCCGGCGGCCGAGACGCTTGCCGCGTTCGCCGCGACGCAGGCGACGCTGGCGATCCACCTGTCGGTGCACAATCTGGCTGAGGTCGTCGCGGACCTGCTGCCCGCTTATGGTGGCGACTGCCCGGTCGCAGTGGTGTGGCGCGCGAGCTGGCCCGACGAGCAGATCGTCCGCGCGACGCTGTCGACGATCGAGGAGGCGGTGACGGGGCGGCCCGAGCGGACCGCGCTGATCCTGGTCGGGCGCGTGCTGGCGCCAGGCGATTTCGTGACGAGCAGCCTGTACGCGCAAGGCTATGACCGGCGGTTCCGGCCGCAATCGGCGGAGTCCCGGTTCGCAGGGGACACGCCATGACGCGCGGCATGACTCCGGGCCTGCTGGTTGCTGCGCCTGCGTCGGGAACGGGGAAGACGACGGTGATGCTCGGGCTGTTGCGCGCGCTGCGCGACGACGGGATCGCGGTGCAGCCGTTCAAATGCGGGCCGGACTATATCGACCCGGCGTTTCACCGCGCGGCGAGCGGGCGCGCGTCGTTCAACCTCGACAGCTGGGCGATGACGGGGCCGCGACTCGACGGGATCGCGGCGCGCGGCGACGATGCGGACATGACGCTGGCCGAGGGGTCGATGGGGCTGTTCGACGGCGTTGCGCACGCGGGCGCGACGGGCAATGGCGCGAGCGCGGACGTCGCGCGGCGGATGGGCTGGCCGGTCGTGCTGGTGATCGACGTGTCGGGGCAGGCGCAATCCGCGGCGGCGACCGCTTTGGGGTTCGCGCGCTACGATCCAAGCGTGCGGGTCGCAGGCGTGATCCTCAACCGCGTGGCGAGCGAGCGGCACGAACGGCTGGCACGCAGCGGGATGGAGGCGGTCGGGATCCGCGTGTTCGGTGCGCTGCCGCGGCGCGGCGACCTGACGCTCCCCGAGCGACATCTGGGGCTGGTGCAGGCGATCGAGCACCCTGCACTCGACGCGCAGATCGCGGCCTATGCGACGTTCCTGCGCGCGCATGTCGATATCGCCGCGCTCCGCGAGGCGGCCGCCGCCACGCCGCGAGCCGTCGCGCAGGGGACAGTCGTGCCCACCCCGCCGGCGCAGCGGATCGCGCTGGCTCAGGATGCCGCCTTTTCGTTCACCTATGCGCATGTGCTGGACGGGTGGCGCAGCGCAGGGGTGGAGATCCTGCCCTTTTCGCCGCTGGCGGACGAGGCGCCGGCGAAAGACGCGGATCTGGTCTGGCTGCCGGGGGGCTATCCCGAACTGCATGCGGGTGCGCTGGCGGCGGCGGACCGGTTCCGCCTGGCGCTGGCGCTGCATGCCGAAACGCGGCCGGTGCACGGCGAGTGCGGCGGCTATATGGCGCTGGGCGAGGGGCTGATCGATGCGGACGGCACCCGGCATCGGATGGCCGGGCTGCTCGGGCTGGTGACGAGTTATGAGAAGCGGCGGATGCATCTGGGCTATCGGCGGGCGACGCTGTACGCGCCGATCGGCGGGATCGCGGCGGGAGCGATGCTGGCGGGGCACGAGTTTCATTATTCGACGATCCTCGACCAGCCCGACGCGCCGCTGGCGCAGGTGGTCGACGCGAATGGGCAAGGAGTACCCGAAACCGGCTCGCATCGCGGCGGCGTGACGGGTAGTTTCTTCCACATGATCGCCCCCCTTGGCCAACCGGCTGCATGACCGGTTTCGTTTCGTTCGTCGGATCCGGCCCCGGCGACCCCGAATTGCTGACGCTGAAGGCGGTGACGCGGTTGCAGCGCGCCGACGTCGTGCTGTTCGACGACCTGTCGTCGGGCGCGGTGCTGGGCCATGCACGCGTCGGTGCCGAACTGGTCGCGGTCGGCAAGCGCGCGGGGCGGCCGTCGCCGCGCCAGTCGCATGTCTCGCAACTGCTGGTCGACCACGCGCTAACGGGGGCGCGCGTCGTCCGGCTGAAGTCTGGCGATGCGGGGATGTTCGGGCGGCTAGAGGAGGAGATCGTCGCGCTGCGCGAGGCGGGCGTGACGTTCGAGATCGTCCCGGGGATCAGCGCGGCGAGCGCGGCTGCTGCCGCCGCCGCGATCCCGCTGACGCGCCGGCTGTCCGCGCGCCGGGTGCAATATGTCACCGGCCATGACGTGACCGGGCAGTTGCCGCAGCAGCGCAACATGGCCGCGCTCGCCGATCCGGAGGCGACAACGGTCGTGTTCATGCCGCAGCGGACGTTTCCGGCTCTGGTTGAGTCGCTCGTCGCACATGGCCTGCCGGGCGACACGACCGCGCTGCTCGCCGAGAATGTCGGGCATCCCGACCAGAGCCTGACCTGGTCGACGATCGCGGGGCTCGCGGCGCGGCTGGCGGGGGGCGTGTCCGACAAGCCCGCGCTGATCCTCTATGGATCGTTGATGGCGCCGTGAGCGGAGTCGACATCGCGATATCGCTGATCGGGATCGGCACGGGCAATCCCGATCATGTGACGCGCGCCGCAGTCACGGCGATGAACGCCGCCGACCTGATCCTGTTGCCGCGGAAAGGCGCGGGGAAATCCGATCTGGTCGATCTGCGCCGGACGATCTGCGCCGCGCTGCTGACCGGGCCTGCCAGAGTGGCGGAGTTCGATCTGCCCGAGCGCGATGCGGACGCGCCGTACCGTGCGGCGGTCGATGCGTGGCACGATGATATCGCGGCGGTGTGGGCGGCGCAGATCGCCGAGCATCTGCCGGGCGGAGGACGGGTCGCGTTCCTCGTCTGGGGGGATCCGTCGCTCTACGACAGCAGCCTCCGGATCGCTAACCGGCTGCGAGCGGGAGGGCGGTCGATCGGGGTCAGCGTGGTGCCGGGGATCACCAGCCTGCAGGCGCTGACCGCGGCGCATGCGATCCCGCTCAACACGCTCGCTGCGCCCGTGACGATCACCACCGGTCGGCGGCTGCGCGCCGAGGGGTGGCCAGCGGGGGTCGAGACGCTGGCGGTGATGCTCGACGGGGCGTGCGCGTTCGAGACGCTCGCACCCGAGGGAATCACGATCTGGTGGGGGGCGTATTTGGGGATGGCGCAGGAGGCGTTGATCGCCGGGCCGCTCGCCTCGGTCAGGGCGGAGATCGTCACGTGCCGTACCGGGCTGCGCGCCCGGCACGGCTGGATCATGGACGTGTATCTCCTGCGCCGCACGGGCGGCTGAGCGTCACTCCGACAGGTCGCTCAGCAGCTCGCGGACGCGGTCGAGGCGGGCGAGGGGATCCTCGATCCGTTCGCGGACCAGCCAGCGGCGCTTCGCCGGTTCGAACGGCGCCGGAAGGGCGGCGGTCGGATTCCCCGGGGTGAAGGCGATGGCGCCCGGGCCGACATCGATCTGGCGAATGTCGGCGGCGGCGGCGAGTGCGCGGATCCGCGCGCATTCGAGCAGGCGGACGGCATTGTCGGGAAGTGCGCCGAACCGGTCCTCGAGCTCGGCCTGGAACGCATCGAGCGCGGCGATGTCGGTCAGATGCGCGAGCTGGCCGTAGAGCGTCAGCCGCAGGTCGGTCTCGGGGATCCACTCTTCGGGAAGCATGCCGCCGACGCCGAGATTGAGCACCGGCTGGCACTGATCGACCGGTTCGCCGCGCGCGGCTTTCAGCGCGCGACCCAGCAGGTGCTGGTAGAGGTCGATACCGATCAGCTTCATGTGGCCGGCCTGATCCTCGCCGACCAGATCGCCCGCGCCGCGCATGTCGAGATCACGCGCGCTGATCGCGAAGCCCGCGCCGAGCTGGTCGAAGGCCTGGAGCGTGCGCAGGCGCTTCATCGTCGCCTCGGCGATCATGGCCTCGCCGTCGGTCGACAGCAGGATCTGGCCCCGCCGGCCGCCGCGTCCGACCCGACCGCGCAGCTGGTGGAGCTGCGACAGGCCGAACCGGTCGGCATGGTGGACGATCATCGTGTTGGCGCGCGGCACGTCGAGCCCCGCCTCGATGATGTTGGTCGCGAGCAGCACATCGCCGTCGCCCGCGGCAAAGCCCGCCATTGCGTCGTCGAGCTCGGCCGCCTCCATCTTGCCGTGCGCGATGACGAGGCCGAGTTCGGGAACGAGCCGCGTGAGCGTTTTCGCGAGCGGGGCGATGTCCTCGATCCGCGGCACGACGACAAAGCTCTGGCCGCCACGCGCGCGTTCGCGGCGCAGCGCCTTGCGCACCGCGGCGTCGTCGAACGGCGCGACGATGGTGCGGATCGGCTGGCGGCGCGCGGGTGGCGTCGCGATGACCGAGATCGCCTGGATGCCGACCATCGCCGACTGGAGCGTGCGCGGGATCGGCGTGGCGCTGAGCGTGAGGACATGGCCCGCGCCCATGTCGCGCAGCGACGACTTGGCCTTCGCGCCGAACCGCTGTTCCTCGTCGATCACGACGAGCGCGAGATCGGCAAAGGCGACGCCCTTGCCGCCGACAGCGCTGGTGCCGACGACGACCGCGATAGACCCGTCGGCGAGCCCGGCGCAGACGCGCTTGCGCTCGGCAGGCGTCGACAGCCGAGACAACGCAGCGACCTCCAGCCCGGTGCCGACAAAGCGCGTGCGGAACGTTTCGAGATGCTGGCGGATCAGCACCGTGGTGGGCGCGACGATCGCGACCTGGCGACCAGCCAGCGCGACGAGCGCGGCGGCGCGGAGCGCAACCTCGGTCTTGCCATAGCCGACATCGCCGACAATCAGCCGGTCCATCGGCTTGCCGCTGGCGAGGTCGCTCCGGACCGCCGCAATCGCGCGGGCCTGGTCGGGGGTCTCGGAGAACGGGAAGCCCGCAGCGAACCGTTCGTAGAGCGCGACATCGGGTACGATCGGTGGTGTCGTCCGCGCGTCGCGTTCGGCGGCGACCGCCTGAAGCGCACGTGCGCTTTCCGCGATCGCGGTGTCGATCGCGGCGCGACGCTTGGTCCAGCTTCCCCCGTCGAGCGTGTCGAGCGTCACCGCATCCGCGTCTGCGCCATAACGCCAGATGCGATCGGCTTCATGCACGGGTACGAGCCGGCGGGCGCCCTTGGCATAGTCGAGCACGATCGCGTCGGCCGCGACGCCATCGAGGTCGGGCAGCGCCTCGACCCCGAGAACGCGACCGATGCCGTGATCCTCATGCACGACAATGTCGCCGGTCTGCAGCGTCGCACCTTCGGCAAAGGCCGCAACGCCAACACCGGGGCCGTCGTCCAGTCGTGCGCGGCTGCCGAGCAGATCGGCGGCGGCGACGATGGTGAGATCGGCATGGACAAAGCCCTGGTCGAGCGGAGCGCAGAGCAGTGACACCGAACCGACGGGTGCGGCCGCCGCCTCGGCAAGGCTGTCGACGTGTTCGGCGTCGACGCCGAGCCGCGATGCGAGGAAACGAAGGTCACGCGCGGACCCGGCGATCGCGAGCCGGCCGTCGGCGATCACCGAACGCGCGAAGCGGCGGAATGCGCGGACGGGATCGCGCCGCTCGATGAAGCGCGGGGTGCGTTCGACCGGGGTGTCGGTGGCGAGGATCTGGCGGCCGGCGGTCGCCTTGTTCCAGGCGCGCGTGTCGACCAGCGCGGCCTTGACCTGACGCGCCGCGGTGCCGTCGGCGGCAAGCGCCAGGAACCGCGTGCGGCGGTCGGCGACCAGAGGGTCGAAATGGAGCGCGGCGTCGGGCAGATGCTCGGTGATCGCGACGCCGTCACCCAGATCGGGTTCGCAGGCGCGACCGACGATCACCGCGTCGAGCGTTTCGAGGCTGCGCTGCGACACCGGGTCATAGCTGCGAATTTCGGTGATGACCGAATTGTCGTCGAATTCGATCCGGGCGGGGTTCGCGCGATCGGCCGGAAACAGGTCGACGACGCTGCCGCGGATCGCGATCTCGCCGGGTTCGTCGACGCGGTCGTCGATCGTGTAGCCGATCGTGTCGGCTAGCGCGGGTAGCGCGGCGATGTCGATCGTATCGCCGACGCGGAATACCGGTGGCGCCTCGTCGAACGCGGCGGGGGTGGGATAGCGGACTGCGCTCGCCTCGGCGGAAAGGACGAGGAGGATCGGGTCAGTCGAGGCTGTCGCGGTCGCGGCGCGCAGACGGCGCAGCGCCTCGACCCGGCGGCCGACATTGGCGGCGCTGGGCGGCGCGGAGTCGCCGGGGAGCGCATCGCTCGCAACGAGATGGACGACGGTCATCGCAGGGGCGAACCCCTCCGCGAGACAGGCGATCGCCTCGGCGCGCGCCTCGTCCTCGACTACCAGAATGGCACGGTCGATTCCGGCGGTCAGCAGCTCGGCAACGACGATCGCCGTGGGCAGGGTTGCCGGTGCGGCGCGCGTGTCGCCCGGCAGGTCGATATGGTCGGTACGCTTCAGCATGGCCCCTCCGGTCGGGCCGTTGGCGCCCATTGAATGAACGGTATGCGGACCGGCTCGTTCCGTGATCCGTGCACGAAATGTTCCGACTGGCTCAGCCGAGCAGGCGGCGATACTCGGATTCGGCATGGCCATAGGTGTCGCCCGCCATCCGCATCAGCACGTCGCGGTCGCGGACCAGCACGCGGCCGCGCACGGAGCGAATAGCCTGTTCTTCCTCGAGCCGGTGAAGCGCCTCTGTCACGCTGCTGCGCCGGACGCCGAGCATCAGGCGGAACTCCTCATGCGTCATGCAGATCGCGTCGTCGCGGATGCGATCGTGATAGAGCAGGATCCAGCGCGCCATGCGTCGCTCGATCGAATGCGCGAGCGACGATACGATTGTCCGCCCCATCTGGGTCATGAACACCTGGACGAAACGGAGCAGCGCGAGCCGCAGCGTGTCGCTCTGCGCGGCGGCGGCGTGGAAGCGGTCGAGCGGCAGCTGCAGCGCGACGCCCTGTTCGGCGCGCATCACGACGTCATAGGGCGAGCGGTTGTCGCCGAGCAGCGCGGACCAGCCGACAAAGCCCTCCGCGCCGATCAGCCCGACCGCAAAGCGATGATCGCCCTCGAGCGCGTCGAGCACGCCGGCGATCCCCTCCTCGGGAAAGCAGAGCGTCTCGATCCGGTCGCCCGCATGCGTCAGCGACTCGCCGACCGCAAAGGGGACGCGGTCGAGATGCGGCGCGATCAACGCGAAGTCGTCGGGGCTCAGACGCTGAAGCAGCCGGTTTCCTGTGCCTCGCGCCGACGACGCGTCGCCAGCCCCATCCCGGTCGATGGTTTCCAGTCGATTGTCGCCCACCATCACGCCCCCTGAAACACTGCACGAATTCAATACGATCCGGTCTTCGTCCGGTTTCGTACAGCAACTCCCACGCCGCCGCCGGGGTTGCGCCTCTCAATGATACAGGAGGCAATTTTGACACATTCCATTCGACGGACGCTGCGTGCCGACGACGCCCGACGCATCGGTGACGACGCAGGACATGCCCTATGGCAGCGACGCCAAGCAGTTTGCCCGCGTGTACAAGCCGGCGACCGCCGCCAATGCCAAGGGCCTGCCGGTCGTGGTCTATTATCACGGCGGCGGCTGGGTGATCGCGGACGTCGCGACCTATGACGCGGCACCGCGCGCGATGGCGAAGGCGCTGAACGCGATCGTCGTGTCGGTCGAATATCGTCATGCCCCCGAGTTCAAGTTCCCCGCACAGCATGACGACGCGGCGGCGGCCTATCGCTGGACGCTGGCCAATGCCGCGGCATGGGGTGGCAACCCGGCGAAGATCGCGGTTGCGGGCGAGAGCGCCGGCGGCAATCTGGCGGTCGCGACGGCGATCTATGCCCGCGACAATCGCCTGACCGCGCCACTGCACATCGTCTCGGTCTATCCGATCGCCAACAGCAGCAAGACGCTGCCGTCGCGCCGGGATTCGGCGAATGCGAAGCCGCTCAACGGCGCGATGCTGCCGTGGTTCGGCTATTACTACCAGACCAGCAAAGCGGACGCGCAGGATCCGCGGCTGAACCTGGTCGGGGCGAACCTGCGCGGGCTGCCGCCGACGACGATCATCAACGCACAGATCGATCCGCTGCGGTCGGACGGCGAGACGCTGGCCGCGGCGATGCGTGCGGCGGGCGACAAGGTCGAGCAGCGCACTTTCCCGGGCGTGACGCATGAGTTCTTCGGCATGGGCACGATCGTGCGTGGCGCGAAGGATGCGAACGATCTCGCGGTCGCACGGCTGAAGGCGGCGTTCGCCATGGCTCCTGCGAAGCGCTGATGCGTTGGGAGGGGGATCCTTTCTCCCTCCCATTTTTGCAGCGAGTAATGCCATGACGTTGACGACCCATGCCTCTTCGCCCCCCTATCGCGCCTTCGCGCGGGTCGCGGCCCTGTCGATGGCGGAGTGCTGATATGCCGGTGATAAACACGCCGACGCTGGCGATCGCCTATGCTGATACGGGCCCGCGCGAGGGCGACACGGTGTTGTTGCTGCACGGCTGGCCCGATGACTCCTCGACCTGGGACGACGTCCTGCCCGCGCTGCACGAAGCCGGGCTGCGGACGATCGTGCCGAGCCTGCGCGGGTTTGGCGAGACGCGGTTCGTGGCGGCGGATACGCCGCGCACCGGCAACAGCGCGGCCCTGGCGATGGACGCGATCGCGGTGATGGACGGGCTGGGGATCGCGCGGTTCATGGTCGCGGGGCATGACTGGGGCTCGAACATCGCCGAGGCGCTGGCGGTGGGATGGCCCGAGCGGGTGCAGCGGATCGCGATGCTCGCGACGCCGCCGCGACTGGGCGGCATGCCGACGCCGCCGTTCGAACAGACGCAGCGGCAATGGTACCACTGGTTCATGGCCACCGCGCGCGGCGCGCAGGCGGTGCGCGATGACCCCAGGGGATTTGCGCATGTCCACTGGACCAACTGGTCGCCGCCGGGCTGGTTCGATGAGGCGACCTTTGCACGGGTGGCGCGCGCGTTCGGGAATCCGGACTGGGTCGACGTCACGCTGCACAGCTATCGCGCGCGCTGGGACGAGGCGGCACCCGATCCCGCGAGCGTCTGGCTCGAGGAAGCGGTAAAGGCGAGCGAGACGCTGTCGCTGCCCGCGCTGTACATTCAGGGTGCGAAGGACGGGGTAAACCCGCCGAGCGCGACCACCGCGGTACCGGAGAAATTCTCGGGCCCCTTCGCCTTCGTCACCTTGCCGGGCGTCGGCCATTTTCCACAGCGTGAGCGGCCCGAGGCGGTCGCCGACCTGCTTGTCACGCTCTTCACCGGCGATCCCGCCACCTTGTCCGACACGATTTACCGGAGCCACGACATGTCCAAGTTCAAACCCCTTCTCGCAGGCGCCGCGCTGTTCGCACTCGCCGCCGCCGCAACCGCGGCCGGCGTCGCACAGGCCAGGACCGCGGCGAGCCCGCTGACTCAGGTGGCGACGTTCGACCACCAGGTGACCGGCGTCGCGGTGACCGCGGACGGGCGGCGGTTCGTCAACTTTCCGCGCTGGACCGACGATGCGCCGATCTCTGTCGCCGAGGTGCTGCCGGACGGAAAGCTCAAGGCCTATCCCGACGACACGTGGAACAGTTGGCGCAACGCGCGCGCGAACGAACTGCCGGTCGGCGACTATTTCATCTGCGTCCAGTCGATCGTCCCCGATGGCCACGGCAATCTGTGGGTGCTCGATCCCGGCGCGCCGGGTAACGAAAAGCCACTCGAGGGAGCACCGAAGCTGGTCAGGATCGACCTGGCGACGAACCGCGTGACCAAGGTGATCAAGGTCACGCCCGATGTCGCGCTCCAGGGCACGTACCTCAACGACATCCGCTTCTCGCCCGACGGCAAGACCGGCTACATCACGGATTCGGGTACGCGCGGCGCGATCATCGTGATCGACCTGGAGAGCGGCAAGGGAATGCGCGCGCTCGACGGGCATGGCTCGACGCAGATCGACAAGAGCGTGACCGTCATGACCGATGGCAAGCCGCTGGTTCGTCCCGATGGCCGCCAGCCGGCCTTCTCCGCGGACGGGATCGCAATCTCGAACGACGGCAAGACGCTGTATTATCAGGCGCTGACCGGCAAGACGCTGTACGCGATCGATACCGGGCTGCTCCGCGAGGGCGTGAGCGCAGCGCAGCAGGCGGCGGGGGTAAAGACCATCGCCGAGACGCATGTCGCGGACGGTCTGTGGATGAGCAAGGCGGGGGTGCTGTACATCACGTCGCCCACCGACGACAGCATCACGCGGCTGGTCGGCGATCACGTCGAGCCGGTGCTGACCGACAAGCGGCTGCGCTGGCCCGATACCTTCTCCGAAGGGCCCGACGGGCGGATCTATGTGACCGCGAGCCATATCCAGGACACCAGCTGGTTCAAGCCGGGTGCGCCGGCATCGCTGCCGACCGCATTGTTCGCATTCGACCCGGTGCGGTGACATAAACGGGCGCCCCGGGCATGCAGACATGCCGGGGCGCCGCTGTCCAGCAGCGGCAGAAAACGTCAGATTGCAACAGGGTTAACATAGCGCAACGCGATAACCGCGCACCCCGGGATCGAATGTCGTGGCGTGTCGTTTCGCCATACTAACGATACGGGGTCGCCTTGTTCATTCTCCATTTGGCCCTCGGGGGCTGCCTGAAAGCGCCGCCCATCGACTTCGGCATTACGGCCGACTCCGGGGGGCATCTTGCGTATGTGGTCGACGCAGCGCTGGTTCAGGCAAAGCTTCCCGGCGTGGACCGGGTCTCGATCGTTACCCGGTTGTTCCGGTCTGCGGATCTTCCATCCGTGCATGGCCTGCGATCGGAGTGCGTCACCGACAGATTGACGATCGACCGGGTCGATAGTGGCGACGACCGCTATCTCGAAAAGGAGGCGCTCGCCGCCGACCTGCCCGCATTCACCGAGGCGTTTTGCCGTCACATTGCCGGACTGGCGGTCATGCCCAACGTCATCCATGCGCATTTCGCCGATGCCGCAGCCGTCGCGATCGAGGCACGCCGCCGGTTCGGCATTCCGTTCGTCTACACGCCGCATGCGCTGGCGATCGACAAGCGGCGGCAGGGCCTTGGCGGAGCCGAACTCGACACGCGGATCGCGGCGGAGACGATCGCGATCGCCGCGGCGGATGCATTGATCGTGTCGACGCGGGACGAGGCCGAACGGCAGGTCCCGGCCTATGGCGTCGGGGTCGCGGGCCGGATCCACTGCGTTCCGCCAGGCGTACCGTGCCGTCCTGACACAGGTGACACGGTGACGCTTGTCGACCGCCTGGGAGACTGGCTCGATCGGCCTGATATCCCGATCCTGCTGGCGATCGCGCGACCGGTGGCGAAGAAGAACCTCGCGGCCCTTGTCCGCGCGTTTGCGGCGGATCCGGTTCTGCACGAACGTGCGAATCTGGTGATCCTCGCCGGGCAACATGGGGGCCAGTCGTCGAGTGAGGAACGGGCGGTGCTGGGCGAACTGCAGGCGCTTGCCGCTAGTCCTGCACTGCGCGGGCGATTCGCCTTGCCGCCGCGGCACGATGCTTCGGACGTCACTGCGCTGTACCGGCGAGCGGCGGCAGGCGGCGTGTTTGTCAACCCGGCGCTGCACGAACCGTTCGGGCTGACCCTGATCGAAGCGGCAGCGGCCGGCGTTCCGGTCGTCGCGACCCGCAACGGAGGGCCGGCGGAGATCGTCGCGCAGATCGGTCACGGCCTGCTGGTCGATCCGCGTGACGAACAAGGGATCGCGGCGGCCTGCCGCGCGGTGATCGAAGACGCCGGACTTCATGCGCGGCTGAGCCAAGCGGCGCGCGGGGGAAGTGTGGCGTATGACTGGCAGCGTTATGCAGGGTCGGCTGTCAGGATCTATGCGGCATTACGGCGCCAACCCGCTCTGCTGGCATGCGACATCGACAACACGCTGACCGGGTCGGTCGATGGTGCAGCGGCGTTCGCACGTTGGCGGCATGGCAGCAGCCTGCCGTTCGTGGTCGCGACGGGGCGCAGCTTCGCCGAGGCGCGCGCGGTGCTGGCGCAGTGGCATTTGCCCGAGCCGGACGCGTTCATTGTCGATGTCGGGACGCGGATCCTCCGTCCGGCGGCGCAAGGCGGGTGGCAGTCCTGCGCAGCGTTCACTGACGCGCTCGATAAGGACTGGGACCGGGCGGCGGTACGTGCGGCGATTGCCCCGCTCGGCATCTGCGCTCAGCCGGTCGTTACCGAGGGCGCGCACAAGCTCAGCTTCTTTGGCGACGCCGCCGACGCCGCAGCGATCCGCGCGGCTCTGACGCAGGCGGGGCTCGCAGCGCGGGTCGTGTTCTCGCACGGTCGGCTGATCGACGTGCTGTCCCCCGGCGGCGGCAAGGCGGCAGCGATCGCGGCTTATGCGGCCGGGTTGGGACTGACACTCGACGACTGCATCGCAGCGGGGGACAGCGGCAATGACCTCGACATGCTCGACGCATGCGGGTTCGCGATCGTCGTTGCCAATGCGAGTGATGAACTGTCGACGCTTGCCGCGCGTCCCGGGCTGCACCGCACCACGCGCAACCATGCCGCCGGGGTGGTCGAGGGGCTGGCACGGCTCGGATTGACCACGCCGGCCGTGCAAGTCGCGGCATGACGCGTCCGTTCGGCTATTTCGTCCACCATCAGGGTCGCGGGCATGCGGAACGTTGCGCCGCGATTCTGCAGGCGCTGCCGCCGTCGCGTTCCGTGACGATCTTCTGCGCGCGCGACGATATCTTCCCCGCGCTGCCGGCACAGGCGCGGATCGTGACAATCCCGTCGCTGTTCGAGCCGACCGGGGCGGAGGTGGCGATGGACTGGGTCGCGACGCCCGCGACGCTGCACTGCGCGCCGCTCGGCTGGCCGGGGATTCGAAGCGCGATGGCGACGATCGCCGACTGGTTCGCGCAAGCGGACCCCGCGCTGATGATCTGCGACGTGTCGGCGGAGATCGCGCAGCTGGCGCGGATCTGCAGCGTACCGCACGTGAAGGTGCTGCAGCATGGCGACCGCGGCGATGCCGGGCACCGCGCGGCCTATGACGGCGCCGCCGGGCTGCTCGCCGCGTTCCACCGCGATCTCGCCCAGCCCGACTGGGACGCGGCGATGGTCGAAAAGACGTGTTTCGCGGGCGGGCTGGGGGTCGATACGCAGGGGGCTGACCGGAGCGCGGCGCGGGAGCGGCTGGGGATCGGCGAGCGCGAGGAGATGATCCTCGTCATGGCCGGCGGCGGCGGCAGCGGGTTCGGGCAGGCGCCACTGGGCGTCGGCGCGCGCAGCCGGCCTGCCGCGCGCTGGATCACGATCGGGCCGGTCGTGCGCGACTGGCATGCGACCGAGCCCGCCAATATCGAACATCGCGGCTGGGTGGAGAATGCGGCGGACTATGTCGCGGCGGCGGATCTGGTGATCGCGTCGACGGGCAACACGACCTGCCAGCAGATCCTGGCGGCGGCGCGGCCGTGGATCGCGGTACCCGAGTGGCGCTATTTCGACGAGCAGCACCGCAAGGCCGACGCGCTGGGCGCGGCGGGGGTGGCGTGCATCCGGCCGCATCTGCCGTCGTCGGCGGACGCGTGGACGCAGGCGATCGACGCCGCCTATGCGCAGCACCGCCCCGAGCGGCAGCGCGCGATGATCGCCGAGGCCCCCGCCGACGATGCCGCGCGCTGGCTCGAAGCGCTGGCGGCAAGGCTCTGGGGCACGGCACCGCACCCGGCCTGATCCGTTCTGCCCCCGTCGTTACCCTGTTCCGTCCTGTTCCCAGATCCCATTGGAGCCCTACCCATGTCCGCTATCTCGATCGTCACGCTGGCCAAGGGGCGGGCCGAGCATCTCTACAATCTGGTTTTGGGGCTCACGCGACAGACGACCCCGCCGCGCGAACTGATCGTCGCGGTGATGCAGGACGAGCCCTATGTCCTGCCCGAGACGGATTTTCCGGTTCGCCAGCTGATGATCGCGGGCGAGGCGTTGCCGCTGGCCGCCGCGCGCAACCTGGCGGCGCGGACTGCGACGGGGGAGGGGCTGATCTTCCTCGACATGGACTGTATCCCGGCGCCGGGCCTGGTCGCGGACTATGCCGGGCACCTTGCAACCTATGACGGGTTGCTGATGGGCGAGGTGATGTACCTGCCGGGCGGCGCGACGAAGGGGGACTGGCGCAGCGAGGATTTCGCGGACGTCGCGGTGCGGCATTCGGACCGGCGCGGACCACCGGCCGAGGGAATCGAGGCGTGCAACGACTATCGCTGTTTCTGGTCGCTCAACTTCGCGATGCGGCGCGCGACCTTCCTCGCGGTCGGCGGGTTCCACGAGGGCTATAACGGCTATGGCGGCGAGGATACCGACTTCGGCAAGGTGCTCGACACCGCGGGCGTGCCGATCGCGTGGATCAAGGGCGGGCTGGCGCATCATCAATATCACCCGCACCACATGCCGCCGGTCCATCATCTCGACAGTGTGATCCGCAATGCCGAGCTGTTCGAGGCGCGCTGGGGCTATCGGACTATGGGGCACTGGCTGCACGCGTTCCGGCTGATGGGGCTGATCGACGACCGGCCCGGCCAGCCGATCCGCGTGCTGCGCCGCCCCGATGACGCGGATCTCGCGCTGACCGGACAGCAGAGCCACCAGCCCTATGCCAATACCGCAAGCGTCATCCGCCTGCTGGAAGAACGTGTCGCTGCGAGTGCTGCGGCGGCGTGAGGATCGCTTTGCTCTCGCACGTCCGCCAGCGGATCGCGCAGCCGTTCATGGGCGGGATGGAATCGCACAGCTGGTATCTGGCGGAAGGGCTGCAGGCACGCGGTCATGACGTCGTGCTGTTCGCGAGCGGCGACAGCGATCCGCGTTTCGCAATCGATCCGGTGCTGCCCCAGCATTACGAGCGCGTGTTTCCCTGGGCCGAGCATCGCGGGTCGGCGCCGCTGATCGCGCATGTCGACCAGGGCTATATCGCGGCGTGCGAGAGGATCGCGGCGGGTGGGTTCGACGTGGTGCACAACAACAGCCTGAGCCGCTTCCCGATCGAGCCGCAGCGGACCGCGATCGTGCCAACCGTCACCTCGCTCCACGTGCCGCCCTATGACGCGCTGCACTGGTTCGTGAAGGCGAGCCCGTCACCGACGCACCGGCTGACGGTGACGTCGCAAGCACAGCTGCGCGCCTGGTGGCCCGACGGTGCGCCCGCCGAGGCATCGGTGCTGCACAACGGCATCGACCCCGCGGCGTGGGGGTTCTCGCCCGCAGGGGACGGCAGCGCGATCTGGTCGGGACGGATGACGCCGAACAAGGGGCCGCATCTGGCGGTGCAGGCGGCGCAGCGCGCGGGCGTGGCGATCACGCTCTACGGACAGATCGAGGACCCGGATTATTGGGCGGCCGAGGTCGCGCCGCATCTGGGACCCGACGTTCGGTATGGCGGACATCTGGACGGCACGGCGCTGGCGTCGGCGCTCGGGCAGGCGTCGGTGTTCCTGTTCACGCCGTGCTGGGACGAGCCGTTCGGGCTGGTCGCGGCGGAGGCGATGGCGTGCGGCCTGCCAGTCGCCGCGTTCGACATGGGCGCGTCGCGCGAGGTCGTGGGCGAGGCGGGGTGTCTCGCTGGGCCGGGCGACGTCGCGGGGCTGGCGGCGGCGATCCCTGCGGCGATGGCGATTCCGCGCGATGTGCCGCGCGCTCGGGTCGAACGGCTGTTCACGCGCGACCGCTGGCTTGACCGGTGCGAGACACTCTATGCCGAGGTATGCGCGGCCAAGGCGGAGATGGTCGCGTGACGGTATCTGCACGGATACGGGGCGATGACGTCATCGCGGCGCAGCAGGAGGCGCTGGCGGCGCTGTACCGGCAGCATGTCGGGCACGGCGACCGCTATGCGCTGCTCGACTTTCCCGATCACGCCAATGTCGGCGACAGCGCGATCTGGCTGGGCGAGATCGCCATGCTCCGCGCGATCACCGGGCGCGATCCCGATCATGTCTGTACCTGGGACGCGTTCGACGCGGACGCGTTTCGCCGCGACAGTCCGGCGGGCGTCGTCTTCCTGCACGGTGGCGGCAATCTGGGCGATATCTGGCCGCATCATCAGCATTTCCGCGAGGCTATGCTGGCGGAGTTTCGCGACCGGACGATCGTCCAGCTGCCGCAGTCGATCCATTTCCGCGCTGGCGAGGGGCTCGACCGCTTCGCCGCCTGCGTCGCCGCGCACCCCGATTTCCACCTTTATGTCCGCGATGCGCAGAGCCTCGACCTCGCACAGCGGTTGTCCTGCACGGTCGCGCTCGCGCCTGATTCCGCGTTCGCGCTGGGGGCGCAGGCGCGTGGGCCGGCAGATTGCGATCTGCTGATGCTGATGCGGACCGATGACGAGCGCGTGGCGGGGGATCGCGGGCCGGTGCCCGAGGGGGCGGTGGTGCTCGACTGGCTCGAGGATGGCGTGCTGCCCCTATGGGAGGCGGGGATGCCGCGTGCTGCGCACTATGAGCGGCTGGCCGGTGCGCGGGTCGCGCGCGGGCTGACGCTGCTGTCGCGCGGGCGGCAGGTCGTCACCGACCGGCTGCACGCGCATATCCTCGCGCTGCTGCTGGGCACCCCGCACGTCGCGCTCGACAATGATTATGGCAAGCTGTCCGCCTATATCGCCGCCTGGACCGCGCCGTCGCCGCTGCTGCTGCGCGAATGATCGACGTCAGTGTGCTGATCTGCACGCGCGACCGGGGGGCGTCGCTGTCGCGCACGCTCGACTCGGTGACGCGCGCGGTCGGCGTCGCGGGGGACGTGGCGGTCGAGATGATCGTCGTCGACAACGGGTCCCGCGACGATACCGCGGCGCGTCTGGCAGCCTGGCAGGCGGAGCAGGCGTTTCCCGTGATGCTGCTGGCCGAGCCGCGCGCGGGGCTGGCGCGGGCGCGCAATCTGGGGCTGGCGCATGTCCGCGGGCGGATCGTCGCGATGACCGACGACGACTGCGTGCTCAAGCCGGGTTATCTGCTCGCGCTGGTCCGCCGGTTCGCCGGGGTCGCGACGCCGACGATCGTGGGCGGGCGGATCCTGCCGGGCGATGCCGCGGACCTGCCGGTGACGCTGAAGCTAGAGGATCATCCGATGGAGCCGGTGCCGGGCGCGTTTCCCGGCGGGTTCGTGATGGGCGCGAACCTTGCCTTCACGCACGACGTCATCGCGCGGACGGGGCCGTTCGATACGCGGTTCGGCGCGGGCGCGCGGTTCGTGGCGGCGGAGGATACCGATTTCCTGTTCCGCGCGATCGCGGCCGGGGTGGTCGTGGCCTATGACCCGTATTTTGTAGTTGAGCATCACCACGGGCGCTGCCGGCCCGACCAGGTGATCGCGCTGCTCGCGGGCTATGGCTATGGCGACGGCGCGCTCTACGCCAAGCATATCCTGACCGACCGGCGAATCCTGGGTGCGATCCGCCGCGACCTTGGCGACGCGCTCCGCGAGATCCGCGCTGGGACACGGCCCTTTCCCTATATCCGGCGCTTCCACAGCTTCCGCCTGCGCCACATGCTGCGCGGCTTCTTCGCTTATGCCGGGCACGGGCTTACGGCGCGGGTACGGCTTTCAAACGCACACGAAAAGGCCTGATGCCGCGGCGTCGCAGCATCAGGCCCATGATCGATTGTCCAGACCGAGCCCGCAGGCTCAGGCGGTGATTACTTCGAGCGTTCGACCTGCTCGAACTCGAGCTCGACCGGCGTGGCGCGTCCGAAGATCGACACCGACACCTTGACGCGGCTGCGGTCGAAATCGAGTTCCTCGACCAGACCGTTGAAGCTCGCGAACGGACCGTCGAGCACCTTGACCTGATCGCCGATCTCGTAGTCGACCTTGACCTTCTGCTTGGGAGCGGCCGCGGCCTCTTCCTCGCTGTTGAGCATCCGCGTGGCCTCAGCCTCGCTGATCGCCTGCGGCTTGCCCATGCTGCCGAGGAAGCCGGTCACCTTGGGGGTGTTCTTGACGAGGTGATAGACGTCGTCGTTCATGTTCAGCTTGGCGAGAACATAGCCCGGCATGAACTTGCGCTCGACCGCGATCTTCTTGCCGCGGCGGGCCTCGGTGATCGTCTCGGTGGGGACTTCGATCTGCTCGACGAGCTGTTCGAGACCCATACGGGTCGCCTCTGCCATGATCGAGTCGCGGACCTTGCCCTCGAAGCCCGAATAGGCGTGAATGATGTACCAGCGCGCCATGTGCGGACCTTATTGAGCGAGTTTCAGAAGGGCGGTGACGATCGCCTGAAGGATCGAGTCGACGCCGAAGAAGAAGAGCGCGAGGATCGTCGTCATGATGACGACCATCACCCCGGTCATGATCGTCTCGCGACGCGTCGGCCACGTAACCTTGGAGGTTTCGGTGCGGACCTGCCGGATGAATTCGAGTGGGGACGTTTTAGCCACGGTGCTGTTCGAACCCGCCTGATGGAGACATGAAAAGAAGCGAGGCATAGACCCATAACCCGCTCCCTGTGAAGGGTCGCCCCGTCAATAGGGCCCCGTCAAAGGGGTCGGGCATGCGTCCGTCTCGCTGTCGGATGGCGGCGCAGATAGCTTCCGCGCCAACGGAACGCAAGGGGTGGGGCGGCAGCGCCCGCCGGGCGGCCCCGTTATGACCCGACTCGGCAGCGCATGAGGCGCCCTGCACCAGCCTTTCGCGCATGATTGAAAGCATAAGGGGATGCGTGGGAGGCGGGACCGGAAGGCGCGGGGGCGGGCGTTTGCGCCCTCTCCCCCGCCGGCCGTCAACCGGTGCCGGTCTTGCCGGCGGCGCCTCTCCTGCGTTTCTGTTATGTTTGCCGGCGTGACGGACCGACATCGGTATATCAGCGCACAGACCAAAAAAAAGGCCGGTCAAAGACCGGCCGTAAAAGTTTTAGGAGAGGATGCCTGAAAGGCACAGTCTTTGTGCATCGCAGCAGCGAATTTCACAACTGCGCAAATTGCATTGTGAAATGCGTTTTGTGCAATCGCGATTGACGCGACTTTACTGATCCCTGACCCCATGGTCAGAGATGCATATCGACGACGATGTGAGAAGATCTGGCAGGAGTGCTCGGATTCGAACCGAGGGCCTTCGGTTTTGGAGACCGACGCTCTAACCAACTGAGCTACACTCCTGTGCGGTGGCGGGCTCTAGCGCCATGTCCGCGGCAGGGCAAGCGCCTGTTCATGCCCGACGTACGATTGTCGAACGTGCAACCAATCTGGCGTCGGGTTCAGGGCAGGGTGGGGTGATCCCCGTGTTGACCGCAGCTGACTCCTGACCTATAGGCGCGCCCTGTTCTTCGGGAGTCTTTCCCGCCGGGCATGCTTGAACATTGCTGGATGCATTCCAGGGCCTGAGGAGCGTTTTGCGCTTCCTAGGGTCCTTTTTGTATTCTCAGGCGCCTCAATGGCTCCAGCAAAGTAACCATTTGAAAGGTGAAGGCTTCAATGCCGACGATCAACCAGCTGGTCCGCAAGGGCCGCGATCCGCAGAAGGCCAAGTCGAAGGTCCCTGCGATGGAAGCCAACCCGCAGAAGCGCGGCGTTTGCACCCGCGTCTACACGACGACCCCGAAGAAGCCGAACTCGGCTCTGCGCAAGGTGGCCAAGGTTCGCCTGACCAACCAGCGCGAAGTCATCAGCTACATCCCGGGCGAGGGCCACAATCTTCAGGAGCATTCGGTTGTCCTGATCCGTGGCGGTCGTGTCCGCGATCTTCCCGGTGTTCGCTATCACGTCCTGCGCGGCGTGCTCGATACACAGGGTGTGAAGGACCGCCGTCAGTCGCGTTCCAAGTACGGCGCCAAGCGTCCGAAGTAAGCCGATCAATGCCAACCGACGCAAGTCGGCACTGGTATGTTTGATCACACAGGCTGAAGTTTAGAAGGAATATAAAATGGCACGTCGTCGTCGTCCCGAAAAGCGGGTCATCCTGCCTGATCCCAAGTTCGGGGATGAGGTTCTGTCGAAGTTCATGAACAGCGTCATGCTGGACGGCAAGAAGTCCGTCGCAGAGCTGATCGTGTACGGTGCATTCGAAACCGTCGAGAGCCGCGCCAAGCGCGACCCGATCGGCGTTTTTCATGATGCGCTGAACAACGTGAAGCCGGGCATCGAAGTCCGTTCGCGTCGCGTCGGTGGTGCAACCTACCAGGTTCCCGTCGAAGTGCGTCCCGAGCGTGCACAGGCGCTGGCGATCCGCTGGCTGATCGGTGCGGCACGTTCGCGCAGCGAGAACACGATGGCCGCACGGCTGTCGGGCGAGCTGATGGACGCGGCCAACAACCGCGGCAACGCGGTCAAGAAGCGCGAAGACACGCACCGGATGGCAGAAGCCAACCGTGCATTCTCGCACTACCGCTGGTAACAGCGGGCTTCGAAGCCTAGCATTGGTAACCGTGTCACGGGCGGTCTTTCGCCCGTAACGCAAACACCTATATATTGGGGAGCCGGCACGTTCGGCTCCCCATATCCTTAAGGAAGCACGATCATGGCCCGCAGCCATCCGCTCGACCGTTACCGCAACATCGGCATCATGGCGCACATCGACGCCGGCAAGACGACGACGACCGAGCGCATCCTCTATTACACCGGCAAGTCCTACAAGATCGGCGAAGTGCATGAAGGCACCGCGACGATGGACTGGATGGAGCAGGAGCAGGAGCGCGGGATCACGATCACGTCGGCTGCAACCACCTGCAAGTGGCGCGCCGAAGAAGGTAAGGGTGAAGAGCACCTTATCAACATCATCGACACCCCGGGCCACGTCGATTTCACGATCGAAGTCGAGCGTTCGCTGCGCGTCCTCGACGGCGCGGTCGCGTGCTTCGACGGCGTTGCCGGTGTCGAGCCGCAGTCCGAGACCGTGTGGCGTCAGGCCGACAAGTACGGCGTGCCGCGCATGTGCTTCGTCAACAAGCTCGACCGCACCGGTGCCGACTTCTACTTCTGCGTCGACTCGATCATCGAGCGTCTCGGTGCGCGCCCGGCGGTCCTGTACCTGCCGATCGGCATGGAAGGCGGCTTCAAGGGCCTGGTCGACCTCGTCGAGAACCGCGCGATCATCTGGCTCGAAGAGAGCCTGGGCGCGAAGTTCGAATATCAGGACATCCCGGCGGACATGGCCGACAAGGCCGCGAAGTATCGCAGCGACCTGATCGAGATGGCTGTCGAGCAGGACGATGCTCTGATGGAAGCCTATCTTGAGGGTAACGAGCCCAGCGTCGCCGACCTCAAGAAGCTGATCCGCAAGGGTACGCTCAGCATGGCGTTCGTCCCCGTGGTCTGCGGTTCGGCGTTCAAGAACAAGGGCGTCCAGCCCCTGCTCGACGCCGTGGTCGACTATCTGCCGTCGCCGCTCGACGTTCCCGCGATTCAGGGTCTGAAGCTCGACGGCGTGACGCCGGACGAGCGTCCTTCGTCGGACGAGGTTCCGTTCTCGGCACTGGCGTTCAAGATCATGAACGATCCGTTCGTCGGCACGCTGACCTTCGCCCGCATCTATTCGGGCAAGCTGGAGACCGCATCGCAGGTCACCAACTCGGTCAAGGACAAGAAGGAAAAGGTCGGCCGCATGCTGCTCATGCATGCGAACAGCCGTGAGGACATCCAGGAAGCGTTCGCGGGCGACATCGTCGCTCTCGCAGGCCTCAAGGACACGACCACGGGCGACACGCTCTGCGCGATGAACGCACCGATCATCCTCGAGCGGATGGAATTCCCCGAGCCCGTGATCGAGCTGTCGGTGGAGCCGAAGACCAAGGCCGATCAGGAGAAGATGGGCGTCGCGCTCAATCGTCTCGCACGCGAGGATCCGTCGTTCCGCGTGTCGTCGGACCCCGAGTCGGGCCAGACCATCATCAAGGGCATGGGCGAGCTCCATCTCGAGATCCTGGTCGACCGCATGAAGCGTGAGTTCAAGGTCGAGGCCAATGTCGGTGCTCCTCAGGTCGCGTATCGCGAATATCTGAAGAAGCCGGTCGACGTCGACTACACGCACAAGAAGCAGTCGGGCGGCACCGGCCAGTTCGGTCGCGTGAAGGTCAAGGTCACGCCGGGCGAGCGCGGTTCGGGCATCACGTTCAAGGACGAGATCAAGGGCGGCAACATTCCGAAGGAATATCTGCCCGCGATCGAGAAGGGCTTCCGCGAGACCGCCGCGTCGGGTTCGCTGGTCGGCTTCCCGATCATCGATTTCGAGATCGTGCTGTATGACGGCGCGTATCACGACGTCGACTCGTCGGCTCTGGCGTTCGAAATCTGTGCACGTGGCGCAATGCGCGAAGTCGCGCAGAAGTCGGGCATCACGCTGCTCGAGCCGGTCATGAAGGTTGAGGTCGTCACCCCGGAGGACTATCTGGGCGACGTCATCGGCGACATGAACAGCCGTCGTGGCCAGATCCAGGGCACCGACAGCCGCGGCAACGCGCAGACGGTCGAGGCGATGGTGCCACTGGCCAACATGTTCGGCTATGTGAACTCGCTCCGCTCGTTCACGCAGGGCCGCGCGCAATACTCGATGCAGTTCTCGCATTATGATGAAGTGCCGCAGAACGTCGCTGACGAGGTGAAGGCGAAACTGGCCTAACCCTTTAAGGGGGTAGGGCTAGCGTCAGGCTTTAACAGCCGCTATGGGGCCGCGTTCGCGCGGTTCCCGGTGTGGCACCGGAATACGAATCAGAAGGTAGGAAACAATGGCCAAGGCAAAATTTGAGCGGAACAAGCCGCATCTCAACATCGGCACCATCGGTCACGTCGATCATGGCAAGACGTCGCTCACCGCTGCGATCACGAAGGTTCTCGCCGAGACGACCGGCGGTACCGCTGTCGACTTCGCAAACATCGACAAGGCTCCCGAGGAGCGCGAGCGCGGCATCACGATCTCGACCGCACACGTCGAGTACGAGACGGCCAACCGTCACTACGCGCACGTCGATTGCCCGGGCCACGCCGATTATGTGAAGAACATGATCACCGGCGCAGCCCAGATGGACGGCGCGATCCTCGTCGTTTCGGCGACCGATGGCCCGATGCCGCAGACCCGTGAGCACATCCTGCTCGCACGCCAGGTCGGCGTGCCTGCCATGGTCGTGTTCATGAACAAGGTCGATCTGGTCGACGACGAGGAAATCCTCGAGCTGGTCGAGATGGAAATCCGCGAGCTGCTCAGCTCGTACGACTTCCCGGGCGACGACATCCCCGTCATCAAGGGTTCGGCAACCTGCGCGCTGTCGGGTTCGAACCAGAAGCTCGGCGCCGACGCCGTCACCGAGCTGATGCAGGCTGTCGACGACTACATCCCGCAGCCCGAGCGTCCGCTCGACAAGCCGTTCATGATGCCGATCGAGGACGTGTTCTCGATCTCGGGTCGTGGTACGGTCGTCACCGGCCGCGTCGAGACCGGCATCGTCAAGGTTGGCGAGGAAGTCGAGATCGTCGGTATCCACCCGACCGTTCGCAAGACCACGGTCACGGGCGTCGAGATGTTCCGCAAGCTGCTCGACCAGGGCCAGGCTGGCGATAACGTCGGCGCGCTGATCCGCGGCGTCGCTCGCGACGAAGTCGAGCGTGGCCAGGTGCTCTGCAAGCCAGGCACGATCAAGCCGCACACCGACTTCAACTCGGAAGTGTACGTGCTGTCGAAGGAAGAGGGTGGCCGTCACACGCCGTTCTTCGCCAACTACCGCCCGCAGTTCTACTTCCGTACGACGGACGTGACCGGCACCGTCGAGCTGCCTGAGGGTACCGAGATGGTCATGCCAGGCGACAACGTGTCGCTCGGCATCAAGCTGATCGCACCGATCGCCATGGACGTGGGCCAGCGCTTCACGATCCGCGAAGGCGGCCGTACCGTCGGTGCAGGCGTCGTCAGCCAGATCGACAAGTAAGCATCCTCTCCTTCGGGAGATGATCGAAGAGCCCGGCTTCTCGCGAGAGAGGCCGGGCTTTTTGTGTTTGGGAAAGTGGCGTTCGGGAAGTGTGTCGATCAAATCGATCAGCGTCCTCGGCGGCCGCCCGCTAGCGGACATTCGTGATACCGGGCAAAACAAGCGTATGGCATTTCAAAACCCTCTTCCGCTCATCGCTGCCTGCCTTGCTCTTAGCGGGTGCGGACAGGCTGTGGAGGAGCTGCCCGAGATCCTTATCGGCGCCACGACGACAGGAGGGAGCAACTCGCTATGCGAAGGCGGTAATGATCACGGCTCTCCGACTGAAACTGCATCCCACTCGCCTGAAATCGTCGAGCGGCTTCGGGCTGACTATCCAGCCGGATCGCCAGCTTCGAAACTTAGGACCACCCTCTTGCGGCAAGGGTTCATCATTCACGACGGTTGCTCATTCGACAAAACCGTAAGCTGGGCTGAGTTTCGGCAGCGGCGGTCGAACGGAGTTGCGACTTATCAAGCGGCGTTTGGGACCGTGTATTGGAAGCAGGATCCCGCTGGTCGTGTGATTTGGGCGACTGGCGATATTGCCTACACTGGCTTGTAGACCTGCCTTCCGTGCAAATCCTCCCCCGCTAGGGGGAGGTGGCGCCTGAGGCGTCGGAGGGGGAGGGGGCGATCAGCTCTCGATGGTGGTCCGGCGTTGCAGTGCGACGGACGTGATCTGGCGGACGACGTCGTCGAGATTGGCCAGCATTTCGCGGGCTGGGTAGCGGAGGACGCGGATGTCTTGGGCGATTAGCCAGGCGTCTCGCGTTGCATCTCGTTCGGGGCGGTTGCCGTGATTGTGGGCTTCGCCGTCGACTTCGATCGCAAGTTGGGCTGCGGCGCAGTAAAAGTCCAACACATACTGCCCTGCAGCATGTTCTCGTCTGAAGCGGAGTCCTGCCTCGTTACCTCGTAACGCCAGCCACAATGCTATCTCGGGCGGGGTCATCTGTTTCCGTAGCCGCTTGCGTTGCTGCGGCCGGTCAGGGATCCTTCGAGCTACATCACTTTCCTCCCCCTCCGTCACGCTTCGCGTGCCACCTCCTCTGGAGGGGAGGATCGATGGGTAGCATGGCGTTCGACAGATCGATCCGGAAAACCCACAACCGCCGGTTGCATTTCACCCGACTCTCCCGTAATGGCCCGCCTTCGGTTTAAACATCAACCAGCAAGAGCCCGGAAACGGGCCCGCTCTTTCGCATCGGTAGGGACTATGGACAGCAATATCCGCATTCGTCTGAAGGCGTTCGATCACCGTGTGCTCGATCAGGCCACTGGCGACATCGCCGACACCGCACGCCGCACCGGCGCGCTCATCCGCGGTCCGATTCCCCTTCCGACGCGCATCGAAAAATTCACCGTGAACCGCGGCCCGCACATCGACAAGAAGTCGCGCGAGCAGTTCGAGGTGCGCACGTACAAGCGTATGCTGGATATCGTCCAGCCGACGCCGCAGACGGTCGATGCGCTGATGAAGCTGGACCTCGCCGCTGGCGTTGACGTCGAGATCAAGCTCGCCTAAGGGCGAGCGCGGCGCGGTCGACCGGTAACGGTCCCGCGCCGTTCGACATTGGGATACCGCCGTCGGTGCAAACCGACGGGGCAGCGTCCCCCGTCACGCTCTCGCATTCGCAGGAGCACCAGCCCGGGACGGGGCGCGTTTCGTATTTACCGGGTTGATCCGACTCCATTCAGGGCTTTTGCCGTGGATGGGGTCAGGTGGATGCATCATGGAGCTTGCTCCGGACATGGTCCGCAAGCCCCCGAGGAATAGTCCGACGGGGCCTCTGTCTAGGAAGGGACAAGATCATGCGTACTGGCGTGATCGCGAAGAAAATGGGGATGACCCGCCTGTTCCAGGAAGATGGTCGGCACGTGCCGGTCACCGTTCTGGCACTCGAAGGCAATCAGGTCATTTCCGTTCGCGAAATGGATCGTGACGGCTACACGGCCGTCCAGCTTGGTGCAGGCGTTGCCAAGTCGAAGAATGTCGCAAAGCCGCAGCGCGGCCATTTCGGCAAGGCCGAAGTGGAGCCCAAGGCTGTCGTCCATGAGTTCCGTGTGAACGCAGACGGCCTGCTCGACGTTGGCGCCGAGATCTCGGCCGACCATTATGTCGCAGGCCAGATCGTCGATATCCAGGGCAAGACCCAGGGTAAGGGCTTCCAGGGCGGCATGAAGCGTTGGGGCTTCGGCGGTCTGCGGGCAACCCACGGCGTGTCGGTCTCGCACCGTTCGCTCGGTTCGACCGGTCAGCGCCAGGATCCGGGCAAGGTCTTCAAGAACAAGAAGATGGCCGGCCACATGGGCGACAAGTATCGCACCCAGCAGAACCTCGAGATCGTATCGACGGACGTCGAGCGTGGTCTCCTGTTCGTCAAGGGTTCGGTTCCTGGCTCCAAGGGCGGCTGGCTCTTCGTCAAGGACTCGGTGAAGGTCGCGCGCCACGCCGACGCACCGTTCCCCGCCGGTCTCAAGACCGTCAACAGCAACACCGCAGCAGACACGCCGGCCGAAACGACCGACGCACCTGCAGCCGACGGCCAGGAGGGCTGAGCGTGAAGATCAAGCTTTCATCTTTCGCCGGCACCGAGGGCGCGGACATCGAGCTCAACGACGAGATCTTCGGTCTCGATCCGCGCGCCGACATCCTGCACCGTGTGGTCACCTGGCAGCTCGAGAAGCGTCGCGAGACGGCTCGTGGCACCCGTGAGCGCGCAGACGTCGCTCGCACCGGCAAGAAGTTCGGTCGCCAGAAGGGCGGCGGTACGGCACGTCACGGCGATCGCCGCGCGCCCGTGTTCATCGGTGGTGGTAAGGCACACGGCGCTCGCGTCCGTGACTTCAACCCGTCGCTGAACAAGAAGGTTCGCGCGCTCGGTCTGCGCATGGCGCTCAGCAGCCACGCCAAGGCGGGTTCGCTGGTCATCATGGACAGCCTGGCTGTCGAGGGTGGCAAGACCAAGACGCTGCAGGGCGATCTCGCCAAGCTCGGCTTCGGCAAGCGTGCGCTCGTCATCGACGGCGACATGGTCGACACCAGCTTCGCATTCGCTGCGGGCAACCTGTACGAAGTGAACGTGATGCCGGCAGCTGGCGCGAACGTTTACGACATCCTGAAGCATGACACGCTGGTGCTGACGCGCGCCGCTGTCGAAAAGCTGGAGGCGCGCTTCCATGGCTAAGAAGCAGAAGGCGGGCATCGATAATCGTCATTACGACGTTATCCTCGCCCCGCACATCACCGAGAAGACGACGACCCTGTCGGAGCACAACGCGGTGGTGTTCAAGGTGTCCAACGACGCCACGAAGCCCGAGATCAAGGCGGCCGTAGAGGCACTGTTCGACGTGAACGTCGTCGGCGTGAACACGCTCGTCCAGAAGGGCAAGACCAAGAAGTGGAAGGGCACGAACTACTCGCGCTCCGACATGAAAAAGGCAATCGTGACGTTGAAGGACGGTCAGTCCATCGACGTGACGACGGGGATCTGAGGCCATGGCACTCAAGCATTATAATCCGACATCGCCGGCACGCCGCGGTCTCATCCTGGTCGACAAGTCGTCGCTCTGGAAGGGCAAGCCCGTCAAGGCGCTGACCGAAGGCAAGCACAAGACCGGCGGCCGTAACAATAAGGGTCATGTGACCTCGCGCGGCATCGCCGGTGGTCACAAGCAGAAGTACCGCTACATCGACTTCAAGCGTCGCAAGTGGGACGTCGAGGGTACGGTCGAGCGGATCGAGTATGATCCCAACCGCACCGCGTTCATCGCCCTGGTCAAGTACCCGGACGAGGAACTCGCCTACATCCTGGCGCCGCAGCGTCTGGCCGTTGGCGACAAGGTCCTCGCGGCCAAGAAGACCGACGTGAAGCCAGGCAATGCCATGGAACTCGGTCAGATGCCGGTCGGCACCATCGTCCACAACGTGGAGATGAAGCCGATGAAGGGTGGTCAGATCGCCCGTTCGGCCGGCACGTATGTGCAGGTTGTCGGTCGCGATAAGGGCATGGTGATGGTCCGCCTGAATTCGGGCGAGCAGCGCTACATCCGCAGCGATTGCATGGCGACGGTTGGCGCGGTTTCGAACCCCGACAACCAGAACCAGAACCTGGGCAAGGCAGGGCGTTCGCGCTGGCTTGGTATTCGTCCGCTGACGCGCGGCGTCGCCAAGAACCCGGTCGACCATCCGCACGGCGGTGGTGAAGGCCGCACCTCGGGTGGCCGTCATCCGGTCACGCCTTGGGGCAAGCCGACGAAGGGTGCGCGCACGCGTCACAACAAATCGACCGACAAGATGATCATCCGGTCGCGTCATTCGACGAAGAGGAAGGGCTAACATGGCTCGTTCAGTCTGGAAGGGTCCGTTCGTGGACCTTCATCTGCTCAAGAAGGCAGAAACCGCCCAGGACACCAACGCGCGTTCGCCGATCAAGACCTGGTCGCGTCGCTCGACGATCCTGCCGTCGTTCGTGGGCCTCACGTTCAACGTCTATAACGGCCGCAAGTTCGTGCCGGTCTCGGTCAACGAGGACATGGTCGGGATGAAGCTGGGCGAGTTCGCGCCCACGCGCTACTTCCCCGGCCACTCCGCCGACAAGAAGGGCAAGCGCTGATGTCTAAGCAAGTCAGCCCGCGCAAGGTCGCGGACAACGAGGCGCTTTCGGTCGGTACGCAGATCCGCGGTTCCGCGCAGAAGCTCGGCCTCGTGGCTGCGCTCATTCGTGGCAAGAAGGTCGGCGATGCGATGAACATCCTCGCCTTCTCGACCAAGGGCATGGCGATCGAAGCCCGCAAGGTGCTGGCCTCGGCCATCGCCAATGCGGAGAACAACCACAACCTCGACGTCGACTCGCTGGTCGTCGCCGAGGCATCGGTTGGCAAGTCGATCACGATGAAGCGCTTCGCGACCCGCGGCCGCGGCAAGTCGACCCGCATCCTCAAGCCATTCAGCCGTCTGCGCATCGTCGTGCGCGAGCAGGAAGAAGCATAATGGGTCAGAAGAGCAACCCCATCGGTCTGCGTCTGCAGATCAACCGTACCTGGGATAGCCGCTGGTACGCCGAAGGCGCCGACTATGGTCGGCTCCTGCTCGAGGATCTCAAGATCCGCGCATATATCATGAAGACGCTGCCGCAGGCTGCGATCTCCAAGGTTGTGATCGAGCGTCCGGCCAAGCTGGCCCGCATCTCCATCTTCGCTGCACGCCCCGGCGTGATCATCGGCAAGAAGGGTGCGGACATCGAGAAGCTGCGTTCGACGATCGGCAAGATGACGTCGTCGACCGTGTCGCTGAACATCGTCGAGATCCGCAAGCCGGAAGTCGATGCGCGTCTCGTCGCGCAGGGCATCGCCGATCAGCTCGAGCGTCGTATCGCCTTCCGTCGCGCCATGAAGCGTGCGGTTCAGTCGGCGATGCGTCTCGGTGCCGAAGGCATCCGCGTGAACTGCGGCGGCCGTCTTGGCGGCGCCGAGATCGCACGGTCGGAGAGCTATCGTGAAGGTCGGGTTCCGTTGCACACGCTGCGCGCGAACATCGATTATGCCGAGGCTACGGCGCACACGTCTTATGGCGTTTGCGGCGTGAAGGTCTGGGTCTTCAAGGGCGAGATTCTCGGCAACGATCCGACGTCGTACGACCGCATCATGATGGAGGCTCAGACCTCCGGCGTGCGGCCGCAGCGCGACGATCGTCGCTAAGGGGCAGGAACAGACATGCTGCAACCAAAAAAGACCAAGTTCCGGAAGGCCTTCAAGGGCAAGATTTCGGGCGACGCCAAGAGTGGCTTCTCGCTCAATTTCGGCTCCTACGGCCTGAAGGCCATGGAGCCCGACCGGATCACCGCACGTCAGATCGAGGCGGCTCGCCGCGCGATCACGCGCCACATGAAGCGCCAGGGGCGTTTGTGGATCCGCATTTTCCCAGACCTTCCGGTCTCGGGAAAGCCAGCCGAAGTCCGCATGGGTAAGGGCAAGGGCGCGCCGGAATATTGGGCCGCTCGCGTCAAGCCGGGTCGGATCCTGTTCGAGCTCGACGGCGTCGACGGCAAGATCGCCGCCGAGGCATTCGAGCGGGCGGCCATGAAGCTGCCGATCAAGGTAAAGGTCGTTGCCCGCCTGGGCGACACCTCGCATCTGGGAGGCGAGTAAGATCATGGCTCGTATCGACGACATGAAGGCCAAGAGCGACGACCAGCTGTCGGAGTCGCTTGGCGAACTGAAGCGCGAGCAGTTCAACCTGCGCTTCCAGGCCGCCACGAACCAGCTCGAAAAGCCGAGCCGCGTTCGTGAGGTCCGCCGCGACATCGCTCGCATCAAGACCCTGCAGGCTCAGCGCACCAGCGCTGACGCCGCGAAGTAAGGAACACATCATGCCGAAGCGCGTGCTGACCGGTCTGGTCGTGTCCGACAAGGGCGACAAGACGGTGGTCGTGAACGTCGAGCGTAAGGTGAAGCACCCGCTCTACGGGAAGATCATCCGTCGCTCGAAGAAGTATCATGCTCATGACGAGAGCAACGAGTTCAAGCAGGGCGAGACCGTGCGGATCGAAGAGACCGCACCGATCTCCAAGCTGAAGACCTGGAAGGTGATCGAGCGGGTCAACACCCACGCGACGCCGGAGCGGGCTTCGGCCGAGGGCTGAATCAAACATGAGGGCAGGGGGGCAACTCCCTGCGCTCTTGTTTTCGTAGCCAGGAACGGCTAAGCGGCCGCTCCTCCCCGTTGCGGATTCGTCCGCGGCGGGGTGATTTTTTAGGCGGGGTTCGGTCGGTATCGACCCCAGAGACAGAGAAGGGATACGGATCCATGATCCAGATGCAGTCCAATCTCGACGTCGCTGACAACAGCGGCGCGAAGCGGGTGCAGTGCATCAAGGTGCTTGGGGGTTCCAAGCGTCGTGTTGCAGGCGTTGGCGACATCATCGTCGTCAGCATCAAGGAAGCGCAGCCACGGGGCCGCGTGAAGAAGGGCGACGTTCACCGCGCGGTGATCGTTCGTACCGCCAAGGATATCCGCCGTGCAGACGGTACAGTCATCCGCTTCGACGGCAACGCCGCGGTGCTGGTCAACAAGAACGAGGAGCCGATCGGCACCCGTATCTTCGGCCCAGTCGTTCGCGAGCTGCGTGGCAAGAAGCACATGAAGATCATCAGCCTTGCGCCGGAGGTGCTGTAATGGCGAGCCAGCGTATCAAGAAGGGTGACAAGGTCATCATCCTGTCCGGCAAGGACAAGGGCAAGACCGGCGAAGTCACGATGTCGATGCCGAAGACCGACAAGGTCGTCGTCTCGGGCGTGAACATCGCGGTGCGCCACACCAAGCCGACCCAGGGTGACCCGCAGGGTGGCCTGGTTCGCAAGGAAGCACCGATGCACGTCTCGAAGGTCGCTCACGTGACCGCAGACGGCAAGCCGACCCGCGTCCGCTTCGAGGAGCAGGATGGCAAGAAGGTCCGCGTGGCCGTCAAGACCGGGGAGAAGATCAATGGTTGATCAGAACACCGCCGCTGGCACCGAGGCCGCCTACACGCCGCGCATGCGGAAGATGTATGATGAGACGATCATCAAGGCGATGACCGAGAAGTTCGGCTACAAGAACGTCATGGAGATCCCCCGGATCGACAAGATCGTGCTGAACATGGGTGTCGGCGAAGCGACGCAGGACAAGAAGAAGGTCGACCAGGCAGCCCAGGAAATGGAGCTGATCGCCGGCCAGAAGCCCGTCGTGACGAAGGCCAAGAAGTCGATCGCGCAGTTCAAGCTGCGTGAGGGCATGCCGATCGGCGTGAAGGTTACCCTTCGCCGCGAGCGCATGTACGAGTTTCTCGACCGTTTCATCACGATCGCTCTTCCCCGCGTCCGCGATTTCCGCGGTCTCAATCCGAAGAGCTTCGATGGCCGTGGCAACTATGCCTGCGGTATCAAGGAGCAGATCGTGTTCCCAGAAATCAGCTATGACCGGGTCGACAAGGTCCGCGGCATGGATGTGATCGTGACGACGACCGCCAAGACCGACGACGAGGCTCGCGAGCTTCTCCGTCTCTTCGGCTTCCCGTTCCCGATCGAAGACGACGCTGCCGACGAGAAGAAGGCAGCTTAACTACCAACCGCCGCCCCTGACCTCGTGTCACGGGCGGCGCTTCAGGAAAGAAAGAACTTAAGTCGATGGCGAAACTGAGTTCAGTCAACAAGAACGAGCGCCGCAAGCGCATGGTCAAGCAGTATGCCCCGAAGTACGCGGCACTGAAGGCGATCGCAGCGGACAAGACGCTCGACGATGGTGAGCGTCTGATCGCTCGCCTCAAGATGGCGGCAATCCCGCGCAACGCGAACCCGACCCGTATCCGTAACCGGTGCGAGCTGACCGGTCGCCCGCGCGCCTATTACCGCAAGTTCCGGCTCTGCCGTATTCAGCTGCGCGATCTGGCCAACAAGGGCCTGATCCCCGGCGTCACGAAGTCGAGCTGGTAAGGACTACATCATGGCAGTGACCGATCCCCTGGGTGATTTGCTCACCCGTATCCGTAATGGCCAGCGCGCGAAGAAGGACTCCGTCCTGACTCCGGCGTCGAAGCTGCGCGTCCGCGTGCTCGACGTTCTGCAGCGTGAAGGCTATATCCGTGGCTATAGCGAAGAGCAAATGGGCCCCGCGGCCGGCCTTCGCATCGAGCTGAAGTATTTCGAGGGCCAGCCTGCGATCAAGCATGTCGCGCGCGTCTCGAAGCCCGGCCGTCGCGTCTATTCCGGCTCGCAGGAACTTCCCCGCGTCCGTAACGGCCTCGGCATCACCATCGTCTCGACGCCCCGCGGCGTGCTTTCGGATTCCGAAGCACGTGAGCAGAACGTCGGCGGCGAAGTCCTCGCGGAGGTGTTCTGATGAGCCGTATTGGTAAGAAGCCGGTCACCGTACCGGCGGGCATCACGCCGACGATCGAGGGTAAGCAGCTGACGATGAAGGGCCCCAAGGGAACCCTGAAGATGCCGCTGCGTGACGAGATCAGCTACACGATCGAAGACGGCGGCATTTCGGTGCAGCCGGCCAACGACACGAAGCGCGCCCGCGCGTTCTGGGGCATGCAGCGGACCATGGTGCAGAACCTGGTCACCGGTGTGTCGGAAGGCTTCACCAAGAAGCTGCTGATCAGCGGCGTCGGCTATCGTGCCGCAGCCCAGGGTCGCAACCTCAAGCTGCAGCTTGGCTACAGCCATGACGTCAACATCGACGTGCCCGAGGGCATCGAGGTGAAGACGCCGGACAACACGACGATCGAGATCTCGGGTTCGGACAAGCAGATGGTTGGCCAGCTGGCCGCGGAGATTCGTCAGTGGCGCAAGCCCGAGCCGTACAAGGGCAAGGGCATCAAGTACGACGGCGAGTTCATCTTCCGCAAGGAAGGGAAGAAGAAGTAATGACCAAGGGACTTTCTCTTTTCGCCAAGCGGCGTCGCCGCAACCGTACCGCGCTGCGCGCACGCGCCGGCACCCGTCCGCGCCTGTCCGTGCATCGCTCGGGCAAGCACATCTATGCCCAGGTGATTGACGATGCCGCCGGCACGACGGTCGCTTCGGCCTCGACGCTGGAGAAGGACGTGCGCGGCACGTCCGGCGCCAACATCGACGCGGCGACCTCGGTCGGCAAGCGCGTCGCCGAGGCTGCCAAGGCGGCGGGCGTGACCCAGGTCGTGTTCGATCGCGGCGGCTTCCTCTACCACGGTCGCGTGAAGGCTCTTGCCGATGCCGCGCGCGAAGCCGGATTGGAGTTCTAAGACATGGCTGACGAAAACAACACGCCAGCGGTAATCGCACCCGAGACGACCGCACAGGACGTCACGGCTCAGAACGTGCCCCAGAGCACCGGGTACCAGGGCAACAGCGGCGGTGGCCGTGGTCGTCCCGGTGGCGGCGGCGGTGGCGGTCGTGGTGGCCCCGGCGGCAATCGCGGCGGTGGCCCCGGTGGCAACCGTGGTGGTCGCGATGGCGGTCGTGGCGGTCGTGACAATCGTGGCGGTCGTCCGGGTTCGGACGATGGCGGCGAAGAGCTGATCGAGAAGCTGGTGCACATCAACCGCGTCTCGAAGACGGTCAAGGGCGGTAAGCGCTTCGGCTTTGCAGCACTTGTCGTCGTCGGCGACGGCAAGGGCCGTGCAGGCTTCGGCCATGGCAAGGCACGCGAAGTGCCGGAAGCCATCTCGAAGGCGACGGCAGCTGCCAAGAAGAAGATGGTTCGCGTTCCGCTTAAGGACGGTCGCACGCTGCATCATGACGGCAACGGTCACTTCGGTGCCGGTAAGGTCACGCTGCGGTCGGCGCCTCAGGGTACGGGCATCATCGCCGGTGGCCCGATGCGCGCCGTCTTCGAGTCGCTGGGTGTCGCAGACGTCGTGACCAAGTCGGTCGGCACGTCGAACCCCTACAACATGATCCGCGCAACGTTCGAAGCCCTTGGCGAGCAGACCTCGCCCAAGGCCGTCGCACAGCGTCGCGGCAAGAAGATCGCCGACCTGCTCGGCCATGGTGGTTCGAAGACCGCCGAGGCCGATGCAGCTGCGATCACGGAGTAAGCGATCATGGCTACCATCAAGATCACGCAGACCGGTTCGCCGATCCGCCGCGAGAAGGACCAGCGCGCAACGCTGGTCGGTCTCGGCCTGAACAAGATGCACAAGACCCGCGAGCTGGAAGACAGCCCAGAGGTCCGCGGCATGATCCGCAAGGTGCAGCACATGGTGTCGGTCGAAGGCTGAGCCTTCACGACCCACGTGACAAATACGGGAAAGGGGGCTAACGGCCCCCTTTCTTATTCCAGAATCCAACCCCGGTTTTTCAACCAGCGCGTAACAAGCGAAAGCGAGTGCATTACCATGAAGCTCAACGAACTCCGAGATAACGAAGGTGCCCGTAAGTCCAAGATGCGCGTCGGACGCGGCATCGGCTCGGGCAAGGGCAAGACCGGCGGCCGCGGCCAGAAGGGCCAGAAGAGCCGTGAGGGCGTGTCCATCGCCGGCTTCGAAGGCGGCCAGATGCCGCTCCACATGCGTCTGCCTAAGCGCGGCTTCAACAACATCTTCCGCAAGGACTTCGCAGAGGTCAACCTCGGCGCGATCCAGCTCGCGGTCGATGCCGGCAAGATCGAGGCGAACGCCACGCTCGACCACAACGCGCTCAAGGCCGCTGGCCTGGCACGCGGCGGCAAGGACGGCGTCCGCCTCCTCGCCAAGGGCGAGTTGACCACGGTCCTCTCGTTCACCGTCGACGGCGCGTCGAAGGGCGCGATCGAGGCGGTCGAGAGGATCGGCGGCAAGGTCGAAGTGATCCACTTCGTCCCCGCAGCCGAGAAGGCTGCCGCCAAGAAGGGCGTGAAGTACAAGGAGCGTGCGGCGCACAAGGCGTCGTTCAAGGCCTGAGCCGAACAAGAAAGGGGGCGGGTGCGAGAGCGCCGGCCCCCTTTTTATTTGCCTGACCTGGCGGCTACCTGTCGCCCGCTTCCGACCCGCCCGTTTTTCGGGACCACCCTCTCCTTCGTTCGCCCTGAGCGTAGTCGAAGGGTACGTCACCTGGGGCAACGTCCTTCGACTTCGCTCAGGACGAACGGGGCAGGGGGCGACCGAGCGCCCCTCGGGCTCGCATAACGCACCTAGGCATTAGACAAGCGCGCTCCTGCGCCTATATGAGCGGCGGGGGCGGTCACAACGCTTCCCGCCTTCTTTGTTTCCAGGACGATCACACGTATGGCATCCGCAGCCGACCAGATGGCGCAAAGCGTCAGCCTGTCCAAATTCGCCAAGGCGACCGATCTCAAGAAGCGGTTGTGGTTCACGATCGGCGCCCTGATCGTCTTCCGCCTGCTCAGCTATGTCCCGTTGCCGGGTGTCGACCCGACCGCGCTGGGGCTGTTGTCGCAGCAGACGCAGGGCGGCGTGCTCGACTTCTTCAACACCTTCTCGGGTGGCTCGCTCAGCCGCATGTCGCTGATCGCGCTCGGCGTGATGCCCTACATCACCGCCTCGATCGTGGTGCAGCTCGCGACCTCGCTGAGCCCCACGCTCGCCGCGATCAAGAAGGACGGCGAATCGGGCCGCAAGCGCCTCAACCAGTATACCCGCTACGGCACCGTCGGCCTGACCGCGGTGCAGGGCTATTTCATTGCCGTCGGGCTCGAGACGCTCGGCGCGAACCAGGGCATCGCCGCGGTGATCGAGCCGGGCATGACCTTCCGTATCGCGGCGGTCATCTCGCTGATTGGCGGGACGATGTTCCTGATGTGGCTGGGTGAGCAGATCACCAGCCGCGGCATCGGCAACGGCGTCTCGCTGATCATCATGGCGGGCATCGTCGCGCATCTGCCGACGACGCTGGTCAACCTGCTCGAGGGCGGCCGTTCGGGCAGCCTCGATCCGATCAAGCTGATCGGCATCATCGTCGCGGTCGTCCTGCTCGTCCTGTTCATCTGCTTCATGGAGCGCGCGCAGCGTCGCATCCTGATCCAGTATCCCAAGCGCCAGACGCAGCGCGGGATGCAGGCGGATCGCAGCCATCTGCCGCTGAAGATCAACACCGCCGGCGTCATCCCGCCGATCTTCGCCTCGTCGCTGCTGCTGATGCCGCTGACGATCTCGCAGTTCGCCGGACAGCGCGTCGCGGGTGAGTCACAGTGGGGCGATTTCATCATCACCCTCAACCAGTATCTGCAGCACGGCAGCCCCGTGTACATGCTGCTCTACGGTGCCGGCATCATCTTCTTCTCGTTCTTCTACACCGCGATCGTCTTCAACCCCGAAGAGACGGCGGACAATCTGAAGCGGCATGGCGGGTTCATCCCCGGCATCCGTCCGGGCAAGAACACCGAGAACTACTTCGATTATGTTCTGACGCGCATCACCGTCATCGGTGCCGCCTATCTGACGATCATCTGCCTGCTGCCCGAATATCTGGTCACGGCGCTGTCGATCCCCTTCTATCTCGGCGGCACCAGCCTGCTGATCGTCGTCAACGTGACGATGGATACGGTGACACAGATCCAGAGCCATCTGCTCGCGCATCAATATGGCGACCTGATCAAGAAGGCGAAGCTGAAGGGCGGTCGACTTCGCTAAGTTGCGGGGTTACCGGTTTATAATCCTGCACGAACGAGGGGAGTGCGTTTCGTGAATATCATCCTTCTTGGCCCGCCAGGCGCGGGCAAGGGCACGCAGGCCGCGACGCTCGTGGCCGAACGCGGCATGGTCCAGCTGTCGACCGGCGACATGCTGCGCGCTGCGGTCGCGGCGGAATCACCCGTCGGCCTTCAGGCGAAAGCCGTGATGGCCGCCGGCGGCCTGGTCAGCGACGACATTGTGTCGGGCATCATCGGTGAGCGGCTCGACAAGCCCGATACCGCAAACGGCGTGATCTTCGACGGCTATCCGCGCACCGCGGCCCAGGCCGAGGCGCTCGACGGGCTGCTTGCAGCTCGCGGTCGCACGCTCGACTACGTGATCGAGCTCGGTGTCGACGAGGCCGCGCTGATCGACCGCGTCGTGGGCCGGTACACCTGTGCCAACTGCGGCGCGGGCTATCATGACCGGTTCAAGCAGCCGGCGGTTGCCGGGGTCTGCGACGTGTGTGGCTCGACCGAGTTCAAGCGCCGTCCCGACGACAATGCCGAAACCGTCAAGACGCGGATGGCCGAATATCGCGCCAAGACCGCGCCGATCCTGCCGATCTACGATGCGCGTGGTCTCGTGCGCCGCGTCGACGGGATGGCGGACATCGGCCATGTCGGCGTCGCGATCGCAGCGATCCTCGACGACCGCTGATTAGACGATCACCGACCCGAACATGACAGGTTTGTCATGTTCGGGTCATCCCCCTGTCGAGTGCCCGATCCTAAGAGACGCGTGTCGCCCGAAAGAGCGGCGCGAGTTTCCAGAGATCGGTGCCCGTCACTCCCGGGGGTACCGTGGGGGCCGGCGGGAAGTGATTTCCGCCGGCCTTTCCGTTATGGGACAGGGGAAAGCGATGACGCCGTGAACCGCAAGATCCTGATTGTCGAAGATGATGTCTCGACCGCGAGCTATCTAGCCAAGGGGCTGACCGAAGCGGGTTATGCCGTCGAGACCTGTGGCGATGGACGTGACGGACTGTTTCTCGCCAGCGAGGGCATCTTCGACCTCATCATCGCCGACCGGATGCTGCCGGGGCTCGACGGTCTCGCCATGGTCAGCGCGGTCCGCGCGGCCGGCATCGTCACCCCGGTTCTCATCCTCTCCGCGCTCGCGGCGGTCGACCACCGCGTCGACGGGCTGAAGGCCGGGGCCGACGACTATCTGTGCAAACCCTTCTCGTTCGCGGAACTGTCGGCGCGTGTCGAGGCGCTGGTGCGCCGGTCGGACCGCCTCGCGAGCGATCCGCAAAAGACCAAGCTGTCGGTCGGCGATCTCGAGATCGACCTGCTTTCACGCGTCGTGTCGCGCGGTGGGCACACCATCCCGCTGGGTGCGCGTGAATTCAACCTGCTCGAATTCCTCGCCCGGCATGCAGGGCAGGTCGTGACGCGGACGATGATGCTCGAGAAGATCTGGAACTATCACTTCGATCCGGGATCCAACGTCGTCGACGTTCATATCGGCCGTCTGCGGCGCAAGCTCGAGGACGGGTTTCCGACGCCGATCCTCCATACGGTACGCGGGGCAGGATACCGGCTCGCCGTGGAGGGCTGAACCGCGATGCGCCTGTCGGTCACCGCGCGGATCGCGCTGCTCGCGATCATGCTGTCGCTGGTGTCCAACCTCGCGCTGATCGGCTTCGTCTGGAAACAGACCAGCGCCGATGCGATCGATGCGATCCGGCGCGAGACCACCGAACAGTCGGATGCGCTGCGCACCGTCTGGCAGGTCGGCGGTATTCCTGAATTGCGGCAGGCGATCGGCGAGGCGGTCAGCCCCGGCGACGTCTCGCTGGTACTTGCGCTCGTCGACGCGGACGGACGGACCGTCCAGGGGGTGGCGCCCGCGCGACTGACCGTGCCGCTGCGGATGACCCGGTTCAGGATTGCCCGGCTTGGCGACGATGCGTTGTGGAACGCGCGCGAGACGGGGTACGCCCTGTATCCGATCGGCCGGCAATGGCTGCTGACGGGCCGCAACCTCGATCTGATCGCGGCGGAGGAACGTGCGATGGAGCGCGCGCTGGCCTTCGCCATCACCCTCTCGCTCGCGCTCGGCATCGTTGGGGGACTCGTTCTCGCGCGCTATGTCGGGCGGCGTCTCGACGGGATAGCGAGCGTCGTCGAGGCTGCGGGCGAGGGTGACCTGTCACGCCGTGTGGCCGTGGTCGCGGGTGGCGGTGACGCGTTCGACCGGCTGGCCGCGCGGCTGAACGTCATGCTCAGCAAGCTCGAGGGGGTGATGGCCGAGCTGCGCGTCGTGACCGACAGCCTGGCGCACGACCTGCGCTCGCCGCTGGCGCGTCTGCGGACCAAGACCGAGCAGGCGGTGCTGATCGCGGATCCCGACGCGCGTGAAGTGGCGCTGGGCGGGCTGCTGACCGAGACTGACCTGGTCATGCGGATGCTGACGATGGTGATCGAGATCAGCCGGTCGGGATCGGTGTCGCGCGACCGGTTCATCCAGGTGTCGCCTGCAAACCTGCTCGAGGAGATCGGTGAGCTCTATGCCCCGGTCGCCGAGGATGCGGGCCTGAGCTTCGTCGTGGCGATCGATGATCGGCCACCGGCCATGGCGCTGCACCGCGAACTGCTGAGCCAGGCGATCACCAACATGATCGACAACGCGCTGCGGCATGGGGCCAGTGGTGGCATGGTAACGCTCCGCCTGATCGAGCGCGGTGACGGCGTCGTGATCCAGGTCGAGGATCGCGGGCCGGGGATCGCGGTGGCGGACCGCGCGCAGGCGCTCAAGCGATTCGGTCGGCTCGACAGTGCACGCACGACTCCGGGGGCGGGGCTGGGCATGGCGCTGGTCGAGGCGGTCGCGCGGCTGCATGACGGGCGGTTCGAACTGGGTGACAATGCGCCCGGCCTCGTCGCGCGGATCGTCCTGCCGGTCTGACCGCGCGCGGGGATGGCTTTGTACGTGCGGACGCGGCAAGAGGCGGCCGATGGACGCACTTTCGCTTTTCGGGCTTGCCGCGGTCTCCTTCACCCTGCTGTGCTATGCCAGGGAATCGGGATCGCACTGGTGGACGTTCGGCTTCGCGGTGGGGTGCCTGTTCGGATCGGCCTATGGCTTCCTGCAGGGGGCATGGCCGTTCGGCCTGGTCGAGCTGATCTGGTTCGTCGTCGCGCTGCGGCGCTGGATCGTGATGCGACGGGTGGCCGAGCCCCGGCCCTGACGCGGTTGCGCGGCGCGCATCGCAGGGGTGCATCACGCGGGCGGCGGAACCCGCGGCTTGACAGTTCGTTAGCGCGCGCCTAATTCGACCTCCCCGATACGACGGTTCCCGGCGGCGCTCTTTTGCGTTCGCCGTTATCGTGCGTTTCGGATCATCGCTAGGAGATGAGGGCCGTGCAGCCATGCCGGACCTCGTGGAGCAGGAGAACCAAGTTCATGGCACGTATCGCGGGTGTTAATATCCCGACCAACAAGCGCGTGGTGATCGCGCTGACCTATATTCACGGCATCGGTTCGACCAAGGCCAAGGAAATCGTCGCGAAGCTCGGCATTGCCGACACCGCGCGTGTCCAGGACCTGACCGACCAGGAAGTGCTGCACATCCGTGAGGCGATCGACGCCGACTACACCGTCGAAGGCGATCTGCGTCGCCAGGTGTCGATGAACATCAAGCGCCTGATGGATCTCGCCTGCTATCGTGGTCTTCGTCACCGCAAGGGCCTGCCGGTCCGCGGCCAGCGCACGCACACCAATGCGCGCACCCGCAAGGGCAAGGCTAAGCCGATCGCCGGCAAGAAGAAGTAATCCGACCCAACACCGGATTACTCCGCCGGCGCTGGTCCCGAGGGACCGCCCGGCGTCACGCAGATACAGGTCAGGAAATACACCATGGCACGCGAACCTCAGCGCATTAAGCGGCGCGAGCGCAAGAACATCACCTCTGGCGTCGCACACGTGAATGCCAGCTTCAACAACACCATGATCACGATCACCGATGCCCAGGGCAACGCGATCTCGTGGTCGTCGGCCGGCGCAATGGGCTTCAAGGGCTCGCGCAAGTCGACTCCGTACGCGGCGCAGGTCGCAGCGGAAGACGCGGGCAAGAAGGCCGCCGAGCACGGCGTCCGGACGATCGAAGTCGAAGTGAAGGGCCCCGGTTCGGGCCGCGAGTCGGCACTGCGCGCGCTGCAGGCAGTCGGTTTCCAGATCACGTCGATCCGCGACGTGACCTCGATCCCGCACAACGGCGTTCGTCCTTCGAAGCGTCGTCGCGTCTGATTTCTCCGACGTTGCCCGTGCGCGGTTGATCGCGCGGCACGGGTGCATATTCATGGCCGGTGGACGTCCTGTCCGCCGGCCCCCAAATTAGGGGAAGCAAGTGTCTGTCAACGCAAAGAACTGGCAGGAACTCAAGAAGCCCAGCGGCCTGGAGAAAAAGGCCGGTGGCGACACCAAGCGCAAGGCGACCTTCATCGCCGAGCCGCTCGAGCGTGGCTTCGGCCTGACGCTCGGCAACGCGCTGCGTCGCGTGTTGCTTTCGTCGCTGCAGGGCGCGGCCGTGACCTCGATCAAGATCGAGAACGTGCTGCATGAGTTCTCGTCTCTGGCCGGCGTCCGCGAGGACGTGACCGACATCGTCCTCAACGTGAAGCAGATCGCGATCCGCATGCAGGGCGAGGGGCCCAAGCGCCTCCAGCTCTCGGCAACGGGTCCGGGTGAAGTCAAGGCCGGCGACATCGCCGTCTCGGGCGACATCGAGATCATGAACAAGGATCTCGTGATCTGCCACCTCGATGAGGGTGCGACGCTCAACATGGAGCTGACCGCCGACATCGGTAAGGGTTACGTGCCCGCGACCGCAAACCGCCCGGCCGACGCGCCGATCGGTCTGATCCCGGTCGATGCGCTCTACTCGCCGGTACGTCAGGTGTCGTACAAGGTCGACCCGACCCGCGTCGGTCAGGACCTCGATTACGACAAGCTGACGCTGACGATCGAAACCGACGGCACGATCACTCCGGAAGACGCAGTCGGCTATGCCGGTCGCATTCTCCAGGACCAGCTCGCGCTGTTCGTGCACTTCGACGATTCGTCGGTCACGCGTTCGTCGGCCCCGATCGGCCAGGCAGCACCCGCTGCCGGTGGTGCGGAGCCCGCAGGCGACACGCAGCAGATCAATCGTTACCTTCTCAAGAAGGTCGACGAGCTCGAGCTGTCGGTGCGTTCGGCGAACTGCCTCAAGAACGACAACATCATCTATATCGGCGATCTGGTCGGCAAGACCGAAGCCGAGATGCTGCGCACGCCTAACTTCGGCCGCAAGTCCTTGAACGAGATCAAGGAAGTGCTGTCGTCGATGGGTCTTCGCCTGGGCATGGAAATCCCGGGCTGGCCGCCTGAGAACATCGAAGAGATGGCCAAGAAGCTCGAGCAGGAAATCATGGGCTGATCTGGCACCGGGGCAGCCATGCTGCACCGGAGACCAGACAGCCCGGCCGGCGGGTCGGTTTCGACCGACCCGTTCGACGACACGGCTTTGCCGGGTCGCCACACGGCTGAAGACAAAGTGGGCCAGGTGCGGGTTTCGTGATTGACGAAACCCGTCCTTGCCGTCTTTACGAAGGCAACGGTCGCCGGCCTTAACGGCGACCAGCTCCCGGGTACCTCATACGGCCCCTGAACGAACGAAAAGGTATTAAACATGCGCCATCGCGTAGGCGGCCGTAAGCTTCAGCGGACCTCGGCCCACCGTCTTGCTCTGTTCCGCAACATGAGCGCCGCGCTCATCAAGCACGAGCAGATCACCACTACCGTCGCCAAGGCGAAGGAACTGCGTCCTTACATCGAGAAGCTGATCACGCTCGCGAAAAAGGGTGGCCTGTCCAACCGTCGTCTCGCGCACGGCAAGCTGCTCGACGATGCCCAGCTGGTGAAGCTGTTCGACGTTCTGGCGACCCGCTATGCGGATCGCAACGGCGGCTATACCCGCGTCATCAAGGCTGGCATCCGCATGTCGGACGCCTCGCCGATGGCCGTCATCGAGTTCGTCGACCGCGACGTCTCGGCGAAGGGCCAGGATTCGGGTCCGGTGATGTCGGACGAGGATTACAACGAAGCGGCATAATCCCCGCCTCTCGTTAGTCGAATTGCAGGCCGCGTTTCCCATCCGGGAGGCGCGGCCTCTTTCGTTACGGGTCCCATCCGGCTATGCGCCCGACATGGAGCACCCAGACAGCATTCTCATCGTCGATTTCGGCAGCCAGGTAACCCAGCTGATCGCCCGCCGCGTGCGCGAGGCGGGCGTCTATAGCGAGATCGCCCCCTTCCAGTCCGCCGCGGCCGCGTTCGAGCGGATGCAGCCAAAGGGGATCATCCTGTCGGGTGGCCCCGCTTCGGTCACGACCGAGAACAGCCCCCGGGTGCCGCAGCATTTCTTCGAGGCGGGGATCCCGATCCTCGGCATCTGCTACGGCCAGCAGGTCATGTCCGCGCAGCTCGGCGGCAACGTGATCGTCTCGGGTGACGGCGGCGAGTTCGGCAGCGCCTTCGTCGAGGTGAAGTCGCCTTGCGCGCTGTTCGACGGGCTGTGGGCCGAAGGCGAGCGGCACCAGGTCTGGATGAGCCATGGCGACAAGGTCGATGCGATCCCCCCAGGATTCACCCCCGTCGCGGTATCGACCGGTGCCCCCTATGCGATCGTCGCCGACGAGGCGCGGCGCTTCTACGGCGTGCAGTTCCACCCTGAGGTCGTCCACACGCCCGATGGCGGCAAGCTGATCGCGAACTTCGCGCGGCACGTCTGCGGTCTCAGCGGCGACTGGACGATGGCCGAGTTCCGCGAGACCAAGATCGCCGAGATTCGCGCGCAGGTCGGTAGCGGCCGGGTTATCTGCGGCCTGTCGGGCGGCGTCGACTCGGCGGTGGCGGCGGTGCTGATCCATGAGGCGATCGGCGAGCAGCTCACCTGCGTCTATGTCGACCACGGGCTGATGCGCGCAGGCGAGAGCGAGCAGGTCGTCAGCCTGTTCCGCGGCGCCTACAACATCCCACTGATCCATGTGAACGTCGAGGAGCTGTTCCTGACCGGTCTCGCCGGGATCACCGACCCCGAGCTGAAGCGCAAGTTCATCGGCAAGACCTTCATCGACGTGTTCGATGCCGAGGCCAAGAAGCTAGGCGGCGCCGAGTTCCTGGCTCAGGGTACGCTCTATCCCGACGTGATCGAGAGCGTCAGCTTCACCGGCGGTCCGTCGGTGACGATCAAGAGCCACCATAATGTCGGCGGTCTGCCCGAGCGGATGAACATGAAGCTCGTCGAGCCCTTGCGCGAACTGTTCAAGGACGAGGTCCGCGCGCTTGGTCGCGAGCTCGGGCTGCCGGAAATCTTCGTTGGCCGTCATCCGTTCCCCGGACCCGGCCTCGCGATCCGCATCCCCGGCGAAGTCACCAAGGAACGCTGCGACATCCTGCGCAAGGCGGATGCGATCTACCTCGAGGAGATCCGCGCGGCGGGGCTCTACGACACGATCTGGCAGGCGTTCGCGGTGCTGCTGCCCGTGCGCAGTGTCGGCGTGATGGGCGACGGCCGAACCTACGACAACGTCCTCGCCCTGCGCGCGGTGACGTCGACCGACGGGATGACCGCGCAGGCGTTCCAGTTCCCGGGCGATTTCCTGCCGCGCGTGGCGACCCGGATCATCAACGAGGTCAAGGGCATCAACCGCGTCACCTACGACTATACGTCGAAGCCGCCCGGCACGATCGAGTGGGAGTGAGCCCCATGGGCGGCGTGCGCCTCTTCGCCTGAGCGGTTTCCCCGATTGCAGGATGGGCGCGGGTGTTCCATTCCCTCGGAGACAAGCAGAACCGGGGGAGAGCGGTGATGAGCATGCAGAGGGCGTCGAAGGCGCTGGCGATCGCGATGACGTGTGTTGCCGCGATGGTCCCGGGCACAGGCGCGGCGCAGGGCGTGACGCCCGCGGTCAAGGTCGAGGGCGGGTCGGTGACCGGCACGACGGACGCAGGCGTCGCGGTCTTCAAGGGCATACCCTTTGCAGCGCCGCCGGTCGGCCCCTTGCGCTGGCGGGCGCCGCAGCCGGTGCAGACATGGTCGGGCGTGCGCGCGGCGGACCGTTTCGGGCATGACTGCATGCAACTGCCCTTTCCGAGCGATGCGGCGCCGCTCGGCACGACGCCGGCGGAGGATTGTCTCGTCCTCAACGTCTGGCGTCCGGCGGCGTCAGCGGCGCCGAAACCCGTGCTGGTCTGGATCTATGGCGGCGGGTTCGTGAATGGCGGGTCGTCGCCTGCGGTCTATGACGGGTCGGCGTTCGCACGGCAGGACGTCGTGTTCGTCAGCTTCAACTACCGGCTCGGACGGTTCGGCTTCTTCGCGCATCCCGCGCTGAGCGCGGCGAACGAGGGACCGCTCGGCAACTATGCGCTGCTCGACCAGATCGCGGCGTTGCAATGGGTGCGGGCGAATATCGCGAAATTTGGGGGCGATCCGGCGCAGGTCACGCTGATGGGTGAATCGGCAGGGGGCGCTTCGGTTTTGAACCTGATGGCGTCACCGATGGCAAAGGGCCTGTTCGCGCGGGCGATCGTGATGTCGGGCGGCGGGCGTACATTGATCGGTGGGGTTCCGCTTCGCGCCGAGGCGGGCGGCAGGGCTTCGGCCGAGATGATCGGCGTCAACTTTGCGACGACTCAGGCCATTACGGGACAGTCTGCGGCGGAAACGCTCGCGGCGCTTCGCGCATTGCCCGCCGAGCAGGTGCGCGGCGACTTGAACCTTGCCTATCGGGGCCCGGTGGATGTGCCGACCTATGCGGGCGGACCGATCGTCGATGGCCGCGTCGTGGTCGGCACGACCGACGGGGCGATGCGGCGGGGGACCGCGATGGCGGTACCGATGATGGTCGGGACCACCGATGCGGATATCGCGGGCTTTGGCGAGACGTCCAAGGAGGGGCTGTTCGCCAGCTTCGGTGCGCAGGCCGACGCCGCCCGCGCCGCCTATGATCCCGCGGGCACGCAGGAGCTTGCCGCGATCGGTCCCGAGGTGGGACGCGACCGCCTGATGCACGAACCCGCGCGGCTCGTCGCGCAGCAGACGCAGCGCGTGGGCCAGCCCGCCTATCTCTATCGCTTCGGCTATGTCGCGCAGTCGATGCGCAAGGACTGGTCGGGCGCACCGCATGCCACGGACATCCCGTATTTCTTCGACACGGTTGCCGCGAAATACGGCGCGGCGCTGACCCCGCAGGATGCCCGCGCCGCGCAGCTCGCCAACCGCTATGTCGTCAATTTCGTGCGGAAGGGCGATCCCAACGCGCCCGGACTACCGCGCTGGCCGGCCTTCGACGCCCGCCGGGGCGCACTGCAGCTGCTGCAGGCCGATGCGAGTGCGATCAACGGCGTGGATCCGCTCAAGGCCCGGCTGGACGCGGTACAGGGGGCCGCCGACGCCGTGGCAGCAGGCCCCGAACGGCGCTGAGGCACGCCGCGCAGCCGCTTGCGCACATAGTTCGAGCGTCTGGCGTCCGCGTCTTCTGTCGATTTCAGTAGGAATCGGCCCGCTCGAGAAAAGGGGATAACTCGTGCGGGCCGCAGTCCAGCGCCGACGCTGCTGTCTTGGGGAAGCGCGTCGGACTGATCGGATATGGGCGGAATGCCGCGATGTATCAAGACTTTTGAAAGGAAGTTGTGCTGACCGATTGCGGGACAGACCTGGAGATCGAGTTGCGATTCGGCGATCCCGATTGCGCTGTGTGTGGTCTGCACCGAACGATGCCGACAAAGCAGGGAAGGATGGTGCTGCGCGCCCCGCCGGCCCGTGTGACTGAAAACTGGCGGGGCGCTGAAGGTTACGCGATACTCGGCAACGCCTCTGCCCATGGCTTATGCCAAGCAGTCGTGAATTGAAAATGAACGGGGCGCCCCGCCCGTCCGTGCGACACTCTCGTATCCAGGCGGGGCGCCGAGGACGCGATGCCGTATCGGCACTGCGTCGCTGACAACAAGCTAGCATCGGCGGCGAAACTTGACAGCACCGCTCGTCACGCCGCTGCCTCGTTTCGCCCGAAAATCTGCGCTAGGCGGGGGACGCGGCCGTTCGGACGGGCCGGTGGTATCGGAGCGAAGGCATGCGGAGGATCGGGGTGACACTGGGGCTGATGCTCGTCGGCGCATGCCAGCAGACGGGCGATGGCCGGGATGCCGCCGCCGTGGAACGCCGCGTGGTGGTCGGGACGCTGACGGGCGACCCCGTGGCGGGTGCGCGCGTGTTCGTTCAGTGCAAGGCCTGCCACACGATCGGTGCGGACGCCCCCGATACCGACGGTCCCAATCTCTACGACGTGGTCGACGGCCCGGTCGCGCAACGCCGATCACGTTTTGCCTATACCGCGGCGTTGCAGGCAATGGGCGGGCGCTGGGATGCAGCGCGGCTCGATGCGTGGCTTCGGGCACCGCAGGGCCTGGTGCCGGGGACGACGATGCGCTTTGCCGGTCTGTCCGATGCGCAGCAGCGCGCCGACGTGATCGCCTATCTCGCGACCTATCGCCGAGACCGTTAGGGAAATTGGCGCGCCCGGAGGGAGTCGAACCCCCGACCGAGGAGGTAGAAGCTCCTTGCTCTATCCAACTGAGCTACGGGCGCGCACGCGTTCCGATTAGCGTGCATTGCACGAGCTTGGAACCGTCATCATAACGACGCGATGAATATCGTGGATCACGACGCGCCCGAACCCGTGGCGGCCACTGCCATGCGCAGCGAACAGTTCCGCTATTTCGATTTCGTGATGGCGGCATTCGTCACGATCCTGCTGCTGTCCAACGTCATCGGCGCGGGCAAGCGGGCGGTGGTCGACCTGCCGTTCATCGGTGCCTGGCCGTTCGGCGCGGGGATCCTGTTCTTCCCAATCAGCTATGTGATCGGCGACGTGCTGACCGAAGTCTACGGCTATGCGCGCGCGCGCCGCTGTATCTGGGCCGGGTTCGGCGCGATGCTCTTCATGGTGTTCATGTCGACCGTCGTCGTCGCGCTGCCGCCGGACGCGGGGTGGACGGGGCAGGCGGCCTATGAGTCGGTGTTTGGACAGGTGCCGCGGATCGTGCTGGCCTCGATCTGCGCGTTCTGGGTTGGCGAGTTCGCCAACAGCTTCGTGCTCGCGCGGATGAAGATCTGGACCAAGGGGCGCATGCTGTGGACGCGGACGATCGGCAGCACGGTAGTGGGGCAGGCGTTCGACAGCCTGATCTTCTATCCGCTGGCCTTTTACGGCGCGCCCGACTGGCCGGTCGAGGCGATGCTGATGGTGATGGTCAGCCAGTTCGCGCTGAAGGTGTCGTGGGAGGTGCTGCTCACGCCGCTGACCTATGTCGCGGTGGGGTGGCTCAAGCGGCGCGAGGGGGTCGACGTGTATGACGAGGGGACGGACTTCTCGCCGTTCCGGACGCGGGTGTGACACACATCCCCCCGTTCGTGCTGAGCGAAGTCGAAGCACCTGGGTCTCAGGCCCTTCGATTTCGCTCAGGGCGAACGGATGGGGTGAGGTGGGGTGACGAACCCGATTAAGCGCTGACGGCTTCCATCAGGCCTTCGAACAGGCGCCGGCCATCGGTGCCGCCATGCGCCGCTTCGATCCGGCGTTCGGGGTGCGGCATCATGCCAAGTACGTTGCCCTTGTCGTTGAGCAGGCCAGCGATGTTGCGCGCCGATCCGTTGACGCTCTCGGCATAGCGGAAGGCGACGCGGCCTTCGCCTTCGAGGCGGTCGAGCGTCTCGGTGTCGGCGAAGTAATTGCCGTCGTGATGCGCGACCGGGAAGGAGACGCGTTCGCCAGCGCTATAGCCAGACGTGAAGCGGCTCGAGGACGTCTCGACAGTCAGCGCGACGTCACGGCAAACGAAGTTCAGCCCCTGGTTGCGCATCAGCGCGCCGGGCAGGAGCCCTGCCTCGGTCAGCACCTGGAAGCCGTTGCAGATGCCGAGCACGGGCAGGCCCTTGCCCGCCTCCTCGACGACCGCGCGCATGATCGGCGAGCGTGCGGCGATCGCGCCCGAGCGCAGGTAATCGCCGTAGGAGAAGCCGCCGGGCACCGCGACCAGCCCGACATCGCCCGGCAGGTCGGCGTCGCCGTGCCAGACCATGGTCGGCTTGACGCCGGTCACCGTTTCCAGCGCGACGGCGATGTCACGGTCGCAGTTGGAGCCGGGGAAGACGATGACCGCGGTCTTCATGCCTTCTCGACCCGGTAATTCTCGATCACCGTATTGGCGAGCAGCTTGCGGCACATGCCGTCGATCGTCGCGTCGTCGGTATTGTCGGCGACCTCCAGCTCGATCAGCTTGCCCTGGCGGACGTCCTGCACGCCGTCGAAGCCGAGGCTGCCGAGTGCGTGATGGATGGCGCGGCCCTGCGGATCGAGCACGCCGGGCTTGAGTGTCACGAAAACCTTGAGTTTCATTTACTTGCCCCGGTTCTTGCGATGCTTTTCGAGGTCGAGGACCGAATTGTCGCCGCCTTCGGGCAACAGGCCAAGACGGCGAGCCACCTCCTGATAGGCCTCGACTTCGCCGCCGAGATCGCGGCGGAAGCGGTCCTTGTCCATCTTCTCGTTGGTTTCCATGTCCCACAGACGGCAGCCATCGGGGCTGATCTCGTCCGCGAGGATGATGCGGCCATAGTCGTTGTCGAAGATGCGGCCGAATTCGAGCTTGAAGTCGACGAGGCGGATGCCGACGCCGGCGAACAGGCCACACAGGAAATCGTTCACGCGGATCGCGAGGTCGGCGATGTCGTGCATCTCCTCCTGGCTCGCCCAGCCGAACGCGGCGATATGCTCGTCGGAGATCATCGGATCGCCGAGTGCATCGTCCTTGTAGTAATATTCGATGATCGTGCGGGGCAGCTTGGTGCCCTCCTCGATCCCGAGGCGCTTCGAGATAGAACCCGCGGCGACGTTGCGCACGACGACTTCGATCGGGACGATCTCGACCTGGCGGATCAGCTGCTCGCGCATGTTGAGCCGGCGGATGAAGTGCGTCGGCACGCCGATATGATCGAGCAGCGTGAAGATGTGCTCGGAAATCCGGTTGTTGAGAACGCCCTTGCCGTTGATCGTGCCCTTCTTCTGGGCATTGAACGCGGTGGCGTCGTCCTTGAAATACTGGATCAGCGTGCCGGGCTCGGGACCCTCATAGAGGATCTTGGCCTTGCCTTCGTAGATCTGGCGGCGGCGAGCCATGCGCGGTCCCCTGAAAATTGAGCGGCCCCGACCCCCACGATAATCTTCGCGGAGCCGAGGCCGGAATAGGCCGCGCCTATAGGCGAAGGGCGCGGGCGGTGCAATCGGATCGGCGTACCGGTGTGAACGGAATGCAAGGCTGTCGATGCTATCCGGCGACTTCGGGAAGCGGCTGGTCCACCGGTGCCGCCCGGGCGGGGCGGGCCGGGGTCAGTCGGCGAACGAGACCGAGCAGCGGTTTCTCTACCAGCAGATGGGCGAGCAGGCCGATGATGATCGCGATGATGACGATCAGGACCACGACGGGTTGCTGCGGCAGTCGGCTGGCCGCGGGGATCTTCACCAGCCATCCATAGCCCATCATCACGAAGGCGTGGGTGAGATACAGCGCATAGGAGGCGTCGCCGAGCAGGACGAGGAACCGCGCCACCGCGTTGCGTGGTGCACCGATCGTCAAGACGCTGGCGACGACGACGACTGCGGGCAGGCCCCACGCCGCGATGCGCGGCAGTTCGGGCAGGCTGGTGGTGGCGTCGTGCGCGACGAACAGCGGCACGACGGCCATGACCGCCATTGCGACAAGTGCCATGACGGGCGGCACGGGCCAGGCCCGGTCGCGGCGTGTCCAGGCGGCATAGCCATATCCAAGGACGAGGCCGAAGCAGAATTCGAGCGATAGCGGGCTCGCTAGAAACTTGGCGGTGGCGGTCGGAGGCATCAGCGATCCCGCGACCTGCAGGCACAGGATCGCCGCGATCGTCGCGATCACCGATAGCGTCGCCGAGCGCGCCCAGAGCGTGGCCGCGAAGAGAAGGTAAAAATACATTTCAAAGACGAGCGTCCACGCGGTTCCGAGCAGCGCATTGCCCGGCAGCAGGATCAGCGCGCCGGCGATCGTCCGTGCGGGATAATGGTTGGAAGCAAGGAATCCCATCGCCGAGATCGTCAGGACGGCGAGGCAGCACAACCAGTAGAAGGGGTAGATGCGGGTTGCGCGGCGGAACAGGAAGGTCCCGGGTGTCGGCGGGCCGCGGCGATCCCTGAACGTGACGTGGAACATGATGAAGCCGCTGATGACGAAGAATATGTCGACGCCGGAGGCGCCCGATGTCGTCAGCCAGTCGGGGCTGAACTTTCCGATCGCACCCCCCGACTCCTCCAGCGTGTGATGGACGACGACGGCCAGCGCCGCGATCGCACGCAGCATCTGAATGCCGTATAATTCGACATGACCCGACTGTTTGATTGTCACTGTTACGCCCCCGCGGCGCGACGCTCCCCATGCGCCGCGCCTATCGGCTAACAGATCATGTAATGAAAGTCAGTGTTGCTTCGTCGGATACAAAGCGGCGTTATTTTACAACTCTTGGCCGTCAGCGAAGGCTTCTATTCTCAGGTAACGGCAAGTCGTTCCGAATACTGTGGATTCTGCCACTCTCGTGTTTCGACGATCTTTTTCAGCATCTCGCCCGCGCACCAGACGTCTTCATGACTGAGATAGAGCGGGGTCAGGCCGAGGCGGAGGATGTCGGGGTCGCGGAAGTCGCCGATGACGCCGTGCGCGATGAGCGCCTGCGTGATCGCATGCGCATGGGGGTGGCGGAAGCTGATATGGCTGCCGCGCTGGGCGGGATCGCGCGGACTGACGCAGTCGAGCTCGAGCGCGTTGCCGGCGGCGGCGAGGATGTCGAACAGACGCGCGCTTTTGGCGGCGGCGGCGTGCTGGTCGATATCGGCCCAGAGATCGAGCGCGGTTTCGAGCGCGGCGGTCGACAGCATCGCGGGGGTGCCCGCGAGCCAGCGCTTCATCCCCGGCGCAGGGCGATATGCGTCCTCGAACGCGAAGGGCGCGGCGTGGCCCATCCAGCCGGAAAGCGGGCTGGCGAGCTTGTCCTGCCAGCGCGTCGCGACGTAGATAAAGGCGGGCGCGCCGGGGCCGCCGTTGAGATATTTATACGTGCAGCCGACCGCCAGATCGGCGTCGGCGCCGTTCAGGTCGATCGGCACCGCGCCGACGCTATGGCTGAGGTCCCAGAGCATCAGCGCGCCGGCATCGTGGGCGCGGGCGGTCCACGCGGTCATGTCGAAGCGCTCGCCGGTCTTGTAGTGGACATGGGTGAGCAGCAGCACCGCGGTGTCCTCGTCCAGCGCCTCTGCGAGATCCGCACGCGCGACCACCTTCAGCCGGGCGTCGGGGACGCAGGCGACCGCGCCCTCGGCGATATGGAGGTCGGTCGGGAAATTGCCGGCCTCGCTCAGGACGGTGTGGCGGTCGGGGTCGGCGCGCAACGCCGCGACCAGCGCCTTGAACAGATGCGTCGAGGTCGTGTCGCCGATGATCACCTCGTCGGCGGCGGCGCCGATCAGCGGGGCGATCTTCGCGCCGATCCGCTGCGGCGCGTCGATCCAGCCTTCGTTCCAGCTGCGGATCAGCCGATCGCCCCATTGCCGGGTGGCGACGTCGGCAAGTGCGGCGGGCGTCGCCTTGGGGAGCGCGCCGAGTGAATTGCCGTCGAGATAGATCACGCCTTCGGGCAGCGCGAACTGCGCCCGGTAGGCTGCCAGAGGATCGGCGGCGTCGAGTGCGCGGACTTCGTCGAGGGTCATGGTCGGGCCTTTGTAGATACGGGCGGGTTCAGGGTCATTTCAGGGCAGCCGCGATCAGCCGTTTCGCTTCCGCCCAGGCGGGCGTCTCGGGTGCGACGAGTTCGACATGGCCGGTCGCCGGAATGGTGTGGAGGACGGCGACGTCGCCTGCGGCTTTCGCCCTGGCGACATAATCGGTGGCGAAGGGGAAGGGGATGATCCGATCCTCGCGGCCGTTGACCAGATCCTGCGCGATGCCGAGCGGAAGAAGGCGCGGGACCGAGGTGTCGGCGTACACATCCGCACGGGCCGCGCTGGGTGTACCGACGAGCTTGGCAACGACCTCCGTGCCGCAGCCATTGGCGGGGGTGGCCGCCGTCGCCTCAAGATCGGGCAACCCGCCGAGGCTGATGACATGGTCGATGCGAAGCGGCGCGCTGCTGTGGAGCGGGCTGGCAGCAGGCATCTTTGCGCGGGCGGCGAGCCAGAGCGCGAGATGGCCACCGGCGGAATGGCCGATCGCGACGATGCGGCGCGTGTCGAGACTGAAGGTCGCCGCGTTCGCAGTGAGCGCGTCGGTCGCCTTCGCCGCGTCCTCGAAGGTCCCCGGATAACCCCCGCCGGCGCGGTCGACGCCGCGATAATCGATGTTCCAGACCGCGATGCCGTCCCTGCGCAAATCGTCCGCGACCCAGTTCATCAGGGTGCGATCGGCGATGCTCGTCGTCCAGCAGCCACCATGCACCATCACCACGACCGGGAAGGGGCCTTTGCCCTTCGGCCGCCAGAAATCGACCTTCTGCATCTGGTCTGGGCCATAGGCGATGGTCACGTCGGGGCTGGGCTTCGGGCGTTTGACGAGGTCGGGCCAGGTCAGGAGCTTGGGTGCGGGCGGTTCGGCGATCACCGGTGTGGAGATGGCGGCGAGCGCGAGAAAGGCAAGGCGGATCATGGGGTTGCGGGGCCTTTCGGGGAGCAGGTGACGAACGCAGCAGCGGTCATGGTCTGACGGTGGCGGACGTTGCGGGTGGACGCAATATCGGTGGGAGGCTTGGCTCGTGGGTCCTGATGTTCGTCAGGGTGACGGGGAGCGGATGAGGACAGGGCGGCCTGGTCGGGGTGTTGAGAACAACAGTGGAACCTTTGGGCCGCGCTTGCTATCCACAAGGCAACTATGGTCACCGATTTCAAAGATCCCTTCGATTCCATCGTCGACGCTCCGTTCGACAGCGCGCTGAGCGAGCGGTATCTCGTCTATGCGCTCTCGACGATCACCGCGCGGTCGCTGCCCGATGTGCGCGACGGGATGAAGCCGGTGCACCGGCGGCTGCTCTGGGCGATGCGTCTGCTGAAGCTCGATCCGAGCCAGGGCTACAAGAAATGCGCGCGCGTCGTCGGCGACGTGATCGGCAAATATCATCCGCATGGCGACCAGTCGGTCTATGACGCGATGGTCCGTCTCGCGCAGACCTTCTCGCTGCGCTATCCGCTGGTCGACGGGCAGGGCAATTTCGGCAATATCGACGGGGATAACGCCGCCGCCTACCGCTATACCGAGGCGCGGCTGACGCAGGTTGCGGTCGACCTGATGGACGGGCTCGACGAGGATGCGGCCAATCTTCGCCCGACCTACAATGGCGAGGACGAGGAACCCGAGCTGTTCCCCGGCATGTTCCCCAATCTGCTCGCCAATGGCGCGAGCGGGATCGCGGTCGGGATGGCGACGAGCATCCCGCCGCACAACGCCGCCGAGCTGATCGAAGCGGCGATCCTGCTGATCGATCAGCCCGATGCCGACAATGACGCGATCCTGGCGCATGTGACGGGGCCGGACTTTCCGACCGGCGGGCTGGTCGTCGATCCGCCCGCGGTGATCCGCGAATCCTATGCCACCGGGCGCGGCGGATTCCGGGTGCGCGCACGCTGGAGCATCGAGCGCGAAAAGGGCGGGATGTGGACGCTGATCGTGTCCGAGATCCCCTATGGCGTTCAGAAGGGCAAGCTGATCGAACAGATCGCCGACCTGATAAACGCCAAGCGCCTGCCGATCCTGGCGGACGTGCGCGACGAATCGGACGCCGAGATCCGCATCGTGCTGGAGCCGCGGAGCCGGACGGTCGATCCGCAGGTGCTGATGGACGGGCTGTTCCGGCTGACCGATCTCGAGACGCGGGTCAGCCTCAACCTTAACGTGCTCGACAAGGATCGCACGCCGCGCGTGATGTCGCTGCGCGAGGCGCTGGCGGCCTGGGTCGAGCATCAGTTCGTCGTGCTGACCCGGCGCACCCAGCACCGGCTGGAAAAGATCGCGGACCGGATCGAGCTGCTCGACGGCTATCTGATCGCCTATCTCAATCTCGACCGCGTGATCGAGATCATCCGCACCGAGGATGAGCCGAAAAAGGTGATGATCGCCGAGTTCAACCTGACCGATCGTCAGGCGGAGGCGATCCTGAACATGCGACTGCGGTCGCTTCGCCGGCTCGAAGAGTTCGAGATCAAGACCGAACGCGACAAGCTCGATAAGGAACAGGCGACGCTGACCGCGTTGCTCGCCGATCCCAAGCTGCAGAAGAAGCGGATGAAGGCGGACCTGCGCAAGATCCGCGACCGCTATGGCGCCGAGACGCTGCTCGGCAAACGCCGCACGACGATCGAGGAGGCCGCGCCGACCCGCGACATTCCGCTCGAGGCGATGATCGAACGCGAGCCGATCACGGTGATCCTGTCACAGCGCGGCTGGATCCGGGCGATGCGCGGGCATAATGATTTGGCGAGCCCCGAGGCGCTGAAGTTCAAGGAGGGCGATGGCCCCGCCTTCGCCTTCCATGCGCAGACGACCGACAAGCTGCTGCTCGCGGCGGAGAATGGCCGATTCTTCACGCTGGCGGCGGACAAGCTGCCGGGCGGGCGCGGCTTTGGCGAACCGGTGCGCGCGATGATCGACCTCGACGGCAGCGTCGGGATCGTCGCGCTCTTGCCCGCGGCGCGGCAGGCCAAGCTGATGGTCGCGGCGACTGACGGTCGCGCGTTCATCGCGACCGCGGCGGACGTGATCGCGGAGACTCGCAAGGGCAAGACGGTGATGACGCCGCGGATCGGTGAGAAGGTGAAACTGGTCCGCCCGGTCGACCCCGCGGACGATTATGTCGCGGCGATCGGCGACAACCGCAAGTTGCTGGTGTTCCCGATCAACGAACTGGTCGAGATGAATCGCGGGCAGGGGGTGCAGCTCCAGCGCTACCGTGACGGCGGGCTGGCGGATGCGATCACCTTCGTCTTCGCCAACGGCTTGAGCTGGGCGATGGGCGGCGAGACCAAGCGGACGCGGACCGAGGCGGATCTGGGGCCGTGGCGCACGGCACGCGGCGCGGCCGGGCGGATGCCCCCCACAGGTTTTCCCCGCGACAACCGGTTCGGCTGAAATTCGTCTATGCTAAGGCGATGCGTGCTGACCATCGCGATCTGACTCCAGGGTAAATCGGGGGCCAGCGGCCGGGTCGTCGCGGACTGGTGCCGGGCTGTCTGAACCGGCGTTGAAATAATCGTACTCGTTTTGGGTCTTTTGTAAATTTCACGCGGCCTTAACGAAGCCGGGTTAGGCAGGACTATGGAATGGGTTCTTCACGAGGCCGAACAACCGGCAACCGTCTCGGCTGAACTCGTCGCGCGGGGCCTCGAGCTGAGCCCGATTCCGATGGTCCACCTGACGCTCGAGAACGGTGGGCTAGAGCTGTTCGCGATGAACCGGGCCTATCGCCTCGCCGGGCTGGGCGTCGTCGCGACGCGGTCGCCGATGATCGCCGATCTGGGCGATCGGATCATCGCCTTTCTGCTGACGTCGCAGACCCGACTCGACTTCGACTGGGCCTTTGGCGACACGATCGATTGCCGGCATTACCGCGTGACGATCGCGCGGAGCAGCGCAGCGATCCACGACCGGTGCACGCTGAGCTTCGTCGATCGGACCTCGCAGATCCATACCGAACGCAGCATGCGGCGCGAGATGACGACCGACAGCCTGACCGGGCTGCTCAACCGCGAAGGGTTCGAGGATCTGGTCGAGGCGGTCGAGGATCACGCCGCGCGCGCGGTCCTGGCGATCGATATCGACCGGTTCGGGCGGCTGAACGCGTGTCTGGGATCTCTGGTCGGCGACGAGATGCTGATCACCGTCGCGCGGCGGATCAAGGGCGCGCTGCGGGTGCGCGATACGCTGGCGCGGGTCGGCGGCGGGCAGTTCGCGGTGCTGATGACGATCGACGAGGATCCCGCAGAGGCACTGCGTCTCGCCGACCGGATCCAGCGCGCGCTGATCGCGCCGTTTCGCCTGACCGATTACGAGATCCGGGTCGAATGCTCGATCGGCATCGCCTATGGCCGGGACGAGACCGGCGACACCGCCGAGATGATCCGCCACGCGCAGTTCGCGGTGAAGCGCGGCAAGGCGACGGGTCGGACCGAATGCTATCAGCGCCAGGAATTCGTGATCGCCCGCGAACAGTTCGGCATGGAGACCGCGCTGCGTCGCGCGATCGAGAATGACCGGCTGCGGCTTGCCTATCAGCCGATCTGCGATCTTGCGACCGGGCGTATCGTCGCGTTCGAGGCGCTGGCGCGGTGGACCGACGAGGATGGTCGCGAGATCCCGCCGACACAGTTCATTCCGGTCGCCGAGGAATCGGGGCTGATCGTTCCACTGGGGCGCTGGGCGATCGATGCGGCGGCGCGGACGCTGGCGGCGTGGGACGTACGTGCCGGCGGGCATTGCGGCGTTCGGGTCGCGGTGAACCTGTCCGCGATCCAGCTGCAGCGCGACGCGATCGCGCCGGTGGTCGAGTCGGCGCTGTCTCGCTCGCGACTCGGCGGCGATCGGTTCACACTCGAATTGACCGAAAGTGCGATCGTGTCCGACCCGGACCGGATCGCGCAGGCGATGCATGCGCTGAAGGATCTCGGCACGACGCTCGCCATGGACGATTTTGGGACCGGTTATTCCAATCTCGCCTATCTCCAGAAACTGCCGATCGATGTGCTGAAGATCGACCGGAGCTTCGTGACGGGGATGCTGGCGGACCGCGACAAGGTGTCGATCGTCCGCGCGATCCTCAGTCTCGCGCAGGCGCTCAACATGCAGACGACCGCGGAGGGGATCGAGACGGGCGATTTGGCCCAGACGCTCGCAGCGCTCGGATGCACCTATGGCCAGGGCTATGTCTTCGCGCGGCCGCTCGAGGCGGCTCAGGCGTTCGAGTCGATCTTCAACCGGGTCCCGATCCTGGCCTGAAGGTTCAGGCGAGCGTTTCGGTGACCGCCTTGTCCGCGATCGCATCGACTCTGGCCTGATCGGGAAAGCCCTCCGCGATCCACTGAGTCTCGATCCGCCGGCGCATCGCCGCGACATCGGGCCCCTTGCGCAGGCCGCGTTCGACCAGCGCGCCGCCGCTGATCGGAAATGCCGGCGGCGACCAGTCGGCGATCGGCGCGACGTCCGCACCCGCGATCAGCAACCGGTCGATCGCGCCAGCCACACCGTGGCGATAGGCGAGTGCGCGAGGGCCCTCGTCGCCAATCCCCTGCGTCGCCGCGACGACGCGTTTGCGATTGGTGTTCGACAGTTTCAGTCGTGCAGCGACCACATCGCCGTCGCGGGCGGGGATCAGTGCAGCCAGACGGCGGATCGGATCGGGCGCAATGCCGGCCGCATGTTCGTGATCGACCAGCGCGGCAAGTCTTGCGACCCCGTCGGCGTCGATCTCGGGCAGCACCGCGCGCCAGATGCCGCGCTCGACCATCAGTGCGATCACCGCAACGGCGCGCGCCGCGACGAGCAGCTTGAGCAGTTCGGCGGCGATCCGCTCGCGGGACAGCGCCATCAGGTCGTTGGCGCGGGTGGTGCACGCCTCCAGCCCGGCGGCGTCGATCTGGGTCCCGAACCGCGCATGGAAGCGGAAGAAGCGCAGGATCCGCAGGTGATCCTCCGCAATCCGCTGCAACGGATCGCCGATGAAGCGGACGCGTCCTGTTGAAAGATCGTCCAGGCCGCCGAAATAGTCGAAGATCTCTCCGCTGACGGGATCGGCATAGAGCGCGTTGATCGTGAAATCGCGGCGCGCGGCATCCTCGCGCCAGTCATCGGTATAGGCGATCGTCGCATGCCGCCCGTCGGTCGCGACGTCGCGGCGCAGCGTCGTAATCTCGACGGTTCCCCCCTCGGTCACCGCGGTGATCGTGCCATGCGCGAGCCCGGTCGGCACCGCGCGGATCCGCGCATCCTCGAGCCGTTCGAGCACCTCCTGCGGGGGAAGGCTCGTCGCGATGTCGATGTCGATCGCGCCGGTATCGGCAGGCGCCAAGCCGAGCAGCGTGTCGCGCACCGCCCCGCCGACGAAGCGCGACTGCGCCGACGCCCCGCCCAGCACGGCGGTCAGCGCGGCCAGGCCGGGGCGCGTGCGCCAGGCGGCATTGGGAAGGCTCATGCCCATTGCAGTCGTCGCCTCAGATTGACGATCATCGCCGCGGTGGCGCCCCAGATGCGGCGGTCGTTCCAGATGATCTCGTAATAATGCCGCTCATGACCCTGCCACTCGACGCTGGCTTCGACATGATTGCCCGAATCGAGCAGGAATTCGAGCGGAACCTCGAACACGTTAGCGACCTCCGCCTCGCTCGGGTGAAGCACGAGGTCGGGGGGGATGACGCCGATCACCGGCGTCACCTGAAAGCCGGTGACGGTGCGATAGGTATCGGCCTGGCCGATGACGGTCACGCGGTCGCGCGGCAACGCGATCTCCTCCTCGGCCTCGCGCAGTGCGGCGGTGACGATATCCTCGCCGGGATCGATCCGGCCGCCGGGAAAGGCGATCTGGCCCGCATGCTTGCGCATCGTCTCGGTACGCTGGGTCAGGATCACCCCGGGTTCGGCACGATCGGTCACCGCAATCAGCACCGCCGCGGGCAGCAGCGTATCGCCGGGCGGCAGATCGATATCGTCACGGTCGCCGGTCAGCAGGATCATGCCCGGCTCGACACCCCGCGACAGCGCGCTGCGCAGCCGATCGGCGAGCGTCACGCGGCGATGTCTTCGGGCGACGGCATCGCGGGTTCGAGCGGGAAGAACTGGCCGTCGCTCCACAGCCCAACCGGCGACTCGCCGCCCGCGATCGCGCGGTCGGCGAGCTCGTAATAGACCGGCCGGGCGACCACCGCCTCCATCCCGCCACGGACCATCAGATAGGGTCGCGGGCCGTCTTCATCCTCGACGAAGCGGATCGGGTGCGCGGCCCCCGCGGTGACCAGGTCGCCGGTGTTGAGCCGGAAGGTCAGCCTGGTCGCCGGACCCTCGCCATCGATCTTCACCTCGACCGCGACGAACGGCACGTCCTCGACGACGATGTCGAGCTTCTCGACCGGGGTAACCAGAACATAGCCGCCCGATGGCTCGCGCCGGAGGATCGTCGAGAAGAGCCGGACCATCGCCTCGCGGCCGATCGGCGTGCCCTGATGATACCAGGTCCCGTCGCGCGCGATCCGCATTTCGCTGTCGCCACAATGCGACGGATTCCATTTGTCGACCGGCGGCAGTTTCTGCTCGTCGGCGAGCCGGGCGATTTCGGCGAGGCTCAGCGAGGCAAGATCGGGGAGGGGGTCCATAGGCATGAGCGCGAGGTAGGGTGCGCATGGCCTCTCGTAAAGTCTCGCCGCAGGCGAAGCGCCAGGCCGCGCTGCGGCGTCGTCAGCCGGCTGCGCCTGGGCGCGGGCCGAGCATTCCAGCGTCGTCGGGTACGGCCCCCCCTAGTGCAAGAAGCCGGTGACGTTCGACCGGACCCGGTGCCTGCCACGCGGCTGTGCGCTCGGCGGAAAAGCCGAAGAACCGGCCATAATAGTCTGGATCGCCGATCAGCATCAGCGCGTTGCCCAGATCGCTCGCCGCAGCGACCTCGAGTGCGCGCGCCACCAGTGCACGGCCGATACCGTCGCCCTGATGCCCCGGCGCGACCGCGACCGGGCCGACCATCACCAGCGGCAATGCCGCCTGCGCGGTCATGAGCGCGATCGGCCAGCACTGGATCGAGCCCAGCAGCATGTCGCCCGACACGGCGGCGAAGCTGAGCGTCGGGATCGCGATTCCGTCGCCGCGGATCATATAGGCGGTCCGGCCATGACGATCCTGCCCGAACGCGCGGTCGAGCAGCGTCTCGACCTCGGCATGCGGGACGGCGTTCAAGGGGACGAGTTCGAACACCGGCTTCTCCAGCGCCGGCGCAGGAACGTCCGGGGCCGCGCGCTTTACGCAGCACGTCGCCGAACGCAAGCGGAACCGGCGCAGCGGCGCGTCCGCCCCGGGCCTTCCCTACGGTCGCGGCTCTGCTAGAGCGCGGCGATGCAAGACAGTCTTCAGCTCGAAGTGCACGACATGGAAGTGCAGGTGCTCACCGGAATCTATTCGGAGGAGACGCATCTGCCCCAGCCGCTGCGGATTTCGCTCACCGTCGATCTCACCTGCCCGAGCCGGTTCGACCCCGACACGCCCCTGTCGGCGTCGAAAAACTATCTCGATCTGAAACACGCCGCGACCACGGCCTTGCCGACGGGCGTGCATTTCACGCTGATCGAGGCCGTTGCCGACCATATCTGCGAGACGTTGTTCCTGCAGGACGCGCGTGTTCAGCGGGTCGCGGTGAAGATCGTCAAGCTGGCGATCGCCGAAGCGGGCGAGGCGATCGGCGTGACGCTCGTGCGACATCGTCGGTGAGATCGTGCGGCTGATCCTGAGCGAGCGTGACGATATCGCGGCGTGCGTGCGCGATGCGCGCGCGGGGCTGGGCATCGACGACAGCCTGGTCGTCGTGATTCGCGAAAGCAGCGATTCGCTTTTTGCCGCCCAGGCCCGCGCGTTGATCGCACCGCTCGCGATCGAGGCGGCGCCGGTGACGCGAATCAACGCCATCCTGTCCCATAATGGGGCGCGGGCCGCCGATGTCGAAGCGGCGATCAGCTACCTAGAGGCCGCCCTGTCGACGACCGGGCAGATCCTCGAGATCCGCTGAGCGGACCCTCGCTCGGCGGTCCGGTCAGCGCCGCGGGCTGCGTCCGCAGGGGCCGAGCGCACGCAGAACGAATTGATAATCCTCACGCGCGATCACCGCGTCGGTGGCGGCCATCGACGCGACGCTGCGATCCGGCATCGCGGCGGGAAGCGCGCAGGCCAGCCGGTACCACAACAGCGAACCACGCGGCGGAGGGGCCGCGGCCTCGTCGACGATCTCGCTCAGCGCGACCGCCCAGCGGGGTTGCTCGCCGGGCCGCCGCAGGATCGACAGCGAGACGGGACGCTGATCCGAAGTGGTCAGGAAGATCTGCGTTTCGCCTTCGCCGGGCAGGGCGCCCGGCACGTGAAAGGCGTTGCCGATCCCGGTGATGACGGGCGGCGCGTCGGCGGCGAGCACCTCGCGGGCGATGCGGCGGACCTGCGCGTCGAGGGCCGGCGTCCAGTCGCGTTGCGCGTCGCGCGCGACGAGCTGGATCTGGGCGGTCGATGTTCCGGCGGTACGTGCAAACAGCAGCACGCGCGCCTTTTTCAGCTTTGGTAGGCGACCGTTCGAATCCGGTGCAACATCAAGCAGATAGCCGAGTCTTGGGGCCACACCACCACTGCCGCGAATCAGCGCGGTTACGTCGGCCTCGACATAGAACCGGACGAGCCCGGGTGCGACATCCGCCGCCTCTGCGCCCTTGATGCGCGCGGTCGAGCGAATCGTCGCGTCGGCGATCACCGGCGCTGCGAGAACGAGATCCGCAAGGTCCGCATAGCCGGCACCCTGGTCGACGGCCGCGGGCTGGGCCGGCTCCGCGCCAGCCGCTCCAGCGGGCGCTGCATCGCGCGCGCCTTCCCATTGCCGATCAAGCTGTTCGGGGGTCAGCGTCGTCGAGTCGCCGGCGCTGTTTTGCTGCGGCGCGGTCGGCACGGATTGCGGCGGGGGGGCCGTTTGCGCAACGATCGGGGCCGCGGCGATGACGGCGAAGAGGGTCATGAGCGGTGGGATGGAACGTGGGGATATCATCGCCATGGGCTACGCGATGGCGCATGAACGTTACAGAAATAAAATTGCCATCATACGCTTGTACGTTTGTTGCGTCCGACAAAGCGTTTGCGTGTCGCATGGCGTGGCGATAGACATTGCGCACTGCCGCGTGGAATTTTTGCTTCACGGCACACGTTTGCGTTGCGCCTGCCCCCATGCGCGACTGCGTGAAGGCAGACAGAATAAGGGAGTGTCGTTGCTGAATGGCCTATGTTGACCAGAAGATGTCCTCAGGCAAAATCGTCGCGATCGTCATCGTCGCGCTGATTCATGCTGCCTTGGGCTATGCTTTCGTCACCGGCCTCGCGTTTCAATACGTGAAAAAGGCCACCGAAAAGTTAAACACGTTCGACGTGGAGCCGCCGCCACCGCCGCCTCCGCCCGACGAGCCCCCGCCGCCGCCGCCTGACCAGCCCAACCTGCCGCCGCCGCCGACCACCGTCGTCGTGCCGCCGCCGGTCGTTGTTACGCCGTCGCCCGCTCCGGCGATCACGACGTCGAACATCATCCCGCTGAGCCAGCCAACGGCACCGCCGGCGCCTCCCGCGCCGCCAGCGCCGCCGGCCCCGCCAGCAGCACCGACGGTCAGCAAGGCCGCGGGCGCCAAGGGTAATCCGGCGACTTGGGTGAGCCAGGACGACTATCCGCCGAGCGCGATCCGTGCCGGCGAACAGGGTGCGGTCGCGATGCGCTGGGACATCAATGCCCAGGGTCGTGTCGAGAACTGCACCGTGACGTCGTCGAGCGGTTCGCCTGCTCTCGATCGGGCAGCCTGTGCGGCGATGACGCGACGTGGTCGCTACTCGCCGGCGCTCGATCAGGCCGGGAACCCGATGCGTTCGAGTGCGACGCAGCGTATCCGGTGGACGTTGCCGGAAAATTAATCTGCGTCTCGGCGCACTTAGACCAACGAATCTTAAGAGGATCATCCGACCATGTTCACCACTATCCTTGCCGCGGCGGCGCCCGCAGCAGCCGAAGCCAACCCGTACGGCCTCGAAGCGGCACTTCGCGAAGGCGGTCTCATCTCCCAGACCGTGTTCGGCATTCTGGTGCTGATGTCGGTGGTTTCGTTCTACATCCTGTTCTCCAAGCTGTTCGAGCAGCAGAAGATCATCGGTCAGGGCAAGCGCGTCCGTCAGGCCTTCTGGTCGTCGAACAGCCTTCGCGAAGGTTCGGCCAAGCTCGAGAAGAACTCGGCCTACAAGCAGATCGTCGACGACGGCCTGGCCGCTCAGGAGCAGCATTCGAAGCTGACCGATCCGGTCGAGGCGCATGACTGGCTGCACGGTTCGCTCGCGCGTTCGGAAGCTGCGATCAACTCGAAGCTGGGTGGCGGTCTCGCCTTCCTTGCAACGGTCGGTTCGGTTTCGCCGTTCATCGGTCTGTTCGGTACGGTTATCGGCATCTACCGCGCACTCGTGAAGATCGGTGCATCGGGTCAGGCATCGATCGACAAGGTCGCAGGGCCGGTCGGTGAAGCACTGATCATGACCGCACTGGGTCTCGTCGTCGCGGTTCCTGCCGTTCTGTCGTACAACTGGCTGCAGCGTCGCAACAAGTCGATCGCAGAGGACCTGTCGGCCTTCTCGAACGACGTGCTCGGCTTCCTGGCATCGAACGGTGCCGTGCGTCCGATCACCGCTTCGGGCGTCAAGCCGGTTGTGGCCAAGCCTGCTACGGCGACCACGACTGCCGGTCAGACCGGTGGCGTGCCGCGCGCTAACTAAGACGCGAGAAAGGCGGGGCTGCCGTTCGCGGCAGCTCCGCTTCCTTCCCGCCGGCGGTGCCGGTGGCGATAAAAGAATAGGATAGTTCGCACATGGCGATGAGTGTTGGTGGCGATTCCACCGAGAAATCGATATCGGACATCAATACGACGCCGCTGGTCGACGTCATGCTCGTGCTCCTGATCATCTTTCTGGTGACGACGACCGTCGCGGTCCAGGCGGTGCAGCTGAAGCTCCCCGAGGTCAAATTTGATCCGACCACGACCAAGCCCGAAAATGTCTCGCTGTCGGTGACGACAAATGGCGATGGCAGCTGTGCAGTGTATTGGAACATGACCCCGGTCACCTCGACCGAGCTGCTCGATCGCGCGGTCGCCAAGCTGAAGACCGAGATCGATCGTCAGGGTGGCGTGAATGCCGCAGGTCTTGAGCTGCCCGAGGCGCATATTCGCGGCGACGTGAACACGCCGTACAAGTGCATCGGCGGCACGATCTACACGATGCAGCGCGCCGGCTTCGCCCGCGTCGGCTTCATCTCCGAGCCGCCCCCCGGCGGCACCACCGAACGCTGACGATCGCTCGGACGTATTTAGGAGTAGTATAGAATGGCAATGGGCGGCGGCAAAGAAGATGACGGGCCGATGATGGAAATGAACATGACGCCGTTGATCGACGTCCTGCTCGTTCTCCTCATCATGTTCATCATCACGATCCCGATCCAGACGCACGCGGTCAAGGTCGACCTTCCGGTCAACAGCAAGAACCCGCCGCAGAACCCGATCGACCCCGAGAAGAACAAGATCTCGATCGACGCATCGGGCACGGTGGCCTGGAACGGGTCGCCGGTCGACGAGGTGACGCTGCGCCAGTATCTGGACCAGACCGCGGGCATGAACCCCGAGCCGGAACTTCACTTCCAGCCGGACCCGCAGGCGCGGTACGAAGTCGTCGATCGCACGCTGGCCGTCGTGAAGCGGTCTTCGATCACGAAGCTCGGCTTCATCGGTAACGAGCAGTACCGCAACGACTTCTAAGTCACGCGACACGATCGATACGATGCCAGGGGCGGTCCGCAAGGGCCGCCCCTTTTGCATGTCCGACGTCCATGACACCGGGGGCGGAAAGAGCGCCGGCATGCCGCGCGCGCACCTCACGGCCTTACCAGGGCAATATCCGTAAAAATCCCATATTGCGCCACAGTCATCGAAGTGACACAACAGTGTCACAAAAGTGAAACCTTTCGACTCAGAAGGGCGATGGAGACGGGATGATGCGCAAATTCGGCTTTGTAGTTCTTGCCCTTGTCGGCGCGGCAGCACCGGCGCTCGCGGCGGATCAGAATGGCTACCAGGCGATCGTGTCGGGCGATCTTGCCGCGGCCGAACGCCATATCCTGGCAGAACAGGCGGTCTATCCGGGTCGCCCCGAACTGATGCTCAACCTTGCCGCGGTTTACCGGCGGACCGGCCGCGAGGCGGACGCACGGGCGTTGTACAAGCGCGTGCTCGAACGCCGCGACATCGCGATGGACCTACCCTCGGGTGCGGTGGCCTCGTCGCACGATCTGGCACGACGCGCGCTCGGCGTGGCCCCGGTACAGATCGCCACGCGCTAAACCAGGGGCGACGCGCTCGTCCGGCGCCGGTCCTGTGGTTCCGGTAGTGAGGCAGAGGCGTCGACCTCGCGCGGTCGACGCCTGAGGCGGTCAGAGCCGGGGCAGGGTGACCCCGCGCTGGCCCATATATTTGCCCGCGCGGTCGGCATAGCTGATCTCGCACGGCTCGTTGCCGCGCAGGAACAGGAACTGGCAGGCGCCCTCGTTCGCGTATATCTTCGCGGGCAGCGGCGTGGTGTTCGAGAATTCGAGCGTCACATGCCCCTCCCATTCGGGCTCGAGCGGGGTCACGTTGACGATGATCCCGCAGCGCGCATAGGTCGATTTGCCCAGACAGATCACCAGCGTGTCGCGCGGGATGCGGAAATATTCGACCGTCCGCGCCAGCGCAAAGCTGTTCGGCGGAATGATGCAGACATCCGTCTTGCGGTCGACGAAGCTGTTCGCGTCGAAATTCTTCGGATCGACGATCGCACTGTCGACATTGGTGAAGATCTTGAACTCGTCGGCGACGCGCGCGTCATAGCCATAGGAGGACAGCCCGTAGCTGATACAGCCATCGCGGCGCTGCGCCTCGTGAAATGGCTCGATCATCGCATCGCCCAGCGCGCGTTCGCGAATCCAGCGGTCGGACATGACGGACATGAGACATTCCCCTTTTCGCCGCTGCTTTCGCGCGGATGGTCGATGGCGGCAAGAGCGCGCGCACGCGGAGAGCGATTTTGCCGTTGCAGCCGGCGTGTCGGGCGGTCATGGGGCGCGGCATGAACCAGATTCGGCAGCCTTTTCCGCGCGGTACGTCCGTCGAGCCACAGCTTCCGGACCATGATGGCGAGCGGGATCGCGCCGCGATCCGCGCGCGCCGCGCCAGCCGCTATGTGCGGATCGCGCTGGTAGGATCGATCGCGCTGTCGGGTACGACGGCACGGGCGCAGTCGGTGCAGGACCTGCAACGCCAGATCGACGAACTGAAGGCGACGATCGCCGAGCTCAAGGCCGCGCAGAACGGACCGATTGCCCAAACGGCGCCAGTCCCTGCGCCAGTCCCCGCGCCGGTTGCGGTTGCGGCAACGCCTGCGCCCGCCCCGGCGCCCAAGCCGGCACCAGCGGCCGCCCCCTCGACGCAATTGGCCGCGGCAACGCCCGAGCCGAAGCGCGCCTGGTATGATCGCATCGCGATCCGCGGCTATACGCAGATGCGGTTCAACGAGATCGTGTCGGGCGATCGCACCGCGCCGGACGGCCAGTCGCGGTTGCGGTCGGTGCATGACGGCAGCATCGGCGACAATACCGGCTTTTCGCTCCGCCGCGTCCGGCTGGTCCTGCAGGGCGATCTGACCGACCGGGTGTCCTTCTATCTCCAGCCCGACTTCGCGGTGAACGTCAGCAACCAGTCGGGCGGCGAGCGACGCGAGGGCTTTGCCCAGCTGCGCGACGCCTATGTCGACACGTTCCTCGACGCGGATCGCCGCTTCCGGCTGCGGTTCGGGCAGTCGAAGGTGCCATTCGGCTGGGAGAATATGCAGTCCTCGTCGAATCGCATCACGATCGATCGCAGCGACGGGATCAACAGCGCGGTCCCCGGTGAGCGCGATCTGGGCATCGTCGCCTATTACACGCCCACCGGCGTGCAACGGATATGGGACCGCCTTGAGGAGGACGGGCAGAAACTGTTCGGCAATTACGGTGCGTTCGCTCTTGGCGTCTATAACGGCCAGGGGATTAGCCGTGCCGAGACCAATGATGGCGCGATGACGGTGGCGATGGCGACGTGGCCGTTCGCGCTCGACGGGCTTGGCGGGGCGTTCACCGGACAGGTGTTGGAGGTCGGCGCGGCGGCGTTCCGCAACCGCGTCCAGCCCGAACTGCGCAGCGGCGGGGTCAGCGACACGAGCTTTGCCGATGAGCGGTTCGGCGTCCACGCGATCCTTTATCCGCAGCCCTTCGGGTTTCAGGCGGAGTGGAACTGGGGGCGCGGCCCCGAATATGACGACGTGTCGCAGTCGATTACGACCAAGCGGCTCAACGGCGGCTATGTCCAGGCGATGGCGCGCGTGCGGTCGTCGCCGCTCGGCCCGTTCATGCCCTATGCGCGCCGGCAATATTATCGCGGCGGGTGGAAGGCGCTGCCCAACGCGCCGCGGCTCGAGACCGACGAGTTCGAGCTGGGGATCGAATTCCAGCCGACCCCGCCGATCGAGCTGACCATCGCCTATGCGCGGATGACGCGGCGCGAGGCCGACGAACGCCGCGAGGGCCGGGCGGAGGGCGATCTGATCCGCACGCAGTTGCAGTTCAACTACTGACCGCGGATCAGCCGATCCCGAGGTCCGCCGGGCCGAACGCGTCGGGTAGAAGCTCCGACAGGCGGTAGCTGCGGACAGCCTCGCCCTGCGCCGCGCCGCAATGCACGGGGAGATCGCGCCCGCCCATCTGCGCCGCCTCGTTGATCACTTGGCGGCAGCGGCCGCACGGGCTCACGGGAGCGTTGCCGGTCGCGCGACCTTCTGAGTCCATAGCGCCGCCGATCACGCCGATCGCAACGACGTCACGCAGGCGGCCCTGCGCGCTTGCGGTCGCCAGCGCGACGGTTTCGGCGCAGAGCGACAGGCCATAACTCGCATTCTCGAAATTGGCGCCGGTGATCACGCTGCCGTCGTCGAGCAGCACCGCGGCGCCGACCGCGAATCGTGAATAGGGCGCATGCGCGTGACGCGCGGCGTCGCGCGCCGCGGCGATCAGGCGGGTCGCCTGGTCGGTATCGAAACCATCGTTCATCCTGCCACCACGTCCCAGTTCACCGGTCCCTCGATTCCCTCGACACGCCGAAAATTGCTCGCGCGCCACATTCGCCATGGCCGTGCCGCATAATCGGGCTTGAGCAGATTGGCCATCGCCCAGACCGGCCGCGGCAGTGCCGCCGACAACGCATAGCTGCCCTCGACCGACTTGCCGATGCGCAGCAGGACGGGCTTGCCGGTATGCGTCTCGACCATCGTCACGAAGCGCGTCAGATCGGCGACCAGCGCGGCCTTTTCGGGGCGGGCGACGCAATCATCCCGGAACTGCACGTCTACGGCGACGGGCAGCGCATCGGCGGCGGCTGGCACGAAGGTATTGAATGCATTGGCCTGTTCGACCGCAGGCTGGCACAGCGAATAGATATGCACCGCGCCGCGCCGCAGCCCGGCTTCGGGAAGCGCCGCCCAGTTCGCCTCGAACGCCGGATCGCGGCGATCCTTGCCCGAGGTCGCGACGATATAGGCGAAGTCGACGCCGCGCGCGCGCACCGTTCCCCATTCGACCGGCGCGGGATTTTCGCCGAGGTCGACGCCTTGCAGCGGATAGGTCTCGGTCGCGGGATGCCACTGCGTCGCATAGGCCCAGCCGCCAATCGCGATGCCGCCCGTGCCGAACAACAGCGTCGCAAGCTTCAGCAATGTTGTCGCCATCAGCGTTGCTCAGCCACGCAGATGAAGGACGCAGATGAGCGTGAACAACCGGCGGGCGGTGTCGAAATCGACCTCGATCTTGCCCGACAGCCGGTCCTTGAGCAGCTCGGCAGCCTCATTGTGGACGCCGCGCCGGGCCATGTCGACGGTTTCGATCTGCGCGGGCGAGGACTGGCGAATCGCCTGGTAATAGCTGTCGCAGATCGCGAAATAGTCCTTGATCGGTCGGCGGAAACGGCCGAGCGCGAGCACCAGTGTCTCAAGATGCGTGTCGTCCTCACGATGAATGTGAATGCCGAGACGGCCTTCCTCCGTCTCGAGCCTGATGCGGTACGGGCCGGCATAGCCATCGGCATGCTGGCGCTGCGGCGCGAAATAATTACCCTCGATCAGGTCGAAGATCGCGATCCGGCGTTCCTGTTCGATATCCGCGGAGCGCCACGCAATCGTGCGCTCGTCGAGCTGTATGTCGATGATCCGCGGGTCGGCCATGCCATGTGCGATAGCGATGGTCGTAACGCGTGTCACTTGTCGCCTGCACCGGCGGCCGCCGATCGCGGCGGGCTGGTCGACTTATCCCCATCATTCTGGCGCAGTTGGCTTGGAGCGATCGCGCGCAGTGCGTAGAACGCAGTATGGCAACCCTCGCATTCCCCGTCCCCGCCGTGGCCGAACCACAGCAGCTTCCCCGCAACGTCGAGGCCGAAGCCGCGATGCTCGGCGCGATGATGATCGACAACCGGCTCGCCGACGATCTGGTCGACAAGCTCGAACCCACGCATTTCTTCGAACCCGTGCACGGGCGCATCTTCGCCGCGATCAAGACGCTGCGCGGCAACGACATGCTGGTCACGCCGGTCACGCTGCGGCCGATGTTCGACGCGGACGAGGGCATGCGCGAGCTGGGTGGCCCCGCCTATCTGGCCGGCCTCACGGGCAGCGGCGCAGGGCTGATCGGTGCGCGCCAGTTTGCGCAGCAGATCTATGACCTGGCGATGCTGCGCGCGCTCGTCTCGGTCGGCCGCACGCTGGTCGACCGCGCGATGGATACCTCGGAGGAGGTCAATCCGCGTGCGCAGATCGAGCTGGCCGAGGAGGAATTGTTCAAGGTCGCCGCCGATGGCGGGGCGGAGAACTCGGTGAAGACGTTCGCGCAGGCGACCACTGCGGCGGTCAAGATGGCCGAGCGGGCGCTCAATTCGGGCGGCAATCTGTCGGGTGTCACGACGGGTATCGACTCGATCAACGCCAAGATCGGCGGCATGCATCACAGCGATCTCATGATCCTCGCCGGGCGCCCGGGCATGGGCAAGACGTCGCTCGCCACCAACATCGCGTTCAACGCCGCGCGGCGCTGGATGCGCGACATGGCCGACGGGATCGCGCCGAAGGATTCGGTCGGCGCGAAGGTCGCGTTCTTCAGCCTCGAAATGTCCGCGGATCAGCTGGCGACGCGTATTCTCGCCGAGCAGTCGCAGATCAGTTCCGAATCGCTCCGCATGGGCAAGATCAGCCGCACCGAGTTCGCGCAGCTTGCGGCCGCGGCGGCTGAGCTCGAGAACCTGCCGCTGTTCATCGACGACACGGGCGGCCTGTCGATCGGCGCGCTGCACACGCGCGTCCGCCGGCTGCAGCGTCGCCACAATAACGAGATCGGGCTCGTGGTGGTCGACTATCTCCAGCTGCTGTCGGGGTCGGGCAAGAGCAAGGACGGCAACCGCGTCCAAGAAATCTCCGAGATTTCGCGCGGGCTGAAAACGCTGGCGAAGGATCTGAACGTGCCGGTGCTGGCACTGTCGCAGCTGAGCCGCGCGGTCGAAAGCCGCGAGGACAAGACGCCGATGCTGTCCGATCTTCGCGAATCGGGGTCGATCGAGCAGGACGCCGACATGGTCTGGTTCGTGTACCGCGAGGATTATTACGTTGCGTCGAAGGAGCCCAAGCGTCCGGCCGAGGGCGACAGCGCGAAGATCTTCGAGGATCACGCGTCCTGGGCGGCCGAGATGGAGCGGGTCTACGGTCTTGCCGAGCTGATCATCGCCAAGCAGCGCCACGGCGCGACCGGCAAGGTGCGGATGAAGTTCGACCCGACGATCACGAAGTTCTCGGATCTCGCGGAATATTGACCGCTTCTCCCTCTCCCCGCGGGGGAGAGGGAAGGGGCCCGCGGCACTTGCCGTGGGAAGGGTGAGGGGTGTGAGGCGCGGGACGGTTCGCCCCAACGCCCCTCACCCTTCCGTCGCCTGCGGCTCCTCCCTCCCTCTCCCCAAAGGGGCGAGGGAATTCAGTCAGATGATCGGGTCGTAACCCCCGGGGGCGTGGATGCCGCATTCGACCTTGTCGAAACTGCGCCAACGCCCCGCGCGCGGATCCTCGCCGGGGGCGACCTTGGTCGTGCAGGGCGCGCAGCCGATCGAGAGATAACCCTGCGCCTCGAGCGGATGCCGCGGCAGGTCATGCTCGCCGAAATAGGCGTCGAGCTTGGCCTTGTCCCAGTCGGCGAGCGGGTTGATCTTCAACCGGCCCTCATCCTCCTCGAACCGCGGCAGCGCGGTGCGCGTGCCCGACTGGAAGCCCTTGCGCCCCGAGATCCACGCGTCGAACGGCGCGAGCGCGCGTCGGAGCGGCTCGACCTTGCGCAGGTCGCAGCAGCCATCCGGGTCATAGGACCAGCGTTCGCCGGCCCGATCCTTGATCGCCAGCAGCCGCGGATCGGGTCTGAACACGCGCAGGTCGGTGAGGCCCAGCCGTTCGGCGAGCGCATCACGATAGGCGAGCGTCTCGCCGAACATCTTCTGCGTGTTGGTGAAGACCACCGGCACGTCGACATCGACCTGCGCGACCATGTGCAGCAGCACCGCCGATTCGGCACCGAAGGACGAGACCGACGCGATCCGCCCGGCCAGCTCGCCGGTCAGCAGCTCGCGCAGCATCTGCGCCGCAGGAACGCCGGCGAACCGGTCCTGCATCGCCTGTGCATCCGCCTTCGTAAAGGCGGGGGTGACGTCGATCGTGTCGATCCGGCGGAGCGCTTCACCCATGGCGCAGCTTCCAGACCGGCACGGCGCCGTCCGCCGCCTTCTGATAGGGCGTGTCGTAGCGCGCGAGGCTGGCGCGGAGCACGTCGATATCGATCGGGGCCTCGGGCGCGAAGCTGTCGAAGCCGCAGCGGCGCATCAACGGAATCTGGTCGACAAGCACGTCGCCCGCCGCACGCAGCTCGCCGGTATAGCCCGCCTCGCGCAGGATCCGCGCCGCCGAATAGCCGCGCCCGTCGCGATAGCCGGGAAAGCTCACCTCGATCAGCGCGAGCTGGTCGATCTGCGGCAGCAGCGCGCGCGCATCGTCACCCGCTTCGAGGCGGACGGCGGCGGCGTTGCTCTGGCCGATGAACGAATCGAGCGTCACCGCAGGCTCGTCATGCGGCTCGTCATCGCGGAATCGGAGCAGCGTCTGGTCCGGATACTCAACCATAGATCGCCTCCTTGAACGTCTCGAAGCCGACGCGGCGATAGGTGTCGAGGAAGCGCTCGCCGGGGTCACGGACCTGGAGATAGCGGTCGGTAACGCGTTCGATCGCGTCGACGACGCCATCCTCCGAGAAGCCGGGGCCGGTGATCTTGGCGAGGCTCACATCCTCCGCGCCCGATCCGCCGAGCGAGAGCTGGTAATTCTCGGTGCCCTTCTTGTCGACGCCGAGGATGCCGATGTGCCCGGCATGGTGATGCCCGCAGGCGTTGATGCAGCCGCTGATCTTGAGCTTGAGCTCACCCAGCTCGCGCTGACGGCCGAGATCGCCGAAGCGCGTCGCGATCTTCTGCGCGAGCGGGATCGACCGCGCATTGGCGAGGCTGCAATAATCGAGGCCGGGGCAGGCGATGATGTCGCTGATCAGGTCGAGATTGGCCTCGGCCAGACCGGCCTCGTTGAGCGTCGACCACACCGCGTGTAGATCGGCCATGCGGACGTGCGGCAGGACGATGTTCTGCGCATGCGTCACGCGCAGTTCGTCGAAGCTGTAGCGCGTGCCGAGATCGGCCATCACGTCGATCTGGTCCGCCGACGCGTCGCCGGGGATGCCGCCGACGGGCTTCAGGCTGATGTTGACGATCGCATAGCCGGGCTGCTTGTGCGCCTTCACATTCTGGTCGAGCCAGACCGCGAAGTCGGGATCGCTGCGGTCGATCTCGGTGGACGCGTTTTCCTCGAATGCGGGCGCGCCGAAATGGCTCGTGATCCGCTCGAGTTCGGCGCGCGGCGGATCGAGGCCGAGGCCCTTCACCGCGGCGAATTCCTCCTCGACCTGGCGACGATATTCGTCGGGGCCAATCTCGTGCAGCAGGATCTTGATCCGGGCCTTGTAGATGTTGTCGCGGCGGCCGTAGCGGTTGTAGACGCGCAGGCACGCCTCGAGATAGCTCATCAGGTCGTCGGCGGGGACGAAATCGCGGATCTCGTGGCTGATCATCGGCGTGCGGCCCATGCCGCCACCGACATAGATCTTCGCGCCGAGTTCACCGTCGCGGACGTGCAGCCCGATGCCGATGTCGTGCAGCCGCATCGCCGCGCGATCCTCGTCCGCCGCGATCACGCAGATCTTGAACTTGCGCGGGAGGTAGGTGAATTCGGGGTGGAACGTGCTCCACTGACGGATCAGCTCGGCCCAGGGGCGCGGATCGGCGACCTCGTCCGCGGCGGCGCCGGCGAACTGGTCGGAGCTGATGTTGCGGATGCAGTTGCCCGAGGTCTGGATGGCATGCATCTCGACCGTCGACAACTCCTGGAGGATGTCCGGGGTCTGGTCGAGCTGGATCCAGTTGAACTGGATGTTCTGCCGCGTCGTGAAATGCCCGTAGCCGCGATCATATTTGCGCGCGATATGGCCGAGCATCCGCATCTGCCGGCCGTCGAGCGTGCCGTACGGCACCGCGACGCGCAGCATGTACGCGTGCAGCTGGAGATACAGGCCGTTCATCAGCCGCAGCGGCTTGAACTGGTCCTCGGTCAACTCGCCCGACAGGCGGCGGCGGACCTGATCGCGGAACTCGTCGACGCGCTGGTCGACGATGGCCTGGTCGTATTCGTCGTACTTATACATGGGGGGGTCCCGGTAGAATTTGGTTCACGCGGCGCCTGTCCTGAGCGAAGCCGAAGGAGCGCGATGGCGCGAAGAGATTCAGAAGAATTTTGTTCGCGCGGAGACGCGGAGACGCGGAGGAGAAAGAAGAGGGAACTCCCGCGCCAGCGGGTATCGAACCTGTCGCGGCTAGTGATTGTGAAGGCCGCTGCGCGGCGAGCGCAACACCTCCGCGTCTCCGCGTCTCCGCGCGAACCACCTTCTCACTAAACTCTTCGCGCATTCGCGCCTTCGCGTGAATCATATCACCCAACTCCCAGCGCTAGGATCGGCCGGCTTGAGCGTAAGGTCGGGCCGCATCGTCGGACCCAGCGCACGGATGCGGTCCTTGATGTGCGCAGGGCGGGGGCCGTCTGCGGTCGCGGTCGCCTCGATCAGATAAGGGACGTTGACGCGGCGTGCGCCTTCCTCTGCCTGGAGGATCGATTCACCCGCGACGCCGACATCGGCCGCATCCTCGATATGGCGCGACCAGCCGTCGCCGGTCCACCAGATCACGTCGCCGGTGGGAAGGTCGTTTCCAGTCAGGAGCTTCATGCGGCGGCCTCTGCGATTCGTGCCCAGCGGGCGAGCTTGTCCTGCGCGTTGGAGAGTTCGACGACCTCGCCGACGACGATGATCGCGGGGCTCTTGACCGCCTCGCGCTGCACCATCGGGCCGAGATCGGCGAGCAGGGTCCGCATCGCACGGCTGCCCGATAGCGTGCCGCGCTCGAGCACCGCAACCGGCATGTCGGGCGCGACGCCATCGGTCATCAGCTTGTCGGCGATATCGGTCGCGGTCGCGATGCCCATGTAGATGACGAGCGTACGGCCCTGGCCGGCAAGTCCCGACCAGTCCTGTTCGGTCAGACCCTTGCACTGGCCCGCGACGAAGCTGACCGCGCTCGAATGATCGCGGTGGGTGAGCGGCAGCATCGCCTCGGCCGCGCAACCCAGTGCTGCGGAGACGCCGGGGATCACCTCGACCGGCAGGCCCGCCGCACGCACCGCCTCGACCTCCTCGCCGCCGCGACCGAACACGAACGGATCGCCGCCCTTCAGCCGGACGACGATCGCGCCGGTCTTCACATGCGCGATGATCAGAGCGTTGATCGCCTCTTGCGGCAACGTGTGGCGCGCGCGCTGCTTGGCGACCGAGATGCGCTGCGCTGCAGGCGGCGAAATGTCGAGCACGCGCGGATCGATCAGCCCGTCATGGACGACGACGTCGGCGATCTCGAGCGCGGCGACCGCACGCACGGTCAACAGTCCGGGATCGCCGGGCCCCGCCCCGACGAGGATGACGCGCCCGCGGGCACCGGGGTCTAGCAAGCTTACCATGTCAAGAAGATGGGCTCTGGGCGGGCGGTTGGCGAGCCCAGCATTATTTGCCCCGGGGCTAGTCCTGCTTTCCCACGCGGCGCGGGTGCCAACGCACGAAACGTTCGCAGGCCCCGGTCACGGGCTGGTGGCGGTGGAATCCGCGCGATAGGAAGGCGCGACGAACCGGGTAACCCGGACGCGATGGGGAACTTCGATAATGCGCCTGACCTGCCTTGCCGCCATGTTGCTGGCGACCACCTTCATCGGCGCGGTGCCGGTGTCGAGCCAGGCGCTGCCGCCGCCCGCGCCGATCGCCGGCGACGGCCCCGAGGATCCGAAGCTCAAGCAGCTCTTCTATGCGAGCGACGAACGCGATCTGAAGAATGATCCGCTGCAGGCGATCTTCCGCGGTGACATGCGCTATGCCGATCGCTTCGGCGAATATCTGACCGATGCGCGCACCGCGCAGGACAAGCGCAATGTCGAGCAGGACTTGGCCGCGATCGCCGCGATCGACCGGGCGAAGCTGACGCGGGTCGACCAGATCGCCTATGACGTGTTCCGCAACGGCCGCGAGGTCGCGCTGCGCGGGTTCGCGCCGAACCTGGTCGCGATCGACCGGTTGTTGCCGCTCAGCCATTTCGGCGGATTCCAGACCTTCTATCCCGATTTCGCGTCGGGCAAGGGCGGCGCGCCGTTCAAGACGGTCGCGGATTACGAGAACAACCTTCTTCGCAATGCGGGCTATGCCGCGGTCTATGACCGGGCGATCGCGCGGTTCCGTGAGGGGATGGCGAAGGGCGTGACCCAGCCCAAGCTGGTCGTGCGCAACATGATCGGCCAGTTCGACAATCTGATCGCCGAGGGTGTCGAGAAATCGACCTTCTACGCGCCGGTGACGATGTTCCCCGCGTCGATTTCGGCGGCCGACCGCACGCGCCTGACCGCGGCCTATGCCAAGCAGGTGCGCGAGGTGATCAATCCCGCGCATGTCCGGATGCGCGACTTCCTCGCCAACGAATATCTCGCCAAGGCGCGCGACACGGTCGGGCTGTCGGCGCTGCCGGGCGGTGCCGCGCTTTATGCCCAGCGGATCGAGGACAGCACGACGCTGCCGCTCGAGCCCGAGGCGGTGCATCAGCTCGGCCTGTCGGAGGTCGCGCGGATCACGCAGGCGATGGAGGCGCAGAAGACCGCGGTCGGGTTCAAGGGCACGCTCGCCGCCTTCTTCGATCATCTGCGCACCGATCCCCGCTTCCAGCCCAAGTCGGCGGCGGCGGTGCGCGAGGGCTATGAGGCGATCGGCAAGCGGGTCAACGCCCGGATCGCGACGCAATTCTCGCTGGTGCCTAAAAGCCCGCTCGAGATCCGTGCAGTGCCCGATTTCCGCGCGAAGACGGATGCGGCGGGGTCGTATCAGCAGGGGACCCCCGACGGCACGCGGCCGGGGATCTTCTACTACAACACCTATGACCTGCCGACGCGGTATTTGTGGGGGATGGAGACGCTGTACCTGCACGAGGCGGTGCCGGGGCATCATTACCAGATCAGCCTGGCGCAGGAGAATGTCGCGCTCCCCGCGTTCATCCGGTTCGGCGGCAACACCGCCTATGTCGAGGGCTGGGCGCTCTATGCCGAGACCTTGTGGAAGGAACTGGGCGTCGAAAGCGATCCCTATCAGCGGATGGGCGGCCTGAACGACGAGATGCTGCGCGCGATGCGGCTGGTCGTCGATACCGGGATCCACGCCAAGGGGTGGAGCCGCGACCAGGCGATCGCATACATGCTCGCCAATTCGCCGATGGGGCGGACCGACGCGACCGCCGAGGTCGAGCGCTACATCTCGATTCCCGGGCAGGCGCTGGCGTACAAGATCGGCCAGCTGACGATCCTCAGGATGAAGGCCAAGGCGCAGGCGGCGCAGGGTGCCGCGTTCGATCCGCGCGCCTTCCATGCGCAGGTGCTCGATACGGGGGCACTGCCGATGCCGGTGCTGGAGAAGAAGATCGACGACTGGCTGGGCGGGGCGAAGTAAGCCCCATGATCCTCCCCCTGGCGGGGGAGGATTGCAGTTCAGCTTTGGGGGCCGCTACCTGCCTCAGCCGTCGCGAAGGCCGATGCCGATGCTCGCCCGCGCGCTTTCGGATTCGCTGCTGACGACCGGATAGGCGCAATAGTCGGCGGCGTAATAGGCGCTGGGGCGGTGGTTGCCCGACCAGCCGACGCCGCCGAACGGCGCGCCCGACGAGGCGCCGTTGGTGGGCTTGTTCCAGTTGACGATGCCGGCGCGGATATTGGCCCAGAACCGGTCGTAGAGCGCGGGCGTCTGGCTGATCAGCGCGGCGGACAGGCCATAGCGGGTGTTGTTCGCCTCGGCGATCGCGGCGTCGAAATCATCGGAGCGGAAGACCTGCAGGATCGGTCCGAACAGCTCGAGATCGGGCCGCTCCGCCATGTCGGTGACGTCGATCATCGCCGGGCGCAGGAAGGGCAGCGTATCGACCGGGCGTTCGAGATGCCGGATCGGGCGGCCGCCGCGCATCAGCAGCTCGAGAAAGCTCTCGGTCAGCTGGTCCGCCGCCTGGTTGTCGATCACCGGGCCCATGAACGGCGCCGGGTTCGCATGCGGCTCGTCGACGATGATCCGCGCGATCATCCGCTCGATCGTGTCAAGTAGCGGCTGGGCGAGCCGTTCCTGGACGATCAGCCGGCGCGCGGCGGTGCAGCGCTGGCCGGCGGTGGTGAAGGCGGACTGGACGACGAGCACCGCCGCGGTGTGCAGGTCCGGCGTGTCCCAGACCATGATCGGGTTGTTGCCGCCCATTTCGAGCGCGAGGATCTTCTCGGGCTTCTCGGCAAAGGCGCGGTTGAGCGCGAGGCCGGTCTGGGCCGAACCGGTGAAGAGCAGGCCGTCGATATCGGGATGCGCAGCCAGCGCCTTGCCCTCCGCGGGGCCGCCGACGAGCAGTCTGATGCAATCCTCGGGCACACCCGCGGCGCGGTAGCATTCGACGAGGAACGCGCCCGATGCGGGGGTCTTCTCGGACGGTTTGAAGACGACCGCGTTGCCGGCGATCAGCGCGGGGACGATGTGGCCATTCGGCAGGTGTGCCGGGAAGTTATAGGGGCCGAGCACCGCGAGCACGCCGTGCGGCTTGTGGCGCAGCGCGACGCGGCTGTTCATCGGCGCCTCCATCCGGCGCTGCGCGGTGCGTTCGGCATAGGCGCTGACCGAGATGTCGACCTTGGCGATCACCGTCTCGACCTCGCCGCGCGCTTCCCAGATCGGCTTGCCCGTCTCGCGCGCGATCAGGTCGGTGAACGCGTCGTTGCGCTGGCGGACGACATTGGCGAACCGGCGCATCGTCTCGATCCGGAACGCGAGCGGCTTGGACGCCCAGCCGGCCCAGCCCGACCGCGCGGTCGCCACTTCGGTATCGACATCCCCGATCGGGTGACGCCACAACAGCGTACCGGTTGCGGGTTCGTAGGAGAGGATCTCATCGGCCATATCGGGCTCTTGCCCCAATTTTAGAAGAGTTTCCACCACCCGCCGCACCGTCGGCCGCGGCACCCGCGATCAGGCAAGAGCGTCGCCCATCGCCCGGATCGCCGCGACCTTCGCGGTAAGACGGCTCCAGTCGTCGGCGTCGGCGATCGGCGCCCAGATCGATTCCACCTCGTCGATAAGCAGGCTGCACGGCGTGCCCGACCAATAGGAATGGGTGCGATCCTTGCGCGCGGCATAGCCGCCAAGCGCGGCGCGGACCTCGTCCCAGTCGGGGCCGTAGCTTGCGGGAAGCTCGCCGCCGAACGCATCGAAGAAGAATCGGTCGATACCCGCCCCGCTGGTCCGCAGCGCGCGTTCGGTCGCCTGGACGAGCGCGCGGTCGCTGTCGGGATCGCGCGGGCGGACGCCCAGCCGCCACAGGATCGCCGCGCCCACTTCGGTCTGATAGGCGGGGCCGAAACCGTCGAGCGCGGCGATCAGCGGATCGCTCTCGGCGATCGTGCGCAGCGATACCGCGAGCTGCATCACGTCCCAGTGGATCGCCTCGGGCTGGCGACCAAAGGCGTACAGCCCCTGATGATCGAAATAGGCGGCGGTGAAGCCCGGGTCCCAGGTCGGCGCGAACCGCCACGGGCCATAGTCGAAGCTTTCGCCGGTGACGTTGATGTTGTCCGAATTGAGCACGCCGTGGACGAAGCCCGCGGCCATGTAGCGCGCCGCAAGCCGCGCGGTCCGCGCGACGACGAGCGCGAGGAGGCGGACCGGATCATCGCCTTCCCCGTTCCCGTCCTCGTCGAATAGGTTGCACAATGTATAGCCGACCAGCCGGCGCAGGGCGTCCTCGTCGCGATGATAGGCAAGGCGCTGGAACGTGCCGATCCGGACATGGCTGTGGCTGAGCCGGACCATGACCGCGGAGCGGGTCGGGCTCGGCTCGTCGCCGCGCTGCAGGTCCTCGCCGGTTTCGATCAGCGACAGCGTGCGCGAGGTCGGGACGTTCAGCGCCTCGAGCATCTCGGTCGCAAGGATCTCGCGCACGCCGCCTTTCAGCGTGAGCCGGCCATCGCCCGCGCGGCTCCACGGCGTCTGCCCCGAACCCTTTGTGCCGAGATCCATCAGGCGGCCGCGATCGTCGCGCATCTGGGCAAAGGTGAAGCCGCGCCCGTCACCCAGATCGGGATTGTAGTTGCGGAACTGATGACCGTGATAGCGCAAGGCAAGCGGCCCGGGCAGCGTGCCCGGCAACGGCGCGAACCGGCCAAAATGCCGGGTCCATTCGTCGTCGTCGAGCGTCGCCAGGCCGACCTGTGCGGCGGCGCGATCGTTGCGGAAGCGGAGCTCGGTGCGCGGGAAATCGGCCGCCGCGACCGGATCGAAGAACGGGTCGCCCAGGTCGAGCAACGTGGTTTCGGGGCGATAGGCGGGGAAGGCTTGCGGGTCGATGGGCATGCGGCGATATGGTGGCCGCTACCCGAAGGACGCAACCATGGCCGCTTACGAAAACCTCTATTGGTGGTCCAGGGACGGGCTGCGGCTGCACGCACGCGACTATCCGGGCGGCGGCGATGGTCGTCCGCCGATCCTGTGCCTGCCCGGGCTGACACGCAACGCGCGCGACTTCGATGCGCTGGCGGCGCGGCTGGCGGGACGCTGGCGGCTGATCGCGATCGATCTCCGCGGGCGCGGCGAGAGCGCCTATGCCAAGGATCCGATGTCCTATGTCCCGCTGACCTATGTCCAGGATGTCGAGGCGTTGCTGGCCGAGCATGGCATCGACCGTTTCGTCGCGTTCGGGACGTCGCTCGGCGGGATCGTCACGATGCTGATGGCGGGGCCGGCGCGCGGGCGAATCGCAGCCGCGCTGCTCAACGATGTCGGCCCCGAGATCGACGCGCAGGGCCTGTCGCGGATCCGCGGCTATGTCGGCAAGGCGAGCGTTTTTCCGACCTGGATGCATGCTGCGCGCTGCGTGTCGGAGAGCAATGCCGACGTCTATCCCGACTGGACGATCGAGGACTGGCTGGCGATGGCCAAGCGCATCTACCGGCTCAACAGCTCGGGCCGGATCGTGCTCGATTACGACCTGAAGATCGCCGAACCGTTCCGCGTGCCGGGCAGCGAGGCCGGGCCGGACATGTGGCAAGCGCTGGCGGGCCTGCGCGAGATCCCGACGCTGATCGTGCGCGGTGGTCGATCCGATCTGTTGTCCGCCGCGATCGCGGATCGGATGGTCGCATCGCTCGACCGCGCGACACTCGTCACCGTGCCCGGGGTCGGTCATGCCCCAACGCTGAGCGAGCCGATCGTCCAGGCGCCGATCGACGACCTGCTGGCGCAGGTGCTTGAGGGGGATGCTGTCCGCGCCTAGGGGACGGGGACGAGGCGTCGCATCTGTGCCTCGTCCCGCCTGCTCGATGACCGGAACAGCTTATGACCGCACCCGCCGACCTTCATGTGAATCATCGCTCCCTTGAGGGTCGACGCGCGATCATCACGGGGGGGACGACAGGGATCGGCCGGGCGATCGCGGTGCTGCTCGCGGCGGGGGGCGCCAAAGTCTATATCTGCGGTCACGATGCGGGTCATCTCGAGGACGCGCTCGCCTGCATCCGCGCGGTCGGCGAAGGCGACGGGATGGTCACCGAGCTTGCCGATCCGGACAAGGTCCGCGCCTTTTTCGATGCCGGCGAGGCGTATCTGGGCGGGTTCGACATCACCGTCGTCAACGCCTCGATCGCCGCGGGCGGGCTGACGCAGATGGACGAGGACGCGCTGCGCTACGCGATCGCGGTCAATTTCACCGCCTATCTGCTCAGCGCGCATCATGCCGCGCACCGGATGACGCCGATCGGCGACCTGGTCCTGATCGGTTCGCTCAGCGCGCATATCCTCGGGCCGAGCTCGACCGTCTATGCGGGCATCAAGTCGGGCATCGCCGGTTTCGCCGAGGCGCTGCGTCGCGAGCTGGGGCCGAAGGGGATCCGGGTGTCGCTGATCGAGCCGGGCAAGGTCGGCTCGAACATGCAATATCCCGACGTGCCCGACGAGAAGCAGCGGCAGATGATCGCAGCGGAGCAGATGCTGCGCGGCGAAGACATCGCTGCGGGCGTCGAGTTCCTGCTGACGCAGCCGACGCGAAGTGTGATCCAGCAACTCGTGATCGTGCCCCGCGCGCTGGAGGGGGAATAGCGACACCGCTCATCCGTCCCGTTCGTGCTGAGCGAAGTCGAAGCACCTCCGCTCGGGGCATGCCCTTCGACTTCGCTCAGGGCGAACGGGAGAGGGGCGGGGCGGGGCGGCCGAACAACAAGAATTTTAGGAGAATAGCATGTTCGATCAGCTCGTCTTCACTCCCGCCGACATCGACCTGTCGCGCTCGCCGCTGGCGGGCAAGGTCGGGGCCGAGACCTATGTGCTCGGCGCCTTCAATCCGGGGATGACGCGGCTGGCGAACGGCAATCTGCTGCTGATGGTGCGCGTGGCGGAGGCGTTGCGCGAGCCGGTCAAGGGCGGCAACGTCCATGCGATCCGCTGGCAGGACGGCGCCTATCTGCGCGATGCGTGGCCGTTACAGATGGTCGACACCAAGGATCCGCGCAAATTCCTGATCCCCGGCGGCGGATGGAAGGTGATGGCGCTGACCTCGCTGTCCTGGCTGCTGCCGGTCGAACTCGACGCCGAGGGCCGTTCGGTCGTCGCGGTCCATTACGACAGGGCGATCGCGCCGCGCACGCCCTACCAATGCTACGGCGTCGAGGATGCCCGCATCTCGAAGGTCGGCGACCGCTATCTGATGACCACCTGTTCGGTCAGCCCGGAACGGCATTCGACCACGCTTTATTCCTCCGCCGACGCGCTCGACTGGCAGCTCGAGGGGATCGTGCTCGATCACCAGAACAAGGACATGCTGATCTTCGAAGGGCTGATCGGCGGGCAATATTGGGCGCAGACGCGGCCGCTCGGCGAACTGTATTTCGCCTATCCACCGGGCAGCGAATGGCGCGCCGGGCCGTCGATCAACCTGTCGCGCTCACCCGACGCGCTCCACTGGAAGCCGCACGACAAGCCCGGCATCCGCCCGCACGCCGCCACGGTCTCGACCGCACGGATGGGCGGGGGGACGCCGCCGATCCTGACCGATCGCGGCTGGCTGAGCCTGTGGCACGGCGTCGAGCCGTCGGGCGTGGTCGGCATCTACCGCACCTATTGGTCGATCCTCGACAAGGACGACCCGTCGATCACGATCGCAACCCAGCACGCGCCGCTGCTCGAGGCGAACCCCGCGCTGACCGAGCCGCTGAAGGACCAGATGTACGTCGACAATGTCGTCTTCACGACGGGCATTGCGGACGCAGGCGACTTCTACGTGGTCGCGAGCGGCGAGGCGGATCTGGCGTGCCGGATCACGCATATCGCGAAGGCTGCGTTCGACCCGCCCGCTTGATGCGGTTTGCGGCGTATTTTGGTGGGGAGCGGACGTTACCTCTTCAAGGCTGACACAAGACTGGTGAAAGCATCTACGTTCGCTTTCTGATGCGAAAGCACCCCGGCAGTAATATCCTGCGTAGTGCCATCCGGCATGACAAGCTGTGCCTTCACTCCGCCGTTACTGAAGAGATCGACCTGTCGCAGAGATTCTTTGCGCTGTTCGTTCGCCCATTCGATCAAGTCATTCAGTGTTTTCACCGTCCGCCCCTCTCCGTTGTCGGCATCATAGCACGGCATGAAATTATGCTTCTAGTGTCCGATTGTGGGCGGCAGCGGACAGCGATCCGGCGCGCCTGCTCCCTTGAAACCCCGGCGAGAAATCGGCATCGCGTCGGGCATGGCCGCACCCGTCAACATCCTGCATCTCCACTCCTCGTTCGACCTCGGCGGGAAGGAGGCGCGGGCGGTGCGGTTGATGAATGCGTTCGGCGATCGCGCCAAGCACACCATCGTGTCGGGCGTGCCCGATGCGCTGGGCGCGCAGGCGTCGATCGCCAAGGGGATCCGCTACGAGATCGCGCAGAACCCGCCGCCGCTGACGGGCAAGCCGTCGGTCGCGCGCTACGAGGCGATCGCGCAGTATATGCGGCGGTTCGACCTGGTGCTGAGCTATAACTGGGGGGCGATCGACGGGGCGATGGCGCGCCGCGCGTTCGGCAAGGGCGCGCCGCCGCTGGTTCATCACGAGGACGGGTTCAACGCCGACGAGGCGGGTGGGCTGAAGATCGAGCGTAACATCTATCGCCGCCTCGCGCTGGGCGCGGCGCATGCGCTGGCGGTCCCGTCCGAGGTGCTCGAGGCGATCGCGCTGAAGACCTGGAAACAGCCGCGCGAGCGGGTGCACCGGATCGTGAACGGCATCGGCACCGCCTATTACGCGCAAAAGCCCGAACCCAAGGCGATCCCGGGGTTCGTCCCGAAGGCGAAGGAGGTCGTCATCGGCGCGCTGGCGGGCCTGCGCGAGGTGAAGGACCTGACCGCACTGGTGCGTGCGGTCGGCGGCGTGTCGGGGCGGGTGCGGCTGGTGATCGTCGGCGAAGGACCCGAGCGCGCGCGGATCGCCCAGGCGGCAGCGGCGATGGGAATGGCCGACACGCTGGTCCTGCCGGGATTTCTCGATCGGCCCTATCGTTATATCGGACATTTCGACATCCTCGCTCTGTCGTCGCGCAGCGAGCAGTTTCCGATCTCGGTGGTCGAGGCGATGGCCGCCGGCCTGCCGATCGCGAGCTATCCGGTCGGCGACGTTGCGCGGATGGTAGCGCCCGAAAACCTGCCGTTCATCACCGAAGCGCCGAGCGAGGTACGGCTGCGCGATGCGTTGCAGGCGCTGGTCGCGGATCCCGCGCTGCGCGCGTCGATCGGCGCGGCGAATCAGCGGCGGGCGCGGGCCGAATTTGACGAATCGGTGATGATCGCGCGCTACCGTGCACTGTACGAAGAGGCGCTCAGCAGACCCGGCGCGCTAACCTAGGTCTTAATTTGCTCGCACGCTGCGTCCTTGCGATATAGGGGGCCGTATTTTCCGGGAGAGGTGACGTCGTGTTCAAGGGCCTGAAGCCTATCGTCTATAACGGTCGCGAAGTGTGGCCGCTGGTGGAAGGCGGCAAGGGAGTCGCGGCGACCAACCATGCGTCGGCCGGAGCCTGGGCCGCCGCAGGTGGCATCGGCACGGTTTCTGCCGTGAATGCCGATAGTTACGATCCAGAGGGCAAGATCATCCCGCAGGTCTATGCCGCGCTGACGCGGCGTGACCGGCATGAGGAGCTCGTCCAGTATGCGATCGACGGTGCGGTCCAGCAGGTCGAGCGCGCCTATGAGATCGCCGACGGCAAGGGCGCGATCAACATCAACGTGCTGTGGGAAATGGGCGGCGCGCAGCGGATCCTGCACGGCGTGCTCGAGCGGACGCGCGGCAAGGTGGCGGGCGTCGCCTGTGGTGCGGGCATGCCCTACAAGCTCAGCGAGATCACCGCGTCCTACGGCGTCAGCTATCTGCCGATCGTCAGTTCGGGGCGGGCGTTCCGTGCGCTGTGGAAGCGCGCCTATTCGAAGGCGGCACAGTGGCTCGCCGCGGTCGTGTACGAGGATCCCTGGCTCGCGGGCGGGCATAACGGCCTGTCGAATGCCGAGGATCCGCTGAAGCCGCAGGATCCCTATCCGCGCGTGAAGGAACTGCGCGACGTGATGCGCGAGGGCGGTATTTCGGACGACGTGCCGATCGTGATGGCGGGCGGCGTCTGGTATCTGCGCGACTGGAACGACTGGATCGACAATCCCGAGCTCGGCACGATCGCGTTCCAGTTCGGCACCCGCCCGCTGCTGACGCGCGAAAGCCCGATCCCGCAGGGATGGAAGGACGCGCTGACGAAGATCGAGGAAGGCGATGTGCTGCTGCACAAATTCTCGCCGACCGGTTTCTATTCCTCGGCGGTGCGCAACCCGTTCCTGCGCAGCCTCGAGGCACGGTCCGAGCGCCAGATCGCGTTTTCGACGCAGGAGGCGGGCGACCACATCTTCCAGCTCGACGTCGGCGTGAAGGGCAAGAATTTCTGGGTGACGCGCAACGACCTGCTGCGCGCACGCCAGTGGTTCGGCGAAGGCTTCACCGACGCGCTCAAGACCCCGGACAACACGCTGGTCTTCGTCGGTCCGGAAGAAAAGGGCATGATCCGCAAGGATCAGGCGGATTGCATGGGCTGCCTGTCGCAATGCTCCTTCTCGAGCTGGGCGGATACCGAGACCAACTCGACGGGGCGGCTCGCCGACCCGCGCAGCTTCTGCATCCAGAAGACGCTGCAGGATATCGCGCATGGCGGCGACATCGACCAGAACCTGATGTTCGCAGGTCATGCGGCGTATAACTTCAAGAAGGACCCGTTCTATTCCAACGGGTTCGTGCCGAGCGTCGGGCAGCTGGTCGATCGGATCCTGACCGGCGACTGAGTCGGTCAGGGTAGGGGGCAAAGGCATGACGCTGCATGCGTGGACGGTGTTCCTGGTCGCGGTGATCCTGTTGTGCGGGACGCCGGGGCCGAACATGCTGCACGTCATGACGCGCAGCATGACCTTCGGCGCGCGGCGCAGCCTGGCGGCGATGGCGGGGTGCCTGACCGCGCTGGTCCTCGTCCTCGCGGCATCGGCGGCGGGGGTTGCGGCTTTGCTGACTGCCTGGCCGCGGGTGTTCGATGCGCTGCGCTATGCCGGTGTCGCCTATCTGATCGTGCTGGGGATCAAGGCGTGGCGCGGTGCCGGCGGGCCGGTCGATCTGGGCGCCGACACGCTGCCGCGCACGATGTCGGCCGCACGGCTGTTCCGCGGCGGGTTCGTGATCGGGATCAGCAATCCCAAGCTGCTGCTGTTCGCAGCCGCCTTCCTGCCGCAGTTCGTCAACCGCGCCGCGCCGCAGGGGCCGCAGTTCGCGATCCTCGTCGTCACCTTCGCAGTGGTCGAAAGCCTCTGGTATGCGGTCTATGCGATGAGCGGGCGGACGCTCGCGCGGCATCTGACGCGACCGGCATTGCGGCGCGCCTTCGACCGCGCGACGGGGGCGGTGTTCGTCGGCTTCGGGCTCGCACTGCTCGGAACACGCGTCTGACGCGGCGGCCGAGGTTGCCGATCGGCAGGATAGCGCGCATACCGGACGCATTGCGGCGCTTCATTCGGGCAAGCCACGACTGAGAGACGTATCGCGCTCCCGCTCCCTGCCGGGATTATCAGATGACCACCACGCCCAGCGCCGATGTTGCGCCCATTTCGCGTGCGATGAACGTACGCGTCACCGAGGCCCAGGCCGTCGCGATGTGCGCCAAGCACAAGGCCGAGATCAGCGCGATCGAATCGCTGCCGTCGGGCGGAACACGGATCGTCCTGATGAACATTGCGGATGCCGCGACCGTCGCCAAGGCGTTCGGGTCGAAGGTCCTGACGGGCACCGTTCAGCGGACCGGCTGGATCCGCGCACGGTGACTTGAGGGGCGACGCGCGGACCTTCAGGCCCGCGCGCGCCAGACGTTTCAGTCGGCGACCGTGCCGACCACCGCGCCGCCGGCACCACCGACCGCTGCGCCCTTTTCGACGCTACCGCCCGTCGCCGCGGCGACACCCGCACCGCCGGCTGCACCAATGCCTGCGCCCTTGAGCGTCGAACAGGCGCTCATCGACACGGCGGACGCGATCAGCAGCGCGGAAACAGCAATCTTCTTCATGGGATACTCCTTTTTCTCTCCGGGGGTATCCAACAAATGCCGCACTGCGGAATCAGTTCCGGGCACGGGAAAGGGGACGGGGAGCGGCCGTCAGGCCCAGCCTTCGAGCACCTGGTCTGGCGGACGGTGGCCATCGGCCCACATCCGGATGTTCTGGATCACCTTCTCGCCTGTCGCGATCCGCCCCTCGAACGTCGCCGATCCCATGTGCGGGAGCATCACGACGTTATCGAGCGCGAGCAGCCGCGGATCGATCTGCGGCTCGTGGCGCCAGACGTCGAGTCCTGCACCGGCGAGCCGCCCTGCCTCGAGCGCGTCGACCAGCGCGGTCTCGTCGACCACGCCGCCGCGCGAGGCGTTGATGAGGAAGACATGCGGGCGCATCAGCGCGATCCGCCGCGCGTCGATCATGTCCCGGCTGTCGGCGTTCAGCGGGGTGTGGATCGTGACGATGTCGACTGCGCCGAGCAGCTCGTCGAGCGAGGCGTGCCACGTCGCCCCGAGCGCCTGTTCGAGCGCGACGGGCAGGCGGCGGCGATTGTGATAGTGGATCGAGAGGCCGAATGCGGCGGCGCGGCGCGCGACCGCCTGTCCGATCCGGCCCATCCCGACGATGCCGAGTGCCTTGCCGCCGATCCGGTGGCCGAGCATCCCGCCGGGGCTCCAGCCGGTCCATGCGCCCGAGCGGACGAGCTTCTCGCCCTCCGCCAGCCGCCGCGGCACCGACAGGATCAGCGCCATCGTCATGTCCGCGGTGTCTTCGGTCAGCACCCCCGGCGTGTTGGTGACGATGATCCCGCGCGCACGCGCCGCCTTCAGGTCGATATGGTTCACGCCCGCTCCGTAATTGGCGATCAGGCGAAGGCGATCGCCCGCGCCGGCGATCAGCGCGGCGTCGATGTCGTCGGTCACTGTCGGGACCAGCACGTCGCAATCGGCCATCGCCGCGGCCAGCTGGTCGCGGCTGAGCTTGGCATCGCCGTGGTTGTTGGTCGTGTCGAACAGCGCCGCCATACGGTCCATGACCGCATCGGCGAGTTCGCGCGTGACGACCACCTTGGGGTTGGGGCAGCGCCGGGTGTCGGGCCAGCTATCGGGGCGTGGATCGGGCATGACCGTGGCTTGGCGAACGTCATCCACGGCGTCAACGATGGAGCGGCAAAACCGCGCTGCCATCCGTGGAACGGCGGCGCGCGCGCTTAGCAGTTGAAACCGCCGCCGCGGTGGCGATAGAGCTTGGCCGGACACGAACCGCGTCGGCAACAGGACATCAGCATGCGCATTCTCGCCTTCGGGCTCGCCGCCCTCGTCACGGCGGCGCTGGGCACCGAGCCTGCCGCCGCCGCGGATCCGGTACGCAAGCTCCCTTATTATGCCTCGATCTCGGCGGGGCGCGCGCGGTTGCGGACCGGGCCGGCCCGCGCCTATCCCGCCAGCTGGCTGTATCAGCGTGCCGACCTGCCCGTGCGCGTGATCGCGATCCACAAGGAATGGCGCAAGATCGCCGATCCTGACGGCACCGAAGGCTGGATGCAGGCCAATCTGATGAGCAGCACGCGCACCGCGATCGTGCGCGGCACGACCCCGATCGCGATCCTCGACCGCCCGAGTGACACCGGACGCCTGCAGTGGCGCGCGGCCCCCGGCGTCGTCGGTCGGCTGAGCCAGTGCGGCAATGGCTGGTGCAAGATGGACATCAAGGGACAGGCCGGTTTCGTGCGCGTCGACGCGCTGTGGGGAATCGATGCGGACGAAGCGTTGCCCTGAGCGATGACGCGCCGTCGCACCCGGATCGCGTCATGCGGATAGAGCGCGACGATCTGACGCGCGACGCGGTCGTCGATCTGGTCGCGCTGCACCAGCGCGCCGCGCATGCCAATTCGCCGCCGGGCTGTGTCTTTGCCCTCGACCTCGCCGGGCTGCGCGATCCGTCGGTGGTGGTGTGGTCGGCCTGGGACGGGGCGGGGGGCGATTCGACCCTGCTCGGGATCGTCGCGGTGAAGCCGCTCGACGCGGGGCATTGCGAACTGAAATCGATGCGGACGCATCCCGACCATGTACGCCGCGGCGTCGGCGCGGCGCTGCTGGAGCATGCGATCCGCCATGCCAGAGACATGGGCGCGGCCCGGATCAGCCTCGAGACCGGGAGCAACGCCGCCCATGCCGCGGCGCGCGCACTGTACGAACGCGCAGGCTTTGTCCGCTGTAAGCGGTTCGGGTCCTATCCGCCCTCGCGGTTCAGCCGATATTACACGCTAGGTCTCTGACGCCGGCAACGCCGGCCGGGATCGACTTGACGGCGCGGGACGTGCCCGGCACGCGCGGCGGATGATCGACGCCATGCCCGTGCCGAGCCCGATGATCGCCGCGGCGGCGCTGGGCGTGCTCGGTGCGATCGTCGGCAGCTTCATCGCCGCGCTGGTGATTCGCTGGCCGCAAGACCGGTCGGTCGTTCGCGGGCGGTCGGCGTGCGATGCGTGCGGGCGCACGCTGACCGCGATCGATCTCGTCCCACTGGTCAGTGCGCTGCTGCTGCGGGGGCGGTGTCGGTCTTGCGGTGCGCAGATCGATCCGTTGCACTGGCGGATCGAGGCGTGCGGGCTGGCGATCGGTATCGCCGCGGGGCTCGTCGCGCCGGGGCAGGCTGCCTTGTGGGGTGCGGTCTTCGGCTGGCTGTTGCTGGCACTCGCCGCGCTCGACCTCGTCGCCTTCTGGCTGCCCGACCGTCTGACCCTCTTGCTCGCGCTCGGCGGTGCGGCGGGCGGCGTCGCCGGACTGGCGCCCGGGGGACTCGACCGGCTGATCGGCGGGATCGCGGGGTTCGCCCTCCTCTGGGCGATCGCGGCGGGCTATCGTCGAATCCGTGGGCATGACGGGATGGGCAGCGGCGATCCCAAGCTGTTCGGTGCGATCGGCCTGTGGCTCGGCTGGCAAATGCTGCCCGCCGTGTTGCTGATCGCCAGCATGGTCGGGCTGGGCGCGGTGCTGACGATGCGCGTCGGCGGCAAACCCGTCACCGGGCAGACCGCGATGCCGTTCGGCGCATTGCTGGCGATCGCGGCTTATCCGGCCTGGCTCTTCATGATAGCGTCGGGCGGATGATGCTATTGCTTATCGCCGCGGCCGTGCAGGCCGCCACGCCCGCCAAGACGGTGCCCGGCGACACCACCAAGGCTCCCGCGACGCTCGGTCCGATCGGCAAGCAGGCGATGCCTGCACGGGGATGCGCGGCGTATCTCTGGTCGACGGGCGATCGCGCGCTGGTGGCGATGGCGACCGCCGACTTGGCGCGGTTGCGTCTCGCAGTCGACGGCAAGCCGGTCGATTATGCGCGAGTCGACGAGGCCGGGCCGGGTGGCTACGGCTTTGCCGGGGTGACGACCTATCGCGGTGGCGACCTGACCGTCGCGCTCGACATGACGATCGTCACGCGCGAGGATCTGGCGTCCGGCGCGATGGTACCCAATGCGACGCTACGGCTTGAGCGGCCGGGCCGCGACACCATCGTCCTTCCGGTGGCCGGTATGATCGGCTGCGTGTGAATCGCCGGATGACGGAAACCAACCCAAGTTTCGTGCGTTGCGAGGGATTAACGGGGATGAATCGAACGCGGTCGCCCTTCGAAAGGGGATCGTGTTTCCTGTGACGAGTTCGACAAGACGGCACTATTGGCTCGCGATCGCTCTGGCGGCGACTGTGGCTGCTCCCGGCGAGGCCCAGCTGGCAAAGCCCGGTACCGCGCCAGCGAAGGGACCCGACGCACCCACCGCCGAGCAGCGATCCGATACCGGTGATGCCGATCCCAAGGGCAATGCCCCGATCGTCCCCGACGCGGAATTCAACCAGGCGCTGCCGCCGCTTTCGAACGACATCAACGCACCGCTCGAACCGATGGCGAGCGAAACCGCGCCCGTGACGCCCGCGACGGATGTGACCTCCGCGACGACCGCGACGGGCGCCGTATTGCCCCCCATCGGTCCCGAAGATCCGCAGCTGGTCGTGCCGCTTCCCGCGCTCGCGAGCTACGACACGGCACCGCTGGCGACCGCTGCGGACATCAAGGACAAGGATGCGCCCGAGATCCGCTATGATGCGGAGATCAAGGGTCTGGCCGATGCGGGCGACGGGCTCGAGGCGCGCTACAAGGCCCTGTCGGCGCTGAAGGGTGGCGGCAAGGCGGCCAACACGACGCAGGTTTCGGCGCGCGCGAAGGAAGACGAGGCGCTGGTCGTCCGGCTGCTGAAGTCGCTCGGCTATTATGATGCGACCGCGATTTCCACGATCGAGGCAGTTCCCGAAAAGCCCGGCCGGCTGAAGGCGATCGTCAGCGCGCAGCCGGGGCGGCTCTACACGCTCGGTTCGATCGACGTGAAGACCGCGCAGACCATTCCGCCGGATCTGGTGCGCAGCCAGTTGCCGCTGAAGGTCGGCGATCCGATCCAGGCGGACCGGATCCAGGGGGCGGAAGCCAATGTCTCGCTGATGCTGCCGCAGATGGGCTATCCCTTCGTCAAGGTCGGCGAGCGCGACATCCTGCTCGACGACGAGGCGCAGGTCCCGACCGGTGCCTATACGCTGCCCGTCGATACGGGTCCGCGCGCCTCGTTCGGGCAGTTGCGCACCGAAGGCGACGCAGTGTTCGACATCGAGCATCTGAACGTCTTTCCGCGGTTCGAGGAAGGGCAGCTCTACGACAACCGGATGACAGACGACCTGCGCGACGCGCTGGTCGCGACGAGCCTGTTCCAGAGCGTCTCGGTGGTGCCGCAGCGGACCGGCCGCACCAACCCCGACGGCACCGAGCAGGTCGACCTGCTGGTCCGGCAGGAAAAGGGCCCGGCGCGCACGCTGGGCGGCAATGTCGGCTTCTCGACCGGGCAGGGCTTCCGCGCCGAGGGGACCTGGCAGCATCGCAACCTGTTTCCCTATGAGGGTGGCCTGCTCGCGTCGGTGATCGCGGGGACGCAGGAACAAGGGCTTGCGGGCACGTTCCGTCGCGCCAATGCCGGGCGTCGCGACCGCACCTTCAGCCTGACGGCGGGGGCCAATCATTCGAACTACGACGCCTATGAGGCGTTCACGACGAGCGTCGGCATCCGCTGGAGCTATGATTCGACGCCGATCTGGCAGAAGCCGATCACCTATTATTATGGCGGCGAACTCGTCGGCACGAACGAGAGCGTGTACGATTTTGCCCGCGGCGAGAACGTCCGGCGGACCTACGGCATCGTCGCGCTGCCCGGACAGCTGTTGTTCGACCGCTCCGACAGCCTGCTGAACCCGACCAAGGGCTTCCGCCTGCGTTTGAACGCCAGCCCCGAAACATCGGTGCAGGGCTCGGTCAAACCCTATGTCCGCGCGATGGTCGAAGGGACCTTCTACTATCCCGTGTCGAGCAGCATCGTGATCGCCGGCCGCGCCAAGGCGGGAACGATCCAGGGCGTCGCGCGCGACGACCTAGCGCCGTCGCGGCGCTATTATGGCGGTGGCGGCGGATCGGTCCGCGGCTATGGCTATCAGCGGCTCGGGCCGTTCGATCCCAATGGCGATCCGGTCGGCGGTCGTTCGCTCAACGAGTTCGCGCTCGAGGCGCGCTACCGCTTCGGCGATTTCGGCATCGTGCCGTTCATCGACGCGGGCAACAGCTATGAGAGCAGCACGCCGAACCTGTCGAGCCTGCGCTATGGCGCGGGTATCGGCGGTCGCTTCTACACCAGCTTCGGTCCGATGCGCATCGACGTCGCGACGCCGCTGAACCCACGCGAGGGCGACGGCAAGGTCGCGCTCTACATCTCGATCGGGCAGGCATTCTGATGGCCGAAAACGGCGCACCCCCTGCCGACCAGGGTCCTATCGATCAGGCTGACGACAGCGTCGTGGCCCGTCGGCCGCTGTGGCAGCGGATCCTCAAGGGGATCGTGATCCTGGTCGTGGCGCTGATCGCACTCGTGCTGATCGTGCTGTTCGGGATCAACACCGATCCCGGTCGCCGTCTCGTCGCGGATCAGATCGGTGGCTACACGACCGCGTCCGGCCTCAACATCAAGGTCGGCCGGATCGACGGATCGATCTACGGCGCGATGACGCTCAGCGACGTCCGCGTGTCGGACCCGACCGGCGTGTTCCTCACCAGCCCGAAGCTGCGCGTCGACTGGCGCCCGTTCGCCTTTGCCAGCAACCATGTCGATGTCCGGTCACTGACCACGCCGCTGGTCACGCTGCAACGGCGTCCGGTGCTCAAGGCAACCCCGACCGATCCCAACGCGCCGCTACTGCCCGATCTCGATATCGACGTGAACCGGCTGGTGATCGACCGGTTCGTGATCGGCAAGCCGGTGACGGGCCAGACGCATATCCTCAAGATCGACGGCGCGGTCCATATCGCGGACAAGCGTGCGCAGCTGACGACCAACGCCGCCGCGCTGACGGGCCCCGGCATTGCCGGCGGCGACCGGCTGATCCTCAAGCTCGACGCGGTGCCCGAACAGAACAAGCTCGACGTCAACGTCAAGCTGACCGCACCCGTCGGCGGTGTGGTCGCGACGATGGGGGCGCTCAAGGCACCGTTGACCGCGACGGTCGACGGACGCGGAAGCTGGGCCGCATGGCGCGGTCGTGCAGTCGCGACGCTGGGCGGCGGCGAGCTCGCCAATCTCGGCCTGACCGCGAAGAACGGCCATATCGAGGTGCGCGGCGCGACCCGCCCCGGCCTGTATCTCGAAGGCCCGGTCGAGCGCCTGACCGCGCCGCAGCTCGACGTGGCGATCGACACGACGCTGAACGACCGCAAGGCCGACACGCGCATGACGCTGAAGTCGGATGCGCTCGCGGTCGATGCCGGTGGCCTGATCGATCTCGCCAACAGCCGGTTCGCCAACTTCGCGGTCGATGCCAAGCTTCTGACCCCAGGGGCGATCCTGCCCAATCTGCGCGGTCGCGATGTCACCGCGCGCGTCGTCCTCGACGGGGCGTTCGCGACCCCGACGGTCGACTACAAGGTCCGGGCCGCGACGATCGCCTTCGGCGACATGGGTGTCGAGAACCTCTATGCCGAGGGTCTCGCGCGCGTGAATGCCGACCGCATTCTCCTGCCGATCAAGGCGCGCGCACGTCGCGTGACCGGGCTCAATGCGGCGGTTGGCGGCCTCGCGACCAACGTCGCGATCGACGGGGACTTCGCGATCTCCGGCGTCAACGTCCTGTCCGACAACCTCAAGATCCGTTCGGACAAGATCGACGCGACCGCGGTCGTTGTCGCGAACATGTCGACCGGACGCTACACCGGCGCGCTCAAGGGGCGGGTCAACAACTACCGCGTTGACGGGATCGGCATCGTCAACCTGACGACCGATGCAAAGCTGGTGCCGGGCCCCAATGGCGGGTTCGGCATCACCGGCCGCGTCGTCGCGCAGACCGCACAGATCTTCAACGAGGGCGCGCGCAGCTTCCTCGGCGGTAACGCGATCGTCCGGTCGGACATCGGGTACAGCCCCGAGGGGATCGTGACCTTCCGCAACCTCCGCATGAACGCGCCGCAATTCCGCGTGACGCGCGGTGAGGGGCGGTTCGATCCGGCGACCGGTGCGGTGCTCGTCAACGCGGATGCCTATTCGACCGTCTACGGTCCGCTCTCGGCGCGGGTCACGGGCAGCGCGACCGCGCCGGTCGTCGTCCTGCGCGCACCGCGGCCGGGCGTCGGCGTCGGGCTGGTCAATCTCCAGGCGCGGGTGGTCGGGCGAAACGGGGCCTATGCCGTCGTCGCGAGCGGCGGCACCGATTACGGGCCGTTCACCGCCGATGTGCTGGTCACGCCGGGCACGCAGCTTGCGGTCGACGTGCGTCGTGCGGTCTTCGCGGGCATCGTTGCACGCGGCCGGATCGTGCAGAGTGCGGCGGGGCCGTTCGGCGGTGCGCTGCAGTTCGCGGGGCAGGGGCTGACGGGCAATGTCCGTCTCGCCAATCAAGGCGGGTATCAGCGCGCCGATGTCGCTGCGCGGGCCTATGGCGCGAAGATTCCGGGGATGGTCGATTTCACGATCGGCCGCGCGATCGTCGATGCCAGCGCCGTGCTGTATCCAAAGGCGCCCGAGGTGATCGCCGACGTCCAGATCGCCGACATGCGCTACGGCGAGGTCGTGTTGTCCGCCGCGCGCGCAAAGGTGAATTACGTCGGCGGCAAGGGCACGGCCCAGGCACTGGCGACGGGGTCGAGCGGCGTACCGTTCCGCCTCGCGATGAATGCGAAGCTGAGCCCCGATAACTATCTGGTCGCGCTCAAGGGCCAGGCGAACGGGATCGACTTCCGCACCGCCAATCCCGCGCGGATCCAGGCGACGCAGGGCGTCTATCGCCTTTCGCCGACCCGGATCGACTTCGGTCAGGGGACAGCGGCCGGCGCAGCACGCCTTGCCGGCAGCTATGGCCGCGGATTGAACGCACAGGCGCGGCTCGACAAGCTCGACCTGTCGGTGCTGAGCGCGCTGATGCCGAACCTCGGGATCGGCGGCACCGCGACCGGCAGCCTCGACTTCGCCCAGGCCAACAGCACTGCGGTGCCCACGGCGAACGTCCGTGCGACGGTGAGCAACTTCACCCGTACGGGAATCGCGGCGGTGTCCGATCCGGTCGACATCGTGTTTGCCGGCACGCTGAATGCCGATGGTGGGACCGGCCGCGCGCTGGTTCGGCGCGGGCCGACGGTGGTGGGGCGCATGGTCGCCAATCTCCGGCCGCTCGGTGATGGCGCATCCTGGTCCGAACGGCTCATGGCGGCACCACTGTCGGGTGGCATTCGGTACAACGGGCCATCGGCAGTGCTGTTCAGCCTGGCCGCGCTGCCCAACCAGCAGCTGTCCGGGCCGATCGCGATCGCGGCGGACTTCTCCGGGCGTGTCCAGGCGCCGCGTCTGAACGGCATCGTCCGGGCCGATTCGCTGACCTATGACAATGAGGTCTACGGCACGCGGCTGTCGCAGATGGCGATCAACGCTCGGTTCAACAACGACCGGCTTGAACTGACGCAGCTGCGGGCCCGTGCCGGCAATGGCAGTGTACAGGCCCAGGGCAGCGTCGGGCTTGCCGCGGACAGCGGCTTCCCGATCGATCTGCGCGCGACCCTCGACAATGCACAGCTTGCCAAGAGCGACGCGCTCAGTGCGACGACGACCGGGTCGGTGCGGTTCACCTATGGCCGCGATGGCGGACTGCTCAAGGGTGACCTGCAGATCCCGGAGGCGCGCTACGAGATCATCCGCCAGGGTCAGGCGGAAGTCGCCGAGCTGACCGGTATCCGTCGCAAGAGCGAGATCCGGCCGGCCCTGCCGACCGATCGTCCGGCGCGGCCCGCGCCGCCGAGCCTGATCAAGCTCGACCTCCGGGTGCGGGCGCCGAACCAACTGTTCGTGTCCGGCATGGGTCTCGAATCGGAATGGGAGATGGACATGCGGATCACCGGCACGTCGACCGCGCCGGTCGTCACCGGTGGGCTCGACATCGTCCGCGGTACCTATTCGTTCGCGGGCAAGCGGTTCGAGGTCAATCGCGGCACGATCCGCTTCCGTGGCGGGGCGCTGACTGATCCGGACATCAACATCCAGGCGACGACGACCACGAACAACATCACCGTCGTCATCAACGTCACGGGCACCGGCCAGCGGCCGCAGATCGCCTTCACCTCGACCCCGGCGCTGCCACAGGACGAGGTGCTGAGCAGGCTGTTGTTCGGGACCAACCCCGAGAATCTCTCGGCGACCGAGGCGATCCAGCTGGCGTCTGCGCTCAATTCGCTGCGCGGATCGGGTGGCGGGCTGAACCCGCTCGGCAAGCTGCGCTCGGCGACCGGCTTCGATCGTCTGCGCGTCCTTGGCGCCGACGAGGCCAGCGGGCGTGGCACTAGCCTTGCGGCAGGCAAGTACCTGACCGACAACATCTATGTGGAGATCGTGACCGACGCGAAGGGCTTCACCTCGACCCAGCTCGAGATTGCCCTGACCAAGGCGCTCAGCCTGCTCTCGTCGGCCGGCGCGCAGGGCGGGACCAATGCCAGCGTGAAATACTCCAAGGACTATTGATCGCTTCATCCCGTGGCGGCGCGAATCACGCCCGCCACGGGATCTCGCTTGATCGGTGATTTCCGCTTGCGGTCAGGCTCGCGCGTCCATTGACGTCGCGTGTGCGGGCGCAGGGATGTTGCGCGAAGGCCTGAGCCGTTCGTGAGACGATGCCGGGTGCCCGGGCTTTCCGCCGGCGATGTGGTGGTCCGTTCGGACTGATGACAGGAATGACGGCCGTCGCTGATTCGTGACCCGATACTGTCCTGCAGTGCGGTTCTACGCCTGTGGCACATCGCGGTCAGCGCACGGGGCAATGCCGTTCGCGGCGGGCCGGGGGGGGCAGGCCGGGCTGGATCTTAAACTACTATAGTTGAACGTCGCTAAATTGGCCCGGTGCCGATGGAAGCCGAACCACGAAACCGCGGATCTTTCCAAAAACGCCGGGCCGGCACCTGTTTACCAGGGGCGCATCGAGTCGCCATAGACGAGCGAAAGAATGAACTTCAGCACTTTTTTCTCCCTTATTCACGCCGTTTCGGACGCTTGATAAAGTTAATCAGGCGTTAATTGAAACACAACATGGTTTATTGATCGTTAACCATGTTTACGTGTCGTAATGGGAGGCTTAACGCTATCTTCAGTATCGGCAGCTAGCGTTTCGGAGATGAATGACCGGTCGCATCTTCCTTCCGACTGCCGTTGCGACGTGCGTGAGTGCGGGTATGCGTCGACGGGGCGGTCCTATGACTGACGTCCCGGAGCACGTGACTGTGCCTTGCCTTCCGGTCGCCTATCATGGCTGGCAGTTCGTCATCCTGGCAGAAGTGGCGAATTTCGCGATGCTTCGCCGGCATGTCGGGCGGGGCCGTGCAGACACGTTGGTCGGCGACATCGCGATCCGGATCGCAGCCTTGCTGCCACAGTCGCGCACCGAAATCGCCGCCCGCGACCTGATCGACATCGCGCTGCTGGGGGATCAGCAGAGCGATCTCGATCTGGCGCTCGACCAGATCGCGCACGCCTTCACCACGCCGTTCGACATCGATGGCGAGCTCTATCATGTCGACCTGACGCTGGGCGGCGCGTCGGTCCGTGCGCCACAGCACGACGAGGTTCGCCTGGTCGAGGAAGCCGAGCTCGCGCTTGCCGATGCTCGGGTCGAGCGCGGACCGATCGCACGCGACGTATCGGCGGCCAGCGCGTCGCTCGACCGGCTGATGCTGGCGCGCGAGCTGCACAAGGCGATCGGCGGCGACCAGCTGTTCCTTCAATATCAACCCAAGGTCCATCTGCGTCGGCAGGAGATCGTCAGTGTCGAGGCGCTGGTCCGCTGGCGCCATCCGCAACGCGGCCTCGTTCTGCCAAGCGACTTCATCCCGATCGCGGAGGAGAGCCGCGACATCGTCGCGCTCACGCTATGGACGATCGAGCAGGTTATCGGCGACCAGCGGATCCTGGCGGCGCATGGTCATGAACTGCCGATCTTCATCAATATCGCCGGCGTCTTGCTCGCCGATGCGCGATTCGTGCGGCAGGCGTGCGAGATGATCACGTCGAGCGGCGCGCGTCTGGGCTTCGAGATCACCGAGACGTCGGTGATTCGCGATCCGGAAAGCGCGATCCGGAATTTGCAGATCTTCGCGGATATCGGCATCGTGATCGCGATCGACGATTATGGTGCCGGCCTGTCGTCGCTCGCCTATCTCAAGCAGCTTCCCGCCAGCGAGCTCAAGATCGACAAGCTCTTCGTCACGCAACTCACCAGTTCGAACCGCGATCCGCTGATCGTCCGGTCGACCATCGATCTGGCGCATGCGCTCGAGATGGAAGTTGTGGCAGAAGGGGTTGAAACCCCGGCAGCAATGGCATTGCTGTCGGTCATGGGGTGCGACATGGTGCAGGGATTCCTGATCAGCCGCCCGATCGGGCTCGATGCGCTGCTCCCGTTCCTGGCGGAGGAACGTCACCTCGCAATCGCGCAGGATGTGCGGTCGCCTTTCACGCGGGTGGCGGCCTTTCGGAAGAGCGGCTGAATGCACAGGTCGATCCGATCGCGTGTGATCGCTTGCAGCCTGGCGGTGGGCGTGATGTTGGCAGCGCCCTTTCTGACGGCTGCGGCCCCGGTCGTGAAAGTGTCCGCCGCGACATCGGCGGTACGGTTCGACGCCGCGATAGCCGACGCGAAGTCGGCGATGCAGGTCGATCCTTCCGTGGCAATCCGTAAGGCAAAGGCAGCCGAGACGATCGCCCAAGGCATCAATGATCCGGTCCGGAAGGAGAACGCGCTCGCCACCGCCTGGTGGTTGCAGGGTGAGGCATTGATCCGGGTCAGCGACCCGGATCATGCCGAACTGCTCATCGCGCGGTCGCTGGCGATCGTTCAGCGGCGCGACCCCAATTCGAACCTGCACGCCAACGTCCTGCTGTCGCGGGGCGGGGTGCATGCGGCGCGCGGGCAGGTCGCCGCGTCGCTGGCCGACTACCAGAACGCGCACAACATCTTCCGCGCGCTTTCGGATAATCGCAATCGCGCAAAGGCGCTGATGTTGATTGCGGCGCTCTATGGCGACAGCAATGATGCCGAGTCGGCGCTGAAGTATCTGGGCCAAGCACTGGACACTTATGACGGCGATCCTGGTCTGCTAGTTTCAATCTATAATAACAGCGGGTCGTATCTGCAGGATCTTGGCCGTTACGATCAGTCCGCGGCGCAGTACCGCAACGCCCTGCGGCTTGCGGGGCAGATGAAAAGCCCGCTTTTGCAATCCCGTATCCAGGGAAATATTGCTAGGACGCTTCTCAAGGCTGGTAAGATCGCTGCGGCAGCGAAGGCCGTCGCGTCGAGCCAGCGCCTTACCCTGCGATCAGAAGCTGCGGTGTGGCGCGTTCAGCTCCTGCCGATCGCCGCCGAAGTTGCGTTAAAGCAGGGCAATCTGCAGCGCGCGTTGGCGCTGATTTCGGAACGTTTTGCGGGCGTCGATGTCGAAAAAACCAGCTTGTCGTTTAGGGAAGCGCACCAGACAGCTTATGTAATCTACAAAGCGCTCGACCGCCCTGCAGACGCACTCGTCCATCTCGAGGCGCAGAAGCGTCTGGATGATCAGGCGACCAAGCTTGCTACCAATATGAGCACGGCTTTGCTGGCGGCACGATTCGACTTTGCGAATCAGGAACTGAAGATTTCGAAGCTGCGCGCCAACGACCTCGAGCGCAGCGTGCGGTACGAGAAGGATCGGGCGAAGACACAGCGGCTGATGTTCATCGGCGCGATCGCCGCAGTTTCGATCATCATTGGCATGCTCGCGATCGGCCTGGTGACGATCCGTCGCAGTCGCGACAAGGTCCGGGCGGCGAATGACGATCTCGCGATCACCAATGCCGCGCTTGGCAAGGCACTCGCGGCGAAGACCGAATTCCTTGCCACGACGAGCCACGAGATCCGCACGCCGCTGAACGGGATCTTGGGCATGACCGAGGTCATGCTCGCTGACTCGCGCCTGACGCCCGACCTGCGCGATCGCCTTGGCATCGTGCGCGGCGCGGGGGCGACGATGCGCGCGCTGGTCGACGACATTCTCGACATCGCCAAGATGGAAACCGGCAACCTGACGATCGAGTTCGCGCCGTTCGATCTGTGCGCCACGGTGACCGATGCGGCGCAGATGTGGGAGGAGCAGGCCCGGTCGAAGGGGCTGTCGTTCACGCTCGACATGGCCGACTGCCCCGCCCGGATCATGGGCGACGCCGCGCGGGTGCGGCAGATCGTGTTCAACCTGTTGTCGAATGCGCTGAAATTCACCCGCGTGGGCGCGGTGACGGTGGCGTTGCGGACCGGGGAAGACCGGTTGTGGCTCGACGTATCCGATTCGGGCATCGGCATTCCGGCAAACAAGCTCGACGAGATCTTCGAATCCTTCCGCCAGGCGGATGCCGGAACGACGCGGCAGTTCGGCGGAACCGGGCTCGGCCTGTCGATCTGTCGCAACCTCGCGCGCGCGATGAATGGCGACGTCACGGTCACCAGCCGCGAAGGGCAGGGCGCCACGTTCACGCTCAGCCTGCCGCTGGTCCATGCGGAGGCGATCGCGCTCGGCGACCTTGGGGCCGATCAGGGCACCGGCGCGGCGACGCTGATCGTCGACCGCAATCCGATCATGCGCAGCATGTTCCGGACACTGGTGACGCCGCATTGCGACATCGTCCTGACCGCCGCCTCGATCGACGAGGCTGTCACACTGCTGGCGCAGACGGTGGTCGCAAACATCGTGATCGACGATGCGACGTTGCGCGCCGGTGCCGATCCGGGGCTGGCGCTGGAGCAGCTGACACGGGCGGCGGGTGATGCCGCGACGACGCTGTTGTGGCCCGCCGATCGGCTCGACGATCCGGCACTGCTCACTACTGCCATTACACGCATCGTTGCGAAGCCGGTATCGGGTGCGGATCTGGTCGAAGCGATCTTCGCGTCGCCGGTAGTTAAAAACAACGCAATTCCCGATCTTGTCTCGCGGGCGGCTTGATGCGTAAACGCCTAGCAATGACGGACAGTGCGCCTCTCCCGGTCGACCCGTCACGGAGGATATGTTGAACATATTGTTCATCGAGGACGATCGGATGAACCGCCGCGTGGTGGGCGACATGCTCGACGTGGCCGGCGCGACGATGGTCGAGGCGGAAAGCGCCGAGCGTGGCCTCGAAATCCTCGACGAGCAGGATTTCGAGATGGTGCTGGTCGACCTGCGCATGCCGGGCATGGACGGGATCACCGCGATCCGCCACATTCGCGCGCGGTCCGACGCCAAGGGCATGGTCCCGATCATCGTTGTGACCGCGGACGTCGCCCCCGACCTTCGCCAGCGCTGCCTTTCCGCGGGCGCCGACGACGTGATTTTCAAGCCGGTCGCGATGGATTCGCTGTTCGACGCGATCGGCCGGATCCTCGCACGTGAGGCACAGGGCGACGGGCTGATCGGCTGATCACAGGCCGGTCATACGGCCGCTAGAGCGTCTTTTCGTAGACCTGATAGACCTTGTTCATGCGGCTCTCGATCGTCTCGGCGATCGAGCGCATCCCCTGATTGTCGTCGAGGATCCAGCCGATCTCGGCGCGGGTCGCGCCGTAATCCTGCGAAGCGGAACGCCGGATATATTCGATCATCATGAAGGCGAGCTGGCTTGCCATGCGCGACGACTGCAGCTCCCGGACGACGCCCATCAGCGGGACGCGGACTGTTTTTACCTTTGGTTTGCGCAGCCACAGCAACAGCTTGGCCCAGCCGAACGGCAGGAGCGACCCGCGCAGCGGCTTGATCGCCTCGTTCAGGTCGGGCAGCGTGATCATGAACGCGACGGGCTTGCCGTCGACCTCGGCGATCCGGATCAGGTCGTTGAAGACGATCGGCTTGAGCTTGACCCCGACATCCTTGATCTCGGGCGGCGTCAGGGGCACGAACCCCCAGTTGCTCGACCAGGCATCGTTGAGGATGGCGAGGATGATCGCGGCCTCGTCCTCGAACCGCGACTTGTCGACCTCGCGGATGACGATCCGCGGGTTCTTCTCGCCCGACTTGATGATCCGCTGGACGATCGGCGGGAACTGCCGCGTGACGTCGACCTCATAGGTCATCAGCCGCTTGACGGGGACCTGGCCCGACCGCTCGACCCAGTCGCGATATTCGGGACGCGCATGCCCCATCATGATCGTCGGCGCGTGATCATAGCCTTCGACGAGGAGCCCGGGCTCCTCCCAGATCGACATGCTGATCGGGCCGAGCATCCGCGCCATGCCCTGCGCGCGCAGCCAATCCTCGGCCGCGGCGAGCAAAGCCTGGAACACCGGCTCGCTCTCCGCCTCCATCAGCCCCCATTGGCCGACGCCGGGGCCAAAGCCCTGTTCGGCGGGCATGGTGAGCGCGAGCGTGTCGATATGCGCCGAGATGCGACCGACGACCCGGCCATTCGCCTCGGCGAGGAACAGCTGCGCCTTGGCATGGCTGAACCAGCCATTCTTCTCGGGCGTGATCAGCCCGAGAGCCTCGGTCTTGAGCGGCGGGACCCAGTGCGGATCGTCGCGATAGAGGCCGAAGGGCACGTCGACAAAGACCTTGCGATCACGCTTCGTCTCGACCTTGCGGATCGTTATCGTACCGGCCATTGGCTCGCCCCTCAGCGCTGCGTCGTCAGCCGCTGCGGATATCGACGATCACGCAGTTCGTACAGCGGCTATTCCTCGGTCCGGAACAGGACAGCCTCGCCGATCAGGAAGAACAGGAGGAAGGGCGCCCAGGCGGCGAGGAACGGCGGATAGGCGCCAAGATTGCCCATCGCGAGCGCGAAATTGTCCGCGACGAAATAGGCAAAGCCCAGCCCCATGCCGATCACCGCGCGGACGAACAGCTTGCCCGACCGGGCGATGCCGAACGCCGCGACCGCGCCGAGCAGCGGCATCAGCACCGAGGAGAGCGGTCCCGACAGCTTGTGCCAGAGCGATCCCTCGAGTGCCTTGGTCGGGCGCCCCGCATCGGCCAAATCGCCGATCGCAGCCTTCAGCGCGCCGAAGGACAGGCTGTCGGCGTCGACGCTCGCGAGCGTGAACTGGTCGGGCCGGACATCGCGCCCGACGACCACCGAGCCGAGCGTGGTCAGCGTGCCACTGGCGACGTCGAACCGCGTTGCGGGGCCGATCTCCCAGCCCCCGGCGACGCGCTTGCCATTGGGGGCGCGGATAATCGAGACGAGGCTGCCGCCGGCGCGATCGTAGAGCGTCACCCCGCCGAGCCGCGTGCCCGCGCCCTTGCCGCGCGTCTGGTTCACCTGGATCAGGTCGTCGCCGTCGCGGACCCAGACATTGGCACGGTCGCCGCGGTCGATCGGCATCGCGCCGTAATTGACCTTCTGCCACTGCGACAGGGTGGCGGTGGCGCGCGATACGACGCGGTCGTTGAAGCTGAAGCTGACGATCGCGACAACCAGGCTGGCGATCAGCAGCGGGGCGAGCACCTGATGCGCGGACAGCCCCGACGCCTTGAGTGCGATGATCTCGCTGTTCTGATTCATCGTGATCAGCGTCAGGATGGTGCCGAGCAGCACCGAGAACGGTAGCGCGAAGGCGATGATCTGCGGTGCGCGCAGGCTGACATATTGCCAGACCTGCGCGTCGCCATTCCCCGCTTGCGCAAGGATGTTGCCCGATTCGCTCAGCAGGTCGAGCGCCTGGAGCACGAGCACCAGCGCGGCAAGGATGCTGAACGTCCGCGTCATGAACAGCCGGCCCATATAGACCGCGACCGTGCGCGACGGAAAGATCGTGATCCTGCTCATGCCGTCTTCTCTTTGCGGCGCCCGGGCAGCCGGCTGGTGATCGCCTTGCCGATCCGGCCGACGCCGCGCTCGAGCGCACCGATCGGCTCGCCGCCGGGGACATAGGCGATGGTGTAGTACATCCACAGGATCAGCCCTGCGAACACCGTGAACGGCACCCAGAGCGCGATCAGCGGGTCGATCCGGCCAAGCTCGCCGACGTCCGCCGCATATTGGTTCACTTTGTGATAGGTGACGATCATCACGATCGACAGGAAGACGCCGAGACCGGACGTCGACCGTTTCGCCGGCACGCCGAGCGCGACCGCGAGCATGGGCAGCAGGAACATCATCGCCACCTCTGCCAGACGGAAGTGGAATTCGGACCGGCTCGCATCGCGGAGCTCGGGCGTCGCCGCCTCATGCCCTGCACGCGCGAGTTCGGGCAGCGTGAATTCCAGGTTGCGCCCGCCGCGGACGCGGAAGCTCTCGAACTTGGGCAGGTTGATCGGCAGGTCATGGCTGCTGAAGGTCAGCACGCGCGGCGTCTTGAACTCGGGCCGTTCGTGGATCAGCGTCCCATTGGCGAGACGAAAGATGATGACGTTGGGATCGTCGGTCGCGAGGAAGCGTCCCTTTTCGGCGGTGACGCCGATCCAGTCGTTCTTCGGCGTCTGCGCATGGACGAAGATGCCCGACAGCTCGCGCCCCTTGTCGCGGCTCTGCTCGATCCGCAGCGTCATCCGGTCGCCCAGATGCGTGAACTCGCCGACCTTGATCGACGCGCCGAGCGCGCCGGTCCGCAGCTCGAAGCGGAGCCCCTCGTAATAATAGCGGGCGATCGGCTGGAGATAGCCGACGATCAGCAGGTTCGCGATCGCCAGCACGATGGCGAACATATAGGGCACCCGCAGCAGCCGCGTATAGCTCATCCCGACGCTGCGCAGGACGTCGAGTTCCGACGTCGTCGCGAGCTTGCGGAACGCGAGCAGGATGCCGAGCAGCAACCCGATCGGAATCCCGAGGCCGAGATATTCGGGCAGCAGATTGGCGAGCATCCGCCAGACGACGCTGATCGGTCCGCCCTCGGTCGCGACGAAATCGAACAGCCGGCGCATCCGGTCGAGCACGAGCAGCATCGCCGCGATGATCAGCGTCGAAAAGAGCGGGACCGCGATCAGCCGGGCCATGTAGCGATCGATGGATTTCATGAAGCGGGGGCTCTGCGAGCGCCTCGAACGCGAGGCGTGGGGCGGGTCTATATCAGCTTTTCGCGCGGGATATAGGGTCAGGGATATAGGGCGGACGGGGCGGGCCTGTCACGGTCTATTCGGCCGCCATCTGGCGGGGCGGGGTAGGGCGGTCGGTGCCCATCGCCGCCGCGACCGCGCGTTCCAGGCCGCTCAGCGTGAAGGGTTTGCGCAACACCTCATGCTCACCGAATTCGCTCGTCGCGGCTTCACCCGCAAAGCCCGTGACGAACAGGATCGCGATGTCGGGGAACAGCGGCCGCAATGCCGCGATCATCTCAGGCCCCGTCTGCCGCGGCATCAGCACGTCGGAAATGATCAGGTCGATCGCGCCGTGACGCGCGAGCATCGCCGCCGCATGGGTCGGGTCGTCACAGGCGACCGGATGATGGCCAAGCTCCTCGAGCGCACCGATCGTCGCGGCGAGCACGCGGGGATCATCCTCGACCACCAGCACGTTCAGCCCCGTCGGCGCGACTGGCTGCACCGGCTCTGGCAGGTCCGCAAACGGCAGGACGGGTTGCGGCTCGATCGCGGGATCGCTGGTGTCGCGGGGCAGATAGAGCGTCACCGTCGTCCCTTCGCCGACTACGCTGGCGATCGCGATCTCGCCGCCCAGTTGCCGGACGAGGCCGAAGATCTGGCTGAGGCCAAGGCCGGTGCCCTTGCCGGTTTCCTTGGTGGTGAAGAACGGCTCGAACACGCGCTCGGCGACGTCCGGTGACATGCCGCTGCCATCGTCGGCGACCGTGATGGTGGCGAAGTCGCCCGCCGGGCAGTCGCCGATCGCGCCCGCAGCCAGCACCGCCGCGCCGGTGGTCACGATCATCGTGCCGCGGCCGTTCATCGCGTCGCGCGCGTTGACCGCAAGGTTGAGCACCGCATTTTCGAGCTGGACGCGATCCGCGCGGACCCGCCAGCCCTCGGAGGCGTCGACCACGTGCAGCGTGATCGCATCGCCGAGCGTCCGATCGAGCAGGTCGGACATGCCCTCGACCAGCCCTGCAACCCCCATCGTCTCGGGCTTTAGCGAATCCTCGCGGCTGAAGGCGAGCAGCCGGCGGGTCAGCGCGGCGGCGCGGGTGGCGCCGTCGGTCGCGCTCTCGATGTGCCGCCGCGCGGTCGGCGGATCGCGCGCGATGTTGCGCAGCGCCAGTTCCAGGCCGCCCAGAATGACGGCAAGCATGTTGTTGAAATCATGCGCAATACCCCCGGTCAAGCGGCCGACCGCGTCCATCTTCTGGACCTGGCGCAGCTTGGCGTCCTGCACGCGCAGCTCGGCGGTCGCCTGTTCGACCGCGGCGGACAGTTCCTCGGCACGGCTGCGCTCCATGTCCGCGTCCGCCTGCGCCACCGCCCGGTCGCTGACCGCGCGGATCGTGAACCAGCCCAGCCCGATCGCGCCCAGCACGATCAGCATCCCGAACACCGCCAGCACGCCCGCGATCGAGCTCGAGCGTTCGACCGAGGCCATCGCCCGCGACGTCCGGTTGTCGAGCAGCGCCCGCTCGCGCGCGATGAGCCGGTCGAGCGTGCGGTTGATCGCGATGAGCGTAGGGGCGTTGCGGCCTTGGTAATAGCGCGCGAACGCCTGCGAATTCTTGCCGTAATTGGTGCTGAGCGCGGTCATCGACAGCTCGCGGCCGCGGTCTTCATAGGCCTGGCGCAGTTCGGCGATGTGCCCGCGCTGTTCGCCATTGTCGTAGGTCAGCCGCTCGAGCCGGTTGAGCTGCGTCCCGGCCAGGACCCATTCCTCGAAATAGAGCCGGCCCAGTTGCCGGTCGCCGCTGATCACATAGCGGCCGAGCGACGCTTCGGACCGGGCGATCGTGCTCGACAGCGTGCGAGCGAGGATCATCACGTCATAGCTGTGCGCCTGCAGCCGCAACGCGCTGTCGCGCTGGCGGTTCGCGCTGCTCAGCGTGGCGATGAGCCCGACCAGAACGGCGGCGCCCAGCAGCGCCATCACGATGAGCGTGATGGTCCGCCAGGTCGCACCGCCCCCAAGGGCTGCCGCGTCGGCCTCGTCCTGCGTCACCCCGCGACGATAGCGTGCGTATTGCTCCCGACGCAATGACAGCGGCCGGCTGCTAGCCGATCACGCCGACGGCGCGACCCGCGTCGCGGAACATGCCCAGGATCGTCTCGACCTGCGCGTCGGTATGTTCGGCGCACAGCGAACAGCGCAGCAGGAACGTGCCCGCAGGCGTCGCCGGCGGGCGCGCCATGTTCACGTACAGCCCGCCCTCGAGCAGCGACTGCCAGATCGCGATCGCCTGTTCCTGGTCGGTCAGGATGATCGCGATGATCGCCGAATCCGACGTCTCGGTGCCGAGCTTGAAGCCCATCGCCTTGAGGCCCGCATGCATCGCGCGCGCGTTCTTCCAGAGCTGCGCGCGCTTGTCGTGCGCGGTCATGAGCTTGCGGATCGACGTCGCGGCGGTGGCGACGACCGAGGGGGGAAGCGAGGCGGTGAAGATGTACGGGCGGCAGGCGAAACGGACCATCTCGAACTTCGGGTGGTTCGACACGACGAACCCGCCGACGGTGCCCACCGATTTCGAGAAGGTGCCGACGACGAAATCGACCTGGTCGGTCAGCCCCATCTCCTCGTACACGCCGCGGCCATTAGGGCCGAAAAAGCCCATCGAATGCGCCTCGTCGACCAGCACCATGCAATTATGCTTCTTGGCGACCGCGACCATTTCCTTCAGCGGGGCGATGTCGCCGAGCATCGAATAGACGCCTTCGAGCACCACCAGCTTGCCGGCCTCCTTCGGCAGGCGACCGAGCCGCTTGTCCAGATCGGCGACGTCATTGTGGCGGAAGCGGACGATCTCGGCATTGCCCTGCTTGCAGCCGTCATAGATCGACGCATGGCTGTCCGCGTCGAGGATGACGTACTCACCCTTGCCCGCAAGCGTCGAGATGATCCCGAGATTGGCCATGTAGCCGGTCGAGAACACGATCGCGCCGCTCATGTCGTAAAAGTCGCGCAGTGCCTGCTCGACGTCGATATGGTCGTGGAACGTGCCGTTGAGCATCCGGCTGCCATTGGTGCCCGACCCGAATTTCTCGAGCGCGTCCTTGCCCGCCTGGATGACGTCGGGGTCGAACGTCATGCCCATATAGTTGTAGGTGCCGAGCAGGATCGTGTCCTTGCCGCGGATCACCGCCTGGGTCGGCGACTTGACCTCGTCCATCACGATCGTGAACGGATTGCGCACGCCGGACTTCACCAGCGCCTCGCGTTCGGCGATCAGCCCGTCGAACTTGCTCATCAGGTCGCGTTCGGGCGCGACCTCGGGGGGATCGACGGGGAGGGCGTGGGCGGTGGTGGCGGCTTCGGTCATGTTCGGTTCCAGATCAGGACGGTATCGCCCCTTGCCGTTCGCCCTGAGCGAAGTCGAAGGGCCTGTGTCTCATGTGCTTCGACTACGCTCAGCACGAACGGAGGTTATGGGCGAGGGGCAGGGGCGAGCATTGGCTCAGGCGGCCTTCAGTTTGGCGACGGCATCGACCAGCTGGCCGACGGTTTCGATCTCGGCCTGCATGTTCATCGTGATGATGATGTCGAATTCATCCTCGATCGCGGCGACGAAATCCATGACGGTCAGGCTGTCCCATTCGAGATCGCCCTGGAAGGTGGTCGCATCGCTCAGCGCGACGCCCTTCTTGTTGAACGGCTCGATCTGCGCGGTGACGGTGTCGTAGATCTGCTGACGGTCGCTCATGCTCTTCCTTCCGGGTGTCGACGCAATCCTGACAGCGAATTGCGGCGGCTTTTCGGCGCTATAGCAGCCCCGCCGCGCGATACCACGCCGCGGTTTGCGCCAGTGCCTGCGGCGTCGGGACCGAGGGCGTCCAGAGCGTAGCCGGCGGCGGCGTGTGCGAGACCCAGTCGGGATGGCAGAAATAGCGGACCCGGTCGCGCGTCAGCTTGGCCTTGCCGCGCCGGACGAGACGGTCGGCGGCCGACGCCAGCGACAGGACCACGCGCGGCATCGACAGCGGCCTCACCGATTTGCCGACCGCGACGCCGATCGCGCGCGCGAAGTCACGATTGTCCCAGCCCTTGGGCGTGCCGTCATCGGGTTCCATGATCGCCGGCGCGACCGGGATCTCCGCCAGCGCGAGGAGCAGCGCGGTCAGGTCCTCGACATAGAGCAAGGAGACGCGCGTGCCGGCAGGGGGCATCGGCACATATCCCGATCGCGCCGCCTTGAACACGTCGAGCAGGTCGTGATCGCGCGGGCCGAAGATCGCCGGCGGGCGGACGATCGTCCAGTCGAGCCCCGACCCAGCAACGCACGTCTCCGCCTCGGCCTTCGACCAGCCATAGTTGGAGAGCGCCGGCGCGCGCGCCGCCAGCGACGAGACCTGGACGAAGCGGCGGATCCCCGCCGACCGCGTCGCGTCGACGATCGCCTGGGTGCCGGCGATATTGCCCTCGGCAAAGCCCGCGCGATCGGCGGCGTTGACCACGCCGGCGACGTGGATCACCACGTCCGCGCCCTCGACCAGCGTCGCCAGGCTCTTCGGCCGATCGAGCGCGCCTTCGATCCAGGTCACGCCGATGCGCTTGGCCTGGGGCTTGCGGGCGAGCGCGCGGATCGTGTGCCCCGTCTCCAGCGCGTGATCGATCAGGTGGCTGCCGACGAACCCGGTGCCGCCGGTGATGGCCAGGATCATGACGGCTCGCTCCAGATCGACGTTTGCGCGGCAGTCATACGAGTGCCAGATGATTGCGATGGACGAGCGCCGAGCGCGGCGCATAGCCGAGGATCGCGGCATGATCGTCGCTATGGCGGCCGAGCAGACGCGCGGTGTCCGCCGCGTCATATTCGGCGAGACCGCGCGCAACGATGCCGGCCGGCCCCTCGATCGTCACCAGATCGCCACGCACGAAGCCCCCGTCGAGCCCCGTCGCACCCGCGGCCAGCAGGCTGCGCCCCTGGCCGAGCGCGGCGGCGGCGCCGGCGTCGACATGGATCGTGCCTTTCGCGGTCAGCCCGCCCGCCAGCCAGGCTTTCCGCGCAGACGCGGTGCGCTCTGCGCTGAAGATCGTGTGGCGGGCAGGGGTGGAGAGCGGATGGTCGATCCGGCCCGAGGCGATCACGAGCGGAATGCCCGCCGCCGTGGCGATTCGCGCGGCGGCGATCTTGGATGCCATGCCGCCCGATCCCATTCCGGACCCCGACCCGTCGTCCGCCATCCCGGCGACCGCGTCGATTCGCGGGACATCGGCGATGTGGGTGGCGGCCGGGTCGACATGCGGATTGGCGGTATAGAGTCCGTCGACGTCGGACAGCAGGATAACCCCCTGCGCTCCCGCGGCCTGCGCGACCCGCGCTGCGAGCCGGTCATTGTCGCCGAAACGGATTTCGGCGGTCGCGACGCTGTCATTCTCGTTGATCACCGGCACGACCCCGAGCGACAGTAGCCTGTTGAGCGTCGCGGCGGCGTTGAGATAGCGGCGGCGGTCCTCGAGATCGTCGAGCGTCACCAGCATCTGCGCTGCGTTCAGCCCCTGCGCGGCGAGCAGCTCGGCCCAGACCTGGCTCAGCGCGATCTGCCCGGTGGCGGCTGCCGCCTGCGCATCCTCGAGACTCGCGCGGCCGCCCTTGGCGAGGCCAAGTCGCCGCGCGCCGAGCGCGATCGCCCCGGACGACACGATCGCGACCTGCTGCCCTGCACTGGTGCGCGCGGCGATGTCGGCGACGAGCCCGGCGAGCCAGTCGCGCCGGACGCTGCCGTCGGGACCAACGAGCAGTGCCGAACCGATCTTCACGATCAGCCGCGGACAGGAGGACGGCGGAAACATCATTGGTCGACCCCGTAGGTCCTCCCCGTAGGTCGTCATAGCCTGCAACACCCTATCGTCATTCCCGCGGAGGCGGGAACCCATATTGGCTGGCCTCACCACCGAATCGCATACCCCTGAGGCTATGGATCCCCGCCTGCGCGGGAATGACGATGGCGTACATGATCGAGCTACGGAGCGGTTTTGGACGCTACAGCGGCGACCATGCGACCGGCTCTTCGCCCTCCGCCAGTTCCTTCGGCGCACCCGGTGCCGGGCCGATCTCGCCGATCAGCTTGTCGAGCACCGCCTCCACGCCGGCACCACTCGCGCCGGACATCGCCATCACCTCGGCACCGCTGGCCTCGGCCAGTTCGGCCGACAGCGCCGCGATCAGCTCGGCGTCGAGCATGTCGGTCTTGTTCAGCGCGACGATCACCTTCTTGTCGGTGAGGCCCTCGCCGTAATTGGCCAGCTCGTCGCGGACGATCCGGTAGGATTCGCCGACATCCGCGTCGTTCGCATCGACCAGATGCAGCAGCACGCGGCAGCGTTCGATATGTCCGAGGAACCGGTCGCCGATGCCTGCGCCCTCGGCCGCACCCTGGATCAGCCCGGGAATGTCCGCGACGACGAATTCGCGCTGCTTGTGGCGAACCACGCCCAGCTGCGGCCGGGTGGTGGTGAAGGCATATTCGCCGACCTTGGCCTGCGCGTTCGTGACCTGGTTGATGAAGGTCGACTTGCCCGCATTCGGCAGGCCGACGAGACCCGCATCGGCGAGCAGCTTCAGTCGCAGCCAGACCCAGGCCTCGCCGAACGGCCAGCCGGTGCCGTGCTGGCGCGGGGCGCGGTTGGTCGACGTCTTGTAGCTGGCGTTGCCACGGCCGCCATCGCCGCCGCGGAACAGCACTTCGCGCTGGCCGACTTGCGTGAAGTCGATCAGCACCTCTTCCTTGTCCTCCGACAGCACCTGCGTGCCGAGCGGGACGCGGATCACGAGGTCCTCGCCGCCCGCGCCGGTGCGGTTCGAGCCCGAGCCGCCCGAGCCGCGCGGGGCACGGAAATGCTGTGTGTAGCGAAAGTCGATCAGCGTGTTCAGGCCGGCGATGCATTCGAACACGATGTCGCCGCCCTTGCCGCCATTGCCGCCATCGGGGCCGCCATATTCGATGAATTTCTCGCGGCGGAAGCTGACGGCACCGGGGCCGCCCTCACCCGAACGTACGTAGATCTTGGCTTGGTCTAGAAAATGCATCGCCGCCCCATAGCGAAATTGGCGAAAATCGCCAGCCTCTGCGACTCGGGCCCTGGTCGGCGTTGCTCAGGCCGACGGGCAGGTGGCAGCGTCCTTGCTCGCGAGCAGCGCGTCGAGCGCGAGTTCGCGCGCCCTGGTCGCGGGAAGGCCGAGCGCGCGGGCCATCGGCGCGCCCATCAACGCGTCGCCCAGCGCCATCAGGACCAGCGTCAGCGTCTGGTCTTGGATCGGCTGGTCGCCGGGCATGTCGCCCTCGGCAAGTTCGTCGACCAGATCGTGGATCGCGGTGAGAATCGGGTCGAGCGCGTCGGTGTTGCCCGACAGGATCATCCAGCTCGCCAGCGCGCCCGCGCCGCCCTTGCCGAATGCGTCGAACGTCATCTCGACCACTTCGCGCGGATCCAGCTCGCCCGCGCGCACGCGCAGCACTGCGGCGCCGATCGTGCCGACGATGTCCGCCGCCATCCGCGTGATCAGTGCGGTCTGCAGCGCCTCGGCCGAGCCGAAATGGTGGAGCAGATTGGCGTGCGTCCGCCCGATCCGGCCTGCAACCGCCTTCAACGTGACCGCGCCGGGACCGCTTTCAACCAGCAGCGCGCGCGCCGCCTCGACGGCGGCATCACGCGATTCGGTCGGGGAGAGGCGCTTGCGGGGTGTTGACGTCACGAAATGAAAAACCTACTTACAACTGTGTCAGTAATGACAATCTGTCTCTTTTTGGAGGTTTCCGTGGCGAAAGCAACCACACCCGTCGATCTGACGATCACGCCGCGCGATCGTCGATTTGGCCGGGGCTCGCCGATTCGCCGGTGGTGGCTGAACGACGATCCGATCGCGACGGCCTTTTACAACGCCTTGTCGGTCACCTTCCCCAAGGGCGAGGGCTATTTCGTCGACAGCGTTCGCCGGTTCCGCGACGGCACGCCGCCCAAGCTGACCGCCGAGATCAACGCGTTCATCAAGCAGGAGGTGATCCACACCCGCGAACATGTCGCGTTCAACCGGCACGTCACCGACCAGGGGTATGACGTCGCGCCGCTGATCGCCGATGTCGACGCCGCGCTGGCACTGACCAAGGGGCGCCCGCCGATCGCGAGCCTCGCCGCGACGACCGCGCTCGAGCATTTCACCGCGATGCTCGCGCATGAATTGATCGCGAACCCCCGGCACCTCGCCGGCGGCGACCAGCAGGCCGCGGCGCTGTGGCAATGGCACGCCGCCGAGGAGATCGAGCATAAGGGCGTCGCCTATGACACCTGGCTGCATGCGACCCGCGACTGGCCGCGGTTTACCCGCTGGCGGGTCAAGTCGCTGGTGATGCTGATCACCACGTGGCGCTTCTTCACGGGGCGGGCGCGCGGCATGACCGAATTGCTGCGGCAGGACGGGCTCACGGGCCCGCGGATCTGGGCGCGGATGGCATGGTATGCGTTCGGCAATCCGGGGATGGCGCGCAAGATCGCGGGCGTCTGGGCGGCCTATTTCCTGCCCGGCTTCCATCCCTGGAAACACGACGACCGCGCGCTCATCGCGCTGGCCGAAAGCGATTATGAGGCGGCGGTGCTGCCGGTCGAGAAGCGGGCGGTGGCCACAGCCTGAGTTACGGTTGCGGCCTTTCCTCTCCCGGATTCTCCCGCAAAGTATGTGGGGCGAATACGTCGCCAGGCATTCCACCCCGGCGGAGGCCGGGGCCCAGTTGGAAAGGTCGTAGTAACAACGCGATGACCGCAGTCAGCGACGTCCCCCAACTGGGCCCCGACCTTCGCCGGGGTGGTGCAATTTCAAGGCCGGGATGCGCGAATCACGCCGCCATCGGCATCGGTGCACATCGGTCCTCATCGAGCACCAGCTCGAACAGCACGGCCTGAGCCTCGCCGCCACGCCCGCGCGACGCCCGAGGCTCGACCCGCCCGGTCGGCCGGAAGCCGAGCTTGGCCAGCACGCGACCGGACGCGGGATTATCGACGAAATGGAACGCCTCGAGCCGCCGGAGCCCGAGCGCATGGCGTGCGATCGCGATCACCGCCTCGCCCGCCTCGGTCGCATAGCCGCGTCCCCAGGCATCGGGCGTCACCCAATAGCCGAGCTCATGGCCATACCCGTCCGGCGATGTATGGATATCGATGCCGCCAACCAGTCGCGGCGCGCCGGGGTCGAGCGCATCGATCAGGAAGCGCGGCTGATGCTCGCCGCGCGGCTGCGCCAGAAAGGCCGCCGCGTCGCCGAGTGAATAGGGCCAGGGTGCCCGCGTCAGCTTGGCGATCACGGCTTCGTGCCCGATCGCCTGCGTCAGCGCAGGCGCATCCTCGGGCCAGCCGGGCCGCAAGGTCAGTCTCTTCGTGCGCGCGAACATTGCTCTCTTCCTCTCGCGTCGTCGGCTGCGCGCATGCCACGTCAGGATGACGGGACGGCGACAGCCAAGGGGAGGGAGCAATAAAAAAGGGAGCCGGGGTGACCCGTCTCCCTTGTTCAGGTTCGCTTTCGCGACCCGGGTCACCCTGGTGGGCAACCCGGATGGTTACCCGATGTTATTCGGCTGCAACTGCCATGTCGGCGGCATCATTCGCTGCCAGCTCGACCGAGCAGAACTTGCGACCAAGTTTGCCCTGGCTGAACACGACGCGGCCATCGACCAGCGCGAACAGCGTGTGGTCCGTGCCGATGCCGACATTGGTGCCCGGATAGAACTTGGTCCCGCGCTGGCGCACGAGGATGTTGCCGGCAACGCATGCCTGGCCACCGAACTTCTTCACGCCGAGACGACGACCGGCTGAATCGCGACCGTTGCGCGAAGAGCCGCCTGCTTTCTTATGTGCCATCTGAAGCTACTCCTTATGCCTGAGCGGCCGGGGCGTCAGCCTCGGTCTGCTTGGCGGTCTGGCCGCCGACGGACACGATCTTCAGGATCGTGTGCTGCTGGCGATGGCCGTTCTTGCGACGATAGTTGTGACGACGACGCTTCTTGAAGACGATGACCTTGTCCGCCTTCGCCTGAGCGATGATCTCTGCAGCGACGGTGAAACCCTCGACCGAGCGCAGTTCCGAGCCTTCGCCCGCCAACAGCACATCACCCAGCGTCACCGACGCACCTGCATCGCCCTCGATCTTCTCGACGACGATCTTATCTCCGGCGGCGACGCGATACTGCTTGCCGCCCGTGCGCACGACTGCGAACATGGCCCTTGTCACTTTCCAAATACATGTGCCCCACGAACGCAGGGTCCGCCGGGAGAAGCCGGGGAGCTAAGCGAGGGGCGTGACGATGTCAACCAAGAAGGGCCATTGCGGGGGGTTAAAACATCGCAGGCCCTGGCATGAACCGCGTCAGGACGCTGTGCCCGACCCGACGATCAGTGCCGGTGGACGGCGCGCAGCGTGTAGCGACCATCGGCGAAGTCGGTGAACAATCCGGCGATGCCCGGATGATCTAACGGCTCGTCGCCCGCGTCGGACACCAGATTCTGCTGGCTGACATAGGCGACGTAGCTCGACTCGCGATTCTCGGCGAGCAGATGATAGAAAGGCTGGTCCTTCTTCGGCCGCATCTGTTCGGGAATCGCCTCATACCATTCATCGGTATTGGCAAAGACCGGATCCACGTCGAACACGACCCCGCGGAAATCGAACAGGCGGTGCCGGACGATGTCGCCGATCGAGAAATTCGCATGGACGATCGGCGGGGCGACGACCTCGACCGCCGCCGCCGGTGCCGGCTCGGACGAGAGGGCATCGGACGCGGCGATGTCGGGGGTGGCGGGGTCGATGGGGATGTCGTGGCGGGGCATGGCGACAATTTAAGCGCTGTTTCGCGACGCACAAGCCGGGCCGCTCCTGATTGCAAAAACCCTCTTGCACTGCGGCAAGGTCTGATTTAGAGGCCCGCCCTCGACCGATCGGAGGCGCTGCTCGCAGCACTTCGGATGACCTTGCGGAGAGGTGGCAGAGTGGTCGAACGTACCGCACTCGAAATGCGGCGTACCCGCGAGGGTACCGTGGGTTCGAATCCCACCCTCTCCGCCATTTACCTAGCGCCATGTGGATCAAAGAGATCCCTGGCCCCCGCGCCGGGGCCGCGCACTTCTCTATAGCTATCGTCCGATGATCCGCTGCTGTGGACAGCGCATTCATGTGCTCAGAGTAGCAGGCGCGGGACGACAGTCGGGGAGGGCGTGCGTTGTCTCCCATGCCCGTCCCGGCCAAGGCCCCCTCCAGATCGAGACCGCGATGCGTACGTTCCTTCTGAACATCCTGCTGGCGGCCGGGCTGGTGGCCCTGGCCGTCCTTTCGCGGTTCATGCTGCTCGATACCTATTCCCGCTGGCAGATCGCGGCGTTCTGGCTGCTGGCGGCGCTGCTCGAATGGGGCGTCAAACCGCGGATCGGTCTGAAAGCACGCTGGCTGACCGCGCTCGCCACCGCGATCGCGACGACGCTGGCGATCCTCGCCGTGCGCTGGCACGTCGAGGGCCTGTGCCCGCACACCTGGCCGCAATGCGCGTCCTATCCGTTCTGGCGTGTCGTCCTGCACCTGATCCAGCGCGCGTAGACCGGACGTGCGCCCCGGTATCGCCAAAGCAACGCCGGAAGCGTGGCCCGACGGCAACAAGTCCCGATAAAGTACAGGGATCGCCGATAGACCCGAAATTTTTCGTGGAGAAATTCTTCTGTATCCGCCTAGGCGTTGAATTGCTTGAACTCGCCTATGTGCTGGCTCGGCGTGAACCGCATCGACGGCGCTCGTAAGCAATGCTGCATTGCCCAGTGGCGTCGCCAGTCCGGTTTCATCATTCGTTCAATATACCGGGCGGCACGTCATGAAGATTGCTTTCTTTCTTTCGAATTATCCCGTTCTTTCGGAAACGTTCGTCGTTCGTCAGATCAGGGGTATGATCGACCTCGGGCATCAGGTTACGATCATTACCGGCCAGCATGATCTTTCTGTCGATGATCCACTATCCGGTGCCGCGCGCATCGTCTCCGTTCGCGCGAATACAGGAGACGCATCGCCGATCGCGCAATTGCTGAAAAAGTCGGCTCGACTTCTGCTTGGCGCGCAATCCGGCAAGAGCCGACGGCGAATTCGCGCAGGACTTACTGGCTTGCGCGATGGAATCGTCGCGCCGATCGTCGATATTCTCAGTGTCGGCGAACAGGGACTTGGTCATTTCGATGCCATCATCGCGCATTTCGGTCCCGCGGGCGTGCGGGCCATGTATCTGCGCGATGCCGGTCTGATCTCGGGCCCGATCGCCACAGTCTTTCATGGTCTTGACGTGACCGAGCATAGTCTCGTCAAAAAATTCCTGCCGCATTACCGCCGCCTTTTCACCCAGACCGAATCACTGCTTCCGATCAGTGAATTGTGGAAGAAGAAGCTGATCGGCTGGGGTGCTGACCCGGCGATGATCACGGTCCACCGGATGGGGGTCGACGTCAGCGACTTTCCAATGCCGCAGCCACGTCGCGGCGCTGCCGGGCCATTGCGGCTGCTGACGACGGCGCGCTTCGTCCAAAAAAAGGGGCTGATCTACGCGATCAACGCCATGTGCGCCGCGCCGGGCGACTCGCATCTGTCGATCATCGGCTACGGGCCGCTGGAAAAGGAACTGCGCGAGGCCGCTGCGGCCTGTCCTGCGCGCGTGACGTTCCTCGGCAAGATCCCGCACCGCGAGGTGCTTGCGGAGCTCAAGCGGTCCGACGTGTTCCTGCTGCCCTCCGTCGTCGCCGACAATGGCGACATGGAAGGGATTCCCGTGTCGTTGATGGAGGCCATGGCGCTCGGCGTCATCACCGTCTCCACCTGGCATAGCGGCATCCCGGAACTCATCGACGACGGCGTCGAAGGTTTTCTGGTCGAAGAGCGCAATGCCGGACAGATCGCCGACATCATAACGACAATCGAATCGGGGGAGGTGGATCTGGCGAGCATGCGGGTGGCGGCACGCGCCAAGATCGAGCGCGAATTCGACAATAGCGAGCTCGATACCAGACTCGAGCAGATTGCGTTCACGCTAGCGGGCATCGTTCCGGCGACGGAGCCGGTACGCGTGGCGGAAGCGGTGTCCTGATGCTCATCTGCTGGCATCGCCTCGGCGAATGGCGCGTTGTTTCAGTGGATGAGGCCGGTGGCGAGACTTGGGTGCGGCAATGCAAGAAGTGCGCATACTCCCAATCGCGCTTTTCCTTCGGGAGACGGCCGCACCAGCGTTGATGCTGCCGTCCCGAAATCGGGTATCGTAAGTCCGACTTTATACCGCCCGGCCACAACCGCGCGGGGTCAGCGGCCGAGCAGGCGGTCGAGATAGGCGTCCTTGTGCTTGGGGCCAAAACCGCCCTTTTTCGGTTCGATCTTGAACAGATACCGCTCGTTCCAGGCCGCGCCGCCGCCCCACCAGGTCACGCCGACGACCGTATCGGCATTGGTTTTGAGATAGGCGATCGCCGCTGCGCCTGCCGCCTCGCAGCTCGGCGGTATCGCCCCAGCGCGTCCGAACGCCGATTCGGTGATGATCCCCTTCAACCCGCGCGCCCGCAGCTCGGACGCGAAATTGTCATAGCCCGGCGTCCCCGTGCAGCTTGGCTGGGTCCCGCTCGATCCCTTGTCGAAATAGCGGTGCCCGTTGATGATGGTCAGGCCTAGCGGATCCTTCAGCCCGCCCGCGCTGTCGAGTGCGACCAGCGCACTTTCGGACGGCTTGGCGGCGTCCTCGCGCTTGCGCAGCCGGAAGGTGGCGGAGGACCCGGGATATTCCGGCGCGATGACATTGCGGATCCCGGCGGCGCGCAGGCCCGCGATGATCTGGTTGGTATCGCGCGCCCATTGATCCCAATCGTTGGTCAGCACCGGGTCGTCGAAATGCTTGGGCTCGTTCATCGGGTCGATGATGATCCGGCCGGACCGCGGCATGCTCGCCATCAGCGACGTCCAGAATGCAACCTGTTCGGATACCGATGGCCAGCTATAGTCGTGACGATCGAGCACGACATAGGCACCGCGGTCGAGCGCGGCGTGCGTCGCTGCCACCAATTTCCTGCGGATCACCGGGTCCGCCATCTGCGGTCCCTTGAACGGCAGGCGGACCATCGTGAATCCCTTGTCGAGATAGGCGCGGACCGACGCCGGCGTCGGGCAGAGCGTACCGTCGGCGACAAAGCTGCACCCGGCAATGTTCACACCGAAGACGGGGCCCCTGATGCGGACATTGGCGCTCGCGCTGGACCTGACGGGCGCGTTTGCTTTTTGGGGTGCGGGGGGCGGCTGCATGCGTTGCGGGGAGGGCGCGGCCGAGGCCGGACAGCCCAGTCCGGCGGCGGCGATGGCAAGGCCGACAAGGCCGGCGGCGATCGATGGTCGGGTCATGACATGTACCTGGCGAATAAGGGTGAAAGCGAATCGCTCGCGCTTCGGATCCGCCTCCCTATCATCGAATGTCGGGATGCCTGGCGTCGATCGAGGACCGGGGTCTAGGGCCGCGTCATCGCGGGGACCTGTCCCGAGACTGCTCTCATGCCTGGCAAAGCGCCGTCGAGATCCGCGCGCATCATGCCACCGAGCGCGATCGCCGCAGTGCATCGCGTCATGTGGCAACGATAGGATATGAGATTGGAGGCCCGACCGGGAATCGAACCCGGGTGCGAGGATTTGCAGTCCTCTACGTCACCACTCCGCCATCGGGCCTCGATGCGGAGCGCGCAAATGCGGGCTTTTGTGCGGCGGGTCAACCGGGCGATCGCGTTTGTGGGCTAAAATAGTCGCGGGGTGTGCCACGGTGGTGCGCCGCCGGGTGGGGGACGGCTTGCACGCCGGCGATGGATTGGGCACGATACGGTCCAATCCCTGGCTTCATATGGAGTTTCTTTTGGACGTGATGCAGGTGTCCGGGGGAACGAACCGCGCAGGGCTGGCGCCCGATGTCTTCGCGATGCCCGCGGGCATGGCGATCCGATATGACCAGCCCTGCGATGCGCTTACCGACCTCATCACCGGCTACCATGTCTATCGCGCGACCGGTCCGGCCAGCATCGGCCAGGTCAACCGCTTCCTGCCGGGGACGGCCAATGTCCGGTTCGCGTTCGAGGCGGGACCGATCAGCGTGGCGATCGGCCGGCGGACGTTCGGGCCCCTGCCGGCGGCGACGCTGTACGGCCCGACGGGGACCGCGCTGAAGGCGACGACCAATGGCGGCATCATGATCGGGTTCGGGGTCAGCGCGCTGGCCTGGAGCCGGCTGTTCAACCGGTCGGCGGCGGAGTATCGTGACCGGATCGTGCCGCTTGCCGACGCGCTCGGGCCGGTCGCGACCCAGCGTCTGACGACCGCACTGCGGGCGGCCGAACGCGACGACCAGGTCGCGGCGATCCTCGATGCCATCCTGTGTGATCTGCTCGGGCCGCCGCATCGCGAATCCGCGACGATCCGTCAGCTTACCCGGCTGATCGGGCAGGACGGCGGCGATGACGTCGCCGCGGTCGCGGGCAAGCTGGCGATCAGCCCCGACACGCTGCGGCGGCTGGCGGTGCGTCATTTCGGCTTCACGCCGAAGATGCTGCTGCGGCGCGCACGGTTCCTGCGCTCGTTCCTGCGCGTGTTCCGGACGCCCGGCGGCACCGATTATTCGGCGATCGACCCGAGCTATTTCGACGTGTCGCATTTCCTGCGCGACGCCGGCACGTTTCTCGGCATGACGCCGCGGCGGTTCATGGCGATGAGCACGCCGTTTCTCGACGCGAGCGTCCGCGCGCGCGCCGCCGTGCTCGGCGCGCCGACCCAGGCGCTGCAGGTTCCGGCCGAAACGAGCGACCGGATCATCAGCGCGGTGCCCGGCGGAAATTCCGATGCCCGATCAGGGCGCGCCCGTGCTAGGCGCCTGAACGAGGTGTTGCCGCATTCTGCGTGCGCCCTCGGCGTCCCGCCCGCGGCATTTCGGTGTCACACGGGCGGGCGGGGCGCCCTAGTCCCGGCATCCGGCCCCTGTGCCGTTCCGACCTCTGTGCCGTTCCGAGCCGGGCCGTCTCGCGCGATTCGCGACAGGTCGCTTGGCGCGACGCTGGCGGCACGGTAGAGATTGACGCAAGCGAACAAGTGTATTGCGCAACTAAAACAGCTGTGCGACAGGATGGACCATGACGACGATCAGCCTTGATACGAACTCCACTACCCGCACGCGTGCGGCTGTCGGCACGTCCGACGGCAGTCCCGATTTCGCGGTCATGCGCCATGCTATGGTCGCCAGCCAGCTGCGCACCAACGCGGTCAGTGACCAGCGCGTCGTCGCGGCGATGGCGCGGGTGCCGCGCGAGGCGTTCGTGCCTGACGATGTCCGGTCGATCGCCTATCGCGACGCGCCGATCCCGCTCGGCGGCGGTCGTTACGCCAACCTGCCGATGGCGACCGGGCGGTTGCTGACCGAGGCCTATCTGACCGCCACCGACCGGGTCCTGCTGATCGGTGCTGCGACGGGCTACACGGCCGCGGTTCTCGCCGAGATCGTCGGCACGGTGGTTGCGGTCGATAGCGATGCGTCCTTGCTTGGCACCGCGCGCGACGCGCTGGGTGCCACGCCGACGGTCGAACTGGTCGAGGGGCCGATGGCACAGGGCCATGCCGCGGGCGCGCCCTATGACGTGCTCGTCATCGACGGCGCGGTCGAGGCGATCCCCGACACGCTGGTGGCGCAGATCCGGTCGGGCGGCCGCATCGTCGCCGGGATCGCGGATCGCGGCGTGACCCGGCTCGCATCGGGACGAAAGACCGATGGCGGCTTTGCACTGGCAGCGTTCGTCGATGTCGAGTGTGTGACGCTGCCGGGTTTCGAAACACCCAAACCCTTCAAGTTCTGAGGCACATCATGCCGCGCGCCGTTCAAGTCCGCCGTCTGCTCTCGGGTGTTGCGCTGCTATACAGCGCTGCATCGGTCCATGCGGAGACGCTCCGCGAGGCGCTGGTCAAGGCCTATACGACCAACCCGACGATCACGGCGCAGCGCGCGACGCTGCGTGCGACCGACGAGAATGTCCCGATCGCGCGTGCCTCCGGGTTGCCCTCGGCGAATGCGACCGGCGATTACACCGAATTCGTCGTGACCGCGGCGAACAGCTTCATCGCCTTGCCACGTCAGGTCGTGGCACGCGCGAACGTCTCCGTGCCGCTCTACCAGGGCGGGCAGGTGCGCAACTCGGTCGCCGCGGCGAAGACTCGGGTCGAGGCGGGCCGCGCGACGCTGCGCGGTACCGAGGCTGATCTGTTCACCAACGTCGTCGGCGCCTATATGGACGTGATCCGCGACGAGGCGATCGTCGGCCTGAACACGCAGAATGTTCGCGTGCTCGACATCAATCTCCAGGCCAGCCGCGACCGGTTTCAGGTCGGCGACCTGACCCGCACCGACGTCGCCCAGTCCGAGGCGCGGCTCGCGCTCGCCCGGGCGCAGCTCCAGTCGGCCGAGGCGCAGCTGATCACCAGCCGGGAAAACTATATCCGCTTTGTCGGCACGCCCGCCGGCACGCTCGATACGCCGCCGACCCTGCCGCATCTGCCCGACAGCCCCGCCCTGGCGGTGACGGTGGCGATCGACAATAATCCCGTGCTGATCGCGGCGGCGAAGGAACGCGACGCGACGCGGTACGATGTCGGTGTCGCGCGGGCGAGCCGCCTGCCGCAGATCAGTGCGACCGGCGGCGCCAGCTACACCAACTATCTTGGATCGGCGTCGACGACCGACGGCAGCATCAACACCTTTCCCAATGCGAACAAGGCGGTACAGGCGGGCCTGTCGCTGACGATGCCGCTGTTCCAGGGCGGTCGTCCCGCCGCGCAGGTCCGCCAGGCCGAGGCGTTTCAAAGCCGCGCGATCGAGAATGTCACCGCAGCCGAGCGCAATGTGATCGCGCAAGCACGCTCGGCCTATGCCGTCTGGCGTTCGTCGGAACAGGTGATCCAGTCGTCCGAAACCGCGGTCAACGCGAACAAGCTGAGCCTCGAGGGTGTCAGGGCGGAAAACAGCGTCGGGACGCGCACGATCCTCGACATCCTCAACGCCGAGCAGGAGCTGCTCAACAGCCAAGTCACGCTCGTGACGGCGCGTCGCGACGCCTATGTCGCGGGCTTCGCGCTGCTCGCGGCGATGGGACAGGCGGAGGCGCGCGATCTCGGGCTCGACGGCGGCGTGCTGTACGATCCGGTCGCCAATTACGACCGCGTCCACAAGAAGATCTGGGACTGGGGCGGTGACGGCGAGCCGGTGCCGGTCGCGACGCGTACCGTCCAGTCGCCCACGCAGGACGCCGCCGTGCGCCGTGAACTTGACCCGTTGCTCGACAGCCCGGTTGACAGGAACCCGGCATTGACGACAGGTAAGGATGCGCCGAGCCGCCAATAGGGGCGCGTGGGGCGACGGGGTTTGGAATGGTCCGTATGGGGGATATCAGCGCGGAGCCGTCGATGGAGGAAATCCTCTCGTCGATCAAACGCATCATTGCCGAAGAAGGCGACGGCATGCCCAGTCGCCAGCGGCGCCACCAGCGGGCGATGCCCGCATCGGCGGCCACCGATTACGCGGCCGATTACGACGACGACGCGATCGACGACGATGAAATCCTCGAACTGAGCGACCCGATGCCGATGGTTGACCGCACCCCCCGCCCGCCGAAGTCGCCGGTGCTGACCTCGGTCGACGCCGCGCCGGAACCACGCCAGGCGCCGCCGCGCAGCCAGCCCCAGCCTCATGTCGCACCGCATGTCGCGCCCACAGCCTCGCATGCGCCCCAGCAGCATGCTCCGCAGCCTGCAGAAGAGCCGGCCCAGCCGATCATGTCGCGCGAAACCGCTGCGGCGACGCGTGCGCCGCTCGAGGCGCTGACGCGGATGATGGTCAAGCCCGAGGGAAGCAGCGACGGCACGCTCGAAGGTCTGGTCCGCGAGATGCTGCGCCCGATGCTGCGCGAATGGATCGACGCGAACCTGCCCGACATGGTCGAGGACATGGTCGCGCGCGAGATCGCCAAGATCATGAACCAGCAGCCCTGACCGGGCCGGCCGCAGCGTCTCGCGCTGCGGCCTGTATCGGGACCTGGCCGGCCGGCGACGATCGGACGATGCTCACCGGGTTCTGGTCCAAACTACTGTAATGTCACGACGAGCGGAACCGTGACGGTTCCGCTATGGTTGTTGGCAAATGTCCGATCACAGTGTGTCCGCGCCTGAAATCCCCACCCGTCTCGCCGCTCAGGGCGTCCGGGGCGATATCGCGCCGGCCGATGCCAGCAGCGACATCTTCTTCGCGGCGGTGCGGACCACGCGGATGCCGATGGTGGTCACCGACCCGCATCGGCCCGACAACCCGATCATCTTCTGCAACGACGCCTTCTCGTTCATGACCGGCTATTCGCAGGACGAGATCCTCGGCTACAACTGCCGCTTCCTGCAGGGCCCCGAGACCGACCGCACGGTCGTCGGCGAATTACGCGCCGCGATCGCCAAGCGTGAGGAAGTCTCGGTCGAGATGCTCAATTACCGCAAGAACGGCTCGACCTTCTGGAACGCGCTCTACGTCTCGCCCGTGTTCGGCGACGACGGCGAGTTGCGCTATTTCTTCGCGAGCCAGCTGGACATTTCGCGCCGCCGCGAGGCCGAGGAGGCGCTGCACGAGGCGCAGCGGATGGAGGCCGTCGGCAAGCTGACCGGGGGAATCGCGCACGATTTCAACAATCTGTTGCAGGTCATCCAGGGCTATGCCGACATCCTCGACGCGCGGATCGACGCAAGCGATCGATCCGCGCGGCGGGCGGTCGATGCGATCTCGACCTCGGCCTCGCGCGCGGCGACGCTCACGCAACAGCTGCTCGCCTTTGCACGCAAACAGGAATTGCGCCACCGGCTGATGAACCTCAGCCAGCTGCTGGGCGATTTCCGGCCGATTCTCGACCGCAGCATCGGCAGCGGAATCACGCTGAAGCGCGACCTGGCGACCGATCTGTGGAATTGCCGCGTCGATCCGGTGCAGGCCGAAATGGCGCTGCTCAACATCATCGCCAATGCCCGCGACGCGCTCGACGGCACGGGCGAGATTACGATCACGACGCGCAACGCCGTCCTCCCCGAGGATGGCGGTGTCGCGAGGCTGGAGCCCGGCGAATATGTCGTGCTGAGCATTCGTGACAACGGGCCCGGGATCGACCCCGGCACGGTCGACAAGATCTTCGAACCCTTCTTCACGACGAAGGAGATGGGCAAGGGTGCCGGGCTGGGGCTCGCGATGGTCTACGGCTTCGTGCGCCAGTCGGGCGGCCTTGCGACGGTGCGCAACCTCAACGGGGGCGGTGCCGAATTCTCGCTCTACTTCCCGCGTGCGAGCGGTGCGGTCGAGCGCAAGACCGCGGGGCCGATCGCACCGCATGCGGGCGGTGCCGAGCGGGTGCTGATGGTCGAGGATCAGCGCGAAGTGGGCGAGCTTGGGCGGACGATCCTCGAGGATCTCGGCTATGACGTCGTCCTGGTCAACAGCGCGCGCGCCGCGCTCGACACGCTCCGTCAGGATTCGGAATTCCGCCTGCTGTTCACCGATATCCTGATGCCCGGCGGCATGAACGGCGTCACCCTGGCCCAGTCGGTGCGGCGCGACTATCCGCACACCGCGGTACTGCTGACGACGGGCTTTGCCGACGAGGCGATCGACGAGGGCAGCCGGTCGTTCGAACTGATCCGCAAACCCTATCGGCGGAATGAGTTGAACGACCGGATCCGGGCGGTGCTCGACAAGCCGGGGGCGCGGACGTGAGGCTGGTCTAGCCCGGACACGCTCGCTAAGGCACGGGGTATGAGCGAGCTTCCCAAAACCTTCGACCCCGCCTCCATCGAATCGCGCTGGTATGCGCATTGGGAGGCCAGCGGCCAGTTCCGCCCCGACCGCCCGAACGCCGAGCCCTGGACGATCGTCAACCCGCCGCCCAACGTCACAGGCAGCCTGCATATCGGCCATGCGCTCGACAACACGCTGCAGGATATCCTGACGCGCCATGCACGCCTCAAGGGCAAGGACGCGCTCTGGGTGGTCGGCACCGATCACGCGGGTATCGCGACGCAAATGGTGGTGGAGCGTCAGATGGGCGCGATGACCCCGCCGCAGAAGCGCACCGACCTCTCGCGCGAGGACTTCATCGCCAAGGTCTGGGCGTGGAAGGAAGAGAGCGGCGGCGAGATCACGCAGCAGCTCCGCCGGCTCGGCTGCTCGATGGACTGGGCGAACGAACGCTTCACGATGGACGAGGGCTTTTCGAAGGCCGTCCTGAAAGTGTTCGTCGACCTGCACAAGCAGGGGCTCCTGTACCGCGACAAGCGCCTCGTGAACTGGGATCCGGGCCTCGGCACCGCGATCAGCGACCTCGAGGTCGAGACGCGCGAGATCAAGGGCAGCTTCTGGCACCTGCGCTATCCGCTCGCAGACGGATCGGGGTTCATCGAGGTCGCGACGACGCGCCCCGAGACGATGCTCGCCGACATGGCGGTCGCGGTGAACGGCGCGGACGAGCGCTACACCGCGCTGATCGGCAAGCAGGTGAAGCTGCCGATCACCGGGCGGCTGATCCCGATCATCGCCGACGACCATGCCGATCCCGAGCTCGGATCGGGCGCGGTGAAGATCACGCCCGGCCACGACTTCAACGATTTCGAGGTCGGCAAGCGGGCAGGCATGGCCGCGGGCGCGATGCTCAACATGCTCGATGCCAAGGCGCGCGTCGTGCAGGTGTCCGACGGGCTCATCCCCGCCGAGCTGCTCGGGCTGACGACCGCGGAGGCGCGCAAAGCCGTCGTCGCCCAGTTGAAGGCCGAGGGCTTCCTGATCGCGCATGTCGACAAGGACGGCGTCGAGCACGACGCCGAGCCGCGCACGATCCAGACGCCCTATGGCGATCGCTCGGGCGTGGTGATCGAGCCTTGGCTGACCGACCAATGGTATGTCGACGCCAAGACGCTCGCGCAGCCCGCGATCGAGGCGGTGCGCGTCGGCGCGATCGATATCGTGCCCAAGACCTGGGAGAAGACGTTCTTCAACTGGATGGAGAACATCCAGCCCTGGTGCGTGTCGCGCCAGCTCTGGTGGGGGCATCAGATCCCGGCGTGGTTCGGGCCCGACGGTACGCCGTACGTGGCTGAAACCGAGGCCGAAGCGCAGGCGCTCGCTGGCGCGGGCGTCGCGTTGACGCGTGATCCCGACGTCCTCGACACATGGTTCTCCTCCGCACTCTGGCCGTTTGCAACGCTAGGCTGGGACGGCTCTTCTTACCCCTCCCCTTCAGGGGAGGGGCAAGGGGTGGGGCCGTCCCATCTCATCGAGACCGACGCGCGCGGGGCGGCTCCCCACCCCAACCCCTCCCCTGAAGGGGAGGGGCTTGCCCCCGCGTCTCAACTCGGCGGGCGCTATCCCAACGACGTGCTCATCTCCGGCTTCGACATCCTGTTCTTCTGGAACGCGCGGATGATGATGCAGGGGCTGCACTTCATGAAGGACGTGCCGTTCCGCACGCTCTACCTGCACGGCCTCGTCCGCGCGGCGGACGGTGCGAAGATGTCCAAGTCGAAGGGCAATGTCGTCAACCCGCTCGGGCTGATCGACCAATATGGCGCCGATGCGCTGCGCTTCTTCATGGCGGCGATGGAGAGCCAGGGCCGCGACATCAAGATGGATGAGAAGCGGGTCGAGGGCTATCGCAACTTCGCGACCAAGCTGTGGAACGCCGCGCGGTTTGCGCAGGCCAACGGCATCGTCGCGAGCACCACGCTCGAGGCGCCGCGCGCGGAACTCGCGGTCAACAAGTGGATCATCGCCGAGACGATCGCGACCGTGCAGCAGGTCGACCTCGCACTCGCCGACTACCGCTTCGACGGCGCCGCCAACGCGATCTACCAGTTCGCGTGGAGCCGCTTCTGCGACTGGTATCTCGAACTCATCAAGCCGCAGATGGTCGATGACGTCCGCGGCCAGATCGACGAGGAATCCAAGGCGGTCGCGGGCTGGGTGCTCGACCAGATCCTGGTCCTGCTCCACCCGTTCATGCCGTTCATCACCGAGGAGCTGTGGCACGCGATGGGCGAGCGCGATCACGACCTGATCGTCGCGCAGTGGCCGATGGCCGATGCGCGCTCGCTCGATCCCGAGGCGAGCAGGGAGGTCGACTGGCTGATCCGGCTCGTCGGCGAGATCCGTACCGCGCGCAACGAGCTGAACGTACCGCCGGGTGCGCGTCTGCCGCTGCACGTCCGTGATGCCAACGCGGCGACTCTGGCGCGGCTCGAACGCCAGGCCCCCGCGCTCGCACGCCTCGCGCGCGTCACGCATGCCGAGGGCGAAGCCACCGGCGGCGCGGCGCAGGTCGTGGTCGACGAGGCGACCTTCGTCCTGCCGCTCGAAGGCGTGATCGATCTCGACGCCGAGCGCACCCGCCTGACCAAGGCGATCGCGGCGGCGGAGAAGGAGCGCGACGCGCTCGCAGGGAGGCTCGGCAATGCGAGCTTCGTCGAGCGCGCCAAGCCCGAAGCGGTCGAGAAGGCCAAGGCCGACCATGCCGACAAGGCCGCCGAAGCCGCGCGGCTGCAAGCGGCGCTGGGACGTCTGGGCTGACCTGACCCCGTCCGATGTGCGGGACGGGGCCGGGGTGTGCGTACGCGTGCTGCGAGCATGCGGGGTCGGGGACTGTCCTAACCCCGCATGCAAAGGGGAGGGAACCCGACTGCGATGCCTGATGCGACGGACACGCCTGCACCAAGGACCGGCCAGCGCGACCTGACCACGGGGCCGATCGGCAAGACGTTGCTCGCGTTCGCGCTGCCGACGCTCGGATCGTCGGTCCTGCAATCGCTCAACGGCTCGATCAACGCGGTGTGGATCGGCCAGTTTCTCGGCGAGCGCGCGCTGGCGGCGACGACCAACGCGAACATCATCATGTTCCTGCTGGTCGCCGCGGTGTTCGGCTTCGGCATGGCGTCGACGATCCTGATCGGCCAGAATATGGGGCGGCGCGACATCGATGCGGTGCGCCGCGTGCTCGGCACGTCGTTCGGGCTGTTCACGATCATCTCGGTGCTGACGGTGGTAATCGGCTGGCTGGTCGCGCCGGCGATCCTGCGCGTGCTGGCGACGCCTGCCGAGGTCTATCCGCTCGCGCTCGCCTATCTGCGCGTGATCTTCGTCGCGATGCCCGCGGGGTTCCTGACCGTGCTGCTGACGATGGCGCTGCGCGGCACCGGCGATTCGCTGACCCCGCTGAAGTTCATGGCGCTCGGTTCGGTCGTCGACGTCGCGCTCAACCCGCTGCTGATCCGCGGCTGGGGGCCGATCCCCGCGCTCGGGATCGAGGGATCCGCGCTCGCTACGCTGATCGCCAACACCGTCTCGTTCGTCGCACTGCTCGCCTATATCTATGCGAAGGACCTGCCGATCCGGCTGCGTGGCGCGGAGCTGCGCTATATCCTGCCCGATCGTGCGCTGCTGAAGACGATCGTCGTGAAGGGCGTCCCGATGGGGTTGCAGATGCTCGTCGTCTCGACCTCGGCACTGGCGATGATCGGGCTGGTCAACCGGCACGGCACCACCACGACCGCCGCCTATGGCGCCGCCAACCAGCTATGGACCTATGTGCAGATGCCCGCGATGGCGGTCGGTGCGGCGGTCAGCGCGATGGCGGCGCAGAATATCGGCGCGGGGCGCTGGGACCGGGTCGACCGGATCACGCGCGCGGGGCTGATGATGAATCTCGCGCTGACCGGCGGGCTCGTGGCGCTGCTGACGCTGCTCGACCGGCACGTGCTGTGGCTGTTCCTCGGGCAGGATGCGGGCGCGATCGGCATCGCCACGCGGATCAACCTGATCGCGGGGTGGAGCTTCATCCTGTTCGGCGTGTCGATGGTGCTATCGGCGACGGTCCGCGCGAACGGCGCGGTGGTCGGCCCCTTGCTGATCCTCGCGGTTGCGATGGGGCCGGTGCGGTTCGGGCTCGCCTATGCGCTCGAGCCGATGATCGGCGCGGATGCGATCTGGTGGAGCTTTCCCGCGGGGTCGCTCGCCTCGATGCTGCTGACGATCGGCTATTACCTGCATGGCGGCTGGCGCAGGGGTCGGATCGTTACCGAGCCCGCCGCACACGAAGCAGGCGAGGCAGCCAAGGCGGATTGCGAGCCCGCCAGCCGATCCATGCCGGTCGGCTGAGCGCCGCCCTAGGTTTGGGGCGGCGTCACCGGGGCCATGACCTGAATGATCCCGGCGGCGATCCTGGCCGTCACCGGGGTCTTGGCGAGCACCTCGCCATCGATCGAGATCGGCAGCTTGGGGATCGTGTCGACGCGCATGCTCTTGCCGCGGAAGTCGCGGACCTCCTCGTGGCGCGATTCGTGACGGAAGACGCTGGCGACCCAGTTCTGGACCAGCCGCCGCTTCATCTTGCCCATCACCGCCTGCACGACGATCTCACCCGAATCGACCGCCGCCGCGTCGACCAGCTCGGTCCCGCCATGATAGGGGCCGTTCGAGATACGCACCTCGACGACGCGCATCCGCACCGCGTCCGGGCCCTCGCCGACGATCAGCGTGAACGGGCGGAAGCGCATGAACTGATACGCTGCCCAGCCGAGATAGCCGACCCGGCCGAGTACCTTCTTGAGGCCATGCGGGACGGTCTCGGCGATCTTCGGGCTGATCCCCATTGCCGCGCAATTGGCGAAATAATCGCCGTCGATCATGCCGAGGTCGATTCGTCGCGGGGCACCCGTCCGGATGACCTCGACCGCGCCCTCGATCGTCAGCGGAATGCCCAGCGTCCGCGCAAAGCTGTTCGCGGTCCCGAGCGGGAGCACGCCGAGGATGACGTCGTGCCCGACCATCAGGTCGACCAGCCCGCTGATCGTGCCGTCGCCGCCACCCAGGATCAGCAGATCGGGCTTGGCGGCGAGCGCACGGCGGACGGTGGGCTCGAGATCCTCGGGGTTCTCGACCGCATGCGCGTCGACCTCATAGGGAAGCCCCGACATCGCCGCACAGGCGCGCTTGAACAGCGCCTGTCCCTTGCGCGACTTCGCGTTCACCACAAGCGCGGCGGAGCGGATCGGCCGGTCGCGCGCCGGTCCGGTATCAGGGGCCTGGGTCGTGTCTGTCGTGGTGGCGGTCATGCGAGGCCCAACGCGCGAAAGGGAAATGCGTCCCCGAGGCCGAATCGGCAGCGATCGGTTTCGTTCGCGCCGACCGTAACGCTTGCCTGCGCGGCGTCCATCCCGCAAAAGCCGCGCCATGTCCGCAAGCTATCCCGCGCTGCGCCTGCGCCGCACCCGCTCGTCCGACTGGAGCCGCCGGCTCCATGCCGAGACCGTCCTCACGCCGGCCGATCTGATCTGGCCGCTGTTCGTCGTCGAGGGGGAGGGCGTCGAGCAACCGATCGCCAGCCTGCCCGGCGTTTCGCGCTGGTCGGTCGACCAGATCGTCGCGCGCGGTCGCGAGGCGCGTGACCTCGGCATCCCGTGCATCGCGCTGTTTCCCTACACCCAGCCCGAGCGTCGCACCGAGGATGGTCGCGAGGCGCTCAACCCCGACAATCTGATGTGCCAGGCGATCCGTGCGCTCAAGGATGCGGTGCCCGAGGTCGGCGTGCTGACCGACGTCGCGCTCGATCCCTATACCAGCCACGGCCATGACGGGCTGGTCGACGCCGCGGGCTATGTCGTCAACGACACCACCGCGGAGATGCTCGTCGCGCAGGCGCTGAACCAGGCGGCGGCGGGCGCGGACATCATCGCGCCCAGCGACATGATGGACGGCCGGATCGGCATGATCCGCACCGCGCTCGAGGCGGAGTCGCATCACAACGTCCAGATCATGTCCTATGCCGCCAAATATGCGAGCGCCTTTTACGGCCCGTTCCGCGATGCGGTCGGCAGCCGCGGGCTGCTGAAGGGCGACAAGAAGACGTACCAGATGGACAACGCCAATGCCGAGGAGGCGCTGCGCGAGGTCGCGATGGATCTCGCAGAGGGCGCGGACACGGTGATGGTCAAGCCGGGCCTGCCCTATCTCGACATCATCGTTCGCGTCCGTCAGGCGTTCGAGGTGCCGGTCTTCGCCTATCAGGTGTCGGGCGAATATGCGATGATCGAGGCGTCGGCCGCAGCGGGCGCGGGCGACCGCGACGCGCTGGTGCTCGAGACGCTGATGGCGTTCAAGCGCGCGGGCTGTTCGGGCGTGCTGACCTATCATGCGGCGCACGCGGCCCGGCTCCTGAATGGATGAGTTCAGGCTCGAGACCGAGCGTCTCATCCTGCGCGCGTGGCGGGACGCGGACGTCGAGCCGTTTGCGGCGATGGGGCGTGACCCCGATGTGATGCGCTTTCTCGGGCCGCCGGCGACGCTTGCCGAGACGCAGGCGGCGGTCGGCCGGATGGTCGATCGGCAACGTGCATCGGGACATTGCTTCTGGGCGATCGAACGCAAGGCGGATGCCGCGTTTCTCGGCTTTTGCGGTCTCGTGCCGGGCAAGCCGCCGATCGACGGCGCGATCGAGATCGGCTGGCGTCTCGCGCGTCATGCCTGGGGGCAGGGCTATGCGTCCGAAGCCGCGGCGGCGAGCCTCGCCTGGGGCTGGGCCAATCTGCCCGTCGCGCATATCGTTGCCATCACGGTTCCCGCGAACATGCGCAGCCGCGCGCTGATGGAGCGGCTGGGCATGACCCATGTCGAGGACGGCGATTTCGACCATCCCGATCTCGCCGCCACCGACCCGCTGCGCCGGCACGTCCTCTATCGGATCCATCGCCCCACCAATGTCTGATCCTTCCCCGATGGCACGGTGGTGCCGCGCCCTGTTCGTCGCGACGATCCTGGCAGGGTCGTTCCTGCTGTTCCTCGTCCAGCCGATGGTCGCGCGCATGGCGTTGCCGCGGCTCGGCGGCGCGCCTGCCGTGTGGAACTCGGCGATGCTCGTCTATCAGGCGCTGCTGCTCGGCGGCTATGCCTATGCGCACTGGCTCGGACGGGTGAAGCCGCGCGCGCAGGCGGTCATCCATCTCGGCGTGCTCGCGGTCGCGGCTTTGTGGCTGCCGATCGGGCTGTTCGCGCTCGATCTGCCCGCCGATGCGCAGCCTGCGGTGTGGGTGCCCTGGCTGCTCGGCCTGTCGATCGGGCCGCTGTTCTTCGCGGTCTCGGCACAGGCGCCGCTGATCCAGCGCTGGTTCAGCGCGTCGAGCGGCGGCGCGGATCCCTATGCGCTCTATGCCGCGTCCAATCTCGGCAGCTTCGCGGGGCTGATCGCCTATCCGCTGGTCGTCGAGCCGTTGCTGGCGATCCACGGCCAGAGCCTGTTGTGGACCGCAGGGTACGCGGTGCTCGTCCTGCTTGTGGCGCTCTGCGCGACGCGGCTGCCGCGCACCGCGTCGGCCGAGCATATCGCCGCGACCAGCCCGGCGCCGGGCGCGGCGCGGATCCTCCACTGGATCGCGCTCGCGCTGGTGCCGTCGGGGCTGATGCTCGCCACCTCGACCTATATCACCACCGACATCGTCGCGATGCCGCTGCTCTGGGTGCTGCCGCTCGGGCTCTATCTGCTCAGCTTCACCATCGCCTTCGCGCAGGACCGCACGCTCGCCGATCTGCTGACCCGGATCGCGCCGGTGACGATCCTGCTGTTCGGCGGGGTGATCATGGGCGGGTTCAACGACAAGCCTGTGTTCAGCGCGACGATCGCGCTGACCCTGCTGTTCATGGTGTCGGTCGCGCTCCACACCGCCATGTATCGCCGGCGTCCGGCCCCCGACCGGCTGACGGGCTTCTATCTCGCAATGTCGGTCGGCGGCGTGCTGGGCGGGGTGTTCGCGGCGTTGCTGGCACCTGTGATCTTCGACTGGACCTATGAATATCCGCTGCTGATCCTGGCAGCCGGCGTGCTCGTGCCGCAGATGTACCTGATGGCGACGTTTCGCGCGGTCTGGTCGGGGCCGGCGGTACGGCGCCATCTCGGGCTCGCGGCCATCATCCTTGTCATGGCGGTGGCGGCCGGGCTCAGGATCAGCAACCCCGACGGCATATTGGGCGACCAGCATCAGGGTGCGGCCTTCCTGATCGTCGCCGCGATCGGCCTCGCCACGCTTGGCGCACGGCTGCCCTATGTCGTCGTGCTCGCCAGCACGCTGGTGATGTTCGGGGGCTATCGTGCGCTGGAACTCAGCGCCGAGCGGGGTGCGCGCGAGCGCAGCTATTTCGGGGTCTACACGGTGCGTGACGGCGAGGGGGTCCGCGAACTCGATCACGGCACCACCGTCCACGGCATCCAGCTGCGCGGTTCGCCCGCGCGCGAGCGGACGCCGACCACCTATTATGTCGCCGGATCAGGCGTGGGGCAGGCGATGCTGGCGCTCGGCCCGCTCTATGGCCCGGCGGCGCGGGTCGGTGTCGTCGGGCTGGGGACGGGCACCTTGTCCTGCTACGCGCGTCCGGGCGAGCAGTGGCGTTTCTACGAGATCGATCCGGCGGTCGTGCGGATCGCGCGCGATACCGGCCAGTTCAGCTATCTGTCGCGCTGCCTGCCCGATCCGGTGATCCGGATCGGCGACGCGCGGATCGCGCTGGCGGGGGAGCGGACCGCGAGCCTCGACCTGCTCGCGCTCGACGCCTTCTCGTCGGATACGGTGCCGATGCACCTGATGACGCGCGAGGCGTTCGCGACCTATGGCCGCGTGGTGTCGCGCAACGGGCTGCTGCTCGTCCATATCTCGAACCGCTATATCGACCTCGAACCCGTGGTCGCAGCCGCCGCGCGCGAGGCGGGGTGGCACGCCGTCCACCTGCTCTATCGTCCCTCGCCGCTCGACGCCGATCATCCCTCGCCATCGGACTGGATCGCGCTGTCGCGCGACCCGCGGGCGATCGCGCTGCTCCGGCAACGCAATTCGGGCTGGGAGCCGATCGTCGCACGCGATGGCATGGCTGCCTGGACCGACGATTATTCGACGATCCTGCCGCTGCTCAAGGGGCTCTGGTAGGCTGAGGGGGGCGGCGTCAGGCGGCGGGGAGGCTCGCCTGGATCTGCGCGATCGTCGTTCCCTGCTTCTCGGCTTCGGCCTGCGCCGCATCGCGCACCGCATCGAGCGCGGGATAGGCCGGCGCGAGCGTCGCCGCGCGATCGGTCGCGCGACGCTCGATATCGGTGACCAGCAGCGACGTCTGCGCCCGCCAGTCGTCGAGACCGGCCAGCGCGGTCTGGGCCGTCAGCCACGGCTCGCTACCGACCGCACCGCCGCGTGCGGCACGGGCGGCGGCCTGGGTGCTAGCCGCATCCTTCGCAAAGCCCGTCCTGATCCGGTCGAGCTGCGTCCGGAACGCTGCAATGTCGGTGTCGAGCGTCGGATCGGGCTGGACCACCACCGGCTTGCCCGCGGGTTCGCCAAAGCCGATCGATTCGGTCGGGCGGATCCCGAGCGAAGGATAGCTGGCGGTATCCTTGCTGCAGGCGCCGACCGCCAAAGCGGGTGCGAGAAGAAGGGCGATCAGCGCGGGGCGGGAAGGCTGTTTCATGCCCGCCGCTCTATGCCGCCGGCGCGGCGTACACAACTTTATCGCGCAACACCCTTGCGCCGCGAAAAATGCCTGCTATCAGCGCCCCTCCAGTGCACCCATAGCTCAGCTGGATAGAGCATCAGACTACGAATCTGAGGGTCGGGCGTTCGAATCGCTCTGGGTGCACCAGGATTTCCTGCCTCGCGGCGGGGCCAGACGGCCAGACACGGGCCGGCCGTAAACGGCATGGCGATGCACCCATAGCTCAGCTGGATAGAGCATCAGACTACGAATCTGAGGGTCGGGCGTTCGAATCGCTCTGGGTGCACCATCGTCCACAACCTGCCGCGGCACGACGCCGGACGCGGTTATCTCCCATCTCATCCGCAATGCATTGACGTCGCGACGCAACTGTCCCGTCGCATCACGTGATGCCCCCGTGCTTTTCGACATCCCCCAAAAACTTCTTGCCGCGGCCGCTTGCACAGCCGCGAAGTGCTGGGTATAGGCGCCCCTCCAGTCACCGGTCGGTCCCCCAAGGGCGTAACGATCGGACTCCGTCGGGGAGTAGCTCAGCCTGGTAGAGCACTGTCTTCGGGAGGCAGGGGCCGGAGGTTCGAATCCTCTCTTCCCGACCATCATGCACCGCATGATCATGGCACGCCCAGGCGGCAGGCCGCTATTTAGCAACATCAAAGCCGTTGAGGCCAACAAGGTCTTGGTCGCGTCGTGTCCGCGCTCGAGCGGCATTTTGACCTGGCCCCCTCCGGGCCAACGGGGCGCGCAGGCTTACAGCGCGCTGCCTAGTGCGTAGTTTCCGAGGCTGAGATCGCACGGGGCGATCCCGTACTCCTCGACTCCCTGACCGTCTCCGGCGCGGCGCGCGATCGGATGAGGGTCGGCGCAGGATGGAGTCGGCGCGATGATGGATGACGAGCCCGGTGCGGCCCAGCCTCGGCATGCCGTGATCCTGTGCCATCCGGACCCTGCGAGCTTCAACCACGCGATCGCGCACCGCTATGCCGATGCAGTGCGCGCGAACGGCCAGCACGTCGTACTGCGCGACCTCTATGCGCTGGGCTTCGATCCGGTGCTCAAACCGGCGGAATTGCCGACGCGGGATGCGGCGGTCCTCGCGCAGGACGTGCAGGACGAACGCGCGGCGATCGCGGGCTGCGACGTGTTCGTCCTCGTCTACCCGCTCTGGTTCGGATCCCCGCCGGCGATGATGAAGGGCTATATCGAGCGCGTGTTTGGTGCAGGGATCGAGCCTGTCGCGGTCCAGCAGCGTGCGCGCAGCCTGCTGCTCGGCGGCAAGCGGCTGCTGACCTTCACGACCGCGGCGGGCAGCCGGGTCTGGCTCGACGATCAGGGGCTAGGGGCGGGGCTGACGACCATGGTCGACCAGTATCTGGTCCACGCCTTCGGCATGCGGTCGCAGGAACAGCGCCGATTCGCCAATATCACCAGCCATCTCGATCCGCAGGTCGCCGGCCAGCATCTCAACGCCGTCACCGCGCAGGCAAACCGCACCTGCGCGCAACTGGCGTTCGGCGACGAAGCGCTGCTGCGCGACCCTTCGCTGACCAGCCGGCTGGCCGGCTGATGCGGCCCCATCAAAGGACTATCGACATGCATCCCACCCTGCACGCGATCCCCGCCGCTCGTCCATGGGCGCCGCACTCTTGACCGGCTTGGCCCACAAGGCACCGCCGCATGCCGTGACGCGCCCCGATCCGTTGTCGCCCGATGAGCTGCAGCGGATGGACGCCTATTGGCGCGCCGCCAATTATCTGTCGGTCGGCCAGATCTATCTGCGCGACAACGCGCTGCTCGAACGCCCGCTGACGATCGCCGACGTCAAGCCGCGGCTGCTCGGCCACTGGGGCACGACGCCGGGCCTCAACTTCCTCTACGTCCACCTCAACCGGCTGATCGTCGCGCACGATCTCGACATGATCAACATCATCGGGCCGGGGCATGGCGGGCCGGGGCTGGTCGCCCACACCTATCTCGAGGGCTCCTATACCGAGCGCTATCCCGCGATCGAGCGCAGCCGGTCGGGGATGCACCGGCTGTTCCGGCAATTCTCCTGGCCGGGCGGCATCCCCAGCCACGTCGCGCCCGAGACGCCGGGGTCGATCCACGAGGGCGGCGAGCTCGGCTATTCGCTGGCGCATGCTTACGGCGCGGCGTTCGACAATCCGGACCTGCTGGTCGCCTGCGTGATCGGCGACGGCGAGGCGGAGACGGGGGCGCTGGCGGCGAGCTGGCATTCGAACAAGTTCCTCAACCCCGCGCGCGACGGCGCAGTGCTGCCGATCCTGCACCTCAACGGGTTCAAGATCGCCAACCCCACGATCCTTGCGCGGATCGACGAGGACGAGCTCGACGCGCTGCTGCGCGGCTATGGGCATGAGCCGCTCTATGTCGGCGGCAGCGACCCCGCGCTGGTCCACCAGCAGCTCGCCGCCGCACTCGACACCGCGCTGGCGAAGATCCAGGCGATCCAGGCCGAAGCACGCATCCCCGGCGCGACGCCCGAACGCCCGCGCTGGCCGATGATCGTGTTCCGCACGCCCAAGGGATGGACCGGCCCGAAGACCGTCGACGGCAAGCCGGTCGAAGGCACGTGGCGCGCGCATCAGGTCCCGATCGCCGACTTCAAGGACCCCGAGCATCTGCGGCTGCTCGAAGAGTGGATGCGCAGCTACCGCCCCGAGGAGCTGTTCGATGCGACAGGCAAGTTCCTCGACATCTACGCCTCGCTCGCCCCGACCGGGCATCGGCGGATGGGGTCGAACCCGCATGCCAATGGCGGCGAGACGATGGTGGCGCTGTCGCTGCCCGACTTCCGCGCGCATGCCGTGCCGGTCGCCGCGCCGGGCACGGTCATGGCCGAGGCGACGCGGGTTTTCGGTCGCTATCTGCGCGACGTGATGAAGCTCAACATGCCGAACGTGAACTTCCGCCTGTTCGGGCCCGACGAGACCGCGTCGAACCGTCTCGCCGATGTCTATGACGTGTCGGGCAAGGTCTGGATGGCCGAGGTCGAGGCGGTCGACGAGCACCTGACGTCCGACGGCCGCGTGATGGAGGTGCTGAGTGAGCATCTGTGCCAGGGCTGGCTCGAGGGCTATCTGCTTACCGGACGCCACGGGCTGTTTTCCTGTTACGAGGCGTTCGTCCACATCGTCGATTCGATGGTCAACCAGCATGCCAAATGGTTGAAGGTGACGCGCGGCATCCCGTGGCGGCGGCCGATCGCGTCGCTCAACTATCTGCTGACGTCACATGTCTGGCGACAGGATCACAACGGCCTGTCGCATCAGGATCCGGGGTTCATCGATCACGTCGCCAACAAGACCGCGGAGGTCACGCGGATCTATCTGCCCCCCGACGCCAATTGCCTGTTGTCGGTCGGCGACCATTGCCTGCGCAGCCGCGGCTATGTGAACGTCATCGTCGCGGGGAAGCAGCCCGAATGGCAGTGGCTGGGGATCGACGCGGCGGTGCGGCACTGCACCGCGGGCGCCGGCATCTGGGACTGGGCTGGCGACGATGCGGAGCCCGATGTGGTGATGGCGTGCGCGGGCGACGTCCCGACGCTCGAGACGCTGGCTGCGGTCACGCTGCTGCGTGCCTATGTCCCCGACATCCGGATCCGGGTGGTCAATGTCGTCGACCTCATGGTGCTGCAGCCGCGATCCGAACATACGCACGGGCTCGACGAGCGCGAATTCGACGCGCTGTTTACGCGCGACACACCGGTGATCTTCGCGTTCCACGGCTACCCGGCGATGATCCACAAGCTGACCTACCGCCGCGCCAACCACGCCAACATCCATGTCCGCGGCTACAAGGAAATGGGCACGACGACGACGCCGTTCGACATGGTCGTGCTGAACGATCTCGACCGGTACCGGCTCGCGCTCGACGCGATCGAGCGGATCCCGCGGTTCCGCGACCGCGTCCCGCGCGAGACCGCGCGCTACTGGACGACGATGGAACGGCACAAGCTCTACATCGCCGAACAGGGCGACGATCTGCCGGAGGTGCGCGACTGGCAATGGGCGCGCTGATCCTCGCGCTGAACAGCGGGTCGTCGACGTTGAAATACGGGCTCTACGCCGTCGACCCGGAGCCTGCGTTACTGATCGGCGGGACGATCGAGACCGCCGACGGTCACGTTTCGGTCCTGGACGCGCTCGACGCCGCGTTGCGGGACAGCCCGGCGCCGACCGCGATCGGCCACCGGATCGTCCATGGCGGCCTGCATCGTACCGCGCATTGCCTGATCGACGATGCCGTGACCGCGGATCTGGTCGCGGCCTGTGCGTTCGCGCCGCTGCACGGTCCGGCGGCGCTTGCGCTGATCGCGGCTGCACGCGCGCGCTATCCCGGGCTGCCGCAGGTCGCCTGTTTCGACACCGCCTTCCATGCCGATCTGCCAGACGTCGCGCAGGTCCTGCCGATACCGCGCCGATACCGCGCGAGCGGGGTGCGGCGGTACGGCTTTCACGGCCTGTCGTGCGAATCGATCCTGGCGCAGCTCGGCGACGGCGTCCCGTCGCGCCTCGTCATCGCGCATCTCGGCAATGGGGCGAGCGTCACCGCGGTGCGCGACGGGCGATCGGTCGATACCAGCATGGGGCTGACGCCGTCGGGCGGCGTGACGATGGCGACGCGGACGGGGGATATCGACCCCGGCATCCTGCTGTACCTGCTGCGCGAGACCGGGCTCGACGCCGCGGCGCTGGCGACGATGATCGATCACGTATCGGGAATGGCGGGGATCTCGGGACTGTCGGGGGACATGCGCGTGTTGCGCGCGGCGGCCGGGAACAACCCCGATGCCGACCTCGCGATCCGGATGTTCGAGCGATCGGTCTGCAAGCAGATCGCGGCGATGGCTGCGACGCTCGGGGGGCTCGACCTGCTCGTGCTGACCGGCGGGATCGGCGAACATGACCGCGCGACCCAACAGGCGATCGGTACCGGCCTGGCATGGGTACCGGGCTTGGAGATGCGGATCGTCGCCTCGCGCGAGGATGACGAGATCGCCCGTCATGCCGCCCGGCTCAGCCAAGTGGGGGGCGTCCGACCCTCACGCTGACCCCATCGGTCCGCGCGGCGTCCTTACCCGGCGAGCGTCAGCATGGCGGCCGCGATCGCCGCGAGCAGCGCACCGTCGGTGGTCGCGCGGTCGAGGATCCGGTCACCCTGACGGGCCGCCGCGGCGAGCAGCTCCGGCGACGGTGCCCGCCCGTCGAGCAGGATCGCCCGCCCAGCCCAGCCCAGGCCCCGCATCGCGGCAAGCGCCGCCATGGCGTCGTCATCCTGCCCCGCGAGCCGGGGATCGGAGAGGTCGAGGATGATGCACGCATGCTCGCGCGATGCCGGATCGGACACCAAAGCCGTACAGCTTGCATAGGACCGTACCCGATAGCGTTCGGACAGCAGCAGGATCTGCCGCGCACGGCGTCGCGCGGAATTGCCGTCGACCAGCGAGATGCCCGGGCTGGTAGGCAGAAACGGGGCCGGTGGGGTCATCGTCGATCCTTGTCGGACCTTCGATGACAGGACCCGCGGACCCGGTCTGTACGTAAAACACGGGGGGCGCTCAGGCGGGGTCGACAGGTGCGCCCAGGCCCGCGGCAAAGGCGATGCGCAGCACGTCCGACAGGCTGCGCGCCATCAGCTTTTCCATCAGATTGGCGCGGTGGACCTCGACCGTCCGCGTCGCGATGTCGAGATCGAACGCGATCAGCTTGTTCGGCCGGCCCAGGACCATCCCGTCGAGCACGTCGCGCTCGCGCGGGGTCAGCGCCGCGAGCAGGACGCTGGCCTCGGCCGCGGCGAGCTGGTCGCGGCCGATCCGTGCGGCCTTGGCGAGCGCGGTCTCGATCGCCGCGAGCAGCGTCGCGCGCTCGAACGGCTTTTCCAGAAACTCGATCGCCCCCGCCTTGATCGCACGCACCGCGAGCGCGACGTCGCCGTGCCCGGTCAGCATGATCACGGGCAGGGCGATGCCGCGCTGCGCCAGCGTCGCCTGGACCTCGAGCCCGTCGATATCGGGCATCCGCACGTCGAGCAGGACACAGCCACGCGCCTCGCGCGTGACGTGCTTGAGGAAATGCGTGCCCGACACATGCGTCTCGACCGCATAGCCCGCCTTGCGCAGCAGGAAGCCGACCGACTGGCGGATCGCGGGATCGTCGTCGACGACGTGCACGACGCGGCTGGTCTCATCCATCGACAACATCCTGTGTGGCGAGCGGTATCGTGAAGTGGAAGGCGGTACCGGCGGGGCATGTCGGTTCGACCCAGATCCGGCCACCATGCGCCTCGACGATCGTCCGACAGATCGACAGGCCAAGGCCCATGCCGTCGCTCTTGGTCGTCGAGAACGCGTCGAACAGGCGCTCGCGGATCGCCGGATCGATGCCCGCACCGGTATCGGCCACGCTGATCCGCACCCAGCCGTCGCGATCCGCCAGCGTCGCGATCGTCAGTCGCTTGTCGGGCGCGCAGGCCATTGACTGGATGGCGTTGCGGATCAGATTGACCAGGACCTGCTGGATCTGGATGCGGTCGACCCGCACCAGATCGGCGCCCTGGCGGATATCGGTGGTGACCGTGATCCCCGCCTCGTGCGCGCCGAGCAGCCCCAGGCTGATCGCCTCCTCGACAAGCGCGGCGAGTGGTTCGACGCGAAGCGCGGTGTCGCCGCCCTCGACGAACGCGCGCAGCCGCCGGACGATCGTGCCGGCGCGCAGCGACTGCGCCGCCGCCAGCTCGAGCGCCTCGGCGATCTCCGCCAGCAGCGGGGACGGCGCGTCGCCGATCATGTCCCGCGTCGCCTCCAGATAGTTGGCGATCGCGGTCAGCGGCTGGTTGATCTCATGCGCGAGCGTCGATGCCATCGTGCCCATCGCGCTGACCCGCGAGACGTGGACCAGCTCGGCCTGCAGATCCTTCAGCCGGCGCTCGGTCGCCTGGCGCTGGCTGATGTCGCGGATGAAGCCGGTGAAGATCCGCTCGCCCGCGATCGACGCCTCGCCGACCGCGAGCTCGATCGGAAAGACCTCGCCATTCTTGCGCAGCGCGTGTTCGAGCCGGACATTGCCGATGACGTGCCGCACCCCGGTCCGCCGGTAGGTGTGCAGATGCGCGTCATGCGCAGCGGCATTCGCGGGCGGCATCAGCATCGCGACGTTGCGACCGATCACCTCGTCCGTCTCATAGCCGAAGACGAGCGCGGCGGCGGCGCTGAACGATACGATGACGCCGTATTCGTTCATCACGATCATCGCATCGGGGACGGTGTTCAGGATCGAGCGGAGATGATGTTCGCGGCGCAGGATCGCGGCCTCCGCCGCCTTCTCGTCGGTGATGTCGCGGATCACCTTGCCAAAGCCGCGCAGCGCGCCCGCGTCGTCATGCAGCGCGGTGATCGTCACGCTCGCGAGAAATTCCGATCCGTCCTTGCGGACCCGCCAGCTTTCCTCCTCGATCCGGCCACCGGCATGCGCGCGCTCGAGATCGGCGCGCGGCTTGCCCGCCGCGACGTCTTCGGCCGGGTAGAAGATCGCGGCATCGCGGCCGATGATCTCGGCCTCGGTCCATCCCTTGATCCGCTCGGCGCCCCGGTTCCAGATCGTCACCCGCCCCTGCGGGTCGAGCATGTAGATCGCATAGGTCGTCGCCGCGTCGATCAGCAGGCCGAGTTCCTCCGCCAGCACGGCGGGACGTCCGGCAGCCGCGTCGCCCATGTCGGACGGATGCACGATCATGCGGGCGGGGCGACTAATTGGACTAGGCGCGTGCGGTTCATCGGGCTCTGGGCCTTGTCCGGCGGTCGGGTCCGATACGCCGATGGCCAAGATCCTGGTCGCCGGTACGGGCCGGCCTGCATGATAGACCAGAACCGCCGCACCGGCCACCGCCAGCCGTTCGCATGCCGCTGTGACCAGAACGGGTCAGGCGGGCGGCGATGCCACCGTCAGTCGCACGATCATCGCGGAGGGATCGCCAGGGCAGGGGGAGGCGGTCCACCCGCGCTCGCGCTCCATGTCGATCGCCTGGTGATTGTCGCGGCTCTCGATCGATTCGAGCGTGCGGAGGCCCTTGGCGCGCGCGAACATCGCGACGTGATCGAGCAGGACCCAGCTGATCCCGCGCCGCTTGAAATCGCTGCGGATCGCGACCGCGACCTCCGCGCGCAGGCCGTCGTCATCACCGACCAGCATCGCGGTCGCGAGGATCCGGCCGCTGCCGATCTCGCAGGCGAGGAAATGCTCGCTATGCTCGTGATCGACGCGCAGCAGCGCGAGCAGTTGCTCGTGCCCGACATGGTCGATCGCGCTGAGGAAGCGGAAGCGCAGATCCTCCTTGCCGACATGCGTGAAGAAGTCAGCCAGCGCCGCCTCGTCGTCCGGCGTGATCGGGCGGACGTGAAACGCGTAGCCGGTCCGGGTCGTCAGATCCGCGCTCCAGTCGGGGGCCGGCGCGGGGAGGGTATCTGGCGAATCGGTGTTGCGGGCGGCATCGGCCATGCTGGCATCCTTCCACGGGGTGCGCGCCCTCGAAAATGAGGACGGCCCCGGGTAGCGCCCGCTCGCCCGTCACTGCACCGTCGGGAAACACGTAGCGACACGGTCGCCGCGCATACGAATGCCGCAGTGTACTACGTTCCAGCGATGTCAGGATGGGTAGACTTGGTGACCCCTACGAGAATCGAACTCGTGCTTACGCCGTGAGAGGGCGTCGTCCTAACCGCTAGACGAAGGGGCCGTGTAGTCAAGCCGCGCTCCTACGGAAGCGGGGCGCGGGCGTCAAGGCGGTGCGGCGGCAAAATCGCGCGAGGTGCACGTTTTGCCGCCGGATCGCCTTGACGGTCGTCGTCGTCAGGCAGCGACCTTCTTGCGCTCGGCCATTTCGGCGTTGAGCATTTCGGCCAGAAGAAACGCCATCTCAAGGCTTTGGCTGGCGTTCAGGCGCGGATCGCAATGCGTGTGATACCGGTCCGCCAGGCTCTGTTCGGTGACGTCGACCGCGCCGCCGGTGCATTCGGTGACGTTCTGCCCGGTCATCTCGATATGGATGCCGCCGGCATGCGTGCCTTCGGCGCGGTGCACCGCGAAGAAGCCGCGGACCTCGGCAAGGATGCGCTCGAACGGGCGGGTCTTGTAGCCATTGGCGGCCTTGACGACGTTCCCGTGCATCGGGTCGCACGACCAGACGACGGGATGCCCCGCGCGGGTCACCGCACGGACAAGCTTGGGCAGCGCGGCCTCGATCGAATCATAGCCATAGCGCGTGATCAGCGTCATCCGGCCGGGAATGCGCGCGGGATTGAGCGTGTCGAGCATCCGCAGCAACGCATCCGGCTCGAGGCTCGGACCGCATTTGATGCCGATCGGATTGCCGATACCGCGCAGATATTCAACATGGCTCGACCCCTCGAATCGCGTCCGGTCGCCGATCCACAGGAAATGCGCGCTCGTGTCGTACCAGTCGCCGGTCAGCGAATCCTGCCGGGTCAGCGCCTGCTCATATTGCAGCAGCAACGCTTCGTGGCTGGTGTAGAAATTGGTCTGGGCGAGCTGCGGCACGGTTTCGGGATCGATCCCGCAGGCCGCCATGAACTCGAGCGCCTCGCCGATCCGGTCCGCGGTCTCGGCATATTTCTTCGACCAGGGGCTGCGGCCCATGAAGTCGTGCGTCCAGCGATGCACCTGATGCAGGTTGGCATACCCGCCCTGCGCGAAGGCGCGGAGCAGGTTGAGCGTCGCCGCTGACTGCGAATAGGCGCGGATCATCCGCTGCGGATCGGGGGCCCGCGACTCGGCCGTGAAGGCGATGTCGTTGACGTTGTCGCCGCGATAGCTCGGCAGCTCGACGCCGCCGATCGTCTCGGTATTGGCCGAGCGCGGCTTGGCGAACTGCCCCGCCATGCGGCCGAGCTTCACGACCGGCAGCTTGGAGGCGAAGGTCAGCACGACCGCCATCTGCAGGATGACGCGGAAGGTATCGCGAATGTTGTTCGCGCTGTGCTCGGCAAAGCTCTCGGCGCAGTCGCCGCCCTGGAGCAGGAACGCCTTGCCCGCCGCAACCTCGGCGAGACTCGCGGTCAGGTTGCGCGCCTCGCCCGCGAAGACGAGCGGCGGAAACGTCGCAAGCTGTGCGGTCGCGGCGTCGAGCGCGCCGGCGTCGGGATACGAGGGGAGCTGGCGGGCTTCGTGCGTGGTCCAGCTGTCGGGGGCCCAGTTCGCGGCCATAATTGTTCGTCCGATTGGTGAATTCGAGGCGCGGCCATGCGCCGAATCGGCTTTTGGCGCAATCAAGTAAAGCTTGCAGGCGGACGAGTACCGGATCCAGGGCTTGGCTGATCGCAGCGATCCGGTCGGTCAGGGGTTGCCCGAGATTGTATAGAAAGCGCTTCTCAATGTCGGGCAGGTTTGGCACAGGGCGACGATGGATCTTCCCTTGCGAATTATCATTGCATTTTCGATCGTTGGCGTCGGTGTCGCGATCGGCGTGCCCGTCCTGATCATGACGATGAAGCGCCGCCGTCGCGACAAGCGCCGCCGTCGCGGGATCAAGGACTATAATAGCCCGAACAACGGCACCGCGCGCAGCTGATCGTGCGACCGCCGGTGCCCGCCACCGACGGTCTCGTTCAATAGCCCGCGCCGAGATCGGCGACGTTCCGCATCGCGGACCCCGCGCGGTACGCCTCCAGATTGTCGAGGAACAGCGCCGCCCCGCGCTGGAACATCCTCGTCTGGCTGCGGCCTGACAGATGCATCGTCAGGATCGTGTTCGGCGCGGACCATAAGGGGTGATCGGCGGGCAACGGTTCGGGGTGCGTCGGATCAAGGAACGCCCCGCCAATCTGTCCCGAACGCAAGGCGGCGAGCAACGCCTCGTCATCGATCATGTCGCCACGCGCGATGTTGATCAGCCATGCGCTGTGCTTCATCGCGGCAAGCTCGCTGCGACCGATCAGCGTCTTGGTCGCATCGGTCGAGGGCGCGGCAAGCACCACCCAGTCGAACTCCCCGAGACGGTCGCGCCAGGCATCGGGCGTGAGCGTCGCGTCGCGCCCGGTCCGGGTCACGCCGGTGACGTCGATGCCGAAGGCCGCGAGCCGATCGCCGATCATCGCGCCGATCGTGCCATAGCCGATGACCAGCGCGCGCGTGTCGGCAAGCTCGATCTTGCCCGGCGCGTCCTTCAGCCAGACATGTTCGGCCTGCGCGCGGAGGACGGTGTCGAGGCGCTTGGCGGCGACGAGTATCCCCATCACCGCATATTCCGCGACCGCGACGGCGTTGATGCCCGCGCCGTTGGTCAGGATCACGCCCCGGTCGTGCAGCCATGCAAGAGGGAAGGCGTCGAGTCCCGCATAGATGGTCGACACCCATTTCAGCTGCGGCCCGGCGGCGCGAATCGCGTCCGCCACCAGGTGAGTCGGCTGCATGTCGACCCAGGCGATGTCCGCATCGGCGATCGCCGCATTCGCCTCGCTTGGTGTTGCAAACCATTCGACGTCGAGATCGGACGGCAGATGCGGTTCGAGCAGCGGGCGGGCGGCGGCGGGGAGGACGGCTTTCATCCCCGCCTCTGTACCGCGCTTCGGGTGCGACGCCAAAGCGCGGAGTCGTCTCCGCCGCTGATCAGCCGATCCGCCAGTCCCAGCCAAGCGGATCGCCGTCCATCACGTCGACCCCGGCGCTGGCGAGGTCGTCGCGGATAGCATCGGACCGCGGGAAGTCCTTCGCGGCGCGCGCGGCGCGGCGCTCGGCAAGGCGTTCGTCGACGGCTGCGGCGTCGAGCGTGGCCGAGGCCGGACGGACGCGCAGATCCTCGCGGCGCAGGGCTGCGAGATCGAGTCCCAGCACCGCATCGAAATCGGCCAGCGCGGCGAGTCGGTCGGCGGGCGACAGTCGCTTGTCCGCGAGCAGTTCGTCGAGGACCGGCAAGGCACGCGGCGTTGCAAGGTCGTCGCAGACCGCGATGTCGAGTCGGTCGCGGTAGCCGGCGAGCAGCGCGCGGACGGCGTCGGTCGCGGGCTTGGCGGGATCGCTCGCCGAATTGCCTGGGGCCGCCCGGTCGCGCAACGCCTGCACGGTGAGTGCAAGCCGCTTCAGCCGCGTCGTCGCCGCCGCCAGATTGTCCCAGGAGAATTCCAGCTCGCTGCGATACTGCGCCTGCAGGCACATCAGCCGATAGGCGAGCGGGTGGAAACCGCGATCGATAAGCGTCTGGAGCGTCGTGAACTCGCCGCCGGATTTCGACATCTTTCCCGAGCGTTCGACAAGAAAGTTGTTGTGCATCCAGAGGTTCGCCCCGGTGTCCGCACACCCGCAACGCGCCTGATTCTGCGCAATCTCGTTCGGGTGGTGGATCTCGCGGTGGTCGATCCCGCCGGTGTGGATGTCGAACTGCGGCCCCAGATATTTCTGGCTCATCACCGAGCATTCGAGATGCCAGCCGGGTGCACCGCGTCCCCAGGGCGAGTCCCATTCCATCTGGCGCATCTCGCCCGGGGCCGATGTCCGCCAGATCGCGAAATCCTGCGGGTGGCGCTTGCCCGCGACCGGATCGATCCGGCTCTCTCCGGCATCGTCGTTCGACCGGGCGAGCCGGCCATAATCCGGGACCGTGCTGGTATCGAAATACAGCCCGTCCTCGAGCAGGTAGCAATGCTCCGGCGCGATGGCCTCGGCAAAGGCGATCATCTCCGCGATATGGTCGGTCGCGAGCGGGAAGCGGGTCGGCGTGCGGATGTGGAGGTCGATGAGGTTGCGTTTGAAGGCTTCGGTGTAATGTCTTGCGATCGCCCAGATATCCTGCCCGCTGGTGCGCGCGGCGGCCTCCATCTTGTCGTCGCCCGCGTCGGCATCCGACGTCAGGTGGCCGACATCGGTAATGTTGACGATGTGCGTGAGGCCAAAGCCCTTCCACGTCAGCGTCCGCGACAGCGTGTCGGTGAAGACATAGGCGCGCAAATTGCCGATATGCGCATAATTGTAGACGGTCGGTCCGCAGGAATAGAGCCCGACATTGGCGGGATCGATCGGCGCAAACGGCTCGAGCCGGCGCGTCAGGCTGTTATACAGGGTCAGGGCGTGCGTGGTCATGCGCGGCTCTTAGCGCTCGCTTAGCCGGCGCGTAAACCGGTGCCCGACGTCAATCCCGACACGGATAGGGCGGGTTTGGCTTGAAACAGCCGGCACACGCTGTTAGGGGCTCCCGTTCATGCGGCGCGGACTTGTTCGCGACGGCACTATCCATTCGTATCTATTCGACCGGAGCTTAACGGGTTTATGCAAATCATCGTCCGCGACAACAACGTCGACCAGGCCCTTCGCGCGCTCAAGAAGAAGCTGCAGCGTGAAGGCGTGTATCGCGAGATGAAGTTGCGCCGCCACTACGAGAAGCCGTCGGAAAAGCGCGCTCGCGAGCGTGCGGCTGCGATCCGTCGTTCGCGCAAGCTCGAGCGCAAGCGCGCCGAGCGCGACGGCGCACGCTAAGCTTCGCCTGCAGTAGGAACCCTCGGCTGCACGCGCAGCCAGGGTTTTGGGGGCCGCGTCACCGTGGCTCCGATTACGAATTCTACGGCACGCGCGGCGCTCCGGCGTGACCAGATGACCCGGGGTTTGTCCGATGTCGACCGTCACCGCCGTTCCGCTGCAGCCGACCAAGCGCAGCTATCTAATCTATCTGTGGCTGGGCATCGCGCTCGCGCTGATCGGCGCCGTCGCGCTCGCGCGCCAGGGTGACGATCCGCTGACCCGCAACGGGCGCGCCAAGGGCGTCGTCACGACCGCGTCGGGCCTCCAATACAAGATCCTGACGCCGGGCAAGCCCGGTGCCGCCAAGCCGACCGATGCCGATGTCGCGCTGGTGAATTACGAGGGCAAGCTCCTCAACGGCACCACCTTCGACAAGTCGCAGCAGCCGACGCCACTGCCCGTCACCGGCGTCGTTCCCGGCTTCTCCGAAGCGCTCAAGCTGATGCCAAAGGGCGGCAAGTACCGCTTCTGGCTGAAGCCCTCGCTCGGCTATGGCGACAAGGCGAGCGGACCGATCCCGGCCAACTCGACGCTCGTGTTCGACGTCGAACTGCTCGACTTCCTGCCGCAAAGCGTCGTCCAGCAGATGCAGGCGCAGCAGCAGATGCAGATGCAGCAGGGTGCGCCCGGCGGCGCGGTACCGCAGCCGCGCTGATCGCCTCGTCGGGCGGTGCGCCGCCCGACCCGCCGGACTCGGCATCATGATACAGGGCCGTCCGTGACTCATCGTCGCGGGCGGCCTTGTTATGTCGGCGTGACGCGGATCATGCAGGGTTCGGCCGACGCGCCCGGTGACGCTTGGATTATCTCGCGCCCGCCTGCCTTGGCCAAGGGTGGGTGCGCCGCGTCAGGGGTCAAACACCATCCGGCAATACGGCGGCATGGCGGATCTTGCTCGATTGCCGGAATTCCTGTGCAGGCCTCAGTCCCGCGGATCGTCGCAATCTATCGTCGATCCCGGTGGCACGCGGTGGCTTGCGCAGCCGTGCACGGCGGGGAGGGGGCGCTGGAACATCGCCGCATCCGCCCCGGACCCATCTGCGGCAGACAAAAAAATAGCGGCCCGAAGACCGCTATTTTCCAGAACTGAGCCTAGGCTTAGTTGCTGTCGCTGTCGTCGTCGTTATCGGCAACGATAACGATGCCGCCGACAACGGCTGCTGCTGCGAGGACTGCAACGATGATGCCGCCGCCTGCAACCTTGTTCTTCTTCGCGGTAACCGAACCGGCGCGAGCCGACTTCGCAACCGAAAGGCTTGCTGCCGAATTAACCGGCGCTGCCATGGCCGGAGCAACTGCCATCGTGGCTGCTGCTGCGGTCAGGATATACTTCCCAAGACGCATGATGAACTCCCTTTGTGCTCGTCGCGTCAGTCTCTGGCACGAAACCCGACCTTGCGCAACCGAGGTAACTGGAACGGTACGGAAGAGTTCCATACTGTTGCGAGCGGGCAACATGCCCTGATCGCCCTGGGGGTATACCCTATTGTAGTAAGACGAGAAGGCATAGTTTTCAGGATTCGAGAGAATTTTCCGACGAACCGGGGCGCGGCGCGGTCTGCAACGTCCATGTGCGATCGCCCTCGATTCCCAGCGCAGTCAGCCGACCGGTCGCATAGGCGCCCGTATCTATGCCGATACGATGCGCCATCGTCTGGACCTCTTCGATCACCGTGTGGCCATGGACGATCATCTTGTCGAGCGGACTGCGATGATCGAGAAACGGGTCGCGGATCCAGCGCAGATCCGAACCGCGCTGGTCCTCAAGCGGCGTTCCCGGACGGACGCCCGCATGGACGAACGCATAGTCGCCGATCGTGATCAGATCCTCGAAGCCCGCCAGGAACGCGCGATGTGCCTCGGGTACGAGCTGCGCAAGACGCTGCACCAGCTCCTCGTAATCGAGCCGCTCATATTCCGCCGCATCCATGCCATAGCTCAGCACCGTCTCGCGACCGCCGATCCGGCAGAAGAGGCGTAGCGCCTTGGGCTCGCCGTCGAGCGCGCCGAGGAAGATCTCCTCGTGATTGCCCTGCAGGAAGCGCACGTCGGCGCGGGTCGCGGCATAGCCGATCAGCCGATCGATCACCGCGGCCGAGCCCGGACCCCGATCGACGATATCGCCGAGGAAGATGACCGTCGTCTCCGCCGCGCCGCGCGCCGCATCGTCCGCGTCGATCTGCGCGATCAGATCGTCGAGCAGATCGGCACAGCCATGGATGTCGCCGACCGCATAGACGCGTCGGCCGTCGGGGATCGAGCAGGAGCGGCCCGCGGATCGCGGGGCCTTGGACCGAAAGAATCTTGAAATCATAAAGTCTATATCCGTTGGCACCGCACATAGAGGCTCGGGCGCGCCGTCGCAACGCGGCGCGGTTCGTCGACTCCTGTGCGAGGGTGGATGGCGTGCGGCTGAAAGCCGTCTATCAGGGCCGCATGTCGATCGTCATGCGTCTCCTGCCCGCAGTCCTGCTAAGCGCAGGTGCGGCCTCCGCGGTTCCGCCGCTGCCCGTCTCCGTCTCCCTCGCCGGCACCACCGCCGGTCCGGCTGCAGCACCCGCGGAGGCCCCGCCCCGGACGTTCTTCGAAGCACTGCGCGCCGCGGACCTGCGGCTGGCGACGATCGGATACCGGCTGACCTCTGCCAACCCCGCGCTGTGCGACCGCCTGCAGCCGCAGATCGGCATGCCGATCCATGCGCTCAACCAATATAGTGCGGAGGCCAGGCCGAATGCGATCGGCGTGTTCGGGTTCGAAACGCGGCTGGGGGTCGAGGCGGTGGTCGCCGACGGACCGGCCGCGCGCGCCGGCGTCCGGTCGGGAGATTCGATCCAGCTGCTCGCGGGCAAGCGGCAACCCGGGATCGGTGCCGCCGACGCCGCGGAAACCCCCGCCGACCGCGACGCCGCTGAGGCCCTGATCGCAGCGCAGCCGCCCGGCGCACCGATCGCGATGACGGTCCTGCGCGACGGACGCGCGGTCACGGTCTCGATCCCGGCCGTGGTGGGGTGCCGCTCGCGATTCGAGATCCTGCTCGGCAGCGGTCTCGATGCGAGCGCGGACGGCGCGGTCGTCCAGATCGGCGAGAAATATTTCGAAGGTTACAGCGACGCGGAGATCGCGGTGATCGTCGCGCACGAGCTGGCGCACAACATCCTGCGCCACCGCGACCGGCTCGACGCGGCGAAGATCAGCCGCGGGCTGATGGCGGAGCTCGGCCGCAACGGCCGGCTGATCCGCCAGACCGAAGACGAGGCGGATCGGCTCAGCGTCTATCTGCTCGCCAATGCCGGCTATGATTCTCGCTCGGCCCCGCAATTCTGGCGCGAGAAGGGGGGCACGATCGATGGCGGCCTGTTCCGCAGCCGCACCCACGCCTCGTCCAAAGCGCGGGCGACCGCGCTCGACGCCGTCGTCCAGGACATTGCCCGCCGCCCCGAACGGCCGATCCTGCCCGCCGACGTCCTCGCGCTGCGGACCCAGCCGCTCCGCTAGCCCGCGGTCCGCGCCGCCTGCTGCGCCGGGCCGCGCGGCTGGTCGGGCCAGATCCCGCGCGTATCGAGCACCGTCTTCTCGCCACGCTCCTCGAGCGGGATCGAGCGGAAGACGTCGTGATCGACCAGCACGACCATGATCGGGCAGGTCTCGATCGCGGTGTCGACGTCGATCAGGGTCGCGCCGGTGCCGGCAAAGCCCGGTGGCAGCGTGCTGGCATAGGGCTCGACGATCCGGACGCGATCCCCGAAGCGATTCGCCACCGCCAGCGCGACCTTCATCGCCGGGCTCTCGCGGAAATCGTCGATATTGGCCTTGAACGCGAGGCCCAGGCACGCGACCGGCGCGGTCGGATCCGCCGCGATCATCGCGGCGACCTGCGCGATGACGTGATCGGTCTTGCCGTCATTCACCTCGCGTGCGGTGCGGATCAGCGGCGTCTGGTCGGGCGCGGCATGGACGAGGAACCAGGGGTCTACCGCGATGCAATGCCCGCCGACGCCGGGCCCGGGCTGCAGGATGTTGACGCGCGGGTGGCGATTGGCGAGCCGGATCACCTCCCAGACATCGACGTTCATCGTGTCGGCGATCAGCGACAGCTCGTTGGCGAACGCGATGTTGACGTCGCGAAACGCATTCTCGGTCAGCTTCGTCATCTCCGCGGCGCGCGCGGTGGTGGTGACGCACGCGCCGCGGACGAACCGGCGATAGAAGGTCAGCGCCTTGCGTGCACAGCGCGGCGTGATCCCGCCGATGACGCGGTCATTGTCGATCAGCTCGACCAGGATGCGTCCCGGCAGCACGCGTTCGGGGCAATAGGCGATCGCGATATCGGCCTGGTCCCGGGTCCGCCCGGGCACGCGCAGATCGGGGCGCAAGGTCGCCAGCAGGTCGCGGACCTTCTCGGTCGTCCCGACGGGCGAGGTCGATTCGAGGATGACGGTATCGCCGGGCTTCAGCACCGGCGCGATCGTCGTCGCGGCCCCCAGGACATAGCTGATGTCGGGTGCATGCGCGGCGTCGAACGGCGTCGGGACCGCGATCACGAAGACGTCGGCGGGCTCGACCGTCATCGCCGCGCGCAGCGTACCGCGCGCGACCACGCCCGAGACCAGACCGTCGAGATCGACCTCCTCGATATGCACGCGCCCCGAATTGATCGTCTCGACGACGCGTTCGGTGACGTCGACGCCGAGCACGCGCGCGCCGGTCCGCGCGATGATCGCCGCGGTGGGCAGGCCGATATAGCCCAGCCCCATGACGACGACGTTCAGTTCAGTATCGGAAAGCATGACGGATGTTCCTCAACGATGGGCCGGTGCGCTGGCGACCGCCTGGGCCATGGTCTGCGCGATGGTCTGGGCGATCCGGGCGGCAGCATGGCCGTCGCCGAACGGATTGTGTGCGCGCGCCATCGCGGAATAGGCTGCTTTGTCGTCGAGCAGCGTGAAGATTTCGGAAACGATGCGGTCCTCCGACGTCCCGACCAGCCTTGCGGTACCCGCCTCGACGCCCTCGGGGCGCTCGGTCGTCTCGCGCATCACCAGCACCGGCTTGCCGAGCGCGGGCGCCTCTTCCTGCACGCCGCCCGAATCGGTCAGCACGATCTCGGCCAGCCCCAGCGCGCGGACGAAGCTCGGATAATCGAGCGGCGCGATCCGCACGATATCGGGCTGGTCGCCGAGGATCCGGTCCATCACCGACACGACATTCGGGTTGGGATGCACGGGAAAGACCACCGCAACGTCATCGCGCGCGGCGATCCGCGCGATCGCCCGCGCGATCCCGGCCATCGCGTCGCCGAAATTCTCGCGCCGGTGCGTCGTGACGAGGATGATCCGCTTGCCCGCAGTATCCGCCACGACCGGGTCGAGCGCGGCGCCGAGCGCCGGATCCGCGGCCACCCGCGCATGGGTCCAGTGCAGCGCGTCGATCACCGTGTTGCCCGTGACGTGGATCGTCGAGGGGGCGACATTCTCGCGCAGCAGCGCGTCCGCCGCAGTCTGGGTCGGCGCGAAGTGCAGGGCGGCGATCGGCGCGACGATCCGCCGGTTCACTTCCTCGGGCCAGGGATGATGGATGTCGCCCGAGCGCAGCCCCGCCTCGACATGCGCGACCGGGACCTTGCGGTAATAGGCGGCGAGCGCGCCGGTCATTGCGGTGGCGGTGTCGCCCTGGACGACGACCATGTCGGGCTGCTCGGCGTCCATCACGTCGCCCAGCCCGACCAGCAGCCGCGCGGTCAGCCGATCGAGCGTCTGCCCCGGCTCCATCAGGTCGAGATCGATATCGGGGGACAGCCCCGCGATCGCGAGCACCTGGTCGAGCAGTCCGCGATGCTGTGCGGTCACGCAGGTCCTGACGACCAGCCCCGGCTGCGTCTGCAACGCCCGGATGACCGGGAAGACTTTGATCGCTTCGGGGCGCGTCCCGAAGATGACGAGTATTTTTGACATGGAACCCGCCTACACCCCACGTCTTTAATGACGCGCTAACCGCCGCAGTTGATTTGCCGAGTCCGTTCGGCGGCTTTATGCACCCGCAACGATCTGCACCCGCAACGATACAAGGGACTACTGAATGACGATCAAACCGCTGCGCAAGGCCGTATTCCCCGTTGCTGGGCTTGGCACGCGATTCCTTCCGGCGACCAAGTCGATGCCCAAGGAGATGCTGACCGTCGTCGACAAGCCGCTGATCCAATATGCCGTCGAAGAGGCGCTGGAAGCGGGGATCGAGCAGATCATCTTCGTCACCGGCCGCGGCAAGGGCGCGCTCGAGGATCATTTCGACATCTCCTACGAGCTCGAGGCAACGATGCGTGCGCGCGGCAAGTCGCTGACCGTGCTCGACGGCATCCGCCAGAAGCCCGGCTCGCCCGTCTATGTCCGCCAGCAGGAGCCGCTGGGTCTCGGCCATGCGGTCTGGTGCGCGCGCGACATCGTCGGCGACGAGCCGTTCGCGGTGCTGCTCCCCGACGAGCTGATGGTCGGCAAGCCCGGCTTCATGAAGCAGATGGTCGAGGCGTATAACAAGGTCGGCGGCAACGTCATCGGCGCGCTCGAGGTCGCCGATTCGGAAACCGACAAATACGGCATCATCTCGCCCGGCGCGACCGACGGTCGCCTGACCGAGGTCACCGCGCTGATCGAGAAGCCCGCCAAGGGCACCTCGCCGTCGAACCTGATGATCCCGGGCCGCTACATCCTCCAGCCCGAGGTGATGCGTATCCTCGAAGGGCAGGAAAAGGGCGCCGGCGGCGAGATCCAGCTGACCGACGCGATGGCGCAGCTGATCGGCAACCAGCCGTTCCACGGCTTCACCTTCGATGGCCAGCGCTACGACTGCGGCGACAAGGCGGGCTATATCCAGGCCAACCTCGCGCTCGCGCTCGCACGCGACGATATCGGACCGGTCGTCCGCGCGTTCGCCAAGACGCTGCTGGGCTGAACGATCTGCAAGATGCGGGGCGGGTGGGTTCAGCCCATCCGCCCCGCACTCTTGCGGATCAGCCGCTGCCGCAGCAGGGGCAGCCGGGATCCTTGGGCAGCCGGATCGTCCGGAAGCGGAGCGACAGCAGGTCGATCAGCAACAGCTGGCCCGCCACATCGTTGCCGAACGGCGCGACCGCACGAATCACTTCCAGCGCGGCCAGGCTGCCGACCACGCCCGTGACGGGGCCGAGGATGCCGTCCTCCGCACAGCTCGTCTCGGCACGCTCGGGATTCTCGCCGACGAAACAGCGATAGCAGGGCCGGTCGGGCTCCCAGCCGCGATAGACGCCGAGCTGGCCTTCGAACTGGCCGACCGCCGCCGAGACCAGCGGAATCCGCGCCGCATGCGCCGCATCGGCGACGACGAACCGCGTTGCGAAATTGTCGCAGCCGTCGAGCACCACGTCCGCGCCCGCGATCAGCGCGCCGATATTGCTCTGGTCCACCCTCAGGCGGTGCGTGTCGACCGTGACGTTCGGATTGATCCGGCGCAGCGCGGCGGCGGCGGCCTCGACCTTGGCGAGACCCTGGTCTTCGGTGCGGAAGATCGTCTGACGCTGCAGGTTCGACGTCTCGACCGCGTCGTCGTCGATCAGCACGAGGCGCCCGATCCCGGCGGCCGCGAGATACTGGATCGCCGGCGAGCCGATGCCGCCGGCGCCGATCACCACCGCCGTCGCCGCCTTCAGGAGGAGCTGACCGGTGCCGCCGAACTCGCGGAGAACGATGTGCCGGGCATAGCGCGCAAGTTCGTCGTCGGAGAGCGTCATGCCTTCCACGCGAACACCATCGTCGTGCGGTACCAGCTGTCGGTGGCGGCGCCGCGCAGATCGACATTGTTGCGCGCCGCGCCGAGCAGCAGGCCGGCGGCGAACTGCTCGACCGTCGGGCAGTCGATCGCGCGCGGCGTGACCCGTCGCACCCGGCCATCTGCCGCGGCGAGCAGCGCGAGGTCGAGGTTCAGGACCCAGCCCTGCGGCGTCCGCGTCGCGCCGCCGCACCGCCCGGCCAGTACCTCGCGCTGGACGAAACTGCTGGCATCCAGCGACGGGGCGACCGCGCGCCGCAGCCGCAACACCGGCAGCGCGCTCCAGTCCTGTGGCGGCAGCGGGACGCCACCGACTGTCTGCGGCGGCGCGGACGGCGCAGGCGCGGGGGGCAGGGTCGGAACGACGGGCGGGGGGATGATCCGCGGCACGGGCAGCGCCGGTGCGGTCTGCACATCGGCGGCCGGGGCCTGCACGGCGCCCAGCGACGCTGCCAGAAGAAGCAGCGCGATCATCGTCCGGTCGACCCGAATCCTCCATGCCCGCGCACCGTGTCGTCGAGCGTCTCAACCTCGCCGACGCTCGCGCGCACCACCGCTGCGGGAACGAGCTGTGCGATCCGGTCGCCGCGGGCGATCTCAAAGGGGGCATCGCCGAGATTGGCGAGGATGACCTTCACCTCGCCGCGATAGTCGGAATCGATCGTCCCGGGCGTGTTGAGGCAGGTCACGCCGTGCTTGAGCGCAAGCCCCGAGCGTGGCCGCACCTGGACTTCGTAGCCTTCGGGAATCGCGATCGCAAAGCCGGTCGCGACCGCCGCGCGCGCGCCCGGTGCGAGCGTCAGCGGCTCGGCCGCCACCACGTCCATGCCCGCGGCACCCATGGTGGCATAGGCGGGCAGGGGGAGGCCATCGCCATGCGGCAATCTCTTGAGGTCTATACGGATCGTCATGCGGCGCGGTTTAGCGCATCGGCTGTGCGGGTTCCAGCGCATCGGCGACGCGCCGTGCCAGCTGCGCCGCGACTGCATCCTTGCCCTGCCGCGGCCAGCTCTCGACGCCGTCCTTCGTGACGATGTGGACGCTGTTGCTGTCGCCGCCCATCACGTCGCCCGACACGTCGTTGGCGACGATCCAGTCGACGTCCTTGCGCGCGCGCTTGGCGGTCGCATGCTCGACGACGCGTTCGGTCTCGGCCGCGAAGCCGATCAGCAGCGCGGGTCGCTGCGGGCTGCGCGCCAGCGTCGCGAGGATGTCGGGATTCTCGGACAGCGAAAGCGTCGGCGTCGCATCGCCCTTCTTGATCTTCTGCACCGCGGCGTCGACGTGCCAGTCGGCGACCGCCGCGACCATGATCGCGGCATCGACGGGCAGGGCGCGGTCCACCGCATCGGCCATCTCTCGCGCGGTCTCGACGTCGATCCGCGTCACGCCGGCGGGGGTCGGCAGCGTCACCGGCCCCGCCACCAGCGTCACCCGTGCGCCAAGTGCCGCCAGCGCGCCCGCGATCGCGAAGCCCTGCCGCCCCGACGACCGGTTGGCGATATAGCGGACGGGATCGATCGGCTCGTGCGTCGGCCCTGCGGTGACGAGGACGTGCCGGCCCGCCAGACGCTGCGGCTCGGCCTCGAGCGCCGCATCGATCGCGTCGGCGATCCGGTCGGGCTCGGGCAGCCGCCCCCGTCCGAATTCACCGCACGCCATCGGCCCCTCGTCGGGCGCCATGACAGTAATGCCGTCCGCGCGCAGCTGCGCGACGTTGCGCACCGTCGCGGGGTGCAGCCACATCCGCACGTTCATCGCCGGCGCCGCGAGCACCGGCTTGTCGGTCGCGAGCAGCAATGTCGTCGCAAGATCGTTGGCGAGCCCGCCCGCCATCCGCGCGATCAGGTCCGCGGTCGCGGGCGCAACGACGATCAGGTCGGCCTGCCGGCTGAGCTGGATATGCCCCATCTCCGCCTCGTCCTTCAGGTCCCACAGGGTGGTATAGACCTTGTCCTCGCTGAGTGCTGCGAGCGTCATCGGGGTGACGAAATGCTGCCCCGCCTCGGTCAGCACGCAGCGGACCGCATGGCCCCGCTTGCGCAGGAGTCGGACGAGTTCGCTCGCCTTGTAGGCGGCGATGCCGCCCCCGACGATCAGGAGAATACGCTTCATGCCGCGAGTCCTAGCGGATCACGCGCGTCACCGTAATCCGTCGTGTATCGCGCGCCGCGACGATCATGTCGCGCAGGCCATCGACCGCGAAGACGATCCCGACCAGCAGGACGGGGGTGGTGATCAGCGCCCAGGGGAAATCGTCGCTGCGCACGCCCAGCGCAATCACCGCCGCATAGCCCAGCAGCGTCGCGAGCGCGCGGACCGCGGCAGGATCGCGCCACGCCAGCCACCCGAACAGCGCGGTCGCGATCAGGACCGCCGCCAGCCAGTCCGGCAGCAGCGCGAGGCCCGACGACAGCGTCACGAGCTGCACATAGAAGCCGAACCCCTCCAGACCACTCAGCCCCTGCGCACTCCGGTCGAGCGGACCGGTGACCAGCGTCACCGCATGCGCATGCGCGGCGAGCGCGACGAAGAAGACAAGAGTCGCGCCGACCCATGCCGCCGCCTCGCGGCGCTCGCCCTCGATCCAGGCGATCACCGCCATGATCACGACATAGACCAGCGCGGTCTCGCGGATCAGCATCGCCGACAGGCCGAGCGCGACCGCGGGGATCCACTCACCGGGGCGCCGCAACGCGAGCGAGAGCGCGATCAGAGCCCCCGCCCAGACTTCGGGGAAGACGACCAGCGGCGGCTCGAGATGCACGTAGAGCCCCGTCAGGATCAGCAGCCCCGCGATTCCCACGGGGATCGGCCCGGTCATCGCCGGGCGCAGCCGGACGATCCACGCGCCCATCGCGCCGATGCAGAGGAGCGGCAACAGCGCGGTGACGAGCAGCGGCGGCACCGCGGACTGCACCACCGCCAGCGTCGGCAGCCGGACCGTCGTATAGGGCTTGAGCGGGGCATGCGCGACGCGGTGCGCCTCGGCCGCCGCGACATAATAGGGCGTGCCGCTGCGCACGTTTGCGACGACGCTCTGATAGAGCAGCAGCTCGGTCTGGCCCAGCGGTGCGGACGTCATGCGCGCCTCGCTCGGTCGCGGTCCGGGCGCGCTGATCGCGGTCAGGCACGCGAGCAGCAGCGTCGCGAACAGCGCGAGCCCCAGCCGCGCCTGCGACCGGGACATGCCGGCGAACCGGCTCGGGCCGACCAGCCACAGGGGGGCGCCCCGCCGCGTCCTCATCCGACGTGCAGGCTCAACCGAAGACCAGCGTGGCGGCAACCCCGGCCATCGCCGCGATCACCGCGACGAGGCCATAGCGCCAGCCGCCGCCGATCCGGATGACCTCGATCTCGCGCAGCGGCATCGTCGGTGGCGCACCGCCGGGTGCGGGGTAATGCGCCTCGATCCGGCGGACCAGTTCGGGCAGCCGGGTCAGCGTACGCACGTCCTCGATGATCCGGTCGGCGATCGCCGCTTCGGGGCCGAGTTCGCCGCGGATCCAGTCGCGCACGAACGGCTCCGCGCTCTCCCACAGGTTGATGTCGGGATCGAGGCTGGTCGCCACGCCCTCGACCATCACCATCGTCTTCTGCAGCAGCAGCAAATGCGGCTGAGTCACCATGTCGAAATCGCGCGTGATCGAGAACAGGCTGTCGAGCATCATGCCGATCGACATGTCCTTGACCGGCAACCCGCGCATCGGCTCGCCGACCGCGCGCAAGGCGGTGGCGAATTCGGCGACGTCGTGGTGCGCAGGCACATAGCCCGCCTCGAAATGGATCTCGGCGACGCGTTTATAGTTGCCGGTGATCAGCCCGTAGAGGATCTCGGCGAGCCAGACGCGCGCGCGCCGGTCGATCCGGCCCATGATGCCGAAATCGATCGCCGCGATCCGGTTGCCCGGCAGCGCGAACAGGTTTCCCTGGTGCATGTCGGCGTGGAAGAACCCGTCGGCGATCGCCTGGCGCAGGAAAGCGCGCACCAGCGTCTGCGCAAGGCCGGGCAGGTCGTAGCCGGCCGCAACCAGCGCGGGACGATCCGACAGCTTGATGCCGTTGATCCACTCGATCGTCATGACCTTGGCGGTCGATCGGGCCCAGTCGATTGCGGGGATGACGAAATCGGGCTCGGCGGTCATGCCGTCCGCGAGCTCGGACGCCGAGGCCGCCTCGCGCCGGAAGTTCAGCTCGCGCAGCGTCCAGCGCTTGAACGTCTCGATCGTCAGGCGCGGGCGCAGACGCATCGCCTCGGGGCTCAGCGCCTCGAGTTGCGCCGCCGCCCAGCTATAGGTGTCGATCGCCCGCGCGAAATCATCCTCGACGCCGGGGCGGAGCACCTTGACTGCGACCTGGCGGCCATCGGTGGTCGTCGCGCGGTGGACCTGCGCGATCGACGCGGCACCGACCGGGACCTGCTCGATCCGCGAGAACAGCGTTTCGAGCGGCTTGCCGAAGCTCGCCAGCATCGCCGCCTCGATCGTCTCGTAAGGGACCGGCGACAGCTGGTCCTGCAGCCGCAGCAAATCCTGCGCGGCATCCTCGCCGACCAGATCGGGCCGGGTGGCGAGCGTCTGCCCGAGCTTGATCGCGGCGGGGCCGATGGCCTGGAACGCATCGGCATAGCGCGGCACCTTCGGCACGCGCGCACCGAACCGGGCGATCCGCGCGAGACGACGCACCGCGGCCGGCGTATTGGGATCCCGCTCGATCCCCCGCAGCGCGCCGTGCCGGGCGAGAATGCGACCCCATTTGAGGAGCCGCCAGACATGAGTGGTCGAGGCGGTCATCGGGCTTGTGCGTCGTGAGAAGAGGTTTGTTCACGCGAAGGCGCGAAGGCGCGAAGAGAAGAATTTGGTTCGCGCGGAGACGCGGAGGCGCGGAGAAGGTGCACCCTGCCGCGACTGCGGCTTTCCCACACTAATGTTGTAGCAAAATGATGCTGCCGCGCGCGCAACATCTCAGCGTCCTCTGCGCCTCTGCGCGAAACCCTCTTCGCGCCTTCGCGCCTTCGCGTGACCACTAAATCTTCCAACCCGAATGAATCGCAACCAGACCGCCCAGCAACGGCTCGACCTTCGTCTGCACGAAGCCCGCATCCGCGATCATGCCTTTGAACTTGGGCATGTCCGGGAACCGACGGATCGACTCGATCAGATAGCGATAGCTGTCGGCATCCTGCGCGAGCAGTTGCCCGAGCTTCGGCACCATCTTGTGCGAATAGGCATCGTACACCTCGGCAAAGCCCGGCCACACGGTGGTCGAGAATTCGAGACAGTAAAACCGCCCGCCACGCCGCAGTACGCGGTGTGCCTCGCGCAGCGCCTTGGGGATGTCGGTCACGTTCCGGATCCCGAACGCGATCGTGTACGCGTCGAAGAACCTGTCGGGGAAGGTCAGCGTCTCGGCATTCGCCTCGGTCCAGACCAGCCCGTCGAGTCCGCGCTTGTGCGCGCGTTCCATGCCGACTTCGAGCATCTGCGGATTGATGTCGGCAACCGTGATCGATGCGCCCGACGGCTCCATGCGGAACGCGATGTCGCCGGTGCCGCCCGCCATGTCGAGGATCTGCTCGCCCTCGCGCGGCTTCACGCGGCGCACGAAGCGGTCCTTCCACAGCCGGTGCATCCCGCCCGACATCGCGTCGTTCATCAGGTCATATTTGCTCGCGACGTTCGAAAACACGCCGCCGACGCGCGCGGTCTTCTCGGTGGCGGGAATGTCCTCATAACCGAACGAGACGGTATCGGCCTTTAGGGCGGGGTCGGGGATGAGAGCGGGGGCGGGCGCGATGTCGTTCATGCCCCGTGCTCTAGCGGCGCCTTGTGGCGCGGGCAAACGCAACCTAGCTGGAAAGCGTGCCAGAACTTCCCGAAGTCGAAACCACCGTGCGCGGGCTCGAACCCGTGCTGCTCGGCCAGCGCCTGGCCTCGGTCGAACCGCGCCGTGCGGACCTGCGCAAGGCGATTCCCGTCGACCTGCGGCAGCGCATGACCGGCGCGACCGTCACGCGGCTGTCGCGGCGCGCCAAATACGGACTGATCGACACCGATCGCGGCGATACGCTCGTCTTCCATCTCGGCATGTCGGGACGCTGGCGGGTCGACCCCAGCGCGATCCTGCCGCACGACCATCTGCTCATCGGCACCGCGGCCGGGCGGACGGTCGCGCTCAACGACCCGCGACGCTTCGGCTTTCTCGATCTCTGGTCCAGCGAGGCGATCGCGCAGTATCCGCCGTTCCTCGCCATGGGCCCCGAACCGCTCGGCCCCGATCTGACCGCAGCCTATCTCCTCGCGGCGCTCGAAGGGCGGGGCGCGTCGATCAAGGCGATGCTGCTCGACCAGCGGATCGTCGCGGGACTCGGCAACATCTATGTGTGCGAGGCGCTGCACATGGCGAAGATCGCGCCGAGCCGGGCGGCGGGGCGGATCGCGCTGCCGCGACTCGAACGGCTGGTCGAGGCGATACGCGCGGTGCTGACCGCCGCGATCCTCGCGGGCGGGTCGAGTCTGCGCGACTATGCGCGACCCGACGGCGAGCTTGGCTATTTCTCGAAACAATGGCGCGTCTATGGTCGCGAGGGCGAGCCCTGTTCGTGCGGCGCGCTGGTCCGCCGCAGGACGGAGGGCGGGCGTTCGACCTTCTGGTGTGCGCGCTGCCAAAAGGCATGACGGAACGCGGTTGACGATTCGGTGCGGAGTGGGTAGGAGCCGCGCTTCGAGAGGGCGTAGGAGCAATCCGGCGCCCCTTTTTATCATTCGAACATCCAGAGGGCTTCATGGCGAACACGCCGCAGGCGAAAAAGCGTATCCGTCGCAACGACCGTCGCGCGGAAGTGAACGGCAACCGCGTTGGCCGTATCCGTACCTTCATCAAGAAGGTCGAGGCCGCACTGGCTTCGGGCGACAAGGGCGCAGCGACCACCGCACTGGCCGCGGCACAGCCTGAGCTGCAGCGTGGCGTCGCCAAGGGCGTGCTGCACAAGAACACCGCGAGCCGCAAGTTCGCGCGTCTGACCAAGGCTGTGACCGGGCTCGCCTGAGCGACCCGACATGGCCGGAGCGGATTGCCCGCCGGGATCTTCCCGGCGGGTTTTTTGCGTCTGCAAAGGGAACGGAAGGCGCGCGCGCGCAACCCACGGATTCCCCGCGATTCGAGTGAAGCCGGATCATGCCGCACCGGCTCCGAAATCGTAAAAATTGGCCAAACACAGCCACTTATAAAAATATCGACGCATTTCCGGGGCTTGATCAAGTCAACCCGCTTTATTTCGAAAATGTGACGTGCTCGGGCCTTGCTAGACTCGCCGATCGCTTCATAACTGAGCGAACGGCGGCGGTGAATCACGGACGTGAATCACCACTGCGCAAGCAACAGGGCGAAGATGCCGGGCGACCCTATGGGTCGTCACGGGGGATCATTTTCTGTCGGGACTATATCACCAGCGCGGCTGTCGCGCGGGGTCGGAGAAGTGTGCGCGTGACGAATTGGCAAGGATCGACCGTGCACGCTTCGGAGGCCGAAAAGGCCTGGGACCGCGTGCGCTCGTCCCTGCGCGAGTCTGCCGGCGCGCGCCTGTTCGAGCAGTGGCTGAAGCCGATCGAGCTGATCCCGAGCGACGACGAGGAGTCGATCCGTCTCGCCTTGCCGTCCGCCTTCATGACCAACTGGGTCCGCAACCATTATGCGGACCGGCTCGCACTCGAATTCCGGCAGATCCTGCCGCAGGTCCGCACCGTCCAGATCGAGACGCGCAGGCCCGGCCCGAAGCCCGTGCTGCTGGTGATGCCGACCCCTGCGGAGGTCCTGGACCGCACCACCGCCGCTGCGGCCGTGGAACCCGCTCAGGTCCTGGTCAAATTCGGCGTCGACCCGTCGCTGAAGCCCGCCCCCGCCCCCGTCACCGCGGCACAGCCCGCGCCCGCCTACGACACCATCATCCCCGAGCGCCCGCCGCTCGATCCGCGCTACACGTTCGACCGCTTCGTCGTCGATGCGTCGAACAAGGTCGCGTTCAACGCCGCCAAGGTGCTCGCCGAGCCCGGACCCGTCCGGTTCAGCCCGCTGTTCCTCCACAGCAACACGGGGCAGGGCAAGACGCATCTGATGCATGCGATCGGCCATGCGTTCCTCGCCGCCAACCCGCACGCGGTCGTGCTGTGCATGTCGGCCGAGCGGTTCATGTATGATTTCGTCGCGGCGATGCGCGCGCGCGACACGCACGCGTTCAAGCGCCGGCTGCGCGGCGCCGACCTGCTGCTGATCGACGATCTCCAGTTCATCGCCGGCAAGGACGCGACGCAGGAGGAATTCTTCCACACGATCAACGAGATCATGACCGCCGGCAAGCGGCTGGTGATCTCCGCCGATCGCTGTCCGCAGGCGCTCGAGGGCGTCGAATCGCGGATCATCAGCCGCATGGCGGTCGGGCTGGTCGCCGACATCAAGGCGCCCGACCTGCTGCTGCGCCGGACGATCCTCGACCGCAAACTCGTCGACCTGCCCGACCTGCGCGTGCCGACCGACGTGCTCGATCTGATCGCGAGCCGGATCCACGCCAATATCCGCGAGCTCGAGGGCGCGCTGAACCGCGTCATCGCCTATGCACAGCTGACCGGCGAGACGATCGACCTCGAGTTCGCGATCGCGACGCTCGGCGAAGTGCTGCGCGGCGCGCAGAAGCGCGTGACGATCGACGAGATCCAGAAGCTGGTGACGGCGCATTTCGAGCTGAAGCCGCTCGACATGATCTCGGCACGCCGCGCCCGTGCGGTCGCGCGGCCGCGGCAGATCGCAATGTATCTCGCCAAGCGGCTGACGACGCGGTCGCTGCCCGAGATCGGACGCAAGTTCGGCGGCCGCGATCACTCGACGGTGATCCACGCGGTCCGCAAGATCACCGAACTGCGCGACCAGGACCGCGACATCGACGCCGCGGTCCGTGTGCTGATGCGGGAACTCGAGGGCTGAGGCCTTCCCGCCTCATTCCGTCGTTCCATTCCCCCGTCATCCTGACGAAAGTCAGGACCCAGAGCCACAAACCACACCGCCTGTTACCCTGGGTCCTGACGTTCGTCAGGATGACGGGAGGGGGCGTCAGTATGACGGGAGGGGCGTCAGTATGACGGGTGCGAGGCAGCCTAGACCTGCAACCCCATCGCATCCTGCGTCCGCTTCAGCACCGGCGCCGCCAGCGCGCGCGCCTTCTCCGCGCCGTCGCGCAGCACTGCGGTCACCGCGCTGCGATCGTCGAGCAGCCGCACCATCTCGTCACGAATCGGCCCGAGCTTGGCGACCGCGAGATCCGCGAGCGCCGGCTTGAACGCGCCGAACCCCTTGCCGCCATATTCGCCCAGCACGGTCGCGACGTCGCTGTCCGCCAGCGCGGCATAGATCGTCAGCAGGTTGCGTGCCTCCGCCCGGTCGCCGAGCTCGTCGACGGTCGCGGGCAGCAGGTCGGGATCGGTCTTCGCCTTGCGGAACTTGTCCGCGATCGTGTCGTCGCTGTCGATCAGCTTGACCACCGACTGTTCGGACGGGTTCGACTTGGACATCTTCGCCGACGCATCGCGCAACGACATGATCCGCGGCGCCGCCTTGCTGATCAGCGGCGCGGGGAGCGTGAACAGGTCGACGCCGTAATCGCCGTTGAACTTGGTCGCGATGTCGCGTGCGAGCTCGAGATGCTGCTTCTGGTCCTCGCCGACCGGCACGTGGGTCGCATTGTAGAGAAGCACGTCGGCCGCCATCAGCACCGGATAGTCATACAGCCCGACGCTCGCGCCCTCGCGGTTCTTGCCCGCCTTGTCCTTGAACTGCGTCATGCGGTTCAGCCAGCCGACGCGCGCGACGGTGTTGAGCAGCCACGCCATCTCGCTGTGCGCGGGCACGCGCGCTTGGTTGAACAGGATCGACTTGGCCGGATCGACGCCCGCCGCGATCATCGTCGCGGCAACCTCGAGCGTGTGTGACGAGAGTTCGGCCGGCGCGATCCATTCGGTCGGCGCGTGCAGATCGGCGATGAAGAACATCGACTCTCCGCCCTGCGCGACGACGTCGTCCTGCAACGCCACCCATTGCTTCACCGCCCCCAGGTAATTGCCGAGATGGAGATTACCGGTGGGCTTGATGCCGGAGACGACGCGCATGGGAAAACCTTATTTGGAACGACGCAGGAGCGTGGAGATGTCGCCCAGCCGGAACGCGCCGGTGAGCAGGGTGGCGATCGCATAGACGACCCCGCCGGTCGCGACCAGCACGAGCATCGCACCCCAGCGCTCGGTCCCGCTGCCCGTGACGAACGGCTGGAACAGGTCGTTGAGAAAATACATCACGCCGCCCATGATCAGCGCGGCGACCAGCAGCCGCCACGTCCGCCGCACCAGCCGCGCATCGGGGACGAAATGCCCGCGACGGACGAGCGTCCGGTAGAGCATCGCGACGTTGACCGTGCTCGCGATCGCGGTGGCGAGCGGCGGACCCATATGGCCGAGCGGCTTGATGAAGGCGAGGTTGAGGACGAGGTTCACGACCATCGACATCGTCGCATAGCGCACCGGCGTCTTCGTGTCGGACCGCGCATAATAGCCCGGCGTCAGCACCTTCACGAGGATATAGGAGGGCAGCCCGATCGAGAAAGCGGCGAGCGCCTGCGCGGTGAGGATGCTGTCGTCGAGCGCGAACTTGCCGTGCTGGAACAATGCGCCGACGATCGGCACGCCGCAGACGATCAGCGCCACCGTCGCGGGCAGCGTCAGGAACAGCGCGAGCTCCATGCCGCGGTTCTGCGTCGCCATCGCCTCCGTCTCCTCGCCGCGACCGAGCTGGCGCGAGATGGTGGGGAGCAGGACGGTGCCGAGCCCGATGCCGATCAGCCCGAGCGGCAGCTGGTTCAGTCGGTCCGCGAAATAAATGTACGAGACCGAGCCCGCGGGCAGCAGCGCGGCGGCGAGCGCGGTCGAGACGACGAGGTTGATCTGCACCGCACCCGCACCCGCGGCGGCGGGCCAGATCAGCGACATCAGCCGCTTCACCTCGGGATTGAGCTGGGGCCGCTTCAGCCGGAGCACGACGCCCGATCGGCGGCAGGCGTAGATCAGCCAGAGCAACTGCAGCGCGCCCGACACCGTGACCGCGATCGCCTGGTTGCGCGCGGTCATCAGCGGCAGCCGCTCGTGGAACAGCAGCAGCGCGGCGATCAGCGTCGCGTTGAGCAGGATCGGCGCCGCGGCGTTGATCCAGAATTTATGCAGCGAATTGAGGATGCCGCCGAGCAGCGAGACGAGGCTGATCAGCAGCAGATAGGGCAACATGATCCGCGACAGGTGGACGACATAGGCGAAGCGCTCGGCGCTCGCCCCGTTGAACCCGAAGGTCAGCAGCCAGGTGACGGGCCAGGCGGCAAGCTCGAGCAGCACCGTCATGCCGATCAGCACCGGCAGCAAGACCGACAAGGCGTCCTCGGCAAAGGCGATGCCGTCGGGCAGGCCGCGGCCATCCTTGTCGCCGACCTTGCGGTTGAACATCGGGATGAATGCGGCCGAGAACGCGCCTTCCGCGAACAGCGCGCGGAACATGTTCGGGAGGCGAAACGCGATCAGATAAGCATCCGATGCGAACCCCGCGCCGACGAACCGCGCGAACAGCGAATCGCGCACCAGCCCCAGGATGCGGCTGGCGAGCGTCAGCCCGCCAACCGATCCCAGCGCCTTGGTCAGGTTCACCTATGCGCCCTCCGGTCCGGGCTTCACGCCTGGCCGAAATCGCCGACGTTCGGCTGGATGCCCTGCTGCTCCGACTGCTGGAGATAGAGCTGCGCGAAATCGATCGGCTCGAGCAGCAGCGGCGGGAAGCCGCCGTCACGCACCGCATCCGACAGCACGCGGCGCGCGAACGGGAAGAGCAGGCGCGGGGCCTCGCCCAGCAGGAAGGGCTGGACATGCTCGGCGGGGATGTTGCGCAGCCCGAACAGGCCCGCAAAGGACAGGTCGACGATGAAGGCGACCTGGCCGTCGGTCTCGGCGCGGACGTCGATCTTCAGCACGACCTCGTGCACCTCGTCGCCGACCTGCGCCGCGCCGATGTTGAACTGGACGTCGATCGCGGGCGGGGTCTGGTTCTGGTAGACTGCGGGCGCGTTGGGGTTTTCGAACGAGAGATCCTTGACGTATTGCGAGATCAGGCCGGCGGCGGGCGCTTCGTCGGCACCATTGGCAAGCGGCTGATCCGCGATCGACATGCCGTTCTGGTCGTCCATGATCTGCGAATCCTTCGTATAAATGAGGTGGGACCGAAGCGGACGGGTCGCGCGTTCGTGTCTTGAGGCAGTGCGCGTAGCAGTGCCCGACGGGTGTTTCAACGGCTACGGATCCCACGGAATCCTAGGCGGGTTTGAAAAGAGACGCCGTTGCCCTATGTTGGGACGAAGATCGGAGGCACGGTTGTTTTACGTAGTACTTCTCGCGATGGTCGCAGGGTTCCTGGCGATGCGTCTTTATAGCGTGCTCGGAAAGCGGACCGGTCATGAACAGCAGCCCCTGCCGCGTGCGGCAGAGGAGCGGTCCATACCCGTCACGATCCCGCGCACGATCGATGCGGCCGCCGAACAGCGGACGATCGCGAGCCGCAACATCGACGCGCGCGCCGAACCCGGCCTGCGCTCGATCATCGCCGTCGAGCCCGGCTTCGACGTCAACCAGTTTCTCGAAGGCGCGCAGGCGGCCTATCGCATGACGCTGGAAGCCTTCTGGAAGGGTGATGCCGATACGCTCGCCGATCTGGCCGAGGACGACGTCCGCACCGCGTTCGTCGAGGCGATCGCGGCGCGCGAGGCGGCGGGCGAGACGCTCGACAATCGTCTGGTGACGATCGAACGCGCGGTGATCGCCGACGCGTCGGTCTCGGGCCGTGAAGCCCGCATCTCGGTGCGCTTCGATGCGGACATCGCCGCGATCACGCGCAACGAGGCGGGCGAAGTCATCGCCGGGTCGCTCACCGACGCGGTCGAGACGCATGACATCTGGACGTTCGTCCGGACGCTGAAAAGCGCCGGCCCGAACTGGAAGCTCGCGGACACCGACGAGGCGTGACGCGCGCGATCAGGGGGATTGGCGGTTCGTTCGCGCTGGCCCTGGCACTCAGCGGGTGCGTCGGCGGTGTCGCGGCACCGACCGACCGCCCGTCCTCGCCCGGCACCGCATCGCCGGCGACCACCGCCGGAAAGCCGCCCCGGGGTCAATTTACCCCAAACAGTGACAACATTCGCAACATTCGCGGCATCCAGATACCCGCCCGCATCGTCGGGGCGGTTCCGCTGGCTGCTGTGCCCGTCGCCCCGCCCCTGCCCGGCGCGCTCGCCCCGGTCAGCGCGGTCACGGCCGGCGTAACACCGGGGCCGTCGCTCGCAACGCTGCCGATCAGCGATGCGCAGGCCGAGGCTGCACGTCTCGCCTTCGTCACAAGCTGCCCCGGACTGCAGCGTCGTTCCGACCAATCGGGGCTGACCCGCGGTGCCGATTGGCAGCCGGCCTGCGCCGCGGCGCAGGCGACCGGGCCCGGTGGCGCGCGCGCATTCTTCACCCAGTGGTTCGAGGCGGTCCAGGTCGGCGACGGCAAGGCCTTCGCAACGGGCTATTACGAGCCCGAGATCGCCGGCTCGCTCGAACGTCGCGACGGCTATGCCCCGGTCTATGGGCGCCCGCGCGATCTGATCGACGTCGATCTCGGCGCCTTTTCGACGTCGCTGAAGGGCAAGAAGATCCGCGGCCGCGTGTTGGGCTCGAACTTCATTCCCTATTATGACCGCACCGCGATCGAGCAGGGTGCGCTCGCCGATACCGCGCCGATTCTCGCCTGGGCGAAGGATCCGGTCGAGCTCTTCTTCCTGCAGATCCAGGGGTCGGGACGTCTTCGTCTGCCCGACGGGTCGATCCTCCGGATCGGCTATGACACGCAGAACGGCCGCGACTATACCGGCATCGGCGCCCTGATGAAGACGCGCGGGCTGTTGCAGCCCGGCCAGACGTCGATGCAGGGCATCGTGCGGTGGCTCCACGATCACCCTGTCGAGGGGCAGGCGATCATGCGCGAGAACAAGAGCTTCGTGTTCTTCCGCGAACTCGACGGCGCGCCACAGGGTGCGATGGGCTATCCCGTGACCGGGCAGGTCAGCGCGGCGGCGGACGTGAAGTTCGTGCCGCTCGGCGCGCCGGTGATCCTGTCGCTCGATCGGCAGGACGCAACTGGCCTGTGGATCGTCCAGGATACCGGTGGCGCGATCAAGGGCAGCAACCGGTTCGACACCTTCTGGGGTGCCGGCGCCGCTGCCGAGGCGACCGCTGGCGGCATGGCGGGGCGCGGCACCGCGTTTCTTCTGCTCCCGATCGGCACCACCGCACGGCTGAACGCCGCAACTGCGAACGGGGCGCGCTATGACGGGTCGTCCGCTCAACCCTGACGAGGCGCATCTCTGGGCGCGCGTGATGCAGACCGTGCGCCCAATGCGCGCGGTCCCCAAGCTCGTGCCGCCGGTCGTCCCGGTTGCCGCGCCCGTCGCGACGACGCGCAAGGTAAAGCCGACCAAGGGCATCCGCCTGCCAACGCTTCCGCCCCCGCCCGGCGCCGCGCCGCTGAAGACGGCGGCTCGGAGCTTGTCGCCGGCCAACACGCTCGACGGAGGCTGGGACAAAAGGCTGTTGCGCGGCGCGGTCAGTCCCGACAGTTCGATCGACCTTCACGGGCACACGCTCGCCTCCGCCCATGCGATCCTCGACACCGGCCTGTCCCGCGCGATCGCCCGCGGCGACCGCGTGCTGTTACTGGTGACGGGCAAGCCACCGCGCCCCGAGAGCGAACGCCCGCACGCGCGCGGCGCGATTCGTGCGGCGGTCATCGACTGGCTGTCAATCTCGCGTCACGCCGGCGGGATCGTCGCGGTCCGCGGCGCGCATCCACGGCACGGCGGGGCAGGGGCGCTCTACATCATCCTGCGCCGCAGCCGCGAACAGGGCGGCTGACGCGATGGGTTATCCCCGCTCGACCGCGCGGACGATGACATCGGCATAGATGTCGGTCAGGCGGTACAGGTCCTCGACCGCAACCGCCTCGTCGACCTTGTGCATCGTCGCATTGATCAGCCCGAATTCGACCACCGGGCACAGCTTCGCCAGAAACCGCGCGTCGGACGTGCCGCCCGTCGTCGACAGGTCGGGGACGACGCCCGTCACCGCGGTGATCGCGTCGGACATCAGAGTCGACAACGGCCCGGGTTCCGTCAGAAAGGCTTCACCCGACACGCGACCGGTGACGATCGCTGCTGGATCATGCCGAGCCGCCAGTGCGGCGATCCGGGCGATGAGCGCGTCGCCGCTATGCGTGTCGTTGAACCGGATGCTGAGCCGCGCCGACGCTGCGGCCGGGATGACGTTATGCGCGGGATTGCCGACCGCGATATCGGTGACCTCGATGTTCGACGGCTGAAACCAGTCATTACCCTGGTCAAGCGCGACGGTCTCGATCTCGGCAAGGATCGCCACCAGCCGCGGGATCGGGTTGTCGGCAAGGTGCGGATAGGCGACGTGACCCTGCCGCCCGGGAACGCTGATCCAGATATTGACCGAGCCGCGCCGGCCGATCTTGATCGTGTCGCCAAGCGCGGCGGTGGAGGTCGGTTCGCCGACGATGCACTGGTCGGGACGGATGCCCCGCGCCGCCATCCGGTCGATTAGCGCGCGCGTCCCGAAGGTGGCAGGACCTTCCTCGTCCCCGGTGATGATCAGCGACACGGTGCCCGCGTCGGTACGGCTGGCGGCAGCGGCAAAGGCGGCGATCGCGCCCTTCATGTCGACTGCGCCGCGCCCGTAGAGCAGGCCGTCGCGAACCTCGGCCGACCAGGGCGAGCCCTGCCACCCCTCGCCCGGGGGTACGACGTCGAGATGCCCTGCAAATGCAAGGTGTGGCCCGGATCCGGTCCGGACCGCGAGCATGTTCTCGACCGGACCGTCGGGCGCTTCGCCGATTGTGAAGCGGTCGATGTCAAAGCCGATCGGCGTCAGCGCCGCCTCCAGCACGTCAAACACGTGGCCGCGCGCTGGCGTAATGCTGTCTTCGGCCAAGAGCGCCTGCGCCAGCGCCAACGGATCGATCACCGCAGCGCGCTCGGTGCCGGCTGCTCATATTGTTCGATCACCCAGTCCTCTTCCTGCGCACCGGCGATCCAGTCCTGCATGAAGGGGTGGTCGAACATCGCCTGCATATAGCCCTGCGCGAACCGGGCGATCGGCAACTGATAGGTGACGATCCGCGTGACGACGGGCGCGTACATGATGTCGGCCGCGCCGAACGTCCCGAACAGGAAATCGCCGCCACCGCCAAAGCGCGCGCGCGCCTGAGCCCAGAGCTCCATGATCCTCTGGAGATCGACCAGGACATCGTCGTCGGGGCGCTGTGCCGGAAAGATCTGGCGGACGTTCATGCTGTGCTTCTTGCGCAGCGCGGCAAAGCTCGAATGCATTTCGGCCGCCATCGAGCGGGCCATGGCGCGGGCCGCCTCGTCTTCGGGCCAGAAGCGGTCGCGACCCACCTTGTCCGCGAGATAGTCGACGATCGCGAGACTATCCCATACGACCGCCTCGCCATCCCAGAGGATCGGCACCTTGCCCGACGAGGGGGCGAATTCATCGCCCTGGCGCCGCTTTTCCCATTCCGCATCGTAGAGCGGGACGACGACCTCGTCGAAGGGCAGCCCGGACTGCTTGCAGGCGAGCCAGCCGCGAAGCGACCAGGAGGAATAGGCCTTGTTGCCGATGACGAGTTTCATGGCCCGGGGACTAGCGGGCGGGAGCGGCGAGGGCAATCTCTGCCGCCCTCGTCGGATGCACGGGCGTCAGCTGACGGCTTCGACGACCGCCGCGCGCAGTTCGGGGATGCCCATGCCGTATTCGCTCGACGTCACGAGGATGTCGGGATGCGCGGCGGGGCGCTTGCGAGCCTCGACCGCGGTGCGCTCGGTGACCTCGACGAGTTCCGATGCCTTGATCTTGTCCGCCTTGGTCAGCACCATGCGATAGCTGACCGCAGCCTTGTCGAGCATCTCAAGGATCTCGCGATCGACGTCCTTGATGCCGTGGCGCGAGTCGATCAGCACGAGCGCGCGCTTGAGCACGTCGCGGCCGCGAAGGAAGTCGTTGATCAGGAAGCGCCACTTCTTGACGACATCCTTGGGCGCCTTGGCAAAGCCGTAGCCGGGCATGTCGACGAGGCGGAACGCGAGCGGCGCGCCGACCTCGAAGAAGTTCAGTTCCTGCGTACGTCCGGGCGTGTTCGACGTACGCGCCATCGAATTGCGGCCGGTCAGCGCGTTGAGCAGCGACGACTTGCCGACGTTCGACCGCCCGGCAAACGCCACCTCCGGCACCGACGCATCGGGCAGGAATTCGAGCGTCGGTGCCGATTTCAGGAAGCCGACATGGCCGGCGAACAGCTTGCGCGCATGCTCGAGCTGCTCCGCGGTGAACGGCGCGTCGGTCTGCTCGAGATCGGGACCCAGATTCGGGGCGGCGGTCGGAAGGTCGTTCACTTGGTCACCGGTGCTTGCAGGCCCGGATGCCGGGCGTAGAGGAGCTTCTGCTGAAGGATCGTCAGGCAGTTGGACGTGATCCAGTAGACCTGAAGACCGACGGCGAACGGCGCCATCACGAACATCAGCACCCAGGGCAGCAGCTTGAAGACCTGCTTCTGCGTGTCGTCCATCGGCGTCGGGTTCAGCTTGAACTGGAAGTACATGCTGATGCCGAGGATGATCGGGACGATGCCGATCGCGATCATGTGCGGCGGGGTGAACGGCAACAGACCGAACAGGTTAAGCGGCGTCAGCGGATCGGGCGCGGACAGATCCTTGATCCACGCGACGAACGGCTGGTGACGCATTTCAATCGTCAGCATCAGCACCTTGTACAGCGCGTACATGATCGGGATCTGGAGCAGCGTCGGCGCGCAACCCGCGAGCGGGTTGACCTTCTCCGCCTTGTACAGCGCCATGACCTCCTGCTGCATGCGGACCTTGTCGTCCTTGTACTTCTCCTGCAGCGCCTTTGTCTTGGGCTGGACGGCGCGCATTGCGGCCATCGACTTGAACTGGCGCTGCGCGATCGGGAAGAGCAGGCCGCGGATCGTCACCGTCAGCAAAATGATCGCGACGCCGAAATTGCCGACCGTGCGGTACAGCCAGTCGAGATAATAGAAGATCGGCTTCTCGACGATCCGGAACCAGCCCCAGTCGATTGCATAATCGAGCTTGGCGACGCCGCCCGCCTGATCGGTATAGCGATCGAGCAAGCGGACTTCCTTCGCGCCCGCAAAGAAGCGCGACGTCTGGGTCACCGCCTGGCCGGGGGCGATGAGCTTGGGCTCCAGCGCGTAGTCGGCCTGATAGGCCTTGTTGGCGCCGGCACGGAACTGGCCGTCAAACGCCTGACCCTGATCGGGGACCAGCGCGGTCAGCCAGTATTTGTCGGTGAAGCCAAGCCAGCCGCCGGTGGTCGTGAACTTCTGCGGAGCCTCGTCGATGTCGTCATAGTTCGGCCGGTAATGCGCACCGCCATTGTCGACCGACATCGGCCCGACATGGATCGTCATCGACGACGGATCCTTCGAGATGCCGACACGGTTGACGAGGCCGTAGGTGGCGACGGGGACCGGTGCGGTGCCAGCGTTGAGCACGGTCTGGCGGACCGTGAACATGTAATCGCCGTCGACCGCGATCTGGATGCGGAAGCGCTGGCCCGTGGCGTTGGTCGCGTCGAGGGTGACCGGAGTCATGGGCGTCAGCGTCGTCGCGCCCGACGCAGTCCAGACGGCGTCAGCGGCAGGCGGAGCAAGCCCCTGCGCGCGCCAGCCGAAGCTCGCGAAATAAGCGTCGGGTGCACCGGCCGGTGAAAGCAGACGGATCGGCGGAGAATCCTTCGCGACGGTCTCGTCATAGCCCTTGAGGACGAGATCATCGATCCGCGCACCCTTCAGGTTGATCGAGCCGGACACCCGCGGGGTTTCGATACGGACGCGCGGCGTCTCGGCGATGACCGCGGCGCGATCGCGCACTGCGGCGGCACCGTCGGCGGCCGGATCGGCGGCGGGGTTCGCGACGGGCTTGGTCTTGCCGCCTTCGATTTTCGTCACCGGTGGATTGGCCGTCGGGAAGAATTTGCCCTGGATCATCGGCCATCCGAACAGGATGAGCGCCGCGATAACCGCGAACAGCACGAAATTCTGCTTGTCGTCTTTCACAGGGCGGCGTCTTTCAATTTCTCAGGCTTCAGCTCTGGGACTGGGTCGGGTCCGTACCCGCCCCACGGATGGCAGCGCGCGATGCGCTTCGCCGCCAACCAGCCCCCCTTGCGCGCGCCATAGCGCCCAACGGCCTCGATTGCATAGGCGGAACAGGAAGGATCGTAGCGACAGCTCGACGGCAGGACCAGTGAAGGACCGAGTTGCCAGCCGCGCGCGACGAGGATGAGGATGCGGGCTAGCACGATGCGGCCGGGACCAGTGCACCCCAAAACTGTTTCCCCGCGAAGGCGGGAATCCAGACTGGACTCCCGCGTTCGCGGGGGACCAAGAAGCGGGGCAAGATCGCGCCTTCGGCACCGCGCCATTCCAGACTGCGGACCACCCCGGCGTAGGCCGGGGCCCAGTTGGGGGAAGCTAGTGACGAGTGGCCGCGGTGCATTAAGTGGGCTTTCCCACCTGGGCCCCGGCCTTCGCCGGGGTGGTGGTATCCGCTAAAGCAGCCGCTGCTGCTGCTGGCGGCGTGACCTTGCGGAAAGCCTTGCCGAGCTCGGTTCGCAACAGCGCATAGTCGCGCTCGATGCCGCCATTGCGGCCGATCAGTACATGATCAGCGCCCGCGACACCGCGCTCCGCCAACAGCTCACGCGCCAAAGCCCGCAACCGCCGTTTCATGCGGTTACGGACAACGGCGTTGCCGATCTTCTTGGTGACAGTGAAGCCGATTCGCATCGTCTCGTCACCGTCATCGCGGGGGCGCATGAGCAGGACGAATCCCGGCATCGGTGCGCGCTTCCCCGAATTCGCCGCGAGAAAATCGCGGCGTTTCGACATGATCGTCAGGCCGGCATCGCCGGCCGCGACGGTCAGGCCGACAGCTTCTTGCGACCGCGGGCGCGGCGGGCGTGGATCACTGCCCGGCCGCCGACCGTGGCCATCCGTGCGCGGAAGCCGTGACGGCGTGCACGTACCAGGTTGCTCGGCTGAAAGGTCCGCTTCATTGGTCATTCCCTAGGTCATCAAATAGAAAACGGCCGCCACGGGGACGGCCTTGATGGGTGGGCGCTTAGGCAAACTAGGCGGACAAGTCAATTCACGCGCTCCGTCTTCGCTGAATCGCCTCGCTGCGAAACCGCGGCGGCACGATCACGGGCGTGCCGTCGCAACGCGCTGCGCCGGCGCATCATCCGGTCGACGAAATGGCCACCCCGCGGCCAGCGGCGCTTCAGACGCCCCCAGCGTCGCCGTGCCCGTGGCGAGTTGCGCAGCACCAGGACCATGCCGCCGGCGAACACGAAGACGCCCGCCGGTCCGGGCACCGGTGTCAGCAGGGGCGCGGTGAGGATCATCATCCCGCCGCACAGCAGCTGGACGAGACGATAGGTCGAGGAGCGGACGGCGTTCACGCGAGGCATTTGGGACCGGTGTGTTAGGTTGGCAAGACGGCACCGTGCCGCTCGCCATTGCCCAATGGTCAAATCCGGTATGAATAGGGCGTGACGGTGGCGATCCGCCATGACGAGCGACGCGGCGGGGGATTTTCATGGCGGCGATCGTGTCGACGGTGGCGTATCTCGGGCTGGAAGCGCGCGCCGTCGAAGTACAAGTTCAGCTGATTCCGGGACTTCCTGCGTTCAACCTCGTCGGGCTGGCGGACAAGGCGGTCGGCGAAAGCCGCGAGCGGGTCCGCGGCGCGATTGCGGGGATGGGGCTGGCATTGCCGCCGAAACGGATCGCGGTGAACCTTTCGCCGGCGGATCTGCCAAAAGAAGGATCGCATTTCGATCTTCCTGTCGCGCTCGCATTGCTGGCGGCGATGGGGGTGATCGATGCGGAAATGCTCGCCGATTATGTCGTCGTCGGCGAGCTCGGCCTCGATGCGCGGATCACCGCGTCGCCCGGTGTCCTGCTCGCCGCGCTGCATGCGTCGAACGAGGGCAAGGGCCTGATCTGCCCGGCCTCGCAAGGGTCTGAAGCGGCTTGGGCCGGTTCGATCGAGGTGGTCGCCGCGCCCGACCTGCTCGCGCTGATCAACCATTTCAAAGGCCATCGCCTGCTGCGCGCGCCCCAGCCCGGCGAGGTCGATGTCGCGCCGGCCGGGCCGGACCTTGCGCAGGTTCGCGGGCAGGAGACCGCCAAGCGTGCGCTGGAGGTCGCTGCGGCGGGTGGGCATAATCTGTTGATGTAGGGTTTACCTACACCTGATAGGACGATTCGATGGATTGTGTCATCTACGTGCGCTGGTCGAGCAGCGAACAGTTGAGGGGTTCGAGCAAGGAACGCCAGCTGGAAGACTGCCGGCGTTACGCCGCGTCGAAGGGATGGAACGTCGTCGATGAGCTGGTCGACGATGGCGTGTCGGCGTTCAAGGGCCGTCACGTGGCGATCGGTGCCCTAGGACAGTTCGTGGAGGACGTCGCGACGGGGCGACACCCTGACGGGATCGTGCTGCTTGTCGAGAAAATGGATCGGCTGTCGCGACAAGAGCCCGACGAAGTGTTCGCCTGGCTGAAGCAGATCACGAAGGCCGGTGTCGTCGTGGCGACGATCGACAGCGATCGGACATACCGGGCGGGCAGCTTCGGCATGGTGGAGATTATCGAGATCGTGGTGAAGGCGCAGCTGTCGTACGAGGAATCGCAGAAAAAGGCGGATCGTCTGTCGGCAGCTTGGCGGACGAAGCGGAATCGCCTGGCGAACGGCGAACGTCTCGTGATGACGAGGCGCGCACCCGCCTGGGTGACGGTCGAGGGGGCACCGCCGGCGTTCGTGCTGATCGCCGATCGTGCGGCGATAGTCCGACGCGTGTTCGAAGAGACGGTGGCAGGACACGGGAAGCACACGATCGCGCGCCGTCTGAACCAGGAAGGCGTCGCGACGTTCGGTCGCGCGTCAGGATGGCACGCGAGCTACATCCAGAAGATCCTGTCGTCGACGACGGTCCTGGGCGAGATGCAGCCCGGACGAAAACCACGCGGGTCGGCGCGTGAATTTGAGGGCGATCCAATTGCCGGGTACTATCCAGCCGTTGTCGACGCCGATCTGCACGCCCGCGCCATGCGGAGCATGGCTGGACGGTCGCGCCAGGTCGCAGGCCGCGGGCGTCGCCTGGTGAACTTGCTGTCGGGCCTGGCGAAGTGCGACGAGTGCGGCGAGCGCATGACGTTCCGCGGCAAGGGCGAGAAGGTGCGCGCGGACGGCGAACGCGTGAACGAGGATTATCTGGTGTGCGACAGTTACCAACGGGGCCGCGGCTGCGGGAACGGACAGCACTTCAACTACCCGGCATGGGAAGCAGCGATCCTGAACGCGATTCTGACGAAGGCCATGGGAGACGAACACTTCGCGTCGAGGCGCGAGGTCCTGGCGATCGAGGTCGAACAGGCGGAGACTGTCCGGCGGCGCGACGCGGCCGAGCGGAAAGGGGCGACGGCGCTGTCGCTGTACGTCGAGACGAGCAGGGACGAAGCCAAGGCCGAATGGTCGCGGCTGCTGGCGGAGAAGGACGAGTGCGACGCGGCGCTGGTCTTGCTGCGGAAACGGATCACTGCGGCGAGAGGGGCCGTCACGCCTGCGGAGCATCAACGGCGGATCGCGGGGATGTTCGAACAATTGGCCGACGACGACGAGAACACGCGGTTCGAGGCCCGTTCGCGGGTGATGGAGGCGGTGCACGAGCTGACGGCGTCGATGTCGTTCGCGACGGGGCCGGCGCGGGTGCAGATCACGACGAAGGCGGGTCTAGGCATCGGGATCCAGCACGTCGGCGGGCGCGGGCCGGATGCGGAGTTCTGGTACAAGTTCGACAAGGGGTTTCTCGACTGACAGCCGACATGTCCCGACGCGAGGCTTCGCGCCGGGACAGCTCGATCATGGCTTCTTCTTGCTCGTCCTCGTCCGCACCGGGAAGGTCGCAACCGACTTCTTCGGCACGTGGATCGGCTTCAGCACAGGCCGAAAATGCATACCCGTCTCGAAGTCGTCGTCTTCGGTCGCGTAGATGAAAACGTCCTCGAACAGCATCTCGCCGGTCTCGTCATCGTACGTGGGTTCCATGATCGTCGACGACTCGGAGACGGTGGTGAGCACCCAACCCTGCTGACGCAGGGCCTCCGATAGCGACAGTTCGGCGTCCTCGACATCGCGGATGGCGCGGTCGAGTGATCCGCGCGAGTAGCGCCGCGCCCGCCAAGCGTCATCGGCGGCGATGTCGACCCGCTCGATCACGAAGTCCGCCGGGAGAGCCGGTTCGACGACTTTGCCATCCTCGTCCAGCACGATGGGCTCATCATCGAACACCCACTCAGGATCGGACACGACGAGCTGCTCGTCGGTGCGATGATCGACGGCACCGAACAGGCGCCGGATGTCGCGCGCGCCCCTCGACCATTCGAGCTGCCGCCGGCCAAAGGTCGCCTTGGCGTATTCCAGGAACAGTTCCTCGTCACGACGCTCGCCAGTGTCGAGCAGCTGGAAGGGCATCCTCGACTTGGCCTCGGCACTGCGCTCCTTGAGGTAGCCCTTCGTCATCTCGTTCTCGGCACCCCAGCGCTTCTTCCCTGCCTTCTGCTTCGCCTCGGCGGCCTCTGGGGACTTCACCGGATAGTCGGTCGCGGTCCAAACGACCTTCACGTCGAGACCATACTTGAAAGACGGCGGACGGGGCGATCCCGATGCGAGCACGCAACGCTTCCACGTCTCGAACACCTCGCACTTCACCTTCAAGGCCCAGGCAGCGTCGTCCTGCCGGGACGTCACGCCAGCTCCCTCGTAGATTTCGATGGCGTGGAAGTGGACATGCCAGCCGTTGTCGTGACGGTCCTCGTCGAGCGCGAGGGTGATTTCCATCGCGACGAGGTGTCCGACATAGCCGAGTCCCTTGCGTCGCTCGCGCAAGGTGCCGTGCACCGTGAAGCGGGTCATCGCATCCCGCGCGCGGGCGATGCTGACGCGTAAGGGGACGCACTTGTCGTGCGGAGCGGTGTACGTCACCATTGCAACGCGGAAGCCCTGCTGGCGTGCCGTCTCGATGATCGTCTTCACCTGCTTCGATCGAGCGACGGCGACATGCTGTGCACAGCACGGGCAGGTCCAGATCGAGCCGCACTTGAAGATGCCGAGACGCTCCACGCGTCCTGTCAGGCGGTGTTCCAAAGCCATGCCCGGTCCCCACGGCACGATGCCGCAGGCGGACACCGGGAACCACTTGCCACGGTTGCGCGCGTCCAAGACGTGGCGGTCGTCCGGCGCGCTGCCTGTGAACGTGTCGACGGGCGACTTCCAGCGCAGAAGCAGCCCTGCGGCGGTCCTGCGACGATTGAGCCGGCGACGGGGTTCTTCGGGCTTGTCGGCCACGCCGAAACATTCGTGGCAGTGCTCGGCACCATCCTCGTCGGTCCAATCGCCATACGTACGCTCGTGCCCACAGCGCTTGGGGGTTTCATTTGGGCGCGATCGATCTGCTATGAAGCACTCGTTACAGTGCCGGGCACCATCCTCGTCGGTCCAGTCCAGGAACGTCCGCTGGTGCCCGCAGGGTTTGTGGGCGACATTTCTGCAGGATTGTTCCTTTATACCATCTACCGAGAGGGAGCCCTTCCCGGGGCGGGGGGCCGGACCCCTCGCGGCGAGGACCGTTTCGGCGTCCTGAAACCTGACACGGGCGCTCACTTCCCGTCATCCGGCGAAGGGGGGATGTTGTATTTGCAGCGCAGCTGCTCGACGAGGGCATCGACTTGGCCGATTTCCATGCGGAAGATGTCCGTGGCCGGCATGATGCGCCAGACGGCCAGTGCGACGATCTGCAAGCCGTCGAGGACCAGCGCGAGGTCGTGCGCGTCTACGATGCACTGTTCGAGAGGATGCACCATGGCGCACGGGCCGGAACACGAACGGTTTTCGAGGCCGTCGATGTAGTCGACGAGATCGAGCTGACGTGGATCGTGCTGGGTCCTCACAGCGACCTCCCCAGCAGACGGTCGGCGAACATCTTCTCGTAGACGATGCGCGTGACGCGACCGTCGTCGAACGTCACGATAACGGTCGACGTCAACTGGTTCACGACGTTCTCGACGGAAGCGATGTGTCCGACCTGCTCCAGCTCGTTCATCAACTGATAGACCTCGGACATCCCGTCACGATGGTAGACAGCACAGTATGGAGAGTTGTTCATAATTGCCTCGCTGATTACGCGGGCGACCACTTGACTTCGGGCGTCGACCTTTTATGTTTTGCAGTGTCAGTAAGTACGACGCTCAGAACCTAGTGGGGCGACCCGCTAGGTTCTTATTTACTTGGCGTTGAATGTGCGCAGCGCTGCCCGCTTCGAAGGGAAGGCGTTGATGATCCGGCCGCGATCATCGACGATGACCGCGCCACCGTGGGCCTTGCTTAGGCTGGTGATGATCCAGAGATCGGCGCTGCGGACGTAGTACGCGGGGACAATGTCGCGGTGGGTGCTGATGTCCCTGAGGGCGGTGGTGATGGTGCTCACGATCGAATCCTGATCGGACGAAGACTTGCTCGACGGCTCCCACACTCCGGTCCATCCTCAGCGGAACTGCCGGCTGTTCGAGTTCGAACACGTGATCATCTAGGATTCTGAATTTCTGGGCGCTCGCGTCCCAGGCGGTCAGATTACCGCTGCCTATCGTACCAGCAGGCCGCTCGACCTGCGGGGGCTACGTTGTCACGCTGTCCCGCCGGCTATCGGTTCCTGTGTACTCATGCTGTGATGAAAAACAGCGCCCGTCAATCGATATCCGGTCAAAAGACTGTTCAATTTTGCTTCACTATGTTCGTCGGCGTGCTCAGTCTACTTCGTTGCCGCGTGCGGGCCGCTGGGCACGATCGACCTCGTCGTCATCGGTTTATTTGAACGAGCCGATCGGTGGCAGTCCGGCGCGGTGTCGCTGCTCGTTCAGCGCGGCGTTGAACTTGGCACCGCTCTCCGACCACGCCTTCGTCCCGACCGCGGAATTGTCCATCATGCGTTGGGAGAGGCGGATGGTCGGCTCGATTGCGGCGTCGGACATCGACGACGGGTTCTTGAACACCGTGTTCTTGCCGACGCCCAGCACGCGGCGAAAACCCACACGGCGACGACAGCGAGGGTGAGGTAGAGCATGGGCCGACACTATCGTGCGGCGCGCGCGATTGTCGACCTGGTGCGACTTCGTCTTCTTCGACCCCCGCCGGCGAAGCGCGGATGAAAGCGCTGGCGTAGCCGGGCGGGGTCGATCGTCCGCTAGGACGATGCCAGCAGGGGTCCAGGGGGCGGCGATAGCCCCATGGCGAAGGGGAATTGTGGAACACAATTCCGTCCTGAGTGACGGAGTTGTCACTCCGTTCGTCCCACTTCCACTGGATGGGGGGAAGACTAAACCTACGTAGGGGAATATATTGGTAGCCGTAAAGAACGGGGCTGAGGCTATGAATAAGATAAAAGCTAGGTATACTTCTGATAGCTGCCCTGGATCGTTGCTTACCGTCGGAGTAATGTTTGGCGTCTATGGCATGATCGTAAGATGAAAGCCTTCGCAATCATCCGCCACGCGAAGATAAAGCACGGCCGGCACTTAGTGTCGACTGGGTTGCACAACATCCGCGGCGTGAAGACGCCAAATGCGGACGCGAACGCGCCACCCGTCGAGATCCTCGTTGGCTCGCTGAAGCCGTGGCGCGACGTCGACGATGTGTTGAAGGCGTTGGACGTCGGCAAGATTCGCAAGAACGGGAACGTCGCGATCGAAGTCTTCGTCGGCGCGTCGCCGGAATGGTGGGAATCGCATGGCTGGGTCCGCGGCGAGGAACCGACCGGGACGGCCGCGATCATGGTCGAGGCCTGGAAGCAGCAGCAGATGGCCTATCTGCGGTCCCGCTTCGACGAGCAGATGATCGCGTCGGTGGTCTTCCACGGCGATGAGGCCTCGCCTCACCTGCACGCCTTGGTTGTGTGCGCTTCAAAACGCGTCGACGGTCGCGAGAAGGGCAAGGGCGCCGGACGGGTCAAGTGGCGCCTGTCAGCGGAAAAGTTCCTGCCGGGGCCGTCTGCGATGAAGGCGATCGTCACCGACTACGCGAAGAGCATGGCGAGGTTCGGCCTGGTGCGCGGCGAGGATCGCCCGACCGGGACCCTCGACCACAAGCCGTTAAAGGAATGGCAGGCGGAACAGGCCGAACTGTCGAGGACGCTAAAGGAGGCGAACGTGAAGCAGGATGAGGTGTTGAAGGCCGCGGAAGCGGAGGCGGAGCGCATCAGGCGCGACGCGCTGGACTATGCGGCCGGCATGAAGGCTCGCGTGGATCGCGAGGCGGAGGATGCGGCCAGGCTCGCGGCTCTCCGAGAAGAGATGCTGCGTCGCAAGGAGGACGCATCGTCGGCCGCGCTGAAGGACATCGACCGCGTGAAGGTCGCGACCTTGGCCAAGGCGCGCGAAGTCGAGGCGGAACGGCGCGAGGTGAGCGTTCTGCGTACGAAGCTCGAACAGATGGTCGGGGTCGTCGACACGTTGTTGTCGAAGGTGCGTAGTTTCGCCGATCAGTACCTGAACGCCCCGTCGTCGTTGATGAAGCAGGCACTGGGATCGAAGGGGCCATCGGCGGCACGGATCGCGTCGAGCGAGGAGGCGCAGGAACTGGACGCCATCAAGGCGTTCCTCGGTGGTCGGGGGCGGGGTTCAGGGCGGTGATCTGCTGCCCAGTCTCGATCCGTGCGTCCGGGCGGAGCGGTCCTCGCTTCGCGGTGGCTCGCTCCGTCGGGGCGCACGGGCCGTACCCCGGGGGGGGGGCGCCACATCCGATCAAACCGGGACATCCGTCTCGCCTATGCCCATCTCGTCCATGGAATTCACAGCATCAGTGATCATCTCGTCGGTTAGGCACCCCCACTGTGCCTGGAAGGGCATAAGGATGAACTGAGCCTTTCCGCTATTCTCGCTCGTCGGCCCCAGCCGTTTGACCTTTTTGCCGCCCGGCTTCTTCCGAGTAACTTCCGCGTCGAACGCGCATGTCTCGCCAACGCTGTTGCCGGAGATCAATGCCAGCGCTTCACCACGGTTGGGTGCTTCTGCCGCGTAGCCGCTCCTTGGCACGTCACTGCCATGCGCGGTCCACGCTTCTGATATAAGGATCACGCCGTCCGCACGACACGCTGATGCGAACTTGGCCAACTCCCGCATCATCACATAGCGGCTTGCGCGGCTGGGATGATCCGTGCCGACAGTCTCAACGGTCTTCGTCCCGCGAAGCAGGAACGCCATGCTGCGATGATAACCATCCTTGGCCATGACGACCCGCGCATGTTCAAAGTATGCCTCCGCGACCTCGCGAAAGGTGGTAGCGTTTTTGAGCCGGGACCAGTCTGGACTTACGCCATACCGCTTAAATGATCTTTTCCGCGCCTTGTCTCTGTCGATCATCATGAAGCGATTTCGAAGGCGGACACCAACGGGCTGTCCGGTTGCTACAGATAGGTAGAGCGCCCGATCCATGGCGAGCTGCCCCATCGGCTCCGGCCGCGACTCCATGAGGCCGGGGGGCGCTGAAATGCCGTGACGCTGTAAAAGGTCTGCAATCAGATCGCAGAATTGGCCATCAACATGAGCTAGAGCTTCCAAGACTTCCGTGCCGGGAAGGGATGAGGCCACCCAGCGCCGCTCGATCAGGAGGGTCCCGTTCTCAATGACTTGGGGGACACGATACTTCTTGGGAATACCTTGCCATATAGCGATTGGCGAAGCGAATAGCTCGCTGGGTGACCATTCGGTCGCAGGGCCGGGAAGAAATCCCGCAATTAACTCAGCCCGGACCTGACTATGCGTCTCTAAATCGCCCTGCTTTTCAATAGTGTTTCTCGCATCTCGCGCCCACGTCATGATAGGATCGTTGCGCCACCGCTCCTGGTAAGACGCATACCAAGGTTCGAAGGCACGGAATGCCGCCTTGTTGCTCTGCAAGATGAAGGTGACGGTGCGCGAGGTCGTGATGCATTGCTGAAGCATGAGGAAGAACTTGGTCGGCTCGAAATAGGCGTCCGCGGCCTCGTTCCAGAGCCGTCGCATATCCAGCAGCCGCTTCATGACGTTGATGGCAGCTTCCACCGCCTGTTTTTCGAACTGTGACATCGGGACATGGTATGGGTGGGTGCCAGCGATGCCAACGCTTCGTAAGCCGACGAAACCGGAAAAGTGCTGAGGTCTTCGGTGTATCGTGGAGCGTTTGACGCCAGCTCCCCCGGTCGCAATCCCCGATCTGAGGGGAGGGGTTCTCCGCCGTGCGGTCATTCCGACAATCGACAGCAAGGCCGGGATCAGCGAAGCTCACTTGATGCCACCGGAAAGCCAATCTCGCGACAAGATCAACGCATCTATGCAGGCGACGATTGGTAACGCTCGTCGCCTTTACGAGGAGACGTATGACCTCGAATTCCGCACTCCAGCCGCCACCCGTTATTTCTTGCTGGTAATCGCGCAGGAAGAGACCGCAAAGGCCTTCCTTCTCTATTTAGTTCGGGACGGAATCGTGCCGCTGACCTCTGCAGTCCGGAAGGCAATCAACGACCACACCTGTAAGCACCTGATTGGCATAATCATGGATTACATGATTATGCACTGGGAGGAGTACGAGGAACTGAAAAGCATCATGGCTCGCGACGCCGAGCTAGGGGACCACTTTCCAGACGACATCGGGAGCGCGCTTAATATCCTTCGATACGAGAAGATCGGCCGCTGGGCCGCCAAGCATTGGGTGTGGGCGGAGGATCCGAATTACAATCGCGAAGTGCTCAAGGTCGCGAATGGTAAACGGGACCGGCGAAAGCAGGACGCGCTTTACGTTCGGATCGGCGCAACCGGGGAGCTGGCATCGACCCCAGCGACGATCACCGCAGTTGAGGTGACGGCCGAGTTAGAGCGAACCAGCAGGTATATCAATTTCACTGAAGCTCTGACGAAGACCGAAGACAAAAATGCGTTCGACAAGAACCGTTTCGTGAAGGTCATGGGCGCGCTCAATTTGCTATTCGACAAAAGTAATAGCCGCTCGCTGTAGCTTCGCGGCTCGATGACTGCGGCGGAGGGTGTCTCCGCCGTGATTGTCGCGCGAATGTCCGGGAATGGGCGCTACTTCCGCATCCGGCTCGGTACAAAGGTGGTTAGGCAACCCGGGTCCAGGACGTTGCTGGTCAGGCGTCAGTAGTTCCGGCTATGATCTGCTGGTGCGGGCGCGAGCGGCCAGTATTTGCCCGCTGCTGCGCCGTGGCGCTCGGTCGTGTCTAGTTTTCCGTTAAGGAGAGAAACGTTGAACGATGATGGTACTGTGGGTGACCCGCCTCAAGACACGCTGGATCACATCTGGGCTTCGTTCAGCCAGGCCGCGCTGGACGACATCGCCGGCGCGTACGCCGCGGCTCGTCGGCGGCCGTCGAACGATGCTCTTGACGCCATCGGCGCGGTCATCGGCAAGAGCCACAACGAGATCAGGCGCTATTTCGCTCGCGCCGCCAAGGCGCAGGGAAGCGACTTTATGAGCGAGCACCTTCTCGCCGGCGAGTAACCGGCGACGGCGAGCCGTTCCCCAAGGCTCGATCGACTGTCCTCAGGGCTGTCCGCTGCCCGAGACTCGGCGCTTGAATGGAAGGCCTATTGCGATTGACTCAATAAGCGCTAGGGTCATTGCGGGCTTATAGGCAGATTTTTTATCGTGCTTCGCGATACGTGAAACTATTGTCCGAGGGATTGCTCTGGACGTGCCTTAATGTGCAATCTTTATGCGCTATGGCTGCATACGAGTGCCTATAAGCCCACCGAGCGGACGTCGGGGGGAAGATGACAAGGTTGGAGATTCTGCGGACGGCTAAAAGCCTATCTGACGTGGCATATATTTTGGGCGTTACGCCGAAGGGGCTTGCTTACACCATCAGGATACAGCCACTCGCCAATCGCTATAGTTCCTTTACCATCCCGAAAAAAACCGGTGGTTCACGAAACATAGACGCCCCAGAAGTTGGTTTAAAGTTGGTTCAATCTCGACTGGCCGACGTCCTTCAGGACTGTATATCAGATATTGATAAAGAGCGCGGGTATCCCGAGAAGATTTCACATGGTTTCAGGCGAGGCCATTCGATAATAACCAACGCCAGGAACCATTCAAACAGAAGATTTGTTCTCAACGTAGATATAGCGGACTTCTTTCAGACCATAAATTTCGGCAGGGTCTTAGGCTATTTTCTGAAAAATAGAGATTTCTGTCTTGACAAAAATGCTGCGGTTACGCTCGCGCAAATCGCATGTCACAATAACGGTCTGCCTCAAGGCGCCCCCTCGTCCCCTGTGATATCAAATCTTATTACCCATATACTTGATATTAGACTTGCCAAAATAGCCAAGAATTATGGCTGTTATTATACAAGATATGCGGACGATCTTACATTCTCAACAAATCTCCGTGATTTTCCAGAAAAACTCGCTCGCTTAGATTCGGTGAGTGGAAAATGGATAGTTGGTCGCTCTTTAGAAAAGGCGATTACACAGTCAGGCTTCGCGCTAAATGCGTCGAAAACTCGCGTCCAGTTGAAGCAATCTCGTCAAGACGTCACAGGTATAGTTGTAAACGACGGCGTCAACGTTCGTCGAGAATACTATAAAAACGCACGCGCATATTGTGCCGAGCTTTTTAAAACTGGTAAGTTTTATATCAATGTAAAAGACATTGATGAAAATGGACAGGTATCACTCAAAAAAATTGACGGAACTCGGCAACAGCTGAAGGGAATACTGAGTTTTATTGATCAAGTTAAATCACATCGTCCAAAGATTACGCTTGAGAAAACAACTCCCGATAGGAAGGGCGTAAAGGGTTTTAACCTCCTATATAAGAGGTTTTTTTACTTCGATGCGTTCTTTGCAAACGATAAGCCAATGATATTGTGCGAAGGTAAGACCGATAATATCTATATTCAAAGTGCTGTCGCAGCAATGTTTAACAAATTCCCAACTTTGTCAGGTGAAAAAAACGGCAAAGCTGATTTTAAGTTTAAATTGTTCAACTACACCAAGACTTCTCTAAAGATTATAGGCATTGGGGGAGGCACTGGTCAGCTAAATGCTTTTATAAGTAATTATAAGTCAAACGTTGGAGACTTCAAATATAAGGGTGAAAAACACCCAGTCATCATAGTAATAGATAATGACTCGGGATCGTCTAGTATATACAAGACAATGAAGACGATTTTAAACATTGATGTAAAAGGCGATAAGCCGTTTTATTTTATGGGGGAAAATCTTTATATTGTTCCGACGCCGCGAGGCGTCAATGGCGAAGAAACTATGATTGAAAGTTTTTTGCCGCAAAAGTGGATAGACTATAAATTGAACGGCAAGAAGTTCAACATGAACAATAAGGGTCTTGATACTAAAGCTGAAATTGGTAAGGCCCTATTTGCAGAATATGTTGTAAAGAAGTTCAAAAAGGACATTAGCTTCGATAACTTCTCGCCACTTTTGGATAATATAACGTCGGCTATCAATGACTATTACGCAATGGTTGCAATCAAACCGTAACTATTTATCGTAAAGCAGGTCAGGCCGAACCTATTTTCATTGGGTTTACCTACCACGTGGCGCTGATCAGTTCCCACACGCCGTTAGACGCCCCCCCCCCTCCGTGCGGAGCAGATCGCGTTCGTTCGGCCGCAACTCCAAGGCAACCGTGAGACGACGTCAGTCGACCTGGCCGGTTGGCGGTCGGCCAATGCGTAGCATATCCAAACATCCTGGCGACGTCGCGACCCGCGGCGGACAGGTCGCGCGGTGATCCTTCCATCGACACCCGATCGGACGGCGCGCCCGACTACCTTATGCAGCGGAGGTCTGGAATGAAGATACTGCACGGCCACGAACTCGCCACGGCGATCCTCGATCTCTTCCGCGAACCCGGCCGCCTCCGCTGCGCGGTGGCGTTCTGGGGCTCGGAGCTGGGCGCGATCGCTCGCAAGAGGAAGGTCGAGGTCGTGCTCGACATCTCGATGGGCGGCACGTCGCGCAACGCGCTCAAGGCCCTGGGCCTGCGCAGGAAGAGCATGCCTCAGGCCGATGGGCGGGTGACCCTGCTCGACGGCCTGCACGCCAAGATCTTCGTCGGCACGCGCTATGCCGTCATCGGTTCCGCCAATGCCTCGCGACGGGCGCTTGGACGCGACGGCCTCGGGCCGAGCCTCCAGGAGGCGGGGGTTCTCTTCGATCGCGCGGAGGATCCTGACGGCTATGGCAAGCTGGAGGAGCTCTACGAACACTATCGCGGTCTCTCGCGGGCCATCCTCCCGGGCGATCTCGACCGCGCGCCCCGCGTCGCATCCAATCCGGCGGCGAGGGACTTCCAGGCCGGTCCGAAGTCCACCTCGGCGTCCGTGTTGAGCGCCCTGCTGGCCGATTTCGATCGCTTCTCCAGGACCTCCTTCATCTTCGGGGACCATCGCATCGAGCACTGGGACTGGGTCAAGGCCAAGGAGGCCTACGCGGATGAGGTCGGGGAGCCGCCCGAGGCCGCCGGTCGGACTCACATCTGCTCGGCGAAGGACGATCCGGATACGGACGGCGTCCTTCGCGATACAGCCCACGTGTTCGTGTACTGGTTTGGAAGCCCGTTGGGCGTCTCGGCCTATCACGATGTTGTGCGGATCGAGCACAGGGATGGCACCGTCAGCTATTTCGGCCGCCTTGGCTGGACGGCGGTGCGCAGCGCCCACCGCCTCCCCGCGGCGACGAAGGCGGACACGTGGCGCGCGGACTCAACGATCGCCGAGGCGATCGCGAACTCGGACGAGGATAAGGTCAAGGAGCGTTTCGTCGCCCTTTCCTCCGGCGACCTCTTCGAGTTGCTGGAGAGCAATTTCGCCGGGGATCTGTGATGCGCCCCATGCAAGTTGGGGGCGCACGTCCAGCGAGCGGGGAAGGCCGCCCGGGAGGTGGCGCCCAACCATGTGGAGGGGGGGTCCAAGAAGGTTGGCGAAGCCGGACTCGTGCCTGCCGCCCTTCTGGCGGTGCGCGGTACCGGGCGCGCTAGACCTGACGCTCCCGCGGAGGAACAGGCCAGCCTGGACAGGGGTCGGACCGTCAGGCGTCCTTCGGTGTAGCCATATCGAACCTGTTGATGTGCGGGCCCCCGGGGTCGGGCAAATCGCTGATGGCGGCGTGCCTGCCGGGGATCCTGCCGCCACTCGACCCCGCCGAGGCGCTCGAAGTGTCGATGGTCCAGTCCGTCGCAGGCACGCTGTCGGGGGGACGTCTGACCCGGACCCGGCCGTTTCGCAGCCCGCATCATTCGGCGTCGATGGCTGCGCTGACCGGGGGAGGCTTGAAGGTGAAACCCGGGGAGGTCAGCCTGGCGCATCTGGGTGTGCTGTTCCTCGACGAGTTGCCCGAGTTCCAGCGGGCGGTGCTCGATTCGCTGCGCCAGCCGCTCGAGACGGGAACGATCAGCGTTGCGCGCGCCAATGCGCATGTGACATTCCCCGCGCGCGTCCAGCTGATCGCGGCGATGAACCCGTGTCGTTGCGGTCATCTCGGCGATGCCGGCCTTGCCTGTGCGCGGGCACCGCGCTGTGCCGCGGACTATCAAGCGAAGGTGTCGGGGCCGCTGCTCGACCGAATCGACCTGCACATCGATGTGGCAGCGGTCACGGCGGCGGATCTCGTCCTGCCCCAGGCCGGCGAGGGATCGGCAGCGGTGGCGGCTCGAGTGGCGGTGGCGCGCCGAGTGCAGACCGAGCGCTATCGCGATCATCCCGTGCGGACGAATGCCGAAGCGGACGGTCCGTTGCTCGAGTCGGTCGCTACCCCCGATGCGCCGGGACAGCGTCTGCTCGTGCAGGCGGCAGAGGCGATGCGGCTGACCGCGCGGGGTTATACGCGAATACTGCGCGTCGCGCGGACGATCGCGGATCTGGCTGGCGCCGATCACGTAGCGCGGATCCATGTCGCGGAAGCGCTGAGCTATCGCCGCCGTCCGCCGACCAATTGACGCATGTTTTCACGTCTACAAGATACTTGATCTATGATAATAAGCTAGTACTACTCATTCTGTTAATTGTTGTAGATTAACAATGACCTCACCGAGTTTGGAGTGAGGTGGCGTCGCGCCGGTCCTTGTGCCCGTCCGGCCCCGACAGAGCGCGGTAAGGAGCGACAGTGACATTTATCGACCCCGCCCCATTCCGGGCTGCATTCCGCGCTCCAGCGGACGCGATCGCACCAGTCGAGACGGCGACCCGTGTGACGTGCGGTGCCTGTGGCACCGGCAGCATGCTCCCGTTCGATTTCACGATGGCGTTCCAGCCGATCGTCAACATCGCGACGGAGCGGGTCTGGGCCTATGAAGCGCTGGTTCGCGGCACCGACGGCGCGGGCGCGGGGGCGATCCTCGACAGGGTGTCGGGGGACATGATCTACGGGTTCGATCAGGCTTGCCGTGTGCGCGCGGTGGAGATGGCTGGCGCGCTGTTCACGCCGGGCGAGGACGTGAAGCTGTCGATCAATTTCATGCCTAACGCGGTCTATGAACCCAATGCCTGTATCCGGGCGACGCTGGGGGCAGCGGCGCGGGTCGGCTTCGACAAGCGCAACCTGATGTTCGAATTCACCGAGAACGAACGCATGCGCGACGTCCCGCATGTACGGCGGATCATCGAGGCGTACCGTGCGCAAGGGTTCGTGACCGCGATCGACGATTTCGGCGCGGGCTATGCGGGGCTGGGGCTGCTCGCCGAACTCAATCCCGATGTCATCAAGATCGACATGGCATTGATCCGCGGGATCGACGGGTCCGCCGTGAAGCGGGCGATCGTCGCCGCGGTCATCGCGTTGTGCGACGAACTTGGCATCATCCCGATCGCCGAGGGGATCGAGACTTCGGGCGAACTGGCGGCGTTGCGCGCGCTCGGGGTGCGGTTGTGCCAGGGCTACCTGATCGCGCGTCCCGCGATTGCGCGCCTTCCGGTCCCCTTCGCGGACGCCGCACAGGTGGTCCACGCCTGACGGTCCGGTGCGGCCCGGGCGCGGTACCGGGCTGCGCCGATCCGCGTCGCCGCGGCGATGTCGTGACCGCCGGCGGAACGTCGCTGCGCACGGCGGGTTTAGCCGGCGTAACGATCAATATGATCCAGGGGGATTTGCGGTGACCATCTCGGATGTCCGTGCGACGCAACTCGCACGTCTCGGCTTCGCCGCGCGCGGGCTGGTCTATTGTCTGGTGGCCTGGTTTGCGGTCGATGCCGCAATGCGCGGCGGGACGATCGCCGACAATCAGGGTGCGATCGGATCGCTGGCGGACGAGCAGCTAGGCGCCGTCCTGCTGGCCGTCATTGCCGCGGGTCTGCTCGGCTATGCGGTGTGGCGGCTGACCGAAGCGATCGCCGATCCGGAGCAGATCATGCGCGACGCCAAGGGCGCCTTGACCCGGATCGGGCACGTCGTCAGCGGGATCGCTCACCTCATCCTTGCCTGGAGTGCGGCACGTCTCGCCTGGCAACCAAGGACGGGCGGCGGCGGGCAGTCCCCGGGTGACGAGAGCGCCCGCGACTGGACAGGCTGGCTGCTGTCGGTGCCGTTCGGACGCGTGCTGGTTGCCGTGGTCGCAATCGGTATCCTCACCGCGGCGGTGATGCAGGCGAAGAAGGCTTGGAAGGGCGATTTCGTCAAGGACCTGCACAATGACGGCTCGCTGCCTTCCTATGTCTGCACGATGGGGCGGCTGGGCTATGGCGCCCGCGCAGTCGTCTTCACGATTATCGCCGGCTTCTTTGCGGTCGCGGCATGGCAGGCGCACGCCACCGAAGCCGGCGGCATGGCCGACGCGCTGGCGATGCTGCAGGACCAGCCGGGGGGCAAATGGCTGTTGGCCGCGACGGGCGTCGGGCTGGGATTGTTCGGCGTCTACAGCTTTGTCGAAGCGCGCTTTCGCCGCGTTCAGGTTCGTCTGCCTGGCTGAACGTCGCAGCCTAAGGCGCGGAAATAGCGCGTGATCTCATGCGTTCGCTTGTGCACGTGAGACATCTTGGGCAGGTTGAGCCGATGAAACGCCTCCTGCCGCTGCTGCTGCTCACCGTCTCGGCCACTACCGCCGCCATCGCCGCTGATCCACGGCCGCCCATCCTGTCGCCGGACCGGATCAAGGCGGACGTCAAGACACTGAGCGCGGATGCATTCCACGGGCGCGGGCCTACCCAAGCGGGTGAGGCGGTCACGCTCGAATTCCTCGAGCGACGCTTCAAGCAACTCGGGCTGAAACCCATTGCCGGCGCCAGCTATCGGCAGCGTGTGCCCCTGCTGCGCTGGACCCGCGATGCCGCAACCTTCACGCTGCATCTCGGCGATCAGTCGGTGCCATTACGGCCGGGGATCGAGATCGCGGCATCGTCGCGGATCGTCGGCACGACCGCGCTCGATCATGCCGATATCGTGTTTGTCGGCTATGGCGTGGTCGAGCCGAAGCTCGGCTATGATCCGTATCGCGGGGTCGATGTGCGCGGCAAGATCGTCATCGCCCTTGCCGGCGATCCCGATGTCGAGGCGGGACGCGACCTGGGATTCGGCGGACGCGCCTCGAGCCCTGCTGCACGAACCAAGCTCATCGAGGCGCAAAAGCGTGGCGCTGCGGCGTTCCTGACGATCCACGAGACGTTCCCAGCCAGCTATCCCTGGCTGCAGATCGCGAACGGCGACGCGGTACCGGGCTATGCGCTCGACACGGGGACGGTGCCTGCGGCGTTCGGACTGCGCGGCAATCTGCGCAACGACATCGGAATCCGTCTGCTGCGGCAGGCGGGCATGGATTATGCCACGGTAAAGGCTGCCGCACAGCGCGCAGACTTTGCCGCGATCACGTTGAAGGGGGCGACCCTGTCGGCGCGCGTCGAAACGCGGATGGAACATGTCGCGAGCCACAATGTCGTCGGCGTTCTTCCGGGCACCGATTCCGCGGCGGGCAGCATTCTCTATGGCGCGCATTGGGATGCCTATGGGGAGAACGCGTTCGATCCGCCCGCGGACCGGATCCGCAACGGCGCGATCGACAACGGGACCGGCACCGCGACGCTGCTCGAGATCGCGCACGCCTATGCGGGCGCCGCCCGGCCGCGGCGGTCCGTCGTGTTCGCGCTGTGGACTGCGGAAGAAAAGGGACTGCTCGGCGCAAGCTGGTATGCCGACCACCCGGTCCTGCCGCTCGCGACGACCGCAGCACAGTTCAATCTCGACCCGCATGTCGTGCTGGGGCGGACGCGCGATCTCGAGCTGATCGGCGTCGGGCGAACGCCGATGGAGCGCGATCTCGAGCGGGTTGCGGCGGCGCAGGGGCTGCGGATCGTGCCCGAGGAAAATACCGAGGCGGGCTGGTATTACCGCTCGGACCATTACGCGCTCGCGCAGAAGGGCGTGCCGGGGGTGTATTTCCGCGCGGGCCGCGATCTTGTGACGGGCGGGGCGAAGGCGGGTGAAGCAAGGCGCGATCGGTTCAACGCACGATGCTATCACCAGACGTGCGACGAATTCGACGCACGCTGGGACATGACCGGCGCCGCGCAGGAGGGCAGCGTCGCCTATGCGCTGGGCCGCGAGGTCGCCGAGGGGACGGCATGGCCGGTCTGGAACGCGTCCGAGCCGTTCGCGGCGGAGCGCGACACGACTCGGGCGGCGCGCAAATGACGGGTACGGCCGCGCCCAGGCCGAAGGGGGCGTTGGGCCCTGTGATATTCGGCGAGGCGGCGGGAAATATCGCGTCGTCCGGGCTTTATTCAGGCTAGGGCGATATTGCCCGTGCGACGCAGGACGCGATCGCTATAGGGACGCTATGCAAAGCCTTTCAAAGACAAAGACGAACGCCCCCTGGTTCGGCACGATGCTGAGCGGTGCCGCGGTGGTGGCCCTGTTGCTCCCGGTCGACGCCGTTTCGGCCCGAGCGCCGCAGGAGCAGCTGGTGCCGCCGCAACTGTTCCAGACCCAGCCGCAAAGGCCCGTCGCCCCATCGGCCCCGCCGGCCAGCCAGCCTGCGCTTCCGGCGCAGGCGATGACGCCGCGCATGGCGGTGCCGCCGGTGGTGCCTACCGTTCGCATGCCGGTGCTGTCCGTTGCCCAGGTCAAACAGCTGCAGAAGCTGCTTGCGTCGGACACGATGGGGCAGGGGCTTGCCCTCGCGCGGCCGGCGCTGGTGCTCGACGTCGACAACGACACATTGGTCCGCGAAGCGCTCGACCATGCCCGCGCGGTGCATGCCGGGCGTTTGTCCGAGGCAGACTTCCAGCGTGACTGGGGCATGCGCCCGCCCGCCTTCGATCCGCTGCCGGGCTTTGCCGATGCGGTGAAGCGTGACCGGATCGCCGCGTGGTTCGCCGCGTTGCCGCCGCCCTATTCAGGGTATGACGGGCTCAAGGCCGGGCTCGAGCGCTATCGCGCGATCGCGGCGGCGGGCGGTTGGTCCATGCTGGCGAGTGGCCCGGATATGACGATCGGCGCGACGGGCCCACGCGTGACCGCGCTGCGCCAGCGCCTTGCGATCGAGGACAAGGACGTATCGGCCGGCGGCGACAGGTTCGACGCTGCGCTGCTCGAGGGGGTACGTCGCGCGCAGCGGCGCTACGGACTCAATCCGAGCGGGATCGTGTCGGGGCAGACGCTGGGTGCGCTGAACGTCTCGGCGACCGATCGCGTCCGCCAGATCATGGCGAACATGGAGCGCTGGCGCTGGCTGCCGCAGGAGCTGCCCAAGGATCGCATCCAGGTGAACATCGCCGCCGCGGTCCTGACGGTATTCGACGGCGACCGGCCGATCACTTCGATGCGCGCGGTCACCGGGCGCCCCGGCGACGAGACGCCAATGTTGACCTCGACGATCCACAGCGTCGTGATCAACCCGCCCTGGAACGTCCCGACCTCGATCGCGACGCGCGAACTGTGGCCGAAGGAAAAGGCCAATCCGGGATACCTGAAGCGCAACGGCTTCAAGGTGATTGGCGGCACGCGGCTGCAGCAGGCCGCCGGTACGCAGAGCGCGCTGGGGCGGTACAAGTTCGATTTCGACAATCCCTATTCGGTGTATCTGCACGACACCCCGTCACGCGCGAAGTTTGCGAGCTTCAGCCGTCTGGCGAGCCACGGGTGCGTCCGGCTCGAAAAGCCCGCCGAACTTGCCAACCTCCTGCTCGCGGGTGATCCGCAATGGACCCCCGAGATGGTCGCGGCGACGGTCGACAAGGGCACGACGGTGCGGGCGCGGCTCAGCAAGCCGGTGTCGGTCTATCTCCTCTATTGGACGGCATTCGCCAGTGGTAACGGCCAGATGAACTTCCGCGCGGATCCCTATAGCTGGGATTCGACACTCGCCTCCAAGATCGAGGCGCGGTCGGCGGCGCAGGCGATGGCAGCACGATGAGGGACATGACCATGACGACCAAGACACATGCGATCCGCTTCGCGCTCGGCGCGAGCCTATTGGCGACCGCGCTCGGCGGCTGTTCCCCGTCCGAGCCGGACACCGCACCCGTGACCGAAAACAGCGCGTATGAGGAAGAGGCCCCGGCTGAAGCCGAGGCGCCGGCGGTGGTCGAGGAAGCGCCTGCGCCCGCCCCTGCAGAGGTGAAAGCCGAGGCACCGCCCGCTCCGGAAATCGCGCCGGACGTTCAGATGCAGGACGATGCCGATGCGACGGGCATGACTGCGCGCGTCCGCCGCGACGGCAGCAGCGCGAACGAACCCGCCGATGACATGCCCGCCACGAACGAGATGGAGCCGCAGTGAGGCTGATGCCGACCGGCGCCTATCAGCGCCGTATCCCGGCCGTGCTGGCGGCGCTGGCCACGCTGGTTCTGCCCATGTCGTCTGCGGTCTCGACGGCGTCGCCCGCCGGGGTGGCGAGCCGCGCCGCGCCGGTTCCGCTGGTGGCGATTCCCGGGACGGCGATGGCGGTTCCGGCTTTGGCTGAACCCGTGCTCGCCGCGCCATCGCCCGCGGCGGCGCGGACGGTGTCGGCCATCCTGATCGATGCGCGCGACGGCAGGGTATTATATGCCCAAGGGGCCAATCTGGTCCGTCGACCCGCGTCGCTGACCAAGATGATGACGTTGTTCCTGGCGTTTGACGCGCTCGACGCGAACAAGCTGCAACTGTCCGACACCGTCAAATTCTCACGCGCTGCGGCAAACCAGCCGCCGTCACGGCTCGGTCTGCGACCCGGTGCCGGGCTGACGGTCGGCGAAGCGATCCGGGCGATCGCGGTGAGTTCGGCCAATGACGTGGCGGTAGCGCTTTCCGAAAAACTGGGTGGCAGCGAAGCCGGCTTCGCGCGGCGGATGACTGCGAAGGCGCGGACGCTCGGCATGCGGCGGACGTCGTTCACCAACGTCACCGGATTGCCCGGCGCGAATCTCACGACCGCGACTGACATGGCCATGTTGTCCAAGGCACTGATCGACCAGCATGCGGATCGCTATGCCTATTTCAGCACCCGGTCGTTTCGCTGGGCTGGACGGCAGTTGCAGAACCACAATCACATGCTCGGCGCCTTTGACGGGCTCGACGGCATCAAGACCGGCTATACGGTCGAGGCCGGGTTCAATCTGGCGGCATCGGCCAAGCGCGGCAACCGCCGACTGATCGCCGTCGTCCTGGGTGAGCGAACCGCGCGCTCACGCGATCGGCTCGTTGCACAGATCCTTGAGCGTGGCTTCAACGGCGGCGAGGGCGCCCCGAGCTAATCCGTTGCGGCACAAGCCAGGGCACCCCGTACGCCACGGCGCACAGGGTGCCTGATTGGCGCGGGCGCGTCAGGTGCGTTCGATCAACTCGATCTCGGCCTCGACCTCGATCTCCTCATCCTCGCCGCCGTGCGTGCCGTCATCCTCTGGGATGATCAGGTCGACGGTCCAGTCATAGACCTTCTCGCGGTTTTCGCCCTGTACCCAGACGCGCACTGCGCCCTTGGTGATTTCTCCACCCATCTGCCCGACAAAGTCGGAGATGAGTGTCTCGGCGGCATCCTCGTGATCGGTCGCGCCGGAGATGCACGCGGACTGCATCTCCTCCTCAAAGTCGATCAGCTGTGCCCAATATTGTTTCGCCATGTGTCGGTCCTGTTCGTGGGGCGCTGCGTGCGCCGGGTCAGCGTGCGATACCGCCCGCCGGGGTCGAGACCGGAGCGATTTGCCCCGACGCCGGGATCAACGCCAGTGCCGTCTTGTAGCAATCCTCGATATGCGCGTTGCCGACCAGCTTCATCGCCCCGAAGCTGATCGTGGCTGCGAAGGCAGAACCGACGAACGGTACGTATTTGGCAAGCGATCCCGCCGCGACCCGCGCACCGACGCGCCGCAGCAGCGCCGCCACGACCCGCTTGGTGACCATGCGCCCGATCACATTGTTGCCCATGCTCGACGCCATCACGAGCACCTGCTGCGCGAGATGCGGCTCGAGCTTTTGCACCTGCTCGTGATCGAGCTGGAACATTTCGCTGATCTTCGGCAGCAGGGTCGTCAACAGGCCGACATCGGCGACCAGGTCGACGCCCGGGATCGGTACGACCGCGGCGCCCGCCGACATCAAGGATCGCCGGGTGACAAGCGACCGGCTTTCGGCGCGGACCCGCTCCAGATCTTCGAGCCGTGTAATCATCGATGTCGATCTTTCCAAATGGTTGAATTGCGGCGCGATACCACAGGCTTTGCAACTGCGCGACGTGGCATGTTCGCTGCCGGGTGCAGGCTGCCGTACCGGGCCGATGCGGAGATATAACCAACTTGGCATATTCAATTGACCGGCTGGGGTGGATGTCGGACTATAGGATCGCATTTGGGGCCGTCGGCACGCACGACTGACGGGGCGGCGCGCGAAGTCACATCGATGCGCGCCTCGACGTTCCGGGGAGGGAGCAAGCCGTGGATTTCTCGGATTTCGAGCCGCATGCCGGTGGCGGGGTGACTGCGGAGGAACGCGCGGTGCGGCTCGGCCCAAGCCTGTCGGGCACCAATCTCGAACGGGCTGGCGACTATAACCAGCGCGTCGTGCTCCAGGTCATCCGTCGAAATCCGGACATCACCCGGACCGAGATCGCGACGATGACCAACCTCACCGCGCCGACGATCGCGAATATCACGGGGCGCCTGTTCGAGGCTGATCTCGTCGTCGATGCCGGGCGCCGCAAGGGCGGACGCGGCCAGCCGGCGGTGCGGTTGCGGATCAACCCCGATGGATGCTTCGCGATCGGGTTGAACATCGACCGTGATCACGTCACGCTCGTATCGCTCGATCTGGCGGGGCAGGTCCGGTCCCGGTTCACACAGCAGATCGCGTTCGCGATGCCCGACGACATCATTGGTATCGTCGGCAAGGAGATTGCCGAGATCCGGCGATCGGACGTGTTGCGCGCCGACCGGATCCTCGGCGTCGGCGTGGCACTGCCCGACGATCTGGGGCAGGTGGCGTTGCCGCATCGTCCGGCGGGCTATGAATGCTGGGGTGCTGTCGACCTCCAGGCACTGCTCGCCGGTGTCGTTCCCTGGTCGGTCCATATCGATAATGACGCGGCGGCGGCGGCGATCGGCGAGGCGCAGTTCGGTGGCGGGCTCGACCATGCGAGCTTCTTCTACATTCTGGTCAGCGCAGGGCTTGGGGGCGGGGTCGTCATCGACGGATCCTATTACCGCGGCGCCGACGCGCGGAGCGGCGAACTCGGCTTTCTGCCGCTGACGGGTATGCCGGGACAGGTGCTTCAGGACGTGGTGTCCTTGTCCGCGCTCGCCGCGCGGCTTGAACAGGCTGGCTTGACCACGCCGTTCGACCCGGCGCTGGACGTTGCCGAACAGTTCGGTGCGACACTTGATGCATGGGTCGACGAGTGCGCAAGCGCCCTCGTGCCCGCGCTGACCGCCGTCAACTGCCTGATCAATCCGGCCGCGGTGCTGATCGGCGGACGCCTGCCCGATACGGTGCTCGACCGACTGGCGGCGGAAACGGCCTGCAAGCTGCTCGCGGCAGCGCCGACGATCCCGGCGCGTGCACCGATCCGGCGCGCCACACTGTCGCGTGATGCACCTGCCGTCGGCGCTGCGATCCTGCCGTTTCTCGACCGGATCCTGCCGTCGGACGCCATCCTGATCAAGGGCTGATTGTTAAAGCAAATTGACTTTATCTTTCTCACGGGCAGGGTGCCGGAAAATCAAAGTCAGAGAGAGATGCAGTGATCCAGATCGGTATCGACGTCGGCGGCACGAAGATCGAGGCAGCGGCCCTCGACGCCAACGGTCAGTTTCTCGCCCGCGTGCGCAGCCCGAACCCGGGAAATTACGACGGCGCCATCCGGACGATCGGCGAGCTGATCGCCAGAGCCGAGAGCGAGGCGGGCGCCATGGGCTCGATCGGCGTCGGCACGCCCGGGTCGATCAGTCCGCGCGACGGGCTGATGCGCAACTCGAACGCGACCTTCCTCAATGGCCGCGCTTTCCGCGAGGATCTGGAGACTGCGCTGGGCCGTCAGGTTCGGATGGCCAATGACGCAAACTGCATGGCACTGTCCGAAGCGGTCGACGGCGCGGCAGCCGGCGCGCGGTCCGCCTTTGCGGTGATCGTCGGGACCGGCGTCGGAGGCGGGCTGGTCGTCGACGGGCACATCGTCGAGGGCGCGAACGGCATGGGCGGCGAATGGGGCCATGTCCCGCTTCCGTGGATGACCGCGGCGGAATATCCCGGTCCGTCCTGCTGGTGCGGACAAAGCGGGTGCCTCGACATGCTGATATCGGGGACCGGTTTCCGGCAGGATCATGCCGCCCGGTCCGGGCAGATGCTCGACGGCGCCGCGATCGTCGAGGCCGCGCGACTCGGCGAAGCCGACGCGGTCGCATCGCTCGACGCCTATGTCGATCGGCTTGGACGCGCGCTGGCAATGATCGCCAATATCGTCGACCCGGATGTCTTCGTGTTTGGCGGCGGCATGTCGAATGTCGAGGCGATCTACGCCCGGCTTCCCGCGGTGATCGATCGCTACAGCTTCGGTGGCGACTGGAAGGGGCAGGTGGTGCCGGCCCGTTGGGGTGATTCCTCAGGCGTGCGCGGCGCAGCGCGGTTGTGGCCGCGCTGAGCCTCCTGCGTCGGAGCCCGCGAGGCGCCTAGCCGGCTGACCGGCGGTGCGCCGTCATCCGGCTAGGGTGCGGTTAAATAGAGCGATGACCGCGTTCAGCGTCTGGGTGAACAGGGCGGGATCATAGCGTGGTCCCTCGTCACGCAGAAACGCGTGCTGGCCGTTGACCTCGAGCCAGCCATAATTGGCGCCGACCGCCTCCAGCCGTGCGCGGATCGTCTCGCGCGCGGCAAACGGGACATGCGGGTCCTGCCGCCCCCAGATGAACAGCGTTTCCGCCTTCAGCTCCTCCATGCGCGCCAGACTGTCATCCTGCTTGCCTTCACCCAGCGTGCCGCTGTGGATGTCGGTCGCGTAAAAGCACGCCGCTGCTGCGACGCGGGGATCGAGTGCGGCGCGGTAGGCAAGATGTCCCCCCAGGCAGACGCCCATCGTCGCGAGCCGCCCGGTACAGGCGGGGTGCATGGCGAGGCCGTCGAGCGCCGCGACCGCATCCGCATCGAAGGCGTGAACCGGTTTCGTGACCTTCAGCGCGTTGCCGCGATCGGTGCCGGCCACGTCGTAGCGCAGCACCGTCCCGGGTCGCTCATACTCATGATAGACCTCGGGCACCGCGACACAGAAGCCGTGGCCGGCGACATAGGCGGCGAGTCGGCGGATCGGATCCGTGACCTGGTAGATTTCCGAGAACAGTAGAACGCCGGGATAGCGTCCCTCGACCGCGGGGCGGAACAGGTGCGTGCGCATGACGCCGCCTGGTGACGGCATGGCATCATCCGAAGGAGTGCCGCTGGCGATGCGAGGGATATCGATGAATTCGTCGCTGCGGATGATCATGGGGTAGGGGGCTGTCCTGCGGGGGAATGGGGGATGGTCAGCACGCTCTGTGCGCCGACCGGATCGGCGCTTCTGACGTCGAAGCTGCCACCGAGCTGTCGCGCTAGCGTGGTGGCGATCTTCAGACCGAGGCTCGTCGAGCCGCGCATATCGAATCCCTCGGGCAATCCGGCGCCGTCGTCGGTCACGCAGAGTTGCAACCCCGTGGTGGTCTGGACGAGATCGACCCGGATGCTGCCATGATCGCGTCCCACCAGTCCATGCTCGATGGCGTTGGCGATCGCCTCCGCCATGATCAGCGCAACGGGGATCAGCGCGTCGGGGGGGAGCATGACGCCGGGCGGTGCTGAAACGGAGTGGACGATACCGGGATTGCCGCCCGCCTCGATCACGTCGGCAGTCAGTTGATGAAGGAACTGGTCGAGCGCGATCAGCGATCCGCTGGTATCGTAGAGCTGCCGCTGGATCCGGCCGATCAGCGTGATCTTGGTCGCTGCATTGTCGAGCGCGAGAGCCGCGGCAGGGTCGGCGATACCGCGCTTCTGCAACGCGAGGACGGCCCCGATCATCTGGAGATTATTCGATACGCGGTGCTGCAATTCGCGGAACAGCACCTCTGTCCGATCAGCCAGCAGCCCGCTGCGCAGCGCAAGGTCGGCGTTGCGTTCGCGCTCGTCGCGCAGCCGGTGATTGGTCTGCTGCATCCAGTGGACCAGCGCGATGTCGACGGCAGCGACTGCGGCATAGAAGAGCAGTGCTACCGCGGTATCGACGCCGAGTGTGAACCCTTGGCGTGGCGCGATGAAATAATACCAGGCCAGCACACCGCACAACAGTGCAGCCGCTGAACCGGGACCGCGCCCGAGCAGGAAGGACGATATGATGACCGCCGGGAAGAAGGTCAGGAACGGAAAACCGGGCGGCAGCAGGTGATCGACGCCGATCCGGATCGCGCAGGCGGCGATGGAGAGGGCGACCGCAACGCCGTACGCGATGGCGCGGCGATCCCATAGCAGCGGCAGACGTTCGAGGAAACGGAGTGGGGTGGCGGTCACACGAGTGTCGTAACAGCGTAGCCCGCCGCTTCCAAATCTTGGATGCGGCGGGTGACACTCTGCGCGGCGATCAACGGGGTTTGACGAACTTGAGCGTCATCCGGTCGCTTTCGCCGATCGCGGCATAGCGCGCGCGGTCGACATCGCCCTCGGCGTAATTGGGCGGCAGGGTCCACACGCCCTTGGGATAGTCATGCGTATCCTTCGGGTTCGCATTGACCGCACTCTCGCCTGCCAGCTTGAATCCTGCCTTGGTGGCATAGGCGATGACCGACGACCGCTTCATATAGCCGCTCTTGCCTTCCTCGATCTTGCCCGACGCTTCGGGCAAATGGTGTTCGACAAGGCCAAGCGTGCCGCCGGGCTTGAGCATCGCGAACATCTGGTCGAACGCGGCCTGGGTCTGATCGGCGGCCCCGAACCGCCAGTTGTGCACGTTGCGGAAGGTCAGCACGACGTCCGCCGAGCCTGCGGGAACGGTCGGCTGGCCGGCGACTGCCGGGAACATGGCATAGCGCAGCGCGCGATAGGCTTCGGGCATCGCCTGGCGCTTGGCCCGGACAGCTGCGAGACCCTTCTCGCTCGGCGCAGCGGCATAAAGCGTGCCGCGGGCCGCGAGATAGGGCGCAAGGATCTCGGTATACCAGCCGCCGCTGGGCCAGATCTCGACGACCGTGTCACCAGGCTTCACACCGAAAAACGCCAGCGTCTGGGCGGGGTGGCGGAAAGCGTCGCGCGCGATCGTCGCGGGCGTTCGCGTCCCGGCTTTGGTCGCCGCGACGAGAGCGGCGCTCGGCGCAGGATCGGGTGCGGCATATGCCGCTGTGGCGGCCGACAGACCGGCAGCGATAACCAAGGCAAGGCGCGTCATAGGACCTCCAGTCAGAAGCCAGCAACATAGCGCCCTAATCTGACGGGCCGCAACCCGCGTACAGTCTCGGTTTCCCGTGACTATTTGCGAGGAGGCGCGACGACCAGCAGGTGAGGTTTAAACTAAGGATGCGCCGGGCCGACGACACTTTCGCCGGCCCGGCCTCGGCATCAGTCCGCGCGGGGCTGAGCCGGCGTGAACCCGCCATCCTCGTCCATCACGCGCAGAATGCCGTCGTCGATCGCAAACACCGCGCCGCGGATCTCGAGATCGCCGGCAGCCTCTGCATCGCGGACGAACGGGAAGGTCCGCAGATTTTCAATCGACGTCCGAACGGCAGCCTGCTCCATCGCCTCGCGAGCCTCTTCAGACTTCAGATCGGCATGATCCTTGGCGACGGACTCGCGTGCGCCGTCGAGCAGATGCACCCAGTCACTGATGAAGCCACCCTGGCCGCGCTCTGCCTTGTCGAACGTGCCTGCGAGCGCCGCCTTGCAGCCGCCGCACTGGCCATGGCCGAGCACGACGATCTCAGCGACCTTGAGCTGCGTGACCGCAAATTCCACCGCGGCAGAAACGCCGTGATAGCCGCCACCCGTCTCGAACGGCGGAACAAGGTTGGCGACGTTGCGGACGACGAACATCTCACCAGGCAACGTGTCGAAGATCTGCGCGGGTTCGACCCGGCTGTCCGAACAGGCGATCACCATGACGCGCGGTTCCTGTCCGACTTTCAATTTCTCCCAACGGTCATGCTGGCGGCGCCAGTCAGACGTCCGAAACCGCTGGTATCCATCTACAAGATCGGCAAAATCAGTCATTGTGTATCGTCTCCCGGGATACGGCCAAAACGGCCAATTTCAGAAACCCCTTGTCATGCGAGCGGTTCCCCGGGAAGCCCGCAACACTGCCGATCCTGCGATAGGGCGAGCGATCTGCCCCGCGAGTGGCGCAGGTGCGGGGGAATCGTAGGCACGCCCCCCACACGGATGAATTGCGCGACCATGGGGTTGGTCAGGCCCTATGCCATGGGCAGGGGCCCCGGCGCCGTGGACAGGGCGCTGCCGCGCGCAGCATCTCGCAACGCGGATGTTCCGCGCTCGCCTGATCAGCGCTTACGCTAGGGGTGGTAGCGCCATTCGCTGTGCGCAAACCGCATGGCTCGTTGAACGCCCCAAATATCCTACTTTGGTATGGAATGTTGCCCTTATTTGCAGTTCGCCAGCGAATACTACTCGAGCCTAAGTGAGTATTCGATCCGCTGCGGTCGGCCCAGGCGTCGGCTTCCGTGGTCATGATGCGCTAGCGCCTGTCAGTAAGCGCGGGTAAGTCCCTCGAAAGGTGAAAGAGTGTGCCTTTGATCCGCGCCTCACACCATCTTTGGAGGCGGGGAGTATATTGGCAAATTGATGCGCTGACGCGTCTTGCCTTGTCGAACGGACTTGGCCCGGGTCTCGCTGGCGTCAGGTCCGCAGCCACGGGGCAACCGCCGGACTGGAATGCGTTCCTCCCAGAATTGGTAATAAAAAGGTAATTTTCACATTAGATTCGGAAAATGGATTTGATATAGGTAGCGGCGCCTAGACATCGACCTGGCTACCAAAAGAATACCGGGCGATTCGCGGGATTTACGGGTGCAGGCATGGGCTGCATCGGGATGGCGCGATGGCGCCTATGAAAAGGGGCTTTGACCAATGGTTTTTCCTAAGCAGATGTTGCTCGCATCCACCGCCGTGATCGCCAGCGCGATCGCCGGGCTGATCGCGCCTGCGGGCGCACAGACCGCGCCGTCATCGGCCCCGCCAGCCGCTGCCGAGCAGCCCGCATCCGCGCAGACCCCCCCCACGCAGGCCGCCCCCTCGGGGGACGCGGACAGCGACATCGTCGTCACCGGTATCCGCGGCAGCCTGCGCAGCGCGATCGCGGTCAAGCGCGAGGCCAATGCCGTGGTCGACGTGATCAGCGCCGAAGCGATCGGCAAGTTTCCCGACCGCAACGTCGCCGAATCGCTGTCGCACATCCCCGGCGTGAGCATCGATCGGCGCTTCGGCGAGGGCGAGAAGGTCGCCATCCTTGGTACCGATCCCGCGCTGAACAGGATGCTGCTCGATGGTCATGCGCTCGCGTCGGCGGATTGGGGCGGCAACGACAATGACCCGTCGAGCCGCACCTTCAACTATTCGTTGCTCGCGCCCGAACTCGTCGACCGGCTGGAGGTGTACAAGTCGCCCGAGCCGCGGATCGAGGAGGGGAGCCTCGGGGGCACCGTCATCGTCCGCACCCGCCGGCCGCTCGAGCTCAAGGCCAATTCGATCTTCGCGTCGGGCGGCTATTCGTACAACGACCGTTCGGACAAGGGCAATGTTCGCGGCTCGGGGCTGTACAGCTGGAAGAATGATGCGGAGACGTTCGGTGTGCTGGTCGCCGCGACCTATGACAAGCAGAGCCTGACGCGCGCCGGCGTGGAATTCTTCGGCTATGACAATGCCGCGGCGAATGCGGACGGCACCTATAACAGCCCGTTCGTCAACCGCGCGCAGGACGGCACGCTCAGCCTGAAAAGCCCGGGTGCGACCATCACCGGCGGAACGATTGCGGATCTCTACAAGGCCGCGTCGCCGTTCGGCATCAACTATGCCTATTTCCAGCAGACGCGCGAGCGCAAGAGCGTGTCCGGCACCGTGCAGTACCGCCCCAGCTCGGAGCTGACGCTGACGCTCAACGGCCTTCACATCAATGGCAATTACGACAATTACAGCCAGTCGATGTACACCATCCCCGGGGCATGGACGGGCAACGTGCTGCAGTCGGCCAATATCAGCAACGGGGTCGTCAACGCCGCGACCTTCGGTGCTGCCACGAGTCAGAGTGCACAGCTCGACACGCTCGTCCGCAAGACCAAGCTGACCACTGACAATCTGAACCTGTTTGCGGATTGGGAAGGCGATGACGGCGCCAAGGTGTCGTTCGCGGGTGGCTGGAGCCGGGCGAGGGGCGGGCGCAATCCCGAATATCTGTTCAACGTTCAGACCAGGCTGCCATTCAGCTATGCCTTCACCAACGATACGGCGACGGTCAATTTCACCGGCGATCCGACCAACCCTGCAAACTACTTCACCAACCCGAACAACAATCCGGCACAGATCGAGGGCAGCCCGGTGCTGGTCGGCGGCACGCAGCTGAACGCGGCGCAGATCGGCGGGCTCGATTACAGCGTGACGACCGATCGCGACATCTTCGGCGGCTATGATGCGACGATCCCGGTGTCGTTCGGGCCGTTCACGCAGCTGATGCTCGGCGCACGCGTCACCGACCATGTCAACCGCATCAACGGTCGCGGCATCAACACCTATCTCACCACGTCGCAGCTTGCATCGCAGCTCAACGTGCCGACCGCGTCGACTCCGGACGGCACATTCAGCGGCAGCGGCGGGTTGGGCAACGCGACGCAGTATCTGAACCTGTCCGAACAGTCGGTGATCGACATCCTGGCGAATGCGATCAATTCGCCGCTGATCCGCAAGATCGGCGCGTCAACCCGGGTCAAGGAAACCGTCGCGGCGAGCTATGCGCAGCTCAATTTCGAACAGAGCGGCTTTCGCGGCAATATCGGCGGCCGGCTGGTCTATACCAAGGACGTTTCGGACTACGCGCTGACGCTGTCGACGGCGGCCAACCCCAACCCCGTGCCGACCCCGACGACCACATCGACCGACTATCTGAAGTTCCTGCCGAGCTTCAATATCGCCTATGAGGCGAGTTCGTCGCTCATCTTCCGCGGTGCGGTCGCCAAGGTGATCTCGCGGCCACGCTATCAGGATCTGGCGGCATCGATCTCGCAAAACGATACGACGCGCGATGCGGGTGGCGGCAATCCCAATCTGAAGCCGTATGAGTCGACCAATTACGAGCTGACCGCGGAATTCTACCCGCGTCCGGGCAGCCTGCTCGCGGTCGAGGCCTTCCGTCGCGACATCAGCAACTACATCATCACGACCCGGACCGAGGGGGTGACGCTGTTCAATTCGCTGACCGGGCGGCTGGAGAACAATTACAGCGTTTCGCAGCCGATCAACGGCGGCAAGGCGAAGGTGAACGGGATCCTCGTTTCCGGGCAGAGCGAGATCTGGGGCGGGTTCGGGCTCCAGGCGAATTATACCTATCAGGACAGCACGACCTCCTCGACCGACGCGTCGGGCGCCGATCTCAACCTTCCCTATCTGTCGAAGCACACCGTCAACGTGATCCCCTATTTCGAAAGCGGACCGTTCCAGGCGCGGTTGAGCTACAATTACCGGACGAAGTATTTCCGCACGATTGGCCGTCTCGGCTCGCGCGAAATGGTCGCCGCGTATAACCAGCTCGATCTGTCGGCAGGGTTCAATCTGACCAAGCAGGTCACGCTGTCGCTCAACGCGCAGAACCTGCTCGACGAGACCTATCGCCAGTATAACGCGACGCCCGATCGGCCCACGGCCTTCTACAAGAACGGGCGGACCTATGTCGCGTCGCTGTCCTTCCGCCTGTAGGTCTGGCGGCCGCTAGATAGGCCGCGTCTAGTTTCGCTCGCCCAGAGACCGCCTGTCTGCAGACGGCTCTGTGGCGAGCGGGCGTTCATGGCTTAACGGGGTGGCGTGGCGCGCCGGAGCGGCAACGCCGCCTTTGCTGGACCTCTATGAAGAAGCCGACCGCCACCCGGGTCGCTGTTTAGCCAAGGGCCGCACGATCGCCGGACGTGCCAGACTCTTTGGACAGTTGGAGATAGGCGGGGTCGAACGCGGCCAGATCGACCAGCGCCGGCCAGTCGTGGATCGTCAGGCGTCGGGCCTCGAGCGACAGCAAGCCGTCACGGCGCAGCTCTTGAAGCGCACGATTGGTGTGGATGGACGTCAGCGCACAGGCATCCCCCAGATGAAACTGGGTCAACGGCAGCGCACAGCTGCCGTTTTGTACGAGCCCAACCCGGTCCATTCGCAGATATAGCTCGCACAACAGATGTGCGATTCGCTGTTTGGCACTGCGTTGCCCGACATTGAGCGTCCAGGCGCGCTGGATCGCGGCGGCGGTCAGCGATTCCCACCACAGGGCCTGCGTCAGGGGCGGGTGGTCGATCGCAAGCCCGGCCAGCATCGGGGCATCGACCACCGCAACGCGTGCAGGGGTGATCGCGGCGATCGTCTGGTCCATCCCCGCCAGCAGGAAGACGTCGAAGTCACAGACATCGCCCGGAAGATAAAAGGCGACGATCCGGCGGCGGCCATCGACGAGCATCGTGTAGCGGCACGCCCAGCCGTCAAGCAGGACATGGATCCCGCTTGGCTGCATCCCCCGGTCGAGCAACACCGTTCGTCCGGAAATCGGCCCGGCCTTGGCCGCAAGCAACGTGTTAAGCGCGACCTCCTCGGCAGCCGACAGGGGATGCCGGTCGCGCAGCTTCCGGACGAGCTTGTCCGCCGCGGTACTCCGCGTCGCAAAAGACGTGCGTGGGCCTGAGGTGCTGCCGGGGCGATGTTCGGATAAGACGCTGGTCATCAAGTAGGAACGAGAACGCCTCTGCGGGGGATGACCGGGGAAGTGTGTGATGCGCTCGGCTCACCGTTCGAATCGCTCGACTTATGGAATATCCTGATCCCGCTCAGTGGCAACGCAGTTGGATCGCGTCGTTCCGTCGGCCGGCTCGTACACTTATCACTGACCGGACCCTGTTCCGCGCCGTTGGGGGCGCAGAACGCGCCAGTTCGCAAAAATTGCCATAAAAGTGAAATTTGCGTTTGACGGGATTGTGGGAGGGCCCTAGAGGGGTGTCACCGCAGCGAACGGCCACACGGTCTGGTTGCTGAGGTCGCAAACAACCAGATGCTCCAAGCCTTCCGCGAGGGAGGTTATGCGAGTGTCGGTATTTTTGTCGGCTATTTGACATTGTAGGTTTAGATGAAGGGACATGTGGGCGGC
>NZ_LR733875.1:3632843-3832886 GCF_902506585.1 Sphingomonas sp. T1
CGATCTGAACGAGCGGTTCGAGGCTCCGGATATCGACATCATCATACAATATAATCTGGCTGAGATTATAATCATCCGCACCTGACAAAAGCTAACGCGCACTGCTCTGCCGAGTTGGTGACGTTCCTCTGGAACGCACCCAGTGATGTCGTTGGTGGTGTGGACTCTCAAGCGTGAGGTAAGGGCAATTCGTGGATGCCTTGGCATGTACAGGCGATGAAGGACGTGGCACGCTGCGATAAGCGCGGGTGAGCTGTGAGCAAGCTTTGACCCCGCGATTTCCGAATGGGGAAACCCACCTATCCCGATTAATCCGAACTGTGTGGTAACGCGCAGCTTGGGTTAATTAGGTTAGGTATCACTTAGCTGAATAAAATAGGCTTCGTGAAGCGAACCCGGCGAACTGAAACATCTCAGTAGCTGGAGGAAAAGACATCAACCGAGATTCCGTTAGTAGTGGCGAGCGAACGCGGACCAGGCCAGTGCCTGAATTTCAACTAGTAGAAGTCTCTGGAAAGTGACGCCATAGCGGGTGACAGCCCCGTATACGAAAGTGAGAATTCAGGACTCGAGTAGGGCGGAACACGTGAAATTCTGTCTGAACATGGGGGGACCACCCTCCAAGCCTAAATACTCGTACATGACCGATAGCGAACTAGTACCGTGAGGGAAAGGTGAAAAGCACCCCGATGAGGGGAGTGAAACAGTACCTGAAACGGATTGCCTACAAGCAGTTGGAGGGCTTTTATGGCCTGACAGCGTACCTCTTGCATAATGGGTCTGTGACTTAATGTATCAAGCAAGCTTAAGCCGATAGGTGTAGGCGCAGCGAAAGCGAGTCTGAATAGGGCGCCAGAGTTTGATGTATTAGACCCGAAACCCGGCGATCTAGGCATGACCAGGATGAAGGTGCAGTAACATGCACTGGAGGTCCGAACCGATTAACGTTGAAAAGTTACCGGATGAGTTGTGTTTAGGGGTGAAAGGCCAATCAAGCCGGGAAATAGCTGGTTCTCCGCGAAAACTATTGAGGTAGTGCCTCGCACGAACACCTTAGGGGGTAGAGCACTGGATGGGCTAGGGGGTCGCGAGATCTACCAAACCTAACCAAACTCCGAATACCTAAGAGTGATATGCGGGAGACAGACGGCGGGTGCTAAGGTCCGTCGTCAAAAGGGAAACAGCCCTGACCTACAGCTAAGGCCCCCAAATCGTATCTAAGTGGGAAAGCATGTGGGACTTCCAAAACAACCAGGAGGTTGGCTTAGAAGCAGCCATCCTTTAAAGAAAGCGTAACAGCTCACTGGTCTAAACAAGAGGTCCTGCGGCGAAGATGTAACGGGGCTCAAGATACGTGCCGAAGCTTAGGGTGTGCCACTTATGTGGTACGCGGTAGCGGAGCGTTCCGTAAGCCTGTGAAGCGATCTGGTAATGGGTCGTGGAGGTATCGGAAGTGCGAATGCAGACATGAGTAGCGATAAAGAGGGTGAGATGCCCTCTCGCCGAAAGACCAAGGGTTCCTGCGCAAGGCTAATCCGCGCAGGGTGAGCCGGCCCCTAAGACGAGCCCGAAGGGGGTAGTCGATGGGAACCACGTTAATATTCGTGGGCCTGGTGGTGTGTGACGGATCATGTGTGTTGTCATCCCTTATCGGATTGGGATGGCTTCGAAATGGTTCCAGGAAATAGCCCCACCGTATAGACCGTACCCGAAACCGACACAGGTGGTCAGGTAGAGTATACCAAGGCGCTTGAGAGAAGTGTCCTGAAGGAACTCGGCAAATTGCCTCCGTACCTTCGGAAGAAGGAGGCCCTCACTATGCGCAAGCACTTTGAGGGGGCACAGGCCAGGGGGTAGCGACTGTTTAGCAAAAACACAGGGCTCTGCTAAGTCGGCTTCAAGACGACGTATAGGGCCTGACGCCTGCCCGGTGCCTGAAGGTTAAGTGGAGGGGTGCAAGCTCTGAAATGAAGCCCAGGTAAACGGCGGCCGTAACTATAACGGTCCTAAGGTAGCGAAATTCCTTGTCGGGTAAGTTCCGACCTGCACGAATGGCGTAACGACTTCCCCACTGTCTCCAGGACATGCTCAGCGAAATTGAATTCTCCGTGAAGATGCGGAGTACCCGCGGTTAGACGGAAAGACCCCGTGCACCTTTACTGCAGCTTCAGAGTGGCATTAGGAAGAAACTGTGTAGCATAGGTGGGAGGCTTTGAAGCATCGGCGCCAGCTGATGTGGAGCCATAGGTGAAATACCACCCTGTTTGTTTCTGATGTCTAACCTCGTTCCGTAAGCCGGAACAGGGACCCTCTGTGGCGGGTAGTTTGACTGGGGCGGTCGCCTCCTAAAGAGTAACGGAGGCGCGCAATGGTGGGCTCAGGACGGTCGGAAACCGTCTGTTAGAGTGCAATGGCATAAGCCCGCCTGACTGCGAGACTGACAAGTCGAGCAGAGACGAAAGTCGGTCATAGTGATCCGGTGGTCCCTCGTGGAAGGGCCATCGCTCAACGGATAAAAGGTACGCCGGGGATAACAGGCTGATAACCCCCAAGAGCTCATATCGACGGGGTTGTTTGGCACCTCGATGTCGGCTCATCACATCCTGGGGCTGGAGCAGGTCCCAAGGGTTTGGCTGTTCGCCAATTAAAGTGGTACGTGAGCTGGGTTCAGAACGTCGCGAGACAGTTTGGTCCCTATCTGCCGTGGGCGTCGAAATTTGAGAGGAGTTGACCCTAGTACGAGAGGACCGGGTTGAACATACCTCTGGTGTACCAGTCGTTCTGCCAAGAGCGCAGCTGGGTAGCTATGTATGGACGGGATAACCGCTGAAAGCATCTAAGCGGGAAGCCTCCCTCGAGATAAGATTTCATAGAGCCGTCGGAGACCACGACGTTGATAGATCGGATGTAGAAGTGCGGTAACGCATGGAGCTAACCGATACTAATTGCTCTATTCGCGCTTGAGAGTCTCACACCATCAATGACAACACTGGGGTAACCCAGCGTCATGACGGTGCGGATGATTAAGACGACGCCAGATTGCCAATCCCCTCGCCGTCGAGGGATTGGTTACAAATACCACTATACCCAAGCACGGTATCGATTTTAAAACCCTCAAGACTCGCCGCAAGGCTAGCCTCGAGGGACCCAGATATCACAGTGACGCATGTCGCACCGGCTCCATTGCCTGGTGGCTATAGCGTCGGTGTCCCACCCGATCCCATTCCGAACTCGGCCGTGAAACCCGCCTGCGCCAATGGTACTATCGCTCAAGCGATGGAAGAGTAGGTCGTCGCCAGGCATTGAAGCCCGTGCGACATGCATCACACGATATCAAAACCCATTCACAATCTCATCTACCCACGTCCCTAACCGGACCGTCGCGGGGTGGAGCAGCCCGGTAGCTCGTCAGGCTCATAACCTGAAGGTCACAGGTTCAAATCCTGTCCCCGCAACCATCTTGATTTGCAACACCTCCGAGGGAATACCCGCGGAGGCTTTTTGCGTTTCTAGACACACGCATAGCTCGAGCATTGACGCTAACTCGCCGCGAAGGTTNGCGGGGTGGAGCAGCCCGGTAGCTCGTCAGGCTCATAACCTGAAGGTCACAGGTTCAAATCCTGTCCCCGCAACCATCTTGATTTGCAACACCTCCGAGGGAATACCCGCGGAGGCTTTTTGCGTTTCTAGACACACGCATAGCTCGAGCATTGACGCTAACTCGCCGCGAAGGTTGATCGTCAACTTACTGTCCTCCAGTGTCAGCACTACCATCTCGGTGCGCTGAAGGCGCAGTCGCTCAAATGCCTGCGCCTTCAGCGCATCGATCGGAACGCCAGGGTAAGCTGTTCTACCTTGCCGCAATATCCGCGGCTGAGGTCGGGGTGCAGCAGTTCGGCCCCCGTGGACATGGCCTGCGTAGCGTTCTGTTCGGCGAACAGAAACTGGCGCCGCTCGTTTCAGACTTTCATGTCTCCGACCAAAATGGCCGCATCGACGCCTTTCAGGATGGCTGCCTTGGCAAAGACGATCTGCTGGTCGAGATTCGCGAGTTCGACTTCACGCTTCGGACGGGTGCTGACCGTCTCGGCCGCCAAGCGCCGGGCCTCCGCCTCATACGCTGTACAATGAACCGATATTTCCAACGACGGCGAATAGTTGCCGGGCTGCTGGCCGTCGTGGCCGGGATCGCGGCGATAGCCGGTGCTGGCCTAAGCTCGGCGGTATCGGCCCTACGCGGGTTACCTGGCCAATCGGCAACAGCGGATCCTGCGGTCATCGACGCGCCCTTCGACGAAATTCTGCCTGACGGCACGCCCAAGCAAAGGGCCCAGCTGAAGCTAATCGCCAAATCCGGTCCATACTGATCTGGATGCCTTTCACGCACAGTTCCGGAACGCACACTAACGTTCATACGTCCTGGTGTTGCTGCCGTCGATCGACCGCGCGGGGTTGGAGGCATTGCGTGTCGAGCAGGTGAAGCAGGCAGACCGTGCCTCGCGGCGGATCGTCCAGGGGCTGGCCGACGCGGCTGAGGCGCTGACACCATCACAGCGCGTCCGATTGGCTGCTCATCTCAAGGCGGTCCATCACAAGGGGGCAGGACTGTGAGCCCCTTTTTGGTTGGCGTATGCATACTGGCCGTCTCAGGCGACGCCAGCGCAGCGCCGCGCCGCTGACGTTGCCATCAAGCCAGCCCCCGATACAACGCGTCAGCGTTGCATTGCCGCGATGAACAGCTCTGCCGCAATGCCGCCCGAAAAGAGGCCGGGAATCTAAACGAACGGACGACCGAAGTTTGGGGAGCACATAGGGCGCGAACGCCCGCTTGTCGGTCAAATTTGCGAAAACGACGCCGGACTTAGGATCTGGTTGTCTATTCCGGTGGTGATTTCGCGGTCGGTAAGCCCCGGCGTCGAGATGAGCCGGCGCCAAGCGGGATCCGACCCGAAGGTACGCCAGTTTCGCTCGCGGGTCGCAAGGTCGGGAAAGGTCAGCAGGTAGGTCAGGCTCGGCAGGCGGGCTCCGGTAAGGTCCTGGGCGAAAAAGATCGGCGTCAGGCCAGTCCGACGGAATATCTCGATCTCACCGCCCGTGTCGAACATCCCGATCTTGGTCATTCCTGCCGCGTCGCTATGGCTGAAATACGTCCGGAGTTCGAATATGCGCGGCGTGTTGCTGCTCGAGGCGTCGGTCAATTCGAGCCGAGGAAAGTGAGGGAACGCGCGCATCAACTTCACTTCAAGGGACGTGTATGGCGGCGCGTCTGGCGTCGCCTTCAAAAACGACCCGGCAGCCTTCGTGTAGCTCGGATCGGCGGTGAGCCTGCCGGGCAAAGCCACGAAATCCTCGATCGAGGGATAGGGGACGAGAACATGGACGCTTGGACTTGCGGACCCGATCGCCACCGTAAATACACCCACCGGCCCGCAACCCGCGCGTCGTGCTGCTGGTATAAAGGCGTTCCTGAGATAAGCGTCCAGACGGTCCTTCATGGGGCCGTTTACCAGCCGATAGGTCCGCAGCTCATAGATCTCCAGGGTTGCTGCCGCGTCGCGGGGCTGAGCCTGAGCCTCGACAGTTGCAAGCGCAACGCCGCCCATAGCGGCACCTGCGAGCAACGAACGTCGATCAATTGGATATGCCATCATGCCCTCGCAAAGCCGTCCGGGCCAGTCGAGCGCAAGCCGCAACCGTCGTCAATCCGCGATGTCTGCCTGCTGGTGATCGACCTACGCCGACTTCGCGGCATTCCTGCGTCAAATGTGCCAGCTGGGTGGCGTCAACTGGTTCAGCGCCTTGATATAGAGATAGATGCTGACAGCGCTTAATCATCGAAAGTAGCTGTCCAGCTAACATGTAAGTGCGACCAAAGTTGGGGATCTGGGACTGGTTACCGAATGGCCGACCTCGGTCATCGCATGGCAGCGATTGGCAAGAGCCGCTGTCGAGCGCGCGGCGCAGCGGTCCCCCCTGTCGGCATAGGCGGCCAGCCGGCTTATGCAGCTGGCAGCCGATAGGGTGTACGGTAGCGGGGCGTGATTAGTCGGTTCGCTTCTGCGTCATCCCTGAACTGACCTGATGCAGCATCCCAATTCACCTTGCGGCCTGTGCGCAATGCGATGTTTCCCATCTGGCACACGATGGCGGTGTTGGACGCCGCCTCAATCGTACACGCTGGCGTGCGCGTGCGATCTTTAACGCAGGCAATGAAGTCGGCTGTGTGCCGGTCGAGCCCCTCGTCCTTGGCTTTCGTGACCGGGATCTCCCGAGTCATGGCTCTGCCATCGCTTGTTTCTGGCGTGACACGCCACTGGCCACGATCGACGACAAGGGTGCCGGTCTCGCCGACGAAGGCGACGCCGTGGTCGCGACCGCCATAGGGGCCCTGACTGATGCCGACCGCATGCTCCCATTCCACGGAATAGTCGCCAAAGTCGTAGATGGCGGTCTGCGTGTCCGGAGTTTCCATCGCAGAGCCCGGATAGCCATAGGCACCGCCAAGCGAACTGACCGAACGAGGTGCCTCTGCCTTCATGCCCAACAGCGCGATGTCCATCAGATGGACGCCCCAGTCGGTCATCAGGCCGCCCGCATAGTCCCAGTACCAGCGCCAGCTGAAGTGGAAGCGATTGGAGTTGAAGGGGCGCAGCGGTGCGGGGCCCAGCCAGCTATCATAATCGACGCCGGCGGGTGGGGCCTGATCCGGTTGGGGAACGACGCGCTTCATCCATCCCATGTACGCCCAAGCCTTGACCTTTCGGACCCGACCGATGCCGCCGGACTGAACATGCGCGATCGCGTCTGCCCAGTGCTGGTTGCTGCGTTGCCACTGACCAACCTGAACCACACGATTGTGACGCTGTTTGGCGGCGACCATGGCACGGCATTCGGCAATGGAGTTTCCGAGCGGCTTTTCGCAATATGCGTCCTTGCCCGCGGACATGGCATCGACCAGCTGAAGCGCGTGCCAATGGTCGGGCGTAGCAATGATCACCGCGTCTATCGACTTGTCGTCCAGCATCCGACGATAGTCGTCGTAGAGCTTCGGCGTGCGGCCTGAGACCTTCTTCAATTCGGCACCGCGTGCCGCAAGGACCGTAGCGTCGACGTCGCAAAGGGCTACGGGCGCCACGTCGGCCCGCTTGCACATGGCTGATAGATCCGACCAGCCCATGCCCTTGCAACCTATCAGACCCACCTGGACCTTGTCGTTCGCCGAGACTCGGCCGCGGCGCTGGGCAAAGGCCTGGCCAAGCGGCACCACGGTAGCAGCTGAGGCTGCAAGGCCGCCAACCAAGAGGGCGCGGCGGTCGAAGCTGGTGGTCATGTTGGTCCTCCCCAATCTGTCCTGACGGTATTGGTAGCGCCCAACCGCCCCTTCGCAAGACCACAGACGCAAAGGGAGTGCGCCGCAAAACGCAGTTCCAGCTCCTGAGCAGGGTCATCCAGACGAAAAGCAGTGTTCGGTCGGCCATGACCAAGAGCGTCACGCATCGTCGAAAGAATGACCCGAATGATAGATCAGTGCTCAACCTCTTTGATGGCAGTTGGGCACCCGCAAGATCTGATGCATGTTGGCCTGGTCGATGAGAATGATACCCTTCCTGACGAAGCCGCGCCTGCATTGGCGCTCCTCGCCCACGCCGACACTGACCGTGCTACCTGTAATGACGTGCTCTAAGCCATCTCCGTCTGGCTGGCGGCCGTTGCCGGTGGTTCGACGGCAGCGTTGGATCAGGCCGCCGCGCTTGCGACGGCCCTTGTCGAGGAGTTCGAGGTCGCGACGCTCACTTTCACACCAGGATTGCGCGCAAGGTGCCCAGTTCGGCGTCTTAACTTAAAACGCTACCTTGAACTGGCCGCCGATGATCCGCGGCTCGTTGATCATGCCCGTCAGGTTGTTGAAGTCGATCGCGCTGATGCTGCGATACTGGTTGGTAATGTTGCGCACGAACGCGCCGACCTCATACCCCTGCGGCGATTTATAGCCGACCTTGAGCCCGCCTTCGAGCGACGACTTGCCGGTGAACTCTACCGCTTCATACAGGAAGAAGTTGACGCGGCTGCGATAGACCCAGTCGGTATAGGCATAGACCTCGCCGCCATTGGCGAGCGGGATCCCGTAGCGCGCGGTCCAGTTGGCGATCCAGCGTGGCGCCTGGGGCAGGTCGTTGCCGTCGATCATCGCAAACCCGTTCACGATCGGATCAAGCACGGTGCAGGTCGCGCAGACCCCCACGCCGATCGAGCGATCGCGGATCTCGGTGAAGTTGTAGCTGCCGCTTGCGGTCAGCGACAATTCGGGCACCGGCCGTGCCTCGAACTCGCCCTCGACGCCATAGCCGATCGCCTTGTTCGCGCTGATCAGACGGGCCGAGTTGCTGCTGCCGCCGACCGCAGTGATCTGAAGGTCCTTGGTGTTGTACCAATAGGCGTCGAGCGAGAAGTTCACCTTCCGGTCGAGCAGCGTCCCCTTGAAGCCGCTCTCGCCCGAGAAGGTCGTCTGTTTCGGTGCGGTGCTCTGGACGCTGCCGAACGTCACGCGGTCCTGGATCGCTGGCCCTTGATAGCCGGTGGCAAGCCGCGAATACACGTTGATCGCGGGGGTCAGCTCATAGGTCGCGCTCGCGTCCCAGGTCACGTTCGAGCCACGGACTACCGCACGCGCGGGCAGTGTGTCGCTGATCCCGGTCCCGGGGATCGGTGCGGTCACGAGGTCGTTGCGATAGTCGTGCGAGTAGCGGACGCCCGCGCGCAATGTCAGCAGCTCGGTCGGCTTCGCCTCGATCGATGCAAACGCACCGTAATTCTCGTTGCGATTGTCGTGGAAGATGTCCTGCGTCAGGTCGGTCGCACGCGATCCGGTACCGCCGAACGCATAGTCATATTGATGATAGCGCAGCGTCTGGTAGAAATAATACAGCCCGCCCTGCAAGCGGATGCCGTTCATGTCCTCGCTGGCGTAGCGCAGTTCCTGGCTGAACTCCTTGGGCTTGGTGAGGCCGCCGGTGTTCGACGGGAACAGCCCGACGCCGATCGCGCCGATCGTGCCGCCCGTGAACGGGTAGCTGTTGCCGCCATCGACGTCGCCAGTGCTCTCGACCTTGGCCTGTTCATAGCCGGTGACCGAATAGAAGGTGCCGATGCCGTCGAGGTGATAGTCGAGCCGCAGGTTGGTGCCCCATTGCGTCAGGCTCTGGCTGGTATAGCCGTCGAGCGTGACGTGCTTGGGGTCGAAGCCGGTGTTGAAGTCGTTGGTGCCGGGCTTGAACAGCCCGGCGCGGAAGATGCGCGGCGAGCCCGTGAGATCACGGACGTGGACGTTCAGCAAGGCGTTGAAATCGCCGCTGGTATAGCCGAGCTGGAAGCGGCCGGCGACATCGCGGTACCCTTCGAGCTTGCGATCGGCATTGCCCGTCGTGGAATCGTTGGTGACCCAATCGTCGCGCGACTGGATCAGGCCCGATGCACGGAATGCGAAGCCGTTGCCGATCGGCAGGTTCAGCGCCGCCTCGCCGTTGATCGTGTTGTAGGTCGCCCAGGATCCGGTCGCATAGCCCGAGGCCTTGTCCGGATCCGGCTTGGCGGAATTGATCTTCACGACGCCGGCTGGCGTGTTGCGCCCGAACAGCGTGCCCTGCGGCCCGCGCAGCACTTCGACGCTTTGCAGGTCGAACACCGGGAAGGATTTCAGCATCGGATTTTCGAGCGCGACGTCGTCATACACCACCGACACCGGCTGTGCGGCGTTCGGATCGAAATCGGTATTGCCGAGCCCGCGGATGTAGAAGCGCGGGAAGGTGCGGCCGAACGAGGATTCCACCTGAAGGCTCGGCGTGCGACCAGCGAGGAACCGGATATCGAGCCCGCTTGAGTTAAGGACGTCGAGTTTCTCGCCGCTGATCGCGGTGACCGCGAGCGGCACGTCCTTCGCCGATTCGCGACGGCGGGTCGCCGTGACGACGATGTCGCCGACGCCCTGTTCGCCGGCCGGATCGCCGACGGCTTGCCCCGTCGGCGCCTGGTCCTGCGCGACGGCGGGTGTGGCACAGACGAATAACGGCGCGCTGGCGGCCAGCAGTCGGGCGATGGCAGACGTACGAACGGGCAAGCGAATCATGGATGGTCCCCCCTTGGGCTTCGAACATCCTCCTGCGTCGATCCGTGTGGCCCGGATCCGTCCCCGACCGGTAACATCACTGCAACGTGCGGCAATAGACACGATCGGTGGCGATGCATTTTTGCGGCGCACCGCGACATCTTTGCCCCAGTTGGCGCCGCAGTCATCCCCGACGATTGGTTGCGGGGAGCGCAATGGCGAAGCTATTGCGGCCCGGCAGACGCGGCGATCGTGCCGGACCGGGGAATAGATATGCGCGTGCTTCTCATCGGGCTGGGTGACATCGCTCGCAAAGCATATCTTCCGGTTCTGTCGACGCGAGCTGATCTCGACATTCACCTGGCGACGCGCGATGCAGGCGTCCTCGACGAGGTCGGCCGCTCGTTTCGTATCGGGCATCGGCACACCAGCGCTGCAGATGCGCTTTCCACCACATCCTTCGACGCCGCCTTCGTCCACGCGTCGACGCAGGCACACGGCGAGCTCGTCACGCTCCTTATCGAGAGAGGCGTCCCGACCTTCGTCGACAAGCCGCTCGCCGATAATCTCGGCGAGGTCGAAGCGCTTGTCGCCTTGGCCACGGACCGTGTCGTTCCGCTCATGGTCGGCTTCAACCGGCGGTTTGCGCCAGATTATGTCGCATTGCGAGGCATCGACGCGAACCTCATCATCCTCGAAAAGCACCGCTACCGGCAACCCAACGAACCGCGGAAGGTCGTCTTCGATGACTTCATCCATGTCGTCGATACGCTGCTGTTCCTGGCCCCAGGACCGGTCTGCCGACGCAACATCGAAACCCATGTCGTAGACGGCATGCTCCACACGATCACCCTCACGCTGGCAGGCGACGGGTTTACCGCCATCGGCACAATGCATCGCGACAGTGGGCTCGATGAGGAACGCCTGGACGTCATTGGCGGTGGGGCCCGTCACACCGTGCTGAACCTTGCTGATCGCGTCGAGACAAGCGGGACACAGCGCTTACATCGACGAGGCGATTGGGTCTCGGTAGGACAGCAGCGCGGCTTTGCGGCGATGTGCGACGACTTCCTGCTTGCGGCGCGTGAGCGAAGGCCGGTCGATGCAGCCGCAATTCTCGCAACGCATGAAATTTGCGAGGCCATCGTCCGTCACACGGAGGCGTGATTCCGGGACACGCCTCCCGGAATTTGAAGGCGTCGGCGCACAGCCCGCATCGCACCGATAAGGTCGCCCCCACTTATGTACGCCAGTGCCGACAACCGCCTAAATGGCGGCATGCAGTGGCTTAGCCGGAAACCTCATTGAATGAGTGTCCGCAGCTCGGCGGGGGAAGGCCCTGCAACGTCTGCTTGTGGGTCGTAGGTGAAAGAAGGTCGTGCGTGGCGGCAGTCCCTCGGACTGCCATGGGCCAGGTCTGTAGCGAATTGCGTTGCAGAACGACCCAAGGGTTATTGGCCGGCATTTGGACGACGCGAGTGATCGTGGTGGACCCGTCAGATGCTACGATCACCGTCACGCCGTCGCGTAAGCCCCAGAGCGGGTTGCGTGTCTTCAGGGAAGCGTCGAACGAGTCGTTGGGCGGCCCGGTCGGCTGACCTGCACGGTGTAAGGGGCCGTGCAGGAACAATGGATCGCCCTCTCGAAACAGGCGGGCGGCCCCGGCGAGCGACCCGAGCATCGCCGACCACAGGCCGATATAGACCATGTTGATGCACGATATCGGCCCCGCGCTTGCGATCGGTCAGTCTTCGACGGCAGTGTCGAGACCGCGGTCGAACATTGTCTGCCTTGTCGCACCACGCAACGGTCGAGAGGCGGGCGGCTGACTCCGGATCGCTTGGTCGCCATCGGCGTCACAATCCTGCAACAATATCATACTAATCTAATGGGGTATGGAACCGAACAGCCCCGCGCATATGGCGCGAAGGATTCTCATTGGGAGGATCGAGACCCTGAGCATCGGCCAGCCCGGTGCAGCCCTCAGCTTCGAAGGGAGGCTGGCCGCAGAGAACGGATGGACCGGGTCGTTTGCAGACCGGGTCGCGATGGAATATCGTCACTTCCTCGCGCTGGTCGCGATCAGCGATGAGCAGCTTACGCCGTCGGACGCAATTGATCAGGCGTGGCATCTGCATCTAGCCTATACCCGCGATTATTGGCACGGCCTCTGCCGCGATATCGTCGCGCGCGATATTCATCACGAGCCGACATCGGGTGGCCCCGAGCAATGCGAGCACTATCGTGACCGGTATGCGCGTACGCTCAATATATACCGGGACACCTTTGGTGCTGCGCCGCCCGCAGATGTTTGGCCCGATCCCTCCGAACGATTCTCGGGAAATTTCCAGCGGATCGACCGGACCAGAAAGGTACTTCTGGGCGCGGAAGAGGCGACGTTGGTCGGGTTCACTTGCGCCGGCCTGGTTGTCCTGATCGTTCAAGATATGGTGGCGCTGGTTGCCGTTTTCCTCCTTGCCGTCGCGATCGTCACTTGGATCCAGGGTGCGCGACTAAAGGCCGGCAGAGCTGGTCGTCGTTTCGATCTGAACTTCGACGGTGGCGCTTGCGGGTCGGACGGGTGCGGTAGCGGCGATGGCGGGTGCGGCGGGGGGTGCTCATGATCCCCCCCCCCTCTTGCAACGGGCGACGAGGAGGGGCGCGCCGCCGCCAAGCGAGACATGCGCGTCGACGGCGGTGCACGCCAGCACCAACCCGAATACTGTAAAGCTGTTCGCACTATCTTTGCTCCGGAGTGGGGCCCGCGGGATTTGCCGCCATGCGCACTGCGTCCTGATTCGCGCACGAGCGGCAGAGGTGAACGGACGTCCGCTTTCGGCTGCTCAAAGACACTGCTCCAGGAGTGGCTCTGGGTCTTTGGGATGCCGTCTTTCGAGCGGGAGTGAGCTGCAAGTTTCCAGCTGTGCAAGCGCTGGGGGGCTCGAATGCGCGCAGGTGAGGCGACTGGCCTCCTTCCGAAATGTGATCCCTAGCTTTGGGTGTCGACGAAGCTACGCTGACCGTCATGGATCTGGTCTTTGGCTGGCGCACGGCTGTCCTCACGGTGGCAGCGGCAATTTTGCTTCCGCTGGCGGTCGGCTTGTCGGCGTCGTTTCACAACCGGCTGGCCGCGCGCGCGCTCGCCGCGCTGCTGATCGTCATGACCGGCGTCTTCGTGCCCTGGCTGATCGGGTTTGCCGGCTTTTACGATCGCTGGTGGTGGCTGACCTTCGCGCCTTTCTCGAACGCGCTGCTGGTCCCGCCGCTCCTCTATCTGCACGCTTATGCTCTCGTCACCGGCCGCTGGTCGCCCGCGGCATGGCGACACCTGCTGCCGGGCGCGATCCAGTTCGCCTATCAGGCTGCCGCCTTCCTCCTGCCGACGCCGCTGAAGCATTACTGGGCGGATCTTGCTTTCACGACCGGCAATGCGATCGTCGCATCGCTGCTCGCGATCAGCTTCGTCGTCTATGGCGCGTGGACGATCCGGCTGTTGCACGGCTACCGCGACGCTCTGTCGCAAAAGCGCAGCGACGACGCGCGGTTCGCGACGGCGTGGCTCAGCCGCACCGCCGTCGCCTATCCGTTGCTGGCGATCGTCTGGGCGGGCTGGCTGCTGGTCGATGAAGCCGCTCGGCTATAGGGGGCTGATGCCGCTCTACGCCGCGATCGCGGGGTTCGCATTGTATCTCGGGATCGCAGGATGGCGGTATCTCGCGTTGCCGTTTCCGGCGCTCGACACACTGGAGCATCCGGAGGTGCGATCACCCGCCGTTCGAAACTGGCAGGCGCAAGGGGAGGAATGGGCGACGCGGATCCGCGATAACGGGTGGTATCGCGACGACGCGCTGACGCTGCGGCGGCTGGCGAGCCTGCTCGCGACCAACGAGACCTATGTGTCGCGGGCACTCAATGAGGGGCTGGGCGTCGGCTTTTCGGACTTCGTCAACGGTCTTCGCTGCGAGGACGTGGCCGCGGCACTGGCGGCGGATGATTCCCGGCCGGTCTTGGCGATCGCGCTCGACGCCGGGTTCTCGTCGAAGGCGAGCTTCAACCGCGCCTTCCAGCGGCGCTATGGTCGCTCACCGAGTGCGTATCGGGCGTCTCGCAAACGATAAATCGCATGGCATGGGCGATGATGAGGCGACGCGTACGCGCTCGGCCATGCTTGAAGGGGGTATCCATAACGTCGGAGCCGACATGACCGCATCGCCACCGTCCCGCCGCACCGTGCTCGGCGGCCTCGGCGCCACCTTTGCAGCCTCGCCGCTGCTCGCCCGGACCTCATCCAGTCCGACGCTCCTCCGCGCCGCGGCGATGCGCGAGGACGTCGCGTTACTGCGCAGGGCATATGCCGAGCTCCACCCCGGCATCCACCGTTACAATACGCCCCGGGAGATCGATGCCCGCTTCGCAGCGCTGGACCGAGCGGCGGCCATTCCCATGACGCTACGGGCGTTCTACCTCACGCTGTCGCGCTTTCTCGCGACCGTGCGATGCGGCCATAGCTATGCCAATTTCTACAACCAGCGACGCGAGATCGCCGTCACGTTGTTCGAAGCACCGGATCGGTTGCCGTTCGACTTCCTCTGGATCGGCGGCGCGATGGTCGTCACGGCCGATCCATTCGCCACGGGGATCTCGCCGGGAAGCCGCATCCTGGCGGTCAACGGCCGATCCGCGAGCGCCATTCTCGCCGCGCTCATGCCGCTCGCGCGTGCGGATGGGCACAACGATGCCAAGCGTCGCCGCCTTCTCTCGGTCCAAGGAGACGACCGCTACGAGACCTTCGACATCTTCTTCTCGATGCTGTTCGGGCAGGACCGCTATCAGCTGACGGTGGAAGACCCCTCCGGACGGCGACGTACCGCGACCGTTGCCGGCGTCTCGCTCGCGCAGCGCCGTACGACCGCGCACGCCGGCGTCGATGCGAGCGGCGAAACACCGGTCTGGACGATCGAGCGGCGCGGCGACGCCGCGCTTCTGTCGATGCCGAGCTGGGGTCTCTACGACAGCAAGTGGGATTGGCGCGGCTGGCTCGATCAGGCGATCGACCGGCTGGTCGCCGAGCGGGTGCCGCGATTGGTCGTCGATCTGCGCGCGAACGAGGGGGGGCTCGACTGCGGTAACACGCTTGCCGAACGGCTTGTGAACCGCGAGACGCCGTTCGAGGAGGTCCAGAGGCTCGTCCGCTACCGCACCGTGCCCGGGGACCTGCGGCCTGTGCTCGACACGTGGGACCGCAGTTTCGACCATCTGGGAGAGAATGCGACCAGGATCAACGACCGGTTCCTCCGGCTCGATACGCAAGGCGACCGGGTGGACCCGATCAGACGGCGCGGTACGCGTTATGAGGGCGACGTGCGCGTTCTGATCGGGCCGCAAAACAGCTCGGCGACGTTCCAGTTCGCGGATTTCGTCCGCCGCAATCGCCTTGCAACGCTGATCGGTGAGACGACCGGCGGCAACCGGCGCGGGATCAACGGTGGCTGCTTCTACTTCGTGCGACTGCCTGCGACCGGGCTGGAAGCCGACCTGCCGCTGATCGGCCGGTTTCCGACGACCCCGCAACCCGACCGGGGTGTTACGCCGGACATAGCAATCCCGATCACGCGGGCGGACATCGCGAAGGGCACTGATGGCCAGTTGATCCGCGCACTTGCGTGACGAATGGCGACGGCTCCGAGCGCCTGCGTCCGAGATGAACGAACGACCGGTGTTGGTAAGCCGGAATCACTGCGAATGTCCGGGTCTGGGGTACCGCTGCCGTAGTCGTCGCGAGGTCGACCAAGATAGAGGTCTCAGCTACCTTCATCATCATGATTGCGTGATCCGATCAGACCGCCAATCTCTGCCTCGATCAGGACAGGACCGAACTCATCGACTAGGCGCTGGATGACGCCGCGCAAACTTACCTTGAGGGTGCCTTGCTGCGCTTCCGACGGACGGGCCGGGCGTTCCGATCGGGGAGAGACGCAAGCTTAAGCCGTTTCTAGAAGTCGCTGGACCGATCGGTGGGAGAGCCGCCACCGCGTTCGGACGCGACGCGCGTCCTAAACATGACGCTGAGAACTCGCTCCTGGCTGAAATGATCAGCCGGGTCGAAGGCGCAGCGGAGCAAGCTCCAGCTTCAAATCCGGGCGGCTCTTGCAGGCAAGAGCGCGATTTGTTTGACGTAATGAACAGTTTTGAATTTATGCAGCCGGAACTGGTCCGGCTGCTCGCGACGACGGTGAGCAGTCACCTACCAGCATGCGCCATGAAAACCGAGAAGCGATCAAACTTAGAACATGAATTAGCAGCGATTTGTGGGAAGCGGGTAGGCTGATCTAAGTGTCATCTATTGGGTCTTACCAGCTGCAAAGCGGACCGGTAGCTAGCGCCCAATGCCGGACGTTCAGAGTGGCTATACGGGCAACCCATAACGGCCATTCGTTAAGCGCCATCTCTCCCGCTTCTTGTCGCCGACAGGCCATTCGCGAATGCGCAATTGGGACAGGCATTGGAAGTACGGCTGCGTCTACGGACGACTTCGCTAGGCGGCCAGCCGCATCCTGTTGCGACCCTCGTTCTTTGCACCATACAGCGCATCATCGGCTCGCCTCAGCAGCGCGTCGCAAGTCTCCCCAGGCGCCATTTCAGCCACGCCAATGCTCACCGTGACGCCCGGCGTACAGTTGTCCGTGCCGATCGCATGACGCACCCGTTCGGCGACCTTGCTTGCCGCATCCGCTGCGGCATCCGGTAACACGATCACGAATTCCTCACCGCCGAAGCGACCGAGCGTATCGCCGCTGCGCAGTTCCGCGGCAGCGCCTGCTGCCACCCTCTTTAGCACCTCGTCGCCTGTGTGGTGCCCGTAGGTGTCGTTGATGCGCTTGAAGTGATCAATATCGAACATCGCGACGGACATTGGGTGCCCGGTTTCGCGGGCGAGCAGCAACGTCTGCTCAAGCACAAAGCTGGTACGGCGCCGGTTTGCAATTCCGGTAAGCTGGTCTGTTTCGGCAAGAATTATCGCGTTGCGGGCGGCGGTCTCAGCACGAGTGCGGGCCCGTTCGATCTCGGCTTCATGCGCAACCTGGGTCGTTATGTCCTGGATAATGCCGAACAGGCCAATCGACTCATTGACGCCGTTTCGGTCAATCTCACCCTTCGAAAACACATGGCGTACCTCCCCGTCGGGGCGGACGATGCGAGCGGTGAATTCAAAACCCACGCAGTGTTCGAGGGAGCGCCCGATATGTGCCGAAACCGCATCCCTATCGTCAGGGTGATAGGCGTCTATCGCGGTGTCGAGTGACGGCGGAACGCGGTTCTCCACACCGTGAATGCGAAAGACTTCGTCCGACCATGTTATAAGCTGGGTCAACAAATCCAGGTGCCAATGACCCACGTGCGCCGCACCTTCGGCAAGCTCGAGCAACCGCAGCTTGTTCGCGTTGCTATCGATCAGCTGTTGTCTAGTCGCAAGCAAGGCGGCAATCGGCAGGGCAGCCGCGAACAGGGCCAGCAGATAGAATTGCAGAAAGATGCTACGTGCATACGCCTGACCATCAGCGATTGCCTGCGGATCAGAGCCGAAAATATGGGCCAATGAGCTGGCCGTGGCAACGATCAGCACACTTCCGGCGGCGCCAAACGGACCCATTCGCAACGCTGCCAGAAGGACTGCAAGCATCGGCAGGAAAAGCAGCGAGTAGTTGACCTGAGAGAAAGCGATTATCGACACGCTGGCCACGAGCAGAAATATCGCGATGGCTTGCGGGGCTGCTGCCAGGCCATCGCGAAACCTTTTGCGATAGAAGGCTCGGCCCGAGATCAGGATGAGCGGGGCAACGATTAGAATTCCCAGCAGATCAGTCGTGAACCACGAAAGCCAGAAGCTGATCCCGACAGCCGTTGTCGCGCAGGCGGCGATCGTCGCGCTCAACGCTGCCGCGGCCGCTGCGGCGATGCAGAACCAGACCAAGCCCTTTGGATCGGTGAATGAATCACGACGCCGCGTTCGGTTTCGTAAAAGCCATGCCGCAAATCCGGACTCGGACACGTTAGCGAGCGTGAAACCGATCGAAAGCAGGACGCCATTCCCGCCGCCGAGGTTGGCAGCGAGACTGGCCATTGCTGCGGCGCCTATGTGCCACACGATGCGATTCCGAGGTTCGACCAGTAAGGCTGCGAACAGAATGCCGCTGGGCGGCCACAGCATCGCGATCCCGTCAGCACCGCGGGTGAGGTAGAGGGACGCGAAGGCCGCCAGATAGTAACCAACGCCTGTGGCGATCGGTAGCGCTGCAAAACGTGTGAGCTCGGTTACACGGTGGGCTATTCGGTTCATGCGCAAAATGTAGGAGGCGACGGTTAACGGATCATAAGGACTGGTGTATTTTCAATCGGTTGTGAAGCCTGCTCCAAATTTGGCTCCATCGCCGATAGCGAGGTTCGGCCGGCGCGATGCGAAACAGAGCAGGCCGTCTGATCTGCGCACCCGCCCTTGGGGATGCCAACGCGGCGTTATGTAAAGATTGCGGCGCAGAACCCGCCCGCCGCGGATCTTCAGCGTCTCAAGTTGATCCAGGGCAGCGTGGGTTTCGCAAAGCGTGGGGCCACGACGGCTTCCAACTTGTTTGCTAGAAATCTAGGCAGCACGGTTGGGGCGGCGGTGCCGGGCACCGTGCTCGATGCCCGCCTCGCACGCGGACACGCTGGGGCGCCGCAACAGATTTAGCAGATGCTCGTGGACCAGGGGTCGGCGGCAAGCGCAGTGACGAGCCGGGCAGGGCTAGCGCACGGCCGGCCCCTGACGTCCCGGGGCATCCTTATGATCGCAGGCGTCACGCTGGCGTTCTCGGTGTTCGTACCGCAAGCGACGGAGGAGCACGGCGCGCCAACCTAAAGCGATGTCTGAGCGCAAGCAGCTGAAGCAGCGGCATCAAAGTCTGCCTGTGGGTCAACATCGCAAAGGCGCGCGGGCACATTCCTCCCAAGCCTATCCCTCTCGCTACCGCTCAAACAGACGCCGCAGGAACACGGTTTCCACCTCGCGCCGCAGATCGTTGTTCGGCTTTTTGAGAAAGCCGTGCCCTTCGTCGGCGAACACCACATACCAAGCGTCGTTGCCGTTTGCGCGCAGGCTCGCCACGATCTGGTCCGATTCCGATTGGGGTACACGCGGGTCGTTGGCACCCTGCATCACCAACATTGGCTTGGTGATCCGCGCGACATTCGTGAACGGCGACACCCGCGTTAGTACCGCGCGCATCGCCGGATCGCGCTCGTCGCCATATTCTGCGCGGCGATTGTCGCGACGATAGGCCTCGGTGTTCTGGAGGAACGTGTTCCAGTTGCTGATCCCGTAGCGCTCGACCCCGCCGACCAGCCGGTCCGAATAATGCGTCATGACGGCAAGGCTCATATAGCCGCCATAGGACTGACCATAAACCGCGACACGGCCTGCATCGAGGCCCGGCTGCGTGCCGATCCAGTCGAGCAGGGCGCCGATATCCTTGACCGAGTCCTCGCGCTTCACGCCATTGTCGAGGTTGAGGTAGCGCTTGCCATAGCCGTCGCTGCCGCGGACGTTGGGAAGGATCACCGTCGCCTTCAACACATCGGCAAAATATTGCGCGCCATAGTTCCAGATCGGGCGCGTCTGCGCCTCCGGGCCCCCATGGATGTCGATGATCACCGGCGTCCGCGTGCCTGCCGGCAAGCCCTTGGGCCGATAGACGAACGCCGGGACAGACAGGCCGTCGAAGGACTTGAAGCGTACGAGCTCGGGCTCGGCAAGCGTGGCGGGATCGAGTTCGCCCAGCTCCGACACGGTCCAGCGTGTCAGGCCGCCTCCGGTCACGCCCCAGCTCCACACGTCACCGGCGGAAGTGGCCGAGGTCAGGCCAATCGCCAGATTCCTGCCGTCGGGCGAAAAACTGAGCGCGGTCAGGACGCCGCGCGGCAGCACCGGTTGCGGTAGCGCGCGGCGGGTGACCCGATCCTGCACCACCACGCGCGAGAAGCCGTCCTCGTTCACGGAATAGGCGAGCACGCGCCCGTCATCCGTCAGGTCAAAGCTCTCGACGTCCCATTTCAGGTCCGGCGTCAGGACCGTCTGCGCGCCGCTGGCGATATCGATCTCGACCAGTCGGCGCGTGTCGCTGCCGGAATCGGAGATGGCGATCAGCTTTCGTCCGCCCGGCAGATAGCGTGGGTCGGCATAGACGGCAGCGTCTGCCTTCGGCGCGATCCGGTCCGCCTTGCCGGTCTTAAGATCCAGCTCGAACAGCTGGTCCTCACGGTTGGAAACGCTGCGCACAAATATCAGCCGCGCAGCGTCGGGCGCGATATCGGCGGGCGCCACCGCGCCGTCGGACTGGTAAAGCGAGCGCGGGTTGCCGCCCGCCTTTGGGTCGACCCCCAGGATTGCATAAGCGGCGCTTCCCTTGGTCGCCCGCGCCCATGCCATCAGCGCGCCATCCTTGCTGAAAACCGGCGACTGGTTGCGGGTGCCGGCTTCGGTCACCGGCGTGGCTACACCGGTGAGGCCGCGCGTATAGAGTTGAAACCACTCGTCACCGCCCGTGTCGCGCGTCATCACGAAACGATCGCTGCGGGGGATCGTCGTCGCGGCGGCAATCGGCTCGGCGCCGAACGTGATCTGTGTGCGTGCGCCACCGAGGGTTGCGACGTGATGCAATTGCTGCGTCGCGCCAAAGCGCGTGGCGATCAGCATCGAGCCGTCCGGCAGCCAATCCTCGAACTGCGCCGCCCGACTATTCTGATAGCGCTGCACCGCCTCGCGCACCTCGACGGGGATATTGGGCACGCCAGAGAGCGTGGCGCTGCCGACCTGCTGCGTCGGCACGGTCTGCGCTGCGGTTCCGGTAGCGAGCGCGAACAGCGCGACGGTTGCGACGAGAGGCTTGATCATTCGCCGGTTGTCGGTCGCCGGGCACCGTTAGGTCAAGGGCGGGTACAGCGGGTCCGCTGAATTGCTAGCGGTCTCGCGTGATCGACATCGTGATTTATCGCCCCGATTCTATCCTCAGCCGATCGGCGAACATCTCGCGTCCATCGCAGGGAGTGCGATTTGCGTCTCAACAATAGAACGCTCGATGATCGCAAGCGTCGCCTACAGCTTGAGCCAAAAAATGGTCTTTATCGCAGTTCCAGTCGCTTCTCGACGCAAGCCGATATAGTTAACTGCTAACTTCAGCATCGATGGAATGCGTAGCCATGGCGGCGCTTCTCCTCCATATATCTAGGACGCCCATGCTGCTTGAAGCAATGTGACCCAATGCAAGCTTTGACGGCAGAACCACGCTTAAGACGAGGCACATCGACGTGCCGCCTTCGCTTACCGCTTAGGAGTGTCTAGACAGGTCGTGACCGGACCGACGATGGCGCGAACAACCGAGCGCGATCCGTGTCCGGTAAGCCCGGAGGTGGGCATTGGGGTCGGTACCGGATGGGCGACCGGCGCCAACTTCTATTTCAGCACATAGCGCGGTATCAATCTGCATGGCTCGTGCGCAAAAGCTGAAGGTTTACAGGACGGTCGCTGGCTTCAATGATGCCTATGTCGCTGCAACGAGTCAGAAGGCTGCCCTCGAAGCCTGGGGCAGCGAGCGAGACCTGTTCGCGCGAGGGATAGCTGAGCTCGTCACAGACCCCGCGCTGACCGCAGAGCCTTTGACGTCGCCAGGCGTGGTCGTGAAGCATTCTCGGGGCACGACCGCGGAGCAGATCAAGGCCATGCCGGCCCCCGAACCGCGGACGGCGCGGCGAGATGTTACGGGTCATCCCGAAGCGTCCAAACAGCCGCAAAAACCGAAGTCTGCACCGAAACCGAAGCCCAGCAGCGCGAAGCTCGAGGCGGCGGAGGCTGCGCTGGAGACGGTGGCGGCCGATTACGGCGGCAGGATGAAGGGGTTGGCGGACCGGGAGGCCAAACTGGCCCGCGAGCGACGTGAGCTTGAAGAGCAACACCGCGCAGACGTCGGCGCGGCAGCGGCTGCAGTTGAAGTTGAGCGTCAACGATATGACGCCGCCATACGACAATGGCGAAAAGCAAAAAGCGACACTTGAGTCGCAGCTGCCTACGGGCATGGTCTATCACGCCCGCAGCGTCCTGTGTCGCGACGCTGCTATTCATGGTTACCGCTTCGCTAACCCTCAATATCCGGAACGATCATCCTTCGACACGGCTTCTGGATCCGTGAGCAAACCGAACTGTCGACAGGAATCATCATGAGCACGACCCTCGTATCAGCCGTTTTCGACAATCACGCCGATGCAGAGCGCGCCGTTTCAGAGCTGCGCGCTGCGGGCATTAGCGACAGCGCGATTTCGGTCGTGGCGCAGCACAATGGCAAGAACACGACCACAGACGGCAACGGCGACACGCAGGAGTTTGTCGGCAAGGTCGCAGCCGGCGCTGGTATCGGGACCCTGCTCGGTATCGCGGCGCTCGCAATACCCGGCGTCGGCCCTCTCGTTGCAGCGGGCGCGATCGCGTCGGCAGCGATCCCCGGTGCAGCCGTCGTCGGTGCGGCGCTCGGTGGCGCCGTCGGGGGGCTGGAAAAAGTCATGACGGATCATGGCGTCAGCCGGGTCGATGCCAGCTATTATGAGGGGCGCATCAACGAAGGTGGCGTGTTCGTGTCGGTCGATACCGCCGGGGCAGGGGTCGCTCCCGAGGACGCAGCCGATGTGCTGCATCGCTCCGGCGGTCACACATCGACGCGTGCCAAGGTCGCGTCGGCGTAATCCTCTCTGATTTGCTGGCTCGAAGAGACGGGGCGTTCCGAACGGGGCGCCCCGTCTCGGCATTGGACAGCATCGAAGGCGAGCATCGCGGTGCCTGAGCTGAAGCTGTGTGCGCATCCCGCCATTTGCCAATGTGACCAGGCCCGCTACAGGCCGCCCCGCAATGGCGCATGTCAGGACCTCATGATGATCAGTACACCCCGCTCGATCGACGACCGCATCGCAGAGGTAGTCACGCACGGGGACGCGGCTTGGTTCGACAATAATCCTGATCGACGCATCCGGATACGCCAGGCCGTTGCAGGGGAGTTCGCCGAAAATATCGGACAGCCGCCTGTCGGAATGCGGTGGTTCGTACTCGTCCTCGAGGCGCAGCCCGGTGCTCGCCTTCGTCAGCCCATTGCCTTGTCGATCGGGTTTGACATCAGCGGTTTGGACGATGGCGCGCTGTTCAGCCTGTTCAAACAGGCGGCCCCCGTGGAATCACGCGATCTGCTCAACAAGCTCCGCGCGGCGAAGCTACCAGGGATCGCAAAGCCGGCGAGCTGAAGGTATCCCAGGGCTCGACGATCTTCTCGCGGGCAGAAGCCTTCCCAAAGGGCGCTTGGGGTAAGGGCAGTCCACCGCTACGTTCACGAAGGCGTTGGCCGGGGAAGGGCATCGAGCGCTGCCGATACCTGCAGGCGCAAATCGTCGTCCCGGGAAATCTCGAGCATCGCGCTAAGACTGTTGCGGGCGCCGGCAACATCTTCTGCGACCAGCTGAAGTCTGGCTCGCTCCCACCAACCATGGGCGTGCGTGGGCGCCACGATCGTCATGCGGTCGTACAGGACTAGCGCGCGCGCGGGATTGCCGGCCTGCTCGGCACGCGTCGCCTGGTTGAGCAGCAGTCGAACAAGCGCCGATCGGTTCGACAGGGGCAGCATCCCGTCGGAAAACCGTGTCTGGCCCGTCATCTGCTCCAACAAGGCTTCCACCTGTTCGGGGGCGACGATGCGACCGTCATTGAAGGGATCGATGATCAGCGCATCCGGTGCGTCGCCAAAGCGGACCAGGACGTGACCGGGGGTGTTGAGCGGCATCGCCGACCATCCAAGGCGTCGGGCCATTGCCACATAGAGGATCGACAGACTGATCGGCAGACCGAGCCGTCGATCGACAACAGCGATCAGGTCCGCGTTCTGGGGATCGTCGTAGTGCGTGCGGTCGCCGGAGAATCCGAAATCCTCAACCATGACGCTGCGCAGGGCCTGGGCCTGAGCGACGCTTCCTGCTGCGTCGCCGTCCGCAGCGCGCAGGGCCAATTCTATGCCAGCCAGTTCGTCGATATATTCATCGAGATCGATACCGGGATGATCGAGCGCTGCGAGTTCCAGGGCGGCCAGATCGAGCTCGATCTCGCCGTCTTCCATGAGCCCGAGATGAAGAATGCTATTGGTCATGCGACGCTAGATGGGGACTCTTCTAATCGTTCCTATGCCCGACTTGACAGCCGGCATGATCAGCCGAGCGACAACCGGAACGGCGTCGAGGATTACACGCCGCCACCGATCGGACTGGCGTGAAGGCTGCGCCGACCCGAACGAAACTTACCCCGGAGCCGGCGCGTTGCGGCGGTGCCGGAGCAGTCTGCTTCGCAGCCATTTGCTTAGCGAGGATACTATCATGGGCCTGTTTTCCAAAGACATCGTGACGTTCGACGACCTGTTCCTGCACCAGTTGCAGGACGTGTATTACGCGGAAAACCAGATCACCAAGGCGCTGCCGAAGATGGTGGCCAAGGCAACGGCGCCAGCCCTGAAGCAGGGTTTCGAAACCCATCTGCGTGAGACGGAAGGCCAGATCACGCGCCTCCAGCGGATTTTCGACCTGCTTGGCGAGAAGGCGAAGGCCGTGACCTGCCCGGCGATCGACGGCATCATCAAGGAAGCCAACGAAGTCGCCGGCGAGATCGAGGACAAAGCCGTTCTGGATGCCGCGCTGATCGCGTCGGCACAGGCTGTCGAGCATTACGAGATCACGCGCTATGGCACGCTGATCGCTTGGGCGAACCAGCTCGGCCGCGCCGATATCGCTGCGATCCTGAAAGAAACGCTCGATGAGGAATATGCGACCGACGACAAGTTGACCGCGATGGCAACGTCGAGCGTGAACGTCAAAGCGGAAGCGGTCACCGCATAAGCGTTTCGGTGTCGGGGGGCCAATGCCCTCCGACCATATTTAAACCATGAAAGGCACGTTCGATGGCTGATGATATCGCGTTCACGCTTCCCGAAGCCTTGCGTGCGCAAAAACACATGCGTGATGCACTGGGCCTGGGTGAGGAACGGTTCCCGGTCCCCGCCTTCATCAACATGGTAAGCGACGAGATCGAGCAGCTGCGCAACGCCGGGAAGACCGATGGCGAAATCGCCGCGCTTGTTGAAGAGTCGAGCGGTCACGCCCTCACCGAAGCGGAGATCGCGCGCTATTACACGCCGGCCGAAGACCGGCATTCCAACGAGCACTGAAACCGCCCCAACCAGCTCGGGAATTGTGCCTCTTGTTGAGGGCAGGGGACACAGATTTTCTGTCCTGAACAAGACCGCCACTTCCAGCGTCGAGCGTCCTACCGGTCCTGATACTGTGATCTACGCGTGGGTGGGCGATCATGAGCAACGGCGATGCGACCCATCTCAGGGCGATACGCCATAGGCTGCGAACTCGTCGGCGGGTGCGCTTCGCGGTGAACATGCCGCCCTTTAACGTGACACGGCGGCGATATTCGATGCCCGCGACTGTTCTGGCGATATCGTTCTTGCGGCAACAGGACCGTGTCCACCGTGCGCGTATGCTGTGGATAGGGGACGGCGTACGGTGCGTCACCGTCGAGCCCGGCGTCGCGGGTGAAAGCAGCACGATAGCCGGTCCCCATCCCGTCGGTTGGATACCAGTCTGAGGTCCAGTTCGTGCGCGCCTTACCCGTCATCGAAAGGCGTCGCTCGCCCGTCTTCGGATCGAAGCTTCTGGCGGTCGAATCGACATCGACAAAGTTGGATTTGCTCTTCCAATAGTCTCGCAACGCCCGGTCGCGCGCATCGCCGACCAGCCTGTGCTGGTGATCATGGCGAAGATGATCGGGTCGCACCCCTTGCCGGACCTGGTACCCGATGGGCGGCAGGCTCAAGACCTATCCAGGCTATCCACATGACACGCCGACGTCATCAACGCTGACATGCTGGCGTTCATCCGCGGATGAGCGACGGGCGCAGGCGGGATACGTATCGCGCCTGCCAACCCTCTACCGAAACAGGTCGATGCCGGCGATGGCCATATACGTCTTGGGGGATGCAAGACCGATGAAGGTCATGCGGACGTAGACGGCGTCGATTTTCGTGTCGAACACGATGCGTTGCGGCGAGAGCGCGTTGGCGATGTTCGAGAACTCGTCGGCAGCCGCCTTGACCCATGTCCTCCCGTCGAGGCTTGTCTCGACAAGGAATCGCTTCGGTGGCGCGGTATCCGTCATCACCGCGCGCGAGGGCGTCAGGATAAAGCCAGCCAAATGCTGAGGCGTGGTCAATTTGAATGTGACGGTCGGCCGATCCGCAGTCGACGCAACGGGAACCTGCCAGACTGTGTTCGAATCATTGTCGAGCACGGCGCCGGCAGTCTGTCCCGATGCCGAGACGATCGATATCTCGGAGGGCTGCAGCACATCGCGGCTACGCGCGGCGGGCAGCGCGACTGCGATCGGGGCGATCTGGCGGAACAGCGCGATCTCGCTGATCGCCGGGCACGCCTGCGCTGCGACGATCCGCAGGCGCAGCCGTCGTGCGACGACGGGCGCGGGCAGGCGGACGACACGCTGTGCGGCGATGCACGTGCCCGATGCGATCTCCGACCACCCCTTGCCGCGATCGACATCGATCGCAAACCGGTCGACGCGGACGCCAAGCGGCAGGAACTCCCGGATCCGGACGAGATCGAAGCTGCGGCCGGGCGGAAGGTCGAGGACAAGGGTCGGCGTATGGACGGCGTCGGGGGTCGACCAATAGCTTTCAGGACTCCGATCGAGCACATTGGCCGCCGCAAAGCCCGGTCCGCGAATGTGATCGGCTGACGCGATCGCGCCGGTCGCACGATTGTCCGCGAACGTCGCGCGCTGCGCGATACCGAATGCTTGCAGAACGGCGACGTCGGGATCGGCCAGACGCCCGCGCCGGTCGGGTGGCAGGTTCAGGATCAGATTGGTGCCACGCGCGATCGATTCGTCGAACAATTGCAGCATCCGTTCGGGATCCTTGACCTTCGCATCCTCGTCGGCGTGGTAGAACCAGCCCGGGCGGATCGAGGTGTTTGTTTCGGCGGGCCACCATAAGGGGCCGTTGCGAAGACCGGCGTTGCCGTCCGCTTGGCTCGGCTTGCGGTTGGCCATGGTCGGCCAGCACGGATCGCCGGCGACACCATCCTCGTTGCCGACCCACCGCACGTCGGACCCTAGCGGTTCGAAGGTGCAGGCCATGGGCTGATGCTGATGCACCAGGGCGAAGATCGACGGCCAGTTATAATAGGTCTCGGAGTTGATCTTCCGTGTCTCGCGGGCGCCGCCATAATAGCCGTCGCCGCCGTTGGCGCCGTCGAACCAGAACTCAAACAGCTGGCCGTAGCGCGTACAGAGTTCGACGATCTGTTTGCGGTAATAGTCGAGATAGCCGGGGCGGCCATATTCGGCGTGATTGCGGTCCCAGGGTGACAGATAAAGGCCGAAGTCTAGGCCGGCGCGCCTAGCCGCTTGCTCGAATTCGCGGACCACATCGCCTTTACCATCACGAAACGGGCTGTTCCTGACGCAATGCTCGGTCAGCATCGTCGGCCACAGACAGAATCCGTCATGATGCTTGGCGGTAAGCACGATCCCGCGCAGGCCGCCGGCCTTGGCCGCTCCGACGATCTGATCCGCCGAGAAGTCGGTTGGTGCGAACAATTTGGGGTCTTCGTCTCCATAGCCCCATTCGCGATCGGTGAAGGTGTTGATCGAAAAATGGACGAAGGCGTATTGCTCGCGTGCGTGCCAGGCCAGCTGGCGCGGGGAGGGGGTTGCTCCCCAGGGCGCGGGTGAAGTTCCGGGCGATGGCTTGCGCGCCCAGCCGCTAGACGACGCTGTCGATGCCAGGCCGGAGGCGAGCCCCGAGGCAAGCATAGCGCGGCGGGTGATGATCGACATGGAGACTCCTGGAACGTTTCGGGTCATGTGGCATCGCTCTGGCGTGGCGTGCTGCTGGCGGCGCCCGGAGCGGTTCTGCGTAGCGCGACGTCGTAGCGTCGGCCCTTCACAGTCTCGAACGTGATAGACTGTGCATCCTGCTCGAACCGGACGATCGTCCCCCGCTGAACAACCTTGAGCGGTTCGAACCCTGACGGCAATCGGACTGAAAGGCGCGTGTCGCCGGCAATTACCGTCGCGTCGACATGGCCATCGCTCCACGCGATCGCAACCTCGTGACCGCCCCGCGCGCGGAGCCCGACGACGCGACCGTTGGTCCATTGCGGGGGCACCGCAGGCAGCAGCGCGATCTCGGTTTCGCGGCTCTGTAGCAGGATCTCCGCGATCGCCGCAGTGATGCCCAGATTGCCATCGATCTGGAATACGGGCCGTGGCTTTGCCGGATGCGTGTCGAGCAGGTTCGCTGCGACGCTGTCGGCGATGAACGCGGAAAGCGATCGCCCGGCCTGCGCGCCGTCACCCAGCCGGGCCCAGACCGCGGTCGCCCAGGCACGGCTCCAGCCCGTGCTGGCACCGCCATGCGCCTCGCGGCGCGCGATCGACACGCGCGCAGCCCGGGCGAGCGCGGGCGTCCGGACGGGGTCGATCGCATCGCCAGGATAGAGCGGATAGAGATGCGAGATGTGTCGGTGGCCCGGGTCCTGCTCGGCGAAGTCGGTCGCCCATTCCTGAAGCTGGCCATATCGGCCGGTGCGATAGGGCTCGAGTTGCTTCAGCAACCCGGCGAGGCGCACCGTGAGCCCGTCGACATCACCGATTACCGCCATCGCTGCGATGCAGTTCGTGAACAGTTCGCGGATCAGCGCGAGGTCCATCGTACAGCCTGCCGAGATCGCGGCGGACTTGCCGGCCGCGGTCAGAAACAGGTTCTCCGGCGAGATCGACGGGGCGGTCGTGAGATGGCCGCTTCGCGGATCGCGAACCAGCCAGGCTGCACAGAATTCGGCGCAGCCTCGCATCAATGCAAAGCCGCGCGTCTTGAGGAAGTCGCGATCGCCGCTGAAGCGGTAATGATCCCAGACGTGCTGTACCAGCCATGGGCCCGCCATTGGCCAGTTCGCCCAATTGGGATCGCCGACGCCCGCGCCGACGGGGTTGCTCATTGCCCACAAATCGCTGTTATGATGCACACACCAGCCCGGCATTCCGTAGAATTGCCGCGCGGTGCGGGCGCCGGTGACCGCGAGTCGTTCGATATGATCGATCAGCGGAAGATGGCAGTCTGCGAGATTGCAGCTCTCGGCGAGCCAATAGTTCATCTGCAGATTGATGTTGGTGGTGTAGTTCGAGCTCCAAGGCGGGCGCACCGCGGCATTCCACACGCCCTGAAGATTGGCGGGCATCGTATCGGCACGAGAACTGGCGATGAGGAGATAGCGGCCGAGCTGGAACAGGCGTTCGGCACGCGGTGTATCCCCGTCCCCGATCGTGCCGTTGAGTTCGAGTGAGGCGCGGCGGTAGAGCGCCTGATGATCGCTGACGTGACGCTTTACTAGTGTCGTATAGTCATGGCGTCTGGCAGCCGCGAGGTCGCGTTCGGCCGAAGCGCGGACCGCGGCGACGGGTGTGTCGGGCGCGAGGTCGAAGCGGCGAAACCCTGTGGCGGCGGCGATGCGGACGATCGCGGTTGTGGCGCCGCGGATGTGCAGCGCGCCCTCCGACGCGGTGATCGTGCCGCCATCTGCTTCGACCGACAGGATCGTCGCGAACGCCATGCCCCGACCGGGGCTATCCGAATATCGAATGGGATCGGGAACGTCGCGGTAATCGGGCTCGCTCTGCGTCGGCGCCTTGCCGAGCAGGGTGATCTGGTTGCTGCCTGATTGTGCGGTAGCCGTCGCCGTCGCGCGCAGCTTGCTCGTCAGCATCAGGCGGCAATTGATCATGCCGCGCCGATCCGCGGTAAGCCGCAGCACGATCACGCCATCGGGGTGCGAGGCGAACAGGTCGCGGCCGAAGCCTGTCCCGCCAGAGCGATACGTGACGGATGCAACCGCGCGATCGAGGTCGAGCATCCGGCGATAGTCCTGCGGGGCTTCGCGATGGTCCATCTCGAGGTGGAGATCCGCCATCGGTGCATAGCTCGCACTGAATGGCCCCTGGAGCGCATGGCTCAGTTGATCGGCGCTGACCGGATCATCGGCGAACACGGCGCGGCGAACTGCAGCGAGTGCGTAAAGGTTGCGAGGATCGGCATGGTCTCGATCGACGCCCGCCTGCCCGGGGTTGACGTCGGGCTGGCCGCTCCACAATGTATCGTGATTGAGCGACAATATGTCGCGTACGACCCCGCCGCCCATCATCGCGGCGAGCCGGCCGTTACCCACGGGGTGCCCGAGCAGCCACTCGCTCGCGGGCTCGGTCGCCGCAATCCGGTTGCGCTCGTCCGCGCCGAGGGCGTTGGCTTCGGCGGCGCCCAGCCCAGTGAAGAGCCCGGCGAACATGGAACCGGTCCCTGCTGCCATGACGCGGCGACGTGATACGCTGGCGAATGCGTCGGCGACGCCCGGTGGTTGACCCGTCATGCTTTCCCTTCCCGCATGGCGGCGCGTCCGGTGGCGCCGCCATGCCTGGCTACGGCCCTAGAAATCCAGGGTCGCCCCGATGTTGATAGACCGGCCGAGCGCATCATAGACCGAAGGCGAGGTGTTGACGCGCTCCGCCGCCTCGAGCGGGGGGCTGGGACGAACCGGCGCCGCCCGGTTGAGCACGTTGTTGACGACCATTCTCAGCGTCAGCGCCCGCGATACGGTGACGCTCCCGCTCAGGTCGAACACGTCATAGGCGGGCAGATACTTATATGCATCAGGCACGCTCGGATCGTCCTCGCCGAAGATCGGATTTCCATCGAGGCGCGAGTTCTTCAGCCCCGAATTATGCCTCCAGTTGACCGAGACCAGCGCCTGGGTCTGCGCAGCTTCGGGCGAGCTGAGCGTAAACCGGAAATTGTGCTGATACCGGCGATAGCCCTGCCCGGCATAGGGCCCGAACAGCCCGACCACGTTGAAGTCGGTGTCGGGGAGGCCGAGATCACCGCCCTTGGCGGTCTGCAGCGTCGCGACATAGCTGGTGGAGAACCGCGCCCAGTTGCCCATCCGCGTGTCGTAATTGGCAGAGAAGTTGAACCCGCGGGCATTCGTTCGGCCAAGGTTGCTGTATCCCTGGTTGATATAGCCCGTTGCTGCTCCGGCGTTGCTGAACAGCGTCCCGTCGGCGTTGCGCTTCAACTGTCCGCAGAAGAAATCATAGCCGGTGTTCGCGCAGGTCTGCAGGAAATCGATTGCGCGGTAATAGCCGATGCCGTTCTGGATCTCGATGCTGTAATAATCGGCGGTCGCGGAAAAGCCGCGCAGCATGCGGGGCGTCAGGACGAGGCCGTAGGTGTAGGTGTGCGCGACTTCGGGCGTCACCAGACCTTCGGAACCGTTGCGGACAGTGCACAGGAAATCCGGACATTGCTGGATCGCGCCATATTGTGCGGCGGTCACGCCGGTGCTTGCGCAGACCTCGCGGCTCGCAACGGGGCTCGTCCCTGCGCACGGATCGCCCAGCGTGTTCGTGTCGAGCACGCCGTAACTGGCGTTGGCGTTCGACGAAAGTTCGTAGATGCTCGGTGCGCGGGTTGCCTTGTTGTAGCTCGCCCGGAACAGCAGGTCCTCGATCGGCCGCCAGCTGCCGTCGATCTTGTATGTCGACCGCACCCGCTCGACGCCGGAATATTTCGATCCACGGATCGCGGCGCCGATACTCAGGTCGCGGATCAGGGGGCGGTCGCTAACCAGCGGCACGTTGACCTCACCGTAGAGGTCGACCGCGTTGTTGGACAATGTCGAAGGCGTCGACCCGAACGCAGCCTGATAGGCGGCGTCGGGGCGCGAACGATAGCCGCTCGACCGATATTCCCCGCCAACCGCGATGTTGATCCCCTTGGTCGAAAACGGGCTTCTGATGCCATATTCGCCGAGGTCGCCGGTGACGTTGGCATTGCCCACCCATTGCTCATACCGCTCGCGGAACACGCCGCCGCCCTGCGCGAACGACAGATAGTCGACGGCCGCGGCGCTTGGCCCGTTGGTAGAGAAAATGTCGAGCGGGACGCAGCTCGGGTCGGATCCGCTGACCACCGCGGCGCAGGTCGGCGTGCCGTTGACGTCGACCACCTGCAGTGCGGTGGCGACCTTGGCGGGGTCGATGCGGCCGAGCTGTTGCTGGCGGTAGAGCGTGGTCGAATAAACGCCGCCTACGTCGTAATGCCATGCGCTGCCCAGATCGCCGCGAAACCCCGCCACCGCGCGATAGATCTCGTTGGACGACAGCGTCGACTGCGCGTCGGTAAAGCGGTAGCGGACATCGGTGCGGACGTTCGTTGCCGTCCCCGCGGCAGTACCGCACAACGCGCCTGCCTGCTGCTGCGATAGAAGCGGGTTGTCGCAGTTGATGTCATAGGGGATCGAACCGGGCTGGATGGTAGCGGGATCCGACTGGCTCCGCGACTCGGACCTCAGATAGAGCCCGTTTGCGTAGAGCTGCAGCGCGGGGGAAACCTCGTAGTTGAGGAAGACGGCGCCGTTGTATCGCTTGTTCTCGCGCTGGAAATAGAAGCTGTCGTTGTAATTGTAGCCGTTGGCCCCCGTGAACGGGACGAATTCGCGACTCCCACCCGCCGCGTTCGTGAGGACGGAGCCGTTCTGCGCCGGCCCGGACAGCGCTTGGAAATAGCCAGCCGGCGTTGCCGAGGACGGTGAGGCGCAGACGACCGACTGCCCCGACAAGGTGATCGGGCAGACGGAAAACGACCTCGACGATGCGAGGACCGGCTCGACCTGGCTATAGGCCCCGAAGAGCGAGATGTTGCCGCGGCCGCCGGCGAAATTTTTGCCCATGCTGATATTGGCGTCGAACCGGCCGCCATCATTGGCCATGCCGCTGGGCACGGCGAAGCCTGCGGCACGCGCGGCCTGCGCGGCGATGTTGTCGCGATTGTCGGCGTTGTAGAAGCCGTAATTGACGTTCGCGTTGACGCCCTCGAAATCCTTGCGGAGGATGAAGTTCACCACGCCGCCGATAGCGTCCGAGCCATAGACGGCAGATGCGCCGCCGGTCAGCAGATCGACGCGCTCGATCAGTCCGACCGGCACGACGGACGCATCGATGCCCTCGGTGACACCGATCCGCTGACCGTCGATCAGGGTTAGCGTCCGGTTGGTCCCGAGCCCGTGGAAATCGAACTGCTGGCGTCCGTTGCCGTTCGATAAATTGGTGTCATTGTTCTTGATCGCCGGAACGCGGTTCAGCACATCCTGGACGCTGAAAGCTGCCTGCAGCTTGATGTCCGCCTGGCTGACGCTGGTCACCGGCGCGGTTTCGACGAGATTTTTCGAGCGGATGCGCGATCCCGTCACGACGATGTCGCCACCAGGCGGCGTCGGACCCGTCGTGTCGTCCTGTTCCGTGTCGGGCTGGTTCGCCGGGCGTTGCGGCAAAACCTGTGATTGAGACCCCGTCATCGACACGCGCATCGGAGCGGCGGGGCGTGCGATCACATAGACGCCCTGTCCCGTTCGCGACGTGACGAGACCACTGCCCTGCAGGAGCCGGTCGATCGCCACGTCCGGTGTCATCGATCCGCTGATTGTCGGGGATACGCGGTCGGCGAGGAGGGTTTCGTCGAACACCATCTGCACGTGCATCTGGCGGCCGAGCAACCGCAGCGCCGGGCCGAGTGGCTGGGCCTTGATGTCGACGCGAACCACCCGCTGCGCCTGTGCCGGAGAGACCGCCATCACCGTAGCGATTGCCACGCAGCTTACGCCAAGAATTCGTCGGTCCCTTAACATCATCGATCGCCCCTCTTCCTCTGTTATACTTTTGTGACGTACGAGGGTGTCGAACACTCACTTCATTACGAAAATTATCTTATAATTTCGCTTTATCTCGGTTTCAGCGACGGCGGCTCAAGCGGATCCCCTCGCCGTCAACGGCAGCATCGACCGGGAAGGTTGTGGCGATTGCGTCGGCAAAGGCATCGACATCGCCATTGTTGAAGACCCCGCTGACGCGAATGTCCGCGGCACCCGGATCGACGATGATCCGGCGGCGCTGGGCATAGCGGTTCATGCGTTCGGCGGCGGCGACGAGTGTCTCCGACGTGAAACTCACCTGCTCTGCGCCCCAGCCGTCGTTTCCAATCGATGAGCTCACGGATCCGACGAACCCCGATACCGGCAGGCCGATCTCATGACCCGGGGTCAGCGCACGCTCTGCGGTCAGTTGGTGCCCACCCAGCCGGACGACCTCGTTCATCTGCCCCTGGGGGGTATCACGCAACACCGCGACCCGACCCTCGAACAGCGCGACCCGCACTTCGCGGCTGAGCCTTTCAACCGAAAACTCGGTCCCGGTTGCGATCACCACGTTTCGCCCGCTGCGTACGGCGAACGGGCGCAGCGGATCCTTTGCGACCTTGAAGCGCGCGCGACCCTTCTCAAGGACGATGTCGCGGCGTTGCGGGCTGAAGGCGACCGTGACCATGCTGTCGGCGTCGAGCGACAGACGCGAGCCATCGGCCAGCGCGATGACACGTCGTTCACCGATCGCGGTGCGATATTCGTCGCGGCCGCCGTGGCGCCACGCCAGCGAGCCCAGCGAAAGCGCAAGCAGGAGCACAGCCGCGATCGCCCAAGCCACAGGTCGGGACACCATCGGCGTCCGGATCCAGCGACGCTGCCCCGCGCGATGTACGGCACCGAGCGCTTCGCGGCGTAGCGCGAGCATCTCCGGAGCGTCGGCATTTTCCTCAACCGCGTCCCAGGCGGCAAGCGCTGCGCCCAGGCGCTCGCCCCGGCGCGGGTCGTCGGCCAACCATGCGTGCAGGTCGGTGCGCTCCTGCGGAGACAAGGGGCCGTCGGACAACCGCAGGCACCAGTCGATGACGGGGTCCGCATCGGATTGCGGCGCGGTCATTACGAGTCTCCCATGGCGGCAAGCAGCGCGCGCATTGCGTTCGCGATATGTTTCTCGACCGCGCTCACGGAAATGCCGAACGCATCGGCGATCGCCTTACGCTGCATGCCTTCCAATCGGTAGAGAATGAAAATCTGGCGAGTCCGGTCAGGCAGGCCGCCCAGCGTGCGCGCGACGCACCCGACGCTCTGCCGCGCGGACAGCAACCGCTCGGCGTCGATCGGATCGACGCCGAGGTCAGCATCGGTCGCTCGCGATTGCTGATACCGGTACCGCGTCGCGTCACGTCGATATTGATCGCGCAACAGGTTGGCGGCTGCCTGAAAGATATAGCCTTCGGGATTGTCGGTGGCCGGCCCCCTCATCGTCGCCATGCGGATGAAGAGATCCTGGATCAGATCTTCCGCCTGCACGGGATCGCTGAGACGACGGACGAAGAACGCCATGAGCGCCGGCCGCATGCGTTCCATGGCCGCCGACAGATCGCGTGCCGGCATCGCGCCGGCCGGAGGCCTATGCTTCATCATGCTAGATAGACGGGCAGGCGCGCGATGTGCACAGTTTAAAAAGCCGCTTTGGTTATGGGGTTCGTCAGGCAACTCCACGATCAGCAGCGCGTACCGCGGGCGGGGTGGGTAGATACATATTGCCAGCTCGGCGAGAACGGCCGAACGCAACGTCTTGGCGCGAGAGCGTGACCGCGGACTGAGAGCCCTGCGGCGCATGCGACGACGAGGATGGCGATGAAGCAGAGGATGATCCCGGTTCCCCGTCTGACGACTTTCGTTGCAGTGCCGCTTGCGCTGCTGCCGTGCGCCTGCGCGGGTGGACCGAGCACCGCGTCGATCGCCGCGCAACCGGCCTTTGTCGCTGAACGGTTCTTCGCCGGGCGGCTGGACGGAACGGGCGTGCTCAAGATCGCATTTCGGGCGCCGGTCCGGACGCATGTCGCGAGCGTCGGTCGCGTCGCTCCCGACAGAACATTGATCCTGGACCAGCATATCGAGCAGCAGGGCAAGCCGCCGCGCGATCGGCAATGGCGGATCGTTCCGCTCGGGCACGGGCGCTACACGGGCACGCTGACTGACGCGTCCGGACCGGTGATGGGCGAGGCGGTCGGCAATCGCCTGCATCTGGCCTTTCGTATGCGCGGCGGCATGATGGTCGATCAGTGGCTGACGCTGTCACCCGATGCCCGGGTCGCGCAGAACCGGCTGATCGTCCGCAAACTCGGCATGACGGTGGCGACGCTCGGCGAAACCATCAGGATACTGCCATGAGCGCGCATCGCGAACGTCATCTCGTATCGCGGAGCGGCTGGCTTCGTGCCGCGGTGCTCGGCGCGAATGACGGGATGGTGTCGACCGCGAGCCTGATCGCGGGCGTTGCCGCATCAGGTGCAACGACTGGCGCCGTGTTCGTGGCCGGCGCGGCGGCGATGGTCGCGGGGGCAATGTCGATGGCCGCGGGCGAATATGTGTCGGTCAGTTCGCAGGCCGACAGCGAGGCTGCCGATCTGGCGCGCGAGCACGGCGAACTCGCAAGCGACTGGATGCATGAGCATGACGAGCTCGCGCAGATCTACGTGGCGCGCGGTCTCGATGCGACGATCGCGAGCGAGGTCGCGCGGCAATTGATGGCGCATGATGCGCTCGGCGCGCATGCCCGTGACGAACTCGGCATCTCCGAAATCGTCATGGCACGCCCGCTCCAGGCGGCATTCGCGTCCGCTGTCAGCTTCGTCGTCGGCGCGATACCGCCGCTGCTGGTGGCCATCCTGACGCCTGCGCCACACCGGCTGCTAGCGGTGACGGCAGCGACTCTGGTCTTCCTCGCGCTGCTGGGGATTGTCGGGGCGCGGACGGGTGGCGCAAGCCCGTGGCGGCCGGCGCTTCGCGTCCTGTTCTGGGGTGCGGCGGCGATGGCCGCGACGGCCGTGATCGGGCATCTCGTGGGTCGCGCGGTCTGATACCTGGCCCCGAGCCGGGTGCGGATTTCCGCGGCTCGCGTGAAAGTGCGCGCGGCGGCTTCGACGAAAGGGCGCCAATAGCGGCGTTTTTGATCGTGGGTGCGACTGGTAACCGCCTCCTATCGGCGTATACGACCGGATCGTAGACGGAAGGGCCGGCGATCGGCCCGCAAGGAAAGATGCTGCTGCACCCTTATGGATTCTGCTGATCAGACCCTGGAACAGCTTGGCTGGGACGCACATTTCGAGAGCCAGGTCTCGGCGACCGAAGTTGCCTATTGTCATCCCGCCAGGGTCATGGCCGTCCACCGCGGCCAGATCGCCGTGGCAGGGGCGGGCTGGGCTGGCGATCTGTCGCCCTATATTGCCGGTGCCACGCCGTCGGACGATCACCCGACCGTGGGCGACTGGCTGCTGACCAGCGCGGACAGGGCGCAGGCGCTGCGTGTGCTCGGTCGCAAGAACCTGTTCAAGCGCCGTGCGCCGGGTGATCCGCGCGGTGAGCAGATGATCGCCGCGAATGTCGACACGGTCTTCCTCGTCGCGTCGTGCAACCAGGATTTCAGCGTTGCGCGGCTGGAGCGGTATCTCGTGCTGGCACGCGAGGTCGGGGTCGATGCGGTCGTGATCCTCACCAAGATCGACCTGACGGACACGCCGGAGACCTATGTGGACGCGGTTCGCGCGATCGAGCCCGGGCTGATCGTCGAGACCGTCGACGGCCGCGAACCTGACGCTGTGGCGCGTCTCGCCGCCTGGTGCGGTATCGGCAAGACCGTCGCCTTTCTCGGGTCGTCGGGCGTCGGCAAGTCGACACTCGTCAACACGTTGCGCGGATCCGCCAGTATCGCCACCCAGGCGATCCGCGAACATGACGGGACGGGGCGGCATACGACCACGGTGCGCCAGATGCACCGGCTCGACCAGGGCGGTTGGCTGCTCGATTTGCCGGGCATGCGCGAATTGCAATTGTCCGACGCGGCCGCGGGCATCGCGGAAGTGTTCGATGACTTTACCCTCGCAGCGCAGGAGTGCCGGTTCTCGAACTGCGCGCACGGCGGCGAGCCGGGCTGTGCGGTGCGCGCGGGGATCGACGCGGGCATTTTGACGCCCGAACGCTTTGCGCGCTGGCGTGCGCTGGAAGCGGGCGAGACCGCCGCCACCGCACGCACCTCCCGACGGCGTTCTCGCTAGCGCCGCGTCGGGGGGCTTGAAACCGCGGTAGAGCTCGAAAACGGTCGCGACGATGCGCTCTTCCCCCATTGCCGGTTCGGCCGGGCGCTCATCACGAACCGCAATTTGCCGCCCTGTCGGATCTCATCATCGCGAAGATAGGCACGGGTGAGGGGCTGGCCGTTCAGGGTGACCGACTGGACGTAGCGATTGGCGGTCGAAAGGTTGTCCGTGCTGATCACGAACCGCTTGCCGCCGGGCAGCATCAGCGTCGCCTTGGGCAGGAAGGGGCGGCCGATGACATATTCGTTCGCGCCCGGCGCGACGGGGTAGAAGCCGAGTGCGGTGAAGACGAGCCAGGCGGACATCTGTCCGAGATCGTCATTGCCGCTCAATCCCACCGGCGTGTCGGCATATTGGCTGGCGACGATCTGCCCCAGCCGCTCCTGCGTCCGCCAGGGAGCCCCGGCATAGCTGTAGAGATAGGCGACATGATGGCTCGGCTCGTTGCCGTGGATATACTGGCCGATCAGCCCGGCGATGTCCTCGGCATGGCTGTAGTCGATCTTCGACAGGTCGAAATCGAACATCGCATCGAGCTTCCGGATCGTCTTGGCGTCGCCGCCCAGCAGGCGGAACAGCCCCGCCTGATCCTGCGGCACGAACCAGCTATATTGCCAGGCATTGCCCTCGGTATAGTCGGAGCCGTAGTTGATTGCGGTCGGGTCGAAGGGGGTGCGGAACTGGCCGTCGGTCTTGCGCGCGCGGAGCCAGCCCGAGGACGCGTCGAAGCTGTTGCGCCAGTTGCCCGCCCGCTTCTCGAAGCGCCCGGCGATGTCCGCCCGGCCGAGTTTCCGCGCCATCCGCGCGATGGTCCAGTCGTCATAGGCATATTCGACGGTCTTGGAGGCGGCTTCGGGTTCCTTGTCGATCGGGACATAGCCGCGCGCGATATACTCGCCGAGCCCGCCATAGGCGGCGTGATCCGCGCTCGCGACCATCGCGTCGAGCGCGGCGTTGGCATCGAAGCCGCCAATGCCCTTCATATAGGCATCGGCGATGACGGGGACGGCGTGATAGCCGATCATCGTCCACGTCTCGCGCCCGGCGAACTGCCAGACCGGGAGGATGCCGTCGGGGCTGTGCGTCTGGCTGGCGAGCAGCGAGCGGACGATGTCGGTATTGGTCTTCTCCGGCTGGATCAGGGTCAGCAGCGGGTGTTCGGCGCGGAACGTGTCCCAGAGCGAGAAGGTCGACCGGACCGTGAAATCGGTCGCCTGATGGATCTGGTCGTCGGGCCCGCGATAGCGGCCGTCGCGGTCGCTCCAGATGCTCGGCGCGAGCAGGCTGTGGTAGAGCGCGGTGGCGAAGATGCGGCGCATCGGTGCCTCGGCCTCGAACGTGACGGCGCCGAGCGCGGTGTCCCAGGCAGCCTGCGTCTGCGCATGGATATCGTCGAAGCCGCCCGCTTCACCGTCGAGATTGGCGAGCGCGCCGGCTTCGTCGACGCCCGAGATCCCGACCTTCACCTCGAGCGGTTTCGTCAGGACGCCGAAATCGAGACGGGCCTCGAGCGCCTGGCCGAGCTTTTCCGCGAGCGCGTCGCTGTCGCGGCCCGGCCCCTGGAAACCCTTGTACGGGATGGCGGTCTCGCGGTTGACGAGCGCGTGGCCGGTCAGGGGGGCGGAGAAGCGCATCGCGAAAAAGAGCTTGCGCCCGGGTGCCCATCCGCGGGTTTCGCGAAAGCCGGTCAGGACACCGTCGTCGCGCAGGTGCAGCCCCGACCACAGGATCTTGCCGGGATAATTGTAGAGCGACGAGCGGAGGTCGAGGACGAGATGCGCCGCCTTGCCCGCGGGAAAGCTGTAGCGGTGCACGCCGACCCGCGAGCCGGCCGTCATTTCGGCGCGGGTTCCGCGATCGGCGAGCGTGACGGCGTAATAGCCGGGCTTCGCGGTTTCGGTGGCGTGCGAGAAGCGCGATCGGTAGCCGGGGGCGGCGGGCGTGCCCGGGTCCATCGGCACGTCGTCGCCGGCGACCGGCATCACCAGCACGTCGCCGAGATCCGAATGGCCGGCGCCGGAGAAATGGGTGTGGCTGAAGCCGACGATCGTCGGGTCGTCGTAGCGATAGCCGGCGGCGTGCGGATAGCAGTCGCGGAGGACGCAGGACGTGTCGGTGTCGGGCGAGAGCTGGACCATGCCGAACGGGGCGACGGCGCCGGGGAAGGTATGCCCCTCACCACCGGTGCCGATCAGCGGATCGACCGAGTCGCTCGGTCGCGGCGCGGTCTGGGCGAGGGCGGGGGCGGTGGCGAGCAGGGCGAGCGCCGATCCGGCGAGGCAGAGACGCTTGAGCATTGGCATGGCGGTCACCCGGTCTGGGAGGGGAAGGGGCTCCGGAGTCTGGGGCCGGAGCGGCAAGGCCGGGTGCTGATACCGGCCAAGTTGAAGACGACAGCATTCAGTTTGCGGGGCGATTTGGCAAGACGGCCCGCCGCCGGCGAACCGCTCGGCAGGATTAGTGCCGGTTCGGCCAAGTTCCGAGCCGCGGCGAATGTTGCGAATGTTGAGACCGAAACGGCATAAATCTGCTCCGCATAATCCATTTGACAATTTACTTTTATAATTGGCAAATAGGCAAGCAAAGACGACGTACCGTGATGATCCGATGAACCGGACGTCCCACCCGAATACGGGGGCAGGCACGCGATCGGCAGGGAGACGTGAGGGGGCAAGGACGTCCCGCACGCCGAAAAGGGGAAGTCTGATGAGCGCAACCAAGACAATATATGCCGTTCCGTCGCATCGCCGCCGCGCGCTGCGGTTTCTGCTCGCGGGCGCAAGCCTGAGCGCGGCGCTGGCCGGGACGGCGGGCGCGCAGGATGTCGCGCCGCCATTGCCCGCAGCCGCCACGACACCGCAGACCGGCGACACGACCGGAGCGCCCGACGCGGTAACGCCCGCATCGACGGCGACCGCGCCCTCGGGCCAGACGGCGGACACCGCGTCGGCCGTTGCGGGTGAGCAGGATATCGTCGTCACCGGCTATCGCCGCTCGATCGAGAAGAGCCTGAACCAGAAGCGCGAAGCCAACGCGTTCGTCGACGTCATCACCGCCGAGGATATCGGCAAGTTCCCCGACAAGAACGTCGCCGACGCGCTGCAGCGCGTGCCGGGCGTGGTCATCACGCGCGACGGCGGCGAAGGCGCGCGGGTCAGCATCCGCGGGCTCCAGTCCGACCTGACGCTGACGCTGCTCAACGGCAACTTCCTGGCCGGCGCGGACAGCGGCGATCCACAGCGGTCATTCAACTATGTCCTGCTGCCGTCGAGCTTTATCGCCAGCACCGAGGTCTACAAGTCGCCCGAGGCACGGCTGGAAGAAGGCGGCGTCGGCGGCACGATCATCCTCAACACACGCAAGCCGTTCGACGTCCCGGCCTGGTCGGGCTTCGTCTCGACCGAGGGCACCTATTCGGACACCACCGAGAAGTTCGAGCCGCAGCTCGGCGGACAGCTGTCGTGGAAGAACGAGGACGAGACGTTCGGCCTGCTGGTCGGCGGCGTGTGGCAGAAGCGGACCAACCGCGAACTGCGCAGCAGCTCGGAAAGCTGGCTGTGGTGGAGCGACCGCGACGCGCAGGGCAATGTCCTGACGCCCGCGACCGACGTCAACGGCAAGCCCTTCGCCAATGACGACGCAATCTCCTATTGGCCGGGGCAGGGCACGACCGCGCGCGACGGCACGCATTATTCGGGCTATTGGGCGCCGCAGTCGGTCAATGCGCAGGTGTTCGACCAGGAACGCGAACGCTATGGCATCCAGGCGACCGCGCAGTTCCGTCCGTTCGAGAATGTCACGGTCACGTCGAACTATTTCCGCTTCGGCTATAGCAGCGACTATACCGCCAATAATCTGAAGATCCCCGAATGGGGCTATAACGACTTCTTCACCGGCGCGACGCTCGACAAGTCCGGGACGATCTTCCAGTCGGCCAATTTCGCGGTCCCGGCGGCGGGGACGGGCTGTCTCGCGCGAGCGACCCCGTGCACGATGGAGACGCCGCAGATCGGCGGCACGTACAGCCGCGAAAAGCAGGTCTCGAACACGTTCGAAACCGAAGTGAAGTACAGCCAGGACCGGTTCGACGCGGTGCTGAAACTCGGGAAGACCAAGTCGAGCGGCGGCCCGTCGGCGCGGTTCAGCGTCGCTTCGAAGCCGCGGCTGACGATCCCCGGCCAGGAGCAGAACGGCAATCTGGTCAGCAACTGGGACATTTCGAACGGCATCGCCGATTTCACCTTCTCGCCCGAATTGCAGCAGAACATCCGCAACGGCATCGCGCAGATCGACGTCGGATCGACCAATTCGAGCTTCACGAACAGCGATCTGGCGCAGCGGTATCTCCAGCTCGACCTGACGCGCCGGTTCGACGGGTTCCTGAAGTCGGTGCAGATCGGCGGCAAATGGCGTGACCTGAGCATCCACCGCGAGACCGGACGCAATGAATGGTATGCCGATGCGGCCAACGAGATCCGCTATCAGGATACCGCGGCCGGCGCGGTCGCGCGGCCCGAATTCTTCTATGAAAATCCGATCGGCAACATCAACGGCGGGTTCAACGCCAACGTCGTGCCGGGGATCAATTTCGACAAGTATCTCAGCTATCTGAACGCGACCTATGGCGACGCGGTCCGCGTCAACGAGCGCGACTTCGTCTATGATTTGGGTGAGCGCGTGTTCGCGGGGTATGCGCAGGCGAACTTTGGCACTGGCGGTCTGCGCGGCAATATCGGTGTGCGCATGGCCAATACGCGTCAGTCGGGCAACACGTCCGACCGGCTCCAGTATCTGAACGACTATTGCGTCAACGGGCCGAACGGGTCGTTCGATCCGAACCGCCCGCTGGGCGCGGACGGCAATTGCCAGGTCCTGCCGCTGAGTGTCCGCGAGACGATCGTCAACACGCGGGCCGACCAGACCAAGACCTACACGGACTGGTTGCCGAGCTTCAACATCTCGTACGAGATCACCCCGGACCTGCTGGTCCGCGGTGCGGTCGCCAAGGTCATTTCACGGCCGTCCTTCGCCAATCTCGGGTCGGAACGGTCGCTGACCTATCGCTCGCCGCAATATGCGTTCGATCGCGGCCAGTTCGGCGAATTCGAGGGCTGGTCGGGCAGCGGCGGCAATTCGGAGCTCAACCCGTTCTCGGCATGGCAGTATGACGCCGGCATCGAATGGTATTTCCATCGCGGCTCGGTGCTGGGCGCGACGCTGTTCCGCAAGGACGTGTCCGATTTCGTCGTGCCGCTGGTGCTGAACGTCACGCGCGAGGTGGCGGGGGAGCAGGTGCTGATCCAGCCCTATTCGACGGTCGCGAACGGATCCAACGCGCGGTCGCAGGGTGTCGAGCTCTATGCGCAGCACACGCTGTCCTTCGGGCTGGGTGCGCAGGTCAACTTCACCTATAACGACACGTCGGTCGCCGACGTGACGCTCGACGGCCAGTCGGTCGGCTCGTCCGCGCTGGTCGGGAGCGCGAAGACGCAGATGAACGCCTCGGTCTTCTACGAGCATGGCAAGGTGCTGGTCCGCGCATCGTACAACCGCCGCGGCGAGGTCGTTGGCGGGCTTCAGTCGGGGCTGAACGTCTATACCAGCCCGTATGAACAGGTCGATCTCAACGCCGCCTATGCGCTGACCGACCGGCTCAACATCACCGCCTCGATCATCAACCTGACCAAGTCGGAAGAGAGCCAGCATCTCGGCAACGATACCAAGGATCGCTTCGTCTATCGGAATTACTTCGGGCGCCGTGCCTATGTCGGCGTGTCGTTCAACTTCTGATGGCGGGGACAAAACCTTCCTCTCCCCTGGTGGCTCCTTCGCGGAGCCACCGTTCTTTTGATAGATATCCCCGCGTCCTGCGCCGGGCTCTGACGCTGGCGGGCCTGCTCGCCTGTGGTGCGGCGACCGCGTCTAACCCGATCGTGCCGGGCTGGTATGCCGATCCCGAGATCCGCGTGTTCGCGGGGCAATACTGGATCTATCCGACCTATTCCGACCATGCCGGAAAGCCGGTCGCGCCGAGCCGCTTCACGCCCGCGCAAAAGGCCGCCCGACTGCGCAAGACGGTTCGCCCGTCCTATGGCATGCAGACGTTCTTCGACGCGTTTTCCTCGCCCGACCTGGTGCACTGGACAAAGCATTGCCGCGTGTTCGACGTGCAGGATGCGGGCTGGGCCGCCTATGCGATCTGGGCGCCGTCGGTGCTCCAGGCGAACGGGCGCTATTACATGTTCTTCAGCGCGAACGACATCCAGAGCGATGCCGAGCTCGGCGGGATCGGTCTGGCGGTCAGCGCGACGCCGGGCGGTCCGTTCAGGGATGCGCTCGGCAAGCCGCTGGTCGGCGCGTTCCATAACGGTGCGCAGCCGATCGACCCGTTCGCGTTCCGGGATCGCGACGGGCAGGTCTATCTCTTCTACGGCGGCTGGAAGCATTGCAACGTCGTCCGGCTGAGCCCTGACCTGAAGCGCGTCCTGCCGTTTCCCGACGGGACGATGTTCAAGGAGATCACGCCCCCCGGCTATGTCGAGGGGTCGTTCATGATCGAACGTCGCGGGGTCTATTATCTGATGTGGTCGGAGGGCGGGTGGACCGGGCCGGACTATAGCGTCGCCTATGCGACTGCGCCGAGCCCGACCGGGCCGTTCACGCCGAAGGGCAAGATCCTGTCGCAGGACCTGCGCATCGCGCGCGGCGCGGGGCATCATTCGGTCGTCAACGTGCCCGGCACCGACGACTGGTACATCGCCTATCACCGGCGGCCGCTCGACACCGATCGCGGCGAACACCGGCAGATCGCGGTCGACCGCATGGTCTTTGCCGCCGACGGTACGATCGAGCCCGTCGTCATGACCGATACCGGCGTCGCGCCGCGGCCGATCCGTGCCGGGTCAACCGCTTCAGGGCGCGACGAACATTCATCTGGGAGAGCGATGTGAGACACAGGGTAATCGCCGCATTGCGCGGCACGGTGGCGGCGGTCGCGTCGATCGCGCTCGTCGCACCGGTGCCGCTGTCGGCACAGGCTGCGGCCAGCGCCGACGCGCAGCCGTCGGTCGACCTCGTCAACCCGCTGATGGGCACCGATTCCGACTATACGCTGTCGTACGGCAACACCTATCCCGCGGTCGCGGTACCGTGGGGGATGAACTTCTGGACGCCGGTGACGGGCAAGCCCGGCAGCGGCTGGGGCTACACCTATGACGGCAACAAGATCAACGGCATCAAGCAGACGCACCAGCCCAGCCCGTGGATGAACGATTATGCCGCGTTCGCGCTGATGGCGACCACCGGCGCGCTGAAGGTCAAGGCGGACGAACGCGCCTCGTGGTACAGCCACAAGGCGGAGGAGAGCCGGCCCTATAGCTACAAGGTCTATCTCGCCGATTACGACGTGACCGCGGAGGTCGCACCGACCAACCGCGCCGCGCAGTTCCGCTTCACCTTCCCCGAAAGCGACGACGCGCACATCATCCTCGACGGCTATGCGGGCGGATCGATGGTGTCGGTCGACCCGGTCAAGCGCCGGATCACCGGCTATGTCCGCAACAATCACGGCGGCGTGCCCGGCAATTTCCACAATTATTTCGTCGCCGAATTCGACCACGCCTTCACGGTCAGCCGGACCTGGGACGATAACGGCCAGATCGCCGCGACGCCGGTGCGCGAGGGCGATCATGTCGGCGCGGTCGTCAGCTTCAAGACGCGCAAGGGCGAGCAGGTCGGCGTCAAGGTCGCGTCGTCGTTCATCAGCCTCGAGCAGGCCGAGCGCAATTTGCGCGGCGAGATCGGCGGCGATGGCTTCGAGCAGACCAAGGCGAAGGCGAAGGCGGTCTGGCAGCGCGAGTTCGACCGGATCGAGGTGAGCGATCCCGACATCGACAACCGACGCACCTTCTACTCAGCGCTGTACCGGATGCTGCAGTTCCCGCGGATGTTCCACGAGGTCGATGCCAAGGGCCAGACGGTCCATTACAGTCCGTATGACGGCAAGGTGCATCCGGGCTTTCTCTATACCGACAACGGCTTCTGGGACACGTGGCGCGCGGTCTTCCCGTTCTTCGCGCTGATGTATCCCGAGCGCGACAGCGAGATCATGCAGGGGCTGGTCAACACCTACAAGGAGTCCGGCTGGCTGCCCGAATGGGCGAGCCCCGGCCACCGCGACGTGATGATCGGGTCGAACTCGGCGAACCTGATCGCCGACGCGTATCTGAACGGCGTGCGCGGGTTCGACGTCGAGACGTTGTACGAGGCGATGGTCAAGAACGCGACGACCTCGCAAGGCCGCCCGGTCGACAAGAAGGGCGAGGTCGTCGGCGCGGTCGGGCGCGAGGGCGTCGAATATTACAACCGGCTGGGCTATGTGCCCTATGACGTCGGCATCAACGAGAATGCCGCGCGCAGCCTCGAATATGCGACTGCCGACTTCTCGATTTCGCGGCTGGCGAGTGCGCTCGGGAAGACCGAGGATGCGAAACTCTATGCCGCGCGGGCGCAGAATTACCGCAAGCTCTACGACACGCAGAGCGGGTGGATGCGCGGGCGCAACCAGGACGGCAGCTGGTCGACCCCCTTCAACCCGTATAAATGGGGCGACGCGTTCACCGAGGGCAATGCGCTGCATTACAGCTGGTCGGTGATGCAGGACGTGCAGGGGCTCGCCGACCTGATGGGGGGCAAGGACGCGTTCGTGAAGCGGCTCGATTCGGTGTTCACCACGCCGCCGATCTTCGACGACAGCTATTACGGGCAGACGATCCACGAGATCCGCGAGATGCAAATCGTCGACATGGGCCAATATGCGCATGGCAACCAGCCGATCCAGCACATGCCCTATCTGTATGACTGGGCGGGGGCGCCGTGGAAGACGCAATATCATGTCCGCGACGTGATGAAGAAGCTCTACGCGCCGACGCCCGACGGCTATCCGGGTGACGAGGATAATGGCCAGACCTCGGCCTGGTACGTGTTCTCCGCGCTCGGCTTCTATCCGGTCACACCGGCGGTCGGCCAATATGCGATCGGCAGCCCGCTGTTCCGCACCGTCAAGCTGACGATGCCGGGCGGCAAGAGGCTGACGATCGAGGCGGCGAACAACGGGCCGGGCAATGTCTATATCCAGTCGGCGAGCTTCAACGGGACGCCGCACGACAAGCCGTGGCTGACGCGCGAGGCGCTCCAGAAGGGCGGTACGCTGCGCTTCGTGATGGGGCCGACGCCGAACCGCAAATGGGGTGCGGCCAGCAGTGCTGCGCCCTTCTCGATGAGCGCACCGGTGGCCAAGCCATGAGCGGCGCGCGCTTCACCCCCCGCCGCCGCGACGTGATGACCGGCGCGGCGGCGCTCGCACTGACGACCGCGCTGCCCGGCGGGGCGCTCGCCGCGCCGCTGGCGAGCAAGCGCCCGCCGCGTGGCGAGCGTCGCTTCGTCAGCGCCGCGGTCGAGACCGAGATCGCGCGCGTGAAGGCGAAGATCGCCGACCCCGAGCTCGCCTGGCTGTTCGAGAATTGCTACCCCAACACGCTCGACACCACGGTCCGGCTGGGCATGGTCGACGGCAAGCCCGACGCGTTCGTCATCACCGGCGATATCGAGGCGCTGTGGCTGCGCGACAGCTCGGCGCAAATGCAGACCTATGTCCATCTCGCGCCCAAGGATGCGGGACTGCGCCGGGTGTTTGTCGGGCTGATCGCACGGCAGGCGCGCTGTATCCTGATCGACCCGTACGCCAACGCGTTCATGGACGATCCGACCGCGAAATCGAACCTGGGCGCGCGGACCGACCAGACCGAGATGAAACCCGGCGTCGCCGAGCGGAAATGGGAGATCGACTCGCTCTGCTACCCGATGCGGCTCGCGCACGGCTACTGGACCGCGACGCGCGACAAGACGCCGTTCGACGACCTGTGGGCGCAGGCGATGGTCCGTGCGGTCGCGACCTTCCGCGAACAGCAGCGCAAGGACGGCAAGGGCCCGTATCATTTCCAGCGGCTGAACGTCTCGCCGACCGAGACGCTGATGTTCGAGGGATACGGCGCACCGACGCGCAAGGTCGGGCTGATCCATTCGATGTTCCGTCCGTCGGACGATGCGTGCCTCTACCCCTTCCTGATCCCGTCCAACCTGTTCGCGGTGTCGGCGCTGCGCATGCTGGCGACGGTCCAGCGCGAGGCGCGCGGCGATACCGCGGGCGCGGCGGGCAGCGAGGCGCTCGCGACCGAAGTCGAGGCGGCGCTGCGCGCACATGGCCGGATGCCCGACGGGCAGGGCGGTGAGGTCTGGGCCTATGAGGTCGACGGCTTCGGCAATGCGATCTTCATGGACGACGCCAACGTGCCGAGCCTGTCGGGCCTGCCGCTGCTCGGCGCCGCGGACCGCGCCGACCCGCTGTTCCGCCGCACCGCCGCGCTCGCCTGGAGCGACCGCAACCCCTATTTCTTTGCGGGCAAGGCCGCACAGGGAATCGGCGGGCCGCATATCGGCCTCGACATGATCTGGCCGATGTCGATCGTCACGCATGCGATGAACAGCGATGACGACGCCGTGATCCGCCAGTGCCTGACATGGCTGAAAACGACGCACGGCGGCACGGGCTTCATGCACGAATCCTTCCACAAGGATGATCCGACGAAATTCACGCGCAGCTGGTTCGCCTGGGCCAACGGGCTGTTTGGCGAGCTGATCCTCGACCTCGAGCGGCGCAAGCCCGGCTTGCTCGCCGCGCGCTACTGACATGGACCCACGGGAGAGACACATGACCACCGCCAACCGCCGCCAGGTGCTCGCCACCACCGGGCTTGCCGGCCTTGCGGGCGTGCTGCCCGCCGCCGCTGCCACCGCGCAGGGCCAGCGCCCGACCGCGGGCAAGCCCGATCTGTTCATCGGCACGGGCGGGCACGGCCACACCTATCCCGGGCCGTCGCTGCCGTTCGGGATGGTCCAGCTCGGCCCCGATACCGACAACAGCCGCTGGGACGCGTGCTCGGGCTATCACCAGGATGACGGCTCGATCATGGGGTTCAGCCACACGCATCTGTCGGGGACGGGAATCGGCGACATGCTCGACGTCCTCGTCGTGCCGACGCGCGGGCCGCTGAAGCTGAAACCCGGTGCGCTCGACAAGCCGCAGGACGGCTATCGCCAGCGCTTCTCCGACGAGCTGGCCGAGCCCGGCTATTACCGCGTGAAGCTCGAATCGGGCGTGCTCGCCGAGCTGACCGTGACCGAGCGGACGGGGCATCACCGCTATACCTTCCCGCAGGGCGCGGGGCACATCCTGATCGACTTCGCGCACATGATCCTCGACGTCTGGGACAAGGGTGTGCTGATCGACGAGGCGTCGCTGGCGCTGTCGCCCGACGGGATGCTGACCGGCAGCCGCCGCGTCCACCGCTGGGCGAAGGGTCGGCGGATCCATTTCGCGATGCAGCTGTCGCGCCGTCCCGACCGGGTCGAGTTCTTCGGCGACGACGACACACCGGCACCCGCGGGCGCGAAGGCGATCACCGGCAACCGGCTGAAGGTCGCGCTGTTCTTCGACCAGGCGGGCGGCGAACCGATCCTGATCAAGACGGGCATCTCCGCGGTCGACGTCGCGGGCGCCAAGGCCGCGCTGGCGGGCGAGGCCCCTGGCTGGCAGTTCGACAGCGTGCGCCGGTCGGCGGCGCGGACCTGGCAGACGCAGCTCGACTGTATCCGTGTCGAGGGCGGCACGCCCGATCAGCGCACGATCATGGCGAGCGCGCTGTATCATACGTTCCTGTCGCCGACTCTCTTCACCGACCGTGATGGCCGCTATGTCGGGCTCGACCGCAAGGTGCACATAGCGGCGGCGGGCGACACCGCGTACAGCACCTATTCGCTGTGGGACACGTACCGCGCGCTGCACCCGCTGCTCAATCTGGTCCAGCCCGACAAGGCCGCGCAGTTCACGCGCGATCTGGTCCGCCAGACGATCCAGAGCCCGGCGGGTTCGCCGGTCTGGCCGCTCCAGGGTGTCGAGACCGCGTGCATGATCGGCTGGCATTCGGTGTCGGTGCTCGCCGAGGCGTGCGTGAAGGGCGTGAAGGCGGACTATGCCGCCGCCTGGCCGCAGATCCGCCGGCGCGCGTTCGACCGCAGCTTCCGCGATCTCGAAAGCACGCTCGGCCGCGGCTATTATTACGACCTCGGCTTCATCCCCGCCGACAAGGTCTGGGAATCGGTCAGCCGGACGCAGGAATATGCGTATGACGACTGGGCGATGGCGGTGCTCGCGGACGCGGCGGGCGCCTCCGCGGACGCGCAGGCGTTGCGCAAGCGCAGCCTCAACTATCGCAACGTCATCGATCCGAAGATCGGCTTCGCGCGGCCGCGTTTCGCCGACGGGACGTGGTGGGCGGACTATGATCCGATCCAGCTTGGCCACAACCCCGACAAGCACCGCGATTATACCGAGGCGAATGGCTGGCAGGCGACGTTCCTCAACCAGCACGACATCTATGGACTGATCGACCTGTTCGGCGGCGATGCCGGGTTCGTGAAGAAGCTCGACGCGCTGTTCGCGGCGCCCTCGACACTCCCCAAGAATGCGCCGCCCGACATTTCGGGGCTGGTCGGCCAATATGCGCATGGCAATGAACCCGACCAGCATGCCGCGTACATGTATGCCTATGCCGGTGCGCCGTGGAAGACGCAGGCGATGGTCCGGCGCCTGTGCACCGAGATGTACAAGGCGGATCCCGACGGCGTCATCGGCAATGACGATTGCGGGCAGACGAGCGCGTGGTTCATCTTCTCCGCGCTCGGCCTCTACCCGGTCGATCCGGTCAGCGCGGTCTATGTCTTTGGCTCGCCGCTGTTCGATGCCGCGGAGGTCGCGCTGGGCGGCGGGAAGACGCTCCGGATCACCGCGTCGGGCAATGGTCCGCAGGCGCCCTATGTCCAGTCGGTGCGGTGGAACGGCAAGCCCTGGACGAAGAACTGGATCGGGCATGCGGATCTTGCCCAGGGTGGCGAGCTCGCCTTCGTGATGGGGGACAAGCCGTCACGGTTCGGCACGGCGAAGGCGGATCGTCCGCCATCGTACCACCCCGGACCGCGCCCGACGCGGGCTTGAGGGCGACCGCGCCGCGCCGGGTGCTGCTGCACCGGGCGCGGCGCGGGGGTGCGTCAGCGGACGACCAGACGCGTATAGAGGTGCCAGGTCGCATAGCCGAGCCAGGGCAGCACGACCGCCAGCCCGATCGCGAGCGGGATCAGCCCGAGGACCAGCAGCCCGGCGACGCGCGCACCCCAGCCGAACACCGCACGCGGGTTGCGTCGCGCCGCCGCGAGCGAGGTGCGCAGCGCAAGGCCTGCATCGACCGGCTGATCGACCACCATCGGGAACGCGACCAGCGCGAAGACCAGCGTGGCGATCGCGAAGGGTGCGCCCGCCAGATTGCCGAGCAGGATCAGCGTCCACCCCTCCTGCGTGGTGAACAGGCGGCCCGCGACGTCGCCGATCCGCAGCGGCGCGGTCGCACCGAAGGTCAGGTCATAGACCGCATAGGCCGTCGCCAGCCATCCGACCATGAGGGCGGCGAGGCCGGCGGTGAGGATCGCGAGCGGCAGGCGGCTGCGCCCGTTGAGCGGATCGAGGAAATGCCACCAGCTCGAGTCGCGCCCCTCTTCACGGCGGCGCGCGAGTTCGTAGAAGCCCGAGGCGGCGGCGGGGCCGAGGATCGAGAGCCCGGCGACCAGCGGGAAGAACAGCGGGAGCAGTGGCGCGTTGTACGTCACCACCGCGGCGACCAAGCAGACGATCGGGTAGAGCAGGCCGATCACGATCAGGTCGCCGCGCTTGGCGAGAAAGTCCTTCCACCCCTCGGCGAGGGCCCAGCGCAGGTCGGCGGTGCCGATCTCGCGGATCTCGGGGATGGCGGGTGCTGGCGCGATGAAGCTGTGCGGATGGGTGGCCATGATCTGCTCTCCGTTCAGGGGGTGGCGTATATCCTCGTCATGCGGGGTATCGTTGGGCGGCGAGTCCGAACGGCTGGTTCAGCCGCACGATCGCCCAGTTGAGCCAGGCCGCAAAGCTGACCCACAAGAGATAGGGCGCGATCAACAGGCTCGCGAAGCGGTCGATCGGCCACAGCCCGACGACCAGCGCGACGAGCGACGCCCAGAGAAACACGACCTCGATCAGCGCCCAGTCGGGGCGCCGGGCGCGGAAGAAGAGCGGGCTCCACAGCAGGTGGAAGACCGCGTTGACCGCAAACAGCGTGACCACCTCCGCGCGGGTCGCGGCGTCGGGCGCGGCGGTCCAGGCGATCGACGCGGACCAAGCGGCCAGGCCGAGGATGATCGTCCAGGCGGGACCGAACAGCCAGTTCGGCGGCTGCAACCGCGGCTTGCGCAGCGTGCGGTACCAGGGGCCGATCGGCGTCATCAGTCCGCCGACGACGCAAAGCGCGATGGCGGCACTGCCGCTCACGACAATCGGGTTAAGCATCACATTGTCCATCTTGCCGAGTGTCCAATGCGTGTTACACCTTTGGCATGCGCGTGTCTTTCCCCTTTTCGGCGATCGTCGGTCAGGACGAGATGAAACGCGCACTGCTGATCGCGGCGGTCGATGCGCGGATCGGCGGGGTGATGGTGTTCGGCGATCGCGGCACGGGCAAGTCGACCGCGGTGCGCGCGCTCGCCGCGCTGCTGCCGCCGGTGCGCGCCGACCAGGCGGGGTATCAGGACGGAACGCCGCGCAGCGGGCAGGTGCCGGTGCCGTTCGTCGACCTGCCGCTCGGCGCGACCGAGGACCGGGTGGTCGGCGCGCTCGATCTCGAACGCGCGCTGGGGGCAGGGGTCAAGGCGTTCGAGCCGGGGCTGCTCGCGCGCGCCAATGGCGGTTTCCTGTATATCGACGAGGTCAATCTGCTCGAGGATCATATCGTCGACCTGCTGCTCGACGTCGCCGCCTCGGGCGAGAATGTCGTAGAGCGCGAGGGGCTGAGCGTCCGCCACCCGGCGCGGTTCGTGCTGGTCGGGAGCGGCAATCCCGAAGAGGGCGAATTGCGGCCGCAATTGCTCGACCGGTTCGGGCTGTCGGTCGAGGTTCGCACCCCGCAGGATCTGGACCAGCGCGTCGAGATCCTCCGGCGCTGCGACGCGTTCGAGCGGTCGCCGGCGGCGTTTGTCGAGCACTGGGCGGCCGACGAGCGCGCGACGCTGGCGGCGATCGCGCGGGGGCGGGCGGGGTTGCCGATGGTCGCGCTGCCCGACGCGGTGCTCGCCTTCGCGTCGCGGCTGTGCATCGCGGTGGGGGCTGACGGGTTGCGCGGCGAACTGACGCTGATGCGGGCGGCGCGGGCGCTCGCGGCGCTCGAGGCGGTGTCGGAGGTGACACAGGCGCATGTCGCGACGATCGCGCCGATGGCGCTGCGCCACCGGTTGCGGCGTAACGTGCTCGACGAGACCGGGTCGACCGCGCGGATCCTGCGCGCGCTGGAGGAGGTGGCGGGGTGACCGGGCGGGCAGCGGGGGCGCCGGATCCGCTGGCCGATGCGCTGATCGCGGCGCGGCTCTGTGCTGCCGATCCCTGGCTTGGCGGCATCGCGCTGCGCGGCGGCGGCGAGCTGCGCGATGCGGTGATCGCCGCGCTGCGGTCGCATCTGCCGGCCGATGCGCCGCTGCGGCGGGTGCCGGTCCATGTCGACGACGACCGGCTGTTCGGCGGGCTCGATCTGGTCGCGACGCTGGCCCAGGCGCGCGCGGTGCAGCGCGCGGGGCTGCTCGTCGAGGCGGCGGGCGGGGTGCTGGTGCTGGCGATGGCGGACCGGCTGTCCGATGCGGTGGCGGGGCGGATCGTCGCGGCGATGGACGGCGGCGGCGTCGGGCGAGCCCTTGTCGTGGCGCTCGACGACGGGGACGGTCCCGACGAAGGGCCGCCCGCGGCGCTGCTCGAACGGCTCGCGTTTCGCATCGACCTGCACGACGCGAAGCCCGTGGCGGCGATGCAGGACGATGCTCGGTTCGAGGACGCGGGCACGCCGCCGACGCCCGACGCGGTCCTTGCGACGCTGGTCGCGACGGCGGCCGCGCTCGGGATCGAGACCGCGCGCGCGCCGCTGTTCGCGTTGCGCGCGGCGCGGGCTGCGGCGCGGTGTGCGGGGCGCGATGCGATCGGCGACGAGGATCTGATGCTCGCCGCGCGGCTGGTGCTCGCGCCGCGCGCGACGCGGCTGCCGGCCGAGCAACCCGACGACTCGCCGCCGCCCGAGCCGCAGCCGCCTGACGCGCCGCCGCCGGACGCGGGGGATCGCGACCAGCCGGACGGAGAAACCCGGCCGCTCGACGACGTCGTGCTGGAGGCCGCGCTCGCGGCGCTGCCGAAGGATGTGCTGGCGCAGATCGCGGCGGGTGGCGTCCGGCGCGGCAGGACGCGCGCGTCACGCGGCGCGGGCGAGCGGCGTCGATCGCCGGCGCGCGGCCGGCCCGTCGGGGTGCGCCCGGGCGTGCCGGGCGGGGGGCAGCGCCTGAGCCTGATCGACACGCTGCGCGCGGCGGCGCCGTGGCAAAGGTTGCGGCGCACGGCGGACAGCGCGTCGCGGGTGCTGGTCCGCCGCGACGACCTGCGGATCCGCCGGTTCGAGACGCGCGCGGAGTCGGTCACGATCTTCGTCGTCGACGCGTCGGGATCCGCCGCGCTGTCACGACTCGCGGAGGCGAAGGGCGCGGTCGAATTGCTGCTCGCCGATTCCTATGTGCAGCGCGCGCAGGTCGCGCTCATCGCGTTCCGGGGCAGCGGCGCGACCGTGCTGCTCCCGCCGACCCGGTCGCTGGCACGCGCGCGGCGGTCGCTCGCCGAGCTGCCGGGCGGCGGTGGCACGCCACTTGCGGCCGGACTGCGCGCCGCGATCGACGTCGCCGATGTGGCACGCGCGCGCGGCCAGACGCCGTTCGTCGTCCTGCTGACCGACGGGCGCGCGAACATCGCCGCGGATGGGCGGGCGGTGCGCAGCGTCGCCGCCGCGGATGCGAGCGCTGCCGCCGCCGCGCTCGGCCGTGCGGGAATCGCTGCGGCATTCCTCGACATCTCCGCACGGCCGGGACCCGAGGGCGCGGCGCTCGCCGCGGCGATGCAGGCGCGCTATCTGCCGCTGCCGCGCGCGGATGCGACGCGGATGCACGCGGCAGTCCGCGCGGTGCAGCCCGCATGAGCGCGCCGCGCTGGAGCGTCGAGGGACGCGACTGGCCCAATCGCGCCACCAGCCGGTTCGTCGCGGCCGGCGGCCTGCGCTGGCATGTCCAGACCTTCGCGCCCGAGGCGCCCGAGGCCCGCGACGCGCCTGCGACGATCCTGCTGCTCCACGGCACCGGCGCGGCGACGCATAGCTGGCGGACGCTCGCGCCGTTGCTCGGCCAGCACTACCACGTCGTCGCGGTCGACCTGCCCGGGCATGGCTTCACCACCGGCCACCCGGTCGGCGGCCTGTCGATCGCGGGAATGGCGGGCGCGGTCGCGACGTTGCTCGGCACGCTGCAGGTCACGCCGCAGGTGATCATCGGCCATTCGGCGGGGGCGGCGATCGCGGCGCGGCTGGCGATCGACGGCAGGGCGTCCCCCGCGGCGATCATCGGGTTAAGTGCGGCGCTGCTGCCCTTTCCGGGGTTGGCCGCGACACTGTTCCCGACGATGGCGCGCGCGCTGTTCGTCAACCCGATCGCGCCGCATCTGTTCGCGCGGATCGCCCGCACCCCGGGCGAGACGGGTCGGTTCCTGTACCGGTCGACCGGATCGCGGATCGATGACGCGGGCGTGGCCTGTTATGCGGCATTGCTCGGCACGTCGGCGCAGTGCGCGGGCGCGATCGGCATGATGGCGGCCTGGGATCTGGTCGGGTTGCGGCGGGATCTGGCGCGGTTGAAGACGCCGGTGCTGCTCGTGCATGGCGACGCCGACCGGGCGATCCCGTTGTCGAACGCGCGCGAGGCGGTGGCGGCGGTCGGTGACGGGCGGCTCGAGGCGCTGCACGGGCTCGGCCATCTCGCGCATGAGGAACGCCCCGAAGAGGTTGCGGCGATCATCCGACCGTTCATGGAGGCCCGTATATGACCGGCGTTCTCGGCCTGCTCGACCTGATGATCGCGGGCGCGCCGGTCATCATCTTCTGCGTGTGGCAGCTCGTCTCGGTCAATCGGGCGATCGCGAAGGACCGGACCGCGAAGGACCGGTCGCCGCCGCCCGCCCCCGCTTCACCAGAAGGCGCGGGGCATCCGGTAGGGGAGCATCGACTGGACGATCGGTGATCGGAAGCGGCCGAGCGCGAGGCTTTCGTGCACGGCGCGCACCTCCTCGCCGAACAGCCGCGTGGCGAGCGCGGAACGGGCATAGAAGGGGGCATCGATCCATGTCTTCACCACGCGCGGGCGATGTCCCGCGTCGGCTCGCGTCGCGCGCTTGATGAGCCAGCCGGTCCGGGGCAGGGCCGCCGGGGCGGGCTGGACGACGTCGTGCCACCGGCCCTGCGCATCGAATTTGAGCGCGAGGTCGAACGGCGTGCCGTCGCGCCGTCGCCCTTCGTACAGCACTGCGACGTCGCTTTTGAGATGCGCGCGTGACCAGTGCCAGTCGTCGAACCCTGCCTCGAGCGGTTCGTCGCCGAAGTTCGAGTCGAAATAGCCGGGGCCCGACCAGCGGACGCCGGGATGCGTCATCGCGACCTCGACCTGGGCGCGCGGTGCGACCGGATGCCAGCGATGCCGCCCGCCCGGATCGAGCGCGAAGGCGGTGGTGCCGATCATCGCGGGGCTGACGCGGATCGTGCCGCGCACAGGGTAGGGCAGCGGCGCGGATCGCTCGCGGATCTCGATCACCAGCGTGTCGCCGTCCCAGCTGAGGCCGCTCGGGCCGACGACGAGATGATCGGTGCCCCGGTCGACGCGGTGCGCGGGACGTTCGGTCATCGCCCAGGCGCTGCCGCGCGGGCCGGTCAGCGCGACGTTGATCGCGCAGTGGTTTTCGGGGGTCTTCCGGCCGCTAAGCTTGTAATAGGGCGAGAAGACGCTGCCGATGAAGGCGATGATCGTCAGCCCGTGGGCGCCGTCCGCGCTGGTCGCGTCGACATACCACCAGGCATAGCCCTGGGCATCGACACGAACGTCGAAGCGTGGTCCCTGAGCAGGCAGTCGACGGCTAGCCGGCCGGAAAGCGCCGCCATCGGGACGCCCGCGCCGGGGTGGGTGCTCCCGCCCGCGCAATAGAGCCCAGGGATCCGAGTCCGGCTGCCCTGCCGGCGGAAGGACGCCGCCCACCCGTGCGAGGCCCGTCCATAAAGGGCTCCACCCGTCGAGGGACACAGTGCCTCGAACGCGTGCGGCGTCGTCATGACGGTCGAGGGCGCCAGATCGAGCGAAAGTCCCGCCTGCGAAACGCCCTCGAGCATGCGCCTCGTCCATGTCGCGATCTCCTCCTGGCTGGTGTCCGGTCCGTCGCCGGTGGGCGGCGCGTTGACGATGATCTGCACGCGTTCGGGGCGGGCCGGGGCGCGCCCGCCGCGGCGGTCGTCGTCGCCGCTGTCGCTGCGATCCTGCGCGCAGACATAGACGCTCGGCCGGGCGGCGGCGCGACCCGCCGACAGCGCGGCGAATTCTGCCGGATAGTTGTCCGAGAAGAAGACGGTGTGGCGGGCGAGCGGAAAGCCCTCGGCCTGCACGTGTCCGGTCCACACCATCGCGCTGAGCGATCGGTGCGCGGCTGGGACGGGGGCGACCGCGTGACGGACCGCGGCGCCGAACCGGCCGACGGCGATCGCGGCGGGATCGGCGTTGCAGATCACCGCCGACGCGGCGATGCGCTCGCCGTCCTCGAACATGACCCCGGCGGCGCGGCCCCGCTCGATGAGGATCGCGCGAACCGGCGCGCGGTAGCGGAAGCGGACGCCGTTCTGCCGGCCAAGCGCCTCCAATGCGAGTGCGAGCCGATACATGCCGCCGTCGATCAGCCACACGCCGCTCGCCTCGACATGCGCGATCAGCATCAGCGTCGCCGGGCACTGCATCGGCGATGCCCCGCAATAGGTCGCATAGCGCGCGAACAGCTGGCGCAGCCGCGGATCCGCGAAATAGCCGCCGAGCGCGTGCCACAGCGACGTATAGGGGCGCAGCGTGCAATAATCGCCAAGGCCGCGCAGGCCCATCCGCCAGCCCAGCGTCAGCGGCCCGGGGCGTGTCGCGTGGAGAAGGGGCTGGTCGAGCGCGGTGAACAGCCGTTTCGCCTCGGCCCGGAACGCGCGATAGCCGCGGGCATCGGCCGCGCCGGCAAAGGCGCCGATCGCGTCCTCGCTCGCGGCGGGATCGGCGAACAGGTCGAGGCGGGCGGGACCCCAGGCATGGCGGGCGAGCAGCGCGGCGGGGCGCATCGTCACGTGCCGGTCGAGCGTGTCGCCGCATGCCGCGAAGACATCCTCCATGACCGATCGCAGCGTGAACACCGTTGGTCCCGCATCGATCGCGTCGCCATCGACCGCGATCGTGCGCAGCTTGCCCCCCGGCCCGGGTTGCGCCTCGACGACCGTCACGGTGCGGCCCTGCGCGGCGAGCAGCGCGGCGCTGACCAGCCCGCCGACCCCCGCCCCGATCACCACCACGCCCGCATCCGCCACCGGCATCCTCCAATTGACGCGATGCTAACACCTGTCCACAAATATGGACACATGAAAACGTATCATCATCTTTTCGCCCGGGTGCGGGAGCGGTGGCTGGACTGTCGCAACCGCCTGCTCGCCGATCCGCGCGTCCAGCACGCGGCGCAGCGCTTTCCGATCAGTCGGCCGATCGCGCGTCGTCGGGCGGGCGCACTGTTCGATCTGGTCGCAGGGTTCACTTACTCGCAGATCCTTGCCGCCTGTGTCGAAACCGGGCTGCTCGCGCTGCTGGCCCGCGGCCCGGCGGACGCGCGGACGATCGCGGATCAGCTCGACCTGCCGGTGGCGGGCGCCGAACGGCTGTTGCGCGGTGCGGCGGCGTTGCGGCTCGTCGAGCCGTGCGGGGCGGACTGGGCGCTCGGCAGCGACGGCGCGGCGCTGCTCGGCAATCCCGGCATCACCGCGATGATCGCGCATCACCGTCTGCTCTATGCCGATCTGGCCGATCCCGTCGCGCTGCTGCGCCGCGGGGGCGGGGGCGGGGCGGTGTCGGATCACTGGCATTATGCCGAGTCGGCGGGGCAGGGCGATGCCGCCGCGGTCTCTGCCTATTCGACGTTGATGGCGGCGTCGCAACCGATGGTCGCAAGCCAGACACTCGCGGCCTATCGGTTCGACCGGCATCGTCGCGTGCTTGACGTCGGCGGTGGCGAGGGGGCGTTTCTCTGCGCGCTCGGGGCGCGGTTCGCGACGCCCGGTCTTGGGCTGTTCGACCTGCCCGCGGTCACCGAGCGCGCGCGCGGGCGGTTCGACTCGGCAGGGCTGGGGACGCGCGCGACGCTGCACGGCGGCGATTTTCTCGCGGATCCGCTGCCCGAGGGCTATGATCTGATCACGCTCGTGCGCGTCCTGCATGATCATGACGACGCGGTGGCGCTGACGTTGCTGCGTCGTATCCATTTCGCGCTGCCCCCCGGCGGGACTTTGTTGATCGCCGAACCGATGGCGCAGACGCCGGGTGCGGAGCGGTCCGGCGATGCGTATTTCGGCTTCTACCTGCTCGCCATGGGCACCGGCCGACCGCGCAGTGTCGCGGAGATTCGCGCGATGCTGCACGTCGCGGGTTTCGGCCAGGTCCGCACCCGGCGCACCGCGCTGCCGCTGATCGCCTGTGTGATCACCACGACACGATAATGTGTCCAATCAAGTTGACAACATGATCTGTCTAGAGCAGATTACGACCATGATCTGATGGAGGACGGAGCGGTGGGCAACGGACGTATGGACGCACTGGCGGTCATACTGGAAGCGCCGGAAAGGCTTGCGCTCCGCACCCTCTCGCTCACGCCCATGGGCGACGCCGATCTGTGCGTCGAGATCGACTGGAGCGGGATCAGCACCGGCACCGAACGGCTGCTGTGGAGCGGCCGGATGCCCGAATTTCCGGGCATGGGCTATCCGCTGGTGCCGGGATATGAATCGGTCGGGCGGATCGTCGATGCCGGCGTCGAGGCGCGCGCGCGGATCGGCGAATATGTCTTCGTCCCCGGCGCGAATTGCTATCGCCAGGCGCGCGGCCTGTTCGGAGGGGCGGCGCGGCGGGTGATCCTGCCCGGCGCGCGCGCGGTGCCGATCGACGCGACGCTCGGGCGCAACGGCGTGCTGCTCGCGCTCGCCGCCACCGCGCACCACGCGATCGCGGTCGGCGGCGCGCCCGACCTGATCGTCGGGCATGGCATATTGGGGCAGCTAATCGCGCGGATCGCGGTCGCCTCGGGGGCGGGTGCGCCGACGGTGTGGGAGGTCCAGCCGGCGCGTCGGATCGGATCCGGCTACCGCGTGATCGACCCAGCCGACGACGAGCGCTGCGACTATCGCACGATCTGCGACGCGAGCGGGACCGCCGATATCCTCGACCTGGCGTTCGCGCGGCTCGGCAAGGGCGGCGAAGTGGTGCTGGCCGGCTTCTACGACCGGCTGTCCTTCGCCTTCCCGCCGGCATTCCTGCGCGAGGCGCGGATGCGTGTCGCCGCCGAATTCACGCCTGCGGACATCGCCGCGGTGCTCGCGCTGATCGAGACCGGGCTGCTCGAACTCGACGGCCTGATCAGCCACACCCGACCCGCCGGTGAGGCGATGGACGCCTATCCACAGGCCTTCACCGACCCCGATTGCGTCAAGATGGTCCTCGACTGGAGAGCGCTATGAGCATGTTCGATCCCGGACCCCTGCGGCGCGAAGCCGAACAGGAGCCGGATCCGGTCCCGACCGGCCCGGTCACCAAGGAGACGCAGATCATCGCGATCTACGGCAAGGGCGGCAGCGGCAAGTCGTTCGCGCTCGCCAACCTCAGCTACATGATGGCGCAGCAGGGCAAGCGCGTGCTTCTGATCGGCTGCGATCCCAAGAGCGATACCACGTCGCTGCTGTTCGGCGGCAAGTCGACCCCGACGATCATCGAGACCAGCTCGCGCAAGAAGCTCGCGGGCGAGGAGATCGGGATCGAGGACGTCTGCTTCCAGCGCGACGGCGTGTTCGCGATGGAACTCGGTGGGCCGGAGGTCGGTCGCGGATGCGGCGGGCGCGGGATCATCCACGGGTTCGAGACGCTCGAGAAGCTCGGGTTCCATGAATGGGGCTTTGACTATGTCCTGCTCGACTTCCTGGGCGACGTGGTGTGCGGCGGCTTCGGCCTGCCGATCGCGCGCGACATGTGCCAGAAGGTGATCGTCGTCGCGTCGAACGACCTGCAGTCGCTCTATGTCGCGAACAACGTCTGCAAGGCGGTCGGATATTTCCGCAAGATGGGCGGCAATGTCGGCGTTGCGGGGATGATCCTCAACAAGGACGACGGCACCGGCGAGGCGCAGGCGTTCGCCGCTGCGGTCGGCATCCCGGTGCTGACCGCGATCCCCGCGAACGAAGACATCCGCAAGAAGAGCGCGAACTACCAGATCATCGGCAAGCCCGGCGGGCAATGGGCGAGCCTGTTCGAAGAGCTTGCGGTCAATGTCGCCGAAGCCCCGCCGCTGCGGCCGACGCCGCTCGACCAGGACGGGCTGCTCGGGCTGTTCTCGGCGGATGTGACGGGGGCGGATTATGCGCTGAAGCCCGCGAGCCAGGCGGACATGCGCGGTGTGGCCTATGTGGCGAAGCCGACGCTCGAGGTCGTGTACGATGCCGTCTGAGCTGGGCCTATCTTCCTCTGCTTCGAAGCCCCTCCCCTTCAGGGGAGGGGTTGGGGGTGGGGCCGTGCCTGCTTCCGGCGGCGTGTCTGCTGAACTGCCCCACCCCAACCCCTCCCCTGAAGGGGAGGGGCTCAAGTGCAGTAGCTCGCCAACCCTCCGCGAAGCCGCTGAACTGGCCGGAAAATCCGACATCCTAGCCCGCTACGACGCCGACTACCCAAAAGGCCCGCACGACCAGCCGCAATCGATGTGCCCCGCGTTCGGCTCGCTCCGCGTGGGGCTTCGGATGCGCCGCACCGCCACGGTGCTTTCGGGCTCGGCCTGCTGCGTCTACGGCCTCACCTTCACCTCGCATTTCTACGGCGCGAAACGCAGCGTCGGCTATGTGCCCTTTTCGTCCGAGACGCTGGTTACGGGTAAATTGTTCGAGGACATTCGCGACGCGGTCCACCAGCTCGCCGATCCGGCTTTGTACGACACGATCATCGTGACCAATCTGTGCGTGCCGACCGCGAGCGGAGTGCCGTTGCAATTGCTCCCCGACCAGATCAACGGCGTCCGCATCATCGGCATCGACGTTCCCGGTTTCGGCGTGCCGACGCATGCCGAGGCGAAGGACGTGCTGGCGGGCGCGATGCTCGCCTATGCACGCAAGGAGGCCGAGAGCGGCCCCGTCGCCGCGCCAAAGCAACGACCGGACCGGCCGAGCGTGACTCTCCTTGGCGAGATGTTCCCGGCTGACCCGCCAGGAATCGGGCTGTTGCTCGAACCGCTGGGCCTTGCGGCCGGCCCGGTCGTCCCGACGCGTGAATGGCGCGAGCTCTATGCGGCGCTCGACTGCGCGGTGGTGGCAGCGATCCACCCCTTCTACACCGCCAGCGTGCGCGAATTCGAGGCGGCGGGGCGGACGGTGGTCGGCTCGGCTCCGGTCGGCGCGGAAGGCACCGCGGCGTGGCTCGACGCGATCGGCGCGGCGTGCGGGATCGCGCAGGACAGGGTCGATGCGGCGAAGAACCGTGTCCTCCCGGCGATCCGCGGCGCGCTTGCGGCACGGCCGATCAAGGGGCGGATCACCGTGTCGGGCTATGAAGGCTCCGAACTGCTCGTCGCGCGGCTGCTGATCGAGAGCGGTGCGGACGTGCCCTATGTCGGCACCGCCTGCCCGCGCACGCCGTGGTCCGAACCCGATCGCGACTGGCTGGTGAGCCGCGGCGTGCAGGTCCAGTATCGCGCGAGCCTCGAACAGGATCTGGCCGCGGTCGACGCGTTCGGCCCCGATCTCGCGATCGGCACCACGCCGGTGGTCCAGCATGCCAAGCAGAAGGCGATTCCGGCGCTGTATTTCACCAACCTCATCTCGGCGCGGCCGTTGATGGGGCCGGCGGGGGCGGGGAGCCTCGCGCTGGTCGTCAACGCGGCGCTCGCCAACCAGGCGCGGTTCGACCGGATGACCGCTTTTTTCGACGGTGTCGGCACGGGCGCGACCGCGGGTGTGTGGGAAGACACGCCGGTCGACCGGCCCGAATTCAAGGCGAAATACGCCGCCAAACGCATCGCTGCGGCGAAGGCCGAAGAAAGCGTCGGGGTATGACCCTCATCCTCGATCATGACCGCGCGGGCGGCTATTGGGGGGCGGTCTACGCCTTCACCGCGATCAAGGGATTGCAAGTGATCATCGACGGGCCGGTGGGGTGCGAGAATCTCCCGGTCACCTCGGTGCTCCATTATACCGACGCGCTGCCGCCGCACGAACTGCCGATCGTCGTCACCGGTCTGGGCGAGCAGGAGCTTGGACGCGACGGCACCGAAGGCGCGATGAAGCGCGCTTGGGCGACGCTCGATCCGGATCTGCCCGCGGTCGTTGTGACGGGGTCGATCGCCGAGATGATCGGCGGCGGCGTCACCCCTGAGGGCACCAACATCCAGCGCTTCCTGCCGCGCACGATCGACGAGGATCAATGGCAGTCGGGCGACCGCGCGCTGACCTGGCTGTGGACCCAGTTCGGCCCGAAGAAAGTGCCCGCGCCGCGTCCGCTCAAGGACGGCGAGCGCCCCAGGGTCAACATCATCGGGCCGATGTACGGCAGCTTCAACATGCCTTCCGACCTTGCCGAGATCCGCCGCCTGATCGAGGGGATCGGCGCGGATGTGGGCATGGTCTTCCCGCTCGGCAGCCATCTCGCCGATGTCCGCAAGCTCGCCGACGCACAGGTCAATGTCTGCCTGTACCGCGAATTCGGGCGCGGGCTGTGCGAGATACTCGAGCGCCCGTATCTGCAGGCGCCGATCGGGCTGGAGAGCACGACGCTGTTCCTCCGCAAACTCGGCGAGCTGCTCGGGCTCGATCCCGAGCCGTTCATCGCGCGCGAGAAGCACACGACGATCAAGCCGCTCTGGGATCTCTGGCGCTCGGTCACGCAGGATTTCTTCGGCACCGCGAGCTTCGGCATCGTCGCGACCGAAACCTACGCACGGGGTATTCGCAACTTCCTCGAAACCGACATGGGACTGCCCTGCCACTTCGCGTTCGCGCGCTCGGCGGGGGTCAAGCCCGACAACCAGGCGGTGATCGAGGCGATCCGGAGCAATCCGCCGCTGATCGTCTTCGGCAGCTTCAACGAGCGGATGTACATGGCCGAGGCCGGCGCGCGGGGCGTCTATATCCCGGCGAGCTTCCCGGGCGCGGTGATCCGCCGCCATACCGGCACGCCGTTCATGGGCTATGCCGGCGCGACCTATCTGATCCAGGAGGTGTGCAACGCGCTGTTCGACGCGCTGTTCACCATCCTGCCACTCGCCGGACAGCTCGACCAGGTCGAGGCGACGCCGGCGCGGATCGACCGCGACGTGGCGTGGGACGACGATGCCAAGGCCGCGCTCGACGCAGTGATCGAGCGCGAGCCGGTGCTGGTGCGGATCTCTGCCGCCAAGCGCATCCGCGACGCGGCCGAACGCGGCGCGCGGCGCGCGGGCGAAGCGTCGATCAGCACGGACCGCCTCGCGCACGCAATCACCGAAAGCCGCGGGCAATGACCCCGGCGCTGCCTTTCCCGTCCGGCCCGAGCGGTGCCGATGCGGGTGACTCCTTCCTCGCGGGCATCCGGTCCGCCTGGATCCAGGGAGCGCGATTCACGCTCCCCTTCTCCTCGGGAACAACGGAGACGTCATCATGAGCGACCTGAGAGACAAGGACGAGAGGATGGGGCTTGGCACCTACCTCACGCCCGAAGAGGCCAAGGAATTTCACAAGCTGTTCATCACCAGCTTCCTGATCTTCACCGTCGTCGCGGTCATCGCGCATTTCCTGGTCTGGAACTGGCGCCCCTGGTTTTGAGCCGCACGCCCTAATCGCAAACCAATGAGAGGAACCACGTCATGTGGAGAATCTGGCTGATCTTCGATCCGCGGCGTTCGCTCGTCGCTCTGTTCACGTTCCTGCTGGTGCTGGCATTGCTGATCCACTTCATCCTGCTCAGCACCGATCGCTTCAACTGGCTCGATGGCCCGCACAAAGCGCCCGCCGTCACCGCGCCCGCGGGCAGTTGATGCGACGATCGGCGGTTGCGGAGGACGGGGGCAGACCGAACCCGTCCTCCCATACCCCCTGGCTCCACCGCAGTCCCGACCCCGGCTGATCGGCACGGGGTGATGGGACGGCGTGACGGGATGCCGTGACGAAACGGGGAAACGGAGACGTGCCATGGCGCTGTTGAGCTTCGAGCGAAAATACCGGGTGCGCGGCGGGACGCTGCTTGGCGGCGACCTGTTCGACTTCTGGGTCGGGCCCTTTTACGTCGGCTTCTTCGGCGTCACGACCGCGATCTCCGCGTTGCTCGGCACGTTGCTGATCTTCTACGCCGCCTCGCTCGGGCCGAGCTGGAATCCCTGGCTGATCAGCATCGCGCCGCCCGACATCGCCTATGGTCTGGGGCTGGCGCCGTTGCGAGAGGGCGGGTTCTGGCAGGTCATCACGATCTGCGCGATCGTGGCCTTCGTGTCCTGGGCACTGCGCGAGGTCGAGATCTGCAACAAGCTCGGCATGGGCTATCACGTGCCCTTCGCCTATGGCTTTGCGATCTTCGCCTATGTCTCGCTGGTCGTCGTCCGACCGTGGCTGCTCGGCGCATGGGGCTTCGGCTTTCCGTACGGGATCTTCAGCCATCTCGATTGGGTGTCGAACACCGGCTACCAATATCTCCACTTCCACTACAATCCCGCGCACATGCTCGCGGTGAGCTTCTTCTTCACGACCGGGGGCGCGCTGGCGTTCCACGGCGCGCTGGTGCTGTCCGCGGTCAACACGGCGGAGGGCGAACCGGTCAAGTCGCCGGAATATGAGGACGCGTTCTTCCGCGACACGATCGGCTATTCGATCGGGACGCTCGGCATCCACCGGCTGGGCTTGTTCCTTGCGCTGTCAGCAGGGTTCTGGAGCGCGATCTGCATCATCATCTCGGGGCCGCTCTGGACGCGCGGCTGGCCCGAATGGTGGACGTGGTGGCTCAACCTGCCGATCTGGTCCTGAAGGGGGTATGGCGATGGCGCGCTATCAGAACATGTTCACCCAGGTGCAGCTGCGCGGTCCGCTCGAGGCGGGACCGCGGCTTCCCCCGGGCAGCTTCCCGCGGGTCGGCACGGGGACCTATAATTACTGGATGGGCAAGCTCGGCGCGGCCCAGATCGGTCCGATCTATCTCGGCAGGCTGGGCCTGGCCTCGCTGATCTGTGCGTTCCTGTCGTTCGAGATCATCGGGCTGAACATGGCCGCCAGCGTCAACTGGGATCCGGTCCAGTTCGCGCGCCAGCTGCCCTGGCTCGCGCTCGAGCCGCCCGGCCCGCAATGGGGGTTCAAGCTGCTGATGCCGCTTTCCGAAGGCGGCTGGTGGCAGATGGCGGGCTTCTTCATGAGCGCGTCGCTGATCCTGTGGTTCGTGCGGACGTACATACGCGCGCGCGCGCTCGGCATGGGGACGCATGTCGCCTGGGCGTTCGCGGCGGGGATCCTGCTGATCCTGACACTCGGCTTCATCCGGCCGATGCTGATGGGCAGCTGGGCGGAGGCGGTGCCGTTCGGCATCTTCCCGCATCTCGATTGGACCGCCGCCTTTTCGATCCGCTACGGCAATCTGTTCTACAACCCGTTCCACTGCCTCTCGATCGCGTTCCTCTATGGCTCGACGATGCTGTTCGCGATGCACGGCGCGACGGTGCTGGCGATCGGCCGCTATGGCGGCGAGCGCGAGATCGAGCAGATCACCGACCGCGGCACCGCGTTCGAGCGCGGCGCGCTGTTCTGGCGCTGGACGATGGGGTTCAACGCGACCGCCGAGTCGATCCATCGCTGGGCCTGGTGGTTCGCGGTGCTGACCCCGCTGACGGGCGCGATCGGGATCCTGCTGACCGGGACCGTGGTCGACAACTGGTATCTCTGGGCGGTGCTGCACGGGTATGCGCCGGGCTATCCGGACACCGGCGTCGTCGATCCCGCCTTGCTTCCGGGAGGTCTACGATGACCGCATTACCCACCAAAACGCCCATACAGATGATGGTGCTCGGCGTGGCGCTCGTCCTGCTCGGGGGCTGCGAGATCGGCCCCAAGACAGCCACGCAGACGGGCTATCGCGGCGCCGGACTGAACCAGATCATCAACCCCAAGCTGATCGCGGCGGCCAGTGCGATACCCGAAGCGCCCTATCCGTTGCCGCCCGAGGGCGGTCCGACGGCGGGCGAGAGCTATGAGAATGTGAAGGTGCTCGCCGGGCTGGGTCGCGAACGGTTCGACCATCTGATGGCCGAGATGACGCAGTGGGTCGCGCCGCCCGAACAGGGGTGCAATTACTGTCACAACCCGGAAAACATGGCGTCGGACGAGAAATACACCAAGATCGTCGCGCGCCGGATGCTGCAGATGACGCAGGCAATCAACGGTCGCTGGGCGAGTCACGTCAAGCAGACCGGGGTGACCTGTTACACCTGCCATCGCGGCAATGCGGTGCCCGCGTATAAATGGGCGATCGCCGAGGGGACGCCCGAACCCGGCAAGGTGCTGGGCAATCGGCATGGCCAGAACGCGCCGAACCCGAATGTCGGCTATGCGTCGCTGCCCTATGATCCTTTTGCCGAATATCTCGGCGGACGGGCGCAGATCCGGGTCGCCAGCAGCAGCGCGTTCCCGAATGCCAACCATATCGTCTCGATCAAGGCGGCGGAGAAATCCTATGGGCTGATGATGCATGTCAGCGGCGCGTTGGGGGTCAATTGCACCTATTGCCATAACAGCCAGTCGTTCCGTTCGTGGAACCTCAGCAGCGCGCAGCGGGGCACGGCCTATTACGGTATCCGCATGGTCCGCGACATCAACCAGACCTACATCACGCCGTTGCAGCCGATCTTCCCGGCCAATCGCAAGGGGCCGCATGGCGATCCCTACAAGGTCAACTGCACCACCTGTCACCAGGGCATCAACAAGCCGCTGGGCGGGGTCAGCATGATCGACCAGGCGCCGATCCTGAGGGGCGCGTTGATCGCCCGCGCGGTGCCCGAGGGCGGACCAGGTGCCGGCGTCGCGGTGCCGGCCGCCTTTGCCCGGCCGGCGGCGATGACGGACACAAAGTGATGTGGTCCGCGCCGCCGGGGGCGCGGATCTCACCGCCATCGGCCGGGCGGGCCTGACGATGCACAATCACCCGCTGCGCGCCGCGCTGGCCGAAGAGATGCATCTTCGGCGACTGCCGCGCTTTGCCGCGCCGTGCCGGCTGGTGCAGATCGTGACCGTGCTCGAGGAGGCGGCGGCGGACGCGGCGCGCGCGCATATCGCGACGCTGGCCGAGCAGGGCCGCGAGATCGTCCCCGTGGCCGGAAAATATGGCGTGCTGGGCCTGGGGCCGGTGGCGCTGGTGTGGGAGCGCCATACGGAATTCGCGACCTATACGCTGTTGCGAGGCGGTGCGGGCGATGCAGGGGCTGGGACAGAGGCTGAAGCAGAGGCTGAGGCCGCCGCCGGCACGCCGTCGCGATACGCGCCGTCGCTGTTCGATCCAGGCGCGTTCGAGCCCGCGCTGTCGGCCATATTCAAGGACCTGCCCGGTGCGATCATCCGGGCAACGCAGATCGCGCTGGTGCCGCGCGCGGCGGGCGATCCGACACCCGACGATCTCGAACGCTGGTTTGCATCGGAAGCGACGATCCTGTGCGATGTCGCGGACGGCGCAGCGCGGATCGTGTCGGATTTCCGGCTTAACCCCGACGGCTATGGGCGGCTGCTGGTGCTCGACCGCGGACTCGAGCGGGACGAACCGGCGCAGCTCGTCATGCGGCTTCAGGAACTGGGCAATTACCGGAACATGGCGCTGCTCGGCCTGCCGCTGGCGCAGCGGCTGACGCCGAGCGTCACGGATCTGGAATCGCGTCTGGCGCATCTGACCCAGGCGGTCTCCGAACGGACATCCGAAGACGACCGGCTGCTCGACGAGCTGACGTACCTGTCCGCCCGTCTCGCGCGGCTCGTCGCGGAGACACGCTATCGGATGAGCGCGACGCGCGCCTATGCGCAGTTGAGCACCGACCGGCTTGCCAGCCTGCGGATCGGCGGGGTGCGCGGCTATCAGACACTGGGCGATTTTACCGAACGGCGGCTGGTGCCGGCGGTCCGGACCTGCGATTCCTTCTCGGCCCGGCTCGAGGATCTGTCGCAGCGCGCGGCCTGGACGAGCGAGCTGCTGCGGACACGCATCGACATCGCGCTCAGCAAGCAGAATCGCGACCTCCTCTTGTCGATGGATCGCCGCGCGACGGTGCAGCTGCGGCTGCAACAAACGGTCGAGGGGCTGTCCGTCGTCGCGATCAGCTATTATCTGGTGTCGCTCATCGGCTATCTGCTGACCGCCATTCCAGGCGTCCATCATGACGTCGCCACGGCGGCGGCGGTGCCCGTGGTAATCGCGCTTGTCGCGCTGGGGCGCTGGCGGATGCACAAACACCTGGCGGCGTGACGCCCGCCGGCACCGGAGGCGGTCCCGTGCCGTCGGCGCCCCTTAGACGCCGACGGCACCGGGTCAGGCCGCCATCGCCCGCCGCGCCAGCGCGCATTGCGACCAGATCTCGCTGAGCGCGGTCACCAGCGTGTCGATATCGGCATCGCTATGCACCGGCGACGGCGTCAGCCTGAGCCGTTCCGTGCCGACGGGGACGGTCGGATAATTGATCGGCTGGACATAGATGCCGTGATGTTCGAGCAGCCAGTCGCTGATCCGTTTGCACTTGTGCGCATCGCCGACCATCACCGGGATGATGTGGCTTGGATTGTCGACCGTGGGAATGCCGGCGGCGTCGAGCCGGCGGCGGACGGTCGCGACGCGATCGCGGTGCCGCGCACGCTCGACCTGGCTCACCTTGAGGTGGCGGATGCTCGCGGTCGCGCCCGCGGCGAGTGCGGGGGGGAGGGCGGTGGTGAAGATGAAGCCGCTAGCGAAGCTGCGGACGAAATCGCACAGCGCCGCCGACGCCGCGATATAGCCGCCCATCACGCCAAAGGCCTTCCCGAGCGTGCCCTCGATCACCGTGACGCGGTCCATCAGCCCCTCGCGCTCGGCAACGCCGCCGCCGCGCGGACCATAGAGACCGACGCCGTGCACCTCGTCGAGATAGGACAATGCGCCATGCGCCTCGCACACGTCGAGCAGCTCGGCGATCGGCGCGATGTCGCCGTCCATCGAATAGACGCTTTCAAAGGCGACGATCTTGGGCCGCGACGGATCGAGTTGCGACAGCCGGCGATCGAGATCCGCAGGGTCGTTGTGCGTGAAGACCTGCACCTCGGCGCGGCTGTGGCGGATGCCCTCGATCATCGACGCATGGTTGAGTGCGTCGGACAGGATGACACAGCCGGGCAGCCGCGCGCCGAGCGTACCCAGCGCGGCCCAATTCGAGACATAGCCCGACGTGAAGAGCAACGCCGCCTCCTTGGCGTGGAGATCCGCCAGTTCGGCCTCGAGCAGCACATGGCTGTGCGTCGTCCCCGAGATGTTGCGCGTCCCGCCCGCGCCCGCCCCGCACCGGTCGATCGTCGCATGCATCGCCTCAAGCACCGCGGGGTGCTGGCCCATGCCGAGATAATCGTTCGAGCACCACACCGTCACCGGTCGCCGGGTCCGGCGGATGACCTGTTCGGCGGCGGGAAAGGCGCCCGCGGTGCGCTCGAGCTCGGCAAACACCCGGTAGCGCCCATCGTCGCGAAGCGCCGCGAGTTCACCTTCGAAAAATGCCTCATAGTCCATGCGATCGTCCCCGTCCGTCGGTGATGGCGGCCTGTGCCGCTCGTGTGGAGGAAGCGGCCCAGCGCCAGAGGCGCGCATCGCGCATCGGCAGGACCAAAAACAGATGCTCGACGAGCCCGAGAACCGCCAGTCCTGCGAGCAGCGTACCCGCGGCCGCAGCGCCGCTGCCGGCGGGGGCGGCCTCTGCGGCCGTCCAGGCCCACGCCGCGATCGCGCCACTGGCGAGGATCGAGACCGGGAACAGCGCGTTCAGCCGGCGCTTGCGAAAATAGCTTTTGAGATAAGCCAGATGCGCGGGAAACACCTCGTCGCTGAGATTGGGCACGCCCAAGTAGAGGTTGAACTTGGCCGACAGCCGCAACACGAACAGCAGCAGGAAGGTGAGCGGCGCGGCCTGGTTCGGCCCGCCCCAGCTGACCGCGAAGAGCAGGATCGCGGTCGCGGCGATCGCGAGCTCGTGATGGATCACGGTGGCGGTCGCGGCGCGGAAGCGGGGCCAGCCGGTCGCGTCGGGGGGACATTCCGTCCGGCGCGGGCCCGCGACCGCCCCCATGAGAAAGCTCATTTCGTGCCACCCCCAGATCAGGATCGCCGCGGCGAACCCGGTATAGGCGGCGCCGGCGCTCGCATCGTCGGCGATCGACCCGACCAGCGCGACCGCGGCGATCGCGACCAGCCCGGCCAGCGTCAGGCTGGTGCGGAAGGTCGCCGCCGGACGGCTGTCGAGCCAGACCACGGCGGCGGTCCCGATAAACCACATCAGCAGCGCGAAAAGCAGCGGGGGGATGCTCACCACGCCGGGACCAGCCGCACCGTCGCGGGCGCGGTGTTGCGCTTGACCGGCGTGAGATACAGCCAGGCGAAGCTGACAGCGGCGGCCGCGGTCAGGCCGAGGCTCTGGATCCCCCCGAGCACCCCGCCGCGCGCCTTGGCCGCGTCGATCGCCCCCGCGATCCGCCGCATCCGCTCGAGCCCGGCGCGAAAGCGCGGGCTGTCGGTGTCGAGCACGACCGGGAACACCTGCCGCGTGATCGCCGAGCAGATCGCGAAGACGCGCATGTCATAGCCGGTCGGGTCGATCCCCAGCGCCTTGTGGAAGGCGGGCCGGTTGTGATCGCGCACGTACATCGTCGCATAGACCGCGACGAGGAAGAAGCGGATCCACCATTGGTTGACCCCGCGCAGCAGCTTCGGATCGGTGCGCATCAGGATCGCAAAGGCGTCGCCGTGGCGGAACTCGTCATTGCACCAAAGTTCGAACCAGTCGAAGATCGGGTGGAAGCGCAGCTCGGGATGCCGGGCGAGATGCCGGTAGATGGTGATGTAGCGCGCATAGCCGATCTTCTCGCTGAGATAGGTCGCGTAGAAGATGAATTTCGGCCGGAAATAGGTGTATTTCTTCGTCCGCGTGAGGAAGCCGAGATCGACGCCGATGCCTGCATCCTTGAGCGTGTCGTTGATGAAGCCGGCATGGCGGCTCTCGTCGCGGCTCATCAACTTGAACAGCTGTTTGACGTCGGGGTTGGTCACGCGCTTGGCGATCTCGGCATAGAGAATGCAGCCGGAGAATTCGGCGGTGAGCGAACTGACGAGGAAATCGGTAAATTCTTCGCGGAGGCCGTCGGGGAGGCTTTCGATCACGCCGTCGAATGCGGCGGTGCGCTTGAAATGGAGGCGGTTGGGGTCGCTCGCCATCTCGCCGATCAGCGCATCCCATTCGCCGCGGACCGCCGAGACGTCGATCCGGTCCATCGCGGCGAAATCGGTGGTGTAGAAGCGGGGTGACAGGACGGTGTCGGCGCGGGCGATCGCGAGTGTATCGGGCAGGGGCGTATCGGGCAGGGGCGCGGGCGACGCGGCGGGGGCGGCGGCGAGTGGCGCGGGGGTATCAAAACCCATTCACAATCTCATCTACCCACGTCCCTAACCGGACCGTCGCGGGGTGGAGCAGCCCGGTAGCTCGTCAGGCTCATAACCTGAAGGTCACAGGTTCAAATCCTGTCCCCGCAACCAAATCCTACGACAGCCCCAAAGCGAAAGCTTCGGGGCTGTCGTCGTTTGTGGACTTCTTTTTCTCCCTCGACCGACCGTGTGACAAGGACGCCAAACCAGCCGTGCCGGTGGGAGGTGTTCGTTTGTGCCCTCCCGGTATCAGGGTACTGCGCGTCGGTATCGCTCGACTGCAGGCCCAGGGGGCAGATGATGCGCCTGATCGGTGAAGGGCCACGCGATCTTGGTGCGAGGGGCAGGCCGGCCACCGGCCTGCCCCTGTGCTCGTTCAGAAGCGCATCGTCCCGCCGAACGCGACGGTGCGGCCGCTGACGGTGTTGGTCATCACCCGCTTGGCGGTGCCGTCGGCATATTGGACGATCGGCTCGTCGGTGATGTTGATCACGTCGAGCGTCAGCTTGAACCGCGGCGTCAGATTGACATAGGCCGAGGCGTCGAGGTTCGTGGTGCCCTTGATATACTCGCCGATATTGCCGTTGCCGCCATCGCCCCAGCGATAGCGCGAGCGCGTCGCGATCGAGCCACGCGCGCCCCAGCGATCGGTGTCGTAATAGAGCGTCGCGTTCGACGAGAATTTCGACAGCGTCGGCAGCGGCAGGCGAACCGGCACGCCGGCATAGAAGACGTCGGTCGACCCGCTGGCGACCGTGACGTTGCCGAGTATGCCGAGCTTGTCGAACGGTGCGGGCAGGAAGTCGAAGTCGCGCTTCGCGGCGATCTCGATCCCCTTGATCGACGCGCCGGGGCCGTTGATCGGGCGCGTATAGTTTACCAGCACCGCAGGGTCGACGCCGACGGGCAGCAGCGCCGCGGGATAGCCGGTCGAGGCATAGGATACGAGCCGCGTCTCCGACGTGATGTACGAGTCCATGTGCTTGTAGAAGGCACCGATCGCGAGCGATCCGCGCGTGCCGTCATAATATTCGAGCGAGGTTTCGATCGAATCGGCGATGAACGGCTTCAGATTGGGGTTGCCGGCCGCGATCGTGCCGCCGAACGAGGCGAGGTTGAGCGTCCCGGCCGCGCGCATGTCGCTGAGCGCCGGGCGGCTCAGATTGCGATTGCCGCTCAGCCGGAAGACGATCGACCGGCTGAGGTCGAAGGCAAGGTTCGCCGCGGGCAGGAAACCATCATAGCGGTTGGTCACGCTGACCGGGACGAGTGCGCTGCCGACCAGCGCGGTCCCCGCGGATCCCAGATCGGTATGGTAATAGCGCACGCCGACATTGGCGCGCAGGCCGATCGCGCCGAGCCGGGTGGCGAGGTCATATTGCAGATAGGCGCCATAGGTCCGTTCGGTCAGGTCATAGGCGGTGCCCGCGACGGTGCTGTTCGCGTCGACGGTCATGCTCTGGCCGAGCAGCGCATAGGTGCCGGCGACATCGCCAATCACATAGGGGGCGAGCGTGCTGTCGGTCAGGACGCTGGTCGGGACGTCGGGCACGCCCGGCTTGTTCTCGTAGCTGGGCGCGACCTTGCGCTGCCAGCCGCCATTGGTGAAGCGCTTGAACCCCGCGCCCGCCTTGATCGTCGACCCCGTGGCGACGGTCCAGGCAAGCTCTGCCTTGCTGTTGTAGAATTCGCTCTCGATCCGGTCGGCGCGGGTTTCGAGGCCCTGCAGGTCCCATTGCGATGCGTCGGTGGTGTCGAAGCCATAGTCGGTCCGCGGCGAGGCGGTGTTCAGACCCGAAAAGGAATAGCTCTTGCCGACCGCCTCGAGATAGACCTGGGCATAGCGCGACGCGAAGGTCGATCGCGACCAGCCGCCCAGGACGTTGAGCGTCAGGTTGCTGGCGAGATCGGTATGCGCGTTGAGCGCGGCCTGCCAGAAGGTCGTCTGGTCATGCGTCACCTTGGATTCGGTGCGCATGTCGACACGGTCGAACGACGCGCCGACGATGTCGTTGAAATCGTCGAAGGTGACGCCGGTCAGCAGCTGCGTGCCGGTCACGTTGTTCGCGGCGACACCGTTGGTCCCCGCGGCGCCGATCACCCCCGAGCGCCGGTCATTGTTCAGCCGGCCATAGAGCAGGTCGAGCGAGACGTCGGTGCGGTCGTCGGGATGATATTGGAGCGCGGTGGTGACGCCGAGGCGTTCGCGCTTGTTGAAGAAGGTCGCATAGGTCTGCGCACGGCTGTTCCAGACGCGCGCGGCGCCGGTCGCCCCCACCAGGAGCGCACGGTCCGCCGCGGAGACGGCGGGCCCGACATTGGCCGCGCCGAAATTGATCTGCGACCAGTTCCAGTTGCGATAGCCGAACTCGACGGTCTCGGCGGTGCTGTACGCGACCGACGCGAGGACGCCGAAATCCCCCCAGCGATCGGATATCAGCCCGACGAGGCGCGGTGTGACGGTCTTGGTATATTGGTTCGCCTGGCCGCGGGCAGACGCGACGACGGTGAGCCCGTCATAGTCGAACGGCTTGGCGGTGTGCAGCCCGACCGTGCCGCCGATGCCGCCCTCGTCCTGCTGCGCCGCATAGGATTTCTCGACGACGACCTTGTTGAACAGCTCGGATGCGAAGATGCTGTAGTCGAACGCGCGCGACCGGCTGACCGACGAGCGGCTGTCCAGCCCCGACGAGGTATTGGTGAGCACCTCCATGCCGTTCAGCTGCGTGCGGGTGAAATCCGCGCCAAGGCCGCGTAGCGAGATCTGGCGACCCTCACCGCTGTCGCGGGTGATCGCGACGCCGGGGATGCGCTGGAGCGCCTCGGCGAGGTTCTGGTCGGGAAACGCGGCGATGTCCTGCGCCAGGATCACCTCCTGCGACCCGGTTGCGGCCTTCTTGATCTGCTGCGCCTTGGCGACGCTCTGGCGGTAGCCCCGGACGACGATGTCGGCACCGTCATCGGCGAGCGGGTCAGGCTGCGTGGCCTGCGCGATTCCCTGGGCTTCGGTCCCGCCGGGGGACGCGGCAGGAGCGTATGCCGTCGTCACCGGCCCCATGTGCCGCGCGACGGTGACCGTGCCGCCGACGATCCTGCCGTCGACCGCGCTGCCCGCGGTGATCCGCGCGAGCGCCTGTTCCGCGGTCATCCGCCCGCGCAGGCGCTGGCTGCGTGCGCCCTGTAGCAGCGACGGCGACGTCGCGAGCTGCAGCCCGGTCAGCCGCGAGAAGGCGAGGAGCGCGTCGGCGAGACCCTGTGCGGGAACGTCGAAGCTGAACTGGCGTGGTGCCGGTGGTGCGGTCTGCGCAATCGCAGGCGCGCAGACAAAGCCGGACAGTGCGACGGACGCGAGCAGACGCCGCGCCAGACGAATTCTATGAAACATGATTTCCCCCCGAGATGGTTCGAGGACAAGACGGGCAGGCGCCCGGAAACCCGACAAAGTATCTGGTTTCAGTTATATGACAGAGAAGTCTGATGCAGGTCGGTGTTTATACTGACGGTGGTGCTGCGCAATTTGGGGGATCGGGCAGCGTCCGCGCGAACTCCTTGTCGCACCCTCTCCGAAATTGTCACAAACGCGGCCTAGGTCGCCGGGATCAACAACCCGGACGAGCCATGCCAGCGACGCTTCCCCAGATCGACACCCGCGCGGGCGAGCCCGCGGTCGAGGACTGGCGCGCGATCGCGGCGACGCTGAGCCGCTATGTCCGTGCGCGCACCAGCCGGGTCGATGTCGTCGAGGACGTCGTGCAGGAGACGCTGTCGCGGCTGGTGCACCAGGGGCGCGTGCAGAAGCTGGTCAGCATCTATGCGCTCGGCTTCCGGATCGCCGCGAACCTGCTGGTCGACCATCATCGCAGGGACCGCCGCTATGTCGCCGAACGCGCGGAGGAGCCCGTCAGCCAGGCGCCCCTGCCGGACCGGGTGCTGGTCGGCCGCGAGGCGGTCGCGATCCTCCGGGACGCGCTCGACGCCATGCCGCCGCTGCGCCGCGACGTGCTTGTCCGCCGCCGTTTGCAGGGGCAAAGCTGCGCGGCGATAGCGAGGGATCTGGGGTTGAGCCCGAAGGCAGTCGAGAAACACATCACCCGCGGCCTGGCAGACCTTCACAAGGCGATGCCGGGAGAGGCGATCGCGTGCGGACGCGGGCGATGAGCCGCGAAAGCCAGATCGCCGAGGACGCGGCCGCGTGGATCGACCGGCTCAACCAGCCGGCGTTCGATGCCGCGGCGGGGCCGGATTTCGATGCGTGGATGGCAGCGTCGCCGCGGCACCGCGCGGTCTTCGCCGAGATGCAGGCGCTCTGGCAATCGGAGGCGCTGGTCGAGGCGCTCGGGACCGCGGCGTGCGCCCCTGCGGCCGCGATCCCGCCGGCCCCGCGGGTCGATCGCGCGCGTCGGGGGCGGCGATCGGCGCCGTGGCTCGCCGCTGCGGCCTGCGCGATGCTGCTTGTGATCGCACTGCTCGGGCCGATGCTGGCGACGACGCGCTATCGCACCGGCCCTGGCGAAAGCCGCACCGTCGTGCTCGCGGACGGGTCGCGCGTCGACCTGAGCGGCGACACCGAGCTGCGCGTGCGAATTCTGCCGTGGCACCGCGGTGCCGAGCTCGTCCGCGGCGAGGCCTATTTCGATATCCGCCACGAACGCAGCCGGATGTTCCGGGTCGCGAGCGGCACCACGTCCGTCCGCGTGCTGGGCACCGCGTTCAACGTCGATCGCCAGTCGCCGACGCGCACCGCCGTGGTCGTCTACCGCGGTGCGGTCGAGGTCGGCGTCGCCGGGGAAGCGGATCTGGTGCTGCACAAGGGCGACGGCGCACGCGTCGTCGACGGGCAGGTCACGGCGCAACCGCGCATCGCGGCGAGCGCGCCCGAGTGGAAGTCGGGGTGGTTCGAGGCGTCCGACGTTCCGCTCGCGGTGCTGATCGGCAAGGTTCAACGTTACTCGGCGCGGCCGATCCTGTTGGAGGATCGCGGCCTGCAGGCGCTTCCGATCAGCGGCCGCTTTCATATTTCCGATACCGACCGCGCATTGCAGGCGGTGCAGGCGGCCTATCAGGTCGATGTCGCTTACGGGAAAGACGCGATCGCCATCCGCCCGGCGGGCGGGCCCGGAAATCCCTAGGATCGCCACCGCCCGTTCTTTTGTTTGTCGGGTTTTGCCCGGCTGCTCCGTCTTTCCGGCATAGCAGGTCGCGCTGCGACGCCGGTCGGGCGCTGCAGGCGGGCGCTGCCGCAGGGAGTGTCCTTATGGCTCAGTTCGATCGCCGCAATCTGGTCAAGGCCGGCCTCTCGCTCGCAATGCTGGGCGGGGCGGGGGCGCCGCGGTTGCTGGCGAAGGCGACGTTCACGCGCGATCCGTTCACACTGGGTGTCGCCTCCGGAGACCCCTGGCCCGACGGGTTCGTGATCTGGACCCGGCTGGCGCCCGAGCCGCAGACCCCGGACGGCGGCATGCCGCCGCATGATGTTCCGGTCCGCTGGGACATCGCCGAGGACCCCGGTTTCCGCAAGATCGTCCGGACGGGATCGGCGGTCGCCGACGCGACGCTTGCGCATTCGGTCCATGTCGAGGTCGACGGGCTGCGATCGCACCGCCCCTATTGGTATCGCTTCCTCGTCCAGGGCGCCGGATCGAGCCCGGTGGGGACCGCGCGCACCGCGCCTGCGGCGGGCGCGTCGCTCGATCGGCTGCGGCTGGCGATGCTGGGGTGCCAGGATTTCGAGACGGGCTTCTTCACCGCCTATGCGCATGTCGCGCGCGAGCCCGATCTCGACGCGGTCTTCCATTATGGCGACTATATCTACGAGATGGCGACCCGGACCGAGCCCAGTCCGCGCAAGCATCTCGGCGCCGAGACCTATACGCTCGACCAGTATCGTCGCCGCTATGCGCAGTACAAGGCGGATCCCGACCTGCAGGCGGCGCACGCGGCGGTCGCGTTCATCATGTCGTTCGACGATCACGAGATCGACGACAATTGGGCGGGTGAATTCGACAAGGACGGCAACCCGCCGCCGGTATTCGCCGCGCGCAAGGCCGCGGCGTTGCAGGCCTGGTACGAGCATGTCCCCGTCCGTCGCGCGCAACGGCCCGGGACCGGGCGCGCCTATCGCCGGTTCGATTACGGCACGCTGGCGCGGATGCACGTGCTCGACACGCGCTCGGCCCGCAGCGACCAGCTCTGCGAGCGGCCCGGGATCGCGCGGGGCGAACTCGACGCCTGCGTGCCCGTCGACCGGCCGGGGCGCACGATGCTGGGGGCCGCGCAGGAGCGCTGGCTCGACGACGGGCTCGCCAATGACGCCCGGTGGAACTTCATCGCGCAACAGGTGCTGTTCATGCCCTATGACGCGCGCAAGGACGGCGCGACGACGCCGGTGGTCGGCAAGGACAATTGGAACGGCTATCCGCTCGCGCGGCAGCGGCTCGTCGACGGCATCGCGCGGCGCGGGCTGACCAATGTCGTGATCGGCAGCGGCGACCTGCACCAGAATGTCGTCGGCTCGGTCCCGCGCGACGCGAACGACCTGGACGGTCCCGCGATCGCGACCGAGTTTCTCGCGACCTCGATCTCGTCGGGCGGCACCGGCGGTGCGCGCTATGCGGGCGAGACGCGCGCGCTCGACCATAATCCGAACGTCAGCCTGCTCAACAACCAGCGCGGCTATCAGCTGTTCACCGTGACGCCGGACCGCTGGCTTGCCGAGGTGAAGGTGATGGATCAGGTCGATCGGCCGGGCGGGTCGATCTCCACTTTCGCCAAGTTCGTGGTGGATCCGAAACAGCCCGGGCCACAGCCGGCCTGACGCGGTTGCGCGACCCCGTGCGGACGCTCAGGGGTTTTCGATCGAAGCCTGCGTGTCCGTATGCGGCGCCTCGAACGTCGCCCAGTCGCCTTCGCCATCCGGGTCGGGGCGGGGCGGTGGCCCCGCAATGCCGTCGTGATCGGGGCGGTCGCCGGTCCGCGCGCGGTGGAGATGGACCTTGGCGATCATGTTCGCCGAAATCGGTGCGGTGATGAACAGGAACAGCGAGATCAGCAGCTCGTGCGCGGTCCAGACGCCGAGCCGGACCTGGAAGAATACGACCGACGCCAGCAACAGCCCGCCGAGCCCGAGCGTCGTCGCCTTGGTCGGGCCGTGCAGCCGCTCCATCGTCGAGGGGAGGCGGACCAGCCCCCAGCTGCCGATCAGCACGAATGCCGCGCCGAGCAGGATCAGGCCGGCGATGACGATCTCGACGATGCCGCTCATTCGACGATGTCCCCGCGCAGGAGGAACTTGCAATAGGCGATGGTGCTGACGAACCCGACCATCGCCAGCAGCAGTGCGGCCTCGAAATAGGTGTCGTTGCCGCCCATCATGCCGATCACGACGATCACCGCGATGACGTTGATCACCATCGTGTCGAGCGCGAGGATCCGGTCGGCGAGCGCGGGCCCGCGGTACAGCCGCCAGCCGTTGAGCAGCAACGCGAGCGCGATGGCGATGGCGGCGATCTGCAAGGCTATGGCGATCATGCGAAGATCCTTAGCAGCGGCGCCTCGTAGCGGGTCTTGATCCGCGCGATCTCGGCGGCCGCGTCCGCGACGTCGAGGGCGTGGACCAGCAAAAAACGACCGTCGGCGGAGACGTCGGACGAGACCGTCCCCGGCGTCAGGCTGATCGTCGCGGCGAGCACGGTGATCGCCTCGGGCGACGACAGCGCGACGGGCACGACCAGCCAGCGCGAGCGGAGATCGCGGTTGCGCCGGAACAGGATCAGCCGCGCGACCTCGAAATTGGCGACGACGATGTCGTAGAGGACGAGGCCGACATAGCCGAGCAGCGCGCGGCCGAAGCGGACGCGCGGGCGATCGGGCCAGAAGGGCTCGGTGAACTTGGGCAGGACGATCCCGAAGACCAGGCCGAGCAGGATCCCGCCGACCGTGATGCTGTTCGCCATCAGCAGCCAGACGACGACCAGCATCGCGGTCAGCGCGGGGTGGGGGAGGAGGCGCTTGATCATCGCGTTTCCTCCGTCAGGACCGCCGCCGCATAGCGATCCGGGGCATAGATCTGCGCGGCGGTCGCCTCGGCCTGCGCGGTCGCCCAGCCGGCACCGAGCGTCAGCAGCGCGAGCAGCGCGAGCAGCGTCGCTGGCGCAATCAGTTCGGCCCGCGACCGGTCCGCGCCGGCGATCGGGTCGGCATCGTCGGCCGCCTTCCAGAACAGCGTGCTGCCGCTGCGGGCAAAGCCGACCACGCCGATCAGCGTGGTGCCCAGCACCGTCGTCCAGATCAGCGGCCATGGCGCGGCCGTGACGCTGGTCTGGAGGATGAACAGCTTGGCGACGAACCCCGACAGCGGCGGCAGGCCGACCGCGGCGATCGTCGCGGCGAGGAACAGCAGCCCGGTCGCCTGCTGGCCCGCGAAGCGCGGACTGGGGACGATCGCATCGCCATATTGGCCGCGTCGGCGCAGCGTCACGTCGGCGACGAGGAACAGTGCCGCGCCCGCCAGCGTCGCGTGGACGAGATAGTAGAGCGCGGCGGCGGTCGTCGCCTGCGTCCAGCACGATACCGCGAGCAGCAGCGTCCCGGTCGAGCCGAGGATCGCGAACGCCGCCTGTTCGCGCATCGCGCGCGCCGCCAGCACGCCGACGAAGCCGATGATCGCGGTCAGCACGGCGGCGGGCAGCAGCCAGGGCGCCGGCACCCAGGCGGCGGCGCCCGCGGCATCGCCGAAGATCAGCGGCACGACCCGGATCATCGCATAGACGCCGACCTTGGTCATGATCGCGAACAGCGCGGCGACGACCGGCGCGGTCGCGGCATAGGTGCGCGGCAGCCACAGGTGCAGCGGCACGACCGCCGCCTTCAGCGCGAACACCGCGAGCAGCAACAGCCCGGCGAGCCGGATCAGCCCCTGGTCGGCCGCGCCCAGTGCGGCGATGCGCTGGCCGAGATCGGCCATGTTGAGCGTGCCGGTCAGCCCGTAGAGCAGCCCCAGCGCGATCAGGAACAGCGCCGAGCCGACGATGTTAACGACGACATAGGCAACGCCCGCCTTCAGCCGCGCCGCGCCCTGACCGTGGAGCATCAGCCCGTAGGAGGCGATCAGCAGCACTTCGAAGAACACGAACAGGTTGAACAGGTCCCCGGTCAGGAACGCACCGTTCAGTCCGAGTAGCTGGAACTGGAACAGGGGGTGGAAATGCCAGCCCTTGCGGTCGACCGCGGTGACGACCGCGTGGAGCATCACCACCAGCGCCAGCACCGCCGCGAGCACCAGCATCATGGCGGACAGCCGGTCGAGCACCAGCACGATCCCGAACGGAGCGGGCCAGCCGCCGAGCGGATAGGCGCGGATCGCGTCGTCCTGCGCGATACCGAACAGCGCGAGCGCCACGACGAGCATCGCGACGCAGCCGGCGAGCGACAGCGCGACGCCGACATGCCGCCGCCGCCGCATTACCGTCAGCGTCAGCGGCGCGATGATCGCGGGGATCACGACCGGCGCGATCACGAGATGGTCGAGCAGCGTCATGCGCGATCCTGCTCCGGGCCGGGGACGGCGTCGGCGATGCCGTCGACCTGATCCGATCCGCTTTCGAGGAAACTGCGCAGCGACAGGATGACGACCAGCGCGGTCATCCCGAAGGTGATCACGATCGCGGTCAGCACCAGCGCCTGGGGCAGCGGATCGGCATGGTCGGTCACGCCCTTGGCGAACAGCGGTGGGCGGTCGACGACGAGCCGGCCGATTGCGAACAGGAACAGGTTCACGGCGTAGGACAGCAAGGTCAGCCCGAGCACGACCTGAAAGGTGCGGCCGCGCAGCGCGAGATAGACGCCGCCTGCGGTCAGCACCGCGATTCCGCTGGCGATCAGGAATTCCAGGCTCATGCCGATGTCTCCTCGTCGGCCTGATCGCGGTTGCGCGCCGCGCGCTGCGCGACGTGGCTGAGCTGGGCGAGCGCCATCATCACCGCGCCCACGACGACGCAAGCAACGCCCGTATCGAAGAACATCGCGGTCGCCAGCTCGACCTCGCCGACCAGCGGAATGTGGAAATAGCCGAAGCTGCTCGTCAGGAACCGCGCGCCGAACACGAGCGAGCCGAGACCCGTCGCGGTCGCGATCAGCACGCCGACCGCGATCAGCGGATGTTCGCCGATCCGGCGGCGGCCGTCGGTCCAGTCGAAGCCCGAGGCGAGATATTGCAGCAGGATCGCAATCGAGACGACCAGCGCGGCGATGAACCCGCCGCCGGGCTGGTTATGCCCGCGCAGGAAGATGTAGAGGCCGACCAGCAGCGCGAGCGGCAGCAGCAGCCGCGTCGCCATCACGAACATCATCGGGTGGCGCTCGGGCGAATGCGGCATGTCGTGCCGCCATTCGCGCAGCCGCCGCCCCGCCGTGCCGCGCGCCGCGGGCTCGAGCAGCGCATAGATGGTCAGCCCCGCGATCCCGAGCACGACGATCTCACCCAATGTATCGAACGCGCGGAAATCGACCAGGGTCACGTTGACGACATTGGTCCCGCCGCCGCCCGGATAGCTGTTCGCCCAGTGGAAGGACGAGACCGTGTCGCGCAGGTCGCGCGTCATCACCGCCCAGGCCGCCCAGCCGGTGCCGATCCCGGCGACCGCCGCCAGCAGCGCATCGCGGCTGCGGCGCGGCAGGCTCGAGAGTTGCGGCGGAACCTTGGGCAGCAGGTGCAGCGCGAGCAGCATCAGCAGGATCGTCACGACCTCGACCGCGATCTGGGTCAGCGCGAGGTCGGGGGCGGAAAGATGGACGAAGGCGAGCGCGATGACGAGGCCGATGACGCTGATGAAGACCAGCGCGAGGAAGCGCTGGCGTTGCATCGCCACGACGATGCCGGTCGCGACGACCAGCGCGAACCAGGCGACGACCGCGACCGGCGACGCGGGCAGCGTCGCGCGCGTCCCCGCGGGCAGCCCGCCGGTCGTCAGCGCGGCGTCGATCCCGAACAGCACCGCCACCGCGAACAGCACGAACAGATAGCGTTGCAGCGACGGCGCGTGGATCGCGAGCGAGGCGTCGCGGCTGCGCGCGACGATCGCCGCCATCGCGCCGTCGAACAGCCGCTTCGCATCGAGCGTTCGCCGCCCGTCCAGCCAGCGCGCGACCGGCGCGCGCCGCCACAGCAGCAGCGCACCGATCACCACCGCGAGCGCACTCATCCCCAGGGCGGGGTTGATCCCGTGCCACAGCGCCAGATCGAGCGCGGGCGGGCTCCCGCCGATCACCGCCCCCGTCGCGGCGCGCACCAGCGGCCCGGCGATCGTCATCGGCAACAACCCGAAGCCGAGCGCGACGAGCACGAGCACGATCGACGGTCCGATCATCGCCATGCCGGGATCATGCGGCGCGGCGACATCCCCCGTCGCGCGAGGCCCGAAAAACTGTGCGGTGGCGTAGCGCAGGGAATAGGCGACCGACAGCGTCGCCGCGATCGTCGCGAGCAGGGGCACGAGCCAGGACCGGCCATCGTGCGCGGCATGCAGGCTCTGTTCGAGCATCATCTCCTTGGAGATGAACCCGCCGAGCGGTGGCAGCCCCGCCATCGCCGCGACCGCGAGCGTGCCGAGCGTCGCGGTCAGCGGCATCAGCGCGGCGAGCCCGCCGAGGCGACGGATATCGCGCGTCCCCGTCTCGTGATCGACGATGCCCGCGTTCATGAACAGCGCCGCCTTGAACGCGGCATGGTTGAGGATGTGGAATACTGCCGCCGTGGCGGCCGCGGGCCTGCCGAAACCGAGCAGCATCACCATCAGCCCGAGTTGGCTGATCGTCGAATAGGCGAGGATAGCCTTCAGATCGTTGCGGAACAGCGCGACGCCCGCGCCGAACAGCATCGTCACGAGCCCGGTCGAGGCGACCAGATAGAACCACAAGTCGCTGCCCGCGAGCACCGGCCACAGGCGGGCGAGCAGGAAGACGCCCGCCTTCACCATCGTCGCGGAATGGAGATAGGCGCTGACCGGCGTCGGCGCGGCCATCGCGTGCGGCAGCCAGAAATGGAACGGGAACTGCGCCGATTTGGTGAACGCGCCGAGCAGGACGAGCGTCAGGATCGCGGGATAGAGCGGCGACGCCTGGACGGCGGCGCCGCGCGTCAGGATCGTCGCGAGCTCATAGGATCCCGCCGCCTGGCCGAGCAACAGCATCCCCGCGATCAGCGCGAGCCCGCCGCCGCCCGTCACCGCGAGCGCCATCCGCGCGCCCTGCCGCGCGTCCGCGCGGTCGCGCCAGAAGCCGATCAGCAGGAACGACGACAGGCTGGTCAGTTCCCAGAATATCAGCATCAGCAGGATGTTGTTCGACAGCGCGATGCCGATCATCGCGCCCTGGAACAGCATCAGGAACGACAGGAACCGCCCGGTCGGCTCAGCCTTGGCGAGATAGCCCTGCGCATATATCACGACGAGCAGGCCGATGCCGAGGATCAGTCCGGCGAACAGCAGCCCGAGCGGATCGAGCCACAGGCTGAGATCGAGCCCGAGCGCCGGGATCCACGCGATCCGCGCGGTCAGCGGGGTTCCCGCGAGGACCGCGGGCGCGGCCAGAAGCAGCAGCGCGAGCCCCGCCGCGCTCGCACCGGCGGCGATCCCGACATGCATGCGACGGCCGCCACGTGCGCCGAGCGCCAGCATCAGCGCCGCCGCGAACGGCAGCACCATCAGGAGCATCAGGGGCATGGCAGATCGTTTCCCGGCGACGTCACGAGACTTGCCATCGCACGATATGGCTTCCGGGTCGACCGGACTACGCCCAGCGGCCCTGACGATATCCCGGGGGCATCGACCCGCGATGCGCGTTGGTGCCGCATCGGGACTCACGCAGACCCGGAATAGCGGAGCGACCATGCGCACGATCGACTTCAGTTCCTGGCAGACCACGTTGCTGACGCTGTTCGGGCTCGCGCTGGTGACGGCGATCGGCGTCGGCATCCGCCTCGTCACGATGATGACGATCCAACAGCGCCGCGAGCGGATCAACCGGCAGATCAACGAACGGCTGCGTACGCTGATCGCGGCCTACAAGACCTTGGGCGGCTCGTTCACGGGCACGCTGACGGTCGACCCCGCGCATCGCCGCGACCTGCGTCGCCGGGGCGAGGCGGTCCCTGCCGATGCCGCGGATGTCGCGATCGACACCGGATCGGACCGCGGCCGGCGGATCCGCGACGCAGTCGAGGCGGCGCTGTCGGACATCATCCTGCTCGGCACCGACGAGCAGGTCCGGCTGGCGGCGCAGGCCGCGGGCGAACTTGCGGCAGGCCGCCCGGTCCCGACGCATGCGCTGGTCGTGTCACTGCGCGATTTCGTGCGCGCCGCACTCGATCTGGCGCCCGTCCCGACCGACCTGGTCCTGCCCGCGCAGGGCCCGACGCGGCCGGCCGCCGGCGGCGGACGCGGCAAGGGCGAGCGCGAGGGGGCCGCTGCAGGCCGGGGGGCGGGCGACCAGCCTCGGCCTCCTTCAGGATGCCGATGATCTGCTCTTCCGAAAACTGCTTCCGCTTCATCTGTCCGTCCCTTTCCGGGGTCGGACTCTAGCTCCAACTGGAGGAAAAAACGGGGGTCACGTCAACTAACCACGTCCGCAGCACTGCCGCATCGACAAGGGTCGTCTGCCAGAACGCTTGCGCCACATTGGGGCGATCAAGCAGCAGGGCTGTCAGGCGTTCGCGTGTTGCAGTGCCGATTGTCACCGGCGTGAGCGCGACTACGCTATGATCCAAGCGCTTTAGAAGCGTTGTTTCGCCGTTGCAAAAATCACCAGGCATTAGGAAGGCGGTGGTTTGCCGCGATCCGTCTACTAGAGTCACGCAGTGCGCTGCCCACCCGTCGATTATGATATGCACATGTTCGGGTTGTTCACCTTCGCGTAGGATGTCTCGGCCTCTTTTAAAATAACGCGTATTGCTGAAGATCGCTAGCAGGCTTGATCGATCATCATCTGATAGGGCGATAACCCTCTGCAGCTTGGCAATTAATTGGTCCATGCTCAGTTCAGAGCTTCATTCACTTTAACAAGCAAGCTCATTCTAGCGGGTTGGGATTTAGCAGCCTTATAGCCGACGGCCACTACCGCGGTCGTCAGCGTCAGGCGACGGCCGCTAACGCCCTCAGGCTCCTCAATAGCGGATGGCCGCTTCTCTCCATTATCGCCATTCAGCGGTCAGATATGTGAAACCCAGTCGCAATCACGACTGTGCGATAAATAGGTGTTTTCAGACGGCAGCCTCCCGACCGTCGCAAAACGCCGTCGCCAACCACCATTGGCGACTACCATGTGTTTGTCGTGTAGTCGCGATTGAGACCGTATTTCTTACATACATACTCGTTGAACGGGGATAATGGAGAGGGAACCGCAGCGGCGGGTTTCGTGCGGCCGAATCGCGTTAGCCATATTGCGGCACTATTGTCGGGCGGTAGGATTCTGGGCAAGCAAATCGCTATGCGCTCGGCTGAATGCAAATTAGTCGAGCTCGCCTTCTATGATCAGTGGGTTACTCCAGATGTGATCATCATTGACTATTGCTGGCGAAGAGCGCCACTCTGCACGGCAACGACGTAGAATGTTTCCGTTTCAAAGCGGACGCGCTCGGTTAAGCGTCCCAAGATCGACCTTGCAGATATAGCAAATCCGGCGCGCCGGCGCTCGATAGTATCTAAGTCCCATTCCGCGAGGAATGACAGCCAATCAGAACGCAAGCGGTCAAAATCGTTAGCCGCAGCTATCCATAATTGTAGTCGGGAATCATTGATTTGACCCTGGCTGAGGCCGCCTAGTAACGCCTCCTCGTTGTGGAGGTGGGCTTTGACAAGGTTATTCAAATTATCCAAGCCAGTGAACAGGGTCCGGCTCAGAGTTTCCGTACCTTCAAGGCTGTCGCATATCAAAATAGCCGCGGCTTCGATGTCTAGATGCTCGGTGACTAGGTGATTGTAGGTAAGCTTAGTGTCCATAGCTAATCACCTTCCTCGTCACGTTACGGTCCGCGAATCGCGATAGAACCCTACTCTAGCCCAATTGCCTTTGCTCGATAAAAAGTCGCCACGCCGCCCGCGTCGTTTGCGATGAAAAAACTTAAAAGGTTTGTATCCCCACATAGAGGGCAGCTGGCGGGCGGGACGCGCGCAGATGCTGCTAAACGTAGGTTAGTACTCGTAGGACGAGATCAAGAGTGTTGTCCGGCACCAAGGGTTATCCCAATGCTACACTGACATATATCATGGGAACCCAATTCGAGGTCAGACACTTCTATCTTTAGAATATTTCTTAGGAGACAAGAAATGCGCATTCTGACTTCGATCGCCGCTATTTCCCTCATCATCCCAAGCGTTGCCATGGCCCAGGCCGGCGGCACGTCCGGTAGGGCCGAGAGCACGACATCCGGCGGCACTATGGGTAGTTCCACTACTAGCGGCAGCATGGGCGGCGGCCAGTTGGGGACGTCAGGTTCGATGGATCAATCGGGAGCCTCGACAAGCGGTTCCAGCACGGCCAGCAAAAACACAACCCGTTCGTCACGCGGTAAGTCGTCAAAAAGCCGCACGCGCGGTACGTCGGGGGCCGGCAGCACAACGAGCGGCACCAGGAGCATGGGCACCGATGGCACGGGCGGTAGCATGGACGGCACGTCGACTATGGGTTCAATGGGTGGCACCGGCACAGACACTTCTACAACTGGCGGCACGATGAGTGGCTCGGGAACGACAGGCTCGCCCCCCAGCGGCGGTACGACGCCGAACTGACACAGCCTAACAACTGTCCAAGGGGGCCGGGCGAGCGATCGTCCGGCCTTTCTTTTTGTTCGACGCGTTGACCATTCGTCCGGTTACGTGGCGTTGTATGTCATTGCTAAGCGAGGCACAGCATGCCTCCATCTTCATAATGCAGAAATCACTGATCTTGCATCAGCGTGTGATATGTTTGCGAAGCAATTCGGCGGACGATCGTAGGCCTGTCTAGATGTTAACCATATTTCGGTAGGAAGGCCTGGTTGTGTCAGGCAGCAATGTCGAAAGGTGCCTCCGTAGTTGGCGCATCGCGCAACACGTAGCCGCGTCCCCATACCGTCTCGATGTAATTGTCACCGCCACATGCCAAACTGAGCTTCTTGCGCAGCTTGCAAACAAAAGCATCGATAATTTTGACTTCAGGCTCTTCTATCCCGTTATAGAGATGATTGAGAAACATATCCTTTGTTAGCGTCGTGCCCTTGCGTAGCGACAGCAGTTCCAGCATCGCATATTCCTTGCCGGTCACGTGGACACGGCTACCGTCGACTTCCACCGTCTTCGCATCCAGGTTCACCCCCAGCTTGCCGGTGCGGATAACCGATTGGCTGTGTCCCCTCGAACGACGCACGACGGCTTGGATGCGGGCGATCAGTTCCTCGCGGTGAAACGGCTTGGTAATATAGTCGTCGGCACCGAAGCCGAGCGCGCGGACCTTGGAGTCCATCTCGCCGATACCGGAGAGGATCATCACCGGCGTCAGAACCTTAGCTGCACGCAGCTTCTTCAACACGTCGTAGCCGTGCATGTCCGGCAAGTTCAGGTCGAGGCAGATGATATCATAATCGTAGAGCTTCCCAAGATCGACGCCTTCCTCACCCAGATCGGTCGTGTCGACGTTATACCCTTCGACCGAGAGCATAAGCTCAATGCCCTTTGCGGTCGTCGGCTCGTCCTCGATCAGTAAGATACGCATTGTTCTCTCCTCGAAGGCCCAGTTTCGCCGGGTAAACCCTTTATGTCCCGAAACAGTTAACACGGCCGTAACTTTAAGCCAAAAGCCAACGACGCGTAATATTTCTGCTCGGACGGTTTGCGTAGCCGTAGCGATCGCGTGACGAGTTTGTCACAAACGACTTTCTTTCATTCAAATGAAGGATCGCACCATCAAACCGTGGGATCAAACACCTAGGCTTCTAGGGGGCCAACTTCGAAATGCTCATCATCCGGGGAATGGTCTACAATACCGACAGCGTGCCGTGGTGAAGGCTGTTCGTTGTTACTTGTCTTGCCGAGGACATCATCCCGACCGCGCCGATCGCGGTCCGCACGACGGTTAACGTTTATTCGATAAGCGGATGACTTGAGGGCTTTAAGACTTAAAGCTTAAGTCAAACTCCCTGCCCGTCCCAGCTGGGGCGGCATCGTGACGAGCAGGGAACCCTTCACGGGGAGGCAGGGCCTCGTCTACCGAATAAGGCTTTGTGGTTAAGATTTAGTTAACGGCCTGTATCGAAGCGCCGTGTAAACACACGGCGGGCAGGCCAGAGCGGGCGAGGAGCCGTCCGGCCTTGGGTAACAACCGAACCTCAGAATTGCTTCATTGCTGGAGAAGCATAATGATGACGGCATCAGAACCGCCTTGGCTTTGCCATTCGGGCAAACTGTCAACTCGAACTGCACCGGCCTGCCGGTTTTTGCCTGCACGACGATCGCCGGGTTCGGACATAGCCACCAAGGACGATGTCGCCGATCCTCATCTTCACTACATCACAACTACGCAGTTTGCTGTCGATCGGCAGGTCGAGCACCGCCCAATCCGTAGTCGCTGATGCTGATCGAGGAAGAAGCGAATGGCCCAGACCTGTTGCGGCTTGAGCGCACACTTGGCACCCACTTTGCGCCCGCCGTTCCAGGGGCGGCGTCCGCCTGCAATTGGATCGAACTCTGACGTACCCATACCCGCTTCGCCTTCCAGCGGGGGGTAACTGCTCTGAATTGCTTGATACATCGGGGTTGAACTGTGGCATTCGAAAAGCAACCGTTCCGCAGCCGCCCAATGGCGGATATTTGGCTTTTATTGTATGAGTTGCGAATGAAACCTGATCGATATGAATGGCTGAACGACGAGCGCGAACGTTTCGCACCTGAAGGTACGGGGGCTCGGCACGTCAGCTATGTATACGCCGAGCATTTAAAGCGCGCTGGTGGCATGATGCTCGCGATGCTCCTTATAATCTTCATTATAACGGGACTTCCCCAAACTCCTGACGGTCCTGTGCAGCGTCGGGCGGCACTTGTAACCGGCATCGTCTTCGTGGCATTCTCAAGTGCGGTTTTAGGTTGGCTGAAACCTGCCGGAATTATGTCAAACTGGGCACTATGGACGACCTTAGGGATGGGGTGCTTAATGGTTCTAATAGGGCTTCTGACTTAAATAGCCTCTGCTTTTGCCCGACGTGTTGAAATAGTCGGCTTTGCAGTAGTGTCGGCGGTCTGACTCAATCTTCGCAAGGTGATCAAAGACGAGCCGATGATAAGCGAGCGAACGGTAGCGCAAGAAGCGCTGTTCTACAGCTTCAGTTTGGAGCGGCATGTTCCTGCGGACCACATGCTGCGTTCAATCGACCGGTTCGTCGACCTGTCGGGAATCCGCAAACATTTCAAGCCGTTCTACAGCGAGACGGGACGGCCATGGCGCGGTCATAGCACCGGATGAAGTCGCATAGCTGATCTGCTCGATCACGACGTCGGCCAGACGCTCGTGACCGTCCACCAGTAGCTGCTCATGCTTCGCGATGTTGAAGCGCGCCCTGCGTCTTGTCGACGCCGAAGTGCTGGCCATTAACCTTAACCGCTTTATTTGCGGCAAGGTTGGCGCGTATGCCGCATCATCTCGGTACAGCTCACGCGGCTTGGGGCGGTTCAAAGCTATCGCAACGATATCGTAACGGTGGTGCGGATACGCTTCCTTTCATGAGCATAGTTGCCGCCCGTAATAACGCCGTATCAGCCCTTCGCGGCATTGCCATAGCGATGGTTGTTCTCGGACATATCAACAGAGGTTTGTTGGAAAAGCGTGCCGGAGCGCTGGAACTATCGCTCAACACCTTAGACTTCGTTCTTTATACCGTTCATATGCCAATCTTCTTTTATCTGGCGGGATATTTTACCTCGCAATCACTCGCGAACCGAACGTCAGCGATCTTTACAAAAAGCCGATGGCCCGCAATCGTTTATCCTTATCTGCTCTGGTCTGTCATCATTGTAGCCACGAATTTCGTGCTCTCGAGTGTCGTCCACATCAATCATATTGTTCCGCCGGCTGCGCTTTCGCGGATAGCCTGGAATCCGATAAATATTCTTTGGTTTTTGTATGCTCTGCTTTGTATGCAGTTGGTCGCTATCGTGTTTCGGAAGTACCCATATCTGCTTCTGGTCATAGCGCTTGGCGCATCACTCGTTGCGACGCTGGGTGCTTCGTTCTTCCAGGCCAACGTTGCCAGCAAAGTTGGAGCCCATGCTCCGTTTTTTGCCCTCGGTTTCGCGCTAGCCGCTGCCGGGATCCAACCAATCCCGGTTACTATAAGGACAAAGTGGTTCGCTGCGGCGGCGCTCGCCGGATGGATCGCTACGTGTTTGGTCGCTTACACGTATGGGATGCAAAACCCGACGACGTTCGCTTTGCTACCAGTCTCGATACTGGGCATCGCTGCGCTGGCGTCGTTCAGCCTGATCGTTACCGGGTCCGGTAAATCCGTAGTTGGGAGACATCTCGCACGAATGGGCGATGCGTCACTGCCGATCTACCTCCTCCACTCTTTTGCCCTCGCTCTTATTCCGCGTACCCTGAGGGTGCTCAACGTCCAGTCACCGTTGCTCGAACTCGCTGCAGGGTTCGCGATCGGCGTGTACCTTTCTTGGGGCATTTATTGACGTCCCCCCTGTTTTTTAGTCCATTTTGAGCGAGAGTTTTCCGGCCTTGAGAAGCCTTCGGGCAAGGAGCTGGAAATGAAGAAATCTAGGTACACGGACGAGCAGATTGCCTTCGCGCTGAAGCAGGCGGAAACCGGCACACCGGTGGCCGAAGTCATCCGGCGGATGGGGATTTCGGAGCAGACGTTCTACCGCTGGAAGAAGGTGTACGGCGGTCTCGGGGTTGGCGAGCTGAGGCGCCTGAAGCAACTCGAGGATGAGAACCGGCAATTAAAACAGCTGGTTGCCGACCTGAGTCTGGACAAGCACATTTTGCAGGATGTCCTGTCAAAAAAGCTCTGACGCCTGGACGACGACGCGAACTCGTCGCGTACGTCCAGGCGTCCCATGCCGTGAGCGAACGGCGCAGTTGCTCGGCGCTGGGCGTCGAGCGGTCGTCGGTGCGCTACATCTCGCACAAGCCGGACCAGACACCGCTGGTGATGCGCATCCGTGATCTGGCGGCGACGCGGACGCGCTATGGCTATTTCCGGATCTACATCCTGCTGCGCCGGGAAGGATGGGTCGTGAACCACAAACGCGTCTATCGGCTATATCGGAATGATGGACTGAGCCTTCGGCTCAAGAGGCCAAGGCGCAACGTCAGCGCTGCCAACCGCGAACGCCAACCTGCGGCACTGGCGGCGAACGAGATGTGGTCGATGGATTTCGTCTCGGACGCCCTGTTCGACGGCCGGCGGTTAAGAGCGCTGACCGTGGTCGACGCCTTCACCCGCGAAGCGCTGGCGATTGACGTCGACCAGGGGATCAAGGGCGAACAGGTCGTCGCCGCGATGGCACGGATCTCGTCTATCCGCGGCGTGCCCAAGACCATTCGCGTGGACAATGGTCCGGAGTTCATCTCGAAGGCGCTCGACCGCTGGGCGTACGAGAACGGCGTGACGCTGGACTTCAGCCGACCAGGCAAACCGACCGACAATGCCTTCGTGGAGTCGTTCAACGGCCGCCTTCGCGACGAGTGCCTGAACGTGCATTGGTTCCTGTCCATCGCCGACGCCCGAGCCAAGATCGAGGCCTGGCGACAGGACTATAACGAGAGCCGTCCTCACACATCGCTTGGCTGGATGACGCCGGTCGAATATGCTGCTGCAGCGGCCGCAAAGGCGGCCGAATGAACGCTGGAAACTCACCCTCAGGTTGGATGAGAAACCGGGGGACCCTCATTATCTGCTGATCAGGAAGGTAGGGGTGGATGGGCTACTGGGGTTTGACTCAAAAAAGGTGCCTCGGCTTCGCAAGGCGTGATAGCTCACTTCGTCAAATGCTGGGCCGGCGCGATTTGCACCGAACCGTTGCGTATCGACACCTCAATGCGGCCTAGGTGTTTAGTCCCGGCATCTGGTGGATCGGGTCAACGATGAACCGGTCTGGTTCTGAAGTCCAGATTTTGGCGATGTATTCGTAGGGTGTGAGACCGCTGAGCGTCTTAAGCCGGCGGGCAAAATTATACGCAGCCATGAAGTCGGCGAGGTGCGTCTGTAGCTGCTCGTGGCTCTCGTAGTGGAAGCGTTTAACGGTCGCCTCCTTGATGGTGCGGTTCATCCGCTCGACCTGACCATTAGTCCAAGGGTGGTTCGGCTTTGTGAGCCGGTGCTCGATGTCGTTCGCCTCACAGATCATGTCGAAGCGCATCTGCCGCGACCAGCCGGTGTTGCGGTTGCGCGGCTGCTCAGCGAACTGGACGCCGTTGTCGGTCAGGATCGTATGGATCCGGTACGGCACCGCTTTCAGCAAGTGTTCAAGGAACTCCCACGCCGTTCGCCTGTCAGCCTTTTCGACGAGCTGGGTGACCGCGAACTTACTCGTGCGGTCGATGCCGACGAACAGGTAGAGTTTGCCTTCGGCTGTCTGAACCTCGGCGATATCCATGTGAAAGAAGCCGATCGGGTAGCGCTTGAAGCGCTGTCGCTTTGGCTTGTCGCCCTCAATATCTGGCAGACGGGATATGCCGTGCCGCTGCAGGCAGCGGTGCAGCGTTGGCCGTGTCAGATGCGGGATCGACGGCTGCAATGCGTAGAGGCAGTCGTCCAGCGGTAGCAACGTGTGACGCCGGAATGCGACGACCGCTGCCTCCTCGGCTTCGGTCAGAGTCGTGGAGTGAGGGGCCTTCGGCCCGGTCTTTAGATCCTCGACCGTCGCCCGCTTGCGCCACTTCGCCACCGTCTTCGGGTTGATCCCGAGCTCTCGGCTCAACGTCGAGAGCGAAGCTTGCGATCGCTGTATTGCTGCTCTGACGGCGTGCGTGGTCGTGGCGCTCCCGTGACGTACCTGTCCCACATGGCTTCCTTCCATTCTAACGAAAGGATCGCACCATCAAACCGTGGGATCAAACACCTAGCTGGCCTCCGCCCTTGGAGGCGAAACATTGCCGGCGTGGCCTTCCAAGAACCGGCACGGCCGCTTCTGCGCTTGCGACCTGCATCGCATGCTATTCGAGCAGGTGGGGGACATCGCAGAATGTCTTTCCGGGCGCACGCTAAGGGCGATTGGCTGATCCCGGCCAAAACCGCTCCCGAGGTTTGTTGATCTCGCTCCACAGATAGTCGCCGGTGAGGATGATATGCTCCCAGCCCAGCGGGGCGACATGGGTGAATAAAGTGTCGGGCACGTCGATGACCGGTCGCGCAGGTGGCGGGCGGCACGATCAAGATAGTCAACTCGCGGCCATCCACTGATCCAGAGCGCAAGCCTGTTAAGACAAGCGGACCCTCCTTTCTACTGCCAGCGTTGGTAGAGAATTACATAGCGCCGAACTACCTGTAGCGCTTTAACAATTTCCAGGCTTACGAAACACATCGACAGCGCTGACTGTCCTATCTAAGAAGCCACGAGCAACGCTCTGATACAAAACTTTCACTATCTAACAGCGATCTTCGCGTTCCCGTCACTGGGATGAAAGGTAACCGGATTTGGACACGATATGCGCGGAGAGCAGTGAGTTCATAACCCCACGCCGAGTGCTCATCTCCTCTAATTATCGTGCATGGCCCGAGGTCTACAATGGACAGTCATACGGCTTTCTAAACGTCATATCGCAGATCGAGACCTGCGACTCAGTACAACCCGAACCGGCCTCATATTCAATTGGACGAGGCCTTAGGCCCAATGCCCCATTCTTGGTTGGCGAGCTACGGCATCGTATTGCATCACAGACTAGGCGCGCTCTTGGACGCCCACGCACTTCCAACTGTGCAGTAACAGAGATTGCGCAGGATTATGACGTATTTATGTTCATGTGCCAATTTCCGCTTGAGCTCGGGGCGCTAGAACGGCTTAAGGGTTGGAGAAAGCACTCGAAGATTGCGGTTGCATATGTTTTGGAGACATGGTCTTATGCGCTTCATGAAACACGTCACGAGTTGGCACTTCTGAACGACTTTGATCATGTCTTTGTTTTGAACGCTCAAAGTATTGAAACCCTAAGTCGCTATGTTACGGTCCCAATCTCGTTTCTGCCGTCGGCAACCGATTGTCTTCTCGCCACGCCTCCCATCCCAAGCGTAGAGCGTGTAATTGACGTTTTTAGTTTCGGCCGCCGCGCAGCGCCTATCCATCGGCATCTCCTCGGACTTGCAAAAGCCGATCCCGAATTCTTTTATATATTCGACACGGCTAAAGGTGGAGAAATTACAGACTTTGCGGAACACCGCATGCAAACCGCCAATCTGCTTAAGAGATCCAGGTATACCATAGGCTATAACCCTCGAGATCTCGGCGTATATCATAGGGAGGGAGCGCCCCGTGAGGATGCGCTATCGACGCGCTACTTTGAAGCGGCAGCCGGAGGCGCTATCACGCTTGGATCTGCTCCGCTTTGTGACGAATTCAACGATCTATTTGACTGGCCAGACGCCGTTATTAATCTGCCGACTTCAACGAAGAACCTAAAGGAATTTTTAGACGAACTTGAGCAAGAGCCGGAGCGGCTTTTGGCGGCTCGCCGCAATAATATATACCAATCTCTTCGGCGTCATGACTGGTCACATCGATGGCGTGATATTCTCACAACTATTGGCTTGTTACCTACGTCTCAACATGTGGAACGCATTGCAAAACTTGATCGGCTTGCGAATCTCTTTTTAAAAAGCGAGCAGCCCCACCAAGTAGCTCGGGCTGATAGTTAGTGCATTTCAGGCAGAACAGTTTTAGGCCAAAAGCCGCTCCTTGACAAGTTGAGCGATAGCTAATGAGGCAGTAAGCCCGGGTGACTCTATTCCAAATAAGTTCACTAGTCCTTGCAAGCCATGTACTTCTGCTCCTTGAATTGCAAAGTCTGCGGCTGGATCCTCGGGGCCGCTTAGCTTCGGGCGAATGCCAGCGTAACCAGGTGTAAGACGGGAAGCATCAATATCGGGCCATATCAATCTTGCTGCTGCCAGGAAGCTTGCGCCTCGTGTTGGGTCAACGTGATAATCAGCTTCATCTATCCATTCGACATCAGGCCCAAAGCGCCCGGAGCCTGCCATATCGAGAGTGAGGTGGGTTCCAAGACCGCCGGGAACTGGCACCGGATAGATAAGTCGGCGAAATGGAACCGGGCCATAATTAAAGTAGACGCCACGGGCAAAGCGTACTTGCGGCACCGTTTCAGCCGCTAAGCCTTCTATAGCACGCGCAAGAACGTGTGCAGTCAGCCCGGCTGCGTTGACTATACGGCCTGCAGTGATTACCGGCTCGCCCTCACCGCGCATATAGACACTCCAGCCTTTTGCGTGCTTCGCTAAATGTGAAATCGAAGTTTGTGCAACGAAGGTGGCGCCTGCAGCTTCTGCATCTCCGAGCAGCGCAAGCATATAAGCATGCGAGTCAATAATGCCAGTAGACGGCGATAAGATTGCCTCGTGGCACGGCAAAGCCGGCTCTAAACTCAACACCTCATTTCCGTCTATTCTAATGAGGTCGTGTACACCTGCAGCCTTTCCCCGATCCATGATCATGTCGAGGGAGGTTGACTGTTCGGGAAGGTTGGAGAAGATCAGCTTTCCCGTTCGTCGGTGGGGCACCCCCTTATCGGCACAGAAGGCATAAAGCATCTCGCGTCCCGCAGTACACAGACGCTCCTTCAAAGTCCCTTGTGGATAGTAGATGCCGGCGTGAATGACCTCGCTGTTTCGCGAGCTGGTCCAAGTCCCAAATGTAGCTTCCCCGTCAACGACAAGAGTATTTAGCCCTGATTGAGCAAGCTCCCGCGCGACGGCGAGCCCGATAACACCTGCGCCGATGACAACGACCTCAACGTGCTCCACCAAAGCCTCCCAAACACGATCGGATTGTCGAGAATATTTCGACGGTCAAGGATTTACGCATCTTTTAGCCGAGCTTGTTCTGCCCCACGTGGAGCCACCGGTTGGAGGAAAACTTAGATAAAAAGTCGTCAGAAGAGCGATGGGTTATCTGGATCGAGAAGGGGCCAATTTTCGTCCTTGTCTGAAATCACCGAAATAGGAAGAGGCCACTTAATCGCCAGCAATGGATCATTGTAACGTACCCCTCCCTCGGCAGAGGGTGTGTAAGGAGCAGACACCAGATACGTTACTTCAATATCGTCAGCCAGCGTCTGAAAGCTGTGAGCAAAGCCCGGAGGTACGTAGAGTTGCCGGCGGTTATCGGCCGAGAGTTCGAACGCTTCGTGGCGCAGATAGGTTGGCGAGCCGCCGCGTAAATCTACGATCACATCCATGATTGATCCGCGCGTGCAACGAATAAGCTTAGCTTCAGCATGTTGCCCTCGCTGGAAATGCATACCGCGCACCGTGCCCTTCTGGGCAGATACAGACATGTTCTGCTGCACATAATTTGCAACCATACCGCGTGAACCGAACTCGTCGTGGCAGAAGGTTCTGGCGAACGAGCCTCGGGCATCACCACGGGGCTCTATATCGATAAGCCACGCGTCTTTTAGGCGAGTTTCAGAGTAAATCATTTTTAGGTCTCTCAGGAACTGCGAGTTTCGCTTGAGAAGCGATCACGCTGCTCAGCATAAAGAAGGTCTATTAGTCGTCCCTCAGGAAGCAGAATGTCATCGAATACAAGCGCACGGTCTTTCAGGACAGGTCGGATCACTTTGGCGCCGAGGGCAAGCCCTAAAGGCAGCAAGTTTTCCGCATCGATAACGTCGCTGTTTTCTGCAACGCCGTAAGCCTCGTAGCCGCCTAATTCACTGATCACCGTTTCCGGTGCTAAGTCCATCTTGGCAACGGCGATTACACCTACGCGTGGCCCGCCGATCGGCGCTAGCACCGCGTCACCGAAAAGCGCTGCGCGAGCTATCGACGTGGGAACTTCAAAATGACACAGGTGGTACGGGGTGTAGAAACAGTAGTATGGCCCTGTGCCCAACTTATAGAGGTTGAGAAAATGCTGCTGCCGTGGGTCGTCGTGCGTACCTAATACAAACACGCCAGGTCCGGGCCGTGCGCCCACTACATAATCGACGAGTCCTCGATCAGCTGTAGCAAGGACGTCCGAGAAAGAAGCGACCGTCTCCTCAAGTGGGACTAGCGGCGCCGTGGGATCGCCGCCTGAAAAGTCCGGACCGAGCATGCCCCGTTTTGCTACCTGGAATCCCGTTCCATTGGCTACGATAGCCTGCTCGAATGAAATCTTCGTACCGTCGGCGAAAGACGCGACCATCGCAGGCTTCTGGCCCCATTTTTCCGCAAAGGAGCGCTGGGTCGTCGGGTTTCGATAAGGGTCATGCAGACCTTTTATGTTGCCGCACAAAACTGGCTTAACCCCGAGACCAGCAACGAACCGATACAAATTCATCTGCACGCCAGGCTGATCACCATCAGAAAAAGTGTAAATGACGCCCGCGGCATCGGCTTTGGCCTTTAGTATCGGACCAACTGTACCGTCCAGTTCCGCGTTCATGTGCACAACGTGCTTACCAGCCTCGATTGCGGCCACTACAACACGTGCTGCATACTCAATTGAACCGGTTACTTCGACAAGAACATCAACGCCGTCCGCGCATGCCATCCCGATCGCATCCTCGGTCGCAATGCATTCGCCCGCTGCGATCGCGTCTTCAATGGAAACCTGGCCCGTTCGGATCGCAGGCTGAATTCCCACGTCGGTCAGTGCGCGAACCGCCGCATCTACATGGCGGTTGACGACGCCAACAATTTGCATTCCTCTCGTCGCGGTGACGATCTGGCGAACAATCGCCGCCCCCTGAAAGCCAGCTCCGACGAGTGCAACTCGGATTGGCCGCCCCTCCGCTTCCCGGCGGATCAGTGCTGTATCGACAAGTATCACCCGACTACTCCCAAACTTTCCATGGAGCGCCCGCTATCCATTGTTCCTCGAGCAGGTGGCGGTCACGAAGCGAATCCATGCTTTGCCAGTAACCGTCATGTGGATGGCTTGCCAGCTTCCCTCGCTGAATAAGTCTTTCCATTGGCTGACCTTCCAAAACGGTCTCGTCACCGTCAATCAGGTCAAGCATCGCCGGCTCACAAACAAAGAACCCGCCATTAATTAGCCCGCCGTCATGAGCACCCTTCTCCCGAAATCCCTCCACATGCGCTCCATCATCACTCAACCTGAGGGACCCATAGCGGCCGGGCTGGACCACCGCAGTCATCGTGCACCAGGCGTCGGTGGACCGGTGAGTTTGCAGGAGGGTCGGAATGTTAACATCGCTCAGGCCATCACCATAAGTGAGGCAGAAAGTGTCGTCCGCAAGCAGATGCCGAGCACGACGTAGTCGTCCCCCTGTCATTGTCTCACTTCCGGTATCGATCACGGTGACACGCCAGTCTTCCGCAACGGCCTCTGCCCATTCAACACCGCCGGACTTTAGGTCGATCGTGAAGTCACACTCATTCGCCCTATAATTGAGAAAATAGTCTCGGATATACTCGACCTTGTAACCGCCCAGTATTACAAAATCTCGCAATCCATAGTGTGCATAAAACTTCATAATATGCCACATTATCGGGCGACCGCCAATTTCAACCATAGGCTTGGGCTTTATTGTTGTTTCCTCGCTCAGGCGAGTACCAAAACCACCTGCGAGCAGTGCTACCTTCATGCGTCAGCTGCCTTACCCGAGAACCGACTCCAAAAAAGATCCTCTGTTAAGCGCTGTTTCTCAAGATGGTCCTGCAGCACCCGGAGGCGGATCATCGAAGACGTCCGGAAATTCTCATCACCGAATTGCAATTCCCGCAGGCCCTTGATCAAATTGCGAATAGAGTCATCTAGTGCCATTATCGGCTGATGTTGCGGTGCGAGTTGCGCATATTTTGCGAAATTAACCTGATAGGAGCGACTGTCAGCCGGCGCGTCAGTAGCAATGCTGACTTCGGTCCCGGGAAGTGCCTCTGCAACCGCAGCCGCAAGGTCACGGACCTGGTAGTTTGCTGAATCTGTTCCTGCATTCACGACTAGGAAGCGGCCACCATTCGCGACGGAGCGAGTTGCCGCCCACTCGATCGCACGTGCCATGTCTTCAGTATCGATCAGTGGGCGCCATGGCGTGCCGTCGCTAAGGACGCTAATTCTGCCAGACGTAAGCGCCGCAGCAACAAAATCGTTAAGCACAAGGTCAAGCCGCAGGCGACTAGACATGCCACATGCCGTGGCAAATCGAAGACAGGTGATTGTCATCCCCCCCTCGACTCTACCAAGACCTTGCTCGGTTCCGATCTTCGAAGCGGCATAAGCAGTTATCGGATTGAGGGGATCTTCTTCCCGGCGAGGGCCTCCGTCGGCAACGCCATAGACACTGCAGCTAGATGCGAAAACAAAGTTCTTGACACCGGACTTGCTCGCCAGTTCTGCAAGAGAGATCGAAGCATCTTGGTTTATGGCCTGCGTGACATCTGAAAAACGACTCCCCATGGGATCATTTGAGACCGCTGCAAGGTGTACAACAGCGTCAAACCCTTCTAGGGCATCTGGACTGATTGACCGGATGTCACCAAAGCTTTGATTGTTCAGCAAGCGCTCAGGCAGCGCTTCAACGTCAGTCAGGCAGTGGGCGAAAAATGCGGAATCGAAGCCATGCAAATATGCGTTAGGCATTGTTGCCCGCAACCTACGGACAACAGCTGGCCCGACATAGCCAAGGTTACCAGTGATCAATACTCGCATTTTTGTCCTTGCCCTTACCCAAGACTGACCGCTCGGAAGCGGTAAATGAATGAAACACATCCAGCACTATCGGATACGCCACCCAATAGCGAGCAGCAGATGCTCGCGTATAATCCGCTCTGATCGTCTCGAACTTGCTCCCCAGTTTGAGGTGCTATGCCTCCGTAAAAGGTGCGCGCGCGCAAAAGCCACCACTCCAGCTTTCCCAAGATGGAACACAAATTGTAAGAAAACTCGCTGGCCCGCCGCCACCTGACGTTCTTTTCGTGAAAGCGGATCGGAGGGCGCCGAAAAGTGGCTCCGCTTGTCTGAAGAGGCTCGCGCTCTGGATAAGTGAATGGGCGCGGCTGATATCGAGCTGCTGCGCTTGGCGGGCCAGCGGCAGCGCATGGTCACGGTCGATCATCGCTTTGCGCTCCGGCAACAGACCGGCTTTCCCGAGCGCACCGGCCAAAAAATCGTTCGCCAGCGTCAGCTCGCCAATCTTGGCGTGCAGCACGGTTATATCGACTGCGGGTTCGCTCGTTGCCGGCGCCGCGCCGAACACGTCTGCCGCCCCCTCCAGCAGCTGCGCCCGCCACTGGTTGATGAGGTTGGGATGTACGTCATACTGCTGCGCGAACTCGGCTAGCGTCTTCTCGCCTCCCACGACAGCCAGCGCCACCTTGGTCTTGAATGCCGGGCTGTGGTTCCGACGGGGTCGCTTGCTCATCTTGCTTCCTCTTCGCGGCCAGCATGGCCGCTGTCAGATCGGCAATCCACTTATCCCCGCTATTCAGATCCTAGAGCCGGCAGGCGTTCGCACGGCGTGGTCGTGATCTGACGTCGGATCAGGTCGAACGGCTCGATGCCCTGCTGCGCATCGGGGGAAGACCCACCCGCTCGTCCCTGGCCTGGATACGCGACTGGCCGGAAGCCCCCGGTGCCGCCAACCTCAACAAGGGCGAAGCCCGCAACGCGCTCGCCCGCGCCGTCTTCTTCAACCGGCTCGGCGAACTGCGTGACCGCAGTTTCGAGAACCAGCGGCACCGTGCCTCCGGCCCCAGCCTCATGGTCTCGGCCATCATCCTGTGGAACACCGTCTATCTCGATCGTGCCGCCCGTCACCTGCGCGACCGCGGCATCGACGTGCCCGACACTTTATTCACCCACGTCGCACCGCTGGGCTGGGAGCATATCAGCCTCACCGGCGACTATCTGTGGAGCGAGATCGACAAACCCTGGGAGCGGTTCAGGCCGTTGCGAACTACGGGATCAGCTAATCGCCCTTAGCGTACGCGTGGAAAGACAGTCTGCGATGACACCAGGAAGATACTGCGCATCATGGCCCACACGCTTCGCAGCAGCCAATCGGCACGCATCGCCCGTCAGCGGGATTCAGACGGCCACCCGTTCGCCGCGCGCAAAGCGCAGCCCGCCGGCCGGCTGCGGCGAGGCGGGACGATCAAGCGCAAAGCCATGTTTCGCAAACTTCGCAACACGACCAACCTGAAGGCTGGGTCGACCGACACCGAGGCGTGAGTCGGGTTCAGCGGACGAGCTGCGCGTATCGCTCGCGTGCACCAAGAGGGGCTTGAAGATGCGCCGACGAAAGGCACGAAACCCGTCCGATACGCGCAACGTGTACTGCTTGGCGACACCGATGCGGAGCGGCAAGAATTATTCGACATTCTGCTCAATTATTGCGCCGGCAGAAATGCCTATCAAAAAGATGATGTCAATTTGCCTGCTGAAAACTTGAAACGTACTACTGAACGGCAATAACGGCCCGTTTATGCGTAACCAGGCACAAAAATCTATCTGCTTACTTGCTTGGTCAAATCACTTGAGGGTAATTTGCTGAGGCAAGCTATAAACGACCATAGCAAAGCGGCAGTTTTTATTGAAAATGTAGCTGTCCCACCAACAGTAAGCCAAGCCAAAATATAGATTGCGGCACTCCAAGATCCCCTGCGCTGCTCCTCCGACCCGTAACGTGGATAATAAGTCAGGAAAAGAAGATAAACAAAACCTCCAAAGAGGCCGATTGATGCCAAAATAAAAGCGTATCCGCTATCGAATGTTTTCTCTACCTTCAACGGATTTCCAGCAATTATTTCTGAAAGGTTAAATGTGTTGAGGAGGCGATATGTAACGCCTAACCGACCAGTTAGATCATCTCCAACGGCGTTTTGAAGGTGAGATCCTAATGCGAATATGGCGCCTACGATTATGAATGGTATTGCAAGAACGATATTCCTATTAATCCACGGAAATATGAAATACCCTATTGGCATAAGAATGCACATAAGAGCGCCCATTCTCGCGTTGTTACTCGCAATTATCAGACCAATTGTTGAAATCTGAATGGCCTTTTCTTTCCAATTAAGACGTAGCCAAGATCCATTCAGAAACGCCATACAAACAATTGCGTATGAGTTGATCGAAACCTGCTCAAGAAATATTGAGGAGGTTCGGCGCCCCGAAAACAGTCCCAAACTAAAACGGCCTTCAAAAACGATTGTCCCGACACTCAGGCCTGAGTCATCAAACTCATTTCTTGCAGTCCCCCGTGTCAGCTCATAGTAGCGCGCAGGCGAGAAAAAGGCAGCATAACTCTCTACGGAAGTTATCTCCCAAATCAAAACGACAAGCGTCATTGTTGATGCTATAAAGAATGCACGCCGGATAAACTTGTAGTCCATCCTTTGTCCAAGCATACTAAAGACGGTTATCAGGGCAAAATTTCTGATACTGCCAATGTAAACTTGGTCAAAAGATATTGACGCAACTAGGGCTAGCGCCCCAATAAACCAGAGCAGGGCCAGCGGCATCACGTCACGGCCAGAAATACCAGTTGAGAGTGATAAGCCCAGGCAACCGAACGTTATAATGACTTCGACTGCCGCTACGCTAGAATAGCCTAGCGTGATTCCCCGCGCCACCAGAGCCGCTAATATGGCATTGTATAAGACGGCTACCACAATCAAAGCTAAAGCAATTCTATTGCCAGTAACATTGAAAGTCTTGGAGGTTGCACCAGGCAAACCACTGACGAACGCGGTTGGGCGAACCCGCCGCCCTGCCATCACCATGCTTCGCACTCGCTACAAAGCCTTTTACCCTCCGGTTTTTTTCTACCACAATAGCAGGTATCTGACGCAAGTTGGATGCGATTATCCAAAGCGTTCTTGTCGTAGAGCTTTCCGGGCCATAGAAAGACTTTTCTGAGCACTTCTCGAACTAACATGCCGGTCTCCAGCTAGCCCTGCAGTCCGCGAGGCGCTCTTTGCCCCTATGCCGTCCTCGCCGGCAGATCAACGATGCAACTCAAACACGCTAAGCTAGACCCCCTGCCCACCACCCCGCCGGCGTGTGAGATGGGGCGAAATGCTTGCAGGCGGAAGGCTGACAAGATCACGTGCGCGGCCGGGAGGGGTGACTTCACGGCCGGGCAAACAGATTTCGTTGGCGGTGCCGACACCGTCGGGATGGGGTGCCCGTCCTTGTTACAGCTACAGACAGGGCGACCAGCTCGTGACGCATACCAGCAATCTGCAGGTGGCAGATAGCCAATGAACGACTGCGCCGATTTGAAGGCCTGCTACGCTGGCGCTCCTCGTTGATGCCGGCGAACGCCATAAGATACCTGCGTGCCATGGAGTCACGCTCCGCCGAAACCACGTCGCACATATCGAGCGTTAGCGGAATTCTGACGATGGGTATTTGGCGGCTCGCAAGGCGCAATCTGCTTGCCGCTGCGGCGGGACGATAAAGGGGACGGCCGCGTTCCGAGAATTGTGCAACACGCCCAGACCCAACCCTGGGTCGGTCAGCTTCAACATACGAGCCCGGTTCAGCGGGAGGACTCCGCAAATAGCATCTTCAGTTAAACGCTTTATTGAAAAGGTTAGATCCCCATATCTCTATAGTCTTTAAACTTATAGCAGCGGCTGTAAATGAGATACCAATGCCGCCAATTAACATACTGTATGCCAGTATAGAGCTATTATTACCGATAGATATTGTATCCTGGTTCAAAAGTTTTGGTACCAATACGCGAAACAACACGGTAGCTATCACGCCATGCCATAGATACACGCCGAATGAGTATGTGCTTATTCTCGTAAGGGCTTTTGCCGATAAAGGACTATTTATGTTGTTGCTATCTGCCATTACTATTGCAGCTATAAATACGTAGATCAATACAAGCCTGATAAAACCATGTAGAGGCGTATCAAATCCAAATAATAAAACAAAGGCTGTTATCATAGACGCGATAATGACAGTTTTCGGCGTTTTAGTTTTATCAATTTTCCCTATAACAAGCCCTACAACAAAAGATGGTAACACTCGCACGATGCCTATACCAATAAATTGAGACCTTGTGATATCAATGTCATTATAATCAGCAATAATCAGGCAAATAGCCATTGTAAAAATCGCAAATGTTACCAACAAGAGGCGGGAGCGCCTAAACGCCATCGCAGCGAATGGCAGTACTAAGTATGAGGTTGCTATCGCACTGATCATCCACGATGGATAATTCATGGCCATAGCAGGTCCGAAACCCCAAGAATGCGTTAGAGTCAAATGAGGAAGCACGGCTGAAAAGTCGTATCTCGACCTATCTTCCACCTTTACAACGTTTAATACTAGAAGAGCGGAGACAGATATATAAAAAGCTAAAGTTGCTAAATGCAGAGGATATATTCTGGATAATCTTTTAACCAAGAAGCTTTTAAGGTATGTTATTGTCCACACATCTTTGAGATATCTAGCCGAGAACAGACCCGCTAATACCGCAAATACGTCAGTGAAATAAGAGAAGTATCTAGATGCCAGATATTCGGGGTCGTTTCCGCTAAAGAAGTATGGTATGAAATGGTAAAGCGCGATACCGACGCACATAATGTTACGCAGCCCGTCTATACTTCGGAGTCTCGTCTCTTGACTAATCACCGTCATAACGTTCGCTCCGAAGCACTTAGCTATTATTTGTTTCGGTCAAATGACGAGCGTGTCGCTCATCGCCGGCCGTACAAGAAATTCGGCCCGTATCAAATCGAGACGATGTCGACTTGTAAATAAAAGTGGGTTCTCGCTACTTCACATTTCTGACGGTGGACCGAGTGTGAAACCCGATCCCACACCTAAGCATGATGGCGCTGCCGTGACCTGACCGACGACATGACGGCGTGACCGAGCAGTCAACCTTCACCGCTGTCAATCTATCGCGCCTGCCTGCGCCGGCCATCGTTGAGACCCTAGATTTCGACACGATCTACGGCCAGATGCTCGCCGCGCTGCAGGCGCTCATGCCGGCGTTCGATGCGACCGTCGAGTCCGATCCCGTCATCAAGCTGTTGCAGGTCGCCGCGTACCGCGAGTTGCTGCTTCTCGCGCGGGTCAACGATGCCGCCCGCGCCATCATGCCGGGCTATGCAAGTCGGTGCAGACCTCGACGATCTGGCGGCGTTAATGGGCGTCGTGCGCCTGCTCATCACCCCCCGCGAACGCCCAGACCAACGCCCCCGCGGTCTACGAAAGCGACGAGGACTTCCGGCGCCGCCTGGTGTTCGCGCCTGAAGGCCATTCTGTCGCCGGCCCCGAGGGCACCTACATCTTCCACGCGCTGTCCGCCGCGTTGGGCGTACGCCCAACGAAATCATGCGAATGTGCCCCGACCAGCTCCTGCTGCTGCGCAGGGCGAACACCCACTCGCGGCCGAGAAAATCCGCTACTACGATCAGCGTGAGTTCGCTGCGCTGTTTGACCATCGAAGGCTTCGTCGACGATCCACCCCTCGCTGCCCCGACTGGCCTCGGTGACAAGCTGCTCACCGGTCAGCACAGCCTTGGCGACCGTCTCACCCCTGGCGCCGATCGCATCACCCAGCACGCTTGCCGCGGCAGCCGTGGGCGCAAAGGCCCGGACCTCATAGCCTGCGCTGCGCATCCCTTCAGCATAGGTAGCGAGCACGGTGGTCGTCTTGGCGGTGCCGGCATAACCCTGCACGCCCGTTACCTGGTCCTGCCCCGTCAGCAGTCCGACCGTCGCCGACTGCTGGCCTTCCGTCCACTTGTGCCCCCGCGCCTCCGCGCCTCCGCGCCTCCGCGCCTCCGCGAAGAACGCAGTGGTGGTGACGATGCGCGCCGGCTCCTGCCGATCGTGCGACATGTCGGCAGCGCCGCGTGCGCTGTGCTCGATCGCCAGCATCCGGCGCTCAGTCGCGACCGCCTCGCGCGTAGTGAAGCCCTGCCCCGCCGCCCCGCGATGCCGCCCGACCAGCTCGCCGCCTGCCCGTGCCCGGTCGACAGCTGCGGCGATCTTGGTCGCGCTTGCCCGCCCGGCCGCATGCTCACCCTCGATCTGCTGCCAACCGTTCAGGGGCCGTTGCTTCCGTAACGGAGCATATGCGCAATGTCGGCTGTTAGGCGTTCCTGTCGTCGCAAAAGGGACCCCTTTTGCGACGCGGCCCGAGTAGCTTCGATTCTCGAAATAGGATCGATTCCGGGAATGCCCCGGCTTTCTCGATCGCCGTTCGTTTGTGGGAAACGCGGCACCAGTTCCCCTGGCAGGATGCCCGATTAGGATGCCCCTACTTAGCATCCGTATCTAATCTTAACGTTTCGAAAGCATAGCGGCAGGATCATATCCACGTCTGACGGCCAAAGGCCGATCCAAGTTAATGGTCCTATCGCCAAGTAGAATATAGGGAGCCATTGGATTCTTTTTGGCTGCGGCCGCAGCCACCTGGAGAGCCTCATCAAAACCCATAGGATCCTGCCTGATCCGCTTCTCATCCCAGCCGGGAAGTCCGCCATTGGTAGGATCAGCATAAGGACTAACCAATGCAGTAGTCTGCTTACGCTCTTCCCTTTCAACCTTTTCAAGTAATTCTCGTTTCTCTTTTTCGGTTGCCTCACCTTTCTGCGCTTTGTCCTTTAGTTCATGGAACCGGGATCGCTCGGCGTTACGATCCTGCCGATCACGAGCCTCTTGCCTTTGATCGCTTCGACGCTGCTCAACTCGGCTTTGACTTGTAGTGTCTGCACTACGAAGCTGCGCACTCGTGATGGTCTGGCTCTGCCCACCGCGTGAGATGTACCTGCCGTACCGCTCCGTTACGGGGCCGCTGCGGATATCCTCGTGATAGCTGCCACCTCTTGCAATCCGAAGAGTGTCCTTCAGACTGCCCATGCCGCCGATATCAACGGTATGAATCGACGTGGTTCCAATTCCGCGCCGCTCAATAACCATGAGGACACCCGCTTTCTCGCGATTGGCTGCCAATAGTGCGTTAGCTCGCTCATATACTTGCGTCTGGGTACGTTCGCGAGCGTGAGCCGCTCCAAATGCGTTTGCAGTTTCAATGACTGCTTTTGCAGCGCTGCCAGCAGCTCGACCATTATTCGATGGTCCGCTAGTGCTCGGCCGAGTGTCGATCAAACTTCCGGCATTTTGGGCGGATGCGGCACCACTGATTGTTAGCAAAGCAACAACTGCTACACGGCGGAAAGCGTTATAAGTCACGGCAACCCCCTATCCGCGCTAGACCTGTCAGATCTGCGACGAATCACCTTTTACATGCGGCGAGATGAATGGCGGTGGACCCTTTCATTCATCTGAGAGAAATATTTGAAGCATTCCGCATTCCGCATTCCGCATTCCGCATTCCGCATTCCGCATTCCGCATTCCGCATTCCGCATTCCGCATTCCGCATTTAATTGGGCCTTGAGACCGGCAACTTTGTTAAGTCAAGATCGTATGCAGCATATTTCCAAATAACCGGTCGACTAGTGAGTAAAACATGACGGACGAGTCCGAGATATCATGCGTAAAATGTCACGCTTCCACTGTTTTCGTCGAGATTGGTCTGACTGACTCTATCTACTAGATGCTGCTTGCGTCGAACGTACATGCTTAGTGAATGGGCATCGACATCCTTTCACCACTTGCCCGCTCTCCTTATCGATGACGTCTTTTCCGTCTCGATTCACCATCGGCTCCGAGAACGCCGCTGCCTTCTCGCCCGTCGTTCGTTTGTGGGAAGGAGCGGCGCATTGCTGCTATTCAATCTTCGCCCTGATCGTCATTCCCAGAATGACTGATCCTCCCATATCGCGGCGTGCGAAGCGGCGATTTTCGGCGAGCGATCTGCATGCAGTTTATCACCAATAGATCGCATAACAATCCGCGATTTGACTGGCATAAGTCGATGTATTCTCCCGCCCGCCGTTGCACCGGCGAGGAGAATGCGGCCGGGTTTCAAAAGCGCTGTCTGCTTCGAACTCACCTTGGCCCAAGCGGAAGCGTATATGCCGGCCAAACTGGCGTTGTCCGCGACGCGGAACGGGACGGCATGGATGTACGCCACTGTTGCGGGATCGACCTTGGCGCTCTTCAGCAACGGTAGAAGGTTGTTCCGCCAAATTGGCCATGATGGGTACAGCTTCGCCGCGACCGAGTTGAGGCGGTCGAACGCCTCAACGCTGCCGTCGTCTCTTATTGCAACGAGCGTATCCCGTTCTTCCCTATTCGGGGTGTCGGTCCCGCCGCCAGGGTTCATGCCGATCACGAGTGTCCCCGTGCCGTCAATTGGATAGTCTAGGCCAAGAAATCCCGGATGCAGCAATGTTGCCGTAGATTGGGCCGCCAAGTCCGCGAGATCGGGATTCCGGCATACATTTGAGACCCAATGCCACAGCGATGCCGCTTCCTTCCGAAACTCCTGATCCTGCATATGGACGCTCCTTTCAGTTACTTCGTCTATTCGCTATCATGAGGGGGAGGTCAGGTGGCAAGCTTGGCCATTGCCAAAACTCGCTTCCAGTCGAGATAACGCCGGTCGTCTTGACCGCCGTCCCTTATGGGAACGGCAGCCGCGCTGCGCATTGTCTTATATGCCTTACACAGGCAGTTCGCTTGCAATCGCGGTGTGCAGCTTTACCCATCGTTCGGACGGGGAGTGAGTATGACACCGAAAATCATTACGATCTTTAACAACAAGGGTGGAGTCGGAAAAACCACGCTCACTTACCATCTCGCACATGCGCTCGGTGAAATTGGCCGCAAGGTTTTGCTGATCGACCTAGACCCTCAATGTAATCTTACCATAGTTTCAATGGATATGGAGAGTATCCATGACATATGGGCAATAGAAGATCCATTCATTGAAGACTTTGCCGCAACTCGTGCGAAAAACGGCGAAGTCGCATTCGCAGGTATAACGGCGTCACCTAGATCGATCCACTTCTTGTTGAAGCCGACGGAAGACGGGACGGCCGAACTGGATCGGCTACCGCCGCCAATTAGCTTGGACCCAAACGTCGACTTGATTCCCGGACGCCTTACTCTCCATTTATTCGAGGCTAAGATAGGCGAGCGGTGGAGCGGTATTTACCAAGGTGACCCCCTGGCAATTCGCACGGCGACCCGCGTCCGCACTATGGCCTATGAATATGCAGCACGGAACGGGTACGAGATCGTCATATTCGACACTTCGCCGAGCCTTGGCGCACTTAATCGACACCTTCTATCTCTGGCTGACGGCTTTATCATTCCATGTGCGCCAGATCTCTTCTCCGTATACGGCATTCGAAATATTGGCGATGCGATGCGCACTTGGCGGAAGCAATTCGAAAGTATATTTCACTTTATATCTGACGAGAAGCGATCGAACTTTCCTTCCTCCTTCGTCAAGTTTATGGGATACACGCTTTATAATGCTAAGCGTTATAGCAAATTTGATGATAGTCTGAACCTGGCTAAAGCTCATCAGAATTACGCCATTCAAATCCCTACTACAATCCACGGTGCTATAGCAAAGAATAATATGATTCCGATGGAAACTGTCGCTGATAAATCAATAGGCGACAACGCTATTATTCATAGTCATAACACCTTTCCGAGCATGTCGCAAAAATACCATATGCCGATGTGGAAGTTGCCTGATAGCGGCGTTTTAGAACCTGCGGATCGTAGTACCATTGGCGGCAACCAGCATGCTTTCCGGGAGACAAAAATTGCGTACCACAAGTTTGCGGGCGACTTCCTTTCGAGAGTCGCCCTCCTGTGACCGCCGATGGAGTCACACCTGCTGATCCGCAGACAGTCGAGATCGACGTCGTAATTTTGGATGAGGAGACCTTAGTTCGTTTCGACAGTATGAAGCACGAGCTGGGCATCTTTATGGATGGCGTCCTCCGGTATTTGGGCGACCATCCAGACCTCCGAATTGGCGGAAAGCAGATCGTCCACTCCTACAAAAGTCGTTTGAAAGATCGAGAACATCTGCGATCGAAGTTAGCCAGAAAACGTGCAGAGGGCCGACCAGTTGCACCGGATGATTTGTTCCGGCGCGTTACTGACCTAGCTGGTGTCCGCATTATTCATCTATTTCAAGAGCACTTCTCGCAAATTGATCGGCTGATTAGGGGTAAGGTGGTGGCCGGTGACTGGGTCTTAGATGAACGAGCTACTGCGTACACTTGGGATCCCGAGGCAGCGGACTACTTTGGCGCATTCGACTTGAGTGTCGTGCAGAAGCCCACCTCGTATACAAGCGTACACTACCTCTTACGCCCTAGAGCTGATTCTCCTCTATGTTGCGAAGTTCAGGTTCGCACGTTGTTTGAAGAAATCTGGGGCGAGGTGGACCATCAGATCAATTACCCTGTACCCACTAAGAGCCTTGCCTGTGGTGAGCAAATCAAGGTTCTTTCAAAACTCGTAGGCGCGGGTAGCCGCCTTCTGGATTCCCTCCATCGGGTGCATCAATCATCAATAAGTGAGGAAACCGCTCCGCGGTAATTTACATTGAGGTGCTGGTTAACGAAAATGGCTTTCAACTACGACGCTAAGGCCAAATGCGAGACGCTATGGTAGCGGCATCCCCCCTTCGGATTGGCCACGTGCCGCCACTTCCAAACATTCCCTAAACTCGTTCCAGAGCGTGCGAAAACTCGGCTGCCAGATTCCCTCGGCATGCTGACGGGTGTATGCTTTGGTGATGGCATATATCGAGGGTCATGCGCGTGAGCAGGCGCTGCTACTACCGGCGTCGGTCGAGGATTACGTGGCGGCGGACAATCCGGTGCGGTTCATCGATGCCTTCGTTGACGATCTCGACCTGGGTGAGGCTGGTTTCCTTCGATCGCGACCGAAGGCGACGGGCCGGCCAGGCTTCGATCCGGGGGATCTGCTCAAGCTATACCTGTACGGCTATCTCAACCGGGTGCGATCGAGCCGGCGCCTTGAGGCAGAGGCGATCCGCAATCTCGAGGTGATCTGGCTGCTGCGCGGGTTACGGCCGGACTTCAAAACTATCGCAGATTTTCGGCGTGACAACCGGGCGGCGTTCAGGACCGTATTCCGTGCGTTCGTGGCTCTGTGCCGCAAGCTCGATCTGTTCGGGCGTGAGCTGCTGGCGGTGGATGGCACGCGGCTGAAGGCGGTGAACAGCCAAACCCGTAATTTCACACGGGCGAAACTGGAGACGTACCTCAAGTCGGCTGACGAGCGGCTTGAGCGATATCTGACGCAACTCGACGACATCGACCGCGGCGAGGATGACGGTGTGAGCGGACCTGCCGAGGCGCTTGCGACCAAGATCGCCAAGGTGCGTGAGCGGCGCGAGGTCAGCGAAGCGATGCTGGACCAGCTGAAGGCCAGCGGCGAGAGCCAGATCTCGCTGACCGATCCCGACGCGCGCGCGATGGTGACGCATGGCAAGACGACCGTCGGCTACAATGCGCAGGTGGCGGTCGATGCGAAACACAAGCTCATCGTCGAGCAGCATGTTACTAACGCCGGCAGCGACCTCGGCTTGCTGGCCCAAACCGCTGGCGTGGCCAAGGCCTTGCTCGGCGTCGAGCGTATCGATGCCGTGGCAGACATGGGATACTACAAGGGCGAGGACATCGAAGCGTGCGAAGAGAACGGCATCACGCCCTATGTCGCACGTCCCCAGCGGGGCATCGCAGTCAGCAACGGCCACTTCCCCAAGGAGCGGTTCCACTATGATGCCGGAGAAGACGCGTATCGCTGCCCCGGCGGGCAGCGTCTCGACACCCGCTACAACTCCGTCGTGCGCGGGCATGTCACAGTGCAATACTCCAACCCGAATGCCTGCGCCGCCTGTGCCATCAAGGCCCGCTGTACCGGCGGGCGCTACCGTCGCATCAACCGCTGGGAGAACGAGGCGGTGCTTGACCGCATGGCGGAGCGGCTGGCCGCCCGCCCGGATATACTGGCGGTGCGGCGCGAGACGGTCGAGCATCCGTTCGGCTCGATTAAACAATGGATGAACCAGGGCGCATTCTTGACGCGCGGCCTCGAAAAGGTGCGCGCCGAGTTCAGCCTGACCGCGTTCGCCTACAATCTCAGACGGGCGATCACCATCATCGGCGTGCCGGGGATGATACGGGCCGTTCAGGCCTGATTTCGCTCGAAATAACCGCCTCGCACGGTCAATAAATTGGCGTTCGCCTCTACCCGTCGGTTATTGGCCTGATGGCCCGACCTGCGCGTATGCGCGCCCAGCTCGTCGTCGCCGCTCAAGCGGCCCTTATCTAGCCCACAGCGAGTTTTCGCACGCTCTGGTTCCTTTTCGGGAAGGGCGGGATCGGCAGAAAGCGCCCATTAGCCGACATTGACATCAATCATCGATCGAGGTGATCTTTGGGTCAGGAGGACACATGCCCATGACAATTTCACAGCCTATCAAGGGATTGTTGCTTGGTGTCGGAGTAGTTGCGCTCGCACTTTTCGCGTATTCTTCGGGGTACGGCGTCGGCAAGGACATTGCCGTAAGAGAACGGACAGCCAGCGCAAACGTCCCCTAACCACGGTGGGTTCAACGGGTGGTCGCAACACTTCATTCTTTGAGGAGAAGGAGTGTGGGGATGAAGCAGCGTCAGCGGATTTATTACTCGGCGGCACAGCGATCCGAGATTTGGGACCGGTGGCAGCGCGGGGAGTCGATGAGTTCGATCGGCCGGCGGTTTGATCGGCAGTCGTCGTCGATTTTCTCGGTGCTGTCGCCGTCTGGCGGCATTCGTCCGGCGGAGCGCAGGCGGTCGGGCCGATCCCTCAGCCTGAGCGAGCGCGAGGAGATATCGAGAGGTCTTATCGTCGGCCGCTCGCCCAGAGCGATCGCAGCCCAGCTTGGTCGGGCGCCTTCGACGATCAGCCGCGAGGTCGGCCGGGGTGGCGGTCGGGATCGGTATCGCGGGACCGTCTCGGATCAGGCAGCGTGGGATCGCGCGCTGCGCCCCAAGCCGTGCAAGCTGGCTTGCCATCCCGACTTACGCCGAACAGTATCACGCAAGCTGCGCCGCAGCTGGTCGCCCGAGCAGATCGCTGGCTGGCTCAAGCGCAGCTTTCCGGACGAAGAGCAGCACCGCGTGTCACACGAGACGATCTACAAAAGCCTGTTCATCCAGGCGCGTGGCGTCCTGAAGAAGGAGCTGCTCGAGCATCTCCGGGCGAAGCGCACGATCCGCCGCTCGCGCCACGCCAGCCTGAAGCGTGACGGGCTTGGCCAGATCAAAGATGCGATATCGATCAGCGAACGGCCGGCGTCAGTCGAGGACCGCGCCGTGCCCGGACATTGGGAGGGCGATCTCATCTCGGGCACGCGAAACAGCCATATCGTGACGCTGGTCGAACGCCAGTCACGCTATGTGATCCTGGCCAAGGTGGCGAACAAGGAGACCGCCAGCGTCGTCTCGGCCCTGATCAAGCAGGCGCGCAAACTGCCTCGCGAGCTCTATCAGTCACTGACCTGGGATCGCGGCAAGGAACTTGCCGATCACAAGCGCTTCACCCTGGCGACCGAGGTCGACGTCTATTTTTGCGATCCGCAAAGCCCGTGGCAGCGCGGTACCAACGAGAACACCAATCGCCTGCTGCGCCAATATCTGCCCAAGGGAACGGATCTGTCGCTCCACAGCCAGGCCAAACTCAGCGCCATCGCTCGCCAGCTCAACGAGCGCCCCAGAAAGACCTTGATGTATCAGACACCGGCTGAAATGTTCGCCGAGCGTGTTGCGGCGACCCGTTGAACCCACCACCAAACCCGGCCATTCCCTGAATCCGATCGATTCCGGGAATGCCCCGGCTTTCTTGATCGCCGTTCCCGACCGGGAAGGCAGTCAGGATGAGAGGAATGCTGCCAGTGACGCTGCGTCCGTAGCGCAGTGCCCGCCATAGAGCGGGTGCCACTCCGTCTTGACGCCGTGCTTGCGCGCCATGTCGACAAGCCGCTGCGTGCCGTCGAAATTGCCATAAACGTCGTACAGGCCGTTCGAAAGGTAGAGCGCCGGATAGGCCGGACCCGCCCGCTCGATCAGGGCGAGCGGCGAGACACGCTGCCACTCGGCATCGTTCGCCGCATATTTCCGCGCCATCATCCATACGCCGAAGATGATCTTGGGGTTCGCACCCGTGCGCTGCATCGTTGTGCGGATCGTGGACAGCGATGCGAACGGCGAGGTCGAATATACGCCGGGGCATAGCGCCGCGACCTTGGCGAACCGCGACGGATAGGAGAGGCCGGCGATCAGGACGTTGAGGCCGCCCATCGACTCTCCCATCAGGAGGCGACGACGTGGACGCCCGACTTTCCCCTCGATCGCCGGCAGACGGGCCATCAGATCATCCAGCAGTCCGCTGTCGGGTGTCTCCCCTTTCGGCGTTAGCAGCCAAGTCGAACCATAGGATACGGTCACAACGGTGGGCGGCAGCTCGGGGCGGCGCTGCCATTCCGACTGGATTAGCGCGGTGAGATAGGTGTCGTCGTTCCAGATGCGCTCGTCGAGGTTGCGACCATGCATATGATAGACGACATCGCCGTTCGTCCCCCGCCGATCGCGATAGACGCAGTAGCGCAGCGATCCGGACGTGCCGCACGCTTGCTCCGCTGGGCGGAACAACACCTTTTGAGCGCCCCGAGTTCGAGTGATTTCTCCCCATGCGTAGTAGATCAGGGCGGCAATGAGCGCCGCGACGAGCCAGTATCGATAGGGGCGCGTCAGTATAGACCCCGCCCCGCGACGGAGCCTGTCGCCAGCAGAAGCCCCCAACACGCGCTTAGGCCAGTGCGACGAGCAGATGCCGGTCGGACGGCGATCCATCCGTTGTGCCGGATGTTCTGGGACCGACCCCGGCGGAGGCTCCTACCAGCTTCGGCAGCGCCAAGAGGCTCAATGCATAACCAATGATGGCGCTGCCGCCATAACCGACGATCGGCGTCGGGTAGTTACCAAGGGCAGCCGCCATGATAGCGGCGAACCAGACTGCGCCGAAAGCGGCGTAGGTCGCGCGGTTTTCGGCATCGCGAGCCCAACCGACGATGGCTGGGACCAAGAGCAGCGCCAAGCCCCCCAACACCGCGAGACCGGCGCCGGCGTGAACGTCGAAGGACGAGTAGAGGATCTGGTCGACGTAAGGGGCTGCTGGCAGCGTATCGGCACGAGCCAGCGTTGCCCCGAAGCCGGCGACACTGGCGGCAAGCGCAACGGCGACATGCCTGTCACGGCGTACGACCAGCAGGGCAGCGAGGCATAGTACGAGCATCCCGGCCATCGCCCGGTCGGGTTGAAGCGCCATTGCGGCAGCGGCAGCGATGACGCCGGCGGTCGCCAGCACGCTACGGGTTCGGCAAAAGGCGACGAGCATCACCGGCAACAGGATCAGGCTCGGTTGGATGGCCAGTCCTCCGAGGCTTACCCAGCGCGCCGCGCCTTCGACCTCGGAGCCGAGAAGAGCGGTCGCGAGCAGAGTGCCCGCCATCACGATGATCGCACCGCCCGTCCATCTTTGACCCGCCGCTACTGTGCGGCCGAGCAGCACCAGCATCGTCAAGCCGATCACCAATGCGCCGGCGTTGATCCCGAGATAGCGCATCGGCGCACCGGCGATCGCCATATAGGCAACGCCGAGAACTACGGCACTGATCGCACAGATAATGCCAAGAGCGCGAGGGCGACGCATCGTGGCGTCCAGGATGTGCATGGTGGTCGATCCTTTGGAGAACGGAGCGCCATCGCCGATCAGCGAAGCGAAGGGTTGAAGAAGGTGCGACGCGACCGCGCGCGGCATGAGCCCGCACAGGCTATCGAGCGTGAACAGGAGCGCCTTGGTATCGTCCGGGATACTGGCCGCCTCGCAGCGAACCGCCCATCCCCACGCGTGCAACGAAGGCGGCAACGTCGCTTGCAGGGCGCGGCAGGCCAAGTCGGTAAGACCCCGGCGAAGGCCCGCGCTCATATAGTCGCCTGCCGGCGTGGCACGGCAGATGTCGCCGTCTGTCTCGGGGGATTGGCCCGGGCGAGCTGCACGCCGCTAGCCGTCAGCCGGTAAGCATGTCGCGGCGGTCGCCCTCCTTCAGCTGGCTGCTGCCATTCCGCTTCAAGGTAGCCTTGTGTCTCCAAGCGGATCAGGAGCGGATAAAGGGTGCCGGTTTTTACATTGGCGAGCCGTGCCAGTTCATATCCGTGAGACCATTGGCCTCCGGCATCGAGCAGGACGGCGAGAACCATCCGGGCATGGGGTGAGAGCGCACGTGTTCGAGACATTCACACAAAATCTATCTAGATAGACTTATAGTCAAGCGTTGATTTCGATCCAGTCTGGGCGGTGCGGGCTAGGCAAATTTCTCACGACGTCGGCTTTCAAGAAGCGCTTTCCGTTCTCGATTAAGCATCCTTTCCGAGAAAGCGGGAGTGACCAGAAGTATCATTTACGGCCGTTTGAGTGGCTACTGCTGTTCACTCCAAGCGGGCACGCTCCCAGGCCACACGAACGGAAGCGAGCCTAATACGAAACCTAAAAAAGTCGCTTGAAGAGAAACCGCCAAGCCAAATGCAGGTATGGCTAGGACGACTAGTGCATACGTATTCGCTATGACGTCGGAGATCATTATCGCTGCCGCTAAAAGCAGACCCGATCGCCTAAATCTAGATAAGATCAGAGCGATAGCTAACAGGTCCAGTAAGATCAACGACGTCCAAAATGCTTCAAGAAGAAGCGGCCCCCAACTGTAGGGTCGCCAGCCATATACTAGAAAGTCGCGGGCATGGTTGGACGCGCCTACTCCGAAGCAGGCGACATAAATCGCTAGCACCACCCGGCTGCGGACGTTCGAGCGTGATCCCATAGCAAATGATATTATCGACTCATTCAACCGTTTCATCCGCGAAAGAACAATGTCGCGATCCAGGCGAGCAGCACCGATCCGATGATCGCAGTCGGGACGGCGAACCGACGACGCCGCTCGGCGGCCGCATAATGTGCCTTGAGACTGAAGTAGAAGCGGCCGGTGGCTGCTTGGCGGACGATGCCGCGTGCGCGCAAGCGATTGAACGCTGACTGCTCGCGGGGATCGCGCGGGACGAAGGCGATTGCGTCTTCCGCGTGGATCGCATGCTGCGCCAGGAACAGCCCAGGGATGATCCCGCGTATCCGGTGCGGGCGGGTCTCCATCGCCAATGGCGCAGCGGCATTAGGCCGAGGCCTACGCTGGTCCTGGGGTCGCGCTTCGGGCAATAGCCTATTTAACAAGCGCGAGCACCGTGGCAGCGGCGACCGCACTGGCGACGACACCCGACGTCGCCGTAATCGTTGTCGCACGCCGCCGTACCGTGCCGCGAAACGCACCGAGCTTGCCTGCATCAAGACAATAGGGCCCCACGCCGTTGTCGATGGTCGCGCCATAGCCGCATAACCGTCTAGACGTCCGCGCATTGATGGCTTCATAGGCGATCGCGCGTTCTGCCCCCGTCGCCTTGGCTGCAACGAAGTCGTTCACAATCCGTCTAGACCCAGTACCCATGGCAATCCCCCCGCGTCGATTTTGCATAAAGCGTGGGGGTACGCAAATCCTACCGCCACTTGCCCGAATAGCCAATACCTACCGGCCGACCACGATGCTTAATCTTGCGAGGTCACACCAGCTTTTCAACGAGCATCATGGCGATGCTCGACATCGTCACGACCGAAGCCGATAGCGGCGTGACTGTCGGCGGCTTGTCGCCATCGCGTCGAGGCTGGGCCGCATTCTTCCCCATGGGCATCTCCAAACGATTCCGAGAACGCCTGTGCCATGTCGCGCCATGACATTTACCGCTGACAAAGGGTGCCAATTAGCGCTGACATCTACAACCAAGGCGTCGGTTATGAGCCTCATAAAACGATCCTTTTCGAGAAAAGGCAGCTGAGCCACACGATGGCAGCTATCGAACATTCCTCCCCGAGAACGGTCGGATCGCTTCTCACCAAGTGTCGCCGTTCACTATCCGCTCGCTCCTAACGTACGCAAAATCCACTTTCGTGTTGTGATCCCTCGTTGACGGTTTCGCCGCGCTCAACAAAGTTCAAAAGGCGCCTTCCAGTTATTTACCGGTTCAATTCAGCCTTTTGCCGGACGGACCACGGTCATCGACCTTTCAGGAGCCGCTCCAGCACGATCTGCGCCTCGGTCACGGGCACAAAGATGCGCGTCTTGTAAGCGATGATCTCGGAGAAGCAGCCGATCGACTTCAGCCATGCGTGTTGTGGCTGCGGCGCATCGACGATCTCGACCCGCTGCTTGCCGTTCACGATCGCCCGCCGGATCGTCATCGGGAAGGGCCGGACCACGTCGACGGCGCGCCCAGACAGAACCGAACTGGCAATGGCGTCGATCGGCAGGTCGTCGGTCTTGGCGATGCCGAGCTTGGTGTAGAGCTGGACGACGTGCTTGTCGAAGACCAGGCGGCCGAGCCAGGAATTGCCGTGTTGATCCGCGATGCGGTTCACCGCGAGATGATCCGACGGCAGCGCCGACCAGATCGGTAGCAGCAGGCCGGTCGCGAGCCGGATCGTCTCGGTATCGACCTGATCCGCCGCCTCGGTGACCTCCGCCGTCCATTTGGCGATGAAGGTCGCCTCGTCGACGACGTCCCATGCGCTTTCCAGCAGGTCGGCTGCGTGCATGTACTCGCGCCGGCAGGGCCGCTGCAGCTCGATACGGGCGATCGGCTGACCCTCGTTGTCCATCCAGGACGGTGCCTTGCTCCTGAGCGCCACCCGGCCGGAGCGGGCATTGACGACGAAGGCGGCGTCACGCTGCCATGTCGCCATGTTGAGGATGCGCTCCAGCGAAATCGGGCTGCGACGCCGGGCGATCTCGATCGTCAGCAGATGCGACGTCGCACCTGATAGCGGATCGGTGCGCAGCAGTGTGTCATCGATGACGGTCGCAGTATCGGCGATGATCGTCTCGACCCCGACATCGAGCGTGCCGGCCTCGCGTGCTGCGGCGACGCGGGTTTCAACCAGCGCCAGGAACTCGTCGAAGATCAGGTTCTGGATGCCGATCGGCAGCGCCAGCAGCCGGTTCAGCCAACGCTGGATGGGCGGCAGGTCCTCCTTCAGGACGCCGTCGTTATCGTACAACTCCAACCCGGTGCGCGAGCAGAAGTCCTCCATCGTCGTGCTGGTCAGCTTGCCGGCGTCGAGCAGCGCGAACCAGGTCAGGAGCGCGTCCTTGGCGTACTCGCTTTCGAGGTTGTCGGCGGGGTCAAACAGGTTCTGCCCGCCGGTCTGGCGCTGGCCGCGAGTGAGCGCACCCAGGCTGTCGAGGCGCCGCGCGATCGTCGAGGTGAAGCGCAGCTCGCCCTTGCAGTCGGTGGTCACCGGCCGGAACAGCGGTGTCGACGCCTGATGGGTACGGTGGGTGCGCCCCAGCCCCTGGATCGCGCGATCGGCACGCCAGCCCGGCTCTAACAGGAAATGGACGCGCTGCTGCTGGTTCTTGGCATCGAGGCTGGCGTGGTAGGAACGCCCGGTGCCGCCCGCGTCGGAAAACACGAGCACCCGCTTGGTCCCGGCCATGAACGCCGCGGCTTCGACCTGACTGGAACGGCCCGAGCGCGTCTCGATCTTCTGGCGGCCGTCGGAGGTCGGCACCAGACGCCGCGAGCGGCCAGTCACCTCGGCGACCATGTCGGTGCCAAAATGCTCGATCAGCGCGTCGAGTGCGGATTTGATCGGTGGCAATGCGCAGATGTGTTCGAGCAGCTGGTCACGCGCCGCGATCGCGTCGGGGTTGTGGACCGGATTGCCGTCGAGGTCGCTCATCGGCGCCGAGCGCGCGGTGCCGGTGTCGTCGGTGTAGGTTTTCATCTGCCGGGTCGGGAAGGCGCGCATGAGGTAGTCAGCAACATACTCGACTGGCGATAGCTCGATTTCTGGATCGGCGCGCTCTTCTGCCGACATCTGCGACAGGCGGCGATCGAGAATCGCTTCGGCGGTGGTGACCAGCTGCAGCACGACTGACTGGTCGGCTTTTAGATGCTGTTCGACTGCGGCGATGACGGTCGGCAGCTTCATCGAGAGGAGGACCTGGCCGAAGAAGCGCTGCTTGGTCGATTCAAGGCGCGAGCGTGCCGAGGCCTTGGCGCCGCTATTCAGCGTCTCGTGCTTCAGGCCGTCGACGACGCCGGTGAGTTCGAGCGCGGCTTCCATGTTCTGATGGATGACGCTCCATGCGTTGGCATAGGTGTCGTAGATCTCGATCTGCGCAGGCGTCAGCGCGTGGCGCAGCACGTCGTACTCGACGCCGGCGAAGCTGAGCGCGCGCGAGGTGTAGAGCCCCAGTGCCTTGAGGTCGCGGGCGACCAGTTCCATCGCGGCGATGCCACCTTTGCGGATCTCGGCGATGAAGGCCTCGCGGTCGGCAAAGGCGGTTTCCGGACCCCACAGGCCAAGCCGCACTGCGTAGGCGAGGTTGTTGACGTCCGACGCCCCGGTCGCCGATGCGTAGAGGACGCGGGCGCCGGGAAGATTGTTCTGGAGGAGGACACCGCAGATGCCCTGCTGCGACCCCTCCTTCTTGCCCATCGCGCCTTCGCCGCCAGCGACGCCGCCCATCTCGTGCGCCTCGTCAAAGGCGATGACCCCGTCGAAGTCGGTGTCGGCCCAATCGAGGATCTGCTGCAGCCGGCTGTTGTCCGAGCGCATCGAGCGCAGCATCGGATAAGTGACGAACAGGACGCCCTCGGCAAGGCGGATCGGCTCATCGATCTTCCAGTTCGAGAGCGGCTGCACGTCACCGGTCATGCCGCCAAGCGCGGTCCAGTCACGCCGCGCGTCTTCGAGCAGCGGCTCGTTCTTCGACACCCAGATGTGCCGGCGCCCGCCTTGCATCCATTGATCGAGGATGCAGGCGGCAACTTGCCGGCCCTTGCCGGCACCGGTGCCGTCGCCGAGGAAGAAGCCCTTGCGGTAGCGGCTGCCCGCCTCGTCGAAGCTCAGGCCAACGCCATTCTCGGCCGGCTTGAAGGTGCCCGGCAGCAACTGGCTCCAGGCGTGGCCGGCATAGACCACCGTCTCCAGCTGCGACGACGACAGCATCCGCTCGGCAACGGTGCGTTCCGGCAGGTGGGCGATATGGGTCGGGATCGGTGCCGGGATCGAGCCCATCGCCACGGACTCGACCAGTGCGGTCGGATGGTCGCCGGCGGTGTCGAAGACTATCCGGCTCGGTCGGTAGGGCAGGTAGCAGCCGATCTGATCGGCGAGCGGTGCCGGCGTCGACAGCGTCCGGTAGCCGACCGGCAGCACGTTGTTGCGGATCGGTGCGTGATAGGTCCGGGCAACCGTCGCCTTGGCTTGGCGCATCGTGCCGAACAGGCTGGGCTTGCTCACCGGCAGCGTGGCTATCGTGGTTTCGCCCACCAGCGCGGCGCGCGGGGGCACGGTCACTGCATCAAGGAACTCCGCGACCGAGCTGCGCTGGATGACGACGTGGCTTGTCCCGCCCGCCACCTTGTCGATGACGTAGAGCCGCACCGCGATATCGGTGCCGTGCTTGCGGTAGCAGTGTTCCAACCGGAGCGAGGTCCGCACCGTGCAGCCGGTCAGCACCGCCTCATAGGCCGCCTTCAGCCGGGCGGAGGCTGCGAACCAGTCGGGCATGACCGCCACCACCCGGCCACCTTTGGCGACGCGCCGGATCGCCGCCTGCAGATGACGAAGGGCGGCGAGGTCGTCGTCCCCGCGGCCTATGCTGCGCGAGAACGGCGGGTTCATCACCACCACCGTTGGTTTGGGCAGGCGGGCGTGCAGGCTGACCAGCGCCGCGCCGTCGTGGCCGGTGACGACGGCATCCGGGAAGATGCCGGCGAGGCGTTCACGGCGCTTGGCGTCGATCTCGTTCAGCTGCAGGCTGGCGCACGCCGGGGCCTGGACGATCAGCAGGCCATTGCCGGCGCTGGGTTCGAGGACGATGTCGTCCGGACCGATCGCCGCCATCAGCACCGCGATCGCCGCGATGTCGACTGGGGTCGAGAATTGCTGGAGATTGATCTGCTCCTCGCTGCGCACCGTCTGGGTCGGCAGCAGCTGCATGATCGCGGAGGCGGCGTGGACGTCGGCGAGGTTCGCGATCTGGTATGGCCGCGCCGCCAGGTGGAGGGCGATCGCATGTTCGAGCATCTCGAAGCTGTCGCGCTGCGTCCAGCGGCCATCGGCATCCGACCCAACAAACGCCGCAGTCATTGCCTCATTTAGATCGCGGCGTGCGACCGGCGTACCGGCTGCGAGCAACCCGGCAATTTTTGCCGCAGCGGCGCGATCGGTGACGGGTGGAATATCGAGAAGGTCGAACATGGCAGGGTTCCTTCGGCTTCGCTGCCAATCCGACAGCTCACCGCCCCCTTCCCCCTCCCCTCTCCTTGGCCTCGAGTGCCCCGGCCCAGTCCTTGTGGCCCACGGGGAAGTCGACCTGGATCACCCGGTTGTCGCCTGCGTAGCGGGCAATGCTCCGCGACACCGCCCGGCGTCCGGCCAGGTCATTGTCGCCGGCGAGGATCAGCTTGGTGACGCTGTCGGGGATGGTGATGATATCGAGCCGGCGCGAGCCGAGCGTTGCCCAGCAAGGCAGGCCCCGGATCTGTGACCATGCCCGCGCCGTCTCGAAGCCCTCGGCGAGCCCAATCGTCGGTCCTAGCCCGCCGCCCCGCCATGCGCCGGTGCCAAGCGTCCCGAGCGTCGCCTTCTGGGTGTAGCCACCATCGGGATTGAGGAAGATGCGCTGGAAGGCGACCAGGCGCTGACCTTCACGTACCCCGACCAGCAGCGCCGGCTTGAACACCGTCGTCGGTTTGGGACCAAGCGGGCAGCGCGGATGGAAACGGACATCCGTCGGCGCCGGCAGCAGGCACCGCGATGCCAGATAGCGCTCCGCGAGGTTGCCGGACACGCTGCCCGCCTCGCTCCATAGCCGATCGATATTGGCGGTGCCGGTCGCCTGGGCCGGGGCTGGTGGTTCATAGCGGCGACCGAGCGGGATACGATCGAGTTCGCGGAGGATGTCGCTGGCGTTGCAGCCGGCAAAGCAGGTCACCAGCAGTCCGCGGTCACCCTGCCGGATCGACAGGCTCGGCGTGCCATCGGCATGGGCGGGGCACCGGCACGTCGCGGTATTGCCGTGCCAGGTGCCGCCAAGCGCGCCGACCAGGTCGACCATGTGCTGGGATGGTCGATTGGCGATGAGTGTCATGGCCGGACCAATCAGCGTTCGTCGCCGGCGACGCCGACGATGGCGTAGTCCGCGGACTCGCTGGCGAAATAGGCTTCGATCGCGCCGTCATCGTTGGCGGCGTGTCGGGTGGTGAGAAGTCCTGTCCGTTCCCGGACATAGGCTGCGAGGGCCCGGCGCGCGGTGGCTTCGTCGGGATGGACGTCTGCGATGGGCACGTCGGTGCCGTCCCGAATGACAAGGATGACGCGTTGCATGGCGGAGGCCTTTGGTTTCGGGACGCCTTTACCGGCTGTCCCTGGTGCGAAGGGTTGAGGCCGCTCAACACGACCCTTCTCTCACCCTCCCTCTCCACTCCATTTTGACGGGCCAACGATGCGCGCCGGTCGTTTACCGGGCGCTAAAGCGTGCCTGTTAATCTGTCCGGGAACTACAACCATTCTGCGCTGGTTTCTGGCCAGTGCTCCTTAAGATGAGGTGTCCGTGAACCAGTTTTCGCAAATCGAGATTGCCAACTGGATCGCCATCTATCTGTCGGCGGGCATGTGCTGCGCGATCGCGATGGTAATGTCGGTCAGCGTGACAGTACATGGCCTGTGGCAGGACAAGGCGTGGCAGGACGTTCGCACCGTCCGTGGCGCGGTTTTGTTTCTGCCGAAGGCGTGGTGGCGCTGGCAGAAGCTCTATCTGCTGTCGACGCCGGTGACGCTTGGCATCGTGAGCTATTTCGCCGCTACGATGACCTGGGCCTGATCGCTTAGTCCGATCGCTAAAAAGCTAGAAATGCCCGCTAAATAACTGGAAATGGAGCGCTGTAGGTTGGTTACTGCGAGTGTAGGTTCCCGCCTATTTCGGGCGTACGGTCATTGCTAGATGGGGGCGGCATATAGAACGGACCAGCGGCCACCGCTCCTTCCGCGAGCCGTTGTGCGTCCCGATTGGGATTGAATTTTGGGAACGAGCAGGTTGCCCCAAATGGCAGGAAGCCAAGCCAGCTTGCCGCGTGAGGACGGCGCTTCTACCGGCTTGGCACCGCTACCCAAGCACCGCTATCAGGGATCCTGAGCTAATGGTGGGGTAAGCGGTGGCGATCGATTTTGCATTTAGAAGAAAAGCAGTTCGATCGCTCGTCAATCAGATCGGTGTCTACGTCCTGTGCGATCTCAACAAAGTTCCGATATACGTTGGGCAGTCTACGGACGGCATTCGCAGCCGCGTCGCTCGACATTTGACCTCTGCCCGTTCTGATATCATTGCCAATCGACAAATCGACGTTTGGGAAATTGCTTGGGTGCTCACGTATCCCGTCGAAACAAAGGCCGAAATCACCCCCCTTGAAGGACTTCTTTTTCACCATTTCAATGCGAAGTCGCAGCTTATGAACGGCTCGATTCCGCCGGCCCCTGCCAAGGGCACCAAAATTCCTAAGCCAGCTCAGGCAATCCAAGTCATGTCAGACGAGGAAATCGTCGACAAAATCGATCCGTCCCAACGGCTGCCACGCCAAGCTGGGCACTATACTCAGATTGTGGGCCACTTTCTGACCGTCAAAAATTCACCGCAGGTAGCGCGGGCGATGGACGCCCATTTTAAGCGTCTGGCGCGCTACCACGGCGAACTTCTTGGCCTCACTGGTGAGTCAGACCCTGGAGACGAATAAACGGCTTGGCCTAAATTTAGAACATATCTAGAACACTATAGACAAGGTGAAAAGGTGGCGCCAGAATGGCGCCATGACAATTTCTAAACCTGCGACGGTTCGTGATCTCGACCGTATCAACCTGCGGCTCTCAGCCGACACGTTTGCAGCGATCGATTCACGGCGCGCCGATCGCCCTGGCAATGTCTCGCGCAACTCCTGGATCACAGAAGCAATCGCGGAGAAGCTTGCCCGTGAGGCAAGCGCGAACGATCTTCGTGAGGAAAGCCGGGTCTCCCATGGCTGAGTTTTACGAGTTTTTTGCCGGCGGGGGCATGGCACGAGCCGGGCTAGGCGCTGGCTGGACGTGTCTGTTTGCTAACGATTTTGATCATAAAAAGGGTCTGACCTATCAGGCAAATTGGGGGACAAAAGGCGAACTGAAGGTAGGCGATGTGAAGCAGCTCACTGCCGCTGATCTGCCCGACTGCGCTGATTTGGTCTGGGGATCCTTCCCCTGTCAGGACTTGTCGCTAGCCGGCGGCGGTGCCGGCTTGCGTGGCGAACGCTCGGGCACTTTTTACCCTTTCTGGGACATAATTAGAGGGCTAATCGCGGACGATCGCGCGCCTAAGCTGATCGCGCTCGAGAACGTGTGCGGCACGCTGACTTCACACGGCGGTAAAGATTTTGAAGCGATCTGTCAGACCTTTGCGGACGCGGGCTATCGCTGCGGCGCGCTAGTCATCAACGCCGCTCTGTTCCTTCCGCATTCGAGGCCACGGCTCTTTGTGATTGGCATTCATGCCGATGTTGAGGCGGACCCCGCGCTGATTTCGCCCGGTCCGATCGAGCCTTTCCACACGCGAGGGCTCCGAAGCGCCGTGGAGCGCTTGCCCGCAAAGTTGCAAGAAACGATGCTGTGGTGGAACGTGCCTACGCCTGACCGGCGCAACTCGACATTCGCAAGCATGATCGAAGAGAATCCGACAAGCGTATCCTGGCATACACCTGCGGAAACCCAACAACTTCTCAGCATGATGTCTCCGCTCAACCTCGCCAAGGTGAACGCCGCCAAACGCGCTGGGCATCGCATTGTAGGAGGGGTCTATAAGCGCACACGGGTCAACGAGAAGGGCGTGAAGGTGCAGCGCGCCGAGGTCCGTTTTGATGACGTATCAGGATGCCTTCGCACGCCTGCAGGAGGATCGAGTCGACAAGTGATTGTCGTCATCGACGGTGCTAAAGTTCGATCTCGCTTGATCTCCGCACGCGAGACGGCGCGCCTGATGGGCCTCGATGAAAGCTATAAGCTGCCCCGCAACTACAATGAGGCTTACCACCTCACCGGCGATGGCGTAGCAGTTCCGGTGGTCCGACACCTTGCTCATCATATTCTTGAGCCGCTGTTGGGCATGGCGGAGGCGGCCGAACGAACTGCCGCATGAGCGTTATACCCTGTAAGCAGAACGAGAATCTTCGCGCGCAAATCGAGCGGTTCGCCGAGGTATTAAAGACTGAGGCGCATCGGCTTGGCGATCACGGGTTGGACGAACGCGACTTCTACAATTCAGGGCTTTTCCGTGGCGCTGTCGAACGGGTCAGAGGCCAGTTTTCGGCAACGATGCGCGCAAAACGTGAGTTCGTTCAACACGTCCTCAACCATATGGAGGACGAAGGTTTTATTGCGGGGTGGGATCTAACTGAGGATTCTAGCCGCAACGACTATTCGGTTCGCCTCCCTAGCGGGCGCAGCGCCGTAATCGACTTGAAGGGGTGCCTAGACGGAAACAACACCAACATTTTCGAGCGTCCGGCCGGTGCCGACGAATTCATAATTTGGAGCATCTGCACAAACCTAGGCGCCGATCCCCGACGCAATGCTTGGTCCGGGATTCATACCCGCCTCAGCGCTGAGATGATCTCGCGAAACCAACGTGTGGATGGCCTGATAGTATGGGACATGGTGTGCGGCACCATCGGTCGTCCATGTCCGAAAATTGCCGGCGACGCCAACGAAGAACGGCTTACAGATATTGGGCCATTCCGCGTTCCGCCAGTGTGCATCTACTTATTTCCCAAGACCGTGCCGTCGATCGCCATACCAGCGGTTTCCTCGCAACCGATCGATACCGTCGAGCTGTTGTCGGCCTTTCACCGGTGCTTCAAAGGCCATGATGCCGAACTGAACCATGTTGATTTCAAGCTGCACACCGGCCCCGAGTTAATGCGACAAACGACAATCCGCCGCGCTGGCGTTGTTCAGAAAGTCTCAGAAATGACTCCTATTCGGCGGGTCTAACTGATCGCGGATCATAGCTGTTGGCCCTCGTAATCTTAGCGACCCCGGCCAGAAATCAACGTTTCCTGCTCAGATAGCCTCTCATTTCGACTTCTGAATGTAGCGTTCAGACCGCGTTGGGGCGCTACCTGCCCATTATCAAAAACGAACCGCGATCGAGACGGCCAGCGCTGTCCCGAATGCGATGGTATGTTGGGAACGATAGCATGGCGCTCTGATGAACGGATGTCCGGACTATCTCGCAATTCTGGCGGTCAAGATGTTAGCCTGCCTGATAGCGTCAGGGAGACGTTTGGCCGTCAAACGGCCCGCAAAGGCCGGGCCGTCGTTCCACCGCGCGGCTGTAGACACATCGGGAACGACCCCTCCAACCTCGTTGCTGCCGTCCTTACGGAAGCGAGCGCAGTTTGGCATCGAAAGCTCGGCTGTGCTGTGGGAAAGCACGATAGGATCATCGCCATAGAGATGTCCGCATCCTGCGCCGCCAGTTCGCGTCCCCATGACTATCGCAGCGGCATTGTCCTGGAGCAGCGCCGCGAATTGTTCGGCAGCGGACCAAGTCTCGTCGTCCACGAGGACAACGACCGGCCCTTTCCAAACGCTATCCCGATAGGGAAACTGGGCAGCACTGAATACTTCCGGTGCCCATGTCCTGCCGTCGAGCCGCCCCGCGGGAAGTTCGGCGATCAGGCCACTGGCGAAACCCGCCGGCACAAGGCGAGAGCAGGTCGACGTCGGGCACGACATCGAACTCTCGGCGAGTGCGTCCGCCTGCCCTGCCAAGACCAGCAACATTGACCGATCGGCGCGGGACGACCGCTTGGCCTGCTGTCGCAGCTTATCTGCCAAGGTGTGCCAGCGCCCGCCCCATGCCTCGTCGCGGATCACGCTGATCGCCGCAGAGTGCAGGGGCACGGGTGATACGATCCGAGCCGCTGCTTCGGCCCATTCTGTGCCGCCACCATTCCGCGACAGATCGACGAGCAGCGTCTGCGCGCCCAAGTCACGCAGCCGCTCAACAGCCGCCATGAGGTTGCGGGTCATCAGGACAAAGACCTTCGTGAGCAGACGGTCCTCGCAATCGGCTTCGCAGAGCGCGGAGGGCAAGATTTTCAAGCTCGTCGCGGCTTGCTCGCACAGAATCGGGTACGATTGCGGCGCAAAGGAGCCTATCCGGATGATCCCAACCGCGGTGCCACCGGCATCGATCAAGCCGGGCCGGAACGGGTTCTGGTCGTCGATGGCTCGGTAGCCCGGCATCGAGGCCGCCGTACCGCGCGTAATCTGTCCGCCCTGAAAGCCTCGCGCTGCGCAGAACGCGTCAACAGTCGCCGGTTTTGCTGTCGTGACGGTTACTTGATCGCTATTCCGTCCCGCCACCGGCTTGGGCCATCGCAGTTCGAGATGGCCGTCCTGGAAACGCCTGACCAGATTGTCCATCGCGAGCCGTGCATCGGCGTCATTGCCACCAGCCCGGATGGTCGCCGCAGCGCTATCGAACCATCGATCAAGCGAAACCTCCCGCTCGTTCGTCAACCAGTCGCGGTTGGGATAGCGCCGATCAATGGCGGATCGGAATTGCTGGAGGTCGCCTAGCCACGCGGCCGCGTCATAGCTCGGTCTGTCCTCGGCAGGTGCGGCTGCCGGAGCAACGACGAGGACTATCAACGCAGTGACGACGGAAGCCCGTCGGGAGGCGGCGCGGATGGAGTGGATCACGCGCTTTAGCGGAATGAGCATACAGGTGTCCTAACCGCCCGCGTGAGGCAGGCCGTTGCAATAAGGTAATTCTGGCCAGTGGATCAGGGGCGAGGTGGCCCTTGCCAGTAGGTCACGAACGACAGACGCCCATTAGGACCGTCATCACTGCTCGTATTCAGTCCACGGTTAACCAGCCCGGCTTCCTCCAGGTTTCTGAAGATCGGTGCGCCCAATGCCTGCTTCAGCCTCACTTCTTCTGTCGACGAGGACGGTTGATGATGAACGGCATAGACCTCGCACAAGGTACGTCCGCACTGGACACGGACCGCACCAGCCAAACTCGTCTTGGTGAGGGCAGGCGCGTAGGTTCTGGTGAGCAAGGTTTCCATGCGTTCCGCCCAGACCGGATCGAGCTGCTCGGCCTTCAGCGCCGCGTGCAGGGTGCGTGGATCCTGGATGGACGAGCCGAGAGCCTCGATAACTAGATCGGTCGTTGCCGTAATCGCCGGATCGAACGGGTTGACCTTGGAGTGTTGATGCCAAGCGATAACGCTCAGGGCGAGGATGACTGCTGGAACCACGATGACCGCCTTCCGACGAATGGACCGGGCCGTAGGGAGGCCGGCTTCCGGATGCTCGGTCTGGTCAACGGGAGCGCCGGACGGAACCTCAATTTTCTCGGCCCAATTTTCTTGGGTGGCGATCAGTCGAGCCAGTTCACGGCTGCTTCCTACCCCGGTCTTGCGGCGCGCTTCGCGCAAGCGGTCGTTGACAGCATTGACGGATAACCCGCTTCGCTCCGCGATGCTCTTGGCCGTGTGACCGCTCGCTAGAAGGCGGAGTACGTCCAACTCATGCTGGTTCAGCACGAGCGATGGGTCTTGTTCGGTTCTCAAAGGCCGTTTCCGCTATGGACCTGCAACATCTCCGCATGACGATAGCATCATGACGTGCAGTCACCATTGAGAATGCCGCAACGGTCGTTGGTCGATGCTGCACAGGAGGTGGTGCCCCGCTTCCCGACTGGGAAGGATGGTCAGGACGGCTGACGGTCGCAAGGCACGCCGGACGGCAACAAGGTGGCCGTTTTCTCAAAATCTGTTCCTGATTGCTCTTTCCTGAAATTGACCGTTAGAGACGGAGAAACGGGACGGTCAAACGTATGAGAAGAAGCCACCTTTGGCACATCTGCCGGAACGCTGATGTTGGCAGTCAATTCGAGCCGGGTGCCATCCGCCAGCGGTAAATAGCGGGATTAGGAAATTGTGCCGACGGCGAGCGGACGTTGCTATGTTTCGAGCTGCGACACCTACGTGATGGCCACTGTTTCCATTTTTTGGTGACAAATTTCTAATTTAAAAATGATTTAGAACCGCCGCTCCGCCGTAGCATTTCCAACTATCTCGCGGACGGACCATCGCTTTTCCCGGGAAGCCACGAACCAGAGCCGAACAATCAGATATCGAGCGTCCGCAAGATTTTCCGGACGGCAAGATCCTGCTCTACTTCGGATGGATCAAGGGTCATGAGGTCGCCAAGCGTCTTCATGCGGGGATGGGTGACCGCCTTTGCCGCCTCATAGTCGTCACTATCGAACCCCATTGCCTCTACCACCAACGTCTTCACCTCGCCGGTCATCCGCGACCTCGCCTCCAGCATGAAGTCGGGTCGGCAGGGACCATCCGGCGTCATCATATCGAACAGCGGCTTGCCGATCGCGACGTCGACGCCCTGGACGTGAAGCTCGCGCTGGGCGGCGAGGATGGCGCGCAGGGTCTTGCGTTCGAAGTCGGATTCGACCGGCACGAACATGCGACCGTTGTGGATCGGCTGGGCATAGGCGCGCAGCGGCGCATAGCCACGCGCCTCCGGATACTCGCCGGCGACGACCAGGACGATGAAGGGGCCGGTGATGCGGTTACCCCGTATCGAGGGTGACTGGACCCGGGTGGCGATCCGGATCGGGTCGCCGTCGGGGACATGGATCTCGTTACCTTTGATCGTCTTGGCGTAGAGCGCCACGAAGCCCTGCGGTGCGTGGGTCTTGGGCCATTTCGGGGCCAGCACGCGGAGCGTGCCATAGACCACGTTGGTCTCGAGCGGTCGCGCATGTGTCCAGAAGGCGCGGGCCAGCTCGATGCCGGGGGCGATCTCGATCTTGGCGGCCGCGCGACCGAGCGCAGCAAACTCCTCTTTGATCGACCATTCCTGACCGATCATGAGCGGCGCGATCTGGTTGCAGCCGGCATTGTCGAGCAACCGCCAGAGCAGGCGGGCAAGGCGCGGCGTCGAGGCGTTGCGGGTGCGGTCATCCTGGCTGTCGTCCTCGGGACGTTGCGCGAGCTTCTCCGGCGCCGGCCGCAGCACCTCGAAGAACCCCGCAGGCGGATCGGTCGGCATGTTGCGCGTCCGGACCTCGGTGAGGCGGTTGGTGGCCTGATCGCGGAAGAACGGGCAGTCGGGACGATGCTCGGGACGCTTGGTGCTGGTCAGCCGACGGAGGTAATAGGTTTCGGCCTCGGAGAGGTAGGCCGGCGTCAGGATCGGGGGTGCCTCGTCGGTGCCAAGGCAGTCACAGGCGATCCAGCGTTCGCCGACCCGGGCGTTCTGGACCAGCGTCACCCCAGCCTGTTCGTCGTGATACGAGCCCTCGCCGACGTACCAGCGCACCAGCGCCTCGCGCAAAGGTGGCGGTAGCCGGATTCGGTCTCGGCTGTTTCCGTCGGTATCGCGGTGGATCAACCACATGTTCGAGTGACCTTGAGGCGCTGATTTGAGGCAGTTTCGGCAGGTCCGGTGGTCTTGACAAGCGCTAACTACCGGACCTCAACTCTTGAATACCACGTCGTTTGGGGGTTTTCCGTGCGTTATCCAGTCGCTGTTGTTGGCCTTTGCGCCGGTCTGATCGTCGGCTCGCAGGCGCTTGCCGCGCCGAAACGTGGCCTCGTCCGCAAGGTGCAGCTGATCTCCATGATGGGCAACGCTCCGATCGAGGACGAAGCAATAGAGCCAGACAGTGCAGCGCCGCTGCAGGCGGTCGATGCCCCGCCCCTGCCGGCGTCCTTCGCGGTCCATGATCTCAGTCGCCGGTATGTGCAGTTTCGCATGCAGCAGGAGATGGCGGCAGCGGTAGCTTCGCCGGTTGCGACCACCAGAGAGCCAGCGATCGTGGCGGCGTTCTCTTCGATCCCGGTGCCGGGTTGGCTGCGTGGCGGCATCGGCGCCATTCAGCAGGTGCCCTTCAAGCCCGGCTGCGCGCCGCTGGCGTATCAACCGTCGGGTTTCCTTGGCCGCGGTGCGGAGGCACGCCGGGCAGCCTATTACGGGATGATGAGCGCGGTCGCCTGCGAGCAGGGCATCCCGACCGGATTGTTCGACGCGATGATTATTCGGGAAAGCGGCTACAATCCGATCGCGACGTCTACCGCCAACGCCTACGGCCTCGCGCAGCTGATGCCCGGCACCGCGGTCGGGCTCGGCGTCGATCGCTACGATCCCCTCCAGAATATGCGCGGCGGGGCCCGCTATCTCCGCCAGCAACTCGACCGCTTCGGGCAGGTCCACCTCGCCCTGGCCGCGTACAATGCGGGTCCGGGGAGGATCAGGAATGGACTGGTGCCGCGTATCACCGAGACGCAAGCCTATGTGACCAGCATCATCGCCAACTGGTCACGCCTGACCTCGCCACCGGGATCGCCCTCGACGATCTCGACCTTGCCACGAGGGTACACGCGGATAGCTGCGATGACGCAGTTCTGATCCAGAGATCGCCGCGATCGCAACAGGTTGGAATAAGCACAGCAGAATCCGCATGCTCCACTCGGGGAGCATTGTGGCGGCGTAAGCCGACACTCCTGGCGTTTCGTCTGGTTGCCAGCGGTTGTTGTTTTGGTCCGGGGTGGCGGTCTCCTCCAATAAGTTACGCGTTGGCCGGCTTAGGCCAACTCTGTTTGACGTATATTTAATGAATCCATTAGCGGTTCCGAACCATTGTGAGCCTCACGTTCAGCACGATCGACGCCAGCACCGAGCCGAGCCAGCATCTGGCCGAGTGGGCCGCTGACCGTGGCTTCCGCCAGCTCCTTGCACGACAGCGTGTCGAGCATCGCCTTCGTTACTTCGATCTGTTCGATCTGGCGCTCCTCGGCGTCGACCGGAACCGGTGCCGCCCGCATCCAGCGGGGCAGGATCGCCAGTACGCGGGCGGGCAACAGCGGCCGGTAGGCATTTGAGGTCTGCACGTAGCGGGGACCACGGCCCTCGCCAGCGATGCGCTTGAAACGGCGCTGGCGTACGATGAAGCCGATATCCTCCAGCACCGACAGGGCGCGGGTGATGGTCGCACGGCCGTAGTTGGTCCGCTCGGCGAGATACTCGTAGGTCGGAAAAACCTTGCCCTTGTTAAGGCGGGCCAAGGTCAACAGCTCCTCGAACACGCGAACCATGCTTGCCTGCAACGCGGCGATCGCGCGCTCTGCGACGCTGAGCTTGCGTTCACCCTTGCGTGCCACCCGGCGCAGCCCCCTCGCAGCGTCGAGGGTCTTGCGGGCGGCATTCAGCAAACGGTCGGTTTCACCGGCGCCGGGGATCGCGAAAAAGCTCTCCTCGAACGTACCAGCTTCCATGCTGCCCCGCAGGACGGGAACGCCAGTGCGACGCACCGCACCAGACCGCGCAGGCTTCGACCTGACGGGCATTCCGGACAGGGCGCTCGTAAGCGCCCCTCCAAAGGTAATAGCTTCCATTGCCTTCCTCCTTGATGGAGGCCGGACCAGGCAAAGCGATAGCGTGGCGCGAAACGCGCATCCTTGATTCTTGGGTCAGGAGCGGTTATGTCTGGCTTTATTGAGGAGCCGTTGGCGTTTGGCGACGCTGACATAACCGGTAGGGACTCGTTCCCAACCACTGACTTGGGGATGCCCGGCTTCGGCCGGGCTTCTCTTTATTTGGTCACAGCCAAAAACTCCTGCTGCAGAAACATGTCGGTGCCGATGCGCTCGAGTATGGCGTTGATCGTGGCTTCACGAGAATCCAGACCGAGCCGTTTTCGAGCGCGATCGAGCACGTCTACGGCATCGGGCGTCAACCAGAAGCTGTTACGCTTCCATCCCTGCTCACGGCGATTGTCAGCCTTGCGGCGCATCGATTTTGCAGCGTGGGTGTTTGAGACCGATTCCATAAGAATCGCAGGCTTAACGCACATATTTGGAAAGCGCAATTAAGCGCTTAAGCCTCGTAGGGATTGTGCGTGTTCCGGCGACGGCCCTGGCACCTCGCCTCCGGGCTCGCCGCAAAAAGTCAGCGGCCAAGCCCTGGTGAAATCAAAATTTGGTGTAGTCGATCCGCGCATCTTTCCGTTCGGTAAGATCGGTATAGAGCGACTTCAACATGTCGTAGATTGCATTGTGTAGCTTAATGCCATGTTCTTTCCGAATATCGGACGATTCAAATCCGTCGATCACGTCCAACAAAGCGGCAATCTTTATTGGCAGGCCATCTACCATCACTGCAACCAGCGACAACACAATCCCCATTTCATCAGCATTTATCGAAGTGTTCTTGTTGATTACCTCATTGGCGAGTGCCACCTCCAGTGGCCCGACGCCCATCGATGCAAGGATCGTGTTAGCCTCTACGAGGCTGATCGGTCGTCGATCTTCGTCGCGTAGTATTCGGTTTACCCTGCTTCTGCTGTAGCCCGTGTTTGCTGCAATCGTGCGCTGGCTGAGGCCATCCGCACGAGCTCGGGCATTGATATAGTCGGCGATTGTATACGGACCTCTGGACACCTTTGTGTCCGATCCGATCTCATGATCTAGAGCCCCCACGCCGTAACCTCCCGGAAATACGCGTTAAGGGTTATTCAAAAAACAGCGCTTTGCAACCTTCCGTTAGCGGAAGGTTAACCATCTGACGGATTTACAGTCGTTTCGTCTGCGTTATCTCTTGAAAGGAATGACGTTCGACGGCGTTCTTTTTAGTATTCGTCGGTATTTCTCGGCTTGCTCAGATGATAGGCCAAGCTTTGTCAGAACCTCTGTCTTCGCTTCCTCAACTATAAAGTCATACATCATTAGCGAAAGGGCATCGGCAAATTCGATTGATCGGCCTAGCGCCTCCTGCAGGATAGTCGCTGCCTGATCTATGCTTGACGCACTTGTTTCAAGAATGGTAAATTTTAAAGAAATATCTCCATCGGTCGGAATAACAAATAGATGCTCCTGCATATCGTCAGCAGCATAATAATCCTTTAGCTCTGCCGCCAAACCCGCTCTATCTTCGATTACTTGCCGCAGCTCGCATAGGGCCAGTGACTTGTTGGAGAACAAGCGGATACTCTCCGTCGTTAACCGGAAATAGAACTCCGAGACGTCAAGTTCGCAATTTCTCTCTTCAGCCAGCATGGATGTATTACCCGATCTTCTCAAAATCACTCGCGTTCCACACGATGCCCTTTGATAGGCTACGTTCGCTATGGGTAAACAGGGCGAGCCCGAACACCGAAGCGGGATTTGTATAGAATTCCATCTTGGTCGCTCTGCAACACCTCTGGCGCAAATGCGAGACACCGTGACCCGGATATGAGCCACCGTGTCTCATATCCGGGTCACGGTGGCTCATATCCGGGTCAGTGTGGCGCATATCCGGGTCAGCAACGCTCAGAAGCGGCGAAAATATGCGGGCTAACGTCAAAAATAACGGCCGGCGCTAAAGTTCCCGCCGATCTCGATTGCCGCTCGGCAGCTGAACATCCAGCCTTCTTTTGGGCGCGCCGAAATGCGCTCGATCGAAGGAGACTCCTATCATGAAGACCATGCTCAAGATCGGCCGTCGCGCCGAGACGACCGCCCTGGCGGTCATCGGCGCCGCAGCCGCGGCCGCTGTCCTTGCCACCCCGGCGCTGGCCGGTGCGGACGCCACGTTCAACACCGCCCTGAATGCCTTCACCGGCTTCCTGGAAGGTTCGGGCGGTAAGATCATCACCGTCCTGTCGCTGGCTGGCGGCGTTGTCGGTCTGGCCTCGGGCCGCTTCTCGCTCGGCCAGGTCGCGATCCCGGTCGGCGTGGGCGTCGGTGCCGGCACCGGTATCCCCATCGTCACCTCGACCGTCACCGCAACCATCTGACCCGACCCGGTGCCGGCGTTGATAGCAGCTTCGCCGGCACCGTCCTTGAAGGTGGCGTGATGTCAGCCGATAAGTACGTGATCCCATCGCATCTCGACGACCCTGAGCTGATCGGGTTCTGGACGCTCGACGAGTTCCTCGCGATGGTCATCCCCTTCACCTGGGGGATCCTGTCCCAACACATCGTCATCGGGATCGGCCTCGCCGTCCTGGGCTGGTGGGCCTTGCGAAGGGCCAAGGCGGGACGGGCGACTTCGTGGTTGATCCATCTGGCCTATTGGCATCTGCCGGGCGGCTTCCCGTCGCTCAAGGCGACGCCACCTTCCTATCTTCGACTGATGGTGGGCTGACATGGACTTCTCCTACCAGCACGCGCAATCCCAGCGCGTCCTCCGCCAGCGTAACCTCCTCGGTATCGCCGCGTTGGTCCTCGCCGGGGTCGTTGCGCTGCTATTGCTGATGTCGGCGACCCGCAGCCGCGAGATCGTGTTGCAACCGGTGCTCGGCTCGCCGGTCACGCTGTCGACCTCCGGCGTCTCGCGCGAATATCTCGAACTCATCACCCGCGATACCGCGGTGCTGACCCTCAACCGCACGCCGTCGAGCCTCGACTATTGGATGAAGTCGGTCCTCGCGATCGTGTCGCCCAAGTCGCAGGGCGCGATCAAGGCCGACCTCCTCAAGATCGTCGACGAACAGCGCGGCTCGAGCATGTCGCAATACTTCACGCTGGAAGGCATGGAGATCGATCCCAAGGCGCTCCAGTCGACCGTGTCCGGCAAGCTCAACACGGTGATCGGTCAGAAGATCGTTTCATCCGAGCAGCGCACCTTCGTCTACGACTGGGAATATGCCGGCATGACCCTGAAGCTCGTCGGCTTCAGCATGGTCCAACCCAAGACCCGACCGGGAGCCGCGATGTGACCGCGATCTACGCTTTTGGCAGTGCCGCGCTCGGCACTGCCCTCTCCACCCGCACCTTCTGCTGGCTGAGCCGCATCGCGGGCTTGGCCCTCATCGCGGTTGCGGTCTTCGTCTTCGCAGCGCCGGCCTTTGCCGCTGGCGATCAGACGTTGATGGCTGCTGACGGCGCGCAGGTGTCGTGTACTGCGTCCTCAAAGGACCTCACCCGCATCAGCCTCGTCGGCGATGAGTTTGCAGGCGTCTCCAAGATCAATACCGGCAATCCGTCCGACGACTTCTCGGTCGTCAACGAGCCGGTGCGCGGCGACATTTACCTGTCGGTCCCGGAAGGCTTCGGCCGGCAGGTGCTGTCGTTCTTCGGGACGTCGAAGCGCGGCTACGTCTACAAGTTTCAGTGCCGGATCAGCGGCGACCAGGCAGTACAGGTGTTCGTCTCGAACCCCGCGATCGCCAAGGCCGATGCAGCGGAAGCCGGCACCACCACCAAGGTCGCACAGACGTCCACGCCGGAAGAAGCCGCGGTGACGCTGGTGCAGGCGATGTACGCCAACAAGAGCGTGGACGGCTTCGAGATGCGTCAGCGCTCGCTGAAGCCGGTCTATGTCGGCAACCTCAAGGTGCAGATGATCGCGGAGTATCGCGGCGAGGCGATGACCGGCCGCGTCCTGCGCATCGAGAACAAAGGCACCGTTGAAACCACGCTGACCGAATCCACGGTGGCACCGGCCAGCGCGCTGGCGGTGTCGATCGCCGAGCCCAAGCTCGCGCCGGGTCGGGTCACGACCGCCTACCTCGTCTCGCGGAACGGAAACTAAGCCATGGGCCTCAAGAACATTTTTTCACGCGAGCGTAAGCCGCTCGACGCACCGGAAGCGGTCGACGCAGACGGCGTCTCGCCGGTCGCATCGGAACTCGATGGCAATATCGAGACCCGCAAGAAGCAGCAGATGAAGCTCGCGGCCGGCTGCGGCGTCGTCCTGGTGGCGTCGTCGTTCTGGATCTTCGGCGGTGATGACGCGGTCAAGAAGATCGACCCCGATAGCGCGGACAAGAAGACGGTCTCGGTCAGCGACATGACCAACAAGACCAAGTCCGAGCAGGAGTGGATGGCGCAGTCCGAGAACCGCTTCCAGTCGACCGAGAACCAGCTGAAGGGCGTCGACGGCACCAATGCCCGTGTCGCGCAGCTGTCCGAACAGATCGATGCGCTCCGCGCTCAGAATACTTCGATGTCGTCCGATGGCCAGCGGGTTGTGTCGGCTTATCAGGCCGAGAACGATCAGCTGCGCCGGCAGGTCAACGAGCGTGCTGCAGCACCGGCACCGATGCCGGGACCGCAGGCGATGTACGGTCCGGGCAGTGCTGCCATGTACGGCAATCCCGGCGCTTCCGGCCCCGGGATTGCGCCCGCGCCCGCCCGGCTGAGCGAGGTCAAGATGGTGTCATTTGGCACGACCGAGACCGGCAACGCCTCCAAGGTATCGAAGGGCAGCACGGTCTATACCGACAGCCCGAACTATCTGCCGGCGAACAGCTTTGCCTCCGCCAAAGTCGTGGTCGGCGTCGATGCCTCGGCCGGGGTCAACAGTCAGGCGGATCCGCTGCCGGTGGTGCTGCGCATCACCGGGCCAGCACGCTCGGTGCTGCAGAACGGCAAGCTGCTGACGACGAAGATCCAGGGCTGCCTCATCAATGGCGCGGCACGCGGCGATCTGTCGAGTGAGAAGGTCTACATCAAGCTACAGAAGATGACCTGCCCGCAGCCGGGCGGGCGGTACGCGGAGTCCGAGGTCAAGGGCTTCATCGCCTTTGGCGGCAAGACCGGCGTGCGTGGCCGCGTCGTCAGCCGCGAAGGCTCGCTGGCGATGCAGGCATTCTTTGCCGGTCTCGTCGGCGGTGCCGGCACGGCGCTCAACTCGGCGTTCACGATGCCCGTCGCGACCATTGGCAGCGGTGCGAACGGTGGCATCAACCAGACGCCGAACCTCGGCAATGTTGGCCTGCGGGCGATCGGTGGCGGTGCGCAGGAGTCCGGCAAGGACCTCTCCAAATACCTGATCGAGCGCGCCGAGCAGTACCAGCCGGTCATCGAAATGCCGACCGGCGTCGATGTCGAAATCGTCTTCCTGGAGGGTGTCTATGTCCGCAACTGATAGCGCGCCGAAATGGCACCGGAGCAAGGGCGCGATCGCCGTCGCGTTCGCCGTCTCCGTTATCGGTGGTGTCGCCTTCCCCACTGATCGCAGTCCCGAGACAAGCACGATCGAACGTCTCAAGACTCGCCTGCCAAAAACGCAGGTGAGCAAGGTTGACTGCAAGGTTGTCGACGGCCTGTGTGAGGTCACCGCCGGTAACAACCTGTTCTACGTCGATCGTAGCGGCCGCTATCTCGTCATCGGTCGGGTTTACGACATGGAAACGCGTCAGGACCTGACCGCGACCCGTTTGCTCGAGATTAACCCGGATACGCTGGTTGGCGGGGCCGCCAAGGCCAACGCTGCCCCCGATCGTGGCGACGCGCCTCTGACCAGCGCCGATCGGCCCGCAGTGCCGACCACGCCGAAGCATCTGTCGTTGGCCGGCCTGCCCAAGGACGGTGCCATCGTCTGGGGCAACCCACAGGGCAAGACGGTCACCGTCTTCAGTGATTTCGAGTGCGGCTACTGCAAGGCGCTCAGCAACGCGCTGGTGTCGCTCAACGTGCGGGTGGTCGAGCGGCCGATCTCGGCGCTCAACACCCGTGCGCTGTCCAACCAGGTCTACTGCGCCAGGGACCGGGTGAAGGCGTTGCATAGCGCTTATGCCCGCGAGCCGCTCGGCACCTCGGCAAGCTGCAACACCTCCGGCCTCGACGCCAATGAGCGGTTCGCCAAGGCGAACGGGCTGCAAGGGACGCCGGTGCTGGTGCGCGGCGACGGCGCCGTCATGGAAGGCTTCCGCTCGGCCGAGCTGACCGCTGCCTTCATCGCGGGCAGCAAGTCGTGAGCCGCGCCCGCCTCCTCCTCGCCGTTCTCGCGGGCGGCTCCGCGGTCACCGGTTGCACCACGCTCGACGGCAACGTGAAGGGCAGCTTCAACTGCACCGCACCGGATGGCATCTGCGCGCCAAGCTCGTTCATCGACGATCGCGCGCTGGCGATGATCTCTGGCGAGGACGGCGATCGCCTCATCACGCCGGCGGGTCCCTACCCCGCGCCGCGTTCCGAAGGCCGTGGCTTCCAGACCGCGGCGGTTGCACCCGCCCGTAGCCAGGAGCGCGTGCTGCGTATCGTCTTCCCGGCGCAGATCGATGGTGCCGGCCGGCTCCACGAGCAGACCGCAGTTCATGCTGTGGTCGAGCGCGGTGACTGGCAACAAGCGCTTGCTGATAACGCCGTTGCAACGACGCCGGCAGAGGTTCGTGCAGCGACTGGCGGCGATACGTTGCTGGCCGCGATCGATCGCGCCGATCAGCCGCTGGTCGCGGATGGCGACACCTTGGTCGATCCCGACCTGCCGAGCGCTGCGGCGGTTGCTGCCGCCCGCGCGCAGGCGGACCCGGTCGGCGACATCAAGGATCAGGTGGCGCGCCGGCTGTCGCGGACCGCGCGTCGCCCGGCGCCGTCGGCATCCGCCGTACAAGCGCCAATCGCAGTGCCCGGGACCGTCCGGCCTGCCACGACCACCCCCGTCGCGGTCGGCATGACGACCGCGCCCAAACCCCTACCCTCATCCGCGCCTGTTCGCTCGGTCACGCCCACTGTCTCGGCACCTGTGGCGATTTCAGCGACCTCGGGCATCGTTGTCCCGAAGTACGCAACGCCGGCAGGCCGTGCTGCGATCGCATCGATAGCCCGCAACCCTGCGATCCGCTCGGGCCTTGCCCGTGCCGAGCCGGAGGCGCGCGAGGCGGCCAAGGCTGCCAGCCCACTGCCAGTGCTGCGCGCATCCTCGTTCCCCGGAGTAGATCAGTGAGCATCTTCAGCGGCCTGCTATCGACCGTCCTTGGCGACTCCAAGAAGCCGGAGAACAGCCGCCCGGACACTACCGTCCCGCGGTTCGTCCACTGGCTGCCTTACCGTAGCTACGACCCTAAGACGCACATCTATTACAACAGTGCCTCGCGCGGCTTCTTCCTCGAAGCGACGCCGATGACTGGCGCAACCGACCAAAGCCATGAGATGCTGGCGCAGCTGCTGTCCGAAGGCATTCCGACACCGGGGGCCTTGCAGGTCCATGGTTGGATGAGCCCGCGGATTAGCGAGAAGCTCTCGCAGTGGTATCTGCCGCGCTATTCTGCGTCCGGCATCTACGAGCGGATGGCCCGGCACCGCACCGACTACCTGATGGGTGGTGTCTGGAAGTCGCTGTCGGCATCGGCTCCCTTCTGCCTGCGCAATCACCGTCTCGGCCTGTCCTACTCGACGCCGGAATCGAGCCGCGTATCGAACGAGGAAATCACCTCGGTCATGGAAGGGCTGATTTCGGCGCTTGAATCGCTCGGCGTCCATGCGCGTGCCGTCGATCCCAAGGGGCTGATCTCGTGGATCGATGACATCACCTCGCCGACCACGGCGCCCGGTGATGACATGATTACCTACAATCCTTTCGATGCGATCGCCGACCAGGCAGTGCGCCACGATCTGGAAATGAAGATCGAGCCCGACCGCATCCTGCTGCGCACCGAGCGCTTCCGGCCGACTGGCAAGATCGTCGACAACGCGCCCGAGATCGGCGAAATCTACCCGGACACGTTCGATGTTCGGTCCTTCTCGGCGCGCAACTTGCCGAAGCGCTGGGCACCGTGGGACATGGCCAAGCTCATCGGCGATATGTTCGCCGACAAGCTGCGCATGCCCTGCCCGGTTTCGACCAACCTGTGCCTCGACTTCCCCGATGCAGAGGCTTCCGGGCAGCGCGCCGGCCGCAAGTTCATGCGCACCACCAGCCTCGCCGACAGCAAGTCGGCACGGATGCTGCCGCAGCTGCACGACCAGTCGAAGGAGTGGCGCCACGTCAAGGACGAGCTGAGCCAGGGCCGCAAGCTGGTGCAGGCGTTCTACTCGGTCACCTCGTTCAGCCCCAAGGGCAAGGGCGACGCCAATGAGCGCATCCTGAAGTCGGTGTACCGGGCGGCGGGCTGGGACCTGCTCGACGATCGCTATCTGCAGATCCAGGGCCTGCTCGCGGCGATGCCGATGACGATGGCCAATGGCTTGTCCTTCGACCTGAAGAACATGAAGCGGCTGCGCACCGTGCTGACCACGACGGCCGCCAGCCTCATGCCACTGCAGGGCGAGTATCTCGGCGGCAACAACCCGCACCTGATGCTGATCGGCCGGCGCGGCCAGCCGTTCTTCTGGTCGCCGTTCGAGAACACCGCCGGCAACCACAACGTCGCCGTGTTCGGCAAGTCCGGCTCCGGCAAGTCGGTGGCGCTGCAGGAGCTTTGCTCATCGATGGTCGGCGCCGGTGCCAAGGTCGTGGTGATCGATGACGGCCGCTCGTTCGAACACTCATGCAAATTGCAGGGTGGCGCATTCGTCGAGTTCACGATGGCGTCGGGGTTCTGCATCAATCCGTTCAGCATGATTGATCCGGTCCAGGCGGAAGCCGACGAGGATTATCGTATGGATTGCTTTGCGATGCTGAAAAGCATCGTGAACCAGATGGCGCGGCATATCGACAAGCTGAACGACACCGAGCGCGGCCTGATCGACGGCGCGATCAACGAGGTCTGGGCAGAGCATGGCCCAAAAGGGTCGGTCAATGATGTCATCACCGCGCTCGATACCACCGGCAATCAGATCGGCATCGATCTCGCGATCGCGATGCGACCCTTCTCCTCAAAGGGCACCTATGGCCGCATGTTCGAGGGCCAAGTGTCGTTCGAGCTAAAGAACAACCTCACCGTTTTCGAGATGTCCGACCTCTCGTCGCGCGAGGAGTTGCGTTCGGTCGCGCTGACCGCGATCATGTTCCTCGTCAGCCAGTCGATGCGCCGCGACGATCGCTCGATCCGCAAGGCGCTGCTACTCGATGAGGCATGGCAGATGCTGAAGGGCGGCTCGATGGCCGACTTCATCGAAGCGTATGCCCGGACCTGCCGCAAATATGGCGCGTCGCTCGTCACCGCCACGCAGAGCCTCAACGATTATTATAAGTCGGACGGGTCCAAGGCGGCGCTCGAGAACAGCGACTGGTTCGTCATCCTTCAACAGAAGGAAGAGACGATCGCGGACTTCAAGAAGCATGATCGCTTTCAGATGGACGACCACACCGACGCTCTGCTCCGCTCGCTGAAGCGGCAGGGCGCCGAGTATTCCGACGTGATGATCAAGGGCCCGGAGACGTTGGCGGTCGGCCGCCTCGTTCTCGATCCCTATTCCGCGACGGTCTACTCGTCCTCACCCCTCACGTTCGCCGCGATCCATGATCTGCTTGGCCAGGGCCTGACCATGGAAGAGGCGATCGAGCGGGTCGCCTACCCCAACAACCCCGAGAAGTGGACCGATCCCAGCGTCGATGACGCGCTGCCGATCGCCGCGGAGTGACCAGCATGGCAACCGTTCTCCCAATGCCCCGTAGCGGCCGCAAGGTCGACTATGGCTATGGCCTCTACTTCGGCCTGCACATGGCGGGCTTCCTCACCACCACGCTGCTGATGACGTGGGGCCTGTTCCTGTTGTTCTTCCTCGCGATCGGCGGCTTCTCGCTGGATGGCATGATGAACCACGTCCAGAACCTCACCAGCCGCTACCTCGCCGCGGACGCTGGTCGGGTCGACCAGTTCAAGCTGATCGTCGGCGGGGTCCACCTGGCGCTGAGCGCCGCGATCATCTTCTTCCGTCGTCACGCCATCCTGCCGCGTGACGCTGGTTGCCAGGAGCGCACCGCATGAGCGACACCGTCGATACTCCCGTGGTGGCCCCAGTCACCGCTCCCGTAGCTGTTGCGGCGAGGCCCAAGGCCGTATTCGCTGGCTATACCGCCGGTCAGCTTTTCATCGGCGCAGCAATCCTCTTCGCGCTGGTATGGGCGATGTGGGTGACCCGGACGGTAACGGCCGACAAGCCACAGCACATCGTCAAGGCAGACTTGTCGCGGATCGTCGGCGACTACGTGCAGGCACAGGCGCGCAGTGCCACGCCGCCCGATCAGGTGCAGGCGCAGATGCGCGCCTTCATGGCGTCGCTCGACACCGAGCTGCAGCGCCGCGGTGCCGATGGCCAGGTCATCCTCGTCGGTGAGGCAGTGCTTTCCAAAAGCGTGCCCGATATCACCTCCGACGTCGCCAAGGCGGTCTATGCCTCAGGGCTGAAGGCGCCGGTGCCGGCGACGCCGACGCAGATGGGCGCGATGATGCAGGGTCAGGTGCCGACCGCGCCCGCGATCGCACCGGTTGTGACCGCGCAGGTTGCTCCGGCCGCACCGGCTGCCAACCCCTTCGCTGGCATGCCAGTCCCGGCCGCAGGGCAGGACGTGGCAGCGGTCGATCCGGCCGCAGGCGGCGCGTCGGTCTCGACGTTTGGAGGCACCGGTGTCCAGTAACGCCACCACCCTCCCGGCACCCGCCGAAGGCTTCCGGCCGCGCAAGCGGCTGTGGGCGGCGCTCGGCCTGTTCATCGCTGGTGGCATGGCGTTCAACACCATCACCGAGTGGCGTGACACCCACGGGCTGCTCATCAACGCCTCGGAATCGCTGCCGAACTGGGCGTTCGTGATCCACAAGACCGCCGTGCCCAAGCGCGGCGAGTATGTGTTCTTCGTGCCGCCAGCCGTGCCTCTGGTCATCAAGCATTTCGGTGCGAAGAAGCAGATGTTCGGCAAGATCGTCTACGGCATGCCGGGCGACACCGTCGTCCACCGCGGCGCCGACGTGTTCGTCGCCGGCAAGCTGGTCAGCCACATGAAGCCGGTCACCAAGTCGGGAGAGACGCTGGTGGCGGGTCCGACCGGCGTGATCCCGCAAGGGTGCTACTATGTCGGCAGCCCGCACAAGGACGGCTTCGACAGTCGCTATGCCGCGATCGGCTACGCATGCGCCGACAAGATCGTCGGCGTCGGGCAGCCGATCCTGTGAACCGGACGCTGGAGTCCTTTGCGATCGTCGCGCTGCTGTCGGTGTCGCTGACCTCGGCGACCCGCGCGCGTGACCATGGCGTGGTCGGACAGGCGTTTCCGATCATCGAGCCGGATTTGCTCGCGACGATGGAAGCTAAGCTCCAGCATCTGCAGGCCACCGGCGGCATCGACCGCATGAATACCGAGTTCGCGCGCCGTGCCGAAGCCCGCGTGCGCCGGCCCAAGCCGGTCGACGGCATCACGGCTGCGACCGAGACGCGGGAATGGGCCTATGACCCAACGATCGTGATCGAGCACGACGTGCAGGACCAGAAGGGCAATTACATCGCCCGTCGGGGCCAAGCGGTGAATCCGCTCGACTTCACCGTGGTCCGGCAGGTGCTCATCTTCGTCAACGGCGACAGCGCCGCGGAGATGGCCTGGGCGACCAGCCAGTACAGCGACCTGAAGGCCAAGATCATCCTCGTGAACGGCTCGCCGATCGAGGAGATGACCGCCCGCAAGCGCCGCTTCTACTTCGACCAGGAAGGTCGGCTCACCGGCAAACTCGGCATCCGCCACACCCCCGCGATCGCGGTCCAGGACGGCCGGGTGATGAAGCTCTCCGAAATCAAGCTCAAGGGAAACAGCTGATGCCGCTCTGGCTCGACCTGCTGCGCACACCGATGGCAGCACCCGAAACCGACGACCTGCGCGTGATGCGCCGGACCTTTCAGGTGCTCTGCGTCCTCTCCGGGCTTGGCGTGTTGGCGATCTCGCCGCTGGTCGCCCTGTTCGGTCGGCCAGCGTCGTTCGTTGTCGCAGCACTGCTCATCACCACGGCGTTGCATACCGCTCTGTACGTCTTTCGGAAGAACCGCGCCGATAACGCCTTCCTCGACGCTGCGGTGTCGGAGGAGGCGTGAGCCAGCTCGCTGACTTTCAGACCGTTCCGGCTACCGGATGGGGACGCGGCTTGAAGTTTCTCGCTTCATGCCTGCTCTGGCTGAACGTCGTTCATCTGTTCTTTGTCGCCCTCGTCATTCGCTGCGCGATCGCGGAATGGCTCGATCCGACCGATGTGACGATCACCGCCCGTGATCTGCACTTTGTCGCACTGAATATCGCCGTGCTGGCTGGCGTCTATGTCTGCGTTGCCAAGCTCGCTGCCTTGAAGGTCCGGTCATGAAGACGCTGCGCCTGCTGGCGGTAACGCTGGCCTTCCTCCTCGTATCGGTTCTGCTCAGCCCGCGCGCCGATGCGCAGGCGCCCGCACCCGCGGTGCCAGCGGCGAAGTCGACCTGCACCGGCAAGTTCGTCAATCCGATCACCGACGTCTGCTGGTCTTGCATGTTTCCGCTCTCGGTCGGCGCGCTGAAAATCTGGCCAAGCACGCGACCCGACACCGACAATCCGGACTTGCCGGTCTGTGCCTGTGGCAGCCCGGTGCCGCGCATCGGCATCTCCGCCGGCTTCTGGGAGCCGGTCCGTCTCGCCGACGTCACCACCAAGCCGTGGTGTTTCGTGAATCTGGGCGGCACCAAGATTTCGCCCGGTTTCGATATCGGCCAAGGTCAAATGTCCGGTCCGTCGCAGACGGGCGGAAATGGCCAGAACACCAGCAAATGGCACGTCCACTGGTACGTCTATCCGCTGCTCTACTGGATGGAGATCCTCGCCGACTTCGCGTGCTTCGAGGCGTCGTCGTTCGACATCGCCTACATGACCGAGGTCGATCCGCTCTGGCAGGATGACTCGCTGACCGCGCTCATCAATCCGGAGGCGGTGCTGTTCTCGTCGCCGATCGCGCAGGCTGCGTGCGCCGGCGACTGCATCGCGTCCACCGCCAAGCTGCCGCTCGATGCGACCTTCTGGTGCGCTGGCTGCCAGGGGCCGATGTATCCGGTCAACGGCAACATTGCCGCCTCGATCGGCCATGTGCAGGCGTCGCGCCTCGCGCTGGCTCGCTTCGCCTTCAAGATCCACCGCGAAGGGCTCGCCTGGGGCACGATGGGCGCCAAGGGCCTGTGCAACAAGTACCCGATGCCCGTGCTGCGCAAGCAGCAATACCGCACCCAGATGGTCAACCCGATTCCGACCGTGAACGGCAAGGCCGCCTGCCTGCCGCTCGGCGCCTCGACCATGCCGCCCCAGGCCGGTCGTGCCTTCCCGGTGAAGGGCGAGGACATGGGTTACCTCGTCTGGCGCAAGCGCAACTGCTGCGTGCTTTGAGGAGACACTGATATGCGCCGCCTCACCATTGTTATCGCCGCTCTTGCCGGTTTTGCCGGTATCCAGGCGATCGCGCAGACCGTCGACGGCCTCGACCTCGAGGCGATCAAGCGCCGCGCGGCCGCTATGCAGGGCGATGCCGACGTCTTCGCCGATCATGTCCGCAACCGTGGCGATGCCTTCCGCGAGGAAGCTGTCGCGGTTCAGGCCAAGGCGACGGGCAACCTCGTCAATCTCGCCAAGGCCGATCTGCCGATGAACGGTGATGGCGCGTTCGACTTCGACGAAATCATCAAGGGCGCCAGCCAGAACGTGTCGTCGACCGGTCGCGGTGAGGCCCCGCAGTTCATCGCGTTCGCCAGCCTGTCGATGCCGATCCCGGCGTTGCGCCAGTTGATCGCGGACACCTCCAAGGCAGGCGGTGTCGTCGTCTTCCGCGGCTTTCCGGGCAACTCGATGAAGCAGTTCAGCGCGATGCTGGCGAAGGTCGTCAACGAGAAGGACCAGCTCGCCAATGTCGGCATCGATCCGCGCCTGTTTCGCGCCTTCGATGTCCAGGCGGTGCCGACCTATGTCGCGGTATCCAGCGACTTCGATCTCTGCTCCGGCCTCGCCTGCAAGACTGTGGTGCCGGCGCATGATCGCATCACTGGCAACGTGTCGGTGCGCTACGTGCTGGAGACCTTCGTCGCCGGCCGTGGTCCCGGTGCCGGCGTTTCGTCGGTTGCGCTGCGCAACATGGCCAAGGGCGCTTAGGTGAAGCGCGTGGCCGTCTCCTTGCTGCTCGCTGTCCTCGCCGGCGCCACCAGTGGCGTCGTCGCGCAGACGACGATCGAGGAGGCGCGCAAGCAGGGCGCGGACCTCGGCAAGACGATGCGTGCTGACGCGAGCCTGGGGCCGAGCGAGGCGAAGCTCTCCGAGCTCCCCGGTTATGGCGGCACCGACCTGCCAGAGAAGGTCTATTTCGACGATCCTGACCGGCTTGCTGCCGATGGGGGCATGAAGGCGGGCACCAACGACGCGTTCGGCACCGTCACTGATAAGGGCCGCACCCGGCCGACCTTCAGCAACGCCGAGATCTTAGCTGCCACCTCGCGCGGCACGATGATCGAGAAGGACCCGGAGGCTTATCTGGGCGGTCAGAGCATCGGTGGCACTGAGGGCACTTGCACGCCGCTCCCGCCATCGGTCGGCTCGAAGGGTTATTACGAGGCGACCTGCAACAAGGGGTCGAAAGTTACCGACACTGTCGAGGCCTGCCGCGGAAACCTTGTGCCGACGGTCATCAACACCGCGCGCTGGTTCTACTACGGCGTTCTCGACAAAAACGATGGCTACGGGTTCGCCAAAAACAGCGTCATGCAGGCGAAGGTCAATGCCGGCGTTTGCCGTGCAGAGCCGGTCTCCAAGCACATCTGCGACGCACAGATCGATCTTGGGGCCGGTGGGAATGACGTCGAAGGCTACCGCAAATATTGCAAAAAGAATGTCAGCGGCACGGCGCAGCTGTATTCCTGCAATCCCGAATTGTCGGCCCCTGAGATCGGGACCCATCAGAACTATGCGACTGGTACTGTATATCTGAAAAAGGAAGGGACGGTCAGCGTTACCGTCGCCCGCAACGAGGGCACCTGCCCGGCGCTGGCTGCCGACACAACGTGCGTCCCGCAAGCGACAGAGGTCTGCACCGAAGGCCCTGAGACCCGCGTCATCGAGGGCGTGCCGGTCACGCAAGCATGCTGGGCCTGGTCGCGCACCTTCACCTGTCAGCGCCTGACCCCGGCGAGCGATTGCAGCGCCCTCGATGGCAACCGCCTGTGCAGCTTCCTGCGCGACGAATGCCTCGACGAACCGCAAAGCGGGGCCTGTCAGGTGTCACAGCGCGTCTACAGCTGCCCGTTGCCCGACGATAAGGCGCCGACCGATAAGCAGTATGTCTGTGGCGGCGACGTCTATTGCCTGAACGGCAACTGCGAGACGATCGAGCGCGAAGCGTCGACCGAGTTCAAGGATGCACTGGTCGCACTCCACGCAATCGGCGACGCCGGCAAGCAGTTCGATCCCGCCAACCTCACCGTGTTCTCGGGCGAGCGCGGCACCTGCACCAAGAAGATCTTCGGTGCGTCGAATTGCTGCTCGGGCAGCGGCGTGCCGCTGCTGACGCCGTGGCTGTGCAGTTCGGCCGAGAAGCAGCTCGATGAGAAGGACGACAAGGGGCTCTGCCACAAGGTCGGCTCCTACTGTTCCGACAAGGTGCTGGGCGTCTGCGTTACCTCCAAGGATGCCTATTGCTGCTTTGGCAGCAAGCTCAGTCGCATCCTTCAGGTCGAGGGCCGCAAGCAGATCGGCAAGGCGTGGGGCAAGCCCAAGGATGAGACCTGCAAGGGTTTCACCATTGAGGAGTTCCAGCGCCTCGACCTTAGCCAGATGGATTTCTCCGAAGTCTACGCCGAGTTCATGGATGCAGCCAAACTGCCCGATGAAGTCTCGGTGATGGCCGACATTCAAACCAAGATTCAGGGGTATTATGACCTTCACGGGCGCTAACGATGTGGAAGGCCCGGGGGGGCCGTGCGCGATCGACATGTCGGTGTTCGAGCTCGCGATATTTCTTCGCATCCACCGCTCGGCACGAGGGACCTCGGCCGGCGAGGTTTCGTCGACCATCTCGCACTGGTTCCAGTGCGACATCGATCCTCAGGCTATCGAACGTGCCTTTCCGGACATGGTCGAGAAAGGTTGGCTGGTCCGCCGCGAGACGGGGATGCGCGCGACCATCAAGGGCCGCAAGCACGGCCGTAGTCACCTGCGGGGCATCGTCCGCATGCTCGATCAGGGCACACGGATGCTCGATGTCGCCGCGATGATGTCAGTTCTCAAACTCGCAATGATTGAGCTCGACGGGGAGCATGATGATGAAGACGATCAGGATTAAGCGTAGCAGCCGCTTTGCTGCCTCCCTCCTCATGTTGCTGGCGGCGACCGCACCAGCCTCGACGCCGGCGATCGCGCAGACAATGGATCTGCAAAGTGCCGCGATGGCTGAGGCGATCGACGACGGCGCGCAAGCGAGCGAGGCAGTCGTCCAGCCCGCATTCGCGGCAGATGCCGGCGAGCAACAGCGCGGCGACGACTTTTACTGTGGTGAGCGCCGTCTCGGCCAGTGGTTCTACTGCGAACGTCCGAAGGCCAAGCCGTCGACACCGCAGACGCCCGCGCAGCCGCAACAGTCGTCGACGGCACAACTGAAGGCTATCACGCGCCAGCTCGACGAGTTGAAGGCGCGCGCGATCCTTGAGCCGACCGAGGCGAATGTGATCGCCTATGTCCGCTACCAGCGCGAACAGCTCGATCGTGCGTCCACCTTTTCGGACACCTGGCAGCGCGCGCTCTGGCAGAACCCGGATATCGACTATACGCTGCAGCGGCCGGTCTCGACCGTCGGGAAGCGCGCATGGACGGACAATCGGTCGGCGACCCGCGACCAGGTGCTGTCGCGCCTCGGCCAGCGCTACGGCATGTTCTACTTCTTCGCTCAGTCCTGCGCGGCGTGTGAGGTCTTCTCCCCGATCCTGCGTTCGGTCGCCGACAGCCACCGGATCACGGTAATGGCGGTATCGACCGATGGCGGTCCTAGCCGGCAGTTCCCGAATTACGTCGTCGACAGCGGCCAGCGTCAGCGCATGGGCGTGCCGCTCGCAACGCCGGCCCTGGTCCTGTTCGATACCGTCACCCGCAAGACGGTGCCGGTCGGGTTCGGCGTCATGTCGGCCGACGAAGTGATGGAGCGGATCTTCATGCTCACCAATTCCAAGGTCGGGAGCGATTTCTGATGAACACCCCCTCCCCTCGCCCTTCCCCTCTCCGCGCCCTTCTTCGTCGGACCGCTGCGATCGCCATGACGCTGGGTGCCGCCAGCATGGTGCCAGTCGGCATTGCACGCGCGGACGTCGCTGGACAGATGAACAGCTTTTTCCAGGATGCGGGCGGGGCCGCCAACGTCACTGGACCGAGCGCCTATCAGGGCCAAAGCGCTGGCTATTACTCGATGGGCAACGTCTGGACCCGCTTTCCGCAAAAGAGCGTGCAGCCGTTCAACCTGCAGATGCCCAAGGTCTCTGCCGGTTGTGGCGGCATCGACCTTTTCACCGGCTCGTTCAGCTTCATCAACGGCGCCGAAATGGTCGCCATGTTGAAGGCGACGGCCAACAATGCGCTGGGCTTCGCCTTCCAGCTCGCGATCGACAGCGTGTCGCCCGAGATCGGCAAGGTCATGGATACCATGGCCAACAAGGCACAGCAGATGAACCAGATGAACATCTCGTCGTGCGAGGCGGCGCAGGGGTTGGTCGGGTCGGTTTGGCCAAAAATGGCAGGCGCGCGATCGACGGTCTGCGCCGCGGTCGGCAATTCACAGGGCAAGTTCTCTGACTGGGCACGGTCGCGTCAGGGCTGCGGTAATGACGCTGAGGCGCAGGCAACGCTCGACGGCAACACCGATCCGGCGATGGCCGATAAGATCCCCGGCAACCCGCGCAATTACACCTGGGATGCCATCAAGAAGTCTAACAAGTTCGGCAGCGACCGTGAGTTCTCCGAGTTCCTCATGACGCTGGTCGGCACGATCGTCATCAACCCGAAGGCGACGGAGGGCGCGATCGTCGGGTTCGTCGGACCGGCCGAGGATGCTGTCGTCACCGCGCTACTCGACGGGCCGGGCACTGGTACGCCGGTCAAGATCCTGCACTGCGACGATGACGAGAAGTGCCTCAACATGACGGAGCAGACGCTGCGGCCGGGGCCGGGGTTGCGCTCCAAGATCAAGACGATGATCGATTCGATCAACGCCAAGATCCGCACCGACAGCGCGCTCGACGCGCAGGAGCAACAGCTCCTCAACATGACGACGTTGCCGCTCTACAAGATGCTGGCGGTGCAGGCGATGGCGCACCAGACGTTCTCGCCCGGCGAGACCAGCGCGCTTGCCGAGATCGTCGCGGTCAACCTGCTGTCCGCCATGATCGAGAACATGCTCGATCGGATCAGCCAGTCGACCGTCCAGGTCCAGCCGGCCGATGCCGAGATGGGCAAGATGTGGCGCGATCAGCTGACCGAGGCGCGCACGCGTTACTCGCAGCGCAACGTCGAACTGAAGGCGACGCTCAATCAAACGCTCGCCCTCATCAACCAGTCGGTGATGGTGGAATCGACGCTTCAGAACTCGATGTCGCCGGCGATGGCGGCATCGCTCAACTTCTCGCGGGGCCTGAGCGCCCAAGGCCTCAACTAAGGACGATTGGCGATGGTCGAGGTTTTCACGATCGGCGGTGGCGAATACATCGTCAACACGTTCAACGCGGTCGCGGCGTGGACAGGCGGGGGCGGTTATCGGGCGCTGCTGCGCGTCGTCATGGTGCTCGGCCTGATCTACGCGCTGCTCGCGGTCGCCTTTACGATGAACGTGCGCGCGTGGCTGAACTGGTTCCTCGGCTCGAGCCTCATCTACATGTGCTTGATGGTGCCGACGGTCACGGTGAAGGTCACTGACAGGATCAATCCATCCTTGGGGCCGGCGGTCGTCGCCAACGTGCCGCTGGGCCTGGGAGTCATCGCCAGTTTCACCAGTCAGGTCGGCGACTGGCTGACGCGGACGGCTGAAACCGTCTTCACGATGCCCAGCCAGCTGTCCTACTCGACCAACGGCATGGTCTACGGCGCGCGTCTGCTCGATGCGACGCGCAACTTCCAGATTCGCGACGCCGAGTTTGCAACCAACCTCTCGCTGCATTTCAAGAACTGCGTCTTCGGCGACATCATGCTGGGTCAGAAGTCGATGACCGATCTCGCGGCCTCGAAGGATCTGTGGGTGTCGCTCGCACCCGGCTCGGCCGCTCGTTCTCAGCCTTGGGTCGAGCGGTCGGGTGCCGCAACGACCAGCAGCATCGTCCCCTGCCGGCAGGCCTACGGCATGCTCGATGGTCTCTGGCATACCATGATCGAGGCGCACACGTCGCTATGGGCGAAGGAGACGTATCCGAAGCTTTCGAACTCGGTCGCGTCCGCCAAGCTGCGAGCCGACGTGCCGATCGTCAATCAGGCTTTCACCGCGTCCAGCGCCAACTACGAGACGATCGTCCGGCAGAACACGGCAATCAACGCGTTCATGCAAGCCCGCGACGGCATGGCCGGTGGTCCGGGCGCTGCGTCGATCGACACGTTCGCGACCACGCGGGCGGATATTCAGGCGCGCAACACGTACAACTCGATTGCGCAGCAGGCCATGAGTTGGGTGCCGATCCTCAACATCGTCCTGACCGTCGTGTTTTACGCGATGTTCCCGGTGATCTTCCCGCTGTTCCTTATGCCGCAGACCGGCGTCGGCGCGCTCAAGGGCTATGTGACCGGGTTTTTCTACCTTGCCGCCTGGGGGCCGCTCTACGTGATCCTCCACATGATCTGCATGACCCGCGCTACGGCAGCGGCGCAGGGCGTCGCGGAGGGGGGCATGTCGCTTGGCACTTATGCCGGCATTGGCGCGGTCAACGCCGAGACCGCGACGATCGCGGGCTTCATGCTGATGTCGGTGCCGTTCCTAGCTGCGGGTCTGGCCAAGGGTGCTATGAGCATCTCCGGGCAGGCGACGTCGGTGCTTTCGCCGGCTCAGAATGCGGCCGAGGCCGCGGCAGCCGAGCAGACCACCGGCAACTACAGCTATGGCAATACCAGCTTTGCCAACTCGACGTCGAACATGCGCCAGAGTGACCAGTGGCAGAACGCGCCGACCGTCTCGTCGGGCGGGTTTGCGTCGAGCTTCCGCCACGACAATGGCGCGACGACGACCGCCTTCGGTAACGGCCAGTCCGTTATCGATGTGACGCCGGGCATGAGCCGACTTGGCGTTCAGCCGACAATGAACAGCAGTTACGTGTCCGAGATGCGGCAACAGGCCAGTCAGGCTGAACGCGCATCGCAGAGTGAACTTGAGGCGGCCGCAGCGATCCGTACTGCAACGCATACCGATCGCAGCAGCGTCGGTCGGTCTACGAGCGTATCGTCCGGGTTCGAAACGGGTATTGGCGGACAGTCTGGCACGTCGTCGGAGAGTTTTGATCGCAACACCGGGTCGAGTTCTACAGGGACAGAGAATCGCTCGTCGACTGGCCAATCGCTTCGCTCAAGTGATGGGCATAGTCGTGGCGCTGAAACGATCGATCAGATTTCGGGGTCTATTAACGCATCTACTTCACCGGGAAGTAGAGGTGCAGCCGGTCAGGGTTCTCAAGACGGGTCTGTGGGTGGTGGAAATCCGATTCCAAGAGGAACTGGACGCCGAATTCTGGATGCGGTGCCAATGCCCGTAGCGAGCGGCGGCATAACAAAAACTGGTACGCAGCGTGATGGACTGACCCATTCCTCTGACAGATCCAGAACCGACGACTATAATAGCAGCCAGACGACTGGGTCGCGCGACGAGCACGCTAATGGCGATAGTGCAGGTACGTCGAGTAGCACCTATAACCGCAGCGGCACGTTTACTCGTGCATCTAGCGATTCCACCTCGAGCGTTGGCCAGGATGACGCACTTTCGCAGGCCTATTCGCATGAGCAACGTGCGCAGAAGCTCCATGAGCTGTCTCAAGCACTGACTCGCGATGCAAATTATGCCGAGTCTCATAGCCTGCAGATGAGCGAGAACCTGAGTCAGGAACTAGCACAATGGTATGCTGGGGAGCGGAGTTCGAAACTTGGCCTCAATGCCCCGGAACTTCACCAAACGACGTTCACCGACCAAGAGCGAATTACACGCGACGGCATGATTGCCCAATTCCTGACACAGCGCCGTCAGGCAATCTATAACGAGGTGGCGCCACAGCTTCACGAGCCGGACTTGGTGAAGGTTGCAGCCCCGCCGGTATCAACGGACGCGGATGTTACAGCTCGTTATCATCCTCATGGCCTCTCCGCGCTACCAAGCGCGCCGGCTATGCCTGATGGTTCAGCGGCTCGCGATAGGGTCTCGTCCGGTAAGGATACGCTAACGGCTGAGCAGGAGGCTCAAGGAGTGATGAGGTCCGGAGCCGTTCAAGCCGGTTCACAAGTGCAATCGGACGTAAACAAAGACCTCAACCGGCAGTTTTTTACCGACCCTGATCTTAGAAAGTAGATTGATGTGCTTGCGTCACAGATATAGAAACAGCGCGACTAAAATGACGAAACCAATCAATTGGCCGATACGACCTCCAATTGTCGGATTACCATTTTCGTCACGAGCCACATGGTCTACGTATGCCGGATCATCCGGCTTCAGTATGACTATTGGACCGCCTGGGCTATCCAAGGTCGCGTAATACAGCGGTAAATCGATCTTGTGCATGACAACACCCTTCGGTTTTAGGGTATCTCACGGAGGCCGGTTTGGCAATCACAAGCATACGTCCGCAGCTATCTGCTAAGTCGAGCATCGGCGGAAGTCTGATACTCGGTTTCTCGTGGATGTTGATGATGGCAATCGGTTTGATGCCGATTGCTGAGGGAGTGTTGAACCGCTCCTGACGTGACCCCCGTTTTTTCCTCCAGTTGGAGCTAGAGTCCGACCCCGGAAAGGGACGGACAGATGAAGCGGAAGCAGTTTTCGGAAGAGCAGATCATCGGCATCCTGAAGGAGGCCGAGGCTGGTCGTGACGGGGGCGGACCCGGTGGGCGGGGCGGGGGCTGCGCTATCCTGCGCCGCCACCACGAACACGCCCTGCGTGGTCTGCGAGACCGCAAGACCAGTGTCGCGCAACAGGCGCTGAAACGCGTCGGCGGCGGTCATCGACCCGGCCAGCGCGGTCGACCGGCGGGTGCCGACCCGCGCCTGATCGAACACGACCTGGACACGGGCCTGCTGCGCCAGCGTCTGCAGCGCCTGGGCCAGCGGCTGCGGCGCGACGTCGACGCGGACCATCGCCGACTGTGCAGCGAGCGGCGTCGCTGCCACCGCGGCGATTGCGACGACGCTGGTCCGCACCAACATCGATCCGAAAGAATGCCCAACCATGATCTCGCCCCCCTGTTATTACGCTAATAGGACGGGCGACATTGCGAAACGCTCACCGGCATTGATATTTTTATAATCTTTTTATCAAGATGAGTCGATCTAGTATTGTTTATGTCTGTTGTTGGTCTTTTTGGGTGCGCTTGGCGGAAGATGCATTCGCATGGATGAGGATGGGGTTCACCCTCCCGATACTGTCACGTCTGGCACATCGGACGATCGTTAGCGTGCCACCCTATTTTCCGAACCTTCGAGGCGCGTCTAGCCCCTGGAAAGGCCAACCGCGCGCCGCAGCGGACTGAACATATCTAATCCATGTTATGTATCGACGACACGCTGCAAGCCGCTCACAAATAAGGTTAATTCCGGGCAACTATCCGATGCAGGGTACCAATATATTACCAAAAAAGCCTCAAAAGACGGATATAAATATAAAAAGACATTTTATGAAACTTATGTTGCGCAGGGAGATTGATCGACTTAAGCCGACCCCCGAAACGACATTGGTCCAGCAAGCGCCCCGGTTTCTGTGGGGAGTATGTGATGCGCCAAGTGATCAATTTTGCAGTGCTGCGCTCGGTTCTGGCGGCATCGACGATGCTGGCGACACCGGCCTTTGCGCAGGACGTGCTGCAGGACGCGGCACGGCCAGTGCCCGCCGAGAGCCAGACCCCCGCGGCGCAGGCGGCCCCGACACCGGACGCCGCGCCCGCAACCGAAGCGGCTCCCGCGCCCGCCACCCCGCAGTCCGACATCGTCGTCACCGGCTCGCGGATCATCTCGTCGGGCTTCACCGCACCGACCCCGACCCAGGTGCTGAGCGCCGAGTCGATCGCCAAGAACGCGCAGCCCAACGTCTTCACGACCGTCGCGCAATTGCCCTCGCTCCAAGGCAGTACGGGCGCCACCGTCGGCGCCAACGGCACCTCGACCGGCGTGCAGGGGCTGAGCGCGCTTAGTCTCCGCGGCCTTCAACCGATCCGCACGCTCACCCTGATCGATGGCCAGCGGGTCGTCGGCGCGAACGTCACCGGCGTCGCCGATGTCAGCCTGTTCCCGCAATTGCTGATCGAACGGGTCGACGTCGTGACCGGGGGCGCCTCCGCCTCCTACGGCTCCGACGCGGTCGGCGGTGTGGTGAATTTTGTGACCAATACCCGCTTCACCGGCTTCAAGGCCAATCTCCAGTCGGGCATCAGCACCTACGGCGATGACGGCAACTACACGGTCCAGGCCGCGGTCGGGAAATCGCTGTTCAACGACCGGCTGCATCTCATCGGCAGCGGCGAATACAGTCACGAGGACGGGATCGGATCGGCCGGCTTCGGTGTCGGATCGGACCCCGACGGCAGCGGCCCGGGCGGGCGCAACTGGCTGGTCTCGCGCAACCTGATCAACCGCGGCATCACCAATGACGGCGGCCCGCAATATCTCGATCGCAGCTTCACCCAGGCGAACAATACCGCGCTCTACGGGCTGATCACCGCTGGCCCGCTTCAGGGCACCGCGTTCGACGTGAACGGCAATCCGCGGCAGTTCGAATATGGCTCGAACGGCGTGCCGCTGAAGGATGCGAACGGCAACGTGCTCGGCTGCTACAACGGCGTGTGCGAAGGCGGCGACCGGTCGGGCAACGTGACCAACGCCAATTCGCTCAAGTCGACGATCACGCGGCTCAGCGGCTATGGCCGGATCGGCTTCGACATCGATCCCGACAATGAACTCTACACCACCGTCAACGTCGCCCGGGTGACGACGGGCAACATTCCCAATGTCGGATCCGCGCAGTTCGGCAACCTGACGCTCCAGTGCGCCAACCCCTATGTCCCTACCTCGGTCCAGGAGGCCTGCGCGGCGAACGGGATCACCCAGTTCCGCTACGGCGTCGACAACGCGATCTTCCCCGACTCGATCAGCGTCCGTACCGAGCGCGAGCAATATCGCTTCGTCGCCGGCGCGAAGGGCAAGATCCAGGCGTTCGGCGGCGACTGGCGCTATGATGCCTATTATCAGCACGGCACGGGCATCACCGACATCACCGTCCGCGATATCCCGCTGATGCCGCGCTACAATGCCGCGATCCAGGCGGTCCGCGCGCCCGATGGCAGCATCACCTGCGCCAATCCCGCCGCTGTCGCCAGCGGCTGCGTCCCGCTCAACATCATCGGCGGCCAGACGCCCAGCGCCGCGGCGCTCGCCTATATCCTTCCGGGCAACGGACCGTACCAGCATACGCGCCAGACCCAGGACGTCGCGAGCTTCTCCGTCAGCGGCGAGCCGCTGCAGCTGCCAGCCGGCGCACTGTCGGTCGCGTTCGGCAGCGAATATCGGCATGAATTCTATCAGGTGAATGCCGATCCCTACGGCAACGGCGTCGTGACCAGCGGTGCCTACGACGCGCAATATCCCAGCGACCCGCTGCTGAACCCGCAGGGCGGCAACTGGTATGCGGGCAATTACCGCGACGGCCGCGGCGCCTATAGCGTCTATGAATCCTTCCTTGAGGTGAATGCCCCGCTGTTCAACTCGGACGGGGTCGGCAAGGCGAACCTCAATGCCGCCGGGCGCGCGACCAACTACAGCACGTCGGGGACGGTCTATACGTGGAAGGTCGGCGCGACCTGGGACACGCCGGTCGACGGCATCCGTTTCCGCGGCGTAACCTCGCGCGATATCCGCGCGCCCAATCTGAGCGAGCTCTTCGCCGCGCCGGTCACGAGCAATCGCACGGGCACGACCGATCCGTTCAATCCGGGTCGCACCCTCACCGTGCTGCAGACGACCACGGGGAACACCGCGCTGCGCCCCGAAGTCGCGCGCAATACCGAATTCGGCGTGATCCTGTCGCGTCCGTCCTGGGCGCCGCGGCTGAACATCTCGGTCGATTACTACCGCATCAAGATCAAGAGCGCGATCGCGGCGCTCGATGCGCAGACCCAGATCAACCTCTGCTTCGCCGGCGTGACCTTCACCTGCAACAGCTTCGACATCAGCGATCCGAACAACGCGTCGGTCACCGTCCAGCCGTTCAACTTCGCGTCGATCTTCACCGACGGCTTCGACATCGAGGCGAGCTACCAGGTTCCGTTGTCGGGCATCGGCCTGCCCGGCCAGGCGTCGCTGCGCGGTCTGGCGACGCATGTGAAGAACTTCGTCTCGGATCGCGGCCTGCCCAACACGATCCCCATCCAGGGCGCGGGCGTGAATCTGGGGCAGGGTGCAACGCCGAGCTGGAAGGTCCTCGCGGTCCAGGACTGGACGACCGACCTCTTCAGCATGACGCTGCAGGAGCGGTGGATCAGCGCGGGCGTGATCAGCAACGAATATATCGTCTGCCAGACCAACTGCCCGGTCTCGACGATCGATCACCCGACGATCGATCGCAATCACCTCGATAGCGCCTTCTACGTCGACATCAGCGCCTCGTACAAATTCACCGACGCGGTGCAGGGCTATGTCAAGGTGGACAACATGTTCAACAAGGACGCCGCCACCGTCCCCAGCGATATCACCAACCCCGGTCTCTACGACGTCGTCGGACGCGCGTTCCGGGTCGGCATGCGCGCGAACTTCTGATGACCCCGGCCCGGTATGCCGTTGGGCATGACCGGGTCGGTCATCGGATCCGATTAACTGGGGAAAGCCGATGCTGCCGTTCCTGCTGATGGCCGCCGATGTCCAGGCGCCTGATCTTCAAGCGACGCCACCCGCGGTCGAGACGGCGATCGCGGCGATGACGCTGGAGGAGAAGGCCGCGCAGCTCGGCAGCAGCGCGCCGGCGCTGCCCCGGCTCGATCTGCCCGCATATGATTACTGGAGCGAGGGGCTGCACGGCCTCGCGCGCAACGGGATCGCGACCGTCTTTCCACAGGCGATCGGTCTGGCGGCGAGCTGGGATACCGCGCTGCTCGATCAGGTCGGCACGGTTGTCTCGACCGAGGCGCGGGCGAAGTACAACGGCGTGCGCTCGACGCGCGACCGGCGGCGTTTCGCGGGGCTGCACATCTGGTCGCCCAACCTGAACATCTTCCGCGATCCGCGCTGGGGGCGGGGGCAGGAGACCTATGGCGAGGATCCCTATCTGACGGGCAAGCTGGGCGTCGCGTTCGTTCGCGGCATCCAGGGGCCCGACGCTGCGCATCCCAGGGCGATCGCGACGCCGAAGCATTTCGCGGCGCATTCGGGGCCGGAGGCGGGGCGCAACAGCTTCGACGCGGATATCTCCCCGCGCGACATGGCCGGGACCTATACGCCGGCCTTCCGCATGGCGGTGACCGAAGGCCGCGCGCAGTCGATCATGTGCGCCTATAACTCGCTTCACGGCGTACCCGCCTGCGCGTCGTCCGCGTTGCTGACCGATCGCGCGCGCGGCGACTGGGGGTTCGACGGCATGGTCGTGTCGGACTGCGATGCGGTCGGCTATATCTCCGTCTTCCATTATTACCGCCCCGATCTGCCCTCGGCGGCCGCGGCGGCGTTGCAGGCGGGCACCGATCTCGATTGCGGGCCGAGCTATGATGCGCTGCCCGCCGCGGTTCGCAAGGGTCTGGTACCCGAAGCCGCGATCGACACGTCGCTGCGTCGTGTCCTCGCGTCGCGCGCGGCGCTCGGCATCGCCTTTGGCCAGCGCAGCCCCTGGACGCGCATGGCGCCGTCGCAGGTCGACACGCCCGCGCACCGCGCGCTCGCGCAGACCGCGGCGGAAAAGTCGCTGGTGCTGCTCACCAACAAGGACCGGCTGCCGCTCAAGCCCGGGACCCGGATCGCGGTGATTGGGCCCAATGCCGACTCGCTCGACGTGCTCGAGGCGAATTACCACGGCACCGCCAGCGCGCCGATCACGCCGTTGCAGGGCATTCGCGCACGTTTCGGCGCCGATCGCGTCACCTATGCGCAGGGCAGCGGGCTGGCGGCGGGCGTCGCCTTGCCCGTGCCCGAAACCGCCCTGTCCGCGAACGGCAGGCCGGGGCTGACAGGCGAGTATTTCAGCGACGGCGCGATGACCCGGCGGGTCGCGACCCGGCAGGACCGCACGATCGACTTCGACTGGGATCGCGCGCCGCCCGTTCCAGGACTGTCGGGCAAAGGCTACGGCGTCCGCTGGACCGGGCAACTGACGCCGCCGGGCCCCGGCCGCTACCGGCTGCGGCTCGACGTCCCCCGCTGCTTCGACTGCGAAGGCCATGATCCGGTGAAGCTGTGGCTCGACGGCAAGCCGCTGATCACCGACGACGGCAGCGATACCGCAGTCGAGGCGGAGGTCACCGTCACCGACGCCAAACCGCACGACCTCCGCATCGACTATGTGCACGCAAGCGAGGATGGCGGGATCGGCCTGCGCTGGGTCGCACCGATCGACGCGCAGCGCGGCGAGGCGCTCGCCGCCGCCGGCGCAGCGGATGTGGTCGTGGTGTTCACCGGCCTGTCGCCGACGCTCGAGGGCGAGGCGCTGCGGCTCGACGTGCCGGGCTTCCTCGGCGGCGACCGCACCGCGATCGAACTGCCCGAGCCGCAGCGCGCGCTTCTGGAAACGCTCGCCACCGCCGGGAAGCCGATCGTGGTCGTGCAGCTGACCGGCTCCGCGATCGCCGATCCGTGGAGCAGGGACCATGCCGATGCGGTCGTCGCCGCCTGGTATCCGGGCCAGTCCGGCGGGACCGCGATCGCGCGGATGCTGGCGGGCGATATCAATCCGGGCGGGCGCCTGCCGGTGACGGTCTATGCCACGACGCGCGATCTGCCCGCCTATATCGATTACAGCATGAAGAACCGGACCTACCGCTTCTTCAACGGTACGCCGCTTTACCCGTTCGGCCACGGCCTCAGCTACACGCGCTTCGCCTATGCCCCCAGGACGGCACCTTCAGCGAGTGTGACCGCGGGACAGCCGCTGGCGGTCAGCGTCACCGTGACCAACACCGGCAAGCTCGCCGGCGACGAAGTGGTCCAGGCCTATCTCGCACCCGTCGACCCGCAGGAACAGGGGCGGACGATCCCCGTGCTGCAACGCCAGCTCGTCGGGTTCCGCCGGATCCCGCTGCGCGCCGGCGAAGCCAGCACCGTCGACTTCGCCATCGATCCGCGCAGCCTCAGCATGGTCGAGCATGACGGCACGCATGCCGTCGTGCCGGGTCGCTACCGGCTGTTCGTCGGCGGCGGGCAGCCCGGGGGCGCGGCGGGGATCTGGACGGACGTGACGATCACCGGGACGCGGACCGTGCTGCCGAAATAACGCGAACGACACCCAAGGGGAACCTGCGAGATGAGTGCCATCAGGATCTATACGGCGTCGCTGTGCGCCGGCGTCGCCGCCATGCAGGGGCCGGCGCAGGCGGCGGCACAGCAGGTCGACTGGCCGTCGTCGCGGATCGCGCACCCGAAGCGGGCGGCGATCGGGCCGTATAACGCGGTGTTCCTCGCCGGGTCCGACGGTCTCGAACGTCCGGTACAGGGCTATGCCGCCGACGGGGCGCTGCCGCCGATGCCGCAATGGACGATGCGCGCGTGGATCAACCCGACGCTGCTGCCCAAGGGGCGCGTGCCGGTCGCGGCGATCGGCAACCCCGCCGACGCAGCCGCCCGCCTGTTTGCGCTCGACGACGGCAAGCCCGTTTTCCAGATGGGCGCGACGACGCTCCGCGCCACTGCGGCGATCACTCGCGAGTCCTGGCACCTGCTGACCGCGACCGCGGATGCGGGGCGGGTGCGCTTCTTCGTCGACGGGCGGCTCGTCGGCACCGCCACTGCCGAGGCGATGCCGCCGGCCACCGGCGTCGTCGCGCTCGGACCGCGCCTGCCCGGTCAGCCCGGGTTTGCGGGGCGGATCGCCGCGTTCGCGCTCGATCCCGTGCTGCTCGGCGCACCCGCGATCGCCACGCTCGCCCGGCGTCAGCCCGACGCGGCGCTGATCCGGTTCGAGGATGCCAGCCCGTCCTGGCCGCTGCAGGTCAAGACGCAATATGGCCTGACCGCCCCGCAACCGGCCTGGGAGCTCCCAACCGGCAAGGCGCCCTTCTCGAAGCCCGTCGCAAGCCCCGTATCGACCGCCCCTGCGCTCGCGCCGACGCGCGAGGGGCATTATGCCGTCAATGCCTGGCGCCTGGTCGCGGCGCCGACCGTGGCGGCGAACGGGGCCGCGATCTCGCAGCCGGGGTTCGATGCCTGCTCATGGCATGCCGCGACCGTGCCGGGCACGGTGCTGACGACGCTCGTCGATCGCGGCGTCTATCCCGATCCGACGATCGGCCTGAACAACATGGCGATCCCAGAAAGCCTGTCGCGGCAATCCTGGTGGTATCGCAGCGAATTCACACTGCCCGCGACCCCGGCCAAGCGGCTGACGCTGACGTTCGACGGCGTCAACTATGCGGCGCAGGTGTGGGTCAACGGCACCGCGATCGGCGACGTGAAGGGCGCCTTTATCCGCGGGCGGTTCGACGTGACCGACCGGCTCCGGCCCGGGCAGCGCAACAGCATCGCGGTGCTGGTCGCGCCGCCGCCGCATCCCGGCATCGCGCACGAACAGTCGCTCGCCGGCGGGCGCGGCGACAATGGCGGCGCGTTGATGAGCGACGGTCCGACCTTCGGCGCGAGCGAGGGGTGGGACTGGATCCCCGGCGTGCGCGATCGCAACACCGGGCTGTGGCAGGGGGTCGATCTCGCCGCGACCGGGTTCGTGACGATCGGCGATCCGGCGGTCTCGACCCGTCTGCCGCGGCCCGACAATGCGGTCGCAGAGGTGTCGATCGAGGTCCCGGTGACGAACCACGGCACCGCGCCGGCCTCGGCGACCGTGCGCGCGGCGTTCGACGATGTCGCGGTCGAACAGCGTGTGACGCTTCCGGCCGGTGCCAGCCAGGTCGTGCGCTTCACCCCGAGCAGCTTCCCGCAGCTCGCGGTGCAGAAGCCGAAACTCTGGTGGCCCAACGGCTATGGCGATCCGGCGCTGCACCGGCTCGATCTGACGGTGGCGAGCGACCGGGTCGTGTCCGACCGCCGCAGTCTTGATTTCGGGATGCGCAGCGTCACGTATGAACTGTCGTCGCTCGACACCACGGGGGCGTTGCGGCGTGTGCTGGTCGATACCGCGCTCGCGCATGATCTCGGCACGCCGGTGATCGACGAACGCCACCCGGCGTTGCGCAAGGTCCGCGGCGGCTGGGCGAATTCGCTGATGCCGGGGGCGGAGACATCACCTGCGGTCACTGCATTGCCCGACGATCCGCTGTCGCCGCAGATGGTGCTGCGCGTCAACGGCGTCCGCATCGCCGCGCGCGGTGGCAACTGGGGCATGGACGACATGATGAAGCGGGTCGGCACCGACCGGCTGACCCCCTATTTCCGGCTCCACCGCGAGGCGGGGATGAACATCATCCGCAACTGGATGGGGCAGAGCACCGAAGAGGCGTTCTACGCGCTCGCCGACCGCCATGGGCTGATGGTGCTCAACGACTTCTGGGAATCGACGCAGGACAATGACGCGGAGGCGCAGGACGTGCCGCTGTTCGTCGCCAATGCGCGTGACGTGGTGCGGCGCTATCGCACCCACCCGTCGATCATCCTCTGGTTCGGCCGCAACGAAGGCGTGCCGCAGCCGATCCTGCAGACCGCGCTGCAGGACATGGTCTGGCAGGAGGACGGCACCCGGCTCTACAAGGGCAATTCGCGGGTCATCAATCTCGGCGGATCGGGGCCTTATGAATGGCACCCGCCGGAGGATTATTTCACCGGCTATCCGCACGGCTTCGCGATCGAGGTCGGCACGGCGAGCTTTCCGACGCTGGAATCGTGGCAGCGCATCGTCCCCGTCGAGGATCGCTGGCCGATCAGCGACACCTGGGTCTATCACGACTGGCACCAGGAACGCGGCGTCTCGATGGCGAGCTTCGTGCGCGCGATGGACACCGAATTCGGTCCGGCCCGGGATCTCGCGGATTTCGAGCGCAAGGCGCAGATGCTCAACTACGAATCGCACCGCGCGATCTTCGAAGGGTTCAATGCCGGGCTGTGGACCACCAACAGCGCCCGGATGCTGTGGATGACGCACCCCGCCTGGCCCTCGAGCGATTTCCAGATCTACTCGTCGGACTATGACACGCACGCCGCGTTCTACGGCACCAAGAAGGGGGCGGAGCCGGTTCACATCCAGATGAACCAGCCGGGCCGTCAGGTGGTGATGGTCAACACCACGCGCCGGCCGCTGACCGGTGTCAAGGCCACCGCGCGGGTCACCGATCTGACCGGCGCGACCGTCGCGACCCACGCGCAGACCGTCGACCTGCCTGCGAACGCCACCGTCGCGCTCTTCCCGCTGGCGCTCGATGCGGCGCTGGCGAAGGGGCCAGTGCTGGTCCGGCTCGACGCGTCGGCCGCCGACGGGAGCCGCGTGTCGGAGAATTTCTACTGGCAGGCGGCGAACCCCGCGGATCTGCGTGCGCTGTCCGCGATGCCGCAGGCCACGCTCCGGGCTGATGTTGCGGCAGGGACGGCGGCGGCGGGCGAGCGATCGCTCCGGGTCACGCTGTCCAATCGGGGCACGACACCCGCGTTGCAGACCAAGCTGACGCTGTTCGACGGCAAGGGCGTGCAGATCCTCCCGGCCTATTTCAGCGACAATTACGTCTCGCTGCTGCCCGGAGAGACGCGTGACGTCACCGTCGCCTATCCCGGCGACCGCGGCGTCGCCACGGTGCGGCTGCGCGGGTGGAACAGCCCCGCGACGACGATCGGGGGCAGATAGGCTAGACGACCAGCGACAGCAGCAGCGTCAGTGCCAGCCCGACCACTGAGATCAGCGTCTCGCACACGGTCCAGCTGCGGATCGTGTCGGCGACGCTCAGCCCGAAATACTCCTTCACCAGCCAGAAGCCGCCATCGTTGACGTGGCTGAGGATCACCGATCCCGCACCGGTCGCGAGCACCAGCAGCTCGGGCCGGATACCGGGATTGGCCGCGGCCAGCGGCGCGATGATCCCGGCGGCGGTCGCCATCGACACCGTCGCCGACCCGGTCGCCACGCGCATCAGCGCCGCGATCAGCCAGGCGAGCAGGACAATCGGCATATGGACGCTGGTCGCCGCGGCGACGATCGCGTCGGATACGCCGCTATCGATCAGGACGCGGCCGAATCCTGCGCCCACGCCGACCACCAGCGTGATCATCGCGGTCGGCGCGAGGCAGTCGTTGGTGAACTTCTGGATCGTCCCGAGGTTCATCCCGCGCGCGAGCCCCAGCGTCCAGTAGCTGACGAGCACCGCGGCGAGCAGCGCGACGACCGGCGTGCCGACGAAGCGGAGGATGCCGTCGAGCCGCGATCCGGGCAGCGCGATCATCGTCGCGAGGCTGCCGGCGAGCATCAGCACGACGGGCAGCAGCAATGTCGCAAGCGTGATGCCGAAGCCGGGCAGGCTCCGCGTGTCCTCGGCCTCGACGACCGCTGCGGGGGCGATCGGCTGCGGTGCGAGATGCCGGATCACCAGCCGGCCATAAAGCGGTCCGGCGATCGCGGCGGTCGGGATGCCGACGATCAGCGCGAACAGCACGGTGAGCCCGACATCCGCATTATACGCCTGCGTCGCTAGCAACGCTGCGGGGTGCGGCGGGACCATCGCATGCACCACCGACAGCCCCGCCGCCATCGGCAGCCCCATCCGCATCGGATGCTGCCCGAGCCGTCGCGCCAGCGTGAAGACGATCGGCATCAGCAGCACGAAGCCGACCTCGAAGAACACCGGCAGGCCGACGATCAGCGCGACCGTCATCATCGCCCAGTCGGCGCGTGCAGGGCCGAAAAAGCCGATCACGCTGTCCGCGATCCGCTCCGCGCCGCGGCTTTCGACCATCATCTTGCCGAGGATCGTGCCGAGCCCGACGACCAGCGCGATATGCCCGAGCGCACCACCGACGCCCGCCTCGAAGCTCTTGACGATCGATCCGAGCGGGATGCCGACGACCAGCGCGAGCGCGAGCGACACCAGCGTCAGCGCGATGAACGGGCTCAGCCGCACCCGCACGATCAGCACGATGAGCGCGGCGACCGCGATCGCCGCCTCGGTCAGCAGCATGCCGCCCGGCTGCATTTACGGTTTCTTCCAGGCGACGCAGTCGACCTCGACCTTGCAGTCGACGACCATCTGCGACACGACGCAGGCGCGCGCGGGGGGATGCGCGCCGAAATACTCCTTAAACACGCGGTTGAACGACATGAAGTCGCGCGCGTCGTCCAGCCATACGCCACAGCGCACGACATGCTCGGGGCCATATCCGGCTTCCTCGAGGATCTTCAGCACGTTGCGGATCGCCTGATGCGTCTGCGGGATGATGCCGCCGTCGATCACCTCGCCATCGACCATCGGCACCTGGCCCGATACGAACAGCCAGCCATCCGCGCCGACCGCGCGCGCGAACGGCAGATGCTGGCCGCCGGTGCCGCTGCCGCCTTCGACGCCATAACGCTTGAGTCCGTCCGTCATCTGATCATTCCTTCACTGGGTAATGGGGTTTGCGCGGCGCAGCAGGCGGCCCGCGCGGGCGCCGGTCGGTCGGCCGAGCGCGAGCGTCGCGACGCCGTTGACCCAGACACCGACCACGCCATCGGCTGCGGTCGTCGGCTCGTCATAGGTCGCACGGTCGGCGATGCGCGCGGGGTCGAACAATACGAGATCCGCGGCGAGCCCTTCGCGGACATAGCCGCGGTCGTGCAGGCCGAAGCGATCGGCGGGAAGCCCGGTCATCTTGCGGATCGCGGTCGCCAGCGGGAACAGGCCGCGGTCGCGCGCATAATGGCCGAGCACGCGCGGGAAACTGCCCCATAGCCGCGGATGCGGCCGGGGATCGCAGGGCAGGCCGTCCGACCCGACCATCGTCAGCGGATGCGCGAGGATCCGGTCGACATCGCTGTCGGTCATGCAGTGATACACCGCACCCGCCGGTTGCAGCCGCGTTGCGGCGGCGCGCAGGTCGACGCCCCAATCGGCCGCGATGTCCGCGAGCATCCGCCCCGCCTGGGCGGGCTCGGCGTCCGACCAGGTGATCCGGATCGGCGTCTCCGGCACGACCTGCTTCAGATCGAGCGTCGAGGAGCTTGCCGTATAGGGGTAGCAGTCGCACCCGACCGGCTGATGCGCATCGGCGTCCTCGATCATCGCGAGGATTTCGCCGCTGCGACCATATTGCGGTGCGCCCGCGCATTTGAGATGCGACACGATCACGCGTGCGGCGGCGTGCCGGCCGATCGCGAACGCCTCGTCCAGCGCGGGGACGATCGCCGCCGCCTCGCTGCGCAGATGCGTGCAATAGAGCGCGCCGGTACCGCGCAACGCCTCGGCGATCGCCATCACCTCCGCGGTCGAGGCGGCGTTTGCATTGGCATAGGCGAGCCCGGTCGACAGCCCGAACGCGCCCGCCGCCAGCCCGTCCTCCAGGTCGCGGCGCATCGCCGCGCGTTCGTCGTCGCTCGCATCGCGGTCGAACCCGTCCATGTGCCGCGCACGCAGCGCGGTATGGCCGATCAGCGCGACGACATTGGTGGCCGGGACCGCGGCGTCCACCGCCTGCGCATAGGCCGCGAAATCGGAATAGCGGAATTCGTCCGCACCACCGAGCAGGACCAGCGGGTCGGGCAGGGGGGCATGCGCGCTCAGATCACTGCCTGCGCTGATCCCGCAATTGCCGACCACCACCGTCGTCACGCCCTGCGTCACCTTCGCGGTCATCGCGGGCGCCGCGATCACGACCAGATCGTCATGCGTATGCGCGTCGATGAACCCGGGTGCGAGCGCCAGGCCCCGCCCGTCGATCGCGCCTGGCGGCGGCGACGCGGCGGCTGCCGCGACCCGCGCGATGATCCCGTCGCCTATCTCGACGTCGGCGCGGAAGGCCGCGCCGCCGCTGCCGTCATACACGTCGACACCGGCAATGACTGTCGCCATCATTTCACCTCCCAGAGGTTCCAGAGGTCAGTGCCACGCGTCTGTCGTGGCCGGGCTGGATCGACACTGTCACCGCGGGTCGAAATAATGTAAACAATTTTCTTTATCTGGGAGGTCTGCCGTGAGCGACGTCGGTGTGAAGCTGCACAAGGGTATCGGTCGGGATGCGGCCGCGCGCTGGAACCTGCTCGCGGGGGACGTCATGTTTCCGGCGGCGGTGCTCGATGCGCGGCGGATGCAGCATAATCTCGACTGGATGCGCGCGTTCATCGATGCCTATGGCGTGTCGCTCGCCCCGCACGGCAAGACGACGATGGCGCCCGCGCTCTTCAAACGCCAGATCGATGCCGGCGCGTGGGGTATCACGGTCGCCACCAGCCAGCAGGCGCAGGTCGCGGCGGCGCACGGCATCGACACCATCCTGATCGCGAACCAGATCGTCGGCGACGCCAATATCGCCGCGATCGTCGATCTGCTCGCCGATCCTGCGCTCCGGCTGATCTGCATCGTCGATTCCGCCGCCGGGGTGGCGCTGCTCGGGGAGGCCTGCCGCGCCGCCGACGTGTCGCTCGACCTGCTCGTCGAACTCGCCCCCGAACCCGACCAGTCGGGCTTCCGCACCGGCGTCCGCGATGCCGCCGCGCTTGCCGGGGTGCTCGACGCGGTCGCGCACTGGCCGGGGCATCTCCATCTCGCCGGGGTCGAATTCTACGAAGGGGTGCTGAGCGACGAGGCGGAGGTCCGGCGGTTCATCCGTCGTGCGGTGACGATCACGCGCGATCTGCTCGCGACGGGGCGGATCGCGCGGACGCCCGCGATCCTGTCGGGGGCGGGCTCGGCCTGGTACGACGTCGTCGCGGAGGAAACCGCCGCGCTGGCAAAGGCCGGCGATGTCCAGGTCGTGCTGCGCCCCGGCTGCTACATCAGCCATGACGACGGCCTGTACCGCATCGCGCAGGAACAGATCCTCAAGCGCAATCCGGTCGCGCCGAGCTTTGGCGACGCGCTGCTGCCCGCGCTGCGCGTATGGGCGGTGGTGCAGTCGATCCCCGATCCGGCGCGCGCGGTCATCGCGATGGGCAAGCGCGACGTCGCCTTCGATGCCGGGCTCCCCCGGCCCGCGACGCTGTTCCGCAAGGCGCGCGACCGCCGCCCGGTCGACGCCCCCGCGCACTGGGCGGTGACCGGGCTGATGGACCAGCACGCCTATCTGGCGATCACCCCCGGCGATGACATCGCGGTCGGCGACGTCATCGCCTTCGACATCTCGCACCCCTGCCTCACCTTCGACAAATGGCGGCGGGTGCTGGTCGTCGACGACGATTTCACCTGCGTCGAGGTGGTCGAGACCTTCTTCTGATCCCGCCCCCGGCAGCGGGCGTCAGCGCGGCGCCGAGGGCGGACGGTCCTCGGCGCGCGTGCCGAAGCGCGACGGCTTCGCGCCCATCGTGAATTCCAGCTCGCCGCCCTGGATCAGGTCGGCATGCGCGATCCAGTTGCGGGTCCAGGGCTTGCCGTTCCAGCGCACCGACTGGACATAGGGCCGGTCGGGCGCATTGCCGATCGCGCGCACCCGGAGCGTCTTGCCCGCGCCGACGCGCATCTCGGCGCTGTCGAACAGCGGCGACCCGAAGACATAGATCCCCGTTGTCGGATCGACCGGATAGAAGCCGAGCGACGACAGGATGAACCACGCGCTCATCTGGCCGCAATCGTCGTTGCCGATCACGCCGTCGGGATCGTCCTTGTACATCTCGGTACACAGCCGGCGGACCATCGCCTGGGTTTTCCACGGCGTCCCGACATAGGCATAGAGATACGCCACATGATGCCCGGGCTCGTTGCCGTGCGCATATTGCCCGACCAGCCCGGCGATGTCGGGTGGCGCGTTGGCGGGCAGCGTCGAGGGTGCGTTGAAGAAGGAATCGATCTTCGCGTCATACGCCGCATCGCCGCCGAAATGCGCGATCAGCCCGTATATGTCGTGCTGGTTCAGGAAGGTCGCCTGCCAGCCATTCGCCTCGGTATAGTCCCGCCACCGCGGTTGCGGCATGTGGCCGAGCTGGATCGGATCATAGGCCGCCCACCAGCTTCCGTCGGCGAAGCGCGGCCGGGCAAAGCCGATCTTCGGATCGATCACGTTGCGCCAGTTGCCGCTGCGCTTGCGGAGCAGCGCCGCATCGTCGGTCTTGCCGATCGCGTCGGCGAGCAGCGCCATCGCATGGTCGTCATAGGCATATTCCTGCGTCCGGCTGACCGACTCCTTGATCTTGTCCGCGGGGATGTAGCCGAGCCGCATGTAATGATCGCGGCCGAGCGTCGCGAGGCTGTCCTTGTATTGCGGGTCGAAGGCACGCCGGCGGATATTGGGCCAGGCCGCCGCATAATCGGCCTTGATCCCCTTGGCATGCGCCTCGGCGAGCACCGCGACCGAATGCCAGCCGTTCATGCACCCGGTCTCGAACCCCTGCAACGGCCAGGTCGGCGGGCCATAGGGGCTCTGCTGCGTCTGGCGGATGAGATCGTGGACGAAGCGCTCCGCCATGTCGGGACGGACCAGCGTCATCAACGGATGCAGCGCGCGATACGTGTCCCACAGCGAATAGGCGCTGTACGCGCGTTCGGTCGCGGGCAGGGTGTGGACCTGCTGGTCGAGCCCGACATAGCGACCGTCGCGGTCGCTGAACAAGGTCGGGCCCATCAGCGTGTGGTAGAGCGCGCTCGCCATGATCGTCCGCTGCGCCGGCGTCCCGCCCGCGACCCGGACCATGTCCAGTTCCTTCGCCCAGATCCGCCGCGCGGCGGCGCAGGTCGCGTCGAATGTCCAGCCCGGTGCCTCGGCCAGTGCGCCGCGCGCCCCTGCGACGTCGACCGCCGAGATGCCGGTCTTGACCAGGATCGGTGCCGCGCCCGCATCGTCGAAGAACAGCGCGACCTTCAGCCGGTGCCCGGTCACGCCGCGCCCGCCGCCTGCGACCGGCGTGTCGCCGTCGCCATAGAATTGCACGCGGTCGGGCTTGCGCGACAGCTGCATCGCGAAATGGATGCGGCGCCCCTCCGCCCAGCGGAAGACCTGGCGGCTGCCCGTCAGCAGGCCGTCCTCGCCGATCGCCAGCGACGCGTCCTCGATCCGGATCGCCTCCTCCGCGGTCTCCTGCTTGCAGTGCGTCAGGTCGATCAGGATATGCCCCGGACCCTTGGCAAAGGTGTAGCGGTGCAGCCCGGTCCGCTCCGTCGCGGTCAGCTCCGCGAGCACGCCCGACTCGAGCTTGACGCGGTAATAGCCCGGCTCGGCATGTTCGTCGGTATAGCGCTGGCGATAGCCGTCGGACGGCGTCTCGCGCGGCCCCGCGACGAGCTTCAGCGGCTTGCGCGTCGGCACCAGCAGCACGTCGAGCATGTCGCCGATCCCGGTCCCCGACAAATGCGTGTGCGAGAAGCCCATGATCGAGCGGTCGGACTGGTGATAGCCCGAACAGGCATCCCAGCCATGATTGTTGGTATCCGGCGAAAGCTGGACCATCCCGAACGGCAGGGTCGCGCCGGGGAAGGTATGGCCATGCCCGCCCGTGCCGATGAACAGGTCGGGTCTGGTGACTGCCGGCGACTGCGCGCGTGCGGCAAGGGGAAGGGCCGTGCCGAACGCGGCAAGGGTCGAGCCGGCAAGCAGCTCGCGACGGGTGGCGCGGATCACGCGGTGGTCTCCTAAAGGTAGGACGGTCGGGGGAATCAGAAGGTCTCGCGCAGCAGGGCGGGTCGGCGGCGCTCGAGATCGAGGATCAGGTCGCCGAACAGCCCGTTCGCCCAGGCGAACCAGGGCCGCGAGAAGCGTTTGGGGTCATCCTTGTCGAACGATTCGTGGATGAAGCCGGTGCCCGCGTCGGTCGTCTTGAGCCAGCGCAGGCATTGCCGGATTTCCGCATCGTCGTCGCTGGTCATCGCGCGGACGATGATCGACATCGGCCAGATCATGCCCAGCCCCTTGTGCGGGCCGCCGATCCCGTCCGCCGCGCTGCCGGTGAAGAAATACGGATTGCGCGCGCTCCAGGCGGCCGCCCGGGTCCGACGGTACAGTGGATCGGTGCGCGACGCGGCGCCGAGCAGCGGCAGCGCCGACAGGCTCGGCACGTTCGCATCGTCCATGAAGATCGCATTGCCGAACCCGTCCACCTCGAACGCCCAGACGTCCCCGCCCGTGCCCGTGCCGCCCGTGCCGCCTGCGCGATCCGCCATCCGGCCATGCGTGCGCAGCGCCGCGTCGACCTCGTCGGCGAGCGCAATGCACTCGGCCGCCGCCGCGCTGTCGTGCCGCGCCTCGACATGAACCTTGGCGAGCATGCGCAGCGCCGACACCGCGAACAGGTTCGACGGGATCAGGAAGGGCAGCGTGCAGGCATCGTCCGAGGGGCGGAACATCGAATGGATCAGCCCGACCTTGCGCGTCGGCGCACCGACGCCTTTCAGCATCAGCGTTTCGGTCGCGTGGCGATTGACGCGCTCGAACCGGTACGGGCCGTCATCGGTCTTGCGCTGCTGCTCGCGCATCGTCGCCACCGCCCGCGCCATCGCCTTGGCCCAGAGCGCGTCGAACGGCGCGGTATCGCGCGTCTCGCTCCAGTAGCCATAGGCGAGCCGCATCGGATAGCAGAGCGAATCGAGCTCCCATTTGCGTTCGGCAACGCCCGCGCGCATCTCGGTCAGGTCGTCGATCGCGCCCAGGTTCGACTTGGCCTGCGGATCCGCCATGAAGGCATTGGCGTAGGAATCGATCAGGATGCACCGCGCCTGGCGCTGGATGACGCCGTGGAACAGGCGGCGCAGCGCCGGGTCGCGGCGGCAGAGATGGACATAGGTCTGCATCTGCGCCGAGCTGTCGCGCAGCCACATCGCCTCGATATCGCCGGTGATGACGAACCCGTCCGGCTTGCCGTCGACGATCCCCAACCGGACCGTCGTGTCGAGCGTGTTGGGATAACAGGTCTCGAACAGATGGCGCAGCGCGGGATCCGCGATCCTCGCCTTCACCCGCACGATCTCCTGCTCGACCACCGGGCTGACGAAGCGACGCTGATCGCGCGGCGGCCGGGCACCGCCAGCGACGGGCGCCGCCGCCGCGACCCCGAACGCGGGCGTCGCCGCTGCCGTGCACAGCACCGCGGCGCCGGCCTTCAGCATGTCGCGGCGAAGTAGTGCAGAAGATGACACCCCGATCATGCGGCCGACATCTTCGCACACGCAAGTCCGGGAAGAACATTGCTCCGTACACGCTTCACCAATCGCCCGGTTTCCTTGCAGGGGATGCCTCGTGATGCTGCCAATGCGCCTCTCCAATACACGTCCGTGGCCGGCGTCCTCGTCGGGATTGCCGGAAAGATACTGTCGCACCATTGAGCGGCGGCGCGACCTGATGTGCTGGGGTCAAGGCTAGGGGGCGACGTACAGGGGCGCAAGCAGATTAAGAAATTTAATTTTCTTTCACGCGGTCGGTTTTCCATGCGGTTGCAGCGGGGTGGTGCGTGATAGGGCCCGGGCGGATCGATGAGCCCGGCCGGGCCCATCGACTTTTCTTTCGCCGGACGTGTAAGAATACGTCGGAGGGGCATATCACGATGGACAAGCCGATACGGGAAGCGCGCGGTGCGCGCCTCGCAGTGTCGTTGTCGGGCACGAACCTGGCGCGTGCGAGCGACTATAATCAGCGCGTGGTTCTGCAGGCCATCCGGCTCAGCCCGGAGACCAGCCGTGTCGAGCTGAGCCGGACGACCGGGCTGACCGCGCCGACGATCGCCAATATCACGCGCCGGCTGATCGACGCGGGTCTGGTGAAGGAGGTCGGTCGCCTCCAGGGCCCGCGCGGCCAGCCCGCGATCCAGCTGACGATCGAGCCGCTGGGCTGCGTCGCGATCGGCCTCAACATCGATCGCGATCACCTGACGCTGGTCGCGCTCGATCTCGCGGGTCAGGTGCGCAGCCGGATCGCGCAGGATATCGCCTTTGCGATGCCCGAGGACGTCGTCGCGTTCGTCGCGCACAACCTCGAATCGCTGCTCGCGGAGGCCGGGGTCGGACGCGACCGCGTGATCGGCGTCGGGGTCGCGGTGCCCAATGATCTGGGCGTCATCACGCTGCCCGGGAGGCCGTCGGACTATGATCGCTGGGCGGGCCTCTCGATCCCCGCGCTGCTCGCCCCGGTCATGCCCTGGCCGACCGTGATCGAGAACGACGCCGCGGCGGCGGCGATCGGCGAGGCGCAGGCGGGGGCGGGGTCACCGCTGGCGAGCTTCTTCTATATCCTGATCAATTCCGGGCTTGGTGGCGGGTTGATGATCGACCGCCATTTCGTCGAGGGCGCGAACAAGCGCAGCGCCGAACTGGGATTGCTGCCCGACGCGACCAACCCGGCGCCGGGCGCGGTCGTGCAGGACATCGTCTCGATCTCGGCGCTGCTGCAGATGCTGAAGGACGCCGGCCTCGATGTCGAAAGCCAGAAGGACATCCGGCCCGCCGATCCGCAGACCGACCGCGTGCTCGAACGCTGGGTCGATCTCGCCGCCAAGGCGCTGATCGCGCCGCTGATCAACATCACCTGCCTGATCGATCCCGACGCCATCGTCATCGGCGGCCGGCTCGACACCGCGCTGCTCGACCGTCTGATCGCCCGCCTCGCTGGCGCGTTGGCGGTCACCGTACAGCCCCCGATGACCACGATCATCCGCGGCGCGCTCGCCGCCGACGCACCGGTCATCGGCGCCGCGCTGCTGCCCTTCCTCGACAAGCTGCTCCCCTCCGACGCCATCCTGATGCAGGTCGGCCGGTAGGGGCGTGAAGAGCCGGAATACGGCCCTTCACGCAGCGTCTGCGGGGAAGGTGCCCCCGCGGCTTACTGGCCCGCGATCAGCTTCGTGTAGGCGGCCACCGGCACCGATTCCCGCGTGCCCTTGGTCGGTTCGATCTTGAAGAAATAGGATTCCGTCCACGCGCGACCGCCGCCCCAGGCCATCGCATCGAGCCAGACGTCACTGTCGGTCTTGATCGACTTGACGACGTTCGCCGCGATCGCGGTGCAGGATGCGGGCAGCCCCTTCGAGCTTCCCAGCGCATATTCGCCCAGGATCGCCCGATATCCCCGCTTCCGGGCAGCGGCGGCGAAGATCTTCAGTCCGCCGTCGCCCGCCGGTTCGCTGACGCACTCCGCATTAGTACCGCTGGAGCCGGTGTCGAAATAGCGATGCGGCGACAGGACGATGCGGTTCAGCGGATCGATGAGGCCGCCGGAGCGATCGATCGCGCATGCAGCGCTCTCGCAGTCCCGGCTGGCCGGTTCGTTCTTGTCGAACCGGAATGACGCGGACCATTGCGGCCACTCGACGAGGATGCGGTGCTTGAACCCCGCGTTGCGAATGCCTGCGACGATCTGGTTGGTATCGCGAACCCATTGCATCCAGTCGTTCGTCACCACGGGATCGGTGAAGAAGCGCGGCTCGTTCATCAGGTCGATCATGACCATTTCGGAATTGTCGAGCTTGCGCAGGATCGGCAGCCAGAATGCGATCTGCTCCGCCGGCGTCGGCCATTTATAGTCATGGCGGTCGAGGATCACGGGCACATTGCGCGCGCTGGCCGCCTTGACCACGTCGATCACCCGCTGGAGGACGACGGGGTCATTCATCTGGCTGCCGTTGAACGGTAGGCGGATGCTGCGGAACCCGGCCTTGTCGACGTACCAGGCGACGTCGGCCACGGTCGGGCACAGGGCGCCGTTCGCGACGAACGAACATCCCGCGAGATTGACGCCGAACCGCGGCGCGGCCTCGGCGGCGGTGGCGAAGGACAGCAGGGCCGTGGCAGCGGCGATGACGCGAGGAAGAATCATCTTACTTCACCTACGAGGTTTGGATGGAATGCCGTGCTCTCGATGTGAAGCACAGTGCGATCCTTCAAATAGCCAATTTGTGTTAAATTTTTCTTCCGCAACAAGACGTTGGCGATGAATAATTATTGGGAGCGTCACACTTACTGACAGAGTTCGACAAATGCCGTCATGTCGTGTGACACAGGTGACGCGTGTTCGGCATGAGCATGGCCGAGATCATCGGCAAAGTGAATCGCCCGGTAACCAAATGCTTTGATGCGACGACATGCCTGTCCGCCGCGGTCAGTGCCATTCCGGGTCGCGCGGACGCCGGGAATCCCGTGGAAGTCGGCGCCATTCTATGCCAGAAGCCCGCTCACGACACCGGATGGGGACCAGCGTGCGGTCAGATATGCCCTCTATCTATCTGATAATGCGGTTTTAAGCCCGTCGACATGGCGCTGAACCGCCGACGTGGTTCGACGAGCACCCTATGACTCTGAGGTTGTACCCCCGTCAGATGCCGAAATCGACGCGTATAATAGTTGAATATCCTGTCCTGCAGCACCGGTCGCGTGCCGCAGGGCCCGTAAACCTGTTTAAACTGTAAGGCGGACAATCAGTGACCTCCGTACCAAAATCCGGGATGCACCTGTCGTCCTTGCAATATCTGCGCGGTATCGCTGCATTGGCCGTCGTCTATTTCCACGCGGTCGTACAAGTCGAGCAGGTGGCGAATATTCGCGAACTTCCCATGTCTGGATCGTTCGGCGTCGACATATTCTTCGTCCTGAGCGGGTTCGTCATGTGGTGGACGACCAGGGACCGCAAGGTCGGCATCGGCGACTTCCTGGTCAAGCGCCTGATCCGGATCGCGCCGCTATACTGGGTCCTGACGATATTCGCAGCGATGGTCGCGCTGTTCTTCGGCGATCTGTTGCGGTCGACCAAGTTCGACCTTCCGCATCTCGGCTTCTCGCTCCTGTTTCTCCCCTATTGGAACCCGGCCGTTGCCGCGACCAATGCGGAGATCCTGACCCCGGTCATCGTTCCGGGCTGGACGCTCAATACCGAGATGATGTTCTACGCGGTGTTTGCGTGCGCGCTGGCCGTCAGGCAGTCGCTCAGGCCCCTGTTCGTCGCCGTGCTGCTGGCGCTCGTGTACGTATCGGCCAAGACGTGGCTCTCCGGGACGACCGCGGCCTTCTACGGCACGGACCGCCTCGCCGAATTTCTCGCGGGGATTGTCCTGGCGTGTACGATCCGCCGTGTTCCGCGCCTGTCGCCCGGCATCTGGGCGCTGATAGGGCTCGCCGCCTTCGCTACGCTGTTCTGGATGGATCTTGAAAGGCCTTCCATCTCGCAATTCATTGTCCTCGGCATACCCGCGGTCATTCTGCTGTGCGCGGCGCTGCAGATCGAAATCTCGGGCCATTTGCCCGACCTCCCGAAACTGTCCCTGCTCGGCGACGCGTCCTACAGCATCTATCTCAGCCATATCTTCGTGATCGCGGGCACCCGCGTCGCGGCCCATGTCGTCGGTCTCGATCTGGGCATGGCGAACGGGGCCGTCTTCGTCATCCTCGCGCTCGTTGTCAGCAGCGTCGCCGGGATCGTCGTTCACCGGACCATCGAACTCCCGCTGCTCAAGGGCATGAACAGGCTGCTGCGCGGTGGCCGCAAGCCGCCCGCCGCCGCCGAACTGGGCACATCCTGAGCCGGGATTTAGGGCTGGCCATCGACGCGCAGCCGTAGAATGTTCCTCGAGCGGCGCGTCGGCCTCGATTATCCGCACCAACTGCAAACGGTGACATCATGAAGACTTCACAACCTATCACCGGGGTCAGGGCGCGGCCCAAGACGGCGACGCCATCCGGCGGCAAGGCGCTGATCAGCGATCACAGGTTCGGGATCCTCGCGGTCACGCTCGTCGTCTCCGCGAGCTTGTACAATGCGATGCTCGCGATCATCAGCGCGCATGTGAAGGGCCTAACGTCCGCAGCGCCGATCGCGATGGAGGGGCTGCTGCTGGGCGGCGCGATGGGGCTGGCGCTGCTCAAGCGTCGTCCAGACGGCGAAGACGCTCCGGCGATCGGCTTGCTCTACCTGTTTGCACTCCTCGCGGTGTTCACGTCGCTCGCGAGCGATGCGGTGTTCCCCGATGCCTTTCGCAACGTCGCGATCATCGCGTCCTTCTTCCTGCTCGGTCGTCGGTGCAGCTTTCCCCAGGTGCATCTCGCCTTTGCGCTGCTGACGATCATCACCCTGACGGTGCTGATCTTCGAGATCGCCTTCCCGACCGCCTATGTGTCGGTATTCCAGCCGGGCAATTACTATGCGGCAACGCGCGGCATGGAGGTGAGCGAGTTCAACGAGACCGGCCTGTTCAACAATGCGGCGGGGTTCGAATCGCGCTTTTCTTTCGGGGTGTTTTCGGGCGCGCGGACCTCGTCGGTGTTCCTGGAGCAGGTTTCGAACGCGAACTTCGCCGGTATCCTCTGCGTCTTCCTCGTCGCCACATGGGGGCGGCTGAGCGTCGCCATCCGGACGACGATGGTGGCGGCGATTCTGCTGATCCTGCTCTCGAACAACACGCGGACGTCGTCGGCGCTGGCGGTGGTGACGATGATGGGATATTTCATATTTCCCCATCTGTCGCGGTGGTTCACCCTCCTGATTGCACCGGTCCTGGTCCTGCTGGCGTTTCTCGTCGTCGGTGACAATGTTGAGCATACCGACGATCTGATCGGCCGGCTGGGGATCACGACCGAGGCGCTGCGCAAGCTCGACATTCCGACCATATTCGGTGCGAATGCGATGAAGGCGCGGCATCTGATGGACACCGGCTTCGGTTATGTCACCGCGTCGAGTTCGATCTTCGGGCTCATCGCGATCTGGCTGTTCTTCTCGCTCGGCCAGCGTGCGACGGACACCGCCTCGAAGCGCTGCGCCTGGGCGACCGCGGTCTATCTCTTCGCCAACATGATGATCGGCGGCACCGCGATCTTCTCGATGAAGGTCGCCGCCCCCTTGTGGATGCTGGTTGGCTATATGGCGGCCACCGCGCCCAAGCCCCAGGCGTCGCGACCGAATGGCCCCGCGCCACGAGGATCGATCGCGGCCTGAAGCAGGACCCGGCCTGCCATCCGGGGAGTATAGGCGTCGGTGTGCTATGTCGGGACCGATTGGCTGCATAAAACCTAATTCAATCTGATACGTAGCTTTTCCATGGCAAGCAGCGAATCTCCCTCAACGGCAGCCCGGTCTGCGGAAACACTCCCCGACGATCCTCCCCTGCAACCGCCGGCCATCGAGCCGGCCGATCGAGAATATCTGGTCGCCGCGAGCACGATTCCGGGTTCGCACTACGGCGCAAGGATCGGGAGCAACGCGGCGCTCTGGGCGCTCGCGAACCAGCGTCAGGACATCGACAACCGTTTGGCGGTCCTCACGGCCCGCAACCAACGAAGCATCCGTACGGCACGATATTCGGCGATCGCCGCGGTCGTTCTGGGGATCATGAGCACGGTTGGCGCAGCCTATTACACCCGCCAGGCAGATCCCCGCCCGGCCCTGGTCAAGGCTCCCGTCGCCCGAACCCCAAAAGCCCCCATCGCACCGCCTGTTACGCCGCAGCCGGCCGCTATCTCGACCGCAGTTCCAGCTGAAGGTGGCAACATTCCGGTGGCGCCAAAGGCCAATGCCGCACCGAGCCAGGCTCGACCACCAATGCCCAAAAAGGCACGGAGGCTTTCACCCGCGAAACGTAAAGTGCGGCCGACTCGCGCGCGGTCGTCAAGGTGGATTGCACAGCCTCTGCACGGCGCCGCTCTTCGGCGGGCGTTGATCGCAGATCGCAAGCGGACCCGGGAACTCAATCAGGCCCAGCTGAGAAAATTGACACGCCGACGTCGCGACTGATCGTGCGCTGTTGGAAGCATGGCACGCTGGCGTCTGCGCCTGTTGTCGCCACGCTGCTCGATACCTTAGGGGATCTCCACCATATTGATTGGACGCGCATCGCGGCAGCGGTTGACGCGATCGATGAGGGGCGACTGCAGTGGTTGATCCCGCCCCCCCCATGAACCTCGAAAACATGCGGTCCCTCGATATCCGGACCATAGATCTGATCTGTGGCTTTGAACGGCATACGGAGGTCAACCTGGACGTCTATCGGGGGACCGAGGCCGGCCCGGTTCTTCCGTTGCGGTGAGTGCGGGAAGCGGCCGAAGACCGCGCTGCCGGGGCGGCTGCACCGCGACGCGGCCAGGTCGTCGACAGTCCGGTCACTGGACCTGACCGAAGAGCGCTACCTGCCTGGGGACGAGGCGCTGCTGCCCCGCTAGGGGGTGCTCACGACCTTGACTGCTGGCTCGACAAGATGAGCCGGTGCCGGTTGGGCCCAGCCCAACGCCAGCTTGACCCTGACAATGATGGCATAAACCAGCTTTGCAATCGGGGCCCTCAGCGCGTCCTGGACCGGACGTTCGAACCAATGGAATGAGATTGCGGCTACGACAAGTGACAGCAAAATCCCGATGGCGATCACGATGCTGCCTGGCAGCACGTCAGAGGTCAGGTATCCAGTTCCCGCAAGGATCGGCTCATGAAGAAGGTAAAGAGAGAAGCTGTACCCACCGATCCGTCGCATAGGCTTGTTTGCGAATATGGCAGATCCGAAGCGGTTAGGAACCGTGCTTGCCAGCAGGAATGCGCCAAAGCATATTACTAGGCCAATATTGCCGTAGACGACTGCGTTATCGTCCCAACCAATGGATTCGATGAATTCTTTGTTCGGCCAAATCCGCAGCGACGCCATAAGTAGCGCGATGATCGAGACAGCTTGAATGAAAGCCGCGATCTTGGCGCTGATTATAGCAGTGACGCCACTGCGAACCATCACCGCCAACGTGACGCCCAGGAAAAATATGTGAAAGTGCGAGGGGAGCGATATTCCGGGAAAAATCGGGCGGAAGAGCATCGTGACGCCGGCGAGCAGGATGACCGCTGGCACTGCAAGGCCGGCGTAACCGCGCCGGACAGCATACCAGAAGGCGGCGAATGCCACATAGAACTGCACTTCCGGTGGGATTGACCAGAAGATGTGACTGCTGCCGGAGAAGGCGAGAAGGCGGATAAAATCCCGGCCGTTTATGTAATACACGAATTGGGGGCCGAGTAGGGCTGACGCGATGTAGGCCAAAGTCACAGCCAAAAGATATATTGGCGCGATCCGGGCGACGCGGGCAGCGACGTAGTGCGCGACCGAGGGCGCATCCAGCGGCTTGTGAAGGTACAAATACCCCATCAAAAACCCGCTTAGCATGAAGAACAGCAAGACACCGAAACCGCCTGTAAGGCTCGGAAAAATCAACGGAAGCCCAATCTGGCCGGTATGCGAGCCGACAACTAAAAGAGCCGCGAACGCGCGCAGGCCATCAAGCTGCGGTATAATATTTGGCTGTTTCTTATCTACTTCGCTCGTCGTCATCTGTTGATTCCCCCTTAAGTCGCCGTAAGCGGGAATACGGTCGGTCGCGAACGGTAAGTTCATCCAAAATGAATGTGATATGTATCAAAAGCATACATTGCCGTGGCGAAGTATCATGCGGTTTCCGATGTGAAGCAGCCGCTCCTTTCGAGCCGGCCGGTCATTCACACTACGTCGAAATAGCCCGCGTACCTCTCCGGCCATTCCGCCTCCGACCCCAATGCGCGCATCGGTCAAATCCACACCGCGGACACCTTGCCACCAATCCCGCTAACCTATCGAACCACCGAGCGCGTCCGGACCAGTCTGAAGGGAACCTCGTTCGTCGTGCCCTTTTCGGTGATCCTTACCCACATAGTGAGCGCGCTCGGGCTCGTGCGTTCGATCGTCATGCCGTCGAAAAACCATCGATCCTTTTCTACCGCCACCAGCGGGAAGATTACGGGCTTGCCCGTCCCATCTTCCCAGCCCGTCATGTCCGGGCTGAAGTGACGAACTCGATAGGCCAGCGATCCCCGGAGCGGGACGTAATCCACGAGTTCGGTAAACGATACGCCGCCCTTGCCGTCGGCCATCGCGAAATGGCCCGTGATCCGGCCTCCCAGCGGCGCGGAGTAGGTTTCCGTCACGTCGGAACCCATTCCCGTGCCGACCCAGCTGCCTGCCAGCCAGGCCAGTTGATCGATTGACGCGGGTGGCGACGTGCCGGTCCCCAGTGAGCGCGTGTGCTGCGCGGTCGCTGGAACGGCCATCGCAAGACCAATTGCGGCCAAGGTCCGTATCACGGCACGTCTCCCTGTGATCAGGCGCAGCCTAGCGGCTCGGCCGACGGAATCCACCGTGTCTTTCGTGCCTGGAACGCGGCCGCGTCGACCAGCACGATCACGCGAAAATTTGTCCCCGGGTCGATCGCGGCATGCTCGGCCTGCTCAAACAGGCGCTCGTTGCGACCTTTCGGCCATGCCCGGCCCAACCCGTCCTCGGCCCTGGGTATCACGGCACCAAGGGCACTATGGTACTTTGGTTGCTCGCAAAATTTACCGGAATTTTGGGTCGGAACCAATGCGCCGCTCAGTTCTTGGACTCTCACGAACTCAGTTACGTCGCAATTAACGCGAATGTGAAAAGAGTTAAACAATAGGGTTAATAGGAGTTCACGATGCGCGACAAGGCCTCGACACCACATGGTGCTGGATCAGCAAACCAGGATCGTGGTTACTGCCAGCGGATGCCGAGCAGTGTGAAGGCGGGCAACCGAGATCTCGGCATGTTCAATCGCAGCAGCGTGAAAGGCGAGAAATACCAGGGCCATGGTACGACGCCAGCCTATATATAATTCAACGTCAAGCTCGGTAGTCACTGGCGACAGACGTCAACTGCACAGCTGAGAGGTCGGCAAGGTCAGCGATGGCGAACCGCAAAAGCGGTTCAGCCATCGCAGCTGCCGAACACGAACGCATGCTTGCAACCACCCGCAAGGCGTGGCCGATGTGCTATGCGGAAGAGCTATAGCTCCACATCATTTGTCCCGTCATGGTCGGGACATCACCGAAGTCGATCCGTGCCGAGGTGCCGTGGCCTTCGACCAGCCTCGTTATTCGTACAAACGACGCCACGATCCACGGCGTTAACCATTTCTTAACCACAAAGCCTCACCCGGCAGATGAGGCCTCGCCTCCCCGCAAGGGTTCCCTGCTCGTCACGATGCCGCCCCAGCTGGGACGGGCAGGGACTGTTGATCAATGAGCGCGTCTGGCGACCGCTGCCGGCGCGTCTGGGACGTATTCGGCTCCAATGATGCCAGAGGCGCCGGGTACAGCGCGATCGCGCGGGCAGGGGCTCAGCTAGGCGAGCAGATCGCCCTGATACAGTAGAAGACGGGCAACCCGGTCGTGCGGCCGATCTCCGGTCACGCAATGCTCAACGTCATGCGAACCTGCAGCGAGCCAATCGCGAACAACGCGTGAGAAATCGCAGTCGCACGGCGGGCGCATATCATCCGGTTGGGAGAGAAGCTGTCGGAAGACGGATCAAACCATGTCGAACAGACATGACTCCGCCGCACTGAAAAACGTTTGTTTTCTGCGGTGGAGAATGGTGGACGCACTTGGGCTCGAACCAAGGACCCGCTGATTAAGAGTCAGCTGCTCTACCAACTGAGCTATGCGTCCATTCCGGGGCGGTTTTGAGTGGCGCCCTGGTGTGGCGCCCCGCTGCTGGAGGCGCGCTGTTAGCAGACTCATCGGGGGCCGCAACCCCCTTTCGTCCAAATTGCTGTCTTTTTCTGCTTACCAGCGTGTCGTCTTGCGATTTTCCCGGTCGATCGACATCAGGATCCCGAGGCACAACAGCACGGTCATCTGCGACGACCCGCCATAGCTGAACAGCGGCAGCGGGATGCCCACCACGGGGGCAAGGCCCATCACCATCATCAGGTTGATCGCGACATAGAAGAAGATCGTCGTGGCGAGCCCCGCAGCGGCCAGCCGTGCGAACCGCGACTGCGCGCGCTGGCCGACCTCGATCCCCCAGCGGATCACCAGCAGGAAGGCGAGGATCAGCAGGCAGCCGCCGACCAGCCCCCATTCCTCGGCCATCGTCGCGAAGACGAAGTCGGTATGCCCCTCGGGGAGATAGTCGAGATGGCTCTGCGTGCCGTTGAGGAACCCCTTGCCCCACAGCCCGCCCGATCCGATCGCGATCTTCGACTGGCTGATGTGATAGCCGGTGCCCAGCGGGTCGCTTTCGGGATCGAGGAAGATCAGGATGCGGTTGCGCTGATAGTCGTGCAGCGCGAAGTTGATCGCGAGCGGGATCGCGACCGACGCGGCCACCGCGCCGCCGACGAACAGCCGCAGCGGAATGCCCGCCAGGAACATCACCGTCGCGCCGCCTGCGCAGATCATCAGCGCGGTGCCCAGATCGGGCTGTTTCATCACGATCGCCGCGGGGATGCCGATCAGCACCGCGGCGGGCCAGACGGCCGCGAACCGCCGCGTCTCGTTGGGCGGCAGCATGTCGTAGAAGCGCGCACAGGCGAGCACGATCGCCGGCTTCATCAATTCGGACGGCTGCAGCCTGATGAAGCCGAGGTCGAGCCAGCGCTGGCTGCCCCCGCGCACCGCGCCGAGCAGCTCGACGAGCACCAGCGCGAGGACGAGCGCACCATAGGTCGGCCACGCCGCCGCCTTCCAGACGCGCTCGGGGATGCGTGAGAGCACGACCGAGCCTGCCAGGAGGATGAAGAAGCGGATGCCCTGCGGCAGCGTCCAGGGGCGCAGCGAGCCGCCCGCCGCCGAATAGAGCACGACCAGCCCGAAGGTCCCGATCGCCGTGACCAGCAGCAGCGTCCGCCAGGGCAGGGTGGCAAGCTGTTCGGGGATGATCCGCGATGTCATTGGCCGCGCTCCGTCGTTCCGTCTTCCGCGACCCCGCCGCCGCCGCCTGCGAGATCCGCCTGGGTCCGGTTGGCGACGTCGGTGGCGTTCTCGACCGCCGGGGCGTCGCTCGGCACGGTCGCGTCGGTCTTGGTCGCGATCGCGGCGGGCGGGGCGCTCTGCGCCGCGCGATAGCTCGCCGCGGTCGCCGCCATCCGCGTCCTGATGTCGCCGCCCCAGGTCGGTTCGACCTCGGCGAGCGTCTTCAGCGCGCGCTCGCGGTCGAGCATGTAGGTCATGATGTCGCGCCCGATCATCGGCGTGTCGAGGTTGCGCACCGTATGCCCGTTATGCTCGAGCACCACGGCAAGCGCGTAGCGCGGGTTGTCCGCGGGCGCGAAGCCGATGAACAGCGCATGGTCGCGCAGCTTGAACGGCAGCTGGCCGTTCTTGAGCACGCCCGAGCGCCGCTCCGCCATGGTGATGCGGCGGACCTGCGCGGTGCCGGTCTTGCCCGCGATCGCGACGCCCGGGATCAGCAGCTTGGCCGCGCCGCCGGTGCCGCCCTGGTTGATCACCCCGAACATCGCCTCGCGCACCCGCGCCAGATTTTCCGAATCGATCGCCAGCGCGGGCGCGTCGCGGTGGACCTGGCTCGCGAGAATGCTCGGCTGCAGGTCGCGGCCCGATGCGATCCGCGCCGCCATCACCGCCAGCTGCAACGGGTTGGCGAGCACATAGCCCTGGCCGATCGACGCGTTAAGCGAATCCGCGACCGTCCAGGGCCGCTTGTACTTGGTGAGCTTCCAGTCGGGGTCGGGCATCGTCCCGAACCGCTGCGTCGAAAAGGGCAGGTCGAACTTCTGCCCCATGCCCAGCGTCCGCGCGATCGGCGCGATCGCGGCATAGCCGACCCGCCGCGCCATCTCGTAGAAATAGATGTCGCAGCTCTGCATGATCGCGTTCTTGAGGTCGAGCGGCCCGTGCCCGCCGCGCTTGTGGCAATGGAACACGCTCGTCCCCAGCCGCATCGCGCCCGAACAATTGACCCGCGCGTCGGCCGGGACGCCGGCATGGAGCAGCGCGAGCCCGTTCATCGGCTTGACCGTCGAACCCGGCGGATACAGCCCCTGCGTGACCTTGTTCATCAGCGGCACGTGATCGTCGTCGCTCAGCATCTGCCATTCGAGATGGCTGATCCCGTCCGAAAAGCTGTTGGGGTCATAGGCGGGCATCGACACCATCGCGAGCATCTCGCCGGTGCGACAGTCGATGACGACGACCGACCCCGAATTGGTGCCCAGCCGGCGCGCGGCATATTCCTGCAGCCCCGCGTCGATCGTCAGCCGCGCGGTCTTGCCCGGCACGTCGGGCTTGGTCGCGAGTTCGGCGACCAGCTTGCCGCGCGCGGTGACCTCGACCCGCTTCGCGCCCGCCTCGCCGCGCAGCGCGGGTTCGAGCATCTTCTCGAGCCCGTCCTTGCCGAGCTTGAAGCCGGGGGTGACGAGCAGCGGGTCGCGCGTCTTCTTATACTGTTCGGCATTGGGCACGCCGACATAGCCGGTCAGGTGCGCGACCGCGGCGCCTGCGGGATAGTTGCGCGCAAAGCCGCGCGTCGGCGCGACGCCGGGCAGCTCGGGCAGCCGCACGCTGACCGCGGCGAACCGCTCCCAGTCGAGATTCTCCGCGACCTGGACCGGCTGGAACCCGGCGGCATGGTCGAGGTCGATCGCGATCCGCTCGATCTCCTCGGGCGGCAGCTGGAGGATGCGGCCGAGCAGCGGCAGCACGCGCTCCTTGTCGCGCAGCCGGTCGGGGATGATGTCGACGCGGAAATCGGTGCGGTTGTTCGCGATCGGCACGCCGTGGCGGTCGACGATCCAGCCGCGCCGCGGCGGCAACAGCGTCATGTTCACGCGGTTGCTCTCGGACAGCATCGTGTAGCGTTCGTTCTGCGCGATCGACAGCCATGCCATCCGCCCGGCCAGCATCAGCCCGACGCCGCCCTGCACCGCGCCCAGCATCCAGGCACGACGCGAGAAACTATAGGCTTGCGACATCTCGGTCACGACACGCGGCGGCCGTCTCATTCGGAAACCCGCTTCATTCCTGAACCCTGCGTCGTTCGATCGTCGCGACGATCCGTGCCGCCAGCGGGAAGAGCATCATGGTGATCACGATCTGCGCCAATAGCACGGTGTCGACATGCGTGCCGACCCGTACGCCCAGAAATCGCCCGCCGATCACGCAGCACGCGATTCCGCCGCTCGCGATCAGCCAGTCCTGCCAGAAATCGCGGTACACCAGCCGCTGCTCGATCATGTCGATCGCCACGAACGCGAGCGACCAGAGCAGCACCGCGCTGCCCAGCGGCTGCCCGCTGAGCAGGTCGTCGAACAGCCCGAGCGGTGCCGCCGCCCAGGGGCGCAGCGCGTAACGCGCGAGCAGCCGCCATGCGAGCAGCATGACGAAGCCGAACGGCGGCAGGATCGGGATCGTCGCGATCAGCGGCACGATCGTCATCAGCGATCCCGCCATGACGGTCAGCCACGGGATCGCCCGCGCCCGGCCGCCTGCGACCTTCGGTTCGAACGGCTTGTAGTCGACGCTGTTGCGGGTGGTCACGGCTGGTCGATCATTTGGGGGAAGACGGGATAGGGTGGTTTGGCAGTCACTTGGCGCTATTGTCGGACGGCGCAAGGGCGCGCGGCGGCGGTACCGGCATGAAGCCGGGCTCGACCACCGCGAAATCGAAGGTGTCGGGATTGGCGAAGGTCCGCGCCATCACCGAATCCGCGCCCGCGGTCATCACCCGCGCGACCGGGATGCCGGGCGAATACAGCCCGCCGACGCCCGACGTGACGAACAGGTCGCCCGCATTGAACTTGACGTTGGTCGCGTTGACCGACCGGACGTCGAGCATGCCGTCGCCGCGCCCGACCGCGATCGCGGGCAGGCCGTCGCGCGTCCGGCGGATCGGCACGATGCTGTCGCCGTCGGTCAGCAGCATCACCCGCGCCGCATTCGGGCCGGTCTCGACGACGCGCCCGACCAGCCCGTCGGGGCCGCGCACCGCCATGCCCGGCCGCACCCCGCTCCAGCGGCCCGCGTTGAGCAAGGCGAAACGGCGCCCGCTCGACGCGCTCGAACTCACCAGTCGCGCGGTGACGACCGGTTCGGCGATCCGGTCGCGGACCTTCAGCAGCGATCGCAGCCGGCGATTGTCATAGGCGATCGTCCGTGCGCGCATCAGCAAAGCGCGCGTCTGGTCGCGCTCGCGGCGCAACGCGACATTTTCCTGGCGGACGAAGAAATAGGTCCCGATCGCCTCGGGCACCGCGGCGACCCCGCCCACGACCCAGGCGAGACCCGACGAGACCGGCGCGGTGAGGCCCGCCACGCCCATCCGTGCGCCGGCAAAGGCGGGCGGGTTGAAGGTCGAGACGACGAGCAACGCTGCGCCCACCACCGCACCGGCGATGGCGAGCACATAGCCTACGAACACCCCATATTGACGCCGTCGGGAAAACCCCGTCCGGCGGTCGCGGGCTGGCGCCATGCGCCTGTCCCCTCGTTCTCGGGCATCGCCGGGTCCGGGGCCCTATCCCCGCGACTCGGTCGATGCGATTTCCACTGACCCGTTTCCCACCTACACGCTTCTCAGCCGCTCATCAGCACGCCGCGGAACAGCGGGTCCTCGAGCGCGCGACCGGTGCCCAGCGCGACGCAGGTCAGCGGGTCCTCGGCGACCGTCACCGGCAGCCCGGTCTCGTCGCGCAGCACCTCGTCCAGCCCCTGCAGCAGCGCGCCGCCGCCGGTCAGGACGATGCCCTGGTCGACGATGTCCGCGGCCAGCTCGGGTGCCGTGTTCTCCAGCGCGACGCGGACGCCCTCGACGATCGTCGCGACCGGCTCGCTCAGCGCCTCGGCGATCTGGCCCTGGTTGATCTGGATTTCCTTGGGCACGCCGTTGACCAGGTCGCGGCCCTTGATGTGGATGATCGTGCCGATGCCGTCGACCGGCGGCTTGGCGATGCCGACCTCCTGCTTGATCCGCTCGGCGGTCGCTTCGCCGATCAGCAGATTGTGGTTGCGGCGGACATAGCTGACGATCGCCTCGTCCATCTTGTCGCCGCCGACGCGGACCGACGTCGTATAGGCCAGCCCGCGCAGGCTCAGCACCGCGACCTCGGTCGTGCCGCCGCCGATGTCGACGACCATGCTGCCGATCGGCTCGGTCACGGGCATGTCGGCGCCGATCGCGGCGGCCATCGGCTCCTCGATCAGCCACACCGTGCTCGCGCCCGCGTTCGACGCGGCGTCGCGGATCGCGCGGCGCTCGACCTTGGTCGACCCCGACGGCACGCAGATCACGATTTCGGGCCAGCGGGCGAAGCGGCGCGGGCCGTGCACCTTCTGGATGAAATATTTGATCATCTGCTCGGCGACGTCGATGTCCGCGATCACGCCGTCGCGCAGCGGGCGGATCGCCTCGATATTGCCCGGGGTCTTGCCCATCATCAGCTTCGCGTCGTCACCGACCGCCTTGACGCGCTTGATGCCGTTGATCGTCTCGACCGCGACCACCGACGGCTCGTTCAGGACGATGCCGCGGCCACGGACATAGACAACCGTGTTCGCGGTGCCGAGGTCGATCGCCATGTCGTGCGACATGAACTTGAAGAAACGCGAGTAGAAGGCCATTCAATCAGGGTCCCGTAATCCTGGCCGCCGGACGGGCGGCATTTCGCACATCATCTCGCGGGCCCCGCCGGTGTTTTCGAGCACCGGGTGCCTAATAAGCGGGCGTTTGCGGGTCGCGGGATGCCGTCGCTTGGTCTAGACGCAAACCCATGTCAATACGGCGTCTCCCCGAGCATCTCGTCAATCGTATCGCCGCCGGTGAAGTGGTGGAAAGACCCGCCAGCGCGTTGAAGGAGTTAGTCGAGAACGCCATCGATGCGGGCGCCGGACGCATCGCGATTCTCCTCGTCGAAGGCGGCACATCGCGCATCGAAGTCGCCGACGACGGATGCGGCATGACGCCCGCCGACATGATGCTCGCGCTCGAACGGCACGCGACCTCGAAGATGCCCGACGAGATCATCGAATCGGTGGTGACGCTCGGCTTTCGCGGCGAGGCGCTGCCCTCGATCGCCAGCGTCGCGCGGCTGACGATCGAAAGCCGGGTGAGGGGGGCCGAGGGCTGGTCGCGGATCGTCGACAATGGCCGCGTCGAGCGCGAGGGCCCCGCCGCGCTGCCGCCCGGCACGCGCGTCGTCGTCGAGGATCTGTTCGCGCGCGTCCCCGCCCGCCGCAAGTTCCTCCGCTCCCCGCGCGCCGAATATGCCGCCTGTCTCGACATCGTCCGCCGGCTCGCGATGGCGCGTCCCGATATCGGCTTCACGATCGAGCATGACGGCCGCCGCACGCTGGCGGCGACGCAGGTCGAGGACCGGCCGGGCCGCGTCGCGACGCTCACCGATCGCGCGCTCGCCGACAATGCGGTCACGATCGACCTCGAACGCCCGGTCGACTCGGGCATGCTCGTGCTCGGCGGGGTCGCGAGCCTGCCGACCTACAATCGCGGCATCGCCGACCACCAGTATCTGTTCGTCAACGGCCGACCGGTGAAGGACCGGCTGCTGATGGGCGCGATCCGCGGCGCCTATGCCGAAATGCTCCCGCGCGACCGGCATGCGGTCGTCGCGCTGTTCCTCGACGTCCCCACCGACCAGGTCGACGTCAACGTCCACCCCGCGAAGACCGAGGTCCGCTTCCGCGACCCGGCAATGGTCCGCGGCCTCATCGTCTCGGGACTGCGCCGCGCGCTCGACGCCGCCGGCCACCGCAGCCAGCGCGCCAGCGACACCGCCCTTGCCATGTGGCAGCAGGAAAACTCCTCTCCCCCCGGGGGAGAGGAAGGGGCCCGCCCGCAAAGCGGGTGGGAAGGTGAGGGCCCGCCCCAAAGACTGCCGCTGGAATCCCGCAGCTACGCCAGCGTCAACGACGCCCGCCCCACCTTCTTCGCCGCCCCCCCGCAGGCCAGAGCCGAACCCGCCTGGACACCCCCGCCGCAAACCTCATCCTTCCCGATGGGCGTTGCGCGCGGCCAGGTCGCCAAGACCTATATCGTCGCCGAGGCGGAGGACGGTCTCGTCCTCGTCGACCAGCATGCCGCGCACGAACGCCTCGTCCTCGAACGGATGCGCGCGGCGCTCGCCGGCGGCACCGTCGCGAGCCAGGCGCTGCTGATCCCCGAGGTCGTCGAGCTCGACGAACCCGCCTGCGACCGGCTCGAGGCGCGCGCCGCCGAGCTGTCCGAGTTCGGGCTCGACCTCGAACGCTTCGGCGCGCGCGCGATGCTCGTCCGCGCGACCCCCGCCCTGCTCGGCCAGAGCGATCCCAAAGGCCTCGTCACCGACCTCGCCGACGAACTCGCCGCGTTCGACGAGGCGCTGTCGCTGAAGGAACGGCTCGACGCGGTCGCGGGCACGATGGCCTGCCACGGCTCGGTCCGCGCCGGCCGCATCCTCTCGGTCCCCGAGATGAACGCGCTGCTGCGCGAAATGGAGATCACCCCCCATTCGGGCCAATGCAACCACGGCCGCCCCACCTGGGTAAAACTCGCACACGGCGACATCGAGAAGCTGTTCGGCCGCAAGTGAGTGGCGGAGCGCCGCTAACAGCGCACCCGCCGGGCTTTATTACAGTCGTAATTCGGTCCCGCCGCCCGGCAATCCTGCTGAAACCTCGTGCGTCGAAGGACCAGGCTTCGACACTCGAAGGGTATTTTCATGAGCGTGCAGGTCCAGGGCGCCGATATCGGTCTCAGCACGGTGATGGCCCGCATGTCTGTGGCCGCTGTACCCTTCAAGAAGATCTTCGACGTCACCCCTGTATTTAATCAGTTTAGTGCCGAAGGGCGCCGTTACATATCGATGCAGCATATGATCACCGGAATCTCGGATGGGATAGTGATCGCCAAGACGACCGCAATACGGCTCTCGCTCGTCAGTCGCTCGATGATCATGAACGGCAAGCCGAACACGGTAAAATTCGATAGGATTGAAAACCATCTCAAGAATCACGTGCGAAATGTCATATCCCTGTCCGAAGCGCTCTATAACTCGCCACATATGACCGATCCGATGACGGGGCAGCGTGCGGCAGGTGGCGTATCTGTTCGGGAATATTATCTGCCGAATAGGCAAGGGGGGCGGATGACGAAAAGAAGCGAACAAGGTAGGATCTCATTCTACTATAGCAACGGGCCGCATGGGAATAATCAATATTACTACGCGTTGGTCGTAAACGATCTGAGCTACCCGATTGTTCGCGGAAACTATAATGCCGCGCTCCAGTTTGTCGTTTAGGCCCAGCCCCTGACCGACACCGTACCGCCCCACGGCGCATGGCAGGACGAAAAAAAAGGGACCCGCGCCAAGCAATAACGCTACCCGATTCCGCCCTAACATCCGCGTCGGTCACAAAAAAAAAAGCCCCCACCGTCAGGTGAGGGCTCGTGACGTCAGGCGAAGTCTTACTTCTCGCCATTGTCCTTGACGCCCACGGTGGGCACGTCGACCGTTTCGGTTTCGGTCTTGACCTTGGGGACCTCGACTTCGGTCTTCTTCGTGCCGACGACGACCGCTTTCGAGTCGAGATCGACGTTCGGCATGTCGCCGCCCTTGACGGAGACCTCCGGAAGCGAACCTTCCTTCACGTTGGCGCTCCAGAACCCGGTCGCAAAGAGGACACCGACGATGGCCGCAATGACGACAAGGACGATGACGATCGTCTTGCCTGCGCCGCTCTTCTGACGAATTGGCTCGCCGCCCCGATAATCTGACATTTAACTCTCCCTGTACTTACAACAGGTTCGAACACTCTCGACGCAGTCTTGTTCCGTTTGCGTCATGACGTCGAAAATGCCGGCGCCCGGCACGCGGATCTTAACGCGTTTTGAGGGCGGAGCGACGGGCGGACGTCGCCGGCTCCCGCACCAAAAAAAAGGGCCCGTCGCGAACGACGAGCCCCCCGATACGCCCCGGTTCGATCAGAACCGCACGGTCGCCCCGACCGCAAGGTTGCGGCCCAGCGCGTCGTAGCGCGCGGGGATCGTGTTGCTGCGCGCCAGGCTGATGTCGTAGGAATTCGCCAGGATCGGCGGCGTCTTGTCGAGCAGGTTGTTCGCGATCAGCCGGAGCGAGAAGTCGCGCGACACGGCGAAGGTCAGCGCCAGGTCGAAATAATTCACCGGCGCGACCCTGTAGAAGGTCGTCCGCGCGCGGTCGGGCGTGCCGCCGATCGCCGGATCGCCCGAATTGTCCGCACTCGTCAGCGACCCGACATAGCGCCAGTTGAACGAGGTGCTGAAGATGCCGTCGCTCGTCGTATAGGTCGTCCGCAGCCCGTGCGACCATTTCGGCAGCAGCTGGCCGCAGCCATTGCCGTAATAGCCCGCACAATTGCGCTTGGGCTGGAGCGGCGAATCCTGCCCGCCGGCAAAGGTGGTCAGCGACCCGTTGAAGTTCCAGTCGATCTTGCCGGCCCCGCCGAGACCCAGCGTATACTGGCTCTGGAAGTCCCAGCCGCGCGCGATCGAGAAGTAATAATTGGTCGTGCCCGCGCGGATGAAGCCGCTGGTCGGGTTGTTCGCGGCGGCGGCGTAGAGGATGCCTGTGCCGGGCTGGCGGACGATCCCCGAGCAGAAGAACGGGTCGCCGTTCGAACGCTGGCAGCCATCGGTGTAATAGCTGTCGTCGTTATAGCCGAGCGAGTTGTTGATCTTGATCCGGTAGCGATCGACCGAGAAGACCAGCCCGCGCAGGAAGCTCGGCTTCACGACCAGGCCATAGGTCTGGGTATAGGCGGTTTCTGGATCGGCGGTGAACCCGCCCGATCGCACCGTGCACTGGTCGTTCGGGCACAGCAGGGTCGCGCTGCCATAGAGTGCGTCGGACAGCCCGGTCGCCGCGCACACCTCGCGCGAGGCGATCGGCGTGGTCGTGGTGATCGTGCGGCCGGGATTGGCGGGGTCCGCGATCTGGCGCGGCACGGGCGCGCAGAAGTCGTTCTGCGATCCGCCCTGCCGGCTATAGTTGATCGCGGTCGCCTGGCGGATCTCGAACACCGTCGGTGCACGCTGCGCCTTGTTGAACGATGCGCGGAACGTCAGGTCGCTGACCGGGGCATAGGTACCCTCGAGCTTCCACGTGTTGAAGGTCTTGGGATTGCTGCTGTATTTCGACACACGATAGCCGCCCGTGACCTGCAGCAGATGCGCGAAGCGGCGCTCCTCGATCAGCGGCGCCTGGACCTCGATGTTCGATTCCCACACGTCCTGGCTCAGGTTGAAATCCTCGCCGCCATTCTGCTCGCGGTAGATCGCATCCGCGGACGAGGCATAGCTGTCCTTGCGATATTCGCCGCCCAGCGCGATCGCGACGCCCTGGTTCGCAAAGGGCGAGGTGATCCCGTATTTGCCGAGGTCGCCGGTCACCGACGACACGATGTCCCACAATTTGGCGACGCCGGTCGAGGTGCCGCTGCGCGCGGTGAAGAGGTAATCGGCGAGCGGTCCGCCGAGCGTCCCTGCGCTGAACGCGTTGAACGGGACACAGGCCGGGTCGACCCCCGACACGGTCGCCGCGCAGGTCGGCGTGCCGTTGACGCTGACGACGTTGAGCGAGCGGTTCACCCGGTCGAAATCGGCGAAATTGCCGAAGGTGATGTCCTGCTGGTTGCGCGAGAACACGCCGCCCAGATCATAGGTCCACGCGTCGCCGACGGTGCCGCGGATGCCCGCGGTCGCGCGGATCCCCTTGTTCAGATAGACGTCGGGCGAGAAGGGCAGGTCGTTGAAGCGATAGCGCACGTCGAGCGGCGCGAGCGCCGACGTCCCCGCCTGCGCACCGCAGATCGTGCTGGCCTGCGACGTCGACAGGAACGGGTTGTTGCAGTTCACCTGGTACGGCGTGTCGCCATAGGCGGTGTAGCTGTAGACGCGCGTCGGATAGGGGTTCACCGACCTGTCGCGGAACCAGATCCCCGAACCATAGAGCTCGAGCTCGGGCGCGATCTTCGCGCTGACGAAGCCGCCCGCCGTATAGCGTTCGAATTCACGCTGGTAGGAATAGCCGTCATAGGGGTTGGCCGCGTTGCCCGCGCCTGCGCCGTAGGGCACGAACGTCCGCGTGCCGGCGGGATCGTTGACATAGCCGACGCCGCTGTTCGCCCCGCTGCGCGGCGAGATATAGCCGCTCGGCGAATAGGTCGACAGCGAGCAGGACAGCGGGCCGTCCTTGCCGGTCTGGACCAGCTGGCATGCCGAGCTCGACCGTGCGTCATAGGGGACGTCATTGGCCTGGCGGTAATTGACGAAGCCCGACACGCGCAGCGCGCCGTCGAACAGCTTGGTGCCCGCGGTCAGCGTCACGTCGGACCGGCCGCCGTCATTGGTCAGCCCGCGCGGCGCCTCGAACGCGTTCGCGCGCGCCAGCGGCGACACGATCGTGTCCTTGTTCTCGTGATTGTAGAAGCTGTAATTGCCGTCGAGCTGGATCCCCTCGAAATCCTTCTTCAGGATGAAGTTCACCACGCCCGCGACCGCGTCCGATCCATAGACCGACGACGCGCCGCCGGTCAGCACGTCGACGCGTTCGAGCAGCGAGGGCGGGATGATGCCGACGTCCTGGCCGTTCTGCGTGCCCAGCCGCTTGCCGTCGACGAGCACCAGCGTCCGCTCGAAGCCGAGGCTGCGCAGCTTGATCCGCTGGCGGCCGTCCGAATCCTGATAGGTCTGCTGGCTGTCGGGCGACACCTGCGGCAGGCGGTTGAGCACGTCCTCGACGGTGATCGCCGCCTGCGCGCGGATGTCCTGCGCGGTGACCGAGGTGATCGGCGCGGCCGATGTCATGTTGGGGCGCTGGATCCGCGATCCGGTGACGACGATCATGTCGTCGGACACGGTCTTGGCCGTATCGCCCGCGGTGAACGCGGTCTGCGCATCGGCCTCGACCTTGGCCTGGGCCGGCGTCGCCGGGCTGTCCGTCGCGGTCTGCGCCACAGCGGGGATCGCCGTCAGCAACAGCGATCCGGCAAGTGCAATATAGGACGTGGTATGTCTGAAGTTCATGAAGGCCCCCTTGTCCGGCTGCGCGATCGCGCTTGGTCCGGTTCCGGGGACATGAATTCTCCATTCTGACTTATATGACAATACCCAAATATGACCTCTTCATACGAATGTTGCGAGCATGTTCAGAATAGGCACTATTTCGGTTATCGAGAGCCATCGCCGTTCACCGTGGCGCCGCACATTGGCAGGCCGCCCGCCGACGAATCGTCGCGGGTGGCACGTTGGCGGATTGTGAGAGGGCCGTACCGCTACCGGTACGGCGGACAGGCTAGCGTTTGGCGTTCCGCTTGCACGCAAAGGACCGGCGCAGCGCGTCGCGGACCACGAAGATCGGTGCGGCCTTCGCCTTCTTCCCCTTGGTGCGCAGATATTTGCGCGTCGTCGCCACCGCGTCGATCGTCGAGCCCTTGGTCGCCGACGGGCAGATCTCGCGCGCCATCGACAGCGTGTCGAACGCGCCGAGGATATAACCCGTGCAGAAGCTCGGCGCGGGGTCCGCATCCTTGCCGCGGCACTGCGCGATCAGCTCCTCGGTGGTCAGCGCGCTCACCACCACGGGGCGGTCGGCGCGAGCGGGGGTGCGGGGAGTGGG
>NZ_LR733891.1:0-16354 GCF_902506585.1 Sphingomonas sp. T1
GCGCCGACCACACCCCCACCGGCCCCCGCGCCGGCACTCCGGGGAACGCTGGCCGGCCCGTTCGAACTCCGGTCGCGGCGCTTTGCGGGCACGGTGCGGCGCTACTGGGTCTATGTCCCGCCCGGCTATGATCCACGCCGCCCGCCCAATCTGCTGCTGTTCCAGGACGGGCAGCGCGCGACGAATCCGGCAGGGTCGCTCAGGGTGCCCGCGGTCCTCGACACGCTGATCCTGCAGCACGCAATCCCGCCGACGCTCGGCATCTTCGTGACGCCCGGTCACCGCGCGGCGCACTATCCCGACACGCTCGGCATGGAAAATCCGGATCACCGGGTGGAGGAATATGACGCGCTGTCCGACGATTATGGCTGGATGACGCTGAACGAACTGCTCCCCGCGGTCGCGGCACGCTGGCGGTTCGCCGACGATCCGAAGCGCCGCGCGATCGGCGGCACGTCGAGCGGCGCGATCGCCTCCTGGACGATCGCCTGGCGGCATCCGGAAGCGTTCGGCAACGTGATCAGCTTCATCGGCAGCTATACGTCGATCGGCCTCACGCTCGGCCCGGACGGCGCACCGCGCACGCTCGGCGGCGACCTCTATCCGGGGCTCATCCGCAAGAGCCCGATCCGCCCCTTGCGCATCGTCCTGCAGGACGGGGCCGCCGATCTCGACAACGAACATGGCAACTGGTTTCTCGCCAACCAGCAGATGGCAAAGAGCCTCGCATGGGCGAACGCGCAGGCCGATGCGGATCACCGCCCGGGCCCGCGCTACGACGTCAGGACAGCCTGGACGCGCGGTGGCCATTCGGACGCGGACGGCGGCGCGATCCTGCCCGACATGCTGCGCTGGATCTGGCGCGACCAGCCCGCAACCGCGGACGCCCCGCCCCCTACTGTCCCGCCCCCTACTCCCCCGCGACGATCTTCGGCAGGGTCGTGATCGGTTCGACCGTGATCGCGCGGAACCAGGTCTCGGCGCCTTCGGATTGTAGCTGGATCCGGCCATGCGTCAGCGGCTGCCGGCCGTCGGGGCCGATCGTCGCCAGATCATGCACTTCGCCGACCGGTACGCCGTTGACGACATGCACCGCGCGGTCGCCGACCACATAGAGGTCGAGCGTGTTCCACGCGCCGATCGGCCGCTCGGCATCGGTCGCCGCTTCGACGTTCCAGGTCGGCGTGCCGTTGACGATGTCGATCTCGCGCCCCCCGGCACGGAAGCGGAGATGCGGTTCGACCAGCGACGGATCGAACGTCACCCCGGTACGGCCGCGCAGCTTGCTCCCCACCGCGACGATCATCCCGGTCGATCCGGTCATGATCTCGAACTCGACCGAGGGCCGCCACGTCCCGAACACCTCGCCCGGCGCGCCATGCGTATGATAGAGCAGGCCGTTGTTGCGCGGCTGCGTCGCGCGCGGCGCCCAGGTCCTGGCCCCCCATTTGAACTGCAGCCGCAGGTGATAGTCGCGAAGATCGGCCTGGTGGACCAGGCTGCCCCAGGTCTCGCCCTTCACCCAGATCGCCGGCGCCCCGTCGACGCTGCGCACCGCGAAATCACCCTTGGTATCCCGGCTCGTGCCGATCGGCGGCGTGCCCGGCTTTGCCTGATAAGTGATCGACGGGTCGGGATAGCCGAGCCATGCGGTCCAGCCCGTGAGACTGCGCCCGTCGAACAGCGCGGTCGACTTGCCCGTCGCCACGGGGATGTCGGTCAGCCTGAGCCGCTGCGGCCCCGCGGCGGGCTCCCCCGCAATCGCCCGCGCCCGGTCCTGTGACGTCTGCGCGGTCGCAGGCGCGGGCACCAGCATCAGCGCGACCAGCGCGCGCTTGGATCTTCCAGACATTCGCCCTCAACTCCCCCATCATATTTATGACCCAGCATAGCGCGTTATCGCTACCAGTTGAACTCCGATGGTCCCACGCGCTAGGACCGGGTGGGAGATTGCACGATGCTCAAAATGTTGGCGCTGGCCGCCCTGCTCACCACGGCGCAGGCCGCGCCCGATCCGCATTTGCCGAAGGCCACGACCGACACCGTCGCCCCCGTGCTGCCCAAGGGCCTCGATCACGCGGTGCTGATCGTGTCGAAGACCAATGGCTGGCGGCATATCGAACATATCCCGCACTCGAACCGCGTGCTCGCCGACATCGTGCAGGGCCTGGGTCGGACAAGCTACGCGACCGAAAATGCGGCGGTCTTCAACGACGCACAGCTGCGCCACTTTTCCGTCGTCGTGCTCAACAGCGCCAGCGGTGGATTCCTGACGCCAGACCAGCGCGCGGCCTTCGCCCGCTTCGTCGCGCGTGGCGGCGGCGTCGTCGCGCTGCATGCCGCGGGCGACGACAGCCATACCGACGCCTGGTACAGCGACACGGTGATCGGCACGAAGTTCATCGGCCATCCGGGCGGCGAGGACCAGTTCCAGCGCGCGCGGCTCGTCGTCGATCGCCCCGACCATCCGGTCATGGCGGGGGTGCGCCTGCCCTGGACCGCGGTCGACGAATGGTATTCCTTCAATGCCAATCCGGCCGCCCGCGGCATGACCGTGCTCGCGACGCTCGACGAGGCGAGCTACCGCGCGGGCGCGAAGCTCGCGATGGGGACGCACCCCGTCATCTGGACCAACCCGCGCACCAAAGGCCGGGTGGTCTATTCGGCGCTCGGCCATTCACCAGAGGCCTATGACGACCCGACCTATCGACGCGTGCTCGTCAACGCGATCCGCTGGGCGGGCCAGCAATAACCTCATTCGATCGCGAGGAACGCGGTGATCGTCAGCCGCCCCGCCGCCGGATCCGCCGACAACACCGCATCGCGCGCGATCGCGCCGCTGTGCAGCACATAGCTGCGGTACAGCAGCGCCCGGTTGTATTCGGCGTCGACCAGCGCGGTCCGCTCGAACAATGCGGTATCGTCGGCGATATAGCCGTGCGGCGGCATCGTCGCGACCTCACGGCCGAGCCGTTCGAAAAAGTCGGGCGCGCGCGTCTCGTCGACCGTCTCGAACCCGGTGGCGCGATGACGGAAGAAGGCGGTCCCGTCGCGGTTCGTCGGCGACAGATAATGGATCAGCGCGATCCGGTCGCGCGCATAGGCATCGACATGCGGCAGCCGTTGCCGGATCTCGAGCGCGTCGGGCGTCACCGTGACGATCGAGAATTGCGCATCGACGACATGGATGCGGCGGCACGGCCCGAAATCGCGGCCCAGCGCGCGGGCGATCCGCGGAAGCTGGTCGGCCAGATACCGCTCGGGCAGCGCCGCGCGGAGACCGGGATAATGCTCGCCCGCGGATCCGAACGCCGCGTCCGCCGCCGCCTTGCGCAATCCGTCCGGATCCTCGGCAAAACCGTCGATGATCACCAGCGGCTCCGCCTCGCGGCCGATACGCCGCCTGGTCACATCCCCCAGCATCATGCCTCGCCATCATCCATCGTCACCGTCCTCTAGCGATCCCGGTGACGCGCGACATAGCGAAATGCACGGGCGCAGCGTAGGGGCGGCACGCTCAGCCACACGGACGATCGCTCATGCCCCTGCCCCGCGCCAAAGCCTTCTGGGCGACGGCCTTTCCCGCCGACCGCCTGCTTGGGGGCGTCGGTGCCTGTATCGGCATCGCGCTGACGATGCTCGTCTGCGTCGCGCTGCTCCCCGCCGGCGACGTTCCTCAGATCGTCGCGCCGCTGGGGGCGTCGGCGGTGCTCGTCTTCGCGGTCCGGTCGAGCCCGCTGGCGCAGCCCTGGCCGGTGATCGGCGGCAACGCGCTGTCCGCCGCGATCGGCGTCGCCGCGTTTCAGTTCATCCCCGACGCCAGCCTGGCCGCGGGCGTGGCGGTCGGGGCTGCGATCCTGGCGATGTCGCTGCTCCGCTGCCTGCACCCGCCCGGCGGTGCCGCGGCGCTGACCGCGGTGATCGGCGGCCCCGGCATCCATGCGGCGGGCTACGCCTTCGCGCTCGTCCCCGTCGCGCTCAATTCGGTCGTGCTCGTGCTGGTCGCCGGCCTCTTCTACCGCGTGACGCGGCACCCCTATCCGCATCACAGTGCGCTGCCCCCCGCCGCGATCGCGGCCGACCGGCGCGCGGCTGGATTTCACCCCGACGACATCGACGCAGCGCTCGAGGACATGCACGAAAGCTTCGACATCGCCCGCGACGATCTCCACGCGCTGCTCGCCAAGGCCGAACTTCACGCGCAACGCCGCCAGCACGGCTGAGCGCGGACCAGGTCTCGCGGCGCGTCAGTCCGGCAAGATCACGCGACCTGCCGTTGCTGCCGCTCGGGGCCTGCATCATCGCCGAGGAAATGGCGGGTAAAGGCATGCGCGTCGTCGGCCAGTGACTGCAGCGTCCGCTTCAGCATCGCGCCGGTCCGCTGGACCTCGTCGACCGAAGCGAGGTTGCGATCGACCGACGATGCGATCTGCTGGCTCGCCTCGGTGAGCATCTGGCTGCGGTCCTCGACCGCCTCGATCCGCCCGTTGAGCTGTTCGATCGCCTGCGCCTGCGCACGCGACATCGCCGCCACCCGGCCCGCACCGTCGTCCATGCCGTTGATCAGCGCCCCCAGACTGCCCGTACTCGCCACCACCGACCGGATCTGGTCCTGCACCGCCTCGATCTTCGAGCGCACGTCGCCCGCGCTCGCGCCCGTCCGCGTCGCCAGCGACTTGATCTCGGCCGCCACCACCGAAAAGCCCGCGCCCGCAGGTCCCGCGCGCGCCGCCTCGATCGTCGCATTGAGCGCGAGCAGGTTGGTCTGCTTGGTGATCGCGCTGATCACGTCGACGATCTGCTCGATGCTGCTGGCCTGTTCCTGCGACAGCGCGACGGTATCGTTGGCACTGCGCGCATGGTCGCTGATCGATCTGGCGGCGAGGCTGGTCCCCGCCACCTCCCGGTCGATCTCCTCGAAGGTGTGCGCCAGCAGATGCGTCTCCTTGCCCGCCTCGAGCATCTCGGTCGCGAACAGCTGCGCGATCGCGTCGAGCTCCTGTGCCAGCCGGCGATTGCCCTCGATCGTCTCGTGCAGGCTGATCGCATTCGCCTCGAGCAGCGCCATCGCCTCCTGCGCCTCGCGGATGATGCCGCCGACCTGGCGTTCGAACGCCTCGGCCAGCGCGGCCAGCGTGGCCTCGCGCTCGCGCCGCGCCTGCGCCTCGACCTCGGCGATCGCGCTGGCCTGCCGCGCCTTTTCCTCCTCGGCATGGCGGCGCAGCAGCTCGGCCTGATCCGCGAGGCGTTTCGCATCCTCGCGCTGCGTCTGGAACGTCGTCAGCGCGGTGACGACCAGCCCCAGCTCGTCATGCCGCTTGAGCGTCGACAGATCGATCGCCGCCTCGTGCATCACCGCATCCGTCGCCGCCGCAATGTCGGTGATCGAGCCGATGATCGATCGCCCGATCACATAGGCCATTATCAGGCTGCCGCCCGTGCCGACGAGCAGGACGAGCAGCAGGATCGCGATCGTGACATGCGTGACCAGCAGCGCCCCCGATGCCGCCTGCCCCGCGCGGCCGATCCCCGCGGCGGTCACGCGCCGGATCCGCGTATCGATCTGCTGCGCATTGGCGCGAAACGGGTCGACCATCGCCGCGGTGCTGGCAAAGTCGACCTCGAGCATCGACGTCAGCACGTCGACGGTCGCGGTATATCGGTCGAGATCGGCGAGCACCGGGCCCAGCTGGGCGCGCTGCCCGGCATGGCTGCGGCGGTAGCCGACCAGCGCCGTACGGACCCGGGCCAGGTCGCGGTGAATCGCCGCCACCTGCCCGTCGACCGCGATCGTCGGCGTCGCCGCCTTCGTCACCAGCAGGTGATAGACGTTCGCGTTGGCGATATCGAACCGCTGCGTGATCGCGTTGAGCTGCTTGATATCGCGCATGTCGCGGTTGACGATGTCGTCGACGCTGCGCCCGGTGATCAGCAGCGCCGCGGTGCTGGCCAGCGCCATCACCACGAACAGCACCAGCATGATGACCGGCGTCGCCGCGACCTTGACCGCGATCGGCCGGTCGGCGAGCGCCAGCCTGCGATCGAGCCGGTCCGACAGCCGGAAGAACGCGTTAAAGCGCAACTCGCACCCCTGCGCGCACGCGACGATCCGCCGGGATCGGCGATACCGCGGCGCCGTCCGCCAGCGCCAGATTCTCGCCCGCGACATAGAGTTCGAGCGCGGAGGTCAGCCGCAGCCCCGCCCGCGCATCGAGCGCCACCGCGTCGTCGACCCGGTAGAGCAGCAGCTGCGGCGTCGACGAGAAGGCGAATTGCCGCGTCGACGAGGTGTAACGCGCGACCCCCGACAGCGACAATCGCCCGATGTCATAGCCGAGCGCCAGATTGGCCTTGTGGACCGGCGTCGTCGACTTGGGCGACAGCGCATAGGGGATCGGCAGCGTCAGCGACGCCAGCTGCTCGTCGGTGTGCGTCCAGGTATAATTGGCGCGCCATGTGAGCGCACCGACCGCCCCCGACGCCGACACCTCGGTGCCATAGGTGGTATAGTCGCCGATCGCCGTGAACCGCGCGACGAGCGAGGGCAGCGGGGTCAGGAACAGCTCGGTCTGCAGGCCGTCGCCCGGCGACGCGATCGCATTGTCCGTCTTCGTCACGAACGCGTTCGCCTCGATCTGCGTGCCGCCGATCGTCCGCGCATAGCCGACCTCGCCGCTCCACACGCCGACCGGATCGATCCGCGGCGACCCTGCCACGAAGATCGGCACCGGCGCCGGGGTGATGATCGGCAGGCGGATCCCGTAATTCACCAGCGACGGCAGCTGGTAGCCGCGACCGCCATTGATCCGCAGCTGGCCGCGCGCATCGGTCTGGACGAGCAGCGCGACGTTGAAGCTGAACCGGGTGAAGGCCCGGTCGAAATCGCTCGCCACGTCATAGCTCGGCTGCGCGATCGCGCCCGCCTGGTGCAGCCAGAGCCGGTCGATCCGCGCCGCCGCGGTGATTGAAATCGCCTCGTCCGGATGCAGGTCGAGCATCGCATTGGCCGATCCGACGTCATACGAGATCCGCTCGGCGAACTGATAGGCCGAGCGCAGCCGGTTGTTGCGATATTCGCCGCCGAGCCGCAGCGTATCGCTTTTGCCCAGCCGGACCAGCGTCGACGCCTGGGTGACGATGATCCGGTTCTTGAACCCGAGCGGCTCGGTCGCATCCGCCGTCGCGCCGACGCCATATTGCACATCGAGCCAGTTGACATAGCCGCCCAGCGTCACGCCGCCCCAGCCCGTGTCGCGCGTGGCCGAGGCATGGACGTTGTCGCTGCGATAGCGCTGGTTCGACAGCAGCTGGCTCGGCAGATACTCGGCCTGCCGATTGGTCGAATGGCCGCCGCCCAGCACGGTCTCCAGTCCGTCGAACGAACCGGTGATGTCGCCCGACACCTGGTCGCTCGCGACGTCGCTGACCATCGCCGGGCGCAGCAGCGTCGCCGGGATGCGGCGCTCGTCCTCGCGCGCGCGGACCCCGGCCAGCCGGATCCCGATCGCCGGGGTGACGGGCAGCGTCACCGACCCGGCGAGCCGGCTGATGTCGTGATTGCCGAGCTCGGCGGTCGCGGTGACGGTCGGCGTCTGGCCGACGCGCCGGGTGATGATGTTGACGACACCGCTGGCGGCGTTGAACCCGAACAGCGCGTTCGCCGGCCCGCGCACCAGCTCGATCTGCTGGATCTCCTCGAGCTGGACGCCCAGGAGATTCCAGTCGGTCATGCCATAATGATCGAGATAGACCTGGCGTCCGTCGACCAGCACGAGCAGCCGCGCATTATAGGTCTGCACGCCGCCGCGCACCGACACGTCGCTCTGCCCCGCAGTCCAGCTGTTCACGTCGATGCCGGCATGCGTCTTCAGCAAACCGGGTACGTCGCGGGCGGGCGACCGGGCGATATCCTCGCGCGTGATGATGATCGCGGACGCGGGCAGTTCGGACGCGCGCTGTGGCTTGCCCGTGACGCTGGTCGTCACCGGCTCGCCGATCGTCTCCTGCAACGCCTGGTAATCGACGGCCTGCGCACCTGCGACGGCCGGGCACAGCACTGCACCGGCCGTCAGCATGGCGCGCAATCCGGTGGCGAAAGTCGAAACGGTCATCGTTAAATTTCCTTGATCAGCATCAGGAATGCCGACCCGAATCTGATATTGGCAGCCCGCGCCGCGGCGCGACTGACGGTGATCTGGGTCTTGGGACCCGAGGTGATGCCGACCACGCACCGCGCGGTCTGCACGCAGGCGGGGTCCGACGAGATCGTCAGGACCGACGATCTGGCGGCCGCGGCGGCGATGCCGGCATGCTCCGGGCGCAACCCGGTCGTGACGAAGGCGAGCCGGAATCCGGCCAGCGACCCGATCGCGCCGACCGGCACGCGGCGCGCGCGGATCGCACTGCGTCCGGCGGCGAGGCCCGATCCGATCGCCCGCTCGATCGCCGCCGCCTCGGCCTCCGATGCCGCATTGCCCGGCTCGAACACGATCGCCGCGGCGACCGTCCCCGCCGGACCGGGCTGAAGGAACGACACGACGCGCGCCGCGATCGGCACGTTCAGTTCCGCGGACAACGGCGTCGCGCTGCCCAGCGCGGCCACGCCGCACATCCATATCCAAGGTCTAAACACGCTGTCCCCCACTGAGGGGACAGCGAGTATCACCCGATATTGTCCAATTAGTTAATGGCTTAGAGACCGCGATACACAATCTGCGGCCCCATCCCGCAAGCCGTTGTGCGCCCAATTAAGACGGTCGCGTAACAGAACGGTCCTCGGCGCGTCATCTGGCGCGGCCATAGCCCGCGGACGACGCCGGCCGGGCGCCAACAGGGCAGGACAATCATGCGTATCTCGACGATGCTGCGGGCGACCGCGGCGGTTCTCCCCCTCGCCATGCTCGCAGCTACGGCCACCGCGAAAAAGGCCGAACCGCTGCGGATCAACGACATCGCCGTCATCGGCACGCACAACAGCTACAAGCAGCCGATGCCCGCCGCGACGATGGCGAAGGTGCGCGCCGCCGATCCGGCGATGGCCGACGCGCTCGACTATGCGCATCGCAGCCTCGTCGACCAGCTCGACGCGGGCGCGCGCCAGCTCGAGATCGACGTGAACTATGATCCGCAGGGCGGGCATTATGCGCGCGGCTCGTCGGACCCGAAGCTGCAGCGGCCGGGCTTCAAGGTGCTGCACATCCCCGGCATCGACAATGCGTCGAGCTGCGTCCTGCTCACCGAATGCCTGACAATCGTCCGCGACTGGTCCGCCCGCCATCCGCGCCACGTCCCGATCCTGCTGATGTTCAACGCCAAGGACGAACAGAACGCCGCGCGCGGCGGCATCGACGCGCTGCCGTTCGACGCGGCCGCCTATGACGCGCTCGATGCGGAGATCCGGTCGGTGCTGGCGCCGGGCAAGCTGATCGTGCCCGACGACGTGCAGGGGCGCTATCCGACGCTCCGCGACGCCGTCCTCGCCGACAACTGGCCGCTGCTCGAGGCGTCGCGCGGCAAATTCCTGTTCGCGCTCGACGAGCCGCCCGCCAAGGTCGCGGTCTATCGCGGCGCGCGGCGCTCGCTCGAAGGCCGCGTGTTCTTCATCAACACCGACGAGGCGTCGCCCGCCGCCGCCTATCTGACGCTCAACGACCCGGTCCGCGACGCCGAGCGCATCCGCCGCGACGTACGCGCGGGCTTCCTCGTCCGCACCCGCGCCGACGCCAACACGCGCGAGGCGCGCGCCAATGACGGCGTGCCGCGCGACACCGCGCTGGCGGGCGGCGCGCATTATGTCTCGACCGACTATCTCTGGCCCGATCCGCGCTTCGCCGGCGGCTACCGCGTCGCGCTGCCCGAGGGCCATGTCGCGCGCTGCAACCCGGTCCGCATCGCGAAGCAATGCGGCGACCTCGAAGGATCCGCCAGGTGAAGCCGTTTCTTTTTGCCGCGCTCGCGCTGGTCGCCGCAGCGGACGTGCCCAGGGCCTATCTGGCCGGCCATCCGATGCCCGACCTGATGCAGATCCTCCCCGCGCCGCCAAAGCCCGGCTCGCCCGTCGACCGCGACGATCGCGCGACCTTCGATGAGACCCGCGCGCTGCTCGGCACGCCGCGCGGGGCGCTCGCGACGCGCGACGTGACCGACGATCGCTACACCGTCTTTGCCTGCGCGATCGGCCGCAGGCTCGGTCCGCAGTCCTCCCCCGCGCTCGCCCGGATCTTCGCGCGGATGGCCGACCAGAATATGGTCGGCCGCGCCAAGGACGGCTTTGCGGTGCGCCGTCCCTATCTGACCGGCGACCTGCCGATCTGCGAGCCGAAGACCGCGCATCTCGCGGGCAATGGCGACTATCCGTCGGGCCACACGACATCGGGCTGGTCGGCGGCGCTGATCCTCGCCGAACTCATGCCCGACCGCGCGACCGCGATCCTGCGCCGCGGGCGAATCTATGGCGAGAGCCGCTACATCTGCGGGTCGCACAGCCGCAGCGCGGTCGAGGCGGGGTTCATGGCCGGCGCGGTGCTCGTCGCGACGCTGCACACCGCCCCCGAGTTCCGCCGCGACATGGACGCCGCGCGCACGGAACTCGCGCACGCCGCGGGCGCTGTCCCCGATATGTCGCAGTGCCGGATCGAGGCCGGCGCCAGCTAGCAGACGGACCAGCACGCGGATGATCGACGACCCCAGGGCCACGACCCTCACCATCGCCGGCCGCGCGATCCGCGACATTGCGAGCTTCTACGACGAGATCAACCGCGTCTTCATGGCGGGCGAGGACTGGTCGCTCGGCCAAAGCCTCGATGCCCTCGATGACCTGTTCTACGGCAGCTACGGCGCGCTTGCGGGCAAGGCCCCGGTTATCCTCGTCTGGCAGGATATCGAGACGAGCCGCGCCGCGCTCGGCATCGACGCCACCAGAGCCCATCTCCGCGCCAAGCTCCAGAACACGGCCTTCGACGCCGCACGCATAACCGCCCAGCTCGACGCGCTCGAACAGGGCCGCGGCGAGACCTATTTCGACACCATCCTGACCATCATCGCCGACCACCCCAACATCCACCTCGTCCGCGCCTGACCCGGCGCAATCGGGTTATCGCGGCGTCACCGATGCGCGGATGTGGAACAGGTTGTCGGCGACCTCGTCCATCTGGAACGGCACCGCCAACCGGTATCCATCGGCAGCGAGCGCCGCGGCGAGGCCCCCCAGCAGCATCTCCTGCCGCCGGTCGAGATCGGCCTGCCCGGTCACCGGGCGGATCGTCGCGCTCAGCGTGCAGCGATCGTCGCGGCAGGTGATCGTGACGTCGGACAGCAGCGGGTAGACGGTGCGAAGATGCGCGGCCGCGACGTTCGCGGCGACCGGTGCGACCGTGGTCGGCCTCGCCTCTGGTAATGGCGGGATCCTGGCGACGGGGATGGTCGGGGCCCGCACGACGGCGATCGCGGTCGCTGCGACGTCGCGCTCCCGCTGGCGCCAGCCGACGACGATCGCACCGAACAGCGCGACCATGATCGCCGCCGCGATCCAGCCGAACGACGGTGAAGGACGGACGGGGCGCAGTGGCATTCGGCCTCCGGTGCCGCCCCGCGTCGCCATTGGCGGCGCGGGGCGGGGCTGGATCAACAGAGCGTCGAGCCCGACGGGCAGCCCGGCGAATTGCTGCCGGCATCGACATTCGCGTTGAACCCCGGCGCGATGCCGCCGGCATTGGCCGCGGCCAGCGTACTGGCGAAGCGCGCCTCCTTGTTGTCGAAGTTCGCGCCCTTGAAGTCGTAGTTCGACACCGCGTTGCGGACCGCGACCGACGGATAGCCGTTCCAGCTCACCAGCGGCTGGATGAGCCACTGGCCGGTACCGTTCTCGGCCGGCTCGTCGCCGCCGTCGGTCTTGGAAAAGCGCCACAGGTGCGAAAAGCCCCAGGTCTCGTAATGGAAGACGAGCTTGACGTGTTCGCCACTCGAATCGCTGACGAAGCGGAGCTGGCCGCCGCTGGTCGGACGCGTATCCCAATCGCCGTGATCGCCGCGGGTGACACCAACGACCCGGCTGCTCGTGCCCTGGTCGGTGGTCCAGACGATGATCGATTCCCAGTCGAACGCATGCGAGAAGTCCGACTGCCAGAAATAGCTGTAGACCCGCCCGCAATAGCCGTTGTTGCAGCGGCTGCGCGCATAGACATTGCTCTGCGTGCGGTAGTTCGCGGCGCGGCACGATGCCGGCGGGCGCGTCGCATAGGTCGAGGCGGCCGGGCTGATCGCGCCCGACGCGTCGACCGCGGGGACGTTGAAGCAGACGTCGGTGTCGAAGTCGACCGCGGGCTGGAAGCGCTTGTCGAGCGCGGTGGCACGTTCGGGCAGCGGCGCAACCGGCGACGGCCAGCCCTGTCCAAGCGCGGGCGATGCCATCAGCGCCGCGACCAGGCTGACGGCGGACAACAATGTAGCTTGGCTTTTCATGCAAACTCCCGTGGCAGCTGTGTGGAGATACGCCGTACGCCCGCGTCCGCGACGGGGAGCGCCGCGGACACGAAGGTCAGAAGCTGGTGGTCACGCCGAAGGTGAAGATGCGGCCGCTGCGCGTGTAGACGAGCGTCCGGTCGGCGCTGAGATCGGCGAACTGCTCGATCGGCCGGTTGGTGACGTTGATGCCCTCGATCACGAAACGCAGATTCTCGACCGGGCTGTAGCGGATCTGGAAATCGACATTGTTGGTCGGCCGGATGCCGTCACCGACATTGGCGTTGCTCCCTGCGCCCGTGATGTAGCGGCTGCGATAGGCGGTCGAGACGCGCGCGCCGAACCGCTCGGTCTCGAAATAGAGCGTCGCGTTGGCGGCCCATTTCGACAGGTTGAACAGCGGGATGGTCTGGGCGACGCCGTTGTAGATCGCCTTCTGGTCGCCATCGATCCAGGTGCCGTTGGCGACCACGCCGAAATGGTCGAACGGCGCGGGCAGGAAGGTGAAGTCGTGCTGGACCGCGGCCTCGACCCCGCGGATGCTGGCGCCGTCGCCATTGACCGGCCGCGTATAGTTGTACGGCGTGGTACCGTCCTGCCCCGGCAGCAGCAGCGAGACCGGGAAGCCGGTGGCGCTGTAGGGCACCTGCGACGTCTCCGAGGTGATGAAGCTCGCCAGATCCTTCCAGAACACGCCGACCGACGCGAAGCCGTTGCGATCCATATAATATTCCAGCCCGCCTTCCACCGAGGTCGAGCGGAACGGCTGAAGGTTGGGGTTGCCGACCGACACCGTGCCGCCGAACGGCGCGACCGTCAGCGTGCCCGCGGCGGCAAGCTGCGGCAGGCCGGGACGGTTGACGTTGCGGCTCGCCGACGCGCGCGCGATCAGCTTGGGCGTGAGGTCGAGCGCGATGTTGAGCGCGGGCAGCCAGTCGTCGTTGCTGGTCTTGACCGTCACGGGCTGGAGCACCGTGACGCCGTTGGTCGCGGTCGCGAGCGACCCGCTGGAGACCAGCGCGGTATGGTAATAGCGCACGCCCGCATTGCCGCGCAGCCGCATCGAACCGAGTTCGGTATCCAGATCGAGCTGCGTGAAGCCCGCCCAGCTCGTCTCGCGGATGCGGAAGTCGCTGCCCGCGGTCAGGTTCGCCGCGGTCAGGTTCCGGTTGTTGCCGAGCAGCGCGTAGATGCCCGCGACGTCGCCGCCGATATAGGGGATCAGGCTGTCGCGGTTGATCACGTATTTCAGCGCGTCGGGTACCGCGCGGTCGCTGGTCGCCTGCGTCCCGTAGAAGATGTTGGTGAGATACTGGTACCCGCTGTTGGTGAAGCGCTTATACTCGCCGCCGAGCTCGAGCTTCAGGATCGGCGACACCGTATAGACCGCCTGGAGCTGGCCGTTGCGATAGGCGTTGTCGATCGTGTTTTCCTGCGTCACCAGCCGCTGGACGTTCCAGTTCGCCGGCTTGGTCAGGTCGAAGCCATAGGTGTTGACCGGGATCGTCGGCTGCATGTCGAAACTGAACGCGGTGTTGCGCGCCTGGAGGAAGATCTTGTCGAACGTCGGCTGCGCGAACGCCGACTTCTGATAGCCGGCGAGCGCGGTCAGCGTCAGGCGATCGCCGACCTTCCATTCGGCATTGGCCACCGCCTGATAGAAATCGGTCTGGTTCTCGACCCGGTGATGCTCGGTCCGCTGGTCGATCCCGGTATAGCTGGCGGCGACGAGCGAATTGCCCTGGATCGTCGCGGAGCGGATGACCTGCGTCCCGCTGACATTGCCGGTCAGCGCGTTATAGCCGCCCGCCGCGATCGCCCAGTCGTCGCGCTTGTCGGCGAGGTGTCCGTAGAGCAGGTCGACATCGAGCTTGAACCGATCGCCCGGATGATATTGCAGCGCGCTGGTGACGCCGATCCGCTCGCGGTCGGTGTACCAGGTCGAAGGCGACTGCGCCTGCGGTGCGAAGATCGTGCCGCCGCGCAGCAGCGCGCGCGTCGCCGCATCGATCTCGGGCCCGATATTGTTCGCGCCGTAGGTGACCTTGCCCCAGTTCCAGTTGCGATAGCCATATTCATTGTTGCGGATCTTCGAATAGGCGACCGAGACGAGCGCACCGAAATCGCCCTGGCGCTGCGAGAACAGCCCGACGAGCCGCGGGGTGATGCCGCTGGTCTGGTCGTTGGTCTGGCCCTTGGCCGACAGCACGATCTTCTGCCCGTCATAGTCGAACGGCTTGGCGGTGAAGAGCTGGACCGTCCCGGCGATGCCGCCCTCGTCCTGATTGGCGGCATAGCTCTTCTGCACGCTGACGCGGTTGAACAGCTCGGACGCGAACAGGCTGAAGTCGAAGCCGCGGCTGCGGCTGACGTTGCCGCGATTGTCCATCCCCGACGCGGTATTGCCGAGCACCTCCATGCCGTTCAGCTGGGTGCGCGTGAAATCGGGGCCGAGCCCGCGCAGCGCGATCTGGCGACCTTCGCCGGTGTCGCGGGTGATCGCGACGCCGGGGACGCGTTGCAGCGCTTCGGCGAGATTGAGGTCGGGAAAGGCGGCGATGTCGGACGCGACGATATTGTCCTCGGTCCCGACCGCGCGGCGCTTGAGCTCCTGCGCGGCGAGCAGGCTGCGGCGATAGCCGTTGACGACGATGTCGTCGGCGACCGCGACCGGGTCGGCTGCCAGCGTCGACACGCCCCCCCCGACGGCCCCCGCAACCGCCGGCGTGGCTACCGGCGCGGGTGCGCTGACGGTGCGCAGGCCCGGGCGCGGCGGCGCGCGCCGCAGGACCAGCACGCCGTTGCTCTCGACCGGGTGCAGGCCCGTGCCGCGCAGCAGCACGGCGAGGGCCGCCGGCGCGGTCAACCGCCCGCTCACCCCCCCGGTCCGCTGTCCCTGGATCAGCGCGGGCGCCGCGATCACCTGCATCCCCGTCGCGCTCGAATAGGCCGACAGCGCCGCGGCGAGGTCGCCCGCGGGAATGGCGAACGCGCGTGCCCCGGCCGACTGTGCCCCCGCCGGCCGGGCGTGTGCCGCCGCTGGCATTGTGAGCGCACACACCGCCAGAGCGAGTGCCGACGTTCCGTAAAACCGCGTCATGATAATCCCCCGTCATGGCGCCCCCACGCGCCATTCGGAAGGAAGACGGCGCAGCCCGACGGATCCGGACAGTGTTTTTTTCAGCGTGCGGTTTCGAGCGCCAGACCCCCGTCCCGCTCGACCACCGCGAACCCGAACCCGCCGCCGATCGCCGCCAGGAGCTGGCGTGGATGATCGGTCCGGAAACGGCCGAACACCGTCGTCGAGGCGAGCGGCTCGGCAGGGCGCGCGATCCGGACGCCGCCCTGCCGGTCGAGGATCTCGACCAGATCGTCGAGCCGCATGCCCGCGGTGTCGATCCAGCCCTGACGCCAGTCGGGCAGCCCCGGATCGAAGCGCTCGGGTACCGCCGTCACGCCGCCGCGGATGCTGCTGCGATAGCCCGCGCGGACCACGACGCCGCGCCGCGCGCCTGCTGACGCCGGGTCGAGCGGGTCGAACCCGACCGCGCCGCGATAGACCGCCAGCGCGACCTGCCGCCGCGTCAGATCCAGGTCGAACGCGGTGCCGAGCACGCGCGTCCGGCTGGCCCCCGCACGCACGACGAAGGGGCGCGCGGCATCGTGGCGCACGTCGAAGAACGCCTGGCCCGCCAGCAGCCGGGCACTGCGCCCGGCGGTCGTGTAGACGACCTGCAGTCGCGTCGCGCCGTTCAGCCGGATGGTGGTGCCGTCCGCACCGCGTCTTCCGTGCCATAAGCGAAGCTCTCGATCGGCAGCGTCTTGAGCACGCTGGTCACGTCTTCCGCCGAAAGATCGAGGTCGATTACCTTCGTCATGATCTCGGCCAGATTGA
>NZ_LR733913.1:0-2581 GCF_902506585.1 Sphingomonas sp. T1
TGCTGCGCGGCGATGAAGGTGAGACAGCAGCGTCAATCAAGATGAGACTCCGTTTGGGGCTGTCGGCGTAGGGCGTAGCCCGGAGCCGACAGCCCCAAACGGAAGCCCTTTCGAAGGGCTTTGGTGGTCGTGACCGGCCTACATCTGGGCTTTTCCTTGAGGGAAGAGCGCAGGTGAGCGGTCGACACGTCAACGATCATCAAACGAGGCTCTTTATGAAACATCGTCAAAGCGACCCGGTGCCCGTGGCAGCGGCCAAGGCCGGTATCAGCCGGGCGACCGCCTATCGGCTGCTCAAGGGCGGCAAACTCCCGTCCCAGAAGGCGGAGCCGCGAGGTCGGCGCCGACCAGACCCGCTGGCAGAGATCTTCGACACCGAGATTGTCCCACTTCTCCAGGCGGCTCCCGGCCTGCGGGCCGTTGCCATATTTGAGGAGATGCTTCGCCGGCATTCGGATCTGTCGCCCGGTATCCGGAGGACCCTGGAGCGGCGCATCCGGACATGGCGTGCGCGGCATGGTCAGGACCAGGAAGTCATTTTCCGTCAGACCCACGAGCCCGGCCACATGGGCCTGTCGGACTTCACCGATATGGGCGACCTCGATGTGCCCGTCACGGTCGCCGGCGAGCCGCTCAAGCATCTCCTCTATCACTTCCGGTTGGTATGGTCGGGTTTCGAGCACGCCCATGTCATCCTCGGCGGCGAGAGCTATGTCGCCTTGGCCGAGGGACTGCAGAACGCCCTGTGGGCGGTAGGCGGGGCGCCACGCCTACACCGCAGTGACAGCCTGTCGGCCGCATTCCGCAATCTCGACGCTGACGCCAGAGTTGACCTGACGCGGCGATATGATGCGCTTTGCGAGCATTATGCGATGGAGCCGACGCGCAACAATCGCGGTGTCGCCCATGAGAACGGCGCTATCGAAAGCCCCCACGGCCATCTCAAATATGCCGTAAACGACGCACTGTTGATGCGCGGATCCGGCGACTTCGACGATTTGACCGCCTATCGCGCCTTCATCGACGAGATCGTCGCGCGCAAGAACCGACGCAACGCGGCTCGTATCGATGCCGAGCGCGCAACGCTGCAGCCGCTCCCGCAGCTTCGCACCGGCGACTATGAGGAGAGCATTGTCCCCGTCACCTCGACCAGCAGCTTCACGCTGAAGAAGGTCTTCTACACGGTCCCGTCGCGCCTCATCGGCCACAGGCTGAGGGTCCGCCTGTATGACGACCGCCTCGATATCTTCCTCGGCGCGACGCGTCTCATGACGCTCCGTCGCGGACGAACGCCCAGCGACGGCAAGCACGGACACGTCGTCGACTACCGGCACGTCATTCACAGCCTGCGGCGCAAACCTATGGCGCTGATGAACCTCGTCTACCGCGACCAGATCTTTCCGCGCGAAGCGTATCGCCGGACATTCGACCGTCTTATCGAACAACTGCCCGAGCGCGTCGCCTGCAAGATCATGGTCGAGTTGCTCTCGCTCGCGCATGAGCGGGGTTGCGAAGCAGAGCTGGCAGATGTTCTGGCAGCGGATCTGGACGCCAGGCGCCTGCCAGACCTCACGCAGCTACGAGCACGCTTCTCACCAGACCCGGCCAGCTTGCCGGTCGTCTCGGTGCAATTGCCCTCGCTTGCCGTCTACGACACTCTGCTGACGGGAGCGGCCGCATGAACCCCGCTGTCGACACCCAGCGCCTCGCATTCATCCTCAACGAACTGCGTCTGCCCGCCATCAAACAGGCCTGGCTCCAGTTCGCTGAACGCGCCGACAAGGAGGCGTGGCCGGCCACCCGCTTCCTCGCCGCGCTCGCCGAGCATGAGATCGCCGAACGCGACCGGCGACGCATCGAGCGGCACCTGGCAGAAGCACGCCTGCCACCAGGCAAGACCCTCGACACCTTCGACTTCACCAACGTGCCGATGATCTCGAAGGCTCACATCATGGCGCTCTGCGCCGGCGACAGCTGGCTCGAGAAGGGGGCCAACCTCATCATGATTGGCGGACCGGGCGGCGGGAAGAGCCATCTCGCCGCTGCAATCGGCATGGCACTCATCGAGGCGGGCTGGCGCGTCCTGTTCACCCGTACCTCGGATCTCGTCCAGAAACTGCAGATCGCGCGCCGTGAGCTCGCCCTCGAAAGTGCGATCGCCAAGCTCGACAAATATCACCTGCTCGTGCTCGACGATCTCGCCTACGTCACCAAGGACCAGGCCGAAACCTCCGTCCTCTTCGAACTGATTAGCGCCCGCTACGAACGCCGATCAACCCTCATTACCGCCAACCAGCCATTCGGCGACTGGTCGCGCGTATTCCCTGACCCCGCCATGACGCTCGCCGCTGTCGATCGCCTCGTTCATCATTCCACCATCTTCGAGATGAACGTCGAGAGCTACCGACGCCGCGCAGCCCTCCAGCGACAATCAAGCTGAGACACCGTCTGTCGCGGAGCGGCGATCAACACCAAAGTTGGCCTTGCATTGCCTGTCGCGCCGCGACAATCTCGCTCCCGTCACGGCCGCAGAGTCTCATCCTGATCGCCGCTACTGTCTCATCCAGATCGCCGCTCAATA
>NZ_LR733892.1:0-2173 GCF_902506585.1 Sphingomonas sp. T1
ATGATGAAGTTCCTCTTGTTGAAGGAACTCCATCGTCTGCCGCCGCTGCCGCAGGACCAAACCTCAGCGCAAGGGCGCTACCCCACCGCCACCACCACTGCCGCGCAGCGGCTTCGTGCTGTGGGTCATTGCGGACGACGCAGACTCGCAATCTACACTTACGGCTTTCAATTCTTTAACCGCCATATCGTCTGATTAACGCCCGCCGTAGCATCCGGTCTTCCAGCGAGTAGTACAGCGCGATCCGGTGGCCCTCCGCCACGCTCGACGCGGCAAACGCGATGTCGGTGGCTTCGCGGGTCAGCGCTGGTGGCGGCACGAGCAGCGGCTCGAGCCCACGCCCCGTCACCCGCGCGAAATCCGTACTGAAGCTGATCCAGCCGATCCGCCAGCGCGCGTCGTGCGTCGCGCCGTTGTAAAACATCACCGGATCTTGCCCCGCCGCCTGCCAGATAGGCCCGGTCGACAGATGCCAATTGTCCCAGCTGTCCTCGCGGATGCCGAAAGGGTCGGGGAGGACAGTCCAAGGACCCTTCGGGGTCGGCCCGCCCGCCACGCCGATCCGCGACGCGCCCTTGGCCGCATATTCGTAAAACAGGCGCCAATCTCCGGTCGCAGTCTGTGCGAGCGTCGCTTCCTTGATATTGCCTTCGCCGGGTGGTGCCTTCAGCACCAGATCTTCCTTGACCAGCGCGGTCAGGTCGGGCCCCGCAGCTAAAATCATGCATCCCTGCGCGCGCGCAGCGTCCACGCCAGTATAATAGACGAGATATTCGTCGCCGGCCACGAGCACGGTTGGATCCTCGCATCCGCCCATGTCCTCAGCACCCGGCCCGGGTGTGATTGCGAGCCCCGGATCCATAATGAAGGCAAGCCCGTCGCGGCTCTCTCCGCGCGCAATGATCCCGGTCGGATCGCTGGGCCCGAGCGGATGCGGCACGCCGCGAACCATGATCCGGTAGAGATTGCCTTCCCTCCAGACGAACGGGCTCATCATGTCCATGCCGTCGATCACAGACGTAGCGGAGATGGTCACCGTGTCGAGCTGCTCGACCGCATAAGCGATCGTCATGCGCCTTGCGCCACAGTCAATGACAGCCCGCCGTCGATCGTTACCGTGGTGCCGGTGATATAGTCCGCGGCCGGCGACAGCAGGAAAGCGACCAGCGTCGCGACCTCATCGGGCCGACCGGCGCGCTTCCACGGGATTGCCGCCTCCTTCGCCGCCAGCTCGTCCGGATGATTCAGTACGGATTGATTCATCGGCGTAAGGATCATCCCAGGCGCGACGCCATTCACCGCGATGCCCTTCGGCGCCAGCTCTAGTGCAAGGGTGGCCGTCAACTGCGACAGGCCACCCTTAGCTGAGTCGTAATCGACGCCGCCCGGTCGCGGCGCGCGTTCGTGAATCGACGATATGTTGACGATCCGCCCCTTGGCGTTCTTTGCCTCGAGCGCGCGCACCATGCGTCGGCAGGTGAGGAACGGGCCATAGAGATCGGAACGGATGACCCGGTCGAACTGCGTAAGTTCCATGTTGACGAGCATCACGCCGCTCATGTTCAAGCCGGCCGAATTGACCAGAAGGCTGACCGTGCCGAACGTTTTTTCGGCCTCCGCGAACAGTCGTTCGATCGCGGCTTCATCACTGACATCAACTTGCACCGCGATCGCGCGGTTGGACCCACCGATCGAGGTGCAGACCGCCTGCGCCGCGGCGGCATCCTTCAAATAGGTGATCACAACGCGGGCCCCGGCGTCGCCCAACAACTTGGCGCAGGCCGCGCCAATGCCGGATTCACCGCCGGTGACGATAGCATTATGATTGTCGAACATGGTCATCACCGCTGAACCTGCGGCGTGACATCGAGTTGCATGAATTCGCTGCCATAAAGGTACCTTTCGCCTGTGCGGCTGGAGCGGGCTTGAGCGGGCTTGAGCGCGAGTACTTCAAACTGGGTAACTCGTGTTCTGGACGCCCACTTATCGCTGATGAACGGACGTCCGGTTTCTTGAAGGGGCGATTGACCTGTGACTGACCGGGACTGGGTCCATCCGTCATCGTCTGAGCCGTTTCCATCCCAGCCAGATGCCGCTTATCGACGTCACCCCGCCTGCGATCGAGAACAGCCAGATCAGCATATCCCGGGCCGGCCGGTACATGGTGAGCACG
>NZ_LR733914.1:0-62982 GCF_902506585.1 Sphingomonas sp. T1
CGCCTTCGCCGCAGAACTCGAAAAGCAACGGTCGGGTTTAAACCTGACCGTTGCTTCACCCGCGCTCCTGCGCGACAACAACGGTCGGTCTCTGGTCGCAGCTGGATGAAAGGCGGGGGTCACGTCACTCCCCGTCTATCACTCTGCCAACTGCTATGGCTTTTTTCATCGCCGTCGGCAGTGCCGTCCTGTTACGTCAGCGCTATTCCTGGCTTGGGCTTGTCCTTCACATTTACGGCCAGATAGCGATTTGGCTGTCGCTGTTCGTCATGTCGCTGGCGATCGTGCTCGCTGCGTTCAGCCATTGATGTTGCCGCTGTGCCTTATCCTCGGTGACAGTACGGCCGTCGGGACAGCTGACGCACTGGTCGCTCAAGGGGTTCAGTGCGCAGTGCATGCCCGAGTTGGCGCCTCGTCGACGGAAGCCCTTCGGACTTTTCGCGGTAATGCTCCGGTCGAAAGGGCGGTCATCGGGCTTGGCTCTAATGACCCGGCGAACCCACAGCTTGTTCGGAACCTAGTCGCACTCCGCCAGCGGCTATCCGCAGTCCGTGTGACCTGGCTGGCACCATATAACCCGAGCGCTGCACAAGCGACGGTAGCGATAGCTCGCTCTTTCGGAGACGACGTCGTCCACCTGTCATCAGTGGCGACACGAGACCGGGTTCATCCGGTGAGTTACCGACAGGTAGCATCATCGCTGCGCTGGTTAGGCGCTCCGATGGTATCCAGCGGTTATCGTGTCTCACCTTTGGCAACGCGGCCGCCTCCGACCCCGGCGATCCGAGAGGCCGTCGTTCTCAGTTTCTAACGCGATACGTCAATGGATTCCCGGCGACCTGCTGGGTGTGAGAGGATGAACAACGATGAGTGGCTTCGACTTCGACAAGAGTGGCACGTTCGGCAGTGAGTAAGCGCTGTTTTCAGGCCACGCGGGCGGCGTAGGCCCACGGCATGAGTTCGCCGAGGGCGTTGATGCGATGGCCGCCAGCAAGGCGCGTCAGGGTATCGGTCAGCCAGGCCTGCGGGTCGACGCGGTTGATTTTGGCGGTTTCGATGAGCGAGGCGATGACGGCCCAGTTGTCACCGCCATCGTCGGAGCCGGCAAAGAGCGCGTTCTTTCGGTTGAGGGCCAGCGGTCGGATGCTGCGCTCGACGGTGTTGGAGTCCATCTCGATGCGACCGTCGTCGATGAAGCGGCAAAGCCCGTCCCAGTGGTTCAGCGCATAGCGGATGGCCTCGGCGAGACGGCCTTTGCGACTGATCTGACCGAGCCGCATTTCGAGGACGCGGCGCAGGTCGTCGATAAGCGGGCGGCTGCGTTCCTGCCGTGCGGCACGACGTGCGTCGGCCGCCTGGCCGCGGACGTCGGCCTCCACGGCGTAGAGCTGCGCGATGCGCGCCAGCGCGTCGGTCGCGACTGGTGACGTGCCGCCAGCTGCCAGCTCGAAGAAGCGACGACGGACGTGCGCCCAGCAGAACGCCAGCTGCACCTCGCCGGTGCGCGCAAGCTTGCGGTATCCCGTATAGCCATCGACCTGCAGTACGCCGCGAAAGCCGGCGAGATGCTCGACAGGCTGCTCGGCTGTGCGGTCGGGCGCATAGCGGTAGGCGACCGCGGGCGGGTCGTTGCCGCCCCATGGTCGGTCATCGCGGGCATAGGCCCATAGCTGACCACGCTTGGTGCGGCCTCGTCCCGGGTCGAGCACCGGCGCGACGGTCTCGTCAGCGAACAGCTTGCCCGAGCGCTTGAGCGCGTCGAGCAGATGGTCGCGCAGCGGCCGCAGCCACCATGCCGCTCGTCCCGCCCAGTCGGCCAGCGTCGAACGGTCGAGTTCGACGCCTTGGCGCGCGTAGATCTGCGCCTGCCGGTACAACGGCAGGTGGTCGGCGTATTTGGACACCAGCACGTGCGCGACGAGCGCCTCACTGGGCAGGCCGCCGTCGATGATGTGGGCAGGTGCCGGCGCCTGTACGGGCGCGGCCTCGCAGCCCCGGCAGCCATAGCGCGGGCGGCGGGTAACGAGGACGCGGAAGGTCGCGGGCACCACGTCGAGCCGCTCGGAAACGTCCTCGCCGATGACGTGCAGCGCGCCTCCGCAGCAGCCGCATGCATTGTTCTCGATGTCGACGATCTGCTCGACGCGTTCCAGATGCACCGGAAGTCGACCACGGTTGATCTTGCGCCGGCGCGGCTCGCGTGGGGTGACCGCCACGGCATCCAGGCTGGCGGCGACCAGGCCAAGCGCCGTCTCGGTATCCTCGAACGCCATCTCCAGCTGCTCGTCGTCGAGCTTCTCCGAGCGTGCACCGAAGCGATGCCGGCGCAGCGCGGCGATGATGTCGTGCAGCCGGGCCAGCTCCGCCTCGGCATGGTCGTTGATGGCGCCGAGCCGCACGATCTCGGCTCGTGCATTCGTCTCGGCCGCATGCAGGGCAGCAATCTCAGCCTGGTTCTGCTCGTTGGCGGTACGCAGCGAGGCAATCTCTTCATCGTGCGACCGCAGCTGTATCATGGTCGCGACCAGCATGGCGCGCAGACCTTGCGGGTCGGATGGAAGGTCAGCCTCGAGCAGCATCGCGGGGCAGTGAATCAGGCCACCCCGGCAGCGTCAACCAGCCAGTTGCGGCGCCACAGGTTTACGGCCGCCATGAACCCGGCGCCAGTCCGCGCCCTCCAGCAGCACCGCCATCTGCGCGGCCGTGAGACGGATTACGCCGTCGCGGATACCTGGCCAGCGGAAGCAGCCCTGCTCGAGCCGTTTCGCCATCAGGCACAGCCCCGTACCGTCCCACCAGACCAGTTTTACCCGGTCCGCCTTTTTCGCCCGGAAGACGTACACCACGCCCGAGAACGGGTCGGCGCCGTAATGTGCCTTTACCAGCGCCGCGAGCGAGTCCGCGCCTTTGCGGAAGTCCACCGGCATGGTCGCCACCATGACCCGCGCATCGCTGCCCGGACCGATCAACGCGACACCTTCAAGGCGTCGATCACCGCGGCAATGACACCGGCATCCGCGCCGCGCCCGATCTTTACCGCCACGCCGTCGATCTCCAGCTCGACCATGCCATCGGCGCAAGGCCGTCTGGCACGTCGCCGCGGCGGTAGCGCAGGAACAACAACAGCCGGCGCCGGCTGCTCGATCACGGCAGGCACGAACACCGCCCCTACCGCGTCCAGGGCTTTGCGCGCTTCCCGCCGCCAGGTGAATAGCTGCGACGGACGCAGCCCGTGGCGTCTCGCCACGGCACTGACGCTCTCGAACCCGGCGTAGCTCTCCGCCATGATCCGAGCCTTGGCCTCGTCGCTCCACTCGCGACGCTGGCCAGCTCCCGTGAATACCTCGAACCGGACCGGCTTGGTGCCAGCATCATCACATGACATCGTCATGGCTGTAGGCCTTGCTGCTCTTCAGAAGGGCCGATCCGTCCCCGCTTATGACGCCCTCAGCAAGGTGTCCGCGGAACAGCGCTTACGGCAGTGAGAAAGCTGCCGACGATTATGCGAAACGTAATGACCTTAGCGTGCAGGATTACCAGATGCGGCCAGAAGGCGAGGGCGTCGAATTAGAGGTCCGTCGCTCAGCGGTCGAGGGCGAGCAGCTTCATGACACCGGCGAGGGCCGTAAGGAGGGCTTTTTCTGATCGATGTGCGACGTTTCGTTGCCAGAGGACAAAGAGGATGAGACTCTGAACAAAGTGGGTGAGACCGTCTCATCATCTTTGTCCATCGAGCTATAGCTTCAAAATCGGAACGGGCGTCACGGTGGCGTGTCCGCGGCGTCCGCAGCTTCCACAGCGCAGTCGAGTAAGCGCCAGCAGTATCTCGCCATCGAATTTGAAACGCTCGACGATCTTCACTGCCGGGAGATTGATCGTGCGTCCGCACGCGCACACGATCCGCATGTCCTCACGGGCCGCGGCCCATTCAGCAAGCGTGGTGAACTTCGACTGGTTCGATGCCGGCATCTAGCGCTCGCTGTCGATCACGATGGCGTCACTTCCTCGTAGCAGTCCGCCCGGCGTAACTGACGGACGATCCCGTTAAACGCAGCAGTCACGCCCTGGGCTCTTCCTATGTCGTTGGTTTGCGAACCGGAGTCCCAATAGAGCGCCAGCGGCCATTTTTCCGGACAGTGGGGCAGCAGGCAGCGAAGGGCGAGGCGAATCTCCGGAACGTCGACGCGGGCCTCGGCACAGCGCGCTACGCCACAGCGCAGGATATGCACCGACAGCGCGATCACGACGCGCTGATGCCTTGGCAGCTTCGACACTGGTTCAATGGAAGTCGTGCGACTTGAAGCGCACGACCTCCTCTGGATCCATGCCGTCCGCGTGCGGAGGCCAATACTGGTTACGCGGCTCCGGCTGCCAGCCCTTGTCACCGCGATCGGGTGAGCCGGGATGCTGGCCAGCGTCGCCGCGGCCGGTTTTGTGCGGGAATGACATGTCGCCAACCCGGTGGAGCAGGTCGCCGTGGTCAATGATCCGGTTGCAGATCACATGGATGATCTCGCCTTCCTTCTGGACCTGCCCCTTCATGCCGACCATTGAGGCGGACATGATCGTGCGGCGCTGCGCCTCGAACCGGTCTGGCCAGAGGATGCCGTTGGCGATGCCGGTCTCGTCCTCGATGGTGATAAACAGCACCCCCTTGGCGGAGCCCGGCTTCTGGCGAACCAGGACGATGCCGGCGACCTCGACGTGACGGCCGTCGCGGATGCCGGCGAGATCAGCGCACCTGGTGACGCCGCGCCTGGTCAACTCTTCGCGCACGAAGGTCAGCGGGTGGGCACGAAGTGACAGCTGCAGTGCCCGGTAGTCCTCGATCACCTCACGACCGTCGGTCAGTGGCCGCAGCGCCACGTCCGGCTCGACACCTTCAGCGCTAAAGGTCTCGGCGCAGCGATCGGCCGCAGCGAAGAGCGGCAGCGGCGCTTCGCCCAAGCCACGTACCTTCCACAGACCCTGCCGGCGATCGACGCTGAAGCTGTGAAAGGCATCGCCATCCGCCAGCTTCTCGATAGAGGCGCGCTGCACCCCCGATCGCCGCCAGACGTCCTCCACGCTTTCAAATGCCGTGGTTGTGCGTGCGCCGACGATCTTGGCCCCGTCGGCGTTCGACAGGCCGCGTATCTGCCGCAGGCCCAGACGCACGGCGAGGTAGCGCCCCGCCATTGCGTTCCAGCGTGCAATCCCAGCGACTGGCGTTGACGCAAGGTGGCCGCACCTCGACGCCGTGGTCGCGCGCGTCGCGGACGATCTGCGCTGGCGCGTAGAAGCCCATCGGCTGCGCGTTCATGAGTGCCGCACAGAAGACGTCAGGATGATGATGCTTCATCCACGAGGACGCGTAGGAGATTTTGGCGAAGCTCGCCGCATGGCTCTCCGGGAAACCGTAGGACCCGAACCCCTCGAGCTGGCGGAAGGTGCGCTCGGCGAACTCGCGAGGATAGCCCCGCTCCACCATGCCCTCGATCAACTTCTCGCTAAAATGAGAGACGCCGCCCGTGAATTTGAAGGTGGCCATTGCCCTTCGCAGCTGGTCCGCTTCGGCGGGCGTGAAGCCGGCTCCGACGATCGCGACCTTCATGGCTTGTTCCTGGAACAGGGGCACGCCGAGCGTCTTCTCCAGCACGGCGCGTAGTTCCGGCCGGGGGTATTCCGGCTTCTCCAGCCCTTCGCGCCGGCGCAGATACGGATGGACCATGTCGCCTTGGATCGGGCCTGGCCGCACGATCGCCACCTGAATCACGAGGTCGTAGAAGCGCCTTGGCTTCATGCGGGGCAGCATGCTCATCTGCGCCCGGCTCTCGATCTGGAATGTGCCGAGCGTGTCTGCCTTTGAAATCATGGCGTAGACGTCGGGATCGTCGTCCTGCAGGTCCGCTAGCCCGACGCGGAGCCCCTTATCCGCCTCCAGCATGTTGAAGGCTCGGTTCATGCAGCCAAGCATGCCCAATCCCAGGACGTCGACCTTCATGAATTTCAGCGCATCGATGTCGTCCTTATCCCACTCGATGATCTGACGGTCTTCCATCGCAGCTGGCTCAATCGGAACCAGGTCGTCGAGCCGGTCATGCGTCAGCACGAAGCCGCCTGGGTGCTGAGACATGTGCCTCGGAACGCCAATCAGCTTGCGCGCAAGGTCCAGCGTCAGGCGTAGTCGACGATCGCCGATATCGAGGTTCAGCTCCTCGACCTGCTTCTCGCCCACACCGTCCGCCGACCAGCCCCAGACCAAGCCGGCGAGCGATGATGTTAGATCCTCCGGGAGTCCTAGTGCTTTACCCACGTCGCGCACGGCACCGCGCGCGCGGTAGCGGGTGACGACGGCCGTCAGTGCGGAGTGATTGCGGCCGTAGGTCTCATAGATCCACTGGATGATCTCTTCGCGGCGCTCGTGCTCAAAGTCGACGTCGATATCGGGCGGCTCACGACGCTCGCCTGAGACAAAACGCTCGAAGAGCAACTCGTGCTTGATCGGGTCGATCGACGTCACGCCAAGCACGAAACAGACGCAGCTATTGGCGGCTGAACCGCGCCCCTGGCACAGGATGCCTCGCCGGCGCGCTTCACGCACGATCGCGTACACCGTCAGGAAGTAGGGCGCGTAGCCAAGCTCACCGATCAGCCTCATCTCATGGGTAATCTGGTCGGTATAAGCCTGCGGCACGTTGCCATCGAACATCCGGTCGACAGCTTCATCCGCCAAGCGCTGCAGTGCTTCGTGAGCGGTCAGCCCGTCGATGAGCTTCTCGTGCGGGTATTGGTACTGTAGCTCGCCGAGGTCGAACGTGCAGATGCGCGAGATGTCGACGCTGGCCTGCAGCGCGTCCGGGTAGGCCCGGAAGCGTCGAACCATCTCGTCGGGTGACTTCAGCGCGCGATCGGCGTTGACCTCGCGCCGGTAGCCGAGCTCATCGACGGTGCATTTCTCGCGCACGGCCGTCACCACGTCCTGCAGCAGTCGTGCCTCGGGCGCATGGTAGAGCACGTCGCCGGTGACGACCGCCCGCACGCCAGCACCGCCCGCCTGACGCGCCAAGGCATCGATCCGCACTGCATCCCCCGGCCGACGTCGTTGGAATAGCGCCATGTAGCCGCGCCGGCCGTAGATCGCCTTCAGGTCCCTCAGCGCGGCAAGGTTCTCCTCGTCTGCCTCATGGGGCAGCAGGATCGCCACGACGCCTTCGGACCATGGTTCAAGGTCGTGCCAGTGGAGGAGGCATCCGCCCTTCCCTGCCCGCTTCTTCCCCACGGTCAGCAGTCGCGTGATGCGCGACCAGGCGGGGCGGTTGGTGGGATAGAGCAGCAGGCGACGGCCGCAGGATAGATCAACCCGCGTTCCTGCGATCGAGCGGACGCCTGTGGCTTTCTGCGCCTCCCACGCGCGCACGACGCCGGCAACAGTGCCGATGTCGCTGACGCCGATCGCTGGATATCCAAGCAAGGCCGCAGCCGCGAACAGCTCTTCGGGGCTGGACGCGCCGCGGAGCAGTGAGAAGTGCGTCAGCACCTGAAGCTCGACATAGTGGGTCATCCGAAGACCCCGTGCATCCACCACGACAGGTCGCCGGTATCATCCTCGAACCCGTCACCGCGGCGGAACACCCAATACCGGCCGCCCGCATCGTCCTCGACCCGGTAATAGTCACGGACCGCCCATATCTCCGCGTCGCGCCGCCACCATTCGCCGTGAACGCGCTCGGGGCCGTCGCCGGCGACGACCTTGTAGACCGTTCCCCGCCACTCGAAGCGTCGCGGTGGCTGGTCGGGCATCAGTGCGATAACCCGGTGCAGTGGTTCTGGACGCGCGAAAAGACGCACTGGACGTTGCCAAGCGGGCCAATCACCCGGCAGGACATTGGGGTCGGAGTGGGCGACGGCCCGCTCCGGCACATGGCTCTCCACCGGGGCAATGCGGAAGACAGACTGCATCCCGATCCGACCTGCGATCACGTCGACCAGGCGTGCGGGATCGCGCACCAGCGTTTCGCCTGCCAGCACAGCGCCAAGATCAACCGCATCGAGCGGTTCGGTATGGGGCGCTACCATCGTAAATTGCTCGAGTCCCCAACCAGGGTCGATGCGCTCGATACGCAGCTTTAGCAGTCGCAGCAGGTGCGAAACCTCCCGCGTCGGCCGCGATGTGCCGATTGCGACAACCTGTTCTGTGCCGTCGACGCGCATTCCCGTCAGGCGCAGCGATCGAGCACCGAGTCCCCTCCCCTGCAACACCTCGGCAAGGTCCCCCAAAAGATCCGACATGACCTTCTCGATTGCTTCAGCCGTGCTGATCGGTTCAAGCAGTCGGCGTTCAACCGCTGGCACTTCGGGGTCATCTCGCGGTGTGATAGGCTCGGCGATACCGCCTAGCGCCTGATCGAGACGCGTGATCGCCGGCAAACCAAGCCGACGTGCGAGCGGCCCGCGCGCGACCGGTAGGAGATCCGCGATGCGTTCAAAGCCAAATTTGCGCGCGGCAGACAGCGCGGTCGGCGCCAGGCGCAGCGCCGCGATCGGCAAAGAGCTGATTGCCTCGACCGTGCCGTGTGGATCGACGCGCGTCAGCTCGCCTTTCCCGAACCGAGCCAGGGCGTGTGCGGCACCTGGCGTATCAGCGACAGCCACCCGAGCGGTGAAGCCTGCCCGCCTGCAGAAGGCCAGAAGGCGGCGACAGAAGCTCTCCTCTCCGCCGTGGAGATGATCGCAGCCGGCGAGGTCGATCCAAAGGCCATCCATCGGCGTCACCGCGGCGACCGGCGACCAGCGCCGGACCGCTAGTAGTGCAAGGCGATCGAGCAACGCCGCGTCTGCTTCGGGTTCGGCCGGACGGAAATCGAGATCCGACACAAGCGCGCGAGCATGGGTCGCTGCCATGCCGGCATGGATACCCAACGCCTGCGCGCCTGTGCAGGCGGCGACCACCTCCTCGCGACGACCGATCTTACCGATCAGCGCAAGCGGCGCGTGATCGACGAGTGTTGCTGCGACCGGCGCGCTTCGCTTGGTGAGCGCAGCCGCCTTGTAGGGGTGGCTCGCCGCCTCCGACCGTCTGCCGAGCTCGCGCATGGGTGGCTGTGCGTGGACAGGCAGCGACGCAATTTGTGCCTCCACCTCTTCACGCGATTGCGCGCTGGTCCGCGCCCAACGGGCGCCAGGACGCCAACCGCCGCCCCGCGGCACCGAACAGGCGCCGGGATCGTCGTCGACCGGTAACTGGAGGGGCGGGCGCTCAGGCGGCCGCGAAGCGGGCCGTTCCAACCGTCTCAGCCGTTCGATGGCCAAGTTCGGCAGGAACAGCGAGACAACCCGTCTCATCGCTGGCCTCCAATATCAGGGAAAAGCCCTCACCTCCGCGCTGTCGCGCGAGTTCGATCGACCACCGCGCTCTTCCTACACCCGCGACATCCAACCGCGCCGAAGGCGCGGAGCCGATCCGCCAGCGCGTCCACGCGGCAGATGGTTCGGCGAATGGATCCTCGTCGCGTTTGCGTCGACGGCGCATCAGCAAGATGGGCATATCGGCTTCAGCCGCCACCAGCTGCAGGCGGCGCGTGGCAACCATAGATACCTTACTCGCGTCCGCGACTATCGCCGACGGCGTGCCGTCGCGCGCAGCGTCCTCGATCACGGCGAGTAGCGTGGCATCGTCGGGTGTGTGCGCGTAGATGACGCTTGCAGCCGTGAGGCCCGCCTGAGCCAGCCCCGGTGCGTAGATATCGGGGCGGCAGCTTGCCCAAAGCACCAGCCCGCCGGCGTTCGCCGCTTCACGCGCCGCAATCCAGGCCAGGAACAGCGTCGTCGCCGCGTCGTCGACCAATGCCCCGGATTGGGCGGTCGCTTCGTGCAGCGCTCCGGCACGTAGCCCCCCTGCCCCGAGCCGATTGTCTAGCTCATCAATGCCGAACGGCAGCACACGATAGTCCGTGACCGGCGTGGCGATCGTCCGGAGATGCGCTATGCTTGGCGCGAAGGAATCGAGGGCGGCGGACATCGTGTTCTAAGACTCTACTCGTTCCCTTTATGTTCCGTTAATGCGGTCAATTGGTCAAGCGCCGATCGTCTCAGCTCGTCGCTTGCAAACAGAACGCAGGCGATACGAAGCGGCAACAGACAGTGAAATTCCGCTTTCCAAGACCGGTCGCGTGACTCATAGAAATGTGATGCCGATCCGCGCCGAAAACCGCTGGCTCTACCCGATCGACTGGCAGCAGCTGTCAGGCACGATCCGGTTCGAGCGCGCTGGCAGGCGCTGCGAGCAATGCCGTCGGCCGCACCTTCGGCGCGTCGCGCATCTTGGCGATGGACGCTGGTGGGATGCGGAGTCGTCGTGCTGGCGATCAGACCAAGGCAAGCGTGTTTCGATGAAGGCCGGGTTTACGCTGGCGAGTGTGCGGATGACCTATGTCGTGCTGGCATGCGCGCACCTCGACCATGACCCGGGAAACAGCGCTCCCGCTAACCTGCGGGCTCTCTGCCAACGCTGCCACATGATCCATGATGCAGCCGAGCACCGCTGGCAGCGCTGGTGGAATGTGTTTCGGGTCCGCGCCCTGCGCGACCTGTACGAGGATCCACGCATCACCCGCGAGCGACGCGCTACGCGCTAGAGGTCGATGTTCCGGCTCTTCATGGCGTCAGCCGCCAGGTCGGCGATCGGCCCTACCCCGCCGACTGCCTCATAGATCACGGTAACGTCGTGGTCCTCGAGCTTGTCGATCATCAGCGCAACCGCCCGGGCATTCGCGTCGTCCAGCACGGTCTTGGTGTCGTCGCTCGTCATGGGTAAGGATCCCGATCGTTTTCCTAGGGAGCATGAATAGCATGAACATCAGTGAGCTGGCCAAGGGCGTCGCAACGTCGACGGGTTCGAGCGAGGCCGACGCCAAGAAGGCGATCACGGCGGTTTTCGATCAGATCGCCGACGCGGCAGCGAAGGGCGACGAGGTTTCCATTCCTGGGTTCGGTAAGTTCGCCGTCAAGGATCGGCCGGAGCGTCAGGGCCGCAACCCGGCGACCGGTGAGGCCATGACGATCGCGGCGTCGAAGAAGGTGTCGTTCACGGCCGCGAAGGGCTTGAAGGACAGGCTCTGACGAACATGCGCCGGCGATCGATCGCCGGCGCCGACAGGAGGCGTGGATGTGCAATCGGTATAGGCTGACGGCGAAGCAGGCCGAGGTAGCTGCGACGTTCGGCATCCGCCCGCCCTATGAGGTCGACGAGACGTTTCCGGCCGGTGATATCTTCCTCCGGATCGATCGAGGGTCGACCGCTCGCGCTGTAGCTCGCTGCCAGCGCCTCACGCACGAAGCCGAGGTCCAGCACGCCGTCGATGCGCCGGAGAAGGTGGTCGGCAGGCACATGATCGTCGAGCCGGAAACCGTAGAACAGCGCGCCTTGCGCCACCTGCCGACCCATCATGTCCATACTCCCGCCGCCTGGCAGGAGTGAATCACGCCTTCCTCGTCGTCGCAAGCACGCGTTTTTCAACAGTCTCGGTCCGGTTATGACACCAGCAGCGTTACGGGCTAGAAGACGAAATAGGAAACGTGGCGGCGTGATCAGTCGGGGATCAGTGCCCAACCACGCAGCTGCAACGTCGCCATAGTCGTCAGCGCTGACACGTCGGTTTCGACACCCTTTTCTACGGTAGCGGGGTCGATCCCGTTTCCAATTAGAGCCTGGCTACATACCCGAACGGACACGCCCGCCTTTTTCAACGCCTCAATCAAGGCACGGTTGGGGTTCGCAGCTACTCCCGTCTTTGTCGCATAAGCGCGATCTTCGGTAACGATGGGCGTCGCCGGACCGTGGACAATCACGACGACATCGCCATGTTCTGGACGAACGCCATCGTTGCCCAGCAGGTTCAAGAAGCGGGCGACCTTCTCCAGCGATGGATTGATTTTATCCGGCGTTGCCGCGGCCTTGGTTACATTGAACAGCACGCGATAGCGCAACTTGCGATCAGGCCGTTCCACAGCACCTTCGATGGGTGTGATCGCGCCATATCCCGGTATCACCGCCTGCCTAGGCACGCCGGCTGAAGCACTGACGCTGCTCATGAGTGACAAGCATCCTGCAAGAGCAATGATTGGCATACGCATCCGCTTTTTCCTTCTCAGCCGAAATGATCAGCCAACTCTCGCAAAAACTGCCGCACCGATGTTTTGCGGTCGAACCACGGACGGCGTCTCGCGCGGCCGCACTGGGCGGGGGGCCGGGGCCGTTTGGGGAACCGACAGGTCGTCGGCTCCGAACATCGCCTCCAGGGTTCGTACGCACAGTGCGGCTGTCTCGTCGGCAAGACGGTAGTAAACCTGTTTGGCCTCCCGCCTGGTCTTAACGAGATCGGCGCGCCGCAGCTCGGCAAGCTGCTGGCTGAGCGCTGGTTGGGTCACGCCCGTGGCGGTCTCGATGTCCGCCACCTGCCGTTCGCCGCCCAACAGATAGGACAGGATCATAAGCCGCTGAGGCTGCGCGAACACGCGCAGCTTCTCGACTGCAACGTCGGCGATCGCGCGGGACTGATACATCGCCGTCACCGGTCAGCCTTCGTTTGGTGAAACCAGTCGGCGCCTGCGTTCCCTGGCAAAGCGGGAGGCAGGAGCACGTCGTCGCCCGGCTGCCAGTCAGCGGGCGTATAAGCCTCGCCATCGGCCGAACGCTGCAACGCCCTGACCGTGCGAAGCATCTCGCCGACCGAACGCCCGACATTCATCGGATACCAGCTGAGTGCGCGGATAATGCCTTCGGGATCAATGAAGTAGGTCGCACGCACGGTTGAGGCATCGCCGGCCTGCTCGTCGAGCATGCCGTAGGCATACCCAACCGCCATCGAAGGATCCTCGATTACCGGAAACGACACCTCGACACCAAAAACTTCGTGGATCGCGCGAAGCCAGGCGACATGAGAGTAGAGGCTGTCGACCGACAGCCCCAACAATACGCAATCCAGCGCCTCGAATTGAGGGGCTGCTTTAGCCAAGGCCACGAACTCGCTCGTGCAAACCGGCGTGAAGTCGGCAGGGTGCGAGAAGAACACAACCCAGCGCCCACGATACTGATCGAGCGCAATTTCGCCCTGCGTGGTGCGGGCGGTGAAGTTCGGGGCTGCATCCCCGATGCGCAGCGAGCGCGGCATGTTCGCATCCATCTTTTCCATTCTTCTTAAATGGCACGAACACCCCGTTGACGCAATGCTGTTACATAACTACATAAACCGTGAGGTTGACTAAATGGAGACGGTCATGGACCCGGTTTTGAGCGAAGCCAACGCCCAGATCAGACGCGCAAAAGCGGCCGGATCGCCGGTCGTTCAGTCCTTTTTCGATGAACCTACCAACACAGCGACCTACGTCGTTTGGGACGCGGCAACGAAAAAGGCTGCGATCGTCGACAGCGTCCTCGATTTTGACGCCGCGGCGGGCCGGACCAAAACCGCGTCGGCGGACGCAGTGATCGCTTACGTGCGGGATCAGGGACTGACGGTCGATTGGCTGCTGGAAACCCATGCACATGCCGATCACCTGTCTGCGGCACCGTATCTTCAGCAGGCGCTTGGCGGGCAGCTCGCGATCGGTCGTGAGATCATCCGGGTCCAGAACGTATTTGGCAAAATCTTCAACGCCGGCACCGATTTTGAGCGCGACGGTTCCGAGTTCGACCGGCTGTTCGAGGACGGCGACCGCTTTGCCATCGGCAACATGGACGCCATTGCGCTGCATGTGCCCGGCCATACGCCGGCGGACATGGCCTATGTCATTGGCGACGCGGTCTTCACTGGGGATACGCTCTTCATGCCCGATTACGGCACCGCGCGGGCGGACTTTCCTGGTGGCGACGCACGCCAGCTATTCCGCTCGATCCGCCGGCTCATGCAGCTGCCGGACGAGACGCGCCTGTTCCTCTGCCACGACTACAAGGCGGTGGGGCGCGACGAATATGTCTGGGAAACGACTGTAGGCGCGCAGCGTGTCGGCAACGTCCATGTCCATGAAGGGGTCAGCGAAGACGACTTCGTCGCGATGCGGACCAGTCGCGACGCGACCTTGTCGATGCCCAAGCTCATCCTGCCCTCGATCCAGGTGAACATGCGCGGTGGTCATCTGCCGGAGCCGGAAGTCAACGGCACCCGCTACCTCAAGATTCCGCTGGATGCGCTGTGATGCCGGGCTTTTCCCATGCCATGCCATTCGAAGGCTTCATCGGCGGGCTGATGATCGGTGTCGCCGCGGCGATCATGCTGCTCGGAAACGGCCGCATCGCCGGAGTCAGCGGCATGTTCGCGAGGGTTTTGGGTCTTTCCGCTGGAGGCCCACCATGGGCAATCGCGCTGTTTTTCACCGCAGGTCTGCCTTTGGGCGCGGGTATTGTTGCAGCCAGCTTAGGCGTGAAGGCCAGCTTTCCGACATCGCTTTCGCTGATCGCCGTCGCCGGTCTGATCGTCGGTATCGGAACACGGCTCGGGTCCGGGTGCACCAGTGGTCACGGCGTATGCGGCCTGTCTCGCCTGTCGCCCCGGTCCATCGCCGCGACCGCTACGTTCATGGCAACCGGCGTCGTCACGGTCACGATTATGCGTCTGTCCGGGGTACTACAGTGATGCGCCAGAACCTCATTTCACTCGCCAGCGGGACGTTGTTCGGCGCCGGCCTTGTTGTCTCCGGAATGATCGATCCGGCGCGCGTACGGGCGTTCCTCGATGTCACCGGCGCGTGGGACCCAACCCTGGCGTTCGTCATGGCAGGCGCTATCCTGCCGATGGCGATAGCATGGTTTGTCGTGCGGCGTCGCTCGACCCCGATTGCGGCTGAACAGTTTTATACGCCAGCCACCTCGCCGATCGACCGGCACCTCATCGGCGGTGCGGCCTTGTTCGGCATAGGCTGGGGCATCGTCGGATTGTGCCCAGGTCCTGCCATTGCCGCACTGGCGATCCAGCCTCTGCCGGCACTGATCTTCATCGCTGCAATGGCCCTCGGCGCTGCCGTCCACCGCTTTGCATTCACTTACCGCCGTTCGGCCTGATCAGACAGGAGACATCACATGGCTTTCAAGCAGATCACCTCGTCCTTCTCTGCCGCCCCCCAGCTGACGCACGCCGACCTCGCCGCTGCCGCGCAGGCAGGATATCGCTCGATCATCTCAAGCCGCCCGGACGGCGAGGAGGCGGGCCAGCCAAGCGCGGAAGTAATGGCTCGATTGGCCAGCGAACACGGGCTCGCGTTTGCGCATGTTCCAATCGTACCGGGCAAGGCCACTGACGCCGATGCGGATCGCATGAAGGAGGCGCTGGCCACGCTGCCACAGCCGACGCTCGGCTTCTGCCGTAGCGGGACGCGCGCGGCGACATTGTGGGCATTGGCCGAGGCCGATCGCGCCGACCCGACGACGATCATCGGCCAGGCAAAGGCAGCCGGGTACGACCTTGCCGATCTGACGCCTGCGCTGAAGCGCCGTTCCGAGAGGGTGGATCAATGACCTACGACATCGTCATCATTGGGGGCGGTGCCGCCGGCGTCGCGACCGCCTCCAGCATTCTGAAGCGCAACGCCAAGGTGACGATCGCGGTCGTCGATCCCGCCACGGACCACTATTACCAGCCTGGTTGGACGATGGTCGGAGCCGGCGTCTTCACGCCCGAGCAAACCCGGAAGGCCGAAGCCGATGTGATGCCTAAGGGCGTCCGGTGGATACGGTTGCCCGCGATCACCATCGACCCCGACCGCCACGCGATCCAGTTCGGAGACGGAAGCTCCATCGATTATCACGTCCTGATTGTAGCGCCCGGGCTGCGCTTGGCGTGGGAGAAGATCGAGGGGCTACCAGAAGCCCTTGGCCGCAACGGTGTCACCTCAAACTATCGCTATGACCTGGCGCCCTACACCTATCGGCTCGCCAAGGAATTGCAGCGGGGGCGTGCGCTGTTTTCGCAGCCACCAATGCCGATCAAGTGCGCCGGCGCACCGCAAAAGGCCATGTATCTCTCATGTGATATCTGGCGAGGCTGCGGCGTCCTCCCCGCGATCGATGTTGAGTTCCACAACGCCGGCGCCGCCCTGTTCGGGATTCCGACCTACGTCCCGGCGCTGATGGAATATGTCGAGAAGTACGGCATCGATCTCAGGCTTGAATCCAACCTTGTCGCAGTCGACGCCGATCGTCGTGTCGCCACGTTCGAGCGCAAGCAGGACGGCGTCTCCGAGAGGATCGAACGCCCGTTTGACATGCTCCACGTCGTTCCGCCCCAAGTGTCGCATGCCGTCGTCGCCAATAGCCCGCTCGCGGCCGCGAACGGCTTCGTCGAGGTCGACGAGACTACGCTGCGGCACAAGCGATTTGAAAACGTCTTTGGCCTTGGCGATGCCGCTGGCACCAGCAACGCCAAGACGGCCGCTGCTGCTCGCGTCCAGGCGCCGGTAGTCGCGGTCAACGCGCTGGCCGCGCTCGACGGCAGCCCACCCGTTGCCGACTATAATGGTTACGGCTCATGCCCTCTCACGGTCGAACGCGGTAAGATCGTCCTCGCCGAGTTTGGCTATGGCGGAAAGCTGCTGCCCAGCTTCCCATCCTGGCTGCTGGACGGAACGCGACCCACGCGCGCCGCCTGGTTCCTGAAGGAGCGGATGCTTCCCCCGATCTATTGGCAGGGCATGCTGAAGGGCCGCGAGTGGATGGCCGCCCCGCATGAAATCGGCGAGGCAGCATGACTCTCGAACCGATCCAGTATCTGCTTGGCACCCTTTCGGGCAGCCTGGTCGGATTTACCCTTGGCCTTGTAGGAGGCGGGGGCTCGATCCTTGCCGTACCGCTGATGGTGTATCTGGTGCGCGTGCCCGATGCACACCTTGCAATCGGCACAAGTGCGTTTGCCGTGGCAGCCAATGCCGCGACCGGTCTGATCGGCCATGCCAAGGCTCATACCGTAAAATGGCGGTGGGGGGGCATGTATGCCACAGCGGGCGTCATCGGTGCGCTGCTAGGGTCCACCGTCGGCAAGGCCGTCGATGGCGGCAAGCTGCTCTTTCTGTTCGCGCTCGTCATGGTCGTCGTCGGCGTCCTGATGCTTCGCGGGCGGGGTGACGCAGGTAATCCCGGCGCGGAATGTAACCGGGAGAAGGCACCCAAGGTGCTGGGCTACGGCCTTGGAACCGGCTTGTTCTCAGGGTTCTTCGGCATCGGAGGTGGCTTTCTGATCGTTCCGGGCCTGATCGGATCGACGGGTATGCCGATCCTCAACGCTGTCGGCACATCGTTGATTGCTGTCGCCGCCTTCGGCCTGACGACCGCTGCTAATTATGCATTCTCCGGACTGGTCGACTGGCCGCTTGCCTTCGTCTTCATTGGCGGCGGGGTTGTCGGCGGGTTGATCGGCACACGCATCGCCAAGCGCCTTGGCTCGGGCGGAACGCTTACCACCGTCTTCGCGGCGCTGATCTTCGTCGTGGCAGCTTACATGCTCTGGAAGAGCGCAGGCGCGTTTCTCTGATGGGAACCGCGATTGCCATCGGACCGCTCATGATGGCGGTTGATCGCGGACTGGCGGTGCTATGCATCGCCGTGTTCCTGGGGCTCACGACCGTGGCAGGGCGGTTCCGCTTCCCGCAAGTGTCTACGGTTACGACCGGTGCCATCGTCGCTGGACTGGTGGCGGCGCGGATCGGCTATGTCGCGGCACATTGGGCGCGCTATGTCGAAGCGCCGCTATCCATTTTCGCCGTCTGGCAGGGTGGCTTCTCTGCGATGGCCGGCATCGTTGGTGCTGCCGCAACGCTGGCCTTCCAGCTTGGCCGAACACGCGCCTTGGCGGTGGGCTGGGGGGCGTTGGCAATAGCGGGTGGCCTGTGGTTCACGCTCCAGGCGCTTATCCCGCCCGTGACCTATGGCCCCTTCCCCTATCATTTAACGTTGACGACGCCGTCCGGCGCTCCTCTCCCGCTTGCACGTTTCCGAGGCCGCCCCTTCGTGGTCAATCTATGGGCGACATGGTGCGGGCCGTGCCGGCGCGAGCTGCCGATGCTCGACGCCGCGGCAACGCGCAATCGGGATGTGCCGATCCTGCTCGCCGATCAGGGTGAGTCACCAGCAATCGTCACCGGGTTTCTTACCCGTGAAGGCATCGGCGTGAACAATGTCGCGCTCGATCCTTCCCGTAGGCTTTCTCAAGCCTTCGAGGTGGCTGGTTATCCCGCAACCGCCTTCGTCGCTGCGGACGGCACGATCATGCAGCTTCAGTTCGGCGAGCTGTCGCGCGCCGCCCTCGCCGATGGGATCGATATGGCAAGGAAACACCGATGAACCGACGCAACCTTCTCTGTCGCAGCTTTCTGGCCTTGCTCGCCGTCGCCGTGCCGACAATGCCAGCAGTCGCGCAGCAACCCGATCTGTCGCGCAAGGCGGTCGTGGACGATCCCGTTGCTCCGAAGCGTGCCGGCTTAGCCTATGACGTCACCGTTGTTGAGTTTTTCGACTACAACTGCCCCTATTGCCGGCGAATGGAGCCGGTGCTGAACGCGCTCGTCGCGGCCGACCCTAAGGTTCGGATCGTCTATCGCGACTGGCCGATTTTCGGCCCTGCATCCCGGGAGGCCGCACGGGCTGCGGTCGCAAGCCAATGGCAGGGCAAACATGCCGCCTTTCATGAGACGCTGCTGACCTCGCCCGCACGGCTCGATAGCGCCGGGGTCAAGGCCGCTGCCGCGAAAGCCAAGGTGGACTGGCCACGTCTGCAACGCGACCTGAAGACGCGCGGTGCAGAGATCGATGCGCTCCTCGCACGCACCAACGCTATCGCTCGAGCGATCGGGTTCAACGGAACACCGGCGCTGATCGTCGGCTCGCAAGTGGTGGCCGGCGCGGTTGATCTGCCGACGCTACGCCGGCTTGTCGCAACGGCGCGCAGCAAGCCTCAGGTGCATTAAATATGCCAGAGCCGCTCAATCGCAGGCAGGCAGTCGGGCTTGGAGCCGTCGTCGTGACTGGCTGGGCAGTCGGACAGGTGCTGCGACGCACAGCGCCGATCGGTCGCGACGTTGGTCCGACCGCTGACCAGATTCTGGCAGGCAGCGGTTCGCCTGAATACGGCCCTGCCAATGCAACGCTGCGACTTGCCGTGTTCACCGATTATCGTTGCCCGGCCTGTCGTCACGCCTTCCCCGCAATGGAAGAGGCGGTGCAACACGATGGCAAGGTTCGGGTTATCTACAAGGACTGGCCGATCTTCGGTCCGCCGTCCGAACGCGCTGCGAGCGTTGCACTCGCCTGTGCCGAACAGGGCATCTACCCAGCCGTTCATCGCCAGCTGATGACCGACAGTCGTATGATCGACGACGACATGCTCAGGGACATTGTCAACGGCGCTGGCGGGGACTGGCTGCGCGCGACGACCTGGCTTGCTGCGCATGGACAGGCTGTCGCGGCACGCCTGCGGGCGAACGGCCGAGAGGCCTATTCGATCGGTTTGGCCGGCACCCCGGGCTTTCTTGCCGGACGCATGCTGGTGATGGGCGCAATCGAAGCGGGTGATTTTGAACGGTTGTTCGCGCGGGCGCGGACGGAAAGCTAACAGAGCGAGAGGATGAAAACATGATCGAGTATGAGCACGATGGCATGACCGTTGCGTCGCTCCATGACGAACACACTGGTAGCTTCCAATATGTTGTCATCGACGAGACCACGGAGACGGCTGCGATCATCGACCCGGTCCTGGATTTTGATCCGCGCGCCGGTGTGACCGCGACCCGCAACGCCGATCTGATCCTCGACTATGTACGTGAGAAGGGGCTGACTGTTGAATGGGTGCTCGACACCCACCCCCATGCCGATCACTTCTCAGCGGCTCCGTACCTCGCCAGCAAGACCGGTGGCAAAACCGCGATCGGCAACAAGGTCGTGGAAGTGCAGAAGCTGTGGCGGGACATTTACTGCCTGCCCGATCTCGCCGTGGACGGCACCCAGTGGGACCAATTGTTTGCGGATGGCGAGCGTTTCCGGATCGGCACCCTCGATGCTCATGTCATGCTGTCGCCGGGCCATACGCTCGCTTCGATCACTTATGTCGTCGGTGACGCCGCGTTCGTTCACGACACGCTGATGGTCCCCGATAGCGGCACAAGCCGGGCAGACTTCCCGGGTGGTGATGCTCATGCGCTGTGGCGCTCGATCCGCGCCATCCTCGATCTGCCACCCGAAACCGCAACCTATGTCGGGCATGACTATGGCAAGGATGGCCGGGACGTACTCTGTCACTCGACCGTCGCCGATCAGCATCGCGACAACGTCCATGTTCACGATGGCATCGACGAGGCCGAGTTCGTCGCAACCCGTGAGAAACGCGACGCATCCCTCCCACTACCCGACCTGATGCTCACCGCGCTTCAGGTGAACATACGTGGCGGCCGACTGCCAGATGCCGACGAATGTGGGACGGCGTTTCTCAAAGTGCCTTTGAACCGGTTTGGGCCTGCTGTCTCGTAACTTGGGCCAAGCTAAAGCGGCTTACATTTTCGGTGTCAGGACCGACCGGGACCGTTGTAAAGATCTGACCTTCGCCTGATCGTCTCTATTGAGATGGTTCAGGAACGTCTGGTTTGGCGCATCGCCGTTTGCATGACCCGCTGACGCGGGCTCACCTGACCGGTCGCGCCTTCGCCTTCAGGCAAACAGCCCTCCTCGGTCAGGTTCAGCAACTCGAGTATTGAGGCTCCCGTAGCAAAGTAGCGCAAATGCCCCGGCGCTGGATGCCCCGCCCCTAACGTTTTAAGGCCGTAGACATTGGTCAGGTTCGAGACACTTTCGGCTTTTGAAACGAAACTAGGGCTAGTCGCAAGCGATAATTCTGCCATCTTTCGCACATGATAATTCTGTACAGCGTACTTGCGGTCGTCTGGGGCCTCCCAATTGCTATCATACTGGCAACCTCAGTCGGCTATGGCGTTTCCCCTCGCTTCGCTCAATTTATGCGAACACATCTAGGGTTCTGACAACGGCATCACGTGCCGTGAGTCAGGTTATCGATAATGCACGACGACATCGGCTGTCTGTTTTTGCGTCGACTTGGGAAACAGCCGTTCTGGCTGTACCGCGGAAACGCTCAGTCCGCCTGCCGGAGCTGTAGAGCAGACCGTTCAGACACACGGACCGGCGTTTAGAGCGGGCAGGTCTGTGCAGGCAGCAGCGGGGCAATTTTTGCTCGAGTTAAAAACGGCCTGTATCACCGCGAGATTGCAATTCTGAAATGCGCTTGCGACGTAGACGGCTCTCTGCGAGGCAGACCTAAGAGCCCGCTGACCCAAGACAGTGAGAGCTCGGCATCCCGCTCGCGACATCAAGCGTGTCACACAAGCGGGCGGGGTGCTTTACGAATATTCAACTATCAAGCGCTTAGCCAGCAACCGAGGCTTTGGCCTTCAGTACTGCGTACCCTTTTAGCGCCTCGCCATGTTTCTTCACACGGACATGCGGGGCGCTTTCGCTTAATCGAATTAGCACGTGCGGCCATTAACACCTTCTTTACCATAAGGTTTTATCTAGGATCGTCTTCAAGAGATTCGTCGAGCGCTCGTGCATTGATGATTACTATCAATGAGGTGCAGCATGAATGCCTCCCACCGATCGAACTTCCCTGTGGCACACTCTGCGGCCTACACTATGGTTGGTCGGTACGGGGTGGATGCTGTGTTCGTCGCCCAGCGCGAAGTCGATGCCAAGATTGAGCGTGGAGACCTCCAGGGGGCACTCGAACTTGATCAAGTGCGCCGCGAACTTTTGGACCTTATCATAGATATAGAGCCTCCCGCGCATTACTGACCTACAAAAGTATAGATTTGTAAAATCGGCCATTTCTTCTTTGCGCGCCGAGTGCTTGAGCGAACACGTGCTCGCTGGCGACGGCGGGATGGATCAGCGAGGCATGGCAGGCGGACCACAACACCGTGCGTGTCAACAGCAGTCCTGCCGGGATGGCACTCGCCGACTGTACGACCCGCCCCCGCCACGGCTATATGGAGAACGCGCGAAGTTATCTGCGGCCCGGCAACATCCGCAGCGTCAAAGAGCAAGCGGACCGTGGTGCCGAACAAGCGGCAAAGTCGGACTTAGTCAGTAAGCGCCAAAGTGCCGGCGAGGCGCCCGCCGAATGCAGCGAATTCCAAGCTTCCGGACATTGGCCCCACAACTAGGTGAAGGTGAGGCGGAGGTTCTGACTGGCGGTCCATATCGCAGGCCAATCGCCTGGAACGTCGCTTCTAGCCTAAAAATGAGGGTGGTCTGCCCCTACTCTCACCACGGTCCGTTTATGCGGACGGCTACGGGGACTTTGATACATCACCGCTCGAGCAGAAAGACAAAAAAATGCGCCAGTTGCGGTTAATGCGCCTTTCACCGTATGGAATTACAATTACGAAATAGAGTTCCTGCATAAGCCTCCTTGTCGAAAGACAAACACTTTCAACTCGGGGGGTTCACATGCGCTACTGGCCTATCGGTAAGCCCATCAGGGCTTAATAGTGTCACCAGCCTGAGCAGCTATCATCTTTTACTGCCGCATTTCGCAGGGGATAGCGCAATGCGTCACTGAAACAGTGGCAAGGCTCGCAAAGGCTGCTGATTAATACCTTTGTCTTTAACCTAACATATCCAATACGCGATATTGGAATACCGCAAAGCTCGATAACGGCTAAGCTCGAAAATGCCCGGCTTTCCAAGCCGGGCATTTTTTGCCATCAAGACCTGGTCATGTCCTTTACCGGCATCTCAAAAGTAAAGGCCCGAGGAACAAGCCCAAGCACTTTTACGGCCTTTCGCATTGCTTCGTTATGCGTCGATATCGTGAAGTGGATTTCCGTGAACCACCCGTTTAGGTGAACCTTCCGAAACCGCGAAAGTACGGCAGCAAAGGCTGCAGGAGCGGTAGGCGAACCCCAGGCAAACGTGATTGGGAGCGTTCGATCATCATGGTCCTCGCCCCAATTGATACCGCCAACGCACGTTCCGCTTTCATCAAAAGCCAGAATTGCGGGATGGTCCCATTTGCATGGTGGATATCTCAGCCAATCATTGCGCTGATGGTCGACACCCGCGGCGTAAGCAGCCCTCAGGCCTTCCTTGCTATGTGCGAGTTTGGTAACATGCTCCAAGCGTAGACTCATGTTATAGTTCTCCGCCCACGCTTGAACATCATGACGCCAAAATGGCGCACACCGGTGGTCATTACCAGTCCCAGCCGCGTACGTGGCTCTGCGTGGCTGTAGATCGATGGATGCCGATACCAGGACGTGTGCTCGGTACCTGACGGCGTCCATTCAGGCGCGTTCGCGATCTCGGGGTTTGGGCTGTTGGGCGCAGTATGGGCCATCCCGCTTGCCCAATTATCGATCGACGGCGCCCACCGCGCCACATGGATTCTTCGGCAAACCCATTGCGCCGGCGGTTAAACAAAAACAGCCGCCAACCTCGCGAGGTTGACGGCTGCCTTCACACAGATGGCCACTGGGACCAGCTGTGAAATGTGCTTAGGCGAATGCGATCTTCGCCTGGCGACGACGAACGCGCATCGATGCGCCAATCCCGCCGATACCGAACAGCATGATTGCCCAGGTACCAGCCTCGGGAACTGCTGCCGTCGGCTCGAAGGTCGCGGTGCCGGCATAGGAGCCGTTGCCACGCGACGTGCCGTTCACGACGATCTGGTTCGGCACACCCGAAGCGATCGAGACGTCGTTGAGCTCGAAGAACTCGGCGTTGCCGACAATGGTCTTCGTGGCTGCGAACCCATTGATGAACACCGACAGGATGTCGAGATCGGTCGAGCTCGTCAGGCGCGTGGTGTTCGTGCTCAGCGTGCCGCTAGCCAGACCAGTCTGATCGATAATGAAGTTGAAGGTATCCTGGAAGGTGCCGGCCGCGATGCCCGAACGGCCAAAATCTGCCGAAACGGTACCATCGTTGATATCGCCGCGAACGGTGAATTCCGGATCGTTCGGGGTGAAGTCAACTGCATGAGCCGCTGGGGCCATCGCGAAGGCGGATGCGAATGCCATGGTCGAGATGAGTAGACGCTTCATGTTGGTTTCCTCGAGTTTGTCCTTAACGAAAGGATAACGGGGGCCATGGCGACACGCAAACCGCTCTATCGCAAAATCCAGCTATGACCTTGATAATGTCGATTTTCGGGAAAATCGTGCCTTTTTCGTCACAGACGACGCTACGGAGACCGCCCCCCGTAGGCTTAGGGCAATCTATGTCCCCATAATGTACAGGAGCCGAATTGCTCTAACAAAGTATAAGGCTTTGCTGTATGTATATACTAATCAAACAATTTATGATGGAGTTCGACGGATTAGGTGAGGATGGGCAGGCTAAGAGCAACTTGGATGCAGCGGCAAGTATGAAGCACGATATTGCCTGGAAGCAGCACGCCACCTCTTGGTATTGCTAGATGCGCTTGACGCCGTCCGGCAGGAAGCTGATCACTACCACACCAGTGTTGAGATGACACGGCACATCAGCTGGATCGCAGACGCGAGTGGCGCCATCCGCACTGTTAGCGCACGATGGGCGAAGGTCACCGGCATCGAGGTCAACAAGGCATTAGATAACGGTTGGCTTGACGCAATCTACCCAGACGACGTGGAACAAACCCTGTGCGCTTGGCGCTTGGCGCTTGGCGCTTGGCGCTTGGCGCTTGAAACGGCATTGTCGATAGACGTCAACTATCGCCTGCGGACCTCCAGCGGCTATTGCTGGTTCCGCTCCTGCGCGTCACCACACTTTGATCACGACGGGGAGGTGCTTGCCTGGTTCGGGACGTTGGAAGACATCGACGATCAAAAGCGGGCTGAGAGTGCATTGCTTTGCGAGCGAAGAGCGTTTCCGTTTAGCCGCAGAGGCGTGGCGCGCCTGGGTGGGGACCGCCGCCCGAGATCGGAATGGGGACTTTCTATCAAATTGGCGGTACGGCCCTCAAACTAGCCACCTGGAACGAGCGTCCGTTTTCGCCACCTGCCACCCAAAAACGGACAGGCCGCCTTCCTGAAGAGTTGTAGACCGGCGCTCGAAGCGCGATCCCTCTTGGCCCGACGTAAGTGCATCGACGCGCGTAGAAGGCCGGATGCTGCGGGGGTTCCAATCGGCGCCGGTGGGGACCCTCGAACTGTCATCCCCTTTTATGCGACTACAACGGTTTAAACCGGTTTTGATGAGGCGCCGCTTTGCGCGCCGATTTGCACTCATATGCATCGATCCCGAGTTCGAGCCGTTGAACGGCTTCAATCATATCGGGAACCTAGCATGGCTGACCTTGGCGGCATCAAGAAGCATATGGAAGTCATCGGAGCGGACGGCGTTCACGTCGGTACCGTCGACAAGGTCGAGGGTGACCGCATCAAGCTCACCAGGCGCGACAGCGGACAGGGCAGCCATCAGGGTCACCATCACTATCTGTCTGCCGGCCTGGTCGCCGCGGTTGAGGGCGACAAGGTGCGTCTGTCCACAACCGGCGCGAACGCCTCACTGTTTGAGGAGGAGAAAGATCGGTCGAGCGGTGCCGGCGTCGGCACCAGCAGTGGTCATCCGCGCAGCGCGTTCGAAGGGCGCGGCCAACAGAATGGTTCAGGACCGGGCTGGCGTGCGATCGGGCTGGGAGCAGCCGCAGTCGGCGTTGCTGCCGGGGCGGCGTTCCTGACACGGAGCAAGGCGAAGACCCGCGATGAGTTCGAGTTCCGGCTTCAAACTGACGAGAGCGTCCGTCTGATTTCCTCTTCAAAGGTAGAGGGCACGCCTGTGGTCGGCCGTAACGGCGAGCATCTCGGCAAGATCGATAGCTTTATGGTCGACAAATACTCAGGCCGGGTCGCCTACGCGGTGATGTCGTTTGGAGGCACGATGGGCTTCGGCGAGGCGCTGTTCCCGTTGCCATGGAGCTACCTGGACTACCACGTCACCAAGGACGGCTACGTCCTGAACATCTCCAAGCAGCAGCTGGCGACGGCTCCCAAGTTCAAGCCGAGCGAGGTGCCGGAATTCACCGCCAGCTACCGGCAAGGCGTGGCACACTTCTACGGCCGAGCTTTGATCTAGGATCGCCTTCGGGAGGGTCGGAGCGCCGATCCTCCCCTGCCGTACAACGCGGGTCCGACTGCCATTTCGGTATGGTTCGTGCGCTCTTTCGATAGGCATCGATAATCGAACAACCGAAGGGGCCGATACGCGGAACGGGCGCGGATATGAAGCAGCAAAGGAAAAACCATGAGTCCGACACGCACTGCTGGCAACGAGCCCGACCCCGGCGATATGCCCACAGAGCCGGGCTTCGGACCGCCGAGCGATAACTCGGCGGAGCATGACCAGCCTGACGATGATGCCGACAAGCTTGGTGACTTCGCCTAGCTCACACGTGACGCTTGATGATCGACTGCGAAAGGTCAGCTTTTAGAAAAGCACTCGGTGATGCTGCAGTCTCCGATGGAGCGGCGATCGGGGCGGCAGGGACTTTTTTGAAAGGATCAAATATTGGAATCGTCGCCCTAGCACCTGCTGCCGTTGCGAGGGGGTCCCTTTTGCAACGGCAGGAATGGTCACTTGCAGTCATTCGAGGCTTATATACGATGAGCAAATGCGACGTCGCGTTCTAAGCCTCTTCGTCACGAGCGGCTTGCGATTCAGCGAAGCTACTCGATGGTCTTGCCAATCTGGGTTGTCCCGAACATGCGCCGAGTGAAAAAAGTCGTCAGCACCAATTAAGGTTACTGTGATGGTAAATGACGACGGCACGTTTGAGATTGAACTCGTCGCGGACGGTATTCCGGGCGTGGTTTTGCCAGATACGCGAATGATTAAAGGCCGGTTGTCGCCCGCCGCGCTGAAGCGCTTTCGAACGTTGGAACAAAGCCCCTCGTCGGTTGACGCCACAGTGCGCCTTAAGCAGGCGGTAAATCGTCGTTCCCAGAAAGTAGGCAGATCAACCGGTGACTTATTCGTGACAATTTGCGATTTTCAAGCGCCTAGGTCTAGATAAATAACTAATCTGTACTTCTTAACAATTTAGTTCGCCACTCGCTATATGCGTGGCAACGTCCTCCGTATCGTAGCTTATTTAGACAGTGATAGGTCACCCGAGCGATTATCTGATATCAATGAATACGCCGCCTACACCGACCAAGTTGTCAATAACGAGTGACTTTTTCATTTGTCATCTTCACAATAACCCTGATTCAATACTATGGTCGGGACTCATCGGTCGTAGCCAGAAGATAACGGTGCCGCGAGTGCGAAGGCAGCGAAGAAGACGGCTGGCCAGCGGTCGTAGCGAGTGGCGACGCGGCGCCAATCCTTCAAACGGCCGAACATGATCTCTATGCGGCGCCGGTAGCGGCGCTTGTCGTATCTGACCGGCTCGTTGCGCGATCTGCGGCCCGGGATGCAGGGCTTAATATCTTTGGCTTCCAGGGCGTCATCCACACTTTCCTTACGAAGCCTAAATCAAATCGCTCATCTCACATCGATGGGTCCTGTCCTAGCGCCAATCGCACTGCAAAGGGCGCCTATCGACGCGACAAAGTCCCTTTCCGCCTGATGTATGACCTGACCTTCGACCCGCACGACGCCTACCATAACCGTCGCGCTGGTCGTTTCGGCTTCCAGCTTGGCGATCACGGGCTGCATTCGTTGAAAGCTCCGGTCATCGAACAGGCCGAGGATGCAGATAAAGTTTGCGGTAGCAGCGACAGGGGTGACTGTGCCATCCCGCCCGTTCACGCGCCGCTGCTCATGCACTTCGCATCCGCGGCGGCGAAGCAATTGGGACGCCATTCGTGCCACTGCCGCGTCCAGTGGGCCGCGCCCCGGCACACACAGTACACTGCTGCCATTTCCGTCGTTACCCTCCTCGGATCTGGTCCAGACGGTAACCTCCGTTCCGTCAAGAAAGCTGGCGTGGCCCACCGGGTCTGGGTGATGCTCCAACGCCTCCAGCACTTCGAGTGTGGTCTCACATACTGCCCGGAGCGCCGTGCGTTCCACGGCACCGCGATCGACATCAGCAACCGCGAGCCGCAGACCGCCAAGTATGACCTCGTCATAATAGGCGGCGAGCGAGAGCGTTTCGAGATGAGTTTCGGCTTGCTCGATGGCCTCTTCCGGATGACCTGCGAGTACACGTTGGTAGAATGTCTCAGAGGGCGAAAGCGGGGGGCGGTCGCCGAACACGACGTCGAAGATCTCGAAAGCCGGAATGTAACGACCGAGAACGACCAGCATCAGCGTTAGCGGCATCGATAGCACTAATCCGAGTGGTCCCCAGATCCACGTCCAGAACAACGCAGCGACGACGACTGACACCGGTGAGAGGCCAGTTGAGTGACCGTAGAGCAGTGGCTCGACGACATAGCCGACGAGCGGCTCTACGATCAGGAACAGCAAGGCGACATAGCCGACCATCAGCCAGCCTGGCTCGACGGCAGCCGCCAATGCTAGGGGACCGATTCCCGCAACAAGCACGCCTACATAGGGTATAAAACGAAGCAGTCCGGCCAGCACGCCCCAAAGGCCGGGCGATGGTACGCCAATCAGGAACAGACCGCCCCAGATCACAGCGCCGAACCCGACATTGACGACGAACTGCGACAGGAAGTAGCGACTGAGCCGCTTTGCGCCCTCGTCGAGCGCGACAGTCGTCCGGTGAAGGTCGACGGTACCCATAAGGCGGATCAGACGGTCACGTAGATCCTCCTTTTGGAAGAGGATGAAGATCGTAACGATGAGAACGATCAGAGTCGTCTCCACGGGTGCCAGGGCGGGCAAGACGTAGCTGCGAATCTCATCCATCGCGCTTGCTGGCGGTGCCTGGATCTCCACGGGGATCGCAGCGTCGTCTCGCGGGCGGGCCAAGGACGCTGTGCCTGCTCGGCGCGCATTCTGAGCATTCTGGCGGCTACCGCCCCCATTCGTTTGCAGTATCGAGCCGAAGCGGTCGTGGAGTGCAACGCGGACGACGGCCGCTTTCGCAGTGATGCGCTCCGCGTACGCCGGCGCGTCCTTCGTCAGCGTTGCTGCCTGACTTACCAAGATGGCGCTAGTCACGCCGATCGTGCCCAGGGCCATTAGTATCGCAAGGAGTACGGCCGGGGCTCGGGGCACGCGCAATCGGCGGAAGCCGGCAACGATCGGCGCCAGCAGGAAGGACAGCAGGATGGCGAGGATGATGGGCAGCAGAACCGATCGGCCGGCATAGAGCGCGAACGTGACGATCGAGGCGATGATCCAGGGCGCGGTCGCGTCAATCGCGCGATGCGACTTCCATGTCCCATGGGCTCGTCGAACAGTAGTTGGCATATTGCCTACGGTCACCGGTGCGCTTTCATCAGAGGCTTCAGCAAGCTTCCCTCGCGGCTACCGGTTTTAGGTTAAGAATGTCGCCTCAGGCCGTTGTTTTACGACTGCTAGGTCGGGAGCAGTCGACATGCGGCGGTTCACGCCTGGGCGTTCATCGGACCGAAGATCGCGTGACGTGTTTGGCGCATTAAAGAAGGGGCGGCCCGTCCAAGGGACGGGCCGCCCAGTCAATCAGATTCGCGGCGTGGTGCCGTACCGGTTGCGCTCGGTCACGACCTCGTCGTCGGTGTAGACAGGGGCCTTGTCGTCGAAGCCATTCCAGCCCGACTGGCGGTAGGCCGAACCGCGCTCGGCAGCGTCTACCGACTTGTTGCGCTGCAAGACGGCCTCTGCCTCCATTGCGAGCGTATCGTCGACACGCGCGCTGACAAGGGTACCGCCGCGACGTACGCCCTCAGAATAGACGTTCGCTTCCTCGTCAGTATGGCCGGCTTCCTTCAGCGCGCCAACGATTCCACCCGTAGCGGCGCCGCCTGCTGCGCCGATGCCTGCGCCGACTGCCGTGGAAGCGAGCCAACCAGCCGCCACGATCGGGCCCAGACCCGGGATTGCAAGAAGGCCAAGACCGGCAAGCAGACCGCCGACGCCGCCTAGAACGGCACCGGTCGAGGCGCCGCGCGATACATCGCCATCGTCGTTCACGTCGTCGATGCCGGTAGTGCCGTCATGGTGTCCGTGATCACGCTTATTAGCCATGATGCTAAGATCGTCACGCGGTACGCCGAGGCGTTCGAGATCGCTCACCGCGTTTTTCGCATCGGAATATTTGTCGAACAGTCGTGTGATGGTTTTCGTCATAGTGTCCCTCCTAGTACCGTTATTTAGCGGGTCGTAACGTTGCCCTTGTAGTCTAAACCAACATTCACCTTCTTGCCGCGATGCATCGCCGTGCCCTGCCAAACGCCGTTGTCGTCCTTGGCCAGCTTCGACACGTCCAAGTAGCCCGCCTTGGCCATCCGGCCACGTGCCTGTGCCTCGGTGAAAGAGTTGCGACCGTCCGCCGGTGCGGCGACGTGGCCGGCCAAGTTGTCCTTGACCGCCGGGTTGTGGGATCCGGCATGACCCGTTTGCGCCATTGCGCCGGTCGTAAGCAAGGCTGCGGCGCCCATGCCGATAATGAAGTGCTTCATGATGTCTCTCCTCGAGAATGATGCCGACTTTGCGGCATTTCACTGGATAATGCGACAGGCCGAACTGGGTCTGCCACTTAGTCAGTCAGCGGACCGAACCGCGACGAACAAGGTTCACGGTCGCGAGCAGGAAAATGGTGCCTACCAGCGAGATCAGGACTGACTGGATGTTGATCGCGCCGTCCATGATTAAGTCACCGCCGATGAGCCGGGTAATGATGAACTTCGCAAGCACTGCGCCGACAATGCCAACGACGACATTGAGAATAACGCTCTGCTCTTCATCGGTCCGAATGATCATGCTGGCTACCCAGCCGATGATGCCGCCGACGACGAGAAGAATGATAAGGTTTATGGTGCAGTCCTCCGTTCGACCAATGCGCATCGATTAACCAGAACCACGAAGCAATGTTCCGGTTGTGCCGTTTTCGAAACATTGAAGCGTAGTCTTCCTGCATCAGGGTGATTGGTGCGACTGATACATAATCCGGAACTTGCAAGCCCTCGCCGCGCTTCACTTCAATGAGATTAGCGTCCCATAGCGTGGTCGTGATGGACCAGACTGGGATAGTTTTTGGAGCAAATGCCGCTGCCCTGACGATGCACGGCGTCGCCAAGGTGGAGGAGCTGGGTGAGACCGCGGATTAGTATATCCAGCGCTTCTGCCTGCGCTACCCCGATCACCGTCGGCTCACTCACCGGAAATAGTCCTCCGATGCATTACACCAGCGTAGCCCGTTGTGATTGACGATAACGCTGCCGCTGAGCACCCGCCAATCATCAACCCGAGGCTTGTTATCGCTCTTAGAAAACAACGGTTCCAGACGCGCCATCTGCTCATCCGTCAGCCAGTACATTTCTCTCATTCAGGCTCTCCTCACAGAGCCTGAGTCAGATCGTGCCGCTCACATCAATGCCGTGAGTGGACAGCAGGTCTATAGACGCGCGCAGTGCTGAGGTGGGTCTGGTCCGTCTTGTGCGAAATGTAGCGCACCGGCGACCGCTCGACGCCGAGCACTGCAAATGCGATCTTACTTACCGTGTCGCTAACTGAGTGTAGTAACTTGGCCAATATACCACCGTGTCAAACCTCCGTTACCCAACGGAGCATACGACATTATGGCTGGCGATCGATTGTTCTCGAAGGCGTCTGTCTTTGTGCTGTTTCTTTCTGCACCTCTGATGATCGGTGCAACCGGTCTGAATTCGATTTTTGACGTTCGGATCCTCACCGTGCACAATCGGGAGCGAACAGCGCTGGGCATCCCACCTCTACGTTGGAATCCCGCGTTGGCGCAGTCGGCGCAGCGGTGGGCCGATCATCTAGCTGCAACCGGATCATTCGAGCACGCCCCGGAATTGTCTTCTAATCCACAAGGAGAAAACCTCTGGGCGGGAACGAAAGGATATTATTCTCTCGAAGCTCGGGTCGGGGCATGGGTAAAAGAAAAGCGGTATTTCAAGCTTGGGTCATTCCCCGATAATAGTGTTACGGGTAAGGTTGAGGATGTAGGTCACTACACGCAGTTGGTGTGGCGTGAGACTCAAGAGGTCGGATGCGCCGTTGCTACTGGAACGCGTGAAGACGTTCTTGTTTGCCGCTACAGCAGCGCTGGAAACTACATCGGCGAAAAGCCTTTCTAAGTCCCTACCTCAGGCCCTTCCTCATCAGAATGGAAAGCGACCGATCGATTAGCTACGGCCGCGATGGCATGCTCCAACTTAACAATTTAAAAAATAGGGAAATTCGAGGTGAAAGGGACCTTGCTCTCCTAAAGATCTCGTTTAGCCTCGTCGAGGCGCCTGAAGAGCGGGACACAGGTATTTCGTGCTCCGGCGTACGGGAGGACAAGAGATGAAGAGCGTGCTCAAAATCGCGTTTGCAACGTCGCTAGTGACGTTTCCTTTAGCAGCCTCTGCAGAGACCTTTGTGGTGCTGGGGACCCCAGGAGCGAACCTGGATGCCGCCGTCACTGCTGCAGGCGGCCGGATCAAGAAGCGGCTCGCGAGCATCGACGTCGTCGTGGCCGAAGGCGGATCTGGCTTCCTTGCTGCCGTTGGAGACAAAGCAGGTGTCGCAGCTGTTGCCGCTGATCGGAAGATCAAGTGGATACCGAAGGGCGAGCGAGCGGTGTTCCGCGACGCCGACGTCGTAAATCCGCCCAATAATCCGGCCGGCATCGATCCGCGGTTTAACCTGCAATGGGGCCACACCGCCATCAAGGCCGTAGACGCGTGGAAGATGGGCTACGAGGGGCACGGCGCTCGCGTCGCAGTGCTCGACGGCGGCTTTCAGCTAAACCATCCGGACATCGCCGGTAGGTACGACCCGAGTTGCACTGCCGATATGACCGGCGAGGGCATTGCCTACGGCCCGAACTCGGATGACGACACGGGGATCTTCGCGCATGGCATGCACACGGCCGGTACGATCGGCGCCGCGCGCAATGGCGTCGGTACGATCGGCGTCGCGCCGAAGGCGACGCTTTGCTTGGTGAAGGTCCTGTTCAACAGCGGTAGCGGTTCGTTCGAGGACGTCGCGGCGGGGATCATCTATGCTGCCGACCGCAGCGTCGACGTCATCAGCATGAGCCTGGGCGGATCGCTTCAAAAGTCCGAGGAAGGGGCGTCGACCCTCCGACAGCTGATCGATCGTGCGGTAAGTTACGCCTATAAGAAGGGGGCCCTGGTGATTGTATCGGCGGGCAACGACGGGCAGAGCGCTGACAGCCCGAAAACCACAGGTACGCCAGCTAATCTGATCCATTTGCCGTCGGACTCGCCGCAGGCGATCTCGATCTCTGCGACCGCACCGCGGGGCTGGGGCAAGAACCAGAACGTCTTCCTGGACAACCCGGCCAGCTACTCCAATTATGGTCGCTCGGTGATCAATCTCGCCGGTCCCGGCGGCGATTACACGCCGTCCGTTACGGGTGATTGCACGGTCGCCGGTGTAACCAGGCCATGTTACATTTTTGACTTCGTCTTCAGCACGGGCGCTGCCAACTCGTACTACTGGAGCAACGGTACGAGCATGGCGACCCCACACGTCTCGGGGGTCGCTGCGCTCATCGTCAGCAAATACGGCAAAATGCATCCTGCTAAGCTACGCGCTTATCTCAACGCGGGAGCGGATGACCTAGGAGTATCTGCGCATGATCCGTATTACGGTAACGGCAGAGTGAACGCTGCGCGGTCTTTGTCGAAGTAAGAGCGATGTATGAGGCGTACAATTCTACGCCTCATACATATACCGTCAAAAGGTCTAGAACTGCAGGGTGAATGATGACGGCTGCTCGGGCGCATGGTAGGCGCGGAACAATGGTAAAGGCGATGGTGGTAACCGCTGCTTTACTGATCGCTGGCTTTGTCGCGTACTATGTGCGCAAACCGGCTTCGAAAGACGCTGATAAAGTCCAAATTGTATCGACAGGTACGCCTAATGTTATCCCGGTGCGGGTGGAAGCGTCACCGCAACCACAATTAAGTGGACAGATCAAAGCTGACCGCACGTCGTTCACCCAGCGGTTCAATCTCAAGCCTCATTATAGCCGCGGGCAGCTCGACGGCTATTTACTCGATCCAGCTGATCCAAGCGTTCTCCGAGGCTCGGCTTTGCAAGCTGGTGACGTGATCACAATTATCGATGGCATGAGACTCGACGAAGCGAAGTTCGCCCGGCTCGACATGGACACAAAAAATCTCGATGACGTTTTCGTAGCATATAAGCGTAACGGTGTTTTATCCAATGAAATCTTATCTCTACAAGAATAGAACGAAATTCTTTACTACAGCTTCGGCTTATTAGTTAAGCCAGGACTTGCTATGCTTCCCCTCACTATGTTTTATTGACGCTAGAACCGATATGTTTCCTTAGTAGGACACGGCAGGAAGCATCGACTCTCCAAGTTGATCTCCATGGCAACGCTGATGACACCCGCCTTGAGACGCCGCACACGCCGGATACTGTTTTAACTACGCGTCTGCTCGAGACCGCGCTTACCTCTAACGCTATTGGGCGAAAGCGGCCCGATCGGTTAAGCGCCGACCGATCTCACGCCCCTGTCGGAAAACACATCAGACCGTCCGAAAACTCACCACCGGCCTCAATTGAAGCCCGGCAAGCGCAACATAGTGTCGCTCGAATGTATCCTAAAGAGGCGACGGTGTGGATGTAACGAGAAAAGCGCAACTAGATTACTTCGTCAGGTCCGGGCTGGGAGTTTTCGGACGGTCTGACACGATTTACAACATCCCCGGTTTTCGCCTTCGCTGAATCAATGTTGTTGCCCCCTAAAGGCCTGACAGAGCCTCGCAGGTTTGCGCGATGAACTCGCGTGGGGATCGATAGCGCAAAGCGCGGTGCGGATGCACCTCGTTATAATGGGCGAACCAGCCGGGCAGTTGGTCGATGACGCTCTGTGCATTCGGCCTGGGGTTCACGCGGACATAATCGCGCTTGAGGGTGCGAACGAATGCCTCAGCCATGCCATTCGATTGAGGACTGCTGACCGGGGTCGTGCGCGGGATCAACCCGATGTCCCGGGCGAACGCACGTGTGTTGCGAGCGGTGTAGCAGCTGCCGTTGTCGGTAAGCCACTCGATCGGTTGGGGCACGCGGTTCACCCGTCCGTAGCGATGCTCGACGGTGGCAACCATCAAGTCCTGGACGTCCTCGGCGGTGATGCCGCCCGTCGTCGCCACATGTCCCATCGCCTCGCGGTCGCAGCAGTCGAGCGCGAATGCGACACGCACCTTCTCGCCATTGTCGCAGGTGATCTCCAATCCGTCGGAGCACCAGCGGGTGTTGCGCAAGTCGACTGCGACGCGACCGTCGTGACGCCGTTCTTCGCGGCGTTCGCCGCCCCGCTGTAGCAGCAGCCCATGCACCTTCATGACGCGGTAGACGCGTTTCGGATTGGGCGCTTCGCGCCCGGTCTTCTCGGCTTCCCGGCGCAGCAGAGCATGAACGCGGCGATAGCCGTAGGTTGGCAGATCAGCGACGAGCGCACGGATGTCGGCGACCAGCTCAGCATCGGGCAGCGGCGGTCGTCCGCGTGGTCGGGGCGCTGGGCGATGGCGCATTGCGGACAGGTGTGTGCGAGCGATGCTGACCGCCTCTGCGACCGCGCTCACCGTCCATCCCGTGGCAACGAGGTCGAGCGCAACAGCAGTTTTTTTGGGCCTGCGGCCCGGGACACGGCCTCGCGGAGCAGCTCGTTCTCCATGGCCTTCTTGCCGAGCAGCCGGTGTAGTTCGCGCACCTGCGCCTCGAGCGCACGGTACTCGGACGCCGGCACTACTTCCTCGCCAGCTGCCGCGGCGGTCAGCGCACCCTGCGCCATCAGGCGCCGCCAGGTGAAGATCTGATTTCCACCGATGCCGTGCCGGCGGGCGACGAGCGACACGCTCATTCCCGGTAGATACGTCTCCTCGACGATCCGGACCTTTTCCTCCGGTGTCCACCGCCTCCGGCGCTGAACACCGGAGAGGACCTCGCCATCATTGTAACGCCTAGTCGTACCGTCAGCCATATGCCTCACTCTTATCTAAGAGCGGGGCCCTGTCAGGTCATTTAGGGGGCCACCTCAATCAACGCCGCCTTCGGTCATAACGTTCGACAAACCCTGTCGCTTAGATAGGGTGTTCGAGAACGTGCTTTCGGGGGTTTGTCGTACATGCTGGTTGGATATATGCGGGTCTCGTCGGCCGATGACCGTCAAACGGTCGATCTTCAGCGGGACGCGCTAGTCGCAGCCGGCGTCGATCATCGTCATCTCCATACCGACAAGGCATCCGGCGCACGCGACGATCGGCCGGGACTGAAAGCCTGCCTCGATTATCTGAACCCGGGCGACACGCTGATAGTATGGAAGCTCGACCGGCTTGGACGGTCGCTGCCGCACCTACTGGCGATCGTTACAGATCTGAAGACGCGCGGTATCGCTTTCCGCTCGCTAACCGAGCAGATGGATACGACCACGCCGCACGGCGAATTGCTCTCCTCCTTTTTCGGCGCACTCGCACAGTATGAGCGCGCACTGACGCGCGAGCGCGTAATGGACGGGCTTGCTGCAGCGAAGCGTTGCGGACGCAAGGGTGGCCGCCCGCCGATGATCGATACCGAAACCCTCGAACGGATTACAACCGCGCTGGATGGTGGGGCCAGCAAGGCATCTGTCTGCCGAACCTTCAAGGTACCGCGCTCGACGCTAATCGGCACCCTGGTCCGGATCGGCTGGACCGCACCTGCGAAGACCTAACTCGCATCAAGCAGTCTGTCCGAAGAACACACGGCAATCGAGAATAGGCTCTGCAAGGTCGCTCATCCCAAGTGATATGCCGTAATCACGGCGCCAAACGACGGGCAACTCGTGCCTCATCATATGCGGTGCGTCCCAAGATGGACCATTGATCGGCAATTTCGTGAGCTTTCGGCAAACGGATCGCTTCCTCGTTAAATATCTGATTATCTTGAACTTCGAAGCGGTTGAACCTAATTGCATGCCCCCCCCCCAAGATAAAGAGATTATAATGAACGATGACATCAACGCGGTCGAGTTGGCCGCTGAACTGACCGCTGCGTGGTTGGCCAATCCTAACACCCGCACGAATGCGGAGGATGTGCCCGCATTTTTGCGGTCAATGCATGCCGCTGTCGATCAACTGTCAGGCGCAGCTACTTCAGCAGCCCCGGAAGAAGCTGCTCAAGCTTATGAGCCTGCTGTCACGGTGCGTAAATCGCTGGCGTCGCCCGACCACATCATTTCGATGATCGACGGCAAGTCATACAAGACGTTACGCCGCCATCTGTCGAGCAATAGCCTTACGCCCGAGGAATACCGAGCACGCTACAACCTGAAGGCCGATTATCCCATGGTCGCACCATCGTACTCGGAAGCACGGCGGACCATGGCAAAGTCGATTGGTTTGGGGCGCAAATCCGGTCAGACAGCCGAAAAGGCTACTGATGATTCTCCTAAGGCTCCCCGCAAACCTCGCGCAACCAAGGTAACCGAGGAGGCATAAACGAAAGCGGGGAGGCGAGCCCTCCCCGTTTCCGTCCGGCTTCGCCAAGTTTCGGACTTCTCGTATGTCGCGACTTTTGCGACACCGGCGCGCTTGCATCATGCCGCTCTTAGACCTGCCCCATTCCGAGAAACGATAGTCATCGGGACCACGATCGATTTTCCGATAATCGTATAGACCTGGAGCAATGGTCTGGATGGATCAGGAACCTAATGCCCCGCATCAGTCGTTACGCTCCAGTATCAAATGTCGCGCTACGATGGCGCGATGATAGGGGAACATAATGGCCGATCCACACAACAAGGACGGGGCTCCTCCGCGCTCGATTCATATCGAGAAGAAAAAAGTTAACTGGTTTGCCTGGATAGCGCTTGCCGCAGGTATTTTGGGGCTGCTGTTTGCACTCAGCCGTTGCGGGCATGACGAGACAGTCGCAGTTGCACCGACCCCCAGTTCGTCGCCGACCGAAGTCGTTGCAACGACCCCAGGCGCGTCGTCGGCTACAGCGCTTTCGGGCATCTCAGGCCTGGGTGGTTACCTCAGTGGTACCGGAGCTGCACCGCGGACATTCCAGTTCGAACAACTGACTTTCGATACGGCTAAGAGCACGTTGCGTGCCGGCGACGCACAGGAAGTGGCGACCATTGCTACTGTCCTCAAGCAGTATGCAAACACACGCGTCCGCATCGCAGGCTATGCCGACGCTCGGGGGCCGGCAGCGGCTAACGTTGCTCTTGGTAAGGCGCGCGCCGACGCGGTCAAGGCGGGCTTGGTTGCGCAGGGTATTGATGCCGCTCGCATCGAAACCGTCTCTGGCGGTGAGACCGATCCGGTAGACACCAACGCTACGACCGCCGGTCAGGCTGAGAATCGTCGCACCGAGCTGGTCGTAACCTCGCGCTAATTCACTGACATATCTGGAGATCACTCATGACCCGTACCATCACCGCCTTTTTTGATGACCGTAATGACGCTGAAGCAGCTCAAGAACGGCTGAAGCAATCACGCGTGGATGCCGATCACATCCGCATCCATGACAAGGCCAGCGACGGCTATAATGAAACCACGCGCTCGACGCACGAGGATCGCGGCATTTGGGCGTCGATCAAGAATGCATTTCTGCCTGACCATGACCGCCACACATACGAAGAGGGCGTGCGTCGTGGCGGCTTCCTTCTGACCGCAGACGTCGATGACGATGCCGTTGGTGAGGCCGTCAGCGTCTTGGAAGAAGCAAACACGGTCGATATCGATGAACGTGCCGAATCCTGGCGTTCGTCGGGTTGGGACTACGAGCCAGCCGAGGCAGCGGCGACCGCTGCCAGCTATGGTCTCGATGCTTCGCCGGATCGGGCATTTGCAACGTCTGGCGACGATGTACCACCTGCTAACACGTCATCGATCTACGGACGTCGAGATCTGGACCGTGGTTCGTCGCGGGTACGCTCGTACGGCAACGACCATAGCATTGGTAGCAAGGCGAAGGGCATGGCTGACGAGGCGCTTGGTAACGTCAAGCAGGCAACCGGCAGCGTGTTTGGAAACGAGAGCCTGAAACACGACGGTATCGAGCAGGAACGTCGTGGTGAGAGTGAGCAGGGCAAGGGCCCAGACCGCTCATAGACTAAAATGATGATGAGCGATGGCAGTGCCATCGCTCATCATCTCCTAGTTTATTAGCGATTAAGAATGCGCGGCTTCCTGCGGCACAATCTCATTTCCCACCGGAAAGACCCGTCATGATCGCCGCTTCCGGGTTCCCCGACCCATATATCCTCATTCTCACCGGCTTTGGCCTGCTTACTGCGCTAGTTGTCTGGTTACCGCTGGCGCTTCGTAAGCTACCGCTATCGTTGCCGATCGTCTGTATCGCGCTCGGCGCTGCGCTGTTCTCGTTGCCGCAGGTCACGCTCAGGCCGCTGCCGCTTCTTTATCCCGAGATCACTGAACGCTTCACCGAGTTTGTCGTGATCATCGCGCTGATGGGGGCTGGTCTGAAGATCGACCGGGTGTTCAGGTGGCAGGACTGGGCGGTTACCTGGCGGCTGTTGGCGATCACGATGCCGCTGGGCATTCTGGCTATCACGGCGGTGACGGCATGGGGGATGGAACTGCCATGGGCGATCGCTTTGCTGCTTGCTGCCAGCTTGGCCCCCACGGATCCTGTCCTGGCAGCCGACATTCAGGTCGGGCCGCCCAAGAGCGAAGACGAAGACGAGGTACGGTTTGGGTTGACGTCCGAAGCCGGCCTCAATGATGGCTTTGCGTTTCCGTTCGTCCATCTTGCCATTATGCTGGCAGCCGCAACCGCAGCCGGGAGCAGCAAGCCGTGGCTGGGTGAGTGGCTGACGTACCGGGTCTTATGGGAAGTAGGCGCCGGCGTCGGCGCTGGCTGGCTGATCGGTCGGGCCTTTGGCTGGCTGACATTCCACGTACCTGCGCAAACCAAGCTTGCGCAGACCGGTGACGGCCTGATCGCGCTGGCTGCGACCTGCATCTCCTACGGCTTTACCGAGATCATCCACTGTTACGGCTTCCTCGCCGTGTTCGTGACTGCTTTGACGTTTCGAGGGACGCACCGGACCCACGACTTTCATCACGACATGCACGACGTCACCGAGCAGATCGAACGGCTGGCAATGATGGTCTTGCTGTTGCTGTTTGGCGGTGCGCTGGTCAGCGGGCTCCTGAATTCGGTATCGTTGACGGATGCGTTGATCGCGCTCGTGATCCTGCTGGTCATCCGTCCAATTACTGGCCTGGTCGGCCTGGCCGGCCACCGGGCTGACCGCTCGGAAAAGCTGACGCTGGCCTTCTTTGGCATCCGCGGCGTCGGATCGATCTATTATCTCGCCTATGGTCTGAACCACATCCACGTCGATGCGGCCGAACGTCTGTGGGGCCTCCTCGGACTGGTCGTGCTGTTTTCGATCGTTCTGCACGGCCTCACCGTGACGCCAATCATGCGTTTGCTCGATCAGCAACATGGGCGAGATCCAGACAAGGATGCGCCTCCCGCCGTGGGGGCTTGAGGCAAATCTGCATCAGGGTAGCGTGAGAACGGCGATCGCATGCCAGATGCAAGAGACGCGTAAAGGGACAAGGCATGACCAAGACGAACAAGGGGAACGCGAGAGGGCACGGCGCTGGCAGTCCCTGGGCTATCCCTGCAAAAGGCTGGAAAGACATTACTCTGCGAGCATGGAAGGAAGAAGGTCGGGATAACATCAGCCTTGTAGCCTCCGGCGTGGCTTTCGGCGGCGTGCTCGCCATGGTGCCTATGCTGGGCGCCGTAGTGCTGAGCTACGCCCGAGCTTCCTGACTAATATTGCGCAGACAGCGCATGCCTGCCGATCCAAGGTCCTTAGCTTGATCGAAGGTGACCGGACCTATAGGTCCCAGCATCTGTTGGTACCTGTCACAACAAGGAAGCCGACATGAATCTCAATGACCTGCTGCCTGATGGTGGCATCGATGCACTCGCCGCCCAGCTAGGCATACCGCGTGACCAAGCCCAGCGCGGCGCAGAAGCGCTGCTGCCGTCGGTTCTGGGCGGCATGGGAAATAACACGACGCAGTTAGACGCCCATGTGAACACGCTTGGCGGCGCAGACCTTGCTTCGAACGTGTTGGGCAAGGAGCCGACGCAAATCGACCACGGTAATCAGATCCTCGGCGGTATCTTCGGATCGAAGGACGGCAGTCGTGAGGTCGCCGACAACGCGGCGCAAAGCAGCGGCCTGGCACCCGAGCTTCTGAAGCAGATGCTGCCGATTCTGGTCATGCTGGTGGCCGGCCATCTGACAGGGCGCTCGGCCGGGCAGCAAGGTGGCCTTGGTGGGATCTTGGGATCTGTACTCGGTAGCCTGGGTGGCGCCGGAGTCGTAGGCGCTGCGCCTGGGGGCGGTCTTGGCGGCATTCTTGGTTCGGTATTTGGCGAGCGGCGATAGAGCCGTCCGGACATAGGACCGTCCTGCTCGATCAAACCGGTGGTCTTGAGAGCAAGAAACATCCCGTCGCCACGTGGCTACAGCACGACGATAACATCGACGGCATAACTGGGGAGCGCATGTGATGCGGAGACGAGGAAACAAGTGAGCCGGTCCTGTGGCAATTGTCATCTTCGTGATGATCGTGGCACTCGTAGTCACGATCTGCTGGCTCGCCGCGTGTGGCTTTCACAAAGAGCCGAATGGACCACCGCGTGGTAGTCAGACGCTGCCAGCTCAGGCAGCGCAGGGGACGGTAGCAGTAGCGCCTCAGAACGCTAGTCCAGCTCGCTACATTGAGGACAGTTAAGCCAGCAGTCTAAGGCCGAAGGGGACCGCACAGGGTGCGGTCCCCTTCGGATTGTGCGCGTTAGTTGCGCAGGCTGTCTGGAACGATACCGCCGTTATCGGAAAGCTTCTGCATCACTGCCTTATGAAGGGCGATGTTCTGCTCGGCTGAGCCGTCGGCGGCTGCATGGACGTTCAGTTCGCTGGCAAGCTCCTTGCGAGCCGTCAGACTGGAATCCAGGTCCAGCAGCTTTAGAAGATCGACGATCGAGCTGTGATAGTTGCCGCCGCCATCTTTCATCGATGCCATCTCGCTAAGGACCGCACCGACGTCGACGGACTGCTGAGGCGCCGTTGGGGCGGGCTGAGCGGCAACGGTTGGGGCGGCCTGTCGTGAGGCCTGCGGAGCAGTGGCAGGAGCAGGAGTCGGCGCTGCGGCTGGCGCGGACTTGTGGTGGAAAACCTTGTTCATGATCGTGCTGAAGATGCTCATAACCGTGTCCCAATAAGCCGGCAGCTGTGCCGGCAGACATCCAGAACGAACGCGCCTTATGATCGGTCCGGAGCTCGTTGCTGGTGCGGAACGGTCCTTCGAAGGCACGCGTTAAGCGGGCAGCGGCAATATGCGAGCAGATGGAGACGATGATGAACTTCAAGACCCTGGCACTAGTGTCGGTAGCGGCCCTGTCATTGGCCGCGTGCGGCAAGAAGGCCGAAGATACGACTGCCCTTGATAACAGCACTTATGCCAACACGACCGCCACGGACGTGAACGCAGCTGGTTTCAATGATGCGATGGCAGCACCGGCCTCAGGTGGACAGGCCTTCGCCAACATGGCGGCTGCAAGCGATGCGTTCGAGATCGAGACCTCGAAGCTGGCCGTAACCAACGGCGCATCTGCTGCGGTAAAGAAGTTCGCTGGCCAGATGATCACCGCACATCAGGGGTCGACTGCAAAGCTGAATGCCCTGACCGCGACGCTGTCACCAGCTCTGACGCCCAACCCGGCGCTGAATGCCGAGCAGCAGCAGAAGCTTGCCGATCTGAAGACCAAGCAGGGCACTGATTTCGACACCGCATACGTGGCTGCCCAGGTCGCCGGGCATCAGGAGACGCTCGATACGCTCAAGGGATATGCTGCAACCGGCGACGTGCCGCAGTTGAAGACGTTCGCGTCGGGATTGGCACCGACGGTTGCAGCGCATCTCAACATGGCAAAAGCTCTTTAGTCCTAAGGTTGGGTCTTAGACGATGATGTATGAAGCCAAGAGGTGCACTTATTGTACCTCTTGGCTTTGCATAACGAGGGGCTACACGACCTCAATCTGCAATGGCATCCTCGCGCAGAGGAATTGTCTGGCGGCCGGACATTCTGGAGCGCAAGCTGAGCTAGTCCGGGATGGTGAACCTGCGCTACAAGAGCTGTTGGAAGCGCCAGTGGCTTGATCGCTTCCTTGACTGGCTTGGCGAAGAGCTACCCTATTGCGGCGTGCGCTAGGTGTTCTGAACCGTGGCGATCAGATCTATTTGGCTGCCCTAAGCTGCCCCTCATCGACATCGGCCCTTTCTTCCGCATCGACGCCGCGTTCAAGTCTGGCCTCATCTGCGGCGAGTACCGCCGCATTTTAATTAGTGATGCCAAACCTCGCCGCGACGTCGGGGCGAAGCGCAGTAGGTCTGGTCGAGCCGCAGGAGGCCAGCTGCTCCGTCCAGCGCATCCGTCGTTTCAAAGCGACAAGTTCATTCATTGCGCTGTGGGGTACGATCTTTATCGCTTGCCGTCATCGCCCGTCTTTGTCGCTGATCTCCTAAGTTTCGGACGTCTCTAAAGTCGTGGGTTTTGCGACAGTAAACGGCCGAGGGCAGCGTCCGTCGCATCGCAAAAGAGGTCCCTTTTGCAACTCACTTACCGATAGGGTTCGCAGGCGATTCCATCGCCGTCACCGTCCATGCTTTCGCGATAGCCGGGCTCATTAGAGTAAATTGGTGCGGTACCCGCAGCACGGGCGTCATTGCACCCGCTCCAGAAATCACCGGCCTGTGGCTTCCTCGCGCGCGCCATCCCGGCCCATACTGCAACCGGTTTGACGTGACCCCCGCCTTTCATCCAACTGCAACCAGAGACCGACCGTTGTTGTCGCGCAGGAGCGCGGGTGAAGCAACGGTCGGGTTTAAACCCGACCGTTGCATTTCGAGTTCGGCGGCAAAGGCGGCCGGAGTGGCGTAGCCGAGCGAGGAGTGTGGCCGCTCGGTGTTGTAGTCCTCGATCCAGCGCGCGAGTATCGTGCGCGCCTGCCGGACCGTGAAGAACAGCGTCTCATTGAGCAGCTCGTCGCGCATGCGACCATTGAAGCTCTCGACGAACCCGTTCTGCGTCGGTTTGCCCGGAGCGATATAGTGCCACTCGACGCCGGCATCGCCCGACCATGCAAGCACTGCGTTCGAGGTCAGCTCGGTGCCATTGTCGCTGACGATCATCTTGGGCGCGCCACGCTCGGCGACCAGGTCGCTCAGCTCGCGCACCACCCGCTTGCCCGAGATCGACGTGTCGAGCACCGCCCGCAAACACTCCCGTGTCACGTCGTCGACGATGTTGAGGATACGGAACCGCCGCCCCGTGGCCATCTGATCATGCACGAAGTCCAGGCTCCAGCGCTGGTTGGGTAGCGCCAGCACCGGGGCCGGTGCCCGCGCGCCGACGGCGCGCTTTCGTCCCTTCCGGCGACGGACTGTCAGACCTTCCTCACGGTAAAGCCGCTGTGTCTTCTTGCGGTTGATCGTGATGCCCTCCCGCCGAAGCAGGATGTGCAGACGCCGATAGCCGAACCGTCGGCGCTGCTGCGCCAGCTCGCGCAGACGCGACCGAAGGTCGCCATCATCTGCCCGGATCGAGCGATACCGCATGCTCGTGCGATCCGCCCCGACGACAGCACACGCCCGCCGCTCACTCATCCCCAGCGCCGTCTGGAGATGCGCGACCGCTTCCCGCTTCGCGGCAGGCGTCACCATTTTTTTGAGAGCAGGTCCTTCAGACCTGCGTTGTCGAGCATCGTATCTGCCAGCAGTCGCTTGAGCCGCGCGTTCTCCTCCTCGAGCGCCCGCAGCCTCTTCGCATCGGACACCTCCAGACCGCCGAACTTGGCCTTCCAGGCGTAATAGGTCGCGCTAGACATCCCGTGCCGACGACACAGATCCGTCACCACTGCACCTGCCTCGGCTTCCTTCAGGATGCCAATAATCTGCTCTTCCGAAAACTGCTTCCGCTTCATCTGTCCGTCCCTTTCCGGGGTCGGACTCTAACTCCAACTGGAGGAAAAAACGGGGGTCACGTCAGGTTTTACAGCCGAGACCATCCGAACTCGTCCATCCTCGCTAAGCGCGATACTTCCCACGCCCATGATTGCCCCAGCGGCTACAGCAGCACCGAGCACCTTGATTGCGGATCTCTGGTCACGACCCCGCTGCTTACGGCGATAGTGAGTTCCCAGCTTTACTGGGGCGGCTCGAAAAGGCTTTTTGAAGCTCATCGAGTGAACCTATCAACCAACTGTAAATGACAGGTTCCTAACCGCCTCCACCATTCCGTTTGATTCAAAAATCAAAAGTTTTGCATCAAGTTTAATCGTTAGCGCTGGCTGCATTTCAGATCGATCGCACGCCGATCGAAGTCGCTGAGGGTTTTCCCGATCCTAGCGGATTCATTATCCCAGCAACGCTGCTTAGGCGTGCGATCGTCCCTCTGTTGAACGGGCACCACGTACACAGGATATGGAAAAACAGGCGTTTTGCTATCGGGGACGGCAGGCGCTGCCTGTTGAAACGATGAATTCGCCTTTGACGTATCCTGTGCCTGCAAGGATGCGATCTGGGCCATTCCGAACGTGATTATCGTTGCCATCATCACCGCGTCTCCCCGTTGCCGATCCGCTGAGTATGCACCTAGACTGGTGACGAATACCCTACGTAACGATTTACCCCTCAACCGCGACGCGATGCAGAAGTCACAAGATCTGCATCAGGCTCAAAGCCGCGGAAATCGTGGCATCGCTTGATGCATAAATTCGGTGCGTGTCGGCTGTGAATGTCTGGGTTTGGTGGATTGTGTTGAAAAAGTCGGCCTTGCAGTGGTGTCGGCGGTCTGATTCAATCTTCGCGAGGTGAGCGGAGACGGGCCGATGATGGGCGAGCGGACGGTAGCGCAGGAAGCGCTGTTCTACAGCTTCAGTCTGGAGCGGCATGTGCCGGCGGACCACATGCTGCGTTCGATTGACCGGTTCGTGGACCTGTCGGGCGTGCGCGAGCATCTGAAGCCGTTCTACAGCGAGATGGGACGGCCATCGATCGACCCCGAGCTGATGATCCGCATGCTCATCATCGGCTACTGCATGGGGATCCGTTCCGAGCGCCGGTTGTGCGACGAGGTGCATCTGAACCTGGCCTATCGCTGGTTCTGCCGGCTCGGGCTGGAGGGCGACGTGCCCGACCACTCTACCTTCTCGAAGAACCGCCATGGCCGCTTTCGCGACAGCGACCTGCTGCGCCGACTGTTCGAAACGACGGTCGAACGCTGCATGGCCGAGGGGCTGGTCGGTGGCGAGGGCTTCGCCGTCGATGCGAGCCTGATCCGGGCCGATGCCAATCGTCAGACTGGCGGCCCGGGAAGCGACGGCCTGCCGCCCGACGCCGACACGCGTGCCGTTCGCGAGTATCTTGCCGTCCTCGACGATGCCGCATTCGGGGCGGCCACGCCGGTGGTGCCGAAGTTTCTGGCACCGGCGGATCCGGCGTCGCGCTGGACCTGCGCGCATGGCGGGCAAGCCTATTACGCCTACTCGACCAACTACCTCATCGATCTCGACCATGCCGTCATCATGGACGTGGAGCCGAGCACTGCGATCCGGCAGGCCGAGGTGACCGCCTGCAAACGGATGATCGAGCGCGTGCAGGACCGCTTCGGCGTCTGGCCCGAACGGCTGGCGGCGGACACCGGTTATGGCTCGGCCGAGATGCTGGCGTGGCTCGTCCACGAGCGCGACATCCACCCGCACATCCCCGTGTTCGACAAGTCTGCCCGCCGCGACGGCACCTTCGCGCGGGCAGATTTCCGCTATGACCTGGGCGACGACAGCTATGTCTGCCCTGCCGGCAACCGCCTGCGCCCCCGCAACCGCGACTTCACGCAGGCCCGCGGCGATGTCGGCCAGGACGGCTTCATCCGCTATCGCGCCCGCCAGCAGGACTGCGCCGGCTGCGACCTGCGGCAACGCTGTACGCCCAACATGCCGGCCCGCAAGGTCACGCGCTCCATCCACGAAGGCGCTCGCGATCTGGCCCGCGATATTGCCGCCACCGACGCCTATGTGACCTCCCGCCGCCAGCGGAAGAAGGTCGAGATGCTGTTTGCGCACCTCAAACGCATCCTGAAGCTGGATCGATTGCGCCTGCGAGGTCCCAACGGCGCAAAAGACGAGTTCCTCCTCGCCGCTACCGCCCAGAACCTCCGCAAGATGGCCAAGTTGATCCCGATGCCGACGCAGATGGCACCCGCCTGAGGCGCCGCGCGCGTCTAGCTCTGTTTCAAACTACGGGCCTGCCCGCGGCCGATCCCAGCTTTTTCAACACAATCGGGCGGGAGCGGACATAAGCTCGTCGCATAAGTGCTAAGTTTCGCGACACCGACTCAAGCCTACTTGATTGACGGCGTAGCTGTCGCGAATGTCTAACGCGAAAGTACAAAATTTTGATGCACATTTGCGATACCCCGACGTCCGCCTTTACGCTTCGCTCAGCGAGAAGCAAGGCGCGGCTCTTTTAGGTCAGACGCAGCCATTCGCACGGCTAGATGGCGGCTTTAGGAAGGCGGAGAAGCGGTCCTGAATGGCCTGCTACGGGTCGAAAGCAGAAGGTCTGCTTTAAAGCTGGGAATGATGCCTTCTGGGTGTGGCTCAGGCGGACCAAGTCGCACGCAGTTGCAGTGTCATCGAAAGCACGAGCTTTGGTGTCGCTTGCATTCGTTCTCATCGCTCCACGGCTGAGGCAATCACAAAAACCCCTCGCCCGCATGTTCCCGGAAGCGCTCATGATCGCGGACATACTCGGCGACCATATCGATCGAGGCATGCCGGCTATGCTCGCGCATCTTGAACAGATTGGCATTTTGTCGCCCCGCCTCCGTCAGGAACCCAGCTCGCAGTGAGTGACCGGAGAATAAGGTCTCCGGATAGCCCGCGGATCGGGCAGCGGCTTTCACGACAAGCGCCACACCCTGCGCGCTCATCGGTCGGTCAGCGAGCCGCCCTTGTGGAGTCAGCTTGCGGAAGACTGGTCCGCTCTCGATCGCGGCTTTCTCCAGCCAGGCGCGATAATGCCGCACCGGCTGGAGGCGCCGACCATCGGGAATGGCGACGCTATGCCCCCTGCCCTCCTGGTCGGTCTTCGACGTCGGCACGCGGACGAGCAATCCGCGCGTATCGTCCGATACCCGGCCGACGGTAATCGCCACCAGTTCGGAGCGACGAAACGCCCCCGCCATCCCGATCGCCAACAAGGCCCGATCACGATACGACCGCAGATCCTCGCCATCGATCGTCCGCAACATGTCACGCAACACGTCACCATCCGCGGGGCGCTTCTTACCCGATGGATCGTCTCGCTTGTCGCGGCGGATGGCTCGCATGGCTTTTTCTAACCGCGCGCCGTCTGACTGTTGCGTCGGCGGATCAAACCCGGCTGCGCGGTGCGCGAAGACGATAGCCGACAGCCGTCGACCGATCGTCGAACGCCCTAACGGCTTGGCCAACGCCTCGCGCCCACCCCGCGCTCGATGCGGCGTCCGTGGTGCGAACCCGCGCTCGGCCAGTAGGGTCAGGAATGCGGCAACGGTTGCCGGCGTCGCGGGCAGCGATTGATATCCGCTTTCCTCGCACCAGGCGCAAAAGAGCCGCCAGTCGGATTGGTAGGCGCGCAAGGTCGCTTCTGCCGACGCGCGAGCGACATAGCCATCTACCCGCTCGCGATCATCCGGTGCGAGATCGGGTAGGTATGCGGCGAGCGCGCTGACTTGATCAGCCACGACGAGGTCGCCGGGCAAGCTCGTGTCAGTTTCGGCGTCGTGTGACACGTCGGTGCGCTCGATCATCAAAATACGTCGGTTGCCACGTTTTGCGGCACCTGACGGGTACGCGAACGTTCAATTTAACGCCAGCATGTTTTTAGCGGGAATGGGATTTATCGCTAGAATGATTTACCAGATATATCGCGCTTGCGACCTTATCTTGGTTTTCCCGTTCCCACCTGTTCCCCTATTTCTACGCATCTTGACCGTTATCCGTATTTTCCCCTATTTCATCGATATCGGCTTTAAGCCGGTCGTGCTTCAACCACGATCCGCGCGTGCAGGCTGAATCCGCACGCGCGACCGAGCCCCCCGCGTACCGGCAACAGCCTGCATGCGATCGAGATCCCGCCGCGCAAGGCAGTAGCCTGCAACGCATCCAGCACAGGAACACCCGCTCATGGCGACGAGCATGGAAATCGTACCCTCGGGCGAATTGCAAAAGCAGTTCGGCCGTTACTCTGACGAGGCGATGATTCGCCCGGTCGGCGTTAGTCGGAACGGCCGCGTGCGCTTCGTCATGGTCCCCGTCGATGAATATGAGCGCCTGCGCCGTCGTGAACGGATCGCCGGCCGCGTGGAGGATCTTGATGACGAAACCCTCGAAGCCATCCGCGGCGTCGAACCCAGCCGCGGCGCCCAAGACGCCGAAAAAAGGCTCAACGCTGCCGCAGCCGGGTGAAGTCCTCAATTACAGCTACCTGTGGGAATACGAGTACGTTAAAGGCCGCGATGAAGGTATAAAGGACCGGCCCGTCGCGGTCGTTCTGGTGACCCGTCCGAAGGACGGGATCGATCAGGTGCACGTCGTGCCGCTGACCACGAAAGCCCCTGCCCGCGATCAGTTGGCGATCGAAGTGCCCGACGCCGTCCGGCGTGATCTTGGCCTGTCTGGCGAGCGATCGTGGATCGTGATCACCGAGTGGAACCGCTTTGCCTGGCCGGGTTATGACATCCGGCCGATACCCGGTCGCGAGCCAGCGGTCAGCTATGGCTATCTGCCGGCGAGCTTCTTCCGGCGCGTCCGTGACGCGATCGTTGCAGCGGGAATTGGGCGACCTGTGGATCGCGATTGACGGCACACCCTTGTGCCAAGCTTGATGCCCTAGGCGTCAGCGGGGGTTCCGCAGCGTCTGGCAGCGATGGTCAAGCTCACGTCTGACGTCGTCGTCCAGCGCCTCGCGAACGCGCGGCAGGCCGTCGGCGCGGAGCCGCCCCTCGATCGATCGCCAGCCGCGATACAGCCCGCTCTCGGCCATCTCGCGCGCCAGTTGCAGGATATTGGCTCGGGCGTCGCTCACTTGGGGTCCTTTGTGTACCCTGCTCAATGTAGCATGGCGAGGTTGTCACGAGGCAAGGCGGTTTGCACGACCACGAAAATCTTGATCGCGTATGCGTTCGGTTCCCACCGCAGCATCGTCAATGCCTTGCAAGACCTGATACGCAAATCCGCTGCGCGGCCGTAAAGTCCACGGTGGTATCAACATGCGTGACCCGCGGACTGGCGTGCGCAGGTGCTTGACGGATCAGACTTCCCCCGTGACGACAGGGCATGGCGTCCACAACGACCCTTAACGCGAACAACCTGGCCGCGCTCGGCTCCGAACGTCTGGCAGCTCTTCTGCTCGAGATGACCGCCGGTGATGCCGCGGCCAAACGTCGATTGCGACTGGAGCTGGCAAGCCACAGCGGTGGTGACGTCGCGGGTGCAATCCGCAAGCGGCTCGTCTCGATCGCGCGATCGCGCTCATACGTGGATTGGCGAAAGGCGAGAGAACTGGGCCAGGATCTCGAGACGCAGCGTGAGGCGATCGTCACGCATGTCGCGCCCAACAATCCCGGCGAGGCCTTTGACCTGTTGTGGCGGCTGCTGGAGATGGCGCCATCGATCTATGAGCGCTGCGACGACAGCAACGGCCTGATCGGTGGTATCATCGCCACCGCCCGCGACGATCTCGGCGATGTCGCGGATCGCGCTGGCCAGTCCGTAGAGGTGCTCGTCGGCCGCGTGTTGTCGGCGGTTTGTGCAAACGACTATGGCCAGTTCGACGGCCTGATCGGCACGACCGCACCGGCGCTGGGGTCTGACGGACTGACCCGGCTCAAGGTCAAGTTCGAGGAAATGGCAGCCGGCATTGCCAAGGCAGCTGCGGGCGAAGGGCGACAGGCGATCGGGCTGAGCATGCGCGGTCCAAGTCATGCAGACGATCGCGAGCGGAGCCATCAGGAGCGTCAGGTTCGCTCGGCACTGATCGAGATCGCCGACGCACTCGGCGACGTCGACGGGTTTGTGAGGCGTCACTCGGAAGAAGAGCGCACCAACCCCATGATTGCGGCGGCCATCGCCGAGCGGATGCTGGCAGCCGGTCGCCTTGATGAAGCACTAGCCGCGCTGAAGCAGGCGGAGGGTACGTATCGCCACGGCGGTTATTGGCCCGGCTGGCAACGGGCTTACATCAACGTGTTCGATGCCCTTGGTCGATCTGATGACGCCCAAGCCGAACGCTGGCAGGCGTTCGAGCGTGGTCTCGATGCCGATTACCTCCGGGCATATCTGAAGCGGCTACCGGATTTCGATGACATCGATGCCGAGGCGCGAGCGATCGACTACGTTTCGGAATATCCCGGCTTCCATCAGGCGCTCGCCTTCATGATCGACTGGCCGGCGCTCGACCGCGCTGCCCGTATGATCATCGCCCGGACCGACGAACTCGACGGCGATCATTACGGCCTCCTGACCCCGGCCGCTGACGCGTTGGAGCAGCGATATCCGCTCGCGGCCACGCTCGTGCTGCGCGCGATGATCGACTTGTCGCTCGATGCCGCCAAGTACAAACGCTATGGTCATGCCGCCCGGCATCTCCGCACCTGCGAACACCTTGCCCGCCGAATCGAGGACTTCGCCGGGCATCCTGATCACGCCGATTATACAGCCGACCTTAAACAGCGTCATGGCCGCAAAAGCGGCTTCTGGGATGCATGAGCATGGGACCGCATTCCGTAAGGTCGACCCATGTGTGGACATTCACGCCCCCTCCCGCGCTTCCCAACTTCAGACGTTCGTCGTCTAATCGCGTTGGTTGCAAGAGGTTTCTGAGATGTCGTTGCCGAGAGCATGGTCGTCTTCGCGGTCGACATATGCCGCCGCATGATGGGGCTTCGCGGGTAACCCTTCCAAGGTTCATCACGCACTTCACTGCCATGAAGGCATAAGGTGCAACGAATGTCGCGGAATGGATCAGCCTACGTCCCGGCAGGACGTCTCGTGGCGCCTTGCGACGCGGACGAGCTCGGGAATTTAAGCTGCGACGGATTTCTCCCTGAATGGTTCACCGGTGATCAGCATGCTATGCATGATGACGGCGAGCTTGCGGGCAACTGCGACCGTGGCGCGTTTGAAGCCAAGCCTTTCTCGCAGCTGCAGCCCCCATTTGCGTAGATCGCATTCGGATCGGCTGCGCGTGAGGAGGACTGTTGCGGCTTCGTAAAGGAGCCCGCGCAGGTGGCTATCACCGCGCCTGGAGATGTGACCGTCATAGTCGATCTCGCCAGACTGATAGCGCCGCGTCGTCAGCCCGACGAACGCTCCCACCGATCTCGAATGCTTAAAGTTGGCGGGCTCCTCGATCGCGCTAACGAACGACGTGGCGGTCACAACACCGACACCGGGGATCGACATCAGCAGCTGGCAGGCGGCGTTGCGCCGCGCATCCGCGAGAAGCTTGCGTCCGAGCTCTGCGGCGCGGAGGCGAACTGCGTGCCAGGCTTCAAGCAGCGGACGGATGATCTGCCCCAGGTCTATATTGTCGGCCAGCAGCGCATGAACATGATGCTCGAACTTGCTGCCCGTCACAGCGGGAACGACGAGACCGAACGTCTTCATCAGGCCCCGGATCTGGTTCGACAGCTCGGTACCAATCCGCACGAGGCGAGTCCGTGCCGCTACCAGCGTGCGAGTGAGCATGCTGTCGAAGCTCTTGACCCGCACTTCCTTGTAGAACCCGACCTCAGCCAGATGCGCCAGTCCGTCGGCATCGTTGGCATCGGTCTTGTTCGTTGCCATGTCGAGAGCAGCTTTGGCATGGCGTGCGTCGATACAGATCGCTGGCACCCCTTCGGCCGCCAGCGCGTGAAAGAACCAGACCGAGAGCGGGCCAGTCTCGAATACTACCCGCTTGGGTGCCGGCGCATGCTTGCGGATCAATGCCGCCAGAAGCTGTGGATCCGAGGGACACTTACCGCGCCAAACACGCTTGCCGTCACGCCGAATGGATACGGCAGTCTCTTTCAAGGAAACGTCTAGTCCGATATACTCGTCCATGGCTGTTCTCCATCAGATGCTTGGGCCCGGCTTCGGATCGTGAGCCCGTACTTCCATCTTATCGGGGAACAGCCACTAGCTTCCATCGTGAACGCTAGGGCTTCGCTCCCGCGATTACCCCATGTTCATCGCCACACCAAGATGTCTTCGGCTTTTGATTTCAGTCATAAACGTCGTGATAGGCAAGCATCGGATGCGCCGGCACCTAGCCCTAAGCTTGAGCGAGGGCGGACCAAGGAAGAGGTTAGCGAACTTTTCGTCGGACTTTGATACGCCAAAGCCGAAGAGCTTGGTCGTGGTTGTCGATGGCGAACGGAATGGCGAAGTCCGGTTTTTTTAGCGACATCTCAGCCGAGCCGGCATCGGTGGCGTCGACGTTGACTAAACTGGCAAAGCAACCCGCTAAGCTTCACTTCCGCTATGAGGCTGGTTTGACGGGATACGAGCTTCACCGCCAGATCATTGAGCTGGACCAGGGTCCGAGCTAGTGGCGCCGTCGCTCATGCCGAAGCGTCCCGGCGACCGGGTCAAGACCAACCGTCGTGATGCCGTAAACCTAGCCCGCCTCAATCGGGCTGGCGAGCTGACCGCGGTCTGCGTGCCAGATGGAACGCATGAGGCCATTCGCGAGCTAATACGAGCGCAAGAGGTCGCCACCGTAGCCCAATCTCGCTTAGAAGCCGTCAGCGACGCCGATTATCGGGAAGCAGGCTTGCGGGGGTGGACGGCATAGGTCTCTTCGAAAGCGTCGGTCGCCATCGTATGGTTTACGGAGTGTTCGTCCATCAGACTCCACGACGAATTCTCATCACCTCCGCTTCGCATCGGCGGGGGCTACCATTCTGTATCCCTGCCCGCGAACCGTCTGGATCAAATCCTGCCCACCGTATAAGGCTAATTTCCTTCGCAACCGGCTGACATGGACGTCAGCAGATCGTAGATCTACGCCGTCGCCAGAAGTGCTGACCAGGCTCGCGCGATCTTTGACGGCATCTGGATTAATGAACAAGCGACTCAATATAGCATATTCGACAATTGAAAGTTTCAGCAATTCCCCCGAGGGAGAAAGTAACTGCCGATTTGTGGAATTTAGCACCCAATCCGCAAAGATCAACTTACCCTGGGAGGACTGGCAACTACATCCTTCGGCCAGATTATCATGACGCTCCTTTTCACTCAAACGGCGACGAAGTATGGCACGGATCCGCGCCGTCACCTCTCGAGGGTTGCAGGATTTTGAAACAAAGTCATCGGCGCCTAGCTCAAACACGACTATTCTGTCCGTATCATCTTCCAGACTTGACCTTACCATTATCCCTGGCAAGTTCCGATAACTGCTTAACCACTTTACAATATGCAAACTATCAGTGTCGGGTATTAAAAGGTCGATTACTATTAGATCGTAATTTATCATACCGACGCATGCGTTCAGATCATCAGCGGTTTTTACCCGGTCAACAGTCATGGCATGGCGTCTTAACGTCTCAAGGAGCAAGACATCGTCGTCATCAGCCTCGCTGGTCAATATCAGTATGCGCGGTCGGCTGTTTGATCTGGCAGTGATTGAATCGACATGGTCATTAAGCATAAGTATCGCTGTCGTTAATATGTAAGGATATCTTCGCTAGCCGACTTATCAGTTCGAGCCCCCGAACGTCACCGAACTGTAGGTGAAGCCTGCACTTCTCGTTTTTCGCCCTCAGGCAGTGCCGCCCATCTATTGCAAGCGCTCGATCCGCAGGCTTCGATCGCCGTCGAAGGAGGCGACGAAGGTGCCAAGTGCGGCTCGTCTGATCTTCACCGGGCCTCCGATTCGAGGAGGAAACCGCGACGGTTCGGTAATCCTCCACGTCGAACCGTCGGCTAAGCGCACGACCCAGCGATCCCGTCCCGATCGGGTCACGGTGCTGACCGAAGATTCGAAGTTCTGGATCTCAGGCATCTTCTCGCCCGAACGGCCGAATAGATTGATCGTCGGGAGCTGAAAGCCGAAGAGCGACCGGCGTTTCTCCACGACCTCATCACGGCTGAGGACAGCCAGGCCGTCGCCGGCGCGTGCGGCTTCCAAGGCGGACGATGCCCGATCGAAACAGGCTAGCCGACCGGCCGACTCTGCGATCGCTCGACACTGCGTGACGGCATCGATCAACTTTTCGCCATTGCCGATGCTCGGCGCGGTCTGCGCTGACGCCGGCATCATGACGGCAAAGATGGAGATCGCAGATAGTGTAAGCCGGACATGTCGCACTTCGCTTTTCCCTCTTCATCAATAGCGTCTGCAGTTCCGCGGTGTGTCCGATTTGCCACAGCAATGGCGAAACGCCTGATAGCGGATAATTCCGGCGCTTCCTACATTGCAACATTGTTTCAATAGAAGATAGTAACAGTTATGCTTAGGTGCCTCGACGAGGGCCAAGGCTTCGAATGCTGCAGAACGTGCACAGCATGGTTGCTTCTAAGGGGGATTACACAATGAACTTTCGTTCGCGTCTACTCGCAACGACGTTGGCGGCCAGTGCGGCAGCCGTCGTGGCTCCTGCCTATGCACAGACCGGTCCGGGATCGGACTCGGGCACAGGAACGCCGACAAACAACATCGATCAGAGCGCGACCGGCGAACCCGCCGAAGGCGACACTGTCGTCGTCACCGGGTCGCGCATCAAGCGTCGTGATCTGGAGACCGCCGCTCCCGTCGCCGTTGTCGGTCAGGAAGAGTTCAAGCTTTCTGGCACCGTCAACGTCGAGCAGGTGATCAACACGCTGCCGCAGGTCATTCCCGGCAGCACGTCATTCTCGAACAACCCAGGTGGCGGCGTCTCGACACTTAACCTGCGCGGTCTTGGTGAGAACCGTACGCTAGTACTGGTGAACGGCCGCCGCTGGATGTTCTACGATTCATCGCAGATCACCGACCTCAACACCATTCCGGCTTTCCTGCTCGAGGGTGTCGACGTCGTGACCGGCGGCGCGTCGGCCGTGTACGGTTCCGACGCTCTGGCCGGCGTCGTCAACTTCCGCCTGCGGACCGATCTGACCGGTGTCGAGGCCGGTGGTCAGTACAATCTGACCGAGCGCGGCGACGGTCGTCGTTACGAGGGCTATCTGGCGATCGGCACTGCGCTGAATGACAACCGCGGCCATGCGACCGTCTATGGCGAATATTACCGTCGTGAACCCATCTTCCAAGGAGCACGCAGCTATACTCGGGAAGCACTGGGCGAGAACGGCGATTCCTCGGCGCTGGTCCCCGGTGGCTCTTCGACGACGCCCGACGGCCGGTTCACCTCGACTTTCGCGCCTTCAGCCTGCCCGACCGGCAACGTGTATTGCGGCGGCGGGGCCTATTTCACTGCGCCAGGCGTCAGCCGACCGCGTGTCGGAACGGACCTCTACAACTTCGCGCCGGCAAACCTTCTTCAGGTTCCGCAGGAGCGCTACCTGATAGGCGGCTATGCCGATTACGACATGGGCGGCGGCAATACGGCGTACCTGGAGGCATCGTTCGTTAACAACCGCGTCGCCAACGAGCTGGCGGCGACCCCGGTCACGGGCACGTTCCAAGTCAACATCGCATCGGTTTCGCCGTTCCTCAACGCGGCGAATATAGCAGCGCTGCGTCAGCTGGACTCGGTAGGAGCAGCCGGCAACACCGTGGGCGACGGTGTCGTTCCGCTTTCGGTGTCGCGTCGCGTGGTCGAGACCGGATCGCGCAATTCGCTCGACGAGCGTAACGCGTTCCGCATGCTCGTCGGCGTCAAGGGAGGTATCACCGAAGGCTTCAACTACGACGCCTATTACAGCTATGCCCGTACGCGGAACTCGAACGTCCAGTCCGGCAACATCTCGCGGTCGGCTTTCCAGGCCGGGCTCAACGGTACGGCATCCCCGATCAACATCTTCGGACCGAACACGCTGACCCCGGCGATGGTCGATCAAATCACGATTCTCGCGCAGAACGGCGATACGTCCGTGCTGCAGGTGGCCAACGCATCGGTAACCGGCAGCCTGTTCAACTTCGGCTTTGGCGGCGACGACGTCAGCATCGCTGCGGGTGGCGAATATCGCAAGATGACGTCCGAGTTCATTCCCGACACCGCATTGTCGTCTGGCGACGTCATCGGCTTCAACGCTGGCGACCCGACTGCGGGCAGCTACAACGTGAAGGAGCTGTTCGGTGAAATTCTCGTCCCGATCGCGGCGCGCACCGCAGGTATCTACAACCTGGAAATCAATGGTGCAGGACGCTATTCGGACTATTCGCTGTCTAATGTAGGTGGCGTCTGGACGTATGCGGGCGGCGTTACCTATTCTCCGATCCGCGACATCAGCTTCCGTGGTCAGTATCAGCACGCAGTCCGCGCGCCGAACGTGGCCGAGCTGTTCGCTGGCGGCGCGGTGAACTTTCCAAACGCGGTCGATCCCTGCGCAACGGCAGCCGCGGCAGCCAACGCAACAACGCGCGCCCTGTGCGTCGCGACGGGCGTTCCGGCCGCGCTGGTTGGTACGCCGGGCGTCCAGCTGAATACGCAGATCCAGAACCGGACTGGCGGCAACCCGAACCTGCAGGAGGAAACGTCTGACTCCTACACCGCAGGTATCGTGCTGCGGCCCAGCTTCCTGCCTGGCCTGTCGATGACGGCGGATTACTTCAACATCAAGGTCGAGAACACGGTCTCGACGCTTGGTGGTGGTTTGGCCAACTCGCTCGATCTTTGCTATAACGTCGTCCAGGATATCAACAGCCCCTATTGTCAGGCGTTCGTGGGCACCCGCAACGCGCTCGGGCAGTTCGACGCGAGCAACCCACCGCTTATCGGCAATGCGAACGTGTCGACGCTGAAGGTCGAAGGTGTCGACGTTCAGGTTGATTACCAAACGCGCTTCCCGCTTTCGCTGACGGGCAATGGAGACTCCAAGCTCTCCTTCTTCTTCCTCGGCACCTATACGAGGAAGAACGACCTCACGCCGGTTGCGGAGTTGCCGGACACGGTCAACGAGTGCGCCGGCAGGTTCGGCGTCCTTGCGTGCGGAAACCCAACCCCCAAGTACAAGTGGACGTCGCGCGTATCGTGGATGGACGGCGGCCTTACGACCAGCGTCCGTTGGCGGCACCTGTCGGCAGTACGTGACGATGACGATAGCACGGACTATTTTGTTGAGCGAATTCCCGCGTACAACCTGATCGATCTGAGCTTCTCGTTCGACATCACGGATCAGTACAACCTGTCGATGGGCGTCAACAACCTGTTCGACAAGAATCCGAAAATCCTTGGGTTCAACCAGCAGCAGGCCAACACCTACCCCAGCACTTACGATGTGCTTGGTCGTGACTTCTTTGTCTCGACCCGCTTCAAGTTCTGATCCGGTACGCGGCGGGCTGCGGCCCGCCGCCTTTCAGAACCTGTTCAATCAGCGCCTGTACGGGAAACCGTACGGGCGCTTATTTTATGAACCGGTTAGCGGTAGGGGGCGACGTCGAAAGCGACTGTCATGCGCTTGCCCGTGCTAAAGCGACGCGTGCCGTGGTACAACGTGCTCGGAAACAATGCGCAGAAACCAAGCTCGGGTTTAACGATCTGAACAGGTGGCAGCGGGAGCCGCAGATCGGCGGGCGGACGGCCAAGTTCCAATCCTCCGGCAAAAGGGTCTGCGCTCTCCGGTTCGGGCAATGACAGATAGCATGCCGAAGACAGAACGCCTTCGGGATGGATATGGCCTGTATGGAACCCGCCCTGCATCAGTCTGACAGACCAGCTACCGGCGACGCGCATGGGAGCATCGCGATACCGCAGTAGCGGATGCCCATCATCGCGACGCGGAAGCGCATTCCGGTATCGTGTGATCGTTCGCACAACCGCCTCGTGGAACCGCGCGATCTCAGCTTCGCCGCGATCAAACAGTCCGCCGCGCGTCTGGCTGCCGTCGCGGACCGACTGGCCGATCGGCATGGCAGCGGTGTCGTGAAAACGATCAAGCACGGCGATCGCTGCATGCAGATCACGGTCACTCAGCTCGAGGGGCAGGAGACGGACGAACGTGTCCTGGTGCAGCCAAGCATGCCGCGGATCCTGGAGCATCCGCCAGGCGATATCACGAAGCGCCCATGCCGCGACGGGGCCGTTGGCCTCGGCTATCGGTGCGAGGAGGCGTTCGGCGCGCTCCGGCTCCTCGCACCGCAGCCAGTGCCGCGCTTCGTGCATAGACCGATCGTCAGTGTCGAGGGTCAGGCGTGCAAAGATCGCTTCCGCGACGCCGTCTTCACCGGCTTCGCCCCGGTGAACGGCTTCGCGCAACGCGAGTTCGGGGTCCTCGGGGCATGCCCGGTGACCGATGCCTGCTGCATCGGCAGCCTCATGATAGCGATCGACGCCTGCTAGCATGCGGCACCACGAACGATACAGAAGAGCATTGTGGGGAAAGCGACGGACAGCGTCTGCGTAATGCAGGCAGAAGTCCTGCCGTTCTCCGGCCGCCCAGCGCAATTGTGCCAACAGTTCGAGTGCGTCCGGCCATTCCGGAACCTGCTCGACGAGCGCTTCCGCTATCTGGCGCGCTTCCGCAGTACGTCCCACGTGATCGAGCGCGTTTGCGCGTCCCAGCCAGAGCAGGGCATCACCCGGCGCCAGGGCGAGCGCGCGATCGAAACGCTCCACCATGTCATCTTCGCCGCGGTCGAGCGCCATCCGTGCGCGTCCATGCAGCGCCAATGCGTGCGTGGGCGCGAGCGACAAGCATTGCTCGTAGCTGCGCGACGCTGAGACACGATCATCCAGCGCTACCTCGAGACCCGCACGCGCTGACCAATAGCGTGGCAGTCCCCGTAATCGACGTTCCTCGGCGCAAAGTGTTGAAAGCGCCTCGCGTTGCTTACCCATTGCCGCGAGTGTGATCGCCCGATTGACGATGGCCTCGCCGAAATCAGCATTAGCGGTGATCGCCCTGTCGAAACATGACAAGGCCTCGTCGTGACGTGCGGCCCTTGCATGAAAATTGCCCGCGCTGTTCAGCATGGCCGCATCGCGCGGATATCGCACCGCTGCTTCGGCGAAGAGGCGGACCGCAACGGCATCATCTCCAGACCGCGCCGCAGCCAGAGCGCGGTCGCGTAAGCTCGCGGCACCGTGCATCATCTGTCGCGAAGCCATCCCGTAACGGCAAACCGCGACGCGCGCGCAAACGGCGGCACGTAACTGACCTGATGCCTCTGAGGCACGCGGAACAAGTTCAACGCGTTGAACCGCGGACGCCATCCGGCAACGACATCGCCATCATCATCGAGAAAGTTGAGATATCCGCCCCAGTCGGTGTGCCAGTCGTCATCAGCGACGTTCAGGACATACGCGACGCGGCGTCCCTGCGCCGCATGACTGTCGTCGTGAAGAGCGAGAAAGTCGCCGGCACTGAAGAACGTGGCTTGTGCATCAGCCTTGATGAGTTCCGGTATGCCGGTCACGGCCCGTGCGAAGTTCAGGAACGACGCGTCATTCAGGTGTTCGACAAGCAGATCGTGGAGGCCCCTGGCATTCCACTTTTCGATGTAGGCATGGACCATGGGATAATGCGCGAAACGAAATGCATAATCCCGTGATGCGGCAGCGGTGTTCACGGCCGCTGCGAGCGCGGTTCGGCGATCCGCGGGCATCGCACGCAATTCTTGCTGACGCATCGAAGAAGGACCGCTGGTGCCGGCCTGCCATGCCGTTCCCCAAGGCGTTTCGTGCTGGAGAACGCGACGAACGACCCGTGCCGTGTGGTCGGTCAGGAAACCGCGTATCTGTACGCGATGATCACGCGCAAAGACGGTCGACGCCGTGGTCACATCGATCGTCGGATTGATGTCGAACAGACGCTGCATCACGTGATCGTATTTTCCTTTGGATCGTCGACGCGGGAGCATCGCGTGCGATAGGGTGGACGGCATGTCATATGATCGCTTTTCCGTGAACCCAGCACTCAATGCAACCGCGTTGGCGGATCAGTTCGCGCGTGATGGACGATTGCACATAGCGGATTTTCTCGAAGCCGAATGCGCCGCAGCCCTCCACTCCCTGCTGAGCAAGCGGACGGACTGGCGCTACCTCGTGAATAGTGGTGATCGCACGATTGAATTGGACCGTGCCACGCGGGCCGCCATGTCCAGTGCCCAGCGCGATGCCTTGGACAATGCGGTCTACGCATCTGCCCGCTCGGGCTTTCAATTCCGGTATGAAACGATACGCGTTCCCGATGACGAGGCGTCACGTCGCGCCAGCGACGATCCACTCGCTGCGTTTGCCTCGTGGCTCTCATCGGGTGAGCCTCGCGCGTTCCTACGGACGGTCACGGGGGCCGGGGATATCGATTTCGCCGACGCCCAGGCCACGGCCTATGGGCCCGGGGATTTTCTCACTGGTCATGACGATGCCGTCGATGGGCGCAATCGTCGTGCCGCCTATGTGCTCGGTCTCAATCCCATCTGGCGAACCGAATGGGGTGGACTACTGGTTTTCCATTCGGACGGCAAAGGGTGGCTGCGGGCCCTAGAACCCCGGTTCAACACTCTGAATTTGTTCAGGGTACCGCAAATGCATAGTGTGTCCGAAGTAACGCGTGCGGCGGCTTGGAGGCGATACTCAATAACAGGCTGGCTGCGCGCCACGAGTAGCAATCCTGACTCATAAGCAGTTAGACGTCGGGTTCGATGGTCACGTCAGGCAGACGGCGTCGCGAACCAGACGTTCGATGGCAAGTTCACCACCGATCTGGAACTGAGCTACACGCTCAAATACTTCACCTGTCCGTCGGCGCTCACTATTTCACCAACGGGCATCTTAATCGGCTGACTCCCAATTCAACTATGCAGATCTATCCGCTCACCGGTGACACATCGGACGGTCAGGTCTTTCCGCGTAACGGCGGTCCGTTCGGCTCTAACGAAGGTTTTTACTACACCTGTCTACGCGTGAAAATCTGAAATGTCGTTGGGCCGCGACCGCGCACTCACGATTTGCAAATCCTGACGTGGCATGTTGACTGGACTACTCTTCAGGCCCCGATCGTAGACGTCTCGCGCGGAACACTCTCACACGAACGGACTCGTTACGCGGGAACACGCAACCACTAAGCCTGCCGCTGATTTACAGTAAACATCATCGGCGGCCGGTCCAGTTCATCGCCGCGCTTGCCGACCGGTATGACCCAAAAGTGTCGTCTATGATGTAACCGGCCGCCCGGAAGCGGACATCGGTTTACGCGCTAGCATTAGCACCGGCGCTGTCTGATCCCCATATACCTCAGGTAAGGAGAGGCAGATGGCCGGCGGTTGGACGCGCGATGGCGCGGTGCAGGATCAGATTGACGATTCAGTGGCTGACGCAGTGTTGGCCGCACGCGCAAGCATGCCAAGCGGAACGAGTGAACCGTTCTGTGCAATTTGTGGCGACGACATCCCCGAAGGTCGGCGTCGGGCGCTGCCTGGAGTGCGAACCTGCGTAACTTGTCAGAGCGGCCGCGACCGGCCTCCTGCCGCTACGTTCAATCGGCGGGGCAGCAAGGACAGTCAGCTGCGGTGACTATCTCCGCGTCCTGGCCGGCCTAAGCTGACCAGACCCACAGCACGAAGCCGCTGCGCGGCAGTGGTGGTGGCGGTGGGGTAGCGCCCTTGCGCTGAGGTTTGGTCCTGCGGCAGCGGCGGCAGACGATGGAGTTCCTTCAACAAGAGGAACTTCATCAT
>NZ_LR733915.1:0-1294 GCF_902506585.1 Sphingomonas sp. T1
CAATCGATCATGCCCCGGCTCGGCCGAACAATGCCCGGCATCACTGACCACTGCATTGCCGGGCATTGTTCGGCCGAGCCGGGGCATGATCGATTGCTTCAAGCGCTGAAACTCGAGCCTTTACTGAGACTTGGGATGCGGCTGGGGGAGGGAAGCGGGGCGGCGATTGCGGTGGGAGTGATCCGGTCGGCGTTGGCGGCGCATGATGGGATGGCGACGTTTGCCGAGGCGGGGGTGTCGGTGGCGTGAGTGGGGCGTTCCTGCTCCACCTGCTGCGGCATGGCGCGCCTGAACTGACCGGGCGGATGCTGGGGCGGACTGATAGTCCGGTCACGGCGGAGGGGATGGCAGCCTGTGTGGCGCGGGTAAAGTCACTGGATTTCAAGGGGCTGGTCTGTTCTGATCTCATGCGATCGCAGGCGATTGCTGATGCGATCGGACGGGGGCGGGGGCTGGCTCCAGCGACCGATGCGCGGTGGCGGGAGCTGGATTTCGGGGATTGGGACGGGCTGGCTGCGGCGGAGATCGACGCTGCGGCGTTGCAGCGGTTTTGGGACGATCCGGATAATGCACCGCCACCGGGTGGGGAACGGTGGAGCGATTTGGTCGCGCGAATTATCGACGCGATAGAAGATCTTACACCTGAAACCTCATTGATCGTGACACATGGCGGGGCGATCCGTGCGGCACTGAAATCACTGTGCGGGTTCGGGTTTCGCGAGCTCTGGGCATTCGATTTGCCCTATGCGGCGTTGATTACGCTACGGATCTGGCCGGACCGGACAGCGCAGATCGTGGCGCTGCACACGGATCCGGTTTCGTGAAGCGGCTGATCGTCGCCTTCGGCTTCCTGACGCGCGTGCCGATGCCGCAAGTCACTGCGGACGCTGAGGACTTTGCCGCCGCGATCCGGTGGTATCCGGTCGTCGGGGCGTGCATCGGGGTGGTCGTCGTGGGCGCGGGGTGGGTCGGCGCGCTGATCGATCCGTGGACCGGTGCGCTCGCCGCGCTGGTAATTTGGGTAGCGATTACAGGGGCTTTGCACCTGGATGGACTGGCAGATCTGGCAGACGGGCTGGGTGCTGCGCATGGCAATCGCGACAGGCTGATCGCGGTGATGGCGGATCCGCATATCGGCAGCTTCGGCGTTGTGATGATCGCGCTGCAACTCCTTGCAAAACTTGTCTTATTGCATGCCGTTTCCATTCAGGGATGGGCGGTCGTGATCGTCGTCCCGATGCTCGCGCGAATAGGGCCGTTATGCTGGGCGCGGTGGGTGCCGCTGCTCCGGGAG
>NZ_LR733894.1:0-11587 GCF_902506585.1 Sphingomonas sp. T1
CCACCAAAGCCCTTCGAAAGGGCTTCCGTTTGGGGCTGTCGGCTCCGGGCTACGCCCTACGCCGACAGCCCCAAACGGAGTCTCATCTTGATTGACGCTGCTGTCTCACCTTCATCGCCGCGCAGCATGCGGCCGACATCTACCTCGGGGACACGTCCAGCCAGGTGATGGAGTTTCTGCTTCGTCCTCGGCCGTGCGTGTTTCTAAATCACGATAACGTTGATTGGCGCGCAACCGACGATCACGATTTCTGGACGCAGGGTCAGGTCGTCGAGGAATTCGGCGATATCTTGCCAGCGCTTGATCGCGCTTTCACGCTACAACCTTCCTTCGAGGCCGGTCAGCGCCTCTACATCGCAGAAACGGTCGGCGAAACGGGACCGGCGACCGCCGTTCGCGCAGCCCAAGCAGTCCTAGCGCTTGCAGCTTGGACCTGATGCAAAACTTTTGATTTTTGCATCAGTAATGTCGGGATGGGAGGGAAGCCGTCTGGCGGCTTTTGATCTCGATTGGGGAAAGTAGACAAGCGCAAGCCGGGCATCACATCTCCTGACTTGTCTCAACGCCATCAAAGAAGGCCTTCGATGCTGCGCATAGTGCGGTGCTGTTGCCGCCGCCAAACCACCCGAAAGGAGATATCTTTGGCCCCGTTTGATCGGGCCACTTGATCATCCCGAGAGCGTGTAGATGATAACCTCGGCCACCATGTTCGTACCAAACGATCCATTTATTGCCATGCTGATACGCTCTTAGGAAACGCCGCTGTGGGACAGACGGGTCGCGGATGACGTCTGTTGCATTGAACGCCGTCCCAGCGTCAGCGAATCCTTCTTTGAAGAAGGCTTTGAGCCGTTCCACTGCGACAGGCGGTAGGTCGCTTAAGTGATACACCGCCTTGGCTCCGACCGGTGTGCAGGCAGACAACTTTGGCATTGGCTCTATGGGCTCGCGAACCGTGCTTTGTAGCGGCACGCCTACACCTGTAAAAGCAAGCGCCAGTTCTAAAAGCATCGTCATTCCTTCGCCAATTGCCGGGGCGCACGAGGTGCATTCTGCTATTCGGCTAGCATGAGGGTACGTCTGCAATTAGGCGGAGGCAAACGAAGAGGAATAACCGCGTTTGGGCGTTTCCGAACGTCGCAAAAGGGACCCCTTTTGCAACCTCACTCGTCAGGGCGACCGAACAGCCGGCCAAAGAACCCCCGCTTGGATTCCGTTGGGCCTGGTCCTGCCAGCAAACCGATTACTCGGGCCTGTGCCTCCCGGCGTTCGTCCTCAGATTTATCGAGCCGTTGCCGCAGATCATCAACTACGCCATCGCGATCACGAAGCTGTTCACGCAACAGTTCAACTTCCCGGAGCAACCCCCCTGTTTCCATTAGGGTTTCCCTGTTTCCAACGGGGGTGTCGAGATGGGTAGTTTCAACCGTTTCCGGCTGTTTCGGGGGAAACACCCGAAATAGCTCAGAGGTGTCGATTAGGTAGCCATTATCGGTTTTCTCGGCATAGCTAAGACGCCCCGATTTAAGGGCTTTCGAGACAGTGCCCTTGCTGACACCAGCCAGTTCGGCACCCTTCGTCATCGATACGGTAGCCATAGGTTTATTCCCGTGTTTCCAACCGGGAGCCATGACCGGTTGCCTCAGGGTATCGCGCAACCCCGACAGAGACAAGGATCAGAGTTTTGCCCACTTCTCCGCGCAACCCTTCACCCATGTGGTCCAATCATCACGAAGAGCATCACCCCGGAGTTGCCGTCGCCGGTTAGATCGGACGCGGGCGTATTGATCCGCTAGCCGTTGAATTGCATGGCCTCCGCCGTTGGCGAGGCCGATCGCATAGAGGTCTGGCGTCCGATATTCCGACACCTGATCGTCGGCAGGCCACCGCAGTATGTCCGAAACCGAAAGGCTGGCGGCTGCGGCAGCGATGATAGCAACAGGATCAACAATCGCCTCTTCGGTGCCTTCGCGCCGTGCGCGTCGACCGGCCCGGTGACGTTCGTTTTCCTCCTCGGCCGCCACAGCGGCAATCGGGGCCTTGCGGCGGAAGGTGATCGCCACTTCGGTGACCTTGCGGCCCCTTCGCTTTGCGACCTCCCAGGCGACCGAAAATTGAGGGACAAGCTGATTTATCTCAGCCGTCGCCGCATCGAGGACGAAGCGGCGTAGATCGGCAAATGAGCCATAGGTGCCTTCAGGAACGCCGAGTTTGGACCGTAGCGTGGCGACGTCCCCCCGCCAGATCGGCACGTCGCGGCGATAGAGCAAAGCTCCGAGCTGGTAGAGTTCGAGAGCATATTTGCTATCGAACGCTAACACCGTTGCCCGATGCAGCAGGGCATAGGCTTCGCTGTCTTTCAGTAGATCCCGGGCGCGGCGAGTGAACCGGTAGATCAGCCACCCCTGCTCTCCCCCCTCAAATGTCTCCTCGATCATTTGGAAGGTGCGACGCCCTTGGTCGCCCTCGACCTGATCGGGCATGGCAAAAAAGATACCCATCAGTTCGTCGATCGTATCGGTAAGGCGATCATTGGAATTGTGGGAGCCGCGCAGCATGCGCTTGGCGATCCGATGTTCCTGGTCGCGCCATGCGTCGCCAGCGGCCTGGTGCATCATCAAGGCGAGAATCTTGCGAGCCGAGAGGGTAAGCGAAACACCACGCGCGTAGCGGACCTCGACCAGTTCGCGCGGTTGCACGATCGTGTCGGAACCCCGCTCCTTCTCGATCCGCGCAACTTCCATCGTGCGCCTAGGCTTATCGTCAGCTGCCCCGCTCATGGCAGCACAATCGTTCGATGCGACAACGCGGTCAAGTATCATGAGATGAGAGCGGCTAGCTTCTCACTTCACGCACCCCATTCCTCACGATACCCCACCCCATTCCTCATGATACCCCACCCCAAAACTCATGATACCCCACCCCATTCCTCATGATAGACCGGAATCAGCCTTTTAAATCAGTGAGATACAGCACCCTGAATCATAGAATCATAGAATCATAGAATCACCGCGCGCGAAACGGAGAAGATTTAGATGGAATCGGCCTTTGGCCGATGCGCTGATCATGCGTGCCGGCTACGCCGTCACAGGGGCGGCCTATCGGCCGCTGGCTTGGCGAGGAAGAAGTTGGGGCAAGGGCGGCGCGCGATCATTCGCCAGTCGTCACGCGGCGAGGGGGTTTGCCGTTGCCATCGTGGACAACGATTGCGGACACACCCGAAGCGGCGATGCGATCAATCAGGCGATCGGCCTCCTCGTATTGATCGCTGGGCCAATCGCGGGCGACGTGGACGCGATCGTCGCCAATTTCGAGTGTCAGGTGCGAAATGGAGGGATCGAGGTCGAGCAGCCGCGCCATGTCGGCCTGGATGTCGAGCGTGACGTGCCGGAGATCATGGCCGGTCAAGACGAGCTGCCAGGTGCGGGTGCGATCATCGAGGCTCACGGCCTGTACCATCCTGTAGTCGGCGCGGCGTAGCAAACGCGCTGACCGTCCTGTTTGGTTTTGCTCCATCCCTTGCCCGAGCAGTTGGCGATGAGGGGGATGGTGGCGGTGCTGGTCTCGTCGAGCTGCCGGGCGAGCTTGCCGTTGACGGTGTTGGCCCAGCTCGCGGCGGCGACCTCGTCGCGGGCGCGGGCATAGCCCGATGCTTCACCGGCCCCGTTCCCGAGGTGATAGCCGTAACTCAGCGCAACAGGCACCAGCAGGGCGAAGCCGGCGAGCGCGCCGTTCCACCACCTGTCCCACCGGCGCCGGCGCAGCTCATGGGCGCGGCGATCGGCGGCATCGGCGGCAAGACGATCGTTCAGGGCGGCGTGCGCGGCCGTGTCAGCATCGATCCGACGCCGCAGGGTCTCTCCCGCCCCGGCAAGGCCATCTGCGGCCCCATGACGCGCTCCGGCCTCCGCACGGGCCGCCAGAACCGCAGGATCGACCAGGCGAGCCGCTATGGCCTTGTCGCGGGCTTCCTCGTCCTCAGCACGCTGGGCGTCCCTGGCAGCGGCATCGGCGAGGCTGGCGCGTACGTCCGTCACCAGGTCGCGCAGGGTGCCGAAGCCGGCAAGGATGCGCTGGATGTTGGTATCGAGGTGGGAGAAGAAGCTGTGCGCTTGGGCAGCGTCGGCGGCACCGCGCGCGCGACCGGCGGCAGAAGGCAGAGGATCGGCGGGCATGTCGAACTCGGCCGGGTCAAACTTGCCGGCCGGGGGATCGGACCGGTCCTCGCCGCGACCCCTTACCCTTCCGCGTCCCTGATCGTGGAGCTGACGCGCCTGTTCGAGCAGGCGGCGAGGATCGTCGTCGCGGTCGCGGTCCATCAGCGGTCCTCCCCGGGCAGCGTCCACCCGTCGAACGGTTTCCTGTCCTGATTGCGGCTAATGCGATGGGTCAGTTCGGTGACGATGCCGGCGAACCGCTGATCCTTGGTGGCGGCATCGAGTAGCAGGCCACCCAGGATGATCTTGCGGCGGGTATCGAGGCGACGGCCTTCGGTGGCGATCCGGGCGTTGAGCGCATCGAGGCGAGCCTTGGCCTGGGCAAGACGTTTTTTCGCCAGTTCGACAGATTCGGGAGTGGGGGCAGCCATACCTTCTCCGCGTCAAAGCACGATCACAAAGCCAGCATAGCGCAAACCAACAAACGAGGCCACCCGAGAAGACGATAGGAGACAAGGGCGCACTTTAGCATTACTATGTAATACGTGCGGCAGGGACACCCTGCACCCATGTCGCTGAGCGACAGCGGGGCCTCGGCCCCACACCCCGACCAGCGTCATGCCGCTGGACTACGTTTGAGAAGGCGCACGCGGACGATGGCGATCTACCATCTTGCGGTGAAATCGGTGTCGCGCTCGACCGGACGCAGCGCGGTTGCGGCGGTTGCGTATCGTGCCGGTGTCTGCCTCGAAAACGAGCGCGACGGCCTGGTGCACGACTACACGCGGCGGGGAGGTGTCGAGGACACGTTCATCGTTACGCCGGAAGGCGCGGAGTGGGCGCAGGACCGCTCCGCCTTATGGAACGCGGTCGAGGCGGCGGAGAAGCGCAAGGACGCCAAGGTGGCGCGGGAATACGAGCTGGCGCTACCAGCCGAGCTGGACGCCGGCCAGCGCCGCGACCTGGTTCGTGCTTTCGCGGAGGATATCCGCGACCGTTACGGGGTGGCGGTCGATGCGGCGATCCATGCCCCCCATGATTACGGCGACGATCGTAACCACCATGCCCACGTCATGACGACGACGCGGGTGGTAGACGCTGACGGGCTGGGGGCGAAGACGCGCCAGCTCGACGTGCGATCGTCGGCGTCGATCGAGGTGGAGGAGATCCGGGCGAGCTGGGCGGCGCAGGTCAACGATGCGCTCGAACTGGCGCAAGTGGCCGAGCGGGTCGATCATCGCAGCTATGCACGTCAGGGCGTGGAGATGGAGCCGACCGTGAAGATGGGGCATGCCTCGGCCGCGATCGAGCGGCGCGCCGAGCGCGAGCAGATCGCGGCCGGCGAAGAGCCGCACGCCGTTACCCCGCGCGGGCAGATGAATGAGGCAATCCAGGAAGCGCGGGGGCTGGGGTACTACATCCAGCGCGGTAGGGAGCGGATACACGAATGGAGCGACCAGCTACGCGAACGGGCCGAGCTGGTAGCGCAGAGCATGTCGAGCTTCGTCCAGGGTGCAGCGCGCGCGATGCGGTCGGGGCTGCATGTCAGTAGCGGTGACGGGTTCGACGCCCTGCCGGCGCTCGACCAGTCACCCCGTCGAGAGCAGACGCCGGCGATCGATCTGGACCAAACGGGTCAGAGCGGGCGCGATCGGCAGCAAGAGCGGGAACGACAGCGCGGACATGATGGCCCGGATATCGGCTTCGGGCGGTAGCGTCAGGCCCGTGCTTCGCTCTCGGCAACGTAGCGGCGCAGCACGCGGTTGATTTCGGTCTGGTAGCCGCGATCGTGGGCGTGTTCCTTGAACCAGCTTACGATATCGGCATCGAGCCGGAGCGTAACGGGCTTCTTTATAGGGCGATACAGACTTGGCCGGCGGGCATGCTGCCACGCCTCGGCCGATGCTTCGGGGATATCCGTGGTGTTGATCTGATCGTCTGGCAGAGCTGCGAGCCGATCGAGCTGATCCTGCAACTCGGGACTAAGCGCTTTCTTGCTCATAGCGTTTCCTTTCGTGTGCCGTTGCCTTTCGGGCGCTGATGATACGGACCCGGTCTTCGTCGTCCGGTTGGGGATGGCTGTGAACGACCACCAAAACAACGACGGCACCGATCATGCCGATGGCGTGCCAGCGCTGCTCGCCACCTTCCACGCGATCAGGAAGGATCACGTAGAGCGGATCGCTCCAGACCCCCTGCGCCAGCTCGAAGGACACCTCGTGCTTGGCGAGATTCGATGCGGCTTTCTCATCGTCCCACTCGAAAACCACGGCTGCTCCTGTATTTACAGAAACGTATGTACACTATGAGGCGTTTTACGGCAAGTGAGGTGCCGAAGGGCTTTCCCGTTTTCCCATGTGCATCAGGGCATTTCGAAAAAATCGAATTGGGAACAGATTCTGGGAAAACGGCTTTGTCAGAAGCCGGCAAGGCTAGTCGTCCTGCCCCGCTGTCTTACTAGACCTTCCTCGCGAGAACGCGGCTTGATGCGCCAGCTTCACAACTTACTACGCCAATTCGATAATGTTCCGTCCCGCGTGCTTGGCACGATAGAGCGCGGCGTCAACACGGTCAAAAATCGCCGACGACTGTTTCGGCCCACGGAAGATCGAAAGGCCTATGGATGTCGTTACCATGTTGTGCGGTGGATTGCCGGTATGGGGCAGTTGCATGTTGAGAATACCTGTTCGCATGGCTTCAAAGAACGCTAGGGCGTCGCTCGTCCCTTGTGTCTTGCAAGTCAGAAGAAATTCTTCACCACCGATCCGATAAGCCCGTCCGTTCTGCGCTACGGCAGAATGGCGAAGCAATGTTCCGATTTGGCGTAAAATCATATCACCTGCCGCATGCCCGTATTGATCGTTATACGCTTTGAAGTTGTCGATATCCAGAATGCCTACGGAGCGCATGAGACCGTCGTCGGCACCCTCTACAAACTGCGGGTACTCACTCGCATAAGCTCGACGATTCGAAATACCGCATAATGCGTCTGTTCGGGCGTATTCTGTTTCTGTAACGTCGGTGAATATCCACAATCGTGCGGCAAAGGCAGCTGGATCTTTTAAAGGCACACTGCGGCGTGACAACAGACGCCCATCCTTTAAGGAAATCTCATCCTGAGATTTTTCCGATGTCAGGTTGATCCGTTCTACCTCATGCACGAACGCTGCCGGGTCGAATAGTTGGTCTTTAACGTAGCGCAGCAGCAACGTATCGTCCGCGACTTCCAATAAATTGGTCGGAATGTTCCAGTGCCTGGCAAACGCGGGGTTGCAGTAAACGACCTGTCGTTCGGCGTTTGTCAGCAGAACGCCATCAGGAAGCGCGTCCAGGACGCATTCAAACGTTGAGCGGTAGCTCGCCACCGGGCTACCTAGGGAGCTGCGATGCTGATCATCCACCAAGGAATTTGAATCCTATCCAACGCAAATAATGAGTATTTTTGCATCAAATCGATGACGCAGCGGATGCGTAGGAGCTGTCCGATGCGGGCATTGGCCTAATCACCCGTACTGTATTCCGGCGACGATCAGAATTATCATCCCCACGCTTGCCAGCGCTAGTTGACCCTTGGGATGCCCGACGTTGACGGTCCATCCTAAGGCCTTCATTCGCTTGGGCACCACGATGCGGGGGTCGTCAGCATCATGATATAATCCTAGCAAGTCGTACCCCTTCCTCATGGGATCAGCTCCTCAACATAAGATGCCATCACGCTATATCGTGCACGTCGACTGTCCACCACTTTGCCATTTCTGATGCGAAATTCACAAGTTTTGCATCAGGCTCGAAGCCGTGAAAATCGTGGCATCGCTTGATGCAGAAATCCAATGCGGGTCGGCTGCAAATGACCTGGTTTGGTAGAAAGCAGACTGTCTGCGATTGGAACTTGGACGGCCATCATGACCATGCTCTGGCTTCTAGGGTTTATGCGTTCGGTTTTTTTCATCGCACGATACAGATCGTCGGACTTACATCGCTGCCTGGAGGAAAAATGAATTCTAGCAAGTTTCTTACGGGGCGTGGCCGAGAGCGTTTGACTCTCGAAGAACAAACTTTGCTTGAGGACAGCAGTAGCAATGTCCAGGCGGTTAAGGCTCGAGAAACCCTAGTTCGGAGGGGTAAGCCCGTTTGTTCGAGTATGCTGGTGACCGAAGGTTTTGTCTGCCGTTCTGCAAGCAAACATCGAGGGCAGCGGCAAATGGTTAGCCTTCATATACCAGGCGATTTCGTTGACCTTGATGGATTCAAACTCAAACGCCTCGATAACGACGTAGTATCGATTGGACCAGCCAAAGTTACTGTCTACAGCCATGATACATTAGCAAGTTTGAGCGAACGTTGTTCACGTTTAGCTGAGTCGTTTTGGCTTAGCAGCTTATTGGACGCAGCAATTCACCGTGCGTGGATTTTTCGTCTTGGTCGCCTTGAAGCCGAGGAACGCGTTGCGCATCTCTTTTGTGAGCTTCATGCTCGACTAGAGATGGTTGGCCTAGCTCAGAATGCCTCGTTTGGGCTTCCACTAACACAATCTGATTTAGGTGCAGCCTTGAGTCTTACTGGCGTTCACATAAACCGCGTACTGCGTTCTTTGCGTGAGCGAGGCCTTCTGACGTTCCAGAGCCGACAAGTGAAAATTCACGATAGAAAAGCGCTGGCCAAGCTAGGTGATTTTGACCCTGCTTATTTATATGCCGCGACCTAAATACGCTAGATGACTGAATGAGCGGCCGCTTTAGGATAGTTGTATTTCGCACCTGAGCATCGGAATTTGGGCGCCTTTACCGCTCCCGCTGTTGCGAAAGGGTTCCCTTTTGCAACGGTAGTTCGAGCCAGCTAAATCAATGACTTGGCTGTTGCAAAAGGCTGTAGCTAAATACGCTGATGAAAATAGGCTATGCGCGTGTCTCATCCGGCGAACAAAACCTCGATCTTCAACGTGACGCACTGACCGTCGCTGGTTGCAGCATGATCTACGAAGACGAAGGTGTTTCAGGTGTTGCACGCCGTCGCCCTGGGCTCGACCAAGCGCTGACCATGCTGAAACAGGGCGATACCCTAGTGACATGGCGTCTTGATCGCCTGGGACGCTCCCTGCCGCACCTCATTGAGCTAGTATCCGCCTTGCAGGACCGAAGTTGCGGTTTTGTCTCACTCAACGAGGCGATCGACACCAGTTCCGCCGGAGGTAAGTTGGTGTTTCATATCATGGGAGCGCTCGCTGAGTTCGAGCGCGCACTGATCGTAGAACGGACCCGCGCCGGCATGACGTCTGCCCGCAAGCGTGGCCGTCATCTCGGCCGGCCCCGAGTTCTATCCGGTGCGCAACTAGACAAGGCCCGAGAAGAAATTGCCGGCGACCGGGAAACCACCGCCAGTATGGCGAGCCTTCTGGGGGTCAGCAGATCAACTTTGTGGCGAGCGCTACGGAATCGGCCAAGCTCATGACGGCGCGTGTTGTCCGTGGTGTTTCACTGCTTACGACGGATAACAAAATGCCCCGCTGCGGGGGGGCAGCGGGGCGCTTGGGAAACCGACAAACAAGGGGGGGGAAGTTGCCGGTCTGATGGAAGAACCATATTCGCGATAATTGGTTCCCGCCTCAATGGCTTAAATGCCCTGCCGGCCGTCTACCGGCAGGGCATCGCGAGCTTCACCACCAACTCCCCCCGAAGGGTGGGGCGCTACAAGCTTGATAAAAACGGGAAAAACGACGCTGTGTTCCACTAAGGCGACCGCCCTAGCGTGCGGTTGGCGATCTTCTCTATGGATCTGTGCATCGGTGTTTTGCATCGGCAGGTCACCAGGTTTTCTGCCACTTTTTGGTTGATGCGAAACTTGTGACTTATGCATCGCGCGCGGCTTTGGTCGTTCGGCAGACACGCCGAGTCGAGATCGGGTTTTAAAAGCGGCGGCGCCTCTTCCGCTTTAAAACCTGGATCCTGGAACTGTCCAAACTCCGCCTTGTTTGTCTGCCGACCCCGAAACGATTTCGTGATCGATGAGCAGGAGACGAACATGGGTGAGTTTACCGACAAGCTTGACGCTGCAGGCAATAAGATCGCCGGCAAGGCCAAAGAGCTTTATGGCGATGCGACCGACAACGAACAGCTGGAAGCCGATGGCAAGGCTCAGCAGCTGAAGGGTACTGGGCAGGATGTGAAGGGTAGCGTCAAGGGTGCGCTCGGCGACAACGTCTGATCAGACTTTCAATGCGAAATGAGGTTGTTCCGCCCGGGCGGAGCAGCCTTTTCGTGCCTTTGTGTGGCATCCCGCGAACCCTATATCTGCCCTATGATTGAGCGATGCTGGACGATCGATATTTCTAAGAATTTCGACGAAATCGAACAGCGGGTGATCGCGATCGTCGCGGAAATGGATGGTCTTGGCGTGTTTGGCGTGATGAGCCCAGACGATGCTGATAACGACAATTGAGGGAACCACCCGGTCTCGTCTATGCATAAGTTGATTACTCGCGAACGGCGTAAAATCATCGCCTTCCTGTTTCTTGGTGAAACGCTGCTCATCCCGCACCTTCATCCGATCGTCGAAGCCATCGTGCAAGAAGCTCCTGATGTCCGTGTCGACATATGGACCGTAACCTCGACCCACGAACGCCTGATTGTAGGTTGGTTGGATGAGCTGAACATCAATAATACCAATGTCCGGATCCGCCGCGTGCCAGGCTTTCGCACAATTCCTGGCCTTCCTCTTGGCAACGTCCCTGAGCTACCGCCCAAATCCATTACGCTGCTTCGCCTCATGCCTCGCCTAATCACTGCTTCGGCTATCGTTTGTGCGGAACAGACGAGTCTGTGGATCCCCACTTTGCTTCCGTTTTTTCGAGATCGTTTCGTCAAGACGTCTCACGGCGTTGGCTCGATGAGCGCCCGTGATGACCGTCGTCGCCGCGCTGCGCGTCTTTTACTGGTGCCTAGCGAAACCGAGAAACGGACCTACACAACTCGCGGCATACCTGAGGACAGGCTGATAGTTACTGGCTATGTCAAATCCGCCTTTCGTGCCCGTGAAAGTGGCAGCCCCGTCTTCGCGTCGTCAAAGCCAGTCGTCGTGTACGCTCCCCATTGGCAGCAGCATCGGTCGTCTTGGTGGGGTTGGGGCCGCGAGCTTGTAGCGCTGCTTGCTGCACAGGATCGCTACAACGTCATCCTGGCGCCGCACCAGCGCCTCGTTGAAAAGGACCCGGAGGTCCGCGAGGTCTTAGCGTCCGTTGGTGATCTGCCCCATGTTCATGTCGATCTCGACAGCTTCGCGATGGTCGACGGCAGCTACATGGCTGCGGCTATTGAGCGGCGATCTGGATGAGACAGTAGCGGCGATCAGGATGAGACTCTGCGGCCGTGACGGGAGCGAGATTGTCGCGGCGCGACAGGCAATGCAAGGCCAACTTTGGTGTTGATCGCCGCTCC
>NZ_LR733895.1:0-42159 GCF_902506585.1 Sphingomonas sp. T1
CGCCTTCGCCGCAGAACTCGAAAAGCAACGGTCGGGTTTAAACCTGACCGTTGCTTCACCCGCGCTCCTGCGCGACAACAACGGTCGGTCTCTGGTCGCAGCTGGATGAAAGGCGGGGGTCACGTCAGAGCTTGCCAGGGTGCTGGCCGCCATCCGTGCTGTTTCTTCGACTCGCTCGGCCGTAACGTTGCTGGTCGTTGTGAAATCGGCGAGGCCGCGCGCGTAGCCGAACTCCACCATTACCTGGTCGAAGAAGGTGAGTGCCGTCGTGCAGGCGGACTGAAACCCGGGGTCGAAGTAGCTCATATGCGACATGGCGATGTCGACCGCGAACATGGCCCGAATGGGATTGATCCCGAGCACCTCGACAAACTTGTCGATTACCGGGGGAGTGAGCGGCGTCGTGCCGGCTTTGAGCTTGTTGGTGAGGCTCAAGCTCTTCCCGAGCCGTTTCGCCATCTGGGCATTCGTGAACCGCTGCCGGCGCCATTCCTCCACGAACAGCAAACGGTAGCGGTTCATCCGCTCTTGGTTCTGCCCTTCGGTTTGCTCCAGGTCCCGCATCACATCACCCCCCGGGGTACGGAAAGTACTATACCGCGGTATAGCGGGGGGCTGTCAACTCTCTTTTAACGTTTGGGTTGCACCCGATGTAGATACGATCCCAGGGAAGACGCAAAGCAAGCCGATTGTCATCGTAAGCCGGGTCGTGGCAGGCTCGCCTAGCGCGGCGCCGGCGTGGACTCGGGCCGCTTGAAAACACTCCTTCTGGGCGAGTTGCACCCGCAGTGTCACCCGTATCTCCCCCGCCTCATCGAACTCGCGTGCCTTGCAAATAATCTCGTGAGGATTGGTCGCGGACAGGAAATCCTCCAACCCTTTCATGGTGGTAGCAGAAATGGAGTCGAATCGCTCCACCGCGATCGCATGGGCACGCATGGCGTCTGCCGCCAGGCGGAAGAGGCGTGGGCCAACCCTGAAGCTGTAAATCACCTGTGACATTCTCAAGGCACTTTATGCCTCCTTCGCGGTCGGTTCCAGCGGGAGCCGGAGCCTTCGCCAAAATGTCATCGTTCGATGAATCGAGCTGGACGGCTTCGAAGATGAGCCGATCGGCTTTCGGTCCGATAGAGTAGTGTAAGCCGATTACACACCGTGTAACGAGGTTACACCTTTATGTATCGAGGTTACACTAAGATGTAAGCCAGTTACACGATAGTGTGTAATCTTTTGAGCAAGTACAAATAACGCTTGCAGCACACTTTGGTTTCGATCTTCTTAACAGCGGCGAGGCAACCCGCTTCGTCTTGTTAGGGGAAAGAGCATGCACGCACTTTCGATGGAGAAGGACCGTGTCAACGGTATCCTTCTCGGCCTGGCCATCATCGCCGTCGTGATGATGCTGGGGGCATCGGCCGCCTACGCGGGCGCCGATACCACGTTCAATACCGCGCTGACCAAGTTCACCGACTTCCTCCAGGGGTCGGGCGGCAAGATCATCACCGTGATGAGCCTCGCCGGCGGCATTGTGGCGCTCGCTTCGGGCCGCTTCAGCCTGGGCCAGGTCGCAGTTCCCGTCGCGGTCGGCGTCGGCGCCGGCACCGGCGTTCCGATCGTCACCTCGACCGTCACCGCGACGATCTGAGGCAAGGACTAACCGCTGGGAGGGCGGTGTTCGCTTATGGACCGGTATTCCATTCCCTCGCATCTCGACGATCCGGAGCTCATTGGGTTCTGGACGCTGGACGAGTTCCTCGCGATGTCGATCCCCTTCATCTGGGGGATCCTCACGCAGCACGTCGTGATCGGGTTGATGGCTGCGGGATTCGGCTGGTGGGGTTTTCGCAAACTCAAAGCTGGTAAGGCCTCATCGTGGATTCTCCACATGGCCTATTGGCACCTGCCATCGAGTTTCACGGGTCTCAAGGCGATGCCGCCCTCTCACCTTCGCGTGATGGTGGGCTGAGATGGATTACAGTGTCGGGCTCGCGCAGTCGCAGCGGGTCATCAAGCAGCGCAATGCGCTCGGGATCGCTGCGCTGACCCTTGCCGGGCTCGTCGTGATTCTGTTCCTGGTAGGGGCGACCCGTGACCGGGAGATCGTCCTCCAGCCGATCGCAAGGACACCTCTGACGCTCTCGTCGAGCGGGGTTTCCGAAGATTATCTTGAGCTGGTCACGCGCGACACCGCGCTGATGACCCTCAACCGCAGTCCTGAGAACCTCGACTACTGGATGAAGTCGATCCTCGCGATTGCGACGCCGCAGTCGCACGGCGCGCTGAAGCGCGACCTGATGAAGATCGTCACGGAGCAGAGCGGCTCCAGCATCAGCCAGTATTTCACAATCGCGAGCATGAAGGTGGACCCGAAGGCGCTTACGTCCGAGGTCTCCGGCACGCTCCATACCGTCGTCGGCTCCAAGGCGGTCACCGGCGAGCCGAAAACCTTTCGCTTTTATTGGGCGTACAGCGGCCTGTCCCTGCAGCTGAAAGGCTTCGGGATGGTGACCAAGGACAACGCTGACGGCGCCTCGACCGGAGGCGACGCATGACGCCCATCTTCGCTTATGGACTGATGGCAAGTGGCGCCGCGGTCGCTTCTCGTTGGTGCCACGTCTCGCGCGGCCTTGGCGCGGCCATGATCGTCGCGGGGGCCATCGCCTTGTCCTCACCCGCGTGGGCCGACGAACGCGTCCTGGCCCGCGACAACAGCGAGGTCAGCTGCACCGTCTCGAAAAGCGGCCTGACGCGGGTCAGCCTCAAGGACGACCGCTTCGCCAGCGTGTCCAAGCTCACGACCGGGGTCGAGAGCGACGACTTCACTGTCGTCAACGAGCCCACACGCGGTGACATATACCTGTCGGTTCCCGAGGGCTTCTCGCGCCAGCGCGTGTCATTCTTCGGCACGACCGCGAAGGGATATGTCTACAAGTTCGCCTGTCGGTTGGGAGGAGACGACGCCCAGCAGGTCTTTGTCGAGAACAAGGACATCGTCGGGGATAATGCCCCGCAGGTGGCGCAGGCCGCCTCTCCGCAGGAGGCGTCAGCCTCGCTGGTTCAGGCGATGTACCAATCGGCGTCTCTCGATGGTTTCGACATTCTCCCGAGCCAGACGGACGCGGTTATGGTCGGGACCCTCAAGGTGCAGATGATCTCCGAGTACCGCGGCGCGGCGCTCGCCGGCCGGGTGCTCAAGATCGAGAACAAGGGCCGCCAGCCCGTGGCCCTTGGTGAGGGCACCATCGCCCCGTCGAACGCGATCGCGGTCAGCGTCGCCAATCCTCAACTCAAGCCGGGAGAGGCGACGACGGCCTACATTGTCACGCCTGCCGGCCTCGCGAACGGAGCCCGGCCATGAGCCTTGCAGACATGTTCAAGCGCAAGCCGAAGCAGCTCGACGCCGAGCCCGAGGAGGGCGACGGTTCCGACATGATGGCCGGCAACGAGGCGGTCCGGAAGAAGCAGCTCCTGTATATGTCGGGGGCCGCGGCGGCCGCTCTGGTTCTCGGCTCCTGGTACATCATGGACGACGACAAGCCGACCACGGTTGCCGATGCGAACGGCAGAGAAACCAAGATCGCCACCGACGACATCGTCAACAAGAACATGAGCCAGCGGGAGTGGCAGGCTGCTTCCGAAGCGCAGATGCAATCGATGAACAACCAGCTGAAGTCAGTCGATGGCCAGGCCGCGCAGATGCATGCTCTGCAGGAACAGGTCGCAGCGCTCCAAGGCCAGAACACGTCGATGGCGTCCGACGGCCAGCGGGTCATGGGCGCGTACCAGCAGGAGAACGATCAGCTGCGCCAGCAGCTCTCGCAAGCGCGCAGCGCGCCCGCGGCTCCTCCGGTTCCGGCGCCCATGTACGGCCCGATGGGGCCGCAGAACTATCGCGGCCCTGCCGCGCCTATGACGCCAGGCGAGGCCGCAGCCGCAGCGGTTTCGTCCTCCCGCCAGATCAAGCTGGTGTCGTTCGAAGGTGGCCCGGCGGGCACCGCCACGCGGATCTCGGGCGGGACCACGAGCTACACCGACAGCCCGAACTACCTGCCCCCGAACTCGATCGCGACGGCCAAGGTGATCGTCGGCGTGGATGCCTCGGCCGGTGTGCAGTCTCAGTCTGATCCGCTGCCCGTGGTGCTTCGCATCACCGGCCCCGCCCGGTCCGTATACCGTGACGGGAAGCTGCTCACGACCCGCATCCAGGGCTGCCTAGTCAACGGCGCCGCTCGCGGCGATCTCAGCAGCGAGAAGGTCTACGTCAAGCTGCAACGCATGACCTGCCCGCAAGCCAACGGCCGGTATGCGGTGTCCGATGTGAAAGGGTTCATCTCTTTCGCCGGCAAGACGGGCGTTCGCGGCCGCGTGGTCAGCCGCGAGGGCGGTCTCGTCGGGCAAGCCTTCCTCGCCGGCGTCGCCGGTGGGTTCGGTCGCGGCTTCTCGGCGAACACGGATGCAATCCTCAACGGGAGCAACGTGACCGTGAACGGCAAACGGCAGCAGCTGGGGATCGGCGAGCTCGCGCAAGGCGGCTTCGGCAACGGCGTCGCACAGTCGGCCGACATGGTCAGCAAGTACCTGATCGAGCGCGCCGAGCAGTACCAGCCCGTCATCGAAATGCCGACCGGCATCAACGTCGAGATCGTCTTCCTCGAGGGCGTCTTCATCCAGAACTGACCCGGTCGTGCCGGGATCGAGAGGCGTAATGGACATGGCACACAGCACAATCCTGACGGCACTCGGCGGCATCATGATGCTGACCGGCAGCGCGCAGGCACCTACATCCGCGCAAGTCGAGACAGCGCTCAAGGATCGCCTTCCCAAGACCAAGGTCAGCTCGGTCGACTGCTCGAAGGTCGATGGCCTTTGCGAGGTCGTTGCGGGTGAGAACCTCTTCTACGTCGACCGCACGGCCCGCTTCCTTGTCATCGGTCGCGTGTACGACATGCAGACAAGGCAAGACCTGACGGCTGCACGCCTCCTGGCACTCAACCCGGATATGCTGGTGGGCAGCGCGGCGAAGGCGAATGCCTCGGCCGAAGCGCCCGAGTCCCCAGCGGCGGGTGCTGGAACCCGCGTAACACAGCCTGCCGTCGCCCAGCATCTCGACGTCTCCCGGCTTTCCGACAAGGGCGCCATCGTTTGGGGCAAGGGACCGCAGCGGGTCACCGTCTTCTCGGATTTTCACTGCGGCTATTGCCGTGCCCTCAGTCAGACGCTGGAATCGATGAACGTGACGGTGATCGAGCGGCCGATCTCGGTCCTCGGCAGCCGCGAGATCGCCGACCAGGTGCTGTGCGCCCGCGACCGTCACGCTGCGGTGCGCGCCGCCTATGCGCAGGATCCGATCCGGCCCGGCCCGAAGTGCAACACCAGCGGGTTGGACGAGAACGAGGCTTTCGCCCGTGCCCATGGTCTCAATGGGACGCCGGTGATCGTGCGCTCCGACGGAGCCGTGCTGGAAGGTTTCAAGCCGAAACCCCTGCTTGAGCAATGGCTGAAGGGAGCCAAATCATGAGGAATGGAGTGATCCGGCTCCCGGCATGCCCGGTTGCCGACTATCGTCCGCGTCGGAAGCGGCTGGCCACGGTTCTCGCAACCGCAAGCCTCTGCGTTCTGTCGAGCTGCACGACATTCGGCACGAACATCAAGGGCAGCTTCGCTTGCGGCGCGCCCGAGGGCGGCAGCTGCGCCCCCGCCACTGTGATCGACGACAAGGCATTGGCGGAGATTACCGGCGACAGCAGCTATCAGCCTGCGGGGCCTTACACGGCGCCGGCACAGCGGGCGACACCGCAGCGTGTCGCCTACACCGCCGGAGCGCCGGCCGAGGTCTCGCCGCAGAAGGTCCTTCGGATCGTGTTCCCCGCCCATGTGGATGCGGTTGGCCGGTATCACGAGACCAGTGTCGTCCAGACCGTCGTCGACAACGGACAGTGGATGGCAGCGACCAACGGGCATGGTCCGGGGCTTGCCGCCTCGAGCACGCTGAACGTCAGCCCGGAGATCCTTTCGCAGCTCGGCGCGCCCATAGCGGCCGAGCCGCGTGAGGTCTCGGCCGCGGAGCCGATCGCGGTGCCGACACCGGCTCCCTCGGCTCCGACTGTTGCGTCGGTTGCAGCTGCCCGGGCCAAGGCGCGTGCGCCGAAATCGGACTCAGCTGCGCCATCGCCGGCCGCCACGGCTGCGCCGTCTCGCGTCGGTAGCAGGAAAGACCCCGGCGCGCCCCGGCTCGCGTCGACGGCTCCCGCCAACCGTCCCGCATCCTTCAACCCGACGATCGAGGACTGAAACGATGGCGTCCAAGTCCGGCTTCATGTCGCGCCTGCTCGGAGACACGCGCGGCCCCGACAAAGGGACGCCCTCGCACGGTGCCCCGATGCTTTCGCAGTGGCTCCCCTATCGGAGCTTCGACCGTAAGACGGACATCTTCTACCAAACGGACTCGATCGCCTTTGCGCTCGAAGTGGCGCCGCTGATTGGCGCGGATGAGCGGACGGGCGAGATCCTCGCGCAGCTCCTGTCCGAGAACATCCCGGCCGGGGCGCGGGTCCAGATCCTTGCCTTCCAGAGCCCGCGGGTGGGCTCCATCATCGCGCGCTATGCCCTGCCCCGCTTCGCGGCCGGTGGAGTTCATCGCAAGATCGCCGAGCACCGCTCCGCGTTTCTTCGGTCCGGCGCGTGGTTCAGCATGTCGAAGGACGGCCCCTTCCACGTCCGCAATCACCGGGTGTTCGTCTCCGTGTCGATCGCCAACGGCAAGGCGACGCCGGCCGAACTGGTCGCGGTCCGCGACAGCGTCGTTTCGACGCTCCAGTCGATCAACGTCGCCTCGACCCGGCTCGGTCCCGTCGAGCTGATCAGCTTGATCGACGACATCACGGCTCCGGCCTTCGACGTCACCGACCACGCGACCGAGTATTCCGAGTTCGATCCGATCGCCGACCAGTGCGTTCGCCGCGACGTCCAGACCGTAGTCCAGGCCGATCGCATGCTGGTTTCGGTCGAGCCGCTGCGCGCGGTCACCAACCTCTCCGGCGAGACGCACTACGAAGAGATCCGGCCGGACACGTTCGACTACCGTTTCTTCTCGGTCCGCAACTTTCCGAACCGCTGGGCGCCCTGGGACGTCCAGAAGGTGATCGGTGACATGTTCTCCGACAAGCTTCGCCCGGGCTGCCCGACGCTCACGTCGCTCTGCTTGTGCTACCAGGACGAGCAAGCGGCCGCCTCCAAGGCCGGCTACAAGTTCATGCGGACGTCGAGTCTGGCGGACAGCAAGTCGGCCCGCCTCCTTCCGCAGCTGAAGGACCAGAGCCGCGAGTGGGAGCATGTGAGTCAGGAGCTCCGGCTCGGCAAGAAGCTGGTCCAGGCCTACTATGCGGTCGGCATCATCAGCCCGAAGGGTTCGGGCGACGCCAACGAGCGCACGCTCAAGTCGATGTACAAGGCCGCGGGCTGGGACCTGCTCGACGAGCGCTTCCTGCAGATCATGGCATTCATGTCGTGCATGCCGATGACGCTGGCGAACGGGCTCGATTCCGACCTGAAGCGCATGAAGCGGCTCCGGTCGATGCTCACCAGCACGGCCGCGAATATGCTGCCGGTCCAGGGCGAATACCTCGGCGGAACGCAGCCGCACCTGATGTTCGTCGGACGTCGCGGCCAGCCCTTCTTCTGGTCCCCGTTCGAAAACAAGGCCGGCAACCACAACGTGGCGGTGTTCGGCAAGTCGGGATCGGGCAAGTCGGTCGCCCTGCAGGAGCTGTGTGCCGCGTTCGCGGGCGTCGGTGCCAAGATCATCGTGATCGACGACGGCCGGTCGTTCGAGCACATGGCCAAGAGCCTGGGCGGCAACTTCGTGGAGTTCCGGCTCCGCGACGGCTTCAGCCTCAACCCATTCTCGATGATCGACGAGACGCTGGTCGAGCAGGACGAGGACTACCTGGTCGACGCGCTCGCGATGCTCAAGTCGATCATCGGGCAGATGGGCCGTCACGTCGACAAGCTGAACGACACCGAGCGCGGCCTGATCGACAGCGCCGTGAACCGTGTCTGGGAGGCCAAGGGTCGCAACGGTGCCGTCGACGACATCATTGCAGCGCTCAAGGCTGACGGGACCCCCCAGGGTTCGGATCTTGCGATCGCGATGTTTCCGTTCTCGGGCGGCGGCACCTACGGCCGGTTCTTCCAAGGCGCGGCATCGGTGGACATGTCGAACGCGCTCACGGTTTTCGAGCTCTCCGACCTGTCGAGCCGCGAGGAGCTCCGGTCGGTGGTGCTGACCGCGATCATGTTCCTGTCATCGCAGACGATGCGCCGCATGGATCGCCAGATCCCCAAGGCGCTCCTGATCGACGAAGCGTGGCAGATGCTGCGCGGCGGCTCCATGGCGGATTTCGTCGAGACCTACAGCCGCACCTGCCGCAAGTACGGCGCATCATTGATCACTGCCACGCAGAGCCTCAACGACTATTACAAGTCGGAGGGGAGCCTCGCGGCGCTGGAGAACAGCGACTGGTCGGTCATCCTGATGCAGAAGCCCGACACGATTTCGGACTTCCAGAAGCACGGCCGCTTCGACATGGATCCGTACACTGAGAGCCTGCTCCGCTCGTTGAAGCGGAACGGCGCCGAATATTCGGACATCATGATCAAGGGTCCGGACAGCCAGGCGGTTGGCCGTCTTGTCCTCGATAAATACTCGGCGACGCTCTACTCCTCGAGCCCGCAAACCTTCGCGGCGATCGAGCACCTGATTGAGCAAGGCCTCTCGATGGACGAGGCCATCGAGCGGGTCGCCTTCCCCGAGCAGTATGTGGAGGCCGCGGAATGAGCGCCACGCATCATCTCGCGCCCGAGATCGAATGGACCGCCGCGCCCCGCACCCGCGGGTGGCGACCGGATCTCGGACAAGCCGTCGCCGATACCAGCTATGTCGCGCTCCGGCTGTCCGGCTGGCTTTTGGGCACCGGGCTGGCGAGCCTCGGCGTGTTTGCCCTGTTCTTCCTGATGCTCGGCAACTTCACGCCGCTCGGCTTCTTCTCCCACATCGGCAATCTCGGGACCCGGTTCGTGGCGGCCGACGAGGCGCGACGGGCAGCCTTCATGGGTCAGGTCCACGTTGTCCAGGCCGTGATCTTCGGCCTCACGGCGCTCGCCCGCGGACGCCTCCTTCTGACCATCCTTGATCTCACGAAAGGCCGTCGTCATGGCTGATGTTCTCGAACACGCTGCTCCCGTCGCGGACGCGATCCCTTCGCCAGCCGCTCCGGCGTCAGCCACACCCCTGCCCCGTCCCCGCGCCTCTGCGCCGCAGCCGGCAGCCACCAAGGCCCGTCAGGGCCTTCCCCCGATCACCTGGGCGCTCACCGCGCTGGCGGTCGTCATGCTCCTCTGGGCGGCGTGGGTGACCAAGCACATCGCCTCCGCGCCTCCACAGCTGCCGATGGCCAGCGTTCGCCTCGAGGCTCTGGTAACGGAATACGTTCAGGCGCAGAGCCACAGCAACGGGACGCCGGACGCCGTGACCCAGCAGACCGCCCGGTTCATGTCAGCGATCGAGGATGAGCTGAAGCGCGTCGGTGCGAGTGGGACGACAGTCCTCGTCGGCGAGGCGGTGCTTTCGAAGAACGTCCCGGACATCACCGACCAAGTTCGCAAGGCCGTTTACGCCAAGGTTCCGCTTCCCACAGCCGCGCCGGCCCCCGCGGCGGGACCGCAGCTGGGCGCGGCCGCCCCGGCTCCGATCCTTCCCCAGCAGGGGATCGGCGCCGCGGCGGTCACTGCGCCTTCTCCCTTCGCGGGTGCGCCTGTCGGCACCGCATTCCCCGGAGCGGCCTCGCCGATCGCCGGAGGCGGCAATGGCCTCCCGAATTGACGCGCGCCGGCAAGGCGATCTGTTCGCTCCGCGCGCGTCCGTACCGACCGGTCCGGTCGAGACTGTCGGTCGCAAGCGGCTGAGGCAATGGGGCGCGGTCGCCCTGCTGGCGGTCGTCATGGCGAGCTACAACGGGATCAGCGGCTGGCGCGAGACGCACGCGTTCATGATCAACGCGAGCGAGAGCCTGCCCAACTGGGCGTTCTTCGTGGAGAAGGGGAAGGCTGCGTCGCGCGGCGAATACGTCTTCTTCGTGCCCCCGGATAACGAGCTGGTGCGGCGGCACTTCGGCCCTGCGTCGGGCCCGTTCGGCAAGCGCGTGATCGGCATGCCGGGAGACGTCGTCAGCCATGAAGGATCGTGGGTGCTGGTGAACGGCGTCCGGGTCGCGCACATGAAATCCCGCGCGCGCACCGGCGAAGCGCTGACCCCGGGCCCCGTCGGCCGCGTGCCTGACGGCTGCTTCTATGTCGGCACTCCTCATCCGGACGGCTTTGACAGCCGCTATGCGGAGATCGGCTTCGCGTGTCGCAAGCAGCTCCTGGGCACAGGGACGCCCATCCTGTGATCCGGCGCGTCCTGCTCCTCGGCGGCTTGGTCGCCGCCAGCTCGCTCTACCCGTTCGCGCGCGCGGCTCTCGCCAAGGACCACGGCGTGATGGGCCAGACTTGGGGGATTGCGGAGCCCGACCTCCTCTCCACGATCGACGCCAAGCTGAAGGCGATGCAGGCCAATGGCAGCATCGACCGCATGCAAACCGCGCTGGCAGCCAAGGCTGAGGACCGTGTCCGCAACCCGACGCCGGTCATGGGGATCGGCGCGGTGCGCGAGGCGCGCAGCTGGAACTTCGATCCGTCGATCGTGCTCGAGCGCGATATCCGCGATCAGAAGGGTCGGCTCATTGCCCAGTCGGGGCAGCGGGTGAACCCGCTCTCGTTCGTCAGCATGAAGACCGACCTGGTCTTCATCGACGGACGCGACGACGCCCAGGTCGAGTGGGCCATCAAGCGGTGGACCGCCTCGGCCGCCAAGATCATCTTCGTGGCCGGCTCCCCGTTCGAGCGCATGGGAGAGAAGAAGCGCCGTTTCTTCTTCGACCAGCAGGGCAAGCTCACCGGTCATTTCGGCATAGCGCACGTCCCGGCGATCGTCGCGCCAGCCGGACAGGCGCTCAAGGTGAGCGAGATCGAGCTTCCAGGAGGCACGTCGTGAACATTTGGCTCGACTTCCTGAAGACGCCGATGGCCGCTCCCGAGACCCCGGGTTTGCGGATGCTTCGGATGGTGGTGCTGTCGCTCGCCGTCGCGCTCGCGCTGTCGATCGCCCTGCTCAAGCCTATGCGGGCCCTCCTTGGAGCCGGTGCGGGCGGGTCTGTCGCCGGGCTCCTCGTGGCGCTGTTCGTGCTGGTCCCGGTCTACGTCATCCGAAAGAACAGGGCTGACGACTCCTATCTCGACGACCTTATCCGCGACCGGGACGAGTCCGCCTCGGCCGTCGACGCGCCGAAGGTGGCGGGATGATTCGCCGCCTGCTCGCCCTGCTCGGTTTCGTAATCGCGCTGGCGGCGCTGCCGGCGCCCGCCTCGGCGGTGCCATCGAATTGCACGGGCAAATTCGTGAACCCGATTACCGACGTATGCTGGTCGTGCCTGTTCCCCCTGTCGGTGGGCGGCCTTCCGATCTGGCCCGGCAGCCGACCGGACACCAAGAACCCGGCCCTACCCGTCTGCGCCTGCGGCTCGCCCGTTCCGCGGATTGGTATCGCGATCGGCTTTTGGGAGCCGGCGCGGATGGTCGACGTCACCACCAAGCCATGGTGCTTTCCAAACCTCGGCGGTCTGCGGCTCAACCCCGGGCTCGACATCGGCCAAGGCCAGTACACGGGCCCACAGATGCTGGGGGGCCGCACGGCGAACACGGCAAACTGGCAGGCCCACTACTACGTGTATCCGCTGCTCTATTGGATGGAGATCCTGACCGACTTCGCCTGCTTCGAGCAAACCTCGTTCGACATCGCGTACATGACCGAGATCGATCCGCTGTGGAACGACGACGTCCTGACGACGATCATCAACCCAGAGGTCGCGCTGTTCAACAATCCGATCGCCGTGGCGGCGTGCGCCGGCGATTGCGCAGCCGCGACCGCCAAGCTGCCAATAGACGAGATGTTCTGGTGTGATGGCTGCAACGGGTCGATGTTCCCGATGAACGGCAACATCGCGGCGCATAACTCGCCCGTGCAGTCGTCGCGGCTCGCGGCCGAGCGCTTGCTGTTCAAGATGCACCGTCAGGGCCTGGCCTGGGGGACCGCAGGGTCGAAGGCGCTCTGCAACAAGTACATCATGCCGATCCTGAAGAAGTCCCAATACCGCATCCAGATGACCAACCCGACGCCCACGGTGAGCGGCAAGTATGCCTGCTCGTCCATCGGGGCATCCACGCTGCCGCCAGACGCCGGTCGCGCCTACCCCGTGGGGGGCGAGGACTTCGGCTACCTGCTCTGGCGCAAGCGCAACTGTTGCATGCTGTGAGGCCGCCCATGCGCAAGCTACTCTTCTCCGCGATCGGGATCGCCAGTTTCGGTACCGGTTGTGCGGTACTCGCCCAAACTGTCGAGGGATTGAACCTCGACGCGGTGCGCGGCCGATCGGCGACGATGGAAGCCGATGCGCGCGCGCTGTCGGCTGAAGTCGAACGTCGCGGCGACGCCTTCCGGCAGGATGCCGAGACACTCCGGTCGGTTGCGCTGGAGAAGGTTCGTACCATCGACAAGGCGAACCTCCCGAAGGGGCCGGCAGGGGCGGTCGACTTTGACGAGATGATCGACGCCGCGTCGTCGAACATGCGCGACAATCGGGGCACCGCGCCGCAATTCATGGTGTTCGTCTCGACGTCGATGCCCGAGCAGGCGCTGAAGCGGATCATCGCAGAGACCTCCGCCGCGGGTGGGGTCGTCGTCTTCCGCGGCTTCCCCGGCAACTCCGGGAAGGCGTTCATCGCCGCCCTTTCTAAGGTGGTCGAAAAGCAGCAGCAGTTCGCGTCGATCGGCATCGATCCCCGGCTATTCCGGGCGTTCAACGTCACCGCGGTCCCGACCTATGTCGTGTCATCGACCGACTTCACGCCGTGCGACGGCCTGACCTGCCGGTCGGAGCCCCCGCCCTTCGATCGCATGGTCGGCAACGTGACGGTTCGGTACGCGCTGGAGACCTTCGCTCAGGAGAACGGGCCCGGTGCGTTGATGGCACGCACCGCGCTCTCGAACCTCGGCCGGGTGCCCTAACATTGGCTGGGGGGCGGATCCTTGTTGGCGCGATCGCATGCGTTCTTGCAGTGCAAGGCGCATTGCATGCGCAGCAGCGTCAGCCGGCGGCCCAGGACGGCGGCTATTACGACCTGAAGGACTACAGCTACTTCAACGAGCCCCAGACGGCGCCCACCCCGTCGCCGTCACCGACCGCCCCGGCCAGCGCGGCCGTGACCGCGGCGGTGCCCGCGACCGCGGCGCCCCTTAGCCCGGTCGCGGCGTCGAAGGCTGCAGCGGCACCCCCCACAGCCGCGGTCAGCGCCGCACCCGCTGCGGCGGTCGCTGCTGCCGCTGCGGGAACGCCCTACGCCTATCCGAAGGGAGACCTCGCCAAGGCGAAAGCCGATGCCAAGGCGCTCGCGACGCCGGCGCGTCAGACCGCTGCCGGTCTTCCGACCGGCACGGACCTGGGGAGCACGATCCCCGGCTACACCGCCGCGACGCAGCCAGGAGCCGTCTATGCGGATGATCCCGACGGCCTGAGCAGCGCGGGCGCCTCGGCGGCGGGGGGCAACGACGCGTGGCGGACCGTAACCGATCCCTCGCGCCAAGTCGTGAAGCTCGCGCCCGGCGAGATTGCAGGCGCACAGGAGGTCGAGAAGGATCCGAACAGCTTCCTGTCGGGGCAGGCTCTCGGCGCAGCGGACGGCAGCTGCAAACCGCTGCCGGCACCGGGAAGCACCGACTATTACGAGGCGACCTGCAACAAGGGCGCACAGGTGGTCGAAACCCCCGCGACCTGTACCGGCCGTATCGACCCGACCGTCGTGAACACCCTTCGCTACTTCTATTACGGGGTGGCGCCGAACCAAACCGCATACGGCTTCGCCTCGACCGCGGTCCTGAGCGCCAAGGTCTCTGCCGGGATCTGCCGTGCCGAGCCGACGGTGACGCAGATTTGCGACGCTCAAATCGAGATGGGCGCTGGCGGTACTGACCCTGCCGGTTATCTCCGGTTCTGCCGCTCGAGGGTCAGGGGGACGGCGCAGCAATACTCCTGCGCGGCCGAGATCCCGCAAGGCGAGATCCCGGAGCACATCAACTATCGGACCGGAACTGCCTACCTGAAGTCCGAGGGCACGAGGTCGGTCACGGTGACGCGCAACGAGGGAACGTGCCCCGCCATGCTCGCGGATACGACCTGCACGGCGCAAGGGCCCGAGGTCTGCACCGAAGGGCCGGAGACGCGGATCATCGACGGTGTCGCCGTCACCCAGTCCTGCTGGGCCTGGTCACGCCCTTTCATCTGCCAACGGATTTCGCAGGCCTCGGACTGCTCCGAGCTCGAGAACAACGGCAAATGCACCTACGTCCGTGACGAGTGTCTGGACGATCCGCAGGACGGCCCCTGCAAGGTGACTACCAAGGTTTATAGGTGTCCGTTGCCGGCAAAGCCGAGCGACGGGACTGAGAAGTACATCTGCGGCGATGACGTTTACTGCATCAACGGCGATTGCGAGCCGATCGAGCGCGAGGCGTCGACCGAGTTCAAGGATGCAGCCGTCGGCCTGCATGTCCTCGGGCAGGCGAACGCCGAGTTCAATCCCGACACGCTGACGCTGTTCTCGGGCACGCGCGAGACCTGCAACAAGAAGATTTTCGGCGCGTCGAACTGCTGCTCCGGCAGCGGCTTCCCTCTCCTGACCCCGTGGCTTTGCAGCGCGGCGGAGAAGCAGCTCGACCAGAAGGACGACAAGGGCCTGTGCCACAAGCTCGGCAGCTACTGCTCCGACAAGGTGCTTGGCATCTGCGTCACCTCCAAAGACGCCTATTGCTGCTTCGAGAGCAAGCTGTCGCGGATCCTGCAGGAACAAGGTCGCCCGCAGATCGGAAAGCCCTGGGGCAAGCCGAAGAGCGAGACCTGCAAGGGGTTCACGCTGGACGAGTTCTCACACCTCGACCTGTCCGTGATGGACTTCTCCGAGGTGTACGCGGAGTTCACCGACGCCGCGAAGCTGCCCGACGAGATCGAGACCTCGAAGCAAATCCAGGAGCGGATCAAGGCCTACTATGACACGCACAAGGCTAACCCGTGATGGCTGACGTGGTCCGCTACGATCAGCGCCGCAAGCTGACCGACCTTTCCGTGGTCGAGTTCGCTGTCCTCACCGCCTTGTGCCGCGTCGGTCCGCACCCGGCGCCGTTCCTTCTCCCGACCCTGGGCGAGTGGTTCGGCATCACGCTGGGACTGGACGACATTCAGCCCGCGATCGGGCGGCTGAGCCGTGTCGGCTATCTCAGCCACGCGGGCGGCGTGCTCACGCCGGACGTCAGCGCCCGGGACGCGGTCACGACGCTCTACGGGATGCTCTACAGGATCCTTGGCTACGACCTCGTCAGGCTGATGGCCCTCAAGGATCCGTCCCTCCACGATCTGCTGCAACCGAAAGGCTCCTGACATGCGCGCGCCGCTGACCCTCGCCCTCACCCTGTCGCTCGTCGCGTCCGGCTTGCCGGCGACCTCTGCGAATGCACAGCTGGCGGACTCCGTATTCCTATCCGCGCCCCAGGAGGAGCCCGAAGCGGCTCGGGAAGCCGTGCCGGCGCAGGTGGCCGAGCAGAGCGGCGGCGACTTTTACTGCCGCGAGCGTAGGCTCGGCGAGTGGTTCTACTGCGAGAAGCCGAAGGCCAAACCCTCTGAGCAGCGCGCCCAGCAGCCGACGCAGTCATCCGCGGACCAGCTGGCCGCAATCTCCAAGCAGCTCGAGGAAATGAAGGCTCGCGCGATCCTGCAGCCGACCACGGAGAATGTGTCCGCCTACATCGCGTTCCAACGCGAGCAGCTGAACCGCGCCTCGTCGTTCGCGGACATGTGGCGCCGGACGATCTGGCAGAATCCGGAGCTCGATTACACGCTGCAGCGGCCGGTCAACCAGCTCGGTAAGCGGACCTGGCTCGACAACCGGACGGCCGACAAGAACCGGGTGCTGGCGTCGATTTCGAAGCGGTACGGCGTCTTCTATTTCTACTCCTCGGCGTGTGCCGCCTGCGAGGTCTTCGGCCCGATCATGCGAAGCGTGTCGGACCGGTTTGGGCTAACCGTCATGGCGGTTTCTCTCGACGGGGGTCCGTCGAAGGCGTTCCCGAACTTCACCGTCGACACCGGCCAGTATCGCGCGATGGGCATGCAGGGCCAGCAGGTCCCCGCGCTCGTACTCTTTGACACCCAGACCAAGCGCCCGATGCCGATCGGCTACGGCGTGATGGCCGCAGACGAGGTGATGGATCGCATCTTCACCCTCACCAGCGTCGAACCCGGGAGTGACTTCTGATGCGCTCGCTGCTCCGGCTCTGCGCAGCCATATTCGCGCAGCTCACAATGGTGTTCGCCCTCGGCGGCCTGGTCGTCACGCCGGCGATGGCGGACGTCGGTTCCGAGATGAATACCTATTTCAACTCGGCCGGCTCCGCGGCGAACGTCACGGGACCGACCGCGTTCAACGGGCAGGCCGCTGGCTACTATTCGGGCGGCAGCCTCTGGAGCCGCTTTCCGTCCAAGTCGATCAATCCGGTGAACGTCGCGTTGCCGAGCGCGCGCGCCGGGTGCGGCGGTATCGACCTCTTCGCCGGCAGCTTCAGCTTCATCAACGCCGACGAGATGGTCGCCATGCTGAAGGCGACCGCCAATAACGCGATCGGCTTTGCCTTCCAGCTCGCGATCGACAGCATCTCCGCGCAGATTGGCGGCGTGATGAAGGACATGAGCCAGCGCGCCCAGCAGCTGAACGCCTTCAACATGTCGAGCTGCGAGGCCGCCCAGCAGGCGATCGGATCGATCTGGCCGGCGATGGACGGGGCGAGTTCCACCATCTGCCAGCAGGTAGGTGGCGCCAAAGGCTTCTTCTCGGACGCCGCGGCGTCGCGCCATGGTTGCACCAACAAGGGCGAGCGCGAGGACACGATCGCAAAGGCTGGCGATGCGGCCGAGCTCGTCCAGAGCAAGAATTACACCTGGTACGCTCTGATGTCGAAATCCGTCACCAAACCATCACCGGAATATGCCGAGTTCCTCATGACGATGGTCGGCACAATCATCTACGATTCCACCAAGAAGGCCGACAGCATGGGTGGCTTCCACTTCATCGCGCCGGCCAGCTGGGACGTCTACCAGACCCTGCTCGACGGATCCGCGACGGCACCCGCCAAGGTGCTTCGCTGCGACACGACCGAGGAGAAGGGCTGCCTCAATCCCGCAACACAAGACCTCAGCGTGTCGACGGACCAGGCGTTTCGCACTCGTGTTCTCAAGATGCTGAACAGCATGAGCGACAAGATCCGGACGAACACCGCGCTTTCCGGCGAGGAGATCAGCCTGCTCGGGATGACGAGCATTCCGCTCTACAAGATCCTGGTGGTCGACGAGGCGGCCCATTTCGCCATGTCGCCGTCGGACAAGGCCAGCCTGTCCGAGATCGTCGCGATCGAGCTTTTGATGGCGCAGATCGACCGCATGCTTGACGTCGTTTCCCGCGCGCAGAGCGGTGCCGCCTTCGTCAGCATGGACGAGTTCAAGACGTGGCGGAATCAGGTCGACACCGTGAAAACGGAACTGGCTCGCAAGAGCCAGCAGATGAATGCGTCGCTCAACCAGACGTTTCAGGTCATCCAAAAGACCCAGATGCTGGAAGCGACGCTCAAGAACGCAATGAGCCCCCAGATGACCGCCTCTCTCCGCTTCGGGCGGGGACTGTCGGCTCAGGGAATCCGGTAAGGGGATCGGGCCGCCATGCTTGAAGTCTTCACGATTGGTGGCGGCGAGTACGTCGTCAACGTCTTAAACGCCGTGGCGGCATGGTGCGGAGGCGGCGGATACCGTTCACTCCTGCAGGTCGTGATGGTCATGGGGCTGGCCTACTCGCTCGCCGTCGTGGCCTTTAATCTGGATTGGCGAGCTTGGTTGAACTGGTTCATCCAGTCGACGGCGATTTACATGATGCTCATGGTGCCGACCGTGTCGGTGAAGGTGACGGACCGCATCGACCCCGGTCTTGCGCCGGCCGTCGTCGACAATGTCCCGCTCGGCCTCGGCGTCATGGCCTCGTTCACGAGCCAGATCGGGGACTGGATGACCAGGCAGGCGGAGACCGTCTTCGTCATGCCCAACGCGGTCGCGCTGTCGAATAACGGCATGATCTACGGCGCTCGGCTGATGGAGAAGGCTCGTACCTTCCAGATCACGGACAGCGTGTTTCGGGCGAACCTCGACGAGCAGCTGAAGCAATGCACGTTCTACGACGTGCTGCTGGGCTTCAAGTCGATGGATGACCTGACACATTCCACCAACGTATGGGCAGCGATCGGACCGGGCAGCCCGGCTCGCAGCCAGCGGTGGATCGCCTCGACGGGCGCGGGGACGACCGAGACCACCATCATCCCGTGTAACGAGGCCTATGGCCGGCTGGATGCGACGTTCAACGCGCAAATCGAGAAGGACCTCCTGCCCTTTGCTCGCGGCGCATATCCCAAACTCGTCGATAGCGTCGCCGCTCAGAAGCTGAAGGACGATCTACCGATCGTTGCAGCGCACATGCACGGCTCCTCGACGGACGTGTACGCATACCTGAAGCAGACCTCGACGATCGACAGCTTCCTGGCAGCCCGCGAGAGCTTCTCCGACGCGCGCTGGGACGCGTACGCCTCCCAGCGCGCGGACGCACAGGCCAAGAACACCTACACGTCAATCGCCCAGCAAGCGATGACGTGGGTCCCCCTGCTCGGCATCGTGCTCACCGTTGTTTTCTACGCGATGTTCCCCGTCCTTTTCCCGCTCTTCCTCTTTCCGCGAACTGGTGTCGCAACCCTCCGCGGTTACGCGGTGGGGTTTTTCTATCTGGCCAGCTGGGGTCCACTTTACGTCATCCTGCACATGTTCGTGATGAGCCGGGCTGCCAGCGCCTATCACGCGATTGCGCCGAATGGTCCGACCCTGCTGATTGCGGACGGCATCGATAGCGTGAACATCGACATCTCGACCCTAGCCGGGTTCTTGATGATGAGCGTGCCGTTCCTGGCGGCCGGCATGGCCAAGGGCGCGATGGCGATTGCCGGCCAGGCGACGTCCATGCTGATGCCGGCACAGAACGCCGCGGAACAGGCGGCGACGGAGCGCACGACCGGCAACTATTCCTACGGGAACACCTCCTTCCAGAACCTGACCTCCAACATGGTCCAGGCCAACAAGTGGGACGATCAGCCGAAGCATGTCTCCGGGTTCGGGGTGGGCAGCTTCATGAATGCCGATGGCGGCGTGACCACATCGTTCGCCGGGGGCAGTAACGCCTACGACACACGGCAGGGCATCTCGAGCCTCGCGTTCACTCCGTCGCGCAGCAGCGGCTTCGACCAGCAGATGAGCCAAGCGCTATCGGAAGGTCAGTCCCATACCCAACAGGTCCGCAACGCCGCGTCGCAATCCTGGCAGGCGACGGCATCGACCGGAACCGATCTTCTCACAGCGGCCGAGCACCGGAGGGGCAGCTCCACGGAAACTGGATCTGGCTTCAACAACAGCGTTTCGAAGATGACTGAGGCGTCGCGCAGTCTCTCGAGTGGGCTGTCGAGCCGCTTCGGTCTCAGCGAGGCCGACAGCCAAAGCATAGCGCGAGCGTCGCAGACATCGGGCGATGCTAATGCAGGGCTTTCGGTTCTTGCGAGCCGCTGGGGTGTCAAGGGCGAGGCTGGCGTGGGTGGCAAGCTTTCTACCCTCGCGTCTGAGACCACCGGAGCGAATCTCTCGGCCGAGCAGGCGTACTCCGATCTCCGCGATTACGTTAATCGCGAGGTTAATTCGACCCAGTCGCGCAACGCGCGCGACGAGTTTATGCGGCGGACGAGCAGCAGCGGCGACAGCCAGGTGCGCTCGCTGTCCGAAAAGCTGGGGGTTAGCGTCAATGATTCCCGGTCGGCGTCGTTGGAGGCTTCGCGGGCGGAAGAGGCATACCAGCGGGTAAGCCACGACGTGCGCGAGGCGTCGTCCCGCGGTTGGACCCTCAACAGCAACGAGACACAGGAATTCGTGGTCTTCGCTAACGAGCGCCTTCTGGAGGACCCGACGCTCGCCCAGGCAGGGTGGCATCCGAGCATGGTCATGCCCCGTACGCGCGAGCAGGCGCAGGCACGGGACATCCTGCTTCAGGAGTTCATGGACCAGCGCGTCAACGACGTCCGGCAGGAGCTTGGCATCCAAGTTCCTGAGCACCTCAACAACACGCTTTCTGGTCCCTCGATCACTACAGGAGCTGGTGTCAGGGCATGGGGTGACCGCAGCGCCAACGATGTTCGGGATAGAGGACCCCACGTCTCGGTCAGAGCGGACTCTCGCGACCCGGCGCTTGCTGACGAAGTGTCCGAGGCGATCATGGGCGGTTCGGCCCGCATCACGAATGGTGCGCTCGGCCTTGGAAACGAGGTTGACAACTCTCGGGAGCGCGGGGATGTTTTGAGCGGCCATGTAGATGATCGGAATGATAGGTCTTTGCTGACGACCATGCCTGTCGTGGGACCGGCGATCGATCGCATTGGCGATGCCGGAGCATGGATCGGTGACAAGTTGGGCCTCGGTGGTGGGCAGAGCCACGTCACCGAACTTCCGCGCGGGGAACGGGCAACACTACCCGTTTCCGGGCAGATCCGCTCGGGTATGGGCGGCCGTGTAGACCCGCTGACCGGACAGCACGGACGTCACAACGGTATCGATATCGCGGCGGCCGCTGGGAGTGAAATCCGGTCTCCGGCTTCCGGCACCGTGTTACGGAACGACTTCCAGGAAAACGGCGCCGGCAACTATGTGGTGCTCGGCCACTCGGACGGGTCAGAAAGCAAGTATTTCCACATGCAGCACCGGTCGGAGCTCGCTGTCGGAAGCTCGGTGTCAGCCGGCGATGTTCTCGGCCATGTCGGGAGCACGGGGCGGTCGACCGGCCCCCACCTGCACTACGAACTTTGGAAAGGCGGGGTGCCGGTCGACCCTAAGCGGCATCAACTCAGGGACTGAGCAACTAGATGACCAGGACGAAGATGATGAGGGCGGCGATCAAGAGGATCAGCCAGCCGGACTGCTTCGCCTCGCCACTACGGTTGCTCGACGACGGGTAAACCTCGTCCAACAGCTCTCGGCCTCGCGGTGTAGCGATATCGTACATGTTCTCAGGGCTCTGATAGTAAGCCGAGTTTGGAAAAACCGACGACGTGGGCTGATTGCGGTGATGGCCGAGTCGGAGATTATCAAGATCAGACATAGTCTCTACTCCAGCTCGACGTCGGCACCTTTCTGAGGTATAGTTTAGCACGTTCGGCAACGAGACACAAAGCCTTTAGCAGGACAGGTCGGGGCTGTCGCCGAGCGATCGTCGACCTACCGACTTTAATCGCTCATCCTCGCGCACTCTCAGGAAGGGGTCACCTCCTCGTAGCAGCCGGCGCGACGTAGCTGACGAACGATCCCGTTGAAGGCAGCAGTCACGCCTTGAGCGCGACCAATGTCGTTTGTTTGCGACCCGGAGTCCCAGTACAGCGCGAGAGGCCATTTTTCGGGGCAGTGCGGCAGCAGGCACCGCAGCGCCAAGCGGATCTCCGGAACGTCAACGCGCGCCTCGGAGCAGCGGCTGACCCCGCAGCGGAGTATATGCACGGATAGCGCGATCACGACGCGCTGGTGCCTTGGGAGCTGGGACACCGATCAGTGAAAGTCATGCGACTTGAAGCGCACGACCTCCTCGGGGTCCAGTCCGTCAGCATGTGGTGGCCAATATTGATTGCGCGGCTCTGGCTGCCAGCCCTTGTCGCCGCGATCAGGCGACCCTGGATGCTGCGCAGCATCGCCGCGGCCAGTCTTATGCGGAAACGACATGTCGCCAACGCGGTGGAGCAGATCTCCGTGGTCTATGATCCGGTCGCAGATCACATGGATGATCTCGCCTTCCTTCTGCACCCGCCCCTTCATGCCGACCATCGACGCTGACATAATCGTGCGCCGCTGCGCCTCGAAACGGTCGGGCCAGAGAATGCCGTTGGCGATCCCGGTCTCGTCCTCGATCGTGATGAACAGCACGCCTTTGGCGGATCCCGGCTTCTGGCGAACCAAGACGATGCCTGCGACTTCGACGCGGCGGCCGTCGCGGATGCTCGCGAGATCAGCGCATTTGGTGACCCCGCGCCGGGTTAGCTCGTCGCGGACGAAGGTCAGCGGATGCGCCCGGAGCGATAGCTGGAGCGCGCGGTAATCCTCGATCACCTCACGGCCGTCGGTGAGCGGTCGCAGCGTCACGTCGGGCTCGACACCTTCGGCGCTGAAGGTTTCGGCGGTTCGATCGGCCGCAGCAAAGAGCGGCAACGGGGCCTCTCCGAGACCCCTCACCTTCCAGAGACCCTGTCGGCGATCGACGCTGAAGCCGTGAAAGGCATCGCCATCTGCCAGCTTCTCGATTGCGGCCCGCTGGACCCCCGATCGCCGCCAGACGTCTTCGACGCTCTCGAAGGCGGTGGTGGTACGCGCCCCGACGATCTTGGCACCATCAGCGTTCGACAGGCCGCGGATCTGCCGCAGGCCTAGCCGCACAGCGAGGTAGCGCCCGCCCGTCTTCTCTAAGGTGCAATCCCAACGGCTCGCGTTCACGCAGGGCGGTCGCACCTCGACGCCGTGGTCGCGGGCATCACGGACGATCTGAGCCGGCGCGTAGAAGCCCATCGGCTGCGCGTTCATCAACGAAGCGCAGAACACGTCTGGATGATGATGCTTCATCCACGAGGATGCGTAGGAGATCTTGGCGAAAGACGCTGCGTGGCTCTCTGGAAAGCCATATGATCCGAAGCCTTCGAGCTGGCGGAAGGTTCGCTCGGCAAACTCGCGCGGGTAGCCGCGCTCGACCATGCCGTTGACCAGCTTTTCCGAGAAGTGCGAGACACCGCCAGTGAACTTGAACGTCGCCATGGCGCGCCGCAGCTGATCCGCCTCGGCAGGCGTGAAGCCGGCACCGACGATCGCGACTTTCATCGCCTGCTCCTGGAAGAGCGGCACGCCGAGTGTCTTCTCCAGCACGGCGCGTAGCTCGGGCCGCGGGTACTCGGGCTTTTCCAGACCCTCTCGCCTGCGCAGATACGGATGGACCATGTCGCCCTGGATGGGGCCCGGCCGCACGATCGCGACCTGAATAACAAGGTCGTAGAAGCGGCGAGGCTTCATGCGCGGCAGCATCGACATCTGCGCGCGGCTTTCAATCTGGAAGGTGCCGAGCGTGTCAGCCTTCTGGATCATGGCGTAAACGTCGGGATCATCGTCCTGCAGGTCAGCCAAGCCGACGCGTAGCCCCTTGTCCGCTTCGAGCATATTGAAGGCGCGGTTCATGCAGCCAAGCATGCCCAAGCCGAGAACGTCCACCTTCATGAATTTGAGTGCGTCGATGTCGTCCTTATCCCACTCAATTATCTGCCGATCCTCCATCGCAGCGGGCTCGATCGGCACTAGGTCATCGAGGCGGTCATGGGTCAGAACGAAGCCACCAGGATGCTGCGACATGTGGCGCGGCACGCCGATCAGCTTGCGGGCGAGTTCCAGTGTCAGCCGCAGCCGGCGATCGCCTATGTCGAGGTTCAGCTCGTCGACCTGCTTCTCGCCGACACCTTCTGCTGACCAGCCCCAGACGAGGCCCGCAAGCGAGGAGGTCAGGTCCTCGGGCAGCCCAAGCGCCTTGCCCACGTCGCGTACTGCGCCCCGGGCGCGATACCGCTGCACCACCGCTGTCAGGGCGGAGTGGTTGCGCCCATAGGTCTCGTAGATCCACTGGATGATCTCTTCCCGGCGCTCATGCTCGAAGTCGACGTCGATATCGGGCGGCTCACGACGCTCCCCGGACACGAAGCGCTCGAACAGCAGTTCGTGCTTAATCGGGTCGATCGAGGTGACGCCGAGGACAAAGCAGACGCAGGAGTTGGCGGCCGAGCCGCGGCCCTGACAGAGGATACTGCGCCGGCGTGCTTCGCGGACGATCGCGTAGACAGTCAGGAAGTAAGGCGCGTAGCCAAGCTCGCCGATCAGCCGCATCTCATGCGTGATCTGGTCAGTGTAGGCCTGGGGCACGTTGCCATCGAACATCCGGTCGACAGCCTCGTCTGCCAAGCGCTGCAGCGCTTCGTGCGCGGTCAGCCCGTCGATCAGCTTCTCATGCGGGTACTGATACTGAAGCTCGCCAAGATCGAAGGTGCAGATCCGCGAGATGTCGACGCTCGCCTGCAGTGCGTCGGGATAGGCGCGGAAGCGCCGGACCATCTCGTCGGGCGATTTCAGCGCGCGATCGGCGTTCACCTCGCGGCGATAGCCAAGCTCGTCGACGGTGCATTTCTCGCGCACCGCCGTGACCACGTCCTGCAGCAGCCGCGCTTCCGGCGCGTGGTAGAGTACATCGCCGGTAACGACGGCGCGCACGCCGGCACCGCCCGCCTGGCGGGCAAGCGCATCGATCCGGACCGCGTCTCCCGGCCGGCGCCGCTGGAACAGCGCCATGTAGCCGCGCCGCCCGTAGACCGCCTTCAGGTCCCTCAGCGCCGCAAGGTTATCCTCGTCCGCCTCGTGAGGCAGCAGGATCGCGACAACGCCCTCGGACCATGGTTCGAGATCGTGCCAGTGAAGGAGGCAACCGCCCTTCCCTGCCCGCGTCTTACCAACCGTCAGCAGACGCGTAATCCGCGACCACGCAGGCCGGTTGGTGGGGTAGAGCAGCAGGCGACGGCCGCAGGATAGATCAACGCGAGTGCCGGCGATTGAGCGGACGCCGGTCGCCTTCTGCGCCTCCCATGCCCGGACGACGCCGGCAACGGTGCCGATGTCGCTGACCCCGATCGCCGGATAGCCGAGCAACGCCGCGGCCGCGAACAGCTCCTCCGGACTGGATGCCCCGCGCAGGAGCGAGAAGTGGGTGAGCACCTGGAGCTCGACATAGTGGGTCACCCGAAGACCCCGTGCATCCACCAGGACAGATCGCCTGTATCGTCCTCGAAGCCGTCTCCGCGGCGGAACACCCAGAAGCGGCCGCCAGTCTCGTCCTCGACCCTGTAGTAGTCCCGGACGGCCCACACCTCCGCGTCGCGGCGCCACCACTCGCCATGGACGCGCTCAGGCCCGTCACCGGCAACCACCTTGTAGGTCTTGCCACGCCACTCGAACCGGCGTGGAGGCTGGTCGGGCATCAGTGCCAACACCCGGTGCAGCGGCTCTGGATGCGCGAAAAGGCGGATCGGACGTTGCCAAGCGGGCCAGTTTCCCGGAACCTCATTCGGGTCGGAGTGGGCGACGGCTCGCTCCGGCACATGACTTTCGACCGGGGCGATGCGGAAGACCGAGCGTACACCAATGCGGCCGGCAATGACGTCGACCAGCCGCGACGGATCGCGCACCAGCGTTTCGCCTGCCAGGACGGCACCGAGATCGACGGCGTCGAGTGGCTCGGTATGCGGGGCAACAAGCATGAATTGCTCGATGCCCATGCCTGGATCGATGCGCTCGATGCGCAGCTTCAGAAGCCGCAGCAGATGCGAGACCTCGCGCGTCGGCCGAGAGGTGCCGACTGCCACGAGCTGCTCGGTGCCGTCGACGCGCAAGCATGTCAGGCGAAGAGACCGAGCACCTAGCCCTTTCGCCTGCAGGACGACGGCGAGATCGCGCAGCAGGTCGCCCATGACCTGCTCGATCGCCTCGGCGGTCCCGATCGGCTCTAGTAGCCGGCGCTCGGCTGCGGGCACCTCCGGGTCGTCACGTGGCGTGATCGGCTCTGGGACGCCGCCTAGTGCCTGATCGAGCCGGGTGATTGCGGGCAGGCCAAGACGACGCGCTAACGGCCCGCGCGCGACCGGCAGCAGATCTGCGATCCGGTCGAAGCCGAACTTACGCGCTGCGGCCAGCGCCGTGGGTGCGAGCCGCAATGCTGCGAGCGGCAGCGGAGCAAGTGCGTCCGCTGTCCCGTGAGGTCCGACGCGGATGAGGTCACCCTTGCCGAAGCGAGCCAGCGCATGGGCAGCGCCAGGGGTGTCTGCGACGGCAACGCGCGCGGTGAAGCCTGCACGACGGCAGAAGGCAACCAGACGCCGGCAGAACCGCTCCTCACCGCCGTGGAGGTGGTCGCAGCCGGCGAGATCGATCCAGAGGCCGTCTGGCGGCGTCACGGCCGCGATCGGGGACCAGCGCCTGACCGCCAACAACGCCAGCCTGTCGAGCAGCGCCGCGTCAGCGTCAGGTTCTGCCGGACGGAAGTCGAGATCCGACACCAGCGCACGTGCATGGGTCGCCGCCATGCCGGGGTGGATGCCGAGTGCCTGCGCGCCGGTGCAGGCGGCGACTACCTCCTCCCGCCTACCGACCTTTCCGACGAGCGCGACCGGCGCGTGTTGGACCGGAGCTGCGGCAGGCGCGATAACCCGCGGAGCGAGCGTCGGGGCCTTGTACGGGTGGCTTGCCGCTTCGGATCTCCTGCCAAGCTCACGCATGGGCGGCTGGGCGTGGACCGGCAGTGACGCGATCTGAGCCTCGACTTCTTCGCGCGACTGCGCGCTGGATCGCGCCCACTTGGCACCAGGTCGCCAACCGCCGCCCCGCGGCACCGAACAGGCACCCGGGTCGTCGTCTATCGGCAGTTGCAAAGAGGGCCGCTCAGGCGGCCGCATAGCGGGCTGTTCCAGCCGTCTCAGCCGCTCGATGGCCAAGTTCGGCAGGAACAGCGAGACGACCCGTCTCATCGCTGCCCTCCACAATCAGGGAGAAGGATGCACCACCGCGCTGGCGTGCGAGTTCAACCGACCACCGCGCTCTTCCCACACCCGCGACGTCCAAGCGCGCCGAAGGCGCGGAGCCGATCCGCCAGCGCGTCCAGGCAGCGGAAGGCTCGGAAAACGGATCCTGGTCACGGCCGCGGCGACGGCGGAGAAGTAGCACCGGCATGTCGGCTTCTGCTGCCACCAGCTGCAAGCGACGCGTTGCGACCATCGCTACCTTGCTCGCTTCTGCAATGATGGCCGAAGGTGTGCCGTCTCGGACCGCATCCTCGATCACGGCCAGTAGCGCGGCATCGTCCTGCGACTGAGCGTAGATGACGTTGGCAGAGGCGAGGCCGGCTTGCTCCAAGGCGGGAGCGTACAGGTCGGCCCTGCAGCTCGCCCATAGAACGGGACCTCCGGTGTTCGCAGCCTCGCGGGCGGCGATCCCGGCAAGGAACAGCGTCGTTGCCGCATCGTCGACCAGCGCCGCACTCTGCGCGGTTGCCTCGTGAAGCGCACCGGCGCGCAATCCCCCTGCTCCGAGCCTGCTGTCGATCTCGTCGACGCCGAATGGCAGCACCCGGTACTCCGTCACTGGCGTGGCGATCGTCCGCAGGTGCGCTATGCTGGGCGCGAAGGAATCGAGGGCGGCGGACATCATGTTCTAAGACTCTACTCGTTCCCTTTATGTTCCGTTACCGGGCTTCATCGGTCAAGCTCGCATTCAATCGGTTCATCGATTCAGGCGGAACGGCTGCGCAACGGACCGCAAACAAAGCGGAAAAAGCGCTTCCGTTCTGGGCGCGCCTGACTCATAGAATCGCTATGCCGATCCGCCCTGAGAACCGCTGGCTCTATCCGATCGACTGGCAACAGATCTCGCGATCGGTTCGTTTCGAGCGTGCCGGCGCGCGCTGCGAGCGGTGTGCTCGTCCGCATCTCCGCCGTGTGGCCCATCTCGGCGACGGGCGGTGGTGGGATGCGGAATCGAGGTGTTGGCGCTCGGATCGAGGCAAGCGCATTGCGATCAAAGGGGGCTTCGTCCTCGCCTCTGTACGGATGACCTTCGTAGTCCTGGCATGTGCCCATCTCGACCACGACCCAGGCAACAACGCTCCTGCCAACCTCAAGGCGCTATGTCAGCGGTGCCACATGCTCCACGACGCGGCCGAGCATCGTTGGCAGCGCTGGTGGAACCTCTTTCGTGTTCGCGCCGTCCGCGACTTGTACGAAGATCCGCGCGTCACACGCGAACGGATCGCGCGGGTTCAGTAATCCAGCTCCCGTATTTTCATCTGCTCGGCAGCAAGATCTGCGACAGGTCCCAGCCCGCCGGTCAGGTTGAACACCTTGATCACGTCATGGTCGGCCAGCCTCTCGACCATCAAGCGGACGGCTGCGGCATTCGCCTCGTCCAGCACGGTCGTTGTATCATCGCTCGCGATGGCTAAGGTCTCACCGTTTTAATCAACGGAGAAGATCTAGCATGAACATTGGTGAATTGGCCAAAGGCGTTGCGGGTGCGACCGGCTCGAGCGAGGCGGATGCGAAGAAGGCAATCAATGCTGTTTTCGATCAGATTGCAGACGCTGCGGTGAAGGGTGAGGAAGTCTCGATCAACGGCTTCGGGAAGTTTACGGTGAAGGACCGGCCGGAACGTCAGGGCCGAAACCCATCGAACGGGGAGGCGATCACAATCGCAGCCTCCAAGAAGGTCACCTTCACAGCTGCGAAGGGCTTCAAGGACAAGCTCTGAGGTAAGCGCGCTGGCGACCAGTCTGCCGGCGCCGGATGGGAGGCGCGGATGTGCAATCGGTATCGGCTGACGGCGAAGCAGGCCGAGGTGGCTGCGACGTTCGGCATCCGCCCGCCCTATGAGCCGGACGAGACGTTTCCGGCCGGCGACGTCTTTCCGACTGGTAAGAAGACGCCGTTCTACGGAGCAGTGGTGGTCCAGGACGGCGCCGATCGGAAGATTGAGCGCATGGAATGGGGCGTCCCTACCCAGGTGCCGAGCAAGCGGGATCCGGCCGCCAAGCTGACGAAATACGTCACGAACGTGCGGAATCTCAGCTCAAGCTTCTGGCGGTCCATGCTGACGACGCCGGCACGGCGCTGCCTGGTGCCGGTGACTGCCTTTTCGGAGTACGGAGTGGCCCCGGGCGAGGACGGGAAAAAGCCGCTTCACTGGTTCGAAGTTCCTAGCCGGCCGATCTTCGCCTTCGCCGGCATCTGGCGGCCGACCGAGCGTGGCAACGCTTATGGCTTCCTGACCACCGAGCCGAACGCTGTCGTGGCTCCCATTCACCCGAAGGCGATGCCCGTGATCCTGCACGACGAGGACTACGATCGGTGGCTCTCGGCGCCTTGGGATGAGCTGAAGGATGCCGTGGCGCCCTACCCCTCCCAGCTGATGCGCGTCGAATGACCACCCTCAGCAGCGACGCGATCGAGGTGATCAACCGCAACGCGCTCGTGGAGCCCAGGAAAGGCGCTCTTCGATTATAGGCGGGCGCGGGCGCGATGATGGATCCTTGCGAGCCCCATCGCGAAGTCGGCGATGACAAATGAGAACTGGTCGGCGACGTCTCGCTCGTCGTCACATTCCGGGGCGAGTGTCGCGGCAGCGAGGACGAGGTGAGCTGCGGCGATCGGTGACCTGTCCATGAGATCGTATGCTTGCGCTCTGAAAGCAGCGGCAATGCTTTCTGATGATTGGTCGTCGGCAATCTGTGTCGGTATTTCGGGCGAAGGCATGGGACGGCACCCTTCCGGTCACTGCATGAGGATGACTGTCGCCCGCTGGCGGGGCTCGATCGGGCGTGCCTGTCGAGCGACGTCGGCGGATTTGGTGGAAACGATGTGCCGGCATCCGGAAACATCTTTCCAGCCGAGGCTCGCCGCAACAGGTCGATAGCTCCGCGGATGGACGCGGTCGGTCGACGGCTGAAACGACAGCGGCACGATCTGATCCCCGAATGTGGTGGCAACCCTCGCGACCACGCGCGCCGCAGTCGTGTTGTATGGCAACAGCCAGGTCACGCGCGCAGCCGTGACGCGCTGACGCACAAAGACGAGATTGCGCGTCAGCGAGGGGTTTGTCGGATCGTTCGAGCCGATCGCGAGCAGGGCGCGCGCGACCGGAGGACTGCCCTTCCACGTTTTCGCCACCTCGGCCGAGCTAGCGCCTACGCGGGCGTGGATCTCGCACCGGACCCCCTGAGCCGCCAGAGCCGAAGCCGTGCCGACGCCGGTGCTGTCACCCACGATGAGACACAGGGCGATCATTGCGCGCCCGTGAAGGCTGTGATGCCGATTAGTGCGATCAAGCAGCCCGCGAGGCCGAAAAGGATCGTACCGGCGCCGATCGCGCGGGCTATGCCGCCTCTGCGGACACGACCGAATATCCGGCTCACACCGGTGCGGATCGAGAGGTAGCCGTCTGCAACATCGCTCGCCCCGAACAGCGCAAGCGGGAAGGCAACGGCGAGCATTATGTGCCGCATGCTTCCTGTGCCGACCAGGGCAGTCGCGAGGGCAAGGACGAAGAGAAGTGCCGCGGTCGCGTGGACCGCGGCATAGAGCGGAATGATGCGAAAGCGGTCCCGCTTGAACAGCCCGCGATAGATTGCGAGCGGCCGCTGGCACCGCTCACAATGATGGACCCGCTTGCCTGCGGTCCAGGGCAGCATTCCTGCCGAGCAATAGGGGCACGGGGTGAGCCCGAACCGATCCATCATGTTCACGAGCTTGTCCTACTTGCCCGGAGGAGCCGAGGTCACGGCCGGCGCGGTTCCCGCTGTCGGCAACACGCCCGTACCGGCCTGCGGTGCAACGCGCTGCCTGGACGCCAAACGCGGCTGTGCGTCGGCAACCAGCTTCCGGTACGCGTCGAGCATCGCCAACGATGTGATCTTGCCGATGTCGGTCGAGCCATAGGTGCCCCCAAGCGCGCCCACACCCAGCCCCAGGAGCAGACCGCCCCCGACGACACCGAGATCCTTCTTGCGTGCCGACCCGCTCGCGACAGCCTCCTGGATCCCCGTGTCGACGTTGACGAGCGTGAGGAGGACCTGGCTCTCCAGGGTCTTGGACTTGAGCCCAACCGCTCCCCCAAAGGCACCGCCCAAGCCGCCACCGCTCTCCCGCGCCTTCGCATCGGAATACAGGACCTGCACCTGAATCAGGTAATCGGCTTTGGTGACCGGTCGCGCCGTCCCGCCGGCGAGCGCACGCTCGCGTTCCAATGCGTCGAAGGCAGCTCCCCGGTCCGCGACCGCGAAGCAGCCGCTGCGGGCAGCCATCAGTTTGACGAGCGGTAGGGGATCCACCTTGGCGGTGCTGCCCCCGTTCTGCATCTCCGCCATTCGCATCAGCGCCTGCAGCTGTGGCGAAAGATTGTCCGTCGCGCTGGCGGCTTTCTGCTCGACCAGCGCTGCGACGCCGAGCGGCGTGGCGCAACGTGGCAGTTCAGTCGTCTCGTCGACGCCCGTGCCGCCCTGGCCGAGCTTCTGCGCGTACAGGGTTGAAGGGGTGACGGCCGCGAGAGCGGCCGTCACTGCGAGGATGGTGGTCCGATTAGGCACCGGCCTTCGCCTTCTTCGCGGCCCCGTGCTTGGTCGGGTCGCAGATCCCCGCCGCCTCTTCCGCCGCGGTAACCACCGGCTTGGCCTTGTCGCAGTTGGCGCAATCAGCGCAGTCGGGGCAATCAGCGCAGTCCTTGCAGTCGCCATCTGCATGCGCTTTCGCATGCGACATGTAATGCGCCTTCTTGAGGCTCGCCTTCTCGTGCGCGTCTGTCCCGCCCGTCTCTGTGGCGAACGTCGCCATGGCGAGGAGGACCGGTCCTGCAGGCGCGGCGCTGGCCGCGGCTGGCATGCCGATCGCGAGGGCAGCGGCCCCCATTGCGGTGAAGTATCGAAGCTTCATGATCGTGTCTCCCTTCCCTGGTCAGAAAAAGCCGTTGCGACGGCCGTCGCGACGGTCGTTGTGGCGGCTGCCACTGTCCCCGAGGGCCGAACGCCGGACCTCGAGCTCCACGCCTTCACCCTTTCGGGTGATACGGACGTCTTGTGGGGCGATGTTGTTACGCTTCGCCCAGCGATCGGCGTCGGCCTCCGACCCGAACTCGCCCATCTCGTCGAACTGCCATGTCATGCGGTCACCTCGCGCTGCTCTGCCCCTTGCCCACGCGTTTGAGGGGCGCTGGTGTTGTTGGATCCTGCGTGGTCGGAAAGGGCGGCCAGCACGACGTCGCGGACGCCGGCGGCCGTTGGCCTGCGCGTGTCGGGCAGGCGGATGGTCGTGTAACCGGCCGCGCCGGTGATCGCGTCCCGCTTCGCTCGCTCGCTGCTTTCCGAGCTCCGTTACCGTGCTCGACCAAGGCGAGGATCCGACCGGATGCTCTGTCCTCTAGGACGAAGTCGACGATCTTCTGCGAAAAGCGGCCGCGGACGGACATGCGCTGGCGCTGCGAGAGCCCCGCACGGGTCTTCACGATCGCGCCCATTGCCACCTTTGCGTGTACGCGCGCCTGCGGCAGCGCCTCCTCCAGCAAGGCGATGATCTGGCGCTCGGTCGCGCTCATCAGCGGTTTCGCCTCGACCGGGAGTTTAGCCGTCCGGCCGGGCCTCACATTCTGAAGCGCAAGGACGATGAACAGGAGGACGGCTCCGATCAGGAGCAAGGGCACGAGACCGTTCATAGCAGCGGCTCCGGGTTGGTGATCATGGGACGGGTGTGAAGGTTGCCGTCAACGCGACGCCTCAGGTCGATCCCGTTCCCCATCCGCTTCGAGAAGGTCATGAGCTTGAGCACGGTCTCGTATTGAGTGTTCGGGCCGAAATACCTCGTCGGACCGTGCCACTTGCGGCCTTCGACGATCTTCATTCGATAGGTGCCGCGCGGCGCTGGGATGACGACGTGATCGTTGCCCGCGACGTACACCGACAGAACATGTTCATCGGTTTCGGGGTCGAAGAGCTGGACGACGGCGTTCGCGTCGCTTGTCTGGACCGTCAGGCTGCTGGTGATCCGCTTCTGGGATAGATGCGTCGGGACGGTGACGCTGCCGGACTCAGGAAAGGGAATGCCCGGCATCAGGTCGGGCAGCCAGCCTCCCCGCTTGGCATCGAAGTACATCGGGATGACGTAGGTCAACAGGCAGAGGATCGGGATCAGCCAGCGCGCATGGCGGAGCGGCGACGATCGCCGAGGACGATACCGGCCGCGCTGGTAATCATGCCCACGATTCTTCTTCTCGAACCAGCCTCCGCCGCTACCGGCGGGTTGCGCCGCTCGGCCGATCCAGCTGGCCGAGCCTAGCGGGACCTCGCGCTTTCCACCTTGCCGCTCGCGATAGCGGTCGCGCATGTAATCGCGATCATCGAGGCCCATGGGTGACCTCCTTCGGTGGGACGAACGAGCCGCCCTCCGTGCTGAGACTGGCGCCGATCATTCCGCAGGCGATCGCCCATCCGATGGTGCAAAGCCCCGCAGACGCCGCCAGGAACCCCAGGGAGCGCCAGCGCGGGCTGCGCGGCCGCGATCCTTCGCGCACAGCCTGAGAGGCGCTGTAAGACGCGCTGGACGGACCGCCTTCCATGTCGATCGCGCCGGGTGGCGGGCGGTCGAGACGGACTGGTCTCTGCCGGGCTCCCCGTCCCTGCGTGTATGGACGATCGGCGAGGCTCATGCAGCTGCCGCCCTCGTCGGCGCAGCCGTCCGGCGGGCCAACGCGCGCTCGATCGGCCGAACGACCGAGAACAGCACCGCGTATACCGCGCAGAAGGACAGAACGTCCGCGCCCCAGCCGATGGCATGTTGGTGGCGGGCGTCGGCGCTGCATTGCGCGATCGTGTGCGTGCCGAGGTCGCAGGGATGCCAGTGCTTGGCGGTGAGGACCTGATCCCAGGTCGGCTTGGCGTGCATGGTCATAGCTCCAGTCCGATGTCCTTTTCGGGGAAGGGAAGCTCGGGCCCCTTCGGCTCCACGTTCACGCGGATTGCCGTGAGGTTGAGCGACGGATTGCTGCGCAAGTCCGGTTTGCTCTGCGGTAGGTCGGGCGCGCTGGTAGCCGCAGCCGGCCCCGTTTTCTCGGGACCGCGATCGAGATCTGGCGGCAGGTCAGGACTGAACACCGCTCCGGTGCTAGCTCCGGCACCGGGCCGCGCGGCTCCCCCATCCGGTCCATGTCGGCCCGGATCGACCGACAACTGCCCGACAGCCTCGAGAGCGGAGGTCTTGTTACCCTCGTTCCGCTCGATCGCCGCGGTCAGCTTCTCGCGGTCGTCCGTGAACAGGCGGATGTCGTCCCGAACGCGGGTGACGGTGACGTTGAAGAGGCGCTGGTTGGAGAGGTTGCTCTCCTTGTGCGACATGACCGTAATCGCGGTGTCGGCGGTGATGCCCTGCGCGGCATGCATGTTCAGCGCGTAAGCAAGGCTGATCCGCTCCGTCATCGGGTCGCCCGCTTTCAGCTCGTGGACCTTGCCGTCCAGGCTCTCGACCTTGATGCCGTTCTTGTCGGCCGAGAGAACCCGGGCGACGTCGTTGTTGTTGAGGCCGCGATCTTTGTCGTTCTGCGTCCAGCGGATCTTGTCGCCCTCGTGGAGCTTGATCTGCTCGCGCTGCGCGAGCTGCATCGTGTCGGTTTTGTCGAGCGGTGAGATCCCCTGAGGGTCGAAGGTCTTGAGGCGGTTGCCGATCATGACCTGAACCCGGCCCTTGGCGTCGACGCCGACCACGTCGAAGGTGCCCCGCGGCAAGCCGAGCTCGCGAACCGCGTGGCGGAGATCGATCACCTGGCCAGCCTTGTAGGCGTGAGCGTACCGCAGTTCTTCCCGAGTGTGGTTCACCTTGTCGAGGACGCCGATCGTCAGCCCCTCTCCCTTCAAGGTCCCCTCAGTCGCCAGTCCTTCCTGGATGCGCACATTGAGCTCCGCGCGCGCCTTCCGGCCGGACGAGAACATTGCGGTCGCATCTCGCTCCTCGGGGGTCAGCTTCAGCCAATGCTCCGCCGCGGTCTTCACATGCTCGGGGTTGGCGACCACCTTGTCGCCGAGCACCTCCATCGCCTCGCGCACCGCGCCACGATTGGTGAGCGCCGCGACCGTGCGCAGCTGCTCCGTGCGCTGGCGAAGGTTCTCGTCCATTCGAGCCATGCCGATCCCCCCTTCCTGGGCGATCGCGAAGGCTTTGCCGGCGTCGACTGCGGTGATCTGCTGGCGGTCGCCGACCATGGCGAGCCGATCAACGCCGAGCGCATTGGCGATTTCGACCAAGTGCTTCATCTGGTCGCTGCCCACCATCGACGCCTCGTCCAGCACCAAGACGGTCCCAGCGAGTTCGGCGCGTGCGCCCTTGTACCCGTCGCCCTGGCCGGCAAGCGCATGGCGCGCGTAGCTGTGAATGAAGGAGGAGACGGTGCGGCTCTCGATGCCGGTCTCAGCGCCAAGCCGGTCGGCGGTCGCCTTCATCAGCGCGAGGCCGACCACCTTGCGCCCCTCCTGCTCGGCGTTGCGCGCGACGGAGGACAGCATTGTGGACTTGCCGGCCCCGGACACACCCTGGACAGCCACGATCCGGTCGGTCGACGTCAGGATGAGCGTCGCTGCGGCGAGCTGGCCCGTGTTCAATTCCTTGTCGCCGGACGCGGCGTTGAGACGGTCGAGGACCTTTTCTGCCGGTACAATGGCAGCGACGGCTCCCTTGCCGCGCTCGACCTGGGCGAGGATCCCGCGCTCGGTCGCAAGCGCCTCGGGCGTGGTGACGTGGGTGACCACACCGTCGATCCGATCGTTCTTGCCGGGGAGCAGCTTCTCTTCCCGGATGAGCTCGGACACACGCACGTCGATCTGCGGGGCTGTAACCCCCTTCAGCCCAAGGTTGAGGGCGGTCTGAGTGATCTCCGACACCGAGAACGCAGCTTCCCGCTGAGCATGGATCCGGATCGCGCTCGCCACAGCGTGCTGGGCGCGCAACTCAACGGCCGGCATGCCGATCCGGTCTATGCCACTCGAGACCAGCGGGTCCTTCGGCGAGAATAGCTCGCCGAGCGCACCGGCGATGCCGGCGACCGTCTCGCGCACCCGCTCCATGGTCGTCATCGCCGGGATCTCGCGTCCCCCCGCTTTCGCCTCTGCTGCAGCAACGAGGGTTTTTCCGTCGAAGCCCAACGCGGCGGCCCGCTCCTGCCACGCCTCGCGCAGCGCCTGCCGATCCTCGACATTGAGCTTCGCATCGCGGGTATTCGTTGTGATGCGATCGAGTGCCTTCGGGCTGGTGATCCCCAGTTCGGCAGCCTTGGCAACGATGTCGTTCCGGCGTTGGCTGAAGGCCTCGAGGACGGCTTTTGGAACGCCGTTGATCTCGAATTGCCCGTGCTTGCCGGTGACGGAAGTCTCGTATCCGAGCTTCGCCAGCTCGGCGCGGAACTGGGCATGGTACGCCGCGCCGATCGTGGTGTTGTTCTTCCACAGTTGGCCGTTGTGGAGCGCTTGCCAGGCACCGTTGGCCATCTTGGTCATATTCGCGACCAGCACATGAATGTGGCCCTGCGGATCCAGCGCGCGGCTCGTGTCGTGCTGGAACAGGGCATAGACGAGGTTGCCGGTCCGAACCGGCTCGCCCGACTTCGTCCGCTCGTAGGTCCGGCCCTCTGCGAACTTCTGCTCCACCCAGGTCATGGTCGTTTTGACGGCGGTCATGTGCGCCGCGAGCACCCGCTCGTCGCCCGCGACATATGCGAGGATGCTAGCCGACTTCGGCATCGAAAATGTCAGGTCGACGCCGGACTGTCGGTTCTGGACCTGCCCGACCTTTTCGCCATCGGGCAGCTCACCGTTGAGGATCTTCTCGAAAGCCTCTTTGGTGACTTCGCCCTTGAGGCCGACCTCCGCCGCGCCGACACCGCCCCAAGCCGTCGCCTCGGACGAGTGCTCGGCCGTGTAATAGTCGTCCTTGGCGAAGTAGTTCGCCGCACCAGACGCCGACTTGACGGAAGCGACCGACAGCATGGATCAGTCCCCCATCCCGTAGCCGTCGTCGAGCCCGTGATCATGGTCGTGGCCGTGATGGTGGTGGTCCCGATTGTCGACCGCGATGCCGTCGCGTAGCTCGCGGATGACCTGGTCCTCCTGCCGATCTTCACGGACGGTATCGCCTGTGCGATCGGCCGATCGTTCGGCGCCTGCCGACCGACCCATCTCCGGCCCATCCTGACCAGATCGTGCGCCGGTCACGGCATTCCCCATCCCGGCCATCATGGGGGCACGGGCCGCACGGCCGTCCAGAGCCGCGGGAGTCAACGAGCCCTGCTGAGGACCTGGTGACACGCCGCGCTGCCCTGAAGTCATGGTCTGCTCACCAGTCCCGCCTGGCTGCGGGATGGCCAAGGTCGTCAAAGCCTGGGATTGATTGATCTCGATCCCAGCAGCGGCTCTCTCAGCCTCGCTACGCTCCCGCTGTGGTTCCGGCTTCTCCAGCACCGGTTCCGCCCCATTCACCGGCCGATTGGGCACATGCTCCGTGCCACCCTCGCCACCCTCATCCGCGCGCTTGGCCCTGCGACGCCGGTCTTCCGGCGAGACGTATTCTGTCGGCTTGAACTCGGGCCGTGGTTCGAACCCGACGGCCACATCGGGATAACTCTTCCATTGGAGCTCGACGCGCGTCGCGGGGAAGCCGTCCGGGAACTTCACGAAGCCGCGCAGCGACGGAAGATTGTTGATGTCATCGGGTATGACGAGCGGCTCGATCGCTTTGCGGGGCGTCAGCGTCGAGGCGTCGCGGGTATTGTTGTAGCCGTAGCTATAGGCCTCATCCATCTGCCGCACTTCGCGGCTTCCGATGAACTCCGAGCACTTCTCGGCGGTGGTCCGATCGGCCGTCGCCAAGATTAGCTTGGTGCGCGCCAAACCGGTCAGCGCGGTCGCGTTCTGGAGGCCGTAGGTGGATACCAGCTTATCGAATGAGTGGATGCCGAGGACGAACGCTCCCCCGTAATTTCGGGCGCTCTGCAGGCCGTGCTCGATGGCAGGCAGCGCGTGGAGGGCGTGGACCTCGTCGAAGAGATACCAGGTGCGCAGATCGCGTGTCTTGGGCAACCGCATCAGATTGTTGACGGCGAGGTCCATCCAGAGGGTGAACAGGCCGCGCGTCAATTCCAGGTCGTTGTAGCTGCCCGTGATGAACATGATCGATCCGTCTCGGTGCTGGGTCGAGATCCAATCGCGGATCGAGAAGGCTGGCGGGCCGCCTGGAACAGGGTCTGGCATGAACCGGAGGGCTTGACCGTTGACGTTCAGGACCGACCGGATCGACTCTGCCATGCGCGCCGCCTTCTCGGTCGTCAGCGGCCCGGCGACGGTGTCTTCCAGCTTGGAGTGTATCGACTTCAGGTCTGCCTGCATCAGATGGTGAGCGATGGCTGCGTTATTGGTCTCGCCGAGCTCCTGGAGCTTGATGCACATCTCGATGAAGAGCATCCGCGCTGCGTTCTGCCAGAAGGGCTCCTTGTCGTCCGGATGGGAGGGAATGAGGGCCGCTGCGGCCGAGACGAAGTCGGCATAGTTCCGGCACTCATCGAACAACGTCCAGGGCGCGCAACGTGCGTCCATCGGGTTCAGGACGATGTCGGTCTCGGGGTTGTAGAATGCCTCCATGAAGGCACCGGTGAGGTCGAAGATGACCGCGCGATGACGCCGCTTGCGAAGCTGATTGACCAGCGACCGAAGCTGGGTCGTCTTGCCGGTGCCGGTCGTGCCGATCATCATGGTGTGGCTCTGTTCGAGGCGCCATGGATAGGGGATGCCAGCGATTGAATAGGGCGTGTGGATGCCGAGGTCGACGCGGTCGGGAAGGCTCAGTTGGGCGACCATCGCCGGGTTGCGCTGAGGCGTGCCTGAGCGGCATTCCTGGCTGAACTGGTCCTGATTATGGGCCTTGATCTCGCGGACGAGGACAGGTCGCTCGACCAGCATGGCGCCGCGCTCGTGACGCTCTTTGAGAATGTCACTGCCGCGTTTGTTCGCCCAGGTGATGAACCACATGATGACGGGTGCCGCGACGATGGACGCGATCACAAAGGTCGCCCACACGATCCGCCAGGTCTTCTCCCACGCTTCGACAACGGCCGGGTGGTACGGGACGTAGCCCATGGGGAGATGGACCATCTTCCCGCCGGGAAGGGTGAGGTTGATGAGGTGGTATTTGTCGCCACCGACCCAGGTCCACAGCGTGGAGTAGCACCGCATAAGGTCTAGCTGGAACTCGTGCTCCTTGAGGCCGAGCCAGATGAATATGTTGAACACCACAACCGCGACGCCGACCCAGATCCAGAGCGGGATTTTGATGCCTGCCCATGTCATCTGATACTGGTGCGAAAGCAGCTGGGAGCCGCGGGTAAAGTTGTCCGCGTTGCGGGTGATCCGACCCCTTGCGGAGGCGTGCTGGATCGTCGCTGCCTGACCGTTGAAGCGGATATCGTTCCTACGCATGGAACGTCTCCAGGCGCTGCTGCGCAGCCTCGAGGAGGGCGGGTACGGCGTCCCCGTGATCCCGGGTTATGATGACGTCGATCGCAGCCTGCATGTACTCCAGAAGGAGCACCGTCCGGGTGATGTTGAAGGTGTGGCCCGCCTCCGCGAACCGGAGCCCTTGCATGAGGGCGGCCCGCGCAGCCTCGGCCCGGGAAAACCCGTGCTTGTCAGCGATGCGATTGAGTGCTGCCCAGTCATCGCCGTTGAGGCGCAGGGTCAGTACCTGGTGCTTGTCAGTCATCCCAGTCCTCGATCTTGCCGAGGCTGGTGGGGTTTTCGCAGGCGCAGTTTCGCCGATCGATGAAGCCGATGCAAGCTGAAACGTGTATCGCTAGCGATACGGGAAGAGTGTGCAATTCCAGTGTGTTGGAGGCCGCCCGGCCCATGTATCGCGAGCGATACATGGTATCGCTAGCGATACATGTGCAAAACCAGTGACTTACAACCGCGGTCGCCGCATAGGGTGTGCAAATCCTAGGGACTGTCTCGGCGGTTCTGGCTCCTCGTTGTCGGTCTTCTTGGGTAGAGCCGGAATCCGGTAGAGCAGCGCGCCGCGGGCAGTCCCTAGTCGATCGGAAACGTGGGATGCGAAGCGATCCCGCACCAACGGACCCGGCTGAAAGCCAGGGTCCGTCAACCTGCCGATGGTCCGGCGTCAGCCCGGACCAGGCCGTCCCATCATCGGGTCATCAGGCCCGGAGCGATCGGGCTATTGTCGGCTCGTCAGTGCGCTGGCATCTTGGTCCATGGAGGCGTCATCAAGGGAAAGGTTCAGCACCTCATGGCACTGAGTATCGAACAGGAACGGCAGCAGCTTGAAGCCGAAGAACAGCGGCTTGCCGATCGTCGCAAGAAGCTCCTCGAACGGGAGCGAGCGGAACGCCTGAAGCTGGTTGAGCAGTCGGGCCTGTTCAAGGCCGATGGTGCCCACTTCGAGAGTATCATGACGGCCATCAAGAAGCTCGGAATCGAGGAAGTCGACAAGCGTCTGACCGCTTAACTCGGGCCTATGCATCGGGTCGACGTTCGAAGCTTGAGCCCTTTCAGCAAAAAAGGGGACAGGCCGACCGGCCTCCCCCTTCACCATCGTCATTGGGGTCGGAGATTGGTCGCGCTGAAAGCCAAGCCGGCATAAAAAAGGGGACACCGGCAGAGCCGATGTCCCCCCGACACGACCGTCCAGGGTGGAGGCATTATCCCCAGACGACGTGTACCTCGTCTTCGGTCCGTTCGACGGTCGCGAGCCGCTCCAGCTGGTCGGCGTATCGTCCCAAGCCGTCGGTATCGAGCCGACTCCGTCGTGCGGGATCGGTGACAATCGTGCGGAGCTCCGACAGCGCGATCTGGCCGCAGGCGTCCCGGTCGATTCCGAGCGCGTCCAGCAACGCGTAGGCGTTGTCGTTGGACAGGTCGATCAAGGCGGAGCCGTCGATCGACTTGGCCACGCTCATCATTACCGCGCCCCTTGTCTCGTTGCGCCAGAAGCGAATGTTGAGGCCCCGGAACTGGGCCTCTTCGACCACGGCGATAACGCCCGGATCATGGTCGAAGATCGCGCAGACGCTGGCGAGCGACCATGGGCAGACGCGGGCCTCGAAATTGTAGGCGAGGAACTCGTCTCCCTCGTCGCCAAGGCTTTCGCCGCGCTCGCGCGCGAAAGCCCGAAAGGCGGCGAGGTGGCGGACGCTCACGGCGACTGCCGGAGCTGAGGCGGATGCGAGAACCGACGCGGTGAAGCTGATCGTCATGCTTGTCACTCCCTGTATGACTCGCCCTCTCGATCCCCCTTCTCTCTGGCCGCTTGTGCGATATGCATGGCTGCTCTGGTCGGCCCGTAGGGGCCGGGGTAGTCATGGTCGTCGGTAGAGGTCCCCCGGCGCGTGCGAGGCATAGCGAGTAGGCGACCCGAAGGGGTCGTCACGACGCGAGCGAGCCGTGCCGCACGAGCCGTACTGGAGAGGTGAAGGCCATCGGCATCGGCGAGGCGTAGCGAGATGGTCGGCCGGATGGCCGACCGCGATGCGAGCGAGCCGGTGCGGACCGTCCTCGGCGTAAGCCCGGGCGCGTGCGAGGCGTAGCAAGCGGGCAACCCGTAGGGGTTGCCGCGGCGCGAGCGAGCCGTGCTCGGGGCGAGGTGGACCCGTCCTGCTACCCGCGCTGGCGAGGCGTAGCGAGCTGGTCATTCCGTAGGGAATGACCGCGATGCGAGCGAGCCGGTGCGCGGGTGATCAGTGTAGGTCGCGGGCACGCGCGAGGCGTAGCAAGTAGGCGACCCGAAGGCGTCGCCACGACGCGAGCGAGCCGTGCCCGGCGCTGCCCGGTGGGTGGTTTGTATCGCGCACCGCGAGGCGTAGCGAGCTGGTCATTCCGTAGGGAATGGCCGCGATGCGAGCGAGCCGGTGCGGGGTGGTTACCGTAGGTCGTAGGGCACGCGCGAGGCGTAGCGAGTAGGCGCCCCGGAGGGGTCGCCACGATGCGAGCGAGCCGTGCTCGGCGCTGCCCTGTGGAGTGCTCTGCGGCGCGCGCGGGCGAGGCGTAGCAAGCTGGTCGACCGCAGGGTCGACCGAGATGCGAGCGAGCCGTGCGTGGCCGCTGGTGGCGGGGTGGAGCGGAAGCACAGTCCCACGCGGCGCGATGGGGCTCGATGCCCCGGAGCGCCGCCCCCGCGCGACGAAAAAGGCAAGGAGGCTCCGG
>NZ_LR733896.1:0-26373 GCF_902506585.1 Sphingomonas sp. T1
CGGAACCCGTAGAACAGTGCGCCTTGCGCCACCTGCCGACCCATCATGTCCGTTATCCCCTACCGCCTGATAGGAGTGAATCACGCCTCCAGCCCCTTCGCAAGCCGCCATTTTTCAACAGTCTCGGTCGGTTTTGACGCTGCAGACGCGACCACGGTTTTCCGGGCATTTGCGTGTGTCAGAACCCCGGTTCAGAATGTCAGCTTCCAAGATCGGCAACATGCCTCGGCTACGTCTTCCTTTGGGTCGGGAGCCGACCGGCAGATCGAGGCTGGTGGCCGAACGACTGCTCGTGGGGACTTTCCTGCCTGCAGCTATCAGGCGTGCCGAAGCGGATAGCTGCCCATGGTCTTGCAGTCGACTAAATGCGCATCATTGCGTGGCGCTTGCGATTTTACGGTCCAGAGCGATCCCTAGCGTCTCCGAAGCACGGCGCTGTGTCACCAGCTTCATTACTGACGCCTGCCTCTCATGCCGATTAAGAGAGAAGGGCCGATCCATCGCCTGCAGCATCGTTAGGAACGACGCTGAAGCTGCCGTCAGTTTCCAGGACGACCGCAGCAATCATCGAGAAGTTGCCATAGCCTGCCTTTCGGACGGCTGCGGAAATCTCTTCCTGTGTTACACGTTCCGCCAACATTGCGTCAGCATCGATTACGCCATCGTCAAGCAAGACGCGCGGTTTGGATTTAACCGCTGTCTCGACCGGCCCGAACCGCTGGGCTGTCCAGGCAACTATAAACTGGAGCAGTGCTAGCAGAGCAAAACCTAGCACGCCTTCGGTGAGCGGTACGTCCTTCGACAGCAAAACGGTCGCAAGCGTCGATCCTAGCGCAACGGTAACGACAAAATCGAAAGCGTTCATTTTCGCAAGCGTTCGCTTGCCGCTGACCCGCAGGATCACGATCAGGATCAGATACGCCAGAGATCCTACCACCAAGATGCGTACTAAGCCGAAGGCGCTGCCGGTCAGCATGATCTTACCTTTCTGCCATGGCGCGAGCCGCATCGCGCGCATTGTCGGTCACCGGATCGAGCGCAGCGTTCCTGCTGCGGACGCCAGCCGTTGCCTTCAGGCACAGCTCGGCCGAGAGCGGACGATGGTCCGAGCTGACATCCTCCAGCACGCGCAGCGAGCGGAAGGTGAAGCTGCGGGATACGAACATCTGGTCCAGCGGCCAGCCGATGGGTGCAATCGAGGACGGAAAAGTCGGGTAGCTGCCGCGCCCGATCCTTGGGTCGAGATAGCCGCCAACCTGCTTGAACAGCTGTGTCGTTCGCGACCAAGCAACGTCATTGAAATCGCCCATAGCTATGGCAGGCACGTGATTGTCCGCAATGCGAAGGGCGGCATGCTCGATCTTGCGGTCGCGCAGCGTCGTGTCCTGACCCGGCAAAGGCGGACGCGGATGCAACCCGACATAATCGAACGGCTGACCGTTGCGGGTCGACAGCTGCGCATAGACGGTCGGTGTATCACGATCGGTGATGTTCTCGGTGCGCATCGAAGTGACCGGAAGGCGGCTGGCAAACACCAGCCCGTAAGTGTTGCCGATCGGCCGAAGAAGCCGCGCCGGGTAGCTAGACAGGGTCGGAGTCAGTGCTTCGATCCAAGGCTGATCGGTCTCCATCAGCAGCAGGATGTCGGGCTGTTCGCGTTCGATCAGTGCCCGTGTCGCTGCATAGTTGCGATTATGCTGGTAGACGTTGAGCCCCAAGACGGTGAAGCAGGACGGGTCGCGGGTGCCGCTGGCAAAGCGAGCTTTCACCACCTCCACCGGCGCCAGCGCCGTATATGGGTATACCCGCCAGAGCTGGAGCGCCGCGGAGGCGATCAGCATGATGAACAGCGTACCGCGCCATGCGCCGCGCACAGCGATGGCGGCAATCATGACAATGCCGATGAGGATCAATGCTCCGATCCGCGGGAAGCTGAGCGCTTGCACCCACCAGATATCGGAATGCACCAAGCTGATGAGTGTGACGATCAGCAGCGTAGGCGCAAGCAGGGTCACAGCCCATGCGAGTATGCCACGCATTCAGAACGAACTCAGAGATGGGGTGAGACACATAGCCACTGCATGCGCTTGGCAAGGAAGTCGGGCAAACGATTAACGGTGTCACTCAAAATTTGAGAGCCGCGTTAGAAATCGGATCATCATCGCGTGCGATGCGCGCTTTCGCTTCTGCTGGTGAATGCGCATCTCATGGCCCAATGTCGATCGCCTCAGCCTTGGCGTGTCGTGTTTGCGCGTCGGCGAACCCAAGCTTCGTCGCGACCGCATCGTTCCAGCCATACGGATCGGTACGAATGGACACTCGGCCGTCCGGGCTGACAAATGCATTGTGGTACAGAAGGCGCACGGGGATCTCGCGAGGGAGATCGACGAACTGGTAATTGCCGGACTCGTGCGCTTTCGTCCAGGCCTCGCCGACACCTTCCTGATCGGCCAGCATCTGCGCAAACCCCAAGGCATCCGCTACCCGGACGCAGCCATGGCTCAGGTGACGTTGGCTGCGGTCGAACAGCTCGGGCGCTGCGGTGTCGTGGAGGTAGATGGCCTGGTTGTTCCTCATGTCGAATTTGACCAGGCCGAGCGCATTATCAGGGCCGGACGGCTGGACCCAATAGCCGTTGACCCGGTGCATGTTCTTCGCCCGAACCGTGGAGGAGGATACGGAAATCGACTTGGGAACGGTCCAGGTCGGGTTGGCGACCAACCGATAGATCGGTGAGCCTAGCGCGGGCGTTTCCCGGTCCGGCTCCCCGACGATGACCTTGCGCTGATCGATCTGCTGCCCGTCCCGAAAATAGCGGAGTTCGGCGGTCGCGGTATTCACGTCGATGCGTGTCGCAGGCGGCGTTCGCGACAGCCAGCGTCGCCGCTCCAGTCCCACGGCAAGCGTTCGGGCCCGGTCTCCGGGGCGAAGAGTCAGGACACCCAGTGTGTCAGGGCCAACGATGCCATCCACCCGGATGCCGTAATCGCGCTGCAGCGCTCGCACCGCGTCCGCGATGTCTTGCGAATAGACGCCGGATGAGGCGTCGGCAGTGCCCTTCGTGAGATAGCCGTCGTCAACGAGCTGGTTTGCGATTTCCGGAACCTGGGGATTTGTATCACCAACGTGGATGCTCTTGGTGAGGGCGATCGTCGGCACCTGCGTGGCTGTGTCGCGGTTTGTCGCCAGATAGGCATCCGACAATTTCTGGTATTCGTCATCTGAGGGTGCCAGCCCCCCGAGCCACTGCTCCAACACACCATCGCGCAGCGCATTGCTCAACGCATCGCCGAGGTCTGCTGTCGGTCGGGAGATCGTATAAACATCGTGCAGCGATGCGGGATCGACTACTCCCTGTGCGAGCGCTTGCGCGTAAGCCAGCGCAGCTTGAGTGTAGGCCTTTTCTACGACGGTATCCGATCCCTGATCGGCATCGTCCGGCAGGAACATGATATGATCGAGGCCATGCCGCTCGCGGTCGGCCAAAGCCGTCTTCAGGACGCCGCGATTGGCATCATTCCAAGGCGCACTCGACTGCGCCGTTTGCGGTGCGCCGGCTTCGTCGGTGCTCAATCCGGCTTGGGCCATGGTTGGCAAGATCAGGAACGTAAGCGCGGAGGCTGCAAGCATCGCGCGGAATGTTGTTTTCATCTCCCATGAACGATCTCCAGTCCTGTTCGGACCCGCTGCATCAGGCTGGATCAAGGATCATTACGGCACCACCACTGGGAGCGAGTGGAACGCGCAGCTTCGTGCCTTCTCGGATCGTTCCCCAATGACCCGCGGTATCGGTTGGTTTCCCACCGTCTACCCATGCCCGCATCTGCCAACGGCCGCTGCCAAGAAAGTCGAATGGGATGGTGACGATGCGTCTCTGCTCATCACCCATGATGCCGACGAACCAGCGCTTGCCGGATCGCCTTGCGACTGCAATCCAGCGCCCCCATTCACCGGCCACGCCATGTGTTTCGTCCCAAGATGCGGGGACTAGGCGGAGGAAATCGCTGCCAGGCGCGAGATGCCCTGCGGCATCGACATAAGCGCTCGGCGCGTCAGCGAGCGACTGTAACGGGCTAGGATAGACGACGAACATAGCCAGTTGCTGGGCGCGCGTTGTCATCACCTGCGGCAATGTATGGCGTACTTTAAAGGCCGCCGGCGTCGTGTTGCGGAAGCCGCCCGGCGTATAATCCATCGGCCCGACGATCGCGCGGCTGTAGGCCAACCGAACATTGTGCCCGGCCGTGGCACTGCGACTCCACTTGTTATACTCGGCACCCATGACCCCTTCCTCGGTCATGAGGTTCGGATAGGTGCGCTCCAGCCCTCGCGGAACAGGTGCCCCATGGATGTTGACCATCAGATGATGCCGGGCAGCGGCTGCGAGCAGCCGATGATAATAGCTGATCGCGATCTGGTCCTGCCGGTAGACATAGTCCACCTTGATCCCGGCGATGCCCCAGCGCTCGTAAAGCGCAAAGACATGATCCATGTCGCGCCCGATCGCATCCCAGTTGGTCCAAAGCCACAGACGCACGCCGCGAGCGGCCGCATAGCGTGACAGCGCCGGGATATCGACGCCCGGCCGGAAGCGGGTGACATCCGCAAGCGACTTGTCGCCGTTGGGGCGAGCTGCCCAGCCCCAATCGATGACGAAGTATGGCAAGCCAAAGCGAGCAGCGAAGTCGATATAGTGCCGATACGTCGGGTTGTTGAAGCCGGCATCAGGAACACCTGACGTCTTCACGCCGGCCCACCATCCCCAGCTCGCCTTGCCCGGCTTGATCCACCCTGCATGGGCGATGCGGGATGGCGCGGCGAGATCGTGAACCAATGTGCTGGCGATCATCTGTTCGGGACGATCGGCGATCAGAACAGTGCGCCATCCCGTGCGCAACCCTTGCCGCCTCGGCAGGATTGCGGCGAGATGGTCGGCAGCTGGCAACGGCGTTAACCGGAGTGCCACGCCGAGCGATTGGCCTTTGACCAGATAGGCACCCGGGTAGTTCTCGACCCCGCTTTCGGTGATCGCAATCGTCTCTTCGCCTCGGCCCGTGGCACAACTGAGAGGCAGATCATAAAGAGCGCTTCCCTGGAGGGCACTTGTTCTGACGGGGGCATAATCTCCCTCGTGGCTGTTCAGGTATTTCGCGTGTCGAACCGCCAGGCAGGCGTAATCGCGTGGGAAGCGCAGCGCGGTCGTCTCTGCCGCAAGCCAGATATTCCCTTCCCTCGGCTCCGGAGGTAGCTCAAGCCTGGAACGCTGCGCCCTGATCATAGGCGCGTAGGCGCAGCAGGAGCGCGCGTTTGCCGCCGATACGCTCACGCGCTTTGACCAGCAGTTCCCCGTGAGATGCCTCGCCACCGTTCGCAGTCGTTATCTGCTGAGAGCCTTCGATCTCAACTGGGCCATAGGCTTCGCCGTCGGGCATCAGGCCCACTTCGGAGGGGGCGATGACATCACGACCGTCATGCCGGATACGAACGGCCAAACCGCCGCTTTTGAGCCTGCCGGCGACGATCTCAGTCCGCCCGTCCGGTGAGCGTACGGCGAGTGGCGTTGCAGATGGCACTTTGTGGCAGCTTGCTACCATCATACAAACCGGCAGAGTGGCGACCGAAATGGATTTCTTAAACAACGCAGACCTCGTTCAACTATGACGGACCTGCATTCGGCCAGTGGGTCCACCCTGACATTCGCTGGGCTAGGCCTGAGGCCTCCATAAGCAGAGCGGAGACGACTGGCGAACGAAACGATGCCTCACCCTCAGTTTGTGGAGGATGCTATGGTTCGGGATGACAAGGTGCCTCCCGCTAGAACCAAATTGGCGCAGGATCGCACCGATTTCGCTGAGGACCGGACCGTGCTCGCACATGAGCGCAGTTTCGCGAGCTGGATGCGCACAGGCATGGCGTCGGTCGGTATCGGACTGGGCTTCAACGCGCTGTTTCCCACCCTCAATCCGACATGGGTTGCGAAAGCAATCGCAACGCTGTTTCTGCTGATTGCGGTGCTCATCTTCCTGTCGGCCGAGCGGCGCGCGCGGACGATCCTCAGCCGGGTTGAAGCGCACCAAGTGGCCGCGATACGGCCGATCCGTATCCGCCTTCTCGCCTGGGCTTTCGTCGCTGCCACCCTTGCCCTCACCGGCGCACTTTGGTGGCTGGTACCGGCATGACCACGCTGCGCCGACACCGATTTATGGGTTTGCAGGGGCCGGAGTCGTGGGCAACGTGCGGATATGGACGTCTCGCTGCGGGAACGGGATCTCAATCGCATTGTCCTGGAAGAGCACCCACACCCGGTTGAGAATGTCGGAGCGCACATTGCCGACGCCAAGCTCGGGGTCTGCGATCCAGACCAGAATATCGTGATCGACCGAGTTGTCGCCGAAGCTTTTCAACCACACGGAGGGCTTGGGATCGACCAGCACGCGAGCAGCCGCGGTCGCTGCTTCGATCATGAGCTTCTGCGCCTTGGGAAGGTCGCTCCCGTAACCTACCCCGACCGGAATATGGATGCGCACGTTGCGGCTCGAGTACGACCAGTTCTCGACCGGCTCGGTCATCAGCTGCTCGTTCGGGATCAGATGCTCCTTGCCGTCGCGTGTCACGACCGAGACAGCCCTTACCCCGATCTTGCTCACCGCGCCGAAGGTATCGCCGACCACGATGACATCGCCCGGTTTCACCGACCGGTCCATCAGCAGGATCAATCCGGCGATCAGATTGCCGAAGGTCTTCTGAAGCCCGAAGCCGACGGCAAGACCGACCGCTCCGGAGAATACCGTTAGCGCCGTTAGGTCGATGCCAAGCAGGTCAATTCCCAGGAGGCCGGCGATCACAACAACAGTAATGCTGGCAAGCTTCTGCAGGAGAACGCGCTGCGACATGTCGAGGGCGTGCAGCCGACCGACCGAGTGCACGACGATCCGGTTGGCAATGCGCGCCACGACGAACAGCACGACGACGACGACAATGGAATTGATTACGCCAAGGAGCGAGAATCGGCGCGTACCGATGCTGAAGCCGACGTTTCTCAGCCCCGCGATCAGTGGCTCCATGCCACCCAGCGTGCCTGCGGTTGCCGCCACCAATGCTATGGCGGCTATGATGCTTGCCACGGCACTGCCAAGGCCAGCGGCTTTGCCGACGTGGAACACCAGGATAGCAAGCGCGATGCCGAGCGCTGTCGCGACGATCATCAGGCCGATGGGGCTGAGTGCGGTCGAATTACCGACGATCAGCAAGAGGAGAGACGCGATGCCGTACCGCGTGACCACGCAGACCAGCCGGAGGGTGATTCCCTCGAGGCGCCCCGCCCAGCGCGCCAGAGCGGCTATGATGCGCGGAGCCACCCATCCGGCGACCAGCCAGCCGATTGCATAAGCGCCGGCCACCAGGACAATCGCAATCACGATCGCATCGACGTTGGGCGATGCCGGGACATGTAGTCCCAGCCCGTTCAGCCATGCTCTCCAGTCCAAAAGCTCGCTCCTGCTCGTCGTCTCGTTCAAACCATGCCGAGCGATGCTCAGCCTTCCGCAGGAGCACCGGCGAGCGCGGCGACGATGCAGACCAGTCCCACAAGAGCGAAACCTGCCTGCGCGGCGCGTCCGCCAGCGCCGGTCCGGAACGACACCCACAGCGCCAGCACGGCCTGCATGCCATAGAACAGCGCGAATGCCCGTGATGAAAGCGCGATGACGGAGAAGGGATCGGTCAGCCAGACGACCGCGATCGACAAAGCGCTGGCGGCGATGAACGCGTTGCGCACGCTGAGTTTACGGCGTGACACTTCGACCATCAGCCCGCCCGACCCGATCGAGTCCGCGATGGCAGCGCTTAGTTGGCTGGACACCGCGCCGATCAGGACGAAAATGCCCAGGATCGGGGCCACCAGCTTCATGATGTCGAGGATCCCCGCTACGCCCTCGGCATGCTGCGCCTCGCTGAGGAATGGCGTCAGGAGGGCAAGAAACGCTAGGTAAATCGCCGAGGAAAGCCACTGGGCATAGCGCATGGTGCGTACCCGAATGGCTTGGCTGTAATGATCGCCCATGTAGCGCGAGGTTTCGAAGCCTTGCACGGTGATGAGCAGGCCTAGGAGAAGCGGAATGCCGGAAGGCGAGAGCTGTGCCGGGGGAAGCACGAGCGGAGCGCCTGTACGCATTACCCACCAGGCCCCCAATCCGATGAGAAGGCCGGCAATGATGCCTAATTTCACGGAGACGCTGGCATGCGCGGCATGCTCGATCTTGCGGATATCGCCGGAAAAGGTCAGCGCGGTGAGGATCAGGATGATGCTCGTGACTATGATATTGGCGACCAGCCCATGCCATTCGGCAGGCACAGGCAGCGGCTTCAACGTAAACTCGGCCAGCAGTTTCAGATAATAAGCGACGGATACGGCATAGGCGATGGCGAGCATGACCTGTGCGGCTCGCATTGCCCATGCCATCGGATCGTGAAGCGATAGCGTTGGTGCGATGTTCTCGACGTGAATGATATTGAAGCGCACGACCGCGCCGACTGCATAGGCAATGGCGAGAAGCGCTGCCATCGCCAGGATTGCGGCCGACCCGAACTCCTTCGCCAGCAGAGGGCCGCAGATCAGGAACCCCGAACCGATGATCGATGCAAGCGGTGTTACCGTCGCTCGCCATGCTTCGCTGCGTGGGAAGCGACCGAAACTCAGAAACGCTGTAACGATCAGGGCAGCGAGTATTGCGACGATCCCGATCACAGACCCTCTACCTGCCGAGTAAGAACGGCACATAAGCCCCAAGTGGTTGTCACGCTAATCTCTCCGCTGGCTGGTCGGCGATGCGACCCGCATTCTTCGTAGCATGAGCCGATCGATTGTCGCGATTTTACCTGAATGGATTGGCGGAACGATCTTCGGGAATCATCCGTAGTTTAAACCTCATAGCCAGAAACGTTTTTACGGTTGGCGTGGTGGCTTGGATGCTCGTTCGCTGAGCCGACGCAGGAGGAGTAAAGCCCGTGGGATACCGCCGTTTCGCCGCCATGATCGCGACCTCTACGATCGTCATGTTCGGGCTTATGTACCTGAACACCTATGCCATCGGACACGTCGAGTTCAGTCAGACCAGGATGTGGATGGCGCTCCTCATGGGAGCGGTCATGGCGTTCATCATGATCGGCTTCATGTGGGGCATGTATCCCGATCGCCGTGCCAACATCGGCATCGTCGCCGGGTCACTGGCCGTCTTCGCCGGCACCTTGTGGCTGGTACGTAGCCAAGAGACCGTCGATGATGTCGCCTATATGAAGGCGATGATCCCCCATCACTCGATTGCAATCATGACCAGCGAACGAGCCCACATCCGTGATCCGCGCGTGCGGCTGATCGCCGATCGCATCATCGATGCACAGGTTCGTGAAATAGCCGAAATGAGGCGTGAGATCGCAAGGCTGGAAGCGGAACCGGTTGCTGAAGGCGCGAAAGACCTTCCGTCGTATCGCGATCGGAATGCTCAGCCGCCCGGAGGCGAGACGGATGCGGACGCCGGCGTCAACACGCTGGCACCGATCCGGTGATCTTCAGCTCGGTGCCTCCGCGTTGGTTGAGTCGGGCTTAAGGATGATCACGCAGTCCTGAGGTTTGAAAATGGCGCAGCGGTCGCTTGACGAGGCGCACGCGTTCCGAGCAGGCACTCGGTCATGACCGATGAAGACCAGGGCAAAGAACAGCCACCGATAGTGGCGGTAGTGGCAACTACCCTGACTCGGCTCCGGCCACCTTCCGCGATGCGCGGCTTCCTCCGCAGCGAAGCCGCTGGCGGCATTGTCCTGATGATCGCTGCTGCGCTCGCCATGATCGTCGCAAACAGTCCCTTGGCCGACACCTATTTCGAGGCGCTCGGCGCTCATGTCGGTCCGTTGTCCATCCTCCACTGGATCGACGATGCGCTGATGACGCTGTTTTTCCTCCTCGTCGGGCTGGAGATCAAGCGCGAGCTGGTCGATGGCCACCTCTCGAGCTGGGCCGATCGTGCCTTGCCGACAATCGCTGCGGTCAGCGGTATGGCCGTGCCTGCGATCATCTATCTCGCCATAGCCGGGGGTACGGCGGGGCTGGCTCGTGGTTGGGCCATCCCGTCCGCAACCGACATCGCCTTCGCCATCGGCGTGATGGCGCTGCTCGGGCCAAAAGTCCCGACCTCTTTGAAACTGTTCCTGACGACCGTCGCCATCGTGGATGATATGGGCGCCGTGGCGGTTATTGCACTGGCCTACACGCGTGAGATCAGCGGATTGGCGTTGTTGGCCGCCGCCCTCATTATGGGTGTCATGTTCGTGCTCAACCGCTTCGGCGTGGTACGACTGTGGCCCTATATCATCCTGTCGCTGCTCCTCTGGCTGGCCGTCTGGTCCTCCGGCATCCACGCAACGATTTCAGGCGTGCTGGCGGCAAGCCTGATCCCGATCAGACGCTCACCGGGAGCACCCGACGCCATTGATTCCCCGCTGCATCGGTTGGAACACGGATTGCAGCCATGGGTCGCGTTCGTCGTCGTGCCGATCTTCGGCTTCGCCAACGCCGGCGTGTCGCTGGCAGGGTTCGGGCTGGGATCGATGCTCTTGCCGGTGCCGCTCGGTGTTGCCGCCGGCCTGTTCGTTGGCAAACAGATTGGCGTGTTCGGAGCCGTCTGGGGCACAGCAAGGCTTGGATGGGCGCCTCGGCCGCGCGGCGCGACCTGGCCGCAGGTCTACGGCACCGCTCTCTTGTGCGGCATCGGGTTCACCATGAGTCTGTTCATCGGTGGGTTGGCGTTTGCCAAGCCAATGCTCGTCGACGAGGTCAAGATCGGCGTGCTGATCGGTTCCATCCTCTCAGCAGTCGCCGGCTTCACGGTGCTGCGTTTGTCTGCCGGGCCGGCTAAGCGTCGGAAGGCACAACCTCAATGATTCTGTCCCCGTCCTGCAGCGCGTGTACCTCGGGCTGCCAGAAGCCGTAGCGCTGCTCGTTCCGGTAGATCCGCAGCCCCATGCCCGTGGTGATGGCGGCTAGTGGCTTGCCGACTTCGTCTGGCCATACGGGGCGCTCGTGCAGCGACACCGCGCCGTGCAGGCCGGCGAGGTCCATCATGTAATCGGCGAGATGCGGCCCGCTGGTCGAACCTGCGAGCAGCAGGCCGGCAAAGCTAGCCGGATTGATGACGGTGTTGGCACCTGCCTGGGTCGCCAGTGCTTCATTGTCCTCCGACCTGATCACGACGCTGATCGGCAGGTCGGGCGCAAGCCTCCGCGCGGTCAATACAATCAGGATTGAGGTGTCGTCCCGGCCTGCCGCAACGATCAGCGCGCTCGCTCGTGCCACCTGCACCGCCTCCAGCGTCGCGTTGCGGGTGGCATCGCCGGCCAGGACGACTGCCCCCTCGCCTTCCGCTCGTTCCAGCGCATCGGCGTGCGGATCGATGACGACGATTGCGTCCGCTGCCTTCCCGCGCCGCTTCAGCTCCATCACCGCCTCCGTGCCGCTGGTGCCATGGCCGGCGACGATGACATGACCGGACAGATCGCGTTGCAGGACGCGCATGCGCCATTTCTCCCAAACCCGCTTGAACAGAAAATCATAGGCCGTGCCGAGAAAGATCAGCCAGACGAACAATCGCACCGGCGTGACCACGAAGGTATCGAATAACCGCGCCCGATCAGTCACGGGCACGATATCGCCATAGCCGACGGTGGTGACGGTAATCATCGTGAAATAGACGACGTCAATCAGGCTGACCTTGCCGTCGGCGTTGTCGCGCAGCCCTTCGCGATCGAACCAGTGAACGGCGAGCGCGATACCGATCAGGCCGAGCGCCAATAGCACCCGCCACGATAGAGCCAGCCAGACAGGCGTACGGCTACGCTTGCGGAGCATCGGCGTCGGTTCGGCAGATCGGCGATCACGGGGCGGCATGTCACTGGTGTAACGTCGATCAGGGAATTGGACAGCCGCAAGCGTTCCTGCCAGCGTCATCTGCAAAGGACAGGAGGGGATTTGTTGGACTGGGTTTTCACCGGCGCGGCTGCTTATCAGCCGGTATTTGGCTTTGGTTTTATCATCGCGTTGTTCGTCGCGTTCGCCAGCGAGCGGTTTCCGCCGGTAACGATCGCGGTCGTCGGCGCCGGTGCGATGATCGTGTTCGGCTGGCTAACGCCGTCGCTGGTCACCGCCGCCTTCGCTAATTCCGCTCCGATCACCATCGCGGCGTTCTTCGTGCTGTCGGGTGCGCTGGTCCGAACGGGTACGATCGAAGCACTTGCCAGCATCGTTGTCCGCCGGGCCGGCAACGCGCCACGCCGGACGGTCGCGGAAATGCTGGCTGGTGCCGCGACGGCGCCTGCCTTCATCAACAACACGCCGGTCGTTATCGTGCTGATCCCGCTGGTACGGCGACTGGCCAAGACGGTCGGCATACCCGCAACGCGTCTTCTCATTCCCTTATCCTATCTGTCGATCCTGGGTGGCACCCTGACCCTGATTGGCACGTCGACCAATCTGCTGGTCGACGGCGTCGCGCGGGCCAACGGCCAACCGGCTTTCGGTATCTTCGAGATTAGCGGCGTCGGCCTGATGGCGATGGCAGCGGGCGTTGCGACGATGCTGGTGCTGGGGCCGAAGCTGCTGCCGTCGCGACCCGACAACGATATCGCTGACCGACATCAGTTGAGCTACCTGACCGAGCTAGTTCTGTCGGATGAGGAGGTGGCAAAAGACCTGTCGATCGCCGACCTGTCCTTCCTCAAGCGCGATGCCGTTCGGCTTATCGCGGTTAAGCGCGGAGGCGAGCTGCTGCGCGACCCAGCGCCTACGATGCAGCTGAGGCGCGACGATCGTCTGGTGGTCGCCAGTTCGGCGGACGAACTGGACGGATTGGCTCGCAGCCAGGGCGTGATCGTCGGCCTGCAAAACGTCGGACAGGCTATCCGGCTTGCCGAAAATGAACGCGCCGACGACGTCCGCCTGATCGGCCTCACGATTGCTCCATCCCATCCCGCGCTGGGCCGTGAACTACGCGATATTCCGTTCCTCTCGAACCTGCCGGCGCGGGTGCTGGGGATCGGCCGTGCTCGCCACCTGCCGGGTCCCGATCTCGGCAGCGTCCGGTTGCGAGCGGCCGACAGCCTCCTTGTCGCGGCTGATGCATCGGCAATCGCCACCTTGCGCGAGAACACCAACCTGATCGCGGAGGATACCAGCCAGGTCCGTCGCTTCCGCCGGCGTCGTGCACCGATCGCGGTGGGTACGCTCGTGGGCGTCGTGATCCTCGCCGCACTCGGCATCATGCCGGTCGTGCTGTTGTCGCTGATCGGCGTCGGCATCGTCCTGGTCACAGGCTGCATCGATCCGGAGGAAGCATGGCGCTCGATCGACGGCAGCGTCCTCGTCCTGATCTTCGCGATGCTTGGCATCGGTAGCGGGCTGGAGGCGATCGGCACGGTCCGCCTCGTCGTCGATGCGATAGCGCCATGGCTCGGCGCGCTGTCGCCGCTGATGCTGATCCTCGTCCTCTACTTCCTGACCTCGCTGCTCACCGAAACTGTGACGAACAACGCGGTGGCAGTGATCATGACCCCCGTCGCGATCGGGCTGGCGCAGGCGACCGGCAACGATCCGCGCGCGCTGATCGTGGCGGTCATGTTTGCCGCATCGGCCAGCTTCGCCACGCCGATCGGATACCAGACCAACACGATGGTTTATGCCGCGGCTGACTATCGTTTTTCCGACTTTGTGAAGATCGGACTGCCGATGAACATCACGGTTGGGTTGGCGACCTCGTTTGCCATCGTCTGGCTGATCCATTGATGCGGGTCATGACAGCTCCGGAACAACCGATAGAACGGCCCGTTCGCCGATGATGCAGCCTGTCACGCCACCGCCGGTGAAGAACCCGCTCGACCTCATTTTGGCCAAGCTCCACGTCGCATCGAACGATTTTTTCCTGCAGCTTCCCAATATCGTCGGCGGCATCGTCTTCGTGCTGGTCGCCTGGTTCGTCGGCAAGCTGATCGCGAACGGCGTTCGCAAGGCGTTCCATCACAAGGGACTGGTAGACCTTGGCGGCGTGCTCGCGTCGTTGACCTTCGGTCTCGTGGTCGCGGCGTCCGTCCTGATCGCTTCGGTCATCATCTTCCCGAGCGTCAAGCCGGCGACGATCATCTCCAGCCTTGGCATCGGCTCGGTCGCGATCGGCTTCGCCTTCAAGGACATCCTGCAAAACCTGCTCGCCGGCATCCTGCTGCTCATCAACCGCCCTTATCGACGCGGCGACCAGATCGTCGTCAAGGATTTCGAAGGTACGGTCGAGCACATCCAGAGCCGTGCCACTCTCATCAAGACCTATGACGGTCGGCGGGTCATCATTCCCAATTCCGACGTCTACACATCACCCGTCGTGGTCAACACGGCCTTTGCGGTGCGGCGTGACCAGTTCGACATCGGTATCGGCTATGGCGATAAGCCCGAGCGCGCGATGGTCGTGTTCGCCGAGGCGATCGCCAGAGTGGACGGCGTCGAAGCCGATCCTGCACCGGAGGTGCTACCTTGGGGGCTCGATGCCAGTTCGGTGGTTTTACGCGCCCGCTGGTGGTCGCAATCCAAGCGCACCAACCTCGTCCATCTTCGTGCGCGCGTGATCCTGGCGATCTGGCAAGCTGCCGCCGACAACGGCATCGACCTGCCGTTCCCGACGCAGCAAATCCTGTTCCATGACCAGACCGAGGACGGCGACGGGGACCGAACCCGGCAGCGCGAAGGGTGGCCGGCAGGCAGCAATCCGCCTCGTCCTCGTCGTGGCGAGCGCAACGCGAAGGACGATCGGTCGGAGGATGAGGCGTAGGTGGATAGTATGAGCGACGCTGACGCCGGCCGGGATAGGCTGAGAACCGGGCTCGCCCGGCTGACGCTCTATCGATGGTGGCGACGATCGATCGTCGGTCCCGTCGATCACGAAGCGGTCGTGGCGCGGATCGTCGAGGACAGCGGCTGGTCCCCTCGTTACGCCTTCATGACGATGATGTCGGCGGGGATCGCCGTTTTAGGCCTGCTGCTATCATCGCCGGCCGTTGTGATCGGCGCCATGCTGATCTCGCCGCTGATGAGTCCTATCCTCGGGTTCGGCTTCAGCCTTGCGCTTTTCGATTTTGCGGAGCTTCGACGCTCGCTGAAGGCGCTAGCGATCGGTGCGGCCGCAGCAGTCGCGTTCACGGCGCTGATCGTCACCATTTCACCGCTCCAAGCGCCCACCGCAGAGATCGTCGCACGAACGCGGCCCAATTTGTTCGACCTTGCCGTCGCCTTGTTCGCGGCTCTGGCAGGTAGCTTCGCGATCATCCGCGGGCGTGGCGAGACGATCGTCGGTGTTGCCATCGCCACGGCGCTGATGCCGCCTTTGGCAGTGGTCGGCTATGGGATCGCGACCCACAACCTGCCCGTTGGCGCCGGTGCCCTAGCGCTCTTCGTCACGAACTTCATCACGATAGCGCTCTCCGCAACGGCAATGGCGCGCTTCTACGGCTTCGGGCACCACCTGTCGCGACGCCAGGGCTGGATGCAGACCATTGTGCTGGTCTTCGTTTTCGTAGCACTCGCGGTGCCGCTTGGTATCTCGCTCAATCGGATCGGTCGCGAGGCGGTTGCGATCGCGCAGGCACGTTCTCTGCTTGCAGCCAAATTCGGCGAGGATGCGCGGGTGACGCAGCTCGACCTCGACTTTACAGCCGATCCCTTGCTGGTCAGAGCTGTCGTGATCACACCTAGAGCAGCTGCAAAGAAGACCCCCGCCATCCAGGATGCGCTCGTCGAGACCTTGGGGCGCCCGATACGCCTGGATCTCGATCAAATCCTGCTCGATCCCGGTGCCGGCGCCCTCGAAGTACAGCGCGAGGAGCTGAGGCAGGCGGGTGACGGTGCAAGCGCCGAAACGCAGCGCATGACAGCACTCGCAAAGATGATTGCGCTCGTCACCGGCATCCCCGCCGATGAAGTCACGATCGACCGGGACCATCGTCGTGCGACAGCCGCGGCCACCCCCTTACCTGGCGCGACCCTATCGACCTACCGGATGCTCGAAGCACGGGCGACAAATGAGACCGACGGTTGGTCGGTCGCAGTGATTCCCCCGCAGGAACCGCTGCCAGAGATCGCGTTTGCCGACAACGTCGACACACTTGACGGCCCGGCGCAGGTTGCACTGGCGACGACAGTCTGGGCAGCGAAGCGATGGAATATTCCGTCGCTGGCTGTGCCTGGGCTTCCCGCCGAAGCGTCCGCTCGCCCTGGCCTGACGCAACGTCGCGCCCTTGAAATCGCCAGTGTTTTGCGAGCTCAGGGACTTGTGCCTGTTCCTGCTGCTGCGGCGGGGCAGCGCTTTCGATTGGTGCCCGCAACGCTCGACCAGACACCTTAGCAACAAATCCAATCTTAACCCGATCGGAACACCTAAGTCGTTCCGCAGTTGATACGAACCGGCCCGTGCGTTCGGCGTGCCCGGCAACCGTCCTGGCGCTTATATGTCAGGAGAGATGCCGTGAAATCTGTTATCACCCTCGTTGCACTGGCCGCTGTTCTTCCGCTTGCAGCATGCAACAAGAGCCCATCGGACAAACTGGCCGACCGTGTCGAGAACGCAGCAGATAACCGCGCGGATGCAATGGAAGCCAATGCCGACATGCTGCGTAATCGGGCCGCACGACTGGATGATCGCGCTGACAAGGCCCGCGACACTGGGGATTCCCGATCGGACGCCATCGAGGCCGCCGACATGAACGTTGCTGGCATGAGCCAGGAACGGCGCGACGCCATCGTTGCCAACCAAGCAGCCGCAGTACGTTGACCTTACTGCCCGGTTGGTGAAACGGCCGGGCATAACAGCTGGAAAGCCTCGCCCATGAACGCTGGCTTCCGCCGCCTCACCGATTATCTCGGCTCCAGCTACTGGTTTGTGCCGTCGATCATGGCCTTAGCCGCCGTCCTGCTGGCGGGCGGCATGGTCGCGTTGGATACATTCGTCGGCTCGTCCTGGATGGACGGCTACGTCTGGCTGTACGCATCGAGGCCGGATGGCGCACGGCAGGTGCTGTCCTCGGTCGGCGGGTCGATGATCACCGTAGCGGGTACGGTTTTTTCGGTCACAATCGCTGCGGTCGTGTACGCCTCGGGCCAGTATGGTCCGCGTCTGCTGACCAACTTCATGCGCGACCGCGGCAATCAGGTCACGCTCGGCACCTTCATCGCGACGTTCCTCTACTGCCTTTTAGTGCTACGCACGATCCACTCGGCCGAGGAGTCCGGTGGCTACGGCTTTGTACCTAATTTGGCGCTACTGGTCGGCGTGCTTCTGGCGCTCTGCTCGATTGCGGTGCTGATCTACTTCATCCACCACGTACCCAGCAAAATCCACATCAACAGCGTGATCGAGGATGTCGGTGACCGCTTGCTGCGCGGAATCGACGATCGCTTCCCCCGCTTCGTCGGCAGCGCGCCCGACGATCATGCAGCGACTAAAGCCAACATCCCGGCCACCTTCCGCGACGATGCTAGCGAGAGCGCCGGCAAGCAGCGCCGGATCGTTGCCGCCAAGGATACCGGCTACATCCAGTTTCTCGACGACGAAGCGGTCCTGCGCATCGCATCCAAGCATGACCTCGTTCTGCGTCTGCAATACCAGCCAGGTGACTTCGTCCATGTCGGCCGGGCTCTGGTCGAGGTTTGGCCGCCTGAGAAATGCGGCGATGCCTGTACAGACGATCTGCGCGATGCGTTCTCTGTCGGCTCGCGGCGCTCGGCGTTGCAGGACCTGCGCTTCCTCGTCGACGAACTGGTCGAGATCGCGGCACGGGCGCTGTCGCCCGGCGTCAACGATCCCTTCACGGCCGTGACGTGCCTCGACTGGCTGAGCGCTGCGATGTCCGACTTGGCCGGACGATCGCTCCCCTCACACCTTCGTGTCGACGACGAAGGCGCTCTCCGCGTCATCGCTCATCCGACCACCTTTGCATCGCTGATGGACCGGTCATTCGGCGCGCTGGCGCAATATTGCGCGGCCGACATGGTGGCGAGCCTGCGATACCTGAACGCGCTGGGCGAAGTGTCGCTTGATTGTGACGAACCTGACCGGCTGACGACGATCCGCTTCTATGCCGACCGACTGGAGGAACTGGCGGCTGAGGCGCTAAAGGGCTTCAACCTGACGCGCGTTCGGACCCGCACAGCCGAGTTGCGCACCGCGCTTGATCAACCCGACTACAAGCGTCGCTTGCGCGACGATACCGCCTGGCTTGCCGGCACGGCCTGAGGAACGCTAGCGATGAGCACTCCCTCGGCCAAGGCCATTCATCCGTCCGAGATTTGGACGACCGTCAACGGTATGGTCAACGGCTTCCTCGCCATGCTGCCATTGCTGCTGGCAGGGCTCGTCGTTTTCCTGATCTTCTGGGCTCTTGCTTCGGGCGTGCGACGCGCCGTGGAGGCATTCGCCGCCAAGCGATCCGAGTTTCCTAGCGCCGGCATGGCGTTCGGACGGCTGGCCTATATCGCGCTTATGCTGCTGGGCGTGTTGATCGCCGTGACCGTCGCCTTCCCGTCCGTTACGCCAGCAAAGCTGTTCTCGGCCCTCGGGATTGGGGGTGTCGCAATCGGCTTTGCGTTCAAGGACATCTTCCAGAACCTGCTTGCTGGTATCCTACTTCTTATCCGACACCCGTTCCGCGCCGGTGACGAGATCACCACCGGGGGCGGCTTCACCGGCACGGTGGAATCGATCGAGACCCGAGCTACCTACATCCGCACCTATGACGGCCAGCGGGTGATCGTGCCCAACAGCGTGATCTATACCGAGACGGTGACCGTCATCACCGCCTATGACCTGCTGCGCAGCGAGTATGACGTTGGCATCGGCTACGGCGATGACGTCACCACGGCGCGGCGGATCGCATTGGAAGCGGTCAAGGGCGTCAACGGCGTGCTCGCCGATCCCGGACCCGATGTTCTGCTGTGGGACCTTGCCGGATCGTCGAAGAACCTCCGGGTGCGCTGGTGGACCAAGCCCAAGCGCTCGGGCGTCGTTCAAGTCCGTGATCGTGTTCTGCAGGCAGTGTCGGAGGCGCTGGTCGGCGCCGGCATCGATCTGCCGTTCCCCACCACGCAGGTGCTGTTTCACGACCAGACCGAGGCAAGCGACGGCGATCGTCGACGCCAGCGCGAAGGCTGGCCGGCAGGTGACAATGTTCCTGAGCCGCGCCACATCAACGCGCTGACCATCGTGCGCAGCGACAACAAGGACTGACCAGACCGTGCTGACCCCGTTCGACGCCGCAGCGATCCTCATCGTACTCGCCGCGGTGCTGGGTTATTTCAATCACCGTGTCCTGAAGCTGCCCTCGTCGATCGGGCTGACGATCATGGGGGCCGTCGCCTCGTTGCTCGTTGTCGGGATCGATCAGTTGCTGCCCGGTAGCCAGGTCGGCGAACAGGTGGTCGGCTTCATCGCCGGCATCGACTTCCACACCACGCTGATGGACGGCATGCTGTCGTTCCTGCTGTTCGCGGGCGCGTTGCACGTGAAGTGGGACGACATGCGCCGCGGGCGCTGGCCGATCGTCGTGCTCAGCACCGTCGGCGTCTTGCTATCGACCGTCATCATCGGCGGAGGCTTCCACCTGATCGCAGGCTGGCTCGGCCTCGCCGTGCCGCTGATCTGGTGCCTCGTCTTCGGCGCGCTCATCAGCCCAACCGACCCCGTCGCCGTCATGGGAATCCTCGGCCGGGCAGAGGTGTCGCCGACGCTGAAGGCGACGGTGGCCGGCGAAAGCCTGTTCAACGACGGTGTCGGCGTCGTCGTTTTCGCCATCCTGCTCGAAGCCGCGCTTGGCACCGAGCCGCTGTCGTTCGGCCACGGTGCGGCGCTGTTCCTTCAGGAGGCCGGTGGAGGCGTGCTTCTGGGGCTGGCGGCAGGTTGGATCGGCTACCGGGCGATGCGCACGATCGATGAGTATAATGTCGAGGTGATGATCTCGCTGGCCGTGGTTATGGGCGGCTATGCGCTTGCCGCGCAGCTTCACATCAGCGGCCCGGTCGCGATGGCGGTCGCCGGCCTGCTGATCGGCAACAAGGGCGTGGCGGACGCAATGAGCGACATCACGCGCGATTACCTTCTGAAGTTCTGGGCGCTAATCGACGACATCCTCAACGCCGTCCTGTTCCTGCTCATCGGGCTCGAGGTCGTGACCATACCGTGGGACCCGAGGCTGATCGCACTCGGGCTCGCGGCCGTGCCGCTGGTGCTGCTCGCCCGCGGGATCGCTGTTGTCACACCTCTCGCGGTGCTGCGACCAATCCTGTCGCTCGGACGGCTCGCGCCGTTGACGCTCATCTGGGGCGGCCTGCGCGGCGGTATTTCGGTAGCGCTGGCCCTAGGCCTGCCGGACGGCCCGGCGCGGTCGATCGCACTTGCGGCCACCTACATCGTCGTGCTGTTCTCGGTCATCGTGCAGGGCGGCACCATCGAGCGCGTACTGGCACGCGCCCGACGTGACGAACCCACGCCATCGGCGCTCTAGGTGTTGGCGAGAGCATATCCCTGGCTCCGTTGGCCTCGCATCTCTGAGGTAACCAGCCCATCCGGCAAAGTACTGGTCGATGTCGCCGTCTGGGTCCGCCTCATGATTGCCACCGTGCGCGGAGCGCTACGGGACGACTTCGGCATTGCCGCGAGTTCGATCGCCTTTGCCGCCTTCTTGGCACTGGTGCCGCTGATCGGGCTGATCGCAAGTGCCTATGGCATGATCGCCTCACCGGAGACGGTCTCCCGGAATATCACAAGATTGGTCGCCATACTGCCACCCGATGCACAGCGATTGGTTGCCCACGGGCTGGCGACCAAGCTCGCCATGCTGCGCGATGACGTCGCCGCGACAATTGTCTCGGTTGGTGTGACGCTGTTCAGCGCGCGGCGGGCGGGACGATCGCTGCTCCACGGTATCAACCTGGCCTATCACGTCCAGCACGAGCGGAGCGGTTTGCGACGACAGCTCGTCTCGATGCTGCTGGTACTCGGCTGTGCGGCTCTGCTGTTGACGGCGCTCGTCTCGCTATCGGTGCTGGCATTCCTCCAAAGCTATGTCCCCGACGGCTTACCGGGGGCGCGGCTGGTATCGAGCATAGTCCTGTTCGGATCGCTGACGCTGGGAGCAGGCGTTGGGCTGATCGTCACCTATCGCTATGCCCCGGCTTGCGACGCGATCCCGTGGCGACACGCCCTCCCTGGCACGATTGCCGGCGTCGTGATGTGGCTATGCGCCACGCTGCTGTTTCGCATCTACGTATCCCACTTCGCCTCTTTCGACGACACCTATGGCTCGCTGGCGGCAGTGGTGGTGCTGATGCTGTGGTTGATGGTGTCGGCCTGGGTCTTGCTGCTGGGCGCCCGACTGAACGCCGAGGCGATGCGACGGTCGGGCGCCGCTATCATCGAAAGAGACGCATGACCGATATCCCCGTCCAGGATCGTTACCGCAATCGCCTGCTGACGATCATCGCCGCGATCATGATCATTGCGGCCCTACGGACCGGCTTTGCCGTCACGATGCCGATCGCATTCGCTGCGATCACCGTCGCTGCGCTATGGCCGCTCAAGCGATGGCTGGCAGGGGCCATGCCGTCCTGGCTGGCGTACACGCTGACGATGCTGGCCTTGGTCATCATTCTCGGCGCGTTCGCGGCCGCGGTCTATCTGTCGATCGGCCAAGTCATCGCTGTCATGGCTTCGCAATGGCCGGGCCTGGAGCGTAGCTACGGAAAACTGGCGGTTTGGGCGGCAAATCACGGCGTACCCCTGTCCGGAACGGTCGATCGCCAACGGATCGTGGCGGTGATCCAGATGCTGGCCAGCGGCGTCTACACGTTCGTCACCTATGTCGGGTTCATCGCGCTGGTCGTCATGCTCGGCCTGCCCGAAGTGCCTCGCTTCCGCCGTAAGCTGCACGACATGTTGGACGGTGGCGAGCGCCGAGGCATGCTGGACGTAGCAGAAGCTATTTCCGGCCAGATCCGCCGCTATTTGGGCACCACGCTAGCGACCAGCGTTCTCACTGGCGTCGCTTCCGCATTGTGGTCGTGGATGACCGGACTCGAGCTCGCACTCGTCTGGGGATTGCTCAACTTCCTGCTGAATTTCGTCCCCGTGGTCGGCAACATCGTCGGCATCGTGCCGCCGGTACTCTACGCCTTCGTCCAGTTCGGCGGTTGGCAGATGCCGGGGCTAGTGTTCGTCGGCTTTGCGATCCTGCAGGTGACGATCAGCAATGTCGTCTACCCCCTCCTGCAGGGCAAGCAGCTATCCCTCTCCCCACTCGCCATCATCATCGCGATGACGTTCTGGAGTTGGGTCTGGGGCATCGCCGGCGCACTCATCGCCGTGCCGCTTACCGCCGCTCTCGTGATTGTCTGTCGACAGTTCGATCGCAGCCGCTGGATTGCAACATTGCTGTCTGCTTAACCGTACCTCCTCTGCGTTGATTCGCTCTTGCGCAGGTTCTGGAAAGCGGCGGTGGAGTATTGGAGCCGCCCCACTGAGAGCCGAGCGTCTGGAGAGGCTGACTGTTAGCCAGTGAAATCCCACTAAGTCCTGAGGCTGAGGAACGGCAGGTTCCGGGCAACATGTATTGATCGACGAACGGCTGAAACTGGGTCGGAAGCCGGCCGGCAGCTCCGCTGCGGGTATGACCCAAGAGCCGACATTCATGGCTGCTTGAGTGCACCCCGAAATCGGTTGTTGGTTCAGGTCCTGCCTCGCGGCTCGGCGAACGAGCGATACTCTTTTCCGATCGAATGTCGTGCTCGTCGCGATCCGCTCGGGTTCGTGCTATGTTCCCAGCCTGAATCAGCGGTGGGCGACATGTTCGAAGACCTTCTCAAGACGATTTCCGGTCTGGACGGCAGTAAGGTCGAGGTGCCGATCTCAGTCGAGTCGGACGAACAAGGCTACATCGACCGGGAGTGCCCGGCCGAGGCGTGCACCTTCACTTTCAAGGTACACGGCGAGGATTGGCGCGAGATCGTCCGCGACGAAGCCGTCTGGTGCCCGTTTTGCGGCGAAGAACGCGATGCCAGTGCGTGGTGGACGACCGAGCAGATAGAGAGCGGCCAGCAAGCGGCGCTGGCGAAAGTCGGCGACCTCCTCAACGGGGCGACGCGCCGCGACGCGGCCAGCTTCAATCGCCGGCAGCCCAAACGGTCTTTCCTCTCGATGACGATGCGTGTCGACGCGCGCCCGCAGACGGTGACGCTGCCCGCCGCGGTGTCCGCGCCGATGGAGCTCAAAATCACCTGCGAGACCTGCCAGTGCCGCTTCGCGGTGATCGGATCGGCGTATTTTTGCCCGGCCTGCGGCCAAAACAGCGCAGATCGCGTGTTCCAGCAGTCGCTGCGCACGATTGTGGCGACGCTCGACAATCTGGACGCGATCGTGGCGGGGCTGCCGGACCGGGACGCCGCGCACAATACGCGCCGCCTGCTCGTGGAGGACTCGCTGCAGCGGATCGTGACCGCCTTCCAGCGCTACGCCGAAGCGTTGTTCGCGCGCCATGCGAGCTCGCCCAAGGCCCGGCGCAACGTCTTCCAGAACCTGACCGAGGGCAGCGCACTATGGGAGCAGGTTTATGGTGTGGGCTATTCCGCTCATCTCGACACGAGCGGTCTCGATACGCTCAAGCGCTATTTTCAACAGCGTCACCTGCTCGCTCACTGCGACGGCATCGTCGACGCCGACTATCTCGCCAAGACGGGCGACCCCGTCTATCGCCCGGGCCAGAGGCTCGTCGTCCGAGAAGCGGCCGTCCGCGAGTGCCTCACCTTGGTGACCGAGCTCGCAGCCGGTCTCGTGCGCGATGCGGCAAGCGAGGCCACGCCCTGAAATGGCGACGCAAGTCACGCGCTCCTTGCATCCGTTGCCGTTCGAACATCTCGAGCCCAAGCGGTTTGAGGATCTCGTTCGGCAGCTTGCCTATGACTTTCGGGCCTGGCGATCGCTCGAGGCGACCGGCCGGGCCGGATCGGACGACGGCTTCGACGCCCGGGGTAATGAGATCGTGGCCTCTGGCGAGCATATCGAGGTGGAAAATCAGGACGGCGATGGTGAGCCCGCCACAACCTTCGATCGCCTCTGGCTTATCCAGTGCAAGCGCGAGCGCAGCATTGGCCCCACCAAGATGATCGCGCATCTCGAAGCCATAGCGGCGGAGAGCTTCGACGGTCTCTACGGGTTCATCTTCGCTGCCGCCTGCGATTTCTCGAAAGCGACCCGTGATGTCTGCCGGAACTGGTGCCGGGAGCGCGGGGTCCAGGAGATCCATATCTGGGGCAAGGCTGAGATCGAGGATCAGCTCTACCAGCCGAAGAACGACAATCTGCTGTTCGCCTATTTCGGCATCTCGCTGCAGATGCGCAAACAGTCGCTGACAACCCAACTCCGCCGGACAACGACGCTCAAACGCAAGATCCAGCGGCATCTCGCCGACGAGGGCTGGCCGGGCAAGCCGTTCATCCTGCGCGATCCGAGTGATGCGCGCTATCCCGATCCCGGTGGCAAGCCACTCGCGGACAGCGACTGCCTGTGGCGATCCTGGTTCGCGAAAGGTGTCGGGATTCACGGCCTGCGCGTCCTGCTGCGCTGCCACCATGGTTATGTGAATCACCAGACCGGCGCGTGGGACATGGCGTCGGCGCTCGACCGCGCGATCCCATATGAGACCGAACAACTCTGGCCGCCGCGGCAGCGCGACGCCGAAGCGAGCGCCGACGTTATCACCCGCTGGACGCAGCTGCCGCGCGCGAACCAGGGCTTTTTGATGTTCGTCGGTTGGCTGCCCTATGAGGAGATCCTCGAGATCGACGAAGTCGGCGACGATGTGTCCGAACTGCCAACGGTCTATGCGCGCTTTCGCAACGGCACCCCGCCCTTCCTCATGCATTGCGACATCGTTTGGGAAGCGAGTGGCTATCGTCAAACGACGCCGTGGCGGCGCAAGGGGCATGTGCGGCTGTTTGAGCCGGAATTCCGCGACGAGGATTGGGAACGTCCATGGGCTGAGCGCAACTCGGTCGGCTTGTCCGAAATCCCCTATGCGCTGCCCGAGGCCGACGCAGACCCGGCGTAACTGGAAAGCCGGACTCCCCCCTCATTGAGAAGTCCCAGAAATTGCGCTCGTTCCATGGCGACCGACGAACGATATCGTCCCAACAGCTCACTCGCTTGGCCACAGGCAGGAGGACATACTCGGACTGATCGACGCTGGAGCGACGCTGCCAACCTTGTTCTATACGCGCGAGAAGACGCTATTCGCTTCCACACTCAAGCTACATATGGTGTCGGAAGAAGACGCCGACCTGGCTTATAGCTGCTAAGCGTCGTGATGAACGTGGCGAGGAGCGGAACCAAATTCCTCAGAATGCGCACGCGAAGCCGCCACAAGTCGCGTGAGAGATCCTGCCGGACCAAGTCCGCAGTGATGAGATGCTACCGATCAGGCTTGCCGTTGCTTGGCCTCGCTGACGGTTCGAATGGCCGGATGCTGCATATAGCTGCCAAATGCAGCTTCATAAACAAGCGTCTGCGCACGCGATCTTTCCGCCCGAAAGCGGCCATTCCGGTTTCCACCAAAAAACAGCCTCTTCGCGTCGGTCGAAGCTACTCGAAAGCACGAAGTCGATCAGCTTCGGGGCGAGAGCTGAGGCGATGTAACTTCCTTGCCCATCTGTCGGAAAATGTTCGACCATCCATTTTCCCCGCCCCCCCCGCCGGTAGGCCGGGAAGCCACCAGCGTCGCCTATGGGGTTAATCGGCTCTATCCGGCCCAGGCTCGCCGACCGTCTGCTTCGTGAGATCGGGTGGTCGGTGAGACATAAACTCGTGCCACAGGAACATGTCGCTATGGATCAGCTCAAGGACGGCGTTGATCGCCGCCTCGCGCGAGGGCAGCCTAAAGTTCGTCTTGATGCGCTCGATCACGTCGAGCGACGTTGGGGAAAGCGCAACGCTAGAGCGGCGATAGCCGGCTTCGCACTCGCGTTGCTTACTGCGGCGCATGGAAGCGGTGCTCTTTTTCACCGTCCCGCGCTCGTCACTGGTTCCTTGAATCATGGCTCGCTCTAACGAAAGCGTCGCGCGAGTCTAAGCTGCTTTCGTCAGGAGAGGCCGTGGCCGGGAGGCTGGCTGCGCAGGAAGGAGCTGACGTGACCCCCGTTTTTTCCTCCAGTTGGAGCTAGAGTCCGACCCCGGAAAGGGACGGACAGATGAAGCGGAAGCAGTTTTCGGAAGAGCAGATCATCGGCATCCTGAAGGAGGCCGAGGCTGG
>NZ_LR733897.1:0-44432 GCF_902506585.1 Sphingomonas sp. T1
TGTCCGATACCCGGAACATGAATGGTATTATCGCAGCGGAGAGCCGTATGCAGTGAAAGCTGCACGTACGGTTCGGCGGGGGGGTCAGGGCTGACTCTTTGAGCAGCACCAACCCTACCCGACTGGAGGAATCGATGGGACCATGCGAGGCCGATTGCCCTGCCCGAATCCTCCGCCTCTTGTCGCCGACCGCCAAGGAACACGCGCTCGACTGGCGACGCCGGTGCCTTGAGCGGTTGCGTATGCACGGCCGCAAGGTGACGGATGGCATGCGGCTCCGGTTTCCACGCCCGATATCATTCGGCGATGGTCATAGCGGCACCGACTTCATCGTGATGAAGAAGGGCGAAAAGATCACCTTCCGCAACGGCGATGGACGCGGTTACTACCGCATCACCGGCTTTCGCGACATGTCCTGGACGGTCGTGCCCGAGACCAAGGTCCACCGCACCGTCTTCGCCGCAGCACCCGCTGCCGCGATAGCAGCATGACGGAATTGACCATGCCCGACGATACTTCCCTTTCGCCGCTGCGCCGCACGCTGTGCAGCCATGCCAACGCGATCCGCGTCGCACGGTGGATGCGCCGCGACGGGATCGACGCCGCGATCGTCGCTACCGACGATCCATTGCAGCCATGGCGGGTCATAGAGGCGACCGCCGCCAATCATCAGGACACCCGCGCATGCGCATGATCGTCGCCCTTGCCCTCGCCGTCGCCGCCTGCGGGGGTGTTGCCTCCCAGGCCGAAGACCAGTCGGTCATCCGCGCGGATGGCCGCGCGATCGACGGCGACACCGTATCTTTCGATGTCAGGCTTCTAGGTGCAGATGCCTTCGAGACGCGGCAGCTCTGCCGCAACACCGAAGGCTGCTGGCCCTGTGGCAAGGCCGCGCAGGACTATGCGTCGAAGCTGCTGAAGGCGGGGAGCAGCACCATACGGCTGACCGGCAAACAGAGCTACGGCCGCCCGATCGGCACCGTCGAGATCGACGGCCAGGACCTTGGCGAGAGCATGATCGCCGCTGGCCTTGCCGTGCCGGCGACCAGCTACCTGAAGGACGATCCGAGGCGTGCGCAGCGCTACGTCGCGGCCTATGAGCGCGCCGAGGCCAGACACGCCGGCGTCCACGCCGGCTACTTCGTCGATCCCGCCAAATGGCGTCGGGGCGAGCGTCTCTCCTGCGAACGCAGCTCCCGAGATCGCCGGGGCGGCTAAGGGCGGAAAGAGAGGAGGGGGCGGGGAGGGGCATCGATCAAGGAGAAGATCATGCCCGCTTTCGCTTCCACGCCCGCACCCGTGCATACGCTGTGGGACACGCCTGAAATGGCCACCCAGCGCCTGGCCGGCATCTGGTCGGTAAGGACCCGCTCGCATGGCGGCTTTGTCCTGTCCGACGAGCGCCAGGCGGCGATGCCCGAGCCGCTGCGCCTCGACAGCATCTACTATGAGAAGCACATCGACTGGACGCTCGTGATCCTCGCCTTCGAGGCCGAGTTCGCCGCGTTGAAGGACCAGCACTTCGATCTTGAACGCGGTCTTGCTCACCAGACGGCGCGACACTGGCGGCCGGAGCGCTACGGCAGCTTCACCGGTCAGGTCATCACCCCCAGTGACAGCTACGTCCTGAAGAAGGTCGAAAGCATCGAGGCGGCGATCGGCGAGATCGGCGTGCGTTCCGCCTCTGGCGATTGGGCAGATTGGGTGCCGTCCGGCAAGGTCGGGGTTTACGGCCAGCGCATCATCGGCTGCGACCACCTTGGCTTCACCCAATATGACGGGCCGGACTTCAAGGGCCTCTGCGATGCAACACGCTACGATAGCACCCGGCCGGTCAACACCTTCGCGGCGCTTGGTGTGCAACTGCTGCCATAAGCAACGGCGGTGCCGTAACACATTGTCATGAGGCAAATCGACGCATATCATTTGCGCTCGATTATCATGCTTAGGGCCGTCGAAAGTCACGACGTTCCCGCTTTCATCGCCAAAACTGGAAAGGCACTTTGCCATGCCATTTTTACCGACGACGTTGTCAGATTTCCTGAAAATAGCCTTATGCCTGCTGCCGATCGCAATAGGCGTTTGGGCAATACGTCGCGATGAAAAGAAATCAGCCGCGTACACGAACGTTGCGGTCCCGGCAGATGAACTGCGTGATCTGATTTCGACGATCTCTGAAGAACGGTTGCGGCCGACGGTCAGGGAGATGGTCCGCGTGTACGCAGCGGAACGTCCTGTCACGAAGAAGATCTACGACAAGATTGTCTTGCAGGCCAGAAACGAGGCGATTTCACGCGATCAGGTCGCATCCCTCTCCACTGCGAACGCCTGAGCTTCTCCCTAACGACTGAAACCCGGCCTGCCGTACCAGGCAGGCCGTCTCTCCGACCCGAGGCCAAACAGCCGTTTCCGGAACCCGAGGCATCCTTCCTGCCGGCATGCCATAGCGCCCAGCCCCGAGGGGCTGACGATACGAGCGCGATGCCGGTGTTGCGGAGAAAAGAGGGGGGTGAGGGGTGTGCGCAAGAGAAGCGCGCGGTCCTCATTTCGGAGCATGCGTCGATGATTTACGATGTGCCTTTCCGCCACCAACAAGCGCTGGACCCGAGCGCTCTGACCACCGTCACCGCAACCCTCCACGCGATCGAGAAGGCGGTGGAGGATTGCCGCAACGCCGGCGTCAGCCCGGAGAGCGATCCCGCCGTGGCGCTGCTGACCCGGCATATGGCCACCGTCTCGGCCAACCGCGCCGATGAAGGTGTGCTGCGCGCCGCCTGCACCCGCCGGGTCGAGGAACTGAAGCGCTTCCCGACCTTGCTGGCGCTGGCGATCCGTGGTGTCGAATATGACGCCGCTGCCAAGGCCCGTTTTCACGAGGACGGCAAGCGCGCCATCCTGCTGCTGGCGAGCGCGCTTGGTTTGGGCGTCGGATCCTATGAGGTCCGTTCGGTCACCGGCACGGTCGACCAGTCCGGCTACATCCTGCTCGCCGCAACCGACGTCGCCGTCATGCTGCAGATCGGCGCGCGTCACGAAGGTCGTGAGGTATCCTACCGGGCGGTGTCGGGCGGTCTTGAACAGCCCAACCGCTTCGCCTCGATCCGCGACCTGCTGAAGCCCGACCGCTTCGCCGACCGGCTGTGCCGCGATCTTGGCCTCAGCCGTCCCGGCCGGCCGAATGACCTCCCCACCCAGCTTGCCGCCTGAAGGAGGGCTCCGATGGATATCCAACACGCGCTCGGCGTCGCAAGGGCCGACGCCGCCCACCTCTCGCGCTACATGGACCGGCGAGAGCGCTTCCTCGACATGCTCGACTGGTCGTTGCTGACCGAGAGCCAGGCGCGGCAGGCGTCGATGCTGGATGAGCTGCTCGAAGACGACTTGGCCGCGGCCGGTCGCTACATCGACTGGCTGATCGACCGCCAGACCCGCGATAATGCGCCGCTGCCGGGAGTGATGCGCTTTGCGCCGTATCCGCGCCCGTGGCACGCTGAATGGATCACGCTGGCAGCCTGACTGATTGGGGGATCAAACGATGAGCCGTCATACCTTCGCCGGCAGGGCCGGCACCACTGTTGCTATCGGCTGGGATCGGCCGTTGGGCAGCTTCTTTGTACAAGTCACCAAGCCCCACCCCGAGGAAGAGGGGGAGACGGACATGTTGGTCTGGCTCGGCACGATCTTCGGCGAACTTCCCACCGCAGCGGCTGCTATCGCCGTCGCTGCATCCCATGCCGATCTGCCGGACACGCTTGGCGCAACGCTTGAGACGGATCGCTTGAAGACGGTGGCCACGTCTGACGGTCCGGCTCAAATCGCAGCCCGGCCTTTCCTCAAGCGGTCCTGAAGCGCCCGCAAGGGCAATGGAGGGGAGGGAGATGGGGTTGTTGATCCACGGTGGATCGACGGAGAAACCCCATGTCCCACATCTTCGATCTTGGCGGCGCGCCTGCCAATGAGGAATGCGCCCAGCTCGGGCAGACCATCGACTTCGACGTGGCCAATACGCTCGAGGTGATGACCTACAAGCTGGCGATCATCGCCCGCCACGGCATGCCCCCGGAAGGGTGCAAGCTGATTGTCCACAACAACCGCCACGACTTCGGCTGCTATCGCACGCTCGCCCTGCGCATCGAGGACGAGGACAGCGAGGCGGTCGCAGCCTATGCCCAGGCCGTAGAGGAAGGTCTCGGCTCCTGGATCGAGGCAGGGTTCACGCCGCCCGTCACCTATGCCGGCAAGGTCGCCACGATCGAACGCGCCGAGCATGCGGAGCTGGTGATCGGCGCGCTGCTGACGACGCGGCCGAACCCTGACGGGACCTTCCCGGTCGCCGACTTTGCCATCCTGCACGGCAACCTCGCCGCTGCCTTCCCGGAACAGGCCGAAGCGGCGCGTCAGCGCCTCACCGCCGCCTGATCCAGCCCAACCCCCGCAATCATGGCACGCCGGCTTAACCCCGGCGTGACCGGAGAACGCCCGTGTCCAACAGCTACACCAAAGCCGCCTTCTGCATCCTCATGTCGCCGGCGGATGCGACGATGCTCAGCCTCGCCGTGAAGGCGATCGATATCCTTGATACCGTCAGTGATGACGAGGACCTGAAGCTCTCGTTCGATGCGCTTGGCGTGCGTTTCGGCGAGGTGTTTCCGGCCAAGGGGCCGAACGCCTTCGGCAGCTTTCTCGATCTGATCGACGATCCTGCCCATCCCAGCCTCGGCTGCGACATCGACATCGAGGAGCCCGATACGGAAGGCCGGTGTGCGGTCACCTTCAGCGGCGAGCAGGTCGAGGTCGAGGCCGTTGCCCGGCTCATCTTCACCGCCTGCAAATCGGCGTTGCCCTGCGCGTTCGAGTGGGCGCACGGCATGGATCGTCTCCGCGTCGGCGAGTTCGGAGGCGGCTGCGTCGTCATCACGGTGGCCGGCATCGACTACCATAACACCCGCGATATCCTCGATCGCGCCATCACCCGCACGATCGCCGAATCCGATGAGGCCGTGGACGGCTTCGTGCTGGCGCTTGCCGACCAGGAGCATGGTCTGAGCTTCTGGAACAACGATCATGGCTTCGGCCGGCTCGGACTGGCGACGGTGTTCAGCGAGGACGAGGCGGCACGCTTCGACAAGCCGATCGCGCACAGCGAGCCGGAATGGCTGGCGATGCCGGCGCCGCTCGCCTTCTCCTGAAGGACCGAACCCATGCTGATGATGACAAACCAGCCCGCCGGGATTGCCCCGGCGAGACCGATCCTGTGTGCCCTGCAGCCAAGGTCGCCCGAGGCCGTAGAGCGGGAGACCTTCGATCCAACGGAGGCTCGCTGCTGGCTGACGCGCGGGCGCTCAGTCGAGCATGCCAATGAGCTGGCCCGGATATGGCGAGCCTTCCCGGATTTGCCGGCAACGGCGCCGCTCGATGATCGCATGGCGCGAGGCCGCGAGAGGATCGCCGAGATGAAACCGCTAAACGACGCGATCAGTGCCGCGGTCGAAGCCGAGCGCCAGACGCGCAACTTCGGCCTTATGGAGCAGCAGCTTGCAGACGGGACCATCGACGATCGCGAGCTTGCCGTGCTGCGCGGTCGCGATGACCATGGCTATGACTGGGATGTCGCCGTCGCCTATGCCAGCGGCTGGACCGCGGCGCATGCCGGTTGGGAGCATCGCTTCTATTCGGATGGCTCGCACCGTGAGGCGGCGAAACGCGACGCCTATGATCGTGGTTTCAGCGATGGTGGCGGGGACCAGGCCGACCTTTTCGACGCCGCCCGCCGCAGCAACCTCGCGGCGCTTCGCCGGGACAATCAGCCCACGGCCCTTCCATCAGCGCGGATCGCTCGCCCCGCACCGAGCAGCTGGCCGAAGCCCAGCGATCATGCCCGCCCGACCCGGTGGTCGCGCCGGCTGCTGATTGTTTCGGACGCCACCATCGAGGAGGTGACGCCGGGGCTGATGCGGGTGACCGGTCTTCATCTGACCGACGAGGTTCGCGCCCGCGCGGGCACTGAGGCAATGACGATTGTCACGATCGACCGCCATGCCGGTTTTGTCGTGAGCGACTGCCCGGTCGAGACGTCGGTGCCGATCGCCGCAGGCCGCGCCGATGAGATCATCGCCGAACCTCGCCACGGCGATGCGCTCCGCGCCATCCTTGCCGGCGTCGAGATCGATGACGTCCTGATCGCGGTGCAGGGAGACTATCTCCGTATCGTCGACGCCTTTGCCGGTGCGCTGCCGCTATGCGCGAACATGGAGCGGACGCAAAACTCGCTGCTGCAACAGCGTGCCCATCTGCGATGCTGGCTCGACCGCGGCTACGATGGCACTGACAATCTCGGCGCTGGCCACATCCGCTGGGGCAAGGCGATCAAGGGCCTGACCGGCAAGCTCGGCGAGTTCACCGCCCGCCATGTCGGACCCGCGCCGCGGCGTGGTCACCTGATCCGGATCGAGGCCGAAGGCGGCGAGCTGGCGCTTGGCTACGCCACGTCGACCGGCGAGCCGCTCGTGCCGGAGATCATCGTCTCCAACAAGACGAACATCCGCCGCGAGATGGCGGCTGCCCTGCGCACCTTTGGTGGCGCGACCCGGCTGATGGACGGGCGCGGCTGACGCCGACGCCACCCCCTTTCCCAACTTCATCCCAGAGGAGAATATGATGGCTGACATTCGCACCCTGACCGTGATGACCGAGGCCGATGCCAAGGCGCTCGGCTTTGCCGGTTACAACGACGTGCCGCACACGGTCATCGACCTGCCCGACGGGGCCTTCACGGTCAGCGCGAAAACCAGTGACGGCCGGCGCGTGACGTTTTGCTTCATGCCCTACGGCGATGGTCCGGCCCGGTTCGTCGATGTCCAGTACCATGAACGCGGCACCTCGATCCCGAATGGCGATGGCGGCCAGTCGCCGACATTCAACGCTTTCGGGATTACCAGAGAGGGTAAGCACGTTGTCGATGCCCGCGAACTGACCGAGGACACCAAGCCATCGATCTTGGTGCTGCTGCTCGACACCATCGAAGAGGAGCATGAGCGTGCCAGGGTGCTTGCGGGCGGCCCCAAGACATAGCCGAAGCGCACCTTCGGCGCGGGAGGGAAGGGGGATTGGGAAGGGAGACCGGAATAGACCGGACAGGACACCCTTCCCATGCGCATCCGCTATGTTGCCACCATCGTCGAAATGCTCCGCAAGGATGCAGGGACGCTGGCTCGCGAATACCTCTCCGCCCGCGACGCGGAGATCCACGAGTTCCTGAGCGAAGGAGACCGTGCCGCTTACGTCGATCTGGTATTCGCGTTGGGCCGTTTCCTCCACCGCCCCACCTTCGAGCGGGAGATCGCAGAGATCGATGCCGCCTGCGCGACTATCGAAGCTCAACCATCAGCCCAACATCTGATGCGGCCGATCGCTTGGCGGTTCGGGGACGGCACCACCTTTCCCGGCTATACCGATGGCGAATGCTGGAACGGCTTCATCAACGTCTGGGTCAGCATCGCCATCTGGCCCTATGTCCTGGCCGAGTTGATCGCCGGCGCTGACGGTGACGCGGCACTGATCGAGCAGTACCGCGCCATGCCCGAGGTCAACGGCATGGTCTCGCTGTCGCACGGCTTTGCCACCAGCGAGGTCACCCCGACCTGGCCAACCATGTTCGCCGATTATCCGCGAGGCACGATGATGCCGATCCCGGCTGGCTGGACGGAGATGAGCTGGCGCAATGAAACAGCGCCCAGCTTTGGCCCCTGTGTCGGGCCGATGGGCGAGGCTGCGCAAATCTGGATCGACTACGAGCAGCCCGCCAAGCGCGAGATACCAGAGTCCGAGCGCTTCACCTTCTGCCGGCGTGACGCGATCGGCGAACTGACCGTAGTCTATACAGGCGACGACTACGGCGAAGCCCTCCGTCACATCGCGATCGAAGTGCTGGCCTGCGACTTCGCTCACCGGCTGGCGCAACAACTCGACCCAGCCGAGTGGCGTGAGATGCGCATCCGCAACCGGAGCGTGGAGGCCGGGGTGTGTGCGTCGCACGACTTCCTCGACGCCAACATGGTCATGCTGGCGGCGTGGCAGGCGACCCGCGATCCTGCGGTCGTCGGTAACGGCGATGCCACTGCGCTTGGCTGCGACCTCGACCACGTCAACGCGGCGTGGACCATCGCGACCCGCGATTATCTGACGGCTTCTGACGAGGCAGCCCGGTTCGATGACTGGCGCGTCACCGGCCGCGATGTCCCGAGCCTCGCGGCTGAAGGCCATGATCTGGCGACGATCCCACCATCGGATAGCGCCGGCCGCGTCTACAAAGTCGGCTTCATCCAGGCGCACGGCAACGGCTGGATCGTCGACGTCGCGATCACCAGCGAGTGCTTCGAACACCTGATCGATGCCGAAGCCCACCTCTGGTCGGTCTTCGCGTCCAACGAGAGCCGTCACGTCTGATCGGCAGCACCACGATCGTCACCACCCATCATTCGAAGGATCGCGCATGTACCGTGTTCACCACTTCGCCTCGTCGCTGGAAGCCTATGAAGCGAGCCTTGAGGAAGGCCCGGTTCGCGAGAGCGATCTACTGGTCATCGCGAGCGAAGGAGTCGTCGGCATCGCATCGACCGACCCGATAGCCATCACCACCGCAAGCGGCGCATTGAAGGCTTTCCCGCCGATGAGCCGCGCCATGCTGCTGGCCGAGCTGGTTCACGATGCGACTGTGATTGGCCGGGCCGTCGATGAGGCGCTGCGGCACCGCCTGCCGGTAGCGGACCAGTTTCTAGGCTTTGCCGGTCCCTCGCATCTCCTGCGGTCGAGCGAGGTCCGTCGGACGCTCACCCACAGCGACATCATGGTCACGACCGACGCGCTCGATCGCCGGATCGCTGGTCTGCGCGATCGTGCCGTCACGGTCGATCCCGAAACTTCGGAAGGGCTCTTCCTACGACTGGCCCTTGGCCAGCTCGCCGGTGCCAGGGACCGCCTTGGCATCGATCCGACGCCGACCAGATAGCCCCGAGGCCCAAGGAGGGAGGGGGGAGGTGACAGGCAGATGCGGGGAATGGCCCCGCCGAGCCTGAGGATACCGCCATGCTCCCCGCCACCATTGCCACCAGCGTCGCACCGGAAACCATCGCCAAGGTCGGGCGACTGTTCAACGGGTCGGCACACGACGTGCTGAGTGAGCTGTTGCAGAACGCCCGGAGGGCTGGTGCGACGAACATCGTCATCACCACGGCAGGACATCCCGCCGATCGCCTGCTCCACGTCGTCGATGATGGCAGCGGTATCGCTGACCCGGCCGCAGTCGTGACGCTCGGCCGATCGGGCTGGTCTGAGGAAACACAGGCGCGCGAGGATCCCGCCGGCATGGGCGTGTTCAGCCTTGCCGGCCGCGACGTCATCATCCGGTCGTGGTCACAGCCAGAACGCCAGGGCTGGATGGCGCACATCCCGGCCGGCGCATGGGCAAGCAGCCGGCCGATCGCGATCTCGAACGATCCGATCGCATACGGCACCGCCATCACGGTACGGATACCGCACGAATGGTCAGACGGGCTGGATGAGGCCGTTCGGCAGGTGGCCTGCCATTATCCGCTGCCGGTCACCTTCAATGGCGAACCGGTCGAGCGTAGCGGCTGGCTCGATGGGGCGGTTCGCATCGAGGACTGGAACGGCTGCCGGATCGGCATCTACCGGGAGGAACTGAAGGTCAGCGGCAATCCGCGCCTGAACTTCCACGGCGTGACCATCGCGTGCAACCTTCCCACTATCGGCGAGGTCGGGCGCGGCCACCTCTGGAATGCGCGGGTCGATATCCTCGACTGTCCGGCGATCCAACTGGTCCTGCCGGCGCGCAAGGAAGCCGTGCAGAATGACGCGCTGGGCGACCTGCGCAGCGCGGTCACGGCAGCCATCTTTCGCACGATCGCGGCGCAGCCGTCGCATCGGTTGTCTTTCGACAACTGGTTGCAGGCGCAGGCGCTCGGCATCGAGATGCCGGAGGCAGAACCGTATCTGAACGGCTGGCTCCCACTGCACGCCGATCACGACGAGAATTATGCGAGCGGCAGTCGCATCACCGATCCCGCGATGGTCGTCATGCCCGAGATCGATAGCCTGATCGCCCAACCCGCCGCGCTCGCGATCGCCCGACACTCGCCCTTCGCCGGTCAACTGGTCAACGAGGAAACGGCCTTTGCCGGCTATCGCTGGTATGACGAGCTGGCGCGGGTCGGGACGATCGCGTTCTACGTCACCCAGGACGGCTGCACCTTCACGGTCGATGAGAACACCGGCGCTCCCGCCGATGCCGATCACGGCTATGTCGAGGGGCTGGAAATGTCCGCGATGCTTCATAGCGGCGGTGCCTTCAACGAGGTGCGCTGTGAGGCGGACGTGGCGTTCGCCCCGGACCATGACATGTCGTGCCGTATCGACGATCTGGCGATCTTCATCCGCCGTGGTGCCGAGCTGGTCGCCGGCGATGTCATCGATCTGACCCGTCGTGCGGCATTCGATCCGGATACCGACTGCGACGCCGCCACACCGCAGACCCAGCGGCTGCGCTTCACCCGCGACGCGACTGAACGGGTCATCGGCATTCTGGAAGGCAGCGACGCCGCGCTCGAGGTTCAGGTTCGCTCGCTGCTGTCGAATTACCGCTGGCTGGTCCCGGCCGATCGGACGGTGACGGTCACGATGACCAATGACGCACTGGCGGTAACGATCGTCGAGCGCACGACGGAGGGCAAGTGATATGGACGGCATGACCGACACGTCCACGCTGGGGAGCCCCGACGCACGTCTCGCCACCATCGCCCGCCTCAATGACCGGTGCCGACAGGGCCTCGATCGTACCGCCCGGATCGGGATCACGAGAGCCTGTCTAAGCACCTTCGCGGACAACCGCGCCGCAGAGATCGTCGCCCAGGCGGGGATTCTTGCCGCCCTGCGCGGCTACCGCTTTTCCGAGGCAGAGGCTGGAGAGCGGGACCGGGGAAGCTTCGAGTACCAGGGCACGACCATCTACTTCCGGATCGACTATTACGACGCCGCGCTTGAATACGGCTCGGAAAATCCCGCCGACGCCAGCATCACCCGGCGCGTGCTGACGATCATGCTGCGCGAGGACCTCTGACATGGTCGGGCAAAACCGAAAGGGTCATCGGCTCGATCTCCTCGCGCTGTTGGCACTGCAACCCGTCGACGAGGACTGGGAGGCTGACAAGGCTGGATGGCGGTCATTCGTCATGGGTAACCCATCCAGCTACGATCCAGGCAGTCGCCTACAGGCGGCATGGCAGCGCGGGTACGACGCCGCTGCGCGGAGCAGCGATCCCGTCGGGCTGATGCTGTGAGGTACGACCCCCGCATCGCCACCGTGCCCGAGCACGACTTCAACGAGCTGATGGCGATCGTCCGGGACCAGGCCGAGGTTAGGCCGCTCAGCGACGATGATCGCTGGCGGGCCGACTATGCCGAGGAGCAACGCCGGCGACGGATCGTCGGCTATCAGCAGGACCTCTTCACCAGCACCGCGATCACCCACTACCGCCGCGGTCCCGCCGCGCCGATCGTCGAGCGACCGCCGGTAGAAACCGTCGCGGCCAAGCTGGACCGGATCAAGGGCGACCCATTCGCGACCTTCGGCCCGCCACGCAGTGACCGCCCGTCAATCCTGACCCAGCGCCAGAGGCGGACGATCGTGGGCGGTGCCGCAAACTGCCTGTCCGTTCGCCAGCGGGTGACGCTGGTCGATGCCCCGGGTTCGGTTGATCCTGCCTTCGGCATCCACCGCTATATCGGCCGGAATGGCGTCATCTGGCGTCTGTGCGGGGAGACGTTCGCAGACCACTGCTACGTCTTCTTCGACACCGTCGGTGCCGAGCGGACCGCCAAAATCCACATGGTCGAGGTCCGCGACCTGCGGCCGCTGTCATGAGCTTCCGGCAACCCGACCTGTTCTACGGCGATCGCCGACCGCCCCGGACCTTGCCGCTAGAGCGGGCATATCGTCGGGAGGAAAGAGGGAAGGCAAAGGCGTTCGCATGGGAGAGCATGGGTGCATGGGTCCGGCACATGCACCGCCTGTTCGCGATCGAGAGCCCAAGCAGCGATCACTACGCTCGCACCCGCGAAACTGCCCGGTGCCTGACGGTCGACCGCATCCGGGAATGCCGGCACGACGATGACCTGGCGCGGTGCGAGACAATGTTGCTCGAGGCGCGGTCGGATTGGCTGTACGGCCTCGATCGCGCCTTTAACCGGGCGGAGCGGGGCACGCTGCTGGTCGAGGTTCGCAATCGGCGTCACCTGCTCAGCCTCGGGCGAACCGCTGCCAAACCAAAGGGGCCGCGCTTCGACGTGACCCTGTTGCCGGATGCGGCGCTGCTACGGCTGATCCAGACCCATGACGATCCCGGTATGATGGTGGCGCTGCGTGCCGAGAGAACCAGGCGTCAGGGTCGTGATAACGAAAACGGGGCCGGAACCGATAGCAGCGGTCCCGACCCCGTCGATCGAAGGATCCTCCGTCGAAACGGTGGATAGACTGGTTCAACGCGCTCGCGCCGATTCCGGTCCGCCATCCCCGTTATACGGATTATCCTCAATTTTCCATGAACGAGCCGTTCCGGCCGTTCCATCCGCCAAAAGGCACATCACCCGAAGGACTTCACCCGAAGGACATCAACCCCGAAGGGACATCAACATGACCGTCATTGCACTCTCAGGCGCCGGCAGGTCGCTTGCCTCGTTCGAGAACGCCTACGCCGTCGCCATCCAGCTTCGTGAGAACACCGGCATCGACCAGTTCGTGGTCCGCACCGACAATCCCATCCAGCCCTTCCGCGTCTCCCGGTGCCGGCCACATCACCCGGAGCATCTTCTCGCCCTGGTCGCCTGACCAAGGTAGCGTCGTCAGCCCTTAACCGTCATCCTGTCGAGGAGCTGCGCGGCCGTGAAGCCTTCGCACAGGTCGGCGTTCGTCGCGTAGATCACCGGCAGCTTCTGCTCGCGCATCACGGCGCACATCCGGCCACGGCGATAGGTCACGCTTTTCAGCCAGCACAGGTCCTCATGTGCCTGCTGGAACGGCGTATCGTACAGCAGATACCAGAGCCGCATCTGGAACGGGTTCTTCGCATCCAGGATTTCGGCCAGATCCTTGCTGCCCTCGCCATCGATCACGCCGTTGTCGGCATCGGCCGCCAGCGTCTCGAACGCTTCCTGAAGCTCGGTGATCGCAAGATAGGCCAGATCGAGGCCGATCCCGATCGTGGCGCCTGCCAGCACCCGACGATCGGCCGACACTACCGGGTCACCGTTCTCGTTCTTCTCGTTGTTGTTAAGCACGTCGTATAGCGGGAGGTCGTAGTCGTACCCCCGCATCATATCCTGGGCCTTCATCATTTCCTCCTTCGGGCGGGGCACAGGGATCGCCAAGATTGTCATGCGCGTGAGCGATCGGCCGTCGCATGACGAACATTGACAATCCCGCTGCCTGCGGCAATGTCTGAACGTCACGACATTGAAGGTCAAGCCGTCCATGCAAACTTTTTCCAGCCGTGATTTTCAACGCGAGCCGGGCCGCATCAAGCGTGCCGCGGTCGATGGTGCGGTCATCATCACCGAACGCGGCCGACCGATCATCGCGGTCATGCCCTTTGCGGAATATGAGCGCCTTAAGGCACCTCCCGGCAACATCCTCGACGCGCTCGACATGGACGAGGTCGGTGACATCGAGGTCGACTTCAGCCGGCCAGCGTCATTCCCGCGTCCGGCGGTATTCGACTGATGTACCTGCTCGACACCAACGTCCTGTCCGAGCTGCGCAAGCGGCGCAGCGGCAAGATCGATGCGGCCGTCGAGGCATGGGCCGGCAGCGTCGACCAGGCCGACATGTACCTCTCGGTCATCACCGTCATGGAGGTCGAGCTTGGCATCGTCCTTCTCGAACGACGCGATCCCCGGCAGGCGGGCGTGCTACGCCTCTGGCTGCACGAAAAGGTCATGCCGGCATTCGCCGGTCGCATCCTTCCCGTCGACACGCCGATCGCGCTGCGCTGCGCGCGCCTGCATGTCCCGGACACCAAAAGCGAACGCGACGCGTGGATCGCAGCGACCGGACTCGTTCACGACCTGACGATCGTCACCCGCAACGTCGCTGACTTCGCTGGCACCGGTACGGTGTTGCTCAATCCCTGGACGTATCAGACATGACGATGGAAACATTACCTGACGAACCTACGGTTCGTGACCTGATCCACGCGATCGGCGGGCTGACTGCCATACTGGTCGGGCATCTGGAAGTTGCCGGTGTCACCACCGCCACCCGGATTGCCGGCGATCTCGGTAACTACGCCGCCATCACCGCCGAGACGGAGAGCAACGCCGGTGACATCCTCGCCTATTGGGCCAGTGTTCTCCGAGACGTGGCAGACAATCACGGATAAAACATCACGATCAACTTCGTTTGCGTTTCAATCACGAAAGGGCGTCATCATGGCTGACCTGACAACTGAAGAAGCCAACTGGATCAGGGCGGCAGCCGCTGCCTTCCTCGCTATCCGCGTGGCAAGCCAGTCACGGCCTGATGAAGCTCAGACCCGCGACATCAATTCTCTGGCCGACGCCCTGCACAACATCGGTATGGTCGGCACCGGCAACAGCATGTTCGCTGACCTGCACACGCCGGAGGATCTGATCGAGGTCCAGAAGATCACCCAGCGGCTGCTCCACAGCTTTCAAAAGCCGGCTCCAACGAAGTCGTCGCTGCTCGAAGGTATGTTTCGAATGAAGCGACCCTGAAAACCGGATGGACTTGGGAAAACCCACGACTTTCGCTGAACGGAGTTGCGTCATGACTTCCAACCTCATGGATCGCCGGGCCGATAGTCTCCCGATCGGTAAGCCCGTCGTGAATAGCGCGGACATCAGCCGCAAGACGGTGCTGTGGCAGGGTTCAGAACTCGCCAAGCAGATCGCCATCGCCGCGCTGTTCGTCGCCTTCGCCGCCTACCTCATCATTGCGGCCTGGACCCAAGGGAGCCTTGGCCAAGGGCTTCTCGGCGCGGCGGGCCTGACGTTCGCGACCGGTGGATACATCGGGTACAGTCGCCGTCGCGCCAGCGCGCTGCCCTACCCGGCGAACAGCCTCTCGATCGCCTTGGAAAAGGCGTTGGACGAGGTCGAACGCATCTACAGCGCCCCGCGCCCGATTGCCGAGCGCCGCAACCGCCTTCAGGACCTCGTGCCGGCGCTGAACGAAGCCTTCGCCTCGTTCCTCGGCCGACCCTGCGCCAGCTTCCGCGATACGCCCCTTCGCCACGACAGCGAGCATGTCATCCCCGTCGAGCGTCAGTACCGCGAAGACCTGCAACGGCTGACCTGGCTCAACCGACCCCGCACCGTGCGCCACGACGTCGCCACCACCATCGGGGTCGACTGCCTGACCAGCTATCGTCGCGTCATGCGCAACCTTGGCGTCAACATCGATCTCCTCGAACCCTACGGAGTGCCGTCCTCGGCACCGCGGCCGCTACCGTCGCCTGCAGCCTCCGTCGCCGCCACGATCACCCCGATCTACCTCGCCGGGCTTGGTGCGCGCCTGGGCGAGCCGGCCCATCAGATCCTGCCGCCCCTGCGCCAGAAGCTGAACCGCTGCCTTGCCGCTTATTCACACATGCCGGACGCCGATCAGATCGAACTGGACGCAATCATCAACCGCCACTTGCCCGCGATCGAAACCGCGTTCGTCGACAAGTCCGAGAAAGGCACTGCTGCGGCTGCTGCGACTGACCTCACCGTCGATGCCATCAAACGGATCGATGCCACATTGGACGATCTGCTGGCTCGGAGCGCCAAGGGCGCGGACGATGCCTTCTCGACCGTCATCGGCTTTGTAGGGGCTCGACACCCGGCGCCATGACGCCGTGAGTTTTCGCCCTTGCGTCAATCTGTTCGCAGGTGCAGCATGGCGACGCCTTTCAGGCATCCTCTCCTAAAAGACCCTCCGGGCTGGCTCACGCCGGCCCTTTTTTTGTCTGCCGAACGCTACCCGGTGCGCCTTCACAAGCAGGGCGATCGTGATCCGTGGATCGCGGGATCACCTCGATCTGAAATCCTAGTTACGGCGTCAGTCGATCACCAAGGTCACGACGTTCGAGATCAATCTGACATTCCATGATCGTCCAGATCAATGCGGCCGCAGTCCGGTATCCATCCCAATCCGCATCGATCGCCACCCGCGTCCATGTCGTGACATGGGTACATGATATCTGCCGCTTTGCCTGGAACACTGACAGCAGCTTCGACAATTTGTCGCGGAGATCAGCGTCAGCATCCGCAAGCAGACGAGGGACTACCGTCTCACTGACGAACTTCGATCGGGCAAGACTCGCGCTGCTCAGCCGCGATCGTGCCGCATCAAGTTCAACGCTGTTCGGATAGGGCACCGCACACTGAAAGCGAATCTCATCCAGCCCCGCCCTGATTGTCCGGTGATGCTCCTCCAAAGTATGAAGCATCTCGTCCTCGCTCATACCGTCGAACCTTTCCCCGACGCACCCCATTCCGCGGCAAGGCTCATTCTGGCGGAGGAAAATCCGTCAGCACCCCATCAGATGGCGTTTCATCCATACCCAACGAATGACTTGAAAACTCGACTCACACCGGCCCTTGTTTCGTGCCGTTTTTGTCATGAGAGCGGAAGGTGGTTCACCGGGAAAACTAGGTCCATTCTGAAGATAGATTGCCTGCTGGGATCGTGACGATTTTCAGCCAAGAAGAGAAAGGGTTGGGACATCCCGCCCAAGGGGGCGGGACCGTTCAATAGTCGCCAAGAGGCTCCCCGAGCCCCGCGAAGAGCGGGTCTCGGCCCTTCGGGTACAATCACTTGTCGGGCTCCCGGGAGGTGCTGAGAGCCGCTCGTGCGCCAGTTTCGCGGATGGTGTGGGGCGGAGGGCAGCAATCTACCTCGACGTCACGCCCAGGACCACGACCACCGCCGGCAGCCTGCGGCTGTGGAATCATGCGCTAGGCGCATGATGAGTACTTTGTGGGCCTGTGTTCTCATCACACCCTTCGCCGTCTCTCAGTGTCTCGGCGTGCCAGACCCGTCCGGCGGGGTCGGCGTCAAAGTAGAATTGTCCTGACGGACAATGCTTTTGTTTGATTTGAAGACGCCTCAACAAGAATACCGGGCCTAAAGGCCCTACGGTTTCCACCGCTAAAGCGGCGGAGCCTCCGTCATTCGTGTTGACCCCGCCGGCCGTGCCTGCCTCTTGAGCCCCTGCGAGGACGGCTCCGGGTGCGATGAGAACAAAGGCCGGGCCTTGCCCATCAGCACAGTAGAAAAGGAATAGCCCGCTGACGCGGTCTATGCGTTGTTTGTTTGTTTATTTACGCTCCCTAGTCGGGAGCTATTTATGCTCGGACTCACCGTGTACGATGACTATAGTGTCAAGTAATCAATCCGTTTGGCTAAATAGAGGGGAGGGGGTAGAAAGAAGATGCCGGAGGGGAAAGGCCCCACGGACCGGCAAACAGGGGGACAGGCCCCCGCCTAGATGGAGTTAAGACTATGAACATCGGTCAGTTCAAGAGCGCCAACGGTCAGCTTATCGGTTCGATCGCAACCGCCACCATCGACCTCGCCCGCCTTGGCCTCCGCCCGGTCGAGAGCGACAACGAGCGCGCCCCCGCCTACGAAATCGTCACCCTGAACGTCGCCCGCCGCTGGGTGCAGATCGGCGCACTGTGGGAGTTGACCAGCAATTCCACCGGCGAAGTGTTCTATCAGGGTAAGCTGGACGACCCCAGCCTGTCCGAGCCGCTGCAAATCACCTTGTTCGGCAACAACGACGAAGGTTTCCGCGTCGTCTGGAACCGCCCGCAGCCCCGCCGCGAAAACATGGACGGCACCCGCCAGACCCGCCGCAAGGCCAATGACGACGGTTTCGGCACCGGCAACGCCACCGACAACGGCCAGCTTGCCGACGCGGACGAAATGCCCGCCTTCTAAGCCACTACCGAAAGACGGGCGGGGAGAGCGGCTGAAACGCTCCCCCGACCCTAATCGCCATCCCTGCCAAAGGTACGAACCATGACCAAGAAAACGACTTCCGACCGCTTTAACAGCTTTTCCGACATGGGCGAAGCCCTTGGGAACACCGACGCCGCCCGCGCCGAGGCAGCCCGGAAAGGTTGGGAAACCCGCCGCAACAACGCCGCCCGCAACGACACCCACGATTGCGACCCCGCCAACGATACCCCCGAGCATGACACCGCCAGCGACGAGCGCGCGGCCGAGATTGCCGAGAGCATCACCGAGGCGACCGCGACGACCAATTTTCAGGAAGCGTTCGGCGACGTTGGCGCGCTGTCCATCGTCGAGCTTGGCGGCGAGCGCGAAGAACTCGACATGCCGGAACCGCTACAGGCGCAGCACGATTGCGCGGCGATCATGGCGACCCTGTTTGACCTGTTGCGCGATACCCGCCTTGAGGCGAGCGCACAGGCCATCGCATGGGGTTTCGTCAATAGCTTCCACTTCGAGGCGCAGAAGCTGGAACGCGAGGAAGACGCGCTTTGCCGCGACCTTGGCGAGATGGCTCGCCGCTATGAGCCGTCCGAAATCTACTCGACCGAGATGGAGGAATTGCAGCTACGCGCCCACACCATGACCGAACGCCGCGCCGCGATCGAATGTATGCGCGACTATGCCGCCGACTGCTACCACGCGCAGTCCGGCCACCCTTGGTCCCCCGCACGCGGATCGAAGGTTTCCAGCGGCGGAACCGCCAGCCAGATTGCCGCCCTCGACTTCCTCAAAGCCCGCGCGCAGGACCACCGCGAGAAGCGCAACCCGACCGGCCCGCTTGTCGTCTTTTCCGGCGGACAGGAATGGCACGACCACGAACAGCTTTGGGAAAAGCTGGACCAGATCAAGGCCCGCGTGCCGCACATGACGCTTTGCACCACCGCCCAGCGCAAAGGTTGCGACATGATCGCGGCAGCTTGGGCATCCAGCCGCAACGTAACCGTGATCGCCTTCACCCCGCAAACGGGCCGCTATGGCAACCGCGCCGGGTTCGTCCGCAACGAACAGCTTGTGAAACTGGCACCGGTTGAAGCCATCGTCTGTCAGGGTTCGGGGCTGCAAAGCAATCTCTTGCAGGTACTGAAAACCGCCCGCATCCCAACCCACGCTTTCCCGATCAGCGGACAGGCACCCGCCCCGACCGCCCGCAACCGGCAGGCGAACGGCTAACCCCTTTCGGGCGGCGCAGCCCAGAGCGCGCCGCCCCCCTCTTTCCTTGGCAGGAAATCCCTCAGGCCAGCGACGGGCGACCCCCGGCGCTGGCCCTTTTTTACCAGCGTTGCTGTGGGGGGAACCCTACGGTTCCCCCCACGCCAGTCGGGCGGCCGCGCGGCACCCTTGGCACGGCCCCGTCGGGCCGCGCCTGGTCGCCGCGCAGCCGCCCGACTTCCCCCCTCCGGTAATGCGCTAACGCAGCTCCGTGGCGATCGCCGGCAAACTGATCGGACCTCGCGGGCGGGGATGGCGCGGCACCCGGCTCGCTCGCGTCGGGCAGGCCCTTCGGCCTGCCCCTGCTATGCATCGGCCGGGGAAGCACCGAGACGGGCATCGAGCCCGCCCCGGCGCTATTACGCGGCACCCTTGGCACGGCCCCGCCGGGCCGCGCCGCGTTCACCGCGCGTCTGGCCGGATCGACAGGCGGTCCCCGGCTCGCTCGCATCGGTCAGGCCCTTCGGCCTGCCCTTGGCTACGCATCGGCCGGGGAAGCGCTGTGACGGGCATCGAGCCCGTCCCGGCGCTGTCACGCGGCACCCTTGGCACGGCCCCGCCGGGCCGCGCCGCGTTCACCGCGCGTCTGCCCGGATCGACAGGCGGCCCCCGGCTCGCTCGCATCGGTCAGGCCCTTCGGCCTGCCCTTGGCTACGCATCGGCCGGGGAAGCGCCGTGACGGGCATCGAGCCCGTCCCGGCGCTGCTGGCGCGGGGAAGATCTATCTCTCTGTAGTCCCATCATGGCGGCCGGGGCGACAGGCCTCAAGGACGGCGGGGCCCCACCATTTTGCTGCGCAAAATCGTGACCCCCACCGCCGCTGGCGCGGCCGCTACGCGGTCCTTGACCCCTGCCACCCCGGCCACCGGGAGGACTTCGTCATCGACGAAGGAGGATCACATGTACAACGTCTCAGAAGCTTACGGTCACGACCACAACCCGTTCGGCGTCTACGATCTGGACGATGCCGCACTGGCCTCTCGCGCACGTGGTCTAACGTCGGAGATCGGCTCGCTGATGCGGACGCTGAACCGCTTCGAGGACTTCTGCGACCGCATCGATCTGAAGGCCCTCGACGAGAAGACGCTTGCCGGGATGTACGACACCGCATGTGGCACCGACTGGCGGGTGTACGAGGCCGGTAACGAACTGGATGCCGTCGAACTGGAGTTGAAGTCACGACGGGCAGCGGAAGCCCAATCAGAGAGCGTGCACGACGCGAGCCGGATGGACGATCCCAATTGGTTCTGGAACTTCTGACCGGGGGCCACGTGCCCCCTTTTTCATCGCGCCGGCATCCTGCTCGCTCGCATCGGTACGGCCCCTGCGGGCCTCCCCTTGCTACGCCTCGCACAGTGAAGCGCAAGGCGGGCATCGAGCCCGCCGTGCGCTGCTGCCGCGGGAGTAAACTCTCTCTCAAGTCGGCCCATTATCCCGGCCGGCGCGGCGAGCCTCAAGGACGACGGGGCCCCACCATTTTGCTGCGCAAAATCGTGACCCCCATCGCCGCTGACGCGGCCGCTACGCGGTCCTTGACCCTCGCCGCGCCAGCCTACCGCAACATTCGTCTTGAAGAAGAAGGAGGACGACATGCAGGTAACGTTGTTTCGCGCGCTCCGAAGCATTAGTATCGATGACGAGATCGCCCAGAAAGCGGTCGAAGCCGTCGAGGAGCATATCGAAATGGCCGTCGGACAAGCCGTGAAGCCGCTCGAAAACAAGATCGACACGCTGATGATCCAGATCGCGGCACTGTCGACCAAGATCGACACGGTCGGCACCGGCACCCAAACCGCCATCTCGAACATCAGCGGCGAGATGAAATCGGTCAAATGGGTCAGCGTCGGCACCACCGGCTTCATCGCCCTGTTCGGGGCAGCGGCAACCTTGGCCGCCAAGATGATCCTCTAGCCACATCGGGAGGGGCTTCGGCACCTTCCTTCATCGTCCAGACGATCAGGCCATCCGGGCGACCGGGTGGCCTTTTTCATGACCGGTACTGACCCACGCACGGCACCCGGCTCGCTCGCTACGGTACGGCCCCTGCGGGCCTCCCCTGGCTACGCCTCGGCGGGGGGAGCGCCGGTGCGGGCATCGAGCCCGCCCCGGCGCTGCTGACGACGTTTCCCGACCCCTGACGAACTGTCGCCAGCCCGCCTCGCACGCTCGCGCCGCAGCCTTCAAGCCGTGCACTCGCTACGCCTCGCGGGCGGGCCGTCGCGCAGGGTCAGCAGCGTCGCGAACACTCTCCGGAGAGGAGGGGGAAGGGGAGATGCGGTTTCAACGAAGGAGGTCGAGATGACCATCACTTTCCGCATCGAAAACGGCAGCGGCACCCTCCCCCCGAAGGCGGCGATCGTCACCCCCGACCAGCTCGCGTCGCTGCGCGATCTGCTCGCCGAACAGTCGCTACGATTGGGCATCACTATGCTGGTTCCGATCCACGGCGTCACCGGCGATCCGACCTTCGACCTCGAAGCTCGCATTTGCCCGCTCGCTCTGGCCAGCGTGTCGCAATGCTTCGACCATGACCCCGACGTGATCGCAGTTCTGGACGAAGCCCAATTCCTCGGCCGGCGGGTTCGCATCTGGCAGGCCGAACATGGCGGGGATGTCCGGATCAGGCTCTCACTAACCCCAGATGCCGCGCCGCAGCTGGCACTCACCGAAGCCCATGCCATGACGCTCCTGAACGGCCTTGGCCTCGATCGATCACGGTCCGGCGTCATCGCCATGACCGAGCTTCGTGATCGCCTGACCAGCCCCCGGATCAGGCGCCGTCTCGCCGCCGATCCGGCCATGGCATCCTATGTCGAAACCCTGACCGCCATGGCTGTCCTGAAGCCGATCGAGGGCGAGTGCCGGCTGGCTTGGATCTGACCGACCAACGACCCACTGACGGCATCGCATGGGACGCCCAGCCTGACGGCTGGCGTCCCATTCTTTTGCTTGGGAATGCCAAGCCGGCTGCGCCTCGATCCTTGGCAAAAGAATGGCCGCACAAGGTAGCAAACCCGTGCGGCCATTGGCATCGATCCCGGTCTCGAACCGGCTCAGGCTTTCGCCGTGATCCGCTTCTCGACTTCATCCATGCCCAGCGTCTTCACCGCATCCATCAACCGCTCCAGCCGGTCCAGTGGGAGCTTCAACAACCCTACCTTCTCGACCCTGTCGATCGCCGTGTCCCGAAGCTTCTTCTGATGCGCCTTGCGACGCTCCGCCAGCTTCAGTTCCTCGGCCTCGATCGCGGCCATTTCAGCGTCCAGTGACTTCGCCATTTTCCTTACCTTCTGGTCAGGCTGATCGGGCTCTGAACGGCACCAGTATAGCCAGCGATCGACCGGTCGAAAAGACCACGGCCAATCGATCCGAACTCACCCAAGGAAACCCTCATGACGATCATCGTCGAACAGGCCCAAGACACCCGCGCGAAGCGCAGGATCAATCCATCATTCCGCCCTCATGGCGGACCCCTGCCCCACGGAAACCCGGAGGCCTTACCCATCGACCTGAAGAAGCAGAAGGATCAGAGCAACACATGGAATCGGGACAACAAAGAAGCACACCGAACGCAAGCTACGCTTGCCCTTTCTCCGGTGTTTCCAGTTACTTACGGGTTTTCCGTTGCGTGCCACGTTGTGCCACGGAATGTGCCACGGCGTGCCACACTTCAAAAACCACGGATTTCGGCCCATTTTTTGTGGCACGGGGTGGCACGCTACTTGTGCGGAACCCTCCCGGAAGCTTGAACCGGCAAAGTTTGCCTGTTATACGGAGACACCTTCGCAAGACCCACCAGCCCCCCTGCTAGGGAGCTGGAAGTTGAAACCTCTTCGTCACCGCACGGTCCGGCTACCCCGCGACCTATATGATCGTATCGATGCCGAGGCAGCCTCTTTAGGCTGCACCCCTTCCGAGGTAATTCGTGAGGGTATTGAACGTCATCTCGACGGGCTGAAGTTACTGCAAGGCAGTAAGCGCCGGCACCTCCGCGTGACCGAATATATGCAGGTCGCGCTCGACGCGATCATCCGCAAAGACCACCCGGAAATGCGCGATACGCTGGTCCTCGAAACCGACCGTCGCATGAAGCTCCATCATGGCGCGTGATGACCCCAAGAAGCCGGCCAAGAAGCCGCGCAAGGACATCCGCAACGACAAGCGGCCGATCCCGCAGGAGCATTACTCCTCGCGGGGTGCTCCGCCTCGCAATTCCGGCAACTTCACCCGCGGCAGCCAGCTCCTCAACACCCAGGTCCTCATGTGGCTGCAGGGCATCAAGATGCCCGTCTACATGTGGCTTGGCGTCTTCGTCATCGCCTACTCCACAATCCTGACGCTGACCCTCGACGAGAACAACATCCAGCTCATCTCGATGCGGATCCTGTCGGGTCTCTGGGACTGGATTTCGTTCGACGAAATGAAGCGGATCAACCTGCGCCTGCCCGACAACAGCGTGCGCCATACCTACATGGGCTACGTCCCTTATGTGCCGGAGGTTATCCTCGCCTGGCACAAGGCCGTGAAGGGCCTCCTTGGCTCGGTTGTCGCCGCCTCGTGCATCACCGTCCCGCTGTCGATCTGGTACGTCGATTTCTCCGCCCGTCGCGGCAAAGCGATGATCCAGGAACGTCATGAGCGTGGCGCCATGCTGGTCGACCGCGACCTCCTCTATGCCGAGATCGCCGCCCACAACAAAGTCGAGTTCGTGAAGGAGGCCGCACGGCTCTTCCCAGGTGAGACGCCGGAGCAGGTCCTGAAGCGCAAATTTCGGGCCCGGAAGCTGGGTGGCATCCACCATCCCTATAGCGTCGCCGGTATCCCGTTTCCCTACCGCCTCGAACAGTCGCACTTCATGACGCTCGGCACCACCGGCTCGGGTAAAACCACCGTCTTCCGCAAGCTCCTCCAGCAGATGCGCGAGCGCGAAGACAGCGCCGTCGTGTTCGATCTGACCGGGGCCTATGTCGAGGCGTTCTACGACCCCGAACGCGACACCATTCTCAATCCCGCCGACGCCCGCTGCCCGGCCTGGACGATCTTCAACGACTGCACCAGCTACAGCGATTTCACCGCTGCGGCCGGAGCGCTCATTCCGTCCGATGGCGGTGCCGGCGATCCCTTCTGGGTGCTGGCCGCGCGGACGCTCTTCATCGAGATGTGCATGAAGCTCATCGAGATGGGCGAGACGTCCAATCAGGCCCTCGCCGACAACCTCATGACCGCCGACCTCAAGCTGGTCCACAAGCACCTAGCGAACACCATCGCCGATCCCATCACCGCGCCTGAAGCGGCCAAAATGGCGGAGTCGATCCGGGCGGTGTTCAACACCAACGCCAACATCCTGCGCTTCCTGCCCGACGACGGTCCGCAATACTCGATCCGGGACTGGATGACCGCCGAGAAGAAGCCCGGCTCGATCCTGTTCATCACCTCTAATTACACCGATCTGGAGATGAATCGGGCGCTGCTGACGCTGTGGTCCAACCTCGCGATTCACTCGCTCATGACGATGCGCAAAACCCGCGACCTGCGCACCTGGTTCGTGTTCGACGAGCTGGGCGCTCTTCACCGCCTGCCGGCGATCGAAAGCGGCCTCCAGACCGCCCGTAACTTTGGTGGAGCGATGGTCCTGGGACTGCACTCCTTCGATAAGCTGGTACAGGTTTACGGTGAGGAAAATGCCCAGAACCTCACGTCCCTCGCCAGGACCAAACTGATCCTGGCCGCGGCTAACATGAAGACGGCCGAAGAGGGCGCGAGCTACATCGGCAACCGCGAGATCAGGCAGATGGATGAGGGCTATAGCTATGGCTATAATAACACCCGCGACGCCTCGACCCTCACCCCGCGCAAACAGATCGAGCCGCTGGTCATTCCCGACGACATCATGAACCTGCCCAGCCTGCACGGGTTCGTGAAGTTTCCTGACGGTTTTCCCGCCGCCCGCGTCCGCCTCGAATGGGAGCATTACCCACAGGTTGCCGAAGGCTTCATCCGCCGCAAACCCGGCAAGCCGGACGAGCCTGGCATGGGTGTTCGCGGAGGGGGTGGCAAGCCGCAGGGGGGCGGTGATGACGTAGGGCGTGGGGATGTGCCGGGTCTCGATGAAACCGAGGTTCCGCCCGCCAACATCGCCAACAATTTCGCCAGCAACATCCTGTCCCAGCCGACCGAGGATGAGGTCGATAACTCACGCGACGGGAAGACTGACGAACCCGCAAGCCAGAGCCAGCCGCAAGCACTGCTCGAGGACATGCGCGAACCCACGCCGGACGACAAACGGGACCACCGGGCATCGCCTGTAGCCGGAGAAACGGAACGCTCAGGCAGTGACGATGATCGGCACGGCAAGGCTGGGTCAATACGGGCTGCGGAGCCGACGCCGGATCGGGCTGAGGACCTGTCGACCCGCGAGGCACGTGACGCCTTCCCCGATGAAATCGAGGACGGTGGCTTGGGTGTGGGTGACTGAAGATGCACTCGATCGCGACCGTCAAATCGGCTTCGGGCGCCGCCAAATATTTCGCCAAGGACGATTTCGTCAGCGGTGAATATTACACCGATGAAAAGGCCGGCGAGGTCAGCATGTGGGGTGGCGAAGGCGCGGCCGCGGCTGGCCTTGAGGGCAAGGTCTCACAGGAAACCTTCGCCAAGGTTTTGGGCGGCGAATTGCCCTCCGGCGAGCGGGTCATGGACCAAAAGGCATCGCGTCGGCCGGGTTATGACCTGACCTTCTCTGCGCCCAAATCGGTGTCGGTGATGGCTTATGTCGCCGGCGACAAACGCATCCTCGGCCCTGACGGCGCCCAGACCAAAGCGGTCCAGCAGACCATGGCCTGGATCGAGAAGAACCTCGCCGAAACCCGCATCACCAAGGACGGCAAGACCGAGACGGTGAAGACCGGCAACCTGGTCTATGCGCTGTTCCAGCACGACACCAGCCGGGCGCTCGATCCGCAGGCCCATGACCATGCCATCGTCGCCAACATGACCAAGGGGCCGGATGGCAAGTTCCATGCCCTCCACGCCGACCGGATCTGGTCGAATAACAGCGTCATCGGCTCGATCTATCATGCCTTCCTCCGCGCCGAACTGGAGAAGCTGGGATACAAGACCGAGCTGACCGGCAAGCACGGCACCTTCGAGATCGTCGGGGTCCCGAAGAACGTGCTGGAAGAGTATAGCCAGCGGCGTGCCGACATCGTCGCGACCGCGGAGAAGCTCGGCATCAAGAGCATGCAGGGGCTGCGCGATGTCACCGCCCGCACCCGTGATCCCAAGCTGAAAGTCGACGACCGCGACGGTCTCCTGAAAGATTGGATCGACCGCGCAGCTGCGCTCGGTTTCACCGGCAAGGATCTGCTGGCGGCTGCAGAGAAAACGAGCGAGGACCGGGAAACGTCACCGCTCGAGCGTGGCTATCAGGCGATCGTCGAGGCGGTCAGTGTAGCGCGCGAGACTGTCGCCGGCCTCTTGCGATCCCCCGACCCACTGGTCGACCGCGGTTTCGTCCGGCTGGCGCAGTCGACCGGACAGGCCAACGCGCAGCTTGCAGTGGCGTCGGCGGTCCGTATCCTTGGCCAGCGGGAAGCCGCTTTCGAAACCCATCAGGTCGCCAAGAAAGCGCTCGACCTTGGCTTGCCGGGCGTGACGATCGATCACGTCGATACCCGCATCGAGCAGCTGATCGAAAAGGGCAAACTGCTGCCCGGACAGATCGAGGTGAACGGCCGCACTGTCAGTGCAGTAACCACCCCGGAGGCGCTCAGGACCGAAGAGAGAATCCTTGCGATGGTTGAGGCCGGCAAGGGCCGCACCACTCCGATCATCGCGGCAGCGGATGCCCCAAACCGGCTGCAGGCCGCCTCCCCCTTCGAACTCAACCCCGGCCAGCTCGCGGCAGCGACATTGCTGGTGTCCAGCACCGATCGCATCGTCGTTGTCCAGGGCGTCGCCGGCGCCGGCAAGTCAACCATGCTGCAGGCGACTGCCGCGGTCGCTCGCGAGGAAGGCAAACGCGTCCTTGGGCTCGCCTTCCAGAACAAGATGGTCACGGACCTGAAGGACGGGCTGAAGCCACGCGAGATGTCGGTTGAGGACATGAAGGCGGCCGGGATCGAGGCGCAGACCATCGCCTCGTTCATCTGGGAGAACCAAAAACTGGCCGCCAATCCCAACACGCCAGAGGCGCAGGCGAAGCGGGCAGAGATGAAGGACACCATCATCATCGTCGACGAGACGTCGATGGTCTCCGATCCGGACATGCTGAAGCTCATGACGATCGCCGATGCGCTCGGTAACGAGCGGCTTCGCGAGATCGGCGATCGTCAGCAGCTGCAGCCGATCGATCGCGGTAAATCCTTCTCCGGCCAGCAGGCCGCCGGCGTCACCATGGCGCGGATGGACGAGAATATCCGTCAGCGCACCGACCAGCTGCGTACCGTCGCCGCCCTGACCAATGCCGGCAAGGCGAGCCAGGCGCTGCGCGTGCTTGGTGACAAGGTGGTGGAGGATGCCAATCCGGCCGGGAAAGCCTCCGAGCTATGGCTTGCGTTGTCGCCCGAGGAGCGCAGCATCACCTCGATCTTTGCCTCCGGCAAGGAGGCACGCACCACGATCAACAAGGAGGTGCAGGCTGGCCTCATCAAGGACGGCACGCTGAAAGGTGACGGCCTGTCCCTCGCTGTCCACCAGCCGGTCAACCTCACCCGTGAAGAACTGCGCTATGCACACGTCTACAAACCGGGCCAGACCCTTCATGTCCAAGGCAGGGTCGCCGAGCTAGATCTGCGCCACGGCACCGCCGAGGTGAAGCGAGTCTTCGCCAACGGCAAGGTAGAAATCGAGAGCAACGGTAAGCGGGTGAAGTTCAATCCGCAAAAGATCGACCCGCTCATCGACCGCGACCGGATGCAACTGACCACGCTGGAGACGGTGAAGATCCATGAGGGTGACCGCATCCGCTGGACCGGCAACGACAAGGAACGCGGCATCGCCAACGCGGCGATGGCGACCGTTACCTCGATCGAGGGCGGCAAGGTCACCGTCGAGCTGGCATCGAAAGAGACGCTGACCCTTGATCGCACCGATCCGATGCTGTCCCGCCTCGACCTCGCCTATGCACTCAACGCACACATGGCGCAGGGCGTCACCGCCGACAAGGCGATCGGGGTGATGCACAGCTACGAAAGCAACCTCTCCAACCAGCGCCTGACCAACGTCGTCGTCACCCGCGTCCGCGACGACCTCATCATGGTCGTCGACAACCAGGAGAAGCTGGAACGGCAGCTCGACCGCAATCCCGGTAACAAGACCTCCGCGCTCGAAAGCCTCGGCCGCCTCGATATCGATGGACCCGGCACCCGGACTGCGGTTGCCGATGATGCGCTGAGCAAGGCGATTGCCAGCCTGGACGCGCCCGCCAGTGAGAAAATCCTGATCGATCCCGCCAGTCTCGACATGACCGACCTGCCACCGATGGGCGCGTCGACCACTGACTATTCCGACATCAGGAATCTCGATGGCGAGATGCCGACGATGAAGGAAAGCGACGATCCTGCCCGCCGCGATGGTCGCGCGGATCGCAAGAACGACGAGCTCGGCCTGACGCCGCATGAACACGATGACCTCAGCGCGCTGCCGGCGATGCCCGGCCACGTCGAACAGATCCGCGGCCTGCCCGAGAAGAACCTCAGTCTGGATATGTGATGATGAGCAACACTCCCTTGATCGATCCGCCTGCCTCGCCCCTGCCGGCCGATCCACCCCGCCCGACGCCAAGGCTCCTGATCGACATGGTCATGACCCTTCTCGACAAACAGCAGGTCAGCCTGGCGCAGATGTTAAAGCACCTCAAACGCTGGGATCTCCCTGACTGGGAGCGCGGGCAGATCAGCGATTTTGCCGACGTGATCCTGCGCATGACGCAAATGAGCCACGATATCCTCGACAAGGTCGTGCAAGGTTGGCCTCACCTGCTCGATGACGAGACGATCCAGGCCGGGATCGAACGGCATACCACCCCCTTGCGCAGTGCTGCCGAGCGTATCCGCCGCGACTGTTCGGTAACCCGGGTACTCGCCATCGATGGGATGTCAGCTGCCGAGAAGCATCAAGACGAACTGTTGCGCGCCATCGCCTTTGCGATCGATAGCCATTGTGACGGCCTTGGCAGCATCCTTGGCACCCCGGAAGGCAGTCGATGACGAGGCTGGACCACTCCCGTCCAGTAATCGCCGACGAACCGGATGCGCATCACGATCAGATGCGCGGCCGTCTTCGTGCTTTCGAGGATAAATGGTTAGCGTCGCCATGCGGGCAACAGCCGGAGGCAGCACATGGCGCTGGCTGATCGCGACTATATGCGGGACCCACCTAAGAAGCGCGGCCGTACCACCCGCCTGAATGCCGCGCCGACTGACGGGGTCATCTGGGAGGCGACGCCCGATCAGGCGCCAGCGACTGAACCGCCATACCGTCATCGCCGCGCGATTGTACTGGCGCTGTGGCTTGCCGGAGCGACGGCCGTCTTTGCGGCAATGTGGGCGATCGCCTGCGCAATGGTCGCAGCCCAATGGCACGGCCAAGGCACGACGTTCACGCCGCCATCCACACAAGGCAAACCACAGTCAGGGGGGTATAATCATGGAGCAGGTTAGGCTTGAGCCACTGGTGACGGAGGCAGAGGCACTTGTAGCAATGTCCGTCGGTGATCTGGCGGATAGCTTCCGGACGCAGTCCTTCCACCTGATGCAGGCGCATCCGATCGCGGCTGCACACCTGGTGCTGGCGGCCGCCTCGATCGCGCCAACCTGCGCGGCCGAGCAAGACGTCGCCGACGAATTCTCTTTCGTCATCGTCGATTTTGCGCAGCAGCTAGGCGCCCTCCACCGCCGTGCCGTCAACCGGCGGGCACAGGAAGTCGCGGGTGTTGCGCATGGGCATTGATGACCGCGACTACATGCGCGAGCGCTACCGGGAACGTCAGGGAAAGGCCACTGGCTCGACGTTCTGGAACGATCGCAAGTCCAGGGTAGAGCAGCCGCACGACAGGAACGGCAAATCCGTACCGCTTGGCAGTGCGAGCTGGATCGGTGGCAATGGCGGCGGAGGTGGTGGCTGGTTTGATGCCGCCAGTCGTCGCTTCCAGCACCGCCATGACCGGCACCGGCCGAAACGGCTGGTTCGTGTCCACCCGGCGCAGAAGTGGATCATGCTACTATGGGCAGTGCCGATCCTATTCCCCGCCTATCGTGAAGCCAAACGCTCCGGTTGGTTTCCTGACCGCGCTGCCGAGATACGGTTTCCGTCGTCCGGCACGGTTACGGTCAACAACAACGTCGATCCCAAAACCGCAACATCCCGGCTGCATATTACGACCAACAACGCCAATGCCGTCGTGCAACTCTACAAGTGGAAAACCAACGAGCACGTCATATCGGTCTACGTCAGGGGGGGTGACGATGTTACAACGGCCGTACCACCGGGGAAGTATCGCATGCAGATCGTCGAGGGCGACAAGTGGCACGGCCTGACCGACTATTTCGGATCGTCGACCACGACCGACACCGTTGTCGCGGCAATGCGATTCGAGCCGCGGGCGGGTCACTCGATCGACCTGAACAGGCGACCGGATGGAAACCTGCATACGCGGCCCAAACTCACCGATCCGGACGCACTGCAATGAACGCAGAACCCCTTGAGAACTTGTTCGGCAACGTTCCGACTGCGGCCGACGAGCAGCTCGCGGACAGGCTACGGATGCTCGCATTCCGTATCATGTGGGAGCACCCCGTCTCCGCGGCGCATCTATCAGTCGCAGCCGCCGGGATAGCGCCGGCAGGCTGGGTTGACGCGCAGTTGGCTGATTTCTTCGCTGACGACCTGATCGAGTTTTCGAACGAGCTGGCCAGCCTCAATAAAACAGAACTTTGCCTAAACCAGGATGATGGCCGCTTGACGACAAACGGTATCAGAGCTGACCGGGTTGGGGGCAAACTGGGTAACCATCTTCTCAAACCCGCAATAAAAACACAGGCTTAATCAGGGAGCTATCATCATGCAGAAGATCATCACGGCCCTTGGGGTCATCGCGCTAACGGCGCCGCCGGCAGTTGCTCAGAAGCTCGGCAAGGGCGGCATCGGGATTGACGAAACGACGGAGGTGCCGCGTTGCGATCGGCCGCTCGGCACGATCGCGCTGGTCGAGGAGCGCAGCGCTGCGAGCCCGACTGACGGACTACCCGCCGGCATGGCAGCGCTGATCCGGATGGCCGAAACACAGAATGGTGGCGGTCAGCGGGTGGACCCCCTGCCCCTCCTCAAAATGCTGGTGTCGCAGAGCGGCTGCTTCCAGATCGTAGACAGAGGCGAGGGCTTCGACGCTCTTCAGCGAGAACGGCAGCTTGCTGCCGGCGGCTCGGTCGCCGGCGCCAACAATCAGGCAACTTTGAAGGCGGCCGACTACCTGCTGCAGGCCAAGGTCGTCTATTCCGACAATGACTCCGGTGGAAGCGGTGGTGGTCTCGGCTCGATGTTCCCGGGCGGCTTGGGCTTCAAGCAGAAGGTCAAGGCCAGCCAGACCATGCTGACGCTGGTCGAGGTCAAGACCGGCATCCAGCAAGCTGTGGCAACTGGCTCAGCTCGCAAGAAGGACCTCTCGATTCTTGGCGGCGGGATCCTGACTAATGCCGGCATCGGTGCCCTTGGCGGGAACTACACCTCGACTGACATGGGTAAGATCACGTCACTCGCCATGCTGGACGCCTTCCGCAAATTGACCACCCAGGCGCAGACCCGGCTTACGGCCGTTGCCGCCACGCCGGCACCAGCTGCAACGCCAGCGCCTGCTGCGCCGACACCCTCCACCGCAGTACCAGCGAGGCATTAAAGCGGAGGGAGGGAAGCAAGGGGGCGGAAGGCTGAAATGCCAGACGCCTCCCCCCCCCCCCTTCTATCCGACGAGCCCATGCCATGATGACGCAAACCGATCTCTTTGCCCCGCATGACGAGATTACGGAGCCACTCGATGCCGAGCATGAAACCGAACCGGTTCACTCGGCCGCTACGCCGATCGCCGTTCCTTGTGGCTTCAGCGACCGATACAATCGCCCTTGCAAACGTCTCGGCAATTGGCCGGTCATGATCGATGGCAAACAAATGGGTTGCCGCGACCGACCGATGGTTCATTGCGACCCGGCCTGTTTCAAAGACGACGCCCCCGCGCAGCAATACGGAAATGATGATGATATCGACTGGGATGACCGGATAGGTACGTATGACGACGAGCAATAGGTCAGGAACCGTTCTTGGAACGGTGGCAGAGGGGCGACCTGAAATGATGCGCAACCCTGCCGTCAGATGCCCATGCTGTGGAGAGCTAGTGCGTGAACTGCCGGCGACAACAGCGATCGAACCTTGCGCAAGTTGTAAACGACCTTTGGCACTTGTTCGAATGGCTTCCCGGCGCCGGGCGTATCGCCTTCACAACGTCCTAGACCTTATCGGGACCCTTCACGGTATCGCCACGATCATTCTGGTGCTGGCATTCGCTCTAACCGGAATGGAAGCCCTGACTTTTGCCAAGGCTATAACCATCCTACTCTTTGTTATCGCGTCGATCCTTTTAACAGACGGCGTCTTGAGCCTGAAAACAGGGATCGATAAAACTTGGGACATCATTCGCCGAGGGCCGCGCGCCCGTATTCACGGCTTGGCAAAGGTCGGCTGCGGGGTCGCAGGATTCGGGCTCACGATGATAGGACTAGCCCTGTAGCCGAAGGCAATCCTTGGCTGTTTCAGCCCTTCCCCGGCGCAGCATCACGTGCGTGAGCCTCAACTAACTCCTCGATGACTTGAGCCAAAGGGATGTTCCGACCGTTTGCGATCGAATAGATATAGTCGAGAGTGTCTGGCCTGAGTTTCAGCGAGAACGGCATCGACCGTCCGGCACCGCGCGTTCGACGCGGAACCTGAGGAATCTGGTTAGCGCGAAGCTGCTCTACCTCGCCCATCGGAACTGGCACGGTATCAAAGCCAGCGCGAACAGCGGCGGGCATGACAGAAGGCTCGTTTGAAACAGAATCAACTGGTGCGTTGCGGATAGCACCAAGGCCTCCGCTCAAAGAGCGGCGTTGAGGCTTTGCTTCAGCAGTCATATCTTCATCTCCTGCGCATTCACGATCGCGGCGCTAATGGCATCGGATAAGGCTCGACCTTCAGCTCGGGCCTTTGCAAGCGACGGGACGTCTTCGGGGGGGAGGCGATCCAACGTTGTACTGTAAGAGATCAGACTTTTGTATGCGGAACGCTCGGAAAGGATGACCTCGCATACCGGGATGTCTGCATCAACAAGCTCTTTGGCAAGAGCATTGAACTCCCGAGTGCGGAAGCCTGTAGTAACACGGGTCCACAGAACGCTATAGACAGGTGGTTTTCCTGAAACATTGGGAATGTCTTTGACCAGGGCTACCGTCGTGATTGCGTCTTCAACGTCTGCAGCGGAGGGGTTAGCCGGAATCACGACGTAGTGAGCACGCCCAATCGCCATCGCGATAGTCATGTTCTCGCTACCTTCGACATCGATCAGAACGACGTCGTTTTGTTCTTCCGCCAAGCGCAACGTATTAACAAGCGAGCCAGCGTTAGCCTCCACCACGGAGATATTCTCCGATATCGTGCCAGCAGAGGCCCAGCGAAGAATGCGCTTTTTAGGGTCGGCATCAATAATACGAACCTTGTAGCCCTGCTCGGCGTACTGGCCGGCCAGTACGATTGCGGTGGTAGATTTGCCGCAACCTCCCTTCGGCGAGGCAAGCGTAATTACAGCCATTGGTCATCCTTTGCCTGTCCAGCCATGAATGGCCATGACCATACCTATCTGTCCTTTGAAAGCCATACATAGCCATACCATGTCTGGTCAATGACATATTTTCCTTTCCCTAACATGAAAAGGCATTTCCTTACATGTAAAGACATGTGCAGTCGTTGCATGTAATAACATGTGTTGACATGCTTCGCTGATTGCCAAGGCACAGCCTCGCAGTGGGCCGGAAAGAACGTCATACCTCAGAGCGCGAGTTCGCTTTCAGGCGTAGGTCGTCAAACCACGATAGAGCCAGGGTTGGCATAAGCCCTTCCAACCTCCGTAAAACGCTTGAAACCTGCGCGATATTTCGCTCACGATGACAGGCAGTGACTAGCGTGTTGGGGGTCAGGCAGATGGAAAAATTTACGGCGCCAGAAGAAGAAATCCCCGCTGGTTACACGGCTAAATCATATGACGAAATACTCGCAGACATTCAAGATAACCTGATAAAGGTCCATGAGTACACCTGTGCTTCGGGCGACATGTATGAATCATTAGCTAGAATGACTGAAGGGCAGGTGTCCTCGATCATTGGAAAAAGCGGCGTAATAAGCTACCACGTGATGACGATCCTAGAGGATACACTCTCACTGCTGAAATCGGCAGATAAGAATGCTGACCTAGTACTGAAGCGCACGATACAAACCCGTTCACGGAAATGGTCATGGAAAAGGTCGGCAACGTGGATGGCGATCGGCGCAGTGGCGACCGCCGTGACGATGGGCGCGGGATGGGTAGTGGGCGTCAAGACCGGCTCACTGGTCGGCTATAGCCGTGCGTTCGACGACTTAGCCTCCGGTGGTATGATCGAGATAAAGCGCCACGGCGACTGGGTCGACCTGACGATGGGGCCGAGCAACCCAGCCGGGCGAGGCGATCCGGCAAGGCCCAAAGCAACCATGCGGCTCGATGCCGACAAGGTGCCAGAACTGCGGTAACATTCAGCAGGCGATCGCAGCAGCCGATGTGCCGGTGCAAACGTTCAAGACAACGCATCGCGTCAGACAACAAGCCGGCAACGTTGGATTTGCTGCGTCCGTGTAGTAGCGATCAAAGAGTTACAGGGGCGGGGCAGGAAACGGTGCGAAGACCGGAACCCAAGTCCTGCAGATAAAATGAGCGCGCGTCGCCGTCGTAATTGCCCTCGTGCTGCTCTACTAGAGCGGTTTCTCACCGGGCTGAATCATAATGGGATTCCCGTCGCCGCGGTTTTCTGATTCAGGATTCATGCCGGTGGAGGAGGCTGGCATGGATGGCGCGAGCATTGTCAGTGGATCTTCGAGACAGGGTTGTGGCGGCGATCGCGAGTGGTCTGTCGCGTCGTCAGGCCGCGCTACGGTTCGGTGTCAGCGCCGCGAGCGCCGTCCGGTGGCAGCAGCTTGCAAACCAGCACGGGACGCCAGCGCCACAGCAGCAGGGCGGAGATCGACGTTCGATGAGGATCGAGGCGCATGCCGAGTTGATCCTGGAAGCTTACAAGGCGACGCCCGACATCACCCTGACCGAGTTGCAGGCACTTCTGGCCGATCACGGCACCGAGGTCGCACTCGGCACGATCTGGCGGTTCTTCGCGCGGCGCGGGATCACGCGCAAAAAAAGACAGCGCACGCGACCGAGCAGGATCGCCCCGACATCCTGAAGCGGCGTGAGGAATGGTTCGACGGCCAGCTCGATCTCGATCCCGAGCAGCTCATCTTCATCGATGAGACTTGGGCATCGACGAACATGGCGCGTCGCTATGGCAGAGCGCCACGCGGTGAACGATTGCGGGCCGGCGTGCCGCACGGGCACTGGAAAACCACCACTTTCGTCGCTGGTCTGAGCCGTACGGGCATGATCGCACCCTGGGTTCTCGATGGGCCGATGAACGGTGATGCCTTCACCACCTACGTGACCCGCGTGCTGGTGCCCGAACTCTCACCTGGCAACGTCGTCATCATGGACAACCTATCCAGCCATAAAGCGCCAGCCGTGCGCGCGGCCATCGAAGCCGCAGGTGCCCGGCTCTTGTTCCTTCCGCCCTACAGCCCGGACTTCAACCCTATCGAGATGGCCTTCTCAAAACTCAAGGCACACTTGCGAAAGGCGGCCGAGCGGACCATCCACGGCCTCTGGAATGCCATCGGCCGCATCGTCGACCTATACTCGCCTCAGGAATGCTCGAACTACTTCGCAGCCGCTGGCTACGATGCAGACTGATCAGAAACCGCTCTAGATAATGATGAACGGCCTTCTCGACACCTCAGACCACAGACGCCGGGCTGGTCTGCTGGTCGCAATTGCCCTTGTCTCGATTGGCCTGTGGCAAACTCAGATCGGCAGCCTGATCCTCTATCCGTTCAGCCTACTGGCGACGTGGTTCCACGAGATGGGCCACGGCCTTGCCGCGATACTGACGGGGTCGAGCTTCGACCACCTAGTGATCTTCTCAGACGGCTCGGGCTACGCCGCCATCAGAACCCCCGTCGACGGGGCGTATCACCCTAGCGCTAATATCCGCAGCCGGGCCGCTCGGACCCGCGATCGTCGGATCCCTAATGATCGTCGCGTCGCGAACCACCGCGACCTCGCGCCTTGCGCTCGAGATACTCGGATGGGCGGTCATTATCTCCACGGCGGTCTGGGTGCGGTCGCTGGCCGGGTGGATATTTCTGCCCGCACTAGGGCTGGCCGTCATCGCGCTAGATCGTCTCGGCAAGCCGTCCCACCACCAGCTGGCCGTGCAGGTTATAGGCGTCCAGGCATGCATCAGCGTCTGGCGCTCGTTCGACTACTTATTCAGCTCCAGCGGATACGTCGGTGGTCAGTCAAAACAGTCAGATACCGCGGCGATCGCCAACGCGCTGCTGCTGCCCTACTGGTGCTGGGGCGGGGCCATCAGCGTCGCTATTGCCGCACTGCTGTGGTGGAGCTTGCGAAAGGCGTTCCGAACCTGACCGGCGCGCACCGCCGAGGGCAGGTGTTGCCCGAAATCTGTTCCCAAAACCGTTTTCTCGAAATGCCCCGATCGAGATGGAGCTATGGAATAATTTATTCGTCGGTCTCGACCGGCGTCGCGGCGCTGAGCAGTCGTCTATCCCGAGCGATCTTGGCAAGCAGGGTGCGACTGCAACCGGTCGCGTCCATGATCTCCCGCCAGCTGCGGCCATTGCTCAGCAAGGAGGAAATGGCGGCGTTGCGGGTCTTGTTTGCGGGACGGCCCTTATAGAGGCCAGCAGCCTTGGCCTTGGCGGTCCCTTCAGCCTGGCGACGACGGCGATCCTCATAATCCTTGCGTGCGACCGCCGCGAGGACGTCGAGCATCATGGCATTAACCGCAGCGAACATGCGGCCGGTGAACTCGTCGGCCGTCGCCGTCAGTGTCCACGATGTGGGAAGGTCGAGCGCGACGATGCGGACCTGCTTGGCGTCGATAAGACCACGCAGCCTCAACCAATCGGGCGAGGTGAGGCGCGATAGTCGATCAACCTGCTCCACCAGCAGCACGTCGCCGGGTTCGCAGTCATTGAGCAACCGGAACAGCTCGGGCCGATGCAGCTTGGCGCCGCTTTCGTTTTCGACATAGCGCGCGGCGATCCGCAGTCCCTGCTCAACGGCAAAGGCCTCGAGAACGCCGCGGGCGCGTGATGCGTCCTGTTCGGACGTAGATGCGCGGAGGTAGGCCCGGATGAACATGGTACGGTCTTCGATACGTGGTGCTTGTTTGTCCAGTCCTTTTTGAGTGGGAAAAGCCCATTTAAGGGACCGGATTAGCACCGGTCCTCAAAAGGCATACCTAAACCGCACCATGCTAGTATCAGTGGAATAGCCCGTGAGAGGGCGAGACGGTCGAAACTGGAATATGCACTATATCAGACGACATGGTCACCGCGCCCACGCATCAATCCGGCAGGACAACGTCTGGGCCACATCACGCGACGATTGGCGGTTCGGTCGAACGGGTGACGTTTCATAACGCGGACACAGGGTTTTGCGTCCTGCGGGTAAGGGTGAGGGGGCAGCGCGATCTGGTGACACTGGTCGGCCACGCTGCGGCGATCGGTGCCGGCGAATATGTCGAAGCAACCGGGGTCTGGCTCAACGATCGCAATCATGGCTTGCAGTTCAAGGCAGACCAGGTCGAGGCAACGGTACCGACTACGCTGAAGGGGCTGGAGAAGTATCTCGGCTCGGGCATGATTAAGGGGATCGGTCCGGTCTATGCCGCCAAGCTCGTGGCGGCGTTCGAGCATGACGTGTTCGAGGTCATCGAGCATGCACCCGAACGGCTGCGGGAGGTGACCGGCATCGGGCCAGTGCGGGAAGCCAAGATCATTCGCGGCTGGAGCGACCAGCGAATGATCCGGGAGATCATCGTCTGGCTCTACGGCCACGGGGTAAGCTCGGCACGCGCCGTCAGGATCTTCAAGACCTATGGCGATCAGGCGATCGCTGTCATCAAAGCCGACCCGTATCAGCTGGCACGCGACATCACTGGGATCGGCTTCAAAACCGCCGACGCGATCGCCTTCAGCATCGGCTACGGCAAGGAGGATCCCAGACGCGTCCGTGCTGGTGTCAGCCATGCGCTGACCAGCGCCATGGACGATGGCCATTGCGGGCTGCCGCGTGACGATCTGCTGCGGTCAGGCGCAAAGCTCCTTGAAGTTGCCGAACCATTGATCGCACGTGCCCTCGAGGGAGAGCTTGCAGCCGGTGAGGTCATCGCTGGCAAGACCGAGGGTCGTGAGGTTATGTTCCTGGCTGGGCTCTACCGCGCCGAACAGGTGATCGCCGATCGTCTGCTGCGATTGCGCCAAGGCCTGCTGCCCTGGCCTGCGATCGATGCCGAACGCGCCATCCCCTGGGTGGAGGGCAAGACCGGCCTGAACCTGTCCGCAAGCCAGCGCGATGCGGTACGTCTGGCCCTCCTGTCCAAGACCTGCGTGATCACCGGCGGGCCGGGTGTTGGCAAGACGACGCTGGTTAATTCGATCCTGAAGATCCTGGCGGCAAAGCAGGTGACGATGGCACTTGCCGCACCAACGGGTCGGGCAGCCAAGCGACTTGCCGAGTCCAGCGGCATGGAGGCTATGACCTTGCACCGCCTGCTCGAGACAGACCCCGCAGAGGGCGGTTTCAAGCGCAACGATGATAACCCCCTCGACTGCCAGCTGCTGGTCATCGACGAGGCCAGCATGGTCGATGTCATGCTTATGCATGCCACGCTAAAGGCGCTACCGGCAGGCGCAGCGCTGCTTTTGGTCGGTGACGTTGATCAATTGCCATCGGTCGGTGCCGGGCAGGTGCTTAAAGACGTCATCGGCAGTGCAGCCGTGCCCGTCGTACGGCTGACCGAGGTGTTTCGTCAGGCGGCAACCAGCCGCATCATTATCAATGCCCACCGCATCAATGCCGGCGAGATGCCGGACCTGACTGCGCGTCGGGAAGGCGACTTCTTCTTCATCGAGGCTGAGGAACCTGGTGACGTCGCCGACAAGGTGGTCGATCTCGTGTCCCGACATATTCCACGCCGTCTCGGGTTTGAACCTGCCCGCGACATCCAGGTGCTGGGACCGATGCAGCGGGGAGGGGCGGGGGCGCGGGCATTGAACACGCTACTTCAGCAGCGCATCAATCCGCCGACTGATCAGTTCGTCGAGCGGTTCGGCCACCGCTATGGGGTCGGCGATAAGGTCATGCATATCGTCAACGATCGCGAGCGTGACATCTATAACGGTGATCTCGGCGTGGTGACCGGTGTCGACCACTCCGAGGCTGAATTGACGGCACTATTCGGCCAGACAGAGGCGACCTTCGACTTTGGTGAACTCGATGCACTCCAGCTCGCCTATGCCACCACGATCCACAAGTCGCAGGGATCGGAATATCCTGTCGTCGTTCTGCCCCTGACCATGCAAGCGTACACCATGTTGGGGCGCGAGCTGATTTACACCGCCGTCACGCGTGCGAGAAAGCTGTTGGTGATCGTTGGCTCACGCAAGGCGCTTTCGATTGCCGTCAAACGACGCCAGCCGAGGCGATGGTCGCTGTTGAGAGAGCGGCTGGCGAAGCTTATCTGACAAGCATCGTTAGGCCACGCTGATCGGTCAACGTCAAAGCAGACCTTCTGCTTTCAAAAGTGGTGGAAAACCGCCTGTCCGTTTTCGGATGCCGATCGACGTAAGTTGCCGTTCATTCATGCGGCAGGGCAGGGCATTTAAGTGGCGCCGATGCCCGCCGAGATCGACCGCTGGATCGAGGACGAACAGGAGGCAAACCGCAATCTTAAGAGAATGTGAGGAACATCTGTATCGACGTAGCCAATCTGCTAATGCAGATCATCGGTCCGAGTGAACGGGAAAGGAGGAGTGATGGCTGGTGCAAAGCAGGTGATCGCCCTCCTGTCCGGACATGTCGAAGGTGATGCAGAACGCGTCTACACGGTTGCCTTGCAGATTGCGGCGTCGGAAGCTCGTCAGGGACACACCAAAACCGCCGAGGCGTTGCGGAGGCTTGTCGACACGGCTCGGGAGAGCGGGGCAACAACCGTGCCCGCTACGCTGCCTCAAATCGCCGTAGCGACGCCGCTGGTCAAACCGCGGGGCGACCTCGAAGGATTGGTCCACGTTACTCACAGTGAGACGCGGCTCGATGACATGACCTTAACCGAGGCGGTGCGCACTCGGCTTCTACGCCTTGTCGTGCAGCAAAAGCAGCGTGGTCGGCTGCGCGAGTACAATCAGCGGCCGAGCTCACGCCTTTTGCTCGTCGGCCCACCAGGATCAGGCAAGACGCTCACCGCGAGCGCGCTGGCGGGCGAGTTGCACCTCCCGCTGTTCACAGTCCGACTGGACGGTGTCATCACCCGTTTCCTGGGGGAGAGCGCATCGAAGCTGCGCCTCGTCTTCGATCAAATCGCGCAGATGCGAGCAGTCTATCTCTTCGATGAGTTTGACGCGATTGGGGGGAAGCGCGGGGCAACCAACGACGTCGGCGAGATCCGTCGCGTCCTAAATTCCTTCCTGCAGTTCTTGGAGGAGGGCAATTCGACAGACAGCGTCGTGGTGGCAGCGACCAATCACCCGGAGCTGCTCGATCGCGCGCTGGTTCGTCGGTTCGACGAGATCATTGAATATGGTCTGCCCGATGCGTCGGGTGCTCGGGCCATGATCAGCAACCGGTTGGGAAAGATGGCCGGCCGCTCGATCGAGTGGGCCAGCATCGCGGCCCTATCGGATGGCCTAAGCCAAGCAGAGCTCGCCCGGGTTGCAGATGAGGCAACCAAAGAGGCAATCCTGGCGGGGAAGAAGACTGTCGGCACAGCCGATCTGACCACTGCGCTAAGTGCAAGACGAACGATGCGGGAGGCAGTCGCCGACATTTTCAGCGACTGAAACGACGGATGCCAAGCGCGGTGTAATGGGGGTTTATGGTCAGCGGGTATATTCGTCAGCATTTGCGCGTCGAGCGTTTTGTCGATCTAAGACCATACAAGCGACCCAACCGCGCGATGGGATCAAAGGATCTCGGCCGCGAGACGGAGCAGCATGCCGAACAGCTCAAGCGTGATCTTGCGGTTGCCTGGGCGAGCACCGACGGGCTCATCGCCGAGCGCGACCCCGTCTTTACCGGCGAAGCGGGCCGCTATGTCGATTTCGACACATTGCCGGACCAGCCTCTTCCGGATCTTGCTTGGGCATCAAAGGGGATCCGCCTCGCTAGTGCCAGCCGGGCGGATGACGGCGTAGCCAAAGGAACACTCTTCGTCCCCGACGACGCCCAATCCTTTCTCGACTCGAAGCTCGACGAATATCGGTCCAGCCGTGGTGAGAAGGGGCGACCTTCGCATGAGGCTCGGTTCGTAGCGATTGAGCATTTCCGGGCGGCGAGGCTGGAATCGTTGTGGGTCGACAGTCGGACGATCCCCAATGCAGGTGTACCCACCTGGTGGGAATGCTGGTGCTGGCCCGATCGGGTGCAGAACCTTGATGCGAAGGCGGTCGCTGCGGCCGTCCTAGTCGGGGAGGGGCGCCTGCGGTTCGCTGAACGGGTGGTCGTCTTTCTCTATACCGATCGCACCATGCTCGGACGGATCGTTGCGAGCTGCGACGCGGTAGCGGAACTGCGACTTGGTCGGGATGATGCCGCGTTTTTTTCGAGTGGTGAAGGTCGCGACGATGCGGAGGATTGGGTCGCCAACGCGACCGCGCGCATCGAGAGCGGTCCCAACCGAGACGCGGTTGCAGTGTGCCTGCTGGACACGGGTATCAACAGGGCACACCCTTTGCTCGCGCCCGCATTTGCCGCGGATGACCTGCATAGCGTGAATCCGGCTTGGGGCGTCGACGACCATCATGGTCATGGCAGCGAGATGTCAGGGCTTGCGGTTTACGGGGACCTGACGACGACGCTGCTATCTGCCGATCCAATCACACTCAACTACGCGGGCGAGGGTGTGAAGCTGCTGCCGCCGGCGGGATTTACTCTGACCGAGCCGCAGAGCTACGGACTCGTGACTCAACAAGCCATTCTCCGTCCCGAGATCGCAAGACCGGATCGCGAACGGGTCTATTGCATGGCAGTCACCCAGCCCGATGTTTATGGCCCGAAGGCGACCAGCTGGAGCGCAACGCTTGATGCCTCTGCGTTCGGCGGGGACGAACTGGTGGAATTGCGGCGGCGACTCATCTGCGTTTCGGCCGGTAACCTTCCCGATGGTCTCCTCCACGCCGAGCTGGAGGATTGGGACAGCCATGAGGTCGAGGATCCGGCTCACGCTTGGAACGTGCTAACGATTGGAGGTTACACGCAGAAGGGTCCGATCACCGATCACGGCTACGATCATTGGGCCTGCGCGGTCGAGCCTGGGATGCTCAGCCCGTACAGCCGTGTCTCAGCCGCTTGGTATCGCGGAGTGTCGCCGATCAAGCCGGAACTGGTTCTCGAAGCCGGCAACAAGGGGATCGATTCTGCCGACACCAGCATGGTCAGCGGGATAGACTCTCTATCGCTACTCACGACCAGCCGCGATCCGACAGGAAAACCGCTTACCTTGGCCTGGGCGACGAGCGCTGCCACCGCGCAGCTGGCGGGGATGGCGGCTGAGGTGCTCGCCGATGACCGGGAGCTATGGCCAGAGACGGTGCGAGCGCTGCTCGTTCACAGCGCCAAATGGACACCGGCAATGGAACAGGCGTTGCTGGCAACCAACCAGAAATCAGAGCGGCTCATGATGCTCAGGCGTTTTGGTTACGGCGTCCCCAACCAGGATCGCGCCCTTCGCTCTGCGTCCAACTCGTTGGCGCTCGTGGCGCAGCAGGAAATCCAGCCGTTTATTCGCGAGAAGGGACAGCAGGCTCATCTAAACCACGCCCATTTCTATGCGCTTCCCTGGCCGTCGCAGACCCTTCTTGAGCTTGGGGCGCACGAAGTACGCCTGCGCGTGACGCTATCCTATTTCGTCGAGCCCAATCCGAGTGCGGACGCGCCCCTTTCTCCTGCGCGCTATCGGTCCGCCGGGCTTCGGTTTGACCTGCGACGACGCAACGAAACACAAGCGCGGTTCGAAGCGCGCGTTAACGCGCTGGCGGCCGTGGCGGACGAGGAGGACGATCTGTTGGGTGACGTCGCCGATCCGGGGCGGCTGCTTGGCGAGCGGTCAATATCGGCAGGTTCGCTCCATCTTGACGAGTGGCGCTGCTCGGCAGCAGATCTTGCCGATCGCAATGGCATTGCGATCTTCCCTGTCGGCGGATGGTGGAAGTCCAGTCGCGACCGAGACCGCACGAACGGCATGATGCGCTATGCGCTGATCCTCACGATCGACGCGGGCGATGTAGAGCAAGATCTCTGGGTCGAGACCGCGATCGCTGCTGGCGTTGAGGTCGAGGCGCAAGTTGAAGTCTGATGGGGGTCATTTCGGCTGAGGGCAAATTGACACACTAAGCGACGATATCTTCGGAACCCCAGCGGTGAGACATGGGCGAGAAGGTGGTCAGCCGTATCCAGCCCCCCGCGTCGTCGGACTGAACAGAAATGCTGTCGATTGCGCTCCCAAGGCCGGGCGCGGTTGCTTGCTGGCGGTGCTAGGCAACATGAACAAACGACTGAATCTAAGCGCTGCATGGAAGGCGCTGGATGACCACTTGTGTGAAGGAAATCGGGCACCGGCAGGTGTACGATTTCCTCCAAAGCAGGAAGCCGCGGGCCTCGGATGCTGACCTATGGGTTTTTCGGTTTTCGGCTGCTGGGCCGCCGGGCGGGACAGCCCGCAGC
>NZ_LR733898.1:0-2259 GCF_902506585.1 Sphingomonas sp. T1
GGGCGGGGGACGGCGCGTCTCGGGGGCTGGTTCGCGCGTCGTCGCTCGCGAGGGTTTCTGCGGGCACCTTGCGCTCGCCCCACCCCGGCGGAGGCCGGGGCCCAGTTGGGAAGGCGGTCGTGACAGCGGGCTGCGGCTGATTACTCCGGTCCTCCCAACTGGGCCCCGGCCTTCGCCGGGGTGGTGCTCCTTTTCCGGGCGTGGGGAGTGCCCCCCCCGTTACAGCCCGAAGCGGAGCGTCGCGCGGATGTCGCGGCCGGCTAGGGGGGCGAAGTCCTTGAGGAAGCTGGCGTGGCGGCGGGCTTCGACGTCGAACAGGTTGTTCGCGCTGAGCAGGATCGAGGTCTTGCTGTCCTTGCCGAACGGGTTGAAGCCCAAGGTCGCGTTGACCATCGTGTAGCCGTTGGTGGTCGTCTCGAACGCGGCGATGCGGTCCTGGTCGAAGACGTGCTCGACCTCGAGCCGGCCGTTGAGGCGGTCGCCCTGCGCCTCGATCCCGCCGAGTACGCGCATCGGCGGGATGCGCGGCACGGGGCCGTTGTCGACGATCGTCGCACGGACATAATCGCCGAGCAGGTCGGCGTTGAGGACATAGCCGCCGATCTGCGCGAGCCGGACCGAGGCATTGGCCTCGAACCCGTAATAGCGCGCGTCGGCCTGCTGATACTGGAAGCAGGGCAGGTCGACCTCGCGCCCCGACGGATCGGCGGCGGTCTGGCAGACGCTCTGCGCGACCTGGTTCTCCGAGATATAGTTGGAGAAGTCGTTGTAATAGGCCGACGCGTCGAAGCTGAAGCCGTCGCCATGCGCGTGGAGCGTGCCCTCAATGCCCCAGCTCTTCTCGAGCTTGAAGTCGGGGCTGCCGAATTCATAGGCCTGGGTGCCGGCATGGCCGCCATTGGCGAACAGCTCCTCGGCGGACGGCGCGCGCTCGGTGTGCGAGAGGTTGACGCCCAAGCGGACCGCGTCGGTCACGCCGTAGGAGGCGCCGAGCGAGCCCGAGACCGCGTCGAAGCTGCGGCTGCCGCGGAAGAAGCGGAGGTCGTCGAGCGGGGTCTTGGCGGAGAGCGACGTCGTCTCGTAGCGCAGCCCGCCCTCGGCCCGGAACGCGCCGGCGCTGTATTGCTGGAGCGTGAAGAGGCCGGTCTGGTTGGTCTCGTTGCGCGGCAGGAAGGCTTCGTCGCCGTTCACGTCGAACAGGCGGTTGAAATATTGCACGCCCGACGCGCCCTGCCAGCCGCCGCGATTGGCCTGGACGAGCTCGATCCGGCCTTCGGTGCCGTTGTTGAAGAAGGCGGTGCCGACGCCGCCATCGGGTTCGAGCTCGAAATGGCGATAGGTGGCGTGGCCCGCGCGGACGCGGATCTTGTCGAGGAAACCGCCGCCGGTGTTGATCTCGCCGCGCAGGTCGACGCGGTTCTGGACGACGTCGAGGCGGGGCGCCTCCTGCTCCTGGCCGACTGCGGTCGCATAGCGGATCGGCACGCCGTAGAGGCTGTCATAATGGCTGTACGACACGCCGAGATTGCCACCATCGGTGATGATCGACGCGCCGACACCCGCGGTCCAGGTCTCGGACTGGGTATTCGGAAGCTTGCCGCGGAGCGCGGCGGAGCCGGCGAAGTCGATCGGCTCGTCGGTGTCCTGCGGCAGGCCGACCTGGCTGAGCGCGGCGGCGCGCGCCTGCGACGACAGGATGTTGCCGCCGGTGCGCAGATTGCCCGACTTCAGATAGGAGCCGTCGGCGTGGAGGACGAGGTGCTGGCCGACCGCGACGTCACCGGCGCCGCCGCCCGAGCGCTCGTTCGCGGCCGAGCCATAGGTCGCGATGCCGTTCACGCGGTAGCCGTTTTCGGGGACGGTGCGCGGGATGCGCGTGTCGATGACGTTGACGACGCCGCCGACCGCGGACGAGCCGAACAGGAGGGCGGAAGGGCCGCGCAGCACCTCGATCCGCTCGGCGAGCAGCGGGTCGATGATGACCGCGTGGTCGACCGAGGTGTTCGAGACGTCGATCGAGCCGATCCCGTCGGTCAGCACGCGGATGCGCTCGCCCTGGAAACCGCGCAGGATCGGGCGCGACGCGCTGGGGCCGAACGAGGTGGCGGACACGCCGGGCTGGCGCGCGAGCGTCTCGCCGATGGTCGGGCGCAGGTTGCGGGTGAGCTCGGCGCCCGAGAGGATCGAGGTGCCCTGGAGGACGTCGGTTTCGCTCTGGCGGACGGGGGCGGTGACGAGGATCTCGGCGGCGGCGCGCGG
>NZ_LR733899.1:0-25611 GCF_902506585.1 Sphingomonas sp. T1
CATCTCGCTGCCTTCGATGAACGCGCCGTCATAGGTGCGCAGCGTGCGCTCGTCCTGGCGGGTCTCGTCGGCGATCTGCGTTGCGCGCGTGTCCGCCATCGTGCGGGCCAGGTCGGAGAAGTTGGTGAAAGTAGCCATTGAAGCCTCCAATGCTTACGCTCTCTCATCCGGTATTGGATAAGATGAAATCTCATCGGACGGGCTGGAGCGGCTTTGTCAGGGACGCGATGCGAAGCATCGCGCCGCGGAGCGGCGGTGGGGGTCACGATTTTCTTCGGCGTCGCGCCTCCGCTGACAAAGCAGGACTGCCGGCGCGGCGCCGAAGAAAATGGTGGGGCCCCGCCGTCCTTGAGAAAGCCGTGGAGGCCCGTCAGAATATGGCGATGAGGCTGGGTCCGATGCCGAAATGAGAGAGAGTTGATCGATCCCGCCCCGGCCGCTTCTTCGCGGTCGGGTTAACAGCGGGATCGTCGCCATGGATTTGCCCCGGCCCGCTCCGGGCCGGGTTAACAGCAAATTCCCTGGAGACGCCCCTTGCGCGAGGCCGTCACCCGAAGGGCGGAGCCCCTCCCCATGGGGCTCCGGGAGGCCCGCAGGGCCGACTAGGCCGGTCCCGCCGTCCCCGGCGGGACGTGCCACGAATACGTCAGCGAGGGATCGTTACCCGAAGGGCGGAGACCCGTCAGGGGCTCCGGGAGGCGAAGCCGACTAGAGCCCGTTCCCGCCCATTGGGCGGGCGCCCGTCCCCGTCGACGTCCCGTGGTGGCTCCGCCTGGCGGCCCTCAATCGTGTCGCGATTGCGGGTTCTCGCGGCGATCGCGGACCCAGAGATAGCCGAATGGCAGCAGGCTGAGCAGGGCGACCGTGCCTGCGGCGATCATGTAATCCTGCGGGTTCGGTCCGATCGGAAAGTCGTCCCAGCTCAGGTACGCGAGCACATAGGAGAGGCAGGCGGCAAGGACCGGACCGGCGAGGAGCAGATCGCGGGAATGGAAGCGTTGCATGGCGATCCCCTTGAAGCGAGCGATCAAAAAAGGGGGCCGAAGCCCCCTTCCGTATCAGCCGAGGCCGATCAGCTTCGTGATCATCGGCCCGAAGGCTCCCCCGAGGGCTCCGATGACCAGCACCGCGGCCAGCTGGACACGCGTGAGCGTGACCTTGTTTTCGAACTTGCCGTCGATGTTATCGAGCTTGCCGTTCATGGTCTTGAGCTGCGCCACCAAGTCGCGGTTTGCGGTGTCGACGGTCCTCACGATGAAGTCCTCCGTGGTTTCGGTCAGCTCCTGAGCCTCGCGGGGATCTATACCCGCCTTCAGCGCGGTGCGGAAGAAAGTGATTTGAAAGCTCGCCATTTCAACCTCCATTGCTCGATGGCGGTTCCGTCTCGGCATGCGGCGGTCAGGGTCGTCAGGGACGTTAACCGGGAAGCCGCGCCGAAGGCGTGGACCCCGGTTAACGCTCGCGAGTGGGGGAGCCGATTTTCTCGGCCCCAGAGCGGAGCGCAGCGGAGTGCCGGGGTCGTGAAAATTGGGGGCACCGCTCGTCCTTGACGACCCGCCAACCCCGCATGCCAGACTTGGACGACATGAGAGAGAAGCATTGCCCCGACGCCGTCCGGCCGGAGTGAGACCCCGATGTCGTGCCGACAGGCACGGCGAGGATGGTCGAACGGAGACGGACGGCGCCCGCAAGGGATCGTTACCCGAAGGGCGGAGACCCGCCTGCGGGGCTCCGGGAGGCAAAGCCGAGTAGAGCCCGGGCCCGCCATAGGCGGGATGCGTCACCCTCCCTTGCTGGGTCAGGTTGAGCGCCATCGTTCGACCAGCTCGACCATCGCGTCGCGATAGCCCCAGGCGTCGGGGTACACGGTTGGTTCCTGAGCAAGGTACGCCATGACGATGATCATGTCCTCGGCGATGGTGGCGTCGCAGTTGCACAGGTGGAGGATCGGAAAGTGGCCGTTGTCGGCGCCGTTCCACCAGGCGAGCAGGAAGTCCGCGGCGCGACCGGCTTGGCCGGTGTCGCTGCCGGCGACAACCAGCAGGCGGGTGAGGGCTTCGCCGGCGTCGTGGAAAGAGACGGCGCGGATAGCCGGTCGAGAGGCGGGAGCCGCCATGGCGTGATCCTTTGGGTAACCGGACGGCGTGCGTCCGGTGTGGGGTTCAGGTCAGCAGCGACCAGGCGGTTGCGGCGATGCCGTAGACCGACAGGACGGTGACGATCGTAGCGAGGAGCTTTTCGCCCCAAGAGAGCGGCCGGGCTGGAGCGCGATCCTCGAAGTCGATCATGGCCATCAGCGGAGCGCGACGAACGCCAGCATGGCGTTCAACAAGACCGAGAGGCCCAGCAGCGAGGCGAGGACGTTGCGAGTGCTCCGCTGGCAGGCCGCGAGCTGGGCGGCGGCGTCAGCGGCTTGGGAGCGCTCTCGGGCGATCAGCGATGAAAGCGTCTCGGACAGTTGCATAAGGACGGCGCCTGTGGCGCCGATGCTGCGAAGGCCCTGGTCATCGGCCGGAAGCGGAAGATCTGCAATCAGGCTTGCGGTGGAACCGTAGTCGTGGAGCAGGCAGATGACGGTGTCGACGTCCAAGTCGTCGCCCTCCGTGAGTGCCATCCGCTCCCTAGACGAATTGATCACTCGACAGATGGCATCGACGCCGGAGTGGGTATGGCCGCTCATGACACGACCAAGAAGGCCGGCGGTTCGTAAGCGCCGTTACGGAAGTGCTCGAGGATCGCCTCATAGCTTCCGAGTTCGCGGGCTTCATCGGCGCCGAGCACGACGTTTTGGTTGTCGTCTGCGGTAAAACTGTGGCGCTCACCCTGTCCGGTCCACACGACGACTTCTGCATCGAAGGATGCTGATGCGCCGGACCAGCGAATGTAGGGTAGGTCATTTGCGCAGCAGAAGTCCTCGACGTCGACAACCTCGCCGTTGAGAACTTCCTGAGCGAACAGTCGAAGCGGTTCGTCTTTTGGGAACTGATTATGATCAAAGAGTTCGCCGCCCCACTCCGTGGAGAGACGTTCGACCTGCAGCACGGAAACGAAGTCGTCGACCAGTTTGGCGGGCAGGTGCCCGCCTATGGTTATCGATACGGAGACGCGGTCGCCCATGGGATTATCTCCAGCGGGAAGTGGCGAACTGGTCCCGGGCGCGAACTGATCGTCCCCTTGCCAGCACGTCATACCGCGTACCCCCTTCTCTTTTATCTCCGAGTCTTGCGGGGCATGTCGGGGGCTGCAAGCCATTTCTGCAAAAAAAAGGGACGACGCGTCAGCGTCGCCCCAGGATGGCACATGGGCGGAGGCTGTTACCCATGAGCCTGCCCGGTCGCGGGGGAGTAGCGCACCGGGTGAAGCGGGGCCGGCGCTAGCGCGCCGGCCGAACTTGTTAGGCGTCGACCGGTTCACGGCGACGACGGCCGCGGGCAGGCGGGGCGTCGAATGGAGCGGTGGTTTCACCCAGGCCGTCCTCGGCACCCGCACCGGCACCGGCGAGATCGCCTGCGGCGGGGCTGCCGTCGGCGCCGAACGGCGGGGCGAGATCGTCCTCGCTCGCCTTGACGCCGAGCGCGGTGCCCACGTCGCGGCGCTTCTGCGCGCGCTGCCACACCAGGTTGTAGGACTCGTCCTCCTGCCGGAAGGCCGAGATCTGCAGCGGCGCGGGCAGCGACGGGTCGTCGATGCGGCCGTTGAGGAACGCCTCGCCGGTGTTGTTCGAAACCAGCTCGAACAGCGCGCCGACCTGCACCCAGGTCTTGTTGGCGGTCAGCGCGTGAATCTCGTAGCGCGGTGCGCGCGGGTTGGTGGACTGGACCGGCTTCAGCGCGATGGTCATCGCAACCGCCAGGGTGGAAACCCGGCCCATGTAGATGCCAGCCGCGTTCTGCTTGATCGAACCGATGTTCATGACGACGTCTCCTGTGCGTCTCTGGACCCCTTGTCCTGGACACCTTTCTCCATCCCACTCCTCTCCTCGGCCCCTTTCAGGGCCGAGCAGGGCGCGTCAGCGCCCATCATCGGCGCGCTCTTCGCGCGGCGATGGGCGATTAGGGCGGGTCAGACCGTTGCCGATTGCTCGGTCTACGTCGTCAATCAGCCCGGCCGCTATGGTGCGCGCATAGCGGGCGAGTTTTGGGCAATCGTGTCGACGGCAGTGATGGAACCCGCCATTCATGAAGTGGGGGTGGACGATGCCGATCAGAGCACGCACCCGTTCTCGCACGGCAAAGCCGTAATCGGCTGCATGATCTGCGGCCTTTGCCAGATCGTGACCGATGTAGTCGCGATTCCAGCGGTCGCTAACGCCAGCGGCGATCAGCGCCGCTTTTAGCGCCAACTCGACGGATATCGCGACCATATGGAGCTGTTCATCAGAAACGTCCCGATCGGAGCTATGAAATGGTGCCCGTAGGAAGCCGCGAGCGTTGGCCAGTAGCAGTGCTGCGGTGGGCTCGGCGGCGTGGATGTCGTCTGACATGGCTGAAAGCGCTCCGTCGTCTTGGCCGCATCGCGGTGGGGTTGGGGCAAAGCGGCACGCGGATGATCACGCGGCGTCGCAGGGTGGTGTTCAAAGATCGAGACATGGCACCGGGAGGTGAGCGCCGTCAGGCGATCGGTTCGATGTCGCGTAGCTCGACCATCTCGATCTTCTGGGTGCGCTCGCCTCCAACGGGGTCGAGGAAGACGTAACATCGGTCCGCGAAGCTGCTGCTGCAGAGGCGCCAGACGACGCCGGTCCGCCCAAGGAATCGCTCCGGGCCGAACTGAGGGTCGACGGCGCCGGGCGCATCCACAATGCGGACGCGCTGTCGTACCCGGAGCCAGTTCGCGGCGGCGCGTATGATCGCGCCGCGCTCTTCGTGGGACAGGAAGGCTGGGCGGTCGGCGCGAGGAGGGCCGAAGGTGGCGTGCGGGTCGCCTTTGATGCGTTCCAGCTTTACGGCGATCGGCTCGGGTTCGCGGTCCACCTTCGGTCCTGGCGCATGTCGGTGGTAGTGCGTTACGGTCGGCGCGCCGAAGAGGTCCGCCTGGAATCCCGTGATACGGATGGACGCCTGTTCGCGCTGGTAGTCGCGGCGCCAGTGATCGTCTTCGGTGAGCGGGCGTGCCGCCTCGGGGGCGGAGCGAACGATGGCCATGAGCTCGCCGAACTCGGCTTCCGAAATGTTCGCGACGATGGGGTTGTAGGGCATGGGTCCCTTCCAGCCGTAACCGGTTATCAGCCCCGGCCGAGCGCGTAGCTGGCCAGCTTCTCGCGGGCGGCGCGCAGGCGCACGATCGCGTGCTGGGTGAACAAGGCCATGGAGCTTCCAGGTTCGGCCGTGTCGAGACGCTGTTGCAGCGCCGTGATCCGGTGATCGATGGCATCGGACGTCACGAGGAGATCGTCGAAGGTCAGGACGACAGTCGTCTCCGAAGCGAACAGCGTGTGGGTCGGACCGGCGAAGTTCAGGAAATGGGGCGCCACGTCGAATTGGAAGCGAAGAGCTTCCTTCACGGCGTGGCTTATCTGGGCGGCGTCATGTGCGAGCTCCGCAAGCAACCCCTCGCGCGTCAGCGCGGGGATCGGCTTCAGTTCGCCGTGCGCGGTTGTGATGGCGATCGGGTCGTCGGAGGCGATGCCTACGACGCGTTCCGGGGCGACCACGAGGATGTCGCCTTCGCGAACATGCGGGTCGTCGAAGCAGGCGTTGTAGGCGAGCAGGCTCGTGCGGAAGTGGTGGACGCGGTGCATGACCGTTCCTTTCGGTTCAGATGTGGGCGACGCCAGCGCGTCACGAGTAGGTCGGCCGGACCTCCGGAAAGCTCGCCGGCGGCAGGCCGGTGAAGGCCAGCGCGCGGTGGCGACCGCCCGTGTAGGTCACCGACGAAACCGGCGTGCGGTGGCGCTGCAGGCGCTCGAGAAGGCGATTGGCGCGCTGCTGCGCACGGATTGCATCGGCCTCGTCGAAGTAGAGCCCGATCACGCGCACGAACGTGCCGGTATTGTACCACCAGCCGCCCTCCTCGGGGCCGCCATATTCCCGGTCGGTGTCGTAGAAGGCCAGGATCGTTCGCATGGGAGGCTCCTCAATTCCTCCGGCCAGAGCAGCCGGTATCGCCTTTCCCGCTCCCCCTCTCCTTCGGCCCTGGACGTATCGTGCACTGTACCGCGCATTGCACTGCAAGTGCATTGCGAGTGGTACGAAGCCGCTATGCGGCCTGCAGATCGAGCGTGCCCATCAATGCCGTGGCAGCCCCGAAAGTCCGAAGGGTCGTTGCAATAGTCGAGCGTAGGCGAGCCTTGCTCGAGACGACGATCTCCGGGCAGAGAGGCGAGCCGTCGGCGCTGGCGTATCCCGTCGCGAGAAGACCGGCAGCGGTTTCGACCCGGATCAGGTGACCCCCGCCCGGGGCCGGTCCGACGTGCCGCGCGCTGAACTCGCCGAGACTTCCTCGCAGCCCTTGGATGACCTTGCTCCAACGGATATGTCCTGCTGCCATGTTCGCATCGGCTCCGTGGCCTCGATCGAGCCATGTCCGCAGGTGTGCGCGCTGCTGGAGCCGCGTGTTGCGGGTCCTCTCCATGGTTCGGCAGAGCGGGAGGGCGTCGGCCACCTGGTCGAGAAGGTCGAGGGAGCCCTGCTGAAGCGCTATCAAGATGTCGTCGAACTCGCGGCCAGCAAGAGCTTCGCGGAGTTGTCGTCTGGCTCGCACGACGTCGAGGGCAGCCTCTGGCTCGTGCAGGTCCGATCGGCGTTCGGTGTCGGCGAGTATGAAGCCGCCATTGGCGAGGATAATGATGGTCGCCGTCTCGGCGCCCGGCCGGCCATGGATCATGTCCAGGAAGTTCCGGGTTGCACCGGCTTCGCCGATCGTGTCGGCCTCGTCGAGGATCACGAGGCGGCGCGACCAGCGTGTTGGGCGTGGTTCGTCGCTCGGCTTCGGCCATGTGCTCGGCAATGGGCGACCCTGGGGTGATATCGACGGGGCCGCGGGCGGGAAGTTGCTCTCTCGAAGCAAGGCGAGGTTGGTGCGACGCGCGGCGTCGAACAGGTCCGTCCGGTCACCCCCACCATCGGTGAAGCCCTGATCATATGCTCTGCGTCGGACGGCGATCGGCTCGGTCGAGGGGATGCCGTCGGGATAGTGATGGAACCAACCGACGTGGGCGGCATACCAGCCATCGGCGTACCGGTTGGCGACGTCCCAGCTGTAGCCGTATTGGCTGCGGCCGCGCAGGACCGCGATGTCGCGGTCGTTGCCCTTGCCGTGGCGGACCTGATCTTCGGTGAAGGCGAAGTTGGTCGCTTGGCGCTCTCTTTCGGCAGCGTCCCGGATCGCGTCGTTGATCGGGCGCATCGCGGCGATGCGTTCGCGGCCTCGGTTCATGCGCTCTGCGAGCGGTGCGTCTGCGGGCAGGTCGGGGAAGCTCCGCCATGCGGCGGCGATCGCTTCGGCGTGTTCGGCGGATCTGCCCCTGCCTCGCCAGGTGCTGGGGTCGGTCGGGTCGAAGTCCTGAGACATGGGCGGCCTCGCGGATGGTGGCGGAGCGCCCGCTTCTCGCGGCCCGGGCGCCATTACCGGATTAAAGGCTGAGCGGCGCCGGCACGGCGAGCCATTCGGGCTCGTCGTTGGCGATCGGCTTGTCGAGCGTTGCGGCGTCGGCTTCCGAGAACACGGTCGCGGTCGCGAGTGAGCCGAACCCATCGGTGTTGTTCCAGAAGGATAGTCCGTGCTCCCGGTCTCGTGTCGCCAGGACGAAGCCGTCCACGCCCTCGTGTGGACCGGCCTCGATCCGCTTGAAGGCGTGTTCAAGGATCGACTGGGTGCTGTGCCACTGGATGCCGGCCGCGGTGATGATGACGCAGCCGCCCCCGAACTCGCCCACCCGAAGCCGGTCGCAGTCGTAGGACCAGGAAAACCCGCAGGGCAGCGCAGACTTGCAGGCCCGGAAAATGAGGTTGGCGACTTGATCGATGCCGAATTGATCGCCGCTGAAGGTTACGCGGACATGGTCAGCGATCTCGGCGTCCTCGATGTCGATATGGGCGTCGAGATACGGGAAGTTGCGATCGTCAAAAAGCTCGAGGAAGCTTTCGAACCGGCTATCGCCCTTCGGCGGGAAGACGGCGCGGAACCGTTCGTCGAGCGTTTCATACGCGGCCGCGAGGTCGGCGTCCTCTACGTTGGTGTCGAGGAGGTCGACGGCCTTTTCCGCCTCGCGCAGAAGCGCGGCGTCCTCGCGGGACATGAGCAGGGCGAATGCCGCCTTGGTGAAGCTGTTGGACATGGTGCTCTCCGATGATGTCGGGGGTTGCCGTCAGGCGTTCGCGGCCTCGGTCAGTCGCGCAGCTGCGATCGCCGCCTCGTCGGGGAAGGCAGCGGCGAGATTGCTGTGCAGCGTCTCGAAATCGGGGATCGGGAACCGTCCGTCAGGCCCCGGCCGGGTAACGTGAAAGGCGCTGATCAGGATCTCGACAGGGTCGCTCCGGACCATGGTGGGGCTGGCGTCGTCATAGTCGACGGGCGCGCAAAACCCGGCTTCGAGCCAGGTGCCCAGCGCTTCTTCGACGGCTACCGCATATTCGCGGACGGCTTCATCCAGCTCGTTCTCGACGTGGAGGACCAGCGAGACATAGCGGCCGAAGTCATGATTGTTCGACAGGCCGGTCAGCCGGCACCCAGGAGGCGGAGCGCCGTAGCGGGCGATTATCGCGTATTTGTACGCGAGCACTTCGAGCTTGTTGAGGGTCTCGAAGTTCGGCGTCTGGCCGAGCTGCGCGCACGGTTCGTTGGCGGGTGTGCCGCCAATGTCGACGAAGTAGGGCATGGGGATCTCCAGCGGTCCCGCTTGGACCGCTCGATCCCTTCCCCCTCTCCTTCGCCCGCTCCCCGTCCAGGTGGTGCGTCTGCGGTGCGTCGGCCTCGTTCTACCCCTTGGGGAACAGCCGGCGCTTGACCTCGGCCTGGTGCTGGCCGTCGGATCTGCCGAGTGTCTTCATGCGATCGGTCTCGAGGGTCGCTCCCAGGTCTGCCGGCAGGCTCGCCCAAGGGCGGGCGGCCGCGATCGCGTCGGCCGCGGTCGGGAGCTCGCGGAGATCGGTGCCCCTCCAGAAGAGGATCTCGTCCTCGCCGTCCATCTCCGGGTCGGGTCGCATGACCTGGACGAAGAAGGTGTCCAGGGGTCGATCCCATCCGATGGCGACGGTGTTCTCGCCTTGAAGGCCGGTGAAGACGTGTCTGCTCATGAAAGTCACTCCCGCTCGGGCGATAACTGCGTCGTCCAGTTCGTTGATACGGTCAGAGGGTTACCCAGGCCAATTGCCACGGCCGAGGCCCGGGCTCGAACCGGACCACACCCACGATGTCCTCGACGCCCATCGCGACGCATCCCTCCAGCCACGTGATGTAGGATGCAGACTCCGCGAGGTCGGCGTCTAGGAGATCGTCCAGCATCGAGGCCTCGCGTGCGGTCTGCTCGGGCAGTGCGTCCCAGTCCAGTGCGTCAAGGAACCGGTTGCGCCGCTCGATGAAGCGGACCAACCGGTGTTCGTCGTGCTTGGCGATGGCAATGGCCTGTTCGATACGCATGGCTCGTCTCCTCCAATGGACACGAGCTGCCCTCCCCCTCTCCTACCCGTCGGCACGACGGGTCAGGCTCCTAGCTGCTCCCGCAGGACGTCGGAGCGGATCGGATAGGCCAGTCTGGGCAGCGCTCCGCCAGTGCGGCGTGCATTCCGGGTGAGCTCGAAACAGTAGGTGAAGAGCGGGCTCTGGCGGGCGCTGGTCAGGATATGCGCCTCGCGGCATCGATCTAGCCAAGCGCGGGGATGCTCCATCGGCCTCGGGCGCGGTGCTCCGGGGCGGACGAGCTGGTCGATATGAGCTATTTGCCCGCTATGAGGCCGCAGGTATCGAGATGTGCAACACTACGGCGGGTTATATTTGTGCCGAGCTGTTGGGATGTCGGTAGCAGGGGGGTAGATGAAACGCAGGATGATGACACCTGACGAGTTGCAGGAGGCGTTGAAAGGCATCGTTGAAACGGAACGCGCGGACCGCGAGGTGAAGTCCCTCGCTCGCAGCATCGATACTCTCCGGGGCGATCTCGCGTCATCTCTAGCTCGAACGAACGGCTGGCTATCGCCAGCGGAGAAGATCGCCGTCCTCCATCGCACATCGAGTTGGGAAACCATTCGGTCCCGCGAGCGGGTCGATCTGCTGATGGCCGCAGGCTGCTACCGCGAAGCGATCCCGATATTCGAGACCTTCTCGCACTGGCGTAAAATCGGAGATGCACAACTTGCCTTGGGGGATGTCGATGCTGCGAGGAGCAGCTACGAACGTGGCGAGAACAAGGTAGCGGGCAAGGAATATGCCGCCTTTCGCGCCGGTCCCGACCTCGACAGGCTCATTGCTCTTGCCGTGCGTCGCGGAGATTGGCGGACCACGCTCGACCTGGTGCGACAGGGGCAACCTGATCCCCTCGGAAAAAGTGACGTGATATTTGGCGGCGGCAATAGAGCGAAGGGGCCACTCGTAAAGTTGTGCGCTCATGCTTCGTGGAAACTGGGAGACGCATCGATCCTAGCGGACATGCCTCGTCTGTTCGCAATGACCGAGTCTGAGCTGAAGGTCATATTTGCGAACGCCGCCAGCGGCGCATTCGAGCGCGATGTGACGAAACTCGCAAATCCTGGGCTCCTGAAGGTCAAGCCTAGCACGTCGGGGGACGTTCTGCGGGAAGGGGCCACGCCGCTGTCAAATAAGATCGTCGCGTTTCTGAATGACGTTGATGCCGGCTACCGGAAAGCCCTCGCCGATATCCGCTCATGGCAAAAATCCGGCGTCGCAAGCGAGCTGGATCGTGCGATTTACTGGCTGACATACCTCGGCAGCTATGATCTGTTCCAGACCTTGCTGTTTCGCCTCAGGTGCGACCTCGATGCGTGGATCGATCCGCGTCCTACCAATATCGACTTCTATGTGTCCCATGCCTGGCTGACGCGCGCCTGCATCCGCGAACTGCTCAGCGACCTTATCAGCGGACAAAACGAACCCAGCCCTGCCGTTTTGCTTTCCTGTGCGATCCAACATTCGGCATCGCCGTTCGAACTCGATTTCGAGAAGCTCGACGCCAAGGCGCGGAACATGGAGCAAATCCGGAGTCAACCAACGTGGGCGGAAGCTGTAGTAGCGCGCTGGGCCTCGGAAGGATGCCTGACCAAGCATTGGACGAAGGTTTGCGCGACCACTGATCCCAACACCCGCTCCGATCCGCGGCGTCTTCCGGCATACGGTGCGCTGTGTGACGAGGTGATCGATGTGCTGGAGGCCGCTTGGGCGCGCGATTTCAACGAAGTCCGCTGGAAAGCGGAGGAGGCTGCGTATCTCACGCTCAAGCTGCTGTTGCCCGACGCCCTGATCGAGCGTCACGCGCGACCAAGCTGGCTTTCGCCCCAGCACCTGGACATCTTTCTGCCGGAACACGGTATCGCGATCGAGTATCAGGGAGAACAACACTATTATCCGATCGACATATTCGGCGGTGAGGCGGGGTTCGCGGCGACCGTAGAGCGAGACGAGCGGAAGCGTCGCATCTGCAAACTTGCGGGCATCACGCTGGAGTGCATCAGGTACGATGAACCTGTTGACGATCGGCTCCGTCAAATTGCCGGTTCGTGTCGATCCAAAGCTGGAGTGCGGTAACACATGGTCAGGTGTCCACAGTGCGGATCGGGCAGCGTCAAAAAGAGCTCGGCTATCTACGAGCAGGGCATCTCCCGATCACAGGGGCGGAGCGGCGGTGTCTGGTACTCGCGGGGTGGCCCCGGTGTATGGAGCGGACGTAGCAGTAGCGAACGGATCAGCGGCGCCGCTGCGCGCAACGCGCCCACGGGTTTCGAGCTGGAGGCATTCACCTTCGTCGGTGTTTTCGCTGCTGCACTTCTAATCGGCTTCTTCACCGCTGATAGCATCGGCTCGTTCGTGATGGCGGTTCCGATCGCGTTCGTCGTCGCTGGCATCGCCGCGTTCGCCGTAGGCGTTTCACAGAAGGAGCAACGCGCTGTCGGGCAGGCGCGATATGATCGCCAGTGGTATTGCTCCAAATGCCGTCACAAGTTTGAGGTCGATCTTGACCGGACCGGTCCGGCCGCTGCCGAGAACGCCGACCCGGTAGGCCCAACGGGCGGGGCGGGTCCGGGTGGCTATCGCGCGGACGTTGCGTCACGCATTCTCAGCCCGGTGCAACGCGCGAAGTCTGAAACCGAGCGCGATGGCACCTGGCTGAAGACGATCGCCGCCCGGGTGAACGGCGACGATCGCTCGTTTGATCCTTGTCGTCCTACAGCACTGGACCTCGGTGCCGTCTCGCGTCTCGCTTCACTCGGGTTCCTCCGTTACGATCCGGAGAGAGACGTGTTCTCGCTGTCCGACAAGGGGGCTGCGAGGGTCGCGGAAATGGCATCTTAAAGTCGGCGCACGTATTTTACGCGCGTTTGGCCGCGTAGTCGTTCCAGAACGTCTTCAAATTCATCTGAAAGGACTTGCTGATGTCCTTTACCTCGTAAGTCATGCTGCGCTTCTCGCCCTCGATCTTTGCGAGCAGTTGAGGCGCGTTCATGATCCGCTGGTATTGCTCGGGCGTCACGTCCGCGAAGCCGGTCTCGGTGATCGCCGTGCTGGCTGTTCGCGTGACCGAGTTATAGGCCGTGATGTCGCTCCACTGACGCTTGCCGCGCTCGATCGTCAGGTTGATGGGCGCACCTTCTCCGGTGATGAAGTTGATGCGCGTGGGCTCGCCCAGCGTCAGCGCAGCGCCGGGCCCGGTGCCGTCCGAAACATCGTTGTGGATGAAGAAGCTGAGCGCGACGATCGACCCGTCGTCCTTCTTCTTGATCGCGACCGGCTCGACGAACACGCCCGATCCGTCGATGTGCGTGCCGCCCGCGAGGCTCTTTTTGCTGATGCGGTTATTCAGGCCGCTGTAGATCGTCAGCCCATTGGCCGAAAACCGATCGTCGCTCTGATCGACTTTGAACTTACCCAGGCCGAACAATCCCGCCTGCACCGGAGCGGTTGCGACGATCGCCAACGATACGGCAGCGATGCTATAGCGGTTCAACATGGATAAGCCTCCCTTGGCCTGCTGGTTAGCGTAGGTCAGCGGTTTCGGGAATGGTCGTCATGAGTGACCGGCGATGTCGAGGATTAGATGCGAGCAATCGAGCGGGACGCTCCCGTCGGAAAGTGGCGCGGCACACGCTTCCAGTTGCTCGCGCAGGACGTCGGAGCGAACCGGATAGGCCATTCTGGGCAATGCCCCGCCCGTGCGGCGTGCATTGCGGGTGAGTTCGAAACAGTAGGTAAAGAGCGGGCTTTGCCGGGCGCTGGTCAGGATATGAGCCTCGCGGCATCGATCGAGCCAAGCGCGGGGATGCTCCATCGGCCTCGGGCGCGGCGCTCCGAGGCGCACAAGCTGATCGATCGCGCCGGCATGGCCGCTTTCCAGGTTGCGGATCTTGGACAGCGTCCGGTCCGAGATGGTCTCCCCGGCAATGCGGAGCACCTGCCGCGGCCTCGTTCGCCCGCGATAGGCGCCTGACAGGGCGGCATAGACGCCGCCACAATGGCCGAAGGCTGGGTCCGAAAAGCTGACGACGGCTTCGATCCGGGGTCGCATGAAGCGCAGGAGACGGAAGGCTCGTGAGGCGAAGAAACTTTCGCCGTTCGCCGCGACGCTGGGCAGGCATAACAGCCGCTGCAGGACGCAGCCTTGGGCAGGATCGGTGAACCCGGTGTGGCGGGTGATCACGGCTCCTGTCGCCGGCACCCCGAAGACGATGAGGCCAGCTAGAGCAGGCCTTCCGGCTGCGCCTGGGCCGAACAGCCCTACCGCGACCTGTGCCGCGGGGTAGCGCGGAAGATAGTGGTGGTCGGAGACGAACAGGCTGCGCCGGTCCCGCCAGCGCTGGGTTCGGTCGGTCAGCATGACGGGTCGCACCGTCGCGTCTGCGGCCTCGTTCGTGGGCGGGGACGGTTGAGACACCGGGCGATGTGGCCTGCATAGACTCCGACGGCCGACCAATAGGCTGCGAGTGGCGGCTTGTGCGTCCGCCAGCTTTTCTCGGCACGTTGACGCGCGTCCAGCTGCAGGTCGAGCAGCACGAGGCGGAGCGCCTCCTGGGCGGCCGGTTCGAGATCGCGAAGCGCGGCGATCGCCGGCAGGCTGAGGATCGGATTGCGGACGTCGGCGCGTGCCGAGCGATCGATCACATGAACCATGTGTCGATCCCGTCGAGATCGAACGCCGCCTGGCGGTTGTCGATAGTGAGGGCCAGCGCGCCGGGCTTCACCCAGATCTCGCGAGGCGAAAGCGTGAACCGCTCACCGGAATCCGCAAGGAGCAGCGTTTCGCCGACGGTCGTGGCAATGCTGCAGGACGCGGGCGGCGGGATGGCGTTTCCGACCCATTCGCGCTTTTCGGCGTCGGACGTGCCGATCAGGTCGACATATTCGGTGGGATCGAGAATCCCCTGGATGACGAGGAGTTCGGCCGAGGTGAACGGGCGGTGCCATGTACCGTCGAGCGCGACGATGCGCGCGACCAGGCGATCGTCTTTGGCGGGGAGCGCCGTGGGGTTGCCCTCGGTCGGTTCATCGGCTTCGCGAGGGTCGGCGATCGACCAGCTGCCGTTGTTGTCCTTGACGTGGCCGGGGATCGCCTTGGTGTGCTGGGTCCAGCCCACGATGCCGTAGTGGCTCTGCGAGAGGTAGTTCTGCCGGTCGCCGCGCGTCAGCCCCCGCGGCCTCGGGTCCGCAACCGACAGCGCTCCCGAGCCGACGCGGTCGGAGCCGGTGACGGTCGGCGCAGCGGCTGTCGCCGGCACCACTCGCATCTTGTTCGCGTACTGGCCCATCTCGCCTGCGCAGTAGACCGGGTCGGCGACGACGAAGGCGCCCATGCCGGTGGTCGACGCCCCGATCACGGCGTTTGTCGGGCTATCGTAGCGGCAGACCCTGTACTTGCCGTTGGGGTGGCGTCCTTCTCGTGCCCGCGGGTCGGCGACGGCGCCGGCCTGTTCGGCGATAGCAACGATGCGGAAGGCCGCGGCTGTGGGGGAGCGGTGCGCGCGCGGATCGGAGACGGCATTCGGACCCGATCCGACCCACATGTTGGCGGTGACGACGCCGGTTGGTCGGTCCCATGTTCGGACGCCGAGCTGCACGCTGGCGGGGTGACCGTTGACGCGTGGATCCGCGACCGAGTGCGCGCCTGTGGTGGGCTTCGGGGAGCCGGTGACGACGCCGGTGGCGGCAGCCCAGCTGACGACACCTAGCACGTGGCGGTGCGTGGCCGGGCCGTAGCCGGGCGTCGGGTCGGCAACCGTGAAGGTGAGACTGTGGGCGCCTGCCGTGGCGCTGCCTCGGCCTTGTGCTCGGTCGCACGGGTCGGCCACGCTGAGCGCTCCGCCAGCGACGTGTGCGGCACCGCTTACGACCCGGGCGGCGGCATCGTAAGATGCGACCGACAGGAGGTTGGTGTGCGTGCCTTCGCGGTATCCCGGCCGCGGGTCGGCGACCGAGAAGCTACCGTTGGTCGGGCCCCCACGGCTGCTGACTACGCCGACATGGTCGATCCAGTGGCGCACCCCGAGATAGCCGCTCCCGTCGCGCGAGCAGAAGGCACGGGGATCGGCAACGGAGAAGCGACCTTGGCCCGGTGCGCGTGCGCTCGTGACCAGCGGGCTGCGGTCTTCCCAGCGGCAGACGCCGTAGGCGTTGTCGCGCAACGGCGCCTCGGGTCGTATCCCGTAATCGCGCAGCACGCCGTTCTCGACCGCGAGCTTGTTGAGCGATCGCCAGTCCGATCCGGCCTCGACAAACGCGAGCCTCACCCAGGTCTGCCACTGGAGCGACGGCACCCGGTGCATCGGCCCTGCAAGCGGATCTCCGGGCAGCGGCATTTGGCCGATGACCTCGCCCACGCCCCGCAGCGGGTATTTACGCGGCTGGTAGATGAAGGGAGGCACGCGTTCGGCGTGGCGCGCGATGAGGATGAAGCGCTTGCGGCTCTGCGCAAGGTGGCCGAGCTCGCCGCAATCATGGCGATCCTCGTTGACCGAGTAGCCATAGGCACGCAGCAGCGCGATGATCTGGTCGAGAAGCCAGCGGCCTCGGGTCTGGATCCGGGGGACGTTCTCGATGAGAATGATCCGGATCGGATCGTCCTTGTAGGCCTCGAGGGTGAGCCAGATGCCGCGAAGCGTTAGTGCGTTCAGCGCCTGGTACTTGTCCGTCAGGCTCTTGGCCTGTGACAGGAGACCGCTGAAGCCCTTGCAGGGCGGGCTGAGCAGCATGCAGGTGAGCGCGCCTAGGGCGGCGCGGATGTCTGCGGGGACGGCCTCGCGCCAGTCCCAGTCGGGTTCGCGTCCGTGGAAGGCGCGATACTGGTCGCGGCTGAAGAGGTCCATGACCGTGCCGGGCACGCCGGTGAGCCGCTCGAAGTTGCGGATGGCGCCGGGATCGACGTCGATTCCCCCGGCGCACCCCCAGCGCGCGACCATGTTGCCCACGCGCGGGCGGGCCTGGTTGAAGCCCTTCGCGCCGGCACCGATGCCCGCAAAGAGGTGCCCGTGGCGGTAAACTCGGGTGATGGTAGACTGAAGCATGGGGCCTCCGGATGGTTGTCTGGGCGCAGGTCGCCCGCGCCGCTCACCTCCTCGATCCCCCTTCCCTCTCAGGCCGCTTCGCGGCGCTCGTTGAAGAGATCGGCCGCCCATGCCTCGACCCATCCGGCGGTGATTTCGTCGTGGTCGAGGTCGCCGCTCTCGATCAGGTCGCGAATCTGCTGGCGGGCGAGCGTGATCGCATCTTCCCATGGGTCGACCGGGCCCGGCGATGGCGGAACCGCCTCATCGGCCTCGGGCAGGAGCCGCGAGGGAGAGGCCGTGCGGGCGCATTGCTGGCGATACCAGCGCTCCAGATGGTCGGCGACGAGGAAGTCTGTCTTTCGGACGCCACGCCGATGGGCGTCGTGGCGTGCTGCGATCCCGTAAGCTTGGGAATCGATGGAGGCGACCCAGTGCGCGAAGGGGGCGAGGTACGGGAGGGCGTCGCCCTTCACGCCGAAGGCGTGCATTCTGGCGCCGATGGGGAAGTCGCGGCTGAGCCGCTCGACAACCGCGATCAGGCCCTCCGGTCCGTGGATCGGACGGCGGCACATGCTGCCGATGCCGACCACGGTGCCGGGGAGGATCAGACCGTCGAGCTTGTCGAGGCACCGCAGGTAGTCATCCGGGGTGCGGCCCTGCAGGACCGGCATGAAACGCTCTCGGATGCCAAGGTCGAGGGCTCGGGCGTGGCATTCCCGGTTGGTGGCGATCGTCCTGGAGATCCGGTCCCGGACCTCCTCTCGATCATGGGCGACCTGGACTTCGCAGCAGTAATCGGCGCTGGCCACGCGCCTGAAGGGGTAAGAGGCGGCCAGCGCCATGTAGTCGTCGATCGACCAGGGCATGCCGTTGTACGCGACCGTCATGGTGTAACCGGCCGAATCGAGATCGATGCTGGCCAAGTCGGCCGCGCTCGCGAGCGTGCCTGTCCGCCAGCCCGTCCAGTCGCGCCAGCCATCGGCCTTGCGCCACCTGGACAGGCAGTTGGCCGATATCAGGACCGGGGCTTGCAATGCGATGGCTCGGGCGAGGAGCGCCCCTCTCGCGAGATGCGGCAGTCCGACGATGATCTCGATGCCCGGCGGCACGATGGGCGCGCAGCGGTTGGCGACCGTGCCCATCACAAGTCTTCCCGCAACATCATGGTGAGCACCCGGCGGGTAATGCTGGCGTCGGCCGGGTCTTCCGAGCCCCATTCGAGAGACTGGTCGTAATAGTCGATCGTGAAATAGACGCGCGTGTCGTCGATCGTGAACTCGCCGCGCTCGCGCAGCACGTCGCCCTCGGCGAACTTGTGCCGGCGCAGCTCCTGCAGGAGGCGGGCTTGCGCGACAGCCTGGGAGGCGAGGCTGTCGGTCGAGAGCGACGCGAGGCAGGCTCGCGTCACGGTGACGCGTGCGGTTCGGTCGAGGCCCTGCCGGCATCGGTCGTTCAGGCGGCCGATGATTTCGCTGCGGGTTTCCGTGCGGGTGTCGATCATGGCGATGTCCTTTCGCCTTGGATGTTGATGGTCAGGCGGCCAGCGCGTCCGGCGCGCTGCGGCCTCGATCGGGGAAGGCAGCGTGGAAGCGATCCAGCCAGCTGGCGAGCGTCGGCCGCTCGCCGATCGGGATGGCGCCGGCGACGTCCTGGAACCGGATCAGTTCGGTCGGCGCGTCGCGCATGATGCGGTCGATCTCATCGGCCGGCAGCAGGCGCTCCTGTCGGATGAACTGTGTCATCGACCCAGGGCGCGCGCGCGTACCGCGCCGCCAGAGGCCCTCAACGGTGTGAAGGCGCGGTGCTGCCCGCGCTTCGACCAGAACGATCAGGCGAAGGCACCACGCCGGGAGTTCGCGGATCTCCTGCGGACTGTTCGCGATACAGATCCAGCACGCGCTTTTGGGCGGCACGGGAAGGCCCTCGGCCTCGATCCGGCGGATGCAGTCGTTCCGGTCCCACTGCCATTCGCGCAGCGGCGACTGGCAGTCGTAGAGAGGGTCGGTGATCGAGAGCGCGTGGTTCGCCCTCTTGGTGTCGCGCGGGCCGGCATCATAACCGATCAGCCGCACAACGCGCTGTCCGCGCTCCCATGCCTCGATCGCCGGTTTCCACTTGGCGAGATAGGCGTCCTGCGGCGCCTTCTTGTATTTGAGGCTGCAGCTCGACCCGCCCAGTGACTTGCTCGGGAGCGTCGCGTTGGTCAGGCACATCTCGAGGATCCCGTAATACGGGGGCCAGTGCTTGAACCGCTTCGGGGTGTAGGACACGAGCTCGAACGGGATGCCGCGGTCGCGCATCCACGGCCGGATCACGTCGAGATAGGCGTAGGTCGCCGGCTTCTCGACGCCGGTGTCCGCGCTCAGGCACAGGTCCGGCGCTTCGCCCCGGGCGTGCTTCTCGATCAGCAGTGCGGTGCTATCGACCCCGATCCCGTAGGCGAGCACGACGGGCGGCGGCGGGATCACAATGCGTCTGCCAGGATGGGCGTGATCGCGATAGTCAATTCGCCGCTGGTGACGGTTATCGTGACGGCGCGATCGTCCGGAACCAGGAGCGAATAGCCCGAGAGGAGGTCGCGGAGGCGTCGTTCGAGCGCGGCATCCTGACCCTCAAGCAGCCGAACCATGCGCTGCGCGGCGTCGCGCTGGAAGCGTTCCTGCTGGGTGTCGTAGCTGTCGGCGTCGCTGTCCTCGTTCGCCGAGAAAGCGGCGCTTTCCAGCAGGTCGGCGACGTCGAGCGCCGAAACGTCGCAGCCGCGGCGGACGAACACCGCGGTGTCCAGGGCGGGGTAGTAGAACTCCGAGCTGGTCCCGAACGCGACGTCGGCATCGCACGCGACCTCGACTGACGCGCCAGCGTGCGAGAGGGTGGCGTTGAGGGTGATCGAGTCCGCCCAGCCGTTTTCGGCCTCGCACGGCGGCTCGATCGTGTCGGATACGGTGAAGCGGTGTTCACCCTGTACGATGTCGAAGGCCAGCGTCTCGATGCGCGCCAGGGTGTCGTACCAGCCATAGCCGGCGAAGGCGTCCTTAGCCTCGACCAGCGGGCCCCCGAACGGGTTGTGGGCGGTGATCGCGCGTTCGGCGGGCTGGGCGATCAGCGCGTCGAAGTCGGGCATCAGCACCATCGACGCTCCGGCCTTCCGTTCGCCGGTCTCGTAATTGCGCGAGGTGTCCGCAGCCGGTGCTACCCAGGCGAACAGGTACGGCTCCGCCTCCGGGAGCACGATCCCGAGGTCGCGGGCCTCACACCATTGGTCGAATGCCAGGCGGTGGCATCCTCTGGCCGCAATCGCGCGGTACAAAGCGCAATGCACCGCAAGTCGGAGCGCTGCGATCCCGTCGTTCTCGACGACTTCCTTGCGAGCGGGGAGCACCAGCTGGATGCCGGGAGCGTTGACGATGTCGACGCGGGCGATCCAGCGGCCGCCCCGGTCGACTTCGTGCAGGTGCGGCAGCCTGCAGGGTATGGTCACCCCATGGAAGTTGAGGTTCGGGTCCGTCACCGAGTGGTGGTTGGTGGCGACGTTGAAGATCCCGATGCGGGTGCCGTTCCAGGTTTCGACGTGGACGGCATCGGCCAGCCAGTCGTTCTGTTCCTGAGCGGTATCGTTCAGGGTCACGGCGACGGGAAAATGGCGGGACGCCTTGGCGACGTCGCTCTCGATCGTCTTCACCCATGCCTCGGGCATGCGGACGGTGATCGATGTCCCGTAAGGGATCGGGTCGGAGGAGATCGCGATCGGCCGGCTCGTCTCCCAGGCCATCGCCGGGATGTGGGCCATCCAGCCTTGGCGGTCGGGCTGGGAATAAGAGCGGATGATCACGTCTCTGCCGGCGAGGCTGAAGACGCCCATTCCGGCCGGGTCCTCGGCGCGGCGCGTGTCATCCGACCATCCGGATCGGCCGAGGGTGACGATCGACGCGGGATCTGCGATTCCATGGCCGTCGTCGACAACTTGCAGGTAGGTGGCGTCGCTTGCCGTGATGACGGTCACGGCGACCAGGGTCGCGCCGGCCCTGCGTGCGTTCTGGAACAGCTCGCAGACGACGTCATAGGCGGTGTTGTTGAACAGCCGAGTGACCTTGGTGATGGTCTCGGGCGCGACGGCCGTCGCGATCATGGCGGGGATCATGGCAGGCTCCTGAAGCTGGCGTGATCATCCACGCCCGCCTTCCCGCTCCCCCTCCCCTTCGGCCTTGGTCGTGACGGGCAGTTCCAGATCGAGTTCAGGTTGCTGGTCGTCGGCCGGGGGCGCATCCGCGTTGGGAACCCATCGTTCGATTGCATCGCCCTCGCGTTCGCAGCGCTGACAGGTGGTGGAGTCGTAGGTCGACAGCAGCGACCATTCCTGCCGGTCGCGATCCCAGACCGCGGCCGCGTTCTTGACCAGGTCCGCGCTCCCGCAAACGTCACAGATCGGCGTGACAGGGTTCCGGTTCACGGGTTCCATGGCATCGGCGGTGCAGACGCTCCAGTCGCCATAGAACTTGCCGTCATGCGGCAAGCAATCGCCGGCGAGTTGGATGGCATGTTCGCCGACCCCGTCGTGGAAATGGATTTCCGCCTGGGGGAAGAACTTTTCCAGCACCGCTTTCGAGCCGCGGATCTTCACCTCGCTGCCATAGGTCGTGTGGACGTAGCTAAGCGGGCCGATCGTCGGACCGGCAGCGCCCCAATCGCTCATGTCCTGATCGGGCGTGGCGCGGCCGTGGAAGAGGTAGAGATAGAGGCTCATGGCATGAACTCCGCAGAGGGGACGCGCGCGAGCGCAAGGCGCAGTGCATTTGCACCGCGAGCGGCTGTCGGTCAGAGGACCGCGACTTCCTTGGTGATCGGGGCGGTGCTTTCGACCTGCGTCGCACCAAGGCTGTCAAACGTCTCGACGTCTGACCGGTCGGCGTACCGATCCTTGGTCACGAGCCCGTAGATCGGGTTGCCGGCATAGCGGGCGAAGCCGAGGGCATCGACGCTCGCTACTCGCCGGAAGACGACACCCACCATGCCCGTGGGCACCCAGTCGGCCCAATCCCCGGAAGCGCTGGTCGAGGCGTATTCTCCGATCACGGCCTGATAGGCGGCGCGGCGGCGCAGAACGTGGCTTTCCGTCTGCGGAACCTCCTCACCCGTGAAGGCGGCGTAGCGGTCGGGATGCCAGGCCCGGACCGATCGCCGTGCGTTCTCGACCTGCAGTTCAATGCCGGCAGTCGGCAGGCGGCGGAACTCGGCCGCGAATGCGAGGAGGACGAGCGCCCAGTCGACATCCTCTTCGTAGAAAGGGTCGTCTCGGCGGAGCGCCTCGGGGACTGCCGCCTGGCGCTCGTCCGAGAGGGACGTAGCCGCCATGATCGGCTGTTGTGACGTGCCAGACCCCAGGCAGGACCTGGTTGGTCGTGACGGGCGCCCCCCATTTGGTGTCGAGGGGCGCAGCAGTGGCGGCGAAGCGGGTCATCTGTCGTCTCCTTCAAGGAACGACGAATCCCTCCTCCTCTCCTTCCAGCTTCAGGAAAATCTCGGGCCGCGGGCGCGTTGTGCGGGTCCATGAACGACAAGACCGAGCATCCGATGGACGTCTGGCTGTTCGCCGGTTCGTCTGCCATCATGGCGCTCAGCGTCGACCGTGATGGCGAAGGGCTGCCGGGCGAACACGGGCCGTGGGTGAGGATCCGGCCGGTGACGCTGGATCATGCAGACGAGGCCGAGGCTCGCGCGCTTATCCGGGAACATGGCTTCTGCTGCTTCGACGCGAGTCCCAGCAAGGCGGAGGATGCTATCCGATGCGAAGCTGATCCATGATCGCCGCCTCCAAGCCGTCGGCCTCGAGGTCCTCGCCATGGATAGTCACGACGGGGGCGATGCTCCGCAGCTTCTCGACTTGGCGGAGTTTGAGCCCAAGGCTGTCGGCATCACTCGCTGTGACGATCTCCAGGGCGGCCTCCATCACCTCGCCGGTCGTGAAATCGCGCAAATCGAGAAGCATGTCCGGGCGCATGTCGCCGGCAGGCGTGGCGACGTCGAAGAGGAGCCGCTTGAAGCCGACCCCGATGCCACGGCGTCGCAGCCGGTATTGCAGGTCGAGCAGGCCGACGATCGTCTGGCGCTCGGCGGCGTTGTGGATGGCGACGAAGTTTGAGGGGCGTGCGATCGGCTGGGCGTAGGCGCGCAGCGCGGCGTAGCCCTCGCGCGGGTTGTGCTCGCCGACCACGGCCAGAACGAGGTACGGGGCGCCGATCTGGCGCTGGTGGATCCCAATATGGCGGATTCGGTTCTTGACCTCGAGTTCGCGGCCTTCGGCGAGCGTGATCGTCGTTCCCGATATATCGACGGCGTAGAGGAGCAGGAACGCCTGCGGCGCGTGGCCGCTGGGCCATTTCTTGGCCGCATCTCTCAGCTTGGCGAAGACGATCCCCCGATCATAGGGGTCGATGTGCGTGTAGAAGTGCCGGGCAAGCGGGACACCCGGCGCTATTTCGACGCGCTCGGCTGCGCGACGCATTGCGGCGAACTCGCTCGCCATGGACGTGGTACGCGGCTCGCCGGCTTCGAGTGGCTCGACGGTATTGACGTGAGCCATCTCCATCAAGAGCCACAGCAGGCGCGCCAGACGCGGAATGGCGACACCGCGGGTCCGATCGTCAGGCTCGGTTTCCTCGGGCAGTTGTGCGAGCTTCTCGGGCGCCAGCCGGTGGGCGGAGAACATGCCGTCGGGCTCGTTGATCGTGCGCGGGGTCGCCGTGGCCTTTTTGCGGATGCGAGGCGGTGCCTGTTCCCGGTAAAACGGGCAGTCGAGGTCGTGTTCTGGACGGCGCTGGCGGACGCTGGTCAAGCGGCGCAGATAGTAGGTCTCCGCCTCCGACAGGTAGGCGGGCGACAGCAAGGGCGGCGGTTCAGTATCGCCGAGGCAGCTGCAGGCGATCCATTGGTGATGGTCCCGGGCCTTCACAACCATGATGACCGACGCACGATGGTCGCTGTCCTCGCCCTCGCCGGTGTACCAGCGAACAAGGGCCTCGCGCACGACGTCCGGAACGGGCGTGCGTTGCTGCAGTCCACGGGTATCTCGCGGGACCAACCACATGGGGAACTCTATACGATATTGTACTTGCAAGGTCCACGTTGTTCACGGTACGTTCACCCGCAAGGAGAAGTGCGCCATGAAGACCGATTGCATCGAAGCCTTCGACCTCGATCTAACCCTCAAGGACGCGTCGAGCGATCCGAGCATCCGGCCCACTCGGCGGATGATCGCGGCCGCATGTATCGGTCTCGGTCCGGAGGACGCCTATTACTCGGTGCGTGAGTTGCGCGAGGCAGTGGAGTGGATCCACGAGGGCGAGCCTGCCGGAAAGCGCAAGCTCACCACAATCCTCTCGAACCAGTGCGACGACTTTCAGCGCTGCATCTACTACGCGCTCGCGGGCAAGGGCATTGTTCTCGTCCTAGACGATCTGCAGTGGCTGGAAGGGGTGCTGCAGGCGCGTGGCAAGCTCGCCGGCGAGTTGCTGCGCGGCAAGCGTCCGATGCTGCCGCTGGTGTCGCCCTATGTCGCCTCTGAGCCTGACGGTCCCGTGGGGAGGTTCGACGTCGACTTCGAGATCGGTCCGTCGTGGTCGTTCGACCCCGGCCCGGATTACGAGGCCTTCGATCGGGTCGTCGACCCGAAGCTGTCGCTCTGACGGCAAAAAGAAAGGCGGCCCTGGCTTGAGCCGGGGCCGCCCGTCTTGTTCGGGGGGGGTGTAGGTTCAACGCCGCTCGCAGGCGAGGCGTTCCCCGCGACGCCATTTCTCCGGCTCGATCCATTCGCCTGAGTGAATGCCTCGTCGGTGGCGACGCGCATCCTCGAACACCTCGACGTAGCGGGTCGCCCGCTCGGGATCGTTCTTCAGGTATTTCGTGGCCGGCACGGCGAACCCTTGGGAGATCAGTTGCTCTCCAAGATCCGACCCGTTCACGCTGACGATCGCGACGGGACGGCCGTAGCTGCTGCTCCCGACAAGGCTGATCGTTGCCTCTCCGCTCCTGAGCATGCGTGCGGTCGCGTCCTGGGCGACCTTGCCGCACGGGTAGCAGGACCCCGATCGCTCGCACTGCTGCTTTTTCTCAACCGAATCCGCGCCCGAGAAGCGGAAGTCTATCGAAACGGTGTCGCCGTCGAGCGCGCGGGCATCGCCGCGGACCTCCGGTTGGGCGACCTCCTGCCCGGGGCTGGCGCTGCACGCTGATACGGTCACCGAGAGGAGTAGCAGGAGCGGCCTCATGCGAGGCGCATCTCGAGCTCGACCTCGGGCCCGTCGACGCTTTCGGCGATGACCCGGAGGGGCTGGAGGGGGTTGCTGGTCCGAAGGATGGAGACACAATCCAAGCCGTCGTCCATCATGCGTGCTGCCACGCGCTGGGCGTTCTCGCGGCTGCAGAGCGTTCGGCGCTTCGGGCTCAAGGGCGAATGGTCGTGGAGGGCGATCATGGCGATGATCCTGGTTTGGGTGAGCTTGTTGATCAAGCGAACACGGTCTTGTGAACCTTCGTCTCGGGGACGATGATCCAGGCCATCTGGCGGAGGCCACTGAGCCTGTAGCCGGGGTAGCTGCAGCCGGGCTTTGCGAGCTCGATCTTGCGGCCCCGCCTGTGGACGATGAACTCGTCGCCTTCGTAGCCGTCGGTGAACTTCACCGGGGAGGGAAGACGGATACGCATCCCGTGCTCCAGCGGTCGCGACGCGCGCGCAAGGTTATCGATGCAGCGCCGGCGCCAGTTGAGCGCGGAGGGATCGTCGGTGTCGCCGAGCAGCGCCAGGATGCGCTCCGGGCATTCGGCTTCGGACGGTCCCATGTGCTCCGTCAGTCGGGTAGGGTTGGTGCTGCTCAAAGAGTCAGCCCTGACCCCCCCGCCGAACCGTACGTGCAGCTTTCACTGCATACGGCTCTCCGCTGCGATAATACCATTCATGTTCCGGGTATCGGACAAG
>NZ_LR733900.1:0-1637 GCF_902506585.1 Sphingomonas sp. T1
TGGGTCCATCCGTCATCGTCTGAGCCGTTTCCATCCCAGCCAGATGCCGCTTATCGACGTCACCCCGCCTGCGATCGAGAACAGCCAGATCAGCATATCCCGGGCCGGCCGGTACATGGTGAGCACGCCGAGATCCCATTTATGGAGGAGGTCGAATGCCCAACGGTATGCCCGTTGCCGCTTATCGACGGTCTTGAGTATCTCTCCGGTGGCGGGATCGATATAAAACCACGTCTGTGGCGGATCAGCGAAACGCAGCCGGAGCACCGGCAGCTGTGGCAGGGTTGCGACCGCATACCAATACGCATCAGGCGTCGTCAGGCGATCGATCGCGATCAACCGCGTGGAGCCTGCCAGACGACGGACTCCAGTCATCAGGGCGTGCGTGGTCGGGCGCGACGGGGTGAGCATGACCGCATCCACAGCGGATCGCCGGCCGTCACGATAGGCGAGCAACACAAGTGGCGTTCCGGCATTATCAATAAGTTGCGCGATCACTGCACCGGAACCTACGGCGCGTAGTCGGTCGAGCGATACGACCGGCATCTGATCGGATGCCTGATAGCCGCGCATCGCGGCCTTGACCGGTTTTGTCCCACCAAACAGATGGCCGGGGTCGACCGACAGCCACCCGCTGAAGATCCAGGCGATCAGGAAGACACCACCAACCATCCCTGCGATATGATGCCAGAGCATCCAGCAGTTATAGGGCGTCATCCGTCCGCCCCTGAAGCGGCGTGCGCCGATGCGCGTCCGCAAGATGCCGATCCACATGCCCGCTACCGCGGCAGCGATACAGGGGCCTGACACCCACAGCACGACCTGACGCCAGGCCGATTGATCCTGTCGCAGCACCGTCGGATAAAGCCAGTGCGGCACCGAACCAAGCCAGTTCCAGAACCTCTCGCGGCGGGTTGTTACCTGCACGACGGCGCCCGTACTCGAGGAGACATAGGCCTCCGTGCCGGACGCGTCGGCGAGCGCGACCTTCCAGACCGGTCGATGCCGGTCAAAGCCACCCGCAACCGTCCACTGATCGCGTGCCAGATGATCAACGCGCTCTACAGTTGCATGTGCAAAGCGACCGGCGACCCGAGCGGCATACAGCGCGTCAACCAGCGGCAGAACTGCCCCCCGATGGGCTGCGACCGTCACATGCGATCCATCCCACTGTGCGACGCGCCAGACAGGCGTGCCGTCGCGCATTTCGAGCATAAGCTCCTGCGGTAGATATCCACCCTCAAGCGGTGGCGGTACGTCCACCGCTGCCCAGTCGATAGCCTCGCTCCCGGTCAGCTTCTCAGCTGAAGAGAGGGAGGGATAGGGCACGTAGAGCATCACCAACCCGGACAGGAACCACATCGCGAAGAACAGGCAGCTGGCAATGCCGACCCAGCGATGAACAAGGTAAAGCCAGCGCCGGGCAGTCTTGCCAATTGCGCGCCCGCTCACGGCGTCAAAGACGGACGTCAAGCGAGCCGTGGACTGAACCGCCACGCAAGCGAGGCGAGACAATAGGAACGGCATTACGGTAATCCCCCGGGCGTCTGGCGAACCCGGCAGGGACCTCCCGCGAACGGCCGACATCCGCGCCAGCCGGACGCGATTGCGACCGGCACGCATGCCCGTGCGGTCCC
>NZ_LR733901.1:0-1807 GCF_902506585.1 Sphingomonas sp. T1
TCCAAGTGCGACAATCGCAGCCTAGTGCAACACTTCTGGCACAGCAACACCCATCGTCGCAAGCGCCCGCCTCGCCGCTTGGTGCCGCTTCCGGTCCTCGCTGACGCTGCGGGCCGGGTCGGCACCAGGCGGCAGCGTCGGACGCCCGCGAAGCCGTCAGGTTACTATGCCTGAACCATCGCAGGGCCATCGAGTGCGCCCCGCGCTGAACCGTCATGCATGCGTGCTCGCCGCACGGCAGATCGCGAAGAGCGATCTAGGGCTATCGAGGGGGGAAGCGAGGCGGGGCCAATTGCTCCCGCACCCCCGCGTAAGCCCGTAGGAAGCCCTAGGAGGCCTATTCCGATGCCTGCGGGATCGATTGACCTAGATCGCGGAAATACGGCCCTACGGCCTCCCAGCCGCCGAATTTAGCAGCAATCTCCGCGAAGAGCGCACCGTACTGGCGATCGGCTGCGATCGATCGACGCTCAAACGTCGACAAGAGCCGAGGCCGGACCGTCAGGCGACTACAGCCATTGCCGAGCAGATCGCGGGCTATGCGATGCGTCCAAGCGGATACACCCCAGACCTGATCCGCAGTGAGAGACGCCGCAGTCTCTTTCGCATCCCTCACCGGTCGGTGCTGGACTTCGAACCGAAGCCAGTCGAGCGGAACACTATCAGGATCAGCCGCGAGAGAGCGTAGTTGCTTACCCTTCTCATACTCGCGAAACCTAGTCGAGGACGCTTCAGAACCCATGTAGTACGTCGAGCCATCGCCTAAGTCGTCGGGCGACCTAGTGTGCGCCTTGATGCGATGATCTCGGGCAATCTGTCTGCACTTAGCGTGAGACGTAGAGAAATCCCCGCGAATATCCTCGCATGAATCCATCCGCGTGACACGATGCTGCGGCCAGTGCTTGCGTATCGTCGCAGCATCGTGTCACGCGGATGGATTCATGCGAGGATATTCGCGGGGATTTCTCTACGTCTCACGCTAAGTGCAGACAGATTGCCCGAGATCATCGCATCAAGGCGCACACTAGGTCGCCCGACGACTTAGGCGATGGCTCGACGTACTACATGGGTTCTGAAGCGTCCTCGACTAGGTTTCGCGAGTATGAGAAGGGTAAGCAACTACGCTCTCTCGCGGCTGATCCTGATAGTGTTCCGCTCGACTGGCTTCGGTTCGAAGTCCAGCACCGACCGGTGAGGGATGCGAAAGAGACTGCGGCGTCTCTCACTGCGGATCAGGTCTGGGGTGTATCCGCTTGGACGCATCGCATAGCCCGCGATCTGCTCGGCAATGGCTGTAGTCGCCTGACGGTCCGGCCTCGGCTCTTGTCGACGTTTGAGCGTCGATCGATCGCAGCCGATCGCCAGTACGGTGCGCTCTTCGCGGAGATTGCTGCTAAATTCGGCGGCTGGGAGGCCGTAGGGCCGTATTTCCGCGATCTAGGTCAATCGATCCCGCAGGCATCGGAATAGGCCTCCTAGGGCTTCCTACGGGCTTACGCGGGGGTGCGGGAGCAATTGGCCCCGCCTCGCTTCCCCCCTCGATAGCCCTAGATCGCTCTTCGCGATCTGCCGTGCGGCGAGCACGCATGCATGACGGTTCAGCGCGGGGCGCACTCGATGGCCCTGCGATGGTTCAGGCATAGTAACCTGACGGCTTCGCGGGCGTCCGACGCTGCCGCCTGGTGCCGACCCGGCCCGCAGCGTCAGCGAGGACCGGAAGCGGCACCAAGCGGCGAGGCGGGCGCTTGCGACGATGGGTGTTGCTGTGCCAGAAGTGTTGCACTAGGCTGCGATTGTCGCACTTGGA
>NZ_LR733902.1:0-1504 GCF_902506585.1 Sphingomonas sp. T1
CGAGACTGTTGAAAAATGGCGGCTTGCGAAGGGGCTGGAGGCGTGATTCACTCCTATCAGGCGGTAGGGGATAACGGACATGATGGGTCGGCAGGTGGCGCAAGGCGCACTGTTCTACGGGTTCCGGCTCGACGATCATGTGCCTGCCGACCACCTGCTTCGACGCATCGACGGGCTGCTCGACTTCGGTTTCGTGCGCGAGGCGCTGGCGGCGAGCTACAGCACGGGCGGGCGGCCCTCGATCGATCCGGAACTGATGCTCAGGATGCTGTTGATCGGCTACCTGTTCGGCATTCGCTCGGAACGCCGCTTGTGCGAGGAGGTGCACCTCAACCTCGCCTATCGCTGGTTCTGTCGGCTCGATCTGGCTGACCGGGTGCCCGACCATTCGACCTTCTCCAAGAACCGGCACGGCCGCTTCCGCGCCTTCGACCTGCATCGCCTGCTGTTTGAGCAGGTAGTCTCGCGGTGCGCCGCGGCCGGGCTGGTAACGGGGCGCGACTTGGCGGTGGACGGCAGCACGATCATGGCCGACGCCAGCCGCGAGAAGAAGCTGAAGGGGGCCGACGCCGCAGACGAGCTTCGTGCCGGGGAAAGCATATCGCGACCCGTCGCCGAATATTTGGCAGCGCTCGATGCCGCGTTGCCGCCGGACCCCGACGAACCGGCGCCTGTCGATCCGACCAGCATCTCGCCGACCGACCCGCAGGCGGCGCTCACCTGCAAGCACGGACCGGCGCGCTACGCATACGCCATCAACCCCCTGCTCGATCTCGACACCGACTGCATCCTCGATGTCGAGGCGACGCCCGCCCGCTTTGCAGCCGAAGTGGCGGCGACCCGGACGCTGGTGTCACGCGCCGGCACCAGGCTGGGCATCGAACCCGCCAGTCTCTCGGCCGACAAGGCGTATGGTAGCGGTCCGCTGCTCGGCTGGCTGATCGACCGGAACATCACGCCATACATCCCGGTCATCGACCGGACCCGCCAGCGGGACGCCTTCTTCACCCGGGATGCCTTCCGCTACGACCGGGAAGCGGATGCCTACCGCTGTCCGGCGGACAAGCTGCTCGGCTATTGCGGCACCAACCGGACCAAGCAGGTGCGCGTCTACCGAAGCCGGCCGGCCGATTGCGCCGCCTGCGAGCTGAAGCCGCAATGCACCATCGGTCCGAAGCGGGGTGTCACCCGGCTCGTCAGCGAGGAAGCCCGCGATACCGTGCGCGCCCTTGCCGGCACCGACGCCTATGTGCACGCACGGCGTCGAAGACAGCGGATCGAGCGCGTGTTCGGCCACCTGAAACGCAACCTGGGGCTACGAACGCTCAAGCTGCGGGGCCTGTCAGGAGCCGCAGAGGAGTTCACCATGGCCGCCGCGGCATACAACCTTCAGCTGCTCGCCCGGCAGGCCGCGCCAGCCTGATAACGCGGCGCATCCTCCGGTGTCCGGCGTCACCAGCCATCCGCCACGCCGATTTCGCGCAGGCCTTTTTCAACGGTCTCG
>NZ_LR733903.1:0-1741 GCF_902506585.1 Sphingomonas sp. T1
CTGTTGCCGCTAGTTAGAGAAGACACACTCTTCGCCAATTAGAAATGACACCCGTTGGTAGCAGCGGGGGCAGCGTGTAGCCATCCCAACAGCGCAGCGGTGCCCCCGCTGATGCGATACCCCCGCGGCTTCTGCGACCTTGGACCCGCTGCGCTAGCAGCGGGCTCGATCACACCAGTTTTTGCGCGAGGTGGAAGCCGTCAACTTGAAACGGAACTCGGCGCGTATTCGGTAAATCCCCGGGCGAAAAGTTCCTCATCGGACAGACGAGGACCGCGCTTCAGCTTCGGTTTACATAAAGTCCGGCCATCGACCTTGGCAGCTGTACTGGTAGTCGTTGCTGCGAACATACTGAACGACTGAGAACTGCGCGACGGCTCGCTGTTGTTGCGCTTGCGGTGATGCGGCGTCGTCTGCTGGATCATCCGCGCCATTTCTAGCGCCGCATCGAGATGCTTATTGTCTACGATTGCGGCTTGGTTCACTTGCCGCATCTTGTCAAATACGCGGTAGGGAAGGGCGTTGCCCTCATGTCGTATTTCGATACGGCCGTCGGGATACTCGCAGATCTGCACTCGCTTGCGCGCCAGTGCTGCGCTTACCCGGTTAGGTTCGAGAATGAACATCGCCTTGTTATAATGGAGCGTCAGGGACGCCGTGACGGTACGTTCCTCGCGCCAGACCATCTCCGCCTCAATGTTCTCATGCGGCGCCAGTGGCCGATGCAGATCACGCGGGTCAAATGCGGGCTTGGCAAACCGATGATTATGCCGAGCCATGTAGGAGGGGAGGAAGGCGTTGGCCTGTTCGATGGAAGAGATACCTTCGAGCCGCATTGCCTTGACCAGTCTGTCCTGCAACGTCGCATTGGCCCGCTCGACGCGACCTTTGGCCTGGGGCGAGTTCGCACAAATGATCTCGACGTTGAGCGCGTGCAGGGCACGACCAAGATGGGTCATTCCGTCGCCGTCAGCTGTGGCATTGTTATTTCGGAAGGCGCTGTGCTTGTCCGAATACAAAGCGACCGGCTTGCCGTGCCGCTCGATATAGGTCCGGGTGGCCCGCATGTACGAGAACGTGCTTTCGCTTTCGACCATCTCCAGGTGCATGAGTTCACTGGTCGCATCGTCGATATAGACGAGCAGCGTACATTGCGGACCTCGGTCCTCAAACCACCAGTGCTTGGAACCGTCGACCTGTACTAGCTCCCCGCGGCAGTCCCGGCGGTATCGCGGCTGATATGGACGAGGGCGACGTGCCTCACGGTCCTGCCACAGACCAGCTGCTATCATCATCTGTCGAAGGGTTTCCGATGCCAGGCGAATGCCGTGGCGCTCATCCAGATATTCTCGCGCCAGTGTCGGCCCGAAGCCAGCATAATGCTCGCGCATCAGTACGATAACTTGGTCTCGAAAGGCGTCGCTATAGCGCCGATTACTTGGCCGTCCGCGCTTTCGCGATACCAGGCCCTCGGCACCAACGGCGCGCATGCGGTCAAGCAGCCTGAATACCTGGCGTCGGCCCAGTCCGAGAACCATAGCAGCATCATCAATCCGCAAGTCGCCGCGCTCGACTCTTTGCAACGTGTCGTACCGCGAGAGTTCGCCTTGGCTCATCGAAACCACCGTCATCTGCGCACACCCTCGTGAACGTGGGCGGCATGACACCGAAGATCCGCCCGGTATGGAACCGTGACATTTCTATCTAGCGGACGGGTGACATTTCTATCTGGCGCTTACAA
>NZ_LR733904.1:0-2554 GCF_902506585.1 Sphingomonas sp. T1
CAGTCGGGTAGGGTTGGTGCTGCTCAAAGAGTCAGCCCTGACCCCCCCGCCGAACCGTACGTGCAGCTTTCACTGCATACGGCTCTCCGCTGCGATAATACCATTCATGTTCCGGGTATCGGACAAGCGTCCACGGTGTAGGTCAACATGACACAGGTCGCACAGGACTCTCGTCCTGCGTGACCGCGCAGCCTTCATCTCCGCAGCGAAACCACGTTGTGCAATATCGGCCAACCCTTCGACGTGATGAACCTGACACGGACGGTCCGTCCGCCCGCACGCCGAGCATTGCTTGGCGTTCTGACGATCGACCCAATCCGTCCGTGAATGGGAATAGATTTGAGTCCGCGGTGGGATATCCACCTTGGCCTTATCTACCCACCCACGGTCCAAATACATCAGCTTCCAGACCTTAACCGACCGAGGCTGGCCGTCGACCAAATAGTCGACGCGATATTCCTGCCCCGACCTCATACGGGCGGCAACAGCACGTACGCTACTCTTGTGCTTGCTGGCCATGGTTTTGAACATACTCCAGCGTTGGATGAACTCTAGCCTGTTGAGCTTTTGCTTCACGTCCCTCGCCAAGGCGTAATAATTCGCAAACCCCCGTAGTTCGGCATTATATGCAAGGACGATCTCGACATCGCTACAGCTAAGAAGGATGTTCCGATGCTTGGCCTTCAATACAGCCATGTCACCATACCCCTTCCTTGCGGCAAACCCGAAAACCTTCTCCCAAGGAACGCTGAGTTGCATCACCTCTGACGGAGGCCGACGGCTGAAGTGCTGCGAGCCGCGCTGGCTCCGCACTGTCCATTGACGTCCCGTATAGGTTCGCACCTCGTAACCGAGGAAGGCAGCTCCATCGCTCGCCTTTCGAATACCGCTTTTCTCCTCGGATACGCTCAGTGCCAACTCGGTGGTCAGGAACGACCCAACCTCCGCGAAGATACGTCGTGCATCGTCTTTGCTACCGATCACACCGATAAGGAAATCATCAGCATACCGGCAGTAGCGAAGTCGGCGATATCCGGCGTCCATGGCGTCTCGCGACGGCAAGGTACGCATCTGTTTCGACAAAGCTTTGATCTCGAAGATTAAGACCTCGATCGCTGCCAAGTCAGCGTTATCGCTGGCCTGTAGACGCTTGAGCCGCGCTCGCCTTTTAGCGATGCGTGCTGCCACTCTCCCGTACTCCGGGTTCGTGGCACGGACCTTTCCCTTCTCGAAGGCGGCTATCCGGCCTGCGATGAACTCATCGAGCTCATGCAGGTAGATGTTTGCCAAGATTGGAGACACGATCCCGCCCTGTGGAGTGCCGCTGTAGGTCGGATTATGCGTCCGCCCCTCCATGACGCCCGCCTTCAGCATGTCACCGATCAGGCCAACGAACTTTTCATCGTTGATCCGTTTCCGCAACAGCTTGAGCAGGACGTCATGGTCAATGTTCTCGAAGAACCCAGCGACATCCACGTCAACAAGCCATTTCACGCCCGTCCAGACGGCTTTAACGTGTTCAAGCGCCGTGTGACACGATCTCCTCGGCCGGAACCCATGCGAGGCGTTCGAGAACACCGGCTCATAGATCCTTTCGAGGAGTTGGCGCGCCACCTCCTGGACGAGGCGGTCGTCGCGCGTGGGTATCCCCAGCGGACGCCGCTTACCCTTGCCTTTCGGGATGAATACCCGACGCACTGGTTTCGGTTTGTAGGCTCCAGCCACCACACTGGCGATCAATGGGTCGAGGTCTTCCGGACCGAAGTCCGCGAAGGTCTCGCCATCGACACCCGGCGTCATCGCCCCCCGATTGGAGACGATCTTCTTGAGTCCCTGCTCCCAGAGAAGCCGAGACCCCATCAGACGATGAAGCCCATTTACTCGTTTGCCCGACGCTGCCAGCGTCGGAATGGCCTCCAACCGGGCCATCACAGTTTCAGGTAGCATCAGCACACCCCATGATTTCGGTTGAAGTATCGCAACTGCCGCCCTTCCCCCGGCGGTCTCCGCTTTCGGCCCGGTCGCCCGTTCCTTATGCGGATGCACCGTCTCCCCGACTGGGAAGCTGTCCCAGGCATTACCCCGGGCGTTTGAGTACTATGGCGGCTCCGTACCCATGCAGGTCGGCCGAAGCCGCCTGTTTAGGGCATCCCGTAGTTACACTGATCGGAGATACGACGCGGTTAGGTGTCCCGTTCATCCACTAAACCCCTCGACGAGAGGCGCGCCGGACGGGCTGAGGAGCAAAGAGCCAAGACATGAGACTCTTGCCATCGTCCGGGACTGGCGTGTCAGTCGCTTTCGCCAGCTTCCGCTATATAAAACGCTGCAGACTGGGATTTAAGCAGTGTAGCTTTCACCTTACGCGTCTTGCCCTGACCGGCATCGCTCCTTTACGACTGGAACGCATTCGGCCTTACTCCAAGCATGCTATTGTCCCCTGTCCGTTTCCGGATTTCAGGTCTTTCGAACCCAAGGTTAGCTTGGCGGGCAGAGGTTTCCTCAACTTACCTCATCATTACTGATACTCCTTTCAGCGCCACAACGGCGCACT
>NZ_LR733905.1:0-2532 GCF_902506585.1 Sphingomonas sp. T1
GACCCACAGCACGAAGCCGCTGCGCGGCAGTGGTGGTGGCGGTGGGGTAGCGCCCTTGCGCTGAGGTTTGGTCCTGCGGCAGCGGCGGCAGACGATGGAGTTCCTTCAACAAGAGGAACTTCATCATGGCGTCCCTACCCACCGAACAGTACGTTACGCCGCTGCGTCAGCGCATGCTCGACGACATGGCGATGCGCTCGATGCGGTCGCGTACCCAGCACGACTATGTCCGCCACGTTCGCGCCTTCGCGGCTTTCCTGCGACGCTCGCCTGAGACCGCGACCGCCGAGGACGTTCGGCGCTTCCAGCTTCACCAGCGCGAGCACGGTGTCGGGGAGTCCGTGATTGGCGCCACAGTATCGGCGCTGCGCTTCCTGTTCGGCGTGACGCTCGACCGGCCCGACCTATCGCGCAAGCTGGTCCTGGCGCCTCGTCCCCGCAAGCTGCCCGACGTGCTGAGCGTCGAGGAGGTCGCGCGGCTGCTCGAGGCAGCACCGGGCATTAAGTACCGAGCGGCGCTGGGGGTTGCGTACGGCGCCGGATTGCGGGTGTCGGAGGTCGCTCACCTCAAGGCCGACGACATCGACAGCAAGCGCATGCTGATCCGCATCGAGGAGGGCAAGGGGCGCAAGGACCGTAACGCGATGCTGTCACCTCAGTTGCTCGAGCTGCTGCGGCTCTGGTGGCGCGAGGGAAAACGGCGCAGCGTCCTGTTGCCTCATGGCTGGCTGTTTCCGGGGCGCAGCTACACCGACCCTATCTCGACGCGGCAACTTCACCGTGCCGTCTGCGAGGCGGCTGACGCAGCCGGGATCCGCAAGCGCGTCAGCCCGCACACCCTGCGGCATAGTTTCGCCACCCACCTGCTCGAGCAGGACGTCGACATTCGCGTGATCCAGGTCCTGCTCGGGCACAGCAAGCTCGAGACGACCGCGCTCTACACCAAGGTCGCCACCCGAACGATCCATGCGGTGACCGGTCCGCTCGACCGGCTGATGGCGCTGATGGAGGGCAAACCACCCGCCGGGTGAGCGCGCGATGCGCACCTCGCTCGAGGTCGCCGACATCTTCCGTGCTACCGGTCCTGCGTACCGGACTGCCCACGCCGGGCATCTGAGCCTCCACCAGCTGAAGGTCATGTCGGCGATAGAGAACTGCCGCACTGCAGCGCTCGGTGGCCACGTCGAGGCCTGTACCGACTGCGGACACTGGCGGGTCGCCTACAATTCCTGTCGCAACCGGCATTGTCCCCGGTGCCAGGGTGCGGCCGCGCGCACATGGCTTGCCGAGCGCGAGGCCGACCTGCTGCCGGTCGGCTATTTCCACGTCGTCTTCACCCTGCCGGCCGAGGTCGCCGACATCGCCTACCAGAACAAGGCTGCGGTCTACGGCCTGCTGTTCCAGGCGGCGTCCGAGACGATGACCACCATCGCCGCTGACCCAAAGCATCTTGGCGCGCGGATCGGTATCACTGCGGTGCTTCATACATGGGGCTCGGCCATGACCCACCACCCTCACATTCATATGATTGTACCGGGCGGTGGACTGTCGCCGGACGGCAAGCGCTGGGTGTCGTCACGCCCGGCGTTCCTCCTGCCGGTGCGTGTGCTCGGCAAGCTGTTCCGCCGCCTGTTCCTGACCCGGCTGATGGCGCTGTACGAGGCGGGACGGCTCGGCTTCTTCGGCAGTCTCGCGGCACTCGGCGACCGCCGCGCCTTCCTGCAACACCTGTCCCCGGTCCGCAAAAAGAACTGGGTCGTCTATGCCAAACCGCCGTTTGCGGGACCGCAGGCCGTCCTCGCCTATCTGTCGCGCTACACGCACCGCGTGGCGATCTCGAACAGTCGCCTCATCCGCTTCGACGAGACCGGGGTGACATTACGCTACAAGAATTATCGCAACGATGTCGCCGACCGGCAGCAGCTGATGACGCTGGCCGCTGACGAGTTCATCCGCCGCTTCCTGCTCCACGTTCTCCCGAAGGGCTTCCACCGCATCCGCCATTACGGCCTGCTTGCTGGCGCCACCCGCAAGGCTCACCTCGAACACGCCCGCCAACTGCTCGGTGCTGCCCCGCCCGTGTCCGCTACCGAGCCGGTCGAACCTGAGGATGCCCGCCCGCCATGCCCATGCTGCGGCGGACGCATGCTCGTCATCGAAATCTTCGAACGCTGGCGCCAGTCCCGCGCACCGCCGCCTGCCTCCAACCCGACCGGGACCACCGCGCCATGACCCGGCATGGCTCGCCTTCATCCCGCCGCGCGACCTGTGCGCTTCCGGCCATGATGACGCTTATGCGATCGACACCGGCACCGAGCGCAGTGTCACGTCCGCCGCACGGCAAGGCTCGATATCAGCCTCTGAGGGCGCATCCGATGGTCAGCACCGCCCCGACCAGGACGTCTGCTGCGGGCTGTCCCGCCCGGCGGCCCAGCAGCCGAAAACCGAAAAACCCATAGGTCAGCATCCGAGGCCCGCGGCTTCCTGCTTTGGAGGAAATCGTACACCTGCCGGTGCCCGATTTCCTTCACA
>NZ_LR733884.1:0-2699 GCF_902506585.1 Sphingomonas sp. T1
CATCTCGCTGCCTTCGATGAACGCGCCGTCATAGGTGCGCAGCGTGCGCTCGTCCTGGCGGGTCTCGTCGGCGATCTGCGTTGCGCGCGTGTCCGCCATCGTGCGGGCCAGGTCGGAGAAGTTGGTGTACTTGGTCATGATAGCCTCCATGAGTTTTGTTTCTCACCTTCTTGTGAGGTCTCTCATTCGGCATGCGGCGGTCAGGGCCGTCAGGGACGTTAACCGGGAAGCCGCGCCGAAGGCGTGGACCCCGGTTAACGCTCGCGAGTGGGGGAGCCGATTTTCTCGGCCCCATAGCGGAGCGAAGCGGAGTGGCGGGGTCGTGAAAATTGGGGGCACCGCTCGTCCTTGACGGTCCGCCAACCCCGCATGCCATGCTCGGACTCACAGAAAGATAGATTTGGTTTGGGTACGGCGACCGGATCGAGTGAGGACCGGCATTCGCGCGCCAAAGGCGTGCGGATGCAAAGCGGCGAGGGTAGCGCCCGAATGGGCGCGACCGATGTCGCTGTCGGTCCTCGCGAGACCGGTCGCCGTCCAGCGAGGGATCGTTACCCGAAGGGCGGAGACCCGCGGCACGCGGGGCTCCGGGCGGCGCAGCCGCCTAGAGCCCGGTCCCGCCCATAGGGCGGGCGCCCCTACCCTTCTCTGTCTTCTCTTCCACCATCGTCTTCGCCGAAACCATCATCGTCGGCGCGCTCCCATCCCGACCAGTCATCATAATCCGGCGGGGCCTCTGGTCCTGGGTCGTCGCGGTCCGCGGGGTAGTCACCGGCGTCGTCTTGCGGTTCGGTCGTCTCGGGAACTTGGTCGGCATCAACGTCACGCCAGCAGGCCGGATCGCAGTGCAACATCGGTATGCCGCGGTGGACGAAGGGCTTGCCATCCAGCAGCAGAGGTCGCGACGCGAGGCGTCGGCATGGTAGGTTTCGGCAGTTGACGAAACCACATGGGGCGGCCAGCGGATCGACCCGTGGCGCGGGCTCGTCCTCATCCGCGACCTGGACAGCAGGCTCGGCCATTGGCTCTGGATCCGTGAACGGGTTCACGTCGGGATCGAACAGGTCCGCTTGCTTCTGCATGGCAGTCTCCATGGATCGGCGCATCGATCATGCACCGGGTGCTGATGGAAGACGGCGCGCGAGCACGCGAAAGGGTGGGTCAGTAGAACTCCACCCGATCGGCGATGATCTCGCAGCCGTAGCGATCGTTGCCGTCGCGGTCCTGCCACTTGGTGTAGTGGAGCCGTCCCTCGACCGCGACCAAGTCGCCCTTCTTGCGGGCTCCGGACACTGCCTTGGCTAGGCCGTTGAAGCAGGTGACCTTGTGGAACTCGGTCTCCTTGACCGTGAAGCCGCTGCCGTCCTTGTAGGTGCGACCCTCCTTGTTGAGCTTGGGTCGGTCGGTCGCCACGAACACCGTGGTGATGTTGGTGTCACCGGCTTGGCGCAGCTCGGGGTCGCGGGCCAGACGGCCGACTAGGTTCACGTTGTTCATCGAAGCCTCCTTGGTGGGGCCGGCGGTTTCCCCGCCGGGTGTCACCGAGAAGCGGGGCGACGGGGGTCACCGCACCGGAGCGTCAGCGCAGGGGAACCGCTTTCGCGGGGTTGGTGCGGGCAGCCGCGCTTCAGCGCGGCAACACGGCCCCGCTAAAGCGGTTGCGGTGACCAACGGCGGTCCGCAGGTGACATGAGACCCGGCGCGGGAGACCGCTGGCCCGACAAGGTCCGCGAAGCTTCGATGGGCAGCACCTGTGAACCGGCTATGTCGGCCGCTTGGCCCGTGATCCCGAGCGATCGTTGTCGCGTTGGCGACGCTAGCATCGCTGGTCGAAGATGCCGATGATGGGGGCAAGCCGAAGGGGTGACACGCCGGACGGTGGCGCATAAGCGAGGACATCCGGTTTCGCGGCCGGGTCGGTTGTCGGCTTGGCCGATGTGTCGGTTCCGCGGGTCGGCGTAAGTCGGTTGGGTTCCATCGGCGCTCGCGCAGCCATGCGGCTGGGCCTGGGCGACGCGCCTGCTTGAGCTCCGCGGACGACGTTGGTGGCCGTGACCCGACCCGGAAGGGTGTCACCGCAGGTGATGCCCTTCTTCGGGCGGGGCGACCGTGCGTAGTGAATGAAAAAGGGGACCGCCTCGCGAGAGGCGATCCCCTTTTCGGCTCCGGCCAACCGCCTTAGGCGACCGGCTCGATCGGAGCGGTGCTCATGCCCAGGCCGTCATCGGGACCGGCACCCGCGCCGGCACCGGCGAGATCGCCTGCGGTGGGGCTGCCGTCGGCGCCGAACGGCGGGGCGAGGTCGTCCTCGCTCGCCTTGACGCCGAGCGCGGTGCCCACGTCGCGACGCTTCTGCGCGCGCTGCCACACCAGGTTGTAGGACTCGTCCTCCTGCCGGAAGGCGGAGATCTGCAGCGGCGCGGGCAGCGACGGGTCGTCGATGCGGCCGTTGAGGAACGCCTCGCCGGTGTTGTTCGAGACCAGCTCGAACAGCGCGCCGACCTGTACCCAGGTCTTGTTGGCGGTCAGCGCGTGGATCTCGTAGCGCGGTGCGCGCGGGTTGGTGGACTGCACCGGCTTCAGCGCGATGGTCATCGCAACCGCCAGGGTGGAAACCCGGCCCATGTAGATGCCAGCCGCGTTCTGCTTGATCGAACCGATGTTCATGACGACGTCTCCTGTGCGTCTCTGGACCCCTT
>NZ_LR733906.1:0-5210 GCF_902506585.1 Sphingomonas sp. T1
CCCCAGATACGGCACCCCCATATCCCGCGCCCACCGCACCATCATGTAATCGAGCGTCTCCCCCCAGGCCGGCTCGTTCGCCTGCACCGCGGTCACCGCCCCGAGCCTGAGCCCGGCAATCCCCTTCAGTTGGGTCGCGTTCGCCACCTTGAACAGCATCCGGTCGATCGCATACATCGGCTCCGACACCTCCTCGACGATCAGCACATGATCGGTCAGGTCGGGCAGCCACGGCGTCCCGATCAGCGACGTCAGGATCGACAGGTTGAACGCCGCCGAGGGCTGCCCCCCGAGCCCCGGCTCGAGTCCGCTGCGATCCCCCCGCGCCATCCAGCCGAGCGACCGCGCCACCGTCGCCTCGCCGTCATGCCGGTTGATGTCGCTCACCATCGGCCCATGCGCCACCCGCCCGATCCGCCGTGCGTACAGCGCCCCCAGCAGAAACCCGACGTCCGAATAGCCCAGATACATCTTGTGCCGCGCCGCCCGCCCCAGCTCGGGCATCACCATCGCGAGGATCCGGTTCGCGCCATAGCCCCCGCGCAGGAACCAGATCGCGTCGAACGCCGGATCATTGGCATATTCCAGAAACGCCGCCGCCCGCGCGAAGTCCGATCCCGCGAAATGCCCGTCGGTCGCGGTGCACTGCGGATGGAATACCAGCTCGACCTCGGGAAACGCGCGCGCCGCATAGGCGGTGACCACGGGGATCGCCGAAGGATTGGTCCGGCTCGACGCGGCGAGAACACCGATGCGCATGGTTCGTCCTGTCTTGCCCCGTTACGCAACCGCCGATAGCGCGAGCTTATGGATATCACCAACCCCTCCGACCAGACCGCCGCCGACCAGCCCACCTATTTCTTCATCGGCATCGGCGGGTCGGGCATGATGCCGCTCGCGATGATCCTCGCGGGCCGCGGCGCGACCGTCGCGGGCTCGGACCGCAATCTCGACCAGGGCCGCGTCCCCGCCAAGTTCGACGATCTCGCCGCAAAGGGCGTCGCGCTCTTCCCGCAGGACGGCAGCGGCATCGTCTCGCCCGCCCAGCACGTCGTCGCCTCCGCCGCGATCGAGGCCAATGTCCCCGACATGATCGCCGCCGCCGCGCTCGGCTGCCCGCGCGCCACCCGCGCCGAGCTGCTCGCCTCCTTGTTCAACGACAGCCGCCTGCCGATCGGCGTGGCCGGCACCAGCGGCAAGTCGACCGTCACCGGCATGATCGGCTGGATCCTCCACACCACCGGCCGCGACCCCACCGTGATGAACGGCGCGGTGATGAAGAATTTCGCCTCCCCCGACGCCCCCTTCGCGAGCGCCTTAGTCGGCGAGGGCGACACCTTCGTCAGCGAGGTCGACGAAAGCGACGGCTCGATCGCGCATTACGCGCCGAAGATCGCCGTGCTCAACAATGTCAGCCTCGACCACAAGTCGCTCGACGAACTGCGCCAGCTGTTCGGCACCTTTATCGCAAAAGCCGAGACCGCGGTCGTCAACGCCAACGACCCCGACGCCGCCGCGCTCGCCGCCCGCCTCCCCCGCGGCCAGGTCACCACCTTCGCGATCGACGCCTCCGCCGACCTCCGCGCCGAGAATCTCGCCCCCGAACCCTTCGCGATAGCCTTCGACCTCGTGTCGCGCGGCGTCCGCACGCGCGTGAAGCTCGCCGTCCCCGGCCGCCACAACGTCGCGAACGCGCTCGCCGCGATCGGCGCGGCGATGGCCGCCGACGTGTCGCTGCCCGACGCGGTCAAGGCACTCGCGAGCTTCACCGGCCTGCGCCGCCGCTTCGATCTCGTCGGCGAAGCGAACGGCGTCGCGGTGATCGACGATTTCGGCCACAACCCCGACAAGATCGCCGCCACGCTCGACACGCTCCACGCCTTTCCCGGCCGCCTGCTGATCCTGTTCCAGCCGCACGGCTATGGTCCGCTGAAGGTCATGGGCAGCGAACTCGTCGCCACTTTCGTCGCAAGGCTGGCGCCCGAAGACCTGCTCGTCCTCCCCGACCCCGCTTATTATGGCGGCACCGTCACCCGCGAAGTCACCAGCGCCGACATCGTCGCCCGGATCGCCGCGCAAGACCGCGACGCCCGCCACATCGCCGACCGCGCCGACGCCGCCGCGCTGCTCGTCGCCGAGGCCCGCCCCGGCGACCGCATCGTCGTGATGGGCGCGCGCGACGACACGCTCAGCCTGCTCGCGGCGACCATGGTCGAATCCCTCGCCGGCTGATAGGATAAGCCCGATCCCCCGTCCGGAGACCCGCCGATGTTCCGCCGCCTCTTCCTCGACCATCCCGCCACCGTCGGCGAAAGCTATGCCGAGCATTTCGGCGTCGCCAGCCGGTTCGGCGTAACGATGATCGCCGGCGGCCTCGGCGCGCTCGTCCACGCGGTCATCCCCGCTTTCTGCAAGACCCGCGGCAGCGACACCGTCCGCGAACTCCACCGCCAGATGGTCGCCAAACGCGGCGCCGTCGCCGCCGACCAGACCCAGATGAAAACGGTAGAATTCATCATCTGACCCCATCCCCCCGCAAAAGCGGGGGCCAGGACGAAGGCGGTAAGCGCCGCCCACCCCCCACCCGTCATCCTGACGAAAGTCAGGACCCAGAGCCCAGCGGCGCTGCGCCCCATAACCCTGGATCCTGGGTCAAGCCCAGGATGACGGCGGTGAAGCGCAGCCCTCCCCACCCGTCCTCCCGACGGCGGGGAAGCGCCGCCCTCCCCGCTCGCCATCCGGACGGCGGGGAAGCGCCGCCCACCCCCACCCGTCATCCTGACGAAAGTCAGGATCCAGAGCCAAGCAGCACCGAGCCCTGCCACCCTGGACTCCCGCCTACGTGGGAGAGCGGACAGTCGCGATCGCATCCCCTCAACCCCGCCCCCCGCTGTAAAGCCACCTTGACTCCCACACCCTCCAATGACAAGCTTCCTTTACCGATTCAAAAGGACGCTTGACCATGCACAAGAGCCCCGCGCTGCGCCGCTACAACGCCACCGTTCTCGGTCTCAGCCTCGCGTACATGGGCACGCTGTTCGGCGTGGTGGCGCTGTTCCGCAGCCATCCGCCGACCGGCCCGCTCGCCTATCTCCTCGCGGTGCTGCCCGCGCTTCCGCTGCTCGGCGTCTTCCTCGCCTGGGGCCGCTATCTGCGCGACGAGCCCGACGAATATATCCGCACGATGAACGTCCGCCAGACGCTGATCGCCACCGTCTTCATGCTCTGCGCGACGACGATCTGGGGCTTCCTCGAAAGCTTCGGCCTCGCGCCCCATGTCCCGGCCTATTCGGCGGGTGTGCTCTGGTTTGCCGGCCTGATGCTCGGCGGGTGCGTCAACATCGCCGCGGTGCGCGCAGGCGCCGCATGAAGAACCGCCTGAAAGTCCTGCGCGCCGAACGCGACTGGAGCCAGGGCGACCTCGCCGACCGCCTCGACGTCTCGCGCCAGAGCGTCAACGCGATCGAGACCGGCCGCTACGACCCCTCGCTCCCGCTCGCCTTCCGCATCGCCGAGCTGTTCGGCCTCGCGATCGAGGACATCTTCACCAGCCCCTCCGCCCCCGTCTGAACGCGCCAGCCTGACCTAGCCCCGTCCGCCCGCTTTGGCTAAAGCCCCGCGCATGACCGACACCACCGCCCCCGCGCCGGACCGCCCCCGCCTCGCCTATCACCACACGACCGGCACCGGCCCGACGATCGTCTTCCTGTCGGGCTATGGCTCGGACATGACGGGCACCAAGGCGGTCACGCTCGAGGCCTGGGCGAAATCGCAGGGCCGCGCCTATCTCCGCTTCGACTATGGCGGCTGCGGCCGCAGCGAGGGCGCGTTCGAGGATCAGACGCTCGTCGACTGGCGCGACGACGTGATCGCGATGCTCGAAGCCCTGGCGGACGGCCCCGCGGTGCTCGTCGGCTCGTCGCTCGGCGGCTGGCTGATGCTGCTCGTCGCGAAAGCCCGCCCCGATCTGGTCGCAGCGCTCGTCGGCATCGCCCCCGCGCCCGACTTCACCGACTGGGGCTTCACCCCTGAGGAAAAGCTGACGCTGCTCAGCGCGGGCCGGCTCGAACGCGCCAACGACTACGGGCCCGAACCCACCATCTACACCCGCGGCTTCTGGGCGTCGGGCGAGGCGAACCGGCTGATGTTCGGCTGGATCGAGATCCGCTGCCCGGTCCGCCTGATCCAGGGCCAGCGCGACAAGGCGGTGCCGTGGCTGCGCACCACCCGGCTCGCCGAGCTGCTTCGTTCAGCCGATGTGCAGACACTGCTCGTCAAGGACGGCGATCACCGCCTGTCACGCGATTCCGACATCGCGCTGATCATCCGCGCGGTCGAGGATGTGATCGCCCGCTTATGATCCTGACGCTGCTCGCCCCCGCGCTGCTCCTGTCCCAGGCCGCCAGCCCCGCCACAAAGCCTGGCGCCAAGCCGATAGCGGCACCCGCCGCCGCCGGCCCCGCCGACGATGCCACGCGGCTCCAGCGCTGCATCGCGACGATCGCGACCGATCCGGTCGCCGCGCGTGCCGAGGCGGGTCGCTGGCGGATGGCGGGCGGCGGCGCCGCGGCGCGCGACTGTGGCGGGCTCGCCTTTGCCGCGGAAAAGAACTGGGCCGCCGCCGCCGCCGAATTCGAGAGCGCGGCGCGCGACGCGCAGCTCGCGCACGACGATCGCGCCGCGACCTATTGGGCGCAGGGCGGCAATGCCTGGCTCGCCGCGGGCGACGCGACCAAGGCGCGCACCGCGCTCGATTCGGCGCTCACCGCGGGGACGCTGACCGGGCTCCAGCTCGGCGAAGCACGGCTCGATCACGCGCGCGCGCTCGTCGCCGCGGACGATCTCGCCTCCGCGCGCACCGATATCGATCTCGCACTGACCACCGCGGGCGACGATCCGCTCGCCTGGCTCCTGTCCGCGACGCTCGCGCGGCGGATGGGCAATCTGCCCCGTGCACGCGGCGACATCGCCGAGGCGCTCAAGCGCTCCCCCGACGACGCCTCGGTCCAGCTCGAGGCGGGCAACATCGCCGCGCGCGACGGCGACGAGACCCGCGCCCGCGCCGCCTGGGCCGAAGCCGCGCGTCTCGCCCCCGACACCCCCACCGCCCGCAACGCCATCGCCGCGCTCCGCCAGTTCGACCCGCCCAAACCCTGATCCGCCCGCAGAGCCGCACCCGCCCCAAACGTCATTCCCGCGCAGGCGGGAAC